>CAWGTN010000001.1:0-289786 GCA_963825525.1 uncultured Chloroflexia bacterium
AGCGTTTAGCCTCGGGCAGCTCATCTTCGGCCCCGAGAAGCAGCGCGGTGAGAACCTCGGCTACTTCTTGCTCGACGCTGGCGGTGTCTTCATCCCGTGCGGTGCCGGTCTCGCGATGATCAGCCGTGGCGCAAGGGCCGGAATCAAGCTCTCCGAGCAGGCTCTTGAACATGTCGTGCAGAGGCATGCCATCAGTGGCGCACTTACGGCGGGCAAGAGCGTCTTCAGTCAGGGGGAGGACATCGCTGGGCTCATTCGTGCCGCTGAATCCCTAGCGCCAGTTCAGCAACCAGGAGGCAACTTCCAGCGAATCGTCGATGCCGGTCGCGTGATCGGTATCGATCGCGCGACAGGACAGCCAACTTCAATCTACACCGTCATCACCAACGCAGCTGACGGCCTCGTCACGGCGTTTCCGGGCGTGCCGTAGGAAGGGGAACGATGGGTCTGAGCGTCGCGCTCGAGGACGAGCAAGGTAGGCGGATCGATGGCTTTGATGACCCGACGAATATTCTGCATCGTCTCCTTCCCACGGCGGATGATTCAGGTTCGCGCATTCTGCGGTACATCGATTGGTACGGTGACACGGTCTTCAACCGCTATCAGGTGGACGATGTGTTGGAAGAGCTCGAACTGCTCTTGGGGAGAGTTCAGAACGACGCTGAGAGAGAGCTCATTAACCGCATGATCGCCCTCACGCGAAGATGCAGGCATGAGCCGCACCTCTATCTGAAGTTTTACGGTGACTGAACACTAACCGGGTCAAGAATCTGGACAGCTTTCGCGCTCGGAAAGGATGTGTTCGGGGCGCTGCCGCATAGGGACGCAGCGGCGCGCGCGCCCGCTGGGGCACCGGGTCGTTGCCGGTGTCCGGCGTCAAGAAGTCGCGACACTTCGGGCTCGGATAGGTTGGCCTCTCGGCATCCGGCGCTCTGCCAGCCGGTGCATCGACGCCTCTGTACCCTCATTCGTACCCTCAAGCCAGTCGGAACCCACCGGAGCTGGCAATAGCCCACCGTAACAACCGTACTCAGTCGGACTCCACGGGAGGCTCGCCGCGAATCCGGTATGCGGTACCAAACTCAATCGCTCCTCCTCATCTGTCGATCGCCTGTGCGGTCATGTCGAGCGCCTCGACCTCCGCGTGGTAGATGGCGCCGATCCGGTCGCCGATCTCCTCCAGGATCGCGGCGATGCGGTCCGGTGGCAGGGTGAAGGTATCGGCGTAGCGATCTCTGATCGCCCATGCGGTCTCCGCGGCCGCTCCCGCGCGCGACCGTCCCGGCTCGCCGGCCATCACCGCTTCGTGCAGTGTCTCGATCGCATCAACCGCCTCGGCAGCACCGTCGAGATCGGGCGGCACGGCCGCGTCGGCCAGCTCCTCCCATTGGTCGGCGACACCCCGCCAGGCATGCGCCGCGTCGGCCAGCGCAGCGTTCTCCAGGGCGGCGGCCGCCTCATCGAGTGCCTCGGCATACAGCTCTCGCAAGTGCCCGCCGGATGGCCCGACCTGCCCGTCGACGTTTTCATGGATGGCAGACAGCGAGCCGAAGAGGCCGCGGCCGTCGGCGAAGACCTGTGGCCACGCCTTCGCGTTCCGCTGGTCGGTCATGAGACGGCTCCACTTGCGCCAGGCCGGGAGTGAGAAGGAGTCGGATCGGGATCGCAGGTGATCCACCTGGTCGTCCAGACCAGCCCGCATCGCCGCCCGAAGCCGATCGGCCGGGACCGGTCCCGGCGTTGTTCGCAGCCCGACGATCCGGTGCTTGAAGGAGCTGATCCGTCCGCGTGCGGCGGCCATCACCGCCGGCGGCACCCGAAATGGATTCCGGCCACGATCATCCACGAGGTACGAGCCATCGGCGTCACGTCCGATGATGACGACGTGCAGGCCGTCGTGACCCGCAAGGTCGTCCGGCCGGCACCAGGTCCCGATCGACTGGAGGTCGACCGAGGCGATGACGGGCTCGCCGGCGTCCAGCCGCCCATCGAGCGCCTCACGCGCGCCCTTGGCCCCGCCGGTCTCGTGCACATCGGGCTCGATGCCCAGCCGTTCGAGCGTCGTGCCGGTCCAGCCGGGGATCCACGGGTACTGCCACCGGTTCCGGAACCCGAGCGTGAGGACCGGCCCGCGGTGGATCTTGCCGCGGTGCTCCGCCTGGAACTCCCACAGGATGTAGCCGGCGCCCAGGCCGCCGCCGATGCCGAGGATCGCTGCTTCGGTCAACGGCTCGCCGGTCAGCCCTGAGATCACGCCCTGATTTGCCAGGACGTTGGCGAGCGTGGCCGTCTCCGGATGCAGTCCGCCGCGCAGCAGATAGCCCGAAGGGTTGGCAGCATCGGCCGCCGGCTCCGCCGACTGTACGTCTGGGGCGCTCTCGATCAGGGCTCGTCGTGCGGTGGCGTACCGCTCGCCGGTCTTGGCCATGCGCGCACGCACGACCCGCTTGAAGGCCTTGTCGGTGGTCATCGGTCAGTTCTCCGTCACGGCCGTCGACGCGCGCGCCCACACCGCCACGTCGCTGGCCGGTCGGATGGTTGACCGGTTCGTCCCGAGGATCCGGATCCCCTTTACCGCCGCATCGCCGAGTCGCGTGGGGACTCGGTCTGGTGGTCCGGCGCGGGAGGCGCCGCCGCGATTGTACGACGCGGTGAAATCGCGTCGCAAGCCATCGTCTCGCCGATGCCGTGAGGCGTCAGCCGTCGCCAGGTGGACGTCCACCGGGCGGTACGCGCCGTCGCGTCTCCGAGCGCTGCCGGGCAGCAGTTGGATCAGGCAGTCGTGGGCGGGGCGGCGACCCGCGTCACGGCAAAGAGCTCCACGGGCTCTTCGACTCCACGCAGCTCGATCTGCCCGAGGCTCTCAATCGCGACCTCGTCCGGCAGGTCGATGGCTGAGACGACGGCGCCCGAAGCGAGAAATGGGCGCTGAAGCCCCTTGCCTGCCTGCTCGATGCGCGCCGCGGTGTTCAGCGTGTCGCCCAGAAAGACGATCTCGTGCTTGATCGTCCCGATCTCGCCGGTGACCACAGGGCCCAGGTGCAGACCGGCCCAGAAGCTGGGCACGACGCCGAAATCGGCTTCGTAGGCCGAGCGTGCTGCCTCCAGCGTGTCGGAGATGGCGAACACCGTCCTGACACAGCCCGCGTTTCGCAGCCCGTCCTGTGCCGTCCAGGTGAGGATGACCTCGTCGCCGACGTAGCGGTGCACCTCACCGCGGTAGCGCACGGCGCTGGCGGAGACGTCGCTGATGAATCGGCTCAGGAAGGCGTGGTAGCGCAGGTTGCCGAGCCGGGTGGCGATCGGGGTGGACTCGCGCAGGTCGATCAGCAGGAAAGACACGGACCTCCTCGCGAGGACGGTGGTAGCGGCCGACGATCAGGCCGACGAGCACGCCACGCGCCCAGGAGCCCGTTGACCTGGCCCACGAAGTTGAACACCAGCGCGGCGACGAAGCTCCCGGCAACAGCGATGACGAACTGCTGGTCCACCAGCTCCGCAGGGACAGGCCAGCGACGGTGAGGAGCGGCAGGCTGACCCCGACCACGATGACGATGATCCACACAAGGCTCCGCGTGACGAGCACCACGAGGAACGGAGCCTCACGCCATCGGCGCGGAATGAGCCCGATCGCCCAGCTCACGTTGAAGGTGACCATCCCTGCCGTGATCAGCAGGCCGATCACGGCGCCGGCCGCCATCGACGCGCCCGCACCGCCGATGAGCCAGCCGAGCCCGAACCCGATCACCGTTCCGGGGGGTACCGTGACCATCAGGACCTGCGCCAGGGTGCGCCACTTCTCGGCTTCCGTCACTCGCTCTCGACGCCTTGTTCGGGAAAGTCAAAGTGTAGGAGCACGCACAATCGACCGGGATGGCCTCCCTGGAGGCACGTCGTCGTGGCGGCCACCACCCCGCAGGTGCTCGGCGGCCCTGAGGCTGCGTCGCGCGACAGCGACCATCCCCGCTCAGGCAGGAGACGTCCTCCATCCCACCGGGTCGAGCCGCCGCTGCCGCTGACCAGCCCCATGGACGGAATCCGCGGACGGGTGCGTGGCCCGAAGGCGACGGCCCCTGCCGGCGTCCGATCCGTCTCTGCTCCCTCAGTCGGTCGCTTCGCTCCAGATCTCGTCGAGCACCTCGCGCACCCGCTCCGGCTGTGTCAGATCGATGTCGTGTCCGGCGCCCCTGACCCACACGAAGCGCCCACCCTCGCCGACCTCAGCCATCAGCTCCGTCGTCTCAGCCAGCGGATCGAGGAGCCGGTCGCATAGCGCCGTGTCGCCTCCGCAGTCCTCGTCGAACATCACGGCGTAGGGGACGGTGGCCGGAAGGGGATCCGCCAGGATGCTGCTCGTCCCGGTCATGTCGATGCCCTCCTGGTTCTCTCCGGCGTACCACGAGACTTCGATGGTCTCATGCTGCGCCGGCGTCCAGATGTCTCGAGAGATATCGATCCACGGCACGGAGGGCGGAGACGGATTGATCGATACGAACCCGACGACGTCGTCGGGGTGGGCCTGCGCATACATCATCGCGAGAGAGCCGCCGCCCGAGAACCCGACGAGGAAGTACGGCGGCGGTACGTTGGCCGCGCCCAGGACGTCATGCATCTCCGTGATCAAGTCCGCGGCCGGCCGCGGGCTCACGGCGGGCTCATCGCTCTGGCCGACGCCTGCCCGCGAGTAGCCGCACACCATCGTATGTCCGGCCAGGTGCTCCTCGATGACCGACAGGTCCGTGTAGTCGCCACCGATGCCGTGGACGAGAATCGCCGCCGGGGCCCCCGTCGGACGGGTCCCGACGCAGCTGCCGTGGATGTTGCCGCCCATGACGGTCACGTCGAATGGCACCGGGGCGTCGGCTGCTGGCGGCTCGGTGACCGACGGCTCGGTGACCGACGGCGCGGGCGCGGATTCCGACGATGCGGGCGCCTCCGCTGTCGTTGACGCGGGCGCCGCCGCACAGCCGGACGCGAGAAGACCCACGATCGTCAGGGCCGCGATCAATCGGACCTGGAGCCGTGCAGACATGTCAGCACCTCCCGTCGGAGCGCTGGAGCTGGAGCGCTCGCCGCGCATGATCGAACCCGTCGTCACCGTTGCCACTGCCAGCTGCCGTTGTCATTTGGGTCATCTGACGCGATTGCCTCGCTGCAGGTGTTCATCACTTACAACTGACGCGGCAGACGCCATCGGTTACGTGGTCCGATCCGCCGGCGCGCGGGGATCCAACCAGGCGAATGACCCGGATTCGAGAAGCAGCCGGATGAAGACCTCGTCCGGCACGCCCCGTGTAGGCGCTGTGGTGTTTTCCATCAGCCGGAAGCAGGCCCTCCCTCCGTCGATTTCGGGCCGGAGGACGATCCGGCCGGAGCCGTTCCAGGGCGTGAGACTCAGTGCCCCCGAGTGCATGCGATACCGCCCACGATCGAGCTGCTGGCCTTCGTCGGTCTCGAGTCGATACGCGCCATCGTCCATGGTCAGCGTCCACCGCGAATCTCTGACGGGGACCTCGTCCAGGACAATGTCGACGAAGGCATCGTCCCGTGTCGCACGCATGCGCTTCACGACGTCGTCAGTACGCCAGCGTCGTTCGGAGACCCATCGGCCTCGATGGCCGATCAGCGCCTCGCCGAGACGCTCGCGACCCCGGAACAGCCAGATCTTGGCCGCTGCCTCGGTGCAGCCGAGGATCTCGGCGACACGGCTGATCGGCAGGTCCGCCATGTAGTACAGCCGCACGGCCGCCCGCTCGTGAAGTGGTAGTGCGCCGATCGCTCGCTCGAGGTCCACCGTCGGGTGATCGTCGAAATGAGGGTGGTCGGGCCCGCTTGCCGCCATCTCTCGATTGACGCGATCGAGCTCGCGGCCCCTGCGCCTCCAGGCCATCCGGCGAGCTACGAGCCGAACCCAGGCATCGGGCGCTTCCAGGTGGGCCACCTCCTTCCACCGCTCGAGGGCGGCGATGAATGCGTCCTGTGCAACATCTTCGGCCGCGACACCGGCCACCGATTCGACGCTACGGACGGTAGGAGCGAAGTGGATGCGGAAGAACGACGCGAAGTCGGGTGGATCCGGAGGCGTCGCGAGGGCTGTCATGAGTGCGCGAGGCAAGGGCGAGCGCATCGGGCAGAGGGCGACGCCTGGCTCTTGATCGAGCTTCCGATCACGGGATGCCTCCGCGGTCAGGGCTGGTGACGGCCCAGTGTATGCCTCCACGACGTGCTTGCCGAGACTCGAGCTTCGCCTCGCGCTCTGTGGACGATGCTTGGGCGGCTGCGGCGTTCGGCCGAAGCGGAGACGTAGACCTGCGCGTGCGTGCCCATGCGGACCGACCGGCGCGCGGACTCAACCGCCGATGGCTCGGGCGACGACGACCGCTGCCGCCGCCGACCAGCCCTGTGGCCGGCATGCGGCGGGGTAGGGGATGGCACGTCCCGACTCGTCGCGCGCCACCCCGGCAAACAGCTCCGGCAATCGCCATTCGAACGACGCCGCCGCGGCGAGCAGCCCTTCCGCCACGGTGCGGGCCTCCGCGCCGAAGCCGTCGGCGAGCATGCCGTCAATGATCATCGCCGTGTCGTGCGGCCACACCGCGCCGGCGTGGTATCGCATCGGCCAGTAGCCGCCGTTCGTGGTCGACAGCGTTCGGATGCCGAAGCCCGAGAACAGGGTGGGATCCATGAGGCGCTCGACCACGGCGCGCTGCTCGTCGCCGTCGAGCATGCCGGTACCCAGCAGGTGGCCCATGTTCGACGCGATGCCGTCCACGGCGCGGCCCTCGGCATCGAGCGCTACCGCGGGGTAGCGCGCACCGGTCGCGCCGTCACTGACCCAGAACGCGTCGCGGAAGCGCTCCGCCATCGAGTTGCCCCAGGTTCGCAGCTCGGCAGCTCCAGACTGACCGAGGGCGTCGAGCATCTCCGCCGCGTGGTGCGCAGCGCGGACTGCGTAACCCTGCACCTCGCATAGCGCGATCGGCCCATCCGCCAGGGACCCATCGGCCCAGCGCACGGCATCACCCGAGTCCTTCCATCCCTGGTTGGCCAGGCCGTGCCCGGTCGGGTCGTGGTAGGTGAGGAAGCCGCGAGGATCCGAGGCGGCGGCGTCACGCATCCAGCCGATGGCCGCCTCGAGATGCGGCGCGAGCGCCGCGACCTCGTCGATCGGCATCCCCGCGCGCCATGCGTCGTGAAGCAGCGAGATCCAGAGGGGCGTAGCGTCCACGGTGCCGAAGTAGCGTGGCGGCAGCACCAGCCGCGTGCTGGCACTCGCGTGGTGCGTCGCATCACGTCGCAGCTCGTGGACGATTCTCCCCGGAGCCTCGGCGGTCGCAGCGTCATGGTCGGTTCCCTGGAGGTGAGCCAGCGCAACGACCGTGCCGTGGGCGATCTGGGGGGCCGCGGGTACCAGCAGGCTCGCGGCAATGATGCTGTCACGGCCGAAGAGCGTCAGGAACCATGGAGCGCCCGCGGCGATGAATGGTGCCTTGGGCAACCCGCGCAACGTGAGCTCGAGGCCCTCGAGATCGTCGAATGCCTGGCGCACGAGCCGACCAAGGTCGTGCGCCCGGCCATCCGGAACTGCGACCCGGTCGGCGGCCGCCGCCAGGGTGCGGGTGGCCGGAGCGGCGACCACCGCTCCGCTGTCGGTGGCATCGAGCGACCACGTTCCGGCGGCCGATCCGCCCGGCGGGGCGGTAAGGCCCCACGTGATCTCGAAGCCTTTCTCGTCGCGGGTTCGGGCGCCATCGGTCGCGATGCGAACGCCGACCCGACCGTCCGGCGTGGACCAGCCATCGTCGGTGGCCAACACCGGCCCGGCCTGTCCGCCGCCGCCCGACTTGACGACGTGCATCGGCGTCGCGTCGGGCGTGATTCGGATGGCGATCGCAACCGCCACGGGGTGGCTCGACGCGTTGAGCAGGGTGAGCGTCTCGGATACCGCGTCTCCGCCCATGGCTCGCTGACGCACGAGAAGGATCTCCGGATCGACGACGGCGCCGCCGCGGCGGAGCACAGCGCGGAGCTCCTGGCGCCGTGGAACGCCGTGATCGGTCGACAAGTGCGCGATCGACCATCCATCCGCGCGGATCGCGAGCTCGCGGACGATGCGGGTGTCGCCGAGGTACACGCCCTGTGCGCCCGCCCCAGCGTCGATCGAACCGTCGGGCGCGCTCCATGCCTGCATGGGTGCGGCAAGCAGGCACGCCAGGTCGTGGAGGAACGGTTGCTCCGCGATATGGACGTGATTGGGGGCGTCGTCAGCCATCGATATCCTCATGCTACGCCCGGCGGGGTTGACAACCGGGGCAACGCGATCCACGATGACGATACCGCATTTGAACGTTCAAATCGACGGGCGAGAGCCTCCGGAAATCCGCAACGGAAGTGGAGAAGATGGGCGCACGGCGACCCACGCTGGAATCGCTTGCCACCGACCTTGGCGTGTCCCGCCAGACGGTGTGGAACGTGCTGAATCGACCTGCGGTCGTCGCCGAGCCCACTCGCCAGCGCATAGCGGCTGCCATCAGCGCCGCGGGCTACGTCCCTTCCCGCGCCGGCCGACAGCTGCGCACGCAGCGCTCGCACGCCATCGGCATTCGCCTGATGCCGACCTTCGATGGCATCAACGGACACATCCTGGACACTTTTCTCCACGAGCTGGCCGAGCACGCCCATCGCTCCGACTATCGCCTCGCGCTGTTCGCCGCTGCCAACGAGACGGACGAGATCGCCACCTATGCCCGGATGCGAGCGTCGAACGAGATCGACGGCGTAGTGCTCACCTCCACGACCATCGACGACGAGCGCATCACATGGCTCCTCGAGAACGATGTGCCGTTCGTGTCGTTCGGCCGGCCATGGCGCCGCGACGCCGATGCGACGACCGCACCGCATGACTGGGTGGACGTCGACGGAGCCGCGGGGACCGAGGCGGTCACGCGCCACCTCTTGGCGGACGGCCACGTCCGGATCGGCTACCTGTCGTGGCCGGCGCAGCCGGACGTCGGCGGCGACCGCCTCGCCGGCTGGGAGCGCGCGATGCGTCTCACCTCCGACGAGCTCGACCTCTCCACCCTCATGGCCGAGTGCTCGAATGACGTGACCGATGCGCGCCGCGCCGCCCGCGAGCTGCTCGACCGCGGGATCACCGCGTTCGTGTGCGCGTCCGATACGCTGGCGCTCGGCGCGCGAGCGGCCCTCGGTGCGCGGAGTCCAGCCGCACCACCTGTCCCCATCGTCGGCTTCGACGACACCCCTGTTGCCCGCGCACTGGGCCTCAGCTCAGTCGCTCAGCCGATCGTCCGCGCGGCACGAACCTCGGTTGCGCTGCTCGTGAGCCGGCTCGCCGGGGAGCGTCCGCCCGAGCATGTCCTGCTTCCCCCGTCACCGGTGTTCCGCGACTCCGAGATCGCCACACCGTCGTTGTTCGAGAGCGTCGGAACCATCCAGGAGAAGGAGATCACCAACCCATGATTCACCGATTTCCGCGCGTGCCGGCCATCCTCGCCGCTTCCGCGCTCCTGCTCGCCGCCTGCGGCAGCGGATTCGAATCAGAGGCGCCGGGGTCAACGGCACCGGCGTCGGCGGATCCCGGATCATCGACCGATGCCAGCACGCCGGCCGAGGCCGGGGCCGATCTGACGATCCTCATCGGTTCATCGGGCGACGCCGAGACGAACCTGGTGAACGATCTTGTGGCCGAGTGGTCGGCCGAGTCCGGCGTGAATGCCGAGGTCGTCGTGGCATCGGACCTCAACCAGCAGCTCTCGCAGGGCTTCAGCTCGAACAGCCCGCCCGACCTGTTCTACCTCTCGACCGATCAGATGGCCGCTTACGCCGCCACCGATTCGCTCGAGCCATATGCGGAGTCGCTCTCGAACGCCGACGACTTCTACCCGAATCTGCGCGAGGCGTTCACCTACGACGGACAGTTCATGTGCGCGCCGAAGGACTTCTCGACATTGGCGCTGATCATCAACTCGGATCATGTGGTCGGAGGCCGGACTGACCGACGACGACATTCCGACGACGTGGGAGGAGCTCGCCTCGGTCGCCGAGCAGCTGACGACCGACGACCACGTGGGCCTGGCCTACGGGCCGGAGGTGCAGCGCATCGGCGTGTTCATGGCCGAGGCCGGTGGAGCGTTCATCGATGACGATGGCACGACGGCGGTCGTCGACTCGCCGGAGAATGCCGAGGCGCTCCAGTACGTCAAGGACCAGATGGCGGCCGGCACGTTCTCCTACTCGTCCGACCTCGGCGCGGGCTGGGGCGGCGAGGCGTTCGGCAACGGCCTGGCGGCCATGGTGATCGAGGGCAACTGGATCGCCGGCGCCATGACGAACGACTTCCCGGACGTCAACTATGTCGTGGCCGAGCTGCCGGAAGGACCGGGCGGCAAGGGCACGATCCAGTACACGAACTGCTGGGGCATGGCGGCGCTGTCGGACAACATCCCCGGCGCGACATCGCTGGTCGAGCATCTGACCAGCACCGAGTCTCAGCTGGCCGCGGCCGAAGCCTTCGGCGTGATGCCGTCGGTGGCATCGGCGGCGGAGGAGTGGAAGGCGGCGTTCCCCGAGTTCGCGGCGTTCATCGATGGTGCCGAGTACGCCATCAACCTTCCGGCCCAGCCGGGGACCGGCGATGTGATCAGTGACTTCAACTCGCAGCTCGAGACGCTGCCCGCCACGGAACCCGAGGCGATCCTCACCAGCGTCCAGCAGAGCCTTCAGGCCGCGCTGGACGATCAGTAGGCTCTCCTCCACAGTCCGGGGTGGCGCGCATCGCGCCACCCCGGCACGGTCCACGTTGGACTCCGACGGCACCCGGACGGTGCTGACCTCGTTCACCGCTTGAGGGCGAGATGATAGGTACGCGGTCGCGCGGCTCGATCCACGGTAACCGGGCCTTGGCGGGATGGCTCTTCGTCACCCCCGCCATCGTCATCATCGGCCTGTTCGTACTCGTGCCGATCGTCATGGCCGCCTGGGTCAGCGTTTCGGACTGGTCGGGCATCGGTCCGCCCTTCGCCGAGGGCGTGAATTTCGTCGGTGTCGACAACTACGCCGAGCTGCTCGGTGGAACCGGTCTCGCCACGCGAGATCTCGGCACCGCACTCCGCAACAACCTGTTCTACGTGCTCCTTGTCGTCCCGCTCCAGACCGCCATCGCGCTGGGGCTGGCGATCCTCGTCAACCGGCGGGTCATGCGCGCCCGCGGCTTCTTCCGCACCGCGTTCTACTTCCCCTCGGTAACCTCGTCGGTCGCCATTGTCGTGCTGTGGCTCTTCCTGTTCAGCGCCACCGGGCCGGTGAACAAGGTGCTCAGCTGGGTCTGGATCGACGGCCCGAACTGGTTCCAGGACCCGCGCGGCATCTTCCACATCGTCTTCGGGGCCTTCGGCATCACCGGTGCCGGACAACCCGCTCAGCGGTGCGAACTTCCTGGGGATCAGCGGCTGGGACTGGGTCTCCGGCCCGTCGGTCGCCATGAGCGCATTCATCCTCATGGCCGTCTTCACCACCTCGGGCACGTTCATGCTCCTGTTCATCGCCGCCCTCCAGCAGATCAACGCCGAGGTCGAGGAAGCGGCCATGACCGATGGCGCGAACGCCTGGCAACGCTTCCGGTACGTCACCCTGCCGATGCTCAAGCCGATCGTCTTCACGGTGGTCACGCTCGGCCTGATCGGGACATGGCAGGTCTTCGACCAGATCTACGTGGGCACGCAGGGTGGCCCGGCGAAGACGACGCTGACGCCGGCCTACCTGTCGTTCAACTCGGCGTTCAACAACTATGACTGGCCCCGTGGCGCGGCCATCGCCTTCATCCTGTTCGCGATCATCGTGGTTCTCACCGCCCTCCAGCGGCTGTGGATCGGACGGACCGAGGTGGGACGATGACTCGACGCGAAGGGCTGTTGGCGTGGGCGCCGTTCGTGGTGCTCATCGTGCTGGCGACCATCTACATCGCGCCGTTCCTCGTGCAGGTGGTCAACTCATTCCGGCCCGACGCAGATGTCGTTCGCGAGCCACTGTCCCTCGGGCTCGGGTCGTGGACCGCGGCAGCCTACGACCGCTTGTTCACCCGCAGTGACTTTCCGTTGTGGACCATGAACTCGTTCATCGTCACGCTGTCCGTCACGGTTGGCCGAGTCTTCTTCGTCAGCCTGGCTGGCTATTCGCTGGCGCGCATCCCGTTCCGGGGCCGCAGTGTCGTGTACGCCCTGCTCATCGCCGTCATGGCGGTACCGGGCGTGGTGCTGTTGATTCCGAAATTCATCGTCATCAACCAGCTCGGCATGTACGACTCGTACTCCGGAATGATCATCCCCCTGCTGGCCGATGCTGCGGGCGTGTTCATCATGAAGAACTTCTTCGAGTCGATCCCCGTCGCCGTCGAGGAGCAGGCTCGCATCGACGGGGCCGGGCGTGTTCCGAATCTTCTGGTCCATCGTGCTGCCGATGTCATTGCCGGCGGTGATGACCATCGTCATCCTCTCGTTCCAGGGGTCGTGGAACGAGCTCAGCCACTTCATCGTGTCGACCCAGAGCACCGACCTGACGACGCTCACCAAGGGCGTCGCGCAGCTCGCGTCCGGGCAGCTGAGCCAGGGCTCCCAGTTCCCGATCAAGCTCGCCGCCGCGCTGCTCATGACCGTCCCCGTCGCCGTGGTGTTCTTCATCTTCCAGAAGCGGATCATGAACGTCGGTGCCGGCGCAGTGAAGGAGTAGCGGGAGCTCGAGCGTCGGCCGGACGGCGGAGCACCGGACCGAGGCTGATCCCATCACGGCGACATGCGCTTGCGGGGGAGTTTGCCCGTGCCTATAGTCGCGGTGGCGTCCTGCCCGACGCCCAAGCTCCGCCGGGTGCCTGCGTGACCCGCTCGAGGAGTCAAAGGGGATTGGTGTCCTCCGGGCGGACCTGACGGCCACGAAACCTGAGGGTCGTTGCGACGGTGCGCAGGACTGGTGCGGCGGCCGGAGGGCTTTCGATGACCGAGCAGAAGCATCTCAAGGCGCTCATCCGATCCCGGATGGCGCGCACCGGTGAGTCATACACCAGCGCACGCAGCCACACCGTCAGGCACGAGGCGCGTCCGACCCTGACGCTGGCGGCCGAGTTCCGGGCCCACGACAAGCACTGCATGACGGCAGTCTTCACCGCCGATGGCGGACACATCGTCAGCGGCGGCTTCGGCGGCCAGGCACGCATCTGGACACCCGACGGGACCCGGGTCGGCGAATTCGTCGGCCACGAGTCGGCCGTCAGCGTGGTGCGCATCTCGCCGGACGGAGCCACCGCCATCACCGCCTCATCCGACAAGACCGTCCGTACCTGGGATCTTCCGACGAGACGGCAGATTGCCGTGCTCGGAACGCATCGGAAGCAGGTCCTGGCACTCGATCTTGACGCGGCGCGGGACCGGGTGTGGAGTGGTGGCCACGATGGCCGGCTCAACGCGTGGACCCTCTCGACAGGGGAGCGTGTGGCCCAGATCGATCTTGGCGGCAGTGTGTCTTCGGTCGCCGTGCGAGCAACGGATGGGACGGTGGCCGTAGCCACGGTTGGCGCCGGGATCGCGATCCTGGGTCCTGACGGCGAGGAGATGGTTCGCTTGGCCGAGGACGCCTCCGTCGTCGGCTCGGTGACGTGGGCGACCGACGGCGGCTTCATGCTTGCGTCGGGGCAACGCGTGGCCACGGTCTGGGCATCGGACACCTGGCAGCTCGTGCGGTCGCTGGAGACGGGGCCGGGGAGCATGCTGCCGGCGGCGCTCAGTGATGACGGGGGCCGGATGGCGCTCGGATGGGACCATCACGTGGGCCTCTGGAGCGCCGATGAGTCGCAGCAGGGCGTGGTGATCAACGACCTTCCCAAGGGCGTCTATGGCCTGGCGTTCTCGCCCGACGGTCGCTCCTTAGCTATGGCGGCGGCGGACGGTCGGGTTCGCGTCTGGTCAGTCACCTAGGAGCCTCCCGACCTGCACGATGCTGGGGCCGCTCTCGAACGATGACGGTCTGCCGCGAGACGCCCATCACCCGCGCCAGGTCGGCCCGGCCGTGCAGGATCAGTCACGCATGCGGCGCCTTGGAGAGTGCTGCCAGCGGACGCCGGCAAAAGGGAGCCCGCCGGCGGGGAGTGTCCTCGCGGATCACTCGCCTGACCGACGGGCCCCGAATGCGCCTGGCGTTCAGAACTGTCTCACCACACGCGTCAGGCGGACACAGGTGCTCGCCGAAGGACCGGAACCGAGACCTTCTCGGGCCGAACCGCCCACACCAGGCCACCGCCTGCGATCAGGAGAGTTGCGCCGAGTCCTGCGAACAGAGCCGCGAGGCCGAGACCGAGCTGGAGCGCGGAGGCAGTGACGGTCCCGACGCCGAGCTCACCGATCAGGGCGTGGGCCACGCCGGTCCAGGCTTGTGCGCGGGCCGGACCCTCGATCGGATGCTCGCGATTGAAGTCGGCCCAGTAGCGGCCGTCCACCGCGAACTCGTACGTGCCGGCGGCGAACAGCTCGCCGTTGTAGGTGACGTCCTCCGCGAGGACGATGGTCTGGGTCGAGTTCAGGGTGTGATAGGCGACCGTCGCCATCTGGAACATGTACTCGCTGCCGGTATTGACGATCGGGTCAGCCGGGTCGAGCTCGCCGGCGACGACGGGGTAGCCCCACTCATCGGTCAGCAGACCCATGATTGCCTGCGCGCCTTCGGGCTCGCCGCGATCGACGAGCTGGCCGGCTTCGTTGTAGCTGAGCTCGACGCCCTGTGCCGCGCTGAACGCGTTCAGGGATGCCTGTCCCTCCTGGACCTTGAAGAAGGCAAAGCCTCCAGCGACGACGAAGGCGAGGCCGATGAGGCCAAGCACGATGCCGAGGCCCTTCAATCGATTGATCACGGTACTTCTCCCGTTTCCCTGTGCGTTCAAAGCCTCATGGCTCCGGTGTGCTCACCTTCGCCGCTGCGCCTGCCTGAGCGCAGTACCGAACGGCCCCCTCTCGCCGGCCAGATGGCCCCCGACCGGGAAGTCAGGGGGTCTGCAGTGTGATTTCGTCAAACGAGCCATCCCGGGGTGCGGCGCTACCGCTTGCGGCGCCGTCGCGGGATCACGTGGGAGTCTCAAGGGGCGATCGCCAGACGCGGTCTCTTCCCGATGTTGGTTCGTTGGCGGTCCCCACGCTCGCGCCTGGGCTGGCGGGAGTCGTCACGGACGAGTGCGGTGAGTGACGGGATGTCATCCCGCTCGAAGGCGTCCGTGTAGCGACCAAGCAGTGCCCGGTGCTCGGGACGCATCGGCTCGGGTGCGCCGCATTCCTGCCGGGCGGCGAGCGTGACCCGGGCACGCTGGAGGGCGCTATTGACCGAGGCGACGCTCGTGCCGAGCAGCTCCGCCGCCTCGCTTGCTCGCCAACGCAGCACCTCGCACATGAGGAGCACGGCGCGCTGGCGCGGCGGGAGGTGCTGGATGGCCACCATGAAGGCCTGGCGAACGGACTCCCGTGCGAGGACCGCCTCTGCAGGGTCGCCGCCCGATGACCATGGATGTGCATCGGGCGACCTCGGCTCGATCTGTGCCTCGGCATCCGTCGCAGTGCCGGGATCCATCGGCACTGTCCGGCGCTGCGGATGGGCCAGCATGTCCAGGCAGACGTTTCTCGCGATGCGATACAGCCAGGTGCGCAGCGTGGCGCGGCCCTCGAATTGCTCGTGTGCGCGCCAAGCCCGCAGGAGCGTCTCCTGGACGGCATCCTCGGCCTCGAACCGGGAGCCCAGCACACGGTACGCGTAGCCGATCAGCTCTGCCCGGTACCGTTCCAGCGGAGCCTGGTGGATTGTCATGACGTGAGGGTGCATCGGGCGACGGACGGCGTGAAACACCGCCTGCCGATGGAGTCACAACGCCAGATGGTGAGTCCCCGGCCTCCACGGCCGATGACGTCGCGCGGCTAGACTTCATCGGACTCCGGAGGCCGGTTGCTGGCGTCCGAATGCACCTGAAGCAGGTCAATCCACGTCTCCTTCGTCCATGGATGTGTTGCAGCGTGACGTCAGCCGACGGCGGTTCCTCGGGATGGCCGGGTCCGCGGCCCTGGCGACGATCCTGGCTGCGTGTGGAGCCTCCGCCCGGAGCGCCGCTCCCTCCGCGACGCGTTCAGTGACGCCGAGCCGCAGCCCGGCGCCTCCGCCGACGGCACCGACTGCCTCGCCCACGCCCTCACCCGCGGGGCTGAGCCTGCGCGATCAGGTCGCCCGGATGCTGCTCGTCGGATTCCGGGGCACGACGGCCGACGAGGCATCGGCCACGCTGGCCGACATCCGCGACCTGTCCCTGGGTGGCGTCCTGCTCTTTGACGTGGACGTGCCGACCCGCGCCCGCGTCCGGAACATCGTCTCGCCGACCCAGCTGCGCGAGCTCACCGCTGCACTGCACGATGCCGCGGGCGGTCGTGGGCTCATCGTCGCCGTCGACCAGGAGGGAGGGCGCGTTGCGCGTCTCGGTCCGGATCGCGGATTCCCGGCGACGGTCAGCGCGGCCGGCCTGGGTGCCCGCGCGGACGTCGAATTCACCCGGGCCGCCGCCGTCGAGATGGCCGGGACCCTGGCTGACGCGGGCATCAACCTCAACCTGGCGCCGGTGGTGGATCTGAATCTCAACCCGGGCAACCCGATCATCGGCGCGCTCGACCGAAGCTTCGGTGCCGATCCGGAGCTCGTCGTCGCCCAGGCCGAGGCATTCATCAGCGGTCATCGCGATCTCGGGGTGCGAACGGCGCTCAAGCACTTCCCCGGTCACGGCAGTGCCACGGCCGATACCCACCTGGGCGTGGTGGACGTCACCGGCTCGTGGCGAGAGGTCGAGCTCGATCCGTTCCGCCGGATCGTCGCCGACGGGCTGTGCGATGCCGTCCTCACCGCCCACGTGTTCAACGCTCGATTGGACCCGGCGCATCCCGCAACCCTCTCCACGCCGATCATCACCGGGATCCTGCGTGACCAGGTCGGTTGGGATGGGGTGGTGATCAGCGACGATCTGCAGATGGGCGCCATCCGGCAGCAGTTCGGCTACGACGAGGCGGTGGCCCTGGCCATTGAGGCCGGCGTGGACCTCTTGACGATTGCCAACCAGCAGGTTTTCGAAGAGGGGATCGTGAGCCGGACCTTGGATCTGGTTGAAGAGATGGTGCGCTCCGGTCGCATCGGGGAGGATCGCATTGCCGCCAGCGTGGAACGCCTGGATCGGTTCGTGAGCAGTCCTCAATGAACTCCATCGCCCGGGTGATCTGGGCGATGTTCCGGACCGATCCGATCCGGCCGCGAATGTCCTTCAGGCTCGGCATCTAGCTGGACTTCTCCATGCGCTGCGCTGCTGCTCGATAGTTCGCGGGATTCGCGCATGAGCACCGTTCGGCGTGCGATTTCCGCGATCAATCGAGCGTGTCGACGCTGGAACTGCACGCCGGCGGGCCACTCGTGCGGCCGGTCCATCGATAGATCGCGGGGATCGCACCTGAACAGCCGGTAATGTGAAATTCCCTCGATCTATCGTCATGAGGCGCTCTTTCCACCCTTGTCGGCATCCGCGTCGGCATCGGCCTCGGGATCGGCGACATCGGCATCGGCGTCAGGACGGCGACATCGGCGGCTGCGTCCTCGACGACCCGTCCAACGTTGGGACGGAGCCGCCGAAGATCTCCACCGGGAGGGGGCATGACCATTGATGTTGTGGACAAGTTCGTGGACAGACCCCTTCCGAAATGCGATGGCCGCGGCCTACGATCCGCCCCGGTCCGTATCCTTGTCGTTCGGATCAATCGCCCGGAATCATCCATCTCAATCAACTGAATCCTGGAGGGTGCCATCGCATGACGCAGCGGCCGTCCGAGTCCGACGCTGCCGAACGGCGCGGGCCGCACGAGGAGCCACCACCTCCCGACGCGGTCTCATTCATTCGGTACTGCCATCACCGCCGCGGGGTGGGCTGGCCTGAGCTCTACGACGAGATGTGCGGTGTCGCCGCCCGTCGCGAGTTCCAGGGCTGGGACCACGCCGAGCTGGCGTCGCATGGCCTGACGTTCTCACTGTTCGAGATGCCGCGCCTTGCCTCGTGGGTGCGTGCCGTCCTGGAGGGCAGCGCCGAAGAGCGCGCGGTGAACGGCCATCGAGGAGCCACGACACCACGCCGACAGCCGCAGGGCGCGGTCGCCTAGCCCGCCCTGCGGCTGGATTCACCAGGAAAGCCCCGGTTCGCTTCGGCGAATCGGGGCTTTCTCCTATCCGAGGTTCGGCTGCTAGTAGGTGTGGCGGCGCGCCATCTCACGCTCGATCATGCGCTCCATGACCATGTACTTCTCGATCCGGCGACGGAGCTCGTTCGCCTCAGGCGTGTAGAGGTGCACGAACTGCTGGAGCTCCAGGGACAGCTTGCGGCTGAACATCCGCGCGTGGTCGAGGTTGCGACGCAGCAGGACCTGGTCCATGCGTCGCAGGTGCTCCTCGTTGAGGAGGTCCTCGTCGCGCAGGAGCTCACGATCGGCGTCGAGCTGAGTGCGCTGGAGCTGGACGGGGGTGATGATCGAGTCGTCGGCCATGACCGGGTCAGTCTACCGGCTGGCCGGGACGCCGATGAGGCCCTCGACCATGGACGTGAGCTCGTCGATCCCGAACGGCTTGGGGAGCACATGCACGTCGCCCACCGTGGCCAGCTCCTCCTCGCGATCCCGAAGGGCGGCGACATCGGCGGAGCAGATCACGATCGGGACCCTGGAGAGCTCGTCGTGAGCGCGGGAGAGGGTGACGATCTCCCAGCCCGAGGCGGCTCCCAGGATGAGATCCACGATGATCAGGTCCGGCTTCGAGTCCGCGATCTCCGCGATCGAGGTCTCTTCGCCGTTGTACAGCGACACCTCGTACCCTGCGTCCTCGTCGAGGATGGCGGACATGAGCTCGAGGAATTCCGGGTTGTCGTTGACCACGCTGATTCGCGGTCGCGTCGCGCTGGGCATGCTCAGGGTTTCCTCTGGCGCATCGGATATCGGCCTCAGAGGGCGCGAGTATAGTCCCGGCTCGATCGGTATGCTGATCGCGGGTCCCCGTAGCTCAGAGGACAGAGCAACCGCCTTCTAAGCGGTCGGTCGCAGGTTCGAATCCTGCCGGGGACGCCACGTACACGGTGCCGCCGATGCCTGGCGGCCCGGTCATCTCTCTGCCGAATCCTCAAGGACCGGGCCAGCGCGATGCGCATCAGATCCCCGCGATGGCGCGGGGTGCCATGCGTGGCCCGTAGCGCGGGGCACTGATGCGGCCGATCTCGAGCAGCCGCTGCACCCGCCCGCGCTGTCCCCGGTAGGGCTCGAGCAGCTCGAGCATGCGGGCATCGTCGGCCCGCTGCTCGCCGGCCAGGGCCCAGGCGACCATGTTCGGGATGTGGAAGTCACCGACGCTGACCGCGTCCGGGTCGCCGAATGCCGTGCGCGCCACCTCGGCCGCCGTCCATGCGCCGATGCCCGGGAGCGAGATCAGGCGACGCGTCGCCAGCTGGACGTCATTCGCCCCCTCGAGCCATGCACCGCGGGCTGCGGCGCGCCGAACGACTTCGGCCCGGCGGCGCTCGAGTCCCAGGGGATGGAAGGCGTGATACGGGAGGCCTGCCAGCTGCTCGGCGCTCGGGGGCACCAACAGCTCGCCCGGGCCAGGGGCCGGATCGCCATGGGACCGCAGGAGCGCGGCGTAGGCACGCAGGGCCTCGGTCGCGGTGACCTTCTGCTCGAATACGGACGGCACCAGGGCGTGGAGCACCCGGCCGCTCTTCGGCAGCCGCAGGCCGGGATGTCGCCGCTGGAGATCGCGCAGGATCGGGTGGTGGGCCACGAGGCGTTCGGGCTCATCCTCCTCGCCGACGAGGGCCGGTGACTGCGCGAGCATCCAATCGGCCCCGTCGCCCCAGGCGTCGGCATCCAGCGTGGATCCATGCACCTCGAGACGAAGTGTGCCGGGGCCGCTTGGGGTCCGCGTGGCCCACAGCGCGACGCGAGGCGAAAGGCGAATCGTTCGGTCGCCAAGTCCGTGCCTCAATGGGCCGAGCGTCTCCGCCAGGTCTAGAGGCGCGCGCAGCCGGACTCGGCGCGCGTTCACCGACGCATCGACAGGAGGATGGGGGAACCTCCCGCCTGCGACGCCTCCAGGTCAGCCCGGGTGCCGATGCCGCGGTAGCCCTCGGTGACGATGACCTGGGCCGAGACCTCGCCCAGGCTGGCGCCCGGGCCGGGGAGGAGGATGACGTCCGGCGCGTACTCGCGCAGCGCGACCCGCAGGCTGCCGGCGAAGTCATAGGTGATCGTGGGCTGCTCGCGGATCGTGTGCTGGCCAAGGGCCGCCGGGTCCGTTGACCATGGCGTGAACCGGACGCCGCGGCCGTCGACCAGGGTGACGTTCGGTGCTTCCCAGGTCAGGTCGGCCAGCCTGACCGATGCCTCGGCCGCCGATCGAGCGCGGAGCGGGGTGTGCCACGCCTGCTGGCCGGCGGCGCGGAGCGGGAATCGGCGGCTGCCCGACTGCACGGCCGGCAGCTCCCCGGCGATGGTCGACAGGACCGCCGACGTGGCGCTCAGGATGGCGAAGCCGCCGAGATCGATGGACAGGTGGACCTCCTCGGCGTGTCGCGCCAGGACCGCCTCGAGAGCCGAGATGTTCGCGCTGTCAGGTCGCCAGTCGGCATCGGTCAGTGAGTAGACGAGCTGGCCGCCGGCATCCTCGTCGACGATCGGCTCCTCGGCGAGGAGTGCCATGGTCTGGACCAGGCGAAACGCATCGTCGAACGACAGGGCACCCGATGCAGCGAGCGCCGTGTACCACCCGCTGGAGCTGGCCACGACCACGACCACCTCGTGATCGTCGGCGATCCGCTCCGCGTCCAACAGGCTCCCCAGGAATGCGAGCGGGCCCGAATGTGCGGAGCGGAGGTGGACGGCCGGGTCGAACCGAGGCGCGGCGTCGAGCTCCGAGATGGTGGGCAGGTCGTAGTCGCGGCGCAGCTCATCGGCGCGGCGGACCCATGGATGATCGGGAGGCATCGACCCGAGCGACGGTGGCCCGTAGGAGCCCCGTGATGGGAAGGCGACCGCAGCGCGGGTCACGATCGCGCCGCCGCGACGTGGCGCCGCCGGCCCACGGCCCGAACGGCGGAGGCCACGATCTGGTCGACGCCGACCAGCACGGCCGATGTCGCGGGGCCGAGCGGCACGAACGAGTCGACCGCCCGGACCGAGTTGAGACGCCGCGTCGTGCGGGTCTCGGCGAGGTCGGCGATGATCGCATCGGCCACGCCGCCCCCGGTGGCCCGGCATTCGTCGACCACCACGACCGTGCCCACCTCGGCGGCCTGCGCGCGAATCGCCTCGATGGGGAGCGGGCTCAGCCAGCGGAGGTCCAGCACCCGGGCGCGGAGGTCGTGCTCCTCGGCCAGCCGTCGGGCGGCCTGCAGGCTCAATCGCAGGCCATTGGCGTAGCTGATCAGGAGGACATCGGCGTCCTCGTCCACCGACCCGTGGACGCCGATCTCACCGGGAACCAGCACCTCGGGCGGCGGGGGATAGTCGGACAGCCATCCACCGTCGCCGTCGGCGTGGAGATCCTTCTCGTGATAGAGCGCGATCGGCTCCAGGAAGATGACGACCCGCCCGTCCTCGATGGCCATCGCCACCGCACCGCGCAGCATGCGAGCCGCATCGTCGCCGCGTGACGGAGTGGCGATCACCAAGCCCGGAATGTCGCGCAGGGCGCCGATCGAGTTGTCGTTGTGGAAGTGCCCGCCGAACCCCTTCTGGTACGCCAGCCCCGCGACGCGCACAACCATGGGATTTCGGAACTGGCCGGAGCTGAAGAACTGGAGCGACGCCGCCTCGCCGCGAATCTGGTCCAGCGCGTTGTGGAGATAGGCGAGGTACTGGATCTCCGGGATCGGCAGCAGGCCGATATGGGCGGCACCCTGGGCGATTCCCAGGATGCTGGTCTCATCGAGCAGGGTGTCGAACACGCGCGCCGCACCGAAGCGCTTCTGGAGGCCGTTCGTGATGTTGTACACGCCGCCCTTGCGCCCGATGTCCTGGCCGAACAGGAACACCTCGGGCCGGCGCAGCATCTCGTCGGCGAGCGCCGCGTTCAGCTGACCCGCCAGGGTGCGGGACGTTGGCGCGGTGGCGGACTCCGGCAGCACGCTGCCGAAGGCCGTGGCGCGCTCCTCCGGCGTGGCCAGGGGGACGGTCGCGCGCAAGGCGACGAGGGTCGGATTGCTGGGTGCGAGGGGTCCCGTCACCTCCTCGGTGGTCTGGAGTCGCGGTCGCCGAACCGCCTCCTCCGCCACCGCAGCGACTCGGTCGCGTGTCTCCCGGACGAGGTCGCGCAGCATCTCCGGATCCGCGGCTCCGGTCTCCACCAGGCGGCGGGCGTTGCGCAGGAGGGGGTCATCGGCCTCGATGGCCTCGATCTCGGGAAGTGATCGGTAGGTCGGCTCGGCGTCGCTGCCGGCGTGGCCCCACAGGCGGATCGTTCGGAGGTGAAGGAAGGCGGGGAGACGGCGTTCGCGGACGTGCCGGATTGCCGAGCCCACCGAATCCCAGATCTCATCCATCTCGCCGTCGGCACCGAAGTAGGTGAGATGCTCCTGCGATCCGAACGTGCTGGCGATCCAGCCGTCCGGAGTCGGCACACTGATCCCGGTCCCGTTGTCCTCGCAGATGAGCAACAACGGCATCGGCAGACCAAGGCGGACGGCATAGCGCGCCGTGTTGACCGCCGACAGGGCGGTGGCGTGATTGGCGCTGGCGTCGCCGAACGAGCAGGCGACGATGGCATCGGCCGGCAGCCCGTTCGCCACGCCGAGCCGGTTGGCCCGGGCAAGGCTGAATGCCAGGCCCATGGCCTTCGGCAGGTGGCTGGCGATGGTGCTGGTCTGCGGCGGAACCCAGAGCGCGCGGCTTCCCCAGACCTTGTGCCGTCCCTGGCTGATCGGGTCGTCGCTGGACGCCACGATGCCGAGCAGCGCGTCGAGCATGGGCGTGCTGCCCGGCAGCTGTCGGGCCCGCGCCATCATGAAGCCGCCCGATCGGTAGTGGAGGAAGGCGGGGTCGTCGATCCGCAGCTGCGCCCCGACGATCGCGTTGTTCTCGTGACCGGCCGAGCCGATGGTGTAGAAGCTCCGGTTCGTCTTCTTCAGCTCACGCGCGATGACATCGAGCTGGCGGGAGGTCAGCTGGTCCTCGAACAGCGCCACCGCGGCCGCCGCCGTCAGCCCATCCTCTGCCGCCAGCGGGGCGTCGGGCGCCAGCCGACGCGTGGCCGGCTCGGCGGACTCGAGATAGGCGTCGAGCTGTCGCTCGACGATGGCGACGCGATCCCAGGTCATGCGGCAGTTGGTGACTCGGTGGCAAGGGGGGCCGCGCCATTCTACCGTCGCCCGGGCTCATCGGCGAAGCGGGAAGTCTGCTCCTCCGGTGCAGGCAGCGGCGACCGTCACGAGCGCCAGCTGGAGTGCCATCGCGACGAGCGGCGACCAGAACATGGGGTGTCGAACCAGGCGGAACACGGCGACCTCCTCGGGGGTGCGGCGCGCTCGCTCGACCGGTTGATGCGAGCAGGGGCGCCCACGGGCATGGGACGCCAGCGGCACTTACCGCGTCGTTACCACCGGCTTACCGGGCGGCCGGCACCCGGGTCAGCCTCCGACCGAGATCAGCACGATGCCGATCAGCGCCAGCGCCACGCCGGCCTGTCCAAGGCGCGGCAGCCGCTCCCCGAGGACGAAGCGGGCGAGAATCATGGTCACGATCGGGTACATGCCCGAAAGGGCAGCCGCCAGGCCGATGGGGATGCCGTCGCGCGCGATGACGTAGAACGCGTTGCCCCCGACATCGAACAGTCCCGCCGCGATCACGATCCGCCACGGGAACCGCGAGCGGTCGAAGCGACCAACGGCAAACGCCAGGGCCAGCCCAGCCGACATCGTTCGGCTGAAGACGAGTGCCCACAGCGGATCACCGCCACGCGCGGCGAGATCCAGGAGCACGTACCAGGTCCCGAAGCCCACCGCGGCAACGCCGGCGAGGAGCAGGGCGCGACGCCCAATCTCGGTGCGCGAGGCGGTCCCAGCGGCCGCTGCCGCCGCGGCGGCGCAGCCCACCCCGACCAGCTGCCAACCACCCACCGTCGATCCCGCCAGGGCACCCACGGTCAGTGGGATGGCCAGCGATCCGGCCCCGCTCAGTGAGGTCACGAGGCCCATCGAACCGAGCGACATGCCGCGGTACAGGGCAGCCAGGCCGATCGCACCAGCGATCCCGGCTGAGAGGCCGATCAGCGCCGGCCCGAGCTCCGGGACGGGCGGACGAACGACGAGGACGCCGATGAGCAGTGCGACCAACCCGACGACGTGGGCGCCGGCCACCACGACCAGGGCGCCGGCGCGCCGTGCCGCGAAGGCACCGGCAAAGTCGCCGGCCCCGAACGACAGGGCCGACAGGACGCCGGCGGAGATTCCCAGCGGGGGCATCAATGGACCTCATGCGACCAGTTCGGGGCCGGCTGGACTCTAGCGGACCTTGACACTCGAGCGTTCCAAACTCGATAGTGCGCGCAGTCTCGAACTGCCCAGTCATTCGACGCCGTCCGAGCCGGCGCGGTGGGCATTCGGCGCGAGGTGCAGTTGGCGGTCGATTCCAGTCGCGCAACCGGTCAGGCGTCGCCGGATGGCGAGGGTGGCGTTCCAGCCGTTCGGCTTGCCGGCGTCAGCAAGCAGTTCGGCGAGGTCACCGCCGTCGCCGGCATCGATCTCGAGATCGCGGACGGCGAGTTCTTCAGCATGCTCGGCCCGTCGGGGTCCGGCAAGACGACCACACTGCGCATGATCGCCGGCTTCGAGGAGCCGACGGCCGGACGCATCTGGCTGCACGGGCGGGATATCACGGGCGTCCCGCCGTTCGATCGCGACATCAACACCGTATTCCAGGACTACGCACTCTTCCCGCACATGAGCGTCGCCGACAACGTGGGATATGGCCTCGTGGTCCGCAAGATCGCCGCTGCCGAGCGCCGCGAGCGGGTCACCGATGCACTCGAGATGGTGCGACTGGCCGACTACGGCGCGCGACGCCCGGCACAGCTGAGCGGCGGTCAGCGGCAGCGGGTGGCACTCGCCCGCGCCCTCGTGAACCGCCCCCGAGTGCTGCTGCTCGACGAGCCGCTGGGCGCTCTCGACCTCAAGCTGCGCGAGGAGATGCAGATCGAGCTCAAGGCCATCCAGCAGCAGGTCGGCATCACGTTCATCTACGTGACCCACGACCAGGAGGAGGCGCTCACCATGAGCGACCGCCTGGCCGTATTCAACGCGGGGCGAATTGAGCAGGTTGGCTCGCCCGCCGATGTGTACGAGCATCCGACCACCACGTTCGTGGCCGGTTTCGTGGGCACGTCGAATCTCCTGACCGGTGAAGCCGCCGTGAACGTCATCGGGCGCGATGGCATCTTCACGGTCCGTCCCGAGAAGATCCGAATCGAGGATCGGGACGCGTCCGCTGACGCGGACGAGGCGTCCGCACTTGGTCGGATCCGGGAGGTCGTCTACCTCGGCCCGGATACCCGCTACATCGTCGCCCTCGAGGTGGGTGGCGAACTCGTGGTCACCCGACAGAACCTCGAAACGTCGTCCATGGAGGCGCTCGCCACGCAGGGCCGATCCGTTCGGCTCGTCTGGAAGCGCCGCCACGTGTTGAGCCTCGCGACCAGCGAGCAGTGATGGGGGATCCAGAAGGGAACCAGCCAATGAGGCACCTGAGAATTCCGGCGGTCATCATGGTCAACGGTCTGCTCCTGGCGGCATGCAGCTCGGCGGGTCCGTCCGCCAGCACCGTCAACGAGATCGGCGAAGGGGAGGGAGAGCTCAACCTCGTCATCTGGGCGGGCTACGCGGAGCGTGGCGAGGTTGATGCGGGCTTCGACTGGGTCACTCCGTTCGAGGAGGAGACCGGCTGCGAAGTCAACACCACCAACATGACCGATTCCAACAACGGCGTCTCGCTCATCCAGTCCGGTGAGTACGACGGCATCTCGGCGTCCGGCGACGCGACGAGCCGGCTGATCGCCAGCGATCTCGTGGCACCCGTCAACACGGACGTCTTCGAGAACTATGGCAACGTGTTCGATGGTCTCAAGGACCTTCCGCACAACACCGTCGACGGCGTGAACTACGGCGTCCCCCACGGCCGCGGGCCGAACCTGTTGGCGTGGAACACCGAAGAGGTCACCGAGGCCCCGACCAGCTGGGACATCATCTGGGAGAACGGTGCGGACTACGCCGGTGACATCAGCATCTACGACTCGTCGATCTTCATCGCCGATGCGGCGCTGCATCTGATGAAGTCGGAGCCGGATCTCGGGATCACGAACCCGTACCAGCTGACCCAGGAGCAGTTCGACGCCGCGATCGCGCTCCTTGAGGATCTCAACGCCAACAATCCGCTGTACTGGGGCACCTTCAGTGACCAGGTGAGCTCGTACGGCGCCGGCGACGTGGTGGTCGGCACCACCTGGCAGTTCCAGGTCAACCTGCTGCAGGGCGAGGATGCGCCGATCGAGGCAGTCCTTCCCGAAGAAGGGTCCACCGGCTGGTCGGACACCTGGATGATGGCCGCCGAAGCGGCTCACCCCAACTGCATGCTCATGTGGATGGACCACATGATGTCGCCGGAGGCCAACGGCCAGGCGACCGTCTGGTTCGGTGAGGCGCCGACCAGCCAGGAGGCGTGCGACTATGCCGAGACGCTGTCGCCCGGCCATTGCGACCTGACGCATGCCACCGACGAGGCGTACTACGACAGGATCTGGTACTGGAGCACGCCGGAGGAGAGCTGCGCCGATGACGACGACGCAACGACCTGCGTGACCCAGGACGACTGGGTCCAGGCATGGACGACGCTGCGCGGTGCGTGACCGCGTGAGCCGATCCGAGTGATCTCCCGAATGCTCCCCGGGGGCCAGCCTCCGGGGAGCATTTGTTCCCTTTCCATGCGAGCCATCCGCCGATGACTGTCCCGGCCATTCCCGAAGCGGCGCCTACGCCCGGGCGCGCGAGGCGATTTGCGACGTGGCTCCACGCTCGCCCTCGGGCGCAGCGCCGACTGCTCCTGTCCGGGCCGCTGGCGTGGATGGTGCTGGCCTACTTCGGCTCCCTGGCGATCCTGCTGCTCAGCGCCTTCTGGGCCAAGGACTCGTTCACCGGGCGCGTCGAACCGTTCGAGTGGAGCCTCGATGCTTTCGACGACCTGATCTCGAACGCCGTGTATCGGACGATCGCCCTGCGCACGATCGCAATCGCGGCCCTGGTGACGTTGACGGACGCCCTGCTTGCCTTCCCGATCGCGTACTACATGGCGCGGGTGGCGTCGCCTCGAGTCAGGGGCGCACTGATCGTGGCAATCCTCATGCCGCTGTGGGCCGCCTATCTCGTCAAGGTCTACGCCTGGAGGACGATCCTCCAGGGCAACGGCTTCCTCGAGTGGGCCCTGGGGCCGTTGGGCGTGGACGCGCCCGGCCTCGGGCAGATCGCCAACTCGTGGCTCGTCCTCAGCTACCTGTGGCTGCCCTACATGATCCTGCCCATCTACGCGGGCCTGGAGCGCATCCCCGGTTCGCTGCTCGAGGCCTCGTCCGACCTCGGCGCAAAGAGCGGGACCACGTTCCGACGCGTGATCCTGCCGCTCGTCTTCCCGTCCCTGGTGGCGGGCTCCATCTTCACGTTCTCGCTGACGCTCGGCGACTACATCACGCCCGACCTGGTGAGCGATGCGAAGTTCATCGGCAATGTCATCTACGACAACTCGAGCCTGGGCAACGTGCCGCTGGCCGCCGCGTACTCGCTCCTGCCGATCGCGATCATGGTCGGCTACCTCCTGGTGGCGCGCCGTCTCGGCGCGTTCGACTCGCTGTGACGGAGGGCCAGGATGTCTGAATCGCGGTGGGTTCGCATCGGCCTGCGCATCGCGACCGGGGCGGTGATCGTCTTTCTCTACCTCCCGCTCGTGATCCTCGTGATCTACGCCTTCAATCCGTCGCGCCTGCAGGCGTGGCCACCGACCGGGTTCACGCTCGATTGGTTCGGCGAGGCGGCAGGCAATCCGGCGATCCGTCGAGCGCTCGTGAACTCGCTGCTGGCCGGCACCGGCGCGACCGCCGTCGCCCTGGTCCTCGGGACGGCCGCGGCCCTGGCCGTGCAGCGCTTCGCGTTCTTCGGGCGCGACACGATCTCGTTCCTGTTCGTGCTGCCGATCGCCCTGCCGGGCGTGGTGACCGGGATCGCGCTGCGCACCACGTTCCAGACCGCGGGGGTCGACTTCGGCCTCGGCACGATCATCGTCGGCCACGCCACGTTCTGCGTGGTGATCGCCTATAACAACGTCATCGCCCGCCTGCGGCGGCTGCCGCGCACGCCTGAGGAGGCGTCGGCGGACCTCGGTGCCGACACCTGGACCACGTTCCGCCGCATCACGCTGCCCGGCATGGGGACCGCCCTGCTGTCCGGCGGCCTCCTGGCGTTCGCGCTGTCGTTCGACGAGATCATCGTCACCAACTTCACCGCCGGGCCGGGGACCCAGACGATCCCGATG
Organism: uncultured Chloroflexia bacterium; assembly: GCA_963825525.1. GTDB lineage: Bacteria > Chloroflexota > Limnocylindria > QHBO01 > QHBO01 > JACDBZ01. The sequence goes on from CAWGTN010000001.1 coordinate 28,665, forward strand.
TGGATCTTCGCGGCCATTCAGCGCCCCACGGAGCTGCCCGTCGTCAACGTCGTGGCCTTCGTACTCATCGTGGTATCGACCGTTCCCGTCTACTTCGCCCAGCGGATCAGCGCCGGAGTCGCGGGGGGCCGCACCTGACCGGATAGTCCCGGTGCGTGATGTCCCGTCCCGTCGTAGGCTGGGTGACGACACCGGCCGTCCGAGCGCCGGATCGCAGGGGAGATCGTCCAGCCGTGTCCGTATCCGAACCGATCCAGCCCGTCGGGCGCACGCCCGCCTGGCGCACCGTCGTGATCGCGGTCGTCGCGGTCCTGGCCATCGCCATCGGCGCCTTCGCCGGATCGGTGCTTCTCACGAACCGAACCGCGGCAATGGGATCGGGATCGGCCTACGTTCCCGCGGACGCCGCCTTCTTCGTCGAGCTTCGGGTCGACCCGTCGGTCGATCAGGATGCCGCGCTGCGTGACATCCTCGGTCGCTTCCCCGAGATCCCCGAGGTCGACCTTGAACGCCCGCTCTACGCGCAGGCGATCGAGTCCATCGAGGAGATGCTCGATGCCGAGGACGCGGGGATCAGCTGGGCGGACGACGTTGCGCCATGGTTCGACGGTCGCGTCTCGCTCACCGTCACGGACATTCCGTTGACGGCCATGGGTGCCCCCATGGACCCGATGGATCCCATGGCGATGCCCGAGGTCCCACCCATGCTCGTGATGCTGGGCGTGACGGACCGCTCAGAGGCCGAGGGGGCAATCGGTCGCATCCTCGCCGCAGGCGGCAACGGCATGCCGGCTCTGTCGACGATCGAGCACCGCGGCGTGGTGATCCACGTGGTGGAAGACTCCGAGCTCGGTGCCTACGCACTCACCGATGACCAACTGGTGTTCGGCACCAACGCCGAGACGATCCAGGCGGCAATCGATACACACGCCGATGGTGACGCCAGCCTCGCCGATCTGCCGGAAATGTCCCGTCTGATCGCCCAGCTCCCCGACGATTGGCTCATGTTCGCGACATTCGACTTCACCGACATGATGGCCCAGGCCATGGCCGAGAGTGCCAGCGCAGCGCCGGCCATTGCCGACGCGTTCAACTCGCTGATGGCGGGCCAGCCGCTGCGAGGGGCGATGGCCGTCTCGGCGGCCGAGGGCCGCCTCGTCATCGATGGCGCGTCCGACTCCGCCACCGGCGCCTTCGCCCGCGAGAACGCGCGGCGCAACCTGGCGGCGGAGGTCCCGGGCGACGCGCTCTACTTCAGCGAGGCCGGAGACATCGGCACCATGCTCGCCGCGGTCATCGGACCGATGAAGGAGGCGATGGCCGAGACGCCCGGTGCCGCCGACGAGATCAGCCAGATGGAGGCGGCGCTGGGCGCCGACCTCGAGGAGCTCGTGAGCTGGATCGACGACGGGGCGATGGCCATCGGCGCGACCGACGGCGAGCCGTGGGCCGGGCTGGTCCTGGTTCCCAGCGACATGGACGCGGCACAACGGCGCCTGGGTCAGCTCGGAACATTCGCCGGCCTCGCCGCCCTCGATCCGAGCAGCGGGCTGTCGGTCAGCGAGGAGGACGTCGATGGCGTGAGCGTCACGACCATCACCTGGACTGATCCGAACGCCTTCCCGGATGCCGGCATGGACATGGGCATGCCGAGCTTCGGCGGGCTGGTGGTCGAGTACGCGGTCACCGATGACCGCGCCGTCGTCGGTGTCGGCGATGCGTTCGTCCGCCGTGCGCTTGCCCTGGGCTCCGGCGATGGACTCGCGGCCGAGGCGCGCTACGCGGACGCGGTCGAGGCGTTCGGTGGGGCCGAGAACGCGGGCGTGGCGTGGCTCGACTTCGCCGGCGTCCGTGAAGCGATCGAGGAAACCCTGGGGCCGCTCATCGAGGCGGGCGATCCCGATGGCATGTACGCGTCCGAGATCCGCCCCTGGCTGCTCCCGCTCGATCGTTTCATCTCGGTGACGCGCGTCGACGGCGACGTCACGATCCAGCGTGGCGCGCTGCTGTTCGAGTGAGCCCATCGCCCGAGCCGCTGCGCGATGGTCGGGAAGGGGAGTCGGGCGTTCCCGCGGCCGAGGATCGGCTGCGCGCCATGGGCGTGCGGCCGACGACCTGGAGCAACGGACCGGGTGATCGCTACGCAGCCCACGAGCATGCGACCGTCAAGCTGCTGATCTGCGCCGAGGGCTCGATCACGTTCCTGGTCGGCGACGAGGGGCAGCCACTCGAGCTCACGGTCGGTGACGGAATCATGCTTCCGGCGGGGACGCGCCACGCCGCCGTGGTCGGCCCGCACGGGTGCACGTGCGTCGAGGGACATCGCAGCTAGGCGTGCGGTCCCCGGCGCGAGGCCACTTCTCGGGCCTCCTTCTCGAAGCGGTTGTCGTCGTACCAGCGTTTCCCGGCTCGTCGGGCTCGCAGCGAGTCCGTCAGATAGGCGATCGGAAAGGCCAACCCGTGCCGGGCCCACTGCCGCACGTGCTGGAGCTCATGCTCGAGCTCGGCGCCCTCCAGCGGCCGCCAGGCGTAGATCCGGTTGCCGATGGTGATCGCCAGCCAGTCCTTCACGATCAGTGAGCCGATGACGCGCAGCCACGGCCAGACGTGGACTCGATGCGTCGTCACCGGCCGGCACGATTGAGCAGGAGGTCGCGGCGGTCGCCCCAGTGCTCGAGGAAGCGGTAGAAGTTCCGCTTGCTGAGCCGATCCCGCTCAGCATCGGGCAACGACGCGTAGCCGCGGTGCTCGTGACGCGTCAGCGGGAGCGGATCGGTACGGATCGCTCGCCAGCCCGCGTCACGGACCGCGAAGCTGAAGTCGAGATCCGCATTGCGATAGAACCGGAATCGACGATCGAATCCCTCGACTGTGCGCAGTGCATCGCGGCGGACGGCCAGGCAATAGCCCTCGATGGCATCCACCTCGCCCGGCGGCGCATCCTCGAACTCGCGACCGTCGCCGCTCGTGACCCCCCAGCCGCCGGCAACTCCGACCGTGGGATCGTCGAACGCGGCCATCAGCGGCTCCACGAAGTCGCCGATCGGCTCGAGCGATGTGTCGAGCAGGACCGTGATCTCGCCACGGGAGCGGCGCAGCCCGAGGTTGCGTGCATCGGCCCAGCCGAGGCGCTGGCTCGTGCGCAGCACGATCGTCTCGTCGGGGAGTGGGTGATCGACATCGGCCTCCGGCGCGTTCGCGACCATCACGAGCTCGAACGGCACGCTGGGTGGGTGAGCCCGGAGCCCAAGCAACAGTCGGGCAAGGTCCTCCGGATGGTCGTCGGCCACGACCTGGATCGAGACGGCCAGCGTCGGCGGATCATCCAGCAGCGACGCCAGGTCGTTGGGATCGGCGTACCCGGTCTGGGCCGGTTGCGGCGGCAGCAACGGTCGAGCGGTCGAGCCGCCGGCGCTGTCCTGGACCTCCCAGCCCATGGCCGCCAACTCGTCACGGAGCGCATCCGCCTCCTCCCAGCGCCGCTCGTCGCGCGCGGCTCGTCGCTTGGTGAGGAGCGCGCGGACTTCGGCGGGGGGTTTGCCCTCACGGGACATCGGCAGAAGTACTCCTGGAAATGACCGAACGTACCGGGTCGTTCGAGATCACCGCAACCTTACTATCCGACCACGAGCCGCATCCACCGCACCTGCCCGGTGCGAACGGCCCGTTGCAGTGCCCCAATACGAGGGATGACATACCACCCATGATGACGAACGAGGTCGGAAAGCTGCTGACGGCGGCCGAAGTCGCCGAAATGCTGCATCTCCACGTGAACACCGTGAAGCGCCTCGGGGATCGTGGGGAGCTCCCCTTCTTCCGCGTGTGCAAGCGTGGTGACCGTCGCTTCCGCTACGACGACGTGCTCGAGTTCCTCCACCGCAGCAAGTAGCGCCATATCTGCTCCCGGTTCGTCCGGGGCGTGCCCCTGCCAGGGGGCTGTGCAAACGACCGCCGAGGTGCCATTTCTCGGCGGTCGTTCGCATGTGTCGCATAATCGACGGCCAATGAACGACGAAACGAACGACCTCGAAGAGGCGCGACAGCTCCTTGACGGTGGCGATCACGAGGCGGCCATCCGCCGAGCCGAGCCGCTCACCAGCCAGTCGAACGCGGACACGGCGGGTGATGCATGGCTCGTCATCGGCATGGCCCGCTACCGCCTGGACGACGAACCGGGCGCGATGAGCGCGTGGCGCTCGGCCGCTGATGCGGGCGGAGCAAGCGCGTGGCTCGGCTGGCGGAGCGTCGCCGAGCAGAACGTCCGCGACGGGGACCTGGAGGCGGCGATCACCGCGTACCGGGAGGCTGACCGGCGCGCCCCGGCCGCCGAGCGAGGACCCATCGCCAATCGGATCGCCTGGCTCCTCAAGGAGACCGGCCACGATTTCGCCGCACGCCGGCAGTTCAACAAGGCTCGCGGCGCCTATGCGACCTACGTCCCCCTGGTGACGTACGCCATCATCGGGATCTGCGTTGCGCTGTTCGGCATCGACGCCTTCCTGACGCAGGGCGCCACGCTGGGCGGGGGGTTCCTCGGTGGTCAGCCCGGACCGCTGGGCCAGGACAATCTCATCAACGGCTTCTACGTCGCGAGCGGTGAGTGGTGGCGGATCATCACCAGCGCGTTCTTCCACCTCGGCCCGATCCACCTGGCGTTCAACATGTACGTGCTCTACCTGTACGGCCAGCTGGCGGAGCGCATGTACGGGCGCATCGAATTCGCGGCGATCTACCTGCTGTGCGCCGCCGGCGGCAGCGTCCTCACCATCCTGGTCGAGCCGCAGCAGTTCGCGGCCGGGGCGTCCGGGGCCATCTTCGGCATCATCGGCCTGCTGTTCGTTGTCTCGCGTCGCCACCACGCGGTCCTCGGTCGTGAGGCTCGGTCGATGATGGCCGGCATCGGGACCTACCTGGTGTTCCTCCTGGTCTTCACCTTCCTGGTTCCGGGGATCAGCCTGACCGGACATCTCGGCGGGCTCATCGTCGGGGCGATCCTGGGGTTCCTCCTGCCGCCCACGGGCGTCGAGACCCTGAGCGGCATGTGGCGCACTCCCACCGGTGCGCGCCTCTCGGGCGCCATGCCGCCGCCATTGCGTGCCGCGGTCTACGGCAGCGTGGCCGGCCTGCTCGTCCTGGGCTCGTACGTGGCGGCGGGCCTGACCGTCGGTTGACCGCCGGGACCGGCGCCCGTAGGATGCCGATCCCAACCGAACAGCGGCATCGACCGGGACGAGTACCCGATGACGACGGCCCACACGAGCGAGCCGGGATGGTGAGAGCCGGCATGGACCGCATCGAGGAATGGACCCGCGAGCCTCGCCACGAATCGCTCGACGCGAGCGACAAGCGGCGACGAACCGACCCACCGTTAGCCGGGTCGACAAGTGCGGACCATTCGGTCCGAACGAGTGTGGCACCGCGGAAAACGCCTCCGTCTCTCGAGATGGAGGCGTTCGTGTTGCTCAGCCAAGGATGGATCTCATGTCGACAGCCAGCCCCGAGCTCAGCGAGCATCGCCCGGCCGTGAGCGCGGCGGTCGAGCTCGTCGCTGCGGGTGCCGTGCTGCCCGCGCCACTGGCCGAGGCGGCCATGGAAGAGCTCATGGCGGGCTCGGCTCCGCCCACCCAGGTCGCCGCGCTGCTCGCGATGCTCCGCGTGCGCGGCGAGACGCCGGAAGAGCTGGCGGCATTTGCACGTGTCATGCGCAGCCGAGCGGTCCGCGTCGATGCGCCCGATGGATCGGTTGACCTCTGCGGCACCGGTGCCGACGGTGCGGGCACGTTCAACATCTCGACCCTTGCAGCCTTCGTCGTGGCCGGCGCGGGCGTCCCGGTCGCCAAGCACGGCAACCGTGCCGTCACGAGCCGATGCGGGTCAGCGGACTTCGTGGAGGCGCTGGGCATCCCGCTCGACCCGGGACCCGAGGCCACCGGCCGCCGCATTCGCCAGACGGGGTTCGGTTTCATCTTTGCGCCGGCGTACCACCCGGCGATGAAGCATGCCGCACCGATCCGACGAGAGCTGCCGATCCGCACCGCGTTCAACCTGCTCGGGCCGATCATCTCGCCGGCCGGGGTCCGCCGCCAGCTCCTTGGTGTCGCCGATGAACGCCTGCTGCCGCTCATGGCCGGTGCGTTGGCCCGACTCGACACCGACCGCGCGCTCGTCGTCCACTCCGGCGACGGCCTGGACGAGCTGTCGCTGGCCGGGCCGAATCGAGCCATGCTGGTCGAGGGGCGGATGGTCGGCGAGCTCTCCATCGATCCGGAGGAGCTCGGCCTGGCTCGCGCGCCGCGCAGCGCCTTTGCCGGTGGCGATGCGCAGCTCAACAGCGCCATCGCGCTCAGCGTGCTCGGTGGCGAGCCGGGGGCCGCACGCGACGTCGTGGTGCTCAACGCCGGGGCCGCCCTGTTCGTGTCGGGCGCGGCGACCGACGTCGCCGAGGGGATTGCCATGGCAGCCGATGCCGTGGACTCGGGCGCCGCCGCCAACGTGGTCGAGGCATCGGCCCGTTTCGAGGACCACTGAGCCGATGCCCTCGACGGTTCTGAATGACCTTCTCATCGCGGCACGGCGACGATCTCGGGCTGACGCGCGCGTCACCCCCCTTTCCGAGCTGCGCCGCGATATCGCCCGCCTGCCGGCTGCGCGACGATTCGAGGCAGCGCTGCGGTACGACGACCGCGTGGCGCTGGTCGCCGAGGCGAAGCGGGCCTCGCCGTCAAGCGGCGAGTTCGCGGTGGCCCGTGGATCGGCGGCGATCGTGGAGCTCGCCCGGGGGTACGCGGCGGCCGGCGCCGCGGCGCTCTCGATCCTCACCGAGCCGACGCGGTTCGGTGGCAGCGACGACGACCTCGTGGCCGCCGCGCGCATCGGCCTGCCGGTGCTGCGCAAGGATTTCGTCGTCGATCGCTACGGCATCTGGCAGGCCCGCTGGCTCGGCGCGGACGCCGTGCTGCTCATCGTGCGGGCGCTTGGGCCGGACGAGCTCCGCTCGCTCATCGAGGAGGCCGGACGCGCCGGGGTCGACGCGCTGGTGGAGGTGCATGACGAGCGCGAGCTCGATACGGCGCTCGAGGCGGACGCGACGCTCATCGGCGTGAACGCGCGCAACCTCGAGACCCTGGCGGTGGACCTCGCCGCATCTCTGCCGCTGATCGCTCATGCGGCGGATGCGGGTGCGACGGTGGTGGCGGAGAGCGGGATGTCCTCGGCCGCGGACGTCGCCCAGGCCGGCGCCTGCGGGGCACATGCGGTGCTGATCGGGACCGCGCTGCTTCGTGAGCCGGACCCGGCGGCGGCCGCGGCAGGCATGGTGGCGGCGGCGCCGCAACGGAGACCGACGGCACGGCTGCCGTATCCCTCGCGGCCGGCGGTCAAGGCCTGCGGGCTGCGGGACCGCGCGTCGGTGCAGGCGGCCATCGCGGCGGATGCCGATCTTGCCGGGTTCATCCTCGACCCCGCGTCCCCGCGCAGCGTCGACGTCGGGCGCGCGGCGGAGCTCATCGGCTCGATGCGCCGGCCGCGGCCCGTGCTCGTGTTCCGGGCTCCCACGCACCGGGAGGTCACGGACGCGGTTGAGGCGACGAAGGCGTCCGCCATTCAGCTCGCAGGGTTCGATGCACCGCCGGCGTGGCTCGGCGGGCTCGGCTCGACGGTCGACACCGTGATCGGCGTGCTCCACCAACCGGCCTCCGTGCGACAGGCCCTGCTGGCCGCCGAAGCATGGATCGCCGGCGGGGCGACCCACCTTCTGCTCGAGGGGGCCGCGCGCGGCGCCGGCGGGGGATCGGGCAGCGGCGCGCCGCGCGACATCGCGCGACGCCTCAACCGGATCGTGCCGGTCGGAATCGCGGGGGGCCTGACACCGGCCACTGTCGCCGGAGCGGTGCGGGACGCCCGCCCGGCCCTCGTCGACGCGGCGAGCGGACTGGAGCGCGATGGCACATCGGATCCCCGGCGCATCGGTGCCTTCGTGCGCAATGCTCGCCGGGAGGCCGCCGGCGGTGACCGGGTCGATGTCACGGGCCGCTTCGGCCGCTTCGGGGGGCGCTTCGTGCCGGAGACGCTCATTCCTCCGCTGGAAAACCTTGAGGCTGCCTGGTCGGCCGCCGGCAGAGACCGTGGCTACCGCGACGACCTCGAGCGCCTGTACCGCGACTTCGTCGGCCGTCCGACGCCGATCTTTGCGATTCCTCCAGACGCCCTGCGGGGGCGGGGCGGGCGTGGGGCGACGCTGTGGCTCAAGCGAGAGGACCTCGCCCACACCGGCGCCCACAAGATCAACAACGCGGTGGGACAGACCCTGCTGGCCCAGCGCATGGGGAAGCCGCGCATCATCGCCGAGACCGGTGCCGGGCAGCATGGCGTTGCGACGGCCACCGCGTGCGCGCTGCTCGGCCTGAAGTGCGTCGTCTACATGGGCACCACCGACATCGAGCGCCAGGCGCCGAACGTACGACGGATGGACCTGCTGGGCGCTGAGGTCCGGCCGGTGTCGACGGGCAACGGCACCCTGCGCGACGCTCTGAACGAGGCGCTGCGTGACTGGGTCGCCAACGTGGAGGACACGTTCTACGTTCTCGGCTCGGCTGCCGGCCCGCATCCCTACCCGGAGATGGTGGCCACGCTGCAGTCGGTCATCGGTCGCGAGAGTCGCGCCCAGATGCTCGAGGCCATCGGTCGCATGCCGGACGCGGTGGTGGCGTGCGTCGGTGGCGGCAGCAACGCCATCGGGATCATGCGGCCGTTCATCGATACCGCCACGCGGCTCATCGGGGTCGAGGCGGGAGGACGCGGTGACGGGCTGGGCGACAACGCGGCGTCGCTCGGCCTCGGAGCGCCGGGCGTGCTGCACGGTGCCTTCACCATGCTCACCCAGGACGCTGCCGGACAGGTGGTCGAGCCGCACTCGGTCAGCGCCGGACTCGACTATCCGGGCGTTGGGCCGCAGCTCGCCGCACTCGCCGAGTCCGGCCGCATGGAGGTGGCACGTGCCACGGACGCCGAGGCCCTCGCGGCCACGGGGTGGCTGGCTCGCACCTGCGGAATCATCCCGGCCCTCGAATCCGCGCACGCCCTGGCGGCGGCACTCCGCATGCTGCCGGAGCTCGACGGCGATGCCCACCTCCTCATCAACCTCTCCGGCCGGGGCGACAAGGACATGGGCATCCTGGACCACGAGCTTGCCACCACATGACCGGCGCCGGCCGCATTCGCGATGCGTTCGATGCCGCAGCCGCCGATGGGCGGACGGCGCTCGTCGCCTACCTGCTGTCGGGCTTTCCCAGCGAGGCCGATGCGGTCGCGGCCGCCGAGGCAGCGCTCGATGCGGGCGCCGACATCATTGAAGTCGGCGTCCCGTTCAGCGACCCACTGGCCGATGGGCCGACCATCGCGGACGCCGGCCGCGTCTCGCTTGCGGCCGGTGGAGGCCTTCCGTCGGCACGGCGGCTGGTCGCCGCCCTGCGCGACCGAGGCCATCGGCAGCCGATCATGGTGATGACGTATCTCAACCCGCTGCTGGCCGCCGGAGAGCACGAGACCCTCGACGGCCTGCGCGAAGCCGGGGCTGACGGGCTCATCGTTCCGGACCTGCCCGCCGGCGCAATGCCGCGGATGGAGCGATTGGCAGCCGACCTGGGCCTCGCGATGTCGTTCCTCGTGGCGCCGAACACCTCGGAACGGCGGATCGAGGCGGCGATCGCGGCGTCGACCGGCTTCGTGTACGTCGTGCCGTTGCTCGGCGTGACCGGTGCGCGTGACACGGTCGCGGCGGGTGCTTCGGAGCTCATCGGGACCGTTCGCCGGCAGGCGGACGGACGCGTCCCGGTGGCCGCCGGCTTCGGCCTGAGCACGGCGGCCCAGGTCGCGGACCTTGCACCGGTCGCCGACGGACTCATCATCGGCTCGGCACTGGTTGCCGCCCTGCGGGACGGTGGCCCGGCGCGAATGGGGGACCTGGTGCGGGAGCTTGCCGCCGCCACGTCACCCGGACCGGGTCCTGTGCGATCCTGAGCCCATGTGCTTCGACCATGACGCTCGACCACCACTCCCACCGATCCGCGGCTCGGCACTCGATGCCCGCGAGCTGACCCTCCACAGCCGGGACGGAACGGCCGTGAGCGCCTACGCCGCGCTCGCCGAGCCGTCTGCCGATCTCGGAATAGTCATCGTGCCGGACGTGCGCGGGCTGCACCCGTACTACGAGGAGCTGGCCCTTCGCTTTGCCGAGGCCGGGATCCACGCGATCGCCATCGACCTCTACGCGCGCACGGCCGGCGACGTCCCGCGCGGCCCGGAGTTCGTCCACGAGCCGCATGTCACGCGGCTGGATCCGGCGCAGGTCAACGATGACGTCGCGGCGGCGTCCGCCTGGCTCGGCGGTCACGCCACCTCGATCTTCAGCATCGGCTTCTGCCTTGGTGGCCGGATCAGCCTGGTCCAGGCCAGCACCGGCCTGGGGCTGACGGGCGTCATCGGCCTGTATCCGTGGCCGGTCGGACCGCACCGCTCGGGAATTCCGGCGCCGGCCGACCTTGCGCCGGAGTTCGCGTGCCCGGTGCTGGCCATCTACGGTGGGGCGGACACGGCCATCCCGCAGGAACAGCGAGCCGCATTCGACGAGGCGCTCGACCGCGCGGGCGTGACCCATCGAAGCGTGACGTACGAAGGTGCGCCGCACTCGTTCTTCGACCGCCGCGCGGAGGAGCACGCCGATGCCAACGCCGCCGCCTGGGGCGAGATCCTCCAGTTCGTGGGAGCCGGCAGCTAGGCGCCGACCGGCGTGCGCTCCTGTGACGAGGGCCGTGCCTCGGCGGGGCGAATCGGCCGCAGGTAGAGCGCCAGCACGGCCACGACGTAGACGAGCCAGCTGATGAAGGTGACCCACTCCGGCGTGCTCGTGTACCCGACCAGGGCACGCAGGATGGAGCCGATGACGCCCAGGGCGCCGGCATCGGGCTCATGCGGCAGGACGGCGCTGATGTCGAACGCCTGCGATGTCCCGACCGTGATCCAGCCGACCTCGACGAACTCGTGGACGGCGTGCGAGAGGAGCCCCGCGGCGATGAAGATCAGGGCGATCCCCGTCCAGCTGAAGAACGTGCGCAGGTTGATGACGCGCGCCCCGCGATACAGCCCGTAGCCGATCGCGACGGCGATCAGGAGGCCGATGATCGCTCCGACCAGCGTGCTGCTCGCCTCCGAGCCCGCCGCGGTCGCCTGGCCCATGAGGAAGAGCGACGTCTCGATGCCTTCGCGGATGACCGCGGTGAAGGCCAGGATGCCGAGTCCGAATACGCCGCCCTCCATCAGCGCGCGATCCACCCCGGCCTGGAGCTGGCCCTTGATGTTCGCGGATGTTCGACGCATCCAGAACAGCATCCAGGTCACGACCGCCGCCGCGGTGAGCATGGCGAAGCCCTCGAAGATCTGCTCCGCCGGCGCTTCGAATCCGCCCACCGTGTTGAAGAGCAGGAGGCCGACGGCCACGCTCAGGACGATGGCGGCTCCTGCGCCCAGCCAGATCTTTCCGAAATGCCGTTGGTTTCCGGTCTTGGCGAGGTACGCCAGGATGATGCTGACGATGAGCGCCGCCTCGACGCCCTCACGGAGCCCGGTCAGCAGTCCGGTCGTCAAGAATCCGAAGTCCAAGGTCGTTTCCTCTCAGCGTGGGTGGTGAACGCGAGTAAGGCTACCCTTACGTCATTCGTTCGTCAATCCGAATCACTGACGAACGGGTCGGGATTCGACGCGGCATGCGTCCGACTAGAATCAGGGCTCCCGACACCGACCTCCACGGAGACCACATGATCGATTTCTCACTGACCGATGCCCAGCGCGAAGTGCAGCGCACCGCGCGCGCCTTTGCCGAGCGGGAGATCCTCCCGCGCATCGGCGAGATGGATGCCACCGCGACGTATGACCGCTCCCTCTACGAGAAGATGGGATCGGAGGGCCTGCTGGGCCTGCCGATTCCGGAGCAGTACGGCGGGGCCGGCATGGACTACATCGCCTTCGCGCTGCTGTGCGAGGAGATGGAGCGTGCCGATACGGCCTTCCGCGTGATCCTCAGCGTGCACACCGGGCTGAACTCGCTGACCCTGCTCCAGTGGGGGAGCGAGGAGCAGAAGCAGCAGTACCTCGTCCCGCAGGCGCGCGGCGAGAAGATCGCCACCTTCGGGCTGACCGAGCCGGGCGTCGGATCGGACGCCGGCAATCTCGCCACCACCGCGCGCCGCGACGGTGATCGCTACATCCTCAACGGCAGCAAGATCTGGATCAGCCTGGCCGACACTGCGGACCACTTCCTGGTCTTCGCCAACGTCGATCGCAGCAAGGGCCACAAGGGCATCACCGCCTTCATCGTGGAGCGCTCGTTCCCCGGCTTCAGCTCCGAGTCGCTGCACGGCAAGCTCGGGGTCCGGGCCGGCAACACCGGGATCCTGACCTTCAGCGACTGCGAGGTGCCGGCCGCCAACCGGGTCGGCGAGGAGGGCGAGGGCTTCACCATCGCCATGAGCGCCATCGACCAGGGCCGCTACACCGTGGCCGCCGGCTCGGTCGGGCTGGCGCAGGCGTGCCTCGACGCATCGGTCAAGTACGCGCACGAGCGCCAGGCGTTCGGCTCCGAGATCGGGCAGCACCAGCTGGTGAAGCAGATGATCTCGAAGATGTACGCCGGCATCGAGTCCGGACGCCTCCTCGTCTTCAAGGCCGGCTGGAAGAAGAACGCCGGAGAGCGCAACACGCGCGAGACCGGCCTGGCGAAGTGGTACTGCACCGACCACGCGGTTGCGTCGGCGCTGGACGCGATCCAGATCCACGGCGCCTACGGCTACAGCAACGAGTATCCGGTCGAGCGCTACCTGCGCAACAGCAAGGGCTCGGTGATCTACGAGGGAACGTCGCAGATCCACACCCTGATGCAGGCCGATTACCTGCTCGGCTATCGCAAGGACAAGGCCCTGCGCATGCCGCAGCCCGCGTTCGAAGGCGAGATGTAGATCCGGTGAGCCGCACGATCGAGCTGATCGCCGGCCTGCTGCTGGTGGCCGTTGCCATCCTGCTGCTGGCCAGCGAGCCGTTGATCGACTTCGTTCGGGGACTCGGGGTGAGCGACGACGTGCTGCGCTGGTGGCCGGTGCTGCTCATCGGCATGTCGCTCTTCTTCCTGGTGCCCGGCTTCCTCGGCGGTCCGACGCGACGCCTGCGCGCCGGGATGGTCATTCCGGGAGCCATCCTGGCCGGCGTGGGCGGGGCGCTGCTCTACACCAGTCTCACCGACCGTTGGGGCGCATGGGCATACCTGTGGAGCGTCTTCCCGTTCAGCTTCGGCCTCGGGATGTACGCGGCCGGCTGGATCGCCGACGCGCCGGCCTTCAAGTGGATCGGCGCCGGGATCGCCGTCGGCGGCGTGGTGGCCTACCTCGTCTTCGCGACAGCCTTCGGAGGCGAGGCGTTCCGACTGGTCGCCGCCATCGGCATCCTGGCGTTGGGCCTCGCCCTGACGGTCGGCGGCCTCGCCGAGCGGCTCAGCCGGAAGTCGCCCACGTCCTAACCGCTCGGCCTTCCTCGGCGCACGTGCTCGTCGAACCACGCCAGCAGCCGCTCCATGCGGTCGATGCGGCGATCCGGGCGGCCGGAGGTTCGCATGCCGTGGTGCTCCTCGGGATAGAGGATGAGCTCCACCTCGCGGCCGAGGACCTTGAGCGCGGTGAAGAATTGCTCGTTGTCCGACGCGGGACAGATCCGATCCTCTTCGGCCTGCAGCATGAGCAGCGGCGTCCGGACGCGGGCGGCGTTCCGAAGGGGCGACGACTGCCACAGCGCTCGCATGCCCTTGTCGGTCAGCGGATCCCCGAGGCCGGCCCGACGGTTGTAGTAGACGCCGAAGAACGAGTTCGCCCAGGTGCTGACCTGATTGGCGACGCCGTTCTCGGATGACGCGGCGGCAAAGCGATCCGTCACCCCGATCAGCCACTGGGTCAGGAACCCGCCGTACGACAACCCCATGACCGCCAGGCGGTCGGGGTCGGCGAGTCCTCGCGCCACGAGCGCGTCGACGGCCGCCATCGCATCCTCGGCATCGGCATCACCCCAGCTGGCCGAGAGCCCCCTGACCCACTCCGACCCGAACGTGGCCGAGCCGCGAATGTTCGGCATGAGGACCCGGTAGCCGGCGGCGCACAGGGCCAGGCCATCCATCGTGCCACCTGGCCCCCACGCGCCAGTCGGTCCGCCGTGGACGTGGAGGACGGTCGGCAGGCGGCGGCGGCCGGCGCCGGCGGGCGAGGCCAGCCAGGCGTGAATCGGCCCGGCCGGGCCATCGAGCTCGAGCTCGGTGAGCTCGACCGCCGGGAAGCGGCGCAGCCATCCGGATCCCTCGCGCGTCACCTGGCGCAGCCGCCCGGACTCGACAGCGTGGACGTCGGCCGCGCCACCGTCGACGGCGGCAGAGACGACGATCCGGCCGCGTGCAGCGGCGATCCCGGAGGCGGCAAGCGGCAATGTCGGGTCCACCAGCGGCTCCGTCAGCGCGTCCAGGGTGACGCGGAACGGGACGTTCCGTCCGCGCATGCCGATCATGACCGCCAGCGTCGCGTCGTCCAGCCAGACCGGCGCGAGGCTGCCCTCGGTCATCTGCAGGTCGCACCACGCCCACTCGCCGAGGGGACGATCGAGCTCGGCCGTCAACGAACGCGGTCGCCCGCTCGGAAGCTCCACGACCCACAGCTGGGGCGGGACGTCGTCCGGTGGGTCGTCGACGTCCGTGCCGATGAACGCCAGGTGCCGCCCATCGGGGGAGTAGCTCGGGTAGTCGGCATCGCCGGCCAGGCTGACGAGCTCGCGGATGCGCGGACGACGCGCCTCGGTCCCGACGCTCCACACCTGAATGCGCGGGGCGATCGTGGTGTCGGCGCCGCGATCGGCGCTGAACGCGATCCGTTCACCGTCCGGTGCCCAGGTCGGATTGAGGACGTCGAAGTCACCGCTCGTGAGCTGCCGCGGTCGGGCACCGTCCCGGGTGGCGACCACCCACAGGTGCGCGCGTCGCGCCACGTGACCCGAATCGTCGTCACGAAAGTCCAGCCGGGTGAGGCGCCTCGCGATCGGCGTTCGGCCCTTCGGATCGTCGCCGATCACGAACCGCTGATCGCCAGCCGGGGCCACCAGGGCCAGCCGCCCTCCATCGGGGCTCCAGCGAGCCGCCGACGCTCCGTGCTTCAGCGATGTCAGCTGCCACGGCTCGCCACCGTCGAGTGGAAGGATCCATAGCTGTCCGGTGCCCGTCGCCCCGCCGGTGATCGGCGACCGCACGAACGCGATGAGGGTCCCGTCCGGCGAGATCTGCGGTGCGGTGTCGCGGACCGAGCCGCGGGTGAGCTGGCGCGACCGGCCTCCACGATACGGCCTCACCCAGAGGTGCGACTCGTACGAGCCACCGCGCACGCGCCGTAATACGTACACGATGGATTCGCCGTCCGGCGAGATCTCGAATGCCTCGAGGGCGATCTGGGCGCGAACGAGCGCGCTCGGCGTTGCTTTCGTCATGGTTGCCGAGTATGCCGAGCGCAGGATCGGGCGGTGATGCGGATTCCGCAGGAATGCCGGAAACGTTGACCGGATTCCGTGGGGTATGCCATCCTCGGCCGAACCAAAGCGGCTGTCCCGCCCCGGGCATCCAACTGCCGCTGTAGCGACTGGAGGTAGGTGGGACAGTGCGAACTCGTCGTTTCCTGGCCAGCATGACGGTCCTCGGCCTGGTCCTCGCCGCGTGCGGGACCTCGCAGGGGTCCCCAAGCGCTGGCGCATCGCAGCCAGATGGCGGGACGCCGTCCGACGGGGGAACCGCAACCGGTGGGACCGTGCGCATCGGTTGGGGAGGATCGCCCGACAGCCTGAATCCCGGCAATGGCGTGCTGGCCGAGTCCTACACGCTCTATCCGCTCGATGTATGACGTGCCCATCGACATCACCTCGGACGGGGAGTACGTCCCGGAGCTGGCGACCTCGTGGGATGTCTCCGATGACGGCCTGACCTGGACGCTCGACATCGTCGACGGCGCCACCTTCCACGACGGCGAGCCGCTGACCGCCGAGGACGTGGCCTACTCGATTCAGCTCTACAAGGACACCGAGGACTTCCCGTTCCTGCCGTCCTACGCGGCGTACTTCGAGACCATCGAGGCGCCGGACGCCAACACGGTGGTCCTCACCACCGCGGAGCCGCTCGGCAACTTCGAGGCGAACATGGTCTTCATGTACGTCATCCCGAAGCACATCTGGGAGACCGAGGACGACCCGGTCGCCTTCGACAACCTCGACATGATCGGATCGGGACCCTTCAAGGTGGCCGAGTACTCGCAGGGCGAGTTCGTCGAGCTCGAGACCAACACCGAGTACTGGCAGACGCCCGCCAACATCGACGGCGTGATCTTCCAGACGATTGACAATCCCGATGCGCGCGCCACCGCGCTGACCACCGGTGAGGTCGATGCCATCACCGAGTTCCCGGCGACCGCGGTGAGCACCCTGCAGAATGCCGAGAACGTCAACGTCCACATTGCCGATATCGGAGCGGGCGGTGCTTTCCGCGACGTGTTCTTCAACGTGGTTTCAGACGAGGACTGCCCCGCCGAGGACGGTGTGTGCTCGGGACATCCGGCGCTGAAGGACCTGGCCGTGCGCCAGGCGTTGGCGACCGCCACCGACAAGGAGCAGATCATCGACGTCGCGACGCTGGGGACGAGCTCAGCGGGCCTGTCGGTCGTGCCCCCGGGACTGGGCGACTTCTACGCCAGCGACGTGCAGGACTACGCCTACGACGTGGACGCAGCGAACGCACTGCTCGACGACGCAGGCTACGAGGACTCCGACGGTGACGGCGTACGTGAGTGCCTGGCCGACCAGGACTGCGACGACCTCACGTTCCGGTTCAACTACGCCGATGACATCGACACGGCGCCGCGCGAAGCGGAGTTGCTGCAGGGCATGTGGGCCGACATCGGGGTTCAGATCGAGATCCAGGGATTGGATCCCGACACGCTCACCAGCGTGTGCTGCCCGACGTTCGACTATGACGTGATGCTGTGGGGCTGGGGCTCGGATCCGGACCCGGCCTTCCTCCTGGGCGTTGCCCTGTGCGGGGAGATCGACACGGGCTTCAGCGAGACCGGGTACTGCAATCCCGCGTTCGATGAGCTCTACGATCGGCAGGGCATCGAGACCGACCCGACGGCTCGGGTGGAGATGATCCACGAGATGCAGCAGATCCTGGTGGAAGATGTCCCGTACATCATTCCGTACTACCAGGTCTCGATCCAGGCATGGCGGACCGATACGTTCAGCGGCTGGCTGGACATCGACCCGACGCTGGGCCTGGAGGACGCGGCCAACCTGATCGCCCTGCGACCGGCCGAGTAGGACCCACCGCAGCGCGGGGTCGGCGCTCGTGACGCTCGGCCCCGCGCTGTCCAGCCCGATGCACTCCGATGCTTCGCGCAGGCCCAGCGCATGAGTGGACGGGGCGGTTACCTCCTGCGCAAGATCGGCTGGGCGCTGCTCACGATCTTCGTTGTCATCACCTTCAACTTCGTCCTGTTCCGTGTGCTGCCGGGTGACCCCGCGAAGTCCGGGCTGCGTGACCCGCGGCTGAATCCGGCGGCTGTCGAGGCGCTGCGCGAGCGATTCGGGCTCGACAAGCCGGTGTTCATCAATCTCGATGGCGGCAACCCGTTCGACTCGCAGTACGTCGCGTACTTCGCAGCCCTGAGCCGCGGTGACCTGGGAACGAGCTACGCGTTTCGCGACAAGCCGGTGGGTGACCTCATCGGCCAGGCCCTGGGGAACACCCTGTGGCTGATCATTCCGTCGCAGTTCCTCGCCATCCTGTTCGGCGCCGGCCTCGGCCTTTTCGCGGCATGGCGGCGCGGCCGGCCGTTGGACGTGAGCGCGCTCACCTTCAGCCTGTTCATGTGGTCGCTGCCGACGTTCTTCCTGGGGATCATCCTGCTCGTCGCCGGCGCGAACTGGCTCGGGCTGCCCACCGCCGGGCGGATCACGATCGGCGCGGGGTTCGAATCGTTCTGGGACGTCGCCATCGACGTGGCCCGCCATCTGATCCTGCCGACGCTGACCCTCACCCTCGTCCTGCTGGGCGAGTACATGCTCATCATGCGCAGCAGCGTGCTCGACGTCTTCGGCGAGGACTACATCCTCACGGCGCGCGCCAAGGGCCTCTCCACCTACCGGATCATCCGCCACCACGCCCTGCGCAACGCGATCCTGCCGATGGTCACGCTCATCGCCCTCAACCTGGGCTTCACCGTCTCCGGGGCGATCCAGGTCGAGGCCGTCTACTCGTGGCCGGGCCTCGGGGCGCTGACGGTGAATGCCGTCGGCGACCGCGACTACCCGGTCCTCCAGGGCGCGTTCCTGCTGATCGCCGTGGCCGTCGTGCTGGCGAACCTGATCGCTGAGCTCGTCTATGGCTGGCTCGATCCCCGGGTGAGCGAGGGATGAGCCGATGAGCGTGCTGATCGAGGCGACGGCGCCAAAGGCCGTCGAGGCGCGTGCCTGGTGGCGCTCCTTCCTTCACCATCGGATGGGGATGATCGGGGCGGGCATGCTCGCCATCGCGCTCTTCGTCGCCGTGGCGGCACCGCTGCTCGCGCCGTACGACCCGTACGCGACGGTCCGCGTCAGCATCCTCGACATCTACCAGGCCCCATCGGGCCAGCACCTGCTCGGGACCGATGACGGCGGCAAGGACGTCTTCTCATCGCTGCTGTATGGAGCGCGGGTCTCGCTCATCGTCGGGTTTGCGGCGGCAGCGATCGCCCTGTTCATCGGCGGGCTGGTCGGCATCGTGGCGGGCTACCGCGGTGGCTGGGTCGGATCGCTCCTCATGCGGATCACCGACTTCTTCCTCGTCATCCCGGACCTGGCGCTCCAGATCGTGCTCGTGGCGATCATCGGCCCGTCGCTGGGCACGATCATCCTGGTCATCGGCGCCCTGGGCTGGACGACGACCGCGCGGCTGGTGCGATCGCAGGCGCTCACCGTGAGGGAGCGCAAGTACGTGATGCGGGCTCGCGCCATCGGCGCCGGTGATGCGCACATCCTGCGCCGGCACATCCTGCCTGCGGTGCTGCCGCTGATGCTGGCGAACATGGTGCTGGTCATCAGCCTGGCGATCCTGTCGGAGTCGACGCTCGCATTCCTGGGCCTCGGGGACCCGACGGTCATCAGCTGGGGCCAGATGCTGAACTTCGCCTTCGGCCGTGGCGCCGTGACCGCGGGCGCATGGTGGGCCCTCCTTCCACCCGGATTCGCGATCGTGTGGGTCGTGCTCGGAACGACGCTCCTCGGCACGGCGCTGGAGGATGCGCTCAACCCGCGCCTGAAGCGACACCACCTCGAGACGCCCGGTGAGGACGTCGCGACCGATCGTGCGGTCCCGGCGCTCGACATCCCATCCGCCGGGGTAGCAGATGCTGGTCCCATCCTCCGCGTTCGGGACCTGTCGATCGAGTTCGACACGCCATCGGGTCCGCAGCGAGCGGTGGATGGGGTGAGCTTCGACCTCCTCCGGGGGCAGACCCTGGGTCTGGTGGGTGAGTCGGGCTGTGGCAAGACGACCACGGTGCTCGGCATCCTGCGCCTCCTGCCGCCGGGCGGTCGCGTGGTGTCAGGGAGCGTCTGGTTCGAGGGCGAGGACCTGCTGAGCCTGGACGGCGGCGCGCTGCGCGCGTTCCGATGGACCCGCCTGTCGCTTGTCTTTCAGGGGGCGATGAACGCCCTCAACCCGGTGCGCACGGTGGGTGATCAGATCGTCGAGGCGATCCGCCTGCACGACACCGAGATCAGCAAGGCGGAGGCGCTCGATCGCTGCGCCGACCTGCTCGAGCGCGTCGGGATCGGCCGCCGGCGAGCCGGCGAGTATCCGCACACCTACTCGGGTGGGATGCGCCAGCGCGCCATGATCGCCCTGGCGCTCGCCTGCGATCCCGACGTGATCGTGGCGGACGAGCCGACGACGGCGCTGGACGTGATGATCCAGGCCCAGATCCTCGAGCTCCTGAGCGGGATCGCGCGCGACTTCGGGACAGGGATCATCCTGGTGACTCATGACCTCGGGGTCGTCGCCCAGGCATGCGACCGAGTCGTGGTCATGTACGGCGGCGGCGTTGCCGAGGAGAACGACGCGGCGACGTTGTTCCGCGACCCGCAGCATCCGTACACGCAGGAGCTGCTGCAGTCGTTCCCGGACCTCGCGCATCCCGATCGCCCGCTGCGCGGCATCCCCGGGTCACCACCGCGGCTGGACGACATGCCCGTCGGCTGCCGCTTTGCTCCTCGATGTCCGCACGCCTTCGATCGGTGCCGGACCGAGCGTCCGCCTGAGTACGGCGTCACCGGCGGACGGGCAGCATGCTTCCTGCTGGACCCGGAGGGGGAGCGCCCGTGAGCGAGCCGATCCAGCCCGAGCCGATCCTGCGCGTCGAGGGGCTGTTCAAGGAGTTCCCGGGCCGGACCACGTTCGGCGACTGGGTCCGGCGGCGCCCGGCGCCACCGGTGCGCGCGGTCGATGGGATCTCGTTCGAGCTCCGCGCCGGCGAGATCCTTGCGCTCGTCGGTGAGTCCGGCTGCGGAAAGACGACCACGGGCAACCTGCTCATGGGACTCCTGCCGCCGAGCGGTGGGCGAGTGATGCTCGATGGCGAGGAGGTCGGCGCGCTGTCAGGCCGTGGTCTGCGCCAGCTTCGACGCCGCGTGCAGATGGTCTTCCAGGACCCGTACGAGTCGCTGAACCCCCGCATGACGGTCGGTGACATCGTCGCGGAGCCGTTGCGCGTCCACCGGGTGGCGACGTCCGACGACGACCTGCGGGCACGCGTCGCGACCGCCCTCACCTCGGCTGGCCTGGCGCCTGCCGACGCGTACCTCGCGCGCTACCCATTCGAGATGTCTGGCGGGCAGCGGCAGCGCGTCGTGATCGCTGCGGCCCTGGCACTTGAGCCATCCCTCCTTGTCGCCGATGAGCCGGTCAGCATGCTCGACGTCAGCATCCGCGCCGAGATCCTCAACCTGCTCTCCAGCCTGGCCCGAGATCACGGGATCGGGATCGTGATGATCACCCACGACCTCTCGACCGTGGCCGCCTACGCCGATCGAATCGCGGTGATGTACCTGGGACGCATCGTCGAGCATGGCCCGACGCGCCAGGTCCTGTCGGATCCGCAGCACCCGTATGCGCGCGCACTGCTGTCGGTGGTCCCGGTGCCCGATCCCTCGCTCCGGCGGACGCCGGTCATCCTGAGCGGCGAGACGCCGGATCCCTCGCGGATTCCCTCGGGGTGTCGCTTCCATCCGCGCTGCCCGCTCGCCTTCGACCGATGTCCGCAGGTCGATCCTCGGCTCATCGACGTCGGGCCTGACCACCAGGCCGCCTGTCTCCTGCTGGGGGACGGCAGCGGTCGCTGAAGGCGGCGGCCGCTGGCGTTTCAGCTGGCGAGCAGGCTCGCGACGCTCACCAGCGCGACCATGACGGCGACGGCCAGCGATGGGCCGAAGCGAACCACCCGGGACCGCAGGCGGCTGACGATTGCCGCCACGATGGCTGCCAGCGTGGCGCCCGCCACGCCTCCGGCTGCCGCGGCAACGGCGTGGGCCAGGGTGGGTGAGGCACTGCCGATCTGGCGCTCACCGGCCGTCACCACGCCGAGGACGACCACGACGAGCGCGCCGAACAGCCCGGCTCCGAGCGTCGCGGTACCCGCGCGCGCTGCCCCGACCTGGGTGGCGCCGGTGGCGGCGGCTCCGCCCGCGAGGAACGATGCGACGAGGAATGTTCCCGGTAGCGCCCCGTTGGCGTCCACCGGGGGCGCGGCGATGAACCACGTGAGCGCGATGATCGGTCCGGCCAGCATCCCGAGCGCTGCGACCCAGGTGAGTGGACGTGTCCAGTCCTCGGGGTCCTCCGGCGGCACGACGGCGCCGAGGCGCACGCTGACCGGGACGAGGTCGTCGTCCGGCGCTTCGCTCATGCCGCCGAGCTGGCGCTCACCGCGTCCGATGAGGAGCTCAATCGCAGGCCAAGGATGCGGCCGCCGAGCTCCCCGACCTGGCGACCGGCATCGGCAGCCAGCCCGAGATCGTCGGTGGCCAGCGCCAGGCGGGCGAGCGCGTCGAGCTCGGCGGTCGCCGTCGGCGTGTCGAGATCGTCATTCATGGCGTCGATGAATCGCCGCCGGTGCTCGGCCACGAGGGGGTGGGAGGGCATGCCGTCCGGCGCATGACCCTTGGCGGCCAGCTCATCGGCCCGTTGCGTGGCCTGGCGCAGGAGCGAGGCGGCAGCCGCCGACGCCTCGAGGTCACCATCGGCGAATTCGACCTCGGAGCGGTAGTGATGTGAGACGAGGTAGTGGCGGATCGTGTCCCCCGAATAGGTGCACAGGAGGTCGCGGACCAGCACCAGGTTGCCCAGCGACTTGCTCATCTTGTGGCCCTGGTAGCTCAGCATCCCGGCGTGGGTCCAGAACGCGACCGCCGGACGATCCCCGGTGGCGTGCTCCGACTGGGCCAGCTCCGATTCGTGGTGGGGAAAGAGGAGATCGCCACCGCCGCCGTGGATCTCGAATCGCGTCCCCAGGTAGGCCATGGCCATGGCGGAGCACTCGATGTGCCAGCCGGGCCGTCCCGGACCCCAGGGCGCCGGCCACGCCGGCTCGTCGGGCAGGGAGCGCTGCCAGAGCACGAAGTCGAGCGGTTCGCGCTTGCCGGGCATGTCCGGGTCGTTCCCGCGCTCGTTGGCGATCGGCAGCATGTCGGTCGGAGACAGCTTGGAGAGCTGCCCGTAGTCCGGGTCGGCCGCCACGTTGAAGTAGACGTTGCCATCGGCGACATAGGCGAGCTGCCTGTCAAGCAGGGAGCCGATGAGCTCGACCATCTGCGGAATGTGCTCGCTCGCCCGCGGGTAGTGATCGGGCGGCAGCCAGTTCAGCGCCGCCATCTCGGTCAGGAACGTCGTCACGTGGCGATTCCCGAGCTCCAGGTAGTCCTCGCCCGTCTCGCGGGCCTTGCGCAGCATGTCGTCGTCGACGTCGGTGAGATTCTGGACGTAGGTCACGTCGTGCCCAAGAAACTCGAGATACCGATGGAGCACGTCGAAGCTCACGTAGGTGAAGGCGTGCCCGAGGTGGCCCGTGTCGTACGGGGTCACGCCACAGACGTAGAGTCCTACCGAGTCGCGGTCGCCGATCGGCGCGAATGGATGAAGGCCGCCGCGCCGGGCGTCATGAAGTCGAAGGGTCACGCTGCGAATTCTAAAGCGGTTCGCAGAATTCGCCCGGGACGCTGGACCGGACCGATAGAATCGGCCGACAGGCGGGGGTCTGCTGCCGACCACATGAGCCGAATGGGAGCCCGATTTTGGAAGTGCTGCGCTGGCTACTCTTCTTTGCGATCGCGATGTTTCTGATGGTCGCCGGCATCTTCTTCGTGATGGGCAGGCCGCTGCCGCTGCCGCGATTCTGAGGCGTCACCACAGCTCCGGCTTGGTGCTCATGAGGAAGCCGATGACGCCGATGACCCCTGCCATCCCGTAGGCAACCCATCGCTGGCGCCGCGCGCGTCGTGACCATGTCTCATTGTCCGCGTCGCTTCGCAGGCCGACCATGCGCCGCAGGTTGGGTCGGCTCACGAAGGCCGCGACGGCGAGATTGAGGGCGTACAGGCCCAATGCGATGAGCAACCACGGTTGCGCCAGGAGCTCCGGTCCCAGAATCCACAGCATGGCGGCGCCGGTGATCGCCAGGCCGCCAGCGATGATGATCGTGCCCGTGCCCTGGGCGGCCATCAGAAGGCGCGTCACCGGCCCGGCCGCTCCGTCTCCGCGCCGCAGCACGAACGGGAGCAGGACACTCGGCAGCAGCAGCGCGACGGCCAGCGCGATGTGCGTGACCAGAAGGATCGGGAACCAGTTCATGGTGATCCGATCCTAGCGCAGCGCGGTCAGCGACCCTTGGTGAACCCCCGGTGGACCCCCAGCCGGCGCAGAAGCGTCGGGATGTTGATGGCCCATCCCACGCCCAGCGGACGCGGCGTGAAGATCTTCGGCGACTTCGGGTTCCAGTACGCGCTGCGCACGGACTCGATGGACGGCATGCGGAAGTCATACGGCACGAAGCCGAGCAGGCGTCCGTTCCAGGTGCGCTCGGCCTTGGGCTTTCGCATCTCCGTGTAAATGGCGCCCACCACCGCGCCGATGACGGCCATCTTGAGAAGTGATGTCAGGGCGTCGACCTCGTTGCGGGTGGCCTGCGCCTTTCGCGAGAGATCGTCACGTACGTTGTCGATCATGGGTCCTCCTTGGCGGTGCGTCACGCAAGCGCCGTGCCGGGCCCGCCTGCTGCGTAAACTCTAGCGCGCCACCCATGAGCACGCCCGAAGCCCTTCCTTTCCTGAGCGGCGACCGCATCCGCGAGGCCGTGCCGATGCCGGATCTGCTCGACGCGATCGAGGCGGCATATCGCGACGTTGCCGCCGGCCGCGATCGTTCACCGCTTCGCGCTCACGTGGAGCTCGGCGATGGCTCACTGCTCCTCATGCCCGGCGTGCGGGCGGGCGGGGATGGGGCGACGGTCAAGCTCGTCACCGTCATGCCCGGCAACGCCGAGCGGGGATTGCCGACGATCCACGCGCTCGTCGTCTGGTTCGACGCCAGCACGGGGCAGCCGCGGGCGCTGCTCGACGGGGCGGCCGTGACCGCCATGCGCACCGGTGCCGCCTCGGGCGTCGGCACGCGACTCCTGGCGCGGCCGGATGCCGAGACACTGACCGTGATCGGGGCAGGGGTCCAGGCGGAGTGGCAGATCCGGGCCGTTCTCGCCGCTCGGCCCATCCGCCGGGTCCTCGTGGTGGGACGGGATGCCATCCGCCGCGACGCCTTCGCCGCCCGCATGGCCGATGCGCTGGGCCTTGACGTCACCGGAGCCGCCGATGCGGAGCACGCCGTCCGCCAGGCCGATGTCATCTGCTGCGCCACGACGTCCTCCGAGCCGGTCTTCGAGGCCGACTGGCTCACGCCCGGCGTGCACGTGAACGGGATCGGCGCGTTTCAGCTCTCCATGGTCGAGATTCCGCCCGAGGCCTTCGCTCGAGCGTCACTGGTGGCCATCGACTCTCGCGACGCCGCGATGGCCGAGGCGGGGGACGTGGTTGCCGCCATCGAGCGTGGATTCGTGGCGGCCGATGCGCTGGTGGAGATCGGGACCGTGGATGCCGCCTGGGCCGGTTCTCGCCCGGCCGACGCGATCACGATCTTCAAGTCGGTGGGCCTTGCCCTCCAGGACGTGGCCGCCGCGGAGCTCATCGTTCGGCGGCTCTCCCGGGATGAGCCCTAGCCGGCGGCTCGAAGTCCCGCCGGGAGTGTGGGGAGTGCCCGTTCGATCACGAATCGCGCGATGAGCGCGCGCATCACTGGTGAATAGCGGCGTGACGGCTGGCTGAAGGTCGCGGCTCGCGCTCGTTCATCGGCCATGCGCTCGAACCGGACGGCGGCGTGATCGGCCATGTCGCGAATGTCGACGACGGCCGTGGTGAGGGCTGGCGCACCGGCGGCCACCGACTCGATGGTTGAGCCGCCGGCGTCAGCCACTGACACGACGATCGGCTTCGGATTGGCCGGTGGTGGAGGTGGCGGAGCTGACAGGCCTGCCTGGCCACCGCCCGGCGCCGGGCCGACCGGCGTGGCCGGAGCGGGGGCCGGCGCCAACGTCGGTGCGGCGGTTGGGGCCGGGGTGGCGGGTGCCGGGGTCGCGGTCGGCGATCCGGGCGCCGGAGTCGAGCTGGGCGGAGGTGTGGGCGCGAGGGTCGGAGCCGGCGTGGGCACAGGTGTCGGAGCGGGCGTTGCGGGCGGCGGCGCTGCGGGCGGCGCGGCGCTGACGACCACGCCCGTGTAGTACGTCGCCAGGATCTGCGCCGCGCTCTTGCCGGCGAGGCCACACGTCTGCGTGCCCCACTGGAACATCTGCCAGCCATTGGCGTTGGCGCCACACGATTCGCCCGGGGCGCCGGCGTTGTAGTACGTGGCGAAAATCCGGCCGTTCCTGTGGGCGAGCGTGCCCCAGGTGGCGTCGACGGCCGACGCCATCGCGGGGTAGGTGGTGCGCGACGGGTCGTAGTGCTGGTCGCGGGTCGAGTCGAAGACGTCGAAGCAGTCGCCGGCGGTGTTGACGTAGCCGCGCCAATGGATCACCTGGTACCAGGCGTAGTTTTTGACGGCGAGCGCGCCGGATCGGATCGACTCGGTCGTCCATGAGCTGATCCATTCGCGCGACAGGACGTTCTTCACATAGGTCCGGAAATCGACCGTGTCGACCGCGCCGGTCGTCGTGCGATAGACACGAATCGTCGCCGGCGGGACCGTCTCGGATGCGTACGTGCCGCACGGCCCGGCCGCAACGGCGGGTCGGGGACCGGCGGGCAGGGTCGCAAGACAGAGGAGGATCGCGGCGAGCAGGCTCGCCACGCGGGGTGATCGCTGCATGGAGTCCGCACCCTATCGGCCTCCAAACCGCACCGCACCCGACCGAAAGTACCGCGGCCGCGGGTCAGTCGGCCCAGCGATGGACCCGTTCACGGACGGTGTCGAACCCGAGCTCGTCGCACAGCGCCACGAACTCGGCGCGCGGAACGCCATGCCATTCGAGCGAATCGAGGGTCGGCGTGCGAGAGATGTCGGCGTCGCGGTTCAGGATTGCCAGCCGCCGATACAGGAGCGCATCGGCCCGCTGCTGATCGAGCGTCGCGGCCAGCCGAGATGCATTCCGCAGAGGCACGTCCCAATCGAGCGCCGAGGGCGGGATGTCCTC
Organism: uncultured Chloroflexia bacterium; assembly: GCA_963825525.1. GTDB lineage: Bacteria > Chloroflexota > Limnocylindria > QHBO01 > QHBO01 > JACDBZ01. The sequence goes on from CAWGTN010000001.1 coordinate 55,544, forward strand.
GAGATGCTTCCAGCGCGCCAGCACCGCCGATGCGCTCTTGGCACCCCACCCCGGCAGGCCGGGGAAACCGTCGCTGCTGTCGCCGACGAGTGCGAGATAGTCGGGGATGCTGTCCGGCTCGACCCCGAACTTGCCGATGATGCCGGCTTCGTCGTACGTGATCTGCCGCATCCGATCGCGGAGCACGATCCGGTCGCTGGCGACAGCTGCCCGAGGTCCTTGTCGACGGAGCAGATGACGATCTGTTCGATCCGCGGATCGCTGCCGAACCGATCGATCGCGGCCGCGATGCCGTCATCGGCCTCGTCGGCGACCATCGGCCAGACGGCCATGCCCAGGGCTTCCAGCGCGCGCTCGGCGTCGCGGAACTGGGCCAGGAGATCGGGATCCATGCCGGCGCTCGATTTGTAGCCGGGGAAGAGGTCGTTGCGCCACGACTCGATGACGTAGTCAGTCGCCGCGCCGATGTGGGTGACGTCCGGCTCCCGGAGGAGCGACAGCATCGAGTCCACGATGCCCTGGACCGCGTTCACCGGACGCCCATCCGGCGCTCGGCGTGGTGGGCGGGAGTAGTAGGCGCGAAAGAGTTCGAACGTGGCATCGACGAGGTGGAGCTTCATCGGGGTCGAGCATACACATGGGGCTTGACACGGTTCGGGCAGCGCGTATAGTTCCGTTAGGTTATATAACCGAAAGGTGATCGAGATGGGGAATGCGGACCAGCTCAGCGCGACCTTCGCCGCACTCGCCGATCCGACGCGGCGCGCAATCCTCGCGCGTCTGGCGGTGGGCGAGGCATCGGTCAAGGAGCTGACGCTGCTGTCCGACATGACCCAGCCCGCGGTCTCGAAGCATCTCCGGGTGCTGGAGCGAGCGGGATTGATCGAGCAGGGGAGGCATGCGCAATGGCGACCACGCCGGTTGCGTGCCGATCCGCTCCGGGACGTGGCCGACTGGGTCGGCACGTATCGGCCGCACTGGGAGGAGCGCTTCGATCGGCTCGACGCCTTCCTCCGCGATCTCAATGAACGGCAGCAACCGCAGGAAGGAACCGACGATGACCGCGACCAGGACTGACCGAGGCAGCACCGACTCCACGACGATCTACTCGGAGAACGGTGACCTCACCTACGAGCGCATCTTCGCCGCGCCACGCGAGGCCGTGTGGAAGGCGAACACCGATGCCGAGCTCATTCCCCTGTGGTGGGGACCGCACGGAACGTCCACCACCGTCGCCGAGATGGACGTTCGTCCCGGTGGTGCGTGGCGCTTCGTGAGCAGCGGCCCGGATCGCGAGGACGTCGCGTTCTACGGCGAGTACCTCGAGGTGGTGCCGCCGGAGCGCATCAAGTGGACGTTCATGTTCGACGTCGAAGGTGTGGGTCCGCAGGGCGGGCCCGAGACGCTCACGCTGGAGGATCTGGGCGACGGGCGAACCCTGATGCGGGCCGTGTCGCACATGGGATCCGAGGAGATCATCGAGCAGGCGCTGGCGACGGGCATGACGCAGGGCGCGATCGAGACGTGGGATCGGCTGGAGGCACTGTTGGCGGCTTAGTTGAGCGAGCCTCAACCACGTTGACCGGGTCCGACCGGGCCCGGTCGCTTGGTGAGCGGGAAATCGCGCAGTAAGCCGCTGGTAATCGACGGGGCGCATGATCGGCGCAGCGGTGTGGGAAGCGTGCCCTGCGCCGCCGGCCCGGGTTATCCGGCCAGGGCCGGCGGCCCACGCCGCACCATCACGTGGGAGCCCGCCGTGCGATACGAGCTCATCGGACGCGGACTGCGGGCCTTGCGGCATCCGGCACGGCTTGCGCCAGGCAGGACGTCGCCGCAGCGCTGCGGAGCTGAGCCGCGCGGTGATCTCCGACCTCGAACACGGCCGGATCGAACACCATTCGTTGGCAGCGCTGGTGTCAGCGGCTCATGCGCTCGGGGCGACGCTTCGGATCGACCTCGGCATGCCGGGCGGTGATCTCCATCGGTTGCTGGATGCCGACCATGCGTGGCTCCAGGCCGAATGGGCAGGGCTGCTCGAGCGTTCCGGCTGGCTGGCCGAGGCGGAGCGCACGTTCAACCATTACGGCGAACGAGGCAGCATCGATCTGATCGCGTGGCACCCGCCGAGCCGAGTGCTGCTTGTTGTCGAGATCAAGACCGTGATTGTCGACGTGCAGGATCTGCTCGCCGGCATCGATCGTAAGGTGCGCATCGGCGAGATCCTCGCTCGGCAGCACGGGCGGACCGTTTCAAGCGTCGTTCCGGCGCTGATCATTGCCGAAGGCTCGACGTCGCGGCGCCGCCTCCAGTCGCACGCGGCCCTGTTCCGTCGGTTCGCGCTGCGTGGACGTTCGGCTGTCGCCTGGCTGCGGGCTCCCGCTGCGGGCGTGGCGCCGACGGGGATCCTGTGCATGTCCAAATTGTCAGGTGCGCATCCTGGCGACCGTAGACGCGCTGGGCGTCAGCGAGTGCGGCTCCGCACTCGGGATCCACGCTCAGAGTCCGATGCTCGACGGGCATGACGGCGCCGATATCGCGCCTAGCGTCGCCAGGATGCGCAGGTGACGACAGAACGGCCGCTTGGCGCGGATACCGTCGCCAGGATGCGCAGGTGACGACAGACCGGCCGCTCAGGGCCGATACCGTCGCCGAGATGCGCAGGTGACGACACGCGTCGCGTCAGACGAGCAACGGCTCCCGGTACTCCCCGTAGACGCCGCGCAGGACGCCGCACATCTCACCGATGGTGGCGTACGCCTCGACCGCGGCCACGATCGCCGGCATGAGATTCACGTCGCCGGCCCGCGCCTCGTCCTCGAGCCGGCGCAGGGCGGCGGCATGGGTATCGGCGTCACGCTCGGCACGGACGCGCGCCAAGCGGTCAAGATGGCGCTGCTCCTGGACCTTGCTGATCTCGAGCAGCGGGATCTTGAGCTCCTCGTTCGGATCGGCGTACTTCGTGACACCCACGATCTCGCGCTCCTCGGCCTCGAGCTCGCGCTGCTGCTCGTAGGCCGCATCGGCGATCTCGGCCTGGGGGAATCCGGCCTCAAGGGCGCGAACCATGCCGCCCATCTCGTCGATCTGGTCGATGTAGGCCCAGGCGCGCTGCTCGGTCTGGTTCGTCAGCGTCTCCACGAAGTACGAGCCACCGAGGGGGTCCACGGTGTTCGCCACGCCCGACTCCTCGGCCAGGATCTGCTGCTGGCGCAACGCCGAGCATGGCGGCGTCCTCGGACGGCACCGCCCACGCCTCGTCATATGCGTCGGTGTGGAGCGACTGCGTGCCGCCGAGCACCCCGGCCAGCGCCTGGATCGCGACGCGCGTCAGGTTGTTCAACGGCTGCTGCGCGGTGAGGGAGACGCCGGCCGTCTGGGTGTGGAAGCGCATCCAGGTGGAGCGCTCGTTCTCGGCGCCGAAGCGCTCGCGGCATAGCTTGTACCAGATGCGCCGCGCCGCCCGGAACTTGGCGATCTCCTCGAAGAAGTCGTTGTGGCTGTTGAAGAAGAAGGAGAGCCGGGGAGCGAAGTCGTCGAAGCGCAGGCCTCGCGCAATGGCGTCCTCGGCGTAGGCGATGCCATCGGCGATGGTGAAGGCAAGCTCCTGGACCGCCGTCGAGCCGGCCTCGCGGATGTGGTAGCCGGAGATGCAGATCGTGTTCCAGCGCGGCATCTCGCGCGTGCCCCACTCGACCGTATCGGTCACGAGCTTGAGCGACGGCGCCGGCGGGAAGATGTACTCCTTCTGGGCGATGAACTCCTTGAGGATGTCGTTCTGGAGCGTGCCGGCCAGCTGCGCGCGAGGGACGCCCATCTTCTCGGCCGCCACCACGTACATGGCCCAGATCATCGGCGCCGGGGAGTTGATGGTCATCGAGGTCGAGATCTCGCCGACCGGCAGGCCCTCGAGCAGCAGCTCCATGTCGGCCAGGGAGGAGACCGCCACGCCGCAGGTGCCGAACTCGCCCTCGGCCATCGGGTCGTCGTGGTCGTAGCCGTACAGCGTCGGCATGTCGTAGGCGATGCTCAGCCCGGTGCCGCCCGCGGCAATGAGCTTCTTGAATCGGTCGTTCGTGTCCTCGGCGGTGCCGAATCCGGCGAACATGCGCATGGTCCACAGGCGACCGCGGTGCCCGGTCGGATGGATGCCGCGGGTGAAGGGTGGATCGCCGGGGAGCCCGACGTCGTCGATCTCGTCCCAGCCGGCCGTGGCGCCGGCGTCGGGACTGAACTGGTACCGAGGGCGGTCCACATCCGGGTCGTTGGCCGGATCGGCAAGGTCGGCCGGCGTGTAGAGCCGATCGATCTCGACCCCGGACTGCGTGATGAAGCGCTCGTGGCGCTCCGGCCCCTTTTCGAGGGCCGGCTCGAGGCGCTCGCGCACCCATCGGTCCTGGTGCTCGGACCAGCGCTTCTCGTCTGTCATGGGTTCCATCTTGGGGGCAGGGCCGATGTCCCCGCAACCGTGACGCCGCAACGTGGCAGGATTCGCCCATGAGCGATGACTTCGATTTCGATGCCTACCTTCGTCTGCCTCGCCTCTCGGGCCTCGGCGCCTCACCCGACGGCCAACGCCTGGTCGTCAGCGTCGGGCGGCCGGCACCCGATGGCAAGAAGATGCACTCGTCCCTGTGGGAGCTGGATGCCAGCGGCGATGAGCGACCGCGCCGCCTGACTCGATCCGCACCGGGTGAGAGCGCGGCCACGTTCGCCCGTGACGGCTCGATCCTCTTCACCTCGAGCCGGCCGGATCCGGATCGCGGGCCGGACGACGGAGCGGATGACGAAGAGATCTCCGGCCTGTGGCTGCTGCCGCCGAACGGTGGCGAGGCGCGCCTGCTGGCGGCGCCGTCGGGCGGCGTCGATGCGGTGGTCTCCGCTCGGGACGCCGATGTCGTGGTCTATGCAGCGTCGGTCTTCCCGGGAACCCGGGACGCGGCGAGCGACCTCGAGCGTCACAAGGCACGGAAGAAGGCCGGTGTCGACGCGCTCCTGTTCGAGACCGTCCCGATCGGTCATTGGGACTCGTACCACGGACCACGGGAACGGCACCTGTTCGCTGCGCCGATGCCGGCGGGCGAGGATCGCATCGGCGACCCGAAGGACCTGACGCCGGACGCGGGCATCGCCCTCACCGAGCAGGGCTTCGACGTGACCCCGGACGGCGCCACGATCGTCACCGGGTGGGTGACGAGTGACGAGATCGGCCGGACCGACTTCGGGCTCATGGCGATCGATCGCGCGACAGGCGAGCATCGGCGGATCACGACCGAGGACAGCTGGTTCGACAGCCCGGCCTGCTCACCCGACGGCCGCTGGGTGGCCTGCGTGCGCTCGGACAAGGACGTTCCGGAGCGAGTCGGCGACGCCACGCTGTGGCTGATCGACCTGGCGACCGGGGACGGGCGCGATCTCACCCCCGACCTCGACCTCTGGCCGCAGCACCCTGTCTGGTCGGAGGACGGGACGGCCATCTGGTTCACCACCGATCGACAGGGCGCCGGTGCCGTGTTCCGCCACGACATCGGCTCCTCGACCACGACCCTCGTGGCCGACGACGGCACCTTCACCGACCTGTCGGTCCATGCCGCCGGCGGGCCGGTGGCACTCAGCAATTCGTACGCGGATCCTCCCCATCCGGTTCGCCTTGGCGAAGACGGCGCGAGCCAGCGCCTGCGCAGCTTCGCCGAACTCGATGCCGATGCCATCGCGAAGCTCCCGGGACGTGTGGAGCGCGTCCGCGCCGAGGCATCGGACGGACAGGAGATCGGGTCGTGGCTGGTGCTGCCGCGCGACGCGTCCGCGGCGGCGCCGGTTCCGCTCGTGGTGTTCGTTCACGGCGGGCCGATCGGCAGCTGGAACGCGTGGACGTGGCGCTGGAACGCGCACCTGCTGGCGGCGAAGGGCTACGCGGTCCTGATGCCCGATCCCGCGATCTCCACCGGCTACGGCCACGCCTTCGTCCAGCGCGGCTGGGGCCGATGGGGCGCCGAGCCCTACACCGATGTCATGGCTGCCGTGGATGCCGCTCTGGAGCGGCCAGAGCTCGATACGGAGCGCACGGCTCTCATGGGTGGTTCGTTCGGCGGCTACATGGCGAACTGGGTGGCCGGCAACACCGACCGCTTCCGGGCCATCGTGACCCACGCCAGCCTGTGGGAGCTTCGCGGCTTCCATGGCACCACCGACTACGGCCCGGACTGGGAGCGGGAATTCGGCGATCCGTACACGGATCCGTCGCGCTACGAGGAATGGAGCCCCAGCCGGCTGCTTGCCAATATCCGCACCCCGATGCTGGTCATCCACGGCCAACGTGACCTGCGTGTACCCGTCAGCGAGGGACTGCGGCTATGGACCGACCTGCGGCGCCACAACGTTCCCGCGAGGTTCCTCTACTTCCCCGACGAGAATCACTGGATCCTCAAGCCGCAGAACGCGCGCCTCTGGTACGAGACCGTCTGGGCGTTCCTGGATGAGCACGTTCGTGGCGCCGAATGGCGCCGGCCGTCATTGCTGTGACGATTGCGGCACGCCGAGTGCATGAGGAGGCGGCATGTTTGGATTGATTCGCCGCTTCGTCGTTGGCTGGCTGCTCGTGAGGCTGCTTCGCCGATTCACCCAGGGCTCGTCTCGGACGAAACCCCGCCGCTAGTCCCCCGGCAAGACCGGTCAGCGGGCGCGGGCGGCCTCGCGCTCGAGGATCTGCGCCCGCTTGGCCTCGAACCGCGACGCCTGGGCGTCGAGGTTGGTGAGGAACGCGCGAAGCTCGGTGCGGCGCCGCTCGGCCGACGGGTCAATGCCCTCGAGTTCGAAGACGCCCCAATGCGCCAGGAGCGGCCAGACGACGTCGTCGTGATGGACCCGCAGGTCGTAGATACCGGCCTTCGCCATCTGGGCGGCCTTGCGGGTGAAGTTCACCATCCCTGATCCGGGCATCTGGAAGTCCATGATCTCGTCCGCGATCGCATGCACGGCGGCGGACGGGATCGATCTTCATGGCCTCCGACAGCATGTCCCGATAGAAGACCATGTGAAGGTTTTCGTCGGATGCGATGCGGGTCATGATCCTGTCCGCCACCGGGTCGGACGAGTAGCGCCCCGTGTTGCGGTGGCTGATCCGCGTCGCCAGCTCCTGGAACGCCACGTAGGCCAGGCCGCGCAGGACGTTGCCACCATCATCGTGGTCATAGGCGGTCTGCAGCTGGTTCATGCGTCCGCGCTCCAGCGCAATCGGATCGATGTTGCGGGTCACCACGAGGTAGTCGCGCAGCACGATGGCATGGCGCCCTTCCTCGGCGGTCCATCGGTTCACCCAGTTGATCCACGGGCCGTCGCCGCGGCCGAACATTCGGTGGATCTCGCGGTGATAGCTCGGCAGGTTGTCCTCGGTCAGGAGGTTGACCTCGAACGCGATCTGCGCCACGCCGCTGATGCGGGGCTGGTCCGGCGTCCAGGGATCCTTGTCGAAATCACGGCCCATCGAATACGGGATGTAGTCGTGTGGGAACCACTCCTTGGCCATGCCGAGGTGGCGGTTCAGCAGCATCTCGGCCGCGGGCTCGAGCTCGGTCAGGAGGTCGCGGGGAGGCGTGAAGGAGGGGGTCTCGATCTGGGTCGTCATCGGGTGCTCCGGTAGCGGGAAGGCGCACCGCTGACCGACGCGCAGGAATGATACGTTTGAAGTTTATCGTCGCATGAATCGGGCCAACATGCGCGTCGGCCTCAGGTTCGTCGTTGATCCTCGCCGTGGATGCCGCGCCCCTCGAGCAGGCGGACGAGACCGTCGATGTCGTCGACCGTGACCGTGAGTGACTCCATTCGTCCACCAAGGACGTAGCGAGAGGGGACCCATTCCTCGAAGCACAGGCACACTCCGCCATGCGTGCTGGTGCCGAAGGTGAAGCCCCGATCGGCGCCGGACGCGTGCGGGCCGATCGCCCTCCAGAAGCGATAGGGCCCGGTGATCAGGTACCCGCTCACGTTTTCCATCGGCGTCTCGAGGCTGAACGGGCCGAATCGGGCCAGCAGGCGTCCGTCGGCGGTGATGGTGACCTGGGCTGCGCCCGGCTTGACGCCGAGGAGTCGGAGCGGCCACCGCCACGGATTGGCGAATCTCAGGGGAAAGGTCGCGTCCCCGCTCATGACGGTCAGGGGTAGAGGCCGCGCAGGGTCGTGGCCTCGGCCACCCGACCCACCGCGACCATCATCGCCGCGGCGCGCAGGTCGACCTTCTGGGCTTCGGCCATCGCGCGGACCCCGGCCATCGCCTCGTCCATGATGCGATCGAGCTGTGCCGTGATCTCGTCCCGCGACCAGAAGAACGCCTGCATGTCCTGCACCCACTCGAAGTAGCCGAGCACCGTCCCGCCCGATGTGCAGATGATGTCCGGGATGACCGTCACGCCACGGTCGGCGAGGATCGCGTCGGCCGACGGGGTGACTCCGCCGTTCGCCACCTCGGCGATGAGTCGAGCGCGCACCGTCGGTGCGGTCACGTCGCTGACCTCGCCCTGCAGCCCGGCCAGGGCGATGACTGCGCAGTCGGTCGCAAAGAGATCGGCCTTCGAAATCGGCTCTGTGTCAGCCAGCCCGCGGATCGTGTCGCGCTCACGCATCCAAAGCACGGCGGCGGCCACGTCGATCCCGGATGCGTTCATGACACCCTCCGCGTCGTCGCCGATGGCCACGATCACGGCGCCCGCCGCGTGGAGCTCTTCAGCGAGGGTCATGCCAACGCGGCCGAACCCCTGGATGGCAACCCGCGTCCCTTCCAGTGTGCCGTTGGCGGTGGCGATGCAGCGCAGCGCACCGCGAGCCGTGGCGCTCCGACGCCCGCGTGTGCCTCCCACCGACATCGGCTTGCCGATGACGGAGGCGGCGACAGTGTGACCGCGGTGCATCGAGAAGGTGTCCATCATCCATGCCATGGTCTGCGAGCCGGTATTGACGTCAGGCGACGGAATGTCGCTGCTGGGTCCGAGCAGGGGGCCGATCTCGGTGGCGAAGCGTCGCGTGAGCCCCTGCCGCTCCTGCTCGCTGAGCCGCCGGGGGTTGACCCGCACCCCTCCCGCCGCCCCACCGAACGGGATGTGAACGAGCGCGGCCTTCCAGGTGTTGAGCATGGCCAGCGCGCGGACCTCGTCGAGATCGAGGTTCGGCACGTAGCGCACGCCGCCCGAGACGGGTCCGCGGTTCACGTTGTGGTGCACGCGATAGCCCGTGTAGACCATGACCCGGCCATCCTCGTGGGTGACCGGGAAGTTGACCGTCAGCTCCCGCTTCGGGACCCGCAGGACGCGATGCATCCCCTCGTCGAGGTGAAGCCGGTCGGCGGCCGCATCCAGCTCGGCCTGGGTCGTGGTCCAGATGTTGTCGGCGCGTGCCGCGCCTGGATTCGGGGACGCCATGGGCTCAGCCTAGCGCGAACCGCGGGCCGCGGAATGCCCGTCTCGTCAGAAGCCCTGGATGCCGGCGTACCACTTGCGCAACGTCACGTCGCCGATCTCGACCCAGGCGTCATTCATGGCCCAGGTCGCGTCCAGCCATTGCCGAGCCTCGTCGAGCTCCGCCGGCTCGAGAACCTGGTTCAGGAGCCATTCGAACTCGTCAACCGCGATCGGCCGATCGAACGCCTGTCCATCGTGATCGGTGATCTGCATCGAGAAGCCGCTCGGCTCCCCGTTCGACTCTCCGAACGCCACGACCCTCTCCGCCTGTCGGGTCGGCTGGTCGACGCACGTCCAGCCGGCTTGGACCACCCCGTCGGTGGCCGTGTGCGCTCGTTCACAGGCCATGCCGAGGGCGGTGAAGCGGCGGGCAAGCTCTGCGGCATCGCGAGTGGGAGGGCGGGCAAGCTGCGCTGACGCTGACGCCGTCGCCGATGGCATGGCCGTCGGGTCCGGAGACACGAGCTCGCCCAACCCAGGCGACGGACGACTGATCACCGATGCGAGGACGATCACTCCGACCCCGATGCCGCCCACGATCAGCGCGGCGACCGGACGCCGACCACGCGCGACGTGCAACGCCGCGACGGCCGCGGACAGGATGGTCACCAGCAGAGCTCCCGCCACGAGCGGTGCGGACCACCCTGATGTGGGGCGGACAGGGGCCTCGGAAGCCGATGCCGACGCCCTTGGCGCGGGGGACCCCGTCGGGTCGGGCGCGATCGCGATCGGGCGGATGTCGCGGAGGTCGGCGAAATCGCTGCGGACCGCGATCGGATCGGTCAGCCCGATGAGCTGCTCGGCCTCCTGCCGGCTGTGGATGGGCGTCGGGCGCACGCACGGGCCTGACGCCAGGCTCCCGTCCCGCTGGGTCGAGACCACGAACGCGTAGGTTCCCGCCTCGATAGGCCGCGCCTGGAAGGTGATCCAGTCGTGCGTGATCGTGACGACTGGCGGGAGGTCGTCGCCCCGCAGGACAGCGTCCACCGTGAGCGTGAGCTCGACCACCTGCGTCGCATCGGCGGCATCTTCCAGCGTGCCGATGAAGATCGTCGCGTCCTCGGCATCGGGCGGCCCGCCCTGGAGAAGCGTCGACACCGAGGTGAGAACGCAGCTCGTGCCCACGCCGTGGGCCGGCAGCGCCAGCCATGCCACCAGAACTGCGATCCCCACCACCGTCCGCATCGCCAGAGTCTAGGTGGGGTGGCAAGATATGCCCGTCCAATCCAGATCGTCGCGCCGGCTGCCTGCATATTTGCCGATCGGCGCGTCACCGCATCCCAGAGGAGGACCGCCGATGGCGCCGCGCGTCATGACCGTCTCCGGACCGATTCCACCCGAGAAGCTCGGCTTCACGCTTCCCCACGAGCACACCGCCATCAGCCTGTGGCACATCGCCAACCGCTGGGACTACTGGGAGCTCACGCCCGATGACGATCTGATCATCGGCGAGCTGAGCGACTTTCGACGGCGAGGGGGAGGCACCGTTGTCGACCTCACCCTGCCGGGGGTGGGCCGCGACCCGGACCGGCTGCGCCGCCTGGCGAGCGCCACCGGGCTGAATATCGTGATGGGGTCCGGATGGTATCGGGAGGCGTATTACCCCGCCGAGATGAACGTCGACCGGCGCAGCGTCGACGACCTGGCGGCGGAGATCATCGGCGAGTTCGAGAACGGCGTCGGGGGAAGCGGCATCCGGCCCGGGATCATCGGCGAGATCGGCACCGACAAGCCGTGGGTCAGCGCGCGGGAAGAACGCGTGCACCGGGCCGCCGCCCGGGCCTCGAAGGCGACCGGCATGGCGATCACCACGCACGGCGTTCAGTCTGCCGTCGGGCTGGCGCAGCTGCGCATCTTCACCGAGGAGGGCGTCGATCCCTCGCGCGTCGTCATCGGCCATGCCGACTCGCACCACGACCTCGACTTCTACCTCGAGGTGCTCGATGGCGGGGCAAACCTGCAGTTCGATTTCCTGGGCCACCGGTTCGCAGCCGAGGAGGCCCTCGAGCCGCGCCTGGTCGAGACGATCGTCGAGCTGCTGGAGCGGGGCTATGGGCCGCAGATCCTCCTCAGCCAGGACGTCTGCCACAACCGCCAGCTCAAGGTCAACGGCGGCTTCGGCTACGTGTACCTCCAGCAGCATTTCCTGCCGACGCTGCGCACGGCCGCGGTGGGGGAGGGCGAGATCCAGCAGATGACCTTCGAGAATCCCGCACGGATCCTCACGATTCCCTGAGGACGTTGGGTGCCAGTTGCATGGGCGTTCGATGTATGAGTCGAAATCGCGCGCAGGGCGGGTACTACGCGCTGATGCTGCGATATATCGAGCGGCTGGGAGCGTGAAGCGCGCCGCGGCGTGCTCGTCACGTGTGCCGGCGCTCGATAGATCGCGGGAACCGCACGCGGCCCGGCCCTCCGGTGAACATCCCTCGAAATATCGCGCAGCCCCCGGGTTGTGGCATGTCACGCGTCCATACTTCGGCCCATGCCGCCGTCACGCGACCCGATCACCGATCTGAAGCGGATCGCCTTCCTGCTCGAGTCTGCCCAGGAGCCGAGCTACCGGGTCCGGGCGTTCCGCAGCGCTGCCGCCACCATGGCGCGCATCGGAGCCGATGAGCTCGCCGCTCGGGCAGCCGCAGGAACGCTACGTGAGCTGACGGGCGTCGGTGAAGTGACCGAGCGGACGATCCTCGAGAGCCTGCGCGGCGAGGAGCCGGTGTATCTGCGCCGGCTGGAGTCCACGGAGGGGAAGCCGATGGCCGAGGGCGCCGCCGCGCTCCTGGACGCCCTCCGTGGCGATTGCCACGTCCACACCGAGGCATCGGACGGAGGCGCAAGCATCCGGGAGATGGCCGAGGTGGCGATTGAGCTCGGGCACGCGTACGTGGTCATCACCGACCACTCCCCGCGGCTGACCGTCGCGAATGGGCTGTCGGCCGAGCGCCTTGAAGCGCAGCTCGACGAGATCCGCGAGCTCAACGCCGAGCTGGCACCGTTCCGGATCCTCACCGGGATCGAGGTCGACATCAACGAGGACGGCTCACTCGACCAGGAACCCGAGCTGTTGATGCGACTCGACGTGGTCGTCGGCAGCATTCATTCGGCCCTGCGCTCCGAGTCACGCGCCATGACCGTTCGCATGGTGACGGCGCTCGCCAACCCCAACCTCGACATCCTTGGTCATTGCACCGGCCGGATGGTGACCGGCAAGCGGAAGCGCCCCGAGTCGGCGTTCGACGCGGAGATCGTGTTCGCCGCCGCCGACCGCTTCGACAAGGCGGTCGAGATCAACTCGCGTCCGGAGCGCCTCGATCCGCCGAAACGGCTCCTGCGGCTGGCGATCGAGGCCGGCTGCCGCGTCGCGATCGATTCGGACGCTCACGCCCCGGGACAGATGGCATGGCTGGTCAACGGCTGCGAGCGCGCGTTCCTGTGCGGCGTGACGCCGGCCATGATCGTCAATGCGCTGGCGGCGGACGACCTCGTGGCCTGGACGTCGGCCCATCGGTGAGGTGGCGGTTGGCGCAGGATCTGCACTCGGAAGGTCGGGCGCATACTGAAGGCCCACCCGCAAGGAGAATGATCTGCAATGTCCGTCGCCAAGGTAACCGAGCTTTCCTGCACCTCGAACGACAGCTTCGAGGACGCCGTCCGCCAGGGGATCGATCGCGCCAGCAAGACGCTGCGCGGCGTGAAGAGCGCATGGGTCAAGGAGCAGCGTGTGAACGTGGGCCGCGATGGGTCCGTCGAGTTCCAGGCCAACATCCTGGTGACCTTCATCCTCGAGGACTGACTCCGGGTAGCCGATGCGGCCGGCGCGCGTTTCGCGCCGGCCGTGGTATCACCTACGCCTCGGTCGACCCGTCGTCTGCCAGGCCGATGACGCCCTTGTCGCGCACGAACCGCGAGCGGTACGTCGGGTTGCTCACGCGCTGGCTCACCGTCTTGGCGTCGAGTGGCTTGCCGCTCCGTGGAACCTGGTAGCGACCGCGCTCGACGATGGCGGCGGCGAGATCCGCCGCTGGCATCGCCCCCCGCTCGCGGATCACCTCGATCATCTCGTCATGCAGGGCGACGCGGTCCGTGCTCGGCGCGGCGGTCGCACGTCGCGGTCCACGGGGCTTCTTTGTCGTCGCCTCCCCTGCCGATTCGTCGGCAGAGACAGCCTCGGCCTGGGCGGACGGGGACTCGGATTGCGGCTCGGGGGAGGCCGCTCGCTGCGGCTTGGTGCCGCCGGCGTCCGACTCGAGGGCGGCGATTCGCGCGTCGAGCGCCGCGACGCGCTCCAGCAGCGTGGGTCCATCCCCACCGGATTCGGCCACATCGACGCCGCCGCGCGCCGCGTCGAGTCGCTCCTCGACCCACTGGCGAACCAGGTCGCCGGGTCGAGTACCGGCCTCGCCGGCAAGGTGCTTCAGCGTGCTGACCCGTCGAGGATCCAGCCGGATCGACATCGCTCCCTCGTCGGGCGGACGGTCGCCACCCGGACGCGGCTGATACGGCCGATCTGCGCCAGGACGCGGCTGAAACGGCCGATCCCCGCCGGGACGCGGCTGGTATGGCCGGTCGCCACCGGGACGCGCCTGGTATGGCCGATCCCCGCCGGGACGCGGCTGGTATGGCCGATCCCCGCCGGGACGCGGCTGGTATGGCCGGTCGCCACCGGGACGCGGCTGATATGGCCGATCGCCACCGGGGCGGCCGCGCGGCTGCCAGTCGCCCCCGCGTTGCGGCGGTCGATCTGGACGGTCGTTTCGGTCGCGATCGGGTCGATCGGGACGGCGGTCTGGGCCGCGTCGGTTAAAGCTCATCGTGTCCCACGATAGCCCTTCAGCCTGTCGGTGGCTACCGACGCACTCAGAACGAGCCCGATCCGCCGCCTCCACCCGAGCTGCCACCGCCGGAGAATCCGCCACCACCGCTGGATGAGGACGACGAGGACGGTGGGGTCGATCCGACGCTCCCGAGGGCGTCGAACATGCCGCCGATGTCCGGGATGGCGGACCCCGAGAAGATGCTTCCGGAACCGTAGCTGACACCGCCGCCGAGGTCGGCGGCTGCCGCCGGGGACCATGACGATCCCGACGATGAGCCGATCCAGAACGGGTAGTAGGCGCCGGCCGGCGAACCCGTTGCGGCGCGTTGCTCCTCGAGTCCGCGCGCCAGCAGTGACGCGACCTCGTCATGGAGGCCCAGTGCCATTCCCCACACCACCGCCTTGTCCGGCGTGTCGGCCAACGTCGCCACCTCCGGCTGCTCCGTCACCTCGCGCATGGACCGAGCCTGCTCCATGGTCTTCTGAAGGGTGCGCCGATATGCCTTCAGCATCGCGTCCACGTAGGCGCCCTGCGATGACCGCTTGCTCATCGCCCGCCCGAACGCGATGGTGCCCAGCCCTCCGAGGATCGTGGCACCTCCAGCCAGGACCGCGCCGCTCATCGGCACGATGAACCCGATGCCGATGATGACCGCGCCGGCCACGAGGATGAGGATCCCGGTCCGCGTGCCGCGGCTGATGGCCCTCGAGGGCAGCTCGGTGAACCAGCCCAGTCTCATGGCTTCCTTCTCGAGCACCTTCTCGATGCTGCCCATCTTCGAGTTGACCCGCCACAGACGCTCGCGGCTCAGGCGCGTTGACGTCCCTGCCAGAGTGCGGATCGCGTCCCACGCCTTGCGCTCGGGAAGAGCCAGGCGATCGTCGTCGTCCTGGGCGGCCATCACCTCGATGGCCGGATCAGTCAGTGGATCAGGGTCTGCGTCGCTCCGCGCCGACGAGACCTGGTCGAGATTGTGGAACGCGATGCGACCGCTTGCCGCGAGCTCGGCGAGGATCGTGTTGGTGGCGTGACCGGTGGCACGGCCGGCGCGAACCACCGTTGCGAGCGCCGGCGTCATCTCCGCAGGTGGTCCGGCCATCAGGATTGAAGGGGAGTCGGTGAGCTCTGGATCGTCTCCCTGGCGGCGCCATCTCCACCACGCGCTCCCGAGCGTCAGGACCAGGATGAGCGGCGACCCGATCAGGCCGACGGCCGCGTTGACGACGCGACCGACGGTCAACGGGATCGTGTCGGGAGCCATGCGCTCCTGGATGGCCTCGATCGTGTTGCGCGTTGCCGCGTCCAGGTCCCCATCGGCCGCGCGCGGCACGAACGTGCTGTCGATGAGGCCGGTCAAGGTGTCCTCGTCGACGTGCTGCCGGATGAACCCCGACCCGCCGTACAGGCTCACCTTGCCGTTGATGAGGTTCGGCTGGAGCCCGACCAGCAGCACCAGGCCGTCGTCGAAGCCGGACCGCCCGATGCCCCATTGGTCGATGAGGGCGGCTGCCTTCGCCAGGTTCTCGTCCTCGGTGATGCCCGGGTCCACCTGGATGTAGACCACGATCTCGGCCCCGGTCTCGGCCTCGACCGCATCGATGCGCGCCTCGAGGTCCGCGACCGTCTCAGGTTCCAGCACGCCGGGCTCGTCATACACGCTGCGTTCCGGCACAGGGTCGGGGAACGGAGGGCCGGCGGCGGCCACGGTCGCGACGAACGCGACCACGAGCAGCGGGGCAGCAGCGAGCGCCCGGAGCCATGCGTGCATGACGCGCAGGATAGCCTGTGGCATCCTTCTTGCGACAACCCACGTCGCAGCGGGCGGCCCTTCATTCCGCGCTGGCTTCTCCGCCATGCGCCCCCGCCCCCATCGGCACCGACATGCGTGCCGATGCGCGAACCCTCCCTGGAGCACAATTCCGTGAATATTCGACTCGGGGCGCTCGCCGCCCTGCTCTTTGCTGCGGCCATCACGGCCGTGGCGACCGCCGGCGTCGCCGCCATGACGATCGTGGGCGATCCGCCGTCTCTTGCCCCGGTCTTCGACGGCTGGAGCGCGCGTGCCGAGGCCGGCACGCTCAGCGTGCCCGACCCGGAGCGCGGCGAGGTGCTTGCCGGCACGCCGTCGCCATCGCCATCCGCGCCGGTTGCAACCTCAACCGTCGCGTCCCAACCGACCGAACCTCCCGCGCCACCGGCCACAGAGGTCACGGGGATCGGCAGCAACTACGCCGGCACAGCCGGCTGGATGGGCGAGGCCACCGTGGCCCTGCCCGGTGACCTGGGCGGGCGATACACCGGTGTCGTGAACGGTCACGTGACCGTCTGCGCCGATCGCTGCGTGCGCCTGCCCGTGGTCGACTGGTGCCAGTGCTACTGGGGCACGTCGGACGAGCGCGTCGTGGACCTGTCGCACTCGGCGTGGGCGCTCGTCAGCGATGCGCCACTGGCCGAGGGGCTGATCGAGGTTCGCCTGGTGCTCGAGGGCTGATCCCGCTCAGGAGCAGGTGACGGTGATCGTGGTCGGCTCCACGTCCAGTCCCGGGATCGCCACCGACTGCTCGCTTGACTCCCCGCCGGGGATCTGGCGCGTGACGGTGCCCTGGGTTCGGATTCGCCGGCCGTCCGCGTCGAGGGCCACGAGCTGACACTTCGCCCTGCCGGGGTTCGTGCCCTCGTTGATGACCGTGTAGCTGATCGTGTAGCCCGGATCGGCCGGCTCGATCCCGACCACGGAGGCCGCGTACGGACCCACGCCCCGCAGTGACAGGCTGGCAGCGATCGCCAGTCCGACCACGGCCAGGACGATGGCCACCGCCACGGTCCCGTGATACTGGGACGCCGACGGCGCGGTCATGCCGGCGCGGTTGCAGAGCGGGCAGATCGACTCGTCGGGCCCGACCTCGCGGCCGCACTTGATGCAGCGCCGAGACTCCGCCGCGCCGTGGGTCTCCGTCATCCCCGCTTCGACTCCGTCAGCCTCTCGCCGGCGGGAATCCGCACGTTGAGCCAGTTATCGCGCGGAGCCAGCGGACACGACCACTTGGCATCGTGCACGCACGATGGGTGATAGGCGTAGTTGAAGTCGAGGACCATCTCGTCGCCGTCGAGCCCCAGGTCGGCGCCCTTGGCGGAATCCCACAGGTAGCGTCCGCCGCCATACGTCTCGCCGCCGCTGGTGCCGTCACGGAACGGGATGAAGATCCCGCCGGAGTACTCGTCGAGCCAGAAGACGCTCAGGCGGCAGGGCTCGCCGCCGACCGAGAAGCTCACCCAGCCGATGCGCACGATCGGAATCTGCGGCCCATCTCCGGATCTCGGGACATCCAGCGCGGGCGCGTCCGGATCGGGCTCGAATCGTGCCCGGATGTCGAGCTCGGGGTCATATCGGTAGTAGGCCAGGCCAAGGAAGTTGCGCCGCGCGTCCTCCGGGATGGCAGATGAGGGATGCGTGCCGAAGAGGCGGTCACGGGCGCTTCGGAAGGCCACGGCGCGCATCGGGCCCCGGCGTGCATCCGCGCGCAGCGTGGCGTAGAGCTCGGCAACCTGCCGGCGCCAATCGGCCAGGGCAAGGTGGGGCGAGGTCGGGTGGGTCATGGGTTCGACCATGATGCACGAGACGGGGCGGACCGGCGAACCGGCCCGCCCCGCGGGTTTGCTGCGACGAATCGGCGGCCTAGTTCAGGCCGTTGTCGCTCAGCCAGGACTCAGCCACGTCCTCGATCGACTCCTGGTCGACCGCGACTCGCACGCCGAGACTGGTGAGGGTCTCGGTGTCCATGGCCGCACTGACCTCGTTGAGGATGTCGGCGAAGCCATCGGGCGCGGATGCCAGCCACTCGCTGCTGACGATCGGCGCGATGTTCTCGGACGGCTGCGTCTGCAGGTCGTCCTCGAGCACCACGAAGTTGAAGCGCTCGATGTCCGGCTGGGTGCTGCACAGCTCGGCGACGTCGACGACGCCGTCATTCAGGGCAGTGGCCACCGGGGCATCGCAGGCACCGTAGGGATCGATCTCGAGATCGGCGAATGTGAATCCGTATTCCTCGAGTGCTCCCGAGCACAGGGCGTTGGTCTCGCACTCCGGCGGGAGGCCCCACACGAGGTCGCCCACGCCGGCCGCCTCGGCCAGCTCGCTCATCGTGCTCACGCCGAGCTCATCGGCGGTCTCCTGGCGGACGACGAAGGCGTTCTGGTCCTGGGCCGGTGCGTAGTCGAGCGCCGTGAGGCCGACCTCTTCCAGCGCCGTCTGCAGAGCCGCTGCCGTCTCCTCCGGGTCCCCGGACGCCTCGCCGCCGAGGAAGGTGACCAGGCTGCCGATGTACTCGGGCTGGAGGTCGAACTCGCCGGCCTCGAACGCCGGCTGGACCGTGTCCCGCGGCCCGATGTTCGAGCTTGCGCTCGACGGTGTAGCCGTTGGCCTCGAGGGCCTGGGCATAGATCTCGGCCATGAGCTGGGCTTCGTAGAAGCCGGCAGAGCCGATCGTGATCGACGCGCCCTCGCCTCCGGTGGCCGCTGCGCTCGCCGATGACGAGCTGCCGCCCTCACCCGGCGCGCAGGCGCTGAGAACCAGCGCCAGCATTGCCGCCCCGAGGGCTAGCTTGCGGTGTATCCGCATTGTGGGTATCTCCTCTTTGATTCGATCATGGGGTGCCGACAGCCGCACAGGGGGCATCCGGCGTGCCAAAGTGTAGAACACCCCGTGTGTCAGCCAGATGACGCCCCTCGGTGTACCTACGCCACCGGCAACGGAAAGGGTCAGATTGCGGCGGGCCCGGCGATCGGGATCGCGTCGTCGGCGCCGGTCGACGTGACCCGGAGGCCGGGCGAGGTTGCGCGCCGCTCGATGGCCGTGAAGGTCAGCTCGGTGGCGATCGAGAGGGCGGCAACGATCAACGCTCCCGCAAAGACCTCCTGGTCGGCCTTCTGGGCGATGCCATCGATGATGTAGCGACCGAGTCCGCCGGTTGCCACCACGGCCCCGAGGGTCGCCGTGGCCACCACCTGCACGGCCGCCGTCCGAACCCCGACCAGGATCACCGGCAGACCCACCGGGATCTCGATACGCCACAGGACCTGGCTGTCGCGCATCCCCATGCCACGCCCTGCCTCGACCAGCTGGTCATCGACCTCGCTGATGCCGATGAAGGTGTTCGTCAGGATGGGCGGGATGGCGAGCGCGAACAGGGCGACCATGGTCGCCACCTCGGAAGCGATCGAGCGCAGGCCGATGGACACGATGAAGCCCTGGAGCAGCATGGCCACGAGGGCCAGGATGGCCAGCGACGGGATGGCGCGCCCGACGTTGGCCACGTTGATCGCCAGGTTCGCGAAGCGGCCGGTGTGCCCGATCCAGGCGCCGATCGGGAGCGCGACCAGCACGGCGAGCGCCAGCGGCACGACCGAGAGGACGAGATGCTCGCCGAGTCGGGTCGGGATGCCATCCGAGCCGGACCAGTTGGCCGGGTCAACCAGCCATCGGACAACGTCGCCGAAGAACTCCATGGATCAGGTCCCGCCGCGTCGACGGGCCCATGGGGTGAGCGCCGTCTGAAGGGTCACGAACCCACGGTCGGCGATGATCGCGAGCAGGATGGCCCCGACCGAGCCGACCACCGTGGCGGTCAGGAAGAAGCGCCGATAGCCCACGTCCACGATGAGGTAGCCGAGCCCACCGAGGCCGATCAGGGCGGTCACCGTCACGAGCCCGATGACCGTCACCGTCGCGACTCGCAAGCCGCCGACGATGACCGGCAGGGCCACCGGAAGCTCGACGCGCCACAGGCGCTGCCACGGGGTGTAGCCGATGCCTCTTGCCGCCTCGATGACGTCGGGCGGCACGCCGTCGAGCCCGGCCAGGATGTTTCGCAGCAGGATGAGAATCGTGTAGCTCACCAGCGCAATCTCGGCGGTGAGCGGGTTCTGGATGCCGGTGAACGGCACCAGGATCGCAAAGAGGGCGAGGCTCGGGATCGAGTACAGGATTCCGCTGATGCCGATGACCGGGCCCTGGAGCCAGCGTTGCTGACGGATGATCAGGGCAAGCCCGAAGCTGATGGCGAACCCGATGATCACGGCCACCACGGTCAGCAGCACGTGTTCGAAGGTCCGGCGTCCGATCTCGTCCAGCTCACGCACGATCCACGCCCAGTCCATCAGTCGCTCGCCTCACCCACCGGGTACAGCTTTCCATCCGCGGCCCGGACCGGCGCACGCAGCCGCTCGCCGATGGCGTCCACGCTGACGAGGCCAAGCACGCGGTCGTGGTCGTCCACCACGACGCCGAGCTGAACGCTGGAGCCGAGCATCGCCGACAGGGCGTCGCGGAGCGTGGACTCAGGCTGCACGGTCGGTGCGCCCGGTGTCGCCGCCTCCGGATTGATGGGTCCGCTGCCCTCCAGGTCCCCCTGGTCGATCCAGCCGAGCGGCCGGTCCTGATCGTCCACCAGCAGCGCGTAGTCCAGCTCGTCGGATCGGTCGAGGCGGGCTCGGATCGCGGCGCGGTCCTCGCCGGCCCGGACCGTCACGGCCTCGATGCGGTCGAGATCCCGCACCCGGCCCAACGAAAGCCGCTTGAGCCCGCGGTCGGCGCCCACGAATCGCTCGACGAACTCGGATGCCGGCCGCGCCAGGATCGCGGCCGGGGTGTCGTACTGGGCCAGGATCCCACCCTTCTGGAGGATCGCGATGCGGTCCGCCATCTTGATCGCCTCATCGACGTCATGGGTGACGAACACGATCGTCTTGCGCACCTGCTCCTGGAGCCGGAGGAACTCGTTCTGGAGTCGGTCGCGCCGGATCGGGTCGACCGCGCCGAATGGCTCATCCATGAGCATGACCGGGGGATCGGCGGCCAGGGCGCGCGCCACGCCGACGCGCTGGCGCTCACCGCCGGACAGCTCGCTCGGATAGCGATCGGCATACGAGCCGGGCTCGAGTCCGACAAGGCTGAGCAGCTCCGCCACGCGGTCACGGATGCGTGACGGCTTCCACTTCAGGAGCTTCGGCACAACGGCCACGTTGTCGCCGATGGTGAGGTGGGGGAACAGCCCGACCTGCTGGATGACGTAGCCGATGCGCCGCCGCAGCTCGACGACCGGCAGGCTCATGACGTCCTCGCCGTCGATCGTGATCCGTCCGCCGGTCGGCTCGATGAGGCGGTTCACCATCTTCATGCTCGTCGTCTTGCCACATCCCGATGGGCCGACAAGGACGCAGATCTCGCCGGCCGGAATGGTGAGCGACAGATCGTCGACCGCGGGGCTCGTGCTGCCGGGGTAGCGCTTGGTGACATGCTCGAAAGCGACGACGGCGCCGATGGCATCCTGCATCGCGCCATGATAGGTGCCGACGACGGAGGCGACGCATGGTGGGCGATGGAGGTTGATGGCATGACGGCAGAGGTCGGCACAGCTCCCGCTCAGGCCGCGCCGCGCACATTCGGGACGGGAGCGATTGCGCTCGGTGTCTCGATCGTGGCGGCCGCGCTCTATTTCATCACGGTCTCCGAGCGGGTCACCCTGGACAGCTTCGTCCCGCTGGCCGACAGCTTCCTCCACGGTCGCCTTCACATCACCGAGCCGATGCCCTGGCTCGAGCTCGTTCCTCGCGGGGACGGTGGGTGGTTCTCGCCCTTCCCGGCCATGCCCGCGGTAGTCCTGCTTCCGTTCGTCGCGTTGTTCGGGCCGGGGTTCGACCAGGGGATCGCCACGGCCCTCTTCGGCGGAGCGAACGCTGGCCTGGTGTGGCTGCTGCTGAGACGGATGAACGTGGCCGTGGCACCCGCCGGCTGGCTCACCGCGGCCTTTGCTCTCGGCAGCGTTCACTGGTGGGCCGCCGGCACGGGGACGGTCTGGCTCCACGCGCAGGTGGTGGCCGTGTTCTTCGCGCTCCTCGCCCTCAACCTGGCAGTCGCGCGACGATGGCCGCTTGTTGCGGGCCTGCTCCTCGGCTGCGCCGCCGCGTCCCGGTTGCCCATGGGCCTGACGCTGCCGGTCTACCTGGCGCTGTACCTGGGCATCGGTCGACAGATGGTCGGCGGCGACTCGGCCCGCATCGGTTGGCGCGACGCCGTGGCATTCCTGGGTGGCCTCGCCGTGCCGGCGCTGGTCGTCGCGTGGTACAACCTCGCGCGCTTCGGGTCGCCGTTCGAGTTCGGCTACGCGCTGATCCCCGGCGTCCTGGATGAGCCCTGGTACGCCAACGGGCTGCTCTCGATCGACTACGTCCCGCGTCATCTCCACCTGGTGTTCATGCGCGGCTTCGACTACGTGGACCAGGCGCCGTGGTTCCGTCCGAACTGGAATGGGACGTCGCTGCTGCTCACCACGCCCATCCTCCTCTGGGCGGTGAAGGCCAGGGCCAGCACGCCGATGCTGGTCGCCGCCTGGACCGCGGTGGTGCTCGGGCTCGTCCCGGACTTCCTTCACGGAGCTCCGGGCTTCGCCCAGTTCGGGTATCGGTACATCCTCGACGTCCTGCCGGTGATGCTCCTCCTGCTCGGATGGGCGTTCCGCGACCGCATCTCCGTGCCTGCCCGCGTGGCCATCGCGATCGGCGTCGTGGCCAACGCGTACGGGGTGTGGGCGGTGACGGTCCTCGGGTTCGTCAGCTACTGATGCGATCCCTTCGCGCCTCGCCACCCATCCCGGAGCTGCTCGGCATCCTCGTGGTGGTCGCGCTCGCAATCGGCGTGAGCACGAACGCCACCGACCCGTTCGATCGCTGGGTGATCGGCATCGTGCGCAGCGACGCGCTGGCCGGCATCCTGTCGCCGCTGCGCTGGGTGACCGAGCTGGGATCCACCGTCGGCATCACCACGGTTGCGATCGTGACCCTCGTGCTGGGCGTGGCCATCGGGCCATGGCGTCACGGGATTGCGGGTGCGGTCGTCATCGGCCTCGCCTCCATCGGGAACGCCGAGTTCAAGGCGTTCATGGCGCGCGCGCGCCCTGACGTGCTCGAGCCCGTCCTCATCGAGCGGGGATTCAGCTTCCCGTCGGGGCACTCGTCGCTGTCGATGACCGCCTACGGGATCCTGGGGGTCCTCATCTCGCGTTCGACGCTTCCGGCGCGCGCGCGGCAGGTGATCCTGGTGCTCCTCGGCGCGGTGATCCTGCTGGTCGGCCTGTCCCGGGTGTGGCTCGGGGTGCACTACCCGACCGACGTCGTTGCCGGCTGGGCAGCCGGTACGGTGATCGTCCTGCTCTACGCCCGATTCACCCGTTCGGTGTCGCTTGCGCCAATCGGGGAAGGGGTTGACGCGGATCCAGAAGCGCCACGATCCGATCCACCTGCCCCCGGCTGAGGCGTGCGTCGCTCGAGACGATGCCGGCTATCCGGTCGAAGGACGACTCGACCACGAGGCCTATCGGCTCGCCGGGCTGCGCCACGACGTCCATGTCGTTGGGTGGCGCAAGGATCGGGTCGACCGCCGCCGGCAATCCGGCGCGTTCGAGGTACAGGCTCAGGCGGCGGCCGGCGAGGCGACCGGCGGTGATGGGTGCGGCGTCCCATGGCACCCAGGACTCGGTGGCGCGGTTCCACCCATACCAGTGCCCGTTGCGGCGGGTGAACTGTCCGCGGGTCCCTGCGGTCGTGATGGTCCACGTGCCGCCCGGTCCGACCACGATGCCATCGATCGGCTCGATGCCGCCGGGACCGAGGGAGCGGAACCAGTGGTAATCGTCGTCCAGGCGACGGCCGAGCGTGGCTGCGGCACGGTCGTTCGCGCCCATCCCAAGGATGCCCAGGCGCCGCGAACGCGAAGCCGGGTGGAGGATCATGGCAGCGTCCAACCTCCTCTCGTGCGGGCATCGGATGGGCACGGTCGAGTGTACCGCGAGGCCCGGCGAAGCGACAGGGGGTGCGCCGCGGACACCGTATGATTCAGCTCATGGCTGATTCGCACGCCTCGCTTGAGGAGGCCGTCCACACGCTGCTCGTCGAGATCGGGGAGGACCCGACCCGGGAGGGACTCGAACGCACGCCGGCGCGTGTTCGACGCATGTATGACGAGCTGACGGCGGGGTATCACGTCGACCCTGACGCGTTGATCAATGGCGCGCGTTTCACCGTCGACTATGACGAGATGGTCGTGGTTCGCGACATCGAGTTCTTCAGCGCTGTGTGAACACCACCTGCTGCCGTTCATCGGGAAGGCGCACGTCGGGTACCTGCCGAAGGGCCAGGTCATCGGCCTGTCGAAGATCCCGCGCGTCGTCGACATGTACGCCAAGCGACTGCAGGTGCAGGAGCGACTGACGGTGCAGATCGCCGATTTCCTCATGGAGCGGCTGGAGCCCAAGGGCGTGGCGTGCGTGATCGAGGCGACCCATCTGTGCACGATGATGCGCGGCGTGAAGAAACAGGAGGCGACGATGGTCACTTCCAGCATGGTCGGAACGTTCCGTCGCGACGCCAGGACCCGGGCCGAGTTCATGGGGCTCATCGGCAAGGGCGGGGCCTGAGCCGTGCCGTACGCAGACCCGCTGACCGATGCCGAGCTGGCGGCCGCCCTCGCGACATTGCCGGACTGGGAACGAGACGGGGCCTCGATCCGGCGCGCCATCCGGTGCGAGGGGTTCACGCAGGCCGTCGCCCTCGTCAACGCGGTGGCCGAGGCGGCCGAGCAGGCCGGCCACCACCCGGATATCGCGATCACGCGCTACCGGAACGTCACGTTCACCCTGACGACCCACGCGGCCGGCGCAGTCACCCGACGCGACGTCGAGCTGGCCGCCGAGATCGACCGGCTCGCCGGTAGAATCGGCCCGGCATGACCGACACGCCGATCCGGATCCTCATTGCCAAGCCCGGTCTCGATGGCCACGATCGGGGGGCCAAGGTCCTCGCACGCGGCCTTCGCGACGAGGGCTTCGAGGTCATCTACACCGGCCTGCGCCAGACACCGGAGATGATCGCGGATGCGGCGGAGCAGGAGGATGTCGACGTCGTCGGGCTCTCGATCCTGTCCGGCGCCCACATGGCCCTCCTGCCGCGCACCGTGGAGCTGCTCCGTGAGCGCGGGATGGACGAAGTCCTGGTGGCGGCCGGCGGCATCATCCCCGACGCGGACGTGACGAAGCTCAAAGCGGCAGGCGTGGCGGAGATCTTCGGGCCAGGAACCTCCATCGGACAGATCGCCCGGTACTTCCGCGAGCACGTCCGCCGCGAGGCGTGAGCGAGCTGGTCTCCGAGCTGGCGTCGGGAGGCCGGCGCCCGCTGGCACGTTTGCTGACCCGGATCGAGAACGGCGACCCCGAGGTCCGTCCACTGCTGCCGGAGCTGTTCGCCGCGGGAGGTGGGGCGCACGTCATCGGCATCACCGGGCCGCCGGGAAGCGGCAAGTCCACCCTCGTCAACGCGCTGATCGGCGAATGGCGGCGCCGGGGCCGCCGGGTCGGGATCTTGGCGGTCGATCCCTCCTCGCCATACACGCGCGGCGCCATCCTGGGAGATCGAATCCGGATGATGGAGCACGCGGCCGACCGCGACGTCTTCATGCGCTCCATGGCCGCACGCGGTGAGCTGGGCGGCCTGGCGGCAACCACCTGGATCGCCGCTGCGGCCCTGGATGCTGCGGGCTATGACCCGGTCCTGATCGAGACGGTGGGTGCCGGGCAGTCCGAGGTGGAAGTCGCTCGTCTCGCCGAGACGACCGTCGTGGTCGAAGTGCCCGAGATGGGGGACGAGGTCCAGGCCATCAAGGCGGGCCTGCTCGAGGTGGCCGACATCGTGGCCGTGAACAAGGGCGATCGTCCCGGCGCGGACCGTGCCGCTCGCCAGCTGCGAGCCATGATGTCAACCGCCGGCGGCCGGGTGGCACGCACGCCACCGGTGATCATGGTGACGACGGCCACGACCGGGGCGGGCGTCTCGGAGCTCGCCGATGCCATCGAGGCGCATCGCACGAGTGCTCGGTCACCGGTGGCCGCCCGCGGTCGCGCGGCCAGCCAGGTCCGACGTGCTCTCGCCGACCTCGCGGCGCGCCGTGCGGAGGCGAGTCCGGCCTGGGAGGCGACCGTCCAGGCCGTGGCGGATCGCGAGCTCGACCCGCTGACTGCTGCCGAGCGCCTGCTCAACGGCGTACCCTGACCCGATGGACTCACTGCTGCGAGACAACACGCCCGGACCGACGGTCCCGGTGGCACCGATCATCCTCGAAGCGCGTGCGGCACTGGCCGCCGCCACGCCCGTCCTTCTCGGCGTGGCCGACGGTGAACCGCTCGAGCGCCGCTGGCCCTGGCGCGGCGACGATCACGGCTCGACCGATGTCCGCTACGGCTTCTATCGATGTGCCGAGGCGCTGGATCGGGCGGGGATCGACGCCGAAGCAGCATTGGATGCCGCTGGAGTCGTGCGTCCGGCGTCCTCGAGGATCCTGGCTCGAGCCACCGTCGCTCGCTGGGAGCTGCACGGCGCGCTCGCGCCGCTGACCGATGACGACCTCGACCGCGACCCGGGGAACGGCGAGTGGACCCTCCGTCAGACCCTCGCGCATCTCATCAACGTCCAGCGCGCGTACGCCAGCTACACGGCCTGGTGGCTCGGCCGGCGACACGACCCGGATTTCCCGGCAGAGGTGCCGGACGGGATCGGCCCCGACTTCCCCGAAGAGGCGAGCGACGGTGAGGGGACGCTTGCCGCCATTCGTGCCCGCCTCGACGAGGCGATGGATGTCGCGGGCGGGCGACTCGGAGCCCTTGCCGACGAAGAGCTGCGGGCCAACGCCCGATGGTCGGGGTTCGGCGTCGACGTCGGGTTCCGACTCGGTCGCTGGGCATCGCACCTTCGGGAGCACACCATCCAGGTCGACAAGACGCTCGTCATGCTCGACCGCCCGATCCGCGAGGTCGAACGCCTCGTGCGGCACATCCACGCCGCACACGGTCGCATGGAATCCGTCGTCTTCGCCCTGCTGCCCGAGGCCGTGGAGCCGGCCGGACCGCCCATCGCGGCCGCGGCGCGCGAGTTGACCGAGGCCGCCGGCGGGGCGAGATCGGCGGCGTCCAGGGGCGGCTGATGCAATCGAATCCAAACCCGCGCTGGTAGGCTCTCGTATCCATGAACATTGAACGCATCTACGTCATCGGCGCCGGGCTGATGGGTCACGGCATCGCGCAGGTCAGTGCCGCCGCGGGCAAGCAGGTCACCCTGGCGGACCGCACCGGCGAGCTGGCCGACAAGGGGAAGGATCGGATCGCAGCCAACCTGGCACGGCAGGTCGACAAGGGGAAGCTGGAGCGGTCAGCCGCCGACGAGATCCTGTCGCGGGTGACCAGTGCCGAGGGGACGGAGGGTGCCGCCGGCCACGGGATCGTGATCGAGGCCGTCTTCGAGGACGAGGCGGTGAAGCGACAGACCTGGGAAGGCCTCACCCGCAGCGCCGATGCCGACGCGATCTTCGCCAGCAACACGAGCAGCATCAGCATCACCGGGCTCGCCACGGCGACCGATCGGGCGGCGAAGTTCATCGGCCTCCACTTCTTCAGCCCGGTGCCGGTGATGGGCCTGATCGAGATCATCCGCGGCCTCGAGACCGACGACGCGACCTACGCGGCGTGCAAGGCGTTCGCGGAAGAGCTCGGCAAGACGGTGATCGAGTCGAAGGATTACCCGGGCTTCCTCGTCAACCGCATGCTGGGCCCGTTCATCAACGAGGCGGTGTTCGCGCTGATGGAATCAACCGGCAGCGCCGAGGACATCGACACCGGTGCGAAGCTGGGGCTCAACCACCCGATGGGACCGCTCGAGCTGAGCGATTTCATCGGCAACGATGTGATGCTGAACGTGATGGACGTCCTGTACCGGGGCTTCGGAGATCCCAAGTTCCGCGCCGCACCGCTCCTGCGCCAGATGGTCACGGCCGGACACCTCGGCCGAAAGACCGGTCGCGGGTTCTACCAGTACGACGAATCGGGCAAGAGGGCACGCTGATGGCAGTCGAGGCCGCCCCGGCGCGCGACCCGCTCGCCCTCTCGGAGGAGGAGCGGAGCGTCCGCGACACGGTCCGGGACTGGGCGCAGCGCGAGGTGCTGCCCGGAGCAGCCGAACGGGACGAGCAGGAGCGTTACGACCGCTCGCTCTTCGAGCGTGCCGGGGAGCTCGGGCTGACCGGCCTCCCGTATCCCGAGGAGTACGGCGGCGCGGGGATGGGCAGCTTCGCCTGGGCACTCGCGGCCGAGGAGATCGCCGCGGCCGATATGGCTCTGGCCGTCAGTCTCAGCGTTCACATCCTGAGCCAGCTGTGCATCGTTGCCAACGGCAGCGACGAGCAGAAGGAGCGCTTCCTGCCCCCGATGACTGCCGGACGCGAGCTCGGGGCCTTCGCTCTGACCGAGCCCGGGGCAGGGTCGGATGCGGCCGCGCTGTCGCTGTCGGCACTGCGCGACGGCGATGACTACCTGCTCACCGGCACCAAGATCTGGATCACGAACGCGGGTGAGGCGGCTCGCTACGTCGTCTTCGCTACCGTCGACCGCTCGAAGGGCAAGGCGGGGATCACCGCATTCGTCGTCGAGGCCGACACGCCGGGGTTCCGGCTGGGCTCGAAGGAGCGGAAGATGGGGATCCGCGGCACCAGCGCCTACGAGATCGTATTCGAGGAAGCTCGGGTGCCCGCGGCCAACAGGCTGGGTGAGGAGGGCGAGGGGCTGAAGGTCGCGCTCTCGGCGCTCGGCGCGGGCAGGATCAGCATCGCCGCGGCGTGCACCGGCCTGGCGCGCAACGCGCTCGAGCTCGCGACGCAGTACGCCATCCAACGCCGCCAGTTCGGCCGCGCCATCGCTGACCAGGAGATGATCCAGGGGATGCTGGCCGAGATGGCGGTGAAGGTCGATGCGGCACGGCTGCTCACCTGGCGTGCGGCGCGCATGCGCGATGCCGGGCAACCGATCAACTCACCCTCGAGCATGGCGAAGTGGTACGCCTCCGACGCGGCGATGGCGGTGGCCACCGACGCGGTGCAGATCTACGGTGGCGCCGGATACTCCCGGGACAATCCCGTTGAACGCCTCATGCGCGACGCGAAGGGCGCGCAGATCTACGAGGGGACCAACCAGATCCATCGGCTGATCGTTGCCCAGCACATGATCGAGAACGCCAGAAGGACCGACCGATGACCACCACCGCGGGCGACCAGAGCTCCCTCCCATCCGCCATCGAGCCGCTGCGGCTTCCACCCGAGGAGCGCGCATCAAGCGTTGTCGACCTCATCCACCGCGCGGTGGTCGAGCACGCATCGCGCGAAGCCCTGCGCTGGAAGCTGCCGCGCACCCGCCGGCAGGCGAGCGATGGCGTGGCCGAGGAGGATCACCAGGCGGAGTGGAGATCAACGACCTACGCGGAGACGTGGCGATGGATTCGCGACGTCGCCCTCGCCTTGCGCGAGCTCGGCGTTCGTCGCGGCGACCACGTCTGCATCGTGAGCCGCACCCGGCCGGCATGGCTGGTCGCCGATCTCGCCAGCATGTCGGTGGGTGCCGTGGTCTGCCCGATCTACCCCTCATCCGAGGCAAACCAGGCGGCCTTCATCATCAACAACGTCGGCGCCAAGCTCGTGTTCGTGGAGAACGCGCAGCAGGCGGCCAAGATCGAATCAATTCGCGCCGAATGCCCCACGATCGAGACGATTGTCGCCTTCGATGATCGAGCGAAGCTGTCCGACGGGGTCGTGAGCTTCGACGACATGTTCGAGGATGCCGCCGAGCTGCGACCCGACGAGGAGGCCGAGTGGGATCGAGAGTGGCGTAGCCTCAGCCGCGACGACGTGGCCACGATCATCCACACCTCGGGCACCACGGCCAATCCGAAGGGCGCGATCCTGACCCACGGCAATCTGGTGTTCAACTACGAGGCGGTCACCCAGGTCATCGATTTCACGCCCGACGATCTGTTCCTGTCGTGGTTGCCACTCAGCCACATCTACGAGCGTGTCGCCGGGATGGTGGTGCCGCTCGGCCGGGGCTGCGCCATCGCGTACGCCGAGCCGATCGTCGAGCGCCTTCCCGCCAACATGGCCGAAGTGCGCCCCACGGTCATGGTGGCCGTTCCGCGGCTCTACGAGCGCGTCTATGCGCGCGTCATCTCGGCGGTCGAGAGCGGACCACCCCTGCGGCAGCGCATCTTCCACTGGGCTGCTGGCCTCGGCAGCAAGAAGTACGCAAACCACCTGGCCGGTCGCCGAAACTCCCCGTGGCTCAGCCTCCAGCTCAAGGTCGCCGATCGGCTCGTGTACGAGAAGGTCCGGGCGCGGACAGGCGGACGCGTGCGCTACTTCGTCTCCGGATCGGCGCCGCTGGCGGGGGAGATCGGCGAGTTCTTCTACGGGCTGGGAATGCTGGTCCTCGAGGGGTACGGACTCACGGAGACGTCACCCTTCGTCTCGATCAACCGACCGGAGAGCTTCAAGTTCGGCACGGTCGGGCAGCCCGCCCCCGACACCGAGGTGAAGATCGATGCGGCGACCGGCGAGATCATGGTCCGCGGCCCGCAGATCATGCGCGGGTACCTCAACGCCCCGGAGGACACCGCGATGGCCATCGAGCCGGACGGGTGGTTCCATACCGGAGACATCGGCGAGCTGGACGAGGTCGGCCGCATCAGCATCACCGATCGGCTGAAGAACATCATCGTGCTCGGCAACGGGAAGAACGTCTCACCGGCGCCGATGGAGGCGGCCCTCTATACCTCTCCGCTGATCTCGCAGGCCGTGGTGCTCGGCGACCGGCAGAACTACACCGGCGTCATCATCGCCCCCGACTTCGAGGAGCTCGAGCGATGGGCGGCGGCGAACGGAATCACCGAGATGCCGCCCGACCAGCTGGTGGAACAGAAGGCAGTCCAGAAGCTGTACGACGGCGAGGTCAAGCGCACGCTGTCGCAGTTCGGCGCCCACGAGCGACCGCGGCGGACGGCACTCCTGCCGCGGCTCCTGTCCGAGGAGGAGGGTGAGCTGACGCCCTCGTTGAAGACGAAGAAGCGCGTGGTGGTCGAGAAGTGGGCCGACAAGGTTGCCCACCTGTTCGATGAGCGGGGCGGCGACCCGGGCTCCTGAGGTCGAACGCCACCTCGTCGGTTGGTCTGCACCCCCGGCTGGCTGGAGCCGCCTCCCGGAGTACCATGGCTTCCATGAACGACGTCTACATTCTGTCCGCCGCTCGCACGCCCATCGGCAAGTTCGGCGGCGCCCTGTCCACCACCCCGGCGACCGAACTGGGCGCGATCGCCATCCGTGCGGCTGTTGAGCGCAGCGGCGTGGCGCCCGAGCGCATCGATGAGACGATCATGGGCCAGGTGCTGCAGGCCGGCGCCGGCCAGGCTCCCGCTCGCCAGGCGGCACTCAAGGCGGGCCTGCCCGAGGGCGTGAGCGCGACGACCATCAACAAGGTGTGCGGCTCCGGCCTCAAGGCGGTGATGATGGGCGCCTCGGCCATCCGGGCAGGTGACGCCAGCATCATCGTTGCGGGCGGCATGGAGAGCATGAACATGGCGCCGTACCTCCTGCCCCAGGCGCGCACCGGGTACCGACTGGGAGACGGCAAGATCATCGACTCGACGGTCCACGACGGGCTGTGGTGCTCGACCTGCGACGTCCATATGGGCCTGCACGCCGAGCGTGTGGCGGCTAAGCATGACGTGACGCGCGAGGCGCAGGATGACTTCGCGTTGAGGTCTCACCGCAACGCCATCGCCGCCCAGGAAGCAGGTCGTTTCGACGACGAGATCGTCCCGGTCACCGTCCCCGGCAAGAAGGGGGACACCGTCGTCACGGCCGACGAGGGCCCGCGCGCCGACACCAGCCCCGAAGCGCTGGCCAGGTTGAAGCCGGCATTTCAGCCGGAGGGCGGCACCGTCACCGCCGGCAACGCTCCGGGCATCACTGACGGTGCGGCGGCACTCGTCATCGCCGGCGAGGATGCGCTGGATGGCGCACAGCCACTGGCGCGCGTCATCGGCTACGCCCAGGCCGACGTGGCACCGGAATGGCTGTTCGAGGCCCCGATCCAGGGCGTGCGCCGGCTCATCGAGCGGGTCGGCGGCAGCGTCGGAGACTTCGACCTCATCGAGATCAACGAGGCGTTCGCGGCCCAGGTCCTCGCCGATGGCAACGAGCTCGGATTCGACTGGGACCGCGTGAACGTCAACGGCGGAGCCATCGCCCTCGGCCATCCGATCGGCGCATCCGGGGCCCGCGTCCTGACGACCCTGATCCACGAGCTGCGGCGCCGCGGCGGCGGCAAGGGCCTCGCGACACTGTGCCTCGGCGGCGGGGGAGCGGTGGCCATGGCGATCGAGACGACCTAGCTCTTCCGAGGCCGACCGATGCCCGACGCGGTCTTCGATGAGCCACGGCTTGCCGCGATCTACGACGCCCTTGATCCGGATCGCTCGGATCTCGACGCGTACGTCGCAATGATCGATGAGTTCGGCGCGCGCTCCGTTCTCGACCTCGGCTGCGGCACCGGTGTCTTCGCGCTCCAGCTTGCCGCGCGCGGCGCCGATGTCATCGGCGTGGATCCCGCGGGTGCATCGCTGGATGTGGCGCGCTCGAAGCCTCACGCCGATCGAGTCAGCTGGATCCACGGCGATGCGTCCGCGATCCCGGCATCGACAGCGGTCGACGTCGTGACCATGACGGCCAACGTGGCGCAGGTCTTCCTGGCCGATGCGGAATGGCTGGCGACGTTGACCGCGATCCGTGCCGCGCTCCGTCCCGGTGGCCGGCTCATCTTCGAGGCCCGCGACCCGGCGCGGCGTGCATGGGAGGAGTGGACCGAGGACGCCACGCGTTCCACCACCGAGATTCCGGGCGTCGGACGGGTGACCGACTGGGTGCAGGTGACCGACGTCGCCCGCGACGGCGAGCTCGTGACGTTCGAGTCACCGAACCTCTTCGAGTCCGACGGCGTCGTTCTCACCTCGCGCTCCACGCTGAGATTCAGGACTCAGGCGGAGATCGAGGACTCTTTGCGCGCGGCCGGGTTCACTCTCGAGGAGGTTCGAGACGCCCCGGACCGACCGGGCAGGGAGATGGTCTTTGTCGCGAGACGCCCGCTGGCCTAGCGGTCAAGCGCGATCAACGCCTCGTCCAGCGTGCCGGCAATGATCGCGGCCTCCTCGCGGCGGATGCAGAGCGGCGGCCGGATCTTCAGCACACTGCCGCGGCGCCCGGAGGTGCCGATGAGCACCCCGCGCTCCGCCATCTCGTCCTTCACACGGCCCGCGAGGTCGGTGGCGGGCTCGCGGGTGGCGCGGTCCAGGACGAGCTCGACCCCGGTCATGAGGCCGCGACCGCGCACGTCACCGATCACCGGATGGCGCCCTGCGAGCGCTGACAGCTCCGCTCGCAGCCAGTCGCCCTCCGTCGTGGCGTTGCGGATCAGCCGCTCATCCTCCAGGACGTCGAGCACAGTCAGCGCGGCAGCACAGGCCACCGGGTTGCCTCCGAACGTGGAGAAGAAGGTGGTGTGGGCGCCGAAGCGGTCGACGATGTCCGCGCGGGTGATGACGGCCGCGATCGGGTGCCCGTTGCCCATCGGCTTGCCCAGGGTGACGATATCGGGCGTCACGCCCCATCGAACATGGCCCCACATGCCGTCGCCGGTGCGGCCGTGGCCCGACTGGACTTCGTCTGCCACGTACAGGGCTCCGGCCTCCCGTGCCGCGCCGATGACGGCGGCAACCACTTCGGGCGCGGGGACGAAGATCCCATCCGACGTGAAGGTCGAGTCGAGGAAGAGCGCCGCCGGCCGCCGATTCCGACCCGCCAGCCGCGCGACGGCCCCAACCACCTCGTCGAGGGCGACGGCGACCGGGTCAGGCGCATCGGCATATCGGCCGCGATAGGTGTCCGGCGCGGCGTAGGTCTCCACCCCGTCCGGCTGCTCGCCGCCCGGCCATTCGGAGGGGGAGAAGTCGGCGATCGCGGCCGTGACGCCGTGATAGCCCCACTCGGTGACCAGGCCCGCGTCGGCACCCGTCACCGTGGTGGCCAGCCGCCACGCGAGGTCGTTGGCCTCGGAGCCCGAGTTGACGAACATGACGGTGTCGAGCTCGTCGGGCAGGGTCTCGAGAATGCCCTCCGCCAGCTCGACGACGTTGTCGTGAAGGTACCGAGTGTTCGTGTTCAGGGTGGCGGCCTGTGCCCTGATGGCCTCCACCACGCGCGGGTGCGCGTGGCCGACCACCGGCACGTTGTTGTAGGCGTCCAGGTATCGCCGGCCATCGGCATCTTCCATCCAGACGCCGGCGCCGCGGACGAGGTGGAGCGGGCGCCGATAGCTCAGCGGCTCCAGTGCGCTCCCCAGCACGCGCCGACGCCGGGCGAGCAGCGCGCTCGAGTCGACGCGCCGTCGGATCGGGCTGCGAGCGATGGCGGCCAACCGCTGGCCAGCTTCGTCGAAGCCGATGGCCTCGAGCTGTTCGAGCAGCTCCCAGGCGGGCTCGGACCAGCCATGGATGTAGGCGTTGTCCGGGTACCGGCGCGTCCGGTCGGCACTGATGAGGATGGTCTGGGCCATGCGTCCGGCGAGCAGGTCGCCCATCAGCTCCGCCTCCTCCTGTTCGAGCGGCGTGATCGAGGCGTAGCCCCCCAGCAATGCCTCGGCCACCTCGAACAGGTCGGTTCGTCCGCGAACCAGGGACTGCAGCGTTGCCGGGATGTCGAGCACCAGCGCGGTGTGTGACATGTCGCCGAAGTCGATGATGCCCGACACGCGGTGCGCATCATCGAGCAGCAGGTTGTCGAGCGTGAGGTCGTCATGGATGACCTGCGAACGCAGGCTCGGCAGCGCCGGGAGCACACGTTCGCCGACGCGGTCGATGACGCGCTCGAGGAGCCGGCGCCGCTCGCCGTTCTCGACGAGGTCGGCGTTGGGAAACAGGTCCGGGAGCCGCTGCTGGTCCCACGCGATCGATCGCCCGGCGGCCGGATGGAAGAACCCGCGCAGGGCGACGGCCACACGGGCCACGACCTCGCCGATGCCCTCGATGGTCGCGCGGTCGAGCCCGATCGGGTCGGCGTGACGGCCCGGCATGCGAGGGATGAGCCTGACGAGGTGCGCGCCGGAAGGGCTCTCGACCAGCTCGATCGGTCGTCCCGCCAGTGATGGGCGGACGACGGGCACCGGCAGGCCGGCATCAACCGCCACGATGCGGTCGATGGCCGTCACCTCCATGTCGAGGACGGCCTGGTCCTCGGCGCTGTTCGCCACCTTGAGGATCCACGCGGTCTCGTCGGGCTCGTCGATCAGGAAGTTCTGATCGCGTTCGCTGACGAGCAGCCGAGCGGTCCCGGTCACGCCGTAGCGGGAAGCCGCGATCTCCGCGGCCTCCCGCGGCGTCAGCTGGGGTGGATCTGCCTCGAGTACATCGCCGATGGACATGCGCCGCTGATCGTAGCGTCGCGGGCGTTGAGCGCGTGTGCCCGACCGGCCGGTGGGTCGGCCCGCCCTGCGCTAGAATCGGCAACCGTCACCCCGTGGCCTGGCCTGCTTCCGCCCTCGAGTCGTGGCGTGCAGAGGCGCCGGAGCCACGACTGCATACAGGAGGCACTCAGCGCACCTGATGGCCAGCCAGAACACGGTGGCGGAGGCTCCGAACATCTGGGCCGTCGCCCAGTCCCAGTTCGACCACGCCGCGGACAAGCTCGATCTCGACGACGGGATGCGACGCGTCCTGCGGGTCCCACAGCGTGAGCTCACGGTGAACTTCCCGGTCACCATGGACGATGGCAGCGTCATGGTCTTCACCGGCCACCGCGTCCAGCACAACGTCAGTCGCGGTCCCGGCAAGGGCGGCATCCGCTATCACCAGGACGTCACCCTCGACGAGGTTCGGGCGCTGGCGATGTGGATGAGCTGGAAGTGCGCGTGCGTCAACATCCCGTACGGCGGCGCTAAGGGCGGCGTGGTCGTCGACCCGAAGAAGCTGTCGATCCGCGAGGTCGAGGGCATGACCCGACGGTTCACGACCGAGATCAGCCCGCTCATCGGTCCCGACCGCGACATCCCGGCGCCCGATGTGAACACCAACGCCCAGACCATGGCCTGGATGATGGACACCTACTCCATGCATCACGGCTACACGATCGCCGGCGTCGTCACCGGCAAGCCGATCGCCATCGGCGGCTCGCTCGGGCGCAACGAGGCAACGGCGCGCGGCGCGGTCTTCACCCTGCTCCAGGCGTCGCAGGCGCTCAACCTGTCGGTTCACGGCTCACGCGTGGCCATCCAGGGCTACGGCAACGCCGGCAGCATTGCCGCCACCCTGCTGGCGGACGAAGGCGCGACGATCGTTGCCGTCAGCGACTCGACCGGAGGCATCCACAACGCGGCTGGCCTCGACCCGGCGAAGGTGAGTGCCTGGAAGCGGGAGCACGGCACGGTCGTCGGGTTCCCGGGAACCGACGAGGTCAACAACCAGGAGATCCTCGAGGTCGACTGCGACATCCTGGTGCCGGCGGCGCTCGAGAACCAGATCACCCGCCAGAACGCACCGAGCATCAAGGCAAAGATCATCGCGGAAGCCGCCAACGGGCCGACCACCCCGGAGGCTGATCAGATCCTGTTCGAGCGCGGCGTGTTCCTGATCCCCGACATCCTGTGCAACGCCGGCGGCGTGACGGTCTCCTACTTCGAGTGGGTGCAGGACATGCAGAGCTTCTTCTGGACCGAGGCGCGCATCAACGAGAGCCTGAAGGAGATCATGGACCGTGCGTTTGTATCGGTGTACGAGATGAGCCAGCGCCACGAGGTCGACATGCGCACCGCGGCATACATGGTGGCCGTGGCACGGGTCGCCGAAGCGACGACCCTGCGCGGGCTCTACCCCTAGGACACCACCCGCCGATGCCGGCGTTGCGCACGAGCGCGGCGCCGGGCGACGCATCGGCTGATCCGGCAAGGAGGCTCCGATGCTCGACCACGAAGAGCGATTCCTGTTCCGCGAGGAGATCCACAACCTGGCGAACGCGCTGGCGGATCCCGGACAGCTCGACAACGTCGAGGACCTGCTGGCCGAGGTCACGACCAGTCCGAGGTTCGACGCCGATGTGTTCACCCTGGAGCGTTCGCTGCAGGTGATGCTCGGCGGCCGCGCCGGTTCGACGCTGGTCGGGCTGCTGACGGTGGATCGCGGGGTGTTCGAGGAGCTGGGCGAGATGGGCCTGACGCCGGAGGTCCACGAGCGGCTCGTCAGTTGGCGTGCCCGATTCGGCCTGGTCATCGACAACGCCCTCAACTTCCTCAACAACCCCGACGGCATCCAGGGCCACAACTTCGGCACGCAGCTCATGCACACCGAGTCGGGGCTCACGCTCCAGGGCAGGCTCACGCTCGTCCGCTACAACAACGAGCCGCAGTTCTTCATCGCCGATGCCGATGTGCTGTTCAGCGTGGCGGCCGACATGCTCGAACGACTGGGTGAGCACCTCGAGCCCGAGATGATCGACGCCGACCTGATCACGCGGCTGCGCGAGGGCGTCGAGCTGGTCGAGCGCCGCACGAAGAGCCGCTCGTAGCCACGATCGGGTGACGGCCAAACGCGTCTTCCTGGCGGCGACCGGCCAGAATCGCGGCAAGACGACCACCAGCCTCGGCCTGATCGCGGCCATCCGGCAGCGGGGACTCGAGCTGGGATTCATGAAGCCGGTCGGACAGCGCTACCTGGTGGTCGACGGGACGCGGGCCGACGAGGACGCGGTCCTGATCAAGGAGGTCTACGGCCTGCCCGACGCCCTCAACGACATGTCGCCGGTCACGCTGCCGCGGCGGTTCACCACCGACTTCATCCTGGGGCGTGTCACCGACGATCTCGAGGCACAGGTACTCGGGGCGTACGAGCGGGTGGCGGACGGCAGGGACCTGGTGGTGATCGAGGGCACGGGGCACGCCGGCGTCGGTGCCGTCATCCGGCTCTCGAACGCACGCGCCGCAGCCATGCTCGAGACACCGGTCATCATCGTCAGCGAGGGCGGCGTCGGCCGGCCGATCGACGAGATCGTCCTCAACCGGGCGCTGTTCGCGGCGAACGGGGTGACGGTGCTCGGGGCGGTGGTGAACAAGGTCGACGTGGTCTCGCATCCGCAGCTGCCGGATGTCCTGCGTCGCGGCCTGGAGCTCCACGGCATCGAGCTGCTCGGATGCATCCCGTACTCCGAATTCCTGGCCAACCCATCGCTCGAGCTCATCGTCACGCACCTCGACGGTGAGCTCCTCGCCGGTCGGGCGGAGGCGGGGCGCACGATCGGGCACGTGGCCATCGGCGCCATGCAGGCCGAGCACGCAGTCGAGCATCTCGAGGATCGGACGCTGCTCATCACGCCGGGCGATCGGGAAGACTTGATCGGGGCGGCACTGGTTGCCAACGCGACCCCACGAGGGGGCCTGCCGCTCGTCAGCGGGCTCGTCCTGACCGGCGGCTATCGGCCGTCGGATTCGACGATGGTGGCGCTCCGAGACGCGGACGTCTTCACGTACCTCGTGCCGACCGATACCTATCGGACGGCGCAGGCGGTGGACGAGATCCTGGTGAAGACGCACGCCAGCGATCGGGAGAAGATCGCCACGATCATCGACCTGGTGGGCGGCGCGCTCGACGTGGATGCGCTCCTCGAGCGCCTGTAGCCACCACGACGGGAAGCACGAAGGGAGGCCGGACGTGGGCACCCGCCGGCCTCCCATTCACCTGCAACGACTCGCAGCCGTGGGAGGCCGGCGTCGCTGGTGACGCTTCGCATGATACGAGGCCACCCACGGACCGCACTAGTACCTTTGTCGCTCAGGCGACGTCCCACGCCAGCGGCATGTTGTCGGTCAGACGGGTCCGGCCGATGCCGACGGCGATCAGCGCCAGTGCCGGCCCCGAGACGCGCTGGAGCTCCGCCAGGGATATGGCGTCAGCCACGCTCACGTAGTCGATGCGCGCCTTGGCCTCGCGCGACAACGCATCGGTCATCCGCCAGCGGAGCACCTCCGCCGATCGCTCGCCGGCGTCATACGCATCCTTGGCCGCGGTCAGTGCCGTGAACAGGCAGGTCGCCGCGTGCCGCTCCTCGATCCCGAGCTGGGCGTTGGCGCTCGACAGCGCCAATCCATCGGCCTCTCGAATGGTCGGACAGATCACGAGCTCGACGTTGAGGAAGAGGTCGCGCAGCATGCGGCGCACGATGACCACCTGCTGGGCGTGCCGCTGACCCATGTAAAGCCGAGCGGGTCCCACGAGGTTGACAAGCTTGAGCATCACCGTCGTCAGCCCGTCGAGGTGGCCCGGTCGCGAGGCCCCCTCCAGCTGTCGCGTCAGGCCCTCGACCGTCACCCGCGTCGTGTCGCTGGGCGGATACAGGGTGGCCACATCGGGGACGAACGCGATGTCGACGCCCGAGTGCTCCAGCAGGGCGAGGTCGCGAGCGGTGTCACGCTGGCCATGGGTGGCCTCGTCAAGCGAGCGGAAGGCACCCGGGTTGGTGAAGCTCGAGGCCACCACGCAGCCATTCTCCGAGCGAGCGCGGAGGACCAGGGAGAGCTGGCCGTCATGGAGCATGCCCATGGTAGGCACGAAGCCGACGCTGTCACCGGCCACCCGACGCTCGAGGATGGCGTCGCGGAGCTCGTCGGTGCGGTGGACGACGATCACGAACGGCGGCGGCGACCGCCGGGGGCGGTCCCATCCGTCGAACGGCTGTTGCGGTAGCGATCGCCGATGAGATCCCACAGCCGCTCGGCCACCTGGCGCTTTGGCAGCATCGGCCAATCCGTCAGCGATCCCTCGGCGCCGAACACGGTGACCTTGTTCTCGTCGGAGCCGATGGCGTCGAACGGCCCGCCCACCACGTTGCCGACGATGAGGTCGAGCCCCTTGTCGCGCAGCTTGGCGGCGGCATTGACCTCCAGGTCCTGCGACTCGGCGGCAAAGCCGATGAGGAACGGGCGGATGTCGTCGGGCATCTCACCGACCTCGGCCACGATGTCGGGGTTCGGGACCAGCTCGATCTGGAGGTTCTCGCCGGAGCGCTTGATCTTCCGCTGGCTGGCACGTGCCGGGGCGAAGTCGGCAACGGCCGCTGCCATGACCAGGATGTCGGCGTTCGTCGCTGCCCGAAGCACGGCCTCGCGCATCGTCTGGGCGGTGGTGGCGTCGATGACCGTGACACCGCGGGGCGGAGTGACCCCCATGGCACCGGCGATCAGCGTGACGCTGGCACCCCGGTCGCGCGCGGCCTCGGCCAGGGCGGCGCCCATCTTGCCGGAGGAGCGGTTGCCGATGAATCGCACGGGGTCCAGCGGCTCACGCGTGCCGCCGGCACTGACGACCACGTGGAGTCCCTCGAGGTCGCCGGCACGCTCGAAGAGCCGCTCGACGGCCTCCGCCACCGCGCTGGGCTCGGCCAATCGTCCGATGCCGGTCAGGCCCGATGCCAGCTCGCCGACCTCGGGCTCGACCACGATGTACCCGAACTCGCGCAGAGTTCCCACGTTGCGCTGGGTCGCCGGATGCGTCCACATCCCGGCGTCCATGGCCGGCGCCACGATGACCGGCGCTCGGCTGGCGCAGGCGATCGCGGTGACCGCATCGACCACCAGGCCGGCTGCGAGCTCGCCGAGCAGGTTGGCGGTGGCTGGCGCCAGCACGATGGCATCGGCCGCCTCGGCGAGCTCGATGTGGGCGATCTGCTGGTCCGAGTCGAGCTCGAACACGTCGTCGAGGACGGGCCGGTGCGTCAGGCTGGCAAACGTCAGCGGCCCGACGAAGCGCGTGGCGGCCCGCGTCATGGCAACATCGACCACTGCGCCGCGATCCTGGAGGAGGCGCACCAGGCTGACGGCCTTGTAGGCGGCAATGCTGCCGGATACCCCGACAACGATCCGTCGCCCGGCCAGCTGGCCCGGTCCGTCGCTCATCGCTCGCCACCGCGGGCTGCGGCGCGCGCCCGATCGCGTATCGCCTGCCAGGCGTATCGGATGCCGCGCAGCGTCAGGTCGGGCTCGACCGCGTCGATCCCCGGAACGTCCCCCAGCCAAGGCTCGTAGGTGTGGCCCCCGGTCGCGATGACCGACACCCGGGCGCCGTCCGGCGATCGCTCGACGAGCTCGCCGCGGAGGGCGGTCAAGAGGCCGCTGACCAGGCCGATGTAGCCCAGCACCGCGCCGGACTGCATGGCATGCACGGTGTTCGTGCCGATGGCGGTGGGAGGGCGACGGAGCTCGATCCGCGGCAGCTTGCTTGCCCGGCCGACGAGCGCCTCGAGGCTCAGGCCCATCCCGGGAGCGATGGCTCCGCCGATGTATGCGCCGTCGGCATCGATGAGGTCGAAGTTCGTGCTGGTCCCGAGGTCGATGACGATGGCCGGACCGCCGAACTCGACGCGGGCCGCCAGGGCGTTGGCGAGCCGGTCCGCGCCGGCCTCGGCGGGGCGGTCGATACGAATCTCGAGCGTCCCGGCCAGCGTGCCGGCGTCCACGATCGTGGGCTCGACGCCGATGCGCTGTGTGACCAGCCGCTCCCAGGTCTCCGTCAGCGGAGGGACGACGCTGGCCAGCGCCACCGCGTCGAGCTCATCGAGGCGATGCGCGTCGAGCGCGAGCATCCCGGTCAATGCTGCTGCTACCTCGTCGGACGTCGCGTTGGCCCGGGTGATGGCGCGCCATGAGCGTGCCAGGCGGTCGTCCTCGAAGAGGCCGACCGTCACGTTCGTGTTGCCGATGTCGGCCGCCAGGAGCTTCACGGGCCGTATCGTAGCAGCCGATTCACGCCGCGCCCCGGTGCTAGACTCGCCGACGATCCGCACGAATGTTTCGATGTCCGACGCCCGCGCCAAGCTCTACATCAATACCGGGGTCGTCACCGGCAAGAGCGACATCTACAACATCCTTCGGCCGCTGCTCAAGCAGACGGTCAGCTACACGTACCACCGTGGCGCCCGCGTCGAGTCCGCGGGGACCGGCTGGGTCGAGCGCATCGTCGTCGACCACCCCGAGGTCGCGTCGTACTTCACGCCCCTCGCCATCTGCCTGAACCTCGATTCGTTCGACTACCTGCAGTTCGATACCACCAGCGACCAGCTCCTCGTCTACACCCTGGTCATCGGCAACGAGCGGGTCGTGCTCGAGTTCGCCGCGGGCGGCGCGCAGCGACTGCTCGACCTCGGTGAGCCCGATCAGTCACCGGATGGGCGTCCGCTTCCCCGCAACGCCGATGAGCTGGCCCGCGACCTTCGCTTCATCCAGATGGAGCTGCTGATGTCGGCCGAAACGGACGCGGACGGCGATCGCGCCGACGAGGACGAGGACGGAGCGTGACCGCTTCCGCGGCGCCGTCACGGCTCCGCGCCGCGACCTCGCACGAGCGCACCGTGCTGCCGAGCGGCCTCCGCGTCGTGAGCCAGGTGATGCCCGGCGCTCGATCGGTCAGCGTGGTGCTGCTCGTGCCGGTGGGATCACGCCACGAGGACGAAGCGCACGCGGGGCTCAGCCACCTGTTGGAGCATCTCGTCTTCAAGGGAACGCGCGGGCATCCCGAGGCGGGATCGCTCTCGCAGCGGGTGGAGGGCGTCGGCGGCAGCGCAAACGCCAGCACGGATCGTGAGCTCACGGCGTTCAGCGCGAAGGTTCCGGCGGAGCACGCCGACGTCGCCCTCGAGGCGGTCCGGGAGCTCGCGCTGCGCCCCCTCCTCCGACGCCGCGACCTCACGGCAGAGAAGCCGGTCATCGTGGACGAGATCCGAATGTACGTGGACTCACCGTCCGACCACGTGTTCACCCTCTTCGACGAGATGCTGTACGCCGGCCACCCGCTCGGCAGAGAGATCGCCGGCACCATCGGCAGCGTGCGACGGGCCACCCACCGCGCGGTCGTCGATCACTGGCGCGCGGCCTACCGGACCGCGGGCATGGTCCTCGCCGTGGCGGGCAACCTCGACCACGCGTCGGTCCTCGACGCGGCGAGCGGCTGGACGTCGGAAGGTCCCGAGGGTGAGGATCGAGAGGTGGCGACCACGCCACTCACCATGCCGGCCCCGATCCCGGCCCGTGCCGGATCGCTCCGCATCGCATACCGGCAGCTCAGCCAGGCGAACGTGTGCCTGGGCATGCCGGGCGTCGCTCGGGATGACCCCGATCGCTGGGCACTGGACCTGCTCGGCGCTGTCCTGGGCGACGGCATGGGCAGCCGCCTGTTCATGGACCTGCGCGAGCGTCGCTCGCTCGTGTATGACGTATCGACCTTCGGCGCGTCGTACTCCGACGCGGGGACCTTCGGTGTGCATGCGGGGTTCGATCCCGCCGATGTCGTCGCCGTCCTGGGCGCCATCCTCGATCAGCTCGAGCGCATCTGCTCCGAGCCGGTGACGTCGCGCGAGCTGGATCGGGCCCGCGCCTATTCGCGCGGCCGTCTCGAGCTCCGGATGGAGGACTCCGGTGCCGTCGCCGGCTGGCTCGGGTCGGGCGAGGCACTGCTGCCGCGCATCCTGTCCGTCGAGGAGGTGGTCGAGCGACTCGAGGCGGTGACGGCCGCGGATCTGCTGCGCGTCGCTCAGCGCTTCCTGAATCCGGCCGAGGCACGAATGGCCCTGCTGGGCCCCTTCCGCTCTCGCGCTCGCATCGAGCGCGTCCTGCGTCGATGAACCAACGCCGCAAGCGTGGGAAGGCGGCCGGTCCCACGCCCGCGCCTGAGTCAGAGGCTCCGGCCGAGCCCGTGGCTCCGCCCGAGAATGCATCGGCCGACGACGAGCAGGTGATCGACATCCTGGTCGACGACATGCGCCTTGCCCGGGCGCAGCTCGACGCGGGTCAGCCCGGCCTAGCGGAAGGGACGGCCCGTCAGCGCATCGCGCGGCGCGAGGCCGATGGCCCGGGTTCGGACGACGAGCTTGACGCGCTCAGGACGCTCCTGGCCGAAGCGCTCTGGCGCCAGGGGCGCGTTGCGTCGGCGCGCGTGGCCCTCGACGCGGTGAGGGCGGGGAGTCCACAGCGTCGGCTGCCGATCGCGTCCCTCATCGAGGCCGAGGCACTCGCCGCAGCGGGCGAGCCGGATCGGGCGGCCGGGGCGATGGAGCGGGTGATCTCGGCCGTCGGCGTCGACCGTTCCCACGAGCTGCGAGCCGGCGTCTCGGGACGCCTGACGTGGCCGCTGCCGGCCGAGCTGCAACCGCCGGTGGTGCAGGTGTCGCGACCGCCGTGGGCGGCGCGCGATACCGGTCCCGAGGCGGAGCTGCCGGCGGGGGATGAGCGCACCGATTCTGCGCGTGATCGGCTGGACGAGGCCCGGGTCGCCTATGTCGCCCGCGACCTCGATCGGGGTGACGCCGAGATGTCGATCGCCATCCGCCTCGATCC
This sequence comes from uncultured Chloroflexia bacterium, assembly GCA_963825525.1. Taxonomy (GTDB): domain Bacteria; phylum Chloroflexota; class Limnocylindria; order QHBO01; family QHBO01; genus JACDBZ01. Next base: position 100,143 of record CAWGTN010000001.1, read on the forward strand.
TTCGTTGGCGAGCGACGGTGTTGCCATCATGGAGCCCACCCTGGGCGGGCAGCCCGCCCCCGAGCGTCTGCTACTGTACGGCGACCTGCTTCGCGCAGCGGGGCGCCGGGTCGAGGCAAGCCAGGCCTATGACCGCGCCGCCGTCCGGCGCGGCTGACCCGAACCACACGTCTCCGACACCGCGTGCGGCCGGAGAACCCAGCACAGGAGCGACTCTCGTCATGCAGCGCACTCTCGTCCTCGCCAAGCCCGATGCCGTGCAGCGGGGTCTCATCGGCGAGATCGTCGGCCGGTTCGAGCGCAAGGGGCTCAAGGTCGTAGGCCTCAGGATGCTGACCGTCTCCCGGCCGCTGGCGGAGGAGCACTACGCGGTCCACGCCGGGAAGCACTTCTACGACGGGCTCGTCGAATTCATCACGTCCGGGCCGGTGGCGGCCTTCGCGCTCGAGGGTCCCGATGCCATCGCCGTGGTCCGCAAGATGGTCGGCAAGACGATGCCGAACGAGGCCGAGCCCGGAACGATCCGCGGCGACCTGGGCGTGAGCGGCCTCCGCAACCTCATCCATGCGTCCGACGCGCCGGAGACGGCGGAGGCGGAGCTCGCCCTGTGGTTCGGCGCCGATGCCGTGGTCGACTATGTTCGTGAGATCGACGCGTGGATCGTGGCCGAGGAGCCCGAGCGCGGCTGAGGGCTACTCGCCGGCAGCGGCCTGCAGGGCCGGGTAGTCGGGCCGCTCGATGAGCCCGATGCGCTCGAGCGGGAAGTAGCGCAGCCAGGCGCGTCCCAGCACGCTCTCCTCGTCGATGGGACCGAACACGCGCGAGTCCTGGCTGAACGGCCGGTTGTCGCCCATCACGAAGAACTCGTGCGGCCCGACGATCCAGGTCAGCGGGCAATCCTGCCGCTCGCAGAGCGTGGCGGCCGTGCTCCCGTCGGCGTTGGGGACCACGTAGGGCTCCTCGATCCGGATCGAGCTTCGGTCGGGCCGGCTCACGAAGACCCGGCCGTTCTCGAGGCTGATCGTGTCGCCCGGCATACCGATGATCCGCTTGATGAACGGGACGCCCTGCTGGTCCAGCCCGGAACCGGAAGGCGGATCGAACACCACGACGTCGCCGTACTCGTAGCCGCCGAATCGCGGTGTGAGCTTGTCGATGAGGATGTACTCGCCGTCCACGATGGTGGGGAACATCGAGCTCTGCTGGACCTCGAACGGCTGGGCCACGAAGTTGTGGATGACGAGGTAGATGAGCAGCGTGAGGACGAGCGTCTCGACGACCTCGAACGCGCAGCCCAGGGCACGACGCGAACCGGCGCGCTCGCGTTGTGCGGGCGCGCCGTCGGATTCGGATTCGTCGGGGAGGTAGGTCATCAGCCCTGGCTGTGGATGGCGGCCGGCACAGGATAGCGCACCGGAAGCGGTAGACTCGGCTGTCAGATGGGTAGCCTGATCCTCGTCCGTCACGCGACCACGGCGGCCTCCGCCGCCGGAAGGAACCTGGGCCAGGCCAGCAATCCTCCGCTGTCGGACGCGGGCCTCGAGCTCGCCGAAGCACTGGGTGTGACGCTCGCCGCCGAGCTCGCCGAACTTCCGCATGACGAGATTCGGCTCGTCAGCAGCCCGGCCCTGCGATGTCGCCAGACGATCGGGGCCATCGCCACGGCGCTGGGCTTGGATGCCGAGTCGGTCGAGCTTGCCCAGGGGTTGCTCGAGATCGACTACGGCGCCTGGGACGGGCTCACGGCGGCGGAATGCGAGGCTCGCGATCCCGAGCTTCGTGCGGCATGGGAATCCGATCCGTACGCCACCGCCTGCCCGGAGGGCGAGAGCGGGAAGGACGTGAGCATGCGCGCTGCCGCCGTGCTCGAGCCGCTCGAGGACTGGCTCACGGCCGACCGCGCACGATGCGCCATCGCGGTCGCGCACAACCATGTGAATCGCGTGGCGATGTGCCGCCTGCTGGGGTGGCCGATGCGGGACTACCGACGCCGGCTGGCGGCCGATCCCGGCGGCTACAGCCTGGTGACGTTCGGAGGTGCCGGTCCGGTCGTGCGCCGGTACAACGTTCCCGGAGCCTGACGGTCCACTGGCACGGTCCGTGCGTTGGCGACGAGGCCGGTGATTCGGCCGGTTCTGCGCCGCTGCCTATAATCGCCGAACCCCATCATCAGTCGCCCGTTCGCGAGGATTCATGTCGATCGAGCTCAGCCAGCAGATCCAGCCGGTCATGCAGGCCAAGGTCACCCCGAAGCAGATTGCGGCCAACTACATCCTGCAGATGAGCTCCGTCGAGCTGCAGGAAGCGATCGCACAGGAGCTTGACGAGAACCCGGCGCTCGAGATGGAGGAGCTGCCAACATGCGCGATCTGCGGCCGCCCGGTCGCGGGCAGCTACTGCACCGAATGCATGCCACGCAAGGCCGAATCGGAGGGCGACGACGGTCGCGTGAGCCCCGATGACCTCCCGGGCGACGGATCCACGCGGCTCCGGGACGAGGCGGACGAGTTCGACCCGATCGCGCGCGCCGAGGCTGATTTCACGCTCGAGGATCACCTGACCTGGAACCTGCACGCGCAGCTGCCGGGACGCCTCCACCCGGTGGCCGATCACGTCATCGGAGCGCTCGACTCGAACGGATTCCTCACCGAGTCCGACGACGAGGTCGCCGGGGCAACCGGGGTGTCCCTGGCGGACGTTGAGCAGGTCCTTGCCGCGATGAAGGGTCTCGAACCGATCGGGATCGGATCGCGATCCATCACCGAATCGCTGCTTGCCCAGATCGAGTACCTCCGCGAGCAGGACTCGGTGACGATCCCGCCGCACGCCGAGGCGGTGATCGCGGACCACCTCGCGGAGCTGGGGGAGCGGCGATTCCGCGAGATCGGGGTGGCGGTCGGTGCGACCCAGCGACAGGTCATGACCGTCTGGGAGTTCGTGAAGTCGAACCTCAACCCCTATCCGACCGCCGCGTTCACGGCGGCGGTGAGCGGCGACGCCTCCCGACCGATCATCCGTCCCGACGTCCTGATCCGCGAGAGCGAGGGCGAGCTCACCGTCGAGGTCGTCGAATCCCGGCGTTTCAGCCTCCACGTGGCACCGATCTACTCCAGCCTGTCATCCAAGCTGCGCAGCGCAGAAACGACGGAGGACGAGAAGGAGCACGTTCGACAGTACGTGGGTCGCGCCAAGTTCTTCATCGACAACATCAACCGTCGCCGCGCCACGATCCAGCGCATCGCCGAGTGCCTGGTGGAGCGGCAGCGCGACTACCTCGTGCACGGCGTGCAGCATCTGGTGCCGCTCACCCGCGCCGAGGTGGGGGAGGTCATCGGCATGCACGAGTCGACGGTCAGCCGGGCGACGGCCGAGAAGTACGTGATGCTGCCGCGTGGCGAGGTGGTGCCGTTCAGTCACTTCTTCACGGCCTCGCTCGGCGTCAAGGACCAGATCAAGCGGATGATCGAGGCGGAGGACACCCGGCACCCCTATTCCGACCAGGAGATCGCGGATGCGCTGGCCGAAGAAGGGGTTGCCCTGGCGCGCCGGACGGTCGCGAAGTACCGCGACGAGCTCCAGATCCTTCCCGCCCGGCTCCGCCATCGCTGAGCGGGCACGGGGTCACCGCGCGATGCGCGCCACCGTCGTGCGCAGCCTGGCCGTCGTCGGCGTCGGAGCCGTCCTGCTGGCGGGCGTCCTGTACGTCGCGAGCACGGTGGACGGGCGAGCCCCCTCGGTGGTGTCGATAGCTCTCACGCAGCCGGTCCCCGACGAGTCCCTGGTGGGCCTGCCAACCACGAGCCTCGAGATCACCTTCACCGAGCCGGTGGAGACCGACAGCGCAATCGCTGCCCTGGCGTTCGAGCCGCCGATCGAAGGCAGCGTGAGCGTGGCCGGGAGTGCGGTGCTCTTCACGCCCAGCGAGCCTCTCGAGCTCGCCGCGACCTACACGCTGACCGTTGCCGCCGGGGTGCGCGATGCGGCCGGCAACCGCCTGACCGAGGTGCCGCCGCCGTTCACGTTCGAGACGACCGGGCCGCCACAGGTGGTCGAGACCGATCCGCCGGACGGCGCGACCGGGGTGCTCCTCGATGCGCCGGTATCGATCCGCTTCTCGGGGCTGATGGATACCGCATCGGTGGAGGCGGCGTTGCGCCTGCGGCCGATCTTCGACCATACCCTCCGATGGAGCGGCCGGCTGCTCGAGATCGTCCCGACCGAGGCGCTGCGACCGGACACCGACTATCGCGTGGACATCGGTGCGGAGGCGCTCGACACGTCGGGCGTCGCGTTGGGCGAGCCGGTCCGGATGGCGTTCCACACCCTCACGGCTGGTCTCGACGTCACACGCGTCGTGCCGCGCGATGGGACCGACGGCGTGGCCGCCATATCGTCGATCGCGGTGATCTTTGACGATCCGGTCGATCCAGCCTCCGTCTCGGGCGACGCCATGTCGATCCGTCCGGATGTCTCGGGCTCGCTCGAGATCGTCGACGTTCGGGGCGAGACACCCGCCTCAGGCGAGGAGGGCGTGGTGCTCCGCTTCGTTCCCGCGGGCCCGCTGCCGCCGAACACGACGTTCGATGTTCGACTCGAGCCCACCGTCGCCGGCATCGACGGCGGCGGGCTGGCGGAGCCGCTCACGTGGTCGTTCACGACCGGTGCGCCGGGCACGGCACTGACGAACCAGGTGGCATTCCTTTCCGACCGTGCGGGGATCGCCAACCTGTGGGTCATGAACCCGGACGGATCAGGCGCACACCAGGTGAGCGCGGAGCTGAGTCCGGTCCTTGATTACGCGATTGCGCCCGATGGGAGCTCATTCGTGGTGGGCGATGGTCATCGCCTCGTCATGCAGGACGCCGACGGCTCTGACCGGCGCGTCATCACCGACGACGGGTACCTCGAGTTCGACCCGACCTACGCGCCGAACGGCCAGCACCTGGCCTTCGCCCGGGTCGACGCCACCGACGGGGGCGGGCTCGGAATCTGGCAGCGCTCGATTCCCGGCGACGATGTCTCGGCGATCGACCTGCCGTCACAGGGTGAGCCGGACTCGGGCGACGTCCCGCACCGTGCACCCCGCTACTCGCCGGACGGCACCGCCCTCGCCTTCGTGGACGCCACGGGGTGGGTCGCCATCGTCGGGTTGGACGACGGTACATTCGATCGGGCGAGGTTCGCTGCGGACGTGGTGCCGTCCTGGCTGCCCGACTCGAGCGCGGTGGTGCTCACGGGCCGGCCATCGAGTGTCGGGACCGAGCCCGAGCCGGTCGTGGCGCCGGTCGAACCCATGGCCGCGGGGGAGGGAACCACGGTCGCCGTGCTGCGCCGCGACGCTTCCCGGACGGATCCCAGCGGGCTCGATCCGGGCGCGGTGCTGCTGGCGCTGGGGTCCGACGGCCGCATCGCCTACCGTGACGCCGATGGCGGCCTGTGGGTCAGCGACAGCGTGGACGAACCCGGCCGGCGCGTCCCGCGCGTCGACGAGCCGGGGATCAGCGGCGTGGCCTTCTCACCGAATGCCGACGAGATGGTGGTCATCATCCCCGGCGCGGATCGGGAGCCGACGATCGAGGGCACGGTCGTGAGGGTCGGCATGGATAACGGGCGACGGCAGGTGCTCGCCAACGACGGATGGCGGGCGCGCTGGCTACCCTGACCACCGATGCCAGGCGCGTGCTAGAATCCGCGCGCCGTCGCTGGCGGGGTACGTGACCGTGTCCTCCCGCCGGCGCTTCGTGTGCATCTAGGAATAGGTCTGAGCGAGCCCGATTGAGCGTGGCCGCCGGCCACCGCTCGGAGGATCCATGGAGCTCCAGCCCATCCTGTGGGTGATCCCGCTTGCCGGAATCGCCGCCATCGCGTTCGCCCTCTATCTCGCCTGGGACGTCCTTCGAGCGGACACCGGCACGGAGGCGATGCAGGAGATCGCCGGCACGATCTACGAAGGGGCCGTGGCCTTCATCAGGCGCCAGTACCAGACCATCGCCCTCCTGGCACTCGGTGGCGCGCTGATCATCGGCGTGGTGATCGGCGTCGTCGAGGGCCGTGAGGTCGCCGACACCGACATCTTCGGATTCGACCTCGGATGGCGCACCGCGCTCGCGTTTCTCGTGGGCGCGGCGTGCTCGATGGCGTCGGGCATCATCGGCATGTTCATCAGCGTGAAGGCAAACCTGCGGACGGCCGCGGCGGCGCAGCACAGCCTGGTGCGTGCCGTCCAGGTTGCGATGCGCGGGGGAGCGGTATCGGGCTTCCTGGTGGTCGCCCTGAGCCTTCTCGGCGTGTACGGAATCTTCGCTGCCTTCGGTGGGTTCACCAATCCTGAGGAGGCACCGTTCCTCATCGTCGGCTTCGGGTTCGGCGCCAGCTTCGTGGCCCTGTTCGCTCAGCTGGGCGGCGGCATCTACACGAAGGCGGCCGACGTCGGGGCGGACCTGGTCGGGAAGGTCGAGGCCGGCATCCCGGAGGACGACCCGCGCAACGCGGCCGTGGTGGCGGACCTCGTGGGTGACAACGTCGGCGACTGCGCCGGACGTGGTGCGGACCTGTTTGAATCGACGGCGGCCGAGAACATCGGCGCCATGATCCTGGGCGTTGCGGTATGGCGCATCGCCACCGAGCTCGGCTGGCCGAATCCCGAGGCGTGGATCTTCTTCCCGCTCGTCGTGCGTGGCTTTGGCCTGCTGGCGACCATCGTGGCCATGTTCTTCGTGCGTGGCAGCGAGACCGAGAACCCGATGAACATCCTGAACCGCGGGTACTGGGTCACGACCATCCTCTCCATCGGCGGCCTGGCGCTCACGACCTACGTGATGATGAACACGGGGATCGATCTGCCCGTCAACGGCATCCCCGCGTGGGTCTGGTTCTTCGGCGCCGGCCTCGTCGGGCTCGCCACCAGCGTGGCCTTCGTCTACATCACCCAGTACTACACGGCGGGCACCTATCGCCCGGTGCGCGAGATCGCCGAGGCGAGCCGGACCGGACCCGCCACCAACATCATCAGCGGAACCGCCGTGGGCTTCGAGACGACGCTCATGACGGCCGTCACCATCGCCGTCGCCCTGTTCGCCAGCTTCACCCTCGGCAGCCAGGCGGGCCTCATCACCGCGGCCGGCGACAACGTCGGCGGCATCTTCGGGACCGCCGTCGCCACCATGGGCATGCTCATGACGACCGCCTACATCCTGGCCATGGACACGTTCGGTCCCATCACCGACAACGCGGGCGGGATCGCCGAGTTCAGCAAGGCCGATGCGAGCGCTCGCGAGATCACCGACCGCCTCGACGCCGTGGGCAACACGACGAAGGCACTCACCAAGGGCTACGCCATCGCCTCGGCGTCCCTGGCGGCCTTCCTGCTGTTCAGCGCCTACATCGACAAGGTCAACCTCATCCTCCAGCGACAGATCGACAGCGGGCTGCGCGAGGCGGGCACGCTGCTCGAATCGGTCGACCTGGCGAACGTCAACGTGTTCATCGCCGGGCTCATCGGGGCCATGCTCGTGTACTTCTTCTCGAGCCTGGCCATTCGGGCCGTCGGCACCGCCGCACAGGCGATCATCGTCGAGGTCCGTCGTCAGTTCCGCGAGATGCCCGGCATCATGGATTACACCCAGCGACCCGACTACGCCCGGGTGGTGGACATCACGACGCGCGCCGCCCTGCGCGAGATGATCCTGCCAGGCACCGTGGCCGTCGCCACCCCGATCATCGTTGGACTGCTGCTCGGGCACGAGGCGGTGGCCGGCATGCTCATGGTGGGCACGATCAGCGGCGTCATGCTCGCCACCGTCCTGAACAACGGCGGCGGCGCGTGGGACAACGCCAAGAAGTACATCGAGTCGGGCGAGCTCAAGGATGCGGACGGCAACGTGCTCGGCAAGGGATCGGACGCCCACGCCGCTGCGGTCGTCGGTGACACCGTGGGAGACCCGTTCAAGGACACCGCCGGACCATCCCTCCACGTCCTGGTGAAGCTGCTCGCCACCATCACCCTGGTGCTTGCGCCGCTCTTCATCCGGTAGGAGGTTCCCGCGTCGCCGCGGGTCATCATGGACGTCGTCATCCAGGCCGCGCTCATCGGGCTGCTCCAGGGTCTGACCGAGTTCATCCCGATCAGCTCGTCGGCACACCTCGAGCTGGCACCGTGGATCGCCGGCTGGCAGACCGAAGGGCTCATCGGGAGCCTGGCCTTCGACGTGTTCCTGCACCTCGGCACGCTCGTGGCGCTGCTCGTCTACTTCGCCCGTGACTGGGTGCGCTACGCGCGTGCGTGGGTCGCCAGCGTTCGCGAGCGGCGCATCGGCGGTGATCCTGACCGGCGTATTGCCTGGCTCCTCATCGTGGCCACGATTCCGGCCGCGCTCATCGGCTTCGCGCTCGAGGGCTTCATTGAGGACACGTTCCACGGGAACACCGATGGCGCGCGACTCGCCATCGCCGGCTTTCTCGTCCTCGGGGCGATCGGACTCTGGCTTGCCGACCGCCTGGGGCGCGAAACGCGCGGCCTGTCTGACGTCACACTGCCGGGTGCCCTGACCATCGGCCTCAGCCAGGCCCTCGCCCTGTTTCCGGGCATCAGCCGTAGCGGGGCCACCATCACCGCGGGGCGGGCGCTTGGCCTGAACCGGGAGGCCGCGGCACGCTTCAGCTTCCTGCTCGCGACGCCGATCACCTTCGGCGCCGGGCTCTACGGCTCGCGCCGCCTCCTGACCGAGACCCACACCGGAACCGAGTGGCTGGCGATCGCGGTCGGGTTCGCGGTGGCCGTGCTGTCGGGCCTGATGGCCATCGGATTCCTGCTCGCCTGGCTCCGCCGGCGCTCACTCGCCGCCTTCAGCGTGTACCGCATCCTGTTCGCCGCGGTCATCGTGGTGCTGGTGGTCATCGGCCGCTGATCCGCGCCCGCTCCTCGCTTTGACTTCGCACGCTCGCAGACCTACAATCTGCCCGCTGCGGACGACCCGCGGCGCCTGGCCCATCGGGTACGGCCAGCTTCAGGAGACGCCGCCAACGCATCGGCGGGGCCTGGAGCGTTTTTTGTTATCGGACGAGGACGAGGGGGCATCAATATGAACACCAAGCCCGTCTACCTCACAGCGGAGGGTCTCGAGAAGCTCAAGGTCGAGCTCCATGAGCTGATCACGGTTGATCGACCCCGCATCGCCGCCCGAATTCACGAGGCCAAGCTCGACGGCGATCTGTCGGAGAACGCCGAGTACGAGGACGCCAAGCAGGAACAATCGTTCCTCGAAGGCCGCATCGCCACGCTCGAGCTGCAGCTGCGCAACGCCGCGGTCATCGAGAAGGCGAATGGCGACAGCGTCGGCATCGGCTCGAAGGTCGTCATCAAGGGCACCGACGGCGAGGAGACGTTCACGATCGTCGGCTCGGCGGAGGCCGCGCCGCGTGACGGACGCATCAGCAACGAGTCGCCGGTCGGCGCCGCGCTGATGGGCCGCAAGAAGGGCGACACGGTGACCGTCCACGCACCGGCCGGCGCCATCGAGTACACGCTCGTTCGCATCGGCTGAGCAGCGTGTTCTGGGCTGACGAGCTCGCCGCGGCGGCTTCCGGCCCGCAGGTCGTCAACGACTCGAAGACGCCGTCGGGCACCGTTCACGTAGGAAGCCTGCGTGGTCCGGTGGTGGTCGACACCATCGCCCGCGCGCTTCGTCGGGCGGACGTCCCGGTGGAGCTCCGCTACGGCGTCGACGATCTCGACCCGATGGATGCACAGGCGCTCCTGACGCCCGACGCCATCGAGCGCTCCATGGGCGTGCCGCTCTCCCATGTGCCCGATCCGGCCGGTGACTGTCATGACTCGTACGCTCGGCACTTCGCCGGTGTCTTCGTGGACACCTTCGACGGCCTCGGCATTCGGCCCGACACCTATTACTGGATGAGCGAGGTCTACGGTTCGGGCGCCATGGACCCCTTCATCCGTCGGGCCCTCGACGGCGCCGCCACCATCCGCGACATCTATCGGCGCGTCGCGAACGTCAACCATTCCGATGACTGGCATCCGCTCTTCGTCATCTGCGAGTCGTGTGGGCGAATCGGCACGACCATCGTCACGGGGTGGGACGGCGACATCGTCACCTACGAGTGCCGCCCGGACCTCGTGACCTGGGCCGCCGGCTGCGGGCATTCGGGCACGGTGTCACCGTTCGGCGGCCGCGCCAAGCTGCCGTACAACGTTGACTGGGCCGCCAAGTGGGAGCTGTTCGGCGTCACCATCGAACCCGCCGGCAAGGACCTCTCCACGGCCGGAGGATCGCGCGACCGCTCCGATGCCGTCGCCCGCGAGGTCTTCGGCAACGAGCCTCCGCTGAACGTGCCCTACGAGTTCCTCAACATCGGCGGCAAAAAGATGTCCACCTCGAAGGGACTTGGCGCCTCGGCCACCCAGATCGCGGATGTCGTGCCACCCGAACAGCTTCGGCTGTTGTTCCTGCGCCCGCGACCGAACACGGCAATCGAGTTCGACCCGCACGGGACCGATGCCATTCCGCGGCTGTTCGACGAGTCCGATCGCCTTGCGGCCGCCACCGATGGCCGCGAGGTGCGGGGTGAGCTTCCGGCGAATCACGAGCAGGTCTACCGCTACAGCCTGGTCGAGCCCGATGCCGACCTGGCCGCGGAGTCCGCCGCCTTCCGCCCGGCCTTCAGCCACCTGGCGCTCCTCGAGCAGATCCCCGGCGTCGACGTCGTCGAGCGCGTGACCGCGGAGAAGGCTGCGCCGCTGACCCATCGCGAAGCCGAGATTCTCGAGGAGCGGCGGGCCGCCGCGAGAGCGTGGCTCACCGCCTACGCTCCCGACTCCGTCCGGATCGCGGTCCGCGATACCCTGCCGCAGGAAGCGAGCGGCTTGACCGATGCGCAGCGCACGTATCTCGGCCGCCTGGCTGACGCCTCAGCCACCGCGCCACCGGCCTCGGGCGAGTCGTGGCAGGCACTGATCTTCAGCACGGCCAAGGACGCCGGGCTGTCCGCCGGCGACGCGTTCCGTGCGGTCTACCTCGCGTTCCTCGGCCGAACCAACGGCCCTCGCGCCGGTTGGCTCGTGGCATCGCTCGATGCCGGCTTCGTCACGCGTCGCCTGGGCGAGGCATCCGCACCGGGGGCCGTGTCATGAGTGTTGGCGTTCAGCGGCTGCGTGACGAACCCGACCTCCTGCGTCGCGGCACGGCGGACAAGGGGGAAGACCCCGCGCTCGTTGATCGCGCCCGGGACCTGGACGAGCGACGTCGCTCGCTGCTGGCCGAGGCCGATGCCCTCAAGGCGGAGCGCAACGAGTCGAGCCGGCGGATCGGGCAGGCCATTCGCGACGGCGCCGACCCGGGTGGCGCAGCGGTCGCGGAGCTGAAGGCGGCGTCGACCGCCGCCGGGGGACGCATCGTCGCCCTCGATGCCGAGCTTTCGGACGTGGAGGCGGCGCTCGACGACGCCATGCTGCGCATCCCCAACCCGGCCGACTCCGACGTCCCGGTGGGCGGTGAGGAGGCCAACGTCACGGTCCGCACGTGGGGCGAACCCCTGGCGGGGGAGGGACGAAGGCCGCACTGGGAGATTGCGGATGAGCTCGGCCTCATCGATCTCGTGCGCGGGGCCAAGGTCGCCGGATCTGGGTTTCCGGTGTACGTGGGTGCCGGATCGGCGCTGCAGCGTGCGCTCATCAGCTGGTTCCTGGACGTGCACACCACCGAGAACGGGATGATCGAGGTCTGGCCGCCGGCCGTCGTGAATGCCGAGAGCGCTCGCGGCACGGGCCAGATTCCGGACAAGGAGGACCAGATGTACGTCGTCACGCGCGACGACCTCTACCTGGTCCCGACCGCCGAGGTGCCGGTCACCAACCTCCACCGGGACGAGATCATCGAGCCGGCGGCGCTCCCCATTCGCTATGCCGCCTATTCGCCGTGCTTCCGCCGTGAGGCCGGTGCGGCCGGTCGGGACACGCGTGGCATCCTGAGGGTCCACCAGTTCGACAAGGTCGAGATGGTGAGCTTCGTGCGGCCCGAGGACTCCGAGGCCGAGCTGGAGTGGCTCACGGAGCGCGCGGAGATCCTCCTCCAGCGCCTGGGCCTCGCCTACCGGGTGCTCCTCATGAGCACGCGTGAAATGGGGTTCGTCCAGGCTCGCAAGTACGATCTCGAGGTCTGGGCGCCAGGCGTCCAGCGCTGGCTCGAGGTGAGCAGCGTCAGCAACTTCCGTGACTACCAGGCGCGGCGCATGGCCATCCGGCATCGGGCCGATGCCGGTGGCAAGCCGGAGCTCCTCCACACCCTCAACGGATCCGCCCTCGCGCTGCCGCGGACCATGGCGGCGATCATCGAGACCCACCAGCAGTCCGACGGATCGATCCTGGTCCCGGAGCCGCTCCGCGCGTATCTCGGCGGACGCGAGCGCCTGGGCCCCGCCGGCGCCTGACTCGGAGACCGAACCCGACCGCCAGCCGGTCCGTGGCCACAGTCTCCGTTGGCGCTTCTTGCTGCGTCGTCATGGTGTCCTCGGGCCGTGCACGATGGGGAAACGCGCGGCGGGTCGTGACCGTGAGATCACCGGTGGCGATACGATAGGTGACCCGGAGGGGTGGCAGAGTGGACGAATGCAGCGGTCTTGAAAACCGCCGTGGCGCAAGTCACCGTGGGTTCGAATCCCACCCCCTCCGCCAACTAGTCCGAGCGTGAGGGTCGCGTCCCGCCTTTGTGGTCACGCCCATCCAGTACGTCGGCTGCGCTCAACTGGCGGGTTCGCCGAGCGTCAGGGCGACCTTCCCGGCGACGTCCCGATTCCGCAGCCGATCCATCGCCTCGGTGATCTCCTCCCAGGGCAGCTCGGCACCGACCTGAGGATCGAGCTTGCGTTCGGCCACGAGCGAGGCGAGGTACCCAAGGTCGCGACCGAACGGGTCGCCACCGAAGAACAACTCGAAACCTTGGAGACGGACGAGGGCATCGTTGTAGACATCACGGACGTTGAACGTGGTCGGTTCGTCGGAGCTGTTGCCGAACATGACCAGCGTGCCTTGAGCGTCGACCATGGTCACGAGTCGGCCGAGCGTCTCGCCCCCCACCGATTCGAGGATGAGGTCGAACCGACCCTGGAGCTTCTCGATGTCGGAGACGACGTCATCGGCACCCAGCTGGCGCAGCCCCTCCGCCCGCGCCGATCGGCTGGTGGTCAACGCCGTCACCTCGGCCCCACCGAGACGAGCCAGCTGTATGGCAAAGCGGCCGACGCCGCCCGAGGCCCCCGTCACCAGGACTCGGCGACCGAGGATCGTTGGTCCCATTCGGAGCATGCGCAGGGCAGCCAAACCGGCCGTTGGTAGCGTCGCCCCTTGGGCGAAGGAGACTCCATCAGGCAGCTCGGCGATCCATCCTTCGTGAACCGCCACCTGCTCGGCCCAGCTACCGCCCCGCCGGATGCCGAGCACCCGCGCGCCGGCTCTGAGGCCGTGCTCGACGTCGGATCGCAGGATGCCGGCGAAGTCCCATCCGGGACGCCAGCCGTCGGTAGCCGTTTCGAGCATCCGCATCTCGCCGCGATTGACCGAGAATGCACGCACGTCCACGAGAACTTCACCGGGCGCCGGCACCGGCTCGGGAACGTCCTGCAAGGCGATCCTGCCGGGAGCAGAGCTGTCAGCCACCAGTGCGCGCATGGGTCAAGGCCTCCGGTCGAGTGTTCCGTCGTCCATACGATCGTACGCCCGCTCATGGAGAGCGCCGCGCCTCACTCGGCGAAGCACCCGGACACCGGGTGACGTTCGAGTCCCATCCCCTTCGCCTCCCGCTCGGTGATGGGTCCTGCGTACTGCCAGGGTCCCATGCGGCGCGGTGCCCGGCGGCGTCCCTACACATCTCCGGGGAGGTAATGCCGATGTGCCGGGGAGTACCGTCCGGGACTATTGGGCCATCGTCCGTGGGGACGTCCTGTCGATAAGGTGACTCAACGCCGGCACCTGCCTGCGAACGAGCCACCTGAGGAGTCTCCCTCCCGTGACCATGAATCGAGCCCTCGATCGGGCACGCCGCCGCCCCGTGGTGTTCCTGCTCGTCTATGGCGCGTTCCTGGTGCTCATCGCCATCACGGCCTCGGCCCAGGCATTCATGACCTCGACTCACCTGGGCAACTCCGTGCTCGCGTCGGTGGGTGCCGCCGACCGCGCGGTCGTGGGCACGTTCGTCGAGGCGTTCCTGGAGGAGCGCGATCTGACCCCCACCGAAGCGCCCGCGGAACGCTACGAGCTCCTCGAGACGAAGCTGCGCGCGGTGTTGAACACGAGCAACTTCGAGGAGTCTTATCTCCTCAGCGTTGAGGTCGTCGATCCGAACCGTCGCGTGCTGTTCAGCTCGACCGTCGGCCGTCGCGGGACCGAGATTCCGCCCGAGTCGTTGCTCGACAAGGTGCTGGAGGGTACGCCCGACGCGGAGCTGGGCCTGGCCGCCGACAACGACTGGACCGCGGCCGAGCCGGGTCACGACGTCATCCGCGAATATCTGCCGCTCCGCTCCGTCGACGCCGATGGCAACGAATCGACCCTCGGGGCCGTACTCGTGGCGAGGGACGCGGCACCGATCATCGAGCGATTGGACCAGGCTCGTCTCGATGTCGTCCTGACCACCATCTCCGCCTCGGTGGTTGCCGCCATCCTCATGTTCTTCATCTTCCGTGGTGCGCAATCGCGCATCAGCCGCCAGACCGACGCGCTGGTCGAGGCGGCACGCCGTGACCCCGTCACCGGGCTGCTCAATCACGGAACCCTGGTCGAAGCGTTGTCGGAGGTCCTGGTCGCCGCCAAGGCCGGAGACGGCTTGGTGGCCATCGGCCTGCTCGACCTCGACAACTTCACGCTCGTCAACGAGGTCCACGGTCACCCGGCCGGTGACGAGGTGCTCCGACGCCTGGGCACCAACCTCGAAGAGGCCATCAGCGAACCGTGGTTCGCCGGCCGATTCGGCCCCGACGAGTTCCTGGTGGTCGCTCCTGGCGCATCGGCCAGCCGACTGGAAGGCACGCTCGTCACCCTCCGTCGTGCGATGGCGGATGACAGCGTCCAGTTCGGCGAGTCCGAGAAGCTTCCGGTGACGTTCAGCGCCGGTATCGCTGCCTTCCCGGAGCAGGCGGTCAATGCCACCGAATTGGTGTCCTCGGCAACGCTGACCCTCGGCGAGGCTCGCTCGTCGGGAGGCGACGCCATCCGGGTCGCCGACCGCACCGCCGATGAGCGCGCCGATGCCCGTGGTTTCGACGTGCTGCACGGCCTCGTCATTGCCGTCGACAACAAGGATCGTTACACGAAGCGCCATTCCGAGGACGTTGCTCGCTACGCCACCTTCATTGCGCGGCGGCTCGGCCTGGACGAGGAGTTCCAGAGCACCATCCGTCTGGCGGGCCTGCTGCACGACGTCGGCAAGATCGGTATCCCTGACGGCGTGCTCCGCAAGCCGGGACAGCTCACCGATTCGGAAGCCGACATCGTCAAGCAGCACGTGGCGCTTGGTGACGCCATCGTCCGCGACCTGCCGAACATCGAGATCGTGCGCGCAGGGATCCGTCACCATCATGAGCGCTGGGACGGCAATGGCTACCTGCATGGCCTTGCGTCGGATGACATTCCGCAGATCGCCCGCATCCTGTCGGTCGCCGACGTCTTCAGCGCCATGACCACGACGCGGCCGTACCGCAAGGCCCTCCCCCTGACCGAAGCCCTCAAGCGCCTGGGTGATGCGGCGGGGTCTCAGCTCGACGAGTCGCTGGTCAAGACCTTCATCGAGGGGATCGAGACGGCTCCGGACGCGCCGCTGCCGGGGCAGGATGTCCCGGCCGGGCAGCTCTGGATCCCACCGGTCCGCACGGCACCCCAACCGGCATGAGCAGCGGCGTCCGCTCGATTCGGACGGCCCGCCCGGCACCAGCGGCTGCACAGGAGACCCTGCCGCTCGATCTTCCGCGCGTGGTGTCGGTGTTCGCGGTGCTCGCCCTCGCCTTCGCGCTGTTGGTCCCTCCGACGGCATTCGCAGGCACTCGCAGCTGGTCCCTGTCGCGCACCCCCGCGTCGGTCTCGGCCGGCCCGGCTTCGGTGCAGCTCACCGCCACGAACACCGGGGATGACGGCGGGGGAGAGGCCGTGGGATGCGTGGTCATCGCCGTTCCAAGCAGTGCCTTCACGGTCACGAGCGCCAGCGTCGACCTCGTCAGCGACGGCGACTCATGGAATGCATCCTTCGCCATCGGCCCAACGTGGACGCTGGTGTACCTCAAGTCGAACTCGGGCGGTGGGAACCGCCTGCATGCGGATCCGTCGGAGTATGTGGTGGCTTCGGTGGGCTTCACCGACACCGGGCTGAACGGCACCTTCAGCTGGATCGGCAACGCCTACAACAAGGAAGACTGCACGGACGATTTCAACCAGCCCAAGAGCGTGTCGGTGACGATCAGCGGCGCGGCGCCGAACACGGCACCGGTCGGGGTAGCGGACGCGTACAGCATCGGCAAGAACCAGGTCCTCAGCGACTCGGCGCCGGGCATCCTCGGCAACGACACCGATGTCGACGGTGACCCGCTGACGGCCACGCCCACCGGAGTTCAGCCCACGGCGAATGGCTCGGTCACCGTCCTGGCCGACGGTTCGTTCACGTACACCCCGAACCCGGGATTCGCGGGTGCGGACAGCTTCGTCTACCAGGCGTTCGACGGCACCCTGGCGTCGGCTGACACGACGGTGAACATCGACGTCGTCGACGCAGCGCCGATCGGCGTCGCGGATCCCGCGTACCTTGCCACCAAGGGCACCCCACTCACCGTCGATGCACTCACCGGCGTGCTGGCGAACGACACTGACCCGGACGGTGATCCCCTCACCGCGACGCCGACCGGGGTTCGCGCGACCACGGCACTCGGCTCGGTGAACGTCGCCTCGGACGGATCGTTCGTGTACACGCCGGCAGCCGGATTTGCCGGTGTCGACACGTTCACCTACCAGGCGTTCGACGGGAGCTCGGCCTCGCTCGATACGCTCGTCACGATCACGGTCGCCAACACGGCTCCCGTGGCCGTCCCCGACGGCCCGTATTCGGCCGTAGAGGACACATCGCTCAGCATTGCCGCTGGCACCGGCGTCCTGGCCAACGACACTGACCTCAACGGTGACCCGCTGACTGCTGTCCTCGTCAGCAATGCGTCGAAAGGCGCCGTGACGCTCAATGCCAATGGTTCGTTCACGTACGTGCCCAACCCCAACGCCTTCGGCGCCGATTCGTTCACGTACCAGGCGTCCGATGGGTCGGCCACCTCGGCGGTCACCACTGCCTCCATCAACGTCTCCGCCGTCAACGATCCGCCAACGGCCGTGGCCGATGCCTACGCGACCGCGGAGGACACCCTGCTGTCCGTGGCCGCCCCGGGTGTCCTGGTCAACGACAGCGACGTGGACGGTGACCCGATGACAGCCTTCCTGGTGGCAGGCCCGACGAAGGGAGTGCTCAACCTGGCGGCCAATGGCTCGTTCACGTATCAGCCGGCTGCCGATGCGAATGGCCTCGTCACGTTCCGCTACCGCGCAAGCGATGGCACCCTGAGCTCGGGTGAGGTGACCGTCTCGATCAATGTGACGCCGATCAACGATCCACCCGTCGCGGCGCCCGACAGCCGGACATCGCCGAATTCGACCCCTGTCGACATCGACGTGCTCGTCAATGACACCGACCCCGACGGGGATGATCTGATCGTCAGCTCCGTCTCCCAGCCGTCGGAAGGATCGGTCTCGATCGTCGGCGGCAAAGTTCGATACACGCCGCCGGGGGACTTCGTGGGGGTGACCAGCTTCAGCTACACAGTCAGCGATGGGGGGCTCGGTGACACGGCGGTGGTCACGGTGACTGTTGCCGCCCCCGTGGCTGTTCCGCCGACGCCGTCGCCGACGCCGTCGTCGAGCCCCGAACCAACCGAGCCACCCGCAACCCCATCGCCCGCTGCGCAGCCGACGCCTCCATCCGAGCCCGTCGCTCCGCCCTCTCCGTCCGTCTCGCCGGCGCCATCGCGATCGCCATCGCCACGGCCTACGCCCAGCGCCACGCCGGAACCGCTGCCCGAAGTCCTCGCGCCGCACGATGTTGCGCAGGTGACGGCGGCCATGCCCGCAGGCGGTGGGGGAGGGTTCGACGGGTTCTCGGGTCTATTCAACGGATTCTCCGGCGGATTCGCGTTGGCCGTTCCTGCGGCCGTCCTCGGTCTACCCGGTGTCCTGTTCATGGCCGCTGTCGGGAGCCAGGTGGCGGGTGCCGCTGCCTGGATTCCAGCCGTGCGCCGTCAATTGTCGGGCTCCGGCGCGCGGCGTCGAAGACGACAACCGGCTCACGCCGACTGAGTGGCCCTTCGGGGGATTCTCAAGAAAGAGGAGAAGCACATGGGATTCTGGGGAACGCGTCGTGGCGCATCACCGAATTCAACCGTGGGGTCGTCGGCGGTCGAGCTCATCCCCGATGTCGCGCCGATCCAGGTGTTCCTGGCCGATCGGATCGTCACCGGCCACATCGCGACCGAGGGCGAACGGATCACGGACCTGCTCGCGGAGCGACGCGGACTGCGTGTCCAGCTGGAGGACGGGACCTGGGAGCAGATCGAGGTCGATGACATTTGCCTGGTCGCACCGCCGCCGCACGCCAGCAAGCGTCGGATTCATCGATCGAAGCATCGCGTACAGCTGCTTGTCCCGCCCTACAAGGTGATGGGTGTCGTCCACCTTCCACCCGGGACCCAGCTCGACCCGTTCGTGCTGAGGACCGGTAGGCTGGTACTCCCCGTGACGGGGGCATGGCTCCTCGGTGATGGCGATCCGTCGGTCGATCAGCAGCTCGATGTCGCCATTCTCGCGGTCCATGCCATCGAGACCGCAAAGGAGCTGCTCTACTCGCTCTGATCCAGTCCCGGGACTTCGTGGTGCAAGCGGCAGCGGGCCTCATACGTCTCGTCTCCCATGCCGCCGATCACGATGAGCGGCGAGTCCGCGCTCGCCGGCTCACCGTCGATCAGGCGCTGGGTCCGCGTCGCAGGCTCGCCGCACACCATGCAGATCGCCGTCAGCTTGGTGACCTGGTCGGCGAGCGCCAAGAGTCGCGGCATCGTCCCGAACGGGACGCCTCGGAAGTCTCGGTCCAGGCCGGTCACCACGACCTGCTTGCCTCGGCGGGCGAGCTGCTCGACGGCCTCCGGGAGTCGGTCGTCAAAGAACTGCGCCTCCTCGATCGCCACGATGTCGGCATCGCCGACGGCACCCTCGATCTCGCTCGAGTCGTCCACGGTGATGGCGTGGTGCTGGGCGCCCGAGCGCGACACGACGGTCACGCGATCGGTTCGCGTGTCGAGCCGCGGCTTCACGAGCAGCACCTCACGGCCGGCGATCGAGAATCTGCGAAGCAGGCGCAGCATCTCGTCGGTCTTGCCGCAGAACATGCAGCCCGCGATGACGTGGACCCAGCCGTGCGTGTAGAACATCGGACGTCGAGTCTACGCAGGACCGCGTGAGCTGGTCGGCTGCCGGCGCGGACCGGTGAGGGTCAGCCCTCGAGCGGCGCGACGATGACCGGCGCCCCCGACGGCTGCTCGACCCGCTCGGTCTCGACGGTGATCGCAAACGTGGTCGCCGTACCGAGCCCCTGGTCAAGGGCAACCAGCGCAACCCCATCGGTGTCGGTCAACATGCCGGCCGCCACAGCGTTCCCCGCGCCGTCGATCAGCCACAGCTCGTAGAGCTGACCCGCCGCGAGCTCGGCGAGGTCGTCGGTGACGAAGTACGCGGTCTCGCCGGCCTGGAGCACCCAGCCCCGTCCGGCCTCGCCCTGGGCCGCGTAGACGGCGTCGGCCGAGGCGAAGGCGCGCAGGGCGGTATCGCGCTCGGCGAGCTGCGCGTTCAGCGTCACGCCCCATGCGCCGAGACCGACCGCGGCAACGAGGCCCACCGCGGCGATCGCGCCCGGCAGCGGACCCCACTGCCACCAGGGGCGGTGCGGCTGCGGCGTGCGCTCGACGTACGTGGCGCGCGGGGCCGGCGTCGACATCGGTCGATGATCCTGCGGCGTGACGGCGACGGTCGCCATCAATCGCTCCCGCAACCCCTCCGACGGTGCCAGCGGTTCGAGCGACTCCGGCATCAGCGATGCCGCGTCCATGAGCGAATGGGCATCCACGTGTGGTTCGGCGCACGAGTCGAGATGGTCGGCGACGGCTCGCTCCTCATCGGTGCCGAGCGCGCCCAATCCGAAGGCGGCGGCCAGCTCGTCGGCAGTGGCGCAGTCCATGGACGGTCGGCCGGTCATCGGCCGATCTCCTCGCCCATGGGTGTTTCGCTCAGCGGGAGCGGAGCCGCCGAGCTCCCCGCCAGCGCATCCCGCATCTTGGCGAGCGCCAGCCGCAACCGCCCATTGGCAGTTCCGGCCGCCACGCCGGTCAGCTCGGCGACCTCCCGATACGTGTAGCCCTCGAAGTAGGCGAGCTCGAGGGCCCGTCGCTGCTCGTCGGGAAGCGACGCCATGGCGGCCCGCACCTCGAGGCCCGACGTTCGCGTCAGCGCCGCGTCCTGGGTCGGATTGGGGCCGGTGCGCAGCAGCGAGCGCTCATCGGCGAGGTCCACGTCGATGCTCGCGCGGCGAGCCCGCACCTTGTCGATCGCGCGGTTGCGCACCACCGTCATGAGCCACGCGCGCAGAGATCCTCGCTCCGCGTCGAAGCGGTCGATCTTGCGCCAGACTGCAACGAAAGCGTCGTGCACCACATCCTCTGCTTCATCCCGGCTGCCGACGACACGCATCGCCGTGGCGGTTGCCGTACCCGCATAGCGGTCATACAGCTCGCCAAGGGCGTTCATGTCGCCGGCCCGGACTCGTTCGGCCAACTGGGCGTCCACGCTACGTTCGTCGTTCACGTGCCGCCTGTCTCTGAAACGGTCGGGAGCCCCCCGCACATCATCGGCCTCAGTCGCCCACCACGGCGAGCGAGTCCTCGGGCACGCCCAGCTCTGCGGCAAGTGCGGTGCGCAGGCGTTCGGGTGACGGTGCCGTACCGGTCAGCAGCCGCACGGCCTCGGCACTGGCCCGCAGGAATGCCGCCTGGCCGCTGGCCACGGTTCCGCCCTGCGCCGACGCCTGCTCCATGAGTGGCGTCGAGGCTCGGTTGAGGACGAGGTCGAGCACGAACCGGTCAGGTGGCAGGAGATCGACCGGAATCGGCGACTCTCCCTCCTCGACGCCGATGCCGCTCGCGTTCACCAGCAGCTCCGCACGAGCGAGCTCGGCCTCGATGATCGCGTCATGCCACGGCCGCGCGCGCAGCTCCATGTGCCGCGCGCTGCGGGTGAAGTGGGTGACCAGGGCCTCGGCCCGATGCAGGTGCCGATTCAGGACGGCGATGTGCTGGAAGCCGGAGCCGATGAGCACCGCCACGACCGCACGGGCGCCGGCACCGGCGCCGAGCACGACCGCGTTGCGCGGCCACTTGCCCTTGACCCGCGGCAGGATCGAGGTGAGTCCCTCCCGGATGCCATCGGCGTCGGTGTTGTGTCCGCGGAGCCGTCCATCGACCCTGACGAAGACGTTGACCGCTCCGCTGATGCGCGCGTCGTCGGATAGGGCATCGGACAGCGGCGGGGCCTTCTCCTTGTGCGGCGAGGCGATGATAGCGCCGGCAAACGCGTCATCCGCCCGCAGCTCGGCCAGCGCGTCGGCCAGCTGATGCGAGCGCCGATCCCATGGCTCGATCTGCAGCTTCGAGCCCACGTCCGCAAGGCCGGCGCGCAGGACGCCCTCCATGGGCGTCTGGACCAGCGGATGGCCAATGATCGGGAGTCGGGTGGCAGGCATATCAGGCACGCAATTGAGCTTGGAGGGGAGGGGTGGATCGACCAGGGACGGGTTCGTCCGTGGCCAGGGCTCCATGCTATCATCGGCGCCGTTCGGAGAGGTCGCATAGTGGCCTAGTGCGGCGGTTTGCTAAACCGTTGAAGGGGGTAAACCTCTTCCGAGGGTTCGAATCCCTCCCTCTCCGCCACCGATCCGCGCGTGGTGAACACGGGTGCCCGTAGCTCAGTGGATAGAGCGTTAGGTTGCGGACCTAAAGGTCGGAGGTTCGAGTCCTCTCGGGCACGCCACACTCACAGCACGCGCGCGAGCAGCGCGTAGCCCTCGTCGCTGCCGGGCCACCGCTGGCGGAACTCCCGCTCACCGAGCCGTCGGCGCACGTGACGCAGGACAAGCACCGCCACGACGACATCGTCAAGCGGTCCGAGCACCGGGATGAACTCCGGCACCAGGTCGATCGGGCTGATGAGCCACGCCAGCAGACCGATGAGGGGCAGGCGCACGCCCAGGGGAGCGTCCCGGTCTGCGATCAGCGAACGCACGAGCCGCGCGATGTCCGGGACCAGCCGGACAAGTTCGCCCAGGCCGACGTCACGCGGTCGGATCAACCACAGCAGCCCGATGAACGCCACCCAGACAAGCGCCAGGGCAACGATGACGCCGGCGACGCCACGGAGGTCCATGCGACGAATGTAGGCCGTCGGCGCCTCCATGTGCGAGGATCGGCCACGTGATCAGCGTGGGTGTGGTGGCGCGAACTCCGGGGTGGTCCTTCGATCCGGGCCTGTACGAGCTCCTGATCCTGGTCGCGGGGCTCGTCGTCCTGGCGGGCGCCGTCGCCCTGTCGCTTCAGCGCGGGCGGCCGTTCTCCGCCGCCCTGATCTATCTCGGCGCGGGGGTCGTGGCCGGTCTCGCGCTGCGCGTCATGGGCGTGAACTGGTACGACCCACTCGACGATGCGGTGCTCTTCAGCCGCACGGCGGAGTTGGCGGTCATCGTCTCCCTGTTCGGCGCCGGCGTGAAGCTGGACCGTCCGCTGACCTGGGAGGCGTGGCGCACGACGCTGATGCTGCTGGCCATCGCCATGCCGCTGACGATCGCGGGGGTCGCGCTGCTCGGGACGTGGCTGCTGGCCATGTCGCTGCCCAGCGCCATCCTGCTCGGTGCGGTCCTCGCCCCGACCGACCCGGTCCTCGCGGAGGACGTCCAGGTGGCGGGGCCGATGCAGAGCGAGCCCGAGGACGACGCCCGCTTCGCGATCACCTCGGAGGCGGGGCTCAATGACGGGCTCGCGTTCCCCTTCGTCATGCTCGCGCTCTTCGGATTTGCCCGCGGGTTCGACTCGTTCGGCTCGTGGTGGCTCGAGTGGCTGACCGCCGACCTGCTGTACGCCGTGGTGGCCGGCATCGTCATCGGCGCCGTAGCCGGCAGGCTCATCGCGAGCCTGACGTATCGGGTCATCGACCGCGGCTGGCTGGTGAACCCGTTCGACGCGTTCGTGGCGATCGGCGCGATCTTCGCGGTCTATGGGCTCACCGAGCTGCTGGGTGGCTACGGATTCCTCGCCGTCTTCGCGTCCGGGGTCGCGTTCCGGCGTTACGAGCGCGGACACGAGGTGAATCAGCGGCTCCATGATGTGACCCTCGTCATCGAGAAGCTCGCCGAGCTCAGCGTCCTCCTCCTGCTCGGCAGCGTCCTGCCGATCGACGGGGTGCTCGAGCTGGGGTGGCCGGTGCTCGCCGTGGCGCTCGGGCTGCTGCTGGTCGTCCGGCCCCTGGCGGTTCTCGTGGCGCTGGTGTCCAGCGGCCTCGCCGGTCGTCAGCGGTTGTTCGTCGCCTGGTTCGGCATCCGAGGCATCGGCTCGATCTACTACCTCGGCTTCGCCTTCGCCGCGCTGACGCCGGTCGACGCGCGCCCGCTGTTCAGCGTCACCGCCGTCGCCATTCTTGTCTCGGTGCTGGCCCACGGTCTGTCGAGCGGTCCGTTGACGCGCATGCTCATCGCCGCCGACCGCCGCGAGGCCGCCTCTGACGAGGGGTAGGTCAGATCCAGCACCAACCGCCGGGCGGGGCCCCGGAGCTGGTCGAGTCATCGGGCAGAGTCGGGCGTGATCCGTCCGGTCGATCGCAGTCCGTGAACAGGATCCGGGTCCGCCATGCGTCGGGCTGCTGGGGCAGCGCGGTGAGCAGAGGCACCCAGAACCCGAAGCTGATGGCGATCACCAGCCCGTAGGCGCCCACCGCGAGCCGCCATCGAGTCCGCTGCCAGCCCCACGCCACAAGGGTGCCGAGAGCGAGGGCCAGGAACGGCACGGTCGGCAGGAAATACCACAGGAACGTCTGGCTCCGGCCACCAGACAGAACGATCCACGGCAGATAGGTCGACAGGGCGGCCAGCAGGATGACCGGCTCCGGCCGTCCGACGGCCCAGCGCGCGCGCCACCACGTCACCGCCAGCGCCGCCAGGGCGACGAGGCCCGGCCACCAGGCGAACGGGTTTCCGAGGGCCAGGATCTCGCGGTACGACCCGTTCTCCTCGCTGAACCAGTAGGCGACCGGGCGCTGAAGCGCCGGCCACGCGAGGGGCGGCGACTGGTACGGGTGGTCACCACCCAGCGTGGTGTGGAAGTCGAGCATGGCCTGCTGGTGGTCCCATATTCCACGCCACACCGACCCTGCCTGCCAGGGGAGCGCTACGAGGTCCCCGGGCATTCGACCGATGTAGCTGGCCAGATACACCAGCACCGGGACCACGCCAAGCGTCACGAGCGTCGGAATGGCCTCCCGTCGGAAGGCGATGCGAACCGCGGAGCGCAGGTCCAGCCCGGGCGTCGCGTGCCTGACCGATGCGATCTCCCACGCCACCACGAGCCCGATGACGGCCGGCGCGACGTACGCCCCCGACCACTTCGTTGCGACAGCAGCACCCAGGAACACGCCTGCCGCCAGACGCCACGGACGCCCGACCGTGAGGCTCCACCACCACGGTCCCCTCTCAGCGGGAGGCGGACGATCCCGGTCCAGGATGGCGAACGCGACGGCGCCGACCACGAACAGCGTGATGAAGGCATCCAGCATCGCAATGCGGGACTGGACCAGGTGAAGGAAATCGGTGGCCAGCAGGATCGAGGCGGCGATCGCCCCGACCGTCGCCGCGCGACCCGCGGTCCCGTGCAGCAGCCGCCTCCCGGCAACGTAGACGAGCCCGACACTCGCCGTGCCGGCAAGCGCGGCCGTGACACGCCACCCGAACGCGTCGTACCCGAAGAGGGCAATGCCCGAACCGATCAACCACTTCCCGAGGGGCGGGTGGGCGCGGCTGGTGAGCTCGGCGATGCCGCAGTCGGCCTGGGTCCCGAGCACGTACCAGCAGGCATCCTGCGCGTAGAAGATCTCGTCGAAGATCAACCCGACCGGCCGCCCCAGGCTGACGAGGCGCAGCACGGCTGCCGCAATGACGACGACCAGCACGGCGATCGTGTCGGTCCGAGACCATCGAACCTGTGCCTGGTCGCTCACGTGTGCGGTGATGCGATTCCTCCCATCGGGCGTATCCCAATCCGCGCGTGCGGGCGAATTGTGCCGGTATGCTATCGAATGGCGGACCTCGACCTTGATCGGGGCCGCGCACAAGAGGAGGGTTTACGGAACCATGGGTCTCGCTCGAACCGTAGCTGCAGTCTTCGGGGCGGTCTACCTGCTGGTGGGCATCCTCGGATTTGTCCTGGTCTCCGGAGGAGAGGGTGAGCTATTCGGCCTCTTCCCGGTCAACGCATTGCACAACATCGTGCACATCCTGCTCGGCGCCATCCTGCTGTATGGCTCGATGTCGTTCGCTGCCGCGATCCAGACCACGCGCGGCGTCGGAGCCGTGCTCGTCATTCTCGGCATCCTTGGATTCATCACGACCGATGGATTCGGCCTCGTGCCGCTGGGTGGCAACGACATCTGGCTGCACCTCGCAACCGGCGCCATCCTGCTGGCCACGGGCTTCATGGCCACCGACGACGCGGTGTCGACCGTCTGACGCCTTCAGGCGCCCAAACGCCCATCGAAGAGCCCGGCCCGACGGTCGGGCTCTTCGGCATCAGTCGTGACGCCGGGACTCCATCGAGGTCCTGGTACGCGCGGCCACCTCGTCACTGCATGACAGCGAGCTCACGGCGACCGGGGACGCGTACCACACCAGGTGCCGCCAGTGGTCCGACACCTGGCGCAGCCGATCCCTCGAATACTCGTCGGTGGGCTGCAGCCACGCATCGTGGGCGGGCAGGCCATGGCCGGGGACGAACTGGAACCCGATCTCGCTCCCGGCGCACGCGGTGACCACGCTGTAGGCACCCTCCCAGGACGAGTGCAGCTGCTTGACGCGCCAGCCCGGAAGGCGCTCGCTGACCTCCGCCATGACGGTGGCGCGCTCGACGTCCGGGGCGGTCGGGATCGGGACATTGAGTGCCAGCGCAAACGCTGCGGCCAGCGAGAACAGGCCAGCGCCAAAGCGCCAACGGGGATTGCGTGACAGGGTCATCGGTCTCTCGTGGGTATCGGCCGCCCGAGGCGGTGGTTTGGTGTCGTCGTTGACCACCCGAAGTGCAGGATTCGTACCGGGCACCTGCTAGACTCCTGACCCTGGCTGCCCACGGAATCCGTGATCACGAGCGCGAGGCGGACCCGATGAACTACGAGCTGTACATGGCCGAGGCGATCGCCGAGGCCAAACGTGGCGGAGAAGAGGGGGAGGAGCCGGTCGGTGCTGTCGCCGTCATCGATGACGCGATGATCGCCCGCGACCATCAGCGTGTCGCCCTCGGCGAGGACCCGACGGCGCATGCCGTCCTGCTGACCGTTCAGGCGGCCGCGCGCAAGCTCGGCAACCGCCGCCTGTCGGAGGCCACGATCTTCACGACCCATGAGCCGTGTGCCATGTGTGTCGGCGCCCTCGTCGAGGCTCGCATCCGCGCGCTCGTGTTCGCGGTCCCGGATCCGGACAGGGGAGCTGCCGGCGGCGCCATCAACCTGGCACGTGAGTCGGCCATGCCGCACCAGATCTCGGTGGTTTCCGGCGTTCGGGAGAGCGAGGCGCGCCGCCTCGACATCGCGTCGGCATCGGTCTAGGGCTTCGTGGTCGCTGGCGGGGGAGTGCGCTAGACTCGCTCCGGCACGGAGAGGTGTCCGAGTGGTTTAAGGTGCCGCTCTCGAAAAGCGGTGTGCGAATAGCACCGAGGGTTCGAATCCCTCCCTCTCCGCCACGCCACCTGCGGAGAGGTCGCCTAGAGGCCTATGGCGCGGCACTGGAAATGCCGTTCGGGGCAACCCGTCGAGGGTTCGAATCCCTCCCTCTCCGCCAACTCGATTGACCGAACCATCCCCCTGGCCTACCATCGCCGCCGGTCGTGCTAGGCGGGGAACCAGCGGTGCCCTGTATCCGCAATCCGCTATAGCGGAGCTGAATTCCCGGTCGAGGGCAGCATCGTTCGCCCACCACCACCGCGTCCGACGTTGAAAGTCGGGTCCCGCGCAGCGTAGGTCCGTGAACCCCGTCAGGTCCGGAAGGAAGCAGCGGTAAGCGATCGCCTTCGGGTGCCGCGGGACAACCTGGCTGGAGCCGGACACGTGGGTGAGTGCGAGCTGGTGCTGATCGACACCGGGTGCACGACCTATTCATCACCTCGCCGCCCACGGCACGACGGACCGACCGGCCGAATCGGTGTACGGTAGGTCTCGTCATGCCGCCAGCCCAGCCCATGCCCCCCGTCTCCGAGCCCGCTTCGGCTGCCCCCCATCGCGCGCTGTACCGACGCTTCCGGGCGCAGCGCTTCGCCGAGCTCGTTGGCCAGGACCCCATCGTCACGACCCTGCGCCGCGCGGTGGCCGGCGACCGGCTGGCCCACGCCTACCTGTTCGTGGGTCCACGCGGGACGGGCAAGACGTCGACGGCCCGCATCCTGGCCAAGGCAATCAACTGCACCGCCCTCGGCGACGACGGTGAGCCGTGCGATGCCTGCGCCGCCTGCACGTCGATTCGCGATGGCCGTGCCCTCGACGTCATCGAGATCGACGCCGCCAGCCACGGCCTGGTCGAGGACGCGCGTGACCTCGTCATGCGTGCGCTCACCGCTCCCAGTGAGCTCCGGCGCCGCGTCTACATCATCGACGAGGTCCACATGCTGAGCACCCATGCGTTCAACGCGCTGCTCAAGGTCATCGAGGAGCCGCCGGACCACGTCGTCTTCATCCTGGCAACCACCGACACCCACAAGGTCCCGGCCACCATCATCAGCCGCACCCAGCGACACGACTTCCGGCGCATGACCGAGCTGACCATCACCGGGAAGCTGCGACGGATCGTCGACGCCGAGAAGGTCGAGGCCGATGACGACGCACTCGACTTGATCGCCCGCCTCGCGGACGGTGGCATGCGCGACGCCGAGTCGCTGCTGGACCAGGTCCTGAGCTTCACGACCGGGCGGCTCTCGGCGACCGAGGTCCGCGAAGCCGTGGGGCTGGCCGACGACGCGGTCATCGCCGCCCTCGTTGACGCCTACGTCGCCGCCGACGTGCCCGCCGCCCTCGATCGGGTGGCCGAGATGGCTGACGCGGGCCGTGACATGGCGCAGGTCGCGTCCCAGGCGGAGGGGGAGGCTCGCCGTCGCCTGCTGGCGTCGGCATCGGATCCCGGAGCGGCTCGACGCCTTGCCACGATTCTTCGAACCCTGGCCGAGGCTGCCGGCGCCGGCGCGCGCGAAGGCCGGGCCCGGCTCCTGCTCGAGCTCCTGAGTGTCGAGTCAGTCGAGTCCGATGCCCCGGCTGTCGCCGCACCACGGCCGGCGCCGATCGAAGCGAAGCCCGCTGCACGCGCCGAACCGGCCGTGCGGCGCGAGCCGATCGCCCCGACCCCGGCGGCGGCGGTGCCCGTGCAGCCGGCAACGTCATCGCCGGTCACGGTCGGCGCGGGTGACGTGGGAGAGCTGCGCACCCGATGGGCGGAGGTGGTGGCACGTGCCACGCCCGTCATCAAGCCCCTGCTCGGTGAGTGCCGCCCGATTGCCCGAGACGGAGCCCGGCTCACCCTCGCGTTTCCGGAGGGCCGCGACTTCATGCGTTCCCGTATCGCCCAACGCGCTGGCGCGATCGAGGCACTCCTCAACGACATGTTCGGAGGCCCGTTTGCCATCGAATGCGTGGCGAGCAACCTGGAGCTCGAGCCGCTGACCGTGGAACAGGCCATCGCGCCGGCTGCGGACGATCCGGAGGCCAAGGCGCTGCTTGACGGCGTACTCAAGATCACCGGGGGAGAGCTCGTCGACGCGCCCGAAGTGCGCTAGCGGGATCCCGGACCACCACGACACAGAACGAGGACCAGCCTTCGTGAACATCGGCCAGATCGCCAAGATGGCGCAACAGATGCAGACGCAGATGGCTCAGGCGCAGCAGGAGCTTGCCGAGACGACCCTCGAGGCAACCGCAGGCGGTGGTGCCGTGCGAATCGTCATCACCGGCGCACAGGAGGTGCGCAGCGTGGAGATCGACCCCTCGGCCATCGACCCGGACGAGGCGGAGATGCTCCAGGACCTGGTGCTATCGGCCATGAACGAGGCGATCAGCCGCAGCAAGGAGCTCGAGCGCGAGCGGATGGGCTCGATCGCCGGCGGCATGGGAATCCCCGGCATGCCGGGCCTGCCCGGCATGGGCTGAGGACCGAGTGGCCGGGCTCATTGCGCCGGTCGCGCGCCTGATCGAGGAGTTCAGCAAGCTCCCCGGGATCGGGACGAAGACCGCTCAGCGCCTCACGTATCACGTGCTGCGCGCCTCGACCGACGATGCGCGCTCGCTGGCGACCGCCCTCGTCTCCATCAAGGAGGACGTGGACTACTGCAGCGTGTGCTCGAACATCACCGAGACGGGCGTCGATCCCTGCCTGATCTGTGCCGATCCGCGCCGCGATGCGGCCCATATCTGCGTCGTCGAGGAGCCACTCGACGTGCTGGCAATCGAGCGGACCAGCGAGTTCCGGGGGAGGTACCACGTCCTCCACGGCGCCATCAGCCCGATCGACGGCATCGGCCCGGACCGGATCCGCGCGCGTGAGCTCCTGGCCAGGGTCGCACAGGGCGGGGTGGAGGAGGTCATCCTCGCAACCAACCCGAATCTCGAGGGCGAGGCGACCGCCATGTATCTGGCGGACCTGCTCCGCGCACACGTCCCGACCATCACCCGGATCGCGCGTGGCCTGCCGGTGGGTGGCGACCTCGAGTACGCCGATGATGTCACCCTCATTCGATCGCTCCAGGGCCGGCGCAGCGTCGACGGCTGACGGGTGCATGCCTCGCTTGACGGCATGCACCGGGTGACCTATAGTCCGTCTTCGCGCCGGCGCAAGCCGGTCGATGTGCCACGAACGGCGGACCACACCTGGACCGTGCAGCGTGACCATCGCGAGTTCACCTCCGGAGTCAATCCAAAGGAGTACTCGAATCGAACGAAGCCGAGCCCACACGTGGGCAAGGCAACGTGGCTTACCAGCTGAAGAGTGACAGGAATCCACACGAGTCAGCGGGACAACGTCGAACTCTTAACCGGTGGAAAAGCCTGACCAGATCGTCTGGCGGCAAGGCCACTGGTTTCGTTTTGTACGGAGAGTTTGATCCTGGCTCAGGACAAACGCTGGCGGGGTGCATGAGACATGCAAGTCGAACGAGGTGCCATCGGGCTTGCTCGATGGTTACCGAGTGGCGAACGGCTGAGTAACGCGTAGATGACCTGCCCGGAAGTGGGGAATAACTGCCCGAAAGGGTGGCTAATACCGCATGTGGTCGACGATTCGATTCGTCGTCTAAAGGAGTAATCCGCTTCCGGAGGGGTCTGCGTCCGATTAGCTAGTTGGTGGGGTAACGGCTCACCAAGGCGACGATCGGTAGCTGGTCTGAGAGGATGATCAGCCAGACTGGGACTGAGAACGGCCCAGACTCCTACGGGAGGCAGCAGTCGGGAATTTTGCCCAATGGACGAAAGTCTGAGGCAGCAACTCCGCGTGAGGGATGAAGGCTCTAGGGTCGTAAACCTCTTTTCTCAGGGAAGATCCAAGACGGTACCTGAGGAATAAGCGACGGCTAACTACGTGCCAGCAGCCGCGGTAATACGTAGGTCGCAAGCGTTGTCCGGATTTACTGGGCGTAAAGAGCGCGCAGGCGGCTGGTCAAGTCCGATGTGAAATCTCCCGGCTTAACTGGGAAACTGCATTGGAAACTGATCGGCTTGAAGGTGGGAGAGGGTAGTGGAATTCCCGGTGTAGTGGTGAAATGCGTAGATATCGGGAGGAACACCAGTGGCGAAGGCGACTACCTGGCCCATTCTTGACGCTGAGGCGCGAAAGCTAGGGGAGCGAACGGGATTAGATACCCCGGTAGTCCTAGCCGTAAACGATGAACACTAGGCGTAGTCGGTATCGACCCCGGCTGTGCCGTAGCTAACGCATTAAGTGTTCCGCCTGGGGAGTACGGCCGCAAGGCTAAAACTCAAAGGAATTGACGGGGGCCCGCACAAGCAGCGGAGCGTGTGGTTTAATTCGTCGCAACGCGAAGAACCTTACCAGGGCTTGACATGTGGCGGAAAACGGCGGAAACGTCGTCCTCCCGCAAGGGACCGTCATGCAGGTGTTGCATGGCTGTCGTCAGCTCGTGTCGTGAGATGTTGGGTTAAGTCCCGCAACGAGCGCAACCCCCGTGGCATGTTGTATCTCTCATGCCAGACTGCCGAGAGAAACTCGGAGGAAGGTGGGGATGACGCCAAGTCAGCATGGCCCTTACGCCCTGGGCTACACACACGCTACAATGGCCGGTACAACGGGTTGCCAAACCGCGAGGTGGAGCTAATCCCCTAAAGCCGGTCTCAGTTCGGATTGCAGGCTGCAACTCGCCTGCATGAAGCCGGAGTTGCTAGTAACCGCAGGTCAGCACACTGCGGTGAATATGTTCCCGGGCCTTGTACACACCGCCCGTCACGTCATGAAAGCCGGTAACACCCGAAGCCAGTGGGCCAACCGCAAGGAGGCAGCTGTCGAAGGTGGGACTGGTGATTGGGACGAAGTCGTAACAAGGTAGCCGTACCGGAAGGTGCGGCTGGATCACCTCCTTTCTAGGGAGATATGTGGAACCGGTTCGCCGGAACCACGATCCCAGGTCGATCGGCCAGCTCGCCGCAAGGTCCGATGCTCGAGGGAGCATCGGGTAGTGAGCTGAACCGCCCTCGAAACTACCGACCTGATTCCCGCTGATAACGCGGATTCCTGTCACTCTTCAGCAGCGCAAGCCGTGCGCGAAGCCGCCCCTCACCGGGCGGCTTCTTCGTGTCCTGGGCTGGACGGGAAGGAGGTCAGCCCGGGACGACGTCGATCCAGCCCAGCGCGAAGGCGACGAAGAAGCCGACGATCAGGATGACGAAGGCCCAGCCCACCGCCAGCCGCGTGCGCCGTGATGTCGCGCTGCTGCCTCCGGAGGCCAACGCCCGCATCCGCTCGTCGGCCCGAAAGCCGCCTCTGACAGGATTAGGGTGTGGGTGCTCGGGTCGGTCGTGGTCGAGCATGATGGACTAGCTCCAGAGTGATCAGGCGTTGAAGCCGGGCACCGAGATGACGCCGAGCCATCCCAGCAGCGCGTAGACGATGAGGGCCACAGCAGCGAGGCCAATGATCCAGCCCGTGGCTCTCCGGGAGCCGGAGCTGATCTCCCGTCCGTAGGGCCGATCGGCGCGCTCCGCACGCTCTGCGCGGCGGGCCTCGGTCTCCGACCAGTCGTTCGGTGTCATGCCGGTTCCCGGGTTGAACCCCATGGCGCGGCCTCCAATGCGTCGACCCACGCTAGCAGGCGTCACAAGCTCCAGTTGCGGACGCAGCTCGGCGGCTGCTACGATGCCGCCTCCCGAGGGGCGTTTAGCTCAGCTGGTTAGAGCACTGCCCTGATAAGGCAGAGGTCTCTGGTTCGAGTCCAGAAACGCCCACCACCTCACCTCCCTCGACCCATGGAGCGCCGTGTCCTCGATGCCGCAGGAGCCCGCGCCAAGCACCGAGGATCGCCCGATGGGGGTCCTGGGCGAACCGAACGAGGACCGGGAGCTCCACGCGTCGATCGGCGGGGTCGTGTACGCCCGCCACCCCACGCGAACCCACCTGGTCACGGCCGATGACGACGCCGCCGTGGTCGTCCAGCGCTACGTCGGCGACCTGGGCAGCGATGTCCGGTTGGTGGCGATCAGCGAGCGGATGGTGGCCATCACCCAGGGACGCTCCTATCCGATCCGCGACATCACCCCGAGCCCGCTCGCGCGGCTCCTCGAGCGCTTCGTGACGCGTCCCGGCTACGGGATCGGCCTCGGTTCGGCCGAGACCATGGAGCTCGCGATCCGCGAGGTCGGGGCGCCGCGCATCCTGCTGGCCGCGGGGCTGTCGGCCGTGACCAAGCCGTTCGGGGTGCACGGCATCTTCTACCGCGTCGCCGGCGCGCAGGCGAAGGCCATCGACGGCCCGACCAGCTACACGATTCCGCCGTACAACGATGCCGCCACGCTCGGTCCGAAGGACCCCGACGGCGCCGCGCGACAGATCGCTGCCGTACTCGACGCGCCGGTCGCGATCATCGACGCCAACGATGCGGGCTGCGCGGTGCTGGGTGCCAGCCCGGGTGTGGATCGGCGCTTCGTCGAGCGCCTGTTTGCGGACAACCCCCTGGGCCAGGCGCGCGAGCAGACGCCGATCTGCGTGGTGCGCGAGGTCGCCTGGCCGGCGGGACAGGCGCTCCCGCCCGAGCCGAAGCGACGGCTGACGCCACCCTGACCCCGGCGTGAGCGATCGGGAGTTCATTCTCACCCTGTCCTGCCCGGACCGTCGGGGCATCGTGCTTGCCGTGGCGCGGGCCATCGCCGACGGCGGTGGCAACATCCTGGACAGCCAGCAGTTCGGCGACCCGGACGCCTCCGTGTTCTTCATGCGCGTCCACTTCGCCGATGAGGCCGCGGGCGACATCGATGCCTGGCGCGCCACATTTGGCGACCTCTCCGCCGACGGCGCGTGGCGCTGGGAGCTCCACGATGCACGGCACCGGCAGCGGATGCTCATCGCGGTGTCGCGCGAGGGGCACTGCGTCAACGACCTGCTCTACCGGTGGCAGAGCGGCGCCATCGCGGCCGAGGTGGTGGGCGTCGTGTCGACGTCGCGAGACTTCGAGGCCCTGGCCGCCGGGTATGGCGTCAGCCATTTCGTGCTGCCGGACGGAGCGGCCGGCCCCGAGGCCCGCGACAACGCGATCCTGGAGCTGGTGGCGGAGCACAACGTGGAGCGTGGTCGTACTCGCTCGATACATGCAGCATCCTCGGAGCGCGAGCATGCGCCGAGCTCGCCGGTCGCGCCATCAACATCCACCACTCGTTCCTGCCCTCGTTCAAGGGCGCGCGGCCCGTATGCCCAGGCCCACCAGCGAGGCGTAAAGCTCATCGGGGCGACGGCCCACTACGTCACGGAGGTTCTCGACGAGGGCCCGATCATCGAACAGGAGGTCGCCCGAGTCGACCATGCGCACAGCGTCGCCGAGCTGGCTCGCGTCGGGCGCGATGTGGAGTGCGTCGCGCTGGCGCGCGCCGTGCGCTGGCACCTCGAGCATCGGGTACTTCTGCACGGCGATCGGACGGTCGTCTTCCGGTAGTGGCTTTGACCCGGTGGCCGACGCCGGATACGATGCGCTGGCCGTGGGGATGTAGCTCAGCTGGGAGAGCACCTCCTTTGCAAGGAGGGGGTCAGGGGTTCGAGTCCCCTCATCTCCACCACGTTTCATCGGGCTGCCGGGCTACATCGAGGCGTGTTGACCGGCTTCCGGCGGGGTGATACAGTAACTCGGCTCTCGCGGGGAGACCACTGCAGGTCCTCCTCGCGTTCGTTGTGACAAGCCCACATGAAATGGTCTTCTGACCGCTGCGCGCGACCCTCGTGGCGCCCATCGGTCAGCGGATACATCGCTGACGCCGTGACGGATTCCGTCGCCAGGCGTCGACCGGACGGCCAAGTGTCGACCGGCGGGCCCGTCGAACGAACCGGCATGGCGAGCGCCCAACGCGGGCGCGCGACCTTATCAATCGAAGATTGGAAGCATCGATTTCGTCGAGGAGATTCCGACGCGACCGCATCGTGGCGACGGCCAGCACCGTGCTAGCCGCGTGAGCGTTGTAGGTCAAGCTACTAAGAGCATGCGGTGGATGCCTTGGCGCCAAGAGCCGACGAAGGACGTGGCAGGCAGCGAAATGCTTCGGGGAGTTGCGAGCAAGCGTTGATCCGGAGATATCCGAATGGGGAAACCCCCCAGGGGTAATGCCCTGGGACGCACGGTTGAATATATAGGCCGTGACGAGGACACCGAGGGAACTGAAACATCTAAGTACCTCGAGGAGCAGAGAACATTCCGTTAGTAGTGGCGAGCGAAAGCGGAGAAGCCCAAACCGTGGCTGCGTGATAGGTCGCAGCCGTTGCAGTCGCGGTGTTGTAGGGCCGTCTTGTGGGAGCTGTGGATCCCGCAGGGAGTTACAAATCGGTTCGTTAGCAGAAGCGGCCTGGAAAGGCCCGCCAGAGAGGGTGACAGCCCCGTAAGCGAAAACGATCCGACTCCCAGACGTGTCCCTGAGTACCACGTGGAAGGTCTCTTCATGTGGGAACCCGGGCGGACCACCGTCCAAGGCTAAATACTCTTGGCGACCGATAGCGAACCAGTACCGTGAGGGAAAGGTGAAAAGCACCCCGGGAGGGGAGTGAAACAGTACCTGAAACCGCGTGCTTACAAGCAGTCAGAGGGTGTTGCCCGCAGGCTTCGGCCGGCGGGTAGCCTGATGGCGTGCCTTTTGAAGAATGAGCCGGCGAGTTACCCGGTCTGTGGCAAGGTTAAGTCCGTGAAGGACGGAGCCGTAGCGAAAGCGAGTCTGAATAGGGCGTCACAGTCGCAGCGGGTAGACCCGAAACCGAGTGAGCTACCCATGGGCAGGTTGAAGCGGGAGTAATGTCCCGTGAAGGACCGAACTCACTAGCGTTGAAAAGCTAGGGGATGACCTGTGGGTAGAGGTGAAATGCCAATCGAACTCGGAGATAGCTGGTTCTCCCCGAAATAGCTTTAGGGCTAGCCTCGGGGGTTTAGTCGTGGGGGTAGAGCACTGAATGGGCTAGGGGGCTTCCCGCTTACCAAACCCAATCAAACTCCGAATCCCACGATTCCATACCCCGGGAGTCAGACTGCGAGGGCTAAGCTTCGTGGTCAAAAGGAAAACAGTCCAGACCGACAGCTAAGGTCCCAAAATTCAGACTAAGTGGGGAAGGATGTGGAGTTGCTTAGACAACCAGGATGTTGGCTTAGAAGCAGCCATCATTTAAAGAGTGCGTAATAGCTCACTGGTCAAGTGATTCCGCGCCGAAGATCCAACGGGGCTCAAGTCTGATACCGAAGCTTCGGATTGTGCTCAGGCCTTCGGGCCTGGTGCAGTGGTAGGGGAGCGTTCCGTCAGCAGTGAAGGTCGATCGTGAGGACGGCTGGAGTGGACGGAAGTGCGAATGCCGGCATGAGTAGCGAAATGCACGTGAGAAACGTGCACGCCGTATGTCTAAGGTTTCCTGAGGAAGGTTAATCCGCTCAGGGTTAGTCGGGCCTAAGCCGAGGGCGAAAGCCGTAGGCGATGGACAATCGGTTGATATTCCGATACCGCCAGAGATCGTTTGCACCTTCGGGTGCCACGGTCGTGGACGCCGGTGCGCTGAGGCAGCTTTGCTGTCGAGGCAGCCGGTGAGAAGCGATCGCGGGAGCAAGGGCGTGACCGGGAACGGTAGGTTGAGCGCACTTTGGCTATGTGCGTCTAAGCTGGTAGGGGGAGAGGACAGGTAAATCCGTCCTCTCATTAACTCCGAGAAGCGAATGAAAGGCGAAAGCTGATTCGACTGAGCCGATCCTGCAAGAAAAGCGTCTAGCGAGATCAAAGGCGTCCGTACCGCAAACCGACGCAGGTAGACGGGTAGAGCATACCAAGGCGATCGGAAGAACCCTCGTTAAGGAACTCGGCAAATTGACCCCGTAACTTCGGGAGAAGGGGTGCCTCGCAGCGCTCATCTTTGATGAGAGGCTGATCGAGGCCGCAGTGAAACGGCCCAGGCGACTGTTTAGCAAAAACACAGGTCTCTGCTAAAGCGAAAGCTGACGTATAGGGGCTGACGCCTGCCCAGTGCCGGAAGGTTAAGAGGAGGGGTGCAAGCTCTGAATTGAAGCCCCGGTAAACGGCTGCCGTAACTATAACGGTACTAAGGTAGCGAAATTCCTTGTCGGGTAAGTTCCGACCCGCACGAATGGCGTAACGATCTGGGCGCTGTCTCAACGAGGGATCCGGCGAAATTGAAATACCTGTGAAGATGCAGGTTACCCGCGGCAGGGCAAAAAGACCCCGTGGAGCTTTACTGTAGCTTGATATTGGACTGAGGTTCAGCATGTGTAGGATAGGTGGGAGACGTTGAAGCTGGGGCGCTAGCCTCGGTGGAGTCACCGTTGAAATACCACCCTTGTTGTATTTCGGCTCTAACCGCGACCCGTAATCCGGGCGCTGGACAGTGTCAGGTGGGCAGTTTGACTGGGGCGGTCGCCTCCTAAAGTGTAACGGAGGCGCCCAAAGGTACCCTCAGGCTGAATGGAAACCAGCCGTAGAGTGCAAAGGCATAAGGGTGCTTGACTGCGAGACCTACAAGTCGAGCAGAGACGAAAGTCGGGCTTAGTGATCTGGTACCTCCGAGTGGAAGGGGTATCACTCAACGGATAAAAGCTACCCCGGGGATAACAGGCTTATAGGGCCCAAGAGTTCATATCGACGGCCCTGTTTGGCACCTCGATGTCGGCTCGTCGCATCCTGGGGCGGAAGTACGTCCCAAGGGTTTGGCTGTTCGCCAATTAAAGCGGTACGCGAGCTGGGTTCAGAACGTCGTGAGACAGTTCGGTCTCTATCCGCCGTGGGCGTAGGGAACTTGAGAGGAGCTGCTCCTAGTACGAGAGGACCGGAGTGGACGAACCAATGTTGTACCAGTTGTCATGCCAATGGCATTGCTGGGTAGGTATGTTCGGTTGGGATAAGCACTGAAAGCATCTAAGTGCGAAGCTCGCCTCAAGATGAGGTTCCCCACTGGGTTAACCAGGTAAGACCGCAGCGAGACTAGCTGTTTGATAGGCCGCACGTGTAAGCGCAGCAATGCGTTGAGCGAAGCAGGTACTAATGGTCGAGGGCTTGACCTAGTTCACGCGACTAGCACGCTGCTGGATCGCGTTCGGAAGGGCGGTGAACACCGCCCGATCCACGATGATTCGTTGCTTCCATTCTTCGACGCACCCGTGCGGGTGAGGTCGACATTTGAAGATTTGTCCCGGTGACGCTAGCGGAGAGGATCCACCCGTTCCCATCCCGAACACGGAAGTTAAGCTCTCCAGCGCCGAAGATACTCGGGGGGCAACCCCCTGGGAAAATAGGTCGTCGCCGGGATAATTCATACGTCAGCCCCGTCGGTTCTGCCGGCGGGGCTGTTGGTATCCTGCGGACCGTGGATCGCATCTGCCCGCTGCTCGGGCTCCAGGGAAATCCTCGAACCGCCATCGACGGCGTGGATGCGGCGCATCGGTGCCATGCCGACGAGCCACCGAGCACGCTCGATCGGCAGATGCAGGCTCGGCTCTGTCTGACCTCGGCGCACGAACGGTGTGAACGCTACCTGGCGCATCTCGCGAGGACCGGTGGGCGGGCGGTGGTTGTCGAGGGCCTCACCTCCACCCGCCTGGTGATGGCGCCGGACCCGGCATGGCGGGGCATCGCTGGGCGCGCCCGCCGCGCTCCTCGCGGTCCCCTGGTGGCCATCGGGGTGGCCGGCGCGGCGCTTACGATCGGCGGGGTCGCCGTTGCGAGCGGAATGGTCGGACCGCTGGGCGGACCGGGGGCCTCTCCATCGAGCCGCCCGGTGGAGAGCGCGGCCGAGACGCCGATGCCTTCCCGAGAGCCGTCCCCATCACCATCGCCGTCACCAACGGCCACCGACGTTCCGACTCCCAGCCCGTCGCCATCGGCCCCGCCGACCCCAACGGTGGCTCCCACCCCGGTGCCGACGGTCGCACCCACTGCCGCCGCGCGTCAGTACGTGGTGCAGCAAGGGGATACGTTGGCAGCGATCGCGGATCGGTTCGGGACGACCGTGTCGGTGCTGCAGGATCTCAACGGGATCGAAGACCCGAATGAGATCGTGATCGGTCAGGTGCTGCGGCTGCCGTGATCGGCTCCTGACCGGGTCGCCTACATCGGCGGCTGGCAGGTGCGACAGAAGGTGGTGGCCTCGCGACCACCAATCTGGCGGAGCTCGCGGCCGCAGCGAGGGCATGGCTGGCCACCCTTGAGATGAACCTGCAGGAACTCCCGGTGCTGCGTCTGGATGTCAGGTGGCACGAGGTCGCGCAGGCGGGTGATGGCATCGGCCAGCACGCGTCGCATCGCGTGATACAGGGCATCCACCTGGTCAGACGTGATGCTGCTCCGCCGCCGGAAGGGCGCCAGTCCGGCCTCCCAAAGGATCTCGTCGCTGTAGGCATTTCCGATCCCGGCCACGAAGCGACTGTTGCGAAGCAGCGGCTTGAGCTCACCGGGGTGGCGACGAATGCGCGCTCGGAACGCCTCGAGGGTCAGCTCGGGATCGTCCGCGTCCGGACCCATCTCTGCCCAGCCCGGAATGTCGTCCAGCCGGTCGGCCGGCACGAGGTACAGCTTGCCGAGCATCTCTCGATCGACGTAGCGAAGGTCGTTTCCGTCGGTCGAGTCGCAGGCGGAGCCCGGTTCGAGCCCGAACCCTGTCGGCGGTCGGCACCAGCCAGAATCGCCCGGCGAGCATCGCGTTGGCCGCCAGGATCCGATCGTCGCCATCTGCCAGGCTGAATGGGATCAGGAGGAACTTGCCGCGACGACGGGTCTCGCCGATGGCGGCGCCCGCCAGTCGCGCAAGCTCGACGGGCGTGGCACGCACCAGGATCGCGGTGGGAGCCGACGCATCGATTACGCGTCGACCGGCGACACGGCGGGCGAGCTCCTCGGCAACGACCGTGAGATCGGGCAGCTCAGGCATCGGAAGGGGATGGCATTGACCGTATGGTATGCTCCCCCGGCCGTGTGGCAGACAACCCCATAGTCGCGCGCGAGCGCGTCAGATCGTCGGCATGCGTAAAGGAGCACCGAGTCGTTTCATTTGAGACACCAGGACGCACCTCAATGCATCGGCCGGTGATGGACGCCCTCCGCGGAGGGCGTCATCTGTTGTCACGGACATCATTGACAGGAGCGTATTGATCACTTGACCGAAGAGATGAACGAGGCACCGAAGGCGCCCGAAAGCGCCGAGGCAGCCGAGACGACGACCGCGGATGAGGCGGCGACCCAGCCCGAAGAAGCGACCGAGGCCCCAGGGCCGATCGCCGAAGCCGAGGCCGCACCGCCCGGGGAGCCGGAGGCGCCGGCCGAAGCCGACGCAGCCGCCGAGCCCCCCGTCGTGGAGGCCCCGGCACCTGAAGTCGAGGCGACGTCCGAGAGCGACGATGCAACACCCGCCGCTGATGCGCCGGCCGCTGAGGCCGAGCCCGTGGCTGAGGCCGAGCCCGTAGCCGAAGTGTCTGAGTCCGAGCCCGAGCCGCAGCCGAGCCGAGCCGCAGCTGCAGTGGCCGAGCCCGCAGCTGCAGTGGCCGAGCCCGCAGCCGCAGAGGCCGAGCCGGCCACCGATGATGCGCCGGCACCCGTGCCCCCGACCAACGAGTCGATGTCCATGGCCGAGCTGCTCGACCATCCGGATCACGAGGTCAAGAGCCTCAAGCACGGGGACGTCGTCGAGGGCACTGTCGTTCGAATCGACCCCGATGAGATCCTCGTCGACTTCGGTGGCAAGAGCGAGGGCGTGGTCAGCAACCGCGAGCTCATGAATCGCCGCGGTCCCCGCGACGGTGAGGACAACAAGCAGGAGCTGAACGTCGGTGACGAGGTGCTCGTCTACGTTCTCCAGCCGGAGTCACCGGAGGGCCATGCCGTCCTCTCGCTGCGCCGTGCCGGGCTCGAGCGCAAGTGGCGCGCGATGCAGGAGCGATTCGACGCGGGCGAGATCGTCGAGGCGCGCGTCATCGACCACAACAAGGGTGGCCTGATCGTCGACCTGGGCGTGCGCGGCTTCGTGCCGATCAGCCAGATCGTGGACTTCCCACGCCGTCCGCGCGACGAGCAGCCGCGCGACGCCGCCCAGGAGATTGCGGAGAAGCTGCAGCCATTCGTCGGCCGCACGCTGCGCCTCAAGATCCTCGAGGTGAACCGCAAGGCCAACCGGCTCATCCTCTCGGAGAAGGTCGCCCTGTACGAGGAGCGCCGCGAGAAGCGCGACGAGCTCTTCAGCAGCCTGGAGACCGGCCAGAAGGTGACCGGCGTGGTCCGCAGCATCGCGCCGTTCGGCGTGTTCGTGGACCTCGGCGGGATCGACGGCCTCGTGCACAAGAGCGAGCTCTCCTGGAACAAGGTCAACAACCCCGAGACCGCTCACCAGATCGGCGAGGAGGTCGAGGCCGAGGTCATCGACATCAACCACGAGCGTGGTCGGATCAGCCTCTCCATTCGGCGCCTCCAGCCCGACCCGTGGCAGGAGTCGGTCGCGAAGTACAAGATCGGGGACGTGATCGAGGGAACCGTCACGAAGCTCGTGAACTTCGGTGCCTTCGTGCGGGTCGAGGAAGGCCTCGAAGGCCTGATCCACATCAGCG
This sequence comes from uncultured Chloroflexia bacterium, assembly GCA_963825525.1. Lineage (GTDB taxonomy): Bacteria > Chloroflexota > Limnocylindria > QHBO01 > QHBO01 > JACDBZ01. The sequence continues at coordinate 141,828 of CAWGTN010000001.1, forward strand.
AGCTGTCCAACCAGCGGGTTGCCCATCCGGGCGACGTGGTCCAGGAGGGCCAGGAGATCAAGCTGCGGATCATCAGCCTCGACTCCGAGCGTCACCGACTTGGCCTCAGCCTCAAGCAGGCCGAGGATCGAGCCGCCCCGGCGCCGAGAGAAGATCGTCCGCGGCGGGACCGCGCTCCCCGGCGGGACCGCTTCGAATACCGACCCGAGGACGCCACGGCCGAGCCCGAAGGCGGGATCGACAACACGATGGCGGCGGCCTTCGCCAGCTCCGGGCTGCTCGACCAGTTCCGGGCCGATGAGGAAGCCGCCAACGAGGCGGCCGATGCGCCGGCCGACGAGCCCGCTGAGGTTGCGGCCGAGCCGACCGCTGACGCGGCGTCCAACGGCGTGACAGCCGAAGAGGCGCCGGAGCCCGAGCACGAGCCCGAGCCCGAGCCCGAGTCGGAAGAGGCCAAGGCCTAGTCCCATCGCGGCCGGGAACGCCGGCCGCGTCTCGATCAGGAGAGGAGCGAGGCCCGATCGGCTCGCTCCTCTCGTTTGCGCGCGGAACGATGATCGAATCGGCGCCGTCCAGCGTATCCATAGGTGACGGGCCGATGCGTCGCTCGGCGTGAGCGACGTGCGGTGCCGGTGCCGTACACTCATCCCAAGACCCACGCACGAAAGCGGGCGACCATGGATCGATTCGACAAGTTCACCGATCGAGCGCGGAAGGTCCTCACCCTCGCCCAGGATGAGGCCCAGCGCTTCAACCACAACTACATCGGCACGGAGCACCTGCTGCTCGGCCTCGTCCGCGAGGGCGAGGGCGTTGCTGCGCGCGTGCTCGAGAACATGAACGTCGAACTGTCCAAGGTGCGCACCGCGGTCGAGTTCATCATCGGTCGCGGAGATCGGCCGGTGGTCGGCGAGGTGGGGCTCACGCCGCGCGCCAAGCGCGTCATCGAGCTGGCCATCGACGAGGCGCGTCGTCTGGGGCACAACTACATCGGCACCGAGCACCTGCTGCTCGGCCTCGTCCGCGAGGGAGAGGGCATCGCTGCCGGAGTGCTCGAGAGCCTTGGGGTCAACCTGGACAAGGTGCGCCACCAGGTCATCCACGTCCTGAGCCAGTCGAGCAGCACCACGCCGACGCAGGAGACGAAGCGGCCGAGCAAGACACCGACCCTCGACCAGCTGGGCATCAACCTCACCGACGCGGCTCGCGCCGGAGCCCTCGACCCGGTCATCGGGCGCGAGAAGGAGATCGAGCGCGTCATCCAGATCCTGTCGCGCCGCCGGAAGAACAATCCGGCGCTGATCGGCGAGCCGGGCGTCGGCAAGACGGCCATCGCCGAGGGCCTCGCGCAGCGGATCGTCAGCGGCGACGTCCCCGAGACGCTTGGCCGACAAGCGTGTGCTGACCCTCGACATCGGTTCGCTGGTGGCCGGCACGAAGTACCGCGGCGAGTTCGAGGAGCGCCTGAAGAAGATCATCGAGGAGCTCCGCTCGAGCAACGACAGCGTCCTGTTCATCGACGAGCTCCACACCCTGGTCGGCGCCGGGGCGGCGGAGGGTGCCATCGACGCCGCGAACATCCTCAAGCCGCCGCTGGCTCGGGGTGAGCTGCAGTGCATCGGCGCCACCACCCTCGACGAGTACCGCAAGTACATCGAGAAGGATTCGGCGCTCGAGCGCCGGTTCCAGCCGGTCATGGTCGACGAGCCGACCGTGGATGAGGCCATCGCGATCCTGTTCGGCATTCGCGAGCGCTTCGAGGAGCACCACAAGGTCAAGATCAGCGACGAGGCGGTCAAGGCCGCCGTGGACCTCAGCGTGCGCTACGTCGCCGATCGCGCCCTGCCGGACAAGGCCATCGACCTCATTGACGAGGCAGGATCACGAGTCCGGCTGCGCTCGGCATCGGCTCCGCCGGAGATCAAGGCCGCGCAGGCCGCGCTGGAGGAGATCACGCGTCCAGAAGGACGAGGCGATCGCCGGCCAGGACTACGAGGCCGCCGCCCGCCTTCGCGACGAGGAGGCGCAGGGCAAGGAGAAGATCGACGAGCTCAAGGCCAAGTGGCACGAGGACCAGGGCAAGGAGACGCCCATCGTCACCGACGAGGACATCGCCCAGGTCGTGAGCATGTGGACCGGCATCCCGGTCATTCGCATCAGCGCCGAGGAGTCCGAGCGACTGCTCCACATGGAGGACGCGCTCCATGACCGGGTCATCGGTCAGCAGGAGGCGATCGTCACCATCAGCCGGGCCGTGCGTCGCGCGCGCGCCGGACTCAAGGACCCCAAGCGGCCCATCGGCTCGTTCATCTTCATGGGTCCCACCGGTGTGGGAAAGACGGAGCTGGCAAAGGCCCTGGCCGAGTTCATGTTCGGCTCCGAGGACGCGCTGGTGAAGATCGACATGAGCGAGTTCATGGAGCGCCACAACGTGTCGCGCCTGGTCGGGGCCCCGCCCGGCTATGTCGGCTATGACGAGGGCGGTCAGCTCACCGAGGCCGTGCGGCGCAAGAGCTACAGCGTCGTGCTGCTCGACGAGATCGAGAAGGCGCACCCGGAGGTCTTCAACATCCTCCTCCAGATCCTGGAGGACGGGCACCTGACCGATGCGAAGGGTCGCAGGGTCGACTTCCGGAACACCGTCATCATCATGACGAGCAACGTGGGCGCCCACCAGATGCAGCGGGATACGTCGATCGGATTCAGGGCCGCCGCCGACGGCGAGGCGGCGCAGATCGCCTCCGATTACGAGCGGATGAAGGACAAGGTCCTGGGCGAGCTCAAGAACACGTTCCGTCCCGAGTTCCTGAACCGGATCGACGCAACGGTCGTCTTCCGACAGCTCACGCGCGAGGAGATCCGCGAGATCGTCGACCTCCTGCTGGCCCGCGTCAAGGAGCAGCTGGCCGGCCAGGAGATGGAGCTGGTCGTCAGCGACGCGGCGAAGGACAGCATCATCGCCAAGGGCTACGACCAGGCGTACGGTGCCCGGCCGTTGCGCCGCGAGATCCAGAACCAGATCGAGGACGCGCTGGCGGAGCGCATGCTCCAGGCGAGCTTCAAGAGCGGGGACACCGTCCTGGTCGACGTCGGACCCTGACGGCGCGTTGACCATCGAACGGGCGGCGACGCCAAAGCGACAGCCGGCGAAGGCCGGTCGATAATCAACCGATAAGCTCGCGGTAACGCCCGGGCGCCATCGTCGGCGTATCGAGCACCCGTCGGACCCGGAGCAGCGTGCCAGCCGCCAAGACCACCTACCTCTGCCAGCAGTGCGGCGCGTCCTCGCCGAAATGGGCGGGACAATGCCCTTCTTGTTCGGCGTGGAATACCCTGGTCGAGACCATCGCGGTGCCTCGCTCGACGTCGCGTCAGCCGTCGGCCGCTCGCGCGGTAGCCGGTTCCTCGGCCGTTTCGCCCATCGCTGACATCACCAGCGCCGAGGCAGCGCGCACGACATCGGGGATGGGAGAGGTCGATCGCGTCCTCGGCGGTGGCTTCGTGCCGGGTTCGATCGTCCTCATCGGCGGCGATCCCGGCATCGGCAAATCGACGTTGCTCCTCCAGCTCGCGGCTCGCATCGCCCGGGATGGCGGACGAGCGCTGTACGTGACCGCCGAGGAGTCGAAGTCGCAGGTCCGTGGTCGGGCCGAGCGCATCGGCGGGGTGGTGGATGGGCTCGACCTGGCCGCAACGACGGACCTCGAGACGACCCTGGCGGCCATCGAGGCGACGAGCCCCACGCTGGCGGTGGTGGACAGCGTCCAGACGCTGGCGAGCTCGGAGCTCAGCGGCCCCGCCGGCAGCGTCGGCCAGGTGCGCGAGGTTGCCGCCCGGCTGGCCGAGGTGGCCAAGGCCGGGCAGACGTGCATCGCGCTGGTCGGGCATGTGACCAAGGAAGGCACGGTCGCCGGTCCGCGGACCCTCGAGCATCTCGTGGACGCGGTCATCTACCTGGAGGGGGAGCGGCTGGGGTCCACGCGTCTCCTTCGGGCCGCGAAGAACCGATTCGGCTCGACCGATGAGGTCGGCGTGCTGGAGATGCGCGGCGACGGCCTCGCCGAAGTCGACGACGCCAGCCGATTCTTCCTGGAGTCCGAGGAAGCGCCGACCGCCGGCTCCGCGGTGACGATCGCGCTCGAGGGCACGCGTCCGCTGGCCGTCGAGATCCAGGCCCTGTCGGCGGCATCGAGCTATGGATCGCCTCGGCGCGCCACCACGGGGATCGACGCCAACCGCGTGCTCATGCTCATCGCGGTCCTGGCGCGACACGCAGGTCTCAACCTGAGCGGGCACGACGTCTACGTGAACGTGGCCGGTGGTCTGCGCATCGACGAGCCGGCGGCCGACCTTGCGATCGCCACGGCTCTCGCGTCGAGCCTGCGCGAACGCCCGGTGCAGCGAGGTGATCGTGCTGGCCGGTGAGGTGGCGCTGTCCGGACGCCTGCGCGCCGCGATGCGGGCGGACCGCCGCCTCGCCGAGGCTCGACGCCTCGGATTCACGCGCCTGGTGACCGGTCCGACGCGCGGCGAACGCCAGGCGGCACGGACCGATGGCCTTCATGTCGCGGCCACCATCCGGGACGCGCTCGAGCAGTCACTCGACACCTGAGCGCGAACCCGGCGTTCGTGGACTGCATCGGACCGGCGTGCTAGGGTAATTCGCCTCGCGCGGTGTCGCGAGACGGAGGTCGGGCCGATCATTCATCAACGGGCCGCCGCCGCCATTCATTCGCTTCATCTCGGAATCATCACCCCATGACCCGCATCATCCAGTTCACGGGTGCCATGCTGGGCACCCTCATCGGCTTTGCGCTCGGGCTCGCACTGCTCCAGCGCGCCGGCGACCTGATCGAACCGGCCAACCGGCCCGCGTTCCTGACGGCGTTCGTGGTCGCCACGCTCCTGTTCGGCTACCTGGCGATCCCGTACATCACGATCTACCCGGTTCGGCGCGCCGTCGATGTGCTCGCCGATGCGGATGCCGGCGAGTTCGGCCTTGGCGTTGCCGCCATCGTCATCGGCCTGCTGATGGGCGTCCTGGTCGGCGTGCCGCTGGCCCAGGTCGGCGGTCCGATCGGATCGTTCGCTCCACCCATCGTGGCCATCTTCCTGGCGATCATGATGCTCGGCGCCACGATGCAGAAGCGGGACGTCCTGCTGCCCGCCATCGCCAACTGGATCCCCGGCGCGCGGAGCCGCGGGCCGTCGAACCGGGTGGTGGTCGACACGAGTGCCGTGATCGACGGGCGCATCGTCGATATCGCCCGCACCGGGTTCGTCCTCGGCACGCTCATCATCACCCGCTTCGTGCTGGACGAGCTGCAGCGCATCGCCGACTCGCCGGATGCGATGCGCCGCAATCGCGGACGCCGCGGTCTCGAGATGCTGTCGGCGCTCCAGAAGGACGCAACCACGTCCGTCGAAGTGAGCGAGGACACGTATCCCGAGGTCGAGGAGGTTGACGCCAAGCTCATGGCCTACGCGCGAGACCATGGCTCGGCCATCCTGACCAACGACTACAACCTGAATCGGGTTGCCGACCTGCAGGGCATCCGGGTGCTCAACATCAACGAGCTCGCCAACGCCGTGAAGACTGTGCTCCACCCCGGCGAGGAGATGACGGTGCGCATCATCCAGGAGGGCAAGGAGGCCGGCCAGGGCGTCGGCTACCTCGACGACGGGACGATGATCGTGGTCGAGGGAGGCCAGCGTCACATGGACAGGGAGCTGCCCATCACGGTCACCCGCGTCCTGCAGACGGTCGCCGGCCGCATGATCTTCGCCCAGCCCAGCACCGACGAGGGCCCGAAGCCTGTGAGCCGATGACCACGACGAGCCCCTTCGCCGCCATCCTCGTCGCCGCCGGAAGCAGCCGCCGGATGGGTGCCGACAAGCTGTGGACCGATTTCTGGGGTCGCCCGACGTGGCGCTGGGGGCTCGACGTCCTCCTGGCCCATCCGGCCCTCCTGCATGTTGCGATCGTGGTTCCGGCCGGGTCGGAGCCGCGGTTCCATGACGCACTTCCCGATGACGACCGATGCCTGGTCCTCGCCGGCGGCGACACCCGCGCGGACTCCGTCATCGCGGGGCTTTGGGCCCTCACCGGCGCGGGGCATGGCGACGAGACCCTCGTGCTGGTCCACGACGCGGCGCGCCCCGCGGTCACGCCCGAGCTCGTCGATGTCGTGGCGACCGCCCTTGCCGCGGAGGGCGGCGACCGGGCGGTCGTCCCGGTGGTTCCCGTCGTCGATTCGCTGAAGCGCGTCCGGGGCGGGCGCGTGGTGGCTCCCATCGAGCGCGAGGAGGTGGCCGCGGCACAGACGCCTCAGGCCGCGACGCTCGGCGCCCTGCGGGCGGCAATCGAGGAGGCCCACGTCTGGGGTCGCCCGATCACCGATGACGCGGGTGCTCTCGCCGCTGCCGGCGTGCCGGTGGTCACCGTCCCCGGCGATCCGAGCAACCGCAAGCTGACCGATCCGGCCGACGTTGCCCCGATGCGGGCGATCCTGTCCCAGCGCGTCGCCGCGCTCGATGGAGACATGGCGTCGGAGCCGGGGCGCTCCGGGATCGGGTTCGACGCGCACAGGTTGGTCGAGGGCCGCCCGATGCAATTGGGCGGGATCGGCTGGGCTGACGAGCCTCGGGGCCCGCTGGGTCACTCGGACGGCGACGCCGTACTCCACGCCATCATCGATGCGGTGCTGGGAGCCGCGGCGCTCGGCGACATCGGCTCGCTGTTCCCGGGTGACGTCGTGGCGGAGGGCGCGGACTCGGCCGAGCTGTTGAGCCGAACGATCGGGCACCTCGCGGACCATGGCTGGCGGCCTCGCAGCGTGGACGTCTCGGTCGCCACGTCCCGACCGGCGATCGCTTCGCGACGGGACGAGCTGGTCGAGCGCATTGCATCGTTGCTCGGCGTCGACGCCGCCAGGGTCTCGATCAAGGGCACCACCTCGGATGGGCTGGGATTCGCGGGACAGGAGGGCGTGGCCGCCTGGGCGGTCGCCTCCGTCGAGCGGAGCACATGACCGAGTGGATCGGCGGCAGGCGGCCCGTCACCGAGGCGCTGGCCGCCGGCCGCGATGCGCGTCGCCTGCTGATTGCGGCGAGTGCCCGACCGTCGCCGGAGCTCCGCCAGATCACCGACGCGGCACGAAGGGCGAATCTGCCGATCGATCGCGTCCCGACCGATCAGCTGACGCGGATCGCCTCGTTCGACGGGCACCAGGGCGTGCTCCTCGAGGTGGGGGAGCGGCGATGGGCGTCGGTCGACGAGATGCTGGCCCACGCAGACGCGGCGCAGCACGCGCCGCTCGTGCTGGTACTCGAGCATCTCCAGGATCCGACGAACTTCGGAACGCTCCTGCGGTCCGCCGAGGCCGCCGGCGTGGATGGCGTCATCTTCCCCGAGCGCGGCGCAGCACCGCTCAGCACCGCGGCGGTGAAGGCCAGTGCCGGGGCCAGCGAGCACCTCCTGATCGGGCGTCTGCCGACGATCGGCGAGGCGATTCACGAGCTCAAGACCGCCGGCCTGCGCCTGGCGGCGGCGGACCAGGACGCGCCCGCATCGGCATGGGAGACGGACCTGCGCGGGCACCTGGCCATCGTGGTCGGCAGCGAGGGCAGCGGGCTGTCCGGCGCCACGCGGCGCCGCTGCGACGTGCTCGTCAGCTTCCCGATGGCCGGACAGGTGGCCAGCCTCAACGCCTCGACCGCCGGCGCGCTCCTGCTGTTCGAGGTCGTGCGGCAGCGATCGGCCGGGGGCTGAGCGGGATCGCGCATCGAACTTGCTACACTCGCCCACGGCGCGCCGAGGTAGCTCAATGGCAGAGCATCGGTTTTGTAAACCGACGGTTGTGGGTTCGACTCCCACCCTCGGCTCCAGTTGAGGCGGCCGGGTGCGTCTGATACCATCGGCGACCGTCGGCGACGCACCACGCGCCGGCATCCATCGTGGGTAGGTTGAGCAGGTGGTGAGCTCCGCTGACTGTAGATCAGCCGTCTTCGACTGTGGGGGTTCGATTCCCTCCCTGCCCACCACTGCTTTCCATCCGAAGAGCCGCCGAACCGCGACAGATCCTGGGCTTCCGGTATAGATTTACCGAGATTGACCAAGAGTTGTCGAGTATCGGTTCATCCTGCGACACTGCAGAAGCCCGCCGACCGCGGGTGACGCATCGACGCGCGCCCACGTAGCTCAGTCGGCAGAGCACTTCCTTGGTAAGGAAGAGGTCTCCGGTTCGAACCCGGACGTGGGCTCCACCTTCGTTCGTGCGTCCAGCCGATCGCAGCGCAGGAGGGGTCTTCCGGCGGTGGATCCCAACGTCGTCCTTCCGTTCCTGAGCACCGTGCTGTCGTTCGGCTTTGCCGTGCTCGTCGGCGACCAGTGGCTGCGACGCCGCCAGCCCTACCAGCTGGTCTGGACGCTGGGGCTCCTGTGGTACGGGATCGGAGCCGGCACCGAGCTGCTCGGCAGTGCATTCGGCTGGAACGAGGCGCTGTACCGCACCTGGTACCTGTTCGGCGCCTTCGGCGTGGCCGCCTACCTGGGCCTGGGAACGGTATTCCTGCTCAACCGGACTCGGTTCGGCTACGTCGTGGCGTTCAGCGTCTTTGCGGGCGGCCTGTTCAGCATCCTGTCGGCCGTGGCGCGGGCGCGCGAAGGCGACCCGGCCGCAACCTCGACCATCGTCGCGGTCGTCGGGCTTGCCACCCTGGCCGCCGTGAGCCTTGCCGTCATCACCCGCGTGCGTCGACCCTGGATGGCGCCGACCACGGCCGTGTTCCTTGGCCTGGCATCGGTGGTTGTCGCCGTCCTGACCCTGACGGCCCCGATCACGGCGCCGGGCTTCCACATCGACGCCACGGGGGTGCCGACCGGCGAGGCATTCCCGTCCGACCTGCGCATTCTGACGCCGCCATTCAACATCGCCGGGGCCTTCTCGCTGGTCTTCGGCGCCGTCTACTCCGCGTACATCTTCATGCCCAAGGTTCGGGTGCTGCGGGTGACCGGCGGGCCGCCGGTGATCGGCGCGCTGGGACGCGCGGCCGCCGTCGTCGTGAACTTCTTCGCGTCGCTCCCTGCCGCGGGGCGGGCCCTCCGCGCCGGCCAGCTGAACTCGCGGGTGCCGGCCACCATCCTGATCGCCATCGGCGGCTTCATCCCGGGCTGGACGAGCGGCCTGAACCGTTTCGGCGTGACCTGGGCGTTCTTCCTCGGCGAGCTGCTCGGGGTGATCTTCATCTTCACCGGCTTCCTCGTGAGCATCGAGGTCTTCAGCGACGTCCGGCTGCCGTTCACCCGGATCGTGCTGCGCAGGAGAGACACCGAGTCGGAGCTGCGTTGACATCGGCGAGTCCTCAGCCGTAGAATCTGATGGCTTTCCCCCGGTCCTCGGCCCTAGTTCAGCGTGGCCGCCGTACGGTGTGGTCGGGGGTTGACGACGAGGAATGAGAACCAAGTGGCCAAGGCCGAGAATCGACCCGTGATCGCACTGGCGTGCACCGTCTGCAAGGAGCGCACGTACAGCACACGCAAGAACAAGCGCAACGACCCGGGCCGGATGGAGCTGAACAAGTTCTGTCCGCGATGCCGCCAGCATCAGCTGCACCGGGAGACGAAGTAGGGCCGTGTTCGGAGGGGCGTAGCTCAATTGGTAGAGCACTGGTCTCCAAAACCAGCGGTTGCAGGTTCAAGTCCTGTCGCCCCTGCCACCCCGAACCCGCCAACGATCCATACGCCGTAGCAGGAAGTACGAGCCAATCGTGTTGACCGGCATCCGCCGCTATCTGGTCGAGAGCTGGGCCGAGCTGAAGAAGGTCGCCTGGCCCACCCGCGAGACCGTCATCCGCCTGACCCTCCTGGTCATCGCGGTGTCGTTCGCCGTGGGGGTGTACATCTTCGTGCTCGACAGGATCTTCAACACGCTCGTGGACCAGGTGATCTAAATGGCTGATGAGACGACGACCGCCAACGAGGAGCGCAACGAGGCGCGCGAGGCCGCACGCCTCTCTCGCGAGGCGCCCCGACCCGGCGACATGCCCGAGGCGGATCGCACGAAGAAGCAGTGGTACGTGATCCACACGTATTCCGGCTACGAGAACAAGGTGAAGACGAACCTCGAGCACCGCATCGAGTCGATGGGTGTGGAGGACCAGATCTACCAGGTGCTGGTCCCCATGGAGGAAGAGATCGAGATCCGCAACGGCCAGCGCCAGACCGTGAACCGCAAGGTGTTCCCGGGCTACGTGCTGGTCGAGATGGCGATGAGCGACGAGAGCTGGTACGTCGTGCGCAACACGCCGGGCGTCACCTCGTTCGTCGGCTCGGGCAACCGCCCGCTGCCGCTCGACGAGATGGAGGTCAAGAAGATCCTCAAGCAGATGGGGGTCGAGACGCCGAAGTTCAAGGTCCAGTACAGCAAGGGCCAGAGCGTCCGCGTCAAGGATGGACCGTTCGCCGAGTTCATCGGCACGGTCGACGAGGTCAACCCCGAGCGCAACAAGGTCAAGGTGCTCGTCAGCATCTTCGGCCGCGAGACGCCGGTCGAGCTCGACTTCCTTCAGATCGAGAAGCTCTAAGAACCGATGGCGGCGCATCCGCGCCGCCGCAAGCAAGAGGGAGGGGCGTGAACCGCCCCGTCAGAACCTCGGAGGAGACAGATGGCAAAGAAGATCAGGGCGATGCTCAAGGTGCAGGCGCCCGCCGGTGCCGCGACCGCGGCGCCACCCGTCGGGCCGGCCCTCGGCCAGCACGGCATCAACATCATGGAGTTCATCAAGGCCTTCAACGAGCGGACCGCCGATCAGCGCGGCTACGTCGTCCCGGCCGAGATCACGGTCTTCGAGGACCGCAGCTTCACGTTCGTCACGAAGGCCCCGCTGGCGGCCGCACTCCTGAAGAAGGCGGCCGGCGTCGAATCGGGCAGCTCGGAGCCGAACAAGGAGAAGGTCGGACGCGTGACCCGCGCCCAGGTGCGCGAGATCGCCGAGATGAAGATGGCCGATCTCAACGCGAACGACGTCGAGCAGGCAATGAAGATCATCGAGGGCACCGCGCGCTCGATGGGCATCGAGGTGGCCTGACATGGCGAAGCATTCGAAGAAGTACAACGAAGCGGCCAAGCTCGTCGAGCCTGAGCGTCGCTATGACATCGGCGAGGCGTGCGAGCTGCTGCCGAAGCTCTCGCTCAGCAAGTTCGACGGCACCGTGGAGATGCACCTGCGCCTTGGCGTCGACCCGCGCCACGCCGATCAGCTGGTCCGCGGCACGGTGGTTCTGCCACACGGCACCGGAAAGACCTCGCGCGTCATCGTCTTCGCCCAGGGTGAGAAGGCCCAGGAGGCGCTTCGCGCCGGTGCCGATGACGTCGGCAGCGATGACCTCGTGAAGAAGATCGACGACGGCTGGTTCGAGTTCGACGTGGCGATCGCCACGCCCGACATGATGGGCACGGTCGGCCGCCTCGGGAAGAAGCTCGGGCCTCGCGGCCTGATGCCGAACCCGAAGTCGGGGACCGTCACCTTCGACATCGAGCGTGCGGTGAGCGAGATCAAGTCCGGACGCGTCGAGTTCAAGGTCGACCGCGCCGGCATCGTCCACGTCTCGGTCGGTCGCGCGAGCTTCAGTCCCGAGCACCTGTCGGCGAACGTTGCCGCCATCGTGGACGCCATCCAGCGTGCGAAGCCATCGGGCGCCAAGGGCACCTACATGCGGACGCTGACGCTGGCGCCGACCATGGGTCCCGGGGTGCACGTGGACATCCCATCGGCTCTGGCGGCTGCCAGCGCGTAGGTGGCCGCGCGGCTGCGTGCTTCGATCAATCGAGGGAATGTCGCGTGAGGCTGCCGTCGGGTGTCGAATCCGCGATTGATCGAGGGCGTTGACGCGTGAAGCGCGCGCGCGGGGGCGCCTCGTGCGTGGAGACACTCGATGTATCGGTGAATCGGCGCCGGAAAGCGCTCCCACGTGAACATCCCGCGATCTATCGAGTAGCCGACCGGCAATGTGACACGCCACGGCGCATCGGCTAGGATGCGCACCTCAACCGAAGAGCCACAGACCGCGATGTGTGCCGGGTGCGATTCCCGGACCAATCGTCGGCGCTGACGACCTCAGACGCCGCGGCACGCGCAGGCACGAAGACGAATTGCTGATCGACGGCGGTTCTCGTGTCGCGTGCACGGGACCGCCGTTTTGCCTATCCAGGAGGAGACGAACACAGACCGATGCCGACCGACATCAAGCGCCAGGCCGTCACCGAGCTTGCGGAGCTGATCCGCTCGAGCTCGGCCATGGCCGTGGCCGATTACCGGGGCCTCAAGGTCTCGGAGATGCAGTCGGTCCGGAGGACGCTCCGCGACAGCGGCGTCCAGCTGCACATCGCCAAGAACCGCCTGCTGAAGATCGCCGCCGACGAAGCGGATCGCTCGGAGCTCAAGCCGCTCCTCGAGGGTCCGACCGCGCTGGCTACGATCGACGGCGACGAGGCGGCCATGGCGAAGGCACTGGCCGATGCCTTCCGACCGTATTCGCGCACCGTCACCCTGCGGGGCGGGATGCTCGGCAGCAAGGCGATCGACGCCTCGCAGCTGACGCGCCTCGCCACGCTGCCGTCGCGCGAGATCCTGCTCGGCAAGATTGCCGGCGGGATGGCATCCCCGATGACCAGCATGGCCGGCGTGCTCGCCGCCAACATCCGCAACCTCGTGGGTGTCCTGAGCGCGGTGGCCGACAAGAAGCAAGCGAACGAGACTGCGGCCTGACGCCGCCTCGAGCCAAGAGCAGGAGAACCGATACCGATGGCGACCAAGACCCTGGACAAGGACCAGATCCTCGAGGCGATCGACACGATGACCGTCCTCGAGCTGAGCGAGCTGGTCAAGGCATTTGAAGAGCGCTACGGCGTGACCGCGGCCGCACCCGCAGCAGCCGCAGCCGCACCGGCCGCCGGTGATGGCGCGGGAGCCGCTGCCGCCGAGGAGCAGACCGAGTTCGAGGCCCTGCTGACCGACGTCGGCGCCAACAAGATCCTTGTGATCAAGGCCGTCCGCGAGCTGACCGGCCTGGGCCTCAAGGAGGCCAAGGACCTCGTCGACGCAGCCCCCAAGGCCGTCAAGGAAGGCGTGACCAAGGAGGAGGCCGAGGCCGCCAAGGAGAAGCTGGCCGAGGCCGGCGCGACCGTCGAGGTCAAGTAGCCAACTTCTCACCCACGTACGAACGAGCCGGCCCCACGATCGGGGCCGGCTGTTTCGTGTCCGGGCGAAGAGCGGACGCGCTTAGGGCCGCTGCAGCGCGTCGAGCCGGATCGGGTGGTCGCAGGCACCGGGCCCAAGCGAGAGGACATCCTCCTGCCCGAACAGGCCACGGACGCCGTCGATGGTCGTGCATCGGAAGAGCTGCCAGCTCATCGAGCCGCCGCGGTCGTGCGTGGCATCCACGTAGAGCTCGACGTTCTCCGGGCCGATGACGCGCCAGATATCGAGCACCCGACCCCCTTCGACGGTGACGGAGAGCGAGACGAATTCGGCGGGCTCGCCGGCGTCGTATGCCGACCACAGGCATTCGCGCGCGCTGGCGTCGCGACGGTCCCCGTCCTCCAGTCGCATCACGACCTCCTGACCGCATGACGGAAGCGGCGCACGGTTCACCACCTCGGCCGGAGGCGGGCTGATGTGGATCCTTTGGACGACCTGATCCAGCACGGCGCGATGGAGCTGGTAGTCGCTCGCCGGCTCGTTCTCGGTGGAGGTGACGCGCAGGACGAGATTCGGGCCGAACTCCGGGATCTCACCGAGCGACACGATGACCTCGTAGCTGCGGACGGCGGTGGTGACGGCGCCTATCTCGCGCGATCCCAGCTCCCACCGCACCGCCGGCCATCCGTCGACCACCAGCGTCTCGTAGCCCAGGATGTCGCCGGTGGTCGTCCCGTAGTCGCCGGAGAACTGCTGGATCGTGATCGCGACTCCGTCCGGAACCTGCAACGGGTCGTCGGGGATATCGAACGATGTCGGGGCGAGGTAGACGCAACCGGGAATGTCGCTCGATCGGCGTGTTGGTCCACCACGACTCGGGGAACGCGGTTGCAAACCCCAGCTCGACGTTGAGGCAGCCGTCCACGTTCGGCTCCTCGTACAGCGTCGCTGCCGCGGCCACGGCCTCCGCCGGCAACGTGAGCGGTTCGCGAACGGCCAGCCGATCGACAACGGCGCGCGCGGCCGTCACGGCATCGGCGTCGCCCCCGGGCGCCTCGATGTGGAGGTATGCCGGCGCTCCGTCGAGGGTCGCGATGAGCGGCACGACGGCGACCTCGTATGCCTCGTCAGCCCGATTCACCACGTGCCACGTGGCAAGGCGATCGGGTGTCTCGGTGGCAACGCCGGTCTCACTCGACACGATGTCGCCGCTCGGCACGGACTCGGCGCGGACCAGGAGTGCGACGCGCGGCTCTGGCTCATCGAGTGCGGGGTCGACCGGTGCGTCGAACAGGCGGCGGCACCCGGTGCTCTCCCGGACACGTTCCGCGAACCACCCGTCCGGGACCATGAATGAGAAGCCCGCGGTACCGTCGCCACACGTCGAGCCTCCGCCGACCAGCGATGCGGCGAGCGGCGCGACGCTGGGTGCTGGCGACGACGAGGGCGCGACGGTCGCTGTCGGCTCAGCCACAGCGCTGCTCGAAGGGGAGGCTGCGCTGGATGGCGGCAAGGGACCCGTGCTGGGATCGGACCCCGATGGAGGTCCAATCTGCGCCAGCCCGATCCCGACGCCGACCGCCACCATGATGACGGCGGCCGCCGCGAGCCAAGGTGCAGCGGTACGCCAGCGTGGCTCACGGAGCTCAGGGGCTTCGAGCACCCCGGGCGGCAGCGCCTCATCGGCGAATGTGGCGGCGGCAGCTCGCAGTCGGGCGTCGAACTGCTCCTCGTCGCGGCGGTCTCGATCGGTCATCGCTCGGTTTCCTCGAGCTGCCTGGCGAGCCGGCGCCGGGCGCGAAACAGGATGGATCGTGCGTTCGCCGGCGAGGTGCCCACCAGCTCTGCGACCTCACCGGTTCGGTATCCGTGGCCGTAGTGCAGCACGATGACGGTTCGTTCACGTGGCGGAAGCCGTTCGATCAGCTCCCGCAGGCCGGGATCGCGGTCGGCGGCGGGCGGTCGACTGGCGGCAAGGCGGGGGAGCCTCTCGCTTGCGCGCCGGCGGGATCGGTGCCGGTTGTAGCAGAGATTGACGGCGGCGCGGGCCACCCAGGCCTCGAATCGATTGACGTCCCTGAGCTGTGCCACTCGGTTGCGCGTCAGGAGGTAGGCGTCGTGAAGCACGTCCTCGGCGTGATCGGGCCCGACCAGGCCGGTGCAGATGCGCAGCAGGCGTTCGCGCATCTCGCCGAAGCGCTGGTCAAAGTGCGCCAGGTCCATGGGGGGCGAGATGGGCGAGCCCTCCGTTGCAACTCCAGGCAGGCTGATCACGGTACCGCCATGACACCGCAACGCTCAACCATGTTGCACGCACAGGCTGAGCCACTGCGCCCTGAACCGCTTCAGTTGACGAAGCGGTCGGCGGTGCTATACTCCTCGTTCGCGTGTCCGCGCCCCACCATGCCCTCTTCGAGGAGTCCCTGAATGGCTTTGGCCGAGTCGACCGGCCGTTTTGAGCTGGCCCCGACCCGTGAGAATTTCTCGCACATCCCCGAGGTTCTCCCGCTTCCGAACCTGATCCGAACGCAAACCGAATCATTCGAGTGGTTCGTCTCCACCGGCCTCCGTGAGCTGTTGGACGAGATCACTCCGATCACAGACTTTACCGGCAAGAATCTTGAGCTGCACTTCCGCGAGTTCTACTTCGAAGAGCCGAAGTTCAACGAGGAAGACTGCCGCACCCGCGATCTCACCTTTGCGAAGCCGCTGAAGGTGGAGGTTGATCTCGTCATCAAGGAGACCGACGAGGTCAAGCACCAGACCGTGTTCATGGGCGACTTCCCGTGGATGACGGAGCAGGGCACCTTCATCATCAATGGTGCCGAGCGCGTCGTCGTGTCGCAGCTCGTTCGATCGCCGGGCGTCTACTACACCGCCACCGAGGACCCGGCCACCGGCCGGATGCTTCACGCTGCCAAGGTCATCCCGAACCGCGGGGCCTGGCTCGAGTTCGAGACCAGCAACAAGGACCTGCTCAGCGTCAAGGTCGACCGCAAGCGCAAGATCCCGGTCACCACGCTCCTGCGTGCCGTCGGGCTCGAGACGAGCGAGATCGAGAAGATCTTCGGCCCGGCCGATGACAATCCCGAGCACCCGTACATCGCGCTGACGCTGGAGAAGGATCCGGCCGAGACGCAGGACGAGGCGCTCATCGAGGTCTACAAGAAGCTGCGCCCCGGCGATCCGCCCACGGTCGACAACGCCCGTGCGCTCGTCACCAGCCTCTTCTTCAACTTCCGTCGCTACGACCTCGGTCGCGTCGGCCGGTACAAGCTCAACAAGGCGCTCGGCGACGCCGCGCGCAAGCTGAAGTTCGACCTGCCGTCCGAGGACACCGCGAACCCGCGCGCCAGCCGCGTGATCAGCCGCGACGACATCGTGGCCATCATCGGCAAGCTCATCGAGCTGAACAACGGCCGCGGCGACCCGGACGACATCGACCATCTCGGCAACCGGCGCATCCGCGCCAACGGCGAGCTCATCCAGAACCAGTTCCGCATCGGCCTGCTCCGCATGGAGCGCGTCGTCAAGGAGCGGATGACGATCACCGACTCCGACCAGGCAACGCCGAACACCCTCATCAACATCCGCCCCGTGGTGGCGGCCATGAAGGAGTTCTTCGGCGGCAGCCAGCTGAGCCAGTTCATGGATCAGACGAACCCGTTGGCCGAGCTGACGAACAAGCGGCGCCTGTCCGCGCTGGGCCCGGGTGGCCTGTCGCGCGAGCGGGCCGGCTTCGACGTCCGTGACGTGCATCCGTCCCACTACGGCCGGATGTGCCCGATCGAGACGCCGGAGGGGCCGAACATCGGCCTCATCGGCTCACTGGCGACCTACGGCAAGATCAACAAGTTCGGCTTCATCGAGACGCCGTACCGCAAGGTGCGCCGATACGTCGGGAGCAAGGACAAGCAGGCCGATGTCCTGGGCCAGGTGCTGGCCGAGGACCTCTCCCTGACCGACGGCGGCAAGGTCGTCGCCAAGTCGGGCACCGTCATCGACGACAAGGTCTGGGGCCAGATCAAGGACAGCAAGATCGCCCAGGTCATGATCCGGCCGATCGTCACCGACGAGATCATCTATCTCGATGCGTCCGAGGAGGAGAAGTTCCACATCGCGCAGGCCAACGCGGCACTCGATGACGATGGACGCTTCACCGAGAGTCGGGTGCTCGTCCGCTGGAAGGACAAGTTCCTCGAGGAGTCGGTCGACGTGATCGACTACATGGACGTCAGCCCGAAGCAGATCGTGAGCGTGGCAACCGCCATGATCCCGTTCCTCGAGCATGACGACGCCAACCGTGCCCTGATGGGCTCGAACATGATGCGGCAGTCGGTGCCCCTCCTCCAGCCGGAGTCCCCGGTCGTGGGAACGGGCGTCGAGTACCGCGCCGCGTTCGACTCGCAGGGAGTCGTCGTCGCCAAGCACGGCGGGACGGTCGTCAGCGTGACCGCCGACCACATCGTGCTGGAGCGCGACGAGGGCGACGAGCGCGACGTCTACCAGCTGAAGAAGTTCCTGCGCAGCAACCAGGGCACCTGCATCAACCAGCGACCGGTCGTCGATGTCGGCGACCGCGTGGCGGCCGATCAGCTCCTGGCCGACGGCAGCAGCACCGACGGCGGCGAGATGGCGCTCGGACAGAACATCCTGGTGGCCTTCCTCCCGTGGGAGGGTGGCAACTACGAGGACGCCATCGTGCTGAGCGAGCGCCTCGTCAAGGACGACCTGTTCACCAGCATCCACATCGAGAAGCACGAGATCGAGGCCCGCGACACGAAGCTGGGTCCCGAGGAGATCACCCGCGACATCCCGAACGTCGGCGAGGAGAGCCTGCGCAACCTCGACGAGGACGGGATCATCTACGAGGGTGCCGAGGTCAAGCCGGGAGACATCCTGGTCGGCAAGATCACGCCGAAGGGCGAGACCGAGCTGACGGCCGAGGAGCGCCTCCTGCGCGCCATCTTCGGTGAGAAGGCCCGCGAGGTCCGTGACTCCAGCCTGCGCCTGCCGCACGGCGAGCGGGGGATCGTGGTCGACGTCCGGCAGTTCAGCCGCGACAACGGCGACGAGCTCCTTCCCGGCGTGAATCGCCTGGTGCGGGTCAGCGTGGCCCAGAAGCGCAAGATCAGCGTCGGCGACAAGATGGCCGGACGGCATGGCAACAAGGGCGTGATCGCCAAGATCCTGCCCGTGGAGGACATGCCGTTCATGCCGGACGGTACGCCGGTCGACATCGTCCTCAACCCGCTCGGCGTCCCGAGCCGCATGAACATCGGCCAGATTCTCGAGACGCATCTCGGCTGGGCGATGCAGACCCTTGGCCTCAAGGCGGCCACGCCGGTCTTCGACGGCGCAACCGAGGAGCACATCCGCGGTGCGCTCAAGCGAGCCGGCCTGGCCGAGGACGGAAAGACCGTCCTGTACGACGGCCGCAGCGGCGAGCAGTTCGACCATCGCGTGACGGTCGGCTACATCTACATGCTCAAGCTCCACCACCTGGTGGAGGACAAGATCCACGCGCGGTCCACCGGACCCTACAGCCTCATCACGCAGCAGCCGCTGGGTGGCAAGGCACAGTTCGGTGGTCAGCGCTTCGGCGAGATGGAGGTATGGGCGCTCGAGGCGTACGGCGCCGCGAACATCCTCCAGGAGCTCCTCACCGTGAAATCGGACGACGTCATGGGTCGCGTTCAGACCTACGAGGCGATCGTCAAGGGCGAGGAGATCCAGCCACCGGGCGTGCCCGAGTCGTTCAAGGTGCTCATCAAGGAGCTCCAGGCGCTCGGTCTCTCGGTGGAGATCCTGAACGAAAACGAAGAGGAGATCCGCTTCATCGAGGACACCGGCAGCTATCCGCTTCCGGACCTCGGCGGGATCAACCTCCAGGGCTTTGAGGAATAGCTCGAACACCGCGGCGCCGGGGACGGCGCCGCGCGTGTCCCACCATCGGTCCATCCTGAGCCGGGGTCTGGTCCACCCTGGCAACGAGCGCAGCAGCGACGTGGAGTCGCCGCAGGAGTCCGAAGCCGCTCATGCTTGAAGTCAACAATTTCGACGCGATCCGCATCAACCTGGCATCGCCAGAGCAGATCAAGGGATGGTCGTCCGGAGAGGTCACCAAGCCCGAAACCATCAACTACCGCACGCTCAAGCCGGAGAAGGACGGCCTCTTCGACGAGCGCATCTTCGGTCCCACGAAGGACTGGGAATGCTATTGCGGGAAGTACAAGCGCATCCGCTACAAGGGCATCATCTGCGACAAGTGTGGCGTCGAAGTCACGCGGTCGAAGGTTCGCCGCGAGCGGATGGGTCACATCAAGCTGGCCAGCCCGGTCAGCCACATCTGGTACTTCAAGGGAACGCCGAGCCGGCTCGGCATCCTCCTGGACATCAGCCCCCGCAACCTCGAGCGCATCCTCTACTTCGCGCTCTACGTCGTCACGCGCGTCGATGAGACGCAGCGCGAGAAGGCGGCCCAGCGGATCGACGAGGAGGCCGAGGAGCGGATCGCCCGCGCCCAGGCCGTCGTCGACGAGAAGCGGGCCGAGCTCGAGTCGGCCATCGTCGACAAGCGAGCCGAGGTCGAGTCGGCCCACGAGGCCGAGAAGAAGCGCATCGGCGACCAGCAGACGGCGCGCACCGACGAGCTGATGACGGCCGCCCAGGCGGTCGAGGCATCGATCAAGGAGGGCGGCAAGACGCTCGCCGAGGACGTCGTGTTCGCCGCCACCGGTGAGGTGATCGGGCGCGGCGGCGAGACTTCGAAGGAGGCGCTCGCCAAGCTCCGTGCCCTGGTCAAGGGCGAGGTCGAGGCGGTCGAGCGCGACGCCAAGGAGGCGCTCGCATCGGCAGAGGAGAAGTACCAGACCTCCGTTGCCGACCTGACCTCCGGGATCGAGGAAGCGACCGCGACCGAGCGCGACCAGGTCCGCGAAGAGACCGATGACGCCCGCCTGTGGGCGCGCACCGAGCGCGCACGGCTGGCCGACATCAAGGTCATGCAGATCATCACCGAGGCCGAGTTCCGGCACCTGACCGAGATGCACGGGCGCATGTTCGACGCCGGGATGGGCGCCGAGGCGGTCAAGAAGATCATCGAGCAGATCGACCTGGACGAGCTGAGCCAGACCCTCCACGTGGAGATGCGCCAGACCTCGGGCCAGCGCCGCAAGAAGGCGATCAAGCGGCTGCGCCTCATCGAGGCCTTCCGCAAGTCGGGCGCTCGACCCGAGTGGATGATCCTGTCCACGCTGCCGGTCATTCCGCCCGACCTGCGCCCGATGGTGCAGCTGGACGGTGGCCGGTTCGCGACTTCCGACCTCAACGACCTGTATCGACGCGTCATCAACCGCAACAACCGCCTGAGCCGGCTCCTCGACCTCGAGGCACCGGAGATCATCATTCGCAACGAGAAGCGGATGCTGCAGGAGGCGTGCGATGCGCTGATCGACAACGGCCGGCGTGGCCGCGCGATCGCGGGCACCGGCAACCATCGGCTCAAGAGCCTGTCGGACATGCTCAAGGGCAAGCAGGGCCGGTTCCGCCAGAACCTGCTCGGCAAGCGCGTGGACTACTCCGGGCGCTCGGTCATCGTGGTCGGCCCGGAGCTGAAGCTCCACCAGTGCGGCCTGCCGAAGAAGATGGCCCTCGAGCTGTTCAAGCCGTTCGTCATGCGGCAGCTGGTCGAGAAGGGATTCGCCCACAACATCAAGAGCGCCAAGCGCATCGTGGAGCGCGTGCGGCCCGAGGTCTGGGACGTGCTCGAGGAGGTCATCAAGGACCACCCCGTGCTCCTGAACCGTGCGCCCACCCTCCATCGGCTTGGCATCCAGGCCTTCATGCCGACCCTGGTCGAGGGCTCGGCCATCCAGATCCACCCGCTCGTGTGCTTCGCGTTCAACGCGGACTTCGACGGTGACCAGATGGCGGTCCACGTGCCGCTCAGCACGGCGGCGCAGCGCGAGGCGAAGGAGCTGATGCTCTCGACCCGCAACCTGCTGTCGGCTGCCGACGGCTCGCCGGTGGTCAGCCCCACCCACGACATGGTGCTGGGCTGCTACTACCTCACGGTCCAGGTCGACGACGAGAAGGGCGCCGGGCGTGCCTTCTCGAGCGCCGACGAGGTCATCATGGCCGCGCAGCTCGGCCAGGTGCACGTCCAGGCTCCGGTGAAGGTGGAGCTCGACGTCTACGACGGGACGGACGAGGACGGAACGGTCACGTCACATCCGGAGGTCGTCGACACGACGGCCGGCCGCGTGCTGTTCAACCAGGCCCTGCCGCGTGAGCTCGGGTTCGTGAACAAGGTCATGGACCGCAAGGCGCTGAAGGAGACGATCGCTCGCTGCTATCGCGACCTCGGGCCGGAGGCCACCGCGACGCTGGTGGACGGCATCAAGTCCGTCGGATTCCGGTACGCCACGGCGGCCGGGATCACCATCGGCATCGACGACCTGGCGGTCCCGAAGCAGAAGGGCAAGCTCCTGGGCGAGGCCCAGGATCGGGTCGACGGGATCGATCGCGAGTTCCGCCGCGGCTTCATCACCGAGGACGAGCGCTACACCCAGACCGTCGAGGTCTGGCGCGAGACGACCGACAATGTCACGCAGTCGATGCTCAAGGGCCTCGACGAGCGCGGCTCGATCATGCTGATCACGAACTCCGGCGCCCGGGGATCGGTGACCCAGATCCACCAGCTCGCCGGCATGCGCGGGCTGATGGCCGACCCGTCGGGACGGATCATCGACCTTCCGATTCGCTCGAACCTGCGTGAGGGAATGAGCGTGCTCGAGTACTTCATCTCGAGCCACGGTGCCCGCAAGGGTCTCGCCGACACCGCGCTGCGCACCGCCGACTCCGGGTACCTCACCCGGCGCCTGGTGGACGTGGCCCAGGACGTCATCACCCGCGAGGAAGACTGCGGGGCCGATATCGGCACCTGGATCACGGCCCAGGAGTCGGAGCAGATTCCGGAGCCGTTCCTGGATCGGCTCATCGGTCGCATGGCGGCGTTCGAGATCACCGATGAGAAGACCGGCGAGGTGCTCGTCGAGCGCAACGCCGAGATCGACGAGGCGGCGCTCGAGAAGATCGAGGCTGCCGGGATCGACCGCGTCAGCGTTCGTTCGCCGCTCACCTGCGCCGCACGCCATGGCGTGTGCCGCATGTGCTACGGGCGGAACCTGGCGACCGGCGAGCTCGTGGAGCTCGGACAGGCGGTCGGCATCATCGCCGCGCAGTCGATCGGCGAGCCCGGCACGCAGCTGACCATGCGGACGTTCCACACCGGCGGCGTTGCCGGCGAGGACATCACGCAGGGCCTGCCGCGCGTCGAGGAGCTCTTCGAGGCCCGCATCCCGAAGGGGCAGGCCACGATGACCGAGATCGACGGCACGGTCGAGGTGCCGCCGGCATCCGGCGACCAGCCGATCGCGGTGCGCGTCACGCATCGGGACGCGTTCGACACGACGTTCAAGCTGACGGCCCAGCACGAGATCCTCGTCGCCGATGGTGACGAGGTGACCGAGGGTCAGCTCCTTGCCCGGCTGGGCGAGGGCGACGATCTCGTCGAGATCAAGGCCCCGACGGCGGGCCGAGTCACGAAGAAGGGTCGCACGCTGACACTGCACACCGAGGAGGTCGACGTCCGGGAGTACCCGGTGCCGCACTCCGCGAGGCTGCGCGTCAGCGACGGTGACGAGGTCCTGGCCGGCGATCCGCTGACCGAGGGATCCATGAACCCGAAGGACCTTCTCCAGATCAAGGGCGTGGACACGGTCCAGCGCTTCCTGGTCGGCGAGGTCCAGAAGGTGTACCGATCCCAGGGCGTCACGATCAGCGACAAGCACATCGAGATCATCGTTCGACAGATGCTGCGAAAGGTGACCGTCGACAATCCCGGTGACACCGAGCTGCTTCCCTCGGAGCTGATCGACCGCTTCGAGTTCGAGGAGACGAACAACCGGATCCTGGCCGAGGGCGGGGAGCCGGCGACGGCCCAGACCGTTCTGCTGGGTGTGACGAAGGCATCGCTCAACACGAGCTCCTTCCTGGCGGCGGCGAGCTTCCAGGAGACGACCCGGGTGCTGACCGAGGCGGCGATCAACGGCGCCAAGGACCATCTCATCGGGCTCAAGGAGAACGTGATCATCGGCAAGCTCATTCCGGCGGGGACCGGGGCCGAGGCGCGACGCCTGCAGGCCGAGCGTGCCGGGCAGCTGTCACCGGCAGAGGAGGAGCAGCAGCGTGAAGAGGCTGTCGCGCGTGCCTTCCTGTCGGGCGATCCTGATGCCGATGGCGACGGCGACGTCGACACCGGCGAGGCCGAGGCGGCCGCCGAGGAGGAGGGCGAGACCGTCGCCGACCTCATGGGCGCCGGCACCAACCCGGCCATCGAGGCGGCTGTCGAGGAGCAGACCTTCGACGAGCTGACCGAAGAAGCGGAGCCGACGAAGGAAGAGGCGGCGGCAAAGAAGTAGCCGATCGCCCGATCCACCGAACCGTCAGAGGGGCGGCCATCGCGGCCGCCTCTCTTGGCGTCCGGTAACCCGTGGCGCCCCGGCTCAGCGGCTGGTGCTCCGCGCCGGCTTTTCGGCGGGCGCTTCCTGCCAACTGCCGTCCTGGTTCGCATTAGCCGGCCGGGACACCGAGAACTGGAGGGCAGTGAGCGTGAGCCGACCGCACCGGGCCGCTCCCATCCGCTAACGCCGTCCTGGTTTGCGTATGACCGGACGAGGCACCTCGACGTGACAAGCGCATCCCCTCGGGACGCATGACACAACGAGGCCGCAGGCCGATCCGCACAACGGCCAATGAGAGTCGGTACACGACCCCCCTCAATTGACACTCCATGGCGCCATTCCGTATACTCCGCCTTCGGTGTCCCGCCTGCGGGACGCCTTCGTGTGTGCCCGACTGCGAGCCGGACGAACAGCCGGACGAAGAGTCGGATCGGGCACCGTCGACGCACCCGAGAATCGGCTGTCGAATCGGATCGCCGTGGGTCGCTTCGGCCAGCACGAATTGCAGACTTTGTTTCATTTGCGAGTACGAACGCGAGGTTCTCGTTGCCAACCATCAGCCAGCTGGTCCGCAAGGGTCGCAAGCCTTCGGTCAAGAAGGTCAAGGCTCCGGCGCTGCGCCGCACGCTGAACACCCTCAAGCAGACCACGTCTGAGGGCCGAGGTGCGCCGCAGCGGCGCGGCGTCTGCCTGCAGGTCATGACGCGCACCCCGAAGAAGCCGAACTCGGCGCTTCGGAAGGTCGCGCGCGTGCGGCTGACCAACGGGATGGAGGTCACGGCCTACATCCCCGGGATCGGGCACAACCTCCAGGAGCACTCGATGGTCCTCGTCCGCGGCGGCCGCGTGAAGGACCTCCCGGCGGTGAAGTACCACATCATCCGCGGCACCCTGGACGCGGCCGGCGTCCGCGACCGACGCCAGAGCCGCAGCAAGTACGGCGCGAAGTCGCCCGGGAAGTCCTAGCCATGCCCCGTCGTCCCACCATCGCGCGCAAGACCAAGTACCAGGAGCAGCTCACCGGCACCGCCCTGACGCTCAACCAGTTCACGCACAAGCTCATGTACGGTGGCAAGCGCCATCTGGCCCGTCGCATCCTCGAGGATGCGCTCTCGCGCTGCGAGGCACAGGCGGGTCGAGCCGGCGTCGAGGTGCTCGAGCAGGCGCTTCGCAACGCCATGCCGCTCCTCGAGGTCAAGCCGAAGCGCGTGGGTGGTTCCACCTATCAGATCCCCGTCGAGGTTCGCGCTGATCGGCGCGTCAGCCTCGGCATGCGCTGGCTCATCGAGTCCGCCCGCAAGCGCAACGGCCGCAGCATGTCCGAGAAGCTCGCCGGCGAGCTCATGGATGCCAGCAACGGCATCGGTGCCGCCGTCAAGCGCCGCGAGGACACCCACAGGATGGCGGAGGCCAACCGCGCCTTCAGCCACTTCAAGTGGTAGGCCGATGACAACGCAGACCGCAGGGCGGTCACCGTCTGTCGGCGTGGCGTCGTTGCAGCGCACGCGCAACATCGGGATCATTGCCCACATCGATGCCGGCAAGACCACCGTCACCGAGCGGATCCTCTTCTACACCAAGAAGATCTACAAGCTCGGCGAGGTCCATGAGGGCGCGGCCACCATGGACTGGATGGAGCAGGAGCAGGAGCGGGGGATCACCATCACCGCTGCCGCCACCACCTGCTTCTGGGATGACCACCGAATCAACCTGATCGACACGCCCGGCCACGTGGACTTTACCGTCGAGGTCGAGCGCAGCCTCCGCGTGCTCGACGGCGCCGTGGTCGTCTTCGATGGCGTTGCCGGCGTCGAGCCGCAGTCCGAGACGGTCTGGCGGCAGGCGGACAAGTACCACGTGCCGCGCTTCTGCTTCGTCAACAAGCTTGACCGCACGGGTGCCGATTTCTGGCGCGTGGTCGACATGATCAAGGATCGCCTGGGCGTCAACGCGGTGCCGCTTCAGATTCCGATCGGCGCCGAAGACAAGTTCCGTGGCGTGATCGACCTCATCAACATGAAGGCCATCACCTACGGCAACGACCTGGGTGACCAGATCGACGTCGGTGACATCCCGGACGAGTTCCAGGCCAAGGCCGATGAGTGGCGCGAGAAGATGATCGAGGCGCTCGCCGATCTCGATGACGATATCGCCCACAAGTTCCTCGAAGGCGAGCAGATCGATAGCGATCAGCTCCGCGCCGCGCTCCGCAAGGGGACGCTGGCCTACAAGATCGTGCCGGTCCTCACCGGGTCGGCGCTCAAGAACAAGGGCGTCCAGCCGATGCTCGACGCGGTCATCGACTACCTGCCGAGCCCGCTCGATGTGCCGCCGGTTCACGGCACGGATCCCAAGGCGATGACCGAGGTCGTGCGTCAGACCGACCCGGAAGAGCCGTTCTCGGCCCTGGCGTTCAAGATCGCGGCGGACCCGTTCGTCGGCAAGCTCGCCTTCTTCCGGGTCTACTCGGGCACGCTCAAGACCGGGTCCTACATCTACAACAGCACCAAGGGCCAGAAGGAGCGGGTCGGGCGCATCCTCCAGATGCACGCCAACCACCGCGAGGAGATCGAGTCGGTCAGCGCCGGCGACATCGCCGCGGCCGTCGGGCTGAAGAACACGACCACCGGCGACACGCTGTCCGCGGAGGACAAGCCGATCGTCCTGGAGTCGATCACCTTCCCGGAGCCGGTCATCGAGCTCGCAGTCGAGCCCAAGACCAAGGCCGACCAGGACAAGATGGCGATCGCCCTCCAGCGGCTCGCCGAGGAGGACCCGACCTTCCGCGTCCACACGGACGAGGAGTCGAGCCAGACCCGCATCGCGGGCATGGGCGAGCTTCACCTCGAAGTCCTGGTGGACCGCATGTTGCGCGAATTCAAGGTGCAGGCCAACGTCGGCCGGCCGCAGGTCAGCTACCGCGAGGCGATCCGCAAGGGCGTCAAGGCCGAGGGCCGCTTCGTGCGCCAGACCGGCGGCAAGGGCCAGTACGGCCACGCCGTCCTGACGCTCGAGCCGCTCGAGCGCGGCGCCGGCTTCGAGTGGGAGTCCAAGATCGTGGGCGGCTCCGTGCCGCGCGAGTTCTGGCGCGCCATCGAGGCGGGGGTCACCGAAGCACTGGCCGGTGGCGTGGTCGCCGGCTTCCCGGTCATCGACGTCAAGGTGACCCTCATCGACGGCTCGTACCACGAGGTCGACTCGTCGGAGATGGCGATGAAGATCGCCGGCAGCATGGCGGCCAAGGACGGGGTGGCGAAGGCCGATCCCGCGATCCTCGAGCCGATCATGAAGGTCGAGGTCACGGCGCCCGAGGATTACATGGGCGACGTCATCGGCAACCTCAACAGCAAGCGCGGCCAGATCGACGGGATCGACGAGCGCGGCACGAGCCGCATGATCCAGTCACACGTCCCCCTGGCCGAGATGTTCGGCTACGCCACCGAGCTGCGGAGCATGACCCAGGGTCGTGCCACCTACTCGATGGAGTTCAGCCGCTATGCAGAAGTCCCTGGCAACCTCGCCAACGAGCTGATCGCAAAGTCGAAGAGCTAAGCACAAGCACTCAAGGAGCGACGAAGGACCAACATGGCCAAGCAGAAGTTCGACCGCAGCAAGCCGCACGTCAATGTCGGCACGATCGGGCACGTCGACCACGGCAAGACGACGCTGACCGCAGCGATCACGAAGTTCCTGTCGCTGTCCGGCGGCGCTGACTTCCGCGCCTTCGACCAGATCGACAACGCTCCCGAGGAGCGGCAGCGCGGCATCACGATCGCCATCAGCCACGTCGAGTACCAGACGGCCAACCGTCACTACGCTCACGTTGACTGCCCCGGTCACGCCGACTACATCAAGAACATGATCACCGGCGCCGCCCAGATGGACGGCGCGATCCTGGTCGTGTCCGCCGCTGACGGTCCGATGCCGCAGACTCGCGAGCACATCCTCCTGGCTCGCCAGGTCGAGGTCCCGAGCCTGGTCGTGTACCTCAACAAGGTCGACATGGTCGACGACGAGATGCTCATCGACCTCGTCGAGATGGAGGTCCGCGAGCTCCTCAGCAAGTACGAGTTCCCCGGCGACGACGTCCCCGTCATCCGCGGCTCGGCGCTCAAGGCGCTCGAGTCCGGCAGCGACGACCCCGAGAGCGAGGACTACGCCTCGATCAAGGAGCTGATGGACGCGGTCGACAGCTACATCCCGACCCCGGCGCGCGAGACGGACAAGCCGTTCCTCATGCCGATCGAGGATGTCTTCGGCATCAAGGGCCGCGGAACCGTCGCCACCGGGCCGCATCGAGCGCGGCATCGTGAACACCGGCGAGACGATCGAGCTGGTCGGCATCCATGCCAAGGTCCGCCCGCTGGTGGTCACCGGCGTCGAGATGTTCAAGAAGACCCTGGACGAGGGCCAGGCAGGCGACAACGTCGGCCTCCTCCTGCGCGGCATCGAGCGCGATGAGCTCGAGCGCGGCCAGGTGCTCGCCAAGCCGGGCAGCGTGAAGCCCGGCACGAAGTTCAAGGCCGAGGTCTACGTCCTCTCCAAGGAAGAGGGTGGCCGCCACACGCCGTTCTATGCGGGCTACCGCCCGCAGTTCTACCTGCGCACGACCGATGTCACCGGCGCCATCGCGATGCCGGCTGGCGTCGAGATGATCATGCCCGGTGACAACGTCAACATCGACGTGGAGCTCATCACGCCGATCGCGATCGAGCAGGGTCAGCGCTTCGCGATTCGCGAGGGCGGGCACACGGTCGGTGCGGGCGTGATCACCGAGGTCATCGGCTAGCCGTTATGGCCAAGCAGCGCATCCGCATCCGACTCAAGGCGTACGACCACAAGCTGCTCGACCAGTCGGCCGAGCAGATCGTGGAGACCGCGCAGCGCACCGGGGCCGACATCGCCGGCCCGGTACCGCTGCCGACCCGCATCGAGAAGTACACCGTGATTCGCGGCCCGTTCGTTCACAAGGACGGCCGTGAGCAGTTCGAGATTCGGACGCACAAGCGCCTGATCGACATCATCGACCCATCGACCAAGACGGTCGATGCGCTGATGCGGCTGTCCCTGGCCGCCGGCGTCGATATCGAAATCAAGATGTGAAGCGCCCCGGGTGGGCATCGGCTCACCCGAGGAACTTCCGCCATCAGTTGAGAGGGAATCACCATAGTGCCGGCAGGATTGATCGGTAGGAAGCTCGGAATGATGCGAATCTTCGAGGACGACGGCAGCGTCGTCCCGGTGAGCGTCATCGAGGCGACCCCGAACACGGTCACGCGACTACGTGACGTCGAGAAGGACGGCTATGCGGCCGTGCAGCTCGGCGCCGGTGTCGCGCGCCGCTCGACGAAGCCGGTCGCCGGCCAGTTCAAGCATCTCGACAAGGATCATCAGCGCCCGAAGCACGTGCGCGAGCTGCGCCTTGATGCCACGGATGGCTACGAGGTCGGCCAGCAGGTCGGCGTCGATCTGTTCGAGGCCGGCGAGCTGGTGGACGTCACCGGCGTCAGCAAGGGCACATGGCTTCACCGGCGTGATCGCACGCCACAACTTCAAGCGTGGCCCGAAGACGCACGGATCGGACCACCACCGCGCTCCCGGATCCATCGGCGCCGGCACCTATCCGGGTCGCGTCTGGAAGGGAACCCGCATGGCCGGTCACATGGGCAACGAACGGGTGACCGTGAAGAAGCTCAAGGTCGTGAAGGTCGACGCCGAGCGCAACCTCATCCTGGTCAAGGGTGCGGTCCCGGGCGCACGCAACGGCCTGCTGCTCGTGCAGAAGGCGAAGTGACGATGCCTCAGACGACGATCCTCAAGGCCGATGGCAAGGACGCCGGCAAGGTCGACCTCGCCGAGACGCTGTTCGGCGCCCCGATCAGCGAGGCGCTCATCCACCAGGCAGTGATTCGGCAGCTCGCCGGCCGACGTCTCGGGACGTCGAATACGCTGACTCGCGGCAAGGTCAACGGCGGTGGCAAGAAGCCGTGGCGCCAGAAGGGCACCGGTCGCGCTCGCCAGGGCACGAAGACGGCACCGCACTGGGCCGGCGGCGGCGTGGTCTTCGGGCCGCACCCGCGCAGCTACGACGCAGAAGATGCCGTCGAAGATGCGCCGTGGCGCACTGCGCGGCGTGCTGACCGCCAAGCAGGCCGAAGGCGCGCTGCGGGTCGTCGAGGGCTTCGACCTCGACGAGTCGAAGACCAAGGCGATGCTGGGACGCCTCAGCGGCTGGAAGGCGGAGGGCAAGGTCCTCATCGTCCTCTCCGCCCGAGATCCGGAGGTCGAGCGTCGCGGCGCGGAACCTGCGCGAGGTGCGCGTGATCCTGGCCGACAGCCTGAACGTGGTCGATCTCCTCGAGGCCGATACGGTCGTCTTCACGCGCGATGCGCTCGATCGCGCCGCAGGAGGTGTACGCATGACCGCCAACAGCCTGCACGACGTGCTGCTTCGCCCCGTGATCAGCGAGAAGAGCACGCTCGAGACCGAGCGCAACAACTACACGTTCGCCGTCGCGCGCGACGCGAACAAGTTCCTCATCAAGGCAGCCGTCGAGGCGGAGTTCAAGGTGACCGTCCTCGGCGTGCGGGTCGTCAGCGTCCGTCCCAAGCAGAAGCGGCGCGGCCGCAAGACGATGGGCACGGTTCCGGGCTGGAAGAAGGCCATCGTGACGATCGCGCCGGGTGACAAGATCGAACTCTTCGAGGCCGTCTGACGATGCCACTTCGCAATTACCGACCGACGTCGCCGGGTCTTCGACAGATGACCCGATCGACGTTCGAGGAGATCACCGCCGACAGCCCGCACAAGCCGCTCACCGAGAAGCTGGTGCGGCGCGCCGGGCGCAACAGCCAGGGCAAGCTGACCGTTCGCCACCAGGGCAGCGGGCACAAGCGCCAGTATCGCGTCATCGACTGGAAGCGCGACAAGGTCGGCGTGCCCGCGCAAGATCGCGACGGTCGAGTACGACCCGAACCGATCGGCGCGCATCGGCCTGCTGCACTACGCCGACGGCGAGAAGCGCTACATGCTGCTGCCGCACGGCCTGAAGGTCGGCGACTCGCGTCGCCTCCGGCCCCGATGTCGAGGCGCGAACCGGGCAACGCTCTGCCGCTGAGCCGCATCCCGCTGGGCACCCAGATCCACAACATCGAGCTGGTCGCCGGCCGTGGTGGCCAGATCGTGCGAAGCGCCGGCAGCAGCGCCCAGCTGCTCGCCAAGGAGGGGAACTTCGCGACCATTCGACTGCCGTCGGACGAGGTGCGCCGCGTGCGCATCGAATGCATGGCGACCATCGGCCAGGTGAGCAACCTGGATCACGAGAACCAGAAGATCGGCAAGGCCGGTCGTTCGCGCCACATGGGCCGTCGGCCCGAGGTGCGCGGATCGGCCATGAACCCGCGCGACCATCCGCACGGCGGTGGCGAGGGCAAGCAGCCCACCGGCATGCCGCCGAAGACCAAGTGGGGCAAGCCGGCCATGGGCCTGCGGACCCGCGTCAAGAAGAACAAGAGCAACAAGCTGATCGT
This sequence comes from uncultured Chloroflexia bacterium, assembly GCA_963825525.1. Taxonomy (GTDB): domain Bacteria; phylum Chloroflexota; class Limnocylindria; order QHBO01; family QHBO01; genus JACDBZ01. Next base: position 173,084 of record CAWGTN010000001.1, read on the forward strand.
TCGCCGTCGGTACGGACGGGGTTAGGAGCGTAGAGATGAGTCGTTCCATCAAGAAGGGACCATTCGTCGACGCGCGCCTGCTCGGCCGCATCGACGACATGAACAAGCGCAGCGAGCGGAAGGTGCTGAAGACCTGGTCGCGCGCGAGCGTGATCTTCCCGCAGATGATCGGGCACACGATCGCCGTCCACGACGGACGCCGGCACGTGCCCGTCTTCGTCAGCGAGAACATGGTCGGGCATCGGCTCGGCGAGTTCGCTCCGACGCGCACCTACCGCGGCCACGGCAAGGCCACGGACCGATCGACGGCGTTGAAGTAGGACCGATGCGAGTGAGCGCGACGGCAAAGTACATCCGGATCAGCCCGCGCAAGGTGCGGCTGGTCACCGACCTCATCGCCGGCAAGCCGGTCGAGGAGGCTGCGGCCATCCTGCGCTTCCTGCCGAACGCGGCAGCGAAGGACGTGGCAAAGGTGCTGAAGAGCGCCACCGCCAACGCCGAGAACAACTACAACCTGTCGGCCGATGAGCTGCACGTGGTGAGCGCGGTCGGCCGACGAGGGCCCGACCCTGAAGCGCTGGACGCCCGCGGGCCCAGGGCCGCTACGTTCGGAATTCTGAAGCGAACCAGCCACATCACCGTCGCCGTGGCTGACCGAGAGGAGTCGTAGATGGGTCACAAGGTTCACCCCTACGGCTTCCGGATCGGCATCATCAAGCCCTGGCTGGCGAAGTGGTACGCGGACCGCGACTACGCGACCCTGCTCCAGGAGGACATGCGGATCCGGGAGCTGGTCGCGAAGCAGCTGTCGAACGCGAGCGTCAGCCAGGTCGAGATCGAGCGCGGCATCAACCACGTCACCGTCACGGTGCACACGGCCAAGCCGGGGATCGTGATCGGCAAGGGCGGCGCGAACGTCGAGGCGCTGCGCACGAACATCGGCAAGCTGACGAACAAGAAGGTCAAGCTCGAGATCAAGGAGATCCTCCAGCCCGAGCTCGACGGCATGCTGCTGGCCCAGAACGTGGCCGGGCAGCTGGAGCGGCGCATCGCGTTCCGCAAGGCGATCAAGCAGTCGATCCAGCGCACCATCAAGGCCGGCGCCAAGGGCGTGAAGATCCAGGTCTCCGGTCGCCTCGGCGGCTCCGAGATGAGCCGCACCGAGTGGGACAAGGAGGGGCGCATTCCGCTCGGGACCCTGCGCGCCGACATCAGCTACGGCGTCGTCCACGCCCACACGACCTACGGACGCATCGGCGTCAAGGCGTGGGTGTACCGCGGCGAGCAGCTCGGCGAGCGGCCGGGCAGTGCCAGGACCGAACCTCGGGCACCGCGACGCGGCACGGCCGGAGCACGAACCCGACCGGCGGCCAGGACGAACGGCGGCGCGGGCCAGGCGGCCCCGGCACCGGCGTCCGAAGCCCCCGCACGCGCCGCAGTCGAGGTTGACGCACCGAAGCCCGTGGCGGAGCAGCCCCGGGTCGAGCAGCCGGCGGTGACCGAGGCGCCGAAGGCCGCTGCACCCAAGGCCGCTGCACCCAAGGTCGAGCAGCCGAAGGAGACCGAGGCGCCGAAGGCCGATGCACCGAAGCGGGCATCGCGGGCCAAGGCGGCCACGACTCCGGCTGGCGGAGCCGATGCGCCGGCTGCGGATGACGCGCCGGCCGCGAGCAAGTCGTCAGCGGCGAAGCCGAAGGCAGCCAGCAAGCCGAAGGCCGCGAAGACTGCCAAGCCCAAGGTCGATGCCTCAGCCGGCGACGATTCGCCCGCGAAGGAGTCCTGACCGATGTTGATGCCCAAGCGGGTCAAGCACCGCAAGGTGCAGCGCGGTCGGCGTCGTGGCCTGGCCAAGGGCGGCACGCTCGTCAGCTTTGGCGAGTACGGCCTGATGGCGGAGGAGGTCTGCTGGCTGACCAGCCGTCAGATCGAGGCGGCGCGGCGAGCGATGACCCACCACATCAAGCGCGGCGGGCGCGTATGGATCCGGGTCTTCCCGGACAAGCCCGTCACGAAGAAGCCGGCGGAGGTCCGAATGGGCTCGGGCAAGGGCGCCCCCGACCACTGGGTCGCGGTGGTCAAGCCGGGCCGGGTGATGTTCGAGATGTCCGGCGTGCCGGAGCCGATCGCCCGCGAGGCCATGCGCCTTGCCAGCCACAAGCTGCCGATCAGCACGAAGTTCGTTCTCAAGGAAGGGCATGACCATGGACATCAGTGAGGTTCGGGCCCTCTCCGAGAAGGACCTCGAGGGCGCACTGCGCGATGCGAAGCAGGAGCTGTGGAAGGTCCGCTTCGACCTCGCCACGCGACAGGAAAGCAACTACAGCAGGCTGCCGGCGACCCGCAAGCGGATCGCTCGCATCCTGACCGTCATGACTGAGCGACAGCACGCCGCCGACGCGGCCGCTGCCGCAGAGAAGGCCAGCTGATGCAGGGCAAACGAAAGACCAAGATCGGACGCGTCGTGTCCGACAAGATGGACAAGACCGTCGTCGTGAGCGTCGAACGACTGCGCAGGCACCCGATCTACAAGCGGGTCGTGCGCCTCAGCAGCAAGTTCAAGGCACATGACGCGGAGAACTCGGCGCGAGTCGGCGACACCGTGCGCATCGAGGAGAGCCGTCCGCTCTCCGCCGAGAAGCGCTGGACGGTCGTCGAGGTCGTGGCGCGCGGCTCGCACGAAGAGCTGATCGACGGGACGGAGCAGGCATGATCCAGAAGTACAGCAGGCTGCGCGTGGCCGACAATTCCGGCGCGCGAACGCTGATGTGCATCTCCGTCATCGGCCGCTCGACGAGCGACACCGCCGAGGTCGGCGACGTCATCGTGGCCAGCGTCAAGCAGGCGCTGCCGAACGCTGCCGTGAAGAAGGGCGAGGTCGTGCGTGCCGTCGTGGTCCGCACCACCAAGGAGTACGGCCGCCCGGACGGCAGCCACATCCGCTTCGACGAGAACGCCGCCGTCCTCATCACGCCGCAGGGCAGCCCGCGCGGTACTCGCATCTTCGGGCCGGTTGCCCGCGAGCTGCGTGAGCGCAACTACATGAAGATCGTCTCGCTCGCCCCGGAGGTGCTCTAGATGAACGTGCGAAGGGGTGACACCGTCATCGTCCTGGCCGGAAAGGACCGCGGCAAGCGCGGCACCGTCGACCGGGTCGAGAAGACGAAGCGAGGCTTCGGTGTCGTGATACCCGGAATCAACATGGCCAAGCGCCACCAGCGCGCGCGGTCGCGAACGCAGACGGCCGGCATCATCGACCTGCCGGTGCCGATTCACGTCAGCAACGTCCAGGTCGTGTGCCCGCGGTGTGATCGACCGACGCGCGTCGGCCACACCAAGACCGAGGGCGAGCACGCCCAGCGGACGCGGGTCTGCAAGCAGTGCGGCGAGCAGATCGAGGTGACAAGCAAGTGAGCCCCGACGCGAAGAAGCCCACACGGAGTCGCGCCGCATCGGCGACCAAGGCCGCATCGGCGACCAAGGCCGCACCGGCGCAGGACAAGGCACCGAAGAAGAACGGCGCCTATCGGAAGCCCGAGTACTCGGGGCTGCGCCAGCGGTACCACGACGAGATCGTGCCCGCCATGCAGCGCGAGTTCAGCTACCCGAATCCGATGCAGATCCCTCACGTCGAGAAGGTCGTCGTGAACATCGGCCTGGGAGAGGCGATCGCCAACGCCAAGGCATTGGACGCGGCGGTCGGTGACCTCACCACGATCACCGGGCAGAAGCCGATCGTGACCCGCGCCAAGCGGTCGATCGCGCAGTTCCGGCTGCGCACCGGGATGCCGATCGGCGCCAAGGTGACGCTGCGCGGACAGCGGATGTACGACTTCCTGGAGCGGACGCTCAACCTTGCGCTTCCGCGAATCCGGGACTTCCGCGGCATCCCGACCCGCTCGTTCGACGGTCGCGGCAACTTCAGCCTCGGCCTGCGCGAGCAGCTCGTCTACCCCGAAATCGACTACGACAAGATCGACCGGCTGCGCGGGCTCGAGATCAGCATCGTGACGACGGCAAAGACCGATGAGGAGGGGCTGAAGCTCCTCGAACTCCTCGGCATGCCGTTCCAGGCGAACTAGAGGAGCATCCTGTGGCCAAGAAGTCGAGCATCGCACGGTCGAAGCGCCCCGCGCGCTTCCCCGTCCGCGAGCACAACCGTTGCCAGGTCTGCGGCCGGCCGCGTGGCTATATGCGCCGATTCGCCATGTGCCGCATCTGCTTCCGGGAGCGAGCCCTGTTGGGCCAGCTGCCGGGCGTGACCAAGTCGAGCTGGTAACCGCTCACCACCCCGAGGCCCGCCACGTGGCGGCCACCATCAGCGGAAGGCGCCACCCACCGAGAGGCAGGGAGCGAACCACCGCCGAGGAGAACAACGCGAACCAATGAATGTGACCGACCCGATCGCCGACATGCTGACGCGAATACGAAACGCCAGCGCGGCACGGCACAAGGACCTGAGCATGCCCTCGTCCAGGGTGAAGCGCGAGATCGCGCGGATCCTGACCGAGGAGGGCTTCATCGACACGTACGAGACGAGCACCGAGGGCATCCAGGAGATGCTCACCATGCGCCTCAAGTACGTGGAGGGCCGAACGCCGGTCGTCACCGGTCTCAAGCGCATCAGCAAGCCGGGGCTGCGCGTCTACGCGCGCAAGACCGAGATCCCGCGGGTTCTCGGCGGCCTTGGGCTTGCCATCCTTTCCACCTCCCACGGGATCATGACGGGCACCGATGCCCGGAAGCAGAATCTCGGTGGCGAGGTCCTGGCCTACGTCTGGTAGAGGAGCGAACACCGCATGTCCCGTATCGGACGAATGCCCATTCCGCTCCCATCGGGGGTGGAGATCACACAGGAAGGGCGCCGGCTGAGCGTCAAGGGCCCGCTGGGGCAGCTCGAACGCGAGCTGCACGCGGACATGACCCTCGAGCGCGATGAAGGCATCCTGCGCGTCGTGCGCCCGACAGACGAGCCACGCCATCGGGCGTTGCACGGTCTGACGCGCACGCTCGTGAACAACATGGTCACCGGCGTCACGACCGGCTTCACCAAGAACCTCGAGATCAGCGGCGTCGGGTACCGCGCCCAGCTCCAGGGTCAGAAGCTCGTGCTGGCGCTCGGGTACTCGCACCCCGTCGAGGTCGATCCGCCCGCCGGCATCGAGTTCCGTGTCGAGACGCCGACACGGCTCGGCGTCTTTGGCGCGGACAAGGAGCTCGTGGGCCAGATAGCCGCATACATCCGCTCGCAGCGAAAGCCGGAGCCGTACAAGGGCAAGGGCATTCGCTACGCCGGTGAGCAGATCCTCCGCAAGGCCGGCAAGGCCGGCAAGGTCGGGGGCTGAGGATAAGCATGAAGAACACGAATCGCGGCGCGCTGCGCCGCAAGCGCCACGAGCGCATCCGACTGCGCATCAGCGGCAGCACGGAGCGTCCGCGCCTGTCGGTCTTCCGCAGCGCGAAATACATCTATGCCCAGGTGATCGACGACTCCACCGGGCGCACCCTGGCCGCTGCTTCGAGCCAAGAGGCCGATCTCGGCGCGTCGACTCCGGTCGACACGGCGCGCTCGGTCGGCAAGGCCGTCGCCGAGCGGGCGAAGGCAGCCGGGGTCAGCGCCGTCGTGCTGGACCGGGGCGGTTACCAGTACCACGGGCGGGTCCGCTCGCTCGCCGAGGGCGCCCGCGAGGGCGGCCTCAACCTGTAGCGAGGAGATCTGCATATGGCACGCATCGATGCGTCCAAGCTCAACCTGGAGGAGAAGGTCGTCCAGATCAACCGCGTCGCGAAGGTCGTCCAGGGTGGCCGGCGCTTCAGCTTCAGTGCCGTGGTGGTCGTCGGTGACGGCAACGGCACCGTCGGCGCGGGGATCGGCAAGGCCGGCGAGGTTCCCGAGGCGATCCGCAAGGGCGTCGAGGACGCCAAGAAGCACCTGATCAAGGTGCCGCTGGTCGGTTCGACGATCCCGCACGAGGTCCATCGTCACTTCGGCGCCTCGAAGGTCATGCTCAAGCCGGCCAGTGCCGGCACCGGTGTCATCGCCGGTGGATCGGTGCGCTCGGTCGTCGAGGCCGCGGGCATCCGGGACCTGCTGAGCAAGGCACAGGGATCGACCAATCCGATCAACGTCGTTCGCGCCACGATCGAGTGCCTGGCGGCGCTGCGTTCGGCCGATGTCATCGCCGCGCTGCGGGGACGGACCGCCGAGCAGCTCCTGGGCAAGCGCGGCGCCGAGCTGGCGCGCACGCCACACGAGATTCCGCCGCGGCGAGAGCCGATGAACAGCGGACCCGGAGGTGGACGTGGCCGCTAAGCGCAGCGACAAGAAGACCGGCCCGATGCTGACCGTGACGTGGACGAAATCCACCATCGGACATCGCGCGGCCGCGCGCGGAACGATCAGCGCGCTGGGACTCCATCGCCTGAATCAGTCCGTACAGGTCGCCGACACCCCGGTCATGCGGGGCATGCTCCGGCGCGTCGCCTTTCTGATCGAAGTCGAGGAGCCGGCGGCCACGACACAGGAGGAAACCAAGTGAAGCTCCACGACCTGCACCCGGCTCCCGGGTCGCGGACGCCGTCCCGGAGGGTCGGCCGCGGCCACGGTTCGGGACGCGGCAAGACCGCGGGACGCGGAACCAAGGGCCAGAAGGCGCGAGCCGGCGGAGGCATCCCGGCCTGGTTCGAGGGTGGGCAGACCCCGCTCCACATCCGGACCCCGAAGCTGCATGGCTTCCGGAACCGGGACCGCATTCCCGTACGCCCCGCTCAACCTGGCGAAGATCGCCGAGGTCGAGAAGGGCACGCTCGTCACACCCGATGTCCTTGCACACGACGGCCTGATCCGCGACACGAAGCTGCCGGTCAAGATCCTGGGTGTCGGCGACGCGCCGAAGGGGATCACGATCCACGCTCACGCGTTCAGCAAGAGCGCCCTGGACAAGCTGGCCGCCGCCGGGTCCACCGTTCAGCGCCTCAGCTGGCCGGACAACGCGCCGGTCGACGAGGAAGCCGAAGCACAGGCGGCAGCCGATGCCGTCGCGCGTACCGAGGCTCGCCTGGCCAAGCGTGCCCGCAAGGGCAAGGGCAAGGGCAAGGGCGGCACTCCGCCCGCAGCAGCCGCCGCGGCAGATGTCGCCGATGAGCAGGCCACGTCAACCGACTCCTCCGCCGCGGGGAACGAAGAGCAGGCCGATGGCGAAAGCGGGCCGGAAGCTTGATCGAGACGGCCCTCACCGCCTTCCGGGCGCCGGACATCCGGCGCAAGGTGCTCTTCACGCTCGGGATCCTGCTGATCTTCCGGGCGCTGACGAACGTGCCGATTCCGAACGTGAACACGGCCGCCCTGAGCGACCTGTTCACGAACAACCCGTTGCTCGGGATCCTGAACATCTTCTCCGGAGGCGGCCTGGCGGCCGCATCGGTCATCGGCCTCGGGGTGAACCCGTACATCAACTCGAGCATCGTCATGCAGCTCATGCGCGGCGTGATCCCGGCGCTCGAGGAGCTGAGTCGCGAGGGCGAGTACGGCCGCAACAAGATCAACCAGTACACGCGCATGCTGACCGTGCCGTTCGCCTTCGCCCAGGGCTATGGCATCAGCGTGCTGCTCAGCTCGAGCGGCGTCATTCCGTCGAACCCGCTCTTCAGCATCGAGACCCTCAGCCTGCTGCTCAGCTTCACGGCTGGCACCGTCCTCCTCATGTGGCTGGGCGAGCTCATCAGTGAGAAGGGGCTGGGCAACGGCATCAGCTTCATCATCTTCGCCGGCATCGTCGGCAGCATCCCGCAGCAGGTCGGACCGATTCTGCAGGGACCGGACTCGATCGCGCGGCTCATCCCGTTCGTCATCGTGGCGGTCGTGGTCGTGGCGGCGGTCGTCTTCATCAATGAGGGCCAGCGCCGCATCCCGGTGCAGTACGCGAGCCGCGTCCGCGGCCGGCGCATGTACCAGGGCCAGACGCAGTACCTGCCGCTCAAGGTGACGATGGCCGGCGTCATCCCGATCATCTTCGCCGTCAGCATCCTGCTCTTCCCGGCGCAGATCGCCCAGTACTTCACCGCCAGCGACATCACCTGGGTGCGCGACGCGGCGAACTTCATCGCCACCAACCTCGACGGGCGGACGAACATTCCGGTCTACGGCGACGATGTACTTCCTGCTCGTCGTGTTCTTCACCTACTTCTACACGGCGTTCCAGTTCCGACCCGACCAGACCGCGGACTACCTGCGCAAGAACGGCGGGTTCATCCCCGGCATCCGTCCGGGCAAGCCGACCGAGGAGTTCCTGGGCCGGGTGACGAACCGCATCACGCTGGGCGGTGCGCTGTTCCTCGGCTTCATCGCGGTGCTGCCGTTCATCGTGACGGCCGCGATCCCGGGCACGAACAACCTGCAGCTCGGCGGGACCAGCATCCTGATCATGGTCAGCGTGGTGGTCGAGACGATGAAGCAGCTCGAGGCGCAGATGATGATGCGCCACTACGAGGGCTTCATCAGGTGACCGACGAGCCCGTGCGCGGACCGTGGTGACGAGCGCCTGATCCTCCTCCTGGTCGGCGCCGTGGGCGCCGGCAAGGGGACCCAGGCCGGCATCCTGTCGCGCGAGCTCGGGCTGGTGCACCTGGCATCGGGCAACCTGTTCCGGGCGGCACTCGCCGCGGGAACCGAGCTCGGCGAGGCGGCCCGCGAGTACATGGAGGCGGGCGAGCTCGTACCCGATGAGCTCACGATCGCCATGTTCATGGAGGAGCTGGCCCGGCCCGCCGCCGATGCCGGCGCCATCCTCGACGGGTTTCCGCGAACCGTGGGGCAGGCCAAGGCACTGGACGACACGCTGGCCGCCGCGGGGGAGCGGATTCGCCGCGTGCTGTACATCGAAGTCCCGACCGAGAAGCTGGTTCGGCGGGTCGCCGGCCGATGGGTGTGCCCGCAGTGCGGCACCCCGTACCACGAGGACACCGACCCACCGCGCGTCGCGGGCGTCTGCGATCGGGACGGCACCGTGCTGCGCCAGCGTGACGATGACCGTCCGGAGGTCGTGCGCGCGCGGCTCGACAAGCAGGTGCCGCCGATGCTGGCCGTGGTCGAGCACTACGAGCGAGTGGGGATCGTCGATCGGTTGGATGGGACGCAGTCGATCGAGGCCGTGACCGCAGCGATCCTGGCGAGCATCGGCACGCCGGCGGCTCGCTGATCCGGATGGGCATGAGAACGCCAGGCGCGGTCACCATCAAGCGAGCGTCGGAGATCGACCAGATGCGCGGAGCCGGACGCATCCTGGCAGGCATCCTCGACATCCTGCACGCCGAGCTTCGGCCCGGCATCACCACGGGCGACCTGGACGCCATTGCCGAGCGAATGATCCGGGATGCCGGCGCCATCCCCTCGTTCAAGGGATACGGCACCAATCCGCCGTTCCCGGGATCGATCTGCGCCAGCGTCAACGACGAGGTCGTCCACGGGATCCCATCTCGGCGCCGCCGGCTGGCCGCGGGCGATGTCGTCAGCATCGACATCGGTTGCATCCTCGATGGCTGGCACGCTGACTGCGCCCGCACCTGGATCATCGGCGATGTGCCGCCCGAGGTCTCCGCGCTGGTCGATGCGACGCGCCGCGGCATGGAGGCGGGCATCGCGGCCGCGCGGCCGGGCAACCGCCTGGGTGATATCGGCCACGCCATCGAGACCGTGGCGCACGAGCGTGGGTATGGCATCGTCCGGCCCTTCGTCGGGCACGGCATCGGCCGCTCCATGCACGAGGATCCGCAGGTTCCGAACTACGGCGCCCCGGGAACGGGACTTCGCATCGAGGCCGGGATGTGCTTCGCGATCGAGCCGATGTTCACGTTGGGCCGCGACGACGTGTTCGTGGCCGATGACAACTGGACCGTGCGGACCTCCGACGCCAGCCTGGCGGCCCATTTCGAGAACACGATCGCGGTGACCGAGGGAGGTCCCGAGATCCTCACCGAGCGCCCATGACCCGCCTTGTACGACCTGGGCGGCTTGGGGTATACTCTCCGTTCCGTGGGTCGCCCTGTGCGGCGGCCTTTTCGCGTGTCGGTCCCATTGCAATGAATCAACGCTGAACGAGGTTGCGTGTCGCTTGCCAAAGAAGGATGCCATTGAGGTCGAGGGAGAGGTCGTTCTCCCCCTGCCGAACGCGATGTTCAAGGTGCGCCTGGAGAACGGGCACGAGGTGCTCGCACACATCTCCGGGAAGCTGCGCCAGAACTTCATCCGCATCCTGCCCGGTGACACCGTCCGCGTTGAGCTTTCCCCCTATGACCTCACCCGGGGTCGCATCACGTACAGGATGAGATGAAAGTTTCTGCATCCGTGAAGCCCCGCTGCGAGCGCTGCAAGGTCATCAAGCGCTCCGGTGTGGTCATGGTCATCTGCGTCGTTCCCAAGCACAAGCAGCGGCAGGGCTAGGAGGATCGTGGCACGTATCTCCGGCGTCGATATTCCCCGCGAGAAGCGGGTGATCATCAGCCTCACCTACATCCACGGCATCGGCCCGACATCGGCCTCCAAGGTCATCACGGCGGCGAACGTGTCACCCGACACCCGCGTCCGTGACCTGACCGAAGAGGAGGTCAACCGCCTCCGCGAGGTGGTCGATCGCCAGTTCAAGGTGGAGGGAGACCTCCGCCGCGAAGTCAGCCTCAACGTCAAGCGCCTGATGGAGATCGGCTCGTATCGCGGGCTGCGTCATCGCCGCAACCTGCCGGTCCGCGGGCAGCGCACCAAGACAAATGCACGGCAGCGCCGAGGTCCCAAGAAGACCGTCGGCATCCGCCGCAAGAAGTAACGGGAGTTCCATGGCAGAGCGTAAGCGCACGCAGCGCGGCAAGAAGCGCGAGCGAAAGAACGTGCCGACGGGGCACGCGCACATCCAGTCGACGTTCAACAACACGATCGTGACCATCACCGACACGACCGGGAACGTCATCAGCTGGGGCAGCGCGGGCCTGGTCGGCTTCAAGGGCTCCCGCAAGAGCACGCCGTATGCGGCCGCGCAGACCGCGGACATCGCGGCAAAGCGCGCGATGGAGAACGGCATGCGCCAGATCGAGGTCTTCGTCAAAGGCCCGGGTGGCGGCCGTGAGCAGGCCATTCGCTCGCTCCAGACGGCCGGGCTCGAAGTGACGGCCATCACGGATGTGACTCCCATCCCGCACAACGGCTGCCGCCCGCCCAAGCGGCGCCGGGTCTGAGAGGGGATCGAACAACATGGCACGCTACAACGACGCCGTCTGCCGCATCTGCCGCCGCGAAGGGCTGAAGCTCTTCCTCAAGGGCAGCCGGTGCTACAGCCGCAAATGCGCCTTCGAGCGCCGCAGCACCCCGCCGGGCATGAACACCATGCGCCGTCGCAAGGTGAGCGAGTACGGCCTCCAGCTTCGCGAGAAGCAGAAGGTGCGGAAGAGCTACTCGGTGCTCGAGCGCCAGTTCCGCAACTATTTCGCCAAGGCCGAACAGCACAAGGGCATGACCGGCGAGAACCTGCTGCGTCTCCTCGAGATGCGGCTGGACAACGTCGTGTTCCGAATGGGCTTTGCGTCCAGTCGAGCACAGGCACGCCAGCTCGTCAGCCATGGCCATTTCGCGGTCAACGGGCGCCCCACCAACATCCCGAGCTTCGGCGTCTCCGTGGGTGACCGGGTCGAGGTCCGTGACAGCCGACGCGGTCGCGAATTCTTCAAGATCGCCCCCGAGACGATGAAGGCGGCGCAGGTCCCCGAATGGGTGAGCGCCGACCCGTCGAAGCTTTCCGGAACCGTTCTCGCCGAACCGGCGCGCGAGCAGATGCCGCTCGAATTCAACGAGCAGCTCGTCGTCGAGTACTACTCGCGCTAGGAGCCTGATCCTTCCCATGATCGAACTAGAAACCCCCCAGCCGATCCAGGCGCCCGATCCGCACATCGAAGAGGTGCACGCGGAGGGCAACGTGGGTCGCTTCGAGGTCACGCCCCTTCAGGAGGGGTATGGCATGACGCTCGGCAACAGCCTGCGTCGCGTGCTGCTCAGCTCGCTGGACGGCGCGGCCGTGACCAGCGTGCAGATCCACGGCGTGTTCCACGAGTTCAGCACCATCGAGAACGTCAAGGAAGACGTCACCCAGATCGTGCTGAACGTGAAGAAGCTGCGTCTCCGCTCCTTCGCGCGTCACGCCGTCACGCTGAAGCTCGCAAAGCGCGGCGCCGGACCGGTGACCGCCGCGGACATCGCCGAGTCGGCCGACGTCGAGATCGTCAATCCCGATCTCGTGATCCTGACGCTCGACTCGGACTCCGGCGCCATCGAGATGGACCTCACCGTGGAGACCGGCATGGGCTACCAGCCCGCCGAGCACACGGAGGACATGCCCATCGGCGTCGTGCCGGTGGACGCGATCTTCTCTCCCGTGCGCCGCGTGAACTACCAGGTCGAGAAGACCCGCGTCGGCCAGATGACCAACTACGACAAGCTGACCCTGGAGATCGAGACCGACGGCACCACGACAGCGCAGTCCGCGTTGAGCCAGGCGGCCGAGATCCTGGTCCGTGAGTTCAGCCGTTTCACCGAGGTCGGCCGACCGTCGGTGGCCGCCGAGTCGGCTGCCCCCACGGCTCCGAGTGCGAACCTGCTGGATGCGCCGATCGAGGAGCTCGATCTGCCGATGCGGGCCTATAACAGCCTCAAGCGCAACAGCATCACGAAGATCGGCCAGGTCCTCTCACTCAGCGATGACGAGTTCCTGCGGATGCGCAACTTCGGACAGAAGAGCCTGGATGAGCTGAAGGAGCGACTGGCGCTTCGTGGCTTCATCGCGCCGGAGGCAACTTCGATGAGCAGCGACGAGTCGGACATCCCGGCCTCCGCCGAGCTCGACGAGGCCGCGGCCGCAGAGCTCGACCGGGAGTCCTGAACCGATGCCGCATCGCATTGCCGGGCGAAAGCTCAGCCGCACGCACGCGCATCGGGTCTCGATGCTCGGCAATCTCGCCGTATCGATCATCCGCTACGAGAAGGTCAAGACCACCGAGGCGAAGGCCAAGGAGGTTCGTGGGATGGTCGACGGGATGATCACGCTCGCGAAGCGCGGTGACCTTCACGCGCGCCGACAGCTCGTGTCGAAGATGCCGCACGAGCCGCTCATCGTCGAGAAGCTCATGTCCGAGATCGCCGGCAAGTATGCCGACCGGACCTCGGGCTACACGCGCATCGTCAAGCTGGGACAGCGTCCCGGCGACAGCGCATCCATGGTCCAGATCGAGCTCGTCTGAGGACGGGCAAACTCAATACCGAACCGATCCGATGATGCCGGCCGCACCTCGTGTGCTCAAGGCGGTCATCGAATACGACGGAACGGCCTTCGCCGGCTCGCAGGTCCAGCCAAATGCTCGGACCGTGCAGGGGGAGCTGGAGGAGGCGCTTAACAGGCTGATCGGCGTTCGGACGAAAGTCCGGCTCGCCGGGCGAACCGATGCCGGGGTGCATGCCACCGGCCAGGTCGCGGCATTCCAACTCCCTCGCGAGTTTGCGCAGGAGGGCGGACTGCCGGGGCTGCAGCAACGCGTGAACGCGGCGCTGCCGCCCGACCTGACCGTGCGTGCTCTGCGGGAGGCGGCGCCGGGCTTCGACCCGAGGCGCGACGCGCGCTGGCGCGTCTACCGCTACCGGATCCTCACGAACGGGGCCAGGCATCCGCTCGATCGACATCGGACGCTCGAGATCGACGAGACGCTCGACATCGAGGCCATGCGCGCGGCCGCCGAGCGCATGCTGGGAGAGCGGGACTTCGCCGCGATGGGCGCCGATGCGCACGGGCGGACCGTCCGCCATCTCGCCGACCTGCGGGTGACCCGGCGCGGGGACCTCGTCGAGGTCCGCGCAACGGCGAACGCGTTTCTGCGACGCATGGTGCGCAGCATCGTGGCCGTCCTGCTCGAAGTCGGGCGAGGACGGATCGCCCCCGCGTCCGTGGACCGGATGATGGGCGATGACCGTCGGGCACTCCACGGCCGCACGGCACCGCCGCACGGTCTGACGCTCGAGCGCATCGTCTACCGATCAGCCAATGAACCGAAGAACGAACGAGCGCCGGACCGCCGAGGGCCGGTGCGCAGTAACCAAGGCAAGCCGGAGAGCACATCAACGTGAAGACCTACGCCGTCAAGGCAGGCGAGATCGAGCGCAGCTGGTGGGTCGTCGATGCGACCGGTCAGACGCTGGGCCGGCTTGCTACCCGCATCGCCACCCTGCTCGAGGGCAAGCACAAGCCGATCTACACGCCGCACCTCGACACCGGTGATCACGTGGTCGTCCTCAACGCGGGGAAGATCAAGGTGACCGGAGACAAGCTGAAGCAGAAGAGCTACTTCCGCCACTCGAACTACCCGGGCGGCCTCCGCGAGGAGTCGCTCGAGACGTTGCTCGAGCGCAAGCCCGAGCTGGTCATCGAGCGCGCGGTCAAGGGAATGCTGCCCCAGAACCGTCTCGGCCGGGCCATGTACAAGAAGCTGAAGGTCTACAGCGGCGCGGACCATCCGCACCAGGCTCAGCAGCCTACCGCTGTCGAGCTGTAAGAGAGGACGATCCGTGAGCACGAACTACGTCTACGGCACCGGGCGGCGCAAGACCGCGGTCGCGCGCGTTCGCCTGCTGCCCGGCGACGGCAGCATCATCGTCAACGGCAAGACCGCGGCCGACTACTTCGGCGGGGTTGCCCGGGACGGCGGCATGCTGCTCCCGTTCCGCGTGACCGAGACCGAGGGCCGCTACTCGGCCAGCGTCCTCGTGGCGGGCGGTGGCGTTTCCGGCCAGGTCGGGGCGATCCGTCACGGCATCGCTCGAGCGTTGCTGCGAGCACATCCCGACGCGCGAGCAGCGTTGCGCGAGGCAGGCCTGCTGACCCGCGACCCGCGGGCCAAGGAGCGCAAGAAGTACGGTCTCAAGCGGGCCCGCAAGGCGCCGCAGTACACCAAGCGCTAGGCATCAGCCACGCGTCGTCAGCAGGGAGCCCCGGCCGTGCAGCCGGGGCTCTTTGGTACCATCGGCCCCTCCGCTCCACAGCAACGCAGGCCATACTGACCTCGTGATCGACGCGATCCGCGACTTCTACGGGACCTACCTCAACGGCAGCTGGACGTCGGTCATCGACATCGGGCTGGTGGCGATCGTCATCTATTGGCTGTTCATCCTCATCCGCGGTACCCGCGCGGTCCGGATCGTCATCGGCCTGTCCATCCTGTACTTCGTCTACCTCGCCGCCCTTCTGTTCGGGTTCGAGCTGCTGCGTCGGCTCATGGAGACGGCCGCAGTCGTCGGACTGTTCGCGGTGGTGGTGGTCTTCCAGCCCGAGCTTCGGCGGGCGCTTGAACAGATCGGCCGCATCGGATCGGTCAACCGATTCTTCGTCAGCACAGAGGTCGCCAGCGCGGAGCGCGTGGCGCGCGAGATCAGCCGTGCGGCGCGAATCCTGGCCGGTTCCCGGCACGGGGCGCTGATCGCGCTGGAGCGCGAAACGGGCCTCCAGGACCTGGCAGCCGAGTCGGGGGTCCCGGTCCATGCCGACCTGCGGGCGGAGCTGCTCGTCACGATCTTCTATCGCGGAACCGCCCTGCACGACGGCGCGGTGGTCATCTCCGGCGAGCAGATCACCTCGGCCGGCGTCCTGCTGCCGTTGAGCCAGAACGTCGTCGACTCGGAGCGCTATGGGACCCGGCACCGAGCCGCGATCGGGATCAGCGAGCAGACCGATGCCGTGGTCGTGGTCGTGAGCGAGGAGACCGGCTCGATCTCGCTTGTCGTCCGTGGCCGGATCGAGCGCAACCTGACCGAGGAGCACCTGCGCCGACGCATCTTCAACCTCATTCGCCCGCAGGCACCGCGACGCGCCGTGCCGTTCCTTCGGCGCTCGATCGAGGGACGCTGGCAGATCGGCCAGGACGAGCCGGAGAAGGACGAGCCGATCGATCCCGATGCCCGCGTCGTCCCGACCGCGGCCGACAGCCGTCCGGCAAGGCGCTGACATGCAATTCCTGCTGCGCAACTGGCATCTCAAGCTGTCCGCGGTCCTGCTGGCGACCGTTCTGTACACCGGACTGGTCTTCTCCGGGCAGTTCAGCGAGTCCACGATCCAGGTCCGGATCGACCAGGACAACGCGCCGCGCGACTCGTTCGTGCTGAGCGGCGATCTCGGCTTCGTCGAGGTGCGCTACCGCACCACGAACGATGCGGCTGCCGGCGTGGTGGCCGAGGCGTTCGTGGCCCGCGTGGACCTGGCGTCCTACGACATGGATCAGGCGCCCGAACCGCAGGTCCTGGATGTCGATGTCTCGGCCCTGAGCGATGGGATCGAGGTCCTCTCGGTGACCCCCCAGACCGTGCGCGTTGAGCTCGACACGATCGAGGTCCGGTCCGTGCCGGTGCAGGTCGACACGAGCGCGGTTCCTGCCGGCCTCGAGATCGGGGAGCCGGTCGTGAGCCGCGAGACGGTCGACGTGCGCGGACCATCGTCGATCGTCCGTCGCGTGAGCCGGGTCGTCGCGTTCGCGAACATCAGCGCCTCGGCGATCGATTTCAACGAGCCGGTCGAGCTGATTGCGGTGGATGTCGAGGGCCAGCCGATCGATGCGGGCAGGCTCGAGATCGAGCCGTCGACCGTTTCGGTGCAGGTATCGGTCGAGGCGACCGAGACGAACAAGACGGTGCCGGTACGACCGGACATCAGCGGGACGCCGGCCCCCGGATTCGCGCTCGAGTCGCTGAGTGTCGGAGCCGTCGATCGTCACCCTGCGCGGCCTTCCCGAGGTCCTCGCGGACATCGACGAGGTTCTCACCGAGCCGCTGAGCATCGCCGGCGTCTCGGGCAACCAGTCCTTCGAGGCCGAGCTGGTCCTGAGCGACGACGTGCGGCTGGCCGAAGCGGACGCGGTGGCAAACGTGACCGTTCGCGCCACGATCGTGGAATCGGTGTCGAGCCGGACGTTCGTGGTCGGCATCATCTGCCAGGGCGCGGGCTCGAACGCGTGCATCCCGGCCATCGACCAGCTGACGATCACCCTGAGTGGGCCGGGCGATGCGCTCTCGGGCCTCAGCGCCGCATCGCTCACCCCGTCGGTGAACGTCAGCGGACTGGCACCCGGAACGTACTCGCTCGAACCGTCGGTCGCGGGCCTTCCCGAGGGCGTGCAGCTGCTGGGCATCACGCCGGGCTCGATCTCCGTGACCGTGCAGGCGCCGGCCCCTCCGCCGCCCTCCCCGACGCCCGCACCGTAGATGGCAGGTCGCTTCGGCACTGACGGGATTCGCGGCGAGGTGGGGTCCGAGATCACCATGGACCTTGCCGTGGCTCTCGGCCGCGCGGTCGGCCATCGATTCGGCGGCCGCGCCCCGGTGCTGGTGGGGCGTGACACTCGTCGATCGGGCGAGATGCTGTCCGCGGCCCTCGCCGCCGGCCTGACGGCCACCGGCACGGACGTGATGGACATCGGGGTGGTCACCACGCCGTGCCTCGTCCACGCCTCGGCGTCGCGCGACGTGCCGGGGATCATGGTCTCCGCCTCGCACAATCCTGCCGGGGACAACGGTCTCAAGGTCGTGCTCGGCGGCCGGAAGGTGGATGACGACATCGAGATGGAGCTCGACGCCCTGATCGACGACCTGTCCGGGATCCCACATCCGCGCAACGAAACGCTCGGTCGTTTGCGAGCCACCGACTCGGCCGTGGAGGATTACGAGCGCCACCTGGTCGACATCGCGGCCGATGCATTCATCGGCCTCCGGCTCGGCATCGACTGCGCCAACGGCTCGGCCAGCGGCATCGCGCCGGACCTCTTCCGTTCGCTCGGCGCGGAGGTGACGGTGCTGTACGCGACGCCCGACGGGACGAACATCAACGAGGCCTGCGGATCGACGCATCCCGAGCGCCTGGCCGAGACCGTGGCTGCCGCCGGGCTCGACCTCGGGCTGGCATTCGACGGAGACGCCGACCGCCTCATCGCCGTTGACGAGCGGGGCAGACTCGTGGACGGCGACGCGATCATGGGGATCTGTGCGCTCGCCCGGCTGCAGGACGGGTCGCTGCGCAACAACGCGCTGGTCGTCACCGTCATGAGCAACGGCGGCCTCGAGCGCATCGTGAGCGAAGCGGGCGGCCGAGTCATCCGAACCCCGGTCGGGGATCGGCACGTGCTGACGGCCATGGAACGCGAGGATGCGATGCTGGGAGGGGAGCAGTCCGGCCACATCATCTTCCGCGATCGAGCGTCGACCGGGGACGGGCTGCTCACCGGAATCGAGCTCGTGCGAGCCATGCGTGCTGCGGACAGTCCGCTCTCGACCCTGGCCGACCAGATTCCGAGGCTGCCACAGGTGGTGATAAACTCGAAGGCACGGCTCCGCACCTCCTGGCAGCAGGATTCGGACTTTGCGGCGGCCGTTGATCGAGCCACCGCGGAGATGGGGAGCCGCGGACGGATCCTGGTGCGACCGTCGGGCACCGAGCCCAAGATCAGGATCATGGTCGAGGGGGACGATGGCGACGAGATCGAACGCATTGCCCGCGAGCTCGCGACGCTCGCCGAGGCACGATTGAACTGAGGAGACCACATGTGCGGCATCGTCGGGTACGTCGGGCCGCGTGATGCGGCGCCCATCCTGCTCGACGGCCTGCGCAGGCTCGAGTATCGGGGCTACGACTCCGCGGGCATCGCGCTCATCACCGAGTCGGGCGAGGTCTTCATCGAGAAGAAGGCGGGCAAGCTCACCAACCTGACCGATCACCTCAACGGTGACGCTCCGGCCGGGCACCCGGGCATCGCCCATACCCGATGGGCAACGCACGGGCGTCCGAACGACCTCAATGCGCATCCGCACACCGATTGCAGCGGCAAGCTCGCCCTCATTCACAACGGCATCATCGAGAACTACGCCGAGATCAAGCAGCGGCTGGAGTCCGAAGGGCACCGGTTCGAGTCCGAGACCGATACCGAGGTCCTCGCCCACCTCATCGAGTCGAAGTACACCGGCGACCTGGTCGAGGCCGTCCGTCACGCGCTGAATGACGTGCGTGGCGCGTACGCCATCGGCGTCATGCATACGGACCACCCGGATCGCATCGTCGGCGCCCGCATGAACGTGCCACTCATCGTCGGGCTGGGGGTCGACGAGGGGTTCCTGGCCAGCGACGTGCCGGCCATCCTCGAGCACACGAAGAACGTGATCATCCTCCATGAGGGTGACATCGCCGATGTGACCGCGTCGGGCACCAGGATCCTGGGCCTCGACGGCGCGGAGGTTCAGCGCGACACGACCGAGATCCACTGGACCATCGACGCCGCCGAGAAGGGCGGATTCGCGCACTTCACGCTCAAGGAGATCTACGAGCAGCCGCACGCCATCCAGGAGTGCCTGCGCGGCCGGGTTGATGGCGTCGGCAACATCTCGCTGTCCGAGCTCACCCCGATCGACGATCGGCTCAAGTCGATCGAGCGCGTCTACGTCGTGGGATGCGGGACGGCCAGCTATGCGGCGCACGTGGCCGCCTATCTCATCCAGGATTGGGTCGGGATTCCGGCCACCATGCAGGTGGGCTCGGAGATGCGCTACAGCCCGCCGCCGCTCGACAGCAGGACGCTGGTCATCGGCGTCAGCCAGTCAGGCGAGACGGCCGACACCCTGGCGCCGCTGAGGCTGGCGCAGGAGCGTGGCGCGCTGGTGGTCGTCGTGACGAACGTGGTCGGGAGCGCGATCACGCGCCAGGCCGATGCGGTCTGCTACCTGCAGGCCGGACCGGAGGTTGCCGTGGCGAGCACGAAGGCGTTCGTGACCCAGGTCCTCGTGCTCCAGATGCTCGCGCTGCACCTGGCCGGGCTCAGGGGCACGATGAGCGACAACCAGCTCCGAACCCTCGGCCGCTCGCTGCGCAGCCTGCCGCGCCTTGCCGCCGAGACCCTGAAGCTCGGTCCGCAGGTCAAGAAGCTCGCCCAACGGTTCGCCCACGTGCGCGACTTCATCTTCATCGGGCGCGGGGTGGGCTACCCGATCGCCATGGAAGGCGCATTGAAGCTCAAGGAGCTCAGCTACGTGCATGCGGAGGGCTACGCCGCCGGAGAGCTGAAGCACGGCCCGATTGCGCTGCTGGATCCGGAAACTCCGCTGCTGGCGATCGCCACCGCGGGCGCCACGTACGAGAAGGTGGCCAGCAACGTGGCCGAGGCCCGGGCACGGTCGGCGCCGGTGATCGCCATCGCGACCGTGGGCGATGACCAGATCGATCGCTACGCCGACGACGTCCTCTACGTCCCCGAGGTCCCCGAGCCGATCAGCCCGGTCATTGCCGTCCTGCCGCTCCAGCTGCTTGCCTACGAGGTCGCAGTGGCGCGGGGGACGGACGTGGATCAGCCGCGCAACCTGGCCAAGTCCGTCACCGTCGAATAGCGCGACGTCCGCCCGATGAGCCGCCACGAGATCGGCATCGACCTGATCGACATCCAGCGGATCGATCATGTCCTGCGGCGCTTCCCCGATCGGTTTCGCCTCCGTGTGCTCACCGAGCACGAGCAGCGCTACTGCGGTCGCCGCACCGAGCGGATTGCCGGCCGCTGGGCGGCCAAGGAAGCGATCAGCAAGGTCCTCGGACTGGGCGTTCGGGGTGTCGGGTGGCGGGAGATCGAGATCCTGCCGAACCGGGCCGGCGCGCCCCAGGTCCTGCTCCATGCTCGCGCCGCTCGCCGCGCGGAGTTCATGGAGCTCGATGACGTGACCGTCTCCATCTCGCACGAGCGAGAAATGGCCGTCGCGGTCGCCGTCGCGCATCGGCGGCACGACTGAGCAATGCCGTGAGCGGACCGTCTGCACGCGGCCTGACGCAGAAGTGGGTCGCGGCACACCTCCCCCAGCGCCCGCCTCGCGCCCACAAGGGTGAATTCGGCAGGCTGTTGGTGGTGGCAGGCTCCACCGAGTACCCGGGCGCGGCAATGCTCACCGCACTCGGCGCCATGCGCGCCGGCGTGGGAGTCGTGCGCGTGGCCGCCGCGGAGTCGGTCGCGGATCGCCTTGCGGGCGTCGTGCCCGAGCTGACCTGGATGGTTCTCGACGAGGAGGCCCCCGGGCTCATCGCACCCAGCGGCTGGCGGCGGGTGACGAACGAGGTGGCGGATCACGACGCCGTCGTCATCGGTCCGGGACTCGGAAGCCAGCCGGCCACCCAGCGGCGGACGCGGAATCTCATCGGGGGGCTGACCGTTCCGGGCGTGGTGGACGCCGACGGGCTGAACGCGCTGGCCGCCGGTGGCAACTGGTGGACCGGCCTCGGGGCGAGCCTGGTGCTCACCCCGCATCCGGGCGAGTTCGCCCGACTCACGAACGCCGAGGCGCCGAGCAGCGCCGACGACGATGCGCGCCTCGTGGCGGCTCGGGATGCGGCGCTACGATGGCAGCAGGTCGTGGTGCTCAAGGGAGCGAACACGGTCGTGGCAGATCCCGAGGGCGAGGTCCTGCGGTCCGGCGTCACGGCACCCGCGCTGGCCACGGCCGGAACGGGCGATCTCCTGGCCGGCATCATCGGAGCATTCCTGGCCGCGGGGCTCAGCCCGAGGGACGCGGCGGGCTGTGGCGTGGCCGTCCATGGCGCGGCCGGGCTGCTGGCCGAGGACCGGATCGGGCGCGCCGGGGTCATTGCCCGCGACGTGGCCGCGCTCCTCCCGGAGGCCATTGAGCAGCTCCGCGGTGGCCGTCCCCGGTGACGGTTGCCCGGAGCCCGCATCGGGCGTGGATCGAGGTGGACCACGACGCGCTGCGGTCGAACCTTGCGCGAGTCCGCCTGCTCGCCCCCGGCTCGGAGATCATCGCGGTCGTCAAGGCGAATGCGTACGGACACGGGGCGGTGGCGGTGGCTCGCACGCTCGTCGGCGCCGGGGCGGAGCGCCTGGCAGTCGCCACGGTGGGGGAGGCCATCGAGTTGCGCTCAGCGTCGCTCACGGCGCCGATCCTGGTCCTGTGGGCACCCGGCGAGGAGGAGGCCGATGCCGTGGCGCAGCACGATCTCGAGCCGATGGTCGATGACGAGCGGTCGATCGCGGCGGTTGAGGCCGCGGCAACCAGGCGGAAGGTGCGAGTTGGAGTGCATCTGAAGGTGGACACCGGGCTGGGACGCCAGGGCTCCCCGCACGAGGAAGCCGTCACCCTGGCGACGCGAATCGCGAGGAGTCGGCACCTGCGCCTGGCCGGTACGATGAGCCATCTCGCGGTGCCCGGCGAGGATGACGCATACACCGAGGTCCAGGCTCTGCGACTGTCTCGCGTGCTTGACGCGATGCGGTCGGCCGGGATCGACCCAGGGCTCGTCCACCTGAACGCAACCGGCGGACTGCTGTCCGGGCCCGTCGCGTTTGCCGACGCGGTGCGACCGGGCCTCTCGCTGTACGGCATGCGACCCGCGTGGGCCGCCGATCCACCGGGTGGCCTGACGCCGGCGCTGAGCCTGAAGGCACGAGCGCGCCGAATTTTTGACCTGGATGCCGGCGAGGCGCTCGGATACGGCCTCCGTTTCCGGACGGCGCGGCGAACGCGAATCGCGACCCTCGGCATCGGCTACGGCGACGGGTGGCCCAGGGTCCACGCCAACAACGGCGGCGTCCTCGTTCACGGGCGGCGCGCGCCGATCGTAGGCGCTGTCAGCATGGATGGCCTGACCGTGGATATCGGCGAAATCGATGGTGTAGGCTTCGCCGACGAATTTGTCCTGATCGGAGAGCAGGACGGCGCGCGGATCACTGCCGACGACGTTGCCACGGAGCGGCGCACCATCAACTACGAGGTGACGACCGCACTGCGCGAACGTCTTCCGCGGCTCCATCTCGGAGTCGACTGACCCGCCCGCCGCCGACACGAGTATCGTAGGCAGCCATGGGATCACCGATCGAGATCGACGTCTGGCAGGGGGAGATCGCTGACCTCGAGGTCGACGCCCTCATCGTTCCGGCCAACGAGTCGTTCTTCATGACCGCCGGGGCCGCCGCCTCGGTCAAGCGTCATGGCGGCGACGAGATCGAGCGGGATGCGGTCGGCCAGGGACCCGCCGCCGCGGGCACCGCCATCGCCACCCACGCCGGCACACTCGCCGCCGCTTACGTCATTCACGCCGTCGGCGTCGGCCACGAGCGCCGTGCCGACCGTGATCAGCTCGCCGCCGCGCTGCGGGCAGCACTCGGCTTCTCGGTGCCGCTGCAGCTGCGACGCATTGCCACGGCCCTGGTCGGCACCGAGCACGGCGCATTCACCGCTCCGGATGCCGCCGAAATCCTCCTTGCCGAGATCGCGGCGGCGGAGGCGGCCGGCAGTCCGGCGGAATCCATCGTGGTGGCCACCGGCAGCGCGGTCGAGACGCACGCGGTGCTCGACGCTCTCTCGGCGCGACGAGCACGGGCCCGATGAGCGGGGACCCGGCCCGCCGCCTGGCTGAGGAGCTGGGGCGCCGCGGCCTGACGGTCCCGGCCCGCCTGCTGCTCGATGCTCATCGGCCGCTGGCGCCGCTCCTGGCAGACCTCGGTGCGGCCGTTTCGCCGCTGATCAACCTGGGTCGATCGCAGGCGCTCCTGCCCGAGGACCGCCTGCTCGACGATCCCGACGCCGTGGAGCGTGTCATCAGCGAGCTGGACCGTATCGAGGAGCGACGTGCCGGATCCCGCTGAGCTGCTTGGCGGGCTCGTCCGTTTCGTCGGTGAGTTCCTGGGGGCATCGTCGCTCCGATTCGAGGTCGGCACGACGCTGGTCCTGCTCGGCATCGTGCTGGTGCTGCTTCAGCTTGTCGCCCGGCCGGTGAGCCGTTGGGTGACGTCCGACGCTGCCGGTCTTGCCGGGGTGAGCCGTGCCATGGCCCTGGCTGCGGAATCCGGAACCGATGCCGTCGTGTCCCTTGGCGGAGGAGGCATCACGCGCGCGACGGATGCATTCGCACGGCTCCAGACGCTGGCCGGGCTGCCGATGCTGGGCCACGTGGCCCGTGCCGCGGCCCGCAGCGGAGTCCCGCTCCGGATCCTGACCAACGATCCGATCGCCGGCCTCCTGGCCGCGGCGACCGTCGACGCAGCCCACGAGGCGACGGCCACGTCCGAACGCCATGGCAGGACCCGGGTCGTCATGGTGGGGGAGGGGCGTCCGACGATCGCGGGACTCGCCATGACGGCTCGCGCGCGCCCGGCCGCGGCATTCGCGTTCGGCAGCCTGCGCGAGGAGTCGCTGCTCCATCTCGACGGGCTGAGGAGCGGTGCGGGCACCTTGACGAGCGCCAGTGCTGAGCCTGCCCAGGCGTCGTCGCTGTGGATCGGCGGCGGGGCGTCGCTCATCGGGCCCGAGCTCTTTCAGGCCGGCGCCGACCTGCGATCGAGCGTCGACGAGCGCACGATGGTGCTCGCGGCGAACCGGCTCATCGGCCTCGCGTTCGCGGCCATCGTGGTGGGTACGATCCTGGCCCTGACCGGGGTCCTCGATCTCGGCTCCCTGATCCGGACCGCGAACGGGTGAGGCGACCGACCATCACGGCGCTGGTCGTCGTCATCGGCGTCCTGCTGCTCGTCGACCTCCTGGTTGTCAACACCGCCCTGGCGGACGTCGCCGGCGTCGTGATCGACGCCACCATCCTGGTTGCCGCGGGCGCGGCCCTGGCCGGAGTGGCATCGCTGGCCGTCCGCCGGCTCGGGGATCTGTGGCGGCGTCGCGGTGATCCGGTCGGGGCGGTGCTCGTGCTGGTGGGGATCGGCGCCATGCTGATCGCCGGGTTGCGCCCGGGCTCCGCTGGCGTGTCGGATCCGGCCGTCCAGTGGCTCATCGCGGCGCTGCTGGTTCCTCTCGGGGCAACGCTCTTCGGCGTCCTGTTCCTCTCGACCATCGCGGCGGCTCGCCGCTCGGTGGCCGGTGGAAGCCGCGAGGCGCTGGTGATCGTCGGAGCGGCCGTGGTCGGCGCGGTGCTCCTGCTGCCGCTGTCGGGAGCTCCCGGAACGTGGCTGGGGGACGCGAGCAGGTCGGTGATCGATGGAGCGGTCGGCGCCGTCTTCCGCGGCCTGCTCATCGGCACCGGCCTGCTGGTTGCGGTGTACGCGGCACGCACGCTGTTCGGGATCGGCGCGAGCGATGAGTGATCGACTGCAGCACCGCGCCGTGATGCCGGGGCTTCTCCTGCTTCTCCTGAGCGCCGCATGGCTGGCTCCCGACGTGTCGGGGCTGCGCATGGACGCAGGCGATTCGCCGGCTGCCGCGGGATTCACGACCGCACTCGACGGACTCGAGCCGGACCCGCTGGTGCTCATCGGGTTCGATCCGGACGTCGGCACGTATGCCGAGATCCGACCGACCGTGCGGGCAGTCATGGCGGACCTCCTTGATCGCGGAGCCCGACTCGCCTTCGTCTCGGTGACGGTCGAGGGTCGTGCCCTCGCGAGTGCCGAGCTGGTGCGCCTCGGGCGGGCCGAGGTGGATGCCACCAGGATCCTGGACCTTGGGTTCGTAACGGGTGCCGAGGCTGCCCTCGTCGACCTCACCCGAGATCTTCGGGCCGAGGACGGCATCGGCGGCCGAGCGTTCGCTCGCGAGGCGGCCGACGGGATCGCCGCGTTCGACGCCATCGTGGTCGTGGGAGGCAATGACCTCGGACCCCGATCGTGGGTCGAGCAGGTGGCCCCGCGGGTGGCGTCCATCCCGCTGCTTGCCGTGACTCCCACCGTGCTCCTCCCCGAGGTTCAGCCCTATCTGGCGAGCGGGCAGCTGAGCGGGTTGATCGGAACGCTGCGGGACGGCGCCTCGTACCGATCGTCCATCGACGTCGGCAACCTTGGCCGGTTCCTCGAGACCCGAGAGCCGAAGGTGCTCCCGGTCCTCATCGGGATCGTGGTGGCCGTCCTGCTGCTAGTCCATGCCCTGGCGCGACGCCTGCGCCCGGCGGTGCGGGCCAGCCACGAGCGCGGCTCATCGTGAACGGCATGTTCGGCGCCGATCCGGCCGGTACCGCGGCCACGTGGGTGGCTGCCGCGGCGACCGTCGTGGTCCTCGCCTCCCTGCTCGGTGAGCGACGGATGTTCGGCTGGTCGCAGCACCTGTTGGCCGGGCTGGCGACCGGCTTCCTGGCGCTCGTTGCGCTGCGCGAGGTGATCGCGCCACGCGTCCTCCAGCCGCTGGCCTCCGACCCTGCTGGCCGCCCCGACCTGTGGCTGGGCATTGTGCTGGTGGCGGTCGTGGCCATCGCACCCTGGCTGCCCCGACGGGTCGCGGTGATTCCGGCGTCGATCGCCGTCGGGTCCCTGGCGGCGTTCGCCCTCGGCGGCGCGGTGATCGGCACGCTCCTGCCGCAGCTGGACGCGTCGATCGTGCGGTCCGGCCCCACGCCCGGCGCGACGGTCCTCGGCGTGCTCGGTGCGCTGACGACGGGCCTCGTGCTGCTCGGGTTCGTGCACGGCGTGCCACGAGGTCGAGTCCTGGCGACCGCCGCGGGGACGGGCCGTTGGCTGCTCCTGGGGGGGCTTGGCACCTGGCTCGGCTACCTCCTCGTATCGCGCCTCGTCCTCCTCACCGATCGGGTGGGCTTCCTCCTGGGCGACTGGCTGGGGCTCGTGCCATGAGCGGCCTCCGTCCGCGGGCCGAAATGGCCCTGCTGTTGGACATCGGATCGGCATGGGCCAAGGCCGGGGTGATCGGGCAGGCCGGGGGCCGATGGCGGCTGGTGGCGCACGTCGCCCAACCCACGGCATGGGGATCGGCGGCGCTCCGCGATGCACTGGTGGACCAGCTGACACGGGTTGCCGATCCGCGATTGGTGGGCCACGTCGACGCGCTCCTGGCCGATGCGCGTCGCATCGAGTGCCACACCGCACGTCCGCCGCGCCTGGCGATCATCGCGGTCTCTCGCGAGCTTTCAGGTGGAACAGCCCGCCGTGCCGCGGAAGCCGCCGGCTGGCAGGTGGCCGAGTTCGTGACATTGGACGACGGACGCGATCTGGCCGACCGACTCGCGACGCTCCAGGCGGCCGAGGTGGACACCTGGCTCCTGGCGGGCGGATTCGAGGGCACCCGCAGCCCGCGCGCGCTCGAGGCGGCGGCACTGGTTGCCGCGGCCAGGCGTCCCGGCAACGGCCGCGTCGTCTGGGCCGGCTCTGCCGAGCTCGGTCCCGAGGTCGCCGACCTGTTCGAGCCCGATGCCACGGCATTCGTCGCCAATCCGCGCCCCGACGCCCGCCGTGAAGACCCCGGGCCGCTGAGAGATCACCTCGTCGCCCTGCTGCGCGATGTCGTCACCGGCACGGACGAGACGCATCTCGCATCGGCCACGTTCGGTCGGGCGGTGGGGGCGCTCTCGTCGATCACCGGCCTCCGCATCCTGGGCGTTGACCTTGGGGCCGCGTCCGCGGTCAGGGTGCTGGCCGAACCAGACGGCAGCGTCGCAGGTCGCGTCAGGGCTGGAGGGGGCCTGGCGGGAACCATCCTCGTTCCCGGCGCCGCGGCCCGCGTCTCTCGGCTGGCCGGTGACGCCGGTGACGATGCGACCGTGGCGGACCTGCTGCAGACCATCCGAGCGCGCCCGGCCACGCTGCCACAGACCGCGGAGGAGCTGTCAGCCATGCAGACTGCCGCGCGCGTGCAGCTGGCGGCCATGATGGACGAGGGGCTTGACGCTCCCCTCGACCTCGTCGTCGGCGCGGGCCGCGTGCTGGCCGCTGCGCCCCGACCCTCGCAGGCGGCGCGGATGCTGCTCGACGGCGTTCGCCCGATGGGGGTGACGCAGCTGGCGGTCGATGCCGGCGCGGTCCTTGGCCCGCTCGGATCGCTCCCCGACGACCAGGTCCGGGAGGGCGTCTCACTGCTCGGCGAGGACGTGCTCTTGCCGCTCGGGACGTCCGTGGTGTGCCGTGGCGGCGAGCCGGGCCGGCCCGCCATGCGGGTCACCATGCACCGGGCGGGCTGGCCATCAGTTGGACCGATCGAGGTGCGGGTGGGCCAGATCCAGGTCATGCCGCTGCCGCGCGGTCAACAGGCCGAGATCACCGTGGAGCCGCTGCATGGCGTGAGTCTCGGTACCGCGCGACGCTCACCGCGCATCAGCGCCACCGTGTCGGGCGGAGCGGTGGGACTCATTCTGGACGCACGCGGAGTTCCGATCGGCCTGCCGCGCCGGGGCGATGACCGTCGAGAGGTCCTGGCCGGCTGGCGCGAGGTGCTGGAGCGCGATCCCGGACACGGCTCGGAGCGTGTCGCATGAGCGTCATCCACCGCATCCGGCTGCCGGCCGGCGCCGCACCGATGGTCGAGCCGGGCCATCGCGTCGAGCCCGCCGAGGTGCTCGCAACGCGGCGAACGCCGCGCGGCGGCCTGGCGCTGCCGATTGCCGGTCCACTGCGCCGTTCGGCGTCGTCCGCCGCCGCCTGCATCGTGGTGCGTCCCGGGGCGTCGCTCGAGGCCGGCGCGATCCTGGCGGACGATGGTCGTGGCCGGCAGGTGAAGGTCACGGAGGCGTGCATTCTGCTCGGATACGATCGCGACGACGGTACCGCGCTGGTCGCACCGCTCAGCGGCAGTGAGCCGGTCGTGGGGCACGTGCGCGGCGAGGTGGTGTCCCTGGAGCCGGATGCGGTCGAGCTGCGGGTCGACGGCGCGCTGGTCACCGGAGTCGGTGGGTCCGGCAATGCGGTGCACGGCGAGCTCCGCGTAGCCGTCCACGATCCGGGCGACGAGCTGCGGGCCGGCGCGATCGACATCGGCGCCACGGGACGCATCCTGGTCGGCGGCTCGCGGGCATCGGCGGAGACACTCACCCGGGCACGAGCCATGGGGGTCGCGGGCATCGTGCTCGGCGGCATCCTCGACAAAGAGCTGCGCGACTTCGAGACGACGCAGCGGCGCAGGAGGGAGATCGGAGGCGTGCGGGGCGATTTCGCCGTGCTGCTCCTCGAAGGCTACGGCAAGGTCGGACTGGATCCGGGGCTCTTCGACTGGTTCAGGCGGCACGACGGGCACCTGGCAAGCCTGTTCGGCGCCGATGCAAGGCTGTACGTGTACGACGCCGATCCACCGCCGATGCGCCGGATGCTCGCGCGTCCGGGCGACCGGGTGCTCGCCCATCGCCGGCCGCATGCCGGCCAGACCGGGGAGCTGATTCGCATCCTGGACGAGCTCCATGCATTCCCATCCGGGGTGGTGGCGCGAGGGGCCCTGGTCAGGTTCGACGATGGCCAGTCGGCGATGATCCCGCTGGCCAATCTCGAGGCCACGGAACCCCGCCCGGGCGCGTGAGCGCTGCGTTCCTATACTTCCCCGAATGGAGCAGTCGACCGTGCGGCCCTCGGCCGCGGGCTCCCGGGTGAGCACCGGGGCTGACGAAACGCAGGAGATCGGACGCCGCATCGGGGAGCTGGCGCCGGCCTCGACCGTGCTGGCCCTCATCGGGGCGCTGGGTGCCGGCAAGACCCAGCTGGCCAAGGGCGTGGCGCGCGGTCTGGAGATCACGGGGGTCGTCAATAGCCCGACGTTCATCCTCATGAACGAGCATGTCGGCCGGCTGCGGATGTATCACATCGACGCGTATCGGCTCGCCGAGCCCGAGGAGGCGGTGGCGGCGGGGCTGCTCGACGACCGTCAGGCGGACGGCATCACGGTGATCGAGTGGGCCGATCGTCTCGACGGATGGCTGCCGAACGAGCGCCTCGAGATTCGCTTGCAGGCGCGACCGGGCGAGCCCGAGCACCGCGAGCTGCACTGGCGCGCCATCGGCGAGGCACATGCCCGCCTGGCGACGGAATCCCTCGGCGCGCCATGATCATCGCCTTCGACGGTGCGTCAACCGACCTCTCGATCGCGCTTGCCGAGCCTGGCGGCGCTCCGATTGCCGATGTCGCATGGAGCAGCGCACACCGGCAGTCGGCCGAGCTCCTGCCGCGGCTCCTCGCACTGCTCGATGACGCGGAGCGAACGCTGCCGGAGACGACGGCGATCGCCGTGGGCGTCGGCCCGGGATCGTTCACCGGCCTCCGCGTGGCCGTCGCGCTGGCCAAGGGCCTCGCAAGCGGGCTTCGCGTGCCGATCTTCGGCGTGCCGAGCCTCGTGGCCTGGCTCGCCGCGGATTCCTCTGCGTCAGCCGCCATCGCTCGTGCCGGCGCGAGGGACGCGTACGTGCTGGCACGTGGGGAAGAGGCCCCGCTCATCACCGACGCGGCCGACCTCGGGACGTGGCAGGGGGTCGTCGCACCGGCCGACGTTGCGGGGGCGTTCGGGCTGGTCCACGCTCGCTCGCCGCGAGCCGCGGCCGCGATCGCAGCACAGGCCGCGACCCGGATGCGGCAGGACCCTGCCGGTGATGACCTTGGGGCCCTGGAGCCGCTCTACCTGCGCGGCCCGCGCGGGGTCGCGGTCGAGAGCCAGGAGCGCGTTCGATGGCTCTGACCGCGCGCGTGGTGGTCGACCCGATGCGCATGGACGACGTCGCGGCGGTCCATGAGATCGAGCGGCTGAGCTTCAGGACGCCGTGGCCGGCCTACGCATTCGAGCAGGAGCTGCGTGCCAATCGGCTGGCCCGCTACATCGTGGCGCGAGCGGGTGATCGGATCGTGGGGTTTGCCGGCATCTGGATGATGGTCGACGAGGCCCATGTGACGACGTTCGGAGTCCATCCCGATTGGCGACGCCAGGCGATCGGGCGTCAGCTGCTGTTGAACCTCGTCGAGCTGGCGGACAGCATCGGGGCGCGCCGCATGACCCTCGAGGTCCGAGAGTCAAATGTCGCGGCCCAGGCGCTCTACCAACGCTTCGGGTTCGAGGTCGTGGGCCGTCGGAAGGCGTACTACAGCGACGATGGCGAGGATGCACTGGTCATGACCACGCCGGCTCTCGGCGAGGCCGGCATGCGGGCCACGGTCGCCATCGAACGCGAGCGCCTGGCCGGATGAGCGCGCCCCGGATCCTGGCCATCGAGTCATCCTGTGACGAGACCGGCGTGGCGGTGGTGGTCGGTGGTCGGCGGATCGAGGCCAACCAGGTAGCGACGCAGGTGGCGCTCCACGCCCAGACCGGGGGGATCGTGCCCGAGGTCGCCGCCCGTCAGCAGCTGCGCTGGATCATTCCCACCCTCGATGCGGCACTGGCGGAGGCCGATGCGGACTGGGGCCAGATCGACGCGGTGGCCGTGACCTTCGGGCCGGGCCTCATCGGATCCCTGCTGGTCGGCGTCAACGTCGCCAAGGCGCTGGCCATCACCCACGACCTGCCCCTCATCGGGGTCAACCACATCGAGGGCCACATCTATGCCAACTGGCTCAGCGACGCCGCCGCCGGCTCGCCGCTCCCCGATGAGCCCGAGTTTCCGCTCCTGTGCCTGGTGGTCAGCGGCGGGCATACCCAGCTCGTGCTGATGCGTGACCACGGGCGCTACACACTGCTGGGTCAGACGGTGGACGATGCCGCGGGCGAGGCCTTCGACAAGGTCGGGCGCCTGCTCGATCTGCCGTACCCGGGCGGGCCGGCCATCAGCGCCGCGGCCGAGGGAGCCACCGCCGTCACGCGCTTCCCCCGTGCGCGGACGGCCGGTCCGTACGACTTCAGCTTCTCGGGATTGAAGACCGCGGTGCTGCGCGAGGTGGAGGGGTACCGGGAGCGCGGTGAGCCGATCCCGGTTGACGGCATCGCCGCCGCGTTCGAGGAGGCAGTGGTCGACGCACTGGCCACGAAGACGCTCGCCGCCGCGCGCGATCACGGCGTGGCGACCGTCGCAATGGGCGGTGGAGTCGCCGCGAACCGGGCGCTGCGGGCGACCCTGGACGAGCGCCTGCGCTCGGAGGGGCTGTCACTCCGAGTTCCGCGCCCGGCGTGGTGCACGGACAATGGCGCCATGATCGGCGCCGCGGCCGGCTTCCGATACGCCGCCGGCGAACGTTCGGACGCCGCGCTCGAGGCCGTCCCGAACCTTGCCCTTGAATGGACCCAGGGGTGAGCGACCCGCTTGCCCCGGACCGTCTCGTTCCGCCAACGCCCGGTCAGCTCCGGCGCCTCATGGGTGCGGAGCGACTCAGGCCACGAAAGAGCCTGAGCCAGAACTTCCTCACCGACCCGGAAGCACTCGACGCGATCGTCGCGGCCGCGGAACTGGAGCCTGGCGACAACGTGGTCGAGATCGGTCCCGGCCTCGGAGTGCTCACCCGTCGTCTGCTGGCGGCGGGAGCATCGGTCCTTGCCGTCGAGGTGGATCCGCGCCTGGCCGAGTACCTGCGACGCGAGCTGTACGCGGTCGAACGATTCGAGCTCATCGAGGCCGATGCGCTGTCGCTTCACGCCCGCGAGATGTTCCCCGGCCAGCCATTCAAGGTGGTGGCCAACATCCCGTACCACATCACGAGTCCACTGCTGCATGCCGTGCTGGAAGGCGACCGGCCGCCGGAGCTGGTCGTGATCCTGGTCCAGCTGGAGGTCGCCGAGCGGGTTGCCGCTCCACCGGGCCGCATGAGCTACCTGTCGGTCTTCGCGCAGAACGTGGCAACGGCCGAGGTCGTGGCCCGCGTCCCGGCATCGGCGTTCGAACCCGCCCCGGATGTCGACTCCGCCGTGCTGCGCCTTCGACGCCGCGCCGACCCCGCAGTGCCGGTGGGGCCGGGCCGCGAGCCGTTCTATCGCGTGGTGCAGGCCGGCTTTCGCCAGCGCCGCAAGCAGGTGCACAACGGGCTGTCGCGTGAGCTGCCGTTCGACCGCGAAGTGACCGACGCGGCGCTGGCGGCATGTGGCGTGGACCAGGAGCGCCGTCCGCAGACGCTGACCGTCGACGAGTGGGCGTGCCTGGCAGACCGATTGGGGCCGATGGCGTGAACGCCGTCCTCAGATTGGCGGCACCGGCGAAGCTCAACCTGCGACTGAAGGTCACCGGCCGTCGATCGGACGGCTACCACCTGCTCGAGAGCACCTTCGTGCTGCTCGAGCTGTCCGACACGCTCGAGGTCCGACCGGGCGCGGGGACCCTCGTCATCGACGGCCCCCTGTCCTCGGGCATGCCGGCGGGAGCCGCGAACCTCGCGTGGCGCGGACTCAGCGAGGCGCTCGGGCACGGCAGCGCAGCCGTGAGCCTGAACCTACACAAGCGCATTCCGGCGGCAGCGGGATTGGGTGGTGGCTCGTCGGATGCGGCGGCTGCATGGCGGCTCGGCCGGGCGTGGAAGGGCATGCCGGACGCTCCCGGACCGCAGGAGCTCGCGTCGCTGGCAGCCATCGGCGCCGACGTCCCATTTTTCGCGGCCGCCACGCCGGCCGCCACGGTCACCGGCATCGGCGAGACCGTCGAGCCCATCCCACCCAGCGTTCATCACGTGGTGCTCGTGCACCCGCCGTTCGGCCTGGCGACGGCCGCCGTCTTCGGTGAGCTGCGGCCGGATGAGTGGGGGAGTCTCGAGAATGATCTGCTGGCGCCGGCCCGAAGGCTGCGCCCGGAGCTCCATGACCTGTTCGGCCTGATCACCGCGGCCGGCGGGCATCCGCGGCTCACCGGCTCGGGTAGCACGATCTTCAGCCTGGCGAATGACCGGCTCACGGCAACCGAGCTCGCAGAACGCCTTGGCGACGACGGCCTCCGCGCCACCGTGACCCGGACGCGCCGCGCAGCCGCTAGCATCGAGCGCATCAATGGAAATGAGTGAGGACTCGATGCGCGAAGCGATCAGCACCGACGCCGCTCCGGCGGCAGCCGGCCCCTACAGCCAGGCCATTCGCACCGGGGAACTGGTCTTCAGTGCCGGGCAGCTGGGCCTGGACCCGGTTAGCGGCGAGTTCGTGGCGGGAGGGGTTGCCGGGCAGGCCGAGCGCGCGCTCCAGAGCCTCGACGCCATCCTCCAGGCCGCGGGCTCGGGGCTTGACCGACTGGTCAAGGTGACCGTCTACCTTGCCGATATCAGCGACTGGTCGGCGGTCAACGAGGTCTACGCCCGCATGATCCCTGAGCCATTCCCGGCTCGGAGCGCATTCGCGGTCCGAGACCTGCCCAAGGGTGCGCTGGTCGAGATCGAAGCCATCGCGACGACGGCGGCCGGTTGACGCTCCGACAAGGCCGCCCCTACCATCGGCGAACGTGTCTGCACAACTGACTGCCCCCGCTGCCATCGTCCTGGCCGCGGGCCAGGGCACCCGCATGCGCTCTCGCATCCCGAAGGTGCTGCATCCGCTCGCCGGCCTTCCCATGATCGAGCACGTACTCGACGCGTTGCGCGGCGCCGGAGTCGATCGCCCGGTGGTGGTCACCGGTCACGGAGCGGATGCCGTCGAGGCTGTGGTTCGAGACCGTGCGACGACGGTCCGCCAGGAGCCGCAACTCGGAACCGCGGACGCCGTCCGGGTCGGATTGTCGGTGCTTGACGTCGGGGCCACCGAGGTCCTCGTGACCATGGGTGACGTGCCGCTCCAATCCGTGGATCTCTACGCGGACCTCGTTGCCGAGCGCCAACGCGCGGACGCCGCGATCACGCTGGCCACCACTCGGCGTGCCGACCCCACCGGCTACGGCCGCATCGTTCGTGACACCGCGGGCGAGGTCTCGAAGATCGTCGAGGAACGGGACGCCGATGATGCGACCCGCCGCCTCACCGAGGTCAACGTCGGGACGTACGCGTTCGACACCGCCTGGCTGCGGACACGTATCGATCGGGTCGGGGTGTCGGACTCCGGTGAGCGCTACCTGACCGACCTTGTCGCGCTGGCCGTCGCCGAGCACCGGGCCGTCCGCACCGTCGAGGTCCGCGACGCGGACGACACCATGGGCATCAACGACCGCGTGATGCTCGCCGCGGCCGAGGAGCGGATGCGTGGCCGAATCACGGAACGACACATGCGCAACGGCGTGACGATCGTCGATCCGGCCACGACCCGCATCGACGCGGCCGTCGAGATCGAGCAGGACGTCAGGATCGAGCCGTGGACCATTCTCGAGGGTCGGACGACGGTCGCCAGAGACGCGATCATCGGACCCAACACGCACGTCCGCGACAGTCGAGTCGGGGAACGGAGCCGCGTGTGGGCGAGCGTGCTCGAGGAGGCGGCGGTGGCAGAGGACGTGCAGATCGGACCCTTCGCGCACCTGCGCCCGGGCGCCGACGTGGGTGCTCGGTGCCGGATCGGCAATTTCGCCGAGATCAAGCGGAGCCGCCTGGGGGCGGGGACCCAGCAGCACCATTTCAGCTATATCGGCGATGCGGAGGTCGGGGAGAACGTCAATATCGGCGCGGGAGCGGTCACCGCGAACTTCGATGGGCAGGCCAAGCACCGCACGGCGGTCGGGGATCGTGCCAAGATCGGCGTCTCGACCATGATGGTGGCGCCGGTCACGATCGGTGAGGGCGCCACGACCGGGGCCGGGGCTGTCGTGACGCGCGACGTCGCGCCCGGCAAGACGGTGGTCGGGATGCCCGCCCGGCCGATCGAGCTTCGTCGGCGCTCCGTCGCGCCGAAGGATGGCGAAGCGCAACATGTCGCCGACGCGGCGCCCGTCCCGACCGGGACGGATCGGAACTCGCAGGGAGGCGGATAGAACACCGCCCAATGGACGGTAGCAGTACCCCCGGCAACCCGGTCTTCGACCTCGCGGTTGTCGTCATTCTCATCCTCGTCGGCGGCTTCTTCGCGGCCAGCGAGATGGCACTCATCACGGTCAAGCGGCACCGTCTCGGCCAGCTGGCGGAGAGCGGCAACCGCTCGGCTCGCACGGCCCGGCGGCTGACCGATGACCCAAGCCGGTTCCTTGCCACGATCCAGATCGCGATCACGTTCCTCGGCTTCCTCGCCGGCGCCATCGGCGCGAGTGCGTTCTCGATCCACCTGGCGGAGCTCATCGACGACATTCCGTGGACGCCCATCCAGGAAGCGGCCAACAGCATCGCCTTCGTGATCGTGACCCTCGTGATCGCGCTCGTCTCGATCATCATCGGCGAGCTCGTGCCGAAGACGCTGGCGCTGAACTTCCCCGAGCGCCTGGCCCTGTTCGTCGCGACGCCCATCGGCTTCCTCCAGGGTCTGCTCTCGCCGATCGTGTGGGTCGTATCGCGCAGCAGCGCGCTCCTCGTCCGACTGCTGGGTGGGACCGAGAAGCCCCAGGGCGGCTATCTCTCGACCGAAGAGCTCAAGCTGCTGGTGGAGACAGGTTCGGAGCAGGGCGAGATCGAGGAAGAGGAGAAGGAGATGATCCACGGGGTCATCGAGCTCGGGGACAAGCGCGTCCACGAGGTCATGGTCCCGCGCATCGGCATCCGCGCCATCAACGTCGATGACACGCTCGACGAGGTGCTCGACATGATCATCGCGGCCGGCCACTCACGCCTGCCGGTCTTCGACGAGAGCCTCGACAACATCGTCGGCATCCTGTACGCCAAGGACCTCCTGCCGTACCTCAAGGGCAACGGCCGTGCCAACGGTCAGGTCGATATCCGCGCGCTCGTCCGAGCACCGGTCTATGTCCCCGAATCGAAGCCGGTGGACGACCTGCTGCACGAGATGCAGGTGGCCAAGCGCCACATCGCCATCGTGGTGGACGAGTACGGTGGGACGGCGGGCCTGGTGACCATGGAGGACGTGGTCGAGGAGATCGTGGGAGAGATCCAGGACGAGTACGATTCCGAGGAGCCGATGGTCGAGAACGTCTCGACCGAGGATACCGATGCGTTCCGCCTGGACGGGCGGGTCAGCATGGACGACCTGCGCGATCTGTTCGACCTGGGTGACGATGATGAGCCCGACGAGGACGCCTACGACACCGTCGGCGGGTTCGTGGTGCACCGGGTGGGCCGCATCCCGCTGCCGGGAGCCGAAATCACCTTCCGCGACGGCGTGGACCTGCAGGTCGAGGCCGCCGAGCCTCGGCGCGTGGCACGGGTCCTGGCGTCCCGCCCACGGGCCGAATCGGCCCTGTCCGAGCAGGACTCGGCCGGATCAGCCGCCGACGGGCAGCCTTCCGCCTGACCGACCGTCCGTCAGCGGTTGCGAAGCCAGATCGCGGAGTTCAGTGCGGTTGCGAAGCTGAGCCACGCCAGGTAGGGAAGCAGGAGCGCGTCCGCCACCCGATGGTGCCGGAAGATCGCGATCGTGGTGGCTTCGACGAGCCACATGGCGAGAATCTCGATCAGTGCCACGCCCGGTGCGCGTGAGGCGCCGCACGAACCTAGACCGCGATGACGGAACGAACGAGCTGCGCGAGCTCACGTTTGCCGTCGGGAAGGCAGGGCAGGAGATCAAGCTGCTCGAGCGCGCGGTCCCGATAGCGGCGCGCCTCGGACATGGAGTGCTCTCGAGCTCCAGATGCCTCGAGCAGAGCCAGGACCTCTGCCACGTCCTTGTCACTCATCGGAGTGGTGGTCATCGGTCCGGGGCCACCGCCATCGGTCGCGCGAATGCCATCGTGGTAGATCGCCAGCAGGCGATCACGGTCGCCGGCCGATGCATGCTCGAGCGCCCACACGATCGGCAGGGTCTTCTTGCGCTTGCGCACGTCACCGGCCGCCGCCTTGCCGGACTCGGTCGAGCTCCAGAACGTGCCCTTGACGTCATCGGCCATCTGGAACGCCATGCCGAGGTCGTAGCCGAACCGACGATATGCGTCCACAACGTCCTCATCGTCCGTCGCCAGGATGGCGCCTGCCTGTACCGACGCGGCAAGCAGTGCCGCCGTCTTGCGCCCGATCATCTCCAGGTAGCCGTCGACGGTGACGTCGGTCCTGCGCTCGAAGGTGATGTCCAGGAACTGGCCCTCGCACAGCGCGAGGCACGTCTCGTCGTAGATTCGCATGAGCGCGAGGACGCGTCGCTCGCTGAACTCGTCCAGCAGGCGGTACAGGGCGAGTCGGGAGAGGGCAAACAGGGCGTCGCCGGCGTTGATGGCGAGCGGGATTCCCCAGATGGCCCACAGGGTGGGCCGATGTCGCCGCTCGAGGTCGCCATCCTCGATGTCATCGTGCACCAGGCTGAAGTTGTGACCCAGCTCGACCGCGGCCGCGCCGGGCATGGCCGCCCGATAGTCGCCGGTCAGCGACTGGTAGGCGAGTGCGCCGAGCAACGGACGCAACCGCTTGCCGCGGACGGCACTGTCGCCGTCCAGGCCCAGGTGGTAGGCGAGCATCTCGTACAGGGATCGGGCCTGCCCGTCGCGCTCGTCGAGCACGCTCGACATCTCGCGCTCGATGTCGGCCAGGATGTCGCTAAACTCGGTCCTGATGTCCACGCCGGAAGGGTACCCGACCTCCTCGAGCAGGCGGGTCATGGCGCGTTCGTCGCGGACGGAAGGGACAGCATCGCTATCATGATACGTTCATGTAGCAAGTTCTGCACCGCGGCCCGATGAGCCCGAGGCCGCGCGTCTACAAGACTGAGGCGATCGTGCTGCGCTCGATGAACCTGGGCGAGGCAGATCGCGTGCTCACCGTCCTCACCCCACGGCTCGGCAAGCTGCGCGTGATCGCGAAGGGCGTCCGTCGCACGCGATCCCGGATCGGCGGGGCGCTCGAGCCGTTCAGCGACGTGCAGCTCGTGCTGGCCGTCGGCCGCACATTCGACATCGTGACCTCATCGTCCCTCGAGGATCCGCATCTCGGCCTTCGCAATGACCTCCACTCGACGGCCGCCGCCTGGTACGTCGTCGAGCTGGCAGATCGGTTCTGCGAGGGGGCCGCCGACTCGCACGAGGCGTTTCGGCTCCTGGCCCAGTCACTCTCTGCCCTCGACGCGGGGTCAGCCGTGCAGCGGGAGGTCGTGGCGCGCTGGTTCGAGCTCGCCTTGCTCAATGCCATGGGGTTCCGACCGGAGCTCACCCGCTGCCTCGAGTGCGGGGCCGGCATCGAGCCCGTGGGGAACGCGTTCTCGCCGGCCGCCGGTGGCGTCGTGTGTCCGCAGTGCTCGCACGCGAGCCTTGGGGCTCGGCCGGTGTCGGTCGGTGCGCTCAAGGTCCTGCGGCACCTCCAGCGCTCGCCGCTCGTCGGCGTCCTCGGCCTGCGCCTCGAAGCGCCCCTCCATCGCGAGGTCGAGCGGCTCCTCCATGGCGCCGTATCCGCGGTGCTGGAGCGCGAGCTTCGGTCACGCGACTTCCTCGACGAGGTTGCTGCCCGCGAGGCGTCGGCAGGCGTCGTGGAGGTGGGCTGAGCCGATCCACACCCCCGGGTCGGGACGGGGCCCCATCGGATAGACTCGGAGGTCCAATCGGTCATTTCCGGTTGCCACTCAGGAGTCATCGCCGCCCGTGCCAGCCCCGAACTTCGATGTGATTGTCAGCCTCGCAAAGCGACGCGGGTTCGTGTTCCCGTCCAGTGAGATCTATGGCGGCATGGCCGGCTTCTGGGACTACGGCCCGCTCGGCGTGGAGCTGAAGAACAACATCAAGGCAGCGTGGTGGCGGCACATGGTCCAGCTGCGCGACGACGTTGTCGGCCTGGATGCCTCGATCATCATGAACCCGCGAGTCTGGGAGGCGAGCGGACACGTGGCGGGGTTCAGCGACCCGATGGTCGACTGCCGCAACTGCAAGAACCGCTTCCGCGAGGACGATCTCAAGGGCAAGCCGTCGGAGATCGCCTGCCCGAATTGTGGCAACCGGGGCACCCTGACCGAGGCCCGCCAATTCAACCTGATGTTCGCGACGACCGTCGGACCGGTGGCTGACACCGCGTCGGTTGCGTATCTGCGCCCGGAGACCGCGCAGGCCATGTTCGTTCAGTTCGAGAACGTCGCCACGTCGATGCGGCGCAAGCTGCCGTTCGGGATCGCCCAGATGGGTCGCTCCTTCCGAAACGAGATCACTCCGGGCAACTTCATCTTCCGGCTGCGCGAGTTCGAGCAGATGGAGATGGAGTTCTTCGTCCACCCGCGCGACGAGGACGAATGGTTCGCCCGCTGGGTCGAGACGCGCCACGCCTGGTGGACCGACGTTCTCGGCATCTCGCCGGAGCGTCTGCGCCTGCGACCGCACGAGGCCGATGAGCTGAGCCACTACAGCAAGCAGACCACGGACATCGAGTACGAGTTCCCGATCGGCTGGTCCGAGCTGGAGGGCGTCGCCGATCGGACCGATTTCGACCTTCGCGCGCACGCCGCGGGCAGCGGCAAGAAGCTCGAGGTATTCGACGAAGAGGCGAACGAGCACATCGTCCCGTACGTGATCGAGCCAGCCATGGGCGTGGACCGTGCCTTCCTCACCGTCCTGGTGGACGGCTTCACCGAGGAGCAGCTCGAGAGGGAGAAGCGCGTCGTACTCCGGATCCGACCGGATCTCGCGCCGATCAAGGCGGCGGTGCTCCCTCTGCTGCGCAACCGCCCCGAGCTCGTGGAGCGAGCGCGCCGGCTGACCGCGGACATCAAGCCACTCGCGGCGGCCATGTACGACGACACGGCCAGCATCGGCAAGCTTTACCGCCGCCAGGATGAGATCGGCACGCCGTTCTGCGTCACGGTCGACCCGGAGTCCCTCGATGACGGGGCGGCGACCATCCGTGACCGCGACACGATGACCCAGGAACGTGTCGCATTCGACCTGGTCCCACAGCGGATCGCCGACCTGGTGGCTGGGAGAACGCCCTGGGAGGGCGTACCACGGGAGCGCCCGGAGGGCTGACCGATGCTCGACGAGGTGCGGACGGCGTTCGACCAGGGCAGGCATGAGGATGTGCTCGGCCTCACCGAGCACATCCTTGCCGAGCGACCGGGGGACGACGCGGCGCACGAGTACCGTGCCCGGTCCTTCCTGGCGATGGGCAGGCTGGACGATGCGGAGCGGCACGCCCAGGACGCGGTGCGGCTGGACCCCGACGAGATCCGCTACCGGGAGCTGCTGGCGCAGGTGCTCGCATCCGAAGGAGCGCACCGCGACGCGGCAGTCGAGTTCGGCAGGCTGGCCCGCAACGATCCGCGCGTCACGACATGGACACTGGCCGAGGCCGAGGAACGACTCGGCGCGGCGCAGCCCGCCATGAGCGTCGAGGCTGCGCGACGCGCGGTCAAGCTCGAGCCGGGCAACGGTGCGGCGCAGCTGGCGCTGGCCAGGGCGCTGGTCCGGACCGGCGACGCGCGCGGCGCCTACCAGGCCGCTCGGCAGGCCGTGGCGCTGCTCCCGAACGATCCGACCGCCAGGGAAGCCCTCGCCGATGCGCACTGGCTGGCCGACGACGACGCCGCGGCGTTCGAGGAGTTCCGCACCCTGGCCCACGACCTCGCCGGCCCCGAGCGTGCGCGCGTCATCGGCAAGGCGCGATTCCTCTATCGGCAGCATGCCGGGTGGCTCGGCGGCCTCCTCGGCCGGGTCCATGTCCTGTTCGAGCTCGCCTTCCTGCGTGGATGGCTGAAGGTCGGTCGATGACCCTGCACATCGCCACGGCCCAGACCGACGAGCTCGACCCGTCCCGCATTGCCGAGCTCACGTCGCTCTGCGCGTCCGCGTTCGGCGAGCCGTTCGCCGAGATCTGGGAGCGCGTCGGCCCCGGCCTCCATGTCATGGGCGAGCTCGAGGGCCGGCTGGTGGCGCACGCGATGATCGTCGATCGGCGGCTGTACGTCGGCCACGAAGCCGACCTGGCGATCGACGTGGGCTACATCGAGCACGTCTCCACCCTGCCCGAGGTGCAGGGTGGAGGGCACGGAACGGCGACCATGCGGCGCGTGGGCGAGATCATCGGCGAGGAGTACGCCCTCGGTGCGCTGGCCACCAGCCACAACGGCTTCTACCGGCGTCTCGGGTGGGAGTCGTGGACCGGGCCGACGTCCATTCGCATGCCGGACGGTGAGCGCGTGCGCAGTCCGTCACGGGACGCCGATATCATGATCCTGCGGACACCGCGCACGCCGCCCGGACTCGTCCTCGATGCGGCCGTGGCGGTTGACTGGCGCACGGGGGATTCCTGGTAGAGCCTCGATCGGAGCTCGCGCGGTACAATTTGGATTCCCCCCGAAGCGTTGAACGAGGAGCCGATTCGCCCTATGGCCACGAGCGCCCGCAAGCCCGCCAGCACATCCCGCAAGCCGCGCCGCACGAGTCCGAAGAACGGGGGCACCCCCGCGAAGGACGGACAGCTGATCTACACGTTCGCGGAAGGCAACGCGAGCATGCGCTCGACGCTCGGCGGCAAGGGCGCCGGTCTGGCCGAGATGACCAACGCGGGGCTGCCGGTCCCTCCGGGCTTCACCATCACGACCGAGGCCTGCAACGCGTACTACGCGGCCGGCAAGGAGATGCCGGCAGGGCTGTGGGACGACACCGTCACGCACATGAAGGAACTCGAGACGCAGACCGGCAAGGGCTTCGGCGACCCGGCCAACCCGCTTCTCGTCAGCGTTCGTTCCGGGGCCGCCTTCAGCATGCCCGGCATGATGGACACCGTCCTCAACCTGGGCCTGAACCCGGACACCGTGCAGGGCCTCATCGCGCTCACCGGCAACGAGCGCTTCGCATGGGATGCCTGGCGACGCTTCGTGGCCATGTTCGGCCGCATCGTGCTGGGCCTCAAGGCGGAGGACTTCGACGAGCCGTTCGACGAGCTCAAGGAGCAGGCGAAGGCGAAGCTCGACACCGACCTCACGTCGGACCAGCTGCGCGACATCGGTAACCGATTCGCCGAGATCGTGAAGGCGAAGACCGGTGATGAGTTCCCGACCGATCCGTACCGGCAGCTCGAGCTCGCCGTGCGTGCGGTGTTCGACTCATGGTTTGGCAAGCGCGCCCACGACTACCGTGAGTTCAACAAGATTCCGCACGATCTCGGAACCGCCGTCAACGTCGTCACCATGGTGTTCGGCAACATGGGCGATGACTCGGGAACGGGCGTTGCCTTCACGCGGGATCCGAACACCGGCGAGAGCGCGCTGTACGGCGAGTACCTCACGAACGCCCAGGGCGAGGATGTCGTGGCCGGCGTGCGGACCCCCGAGAAGATCAGCCAGATGCGCGACGCCATGCCCGAGGTGTATGCGCAGTTCGAGGAGATCGCGAATCGGCTCGAGGGCCACTACCGCGACATGCAGGACCTCGAGTTCACCATCGAGCGCGGCAAGCTCTACATGCTCCAGACTCGGTCAGGCAAGCGCACGGCGCCCGCTGCCGTGAAGATCGCCGTCGACATGGTCAACGAAGGCGTCCTGACCAAGGAGGAGGCGCTCCAGCGCGTCGATCCCGCTCAGATCGTGCAGCTCCTCCTGCCCCGCTTCGACGAGAAGGCCAAGGAGACGGTGGGGGATCGGCTGCTCGGGAAGGGGTTGAACGCGTCGCCGGGCGCGGCGGTGGGCCAGGCCATCTTCGACCCGGATCGTGCGGTCTCCGCGAAGGACGCCGGCAACCCGGTGATCCTCGTCCGCATCGAGACGAGCCCTGACGACGTGCACGGCATGCTCGCCGCGAAGGGCGTGCTCACCGCGCGCGGCGGTGCCACCAGCCATGCCGCCGTCGTGGCGCGCTCCATGGGCCTCCCGTGCGTGGCCGGCGCCGAGACACTCAAGATCGACTACGCCAAGCGCCAGATGCGGGCCGGCTCGGTCACCGTCGCGGAGGGCGATCTCATCAGCATCGACGGCACCACCGGTGAGATCTTCGCCGGCGAGCTGCCGACCATCGATGCCCGCTTCGAGGACGAGCACGACCTTGCGACACTGCTCGGCTGGGCCGACGAGGTGCGGACGATGCAGGTGTGGGCAAACGCCGACTATCCGCGCGACGCGGAGCGTGCACGCGCCTTCGGCGCCCAGGGCATCGGCCTGTGCCGAACGGAGCACATGTTCTTCGAGGAGGATCGCCTGCCGACGGTCCGCCGCATGATCCTCAACGCGCATGCCGCCACCGCCGCCAAGGCAAGGGCCGAAGGCGAACGGACGAAGGAGGATCGCGCGGCCATCAAGGAGTTCGACGGCGCCCTCGCCAAGCTCGAGAAGCTCCAGACCGATGACTTCGCCGGACTGTTCCGGGCCATGGATGGGCTGCCGGTCGTCATCCGGCTCATCGACCCGCCGCTCCACGAGTTCCTGCCCAGCCACGACGAGCTGGTGGCCGAGACGACGCGTCTGCGCACGATGCTCGAGATGGCCGATGGCGGGGGCGGCGTGGATGCCGGTCTCGTCCAGGGCGGCCTGGTCAAGCTCTTCGGCAAGAAGGACGCGGCACGGGCCATGCGCAAGCTGGGTCTCTCCGCGCCGAGCGCCTCGGGCTCGACTCCATCGGCCACGATCGACCGCTCGAAGCTCGAGAAGGAGCTGGCCGAAAAGGATGTGCTCCTCCAGGCCGTCGAGGCGATGCGTGAGCAGAACCCGATGCTCGGGCTGCGGGGCGTGCGCCTGGGGCTGATGGTGCCCGACATCGTGAAGATGCAGGGCCGCGCCATCCTGGCCGGGGCGGCGCGTGTCGCCGCGGAGGGCCTCACGCCCCTGCCGGAGATCATGATCCCGCTGGTCGGGCACGTGAACGAGCTGCGCGAGACGCGCGAGATCCTCGAGGCCGAGGTCGCCCGCATCGTCGAGACCAGCGGGCAGCAGGTGAACTACAAGTTCGGCACCATGATCGAGGTCCCGCGCGGTGCGTTGACCGCCGATGAGATCGCCGAGCATGCCG
The DNA here is from genome assembly GCA_963825525.1 of uncultured Chloroflexia bacterium. GTDB lineage: Bacteria > Chloroflexota > Limnocylindria > QHBO01 > QHBO01 > JACDBZ01. The sequence continues at coordinate 217,639 of CAWGTN010000001.1, forward strand.
ACTTCTTCAGCTTCGGCACCAACGACCTCACCCAGATGGGCTTCGGGTACAGCCGGGACGACGCCGAGGGCAAGTTCCTCATGCAGTACGTCGACCGCAAGGTGCTGCCGGAGAATCCGTTTCAGGTACTCGATGCTGCCGGCATCGGCCAGCTCGTCCGAATCGGCGTCGAGAAGGGCCGGTCGACGAAGAAGGACCTCAAGATCGGGATCTGTGGCGAGCACGGCGGCGACCCGCAGAGCATCGCCTTCTGCCACGAGGTTGGTCTGAACTACGTGAGCTGCTCGCCATTCCGAGTGCCGGTCGCGCGGCTGGCGGCTGCCCAGGCGGCGATCAGCCAGACGGAGACCCGCGACAAGTAGGGTGCCTTCCGCTGCGGTATCCTGAGCGTCGATCGGTCGGCCCCTCGGTTTGCGCCCCCATCCGCAGCTGAGCCGGGTCTCACCTGCTTGCATCGCCCGAACGTCGCAGCACGCCGCAGACCCGGTCACGCACCGCCCCGGTGAACGTCACGCAAGATGGACCGATGAGCTGAGGTAGAGGTTGGACTCCTGGTACGTGCTCGCCGCCGCGGCGGCGGCCATCGGTGGCCTGCTGCTGGCCGCCTACTTCGCGAGACAGGTCAACCGGGCGGATCCCGGAAACGAGCGGATGCAGGAGCTCATGAGGGCCATCGCCGAGGGCGCGATGGCCTACCTGCGGCGCCAGTACCTCGTCCTGGCGGGGTTCGTGGTGGTTGTCGCGCTCCTCATCTTCGCGATCCCGGAGTACCGACTGGCGGGCGCCCTTGCCTACCTGGCCGGCGCCATCGCGTCCGGCAGCGCCGGGTTCATCGGCATGCGGATCGCGACAGCGGCCAATGCGCGGACCGCGGAGGCGGCACGGATCGGCGGCGTCCACCTGGCGCTGCCACTCGCGTTCCGAGGCGGCGCTGTGATGGGCTTCAGCGTCGCGGGGCTGGGTCTGCTCGGCGTATCGGCCCTGTTCTTCACGTTCATCCAGCTGCTTGCCCTGGAGAACGCGACGACGCTCATCGCCGCATTCGGCCTCGGCGCCAGCACCATCGCGCTCTTCGCCCGCGTGGGTGGCGGCATCTACACGAAGGCGGCGGACGTGGGTGCCGACCTCGTCGGCAAGGTGGAGGCCGGCATCCCGGAGGATGACCCACGCAACCCGGCGGTCATCGCCGACAACGTGGGCGACAACGTCGGTGACGTGGCCGGCATGGGCGCGGACCTGTTCGAGTCCTATGTCGGCTCGATCGTCGCACCCATCGTGCTTGGAGCCGTGATCTTTGCCGGCACGAGTAACCCGACGGCCGGGATCGTCTTCCCGTTGGCCGTTGCCGGGGCGGGGATGCTGGCCAGCATCGTCGGCGCGTTCCTGGTTCGAACCGGCGACGGCGGAAACCTGGGCGCTGCGCTCCACCGCGGGACGAACGCGGCGGCGGCGCTGACGGCCATCGCGACCGCGGGGCTCTCGGTCCTGATCTTCGGATCGGTGGCGGAGGTCGAGCAGCCGCTCTTCTTCGCCGGCGCGATCGTCGGCGGCCTGGCCGCGGGCCTGGCCATCGGCTGGGTGAGCGAGTACTTCACCTCGGACCATTACGGCCCGGTCCGCCACATCGCCGAGCAGGCCCGCACCGGACCGGCGACCGTGATCCTGGGCGGCCTGGCAAGTGGCATGCGGTCGACCGCGCCGAGCATCCTGATCATCGCGGCGGCGGTGATCGTCGCCTACGTTCTCGGCGACCTGGCGATCCCCGGAGACGACGCATCTGGCATCTACGGCATCGCTCTGGCAGCCATCGGCATGCTGGCCACGACGGCCATCACCGTCAGCGTGGATGCCTACGGGCCGATCGCCGACAATGCCGGCGGCATCGCGCAGATGGCGCACCTTCCCCCCGAGGTCCGACGCGATACCGATGCGCTCGACTCGCTCGGCAACACGACCGCGGCGGTCGCCAAGGGCTTCGCGGTGGGATCGGCCGCCCTCACGGCGCTGGCGCTGTTCCGCAGCTTCACCGAAACCGCGAATGCGGCGCTGCTCGAGGCGGGACGCCCGATCATCGTGCTCGACATCAACGACGTGGCGGTCACGGTGGGGCTGCTCATCGGCGCCATGCTGCCGTTCCTGTTCGCCGCGTTGACGATCGAGGCCGTGGGACGCGCGGCCAACGCCATGATCCACGAGGTGCGGCGCCAGTTCGCCGAGATCCCGGGCCTTCGCGAAGGCAAGCCGGGCGTCCACCCCGAATACGGACACTGCGTCGATATCAGCACCGCGGCCGCGCTGCGCGAGATGGTGGTGCCCGGCGCGCTCGCCATCCTCTCGCCGCTCCTCATCGGCTTCATCAGCCTGCAGGCCCTCGGCGGATTCCTGGTCGGCGCGCTGGTGAGCGGATTCCTGCTGGCCATCTACATGGCGAATGCCGGAGGTGCGTGGGACAACGCCAAGAAGTTCGTGGAGGCGGGCAACATCGGCGGCAAGGGGAGCGAGGCGCACCATGCCGCGGTGGTGGGGGACACGGTTGGTGATCCACTCAAGGACACGGCCGGACCGTCGATGAACATCCTGATCAAGGTCATGAGCGTGGTTTCGCTCATCGCCGTGCCGGCGTTCGTCGGGTTCCGCCCCTTCTAGGGCAGCAGGTCGTCCTCGTTGTCGTCGGCCGGTGACAGGCAGCCTGGATCATTCACGTCGGGATTCAGGCCAAAGTCGATGCGGCCGTCGTCGTCGTTGTCGATGCCGTCCGAGCATTCCGGCACCGGAGTCTGTGTCGGTTCTGGCGTCGGCGTGGGCGTCGGTGCGGGTGTCGGCGTGGCGGTGGGCGTCGACGTCGGGCGTGGCGTGGGGCTCGGGGGTGGTGGAATCGGGCTTCGGGTCGGCGTTGCGGTCGGGTTGGGCGACGCCGTCGAGCCCTGGGTCGCGGTCGGGAAGGGCGTCCTGCCCGGCGTGGGTACCGGCCCCGGAGCGAACGTGGTCCGTGCCGTGGGCGGCACGTCCGGGCGTTCGGTGGGGCGTGGGGTGGCGCTCGCGTCCGGGCTCTCGGACCCTGGCTGCTCGCCGGCCACGGTTGGCGTCGGTGCCGGTGACGTCGTTGGTTCGCCGGAACGGGCCGGGCCGCCCGCCTCCCCCAGGACGCCCTCGCCGAACGGCGGCGAGTATCCCGGATTGTTGGCGAAGTTGCCGCGCGCTCCGAGCATGCCCCCGATGCTGATGATGCCCCCGATGATCAGGATGCCGATGGCGGTGGCCCATGCACCCGTCCGTCCGACACCGTATGGATGAACGCGGACGGTTCCGGCTGCCGGGAGAGGGTCGATGGGCTGCGGCGGCACCGCACCGACGTCAACGCTCATCAACGCGTCGATCGAGGCAGCATGCCTGAGGCAACGCTGGCAACCCCAGGCATGGAGTGCCACGTCCCGGGGAAGCTCGATCTCGCCGCCCTCGTCGAGCCAAGCGTCGAACCGATCGTGGACCTCACTCACGCCAGTGCCCGCTCCGCAGTTGCCCGGATGCGGTCGAAGAGCCGCCCCGCCGGTTCCTCGACGGCGCGTTCAGCATGGCCCGCTGCGTAGCGGCCCCGCGCCTGTCGCAAAAGGGCGGCGAGTGCGCGGCCGTCGCGCCCGACGATCGTCGCGACGTCGCGCCGGTCCAGTCGCTCGACGATTACCGCCACCAGCGCAGCGCGCTCGAGACGGCCCAATCGGGCAAGGCCCGCACAGACCGCCTCGTCAGCCCCGAGGGGTCGGAGGCCAAGCTCCGATACCACGACATCGACGGGTCGGCGGTCGATGAACCGGGCACCGCGTACCACGTGCGCCCGGAGCCAGGCCGCGGCGCGCTCGGGGTGGCGGAGCTCTCCGACTCGGGTCGATCCCGCGCTCAGGGCGTCGGCGGACAGCCGAGCGGCGAGGACGCGATCACCAAGCGTCAGGAGCAGCGCGAACCCGTGAAGGCGCGGCCCGTGCAGCTCTTGAAACGCGGCTCGCGCGTCGTCGGCACGTGGCTCGGGCACATTCGAAGGGCGCGGGTCGGATCCCTGCATCGGCGTGTGGTCCTGGGTGCGGTCTGGTGGGCTCCAGTGGGGGAGTGTACCGCAACCATCCGAGCACGAATTCGCGCGCGCATGGGGTGGAAAACTTGACAACGTGGTAGAATTGGCTTCAGCTACTTGACAAACCCCTTGACAACGCGAGCGGAGCTCGCGCGAGGTCACCTTCGATCAGCACATCCTCAGGCATCGTCGCCGAGATCAAGTCGAAGCTGCCGGTCGCCGACATCGTCGGCGAGACCGTTGCACTCAAGCGAGCCGGGACCGTCCATAAGGGCCTGTGCCCGTTCCACGCCGAGAAGACGCCGTCGTTCATCGTGACGCCGGATCGGGAGACGTGGCACTGCTTCGGATGCGGCGAGCACGGCGACATCTTCACCTTCCTCATGCGCCGGGACGGCCTGGATTTCCGCGAGGCGCTCACGCGCCTGGCCGAGAAGGCCGGCGTCGAGCTCAGCGAGCAGTCGGCGCGCGAGGACCGACAGAAGCGACGGCTTCGGGAGGCCCTCGAGGCGGCAATCGCGTGGTACCGCGAGGTGCTGTTGCAGGCTGCCCAGGCCGAGCGCGCGCGCGCCTACCTGGCCGAGCGAGAGCTGTCGGAGTCCACCCTCGAGCAGTTCGGGATCGGCTACGCGCCGAACACCTGGGAAGCGCTCTCGAAGCGACTGCGCGCCAAGGGCTTCACCGACGCGGAGCTCATCGGCGCCGGGCTGGCCAGCCAGTCCAATCGTGGCGGCGTGTACGACAGGTTCCGCGGGCGGATCATCATCCCGATCCGTGATGCATCCGGCCGCCCCATCGGCCTCGGGGGCAGGATCCTTCCGGATGCCGAGGGCCCGAAGTACCTGAACTCACCGGCGACTCAGCTCTTCGACAAGAGCCGGACGCTATACGGGATCGACCTCGCCAAGGCGGCAATCCGCCGCGAAAAGCTGGCGGTCATCGTGGAGGGCTACACGGATGTCATGGCCGCTCACCAGGCGGGATTCAAGAACGTCGTCGCAAGCCTGGGCACGGCCCTGACGCAGGGCCAGGTCGAGCTGGCCAACCGTTATGCCGATGCGGTCGCCCTGGCCTACGACGTCGACCTCGCCGGCGAGACGGCAACCCAGCGAGGGCTGCTCGAGGAGCTCGGACCGGTGGTGAGCAAGGTGCGCGTCATCCGCATCCCGGCCGGCAAGGACCCCGACGAATTCATTCGAACCGACGCCGACGGCTGGCGTCGCGCGGTTGCCGATGCGGCCGAGCTGCTGCCCTACTTCCTTCAGAGGGCCGCCGGTGAGGTCGACATGCGCCAGGCGCAGGGCCGCAGCGGCTACACCCGACGCATGCTCGACCTGCTCCGTCGTCTGCCCGATCGTGTCGAGCAGGACTCGTACGTGCCTCAGCTGGCACAGCTGGCGAGCATCGACGAGCGAGTTCTGCGTGACGAGCTGGCGCGAGGCGAACGCCCAATCCCGTTGAGGCCGGTCGTCGAGGCTTCGTCCGATCCGGGGGAGGAGCAGAGGATCACGCCGCTCGAGCGCCAGGCGCTGACCCTTCTGCTCCTGAACCCGACGCTCGCCGGCGAGCTCGGTGAGCACGAGCGCCTTCCGTTCCGCGACGAGGCCGCCCAGGCGCTCGGTGAGGCATGGCGCAGCGCCGTGGTGTCCGGGACGAAGCCTGACCTCGAACAGTTCGTGGCGGGCCTTGACCCGGCCACGGCAGACCTGGCGCGCAGCATGCTGGCATCGGCCAGGGCCAGGGGCGCGCGCCCGGACACGACGAGCGACCGCGAGGAGCTGCGCGTCTGCCTTGTGCGTCTGCGCGTCCAGCGAGCCGAGGAAGGGCTCGATGACCTCCAGGCCCTGGTTCGCGCCGCCTCGGAGGATGGCGCATTGGATGACATTCGTGAGCTGGAGCTGCGGTTCCAGGAGCTGACGCGGGAACGCGAGCAGCTGGTGAGAACGATCAACAACAGGCCGGCCGAGCTGGCTGGCGAAAGGAGAAGCTGAGGGTGGCAACCAAGTCCACGACCCGGAAGGCCGATGACAAGCCGATGAAGACGGCAAAGGCGACCAAGCCGGTGGTAAAGGCGGTCGCGCCGAAGAAGGCCGCGGCGAAGGTGACGCCGAAGTCCGCCGCCAGCCCGAAGGTCGCAGCGGCTCGCACGCCGGCCAGCAAGGCGCCGGTCACGAAGGCCAAGGCCAAGGCGCCGGCGAAGCCATCCGCGCCGAAGGCAACGGGTGGGTCGAAGCGCGAACCGTCGAAGGCATCGCCGGCCGCAGCATCGGCCAAGGCGAAGCTCGTCGCCGCCAGCCGGGCGGCCGGCACCAAGCGGTCGGCTGCGCCGAAGAACGGGGATGGGGCGGGGGACGGCGAGGCGCGCGGCGCCATGGTCGCGGACCTGATCAAGCGGGGCCAGGAAGAGGGCTTCATCACCCACGACCAGATCCTCGAGGCCATCCCGTCCCCGGAGGACCAGATGACCGCCGTCGAGGAGCTGTATGCGGCTGCCGAGGAGGCGGGCGTCGAGGTGCTCGATGCCGAGAACCAGCCCACGCTGCTCGGCGAGCCTGACGAACCCGATGCGCCCGCTCCGGCGAAGACCACGAGCAAGACGGCCAAGAGCAAGGCGAGCGAGGAGGACCTCGAGGCGCTGGCCGCGGATCTCATCGGGATCGATGACCCGGTCCGCATGTACCTCAAGGAGATCGGCAAGGTAGCGCTCCTCACGGCCGAAGAGGAAGTGGTCCTGGCCAAGGCCATCGAGCTCGGCGAGCTCGCGGTCGAAGACCCGGCCCGTGCCCTCGTCAACCTCTACACCTGGGTGACCCTCGATTCCGAGCCGAAGGCCCGGAGCATGGCCGCCATGCGCGCGTTCGATCTCCCGCGTGAGGCACCGCGCGTGACGCGCGACGCCATCGACTGGTGGGTCGGGCGCAAGCGCAAGACGATCGAAGTGCCGCCCATCAAGCTGTCAAAGGCCCGCAAGGCGACGAACCTCGACGACGAGGCGCGCACTCGGCTGATGGAGGCCGAATCGATCCTCAAGGTCCTGGCATCGGACGGATCGCAGGGTCTGAAGGACGCGGTGCTCTTCGGCTCAACGTATCGATTCCGCTCGCTGAGCCACGCTGGCGCAGCCGAGCTCGTGGAGCTCGAGCGATGGGCACGTGAGACCGCGCAGATGATCGTGGGCGAGTACATCACCTCGGGGCACGACGCCGAGTACCTGCTGAGCCTCGGTTACGACCCGACGATCCCGCTCGACGTGCCGCTCGAGAAGCGGACCGGACGTCTGGTCGAGCAGTCGACCGATGCCCGCAAGCGTCTGACCGAGGCCAACCTGCGCCTCGTGGTCAGCATCGCCAAGAAGTACATCGGTCGCGGCATGAGCTTCCTGGACCTGATCCAGGAGGGGAACATCGGCCTCATCCGGGCAGTCGAGAAGTTCGACTACGAGAAGGGCTTCAAGTTCAGCACGTACGCCACGTGGTGGATCCGCCAGGCGATCACCCGCGCCATCGCCGACCAGGCGCGCACCATCCGCATCCCGGTTCACATGGTCGAGACCATCAACCGATTGATCCGGGTCAGCCGCACCCTGCTCCAGGAGCTCGGTCGCGAGCCGAACGTGGAGGAGATCGCCCGCCGCATGAGCCGCGACGAGATCATCCGCGAGCTGCGTGACAAGCTCCAGAGAGAGCCGACCGAGGGGGAGGTCGACGTCCGCGTGGCCGAGGGCCCGCAGACCGTCTCGCCGGAGAAGGTGCGCGAGATCATGAAGGTCAGCCAGGAGCCGGTGAGCCTCGAGACGCCGATCGGCGAGGAAGAGGACAGCCATCTTGGCGACTTCATCCCGGACCTTGCGTCAGTGGCACCGGCCGATGCGGCCAGCCACCAGCTCCTCAAGGAGCAGGTGGAGGGCGTGCTCGACTCGCTCACCCCGCGCGAGCGGCGCGTGCTCCAGCTCCGCTTCGGACTCGAGGATGGGCGGTCACGGACGCTCGAGGAAGTCGGTCGCGACTTCAATGTGACCCGCGAGCGCATCCGTCAGATCGAGGCCAAGGCACTGCGCAAGCTGCGCCACCCGAGCCGAAGCCGGAAGCTCAAGGACTACCTGGAGTAACGCCGCGCGGCCACGGAGACGTCGGACGCCGCCGGGTCGAGTGGTACCGAACCCGGACGAATGGACGATGGCATCGTGACCCGCCACCCGCCACGATCGGTTCGTGCGACTCACGCTCGACCGCCGACCCCTGCGCCGCGCCCTGCTCGGCGGGGTGATCGGCCTTGCGGTGCTCGCGATGCTCATCGGCGCCGTGCTCTCCATCGTCATCGGTGGCTCTCTTGGCCAGATGCACCAGTCCATCTCGCGTGCCGACGAGCTGGCCGATGAGGCGGCCAACCTGCGGGCAGCCCTCCTGGACCAGGAGACCGGGCTGCGGGGTTACCAGCTCACCGGTGACGACGCGTTCCTGCAGCCGTATCGCGTCGGCCTGCGCGCCGAGCAGGGCGCGCTCGATGGGCTGCTGCTGAACGCGAAGGGCGAAGGGCTGGTGCTGGCCGTTCGCGAGGTCACCCAGAAGGCGGAGGAGTGGCGGGCCTCGTGGGTCATACCCCAGCTGGCGCTCGTCGCGACTGACGATCTCGACGCCGTGGCCGAGCAGGTCGGCACCGGTGAAGGGAAGCGAAGATTCGAGGCCATTCGTGGCGCGCTCGGTCGCGTGGACCTCGCGATCGGCGAGATCCGATCATCGGCTCTCGCCTCGGTCGACCAGGTGCAGCGGCTCATGCTGCTGCTCATCGGCAGTGCGGTCGTGATCTTCGCTTCGGCGCTCGGCGCCGGGGGATGGTGGATGTTCCGACGCATTGCGGCTCCGCTCGATCGACTCGTCGGCACTGCCGAGGCCCTCGAGCGTGGAGCCGAGGTGAAGTTCGTGGCAGCACGTGACGACGAGCTCGGCACGCTGGCGGAGACGCTGGAACGGCTGCAGCAGACCATCAAGCAGCGATACGAGACGGCAGCCGAGCTGGCCGATCGATCGACCGTGTTCAACCGGCTCTCGGAGCTGATCAGCTATGCCGCCGACGAGGCCGCGATCATCCGCGCCGGCAGCGCCGCCTTCGAGCGGCTCGTCCCCAATCGCGGGGGCGAGGTGCTGCTCGTGAATCCGTCCTTCGACCAGCTTCACGTCAACTCGGTATGGGGCGACACGAAGGCCCCGGCGGGGGGACGTCTCGCGGTCGATCGCCCGACGGCGTGCCCGGGCATTCGTCGCAACACCGTCCACCTGACCCGATCGGCCCTCGATGCCTTCTCGCTGACCTGTGAGGTCCACCCGCTGCGCAGCGGCTCGCTGATCTGCGTGCCGATGGTGTCGCTCAACGAGATCATGGGTGTCATCCACCTCGAGCGGGAAGAGGAGGACGCCTTCGATGACGAGGACCTCCGCTCCGCCAGTCGGGTGGCGGAGCACATTGCCCTGGCGATGGCGAACCTGCGGCTGGTTCGGCGCATGGAGGCGCAGGCGATGACCGATCCGCTGACCGGACTCGCCAACGCGCGGTTCTTCGACCCGCTGGTCGAGCGCGAGCTCGCGAGCACGATCCGGGAGGGTCGACCGGTCGGGTTGATCATGCTCGACATCGACCACTTCAAGCAGTTCAACGACAGCCATGGCCACCCCGCCGGCGACGAGGCACTCCGGGCGTTCGCCCGCGCCGTTCGCGGCAGCCTTCGCGAGTCGGATACGGCAGCCCGCTACGGGGGCGAGGAATTCGCAATCCTCCTGCGGAACACCGACCTGCAGGGGGCCCAGGCCGTGGCAGAGAAACTGCGCAGCGCGATCGAGCTGACGCCGATCGAGATCGGCCCGAACCGCTTCGCCAGGATCAGCGCGTCGCTCGGCGTCGCCGCCTCGGATGTCCACGGGACCGACCGGATGCAGCTGATGCGGCTCGCTGATGGTGCGCTGTACGACGCAAAGGGTGATGGGCGCAACCGGGTCGTGGCGGCCCCCGGGGCCGTGCCAGGGCAGGACGCGTCTGGCGCCCGGCCCACCCGCCTCAAGCCGCGAGCGAAACCCGTACGCGTCCGCGCGGCGGCCCGCGGCCGATAGCGACTTTGACCCGCCTGAAGATGCGCCCGTATAATCCGGACCCGATCTGAGGCTCCGCCTCGCACTCTTCGTTCCGGCGTAGCTCAGTGGTAGAGCGGGCGGCTGTTAACCGCTTGGTCGTAGGTTCGAGTCCTACCGCCGGAGCCACGTTCACCCCTGATCGGGCCGAGCCTCGGGCGCCCCTACCGCGGTACACCCGTGCGCTGCGTCACGCGGCCACCTTCGACGACCGATGAGCTTCGGACGACTGCGCTGTCTACAGGACATCAGCAGAGGACAGGACGATGCCCGTGACGATCCCAGGGTTCGAGGGAGCGCTGTTCGGCCCAGGTGACGACGCCTATGACGCTCATCGCGAGGTCTGGAATGCGATGGTCGATCGCCGCCCGGCCGTGATCGCGCGCTGCACGAGCGCGGCCGACGTGGCGGCCGCAATCCGCCATGCGCGCGCTGCCGGCCTCGAGATCGGGGTCAAGTGTGGAGGCCATAGCGTGCTCGGCCTGTCGGTTCCGCACGACGGCCTGATGATCGACCTGACGCCGATGGCAGGCGTGCGCATCGACCCGCAGGCCAGACGGGCGATTGTCGGGGGCGGTGCGCTGCTTCGGTTCCTCGATGAGGCGTCCCAGGCACACGGCCTGGCGACCACTGCCGGCAATGTGTCGCACACGGGCGTCGGCGGGCTCACGTTGGGCGGCGGAATGGGTTGGCTGGCACGCCAGTGCGGCCTGGCGTGCGACAACGTCGAGGCCTACACGCTGGTGACTGCCGACGGGACGGTTCTCCGTGCCACCGCCGACCAACACCCTGATCTGTTCTGGGGGCTCCGGGGCGGCGGCGGCAATTTCGGCGTCGTCACCGAGTTCGCGTTTCGGCTCCACCCGGTCGCCGGCCAGACCACGGTCGTCGAGCTCGCCTTCGACGCGGACGACGCCTACGAACCGATGCGACGCTGGCGGGACCTGTTGCCCGATGCTCCCCGCCAGGCGACGCTGACCGCCGACGCGGTCACCCGGGGTGGGAGGCCGAGCGTCGTCATCGGGTTCGTCTGGGTCGGGGATCCGGACGGTGCGCGCAGCTATGCGCGGACGATGGGAGCGATCGGCTCAGCTCGCGACGCATCCATCCACGAGATGACCTACCTCGAGCTGCAGTCGGGCGGCGACGCCGGGCACCATCCCGGCAAGCGGCGCTACGCGGCTGGCCACTACCTGCGCGAGCTCAGCGACGCCGCGATCGGAGCCTTCCTGGCGCGCGGCGTCGACCCGCGCAGCGCCGACCGGGGTGCCGCGCCGGGCGGCGGCTTTCAAGCCTATGGTGGTGCCATCGCCGATGTGGCGAACGACGACTCGGCCTTCAGTCACCGCGACGCGGTGGTCGAGTTCTTCGCCGGGCATTCGTGGATCGATCCCGCAGAAGACGAGCAACGAATGTCATCTGCGCGTGCGTTCGGTGCCGCCCTCGCCCCCTTCGCGAGCGGCGTGTACGTCAACGCACTGTCGGATGAGGGTCAGGAGGGTGTGCGGCGAGCCTATGGCGACGCCAAGTTGGCCCGCCTGGCCGAGCTGAAGGGCCGATACGACCCGGAGAACATCTTCCACCTCAACCAGAACATCCTGCCCGCTCGCGGGACGGCTGGTTGAAACCGCGGAACGGCGCGCCGGCGGCACGGATGGACAACATGCGCGGAAACCTTTCACGGGGCTCGTGACGTCAGGTCCCGCATGGTGTCGTCACTTCGCCTCGTGGCCCTTGCCATTGTCCTGGCCGCGTGCCAGCAGCCGGCGAGCTCATCGGCCGCCCTGGTCAGGGTCGATGGAGTAGTCGAGGCCGGGCCGGTCTGTCCGGTCGAGCGAGTCCCGCCCGATCCGGCATGCGCCCCGCGCGCGGTAGGCGGAGCGGAGATCGTGGTGGTGGCGGGGGACGGGTCCGTTGTCGCCCGGGTATTGAGCGACGAGGACGGTGCGTTCGTGGTCGAGGTGGTGCCGGGCAGGTATGACCTGGCGGGGCAGCCCGTCGAGGGCCTGATGGGGGTACCGGCGCCCGTCAGCATCGACGTTGGACCCGCTGGCGTCGGCGGAATCGTGCTCGCCTACGACACCGGGATTCGATGAGGGGCTAACGCTGGCGACGTGCCGGCGTTACTACCAATGAGCCGGGCACTGCGTTGGCGGCTCTGCCGCCAGGGCAGCCGCAGTGTCCGGCGTTTTCGTGCCCGGATTCGCCGATCGAGAACGTCAGGACTCTCGTTCGTGCCAATCGGGATCGACGGGCGCCGTCGGCCCGACATCGCCGACGGTGGGAACCAGGATCCAGCCCATCAACGCCATCGCGATCGCGAAGATCACGAGCAGCGCAGCCCCTGCGGCCTCGTACGAGAGGAACCAGTAGGCAACGCCGACGGCGAAGATCACGATCGGAATCGACATGTACTTCACGAGGGTCATGGGCGAATGATAGCGCGCGGATGAGCCTCGTCTCGTCATTGCCGCGCCATTGCAGGAAACTACGTAAATCTCCTGGAATCTGTGTAAGCCTCAGACGATCCAGCCACAATCGGTTCGATCAACCTGCGTCCTGGTCTCGGTGGGTTCCGGCCTGAGGCCGTCCTCCGGGGCGTGGGCATTGACGAGAGGACGGGTTCCGAGGCGCCGGTCGGCCGTGACCAGTGAAGCACGACGAACCTGTGCGTCGGTCACCGGCGACCCGACCTCGGATGGATCGGCAGGGGCGGGGAGCGTGCCCGCCGAGCCGGAGCTGGATCGTGCGGTGACGACGCTCCCGTCGGGGTAGCTCAACCAGAGGCCACGCAATCTCGCGATGAAGTGCTCCGCCATTCCAGGCACGAGCAGGTCGACCATGCCCCGTCCGGATCGACGGTAGCCACGCGGGCGCTCATCTGCCTGGACCCGGTCCACGAAGCCACGGGACAGCAGCTCCTCAATGGCGACCCGGACCGCATCCGGTGCCTCGATCTCGGAGTGGCCATCGCGGAACGTCGCGCGGCCGACGACCTCCGGCTCCGTGGCGCCGCGCGCCGTGCTGAGCAGCTCGAAGACGAGGGTATCCTCGGTTCGCGGATCGGCGCTTCGGTCGAACATGGGTCGAGAATAGCGCAGCGCAAGGCACTCGCGTGGCCCCCGCGACGCACGCCGACCTCCGCTAGAATCGGTCCTCGAGCGAGGGTTGGCAGCGACCGGATGGAGGCAGCGTGAGCGAGATCGAAGAGAAGGGCTACCGCGAAATGGTGGCCGCGCAGAACGACGCGCAGGTGGATACCTGGGCGGCGGATCTGTTCATCGACTTCGCGAAGCGCCTCGGCGTGGGCACGGCGATCGCCGCGTTCTGCCAGGCGGGCGGTCTCGATGCGCGCTCATTCCAGCGTGCGTACCTGGTCGGCGGCGGGCCGGATCACACGGTCGGCATCGACACGGCCGGGGCACTGGCCGCCCCGATCTTCGAGTTGCCGAGGGCGATCGCCGGCCTGCGACGGATCGATCCGGATGCGCGCGCCAAGCTCATCGACTTCCTCGTGCAGCACCGCGAGGTCATGTCGTACACCGCCTGACGGCGGGCGGCGCTACTCGGCCTCGTCCTGGGACGAACTGCCGGATCGCATCAGTGCGATGGCGTTCTCGATCTTCAGCTTGGTGATGGTCAGGTGCTTGGCAAAGTTCGCCCGGTTGACCTCGCCGATCTGATCCATCATGTCAGGCTGTCGGAGGATGTCGACCAAATCGTCGACGCCCTCGGCAAGCTTCGAGCGGGCGCCCATCAGGGCATCGTCAGCAGCCTTCTTGGCCTGGACCTCACCGGCAACGGTCCGCGCTCGTCTGGGCGACTTGCCGGCAGCGAGATCGGCTTCCTCGGGTTTGCCACCGCCGGTGATCACCCGCAGCTTCGCGAGCGACAGCTCACCCGCGGCGATCCGCTTACCGAGTCGACGGCGCTGGCGTTCGTCGCCGATCTTCATCAGCTCATATGCATGACTGATCGTGTCTTTGCGCAACGACACGAGCTCCCGAATGTCGGCGGGCGCATCGGACAAGCGCAGACGGTTTTCGATGTAGCCCTTGTCCTTGCCGACCTTCTGCGCCAGCTGGCGCACGGAGTATCCGAATGCCTCCGTCATGCGACGGAACATCGCTGCCTCTTCGAGCGGCGACACATCCTCGCGCTGAAGGTTCTCGATGATGCTGACTTCCAGGGCGGTGGATTCGTCGAAGTCCACCACGATCGCCGGAATCGTCTCGCGTTCTGCCATGCGGGACGCACGCCAGCGTCGCTCACCGGCGATCAGCTCGAACTGCGCGCCGCTCGGCCGCACGAGGATCGGCTGGAGCACGCCGTGCTCGCGGATTGAATCGGCCAGCTCCGTCAGCGAATCCTCGTCATAGGACAGTCGCGGCTGCGCCGGGTTCGGAAGGATCTTGCCGACCGGGACCTCGCGGATCTGTGCGTGGGTCGCGCGTGACTCGATGAGTGACACGATCCCCGGAGCAAGGTCGGTGTGCTGCGCCTCGTCGAAAAGCCGGTGAATGTTCTCTTTGAACGCCGGCCGCTTCTCAGCCAAGTTCAATCACCTCCTGCGCTAGATCGCGGAAGGCGCGCGCTGCGGCCGATCCGGTCGCGTATTCCGTCACCGGCTTTCCGGTGAGCGGTGCCTCGCCAAGCTTCACGGTCTGCTTGATCATGGTGTTGAAGACCCGATGATCACCGAGCTGGCGCAGGTTCTCGAGCATCTCGCGCGCGAGGACTGTTCGCCCATCGAAGAACGTCGGGAGCAGGCCAAGCACCTCGAGATCGTGATTCAGCTTGATCTTGATGGTGTTGATGACCTTGATCAGGGCGGTGAGTCCCTTGATCGCGTAGTACTGCGTCTGCACCGGGATGATCACGCGATTGCTGGCAACCAATGCGTTGATCGTCAGCAGGCCGAGCGTCGGGGGACAGTCGATGATGATGACGTCGAACTGTCGTTCTGCCCAACCGGCCAGCGAGTCGCGTAGCACCATCTCCCGACCGATCGCGGTGAACAGCTCAACCTCGGTGGACGCGAGCTCGAGCGTTGCCGGAGCCACCCACAGCCCATCGGTCTGGGTGGCGCGCACCACGTCGTCCAGTGAGACGCGGTCTTCGGAGAGGACGTCGGCCATCGACTGGCGAACATCCGAGAGGGAGATGCCCAAGCCGACGGTGAGATTTGCCTGGGGGTCCATGTCGACGCACAGGACGCGATATCCGCGCTCAGCCAGTGCCCCGCCCAGGTTGATCGAGCAGGTCGTCTTGCCGACTCCGCCCTTCTGGTTGGCGATTGAGATTACCTTTGTCAACGCGTCACCTTCGTGCGGTTGGGCGGGGGGTTCCGTCGCGGTTTGCGACGCGATGATGATAGGCCGCGGACCGGGCCGCGGTCCATCGGAGTTGTCCACAACGTGGAGAAATCCGGCTGTCGTTGTGCAAAGACATCCGTCTATACTCGAAGTTGTCCACCGTCGGTCCTGCGGGCCCGTAGCTCAATGGTCAGAGCAACCGGCTCATAACCGGATGGTCGCAGGTTCGATTCCTGCCGGGCCCACCAGCCGCACACAGCGAAGGAGTCCCTCGCGTGTCCACCGCCGATAAGCTTGATCGCCTGCGGCAGCTGCGCGAGGAGTCTCGCTTGGGTGGGGGAGCGCGGCGGCTGGAACAGCAGCACGCCCGGGGCAAGCTGTCCGCTCGAGAGCGACTCGAGTTGCTGCTTGACGACGATTCGTTCACCGAGCTGGACGCATTCGTGACGCATCGGGCCACCGATTTCGGTCTGGACGAGGAGCGGTACCTCGGTGACGGCGTGATCACCGGGTTCGGGCGGATCGACGGACGTCCCGTGTACGTCTACAGCCAGGACTTCACGGTCTTCGGCGGATCGCTCTCCGAGGCGCATGCCGAGAAGATCTGCAAGGTGATGGACCTCGCGGTGGAGAACGGGGTGCCGATCATCGGTCTGTCGGACTCGGGCGGCGCCCGCATACAGGAAGGCGTCGTCAGTCTCGGCGGGTACGCCGACATCTTCCTTCGCAACACGCTGGCATCTGGCGTGGTACCCCAGATCTCGTTGATCATGGGCCCGTGTGCTGGAGGAGCCGTGTACTCACCGGCGATCACCGACTTTGTCGTGATGGTGGAGGGCACGAGCTACATGTTCGTGACCGGCCCGAACGTCGTGAAGACGGTGACCCATGAGGAGATCGACTTCGAGGGCCTGGGCGGCGCGCAGATTCACAACGAGACGAGCGGTGTCGCGCATTTCCTTGCCGCGGGAGAGCCGCAGGCGCTGCAGCTTGCGCGAACCTTGTTCGGGTACCTCCCAGCGAACAATGTGGATCTGCCGCCGCGCCCCGACGCGTGGGAGTCGCCATCAATCTCCAGCGACGCACTCGATAGCCTGATTCCAGATTCACCGAAGCAGTCCTACGACATGCATACGGTGATCGGTGGAATCGTCGACGCCGAATCATTCACCGAGGTGCATGCGCAGTTCGCGCGCAACATCATCTGCGGGCTCGGCAGGGTCGAAGGACGGACGGTCGGTATCGTGGCGCAGCAGCCCGAGGTACTTGCCGGTGTGCTGGACATCGACGCGTCCGACAAGGCCGCGCGATTCGTTCGCACCTGCGACTGCTTCAACATCCCGTTGGTGACGCTTGTCGACGTCCCCGGATTTCTGCCCGGTGTCGAACAGGAGCACCGAGGAATCATTCGTCACGGTGCAAAGCTGCTGTACGCGTACTGCGAGGCGACCGTTCCGAAGATCACGGTGATCACGCGCAAGGCGTACGGCGGCGCATATGACGTCATGAGCAGCAAGCATGTCCGGGGCGACATGAACTTTGCATGGCCCACGGCCGAGATCGCGGTCATGGGTGTCGAAGGTGCCGTCAACATCATCTTCCGTGACGAGATCGGTGCAGCCGCGGACGAGGTCGCGGAGCGCGCGCGACTGGTAACGGAGTACGAGGAGCGGTTTGCCAATCCTTATGTCGCCGCGGCCCGCGGCTACGTCGACGAGGTGATCCTTCCGTCGGAGACGCGGGCTCGGATCTCCGGTGCGTTGACGATCCTGGCGAACAAGCGGCAGTCGGTGCCGCCCAAGAAGCACGGCAATATTCCGCTCTGATCGATCAGTGTCTTTGCGCACGGACAGACCGTCCCCACCATTCCGTCGTCTGCTCATCGCGAACCGCGGCGAGATCGCCATCCGCGTCATTCGGGCCTGCCGGGAACTGGGGATCTCGCCGATTGCCGTCCACTCGGACGCTGACGTGGACGCGCTGCACGTTCGACTGGCCGACGAGAGCCACCGGATCGGGCCGCCCCCGTCGGCCGACTCCTACCTCTCGATCGAAGCGATCCTGGCCGCCGCCCGGGACGCGGGTGCTGAGGCAATCCATCCCGGCTATGGGTTCCTTTCCGAGAACAGCGACTTCGCCCGGGCAGTGACCGACGCCGGCCTCGTCTTCGTCGGTCCGCCCCCGGAGACGTTGGCGGCCCTGGGCAACAAGCTCGCGGCTCGTCGCGGCGCGGAGGCAGCGAGTGTCCCGATCGTCCCTGGTACGACCGTCGCCGTCGAGGACGGATCGGTGGACCTGGAGTCGGTGGGCTTCCCCTTGATGCTCAAGGCCGCGGCCGGCGGTGGCGGGCGAGGGATGCGTCGGGTGGATGCAGCGGCCGACGTCGAGGCAGCCCTGACCGCCGCCCGGCGCGAGGCCATTGCCGCGTTCGGCGACGGGACCGTCTACGCCGAGCGACTGCTGGCGCCGGCACGACACGTGGAGGTTCAGCTGCTCGGTGACCGGCACGGCCGCCTCGCGGTCCTGGGAGAACGTGACTGCAGCATCCAGCGGCGACACCAGAAACTGGTCGAGGAGTCGCCATCGCCGGCTGTCGACGAGGTGACTCGCCAGGCATTGTTCGAGAGCGCCCGGCGTGTCGCCGCGACCGTTGACTTCCACAGCGCCGCCACCGTGGAGTTCCTCGTCGACGCCGACCGCCAGCACTATTTCCTCGAGATGAACACGCGGCTGCAGGTGGAGCACGGCGTCACCGAGCTGGTGACGGGCTTCGATCTGGTGGCATGGCAGATCCGAATCGCGGCCGGCGAACCCATTCCCGACGACATGCTGGACGCGCCGCGGCGGGGCCACGCCATCGAAGTCAGGCTGTATGCCGAGGATCCCTACGACGACTTCCGACCCAGCACCGGCAGGGTGACCGCCTGGCGGATGGCGGACGGACCCGGGGTCAGGGTCGATGCCGGCGCCGAGGCCGATATGGACCTGCGGACCGAGTACGACCCGCTGCTGGCCAAGCTCCTGGTCCATGCCGAGGACCGCCAGTCCGCCATCGCACGACTGCGTCGAGCGCTTGACGAGACCCTGATCGGTGGCGTGCAGACCGATGCCGGATTCCTCCGCTGGCTGGCGGACCAGCCCGAGTTCACCTCGGGCGACTACGACACCGGGTTCATCCCTGACCGCTGGACGGCGGGTCGACGCCTGGGATTGGAGGACGCAGCGCTGGCTGCCACGGCCGCCGTCCTGGCCCGTGCCGCGTCGCGACCCTCGGCGGCGCCAATCAGCACCGGACCCGCAGACACGGGCAATGCCTGGGGCCGTGTCGGTCGCGTCGAGGGCCGCCGAGGATGACGGAGCTGAAGGCGTGGATCGATGGCGAACTCGTCGAGACCGAAGCTGATGAGGTTCGCCTGGACCTGGATGACGAACGTCACGGTGCCGGGCGGCTCATCGCCGGCGGGTCCGTCATGGCGGTGATCGTCGAGGGCTCGGGCAGCGATTGGGTCGTGACCCTGCGCGGCCGGCGGATCCCGGTCACGGTGCGCTCCTGGAGGGAGGAGGTTCTGGCCGCCGCCGAGACCGCCGCATCGACCCACTCCGGGCCGATCGAGGTCAAGGCGACCCTGCCGGGAATGGTGGTGGCAGTCAGCGCGACGGTGGGCCACGACGTGAGCGAGGGTGACTCGCTCGTGACCATCGAGGCCATGAAGATGCAGAACGAGGTTCGCGCCCCGCGCGCTGGTCGGGTGATCGAAGTCTCGGTGGTACCCGGTCAGACGGTCGCCACCGGGGCGGCGCTGCTTCGGCTCGAGTGATCGCGGCGCGTACAATCGGTGGCCGATGAGTGAGCCCGAGCGCCCGGAGGCGCGCCCGTACCGGTCGACCTCGGGCATCGAGGTCCGCCCGGCGTACGGCCCGGATGACGTCGCTGAGATCGACCCGGAGCGGGCGATCGGGACACCGGGAAGCTACCCGTATACGCGGGGCATCCACCCCCGCGGCTACCGCGATCGGCGATGGACCATGCGCCAGTACGCGGGATTCGGCTCCGCCGAGGAGACGAATCGTCGATTCCGATACCTCCTCGACCAGGGGCAGACGGGTCTCTCGGTCGCCTTCGACCTGCCGACCCAGATCGGCTACGACTCGGACGATCCGATGGCACGAGGGGAGGTCGGCAGGGTCGGCGTCCCAATCGACTCGATCGAGGACATGGAGATCCTGCTCGACGGCATCGACCTCGGCGCGGTGTCAACCTCGATGACCATCAATGCCACCGCGGCCATTCTGCTGGCGCTGTACGAGACCGTGGCCCGCCGGCGGGGGACCGAGCCGACGCGGCTGAAGGGCACCATCCAGAACGACATCCTCAAGGAGTACATCGCCCGCGGGACGTACATCTTCCCGCCCGCGGCATCGATGCGGCTGGTGACCGACACCTTCGCGTACTGCCGAGCCGAGCTGCCCGCATGGAACACGATCAGCATCAGCGGGTATCACATGCGGGAGGCCGGTTCGACCGCCGTGCAGGAGATCGCCTTCACGATCGCAGATGCCATTGCCTACTGCGAGGCGGCACAGGCCGCCGGAATGGACTTCGACGAGTTCGCGCCTCGCCTCTCCTTCTTCTTTGCCGCTCACAATGATCTGCTCGAGGAGGTCGCGAAGTTCCGGGCCGCCCGGCGGGTCTGGGCCGAGGTCGCCCGTGACCGGTTCGGTGCCGGTGACGAGCGGAGCATGGCAATGCGTTTCCACGTCCAGACCGGAGGGTCCACGCTCACGGCGCAGCAGCCGGACGTCAACGTCGTTCGGACGACCGTCCAGGCCCTGGCCGCCGTGCTCGGTGGCGCCCAGTCGCTGCACACGAATGCCCTTGACGAGGCGCTCGGCCTTCCGACACCCGACTCCGCACTCCTGGCGCTTCGCACTCAGCAGGTCCTGGCCACCGAGTCGGGGACGGTCAGCCCGGTGGATCCGCTGGGCGGTTCGTACTACGTTGAGTCGCTCACCGACGAGCTGGCGCGCATGGCACATGCCGAGATCCGCGCCATCGACGAGCGAGGTGGGCCGTTGGCGGCGATCGCCGCCGGCTACCAGCAGGACGCAATTGCCGACGCCGCGTACGAGCAGCAGCGCGCCTTCGAGGCCGGGGAGCGCATCGTCGTCGGGGTGAACGCCTTCGCGGAGGCGTCCGATGCGCTGGCACCGCAACCCCAGGCCATCGACCCGGCGCTCGAGGCCGCGCAGACGGCACGCACCACGGCACTCCGCGGTCGACGCGATACCGCTGCGGCCGATGCCGCGCTCGCATCACTCGAGGTCGCGGCAGCCGGCACCGACAACGTCCTGCCTCGCATTCGCGCGTGCGTGGAGGCATCCGTCACGCTGGGTGAGATCGCGAATGGGCTCCGTCGGGTCTGGGGCGAGCATCGGCCATGAGCGACTCGGCGGCGGGGCCGGGGATCGGTCCGATTCATCACGTGGCCGTGGTCGTGCGTTCGATCGAGGCCTCGTTGGAGCGCTACCGCGGGCTGTTGGGTCTTGTTCCCGAGAGCGAACCCGTGATGTTCGCGCCCCAGGGCGTGCGTCTCTGCTTCCTTCGCAGCGGTCCGTCGCCCGCTGCCATGATCGAGCTCATCGAGCCCGTCGATCCCGATGGCGGCGTAGCTCGCTTCCTCGAGGCGCGCGGGGAGGGGCTTCATCATGTCTGCTTCAGCACGTCCGATCTGCCGGCCGAGCTCGAGAGGCTCGCCCTGCACGAGGCCGAGCTCATCGATCGCCACCCGCGGCCCGGTGCCCATGGATCGGTGGCGTTCATCCACCCCCGCACGCTCAACGGCGTGCTCTGGGAGCTCCTGGCTCAATCGGAGCAGGTGAAGCCGTAGCGAGCGTTGGCCAACTGGTCGTGGCCGATGTCATTCACCTCGCGGGCGATCTCGAGATCAACGGATGCGTCGCCGTCGCGCAGCACGGCGGCGCCGTTCGTCAGGGTGATGATCTGTGAACCGAGCAACTCATCCAGCGAGCGACCCGGGTCCCAGGCGGGCAGGTCGGTGAGGACGGCATCGGCATCGGCGACGGCGTCCACCACCTCCCGCCACGCTTCGTTCCGCTCGGCGGCTGAGGTGGCCGCAACGCCTCGCTCCAGCGCCTGGGTGCCCTGCTCCAGGGAGGAGAAACCGGCGCACACCGCCTCGCGATAGCCCGCGGGCGCCGGATTGCGCCCCGGGTCGTCGCGCAGGTAGCCGATGGCGATGACCACGCCCACCAGCAGCACCAGCGCGAGCGTGACACCCAGCCCGCAGCCCGCGAATCGGAACACCCCCACGCCCCGATGTGGCTCGGGCTCTCGTCCGCGTTCCGATGGCGGCTTCGGGGCATATCGGCTCCCGTCCCGCTCATCGGGATGCAGCGGCTCCCGGACGGGGCCCTTGGGTCCCTGTCCGCCCGCCCCGGCCGGGAACAGGCTTGTCACGCCGGATCGCTACCGGACGCCGGCGTCGCGCAGGAGCTGCGGGATGTGGCTGGGCGAGTCGGCGACCCGGATGCCGGCCGCCTCGAGGGCCTGGCGCTTCGATTCCGCCGTGCCTCCACCACCGGTCGAGATGATCGCCCCGGCGTGGCCCATCCGGCGGCCGGGTGGGGCCGTCCGACCCGCGATGAACGCGGCCATCGGCTTGCGGACCTCCCGCGCGCAGAAGGCCGCGGCCTTCTCCTCCTCCTCGCCGCCGATCTCGCCGATCATCACGATCGCTTCGGTCTCGTCGTCCTGGTTGAACAGGTCGAGGATGTCGATGAAGTTCGTCCCGATGATCGGGTCGCCGCCGATGCCGACGCAGGTCGTCTGACCCAGTCCCGCATCGGTCATGGCCTGCACCACCTCGTAGGTCAGCGTTCCCGATCGCGAGACGAGGCCAACCGGCCCGCGGGCGTGGATGTCGCCCGGGATGATCCCGACCTTGGCCTCTCCGACGGTCGTCAGGCCGGGGCAGTTCGGCCCGATGAGCCGCACGCCCTTCTGCTTGAGCACGTGGTAGACGCGCAGCATGTCGAGCGCGGGGACGCCCTCGGTGATGCAGATGACGAGCGGCACGTTGGCGTCGGCCGCCTCGAGCATGGCGTCCGGGGCGAAGGCGGCGGGAACGAAGATGCACGTCGCATTGGCGCCCGTCTGCTCAACGGCCTCGGCCACGGTGTCGTACACCGGCACGCGCCCGTCGAGCGCCTTCTGGCCACCCTTGCCCGGGGTCACGCCTGCCACGATGTTCGTGCCGTACTCGAGCATGGCCGTCGAGTGGAATTCGCCCTCGCGCCCCGTGATGCCCTGCACCAGGAGTCGCGTCTCGGCGTTGACGAGAATGCTCATGCCGCACCTCGCACGGCCGCGACGGCTTTCGCGGCGGCATCGTCCAGCGAGTCGGCGGTGATGAGATTCGCCTCGGCCAGGATCGGCTTTGCCTCCTCGGAGTTGGTGCCGACGATCCGGACGACCATGGGCACGTCGCGGGTCAGCGCCGCCCGCGCCTCGACGATGCCGCGGGCCACCTCGTCGCCGCGGGTGATGCCGCCGAAGATGTTGATGAGGATCGCCTTCACGTTCGGATCGTCGAGGATGATCCTGAATGCCGCCGTGACCTTGTCCTGCTTCGCGCCACCGCCGATGTCGAGGAAGTTCGCCGGCTCGCCACCGGCGAGCTTCACGAGGTCCATCGTGGTCATGGCCAGCCCTGCACCGTTGACCATGCAGCCGATGCTGCCGTCGAGCTTGATGAAGCTGATGCCGGCCTCGCGCGCGGCGATCTCGGAGGGTTCCTCCTCGTTCAGGTCACGCATCTCCTCGAGGTCGGGATGGCGCGGGAGCGCCGAGTCATCCAGCACGATCTTGGCGTCGAGGGCCTGCAGCTGGCCGTCATCGGTGACGACGAGCGGGTTGATCTCGGCGAGGTCCGCATCGGACGCGATGAAGGCGGCATACAGGCCGCGCATCACCTTCGCGAAGTCCTTGCGCAGCTCGGCCGGAATGCCCAGGAAGAAGCCGATGCGACGCGTCTCGTGCTCCTGCAGCCCGATGAGCGGATGGAGCGGCAGGCGGAGGATGGCCTCGGGATTCGTCTTGGCCGTCTCCTCGATCTCGACTCCGCCCTCGGCCGATGCGATGACGGTGATCGCCTTCGTCGCCCGATCGAGGATCAGGCCGAGGTAATACTCGTGCGCGATGTCCGCGGCCGGTGCCACGAGCACGGTCTTCACCGTGGTGCCCTTGATGTCGAGGCCGATGATCTCGCCCGCCCGTTCGGCTGCCTCGTCCGGGGTTGCCGCCAGCTTCACGCCGCCGGCCTTGCCGCGGCCTCCCACCAGCACCTGCGCCTTGACGACGACCGGTCCGCCGATCTGCCTCGCGGCGTCGCGCGCCTCGTCGGGGCTCGTCGCGGTGATGCCCGCCAGCAGTGGGACCCCGTGGCGGGCGAGGATCTCCTTCGACCGATACTCCTGGAGCTTCAAACGTCTCTCCTGATGCGGATCGATGACCGGGGCGCTCGGACCGGGGCCCTTGCGGGCGACCCGATTCTACCGGGGTTGATGGACGCGACGGTTAGGCTTGGGCAGATGGAAGCTCCCGAGAGCTCGGTCAAGCGTCTGCGCACCGCCCTGCGCCAGGTGGCCGCGAACCGCCAGCTGCGGAAGGTCGAGGCGGGCTGGTTGATCGGCGTCGCCGCAGAGTGGGCCTACCTGGTGAGTCTCCTGGTCTACGCCTATGACGTGGGAGGCGTTCTCGCCGTCGGCCTGGTGAGCACCCTGCGGATGTTGCCGGCCGCGATCCTCGCCCCTCTCATGACGTCGTTCACCGACCGGCTTCCGCGTGGACGGGTGCTGGTCGCCGTGCATGCCGGTCGCGGGGTCGCGGTGGCGTTGGCGGCGCTCGCCGTCGCTGCCGATCTGTCCGTGTTCGTCATCGCCGCCGCCGCCGTGGCGGAGGGCACGGTGGCGACCCTCCATCGACCCACCACGATGTCCCTGCTGCCGGCACTCGCGCGGTCGCCGGAGGAGCTGATCGCCAGCAACGCGGTGACGAGCACGGGAGAGGCGATCGGGCTGCTCATGGGTCCGGCGCTCGGCGGCGTGCTGCTGACGATCGGCGGCCCGTCGCTGGGCCTGGCGGCGCCGGCCCTGGCGTTCGCGGCGGCATCCGTCACGGTGATCACCGTTCACGCTCGATCCGCCGCGCCGATCGAGACGGCGCGCGCCTCGCGCTCGTCGCGGGTCCTGGCCGGATTCGTCGCCCTGCGCTCCTACCCGTCGGCCGGATCGCTTGTCGCCATCTTCATCAGCCAGACGTTCGTGCGCGGCATCCTGACCGTGCTGCTGGTGGCAGCGTCGGTCGAGCTGCTCGGGCTGGGACGCTCGGGGGTCGGATACCTCAGCTCGGCAATCGGGGCCGGCGGGTTCATCGGTGCCATGGTCGCCTTCGGCCTGGTCATGCGTCGGGATCTCGCGCTTCCCTTCAGCCTGAGCCTGGCGCTGTGGGGACTGCCGATCGCGTTCATCGGCCTGGTACCGGAGTCGATCCTGGCCTTCGCGTTCCTGGGCATCCTGGGCATGGCGAATGCGGTTCTCGATGTATCCGGCTTCACGCTGCTCCAGCGCTCGGTTCCCAACCACCTCCGGGGGCGCGTGTTCGGCGCGTTGGAGGCACTGGTTGCGCTGAGCGTGGCCGCCGGCTCGTTGATCGCGCCGGTCGTGGTGTCGCTGGTCGAGCTCCAGCCGGCGATGGTGGGCACCGGACTCCTGCTTCCCTTGCTGGCGCTGGTCACGAACCGGGTGGTGCGGAAGGCCGATGCGGCAGCCGTGGTCCCGCATCGCGAGCTTGCGGTGCTGCGGAGCGTCCCGATGTTCTCCTCCCTGCCGCTCACGGCGATCGAGGGGCTGGCCGGTGGAATGGTCGCTGTGCACGTTGCCGCCGGCGTGCCGATCGTCCGCGAGGGCGAGACGGGCGACGATTATTTCGTGATCAGGACCGGCAGCGCCGAGGTGCTGCAGGGGGCACGTCGCATCTCCGTCATGCGCGAGGGAGACGGGTTCGGCGAGATCGCGCTGCTGCGAGACGTGCCGCGCACGGCGACCGTGGTCGCGCTCGAGGAGGTGGACGCCTATCGTCTGCCGCGGGCCGTCTTTCTCGAGGCGGTGACCGGCAATGCGGCGAGCGCAGAGGTCGCGGATCGCGTGGTGCGCGAGCGGTTGGCGACGACTGCGCGGTGAACCCGCACGGGCGGAGCGAGCGTCGAGGTTCTAGACTTCCGTCCGGAATGCCGGCGCTTTGACCGGCCACAGGCGAGGTGTGATCCGTTGAGCTATGCCGTGACCCTGATCCCCGGTGACGGGATCGGCCCAGAGCTGTCCCAGGCGACCCGGTCGGTCCTCGAGGCGACGGGGATCGAATTCGAATGGGACATCCAGGAGGCGGGCGAGGCCACCATCGCCAGCGAGGGGACGCCGCTCCCGAATCGTGTCATCGACTCGATCCGCGCCAATGGGGTGGCCATCAAGGGGCCGATCACCACGCCCGTCGGATCCGGCTTCAGGTCGGTCAATGTCGGGCTGCGCCAGGCGCTGGAGCTGTACGCCAACGTCCGGCCGGCGCGGACGATGCAGGGCGTGGCGACGCGCTACGAGGATGTCGATCTCATCATCGTGCGCGAGAACACCGAGGACCTGTACGCCGGGATCGAGCACCGCGTCGGGCCCGACGCTGCCGAGAGCATCAAGATCATCACGCGGGCGGCATCCCAGCGCATCGCGCGCTACGCGTTCGACTACGCGGTCAAGAACGGGCGCCGCAAGGTGACGGCGGTCCACAAGGCCAACATCATGAAGCTGTCGGACGGCCTCTTCCTCGAGAGCTGCCAGCAGGTGGCGGCCGAGTACGACGGACGGATCGCGTTCGAGGACCGCATCGTCGACAACATGTGCATGCAGCTGGTCCAGAAGCCGGAGCTGTACGACGTGCTCGTGCTGCCGAACCTGTACGGCGACATCGTGAGTGACCTTGCCGCCGGCCTGGTCGGTGGCCTCGGGGTCGCCCCTGGCGCGAACATCGGCGAGAAAGCCGCCGTGTTCGAGCCCGTTCACGGGTCGGCGCCGAAGTATGCCGGGCTGAACAAGGCGAACCCAACCGCCCTCATCCTGTCCGGCGCGCTCATGCTGCGCCACCTCGGCGAGATCGACGCGGCCGACGCGGTCGAGCGCGCAACGCGGGGGGTGATCGCGGCCGGTGAGACGGTCACCTACGACCTGGGCGGGTCGGCCGGGACGAGCGAGTTCGGCGAGGCCGTTGCCGCACAGGTGCGCGCCGCCGCCTGAGGGCCGGCACACGCGATAGAATCGGGAGGCCGCAAGTTCGCACCGCCCGGCGGGCCGGTGCCCGTGGAGAGGTGAATCGCGCTTGATCAACCTGTTCGGCTATCGCGTCTCGTGGGCGCAGCTCGCGTGGTTCGGCCACCGCGCGAGCGGTCTCGGCGTGCTGCTGTTCCTCTTCCTGCACATCGTCGAAACCTCCACGGTGCTCCTCGGCCCGGAGGTCTACGACTTCACGCAGACCTTCTATCAGAACCTCCCGGCCAAGCTCGGGGAGGTGCTGCTGATGGCGGCGCTCATCTACCACTCGCTCAATGGCCTGCGCGTCATCGCCATGGACTTCTGGCCGTCGCTGACCGTGTACTACCGCCCGCTCACCTACGGGGTGATCGCGGCCACCGTGGTGAGCATGATTCCGCTCGGCCTGATCATGACTCGCGGGTATCTGCCGTGGGGATGAGCCGATGACCACCTCCGTGCGGCGGCCCCGCGTCATCTACACCAACCCCAGCCGGGCCGCGCTGCCGAAGCCCGAGGCATCAGGGCGCGAGCGGTTCTGGTGGTACTTCATGCGGTTCTCGGGCCTGGCGCTCGTCATCCTGGCCCTCGGGCACATGTTCATCATGCATGTGCTGGTCGTTCTGACCGGTGACGAGATCAACTTCGCGTTTGTCCAGAGCCGATGGGGGAGTCCCTTCTGGCGGATCTACGACTTCGCGCTCCTTGTGCTCGCGTTCCTGCACGGGGTGAACGGGGCCAGGGTCGTCGTCCGCGACTACATCAAGCACGGAATGGCGCGCAGCCTCGTCCTGGGCACCCTGCTCGTGATCAGCGGGATCTGGCTGATCCTCGGCATGGCGATCATCCTCTTGTTCGACCCGAGCGCCCAGTCCGTGGCCGGGCCGCTGTCGTGACCCTTGCCACGGGTCGGCCGGTGATCCCACCCACCCGCGTCCACGAGATGGACGCGGTCGTTGTCGGCGCGGGCGGCGCAGGCCTGTACGCCGCGCTCGAGCTCAAGCAGGAGCTCGGGCCGGAGGCCCGCATCGGCGTCATCAGCAAGCTGTATCCCTCCCGTTCGCACACCGGGGCGGCCCAGGGCGGCGTGTGTGCCGCGCTCGGCAACACCGAGGAGGACCACTGGGAGTGGCACTGGTTCGACACCGTCAAGGGCGGTGACTATCTCGTGGACCAGGATGCGGCCGAGGTCATGTGCCACGACGCCGTCGAGACGATCATCAACCTCGAGCATCTCGGACTGCCGTTCGACCGCACCGAGGATGGGCTCATCAACCAGCGCCGCTTCGGTGGCCACACGCGGAACTACGGCGAGGGGCCCGTGCGGCGCAGCTGCTTCGCGGCCGATCGCACCGGGCACGCCATCCTCCAGACGCTGTTCCAGCAGTGCATCAAGCACGACGTCGCCTTCTTCGACGAGTACCAGGTCCTGGACCTGGCACTGCCGGACGGCCCGACGGGTCCGGTGAGCGGCGTCATCGCGCTCCAGACCTCGACCAGCGAGCTCCATGCCTTCCGCGCCCGGGCGGTGCTGTTCGCGACCGGCGGCTACGGGAAGGTGTTCAAGGTCACGAGCAACGCCCACACCCTGACCGGCGACGGCATGGCCATCCCGTACCGGCGCGGCCTGCCGCTCGAGGACATGGAGTTCTTCCAGTTCCACCCGACCGGCATGTACAAGCTCGGCTTCCTGCTGTCCGAGGCGATGCGAGGCGAGGGCGGCTTCCTCGTCAACGACGGCGGCGAGCGATTCATGGAGCGCTATGCGCCGACGATGAAGGATCTCGCCTCCCGCGACGTCGTCAGTCGCAGCATCTACCTCGAGATCGCCGAGGGACGCGGGATCGGCGGCAAGGACTTCGTGCATCTCGACGTGCGCCACCTGGGCGCCGATGTCCTGAACAAGAAGCTTCCCGACATGAGTGGCTTCATCCGGACCTACTTTGGTCTCGAGCCCCTGACGGACCTCGTGCCGATCCAGCCGACCGCCCACTACGCGATGGGCGGCGTGCCCACCGACATCGACGGCCGGGTCAGGGCCGACGAGGCCGGGCGCATCGTGCCGGGGTTCTACGCTGCCGGCGAGGTCGCCTGCGTGAGCGTGCATGGCGCGAATCGGCTCGGCACGAACTCCCTGCTCGACATCCTGGTCTTCGGTCGTCGTGCCGGGAAGAAGATGGCGGCCGAGCTCGCCAACCTCCCGGACCCCGTGCCCGATCACGCGGCGGAGGCGGCCGTCCAGTCCCGAATCTCGGAGCTGCTTGGTCGTGACGACGGCGAGCGGCCCGCCGTCATTCGGGATGAGCTGCAGCAGGTGATGTTCGCGAAGTGCGGCGTCTATCGCACCGACCAGCTCCTGACCGAGTGCCGCGACGAGGTGGCTGCCCTGCGCGAGCGTTCGAGCAGGCTGGTGGTGGATGACAAGGGCCACCGATACAACACCGACCTCGGCGAGGCGCTCGAGCTCGGCTTCCTGCTCGACTGCGCCGAGGCGACGGTGGCATCGGCACTCGCGCGCCGAGAGTCACGCGGGGGCCACGCGCGGGAGGACTACCCCGACCGGGACGACGTCGATTGGCTCAAGCACTCGTTCGCCATGCGACGGCCGGGCGGCGAGACCGAGCTCCGCTATCGGCCGGTGACGATCACGAAGTTCGAACCGAAGCCGCGGGTGTATTGATGCCGATGGACGTCCAGCTGCGCATTCGCCGCTACAACCCGGAGTCCGACGACGAGCCTCACTGGGAGGAGTACGCGGTGCAGGCCGAGCCCACGGATCGTGTGCTCGACCTCCTGCACCAGGTGAAGTGGTACCAGGATGGAACGCTGACCTTCCGGCGATCCTGTGCCCACGGCGTGTGCGGCTCGGACGCCATGCTGATCAACGGCCAGAACCGGCTTGCCTGCGAGTACCTCGTCAAGGACGCCGGGACCGAGATCACGGTCGAGGCCATGCGCGGCATGACGATCATGAAGGACCTGCTCGTCGACATGGAGCCGTTCTGGGAGTCGTACAAGCAGGTCAAGCCCTACCTGGTGAACGACGAGATCCCGGCCGACGGCAAGGAGCGGCGCCAGTCCCAGGCGGATCGGGACCGATACGAGGACACGAGCCGCTGCATCCTGTGCGCGGCATGCACCACCAGCTGCCCCGTGTTCTGGGCCGACCAGGCGTACGTCGGGCCCGCGGCGATCGTGAACGCGCATCGGTTCATCGTCGACTCGCGGGACGAGGCCAAGCAGGAGCGCCTCGAGATCATGGCCGACCCCGATGGTGTGTGGCGCTGCCGGACAACCTTCAACTGCGTCGAGGCCTGTCCGCGCGGCATCAAGATCACGAGGGCCATCCTCGAGGTCACGCAGGAGATCGGCAAGGCCGGGATCCGTTGAGGCTGCTGATCTACACGGACGGTGCGGCCCGAGGCAACCCCGGGCCTGCGGGAGCGGGAGCGATCCTGCGGGACGCCGAAGGTCGAACCCTGGCTGAGATCGCCGAGCCGCTCGGCCATGCCACGAACAACGTGGCGGAGTGGACCGCCGTCCGGCTGGCCCTCGAGGAGGCCAGGCGGCTGGGCGCCACCCATGTCGACATGCGGATGGACTCCGAGCTCGTCGCACGACAGATCACCGGGATCTACCGGGTCAAGCATCCGGATCTCAAGCCGATCCACGCCGCGGTCATGGAGCTGCTGCGCGGGTTCGAGGGCTACACGGTCGGGCATGTCCCGCGTGAGCTCAACAAGGATGCCGACCGGCTCAGCAACGTCGCGATTGATGGGGATACCGTCCGAGAGTCCCGAACCCGCCCGACGCCGCGCTAGACCTTCGGAGCTCGCGATGGAGTCGGGTACACTCAGCCTCCCTGGAGGCGGCTGGACGGTCGCGGACGCATCGGTCGAAAGGCCGCGTTCGAGGAAAGTCCGAGCTCCTCAGAGCAGGCTAGCGGGTAACACCCGTCCGCCGTGAGGCGAGGACCAGCGCCACAGTGACGATGCCCATCGGTTCGCCGGTGGGAGTGAAACGGGCAAGCTCTAGCCGGAGCAAGACCGAATAGGGGAGCGCAACTCGACCTTCGGGCCGAAGCAGGTTGCTCGCTCAGCTCCCGGGTAGGTCGCAGAGATGGATGGCCGTCCATGAGCCCGATGCGAATCGGTCTCGGGACAGAACTCGGCTTACAGGCCGCTCTCCAGGGATCAGTCCTCGTCCTCGCGCCAGACCGACCGCGCCGTGCATGCGTTGCAGATGAGCCGCGCCTCGTCCATGCTGCCGAGCGGGAGCGGGTGTTCCATGCCGCCGAGCAGGCAGTCGACCTGGACACTGGCAGGCTCCGTCGGAAGGATGCTGACGTGCCGAACCGAGCAGCGGCGGATCTTGCCCGCGCGTGCGGTCGTCGGGCGCTCTGGGCTCCCCTCGATCGGGTTCAGCGCCATGGGTTCGCCTCTGCTCCGGGTGGTCCATGCGGGGTTTGGAGCACTCAGCCTATCGCCGGGTGCATTCAGGCAACAATGGGGCGTTCGTACCATCCGCCCGCAGGCGACCGGCGCGTCGCGCCCAGGTGCGGGGTCACGCTAGACTCACGCGGTCGCGCATCGAACGCGCGGACGTGCACTGACGAGGAGATACGTTGTTCGGACGTCGCAAGCGCGAGGAGGCAGAGGCCGCCGAGGTCCAACGCGAGGAAGAGCGTCGTGCGCTGTTCGCCAGGCTGGCCGAGCGACCCGAGCAGATCTGCCCATTCCTGGGCCTGGCCGACGACCGGACCGGATTCGTCGACGGCGTCAGCGCCGATCACCGCTGCTTTGCGTTCGGTGATCCGGCCGTCATCTCCGCCGAGCAGCAGACGCAGGTCTGCCAGGAGCGCGGCTACGGCAACTGCCCGCGCTACCTTCGCGGTGTCCTCGTCATCCCCACCGAAGAGCTCGAGGCGCTGCGTCGGCCCCGTCCGGCTGCAGCGGCGGGCGCGGCCGCCGTGCCACCCGCGTCTGCAGCCTCGGCTCGTCGACGGGCGCCGATCCTCATCCTGCTTCTTCTCCTGCTGGTCGGCGGCGGAGCGGGGGCCGCATACCTGGTGTTCGGCGGCGGCCTCGGTCCGGTGGCCAACGAGACCCCGACGCCCTCGGTGACGCCGCAGGCTACCGCGTCACCGGTCCCGTCGGCCTCCGCCTCGGTGATCGAGACGGCCAGCCCGTCGTCGCTCGCCAGCCCCACGCCGGAGCCGACCCCGGAGACCGGGGACTCGTTCGCGTTCTACGAGGTCTCGGTGAGTCCCGACACGTACACGCTCTACGAATTCGACGACGGGAACGTCCTGGGCACCCGGACCGTCGCTTTCGACCAGTTCTCGTTCGCACAGGTCGAGCCGAGCCTCGGGGACGACGGCGACGTGTACTGGATCACCCGTGACGGCGATCTCAGCGGGTTCGCCTACCGTTCGCCGTCGTCCGGCGACTTCCGGATCCGGTCTGTCTTTCTGAACGACGCGGGTGATCGTCGATCGGCATTCCTCGAGCCCGAGCAGCTGGAGCGGATGCCGGAGGCCACGCCCTCCCCCTGATCCGGCGTCTCGCCCTGCTCACTGGCATGGAACGCCGGCCCTGGGGCCGGCGTTTTCGCGTGCCCCGGGCTGGTACGGACGGCTGAGGGTCGCCGACCCAAGGTCCCCCTCATTCGGGCCGATGCAGTGCGGAAAACCCCTTGACGGGTGACGGACGGCCTGTATAGTGGCGCCCTGTGGTTCCAAATGGGGCCATATGGGGAGTAATGGTGAACGACAGGCAGGATGGAGCGGGTGTCATTCCTCACCGGGGAGTTCCGGCACGCTCTGGACGATCGGGGACGCGTTGCGGTCCCGGTCCGCTTCCGAGCGCGCCTGGCCCAGGGTGCGACGCTCGCTCGCTGGCTGGACGGATGCCTGGCGATCTTCCCCGCGGAAACGTGGGAGGAGCTGGCGGCCAAGATCCAGAGCCTGCCGACGACAAACGCGGCGGCCCGACAGTTCGGCCGCTTCATGAGCTCGGGTGCGGTCGAGGTCGAACTCGATCGCCAGGGACGAGTC
Source organism: uncultured Chloroflexia bacterium (assembly GCA_963825525.1). Lineage (GTDB taxonomy): Bacteria > Chloroflexota > Limnocylindria > QHBO01 > QHBO01 > JACDBZ01. Next base: position 250,567 of record CAWGTN010000001.1, read on the forward strand.
CTGGTCCCGAGCTATCTGCGCGAGTACGCCGGCCTGACCAACAGCGAGGTGGTCGTGGTCGGTGCGCTGAACCGGCTCGAGGTCTGGGCACCGACGCGGTGGCAACCGTATCGGTCCCAGATCGAGGACGAGCCGGAGGCGCTCGCCGAACACCTCGCCGACCTGGGCATCTGACGGTGCCTCGGCCATTCATGCGTCTCCGGGCCGGTCGGCCCGCCGTCCGACAGATGAGGTGCAACACCACATGGGAGAAGGGCACCTGCCGGTGCTGGTCGACGAGGTTCTCACCTCGCTGGCCGTCGGTGCCGGCAGCTCCGTGGCTGATTGCACCGTCGGCGGCGGTGGGCACGCCGAGCGGCTCCTGGAGGCCACGTCCCCGGATGGCCGCCTGCTCGGCATCGATGCCGATCGGGCGGCCATCTCGGAGGCGAAACGCGTTCTCGAGCGCTTCGGCACGCGGGTCACGCTGCGCCACGCCAACTTCGAGTCGATCTTCGACGTCGCGAGTGAAGCCGGCGCCGTTCCGCTCGACGCGATCCTCTTCGACCTCGGGCTCAGCAGCTACCAGCTCGCCGATCCGGCTCGAGGATTCAGCTTTGCGGCCGATGCGCCGCCGGACATGAGATTCGATGAAACGAGTGGTCTTTCGGCCCTTGAGCTCATCGAGCGCTCCTCGGAGCGAGAGCTCGCCGGAATCCTCGCGACGTTTGGTGAAGAGCGCCGTGCAGGCCGCATCGCGAAGGCGATCCTGGCGGCGAGTGCGCAGGACCGGCTCGTGACCGCCGCCGATCTCGCCGAGGTGGTCGCGGCTGCTGCTCCCGGGCGCCCCGGCGGCCCCGATGCCGGACGCATCCACCCCGCGACGCGCACGTTCCAGGCACTGCGCATCGCGGTGAACCGTGAAGTCGAGGTCCTCTCCGCCGCCCTCTCGGGAGCGCTCGCCGCCCTCGGACCGGGAGGCCGGATGGCCGTCATCAGCTACCACTCCCTCGAGGACCGCATCGTCAAGCGGTTCATCGTGCGTGAGAGCCGCGACTGCATCGAGGAGCCGCTTCCGCCGGCGTGCACGTGCGGACATCGAGCGCAGCTGCGCGCGATCACGAAGGGCGTCATCACGGCAGGCCCCGACGAGGTCCGCCGCAACCGTCGCGCACGCAGCGCAAAGCTGCGCGTCGCCCAGAAGCTCGCTTGAGCCGAGCGCAGGAGGAGGGTCGATCCATGAGCAAGGGACACTCACGACACCAGGCCAGCCGGCGCCGCATGTACTCGGCGCGCCAGCGCGACCTTCGCGAACGTCGCGCGCACGCCGCACGCGATGAGCAGCACTGGCTGAGCGACGAGGTCGCGGCGTTCGAGATCGAAGAGGGTCTGGACTTCGAGGCGCCGACCAGCTTCGCCGGCTCCCTGCGCAACCGCGCAACCGCGGCCTAGGCAGTCGAGGAGCTACGAGCAGATGGCAATCGTCGGCGCACGGCCAGCAGCGACTCCCTGGTTCCTGGGGCGTCGCAGTCGTCCGCGCCCTCGCACCCGCCCGCAGCCTGCCGGACGGCCGCGCCGCTACTCGAGTGGGCGACGGGTCGCAGCAAGGGTCGACATTCGACCACTGCTGGTGGGAATCCTCGTTGCCGCGGGCCTCGCCATCTTTTACCTGAGCCAATCAACCCACGTGGCAGCCACCGGATATGAGATCGACGCGCTCGAGGCATCGCTCGCTGAGAGCCACGCCGAACAGCAGCAGCTCGTCTGGGCGATCGGCCGGGCACGCTCGCCCGCCGAGATCACGGAGCGAGCCCGGTCCGACCTCCACCTGGTTCCACTCGAGGAAGGCGCGGTGACCTACGCCTCGCCCGCCGCCCAGCCAGCCGATTGACCTAGCACCGCGGCCGAACAGACGGCCGCCGCACGGAGACCAACATGCTCGCCAGGACCGACAGTCGTGCCCGCGCCTTGGTCCTTCTCATCGTCGTCACGTTGCTGGCGACGCTGGTCGGCGCCCGGCTCGTGTGGTGGCAGGTCGTTGAGCAGTCGGCCCTGGCGGAGATGGCCCTCCACCAGCTGGCCCAGAACCAGGAGCTGCCGGCGCAGCGCGGCGAGATCACGGACCGCAACGGCGAACTCCTGGCAACCTCGGTGGAGGTCCAGTCTGTCTTTGCCACGCCGCCATCGATCGACGATATCGGGCTGACGTCCGCGCTCCTGGCATCGGCGCTTGGCATGTCCGCGGCCGATGTGCGGGATCGGCTCGATACGGACAAGCCGTGGGTGTATCTCAAGCGGCGGGTGAGCGTCGAGGTTGCCCAGCGGGTGAGTGATCTGGGGCTGCGGGGCATCGGGCTGCTGCCCGAGACGAAGCGGGTCTACCCCATCACCGGCGTTGCCTCGGAGACGACGCTGGCTGCCCAGCTGCTCGGGTTCGTCGACAGCGATGGCGTCGGCCGGTACGGGGTGGAGGAGGCCGAGGACGCGACGCTGGCGGGCACGGCCGGCAAGGTCAGCGCGCAGGAGGACGTGATCGGCCGCCGGATCGCGGATTCGGTGACGCTGCTCCAGGAGCCGGTTGACGGGCGAAACCTTCGCCTGACCATCGACGCCGGCGTGCAGCACCTCCTCGAAGAGAAGATCCAGGAAACGTTCCGAACAAACCGCGCAGCGGGGGCGACCGGCCTGATCATGGACGCCGAGACCGGCGCGATCCTGGCGATGGCCAGCTACCCGTCCTACGACGCGAACCAGTTCGCGACCACCGAGGGCGAGCGCTTCGCCAATCCGGCCGTTTCGCGCCAGTACGAGCCGGGTTCGGTGATGAAGGCATTCACCATCGCCGCCGCCCTGGACGCGGGGGCGATCACGACCTCCACGACGGTCGAGGACGACAACAACCTCCGCATCGGAAACGTCCGAGTCCAGAATGCAGATCGCTACGAGCATCCGTACGGTCACGGCAAGATCACCGCGGGCGACGTCCTGAAGCTCTCGAACAACGTCGGAGCCGCGAAGATCGGCCTCAAGCTGGGTCGGACCGCGCTCTATGACGCCTTCCGTCGCTTCGGCTTCGGCAGCCCGACCGGGGTCGAGCTCAGTTACGAGGCCAGCGGGGTGATCTGGGACCCGGACGGCCCCAACGCCTCGGGTGACCTGACGGCAGCTCAGAACTCCTTTGGCCAGGGGCTGAGCCTCACGGCCGTGCAGCTGGCGGCGGGCTATGCATCGTTCGCCAACGGTGGCGAACTCGTGACGCCGCACGTGGTGGCGGGATGGACGGACCCGGACGGCACGTACCACTCCGCGGAGCAACCGCCCCGCGAGCGGGTGATGCGGCCGGAGACCGCCGCCACGATGGTCGAGCTTCTCACCGGAGCCATCGACGAGGGGATCGCGAATCGTGCATCCATCCCTGGCTACACCGTGGCCGGCAAGACCGGCACCGCCCAGATCGCGGGCCCGGTCAAGGTGAAGAACGACGCGGGCGAGATCGTCGAGCAGTGGCAGTACATCGACGGGTGGGTCGACTCGAGCTTCGTGGGCATCCTCCCGGCGGGCGATACCAAGCTCGTGACCCTGATCCTCATCAATCGCCCCGCGGGAGCCGGTGGACGGCACATGCCGGAGCGCCCGGAGTGGGTGTTCGCCGACGTCATGCCGCAGGTTCTCAACTACCTGGCGATCCCGCCCGACCGCCCGCTGCAGCCGGTTGCCCAGCCGTGAGGCTGCTAGACTCGCCGGTAGTCCGCAGCGTGGTTCGCGTGCCTCCCACGATCCGCCTCGACGACCTCCTGGCCGCCACCGGCGGCCGGCTCCTCCGGTCCACATCGGTCGATTCCATCGTCGGCGCCAGCGTCGATTCTCGTCGCGTGAGCGCGCTCAGCTGTTACGTGGCGATCCGAGGGGAACGGGTTGATGGCCACCGGTTCGTGGAAGAGGCCCTGCGGGCCGGCGCATCGGCCGCCCTCGTCGACCACCCGATCGACCTGCCTCCCGATCTCGATCGAGCCGTGGTCGTGGTCCGTGATCCCCTCATCGCTCTCGGCGACCTCGCGGGCTGGTGGCGCGGACGGCATGCGGTCCGAGTGGTCGGCATCACGGGGTCGACGGGTAAGACGATCGCCAAAGAGATCACGGCCGACGTCCTCTCCCGGACGACGAAGACGCTTCGCAACGAGGGCAATCTCAACTCGGAGACCGGATTGCCGATGACCCTCCTTCGCCTGGAGCCCGATGACCAGGCGGCGGTACTCGAGATGAGCATGTACACCACCGGCGAGATCGCTCGCCTTGCCGAGATCGCCCGTCCCGAGGTCGGGGTCGTCCTGGCAGTGCATCCGGCCCACCTCGAGCGGGCCGGGAGCATCGAGCGCATCGCCCAGGCAAAGGCTGAGCTTCCGCAGGCGCTGCCGCCGGAGGGGCTGGCCGTTCTCAACGCCGATGACGCTCGAGTCGCGGCCATGCGCGACGTCACGAGGGCCGAGGTGCGGACGTTCGGCCTCGGTTCCGGGGCCGAGGTCCGGGCGAGCGAGATCACGTCACTCGGCCTGGACGGAACGACCTTCACCATCCAGGCGCCGTGGGGTACACGTCGAGTGACAAGCGCCATGCCGGGCCGTCACCTCGTGCACCACGCGCTTGCCGCCGCCGCCGTCGCCGAGCGATTCGACATCCCGATGGACGACGTGGCAGAGGCGTTGGCCGCCGGGAGCCGCGCCGCCCACCGGATGGAGATCGTGGATTCGCTGGCCGGCGCGCGGGTCGTCGATGACACGTACAACGCTTCACCCATCAGCGTGCGCGGAGCACTCGAGTTCATTGCCGAAACGCCGGTGGCGTCGGGACGCCGCCGCATCGCCGTTCTCGGCGACATGCTCGAGCTCGGCCCGGACGAGGAACGGCTGCACCGCGAGATCGGTTCGCTGGCGGGGGAGACCGTCGATGCCGTCGTGGCGGTCGGGCAACGGGGTCGGTGGATCGCCGAGTCGGCACGGGCATCCGGAAACGCGCGCGTCTTCGAGGCTGCTGACGCCGACGAGGCCGCCGAGGTCCTGGAGCGCGAGCTGGCGCCAGGCGTCGGCGACCTGGTGCTGGTCAAGGCGTCGCGCGGGATCGGCCTGGACCGCACCGTCGACCTGCTGCGGGACGGTGATGCGCCATGACGATCCTCCAGATCGTGATCGCGCTGCTCCTGGCCTTCATCGGCATGGTGCTTCTCGCGCCGATCTACATCAGCCTCCTTCAGCGCCTCGGATTCGGAAAGCAGATCCGCACGGACGGCCCCGAGGCGCACTACGGCAAGGCGGGGACGCCGACCATGGGCGGGATGCTCGTCGTGGGCGTCGTCCTGTTCCTGGCCATGGCGCTGCGGATCGAGGACGCCGCGACCCTGACGCCGATGCTGACGCTCGTGGGCGTGGGGATCCTGGGTGCCATCGATGACTTCGTGAACGTCCGAACCGGCATCGGCATGCGTGGGCGCTGGAAGCTGGTGTGGCAGACGGTCGTGGCGGTCCTGGCGGGGTACTACATCCAGCGCCACTTCGAGATCACGGCCATCAACATCCCGTTCGTTGGCGAGATCGTGATCGGCTCCCTGCTCTTCCTCATCTTCGTTGCCTTCGTGATCGTCGGCGTCAGCAATGCTGTGAACCTGACCGATGGCCTCGACGGCCTGGCAGGGGGAGTCCTCATCTTCAGCTTCGTCGCCTACCTGCTCATCAGCCTCGTGCCGGTCGAGGGCGTCAAGGCCGAGCAGCCGAACCTGGCGGTGTTCTGCGCCCTCGTCATCGGGGCGCTCATGGGGTTCCTGTGGTTCAACGTCCACCCGGCGCAGATCTTCATGGGCGACTCCGGCGCGCTGAGCCTGGGTGCCACGCTGGCGGTGGTCGCGACCGTCAATGGCCAGCTGCCGCTGCTGGCCGTCATCGGCATCGTCTTCTTCGCCGTGATCATGAGCGTCGTGGTGCAGGTGCTCAGCTACCGCCTTCGGGGCCGGCGCATCTTCCGCATGACGCCGCTCCACCACCACTTCGAGCTCATCGGCTGGGCGGAGGAGAAGATCACGGTCCGCTTCTGGATCGTCGCGGCATTGGCCGGCCTGCTGGGCGTCAGCATCTTCCTGGCCGGCGTGAGCGGGTTCTAGCCGAGCCGATGATGACGACCGCCCACGACCCCATCCGGTCCATCGACCAGTTGCGCGGCCTGCGAACCGTGGTGCTCGGCCTGGCACGCTCGGGAGTCGCCGCTTCCCGATTCCTCGCCGAGGCCGGCGCAGTGGTGGCCGCCTACGATCGCCGCCCACTGGCCGAGCTGCCCGATGCGGCGAGCGCGCTCGCCGGCCTTCCGGTCCGGCCTGTCACGGCCGTTGACGAGGCCGAGGTTCGGGCGCTGCTGGATCACGCCGAGCTGCTCGTCACCAGCCCCTCCATCTCGCCGCACTTCCCCACGACGGAGCCCTGGCTGCGCGAAGCGCTCCTCGCCGCAGAAGCACGAGGCGTTGAGCTGGTGAGCGAGGTCGAGCTGTTCCTCCGCCTGACTCGCGCGCGGATCGTGGGCATCACCGGCACCAAGGGCAAGACGACCACCGCGTCGCTGGTCGCCGCCATCTTCCAGCAGGCCGGCATGCCGAGCGTGCTCGGCGGAAACATCGGCACGCCGCTGATCGAGCGGGCTGACGAACTGTCGGCCGATGACTGGGCGATCCTGGAGCTCAGTGAGCTGCAGCTTCCGACGATCAGCCGCGGTCCCGACCTGGCGCTCTACACGAACGTCGGGGCGGATCACCTCGACCGGCATGGATCGGTCGCCGCGTACCGGGCCGTCAAGGCTCGGCTCGCGGAGCTGACGGTTCCGGGCGGACGTGTGGTCCTCAACCATGACGACGAGGGCTGCCGGGATATCGGGGCAACCATCCCGACGACGAACAGCGCGTGGTACGGGCTGACGCGGCCCGGCCGCGGTCCGGACGAGGCGTGGGTCGACGACGACGGTTGGATCCTCGTGGCGGGGGAGCGGCTCATGCCCGCGGCGGACGTGCCGCTCCCCGGCCGCCACATGCGAGGCAACGTCCTGTGCGCGGCGCTCGGCGCGTGGCTGGCCGGCGCGCCCCTGCCCGCGATCGCCGAGGCAGTGGCGGCATTCGGCGGCGTGGCGCACCGCCTCGAGCCTGTCGCCGAGCAGGCCGGGGTTCGCTGGGTGAACGACTCGCAGGCCACCATTCCGGCGGCGGCCATCGCCGCCCTCGAGGCGTTCGATGCGCCGATCGTGCTCATCACCGGCGGGCAGGGCAAGGGACTGACCTACGACGCCTTCGCGGACGCCATCGTCGAGCATGCTCGGGCGGCCATCCTGATCGGGGAGACGGCGGCGGAGCTCGCCGAGCTCATCGCCGACCGGGTGCCGGTCGAGCTGGCCGGCGACATGGCCGCGGCGGTGGCCGCGGCCGCCCGGCGGGCCGTGCCCGGGGACGTCGTCATCCTCGCCCCTGCTGCCGCCAGCTTCGACATGTTCGCCGACTACGCGGCGCGCGGCGACGCGTTTCGCGATGCCGTCCAGGCCCTGGTGACCGGTCGATGAGCACCGCGGCGGCGGCCATGACCACGCGCCGCACCGCGAGCCGCGGAGGCGTCAGACGCGAGCGCCACGAGCCGGCCTACGCCCTCCTGCTGGCGGTCATGGCACTGACCGCGATCGGGATCGTGATGGTGTATTCCGCGTCGAGCGTTCGGTCGTACTTCAGCAGCGCCGATCCGGCCGCCCAGGGCATGGAACAGATCGTGTGGGCGGCGATGGGGGTGGCCGGCCTGCTGGTCACCAGCCGCCTCGACTTCCGCATTCTTCGCTACCTGGCGATACCGATCTTCGTCATCACCCTCGCGCTGCTCGTCGCCGTCCTGATCCCCGGCATCGGGTCGGAGATCAACGGTTCGCGGCGCTGGATCGTGGTCCCGGGGGTGGGATCTCTCCAGCCCGCCGAGTTCGCGAAGCTGGCGGTGGTCCTGTACCTGGCGCACTGGCTCGATCGGCGCGGCAAGGAGGCTCGGACCCTGTGGAACGGGCTGGTGCCGTTCGGCCTTCTCATCGCTCCCGGGTTCGTGCTGATCGCGATGGAGCCGGACCTCGGCACGGCCGGCGTTTACGTCATCGCTGCCGGCAGCGTGTTCTTCATGGCGGGGGCGAACCTGTTGTACATCAGCGCCATCTCCTCGGCCGTGCTGACGGGGGCGTGGCTCATGATCAGCGGGACGAGCTACCAGCTCGAGCGCATCCAGACGTTCCTCGACCCGTTCAAGGATCCGCTGGGCGCGGGCTACAACACGGTCCAGGGGCTCTTCGCGCTGGCGCTCGGCGGGATCACCGGTCTCGGGCTCGGGATGAGCAAGCAGAAGTACCTCTACCTGCCGGCGCCGTCAACCGACTTCATCTTTGCGATCATCGGCGAGGAGTGGGGATTGGTCGGCACGTTGACCGTCGTGGCGCTGTTCGTGGTCATCGCCTACCAGGGCTATCGGATCGCGATCACCGCGCCGGACACGTTCTCCGGCCTCCTGGCTTGCGGAATCACGACCTGGCTGGTGGTCCAGGCCCTCATCAACATGATGGTCGTCACGGCGCTGCTGCCGGTGACGGGCATTCCCCTTCCATTCATCAGCGCCGGCGGTTCGGCGCTGACCATCAACCTCGCGGCCGTGGGCATCCTGCTCTCGATCAGCCGCGAAACGTCCCAGACAGGATCATTGCGCGATGCGGTATTCGGTATCGGGCGGCGGGACCGGCGGGCACATCTACCCCGCGCTGGCCGTCGCACGGGCCCTGCGCGACGCACGACCCGACGCTGAGCTCGACTACATCGGCGGCGTGCGCGGCTTCGAGAGGAATCTCGTGGCCAGTCATCCGCTGCGCAGCGCCCTGACCTATCACGAGCTCACGGTCCGCTCGCTCCGCACCTCCGGACTCTCCGTCCACACGGCCCTCGACCCGGCGCGCCTGGCGGCTTCGGTGCCACAGGCCTGGTGGCTGCTCGGGCGAATCCATCCGGCGGCGATGTTCACGACCGGCGGGTACCTGGCCCTGCCCCTCGTCCTCGCGGCGCGCGCGCGTGGCATTCCCACCCTGGTCTGGGAGGGCAATGTCCTCCCCGGGCGTGCGACGCGGGCGATCGGGCGATTCGCGACCCGTGTCGCGGTCAGCTTCCCGCCGACCCTCGATGCCTTCCCGGGCAACAGCTTCGTCTCCGGCACGCCGATCCGCTCGTTCGAGGGCATCGACCGTGGCGCGGCTCGCCACGCGTTCGGGCTCGATCCCGATGACCGTCTGCTCCTCGTGTTCGGCGGATCGCAGGCTGTGGCACGCCTGAACCGCGCAACCTTTGCGGCGCTCGAGCGCCTGCTGGTCGACTGGCACGTGCTGCACCTGGCCGGCGAAGCGGGGATGGCCGAGGCCGGCGCGGCGCGGCAGTCACTTCCCGATGGACTCCGTTCGCGGTACACCGCCGAGCCCTTCCTGACCGATCGCATGGCCGATGCGCTCGTCGCCGCGGACCTCGTGGTGGGGCGCGCGGGGTCCTCGACCTGCGCCGAGCTGGCGGCCGCGGGCCTGCCGTCGATCCTGGTGCCGTACCCGTACGCCGGTGCCCACCAGCGCTACAACGCGTCGTACATGGCTGATCAGGGAGCGGCCGTCATGGTGCTCGATGAGGAGCTTGACGCCGACCGGCTCGCCGGCGAGGCCACCTCGCTCCGCGATGACGTGCGGCGGCAGGAGATGGCCCGGGCTGCGCGCGGCCTTGGCCGGCCGGATGCGGCCAATCTGCTGGCCAACGAGCTGCTGGCACTGGCCGAGGGCCGCGCCCTGCCGTCGGAGGCAGCAGGCTGATGCCGACCGGGACTCCCACACCCGAGCTCACCGAGCGCCTGGCGGCGATCGATCGGCTGGCGGCCGAGCGCGGAATCGACCTGGCAGCCGATGTCCCGGTTGGGCCGTTGACGACCCTGCGCGTGGGCGGAACCGCCGATCGGATGGTGGTCGCCGACAGCGTGGACGAGCTGGTGAGCGCGCTCCGATTGGCACGGGACTCGGGAGTGCCGGCGGGGGTGCTCGGCAAGGGGAGCGACCTGGTGGTGGCCGACCTCGGGATCCGTGGGCTTGTCATTCGAAATCGAGCGGGAGCAATCCGGATCGACGGCGACGCGGTCCTGGCCGACTCGGGGACTGCAATGGCCGCCCTGGTCAAGCGATGCGCGGCCGATGGTCTGGCGGGACTGGAGTTCGGCACCAGCATCCCCGGCAGCGTCGGTGGCGCGGTCTGGGCGAATGCCGGGGCGCATGACCGCGAGATGCGAGACGTCGTCCGAGACGTGGCGGTGTGGTCGCCCGAGGACGAGGACGGCGTTCGGATGCTCGCCGCCTCCGAGTGCAACTTCGGCTATCGCGAGTCGCGCTTCAAGTCGAGCGGCGAGGTGGTGCTGTCCGCGACCTTCGCGCTCGATCATGACGACCCGGGCGCCATCCAGGAGAGGGTGCGTGCGCATCAGGATCGGCGGCGTGCCACGCAGCCGCTCAAGGATCAGAACGCGGGGAGCGTGTTTCGGAACCCTCCGGGCGATCACGCGGGACGCCTGATCGAGGCCGCCGGCCTCAAGGGCCATCGCATCGACAGCGCGTCGGTCAGCACGGTTCACGCCAACTTCATCGTCGTGGACCGCGACGGTCGTGCCGTGGACGTTCGCGCGGTGGGCGACCACGTCCGGCGCGTGGTGGCGGAACGTTTCGCCGTTGAGCTTCGCTACGAGATCGAGTTCGTGGGGCAGTGGCCTGACGGCACCGACCCGCCGCCCTCGGCCATGGCGGGCGTCTCGTGACCCGGCTGCGCGTCGGGATCTTCGCCGGCGGTCGCTCGGCCGAGCACGAGGTGAGCATTGCATCCGCCGAGTCGGTGCTGCGAGCCATCGATCGAGACCGCTTCGAGCCCTACCTGGTCTACATCGACCGCGCCGGGCGCTGGACCCTTCCCGAGGGGCCGGCCCCGCGTCTCGGCGGATCGGAGCGCCTGGCCGGACTGCTCGGCGCCGCGAGCCCGTCCGAGGAGGCGGCGAACCTGCGCCTCCATGCCGAACCTCCCGCTACCCGCGGGGGTGGGAGCGAGATAGATGCACGGAGTGCCGTCCGCTCGCTCGCCGAATCGATCGACGTTGCCTTCCTGGTGGTCCACGGGCCATTCGGGGAGGACGGGACGCTCCAGGGATTCCTGGAGCTCGCCGAGATCCCGTACATCGGCGCCGGGGTCCTCGCCAGTGCCGTCGCCATGGATAAGGTGGTCTTCAAGGACCTCATGCGCGGCCATGGCCTTCCGGTGGTCGAGTCGGTGTGGATTCGGCGCCGAGCGTGGGCCACCGATCCTGAACATGCGCTGCGGGTGGTATCGGACGCCATCGGCGCGAGGAGCGTCGTGAAGCCCGCACGCCTCGGAAGTAGCGTGGGCATGAGCGTGGTCCACACCGAGGCCGAGCTGCCGGCCGCCTTCGACGAGGCGTTCCGCTACGACAGCAAGGCCATCGTCGAGCGCTACGTGGAAGGTGCGCGGGAGCTGGAATGTGGCGTCCTGGGCAACGAGGATGTCATCGTCTTCGAGCCGGGCGAGGTCCGGTCAGCGCACGAGTTCTACGACTACGAGGCAAAGTACGTGGAGGGGCTGGCCGAGGTCCTGCCGCGGGCCGATGTCGACCCCGACCTGGCCGTTCGGCTCAAGGAGCTGTCTCTGGCCGCCTACCGCGCCGTGGACTGCGCGGGCATGGCGCGCGTGGACTTCCTCGTCGCCGGTGACGATGTCTACCTCAGCGAGATGAACACGCTCCCGGGATTCACCACCACGAGCATGTTCCCGAAGCAGGCCGAGCTTGCCGGGATCCCGTTCTCCGAGCTGATCGGGCGTCTCATCGAGCTGGCGATGGAGCGCGACCGATGAAGCTGAAGCCACAGCCACGTCGCGAGACCAAGCGGACCGGTCGTGCTCCGCGCCGCGCCGCGCGGGTGAGCGGCGTATCCCGGTCGAGGGGCCGGCAGGCGCGGCGTCCCGGGGTGCCGCTGCGTCGCCGGATCGGGGCTCGGATGCCGTCGATCCGGCGCGCCCTGGCGGCGGTGGGGGCGGTCGCCGTGACCGCCGGCCTGGTCGCCATGCTCAACGGTCCCTGGCTGCGGGTCACCGAGGTTGCCTGGGCGGGCGACGTGTACACCTCGGAACGCGATCTTGGTCGTGTGCTCGATTCGCAACGCGGCGTGAGCGTACTGGCGGTCGACACCGGCGCGTTGAGCGAGCGCCTGGAGCGGCTCCCGGCAGTGGCCGATGCGGCCGTGAATGCCAGCCTGCCCGGCCGGGTCGACGTGACCATCGTCGAGCGTGAGGTGGCCTTCGTGTGGGAGACCCCATCGGCGCTGCTTCTCGGTGACGCCGAAGGCGCTCTCTTCGTGGCCCTGTCCCGGGATGCAACCCTGGCGCCCGAGCAGGCGATGCTGCCGAGGATCTCCGACCAGCGATCGTCAGCCCGGCTCATGACGGCGGGGGATGAAGTGCCTGACGCGCTGCTGGCGACCGCGCTGCGTCTGGCGAGCCTTGACCCGGCGTCCCTCGGGTCGACGGCCGAGGGATTCGGCGTTCGCCTCGACGAGGAGTATGGGTTCCGCCTGGTCGCCGCCAGTCCGGGATGGGAGCTGGCGCTCGGCGTCTACGGGCTCGACCCACAGGAGACCGACGGCGAGGCGGCCGCGCGTCTCGACCGACAGGTCACCGCGGTCCGCACGCTGTTCGCGAGTCGAAACGAGTCCGACATCAGCTGGGTGGATGCTCGGAACCCGGGGAAGGTATATTTCCGTGCCAAGGGGTGACGCAATCGCCGGAGCGCGGCGCCCCACCTGCCGAGATCCTCGCTTCGGGTCCTTCTCCCATGTGGCTTCCGCTCGTCGGACTTGCGCTCGGAATCGCGCTCGGACTGGTGCTCAACGTCAACGTGAGCCCAGATCTGGCGCGCTACTCGGCCGTGGCGATCCTGGCCGGCCTCGACTCGGTACTCGGCGCGATCCGTGCCGAGCTGGATGCGCACTACGACAACCGCATCTTTCTCTCTGGGTTCATCACGAATGCTCTGGTGGCCGTCGCGCTCACCTTCGTGGGCGATCGGTTGGGCATCGACCTGTACCTGGTCGCACTCTTCGCCTTCGGCCTGCGCATCTTCCAGAACGTGGCCCTCATCCGGCGTCACTTCCTGTAGGCTCGGACGGCATCCACCGGCGCGCTGTGGCGCGTCGCTAGCAGGAGGTAGCTTGGAACGCGAAGCGGTCCTCGTCGCGATCGACGCGGGGACGACGAAGGTCACGACCCTCATCGGCGAGGTCGGACGATCCGGTGACGTGAACGTCATCGGCTATGGCATCGCGCCGTCCGCCGGGATGAAGAAGGGGATGGTCGCCAACATCGACCAGACCGTGAACTCGATTGCCTCCAGCGTGGAGAAGGCCGAGCGCCTCTCCGGCTACAAGATCAGCTCGGCGTTCGTCAGCGTGGGCGGCAGCCACATCAGCAGCCAGAACTCGCGCGGCGTGGTGGCGGTCTCGGGCCACAAGCGAGAGGTGAGCCGCGAGGACGTGGCCCGCGCGACCGAGGCGGCGAAGGCGGTCCAGGTGCCATCCAACCGCGAGATGCTGCACGTCGTGCCGCGCGGCTACATCGTGGACGGCCAGGAGGGTATCAAGGATCCGCTCGGCATGAGCGCGGTGCGCCTCGAGGTCGAAACCCACATCGTTGCCGGCGCGGCGACCTCCGTTCAGAACCTGAGCAAGTGCGTGATCACGTCCGGAGTCCAGATCGACGAGATGGTGATCAGCTCGCTGGCAGCGGCGGAGGCGACCCTGACCGATACGGAGAAGGAGCTCGGCGTGCTGGTCGCCGATATCGGCGGCGGGACGACCGACATCGCGATCTTCGTCGATGGCGCCGTCTACCACACGGCGGTCCTGCCGGTCGGCGGGATCAACGTCACCAACGACGTGGCCATCGGGCTGCGCACCAGCCTCAACCTGGCGGAAGAGATCAAGATCAAGCACGGCACGGCCAACATGGCCGAGGTGGAGCCCGAGGAGCTGCTCAACGTGGCGGTCCTGGGCGAATCCGGCGGCCAGACGATCCAGCGCCGCAAACTGTGCGAGATCATCGAGGCCCGGATGGGCGAGATCTACAGCCTGATTCGCGAGGAGGTCAAGCGCTCGGGCCACGCGGGAATGCTGCCGGCCGGCGCGGTGCTCACCGGTGGAGGCGCGCGCCTGGGTGGCGCCGAGGTGCTGGCGCGCGAGACCCTCGAGATGCCGGTCCGCATCGGCAGCCCGCAGGGCGTCGGCGGCCTCATGGACCAGATCGGCAACCCCGCATTCAGCACCTCGATCGGGCTGCTGCTGTGGGGCGCCAACCACGTGAACGAGGAGCCGATCGGCTACGGCAGCCCGAACGGCGTCAATCCGCTGTCGCGTGTCGGTGAGTGGATTCGGAACCTGTTCCCCGGCTGATCTCCAGGCAGACCGCCTAGGGCGGTCCCGCAATCGGTGCCTGGACGGTGAGCACCAGGCTGGCCCGGCACAGCAGCTGGCTCAGACGCGGATCCGTCCGGATGATTCGGACGCCGTCATGCGTCTCGGTACGGCAGGTGGCCGCCGCCGGGTCATCGTGGTGACCGACCCATCGATACCATCCCGGCGCGCCGCAGATGCCGTCGACGGCTCCGTTTGGCGCAGCGCGAGCGCTGATCGAAGCACCCACGCTGAAGTCCGGCGGTTCGGGCTTGGCGTCGCCGATGCTGACCGCGGTCCAGGTGCCGTTGAGCCACTCGGGAGTCCCGGTCCGTGGCGAGCTGCCGATACCGCAGCCGATCGGCGAGTACCCGACGAGCTCGATCGCGTCTTCCCCGAAGCACGCGAGGCCCCCGAAGGTGCCGAGGGCGGCCGCCGCGGGAACGGTGACCGGTTGGCCCGGACAGTCGAGTGCGGCTGGCTCGGTGGTGCGAGCGCCGTCGACGACCTCCGGGAGCCACCCGAACAGCATGCCAAGTTCGCCCACCACGTGATTCGAGACCACCAGGTACCACGTTTCTCCCTGAACCTGCGTGCGGTCGGCAATCCATACGAGGTCGCCGGCCAGCAGCTGGCCCGGGATCAGCCCGCCTGGGTCCGACATGTCCGGGTGCGTCCCGACGGTGATATCGCCAAGCATGCGCACGAGCAGTTCGGAGACGCCACGATCCGCGGGCGGCGAGGGCGAGACGGACTGCTGGGGCGAGACGGACTGATCGGGCGTGCCCGACGGCGTGGTAGCGGCGCACCCGGTGATGAGAAGGCCAATTGCGGCGATCCGAAGCACGCCGATCGCACGACTGCCGCCACCGCCCCGGGCCTCATAGGGGCCGACGGATCTCCCACCCATACGCCGCAGTATGGCGCCTTCCCGCGGCAGAAAGAAGCACACGTTGTGCACCGCTGTCCACCTGGTCCACACCGAATATGGGCCGATGTGGATAACTGAGGCAGAGATGTGGAAAAACGCCCGACGCGGCGACGGGGGGATGGCTAGAATCGGTCAGACCCGTCGAAGCCCTCGGGTTGACGTTCCAGCCACCTGCCGAGCAGAGGATCACCCGATTATGCCGCTCCGATCCGACTCCGAGAATTTTGCCCTCATCAAGGTCATCGGCGTGGGCGGTGGCGGCAGCAACGCCGTCAACCGGATGATCCGCGCCGAGATGATGGGTGTCGAGTTCATCAGCGTGAACACCGACGCCCAGGCGCTCCTCCAGAGTGACGCGCCGCACAAGATCCGCATCGGCGACAAGATGACGCGCGGCCTGGGGGCCGGCGCCGATCCGCAGGTCGGACAGCGAGCGGCCGAAGAGGACTCGGAGAAGATCTACGAGGCTCTCAAGGACGCGGACATGATCTTCATCACCGCGGGCATGGGTGGCGGCACCGGTTCGGGCGCCGCCCCGGTCATCGCGGAGATCGCGAAGGACCTGGGTGCGCTGACCGTCGGCGTGGTCACGAAGCCCTTCAGCTTCGAGGGCATGCGTCGCAAGCTGGTGGCCGAGCAGTACACCGAGCTCCTCAAGGAGAAGGTCGACACCCTCATCACCATCCCGAACGACCGGCTGCGCGAGGTCGTCGACAAGAAGACGAGCATCGTGGACGCCTTCCGCGTGGTGGACGACGTGCTGCGCCAGGGCGTCCAGGGCATCAGCGACCTGATCACCGTCCCCGGCCTCATCAACCTGGACTTCGCCGACGTCAAGACCATCATGCGCGAGGCCGGCAGCTCAATGATGGGCATCGGCATGGGGACCGGCGAAAACCGCGCCGTCGAGGCCGCCCGGGCCGCCGTCATGAGCCCGCTGCTCGAGGTCAACATCACCGGGGCCCGCGGCATCCTCTTCAACGTCACCGGTGGCTCGGACCTCGGCCTGTTCGAGGTCAACGAGGCCGCCGAGGTGATCAAGGAGGCCGCCGATCCGGAGGCCAACATCATCTTCGGCACCGTGATCGACGATCGGATGCGCGACGAGGTCAAGGTCACCGTCATCGCCACCGGCTTCGACGCCAGTCGCAAGCCGAAGCAGCAGAGCCGGTTCGCCGCCGATGCGGCCGGCGGCGTCGAGCAGAGTCTCGACGAGCGCAGCCGCGAGATCCTGGCCGAGATCGAGCGTGATCGGGAGCAGCGACAGAACCTCGAGGACCAGATGGGCACAGAGTCGCCCTTCGCGCGTCCATCCGAGCGTGAGGCGACCGAGATCAAGGCGCCGGACCGCCAGGCGGTGCCGGTACGCCCGGCGAACCTCGATCGTCCGTCGTACAGCGAGACCGACCTCGACATCCCGAGCTTCCTGCGCCGCAAGAACGACTGACGCTCGCCGGCGAGGGCCACGTGGAGATCGTCGGGGCCGATGCACCGACCGCCGATCGGATTCGCGCGCGCCACGACCACTACCTGTCGCGCCTCCGCGAGGCCGCCTCGGCCAACGGGCATGACCCTGACCGGCTCCGGATCGTCGCGGTCACCAAGGGATGGCCGGTGGAGGTCGCCCGCCGGGCATCGGCCTCCGGCCTGACCGTTCTCGGCGAAAGCCGCGTCCAGGATGCCGAACCGAAGATCCTGGCGCTGCCGGATGTCGAGTGGCATTTCATCGGTCGACTCCAGTCGAACAAGGCGCGGCGAGCCATTCGGGGTTTCCACACCATCCACTCCGTCGATTCGGTTGCGCTGCTCCATCGGCTTGTCGACCTGGCCGCAGAGGAGGCGCGCCGCCCGCGGCTCCTCATGCAGGTCAACGTGAGCGGTGAGGACGCGAAGGCGGGCCTGGCACCGGACGAGCTGCTCGAGGTGTGCCCTGACCTCGTGCCGGATGCGATCGTCGGGTTGATGACCATGGCGCCGATGGGTGCCTCGGCCGAGGATGCGCGGGCGATCTTCAGCAAGCTTCGCGAGCTGCGTGACGCGGTCGAGCAGCTGGCCGGGTTCGCCCTCCCCGAACTGTCGATGGGGATGACCGCGGATGCCGAATCGGCGGCAGCCGAGGGCGCCACGCTGGTGAGGATCGGCACCGGTCTCTTCGGGCCTCGACCCTAGACCCTGTATTCTCGGCCGATGACCGCCATGCTCGTCAACTTCATCCAGCTCCTTGCCTTCGTGCTGTGGTTGCTGCTCATCACCCGCGTGGTCCTCAGCTGGACGAACCCGCGCGGCGGTGGGGGACTGGTCGCCTTCATCTACCAGGCCACGGAGCCGATCCTTGCGCCGATACGCCGGCTCCTGCCTTCGTCAGGCGGAATGGATTGGTCGCCGCTGGTCGCGATGCTCATCCTTGGCCTGATCGTCCGCGTCGTCGTCCGCCTGTAGCGCGCTGTCTCGGCCGGATGCAGAACTTCCAGCCGTGCAGCGGCAACCCCGTCGGCCGATTGATGGGCCGCGCGGACGGCCGCTATACTGCGACCCCTTCCGAGGGCGATTGGCTCAGTTGGTTAGAGCGCACGGTTCACATCCGTGAGGTCACTGGTTCGAATCCAGTATCGCCCACCAACTTCGCCCCTCTGAGCGACGCGTGATCCCGCCCCGCGACCGGTCCGCCGCCGGCAACCCCGTCCCACCGTCCGAGATCAGGACGATGTTCGACCGGATCGCCCCGATCTACGACGCCATGAACAGCGTCATGACCGCTGGCCTGGACGCCCGATGGCGTGCGGCCGCGGTTGCTGCCTGCGGCCTGCGCCCCGGGGACGCGGCGATCGACGTAGCGTGCGGGAGCGGGGCACTCACCCGACTCCTGGCAGCGTGGGTCGGACGGGACGGGCGGGTCATGGGCGTCGACGCTTCGCGACCGATGCTGCGCGTCGCGAGACGTCGGCGAGCGGCCGCCGGAGCGGCACCCATCCGGTACGCGGCAGGCGACGCGCTGGCGCTTTCAGCGGCCGACGCGGAGTTCGACGCGACGACCATCGCCTTCGGCCTTCGCAACGTGTCGGACTACGCGGGCTGCATCCGCGAGATGCGTCGAGTGACGCGGCGCGGCGGCCGGGTCGTGGTGCTGGAGCTGGCGGCGCCCGCGCGCGGGGTTGGGCGTGCCGTGGCGTCGACCTGGTTCGACCGAGCGGTGCCCATGCTCGGGCGGGTTGCCGGAGGTGGTGGCGCGTATCGGTACCTGCCGGCGAGCGTCCGTGGCTATCCGGCTCCCGACATCATTGCCACGATGATGCGCGAGTCCGGCCTCGAGCAGGTCGGGTGGCGACGACTGTGGCCGGGCCTCGTGACCCTCCACGTCGGTCGTGTCGGCCCGTGACGCTGCGGATCCTGCTGACGAGCGAGACCTACCTTCCGTACCTGTCCGGCGTGACGGTATCGGTCGATGCGCTGGCACGCGGCCTCGGGGCGAGGGGTCACGAGGTCATGGTCGTAGCGCCGCGACCGTCGCGCGGCGACGATCCGGAGAGGGCCGGCTCGCCCGGTCCGGCCCCACGCTATTCGTGGGCGCCGTCGTACGCGCTGCCCAGGATCGCGCCACCCGGCCACCGAATGCCGTGGCCCGTTCCGTGGCACGCGGGCTGGAGGGAAGCTCGTCGATTTGCGCCCGACGTCGTCCATGCGCACTCGCCGTTCGTCAGCGGCGTCATGGCCCGCGGCATGGCACGGTCGAGCGGCGCGCCGCTGGTGTTCACGCACCACACTCGCTTCGGCGATTACATGCACTACCTCGGACCGTTCGCCATCCCCGGTCGCGCGGTGACGAACGCGTGGCTTCGGGCATGGTGGCGTTCCTGTGCCGCGATCGTCGCCCCGTCCGAGGACCTTGCCGCCTCCATTCGCGCGCAGCTCGAAGGCAGGCAGTCGGACGCCGTGCACGTCGTTCCGACCGGGGTCGACGTTGCCGGCATCCGTTCGCTTGATCCACCCGACGTGCGCGCGATGGCCGGATGGCCGGCCGATGCGGTGGTGGTCGCCTCGCTCGGTCGGCTGGCACCGGAGAAGAGCCCCGTCCTGTTGGTGGACGCCCTTGGACACGCAGCGCGTACGGATCCGCACCTGCACCTGATGGTCGTCGGCGGCGGCCCGCTGCTCGGGAGACTTCGGGAGCGGGCCGAGGCCACCATCCCGGGTCGTTCGTGGTTCACCGGCCCGTTGCCACGACTCGAAGCATTGGCCGCCGTGGCGGGCGCCGACCTCTTCATCTTCACATCGCGATCCGAGACGCAGGGGCTCGTGCTGGCCGAGGCGCTCAGCGCGGGTCTGCCGGCCGTCGCGATCGATGGCCCCGGCGTCCGCGACTCCGTCCGTGACGGCGTCGATGGCGTGATCGTCTCGCCGACGCCCTCGGGCGACCTCCTGGGGCGGCTGAGCGCAGCGCTCGGTCTCCTGGCGGCCGATCCGGCGATGCGGTCGCGTCTCGCCCGTCGCGCCTCGGAAGATGCCGATCGGTTCGACGTCAGCCGACACGTGGAGCGAATCGAGGCGGTCTACCACGCGGCCCTGGGCCGCGGAACGCCCCGCGTCGCCGGCTGAGATATCGTTCGCACGTGCTCCACCGCGTTCTCGCCGTTGCGACATATCCCGGATACCTGCTCAACCGCCTCTTCGCCGGCCCGCTCGGCCGCGTGGGGCTCGGCAGGCTACCGGGGGCGGTGCCCATCGGCCTTGCCCTGGCCGCCCTGGCGATCAGCACGGGCCTCGCAACCGCGACGGCATACGAGGCTCGCCCCCGGGCGCTGCCCACCTCGGCGACCCAGATCGAGAGTGGCGACCTTGCCTCGGGGCTGTGGGTCGCGTTCGACGCCCTGTTGGTGGACGGACCGCACACGGCGACCGTCGAGGTCTTCTCGGGGCCCGAATCCAACTCGGTGCAGCGCGTGTACTACCTGGTGGTTGACCCCGACGCGCCCGACCGCGGGGTCATCGTCCGGGCACGAGGCCCAATCGAGTCTCTGCCGGCGCCCGGGTCGACGGCCCGCATCGACGGGACGATCACCGAGGACGCGTTCAACCTCGGGAGCCTCCTCGAGGGATGGAACCTCGCGGCGACATACCCGGACGTTCGCTTCGGCGCGACGCGCGCGATCGCGTTCGGATTCTCGACCCCATGGGTGGAGCCGTCGTACGTCGCCACCATGGTCCTCGCCATCCTCGCGCTCGTCGCACTCGCCGGGGCACTCGTCCGACAGCCGATTCTGCGCGCGTCCGCGGGCGGCGCCGGCACGACCGGCCTGACACCGATCTCCGCGCACGTCCACGGGTCCCTGCCGACCCCGCGTGGCGCGGTGCGCCTCGACGGGACTCCGGCCGAGCTGCAGTGGATGGATGTCGAGCAGGTGGCCAGGATCCGGTGGCGCTACTGGGGAGCCGCGCTCGGGGACATGCGGACCGCTGTTGAAACCGCGGTCCAAACCAGCGGGGCGGCCCGCGACAGGCTCATCCTCCACGGACCGACGGGATCACTGCTGTGGCCGATCGAGCGACCCGAGGGGCTCCGGGTGACCGCGGGCGATGCCTACCACGGCCATCGGCGCCGGGCCGCCATCGGCATCCGGGGTGACGACGCGGACGTGGTGCTCACCTTTGATGACGTGAGCGCCCGTGACGCCGCGCTGGCCGAGCTGCGCGCAGCTGGGGCAATCGGGCGCTCGGCGACAGACGTCAACGGATGACATGCGGCGATGGCCTTGCGCCGGCAGTGCGTCGGCGTACAATGCCGGCCATGCGTGTGAGTCTGGTGGCCCGCTACGTGTCCCACCCAACCATCGACTTCGGAACGGCGCGCCGCACCGCGCACCGATCGCGCCTCGGCCTGCCCGTGGCGAACACGGTGTATCACCGCTCGAAGAGTGCGGTGACCTCGATGGCAACGGTGCAATCGCTCCGGTCACAGACGAGCCGGTTCCGCTTCCCGGCGGTCGGTCACGCCCCGCGGCTGCCGGCCCGCCGTCCTGCGCTCCCGTTCGGGGTCCCGCGCGCTCGCCGCTCGTAACCGGTCCGGGTGCCCGCCCTGCGCAGCGCACGCGCCACATCGGCCGGCGGTGTCGTCTTTCGATTCATCGGCTCCCAACCCGAGGTCGTGATCGTCCATCGGCGACGCCCGTTGCTCTGGGCTCTGCCGAAGGGCACGCCGAACTCCGGCGAGACCATCGAGGAGACTGCACTCCGCGAGACGCGCGAAGAGACAGGGCTGGAGGTGGCCATCGAGGCGCCGATCAGCGCCATCCGCTACGTCTTCATCCGTGGCTCGACGCGATTCCACAAGACGGTGCACTTCTTCCTCATGCGGCCAGTCGGCGGCGATACCGAGCTGCATGATGCGGAGTTCGACGAGGTTCGCTGGGCACCGGGTTCCGAGGCCCTGGCGCTCCTCACCCATGAGACGGAACGCTCGGTACTCGAGCAGGCACTGACCATGATTCCCTCTCTCGGCAGCACGGAGGCGACCCGATGACCGGCGATGACGCGACAACCCTGAAGCGGACGCCGCTCCACGATCTGCACCGGTCGCTCGGCGCGCGCCTCGTGCCGTTCGCCGGCTACGAGATGCCGGTGCAGTACGACTCGATCATCGAGGAGCATCGCGCGGTTCGGTCGAGCGTCGGACTCTTCGACCTGTCGCACATGGGCGAGATCGAGGTCCGGGGCGAGGAGGTCGTCTCGTTCCTCCGTCACGCCCTGGTGAGCGATCCCGGTGCCCTGGAGCCTGGCCAGGCCCAGTACTCGATGGCGTGTGCGGCCGATGGCGGGATCATCGACGACCTGATCGTCTATCGGCGCAGCGATCACTTCCTGGTGGTGTGCAATGCCTCCAATCGATCCGCGGTCCTGGATCATCTGTCGGGCCTGCTCGAGCGCGGCGACTTCGCCGTCGAGATCGCGGATACGTCCGACGGGACCGCGCTCGTTGCGCCGCAGGGTCCCCATGCGGCAGCGCTGCTGGCCGAGCTGACGGACGTCGATCTGGCGGCGATCGGCAACTATCGATCGGCCGAGGGAGACGTCGCCGGCGTCGCCTGCCTGATCGCGCGGACCGGCTATACCGGGGAGGACGGCTTCGAGCTGTTCTGCGAGGCAAAGAAGGCCCGGCAGGTGTGGGATGCGCTGACGACCCACGGGGAGCCGCACGGTCTCCGTCCCTGCGGGCTCGGGGCGCGCGACACGCTGCGCCTCGAGGCCGGCATGCCGCTGTACGGAAACGAGCTGAGCCGCGAGACGAACCCGTTCGAGGTGAACCTCGGACGCGTCGTGAAGCTCGACAAGGGCGATTTCGTCGGTCGCGCCGCTCTGGCGGCGGTTCAGCAGACGGGACCCGAGCGCAAGCTCATCGGCCTTCGCATGGTCGAGAACGCCATCCCTCGCTCGGGGTATCCGGTGCTGGCCGACGGCGAGGTGGTTGGAGCGGTGACGAGCGGCACCCTGTCGCCGACCTCGGGCGAGAAGATCGCCATGGCACTCGTGCTCGCCGAGAGGGCTGGAGTGGGGAATCCGTTCGCGGTCGTGGTGCGCGAACGCCCGTACCAGGCGGAGCAGGTAAAGTTGCCGTTCTATCGGCGCCCGCGCGACTGAGCCGCGGCAGCGCGCCAACACTGAGGAGGATCGACTCGCCGATGGCCTACCCCGACGATCTGCGCTACTCAAGGGAGCACGAGTGGGTCCGCGTGGACGGCACACGCGCCACGATCGGGATCACGAGCTTCGCCGCCGATGAGCTGGGCGACATCGTGTTCATCGAGCTCCCGGAGACCGGCACCGCGCTGACCCAGTTCGCGACGTTCGGCGTGGTCGAGAGCGTCAAGGCCGTCAGCGACCTGTACTCGCCCGTGTCGGGCGAGGTCGTCGAGGTGAACGACGCGCTCCGCGACGCGCCCGAGCTCCTCAACGCCGATGCCTACGGAGAAGGGTGGATCGCGCGGGTCGAGCTGTCGGACGTCGACCAGCTGGACGCGCTGATGGATGCCGCAGCCTACGCCGACGAAACCGGCTGAAGGCCACAGGCCCATGAGCTACTCGCCACACACCGACGCGGATCGGCAGCAGATGCTCGACGCGATCGGCGTCGATTCGGTCGAGGACCTGTTCGACGACATCCCGGCATCAGTACGGGCCTCGACCTGGAGCGTGCCGCCTCCGCTGACCGAGCAGGAGGTTCGCGCTGAGCTCGCGCGCCTGGCCGGCCGCAACCACATCCCTGACGTCAGCTTCCTCGGAGCGGGCGTCTACCGGCACCTCATCCCGGCCGTGGTGGGCGAGGTCATTGGCCGCCCGGAATTCGCGACGGCGTACACGCCGTACCAGCCGGAGGTCAGCCAGGGCACGCTTCAGAGCATCTACGAGTTCCAATCGCTGATCTGCGAGCTCACCGGGATGGAGGTCGCGACCGCTTCGCACTACGACGGGGCAACCGCGACCGCCGAAGCGGCGCTCATGGCGTGCCGCCTGACCCACCGGGACCGGGTGGCGGTGTCCGCCGGCGTGAGCCCCGACTACCGTCGCGTGCTCGAGACGTACTGCTCGGGTCCCGAGATCGAGGTCGTCACCGTGCCGGTCGACCTTGCGGACGGTGGGAGCGGAACCACGGATCCGGCGCTGATCGGCGACCTCGGGGACGTGGCCTGCCTGATCGCGGCCCAGCCGAACTACTACGGGCAGCTCGAGCCGATGGAGCAGCTGGCCGACGCCGCCCACGAGATCGGAGCGCAGTTCGTGGCCGTGGTCGAGCCGACCTCGCTGGCGATCCTGGAGGCTCCGGGCGCGTACGGCGCGGACATCGTCACCGCCGAGGGACAGCCACTCGGCATCCCGGTCAGCTTCGGTGGCCCGTACGTCGGGCTCATGGCCGCGCGCATGGCGTCGGTGCGGCAGATGCCTGGTCGCCTGGTCGGCGGGACGCGGGATGCGGAGGGCCGCCGGGGCTATGTCCTCACGCTGCAGGCCCGCGAGCAGCACATCCGGCGTGAGAAGGCGGCGAGCAACATCTGCACGAACCAGGCGCTGATGGCGCTGGCCGCCACGGCGTACCTGACCGCGGTCGGGCCGCAGGGGCTGCGCGAGGTCGCCGAGCTCTCGATGCAGCAGGCACGCCATCTCGTCGGCGCGCTCGAGGGGGCGGATCTGGCTCATCGCCGATTCGGCGGGGTGTACCTCAACGAGGTCGCGCTGCGTGTCCCGGATGCGCGGCGCCGCCACGCGGCGCTGGCCGAGATGGGGATCGTCGCCGGCCTCGCACTGGAGGTCGATGAGCCCGCGCTCGAGGACACGCTCCTCCTCGCCACCACCGAGCTCACCACGGACGACGACATCGCGCGGCTGATCGCCGCGCTCGAGGAGACACGATGAGCGCCGCCGAGGCTCCGCCACGAGGCGACGGCTCGGGTCGCGGTGCGGCCTTCTCGGGTCCAACCTCGGGCGATGAGCTCACGATCGTGGAGCCGCTGATCTTCGATCGATCGCGGCCGGAGCGCCGCGCCGTGCGGTTTCCATCGGCTTCAGACGAGGCGCGGCGCGCCGCCGATGGCCAGCCGGCCGTACCGGCCGCGCTGCAGCGCGCCACCCAGCCGCGTCTGCCCGAGGTGAGCGAGCTCGACATGCTGCGTCACTTCAACCGGCTCGCCCACCTCAACCAGGCCATCGATCTCAACTTCTATCCCCTTGGGTCGTGCACGATGAAGTACAACCCGAAGGTCAACGAGTGGGCCGCCCGACTTCCCGGTCTGGCGGAGTCGCACCCGTGGGATCCGCAGGCCCTGAGCCAGGGCAGTCTCGAGCTCATGTGGTTGCTTGCCGAGCTGCTCGGTGACATCAGCGGCTTTCCGGCCATCAGCCTCCAGCCGGCGGCGGGGGCCCACGGCGAGCTGACCGGGATGCTCATGACCCGGGCCTTCCACCGGGCCAATGGGGAGGGGGCGCAGCGCACGAAGGTGCTCGTGCCGGACAGTGCGCACGGCACGAACCCGGCGACGGCCACCATGGTCGGCTACCAGACGGTCACCATCCGCTCCAACGAGCGTGGCGGGATCGACCTGGACGCGCTGCGATCGGCGCTCGGCCCGGACGTCGCGGCGCTCATGATCACGAATCCGTCGACGCTCGGCATCTTCGAGGATCAGATCGACCAGGTCATCGCGGCGGTCCGGGATGCCGGCGCGATCTCGTACATGGACGGCGCGAATCTCAACGCCATCCTGGGCCGCTTCCGGCCCGGCGAGGCAGGATTCGACGTCATGCACTTCAACCTCCACAAGACGTTCAGCACGCCACATGGCGGCGGCGGCCCGGGGGCGGGCCCGGTCGGGGTCAGCCGTCGGCTCGAGCCATTCCTCCCGAAGCCGATGCCGGTGCTGGTCGAAGGCGATCCGGCCACGGTGCGCGCCAATGCATGGGCCGGGCGCTCGACGCCGGGGGCCAGGTTCGCACTCGACGACGATCGGCCGCAGAGCATCGGCAAGGTGCGTTCGCTGTTCGGCAACTTCGGGATGTTCGTGCGTGCCTACACCTACATCCGCAGCAACGGCGACGCGGGCCTGCGTGCGATCAGCGAGGACGCCGTGATGGCGGCGAACTACCTGCGGGTCCGGCTCCACGACGTCTACGACCTGCCGTACGACCGCCTGAGCAAGCACGAGGTGGTCTTCAGCGGCCGCCGCCAGAAGCGGGAGCACGGCGTCACCACGCTCGACATCGCGAAGGCCATCCTTGATCGCGGGATCCATCCGCCGACGATCTACTTCCCGCTCATCGTCGAGGAGGCCCTCATGATCGAGCCCACCGAGACGGAGAGCGTGGAGACGCTGGACCACTTCGTGGGGGTCATGCGCGACATCGCCGAGCAGGCCGCATCCGATCCCGCTGCGCTGAAGCGGGCCCCCGTCACCACCCCGGTCGGACGCCTGGACGAGGCCGGGGCCGCTCGGCGGCCTGACCTCCGCTACGGTCATCCCGAGCTGACCGGTGAAGCATCCGACGCTTCTCGACGGCCTCCGACAGGCGGACCGACCACCTGACATGCGGCGGCCGAGACTGAACCAATCTGGACATCGGCGCGTACTATGACAAACCGCCACGCCCATCGAGCGGCACAGGTGCCAGTGGAACCTCAAGAGACGGATAACCTCGTCGAGCGGATGCAGGATGGGGACCTCGACGCGTTCGAGGAATTCTTCACGACGTTCAAGCGCCCGGTCTACGCGACGGCGCTTGCCATCACGCGCGACCCGTTCCTGGCCGAGGAGGTCCTCCAGGACTGCTTCGTGAAGGCGTACCGGGTCCGCGAGCGGCTGGACCCCGCCCGCTCACCGCTGCCGTGGCTCCAGCGCGTGACGATCAACCTGTGCTACAGCCGGGTGAGCCGCCGAAAGAGCCTTGCCGAACCACTGACCAGCCTCATCACGAACCTGGTGGTCGACCTTGCCGCACGACCCGACCAGGTGGTCGAGAGCCGCGAGGTGCTGGAGGTTCTGCAACGAGGGATCGACTCGCTGCCGCCGAAGCAGCAGACCGCGGTGATCCTCTACTACCTGCATGGCTACTCGTTGGCCGAGGCGGCCGAGATCGCCGACTGCAACGTCGGCACCATGAAGTCGAGGCTGCACTACGCCCTCAAGGCGCTGCGCGTGCGGCTACCGGTCGAGCGCAGGCTGCCCGTCGGGACCGTCGCCGCCGTCAGGGTGTCGCGATGAGGTGCCGGCGGATCTGCCGCGAGCTGCTGTGGCTGGCTCGGTTCGGGGAGTTCGGTCCGAGCTCGGCCCCGCACCTGGACCACCTTGCCGACTGCGGCCACTGCCGAGACGAGGTGGGGTTCGACCGTGCGCTCGTGCAGCAGCTGCGGATCGCGCTCGCCGCGCGGATCGCCGAGGAAGAGCCCAGCCCCCGGGCGTGGGAGGCGATTCTCGCGCGGGCGCAGGCGCCGGATCGGGGCATCTGGGCGTCGATCCAGCGTCATGTCAACGGCCTCGCGCTCAAGCTCAGAACGGCGACGGCCGTCACCGCCATGGCACTCGCCGGCATCATCGCAAGCTCGACTCACATCGCCATCACCCATCCCGAGGCCGGTTCGGCGGAGACCGAGGTCATGCCGAGCGCGGCGGGCGAGCTGTATGAACGGCAGGCACTCGTGCCCCGTCCGCCCTCGGGCCTGGCGTCGCGGGTACCGGTCACCTATGTCGTCACCAGTGTCCCGACGGATCCGGAGGCGGCCTTCCTGGTCACGGCCTCGCTGGCCAGTCCGGGTGCGTTGGCCGCGAGCAGCCTGGTCGGTTCGGATGAGATCGGCTCGGAGACCGGCATTCTCACCGATATCACGCTCGGTCAGCACGCCAGCCGCCAGAGCCCGGTCGATCCGGTCGGTGCTGGACGAGATACCTCGGCGGGTCGATCGGCGGATGCCGGCGTCACAACGGCGGCCGGTGAGCCCTTCTAACCGATGCGGGAGTGTGCAAGACTAGCGAGCCCCTGAATATCAGCACCTGCGCGCAGGGCTGAGCCGCGGATGACCTGAGCGGTGGATGTCATCACGGAGCGGAACAAGACACCGAGCAACTGATCACCACATTGTGGAGGAGAGTGGATGCGAACCTGGAGATGGGTCCCGGTCCTCGCCACGCTCGTGCTTGTGCTCGCGGCGTGCGGGCAGCAGCAGGGCGAGAGCGCGAGCCCGAGCTCAACCGAAGGCGGATCGCCGACGGTCGCGCCGTCAGACGGCGGGACGTTCGAAGGCCTGGCATATCCGGAGGACGGTGCCGCTGAGTGCGAAGCCGACAACAACCCGACCAATATCAGCTCGATTGTCGCCGAGGATGCGCAGACCGTGGTCTTCACGCTCTGCACCCCGGACGTCGCATTCCTGTCGAAGATTGCCTTCAGCTCGTTTGCGATCGATGACACGGCGTATCTCGAGGCGCATGCCGCGGACGGTTCGATCGTCGACCAGCCGAACGGCACGGGCCCGCTCAAGCTCGATGCGTGGAACCGCGGTTCCGACATCACGCTGAGCCGCTTCGATGACTACTGGGGCGATCCGTCGGTTGCCTCGAGCGTCATCTTCCGATGGAGCGCAGAGGCCGCACAGCGGCTCGTCGAGCTCCAGGCCGGAACGGTCGACGGCATTGACAATCCCGGTGCCGATGACTTCCAGACCATCGAGGACGACGCGAACCTCGCGCTTTATCCGCGCGAGGGCCTGAACGTCCTGTACTTCGGGTTCAACAACAATCCGAAGACCGAGGGCTTCGACAACTCGGCCAACCCGCTCGCCAACGAAGAGGTGCGCCAGGCAATTGCCATGGGCATCGATCGCGA
This sequence comes from uncultured Chloroflexia bacterium, assembly GCA_963825525.1. GTDB lineage: Bacteria > Chloroflexota > Limnocylindria > QHBO01 > QHBO01 > JACDBZ01. The sequence continues at coordinate 279,389 of CAWGTN010000001.1, forward strand.
GCGGATTCTCAACAGCTTCTACCCGCCAGGGTCGGAAGTTGCCACCCACTTCACGCCGTGCGCCATCCCATTCGGATGCGAGGGCGAGGAGTGGTACGAGTTCGACCAGCAGGCAGCGATCGACATGCTCGCTGATGCCGGTTACCCCGACGGCTTCGAGACGACGATCCACCTTCGCGACGTGGTGCGCGGCTACCTGCCGGCCCCGCAGCAGGTGGCGGCCGACCTCCAGGCGCAGCTCGCTGACCTGGGGATCACCGCATCGATCGACGTCCAGGAGTCGACCACGTTCATCGACAACGCGGACCTCGGCGTCCTCGAGGGGATTCACCTCCTCGGCTGGGGTGCCGACTATCCGGACACCACGAACTTCCTCGACTTCCACTTCGGTGGTGGAGCGTCCGACCAGTTCGGCGACAAGTTCGACGACATCACCGCGGCATTGGCCGAGGGTGCGTCGAGCGCCGAGGATGCAGATCGCGCGGCCGCCTACGAGACGGCCAACAACGCCATCAAGCAGCACGTCCCGATGATTCCGGTCGTGCATGGTGGATCGGGCGTTGCGTTCCAGGCTGACAACGACGGCGCACACTCGTCGCCGCTCAGCAACGAGAACATGGCGGTCATCAGCCCCGGATCCGACGATCAGCTGGTCTGGATGCAGAACGGCGAGCCGGGTGGCCTCTACTGCGCCGACGAGTCGGACGGCGAGGCGCTTCGGGTCTGCGAGCAGATCAAGCAGTCGCTGTACTCGTACGAGGTCGGTGGGACTGCCACCGAGCCGGCGCTGGCCGAGGAATGCGCGCCGAACGACGATCTGACCGTGTGGACCTGCTCCCTCCGCGAGGGCGTCCAGTTCCACGACGGATCGACGTTCGATGCCAACGACGTTGTCCTGAGCTACGCCGTGCAGTGGGATGCGGATCATCCCCTCCATGTCGGTCGCGACGGCAGCTTCACGTACTTCTCCGCCCTGTGGGGTGGATTCCTGAACCCGCCGCCGGCCGAATAGGCTGACGACGGTCGACCGACGCGAAGGGGCGCCGCCCACGGGCGGCGCCCCTTCGCTATTCCCGACCGCTAGGATGTCGCCCTAGATGCTCCAGTTCGTCCTTCGTCGACTCCTCCTCGCCATTCCCGTGCTGTTCGGGATCGTGTTCCTGGTCTTCGCCATGGCACGGCTGCTTCCGGGCGATCCCTGCATCGCCGCGCTCCAGGAGCGTGCCACCGAGGCCGCGTGTGCGGCGTTCAACCAGCGCTACGGGCTCGATCAGCCGCTTCCGCTGCAGTTCGCCACGTACCTGGGCCAGCTGGCGACCGGCGACCTCGGCAACTCGATCCGCCAGGGCCGTCCGGTGGCCACCATCCTCGTCGAGCGCATGCCGGTCACGCTGGAGCTGACCCTGTTCGCCCTGACCTTCGCCGTGATTGTCGGCGTGACCCTTGGCCGCCTTGCCGCTCGCCGCCGCAACTCTCCGCTGGACGTCGCGACCATGTTCTTCGCGAACCTGGGCGTCTCGATCCCGGTCTTCGTCCTCGGGCTGCTGTTCGCCTACGTGTTTGCCGTCACGTTGCGCGGGACCCCATTCGCGCTGCCTCCGTCCGGTCTGCTGTCGGCCGGTGTGCAGCACCAACCCCTTGCAGTGGCCTGGGGGATCCCGGACCTCGACGGCTTCCCGCGTGCACTGCTCGACTTCGTCTCGAACATGCGGATCACGTCGTCGCTCATCTCCGGGCAGTGGGAGCCGTTCGTGGACGGCCTGCGGCACATGATTCTGCCCATGGTGGCGCTCGGAACGATTCCGACCGCGATCATCGCCCGGATGACGCGGTCGAGCATGCTGGACGTCCTCGGCCTGGACTACGTCAGGACCGCCCGCGCCAAGGGCGCATCTGAGCGGATCGTCAACGGCCGGCACGCGTTCCGCAACGCGGTGCTGCCGGTGGTGACGGTCATCGGCCTCTCGCTGGGAGCGTTGCTGTCGGGCGCCGTGCTCACCGAGACGATCTTCCTGCTGCCGGGGATGGGCCGAACCCTGTTCGAGGCGATCACCGGCCGGGACTACATCGTCATCCAGGCCTTCACCATGGTGATCGCGGTCCTGTACGTCGTGATCAATCTCATCGTCGATGTCTCGTACGCGTACCTCGACCCGCGGATCCGGCTGCGATGACCGCCACCAGCAGCGCGGTGCGTGCCGTGCCGCCCGCCACAAGCCTGTGGCGCGACACGCTGAGCCAGATCCTGCGCCAGAGGTCCGCTGTCATCGGGCTCAGCCTGCTCGCGATCATTCTGCTGGCCGCACTGCTTGCCGACGTCCTGACGCCGTACGGACCGCTCGACCAGCTCTTCGACGTCGAGGGTGCCCAGCGCCTCTCCGGGCCGTGCATCCACGTCCTCGGCTGCCCGGAGAGCCGGCCGCAGTTCGTCATGGGCCTCGACCAGAACAACCGTGATGTCTTCGCCCGCGTCCTGCACGGCGCCCGCCTCTCGCTCCAGGTGGGCGTGGTGACGGTGGGGCTGGCCATCGTGGTCGGGACCCTCATCGGCGCCGTGGCGGGCTACTTCCGTGGATGGATCGACAACGTCCTCATGCGCATCATGGACGTGCTGCTCGCGTTTCCGGCGCTCATCCTGGCCATCTTCCTGACCACGGCCTTCGCCACCCTGGAGCTGCCATTCCTGTCGGACCGCCTGTTCAATGCGATGCTCGCCATCGGCTTCGTCGCCATTCCGGTCTACGCGCGCGTCATGCGCGCATCGGTGCTGTCGATCCGCGAGCGTGACTTCGTGACCGCCTCCCGCGCACTGGGTGAGTCGGACCGCGGCATCCTGCTTCGGAGGGTCCTGCCGAATGCGCTGACCCCGCTCATCGTGCAGGGCACGCTCGGCATTGCGACGGCCATCCTCGAGGTCGCCTCCCTCTCGTTCCTGGGCCTCGGGGCGCCGCCGCCGGTTCCCGAGTGGGGCGCGATGATCGGCGATGTCCGCAACCAGATCTTCGCCGCACCGCACCTCATGATCTTCCCCGGCGGCGCACTGGCCCTCAGCGTGCTCGCGTTCAACCTGCTGGGTGACGGCATTCGCGACGCGCTCGATCCGAGGCTCAACCGATGACGATTGCCGACCTGAACGCACCACCGCGCCGCGTGGGTCGGTCCGGGGACCGCCTGTTGGACGTCCGCGGCCTCCAGACGAGCTTCCACACCACGGATGGCGTCGTGCGTGCCGTGACCGGCCTCGACTTCCACGTCGACCGCGGCGAGGTCATGGGCCTGGTCGGCGAGTCCGGCTGTGGGAAGAGCGTGACCAGCCTCTCCATCCTGCGGCTCATCTCGCCCCCCGGCCGGATCGAAGCCGGTGAGGTCATCTTCGACGGTCAGGACCTGCTCAAGGTGCCCGAGGCAGAGATGCGCGCGCTGCGGGGCGACCGGATCAGCATGATCTTCCAGCAGCCCACGAGCAGCCTCAACCCGGTCTACGACGTCGGGATGCAGCTCGGCGAGGTCCTCGAGATCCATCGGGCGATGAAGCGCAAGGCAGCGCGCGGACGGGCCGAGGAGCTGCTGGCCATGGTCGGCATCCCGGATCCGCACCGACGCATCGAGGCGTTCCCGCATGAGCTGTCGGGCGGCATGGCGCAGCGCGTCATGATCGCCATGGCGCTGGCCCTTGAGCCGGAGCTCCTGATCGCCGATGAGCCGACCACGGCCCTCGACGTCACGATCCAGGCCCAGATCCTGGACCTGATGCGCACGCTCCAGCGGGAGACGAACACCGCCATGATCCTGATCACCCACGACCTGGGCGTCGTCGCCGAGATGTGCGATCGCGTGGCGGTCATGTACGCCGGCGAGATCGTCGAGCAGACCACGGTCAACGACCTGTTCGAGGACCCGAAGCATCCATACACGCGCGGCCTGATCGGCTCGGTGCCGGTCCTCGGCGAGGAGAGGGAGAGCCTGGTCACCATCCCGGGCAGCGTCCCGAACCTCATCGAGCTGCCGGCCGGATGCCGATTCGCCCCGCGTTGCCAGGCGCGCATCGAACGCAACGTGACGGAGGCGGAGGAGTTCCATCCCGAGCTGCTGCCGGTGACCGAGGGCCATGCCGTTCGCTGCTTCATCTACCACGATCGCGACGGCGAGCTCCGCCCCGAGCCGCTCGCCAAGACGGCGGAGGCCGGATGACCACGAAGGTGGCGCAGAACGGCTCCCCGCTGGTCGAGGTCGAGAACCTCAGCCAGTTCTTCCCGCTCATCGGCGGCGTCCTGCAGCGGACCATCGGCCAGGTCAAGGCGGTCGATGACGTCAGCTTCACGATCCAGCGCGGCGAGACGTTGGGCCTGGTGGGGGAGTCCGGATGCGGAAAGACGACGGTGGGTCGGACGCTTCTGCGACTCATCGACCCGACCGGTGGACGGATCACGTTCGACGGGACCGATATCACCGGGCTGTCGGGCCGCAAGCTGGCGCCGTTCCGCCGCCGAATGCAGATCATCTTCCAGGACCCGTATGCATCGTTGGATCCGCGGGCCCAGATCGGGAGCAGCATCGCCGAGGGACTGCGCATCCACGGGCTGGGGAACGCCTCCGAACGCCGGGCCCGTGTCGCCCGCATCATGGAGCTCGTCGGTCTCCAGCCCTACCATGCCCGGCGCTATCCGCACGAGTTCTCGGGCGGTCAGCGCCAGCGCATCGGCATCGCCCGGGCCCTTGTGCTGGAGCCGGACCTCATCGTGTGCGACGAGCCGGTGAGCGCGCTCGACGTCAGCATCCAGGCCCAGGTCCTCAACCTGCTGCGCGGGCTCCAGGCCGAGTTCGGGCTGACGTACCTGTTCGTGGCGCACAACATGGGCGTGGTCGAGCACATCAGCGACCGGGTGGCGGTCATGTACCTGGGCGGCATCGCCGAGCTGGCCGATGCCAAGGAGATGTATCGCACGCCACTCCACCCGTACACGATCGCGCTCCTGTCGGCGGTGCCCGTCTCGTCGCCGCGTGAGCGCGACAGCCGGCGGCGCATCATCCTGCTGGGCGACGTTCCGTCCCCGGTCAACCCTCCGTCCGGATGCCGATTCCACACGCGATGCTGGCTGCGGCGACAGCTCGACAACCCCGAGCGCTGCGTGGCGGAGCGGCCCGAGCTGCGCGTCATCGAGGGCTTCGGCAGCCACCAGGTGGCGTGCCACTTCGCCGAGAACCTCGTGCCCGGGCCGGAACGCGACCGGCTGATCGACGACGCGGCGCGTGCCTCGTCGGCATTGCGGATCGGCGCGGAAGAGGCGACGGGGCCGAGCGTCGCAACATCCCCGGATCGTGGCGGGCTGTTCGGCGCCCCGGACGGCGAGGTAGCCGGAGAAGAGGGCCAGAGCCGGGTCTGACCGGCGAACCTGCGTTACGCTGCGCGCGTGGAGTACCGAATCGGCCTCGCCCAGGTCGCGCCGCGCCTCGGGGAGGTGGACGCCAACCTCGAGCTCGTGGCCGCGTCGCTGGCGGTCGCGCAACGCGAGGGTGCGCAGCTCACCGTCTTCCCGGAGCTCGCGCTCACCGGCTACCTGCTCCAGGACCTCGTGCCGGAGGTGGCGATGTCGGCCGACGATCCGCGCCTGCTGGCCATCGGCCGCGAGGCGCCCGAGATGCTCGTCGCCATCGGCTTCGTGGAGGAGACCGAGGATCACCGCTACGCGAACAGCGTGGCACTCCTGCGCGGCGGCGAGCTCATCGGCCTCCATCGCAAGGTCTATCTGCCCACCTACGGCCTGTTCGACGAGGGGCGGTTCACGAGGCCGGGGGATCGGGTGCGCACGGTTGAGGCGGGGGACCCGATCGGGCGCATCGGCCTCTCGGTGTGCGAGGACTTCTGGCATGCCAGCCTGCCGATGATCCAGGCGCTCGACGGAGCGCAGCTGCTCGTCAACATCGCGGCCGGCCCCTCCCGTGCGCCGGGCAGCGCCGCCGGCCTGGTGGCGATCGGTGGCTGGCACAAGATGCAGGAGACATACGCGCTGCTGGGGACGGTGCCGATCGCCTTCTGCAACCGGGTCGGGAACGAGGAGGGACTGACATTCTGGGGTGGCTCGCGCGTCCTGGGGCCGGACGGATCGGTCATCGTCGAGGCGCCGCTGTGGGACGAGGCGTTCGTGGTCGGCACCATCGAGACCGATGACCTGCGCATGCAGCGCTACGGGCTGCCGCTCCTCGCCGACGAGCGCCTGGAGCTGACGCGCCGCGAGATCGACCGCATCATCGCGCGAGCGCGCGGGGCTGGCGGGGCCCGAAGAGTCGTGAGCGAGTCCGAGCTTCCGCCGCTTCCCGCCATCGAGCCCGCGCAGGCGGTCGAGGTCATCGTCGGCTTCATCCGGGCCCAACTGGAGCAGACCGGGTTCAAGCGCATCGTGCTCGGTCTGTCGGGTGGGGTTGATTCCGCGACCGTCGCGTACCTCTGCGCGCGCGCCGTTCCTGCTGAAAACCTGCTCGCGCTGCGCATGCCGTATCGGACCAGCTCCGATGCCTCGGAGACCGATGCCATGCGCGTGGTTGAGACCCTCGGCTGCCAAACCGAGCGCGTGGACATCACGCCGATGGTCGAGCCGATGCTCGAGCTCATCGGTTCGCCCGAGGCCGACGCCGGCGGTGACGAGCTCAACGTGCGGCGCGGGAATGTCATGGCCCGCCAGCGGATGATCGTGGTCTACGACCGCTCGGCCGCGTTCGACGCCCTGGTGGCCGGCACGAGCAACAAGACCGAGGCCCTGCTGGGCTACGGCACGCTGCACGGCGACATGGCGGCCGCCTTCGCGCCGATCGGCGACCTCTACAAGACCCAGCTGCGCGACGTGGCGCGCGAGCTCGGGGTGCCGGACGAGATCCTCGCCAAGCCGCCGTCGGCCGATCTGTGGCCGGGCCAGACCGATGAGGGGGAGCTGGGCCGTTCGTACGACATGCTCGACCGGACGCTGTTCGCGCTGGTGGATCGGCGCTGGACGGTGGATCGGTGTGTCGCTGCCGGGCTCGAGCGAGAGCTCGTCGAGTGGGTGGCGCAGCCGGGTGGCCCGCATGGAGTTCAAGCGCCAGCAGCCGCCGGTCGCCAAGGTGTCGCTGCGGACGCCGGGGATCGACCACCTCTACCCGCGACGCCGGCCGGGATCGCGGCGCGAGACCCGTCCGTCCTGACCGATACGCCGGGCGTAATCGGGCGGTAATCGCGCATCCCTAGCCTTCTCTCGCAAGCGGCCGAACTCGCCCCCGGTGCGCTGTTGATGGAAGGAGCCATCGGTATGAACAAGGTGATGCTCGTCGGTCGATTGACCCGTGACCCGGAGCTTCGCTCGCTGCCCTCGGGAAAACACGTCGCGACGTTCACGGTCGCCACCAACGAGTACCGCGGTGGGAACGGTGAGCGGACCGAATACCACCCCTGCGTCGCCTGGGATCGGCTTGCCGAGATCTGCGGCCAGTTCCTGTCCAAGGGCCAGCTGGTCGACGTCGACGGGCGGCTGCAGACTCGCCAGTGGGACGACGACGCCGGAAAGCGACACTGGAAGACGGAGGTGGTCGTCGGATCGCTCGAGATGCTGTCGGGACGATCGAAGAAGGAGTACGCCCGGGAAGCGGAGGCCGTGGCCAATGCACCGGATGAATCGGCTCCGGTGGCGGCCAATGGCGCTGCCACCAACGACCTCGAGGCGGCCATCGCGATGTGATCCGTCGGGCGGCGGGGCTCGTCCCCCGGTCCCGTCGCCCTGCACGCGAATCCGCGAGCTCCGCGTCACCGCCAGCGGTCGCACCCTGTTCTAGCTGCGCTTCCCGCGACCGCACTCGCTGCTCCAAAGTCTGGTAGCCCCAACGCGGCAAGTACCTGGCAGCAGATGAGCCCGACAGTGAGCCTTCCTCATACCCGCCCGACTGGTCTAGACGGTCGGATCGATGCTCGGGGATAGCGGCGGCTTCCTCGCTCCCCTTACATGCAGGCCTCGGGCTCCGGAAGTTCCTCGAGCCGATGCAGGAAGAGGGGCACGCCCAAGCTGCTCTGATAGCCAGCCTCATCGGCATCGATCCGGACGATCCAGCCCTGGTCGAATGGGTTGCCGAATCCGGCCGGCGGGTTCCCTGATCCGTCGTTGAGTGGCCCCGGCCCTCTCGCCTCCCAGTGCTCGCCATCGAATTCGATGACGGTACCGTCGAGCCCGCAGTGCGTTAAGAGCTCGAACCGAACCCAGTCCCCGCCGCCTTCAATTGGCGGCGGCGCGGCCACGCTCGGACCGACGGCGGGTGGTGGCCCGGCCGAGCACGCTGCTAGCACGACCAGGGAAGCTGCAAGATATAGCAGGACAACCGGTGGCCTCATGCTGCAGTTATATCCGACAGTCGCGAATATGTGTCGGGATAGCGGCGGCTTTCGTATGCTCCGCGTATGGACCATACGAGTCCGCGAGATGTTGCCCTCGCAGCGATTGACGAGCTGTGGGAGGGGCCCGCAGCGGCGTTCCTCGCAATGGGCCGAGAGTCCGCTGCGCTTGATTGGGCCGCGCTTATCCCACTCTTTGTCGATATCGAAACGATTGCGCGGGATGCCCGAAAAGCACTCGAGCAATCTGCCGACCACGGCGAACCAGAACCGCTGCGGCAGGCCCGCCTCATCTTTCGGATGCTCGAGGCTGCGTCCGGCGTGATTCGGTACGCGTGGATTGGTGGGGACCATGGCTACGGGGACGACGTCGAGCCCTGGAGCTCCCTGGGGGGCCAAACGATGGGCATGCTCCCGACACTTCGCGAGTTCGTCGCGTCAGTTCCCGAATAATCCCGTGGCGCCACAGTTGACAGTGGCGCAAGCGCCACTCGATCACCAAGGCGCCGCGAGGGCTTGGTGTACCGTCGCCGCATGCGCCGACGAATCGCGGTGGGACCCGTGCTTGCGGTCTTTGTGCTGGCGCTTGCCGGGTGTTTGGTGTGGAAGCCGCGTAACACTGACGGCGTGATGATTGTGAACGCGACGTCCGAAACGGTGACCGTCGTCGTGTTGTATCCCTCTGGAGAGAGCGATCTCGTGACGTACCGCCCTGGAGAGTCGTCAGTAGAGAACAACATGCTCAACGCGGCCGACGGCTGCACGCGATTCGCGATGGTTGCTCGGGCCGAGGACGGGCGCGAGCTCGATCGACAGCCAGCTCCGATCTGCGTTGATGACGAGTGGCGCATCGAGGGGTGACCGTGGGTCAAACTTGACAGTGGCGTAAGCGCCACTGGAGCGCCGCGGCGGGTCAGAGGTATCCGGAGAGCCACAACACCAGAGCAAGCCCTCCGAGCCCACCTACGACGGTCAGGACGGAGCTCCACGACAGGTCCCAGTCCTCGCGACGGTACTTCAGGAAATCGTCATCAACTGATATGGACCCGGACTCTCGCGTGTTGGCCACCTTCGTGATCGCCAACCAGGCCAGGAGCAGGCCGCTCGCGAGAAGGAAGCCGCCGTACAGCCACTCCCATCCAGCGCGGCATCCTCGTACCCCGGTGCTGTTGCATTCATAGAACCCGGTCAGAATTCCGGCGCCGACGAGCATAAAAACGGCCGCGAAGGTGAGGAGAGCATTCCGCTGCCCGATTCGTCGCTGGAGCCATGCTGTGCCCTCGTATCCGACGCGGCGCGCCTGCCAGACGAACCAAAAGAACAAGCGGAAGGGGGCGGAGACCACCCACCAGGCGAATCTGACAATCGGCACGGCCGGAGAATAACGCCCGGGACAGGCATGCTCCTACTTGACTGCGCCAACTCGTCGAAGCGCCTGAGGGAGGAACTTAGCAGTGTCCCAAGCGCCGGTCGGAATCCCCGATGATCCCCCATGCCAGTGCTACGGTGATCCAATGCGTCGACTCCTTCGGCCCTTGGTCACGGCCGCTCGGCTACCACTCGCCTCGATAAGCGCGTGGTAAGCGACTCCGCCTAGCATGGGTTGAGCCGTCGCGATCCTCGTCATACCCGCCCGACCGGTGTGAGGTACGCTCCGCGAGCTCAAGTCCCGAGCCGCTTTGGGGGAGATCAGCTCGATGTTCATTCGGATCGTTTCGATGGTCGTCCTTGCCCTGCTCTTTGCAGGCGCCGGAGGCTCCGTTCGCGCTGGCTCAGTTGCCAATCGGCTTGAGGGCATTGATCGGTTCGAAACGGCTCAGCAGATCTACTTGACGCGGTATCCGGGTGGGTCTGTCCCGTTCATTCATGCCGTCTCGGGATTTAGCTGGCCAGATGCCCTCGTCGCCGGACCCGCCGCCGCGACAAGTAACGGGGTCATGCCAGGAGGCCCCGTCATCCTGACCTCAGAGACCAACAGCAAGTGGCTTTCGAAGATAAGCAATAGGTGGTGTTCTCCATCTACTGGTTCAGGTTGAGGTCTTGCTCTA
>CAWGTN010000002.1:0-2018507 GCA_963825525.1 uncultured Chloroflexia bacterium
CGGCTCCGATCACCTCGGGCGCCCCGGCCTCCACCAACGCCGGCGGCAGCGCGACCGAGCCGTCGGCGCTGCTGGCCGTTCTCGATCAGCGCGATCAGCGTGCGGCCGACGGCGACCGCGGTGCCGTTGAGCGTGTGCAGGAACTCCGGCGGGGCCTCGGCGCGGGGCGGAAGCGGGCTCCCAGGCGGCGCGCCTGGTAGTCGGTCGTGTTCGAGCACGAGGTCAGCTCGCGGTAGCGCTCCTGGCTGGGGATCCAGGCCTCGCAGTCGAACTTGCGCGCCGCCGGTGCGCCGAGGTCGCCGACCGGGATGTCGACGACGCGGTAGGGGATCTCGAGCGCGGCGAGGATCCGCTCCTGGATCGCCAGGATGCGCTCGTGCTCGGCGCTCGACTCCTCGGGCTCGACGAACGAGAACATCTCGACCTTGTCGAACTGGTGCACGCGGAAGATCCCGCGGGTGTCCTTGCCGGCGGCGCCGGCCTCGCGGCGAAAGCAGGTCGAGATCCCGGCGTAGCGGCGGGGGAGCTCGCTCGGCGTCGAGGATCTCGTCCGCGTGCAGCGCGGCCAGCGAGACCTCCGAGGTGCCGACCAGGAAGAGCTCGTCGCGCTGGACCTCGTAGATCATCTCGCGCTCGCCGGGGAAGAAGCCGGTGCCGTACGAGCGGCCCCTCGCGGACCAGCACCGGCGGGATGACCGGCTCGAAGCCCTCCGCGCGGACCATGTCGACGGCGAGGCGGACCAGCGCCAGCTCGACCATCACCAGGTCGCCGATCAGATAGGCGAATCGCGAGCCCGGATGCCTCGGCGGCCTTCTCGATCTCGATCCAGCCGTGCTCGAGGCCGAGGTCGAGGTGGTCGCGGATCTCGAAGTCGAAGCTCGGCGCGCTCGCCGACCTCGCGGAGCGTCGACCGCGTCGTCCTCGTGTCGCCGTCGGGGGCCTCGGGCGTCGGGGAGGTTGGGCAGCGTCGCCGCGAGCTCGTCGCGGCGCTCTCGACCTCGTCGAGCTCGGCCTGCGAGCTGCTTGAGCTCGGCCGAGACGTCCGCATCCGCGCGATCAGCTCGTCGGCGTCGCCGCCCTCGCGCTTGGCCTCGGCGATCTCGTCGGAGGCCTCTGTTCTGCGCGGCGCGGCGGCCCTCGACCTCGGGCAGCAGCTCGCGCCGGCGCGCGTCGAGGCGCAGCAGCTCGTCGAGGTCGTCGGCGGCGCCGCGCCGCGCGAGCGCGGCGCGTGCCGGCGCCGGGTCCTCGCGGATCGCGCGGAGGTCGAGCACGCCGGCCGGCCGGGCCTAGCCGCCGGCCGCGGACTGCTGCTCTTCGGATCGAGCTCGCTCGCGTCGCCCGGCTGCGGCGGCCGGTCGACCTGTCGTCGCCCGCGTACTCGGCGACGAAGTCGGCGACCGCCTCGGCGTCGTCGCCGACGACGATGTTCTGAGGCATGATCGCGCCCGGAGAAGCCGCCGTTGCGGATCGCGTAGAGGACGTCCTCCGGGCTCTCGATCGCGCTCGTCGAGGTTCGGGCCCTGGTTGCGCAGCGACGCGGTTGGCCGAGCCCTGCGGTGCCGGCGGCGGTCAGCGTGTGGCATCCCGAGCAGCGCTCCGCGAACAGCACCGCGCCCTCGTAGTTGGGGTCGTCCGTCGGCAACCTGGATTCCCTCGCTGCCGCAGGCCGCGAGGGCGAGCGCCGCGACAATCGCAGCTGTGAGGGCGAGAAGGAGGCCGCACGCGGGCGGCATCATACTTTTCCGACCCCGATGGCCGCGCCGACCCCCGATGAGTTCCGAAGCGCGATGGCGCTCCCGCCGACGCGCGGTCACCGTCGTCACCGCGCCGGACCGGACGGCCCGGCGGGCGCGACCGCCAACGCGGTCACATCGCTGTCGCTGGATCCGCCGCTGATGCTCGCCTGCCTCGACCGCGGGTCGCGCACGCTCGAGCGTCGTCCGCGACGGCGGGCGGCTTCGGGATCAGCGTGCTCGCCGCCGGCCAGGAGGCGATCGCGCGCGGCCTTCGCGACCAAGGCGCCCGCACACGGAGAAGTTGCGCGAGGTCGCGCTGGAGCGAGCGCGGCGGGGTGCCGATCGCTCGACGGCGCGATCGCCTGGGTCGCCTGCGAGCTGCGCGAGCTGCACGCCGGCGGCGACCACGTGATCGCACCGGCGCGGTGCTCGGTGTCGGCGGCTCCGGCGGCGAGCCGCTGATCTTCTACGCCGGCGCCTACCGGCCGTTGGACTGAGCTCGGTGCTCGACCGGGACCGGGAGCTGGTGAGCCTGACACCAGGCGATCAGCTCGCGCCGGGCGATCTCCGCCGGATTCGCGTCCGCGCGGCGCCCCGGGTCCGGGGCGGTGTCTGGGCTCGCTCGGCGGCCGTGTTCGGCCATCTTCCGTCTAAACCGAACATCGGCACCGAAGTCTCGGTTTTAGACCGTACTTTCGTCCGTATTTCGGCCCGTAGTTTCCGTTTCCACGCCTAGAACAGGGCCGCTGGTGCCCGCGGCGCGCAGCGCGAGGAAGAACGATGACCAGCGCCGAGACGGCCATGATCCCGGTCTCGCGGCGCACGATCGCGAGCGCGAAGCGGTGCTGGCGGTCCTCCGGCAGGGAGTCGAAGTCGAGGCCCTCGAGCTCGCGCTCGGCGGCGCCGGCGCGCGCCGCCTCGGCCAGCAGGGAGACCAGCAGCGGCAGCACGCCGTAGACGTAATGCAGGTCGTCGGGCGCCTCGTGTCCGAGCAGCAGCAGGATCGCGCCGAGCAGCGAACTGGAGCGACGACCGCGACCTGGGCGACCCGCAGCGCGTACCAGAAGCCGACGCGACGGCTCGGCGCGCGCAACCAGGCGATCGCGCCCCGACGCGCCGGCGACGAGGTTGGTCGACAGGACGGCGATCCCGACGACCAGGTGGACGGTCGTCCATCGGCCGGCGCATCAAAGCAGACGTCGCCGGGCATACCGCTCGTAAAGGTCGGATTTTCCGCTTGTCTGATGCGGAAGATCACTATGTAGCAACCCGTCACAAAGTCGGATATAAACCGTGGGCTGCGTGCTCCAGAGCTACCTGCCCAGTCATCGTCTTCGCCGGCCTCGGCATCGATCGTCGGCAGCGGCCTTCGCGATGCTCAACCGCCTCGTCGGGCCGCAAGCGCGTCCGAGCCGCAAGGTGAAGGCCGACCCCTACGAGTGCGGGCTGCCGAGCGAGGTCTCGCGCACCTTCCGCTTCGGGGTCAGCTTCTACATGGTCGCGATGCTGTTCATCCTGTTCGACATCGAGGTCGTCTTCCTGTATCCGGTCGGCGTGATCCTCAACGCGGCCGACTCGGTCTTCGTGCTCGTCGAGATCCTGGTCTTCGTCGTCCTGCTGCTGGTCGCGCTGGTCTACGTCTGGCGCAAGGGGAGCACTCGATTGGAAGTGAGGCGCGAGAAGCTGCGGGCGGCTGGCGCCGCTCGCCAGCCCGGCTCGCCCGAGCGACCTGCGGGTCCGCCAGCTGCGCGCCCGCGACCTGCTGCGCGGCGACCTCGACGACGCCGACCTCGAGGAGCACGTCGAGCAGTCGGTGCTGACGACGTCGCTCGAGAAGCTGCTCGCCTGGGGCGCGCCAACTCGATGTTCCCGCCACCTTCGGGCTCGCCTGCTGCGCGATCGAGATGATCGTCGAGGTCGTCTCGCCGCGCTACGACCTCGCGCGCTTCGGCGCCGAGGCGCTGCGCGCCTCGCCGCGCCAGGCCGACATGCATCATCCTCTCGGGCCGGGTCTCGATCAAGATGGCGCCGGTCGTCCGCCGCCTCTACGACCAGATGCTCGAGCCGCAAGTGGGTGATCTCGATGGGCGCCTGCTCGTCCTCGGGCGGGATGTTCTCCAACTACGCCGTCGTCCAGGGCGCCGACAAGTTCATGCCGATCGACATCCACGTTCCCGGGCTGCCCGCCGCGGCCCGAGGCGCTGATCTACGGCTTCAACAAGCTCCAGCAGCAGATCCAGGGCAACCCCGACCTGGGGTGGCGCGCGGCGCTACAACGCGGTCGGGCACCGAGGAGTGGGCGCGCGACGACGTGATCGCCCGAGGCCAGGCCGCTCGCGAGGCGGCGCCGAGGCAGCTGGCCCCGAGGCCGCGGGCGCGAGACGCGAGCCGGGAGCTGATGCCTGACGCGCCGGGCCTCGAGCTGATCGCCGGCGAGCTTCGCGACGCCCACACGGGCGCGGTCCTCGGCACCTACCACGAGCACGGCCAGGCGTGCCTGATCGTCGACCCCGAGCAGATCCTCGACGGTGCTGCGCTGGCTGCGCGACACCCCGGGCCAGGAGTACCGCTTCCTCGCCAGCGTCCACGGCGTCGACTACCTGCCCGCCGAGCCGCGCTTCGGCGTCCACTACGAGCTGCTGAACCGCGACCGGGTCGAGCGCATCCGGGTGCGGGCGGCGCTCGCCGACCCCGGCGCGCCGCCGGGCCTGCATCGGGCGAGACCGAGGAGATCGACGGATGCTGCTGCCGTCGATCGAGAGCTGCGTGCCGCTGTTCCCGACCGCCGAGTTCCAGGAGCGCGAGGTCTACGACTTCTTCGGGATCGTCTTCCGCGGCCATCCCGACCTGCGCCGGATCCTGATGCCCGAGGACTACGTCGGCTGGCCGCAGCGCCGCGACTTCCCGGTCGGCGGCGAGCCCGTGATCTTCACCCACAACGAGCGCGAGGTCCCCGGGTGGTCGAGTGAGGCGTCCGATGACTGACGCCGCAGCGAGCACGGCACGCGCGCCGGCCGCACGGCGGCGACGTGATCGCCGCGACCACGGCGACCGTGATCGGCACCTCGCCGATCGAGCGCACCGAGGCCGGCGAGGCGCTCGAGCCCGAGCACGAGCTGCTGACGTGAACATGGGCCCGCACCACCCCGCCACCCACGGGGTGCTGCGGCTGCTGGTCAGCCTCCAGGGCGAGGTCGTGCTCGACCTCAAGCCGATCGATGGGCTACGTCCACACCGGGATCGAGAAGAGCTGCGAGGACAAGAGCTACTGGAAGGTGATCCCGTTCGTCGAGCGGATGGACTACCTCTCCTACTTCTTCAACATGGAGGCCTTCTGCGGCGCGGTCGAGCGCATGCTGGAGCTCGAGATCCCGCCGCGCGCCAAGTACCTGCGGATGATCCACCTGGAGCTCAACCGGATCCACTCGCACCTGGTCTGGCTCGGGACGTCGGCGCTCGACCTCGGCGCGATGTCGATGCTCTGGTACGCGTTCCGCGAGCGCGACACGATCCTCGACCTGTTCGAGATGTCGACCGGCCAGCGGATGCACACCCGCTACTTCCAGGTCGGCGGCGTCTTCGAGGACATCCCGGTCGGGCTTCGAGAAGAAGCTCCGCGCGTTCTGCGCCGAGATGCCCAACCGGATCGACCAGTACGAGGCGCTGCTCGACCGCAACGAGATCTTCCTGCCGCGGACGCAAGGGCGTCGGCATCGTCTCCCGCGAGCGCCTGCTCGAGCTCGGGGTCACCGGGCCGCTGCTGCGGGCCGCCGGCGAGCCCTGGGACCTGCGCAAGGCGAGCCCGTACCTCGCCTACGGCGAGGTCGACTTCAAGATCCCGGTCGGCACCGTCGGCGACGGCTACGACCGCTACCGCGTGCCGCGATGCAGGAGATGCGCGAGTCGGTGAGGATCATCGAGCAGTGCCTCGACGGCCTGCCCGAGGGGCCGTGGATCGCCGACGACCGCAAGGTCGTGCTGCCGCCGCGCCACGAGCTCGCGACCTCGATGGAGGCGCTGATCCACCACTTCAAGCTGGTCACCGAGGGCTTCCGGGTCCCGCCTGGCGAGATCTACTACCCGATCGAGTCGCCGCGCGGAGAGCTCGGCTGCTACGTGCTCGCCGACGGCTCGGCGAAGCCGGCGCGGGTCCATTTCCGCGACCCGTCGTTCGTCAACCTGCAGGCCTTCGCGACATGTGCGTCGGCGGCTACGTCGCCGACCTGATCCAGAACCTCGCGATGCTCGACCCGATCCTCGGAGGCGATCGACCAGATGAGCGCCGAGTTCCAGGCAGCCCGCGCACCTCCTCGAGCCGACTGACGACCTGACCGCCGAGGAGCGCAAGCGGCTGATCGCCTCGATGCGCCCCTCGGATGCGGAGGGCGTGCCCGAGCTGCACGAGGTCGAGATCCCGCCCGAGCTCCAGGAGCAGATCGAGACCGCGATGTCGAAGTACCCGCAGCTGCGCTCGGCCTCGATCCCGGCGCTGTGGGCCGTGCAGCGCCAGTACGGCTGGTGCACGCCGGAGCGGCATCCGCCAGGCGGCAGCGGTGATGGGCGTCACCCCGGCCTACCTGGAGTCGGTCGCCTCCTTCTACGACCTGTTCGCCACCGAGCCGGTCGGCCACCACCGGGTCCTGGTCTGCACCAACATCTCCTGCTGGATGCGCGGCGGTGACGAGCTGCTCGAGTCGTTCTGCGAGGCGGCCGGCGCCGACCACCACGAGGCCTCCCACCACGGGGCCAGCTCCGCCGACGGCGAGTTCTTCGTCAAGGGCTTCGAGTGCCTCGGCGCCTGCGACCTGGCGCCGATGGCGTCGATCGACGAGCGCTACTACGGCCCGCTCGACGGCCGCGGACGCGGTCGCGGCGATCGAGGCCCTGCGCGCCGGCGCCGAGCCGCCGGACGCGAAGGCGCTCAGCAAGCGGCCGGCGGCCGGCGGCCCCGAGCCGGATCCCGACCCGCGGCTGGAGGGAGACCGACGTTGCCTGAGACGAGAGTCCTGTTCCGCCACATCGACGACCCGCACCTGGCGTCGATCGATCGCTATCGCGAGCTCGGCGGCTACAAGGCGCTCGAGCGCGCCTGCAGGGAGCTCGACCCGTCCGACCTGCTCGGCTGCTTCGAGGACTCGGGCCTGCGCGGCCGCGGCGGCGCCGGCTTCTCGATGGGCAAGAAGGGCTCGTTCCTGCCCCGCGGCGAGATGCGCAAGTACGTCTGCTGCAACGCCGACGAGTCGGAGCCCGGCGCCTTCAAGGACCGGGAGCTGATGATGAAGAACCCCCACCAGCTGATCGAGGGGGTGGCGATCGCGTCGCTCGCGGTCGGCGCCGACCTACGCCTTCATCTTCATCCGCGGCGAGTACTGGGAGATCGCCGACATCCTCGACCGCGCCGTCGCCGAGGCATACGAGGCCAACTACCTGGGGTCGAACGTGCTCAACACCCGCACCCAGGTCGAGCTCGTCGTCCACCGCGGCGCCGGCGCCTACATCTGCGGCGAGGAGACGGCGCTGCTCGACGCGCTCGAGGGCAAGCGCGGCAACCCGCGGCTGAAGCCGCCGTTCCCTGCGATCCAGGGGCTCTACGGCGGGCCGACGCTGATCAACAACGTCGAGACGCTCTCCAACCTGCCGCACATCGTCAACAACGGCTCCAACTGGTTCAAGGAGTTCGGCACCGAGCAGTCGCCGGGCACCAAGGTGGTCTCGGTTTCCGGCTGCGTGCAGAAGCCCGGCAACTACGAGGTCGAGCTCGGCATCCCGTCGCGCGAGCTGATCTTCGACCTCGCCGGGGGCCTGCCCGAGGGCCGCCGCGTGAAGGCCTGGTTCCCGGGCGGCTCCTCGTCGCCGGTGCTGACCGAGGCCGAGCTCGACCTCCCGTACACGTTCGAGGAGATGGCCGAGGCCGGCTCGATGCTCGGCTCCGGGTCGATCATCGTCGTCGACGACACCGTCTCGATCCCCGACCTGGCGCTGCGCACGGCGCGCTTCTACCACCACGAGTCGTGCGGGAAGTGCACCCCGTGCCGCGAGGGGACCAACTGGACCGTGAAGATGCTCGAGCGGCTCACCCGCGGCGAGGCGACACCGATCGACCTCGAGATCGTCGCCTCGGTGCAGGAGAACATCATCGGCAACTGCCTCTGCGTGCTCGGCGATTCGATGGCGATGCCCGTCGGCTCGATGGTGAAGAAGTTCCGCAGCGAGTTCGAAGATCGCATATCCAACGTTCCGCCCGCCTCCTCCGCTTCGCGTCCGGGGGCGGCCGGGTCAGCCGCAGGACAGGTGGCGGCATGAGGGAGCGGCCCGAGATCACCCTGGTCGTCGACGGCGTCGAGGTCAACGCGCCCGAGGGCGAGATGCTCGTCGACGCGGCGAAGGGCGGCGACGTCGAGATCCCGGTCTTCTGTTACGAGCCGAAGCTCGGCGGGCCGGTCGGCGCCTGCCGGATGTGCCTGGTCGAGATCGAGGGGATCCCGAAGCTGCAGACCGCCTGCTCGACCCCGGTCCGCGACGGGATGGTCGTCTACACCCGCACCGACCGGGTGATCGAGGCCCAGAACGCGGTGGTCGAGTTCCTGCTCGTCAACCACCCGCTCGACTGCCCGGTGTGCGACAAGGGCGGCGAGTGCCCGCTGCAGGACATCGCGATGGGCTGGGGGCCGGGGCGCAGCCGGGTCACCGACCCGAAGCGCCACTTCCGCAAGCCGGTGCCGCTCTCGCCGCTTGTCCGGATCGACCGCGAGCGCTGCATCCTCTGCTACCGCTGCGTGCGGTTCAGCCAGGAGGTCGCCGAGGACGAGCAGCTGCAGCTGCTCGAGCGCGGCTCGTCGAGCTACGTCGGCACCTTCGACGACCACCCCTACATCGCCCCCTTCCACGGCAACATCATCGAGCTCTGCCCCGTCGGGGCGCTGACCGCCGAGGCCTACCGGTTCCGCGCCCGGCCCTGGGACATCGAGGACTCGGGCTCGATCTGCACCCTCTGCCCGAGCCAGTGCAACGTCAAGTTCACGGTCCGCGACGAGCGCGTCGAGCGGGTGCTGGCGCGCGACAACCACGAGGTCGACAACGGCTGGCTCTGCGACAAGGGCCGCTTCGGCTTCCAGATGATCTCCTCCGAGGAGCGGATCACCGAGCCGCGGCTGGCCGGCAACCGGGCCGGCTGGGAGCAGGCGCTCGATGTGGCGGCTGCGAAGCTCGGCTCCGGCCGGATCGCTGCGATCGTCGGCGGCCAGGCCTCGAACGAGGAGGCCTACCTGGCGCAGCGGATCGCCGGCGGGAACGCGACGGCGATCGACGAGCTCCCGGCCGGGCAGCTGGCGGCGCTGTCGACCGCCGAGCTCGGCGCCTCGATCACGGCGATCGACGCGGCCGAGTCGGTGCTGCTGATCGGCGCCGACCCGCTGAACTCGATGCCGATCCTCGACCTGCGGCTGCGCAAGGCGGTCCGCCACAACGGGCTGCGCCTGGTGATCGCGTCCGACCACCCGACCGCGCTCGACGGCGGCGCCGAGGAGACCGCCCGTTACGCCCCGGGCGACTCCGCCGCCTTCCTGGCCGCGCTCGAGGCGGAACTCGGCCCGGACCCGGCGCCCGAGGGGCCGCACCAAGCCGACGCGGAGAGAGTCGCCGGCGAGCTGCGCCCCGGGAAGACGCTCGTGATCTGGGGCGAGCGCCTTGGCCGCGGTCCCGACGGCCAAGCCGCTCTGAACGCCCTCCTCAGCTGCACGGCGGAGCTGAAATGCGCCGAGGCGGGCGGCGGCGTCTTCTCGGTTCCCGAGGGCGCCAACGCGCGCGGGGTCCGCGAGGTCGGCTGCGTCCCGGGCGCGGGCCCCGGATTCACCGCCACTGACCGGAGCGACGATCTGGACGCCATCAAGCACGGCCTGACCTCCGGCGAGCTCGAAGGCGTGATCCTCCTGCACGCCGACCCGGTCCGCGACCTCCCCGACGGACCGGGCTGGGCCAAGGCCCTCAACCAGGCCCGCACGGTCATCTCGATCTCATCCTTCGACGACGCCTCGACCAAGGCGGCCGACATCGTCTTCCCCGCCGAGGCGTACGCGGAGAAGGAAGGCACGGTCACTCACCCCGACGGCCGCCTGCAGCGCCTCCGCCCGTCCGTCCCCCGCCCGGGCGAAGTCCGCCCGATCTGGCAGGTCCTCGCCGAGCTCAGCGCCGCCTTGGGCGACGAAACGGACATCGACTCGGCCCCGGAAGCCCTCGCGGCGATCGCCTCGGACGTCCCCTTCTACGGCGGCCTCACGCCGGAGGAGATCGGCGGCACCGGCATCAGGTGGCAGACCCGTGACGCCGCAAGCGCATGGAGCGCGGGGGAAGGGGTTGTTGTCGAGGATGTCCGGTCCCAGGCGGCAACCCCATCCCCCGCGCCCTCGGGCCTCCGCCTCGGGACCTACCGAGACCTGTGGGCGAACGAGGTCACGGAGCGCAACGTCGCGCTGAAGTTCCTGGTTCCAGAGCAGCGGGTGGAGATCGCGCCCTCAGATGCCGAGAAGCTCGGTCTGACTGACGGAGACGAAGTGCAGGTCCGGTCGAACGGGACGTCCGTACACGCCCGGGTCCAGCTCCGCGAGCGCATCCGCCCCGGCGCGGCGTTCCTGATCGAGGGCACAGCGCAGAACAACGCCAACCTGCTCAACGGAGCGAGGACCGTGGAGATCACTCGAATCCCGGCCGACCCCGGCACCCCCGCAGGCGAAGCCGAGGAGGTGGCCGGGCAGTGATTCTGGCCGACACGAGCTTCACCGAGGCGACCTGGATCATGGTCGTGAAGTCGATCGTGATCTTCCTGATCGTGTTCGCGATCGTCCCGGTGCTGACCGTGGTCGAACGCAAGTTGATCGGTCGCTTCCAGCATCGCTACGGGCCGAACCGGGTCGGCTACGTGGGGCTGATGCAACCGCTCGCCGACATCATCAAGCTGGCCGGCAAGCAGGCGTTCCGGCCCGCCGCCGCGATCCCCTTCCTGTACGCGATCGGCCCGGCGCTGGTGATCTTCTCCGGGATCACGACGATCGCGATCCTGCCGTTCGGCGACGTCCAGGACGGGGTCGGCCTGTATGGGATCGACGTCCCGATCGGCGTCCTCTACTTCTTCGCCTTCGGCTCGTTCGCGTTCTACGGCCTGCTGATCGCGGGCTGGTCCTCGGCCTCCAAGTACAGCTTCCTCGGCGCGATGCGGGGCGCCGCGCAGCTGATCTCCTACGAGGTGGCGATGGGGCTGTCGCTGTTCGGCGTGATCCTGATGTCCGGCTCGCTGTCGCTGGTCTCGATCGTCGAGGCCCAGGGCGAGGTCTGGAACATCGTTCCCCAGTTCGTCGGCTTCATCGTCTTCATGCTCGCCGGGTTCGCGGAGACCAACCGGACTCCGTTCGACCTCCCCGAGGCGGACGCGGAGCTCGTTCAGGGGTACCAGACCGAGTACGGCGGCACCCGCTTCGCCTCCTTCCTGCTCGCCGAGTACCTGGAGATCTTCGTCGTCTCCGGGATCGCCGCCGCCTTCTTCCTCGGCGGCTGGATGGGCCCCGGGCCCGAGTGGCTCGACCCGATCTGGATGCTCGCCAAGATCTTCACGCTGATCGTCTTCTTCATCTGGGTCCGCGCGACGCTGCCGCGGCTGCGCTACGACCAGCTCATGAGTCTCGGCTGGAAGGTCCTGCTGCCGCTGGCGACGCTGAACGTCCTGGTAACCGCCGTCCTGATCGTGGTGGCATGAGCGAAGAAGCGGCGAAGCCCGAGTTCCCGTACCTGAAGGACGCCGACGAGGTCGTCTCGGTCCAGCGCGGGCCAGAGCCGGGCGGCGCCAGGGGCGCCTATCGCGCCTTCGGCGAGACCCTGCGCGGCCTGAAGACGACGATGGCGCGGCTGATCGAGGGCCCGATGACGATCCAGTACCCGGAGGAGAAGACGCCGGTGTACCCGCGCTTCCGCGGCCGCCACAAGCTGCACAAGTTCGAGGACACGGATCTGGAGAAGTGCGTCGGCTGCTCGCTCTGCGCCGCCGCGTGCCCGGCCGACTGCATCCGCGTCGTCGCGGCCGAGAACGACCCCGCCGACCGGGTCTCGGCCGGCGAGCGCTACGCCGCCGTCTACGAGATCAACCTCGCTCGCTGCATCTTCTGCGGCTACTGCGAGGTCGCCTGCCCGTTCGACGCGATCACGATGGGGCACGAGTACGAGATGGCCGACTACGACCGCGGCGACCTGATCTTCACCAAGGAGATGCTGCTCGCCGAGCCGCTGGAGCGCAACCCGCTGCGGCGGGAAGGGGAGTGAGTGAGCAGCTCGCCGGCTAACCGCGGCACCCCCGCAGGCGAAGCCGAGGAGGTGGCCGCGTAGTGGTTCAAGTGGCGTTCTTCGCCGGCGCGATCGGGGCCCTCGGCGGCGCGATCGCGGTGATCGCGCTTCGCAACCCGTTCTACAGCGTCCTGGCGCTGGTCGTGCACCTGATCTCGCTCGCCGGGCTGTTCCTGCTCTTGCACGCCGAGTTCCTGGCCGCGGCGCAGATCGTCGTCTACGCCGGCGCGGTGATGGTGCTCTACCTGTTCGTCGCCGCCTACGTCGGCGGCGTCGAGGAGCCGCTCTGGGAGCCGATCCCGGGCCAGCGCTTCCTCGGACCGCTGCTCGCCGCGGCGCTCTTCGTCGAGGTCTCGATCGCCGTCATCGGCACCTCGCTCACCTCGATCGAGACCGAGGGCCCGGTGATCCAGGCCGGCTTCGGCTCGCCGGGGGAGATCGGCCGGCTGCTGCTCGAACGCTTCTTGGTCGCCTTCGAGGCCGCCTCGATGCTGCTCCTGATCGCCGCGGTCGGGGCGATCGTGCTGGCCGGCCGGAATAAACCGGCCACGTCCTCGGGAATTACTCGCGCCACGTCCTCGGCTTCGCCTCCGGGCGTGCGCGGTGTCGATCCGGGGGAGGTCGGCTGATCATGGATGTCAGTTGGTATCTCGTCCTGAGCGCTCTGCTATTCGCCACCGGCGCCTGCGGCGTCCTGCTGCGGCGCAGCCCGCTGGTCATCCTGCTCTGCCTCGAGCTGATGCTGAACGCCGGGAACCTCGCCCTGGTCGCCTTCGCGCGCTCGAACGGCAACCAGGAGGGACAGATCTTCGCCCTGATCGTGATGGTCGTCGCCGCCTGTGAGGTGGTCGTGGGCCTCGGCCTGATCGTCGCCATGTTCCGCCGCCGGATGACGCTCGACGTCGACTCGATCCGGGAGCTGAAGGGCTGATGAGCGCCACGACCTGGGCCTGGCTGGTCCTCGCCTTCCCGCTGGCCGGGAGCATGCTGATCGCCTTCGGCCGCGGCGCGATGCCCGGCCGTACCCCGGCCTGGATCGGGACCGGCGCGATCGCGCTCGCCTTCGCCTGCTCGATCGGGGCGCTGCTGGCACTGCTCGACCATCCGGTCGACGAGCGCCAGCTCACCGACTCGCTCTACAGCTACGCCTCGGCGGCCGGACTCGACATCCAGCTCAACGTCCTCGTCGACCCGCTGTCGGTCTACATGTGCCTGGTGGTGACGGGGATCTCGACCCTGATCCACCTCTACTCGCTCGCCTACATGGGCTCCGACCGCGGCTACGCGCGCTTCTTCAGCTACCTGAACTTCTTCGTCTTCTCGATGCTGCTGCTGGTCCTCGCGGGCAACTTCGTCCTCCTGATCGTCGGCTGGGCGTTCGTCGGCTTCGCCTCCTACGCGCTGATCAGCTACTGGTACCGGCGCGAGACCGCGACCAAGGCGGGCATGAAGGCGTTCGTGATCAACGTCGTCGGCGATATCGGCCTCGTGCTCGCCGCCTTCTTCATCTTCCGCGAGCTCGGCACGTTCGACTACCTGGCGAGCTTCGACGCGGCCCGCGAGACCTTCTCGCCCAACCAGGGCGTCGCGATCGCGATCTGCCTGCTGATCTGCGTCGGCGCGTTCGCGAAGTCGGCCCAGGTCCCGTTCCACACCTGGCTCCCGGACGCGATGGAGGGCCCGACCCCGGTCTCGGCGCTGATCCACGCGGCGACGATGGTCACCGCCGGCGTCTACCTGATCGCGCGCATGTTCCCGTTCTTCGAGCTCGCCCCGACCGCCGCCGACATCGCGGCGTTCGTCGGCCTGGCGACGCTGCTGATCGCGGCGACGATCGCGCTCGCAGTCACCGACCTGAAGCGGATCATCGCCTACTCGACCATGAGCCAGATCGGCTACATGATCATGGGCGTCGCGATCGGCGCCTACGCGGGCGGGATGTTCATGCTGATGGCGCACGCCTTCTTCAAGGCGCTGCTGTTCATGGCCGCCGGCTCGGTGATCTCGGCGATGGCCAACAACCAGAACGTCGACGACATGAGCGGCTTCCGCCGCGCCCTGCCGTTCACATCGGCCCTGCTGCTCGTCGGCTGCCTGGCGCTGGCGGCCTTCCCCGGCACGTCGGGGTTCTTCTCCAAGGACGAGATCCTCGCCTTCGCCGCCAACCGCGGCGGGATGTACTGGATCTTCGCGATCGGCGGCTACATCGGGGCGCTGATGACCGCCTTCTACGCCTTCCGGATCGGCTTCCGCGTGACCGCCGGGGCGCCGTGCAAGGAGGCCGAGGAGCTCGAGCAGGGTCACATGCACCATGCCGAGCCGACCAACCCGCACACCGGCGAGGCGGAGGACGTCGACGTCGGCTTCCCCGGCGAGGAGCACCACATCGCCGAGCGCGAGTGGCCGATGCGCGTCGCGATGGCGATCCTGGGGTTCGGGGCGCTGTTCGCCGGGCTGCTCCAGGTCCCCGGCGTGGACCACGTGATCACGACCTTCCTCGAGGGCACCTTCGAGAGCTCGACGCTGTACGCGCAGGAGCCATCGACGGCCGACTCGTGGATCGGCCTCGCGATCGGCGGCACGATCTCGATCATCGGGATCGCGTTCGCCTACCACTGCTACGTGCGCCGGCCCGGGGTGACGGTGCGGATGGCGGAGCGCTTCCGGCGCATCCACACCTTCCTGCTCAACAAGTGGTACTTCGATGAGCTGATCGACGCGCTCATCTACCGGCCGGCGATCGCGATCGGGCGGTTCTCGAACGCGGTGTTCGAGCGGGTCGTCGTGAACGGGATCGTGGACACCGCGACCGGGGTCGTCAAGGGCGCCGGGTCGATCGTCCGCGGCGCCCAGTCGGGCTTCGTACGCGCCTACGCGCTGCTGCTGGTCGGCGGCTTCGCGGCGCTCGGGATCTACTTCCTGGCGGTGAGCAACTAGTGGTGACTCACTGATGCTCAGCGTGCTGCTCTGGACACCGCTGATCACCGGGGTGCTGATCCTGCTGGCGCCCCGGGTCGCCGCGCGCTGGCTCGCCGTCGTCGGCGCCCTGGTGACGCTCGGGCTCGCGATCGGGCTCGCCGCCGGCTTCGACCCCGACGCCGCCGGCCTCCAGCACGTCGTCGACGAGTCCTGGATCCCCGACCTCGGCGTCCGCTACTTCCTCGGCGTCGACGGGATCAGCGTCTTCCTCGTGCTGCTCACCGCGGTGCTGTGGTTCGCGGCGACGCTGTGGTCGGCGCTGCGCGGCGAGCCGGGCGACGGGCGCGACAAGCTCTACTACTTCCTCGTCGGGCTCGCGGGGACGGCGGCCCTGGGGGCCTTCATGGCCCAGGACCTGCTGCTGTTCGTCCTCTTCTTCGACCTGATGCTGATCCCGTTCTTCTTCCTGATCGGGACGTTCGGAGGCGAGAATCGGGTCCCGGCGACGACGAAGATGATCGTCTACACGCTGGTCGGCTCGCTGCTGATGCTGGTCGGCGCGATCGCGACCGCGATCCTGGCGTCCGACTCGGTGGGCGAGCTCAGCTTCTCGATCCCCGTCCTCCAGCAGCATCTGCTGTCGACCGGCAGCCAGGAGTGGATCTTCTGCTTCTTCGCCGCGGCCTTCCTGGTCAAGATGCCGGCCTTCCCGATCCACGGGTGGATGCCCGACGCCTACCGGGCGGCGCCGCTGCCCGTGCTGATCCTGCTCTCCGCGGTGCTCTCCAAGGTCGGCGCCTACGGCTTCCTGCGGGTCGCGCTGCCGCTCTTCCCCGAGGCGACCAACGAGTTCCAGGAGCTGATCATGCTGATCGCGCTCGCCTCGATCCTCTACGGCTCGGTGATGGCGTTCACGCAGACCAACGTGCGGCTGATCGCCGGCTACTCGTCGGTCGCCCAGCTCGGCTTCATCACCCTCGGGATCTTCAGCCTGCGGGCCGACGGTGCCGACGGGGCGGTACTGCAGATGGTCAACCACGGGCTCGTCGTCGCCGGGGTGTTCATGGTGATCGCGATCCTCTACGAGCGCACCAGAACCGAGGACGTGACGAAGATGGGCGGCCAGGCGATGCGGGCGCCGTTCCTGGCCGCGCTGTTCCTGGTCATCGCGATGGCGAACCTGGCGATCCCCGGCTCCGCCAACTTCATCGGCGAGTTCTACATCCTGAACGGCGTCTTCGAGTCGAAGATCGCGTTCGCCTTCGTCGCCGCGATCGGGATCGCGCTCGCCGCCTTCTACAGCCTGCGGATGTACCAGCGGACCATGCACAACCGCCTGCCCGAGGGCGCCGAGTCGCGCGAGATCTCCTGGCGCGACGGGGTGGTGCTGGCGCCGCTGGTCGCCGTGATCGTCGCGCTGGCGTTGTGGCCCGGGCTGATCCTCGAGCGCGGCGAGAAGTCCACCGCGGCGGCCGTCGAGGCCGCGACCGCCCCGCCCGCGGGAGACGGCCGGCGTCGGTGGCCGCGGCTGGACCGGCTACGCGCCCCTCGGTGACTGATGGACTTCAACGCCCCCGACATCAACTACGCCGGGATCTCGCCGATCATCGCGCTCACCGGCGGGATCGTGCTGGCGCTGATCGCGGGCCTGTTCGGGAGCCGCAAGCAGCAGCGGATCGTGGTCTCGATCATCGGCTTCGCCACCCTCGCGGCCGCCGCCGGGCTGCTGATCGCCCAGTGGGGCGCGCACAAGAACCTGATCGCCGGCGCCCTGCGGCTCGACGACCTGGCGATCACGACCAGCCTGATCTGCATCGGCGCCGCGGCCTTCTGCATCCCGCTGTCGTGGCGGGAGCAGGCCTTCGACCGGCCGCTCGGCCCCAGCGGGCACGGCGAGTTCCAGGCGCTGCTGCTCTGCTCGGTGCTCGGGATGACGATGATCACCCAGGCGCAGAACCTGGTCTCGTTCTTCGTCGCCCTCGAGCTGCTCTCGATCCCGCTCTACGTGCTCTGCGGCGCCGCGCTGCGGCGCGAGGAGTCGCTCGAGTCCGGGCTCAAGTACCTGATCATCGGCTCGCTCGGCTCGGCGACGCTGCTCTACGGACTCGCCTTCGTCTACGGGGCGACCGGCTCGACCGACTTCTCCGGGATCCGCGCCGCGGTCGGCGGCTCGGTGCTCGACGACCCGCTGCTGCTGATCGGGATCGCGCTCGCGGCCACCGGGCTCGCCTTCAAGCTCTCGATCGCCCCGTTCCACCAGTGGACGCCCGACGTCTACCAGGGTGCGCCGACCCCGGTCACCGCGTTCATGTCGGTGGCCACGAAGGCGGCGGTGTTCTGCGTCCTGGTCCGCTTCTTCGAGGTCGCCCTCGGCCCCGCCACCGGCGACTGGCAGCCGGCGCTCGCCGCGCTCGCCGCGGTCTCGATCGTGGTCGGCAACGCGGGCGCCCTGGGCCAGAACTCGCTGAAGCGCCTGCTCGGCTACTCGAGTGTCGCCCAGGCCGGCTACATGATGGTCGCGGTGGTGGCGGCGAGCGAGGCCGGCGTCAACGCCCTCGTCTTCTACCTCGCCGGCTACGCGCTGATGAACCTGGCCGCGTTCGCGGTGATCACGATCCGCGAGCGCGAGACCGCGTTCGGCGACGACATCCGCTCGGTCGAGGGGCTCGCTCGCGAGCGCCCCGGGCTGGCGACGGCGCTGACGATCTCGATGCTGGCGCTCGCCGGCCTCCCCGGGACGGTCGGCTTCATCGGCAAGCTCTACCTGATCGAGACGGCCGTCGACGCCGACTACACCTGGCTCGGCGTGATGATCGCGGTCGGGACGATGATCTCGCTCGCCTACTACCTGCGGGTGATCGCGGCGATCTGGATGGGCCCCGGCGCCGAGCCCGCGCCCGGCGGCCCCGCGCCCGCGATCGCCGGCGGCTCGCAGGAGGCCGACGCCGAGGTCACGGGCGCCCGCTGCAGGGTGATCCTCGGGCTGACCGCCCTCGCGGCCGCCGCGACCGTGTTCTTCGGCGTCATCCCCTCGCCGCTGGTCGACTGGGCGAACGCGGCAGGCGACGCGATCGGCTCGTTGCTCGGCTGAGTCGCCGGCCGGCGACCGGCTCAGCCACCGGTGAGCTCGGCCGTGGCCTCGCGGAACGCGTCGGTGTGGCGGTCGACCTGCGCCTCGGTGGTCGCCGGCGACATCAGCGCCATCATGTGGAACGGCGTCAGCAGGACGCCGCGGTTGAGCATGTAGAGGTGCAGCAGGGCGTCGAGGTCATCGTCCATCGCGGCCGCCGCCTCGCCTCCGGTCTGCGGGCGGCTCGGGCGAGAACATGTACTCGGCCCGGCATCCGAGCCGGGTGATCGACCAGGGCAGGCCGCGCTCCGCGATCGTCTCGGCGACGCCCGGCCTCGAAGCGCTCGGCGAGGCCGATCATGTGCTCGAACGCCTCGTGGGTCAGCACCTCGGCGAGCGTCGCGCGAACCGCCGCCAGCGAGAGCGCGTTTCCGGCCAGCGTCCCGCCGACTCCGCCGACGTCGGCCTCCTTCCAGAAGGTGTGCGGCGAGGATCCGGTCGGCGACCTCGGCGCTGAAACCGTAGGCGCCGGTCGGGATCCCGCCGCCGATCGGCTTGCCGATCGTCAGGAAGTCGGGCTCGAGCCCATGGGCGGCGCGTGTAGCCACCCGGGCCGCAGCACAGCGTGTGGGTCTCGTCGATCACCAGCAACGTCCCGGTCTCGGTGCAGCTCGCGGACGCGCTCGTGGTAGCCCTCGTCGGCGAGGACGATGCCGATGTTGGTCAGCGCCGGCTCGATCAGCATGCAGGCGACGTCGCCGTGCGCAAGCTCGCGCTCGAGGCCGTCGAGGTCGTTGATCTCGACCACCCGGGTGGTCTCCGCGACGGCGACCGGCGGCCCGACGCTGCCCTCGCGCGGGCGCACCTCCCCGTCGATCGAGCGTCGCCACCGTCTCGTCGACCGAGCCGTGGTAGCAGTGGTTGTGAACGATGACCTTCGAGCGGCCGGTGATCTGCCGCGGCGATCCGGATCACGAAGCGGTTGGCGTCGGTCGCCGAGAGGGTGAACTGCCAGTCGCGCAGGCCGAAGCGCCGCTGCATCTCCTCGCCGACCGCGAGCGCGTCCTCGGTGGGCAGCATCGCCGTGATCCCGCGGTCGAGGCGCTCCTTGACCGCGGCGACCGTCGCCGCCGGCGCGTGGCCGGTCATCGCGCCGGTGTCGCCGAGGCAGAGGTCGGCGTAGGACGTTGCCGTCGACGTCGCGCAGCTCGGCGCCCTCGGCCGACTCCATGAAGACCGGGAAATCGCCGGGCCAGCGGGTCATCCAGTTCATCGGCACGCCCGAGAGCAGCGACTCCTTGCCGCGCTCGTGCAGCTCGCGCGAGCGCGGATGCTCGGCCGCGAAACGCTCGCGCTCGCGCGCGAACAGGTCGCCGATCAGATCACGCGAGATCAGGCTCACGCGGAACGACTACTAGAGCCAGCCCTTGTGCCACGGCCCGGTGATCGCGAACGACTCGCCCGGATACTGGATGTGGCAGAAGAGCCACTTGCCGTCGGGGCTGAAGCCGATGCCGGCGACCTCGCTGCGACCGACGCCCTCGCCCTCCTCGGGCGGGTTGTCCCAGCGCTCCGGGTTGTACGGGAACAGGTCCGCGGCGATGTGATCGTGGAGCTGCATCGGCTCCGTGACCCGGCCGAAGTCGTGGAGCTTGCCGTTCGGCGCGATGTACTTCATCCGCGACGGCTGGCCGGGAACGTCCTCGCTCGACCCGTCCTCGCAAACGAGGATGCCGCCGCGCGGGCTCTGGGTGATCGCATCGGGCCCGGCAAGCACCCTGTGCTTCGGCGACTCGAACAGCAGCTCGAGCGTGCCGCGCTTGAAGTTCTTGTTGTCGGGGGTGTACTTCCAGATCTGGCCCTGGCCCTGGTTCCCCCCGTCGGACGCGGTGAAGTAGCAGCTGCCCTTCGAGAACGTGCCGCCCTCGAGACCGCTGAACTTGGCGCCGCCGGCGTGGCGGCCCTGCATGTAGACGGCCTGCGGGAAGCGGTCGGCGCCGTTCGGATCCGGGTCCTTGATGTCGACCCACGTGCACTCGAGCTTCTCGCCGACGGTCTGGTCGTTGAGGGTCGAGTACTTCGGCCGGCCCTTGATCGCGAGCATCTGCAGCTTGCCGCCGCGGTGGAGCTTGCCCTTGTGGTCGGGAGGTAGCGGTAAAAGCCGTCGCCCGGGTCGCCGTTGTCCTCCGTCTGGTAGACGATCCCGGTCTTCGGGTCGACCGGGCAGGCCTCGTGGACGAAGCGGCCCATGGCCTTGATCGGCACCGGCTCGACCGTTGAGGTCGCGCGGGCGTCGACCTCGAAGACGTAGCCGTGCTCGGCGCCGTAGCCCTGCTCCACGCCGACGGTGTTCTCCTCGCCGGTGAGCCAGGTTCCCCACGGCGTCGACGCCGCCGTTGCAGTTGTTGTCGGTGCCGTTGAGGACGAGCGCGTTGCCGAGCACCTGACCGGTCCTGGTGTTGAAGTGGGTGACCGTGACCCCGCCCTGGGCATAGGGGTCGTAGGCGTTGACCGGCCCGTGGGCGCGGCCGACCTGGAAGCCCTCCTGGTTGCGGGCGATCCAACCTTGCCCTTGCCGCCGGAGAAGTAGCCGGTGCCGTCGTGGCAGGTCGGCATCGGCAGGCCGTCGGACATCAGCGTCCCGGCACGGCCGAATTTGACGTACTCGAAGCCCTTCGGCAGCGCCAGCTTCGCGCCACCTTGTGAACGAGATCACCGTAGCCGGCCTTCGGCAGGGTCGGCTTCATCGCCGCCAGCGCCTCGTTGTTGCCGCCGAGGGCGAGCAGCCGGTCGGCGATCGTGAGGCTGGCGACCCCGAGGACGCCGCTCCTTAGTGCCTGCCTGCGGGTGAACGCGCTCGCCGTCATCCGAAATCCCTTCCTTTGCCGCTGATCGATGGATTGTTGCACAATTCTACAAACATGTGCGAGAATCGGCCGAACCGGAAGCCTCTCCCTCAACACGGTGTCGACGGTCGAGGCCGCGGCCAACGCGATCCGCGACCTGATCCTCGACGGTGAGCTCGCGCCCGGCGCCCGCCTGCGCGAGAACGACTTCGCCGAGCGCCTCGGCATCGCCCGCCATTCGTTCCGCGCCGCGACCCAGATCCTGATCGGCGAAGGGCTGCTGCGCCGCGAGCCCAACCGCGGCGTCCAGGTCCCGGTCTCCTCGCCGGCCGACATCGAAGACATCTTCAAGCTGCGCGCCGCGCTCGAGATCGAGGCCGTGCGCCTCGCGATCGCCGCCGGCGCCGTCCCGGCCGAGGCCCGCCGGCGGTCGACGCCTCTCCGCGGCTCTCCGCCGACGCGCCGTGGCGCGACGTCGTCGAGCCGGACCTGCGCTTCCACCGGGCGATCATCGACGCCGCCGGAGCCCGCGGATGCAGCGCGCCTACGACGGCGTGCAGTCGGAGATCGTGCTCTGCATGGTCCAGCTGCGCCCCCACTACGACGCCCCGCCGAGGTCGCCGCCGAGCACGAGGAGCTGCTCGCCGCGATCGAGGCCCGCGACACCGACCGCGCCGACGGAGCTCTGGCGCGCCCACCTCGACGAGGCCGCCGAGAACCAGATCAACGCCCTGACATCCGGCGAGGGCGAGCAACAGCCGAGGAGGAGCACTGTGAGCGAGCGCCCGACGATCACCGCGCATCGCGCCCGCGAGGTGCTCGAATGCCGCGGCCTGCCGACCGTCCAGGTCGACCTCGAGCTCGACGACGGCAGCGTCGCCACCGCCGACGTCCCCTCCGGTCGCTCGACCGGCGCCTACGAGGCGGTCGAGCTGCGCGACGGCGGCGATCGCTTCGGCGGCTTCGGCGTCCTCGGCGCGGTCGCCAACGTCAACGGCGAGATCGCCGCGACGCCTGGTCGGCGAGGAGCTGACCGACCAGCGCGAGCTCGACCGCGGCTGATCGAGCTCGACGGCACCCCCGACAAGTCCCGCCTCGGCGGCAACGCGATCCTCGGCGTCTCGCTCGCCGCCGCCCGCGCCGCGCGCCGAGGCGGCCGGCCTGCCGCTCTACCAGGCGCTGAACGCCAACGCGCACGTCCTGCCGGTGCCGCTGGTCAACCTGATCAACGGCGGCCGCCACGCCTCCAACGACCTCGACTTCCAGGAGTTCATCATCCTGCCGGTCGGCGCCGACTCGATCCTCGAGGGGCTGCAGATCTCGACCGAGGTGAACCTGGCGCTGGCCGAGATCCTGCTCGAGCGCTACGGCAAGGTC
Source organism: uncultured Chloroflexia bacterium (assembly GCA_963825525.1). Classification (GTDB taxonomy): domain Bacteria; phylum Chloroflexota; class Limnocylindria; order QHBO01; family QHBO01; genus JACDBZ01. The sequence goes on from CAWGTN010000002.1 coordinate 22,276, forward strand.
GCCCTCAACACCGGCGACGAGGGCGGCTTCGCGCCGCCGATCTCGACCCGCGCGAGGCGCTCGGCCTGCTCCACGAGGCGGTCGACGCGGCCGGGCACGACGGGCCGCTTCCGCTACGGGCTCGACTGCGCCGCGACCCACTACTACGACGCCGCGACCGGGACCTACTCGCTGGCCGGGGAGACCCGCGACCGCGACGCGATGATCGAGCTCTACCTGGAGCTGATCGCCGAGTTCGACGTGGTGACGATCGAGGACCCGCTCGACGAGAACGACTTCGAGGGCTTCGCCGCGCTGACCGCGCGCGGCGGGATCCAGATCGTCGGCGACGACCTGTTCACCACCAACCCGGAGCGGCTCGCCAGGGGATCGAGGTCGGCGCCGCCAACTCGCTGCTCTGGAAGGTGAACCAGATCGGCACCCTCTCGGAGGCGATGGACGCGGCCGAGATGGCGCACCGCAACGGCTACACGGTGGTCGTCTCGGAGCGCTCGGGCGAGACCGAGGACCCGATCATCGCCGACCTCACCGTCGCCCTCGGCGCCGGCCAGATCAAGACCGGCGCCCCGGTCCGCGGCGAGCGGACCGCGAAGTACAACCGCCTGATCCGGATCGCCGAGGAGCTGGGGGAGACCGCGGTCTACCCGGGGACGTCTTCGGCCGGCGTGGCGGCTGGCGGTGGCTCCTGAGCCGACCGGCCGGCGCCGCGGCGCTCCCGCCGCGCCGCGGATCGGCAACCTCGACGCGCTGGCCGGCCACGGCCAGGTGGAGCTGAGCGGCGCGGCGCTCGAGGTCGCCCAGGCCGGCCTCGCGGCCTGCGACGCCGGCAGCGCGGCGGCCGACGCGGTGCGCTCGGCGACGCGGGCATCGTCGACGGCGGCGCCAGTACGCGCTCGACCGGACGCCCGGGTCGTCGTCGTCGGCGCCGGCAAGGCGACCTTCGCGATCGCCGCGGCGCTCGAGGCGCGGCTCGGCGAGCGGATCGACGCCGGCCTGATCGCCGTCCGCGGCGACCAGGAGACGACGCCGCTGGGCGATCGAGGTCGCGGTCGCCGACCATCCGCTGCCGAGCGAGCGCAGCGCGCGCCGTCGCCGCGCGCCTGCTGGCGATGGTCGAGCCGCTCGGCGACCGACGACCTCGTCCTCGCCTGCTTCACCGGCGGCAGCTCGGCGCTCGCCAGCCTGCCCCCGGCCGGCGTCTCGGTCGCCGAGAAGCGCGCCCTGCACGAGCTGCTGCTCGCCTCCGGAATCGGGATCGTGGAGGTGACCCATCAGCACCCCGCCGGTGCACACGCTCGGCTTGACCGGCTCGCAAACCCCGAAGCAGACCGCCGGGCACGCAACCCCGGGGCCGCCACCGCAACCCTGGCAATCACCCCGCTCGGTCGAGCAGCGCGTGCCCTGCGGACAGCTGGAGCTGGAGGTGCAGCGGTCAATCGGCTGCGGGCCGCCCTTCTTCACACAGGTGCCATGGCAGCTGGTGGGACAAGGCTGGCCCGGGGCGCAGGTCGGGTTGCCGGTGCACATGCCCATCTCGGTCGAGCAGATCAGGCCCGCGCCACATTGCTCGCTGCTGTTGCACCAGCCGCCGTCGCTGATCGGGACGCAGCGGGCTTGCGGCGGGTAGCTCTCGAGCTCGACACAGGTGTAGCCGGGGCCGCACAGGACGGCTGCACACGAGCTGGGGTAGGGCAGCCCACCGCAGCGGGGGACGATGTCCTGGTGCTGGAAGCTGACCGACGTGGTCTTCTGCGCGGGGAACTTCACCAGCACGTACGGGGCATTCATGCGCGGCCCGGGCGGCGGCGGCAGATCCGGCGCAGGTGGCACCGGCGTCGTCGGATAACTTGGGCGGCACGCTCATCGGGGCGGCCTGGCCTGGGGTGGGGGTCGGGGCGCCGAGCGAGCCGCCGGCACCGGCTGCACCGCCCGCACCGGAAGAGCTGGACCCCGTGCCCATGCCCGTGGTCCCGGGGCCACCGTCGGCGACCGGCACCGTCGGCGCACAGGGTGGAACCGGCGCGGAGCGGGTGGTCACGACGTGCAACACGGAGCCGCTGACCCCGACCACGTTGACATCGGCGCTGGAGCCGACGTGTTTGCCGCCGGTGGCGTAAAAGACCACCCATTCGCGCCCGAGGTCGACGCCCTTGGGTGCGGGGTGCCCGAAGTACTCTTCATAGGCTTGCGCCGACGTGATCAGCGCGCGGGTCTCGCTGCCCGCGCGTGCGCCGACTTCGTCATGGAAGCGTTCGACCACCAGGCGGGCACCGCACGGTGCCTGGGCTTCACCCGGCCATGCCTGCACGGTGCCGGAGACCTCGTGGGCAACGTCGGGAGCGGGCGGCTCGGTCTCCGAGGGCGGGACCGCGGCGCAGCTGGCGGCGAGCGCAAGGCCGACCAGCGACACGGTGAGACGGCGGGCTGCGGGGGGCTGGACCGGTGAGTCGGAGCGCGTGCTTGTCATGGCAACCTCGTGTGGCTAGGGGAGAAGCGCGGCGGTGTGTGGCTCACCGCCGGAACCACCCGCAACGCAAGCCCCGGACCAACCCCAATCAAGCCCGCGCATTCACGCGAACCCGCGGGAAATCGCGAACTTTCTCGATCCGCGGTGTGGGCGACCACAGGAAGGGCGCGGCCGCCCTTCAGCAATTTGAGGGGGACGGGGCGACGACGCATTGGTTGGTCGCCGGTGCTTCGCGCGGGCACCGACGCGCCACGACCAGTCGGCGGATGGACGCGCGGTGTGTATCATGCGGGCGGCCATGACAGTGCGATCGTCAGCGACGGCGTCCGCGGGTCCCGGGCGGGGGCTGGCGGCGGTGCGGGAAAAGCATGCGCAGGGGAACCGGCGGTCGAAGGATGACTGGGAGCTTTATCGGGCGCACCGCCAGCGGCTGAGCGCGGTCATCGATTGCTTGGGGGCCGAGGCCGGGGGCGGGGCCTTGGTGTTGCTGGGCGCGGGCAATTGCAACGACGTCGACCTCGAGGGCCTGGTGGCGGGTTTTTCGTCGATTCACCTGGTCGACATCGACGCCGGGGCCCTCGATCGCGCGCGGGCCCGGCTGTCACCGGCGGTGCGGGCGCGGACGGTTGCGCACGGCGGGATCGATCTGACCGGACTGCTTGGCCAGATCGAGAAGAGTCGCGGGCGGGCGCTCGATGGCGCCTGGGTCGAGCAGGCGATCGAGGCGGGCGTGCGCGGGCTGGCGTCGGCGCTGCCGACCGGCCAGGCCAGCGTGGTGGTGTCGTGCTGTCTGCTCAGCCAGCTGGGCTGGAGCCTGGAGGAGGCGGCCGGCGGCGACGAGGAACGCGGCATGCGGCTGCGTGTCGCCGCGTTGACCGTGCATCTGCGCACCCTGGCCGCCCTGTGCCGGCCGGCCACCGCCCAGACGCGGGCGGGCAGCGCGCTGGTGGCGGCCGACATCGTGTCTTCTGATCTGTACCCGCTCGACGAGGTGCCGCCCGGGGCTGACCTGCGCGCCCTGGCGGCCGAGCTGATCCCGCGCCAGGAGATCGTCTACGCGGCCGCCAACCCGGTGCTGCTGTCCCGCCTGGTCCGTCGCGAGCTGGCCCTCAAGGATTGTTTCGCCCCGCCCGAGATCCTCGAGCCCTGGCTGTGGACCGGGCAGTTCGAGCGCACGTACCTGGTCTACCCGCAGCTGCTGCGCCGGCTGTGACGGTCGCGCCGCGGGGGCTGCTTCGTCCCGCCGCGCGCGCCACCGCGGTATAGAATGCCGGGCTTCATGATTCCTCGTCTTGCCTTGACCGACGCGCGTGGGGCGGCCGCGCTGCTGCTGGTGCAACGTGCGATCGATTGGTACATCGCCGAGGCCGCGACCGCGGAGAGTCCGCCGATCTCGGCCGCGGATGCGGGCGCGCTGCGCGCGGTGCTGGCGGGCACCGGCACCTGGCGGCCCGAGCTGTTCGAATCGGCTGATCACCTTTGGGCAGGCGATGTACAAGCTGACCGAGATGGGCCACGGTCCCGGCAGCACCGTGGCCGACGGGTTGACGGCGCTGGGCACCGTCGACGTGATGGACCCCGCCGTCGCCGCGGACCTGCGCTGGCAGTTCGATCCGAAGGTCGACGCGCAGGTCTTTGCCAAGCTGGAATTCCGCGAGACCTCGGTCGGGATCGAAAAGGCCCAGCGCGAGAACCGCGAAGGCTGGTGGGCCCACGCCCAGCGCAACCGCGCGTTCATCCTGGATGCGGTCAAGGATCTGCCGCGCCGCCGGCACGTGCTGGTGCTGGGCGCCGGCAGTCCCTTCGATCTGCCGCTGGCCGATCTGGCGCGGCAGTTCGAGCGCATCACCCTGGTCGACATCGACGAGGCGGCGCTGGCCGCCACGGTCAAGCTGGTCTGGAAGGATCCGGCCGAGCGGGCCCGCATCAGCACCCGGACCCTGGACTTGACCGGCATCAACAGCGCGCTGGTGCAGCGGGTGGACGAGGTCCTGGCGGCCCCGGCAGCCGGCCCCGACGAGGCCGAAGCGCGCATGAGCCGCCTCTGTCGCTCCTACCGCCTGCCCACGCCCCTCGCCTGGACCACCGGTGGCAGCGAGGAGGCTGGCGACAACCACCGCCCCGATCTGTGATCTCCAGCTGCGTGATCAGCCAGCTGGCCTGGCCGCAGCGAACCTATGCGGAACGCGGCTTCGAGGCGCGTTTTGGCCCGCTGACCGCCGCCATCGAGGCGCGCTGGTCCACCGCCTGGACCGAGCTGGCGTTGCGGGTGCAACAGGATCACATCAATGCGCTCGGCGACACCGCCGACGTGGTGGTGTTGACCTCCGACGTGGTCAGCCACCGCACCCGGCTGGATGCTGCGGGCACCGAGCGCGACACGGGACGCAAGGCCTTGCCCCTGGGTGTGGGGGGCCTGCGCGAACGAATTCCCTCGTCGTACCAGGTGGGCCGCCATGCCCTGTGGCAGTGGAGCCGCTATCGCCCCAACCGCAAAGGCACCGAAGGCTCACGCATGGACGTCGAAGGGGTGGTGTTGCGGCCCGCGGCGGCCGCCGGCCCCACCCAGACCGCGTCGGGGTTGTGGCTGCCCGGGCCGGGCTAGCGCCACCCAACCCGAATCCATCGACCGGGGCGAGTGCCACAGCGTTGCGGCGTCGCTGCCGGCCACCTGAGCTAGATTGGATTCGTGGACAAAGTTTCCTCGGGCCAGCTCCGCGCTCTCGGCGAAGTCCTCTTGGCGACCGCGGGACGGGCTGCGGTCCGGCGGGGACTGCCGCTCTACTCCGCCATCTTCATTGTCGCTGTCGTGATCTTCTACGGCCGCTACGCGATGAAGGCCAGCGAGCTCGTGGACTTGCGCGGCAGTCGGCCGGGTTCCGCGGCGTCTTGCTCCTCGCCTGGGCGAGATCATCCGCGAGCGGAGGGCCGCGGGTCGCGGGACCCTGCTTGCCAGCAACGATGCCGCCTTCGTCCGCGACGTGGGCGGCACCGGCTACCGCATCGTGGAGGGCGCCTGATCGAGGTTTCGGCCACGGCCACAAACCCGGCGTGAGGGCTACTCGGGCAGGACGCTGAGATCGCTGGCGCCGCCGCGCTGGTCGATGTCGTAGCGGTTGTGCGCGGAGGCGTAGTCGGGGGATTCCCAGCGGAGGTCGCCGCCGACCGCGCCCAGGTGCAGGCGGTCGACGGTGAGCGAGCTGGCGCCGCCACGGGCGAGGAAGCGGAAGGGGATGCCGGCGGGGACGGTCACGCGCAGCTTGCTGGCGCCGCCGCGGAAGCTGACCGGGACGGTGCCGGCGGGTGGCGGCAGGCGCACGCCGACGTCGCTGGCCCCGCCGACGATCTCGCAGCCGGCCAGGCGCAGCCGGCGCAGGTCGGCGTCGACCTTCGAGGCGCCGCGCAGACGCACGGTCCACGGGATGCGCTCGCTCAGCAGCAGCTCGCCGGGCTCGCTGCCGAAGAATCCGGCCAGGCTCGTCGCTGCAACACGGTGACCTGGCCGCCCTCGACGCTGACGCGGGTGGCGCGCGGGAAGCGCGCCCGGTAGAGCAGCTCGTCGTCGCAAGCGCCGATGGTGACCATCGCCGCGCCACGCGTGAAGTCGAGCCGGCCCTCCTGGAGGTGGCCGAGCGGCGCTGACGAGATGGTCGTGGTGCCCTCGGCGGCGCGCGCGCTCGTGGCCGCGGCGCCCGGCGTTCGGCCACGCAGGCGATCGGCCTCCTCGGTGAGCAGCGTCGTGGCGCGGCCGACGAAGTCGCGGATGGTCGCCACCTGGTCGCCGCTGTAGCGCGCGTACAGCTCGTTCCAGGCGCGGCCGACGGCCGAAGATGTCGGCGAGCTCGCGCGCGCGCTCGTCGATCACGCGCACGATCACCTGACGGCGATCCTGCGGATGCTCTCGCGGCGGATGAGTCCGGCCTTCTCCAGGCGATCGAGCACGCCGGTGATCGCGCCGGTGGTCAGCCCGGTCAGCTCGGCGAGTGGCCGGCGGTCACCGGCTGCGTGGCCGACGCGCGGTAGACGTAGTCGAGGCACTTCTGGTCGGTAAGCCCGATGCCCAGGCGATCGGCCACCGCCTGGTGGAACAGCACCGTGCGCGCGCTCAGCTCGCGGCCGAGATCCTCGCCCGTGCCGATGCCGTCGGCCGGCGCGGTTGGGTCGTCGTTGTCAGGCATGGTCGAACATTTATCTCATTCAATGAGATGCATGAAGTCGAGCAATCTGCCGACCACGGCGAACCAGAACCGCTGCGGCAGGCCCGCCTCATCTTTCGGATGCTCGAGGCTGCGTCCGGCGTGATTCGGTACGCGTGGATTGGTGGGGACCATGGCTACGGGGACGACGTCGAGCCCTGGAGCTCCCTGGGGGGCCAAACGATGGGCATGCTCCCGACACTTCGCGAGTTCGTCGCGTCAGTTCCCGAATAATCCCGTGGCGCCACAGTTGGCAGTGGCGCAAGCGCCACTCGATCACCAAGGCGCCGCGAGGGCTTGGTGTACGTCGCCGCATGCGCCGACGAATCGCGGTGGGACCCGTGCTTGCGGTCTTTGTGCTGGCGCTTGCCGGGTGTTTGGTGTGGAAGCCGCGTAACACTGACGGCGTGATGATTGTGAACGCGACGTCCGAAACGGTGACCGTCGTCGTGTTGTATCCCTCTGGAGAGAGCGATCTCGTGACGTACCGCCCTGGAGAGTCGTCAGTAGAGAACAACATGCTCAACGCGGCCGACGGCTGCACGCGATTCGCGATGGTTGCTCGGGCCAGGACGGGCGCGAGCTCGATCGACAGCCAACTCCGATCTCGTTGATGACGAGTGGCGCATCGAGGGTAACCGTGGGTCAAACTTGACAGTGGCGTAAGCGCCACTGGAGCGCCGCGGCGGGTCAGAGGTATCCGGAGAGCCACAACACCAGAGCAAGCCCTCCGAGCCCACCTACGACGGTCAGGACGGAGCTCCACGACAGGTCCCAGTCCTCGCGACGGTACTTCAGGAAATCGTCATCAACTGATATGGACCCGGACTCTCGCGTGTTGGCCACCTTCGTGATCGCGAACCAGGCCAGGAGCAGGCCGCTCGCGAGAAGGAAGCCGCCGTACAGCCACTCCCATCCAGCGCGGCATCCTCGTACCCCGGTGCTGTTGCATTCATAGAACCCGGTCAGAATTCCGGCGCCGACGAGCATAAAAACGGCCGCGAAGGTGAGGAGAGCATTCCGCTGCCCGATTCGTCGCTGGAGCCATGCTGCGCCCTCGTATCCGACGCGGCGCGCCTGCCAGGCGAACCAAAAGAACAAGCGGAAGGGGGCGGAGACCACCCACCAGGCGAATCTGACAATCGGCACGGCCGGAGAATAACGCCCGGGACAGGCATGCTCCTACTTGACTGCGCCAACTCGTCGAAGCGCCTGAGGGAGGAACTTAGCAGTGTCCCAAGCGCCGGTCGGAATCCCCGATGATCCCCCATGCCAGTGCTACGGTGATCCAATGCGTCGACTCCTTCGGCCCTTGGTCACGGCCGCTCGGCTACCACCCGCCTCGATAAGCGCGTGGTAAGCGACTCCGCCTAGCATGGGTTGAGCCGTCGCGATCCTCGTCATACCCGCCCGACCGGTGTGACGTACACTCCGCGAGCTCAAGTCCCGAGCCGCTTTGGGGGAGATCAGCTCGATGTTCATTCGGATCGTTTCGATGGTCGTCCTTGTCCTGCTCTTTGCAGGCGCCGGAGGCTCCGTTCGCGCTGGCTCAGTTGCCAATCGGCTTGAGGGCATTGATCGGTTCGAAACGGCTCAGCAGATCTACTTGACGCGGTATCCGGGTGGGTCTGTCCCGTTCATTCATGCCGTCTCGGGATTTAGCTGGCCAGATGCCCTCGTCGCCGGACCCGCCGCCGCGACAAGTAACGGGGTCATGCCAGGAGGCCCCGTCATCCTGACCTCAGAGACCAACAGCAAGTGGCTTTCGAAGATGGACACGCAGTTCGACCCTGAAGTCGCGTTCGTCGTGGGTGGCGAAAGTGTCATTTCCGCGGCAACGTTCTTCAACATCGAGAATCGGACCGTCCAGTTCGAGGCGACCCGCTTGGGCGGACAGGATCGATATGCCACCGCCGCCAAGGTCACCGCAAATGCCTTCCCGGCTGCCGACCGGGTGTTCATTGCGTCTGGCGCCAACTTTCCTGACGCGCTCAGTGCGGGAGCGGCGGCCTCGAACTTCAAGGAGCCTCTGCTGTTGGTAGCCCCGAACGCCATCCCAGCGCCGATTGCTGCGGAGCTGGAGCGGCTCAGCCCTGACACGATCGTGGTCGTCGGAGGCACGGGCGCTATTTCGCCCGGCGTCGCGACGGCGCTTCGCTCCTACACGACCTCCCATACGAGCGCTTCTGTGCAGCGGATCGGCGGGGCAGATCGCTACGCCACCGCTGTGGCGGTCTCCCAGCAATTCTTCGCACCGGGGTCCGGCGAAGTCTTCGTCTCGACCGGTCTTAACTTCCCAGATGCCTTGGTGGCGGCGCCGCTCGGCTCTCCGATCCTTCTCGTTCCCACCACGAATGCGCCAGCCGCAGTCCTCGACGAGATCGTGCGATTGCAGCGGGGGGTCACCATTCTCGGCGGGTACGGGGCGGTCAGTGCCAACGTCGAGTCACAGATCAACGCGGCACTTCAGGGCGGCTAAGCCTGTTCAACGAGCCTGCGGTGGTCCGTTAGCTCGTGAGCAACCCGCACCGTCAAACTGAGACACTACCCGCGGCCGAGACGCTGCTCAAGGCTCAGCGACGGGCAAGGTGACCACCTGCCCCATTCTTAAAGTCAGCCCCGACCGATGGGACGACGACGCGCGTAAGCCTCACTCGAAGCCGCGAAGTTCCGCCCGCGCACGGTCCGGTAGAGTTCCGAGTCTAGCCAGGCGCCGGCCAAGCATGGTTACGCCTACTGCTGCTAAGCCGACGTTTGCACCTGTCGAAGGGCCAAGTGGTCGGCGCTAGGCTGGCATCGGCTCAATGTTCTGGTTCAGGCGGAAGACGTTCGTTGGGTCATATCGCCACTTGAGCTGCGCTAACCGTCGATATTTCGACTCGCCGTAGGCGTTTTGCGCCACGCCAGTGTCGGCCTGCTCGTTGACGTAGTTCGCTTCCATAGACAGCTCGCCGAGCCGGCGCGCGGTGCTGCGGCACCAGGCGATGGCGGCCTCATCGTCTTCCGGACGGTCCCATACCCCCTGCGAGATCCAATAGAACGCGCCAGCCCTGCCGCTGTAGGCAGTTGCGCCCTCAGCGACATCGCAGACGGCGCCACCAAGCTGCAGGCAGTAGATCTCCAGCCCAGGGAGAGGCATCTCCGCAAGTGAGTCCGCGATGATGGCGATGACGCGATCGTCCATCTCGGCAATGAACCCTCCCTTGGAGTAATACCGCCGACCCCAAGGGAGGGCCTCGTCGCTCGCGCGCTGCAACTCGAAGAATGTCGTTTCCACATTGGGATCCTGGACCCCTCGCGGGAACGAGAAGCGTTCCACAGCCGCGTCCGCGCCGATCATCGACCCGGTCCAGATCGCTCGCAGCACCAACTCGTCCTTCGTGGCGACGAAGGCCGTGGTCAGCTCGCGTGGCGCATGTGCCGCCGCGTCGCGGTATCGCATCAGCGTCTCCGCAGTGGCTGCGGTTGGATGCGTCCAGCGCCTGATCGCGACGGACCCCAGATCGTGCATGCGGAACCTGAACCTGGTGACGACGCCGAAATTGCCGCCACCGCCGCGGATCGCCCAGAACAGCTCCGGTTGTTCATCAGCGTCAACGCGCGAAAGTCTGCCGTCTGCCGTCACGATGTCTGCTTCGATGAGATTGTCGATGGTGAGCCCAAAGCGCCGGCTGAGATAGCCCATGCCGCCTCCCAGGGTCAGGCCCCCAACGCCCGTATGCGACACCACACCGGCCGGTGTCACCAGGCCGTAGCGTTCGCCCGCTGCGTCGACGTCGCCGAGCAATGCGCCCCCGCCGACTTCGACCGTCCTCGTCTGCGGATCGACGAGCACTGCGTTCATCCGTGACAGATCACAGACGATGCCGTTGTCGCAGGTCCCGAGGCCCGCGAAGCTATGGCCGCCGCACCGCACGGCCAGAGGCAGCCCGGAATCTCCAGCGATGCTCACGATCTTCTGGACATCGCTCGCCGTCGCGGCCTGCACGATCGCGCCAGGCATGCGTTCGACGACGGCGTTGTACACGCGACGAAGACGATCGTAGTCGCCATGGCTCGCACCGACGACCGTGCCATCCAGCTGTGCTCGCGCCAATTGCCCAGCAACTGCTGTGTCGACCAATGGATACCTCAAGTGGCATTCGGGGGCAGAAAGGCATTGGCGTCCGAGCGCGGACCCGCCGACCGAGTATGCACAAGAGCCTAAGGACAATTCCGACCTGCGACGCACATCCGGCTCGAACGGCTTAGGCCCAGCCAGACAGCGTGGGAGAAACTTGACACTGACGCAAGCGCCCCTGTGACGCCACAGCCAAGCCGTCGGGCTGAGGTGGGCCCAGACCGCCCTGTGGCGCCCAAGCGTGAGCTATCCTCCGCGCAAATCAGTGTGCGGGACCGGAGGGCGGTGTGGACATCGTGGCTGATCTGCGAGCGCGCACGCGGGGTGAGGTGTTGGCGCCGCGGGACGGCGGGTACGAGGCAGCCCGCGCGGCGTACAACGCATTGGCCACCGGCCAGCCCGCCTACATCTTCCGCCCGGCAGACGTGCCCGGCATCGTGGCGGCCGTCAGGTGGGCCGGGGAAGTCGACCTCCCCATCGGCGTCCGCGGAGGTGGCCACAGCGTGGCCGGACATTCGTCGCCGAACGGCGCGCTCCTCGTGGACCTGTCGCGTTGGCGTGGTGCCGTCGTCGATCCTGTCGCACGCACGGCGGAGGCGCTCGCTGGATCCCGGCTGATGGATCTGGACGCGGCGACTGCCGCGTACACGCTTGCGGCTCCTTCGGGCACGTTCATCGACACCGGCATCGGCGGCCTAACGCTGACCGGCGGCATTAGCTGGATCGTGGCCTCACAGGGATTCGCATGCGACGCTCTCATCGGGGCCAAGATGGTGACGATCGACGGCGACGTCATCGACGTCGACGACCAGCACGAGCCGGAACTGCTGTGGGGCCTCCGCGGAGGCGGCGGCAACTTCGGGATCATTACCCACCTGCGATACGCACTGACGCCCGTGCCGCGCATGTTCGGGGGAGCGCTCCGCTTTCGAGGTGCCGGTATCCGTGACGTGATCATGCGCGTGTTGGAGATCGAAGCGACGGCACCCGACGAGCTCGTTCTGGCGATCGTTGCGTGGCGCGGAGAGGACGGCTCGCCGGGGATCTCGGTTAACTTCGCCTGGCGCGGTGACCCAGACGCCGGGGCGGCCGCTGTTCGCGCTCTTACCGACCACCAAGCTCTATTCGAGTCGGACGTCAAGGCGATGAGTTGGCTCCAGCAGCAAGCTCAATATGAGCCGATCCCGTTCGGTCTTCGTCAGTACTGGAAGGGCCATCTCGTCCGCACGTTGGACGAGACCCTGGCGGATGCGCTGATCGCGGCGGCGGCCGATGCAGGGGAATCATCTTTCTGCCTCGTGGAGCTCATCCACGGCGCCGCCCACCGCATTCCAGAGGCTTCCGCGGCATTTGGTGGACGTGCCGCCGTTGCCAATGTGACGGCGCTCGCCATCTGGGATGACGCGGAGGCTGACGAGCGGGAGATCGCCTGGGCGCGAAGCTTCGCCGACTCGGTGGCGCATCTCTCGCTTCGAGGCGGTGGGTACCTCAACTATCCCGAGCTCGATCAGACGGCTGCGCGGATAGCTGCAGCCTTTCCGTCAGCGACCTGGGACCGGCTGCGGCAGGTCAAGCTTCGACTCGATCCAGCCAACCGGCTGCGCTTCAACGCCAACATTCCACCGGCCGACGGCTGAAGGCCTTCACTCGCGCTCGCCAAGCGGCAGTAGCTTCCGCCAGCGAGTAGAGTCCGCCTGCTACCTTGGCCGCCGATGAGTCGATCACTCCGCGCCATCGTGTCGCTTCCCCTCCTGGGACTGGCATGTATGGGCTGCTTGCTGGGGGAGCCGAGGGACACCAGCGGCGTCCGCATCGTGAATTCAAGTTCCGAAACCGTGACGGTGGTTGTTCTGTATCCCGAACCAGCGGGCGAGAGCGAGCTGACTACGTACCGCCCAGGTGAGTCGTCGGTGGAGAACAACATGCTCGACCGAGAAGGTGGTTGTACGCGCTTCGTCATGGTCGCCCGGACCGAGGATGGCACCGAGATCGATCGTCAGGCCGCCCCGATCTGCCGGCATGCGGAATGGCGAATCGGCGAGTAGCCGCTTGGGTCGAACTTGACAGTGGCGCAAGCGATATTGCCGCTCCACGGTCCGTGCGTGCACGTTCAGGCGATGATCGCCGTGTCGTCCGGCCGCTTAGGCGGTCGAGGTCCGTGATGTCGTTTGCGCCGCTTTTCTTCGGCGCGTCGTTGGCGACGCCGTTCGGCCCGAGTCAGGCGGTCTCGCGTCGTCGGCCGGCCTAGGAGCGATCGAAGCCATCGCAGCATCATCAGGCGCTATCAGATGGGCCCCGCGCTGAGGTGGGACGACGACGCCGGCAAGCGACACTGGAAGACGGAGGTGGTCGTCGGATCACTCGAGATGCTGTCGGGCCGATCGATGAAGGAGTACGCCCGGGAAGCTGAGGCCGTGGCCAACGCACCGGATGAATCGGCTCCGGTGGCGGCCAACGGCGCTGCCACCAACGATCTCGAGGCGGCGATCGCGATGTGATCCGTCGGGCGACGAGCCATCCCCTCCGGTCCCGTCGCCCGATCAACGATCGACGCCCGCTTGCGTCAACGTCAGTCAGTACGGATGCGGCGCTGGCGGCTCGGGTAGCTCTTGACGCCGACCGGCCACTGACCGTCATGTAGGATGCGCAACGCAATGGAAACTGGTTTCATCCCCCAGTTGGCCGTAGTCGCCGTCAGTGCGGCCGCGGCGGCGGCTATCGCCATTTTCCAGCACTACAGCGGAAACAACTTCGTTTATCTGCTGGTCGGAATGGTTGTCTTCCTCGGCGTCCTAGGTTGGACAGATCCTGATCCAAACCTCCATCCATACAAGGTATTGCTGGCGGGCCTGGGAGCCGGGATGTGGGTGAGCGCCGTGCGTGACGAGTCACGACGTCGGCGGTCGGCCCGAGATTCAGATCGCACCATCCCGGGTTAGCTTGCCTCGACTCCGTCAGCGTCGCGGAAGGCTCGCGCCGTCGTTCTCTTGCTGTCCAGCCAGGGGACGATGGCCCTCGCGGACCGGAGGCTTTCAGGACTCCCGCGACTTCGTGGGGCGCCCGACCACCGTCCGGCGGCTGCTGGGTGCGGGCGAGGATGCGCTTCGATCCGAGCTATGGGGAGCTAAACCCCGGGTCTCAGTCCTCGTCGCAGCTGTCGGGCTTCGGGTCGTCCACGCACACAACAAACACGACGCCGATGCCCTCGCTCACCTGCTCGGGGCCACCGTTGATTCGGTAGTGAAGCCGGACGTTGTCGAGCTGATAGCGGCCTGGCCGCTCGGCAGTGATCTCGGCGACGATCCCGATGGTGTTGTCGGGGCTGTCGGAGCCGGTGAGGTTCGTGAAGGTGGCACCAGCCAGATCATGCAGCTCCTCGCCGATGAGACGGTTGCCGTCCGGCTTGAGGACGGGTGGGGAGAAGTAGAACTGAACGGTGGCGTCGTCGCCGACTCCGACAGGCTCCGCCGCGAGGAGTTCGATCTCGTCTCCCGGTCGAGGGGTCAGGAAGAGAACCGTGGTCGTTGCCGGTAGTCCCGGCGCAACGGGAACGCCCGCGCTGGTGTGGGGAGGCATCGTCGGGAGCGGGTAGGGATCTACAGCTTGCGCAGCGCAGGCTGTGAGAATGAATGTCAGTGCCGCGACCAACCGCATGTCAGATCCCTCCCTCGCCAACGACCCCGGGCAGCTTCGTCGAAGACTGGGCCCCCGCAATCCGCGCGTCAACGGTACGGTTCGCCGCCAGCTCGTCACGGTAGCCCCGGAGGCGAGTGGCATGAGTCAGGCTGAGCGGCTCTGTGACGGGTAGTGCCGGTGTGCGCGAACTGATCGTGGAGCCACGAGGTCGCAAACTTGGCCCCTCCAGCGTCCAGTAGACTCATGGACCTATGACCCGACTCATCGTCCTCGGTCTCGCCATCGTGCTCGTGGGCTGTGGAGCTCCCACTGCCCCCAACTCCGCCGTCGACCATCACAGCCGAATCGAGGTGGTCAACTTGTTGGAGTCTGGCGCACCACCCGAACGCGATGAGTTCGGCAGCGTCGTGCTGCCCAACGAGTACGCCCATCTATCGGACATGGGTCTGATCGAAGTGAGAGACGATCCGTTCATGGTCTTCTTCACTACGTGGGTCGGGGGCAGTCCAGACCCCTACTGCGGTTACGAGTACTCCCCGGACCCTGCGGCCGTCGTGCTAGACCCGAGGGCAAGCGGTACCGGCGAGGCTGAGCCACTCGGAGGCGGGTGGTACTGGATCTGCGCCAGCTGACCCTGGAAGGGCGGAGCCTGGCGTGGTTACATGCTTGCCCCGCATCGACGGAGGATCTCGTCGACAACGTGGTCGATCGGAGCGCTGGCGTCGATGACAACGCCGTTCTCCGGGACGTCGCCCTTCGTCTGATGCCATCCCACGATGAGTTCGCGTTCGGTCGGCTTTCCGCCACCCCACTCCTCGTCCGGTCGCTCGTCCAGCCGCCGCTGCAACGTGGCGAGGTCCACTTCGAGGACAAAGACTTCGTCGAACAGATCGATGAACTTCGAGAAGTTCCTTGATCCACCGCAGAAGAAAGTGGCCGTTTCACTCTGGTCGGCGACCAGGGCTCTCACCTTGTCCACATCCCAGATGTGGTGCTCGTGTCCGCCGACCTGCGTAGCTTCACCCGTTGCCGGATCGCCCCGGTAGGCCAGCTCGCGGTCACCGTGAATGGCGTGGTGGCCGCGCCGCTGAAGCT
The DNA here is from genome assembly GCA_963825525.1 of uncultured Chloroflexia bacterium. Lineage (GTDB taxonomy): Bacteria > Chloroflexota > Limnocylindria > QHBO01 > QHBO01 > JACDBZ01. The sequence continues at coordinate 37,790 of CAWGTN010000002.1, forward strand.
CATCGCACACGGACGTCTTGCCGGTGCCCGAAAGACCCTCGATCAGGTAGTTCTTCCTGCCCACGTGCTGGAGAATACGAGAAGCCCGCGAGCAGCGATGAGTTTCGCGTCGTCGGGTGGTCATACCGTCCACCCGGTACCGAGAAGGACATCCGATGCGCAGCGTGACCTATTCCATGGGCGTCTCACTCGACGGCTACATCGTGGGACCGGACGGCGGCTTCGACTGGACGACGCCCGACAAGGAGGTCTTTCGCTTCTGGATCGACGAGATCCGAGATGTCGGCGTCCACATACTGGGACGGCGCCTGTACGAGACGATGCTGTACTGGGAGACCGCCGACCAGAATCCGTCGCTTGACGACGATGAGCCCGAGTGGGCCGCGCTGTGGAATCCGCTTCCGAAGGTGGTGTTCTCCACCACGCTGTCGGCGGTGGAGGGCAATGCCCGTCTTGCGTCCGGCGGGTTGGCGGAGGAGGTCGAGCGACTGCGGGCCGAGCCGGGTGAGGGCGACATCGCGATCGGCGGCGCGACGCTCGCCGCCGAGGCGGCCGAATTGGGTCTCATCGATGAGTACCGGGCCATCGTCCACCCGGTGCTGGTCGGGGGCGGCATTCCGTTCTTTCCCCGGCGCGAGCGTCGGGTGGATCTCGAGCTCGTCGGGACGCGCACCTTCAACTCGAGATTCGTCTTGCTCAGCTACCGCGTCGCGCGTTAGGCCGAATGCTCAGGCGTGCGCGTCGCGCCGGTCGCTGACCGTGACGCCCAGCGCCGCGACGGTGACGCATGCGACGGCAAGCACGCCCGTCGGGCCCATCGCCTGGCTGAGCAGAAGCGCGCCGACCCCCGCGGCAACCACGGGCTCCAGGGTCACCAGGATGCCGTAGGATCGCGCCGTCATCCGCTGCAGCGCCTCGAACTCGAGCGACAGCGGCACCGCGGTCGACAGGATCGCGACGGCGAGGGCCGCACCCAGCAGGCCGAGATCGAGGCCACCCAGGCCGCCGACCACCACCTCCACGGGCAGAACGACCAACGCCGCCACCACCATGCCGATTGCCAGGCCCGAGTTGCCCGGCAGAGCTCGGCCGATGCGCTGGCTCATCACCGTGAAGCCGGCCCAGCACAGCCCGGCCACGCCGGCCAGCGCCACACCCACGGGGTCGAGCGAGCCGCCGATCTGCGGCGTCAGCAGGACAATGCCGAGGAAAGCGAGCCCGATCCAGGCGAAGTCGCGCCCGCGACGCGAGGTGGCCACGGCCAGGCCCAGCGGCCCGACGAACTCGATCGCGACCGCAATACCGAGCGGAATCCGCGCGATGGCCCCGTAGAAGGACAGGTTCATGAGGGCGAGGATCGCTCCGTAGGTCAGCAGCGCCCCAACGTGGTGACGCGCGTCCTCCCAGGCAAGCGAGTGCCGCGCCACGGCCATGACCAGCACCGCGGAGAAGGCCAGGCGCAGGAAGGTTGTCCCGACCGGGCCGAGCACCGGAAAGAGGTTGACCGCGACGGCGGCGCCGAGCTGGATGGACACGATCGAGACGAGCAGGAGCCCGGGCGGTGGCACGGCAGCGACCGCACGCGCAAGCGCACCTCGGGTCATGGGATGCAGCGGCAAAAGGACAGGATCGACTTCCTTCTGATCGAAAGTGCAGCTTGCATTCGGCATCGTCCTCGGACGAGGGCTTGGGTAGCAGGCGCGATCGTCATCGTGTGGCTTCTCGGTTCATCGACCGACCCGCATAGATGTTGCCGCCAACCGAATACGTGACCGGGGCGAATGCATTGGTACCAACGGGGTGGATTCGAATCTGCCCTGGGATAGAGTGGAGCGGCACCTTCGGCAGATTTGAAAGTGGGATCCGATGAACACGCACACGCCGCGCCCCGTTGTGACGCACATTGCGCGGTTCGGTCGTCGGAAGGTGTTCATGACGGCTCTCGCCATCATGATCACCGGTTGCTCCGGCGAGGCGACTGAGGTCCAGATCGATGCGGGAACCGCTCCCTCCGGCGCTTGGTCGGCATGGGTATACGACTCCCTCACTTCCGGGGTCTGCTTTGAGGTAAGACCGAGCGGACATGATCCCGAACGGATCTGCGACCTCGATGCCGGCAACACGGGGATATGGCGTCCAGACAGCAACGAGGGAGATGTCGAGTTTGTAACCGGGACGACCGCGGAGGCCAACGTAAGCCAGGCTGTGGTCACGCTCGACGACGGCCAACAAATCAAGGCCGATGTCGAAGAGGCCACAGGAGTTTCGCCGCTACGGTTCTTTGTCATTGCGATCCCTGCCGGAGCGCAGGCGCGGCAACTTGACCTCCTCGATGTTGACGGGACGGTCCTCAACAGCCAGCCCCTGGGGTAAGGACTCGGCCGCTGGCGTGTCTGCTTCTGCGCCACTCAGCCGGCGGTCCCGAACGTCGCGCGCCCTGCCGGTCGGTAGGTCAGGATCGTGACGCCGGACGGCGTCGACCTCGACTCGATCAACGTCAGGTCGTGCGTCTGGCCCTGCTCCGGGAAGAGCCGAAGCCCGTCGCCCACGACGACGGGGTAGATCCACAGGTCAAGCTCATCGATGAGGTCGCGCTCGAGCAGCCATCGCAGCAGTGCGCCGCTGCCATGGACCTGGAGCTCGCGCCCGGGCTTGGCCTTGAGCTCACGCACTGCAGCCTCCGCGTCGTCCGAAATGACGTGGGTGTTCTGCCACGTCGGGTCCGTGAGCGTGGTCGACGGCACGTACTTGGGCAGGACGTTGATCCCGTGAGACACCGGATCACCCGCGTCATGGTGTGGCCAGTACGGCTCCCATATCTCCCAGGTCTTGCGGCCGAGCAGCAGCGCGTCCGCGCGCTCGAACCCCGCCACGATGGACTCCCACCCTTCCTTATCGGCGTACGGCATGATCCATCCTCCGCGGTCAAACCCGCCGCGGCGGTCCTCATCAATGCCGCCGGGACCCTGGTACACGCCGTCCAGGCTCAGCATCATCCTGGCTGTCAGCTTCATCGTCTTCGCTCCATGGGGGTGATCATCGGCTGTTAGACGGCCTTGCGGACCGCGTCTCATCGGCGAGTCACAGAGGCCGAACCCATCACCCGCCCGTAGAGTATCCGGATGACTGCGCCCATCCTCCTCCGAGCTGCGGACCTCATCGCCGAGCGGCCCGAGGGCACCACGGACGACATCCACTTCACCGAGGCGCTGGCCGCGTCGGTCATCGGCCATGCCAGCCGGCCTGGGGACCTGGTGCTCGACCCGTTTGCCGGCTACGGGACGACGTTGGCGGTGGCGGAGCGGTTGGGACGCCGGTCGATCGGCATCGAGCTGGTGGCGGAGCATCTCGAGATCGCTCGTCGCAGGGTCGGCGCAGCCACACTGATCCTTGGTGATGCCCGCGAGCTGTCCCGCCTTGTGGATGAGCCGGTGGACCTCGTGCTGACCTCGCCGCCGTACATGACGGGCACGGACCACCGGGAAAACCCCCTGACCGGCTACGCGAGCACCGATGGCGACTATCGCGGCTACCTGCAGGAGCTCGGCTCGATCTTCGAACAGGTCGCGACGCTGCTGCGGCCGGGAGGCCAGCTCGTGGTCAACGTGGCGAACGTGGTCGCCACCGACGGAAACGTGACGCCGTTGGCGGGCGACCTCGCCGGCATCATCGACGAGCACATTCCGCTGTTGGGCGTGACCACGCTGCGGTGGGACGAACCGCCGGCGGGTCTGGATGGCGACTATCTGCTCTGGTTCGCTCGACCGGGCGCCTGAAGCCGACGAGCGACTCGAGGGCTCAACGGAGCGCCACCGGCCTCGATGCGCCGGTGGTGCTCCTTGATTCCGGGGACGCTACATGAGGCCGACGATGTGGCCCTCCGGATCAGCGAACAGGGCGACGGTGGTCTCCGGTGCCACCTCGGTCAGCGGCATGATGATCTTGCCGCCGCGGGCCTCGACCCGACGCAGCGCCTCTGCGGCGTCATCGGCGGCAACGTAGAAGGTCACGTGGCCGGGCTGGCCCTCGGGCGCGGCCCCGAAGCCACCCGTCAGGTCGCCCTGGCGGACCATCCCGTATCCACCCGGGTTGTTGGTGTCGAGATCCCAGTCGAAGACCTCGCGATAGAACTTCTGGAGTGCGTCGCCGTCCTTGCCGACGACCTCGACGTGGACGATCTTGGCTGCCATCGGGTGAGCTCCTCTCGGTTGTGGTGATGTTGTTCGTCTTCACCCATGCGACGTTCACACCGGCCCGATTTCGACACCCGAGGTCCACGTCTATACTTGCCGCCCGCGACAGCCATGCATCGTGCTGGCGCGCCCAGCCGAGGGAACCATTGACCGCCGAATACCCCTACAACGGACGGCTGAGCCGATGGGAAGAGGTTGCACCGGGCCTCGCCATCGTCGGCGTGCAGTCGCTCGAGGAGCCCTTCCCGTTCCAGCCCGGCCAGTACGCCACGCTGGGGCTGATGGGACCGGAGAAGCTCATCCAGCGGCCGATGAGCATCTCGTCCTCGGCCGATGACCTCACCGAGTACGAATTCTTCATCCGTCGCGTCGAGGTCGGGGGCCTGACGCCGATGCTCTGGGAGCGTTCCGTCGGCGACCCGATCAACATCAAGGGGCCGAAGGGCAAGTTCCTGCTCCAGGACGACGGCCGAACATGCCTCTTCGTCGCATCGGGAACCGGCCTGGCGCCGTTCATGAGCATGATCGACACGTTGCGTGCGCGCGGTCAGAGCCGCGACATCGTCCTGCTGCACGGAGTCAGCTACGACTACGACCTCGCCTGGCGCGAGGAGCTCTCCGAGCTGGCGAACGGCGATGGCTTCCCGCTCCGCTACGTCGGCACGGTCTCGAGGCCCAAGGGATCACCGGACTGGAAGGGGGCAACGGGCCGGGTGGAGGCCATCGTGTCCGAGCAGCTGGACGTCCAGGACCTGACGGCCGACAACACGACGATCTACCTGTGCGGCAACCCGGACATGGTGAGCGCCGTCGAGGAGATCGCCATCGCGCGCGGCTTCGCACCGGAGCAGGTGCGCAAGGAGCTCTACTGGCCCAAGGGCCGGCAGCACTGAACGTCGCCATGACCGAACGCTTCTACCTCACCACCGCGATCTTCTATCCGAGCGAGCGCCCGGCGCTGCACTCGATGTTCGAGGCGATCGGCGCGGATGCCATCGCCCGCTACTCGCGCCTGATGGGGCGTGACACGCGATTTCTGACCGGCATGGATGAGCACTCGGCCAACGTCGAGCGCGACGCCCGCGAGCGGGGGATCGACCCGCACGATCTCATCGACCCGTGGGCTGCCACCTGGCAGGAGACATTCGCGCGGTTCGGGATCAGCGCCGACCGGTTCATCCGGACGACGGATGCCGATCACGCGGTGGCATCGGTCGAGATGGTCCGGCGCGCACAGGCCGCCGGCGACGTCTACGAGGGCACGTATTCGGGCTGGTACTGCACCGGCTGCAACGAGTTCAAGACCGACCAGCAGCTGGTCAACGGCCGCTGCCCCGACCACCCGACGCTCGACCCGCAATGGTTGGAGGAGAACAACTACTTCTTCCGGCTCAGCGCGTACCAGCAACGGCTGGAGCAGCTCTATGCCGACAATCCGTCCTTCTGCGAGCCGGAGCACTTCCGCAACGAGGTGCTCGGCTGGCTGCGCGAAGGTCTGCGCGACTTCAGCATCAGCCGATCCGGCACCGAGTGGGGCATCCCGTTCCCCGGCGACGAGAAGCACCGGATCTACGTGTGGTTCGACGCCCTGACGAACTACCTGACCGGCGCCGGATTCATGAGCAACGACGGGGAGTTCGCGAAGTGGTGGCCGGCGGACCTCCACGTCATCGGCAAGAACATCACGCGCTTCCACTGCCTGTACTGGCCGGCCATGCTCATGAGCGCCGGCCTGCCCCTGCCGACCCAGGTCTTCGCGCACGGGTTCATGCTCGACCGCGGCGGGCAGCGCATGAGCAAGACGACCGGCAACACCCAGGATCCCGACGCCGTCGCCGATACGTTCGGCGTGGACGGCGTGCGCTACGTGGTCCTTCGCGAGGTGCCCTTCGATCGGGACGCGGACGTGACCTACGACGGCTTCGTGCGGCGCTACAACGCCGACCTGGCGAACGACCTCGGAAACCTGGTGAATCGGACGGTCAGCATGAGCACGCGCTACCTCGAGGGCCGGCTTCCGCCCGTGGCCGATGCGGATCAGCCGGCCGATCTCGAGATCCGTGATGCGGTCGCCCGCACCGTTGCTGCCTACCACGCCGCCATGGACCGACGCCACCTCGACGAGGCGCTGGCAGCCCTCATGGAGCTTGCCGGCGCAGTCAATGGGTACGCGGAGGGACAGGCGCCCTGGTCGCTCAACAAAGCGGGGGAGAGCGCCCGCGTCGGCCAGGTGCTGGCCGTGATGGCCGAGGCGTGTCGGGCTCTCGGCCACCTGCTGGCGCCCTTCGCCCCGACCGGCGCCCGGGCAGATCCTCGAACAGGTCGGGGCGGACATCCCGTACGACGACCGCGGAGCCGGCGGCCCGGGCCTCCCTGCGCTGCTCGAGTGGGGCGCATCGGCGGGCGGCCTCACCACGGGTACGGCCAGTCCGATCTTCCCGCGCATCGACACGGAGGCGGCGGGCTGAGCCGAAGACGACGGCCTGAACGGCTTCCCGGCCTGGTCGACTCGCACTGTCATCTCCAGCATGCGCAGTTCGACTCCGACCGCGGTGCCGTGCTCGAACGGGCGGCCGATGCGGGCATCGAGCGCATCCTGGTCCCCGGGTGGGACATCGCATCATCCGAGCGAGCACTGGAGCTGGCGCGGCATCACGGCCCGCTGGTCCAGGCCGCGGTGGGTGTCCATCCCCACGACGCCGGGCAGATGGACGAAGCGCAATGGCGCCGGTTGGAGCAACTGGTCGCCGACCCGGGGTGCTCCGCGGTCGGCGAGATCGGCCTCGATTTTCATCGCAACCTGTCCTCGCCCGAGTCCCAGGAGGAGGCGTTCGTTCGCCAGCTGGACCTCGCCGCTGCGGCGGGGCGTCCGGTGCTCGTCCATGACCGAGAAGCTCACGCGGAAGTCACACGCGCGCTGCTGGCATGGCACGGCCGGACGCCGGGATCCGCGCGTGGGGCGCTTCATGCGTTCTCAGGCGATGCGAGCATGGCCCTCGAGCTGGTCGCGGCCGGCTACCTGATCAGCTTCGCGTTGCCGGTCAGCTTCCGCCGGGCGGCGGGCCCGCGCGCCGCCGCGGCCGAGATCCCCTCAGGCTCCTTCCTGGTCGAGACCGACGGCCCGTACCTCGGTCCAGACCGGGAGGCGCGCAACGAGCCGACGACGGCACTGCGCGTGGCCGCCGAGCTGGCGGAGCTGCGGGGCGTGACGCCGGATGTCATCACGCGCGAGGTTCGGGAGGCATACGACCGCTTGATCGTCCGATGATCCATCGGTCGACCGCCCGACGGACGGGGGTTTGGCACGCGGGTTGCTCAGAGGAAGGTCGGCGGTGAAGGCCGCCTGCACGAATGGCATCGAAGGAGGAGGACCCACCCGATGGGCCAGGTCAACGTCAACACCCCAGGCGGAGGCACCGCGGGCGAGCCCGCCGGCAGCAGCGGCGCCGGCTTCATCCTGGGAATCATCATCGCGATCATCGTGATCGCCGTGCTCGTCTATGTGCTGGTGCTGTCACCCGGGAACAACGGCGGTGGTGACAACGGCGGCGACAACGGTGGCGGAGACCCGGTGCCGAGTGCACTGGTCGTCAGGCACCTCGCCTGATCGCCTCCTCCGACGGAACGCCCCGACATCGCGTCGGGGCGTTTCTCATGCCCGGCCATTGTTGACATCCGCGTTGATGCGGTGCTACCTTGCCACTTAGCACTCTCGTAGGTTGAGTGCCAGTCCTCCGGTCGCATCGGCCGCGCTGGCACTCCCGCGAAGGGCATCACAGACGCACAAATGCGCATCGGTTCCGCACGCTAGGAGGCACTACGCACACATGACCAGCACGGTCGGCGGCACGGCGACCCAGCTCAAGCCCCTGGGTGACCGCCTCGTCGTCAAGCCAACGCCGCGCGAGGAGATGACCAAGAGTGGCATCGTCCTGCCGGATACCGCCAAGGAGCGCCCCCAGGAGGGCACGATCATCTCGGTCGGCCCTGGCCGCACCCTGGACGACGGCAAGCGCGAGGAGATGGAAGTCAAGGAGGGCGAGAAGGTCCTCTTCCAGAAGTACGCGGGCACGGAGTTCAAGCTGGACGAGGAGGATCTGCTGATCCTCTCCCAGAAGGACATCCTGGCCGTCCTCTCATAGCGATCTCCATCAGAAGCATCCATCGCGGCGCCTGAGCGCGGCGATTCACCGAGGAGGAATAGAGAGAACCGTGGCGAAGCAGCTGCTGTTCGAGGAAGAGGCGCGTCGCTCCCTGAAGCGCGGCGTTGACAAGATGGCCGACGCCGTCAAGGTCACGCTCGGACCCAAGGGCCGATACGCACTACTCGACAAGAAATTCGGCGCACCGACGATCACCAACGACGGTGTCACCATTGCCCGCGACATCGAGCTCGAGGATCCCTACGAGAACATGGGGGCCCAGCTGCTCGAGGAAGTCGCGACGAAGACGAACGACGTGGCCGGCGACGGCACCACCACGAGCATCGTCCTTGCCCAGGCCATCATCACCGAGGGCCTGAAGAACGTCACCGCTGGCGCGAGCCCGATGGGCCTGAAGCGCGGCCTCGAGAAGGGCGTTGCGGCCATCGTCGAGGAGATCAAGCGGCTGTCGAAGCCGGTCGAGACGACCGACGACATCGCCCACATCGCCTCGATCAGTGCCCGTGACACCGAGATCGGCCAGATGATCGCCGATGTCATGGACAAGGTCGGCAAGGACGGCGTCGTCACCGTCGAGGAGTCGCAGGGCCTGAAGCTTGACAAGGAGTTCGTGGAGGGCATGCAGCTCGACCGCGGCTACCTGTCGGCCTATATGGTCACCTCGGCCGACGGCGGCAAGATGGAGGCGTCCCTCGATTCGCCGTTCGTCCTCGTCACTGACAAGAAGATCAGCGCCGTTGCGGACATCCTGCCGACGCTCGAGAAGACCGTCTCCACCGGCAAGCCGCTTCTCATCATCGCCGAGGACGTCGATGGCGAGGCGCTCGCGACCCTGGTCGTCAACAAGCTCAAGGGCACGATCAGCGTGCTCGCCGTGAAGGCACCGGGCTTCGGCGACCGCCGCAAGGCCATGCTCGAGGACATCGCCACCCTGACCGGTGCGCGGGTCATCAGCGAGGAAGTCGGCCGCAAGCTCGACAGCGTGCAGCTCGAGGATCTGGGCCAGGCACGCCGCGTGACGGCCACCAAGGACGCCACGACCATCGTCGAGGGCAAGGGCTCCGACGCGGCGATCAAGGCCCGCATCGGCCAGATCAAGCTCCAGATCGAGGACACGACGAGTGACTTCGATCGCGAGAAGCTCCAGGAGCGCCTCGCGAAGCTCTCCGGCGGCGTCGCCGTCCTCAAGGTCGGCGCGGCCACCGAGGTCGAGCTCAAGGAGAAGAAGCATCGCATCGAGGACGCGCTGTCCGCGGCTCGTGCGGGCGTCGAGGAGGGCATGGTCGCCGGTGGCGGCTCGGTCCTCATCCACTCCCTGCCGGCTCTCGACAAGGTCGAGGTGCTCGGTGACGAGCTCATCGGCGTGAACATCCTGCGCCGCGCGCTGGAGGAGCCGCTGCGGCAGATCGCGATCAACGCGGGCCAGGAAGGCTCCGTTGTCGTAGAGGCCGTTCGCAAGCTTCCTGCCGGCAGTGGCTACGATGCCGCCAAGGGCGAGTACGGCGACCTGTTCGCCACCGGAGTCATCGATCCGGCCAAGGTGACCCGCTCCGCGCTCGAGAACGCGGCGTCGATCGCCGGCCTGCTCCTCACCACGGAGACGGTCATCACCGATCTCCCGGAGAAGGAGAAGGCGATGCCCGGAATGCCTCCGGGCGGCGGGATGGACTTCTAGTCCAACCCCAGCAACCTCGAGACGAGCCCCGGCTTCGGCCGGGGCTCGTTGCTTGCCCGGTCAACCGAGGAAGGCATCGCGGCCGATCGGCCGACGCGCCGCATGTTGATGCGCCGTACACTGCCCGCGATCAGGCATCCAGGGGAGCAGGAGGATTCGATGGCAGATCGGATGCGCGTGCGGGGACTGCTGCTGGCGCTGAGCCTCGCCGTTGCGGCGGGAATGGCACCGGGCGAGGCGCAGGCCGCGGCGCCGACGACGAAGACGGCCCAGATTGCGGCGGGCCTCGTCATTCCCTGGGATGTGGCCTTCGCCCCTGACGGGCAGATGTTCGTGACCGAGCGCCCGGGCAGGATCCGTGTGTACTCCAGCGGCGCCATCGGCGCCAAGCTCGTGAGGACCATCTCGGTCCCCTCGGTCCGCGCCGAGGGCGAGTCGGGCCTGATGGGTATCGCGGTCGACATCGACTACGCGTCGAATCGGTACGTCTACGTCTGTGCGTCGCGCCAGACGTCGGGCGGGTGGTTGAACCAGGTGCTCCGCTATCGCGTCGCCTCCAACGGCAGCTGGGGTGGCCTCACCGTGATCCTGAGCGGCATGGTGGCGAGCTCGATCCACAACGGGTGTGCGCTGGAGATGGATCGCTTCGCGAAGCTGTGGGTGAGCATGGGAGATGCCGGGGTTCCGTCCCGCGCCCAGACTCGCAACAGCCTCAACGGAAAGGTTTTGCGGGTCAACCGCAACGGAAGCGTGCCCTCCGACAATCCGGTCATCTCCGGCACGAGGAACGCCGTCTATTCGATGGGCCACCGCAACGTCCAGGGCATCGCGATCCGACCGGGCACGGACCAGGTGTACGTGTCCGACCATGGACCGGACGTCAACGACGAGATCAATCTGCTCGTGCCGGGTGGGAACTACGGATGGCCGTGTTACACGGGAGCGTCGACGCCGAACTTCACGACCGGCTGTGGGGCGGCCTCGAGCTATCGTGCACCGCTGTGGGAATCGGGTGGGTCGACCATCGCCACGTCGGGCGCGACGTTCGTGGGTGGCACCCAGTGGGGTGACCACCGGGGACACCTGTTCGTCAGCACCCTGAAGGAGCGGGATGTCCGTCGCTTCTCGATCAACGACGCCGGCACCGCGCTCGGAGGCCCAGCGCTCCACTTCGACAACGCGTGGGGTCGACTGCGTGCCATGGTGGCGGGTCCCGGCGATCAGCTGTACGTCACGACATCAAGCGGCAGCAATGACCGGGTGATTCGCATCAGCCCGGCCGAACCCGCCGTGTCGCGGGTGGCAGGCTCGGATCGCTTCGCCACGGCGGCGGCCCTCAGCAAGAACGCCTTCCCGGGGGGTTCCAGCCTCGTCTACGTCGCCACCGGAAACGACTTCCCCGATGCCCTGGCGGGCGGGGCGGCGGCCGGGTACCTGGGGGTCCCGGTCCTGCTGGTCCAGAAGACCAGCATTCCGGCTGCCACGAGAACGGAGCTCGATCGGCTCAATCCATCAAGGATCGTCGTCCTCGGGGGTGTCGGCGTGATCGCCGAGAATGTGCGGAGCGCGCTCGTCCCGTACGCGTCGAGCGGCGACGTCTCGCGCCTGGCGGGCGCAGACAGGTATGCGACCGCGGCGGCCATCAGCGCCGCGAACTACGCACCCGGCGTGAAGGCTGCCTTCATCGCCACCGGCAGCGGGTTCGCCGATGCGCTGGCGGGCGCGCCGGCCGCCGCCCTCAACGACTCGCCGATGCTGCTCGTCTCCCAGGCCGCCATTCCCACCTCGACCCGGGACGAGCTCATCCGCCTCAAGCCGCAGAGGATCTACGTGCTCGGCGGTGGGGCTTCGATCAGCTCGGCCGTGGCATCGGCGCTGAATGGCTACACGGCCGGATCGGTGACTCGGCTCTCGGGAAATGATCGCTACGGCACCGGGGCGGCCATCGTTCGGCAGTTCTGGACCAAGACTCGCGGGTACGTGGCCACGGGGGTGTCATTCGTCGACGCGCTGGCAGGCGGTGCCATCGCGGGCAAGGAGAGCGTCCCGGTCCTGCTGGTCGCCGGCACGTTCGTGCCGCTGGAGACGGGCCAGGAAGTCCTGCGCATCGGCGCGTTCCGTCTGACGGTCATCGGCGGCACGGCATCGGTATCGAGCGGCGCGGCGAATCGGCTCAAGATCCTGATGGGCGCGCCGTAGCGGTTTTGTCCATTCGGGCGAAGCTTCGACGTCGATTCCGTGCACGGCCGATCCGAGCCGTGTCGGGAGCAGATGGAGGAAGTGAGCCATGCGGTACGTGATCTTTACCTACGTCCACGAGGACGATGCCGCGACATGGGAAGCGCAGTCCCCCGAGGAGCAAGCGACCGACGTGGAGCGTCATCGCCGCTGGTTCGGCCAGTGGCACGAGCAGGTCAAGGGCGGTGAAGAGCTCGACGCACCGCGGCTGGTCAAGACGTTGCGGCCGGGCCGCCAGGGCGAGGGGATCACGGTCACCGACGGCCCGTTCATCGAGGCCAAGGAGTTTCTGGGGGGATTCATCGTGGTCGAGGCGGATTCGATGGAGGATGCCGTCGAGATGGCCCGGGGATGGCCGTCCCTCGCGAGCCAGCCGAACGCGGTCGTGCAGGTTCAGCCGGTGTACGTTCGAGACTGAGCGCGGCACGCGAAATGCATTGGGGGTACGCATGGAAGTCATCGCCGTCCTGATCGTGTTCGCGGTCGGCATCAGCCTCGAGCGGGCCCGCAACGCCCCGGCACCGGTTCGCGTTCGAAGGCGCGATCGCTAGCGACACCCGCCGGGGCATCCCAGCGCAGCCGCTGAGCCACCCCTAGAATCGGGCTGATGCCCGACACCGCCGCCGCACGCGATCCACGCCTCTCTCCCCAGGAGATCCTGGGGCGCCTGAACGAGCCCCAACGAGCGGCTGTCGGCCACCTGTCAGGCCCGCTCCTGATCCTGGCGGGGGCGGGGAGTGGCAAGACCCGCGTCCTCGCGCACCGCGTCGCGTTCCTCATCGCGTCCGGCTTCAAGCCGTGGCAGATCGTTGCCGTCACGTTCACCAACAAGGCAGCCGGCGAGATGCGTGAGCGAATCGCCGGGCTCATCGGCGAGGAATCGGCCCGCGAGGCCGCCATCGGCACGTTCCATTCGCTGTGCGCGCGAATCCTGCGGCGGGACGGCGAGGCCATCGGGCTCACCCGAAGCTTCACGATCTACGATCGCGCCGACCAGGTGGCGCTGGTGAAGTCGATCCTGCGCCGGCTGGACCTCGACGAGAAGCGCTTCAGCCCCGCCGGCATGCTGGCCTGGATCGGCCAGCGCAAGGACGAGCTCGCGGACGTTGCGACCGCGACGCGCCAGGCCGCGAACTACTTCGACGAGACGGCGGCCAGGGTGTACGAGGCGTACCAGCGGCAGCTGGGAGAGGACGGGGCGGTCGACTTCGACGATCTGCTCATGCGGACGGTCTTCCTGTTCGAGCAGCATCCCGACGTCCTGGCCCGCTACCAGGGCCGCTGGCAGCAGATCAACGTCGACGAGTACCAGGACACCAACCGCGCGCAGTACCTCCTCTGCCGGCACCTGGCGGCCAAGCACCGCAACCTCGCCGTGGTGGGTGACGACGACCAGAGCATCTACTCGTGGCGCGGCGCCGACCTGCGCAACATCCTGGACTTCGAGGCGGACTACCCCGACGCGACGGTCGTGAAGCTGGAGCAGAACTACCGGTCCACCCAGACGATCCTCGATGCGGCGCACGCCGTGGTCAGCCGGAACTCCGGCCGCAAGGACAAGCGCCTGTGGACCGATCGCGGAACCGGCGCCCAGATCACCCTGTTCGACGCCTACAACGAGTACGAGGAGGCCGAGTTCGTCGCCCGCCAGGTCGAGAAGCTCGTCGGAGGCGCGGGCCGCGGGTCCATGGCCCGGCTGCTCACCAGCCGCGCGGACGACGAGGATGGTTCCCTGCGCTACGGCGACATCGCGATCGGCTACCGCATCAACGCCCAGAGCCGCGTGATCGAGGAGTCGCTCATGCGATTCGGAATCCCGTACCAGCTGGTGGGAGGGACGCGGTTCTACGAGCGCCGCGAGGTCAAGGACGCGCTCGGCTACGTGCGGCTGGCTCGAAATCCGGCGGACCGCGTGGCACTGGCGCGAATCATCAACGTGCCCGCGCGCGGGATCGGGGCCAAGACGGTCGAGGAGATCGGCGCCTGGTCGGAGTCGCGGGGAGTCACCATGTTCGAGGCCGTCACGCAGGCCGCCGAAAACCCGAATCTCGCGCCCCGCGCCCGCGCCCAGCTGGCCGTCTTCACCGAGCTGATGCGCGGGCTGATGGAGATGGCGGCAAGCGAGCCACCGTCGGCGATCTTCGATGCCGCCCTCGAGCGTTCCGGGCTCCAGGCGGTCATCCAGGACGGCACGGACGAGGGCGAGGAGCGCTGGGCGAACCTCACCGAGCTGCGGAACCACGCGGCCGAGTTCGACGAGATCGCGGCGCCCGAGGGGCTGGCCCGCTTCCTCGAGGAGGTGGCCCTCGTCAGCGACCAGGACGAGCTCGACGAGGCTCCGGACCGCGTCACGCTGATCACCCTCCACGCCGCCAAGGGCCTCGAGTTTCCCGTGGTGTTCATGGTCGGCATGGAAGAGGGACTGCTTCCGCATCGTCGCGCGCTCGAGGACGAGCGCGAGCTCGAGGAGGAGCGGCGGCTGGCGTACGTGGGGATGACCCGGGCGAAGGATCGGCTGTACCTCGTGCACGCGCACCACCGCTCGACGTACGGCGTCGGCGCACAGTCGGATCCGTCCCGTTTCCTGGCTGAGCTGCCCGAGGAGCTGCTGGCGGCCGAGCGCAGCGCCGCCCCGTTCCGCCGTGGAGGAGACTGGCCTCGCGGGACCGATGACGGCGGTTGGCAACCCAGCGGCTATCGCTCGCCAACGCGGCGAGTGCAGGAGCCGCTGCGCCCGATCTCTCTCCCGGACCTCGCGGGCCCGTCGCAGCCGCGACCGGTTGGACGCCGTCTGGATGCCGCGCGCGAGCGGGTTGCGTCGGCCAGCTACCAGGGCGCGGGCGCCGTCGATCTCGGAAGCGGAACGTTCTCCGCGCCGGGAGCGGGCGACGCGCTGGGCGCCGAGGAGGATCCGGCGTGGCGCGCCGGCGATCGCGTGCGCCACCGGCGCTTCGGCGACGGGATCGTGGTCAGCAGCCGGATCGTGAAGGGCGACGAGGAGGTCACCGTGGCGTTCGTGGGTGAGGGAGTGAAGCGTCTGATTGCCGCCTATGCCGGGCTGGAGCGGGTGAGCTGATGGCTGAGTTGGAGCTCATCGCGGATCTGAAACGGGAGCGGGAGCGCTTCTTCGGGGCGGTCGCGGCCATCTCCCCGCAGTCGATGACGACGCCGGGCCTGGTGGGGGAGTGGAGCGCCCGGGAGCTCATCGCGCACCTGGGGTACTGGGTCGGGCATGCCGCCGAGCAGATCCACCGGGTGGAGGAGGGCCGCGGCCCGGAGGCGGAGGACGAGGAGCCGTCGGTCGACGAGGTCAACGAGACCGTGGCACGCATCGCGCGCCAGACCGACCTCGCGCGGGTGCGTGCACGCGAGGCGGCATCGGTCGAGGCGCTGATCGAGCGGCTGGAGGCCGTCGACCCGGCTCTGCTGGAGGAACAGCTCGCGGACGGATCGACGCTCCTGGAAGCCATCCGCGAGGACGCATCGGTCCACTATGCCGAGCACGCCGATGAGCTCGTCGCGATGACGGCGGCGCCGCCCAATGACTGACCTGAAGGCGCTGCTGGTGGAGCTCGACCGCGCGAGGGCGGAGTTCCACCAGGCTTTGGAGGACGTGGACGAAGCGCTGGCCACCGCGCCCGGCGTGGTGGGCGAGTGGAGCGTCCGCGATCTCGTCGTCCACGTCGCCGCCTGGTGCGAGCACGCGACCGCCGCGCTCGACCTCGCCGCGGCGGGCCGAGGTGGCGAGTTCGGCTACAGCCGCGACCGGACGGATGCGATGAACGAGGAGATCCTTGCCCAGGCGAGGTCGCTTCCTCCGCGCGGGGCGCTGATCCGCGAGGACGAGGCATTCGACGCATTCCGGGCTCGCGTGGCCGGGCTCGAAGGGGCGCAGCTCGATGAACGGCTCGGCAACGGTGACACGGTCGAAGCCGTGATTCGCTACGACGGTCCCGACCATTACGCGGAGCACACCGAGCATCTCCGCGCCTGGTTCGACGCCGATGACGACGGGGAGCCCGACGGTCCGTAGAATCGAGCGCGATGTCTGCCACCGAACCCGCCGCCCGCATCCAGGAGCTGCGTCGCCTGCTGGATGAGGCGAACCACCGGTACCACGTCCTCGACGCCCCCACCATCAGCGACCGCGACTACGACCGCCTGTTTCGGGAGCTGACCGAGCTCGAGGCCGCGAATCCCGAGCTCGTGAGCGAGGACTCGCCGACCCAGCGGGTCGGCGCTCCGGTCGAGGGTGGGTTCCCATCCGTCCGTCACGACGTGCCGATGCTCAGCCTGGGGAATGCGTTCGGCCCCGACGAGCTGCGCGAGTTCGACGTGCGGGTTCGGCGCGGCCTCGGTCGCGAGGCGGACGACCCGCCCGTGACGTATGTCTGCGAGCTGAAGATCGATGGCCTGGCCATCAGCCTGCGATACGACGGTCGGCGGTTCGTCCGTGGCGCGACGCGGGGCGACGGGGCTACCGGCGAGGACGTGACGCCCAACCTGCGGACGGTGCGCGCCATCCCGCTCTCGCTGCACGACGACCCTCCCGGCGATCATCTCGAGGTTCGCGGCGAGGTGTACATGCCGCGCGGCGCATTCGCGGCCCTCAACGAGCAGCTTGAGAAGGAGGGACGCCCGCTGTACGCGAATGCCCGCAACACCACTGCGGGCACGGTGCGGCAGAAGGACCCGCGGGTCACCGCCAGCCGACGCCTCAGCCTGTGGACCTACCAGCTGGTCGGCGCGCATGGGCTCGCCAGTCACTCGGAGTCCCTGGAGCTCCTGGGGCGCCTCGGATTCCCCGTCAACCCGCATGTCCGTCGCGTGGACGGCATCGACGCGGTCATCGCCTTCACCGAGGAATGGGCGGAGAAGCGCCGCGAGCTTGACTACGAGACGGATGGCATCGTCATCAAGGTCGATTCGCTCGACGAGCAGCAACAGCTGGGATTCGTGTCGCGTGCGCCGCGATGGGCGACCGCCTACAAGTTCCCCGCCGAGCAGGTGACCACGAAGCTCGAGGAGATCGAGGTGTACGTGGGCCGTACCGGTGCCATGACGCCGGTCGCGCACGTCACGCCGATATCCGTGGGTGGCACCACCGTCCGGAACGCGACCCTGCACAACATCGACGAGATCCGCCGTAAGGATCTGCGCGTCGGCGACACGATCGTCCTGCAGCGAGCCGGCGACGTCATCCCGGAGGTCGTGAGCGCCGTGCTCGACGCACGAGATGGCACCGAGAAGATCTGGGAGATGCCGACGGCCTGCCCGGTATGTGGGACCGCGGCGGTTCGCGAGGAGGGCGAGGTCGTCACCCGATGCCCGAACCCCTATTGCCCGGCACAGCGGGTCGGCGGTCTGCTTCACTTCAGCGGCCGGGGCGGCATGGACATCGATGGCCTGGGATCCAAGATCATGATCCAGCTGGTGGAGCGCGAGCTGGTCCGAGAGCCGGCCGATGTCTTCCGCCTGAACGCCGACATCCTCGAAGGGCTGGACCGGCTTGGTCGGAAGAGCGCCGAGAATCTGGCGGCCGCCATCGATGCCGCCCGCCATCGGCCGCTCGGGCGGATCATCAACGGCCTCGGGATTCGCCACGTGGGCGGCCAGACCGCGGTCGACCTTGCCTCGTGGCTGGCGAGCGAGCTGCCCCGCGACGAGGGCGAGACCGATGCCGCCTGGACTCGTCGGGCGGCCGATCGGCTGCGCGGGGCGTCGGCCGAGGAGCTGACCGGCGTCTACGGGATCGGTGCCGTGGTGGCCGCGGCCATCGAGCAGTTCTTCCGCGACGAGCACACCGGCGAGACGCTCCATCGCATCGTCGAGGCCGGAGTGAGCGCCGAGGCGCCAGCACCCGGTGCCTCGGGCCAGCCGGTTGAAGGACCGCTCAGTGGGAAGACGCTGGTCGTGACCGGGACCCTCGCCGACTTCAGCCGGCCTGAGGCAGAGGAGGCGATCCGGGCGGCCGGTGGCCACGCCGCCTCGTCGGTCTCGGCCAAGACGGATTACCTGGTGGCGGGCGACAAGGCCGGCAGCAAGCTCGCCAAGGCCGAGAAGCTCGGCGTCACCGTGCTCGACGAAACCGCGTTCCGGAAGCTGCTGGATGCCGGGCCATGAGCGGCGCGATGCTGACGCCGGCGCGCATCCGGGATGCCTCGCCGGACGACGCTGCGGCGATCGAGCGCGTCGCGCGCGCCAGCTGGGCCGATACCTACGCGGACATCTTCGACGCGTCGTTCATCTCCAGCTTCCTGTCCACCGCCTATGACCCGGTCGCGCTGGCGCGGGCGGCCGAGCGAGCGGCCTCGGACGACGAGCGCCACTTCCTGGTTGCCGAGCGTGACGGCGAGGTCGTGGCGTTCGCTCACTTCGGCCCGGGCCCTCGCGGTCCCGAGCTGTATCGCATCTACGCCGACCCCGCGCACTACGGCACCGGTGCCGGGGCCGCGCTCCTCGACGAGCTGCATCGGCGCATTGCCGGTCGCGTCGACCGCTACGTCCTGGATGTGCACTCGCGGAACACGCGCGGGCGTGCGTTCTACGATCGCCGGGGATTCGTCATCGTGGGCGGCGGCGCGACTCCCGAATGCGACCTGACCCTCGAGCGTCGGCTATCTCCACCCCGCGTCGCGCTGCCCATCCGCACCGACCGTCTCGCCCTGCGAGCCCTGCGCGACGATGCGGCCGACATCGACCGCCTGCATGCCATCTACGGCGATGCCGAGACGATGCGGTTCGTCGGCGCCACCGGACGGCCGCTCCCGGATATCGCGGCGACGCATCGGCTCCTCCGTCGCCTGCGCGACGCTGCCGGGCTCCACGGATTCACGCTGTGGGCACTGGACGAGCTGGACGGAGACTCGCTCATCGGGATCGCGGGGCTGGCCTGGGTGGAGGGCCATGGCCCGGAGGTGGAGGCTGCCTACCTGCTGCGCCGAGATCGCTGGGGTCGAGGGTATGCCACCGAGGCGCTGCGCGCCGTCCTGGCCGCCGGCCACGACCAGGCCGGCCTGCAGCGGATCGTTGCACTGGCGTATCCGGAGAACGTCGCGTCGCAGCGCGTCATGGCGAAGGCCGGGATGCGACCCGATGGCGTACAGGCCGCGTACGGTCGAGATCTCGTGCGCCACGCGAGCGAGCGGCCCTAGCGCCGTCCTCCCGCCATGCGTCCGGCGTCGGGTCGGCCGCCGCAGCCGCGCCATGGCGATGATGCCCACCAGGGGGCCGATGGCCAGGATGGCGAACGCCACGGTCCAGCCCTCTCGCGTGCCCGGATCAAGCAGCCCCACGCCGATCATCGTCACGCCGGTCAGCAGGAACCCCGCGGCGGTCTGCAACGCCAGGGCGGAACCGGCCGTGCCCGGAGGCGCCAGCTCGCTCACTGCGGTCGAGAACTGCGCGGAGTCGGCGACCACGGTGATGCCCCACACCACGAGCACCGTCAGCACGATGGCGGTCGGTGCTCCGAACAGGAAACCGACGACGATGGCGCTCGAGCCGGAGAGCGCCATGGCCGTGATCGTCACCGTCGTCCGACCCAGCCGATCGGCCAACGCCCCGGCACCGATGCAGCCGACCGCTCCGGAGGCGACGACCAGGAAGGCGACGCCGCTCGCCGCGGCGGGCGGCACGTCACCCGACAGCGCGAGCGTGGCCGCCACGAAGACCGGCACCCAGGTCCACATGGCGTACAGCTCCCACATGTGGCCGAGGTAGCCGAGGTTCGCCAGCTGCACGCTGCGCTCGCCGAGCGCGGTACGTGCCATCCGCAGGCTGAGACGCACCGCCGGCGTGCTCATGGGTCCCTCGCGAACACCGAACCAGGCGACGGCCGCGGCGACAAGGCAGGGGAGCGGTGGCGGCCAGCACCACCGAGCGCCACTCGAGGCCGGCCAGTGCACCGAGCGACCGGAACAGGTGCGGCATCGCGGATCCGAGTGTGATGGCGCCGATCAGGATGCCGACCCCGAGGCCGCGTGACGCTCCGAACCAGCCGGACAGGACCTTCATCGCCACCGGGTACACGGCGGCGATGCCGGCGCCACTCAGCGCGCGGAGGGGCAATGCCGTGGCCAGGTCGGTGGCAAGCAGCCCGAAGGCCGCGTTGGCCACGGCCGCCAGCAGCGCGCCGCCGGCCATCAGCCGGCGGGCAGGGACGACGTCGGCGGCACCGGTGAAGGCGACCACCAGCGCGCCGACGACGAAGCCGAGCTGGACCGCCACCGTGAGCATGACCGTCTCGACCGAGCCGATCGCCCACTCCTCCCCGATGATCGGGGCCACCGCTGCGGCGCTGAACCACGGCACCAGTGCCAGCAGGACCGTCGCGGCGAGCACGGCCAGCTGCGCCCAGCGGGCGGCGGGCTCGGGCTGGATCGACGCGGTCACGCGGTCTCGGTGCCGTCGGACCGCCGGGCGACGCATCGCAGCCGCGCGATCGGCTTCATCGGTCGCCCTCGGCAAGGAATGCCTCGACGATGGTGTCGTAGTCGCGGAACGAGCTGCGCACGGTGTGTCCGCAGTCGGGATCAGTCCGCAGCTCGGCACCCGGGATGGCGTCCGAAACCTGCCGCGTCGACTCGACCGGCACCACCTGGTCGAGCTCGCCCGCCAGGATCAGCGTCGGGATCGCGATCTCACCCAGCCGCCCGGTGACGAACGAGGACGGATCGAGGGTCGTGCGCAGCTCGCCGATGAATCGCTCAGGGGTAGCGGGACGAGGCTGGAGGTTGGCTGCCGCAGCGAATGATCCAGCCTCGTCCTCGGCTCCCGCCTTCATCTGGCGGGCCATGAGGCCGAAGAACGTGCCCCAGTCGCCGGCTTCGGCCAGGTCGATCCAGCGCGCCATCCGCGAGGCCATCGGTGAGTCGGGCGGAGTCTCGGACGAGACGGCCGCAAGGACGAGCCGTGCCACCATCTCAGGATGGTCGACCGTCAGCCACAGGCTGATCCGTCCACCGCCCGATTCGGCCTCGATGGCCACCGGGCCGATCGACAGCGAACGCAGCGTTTCGGCAACGGCATCGGCAATGACCCGCGGGTGCATGATCCGCGGCGCATCGGCCGGGTCGTCGGGGAGGGGCCGGCCGATGACCGTGATGGCGCGTCGTTCCGCTCGACCGGCCCATCGGCGCGCGAGGAGCTGCTCGGTCCCGGCCAGCGGCCGGAAGCCGGTTTCCACGCCCCCGAGGACGACGAGGGGCACCCCATCGCCGCCCGGAATGCGGAACGATTCGATTCGCCCGCCTGGGATCTCGAGTGCCTGGATCGCCATCGGCGCAATCGTGCCAGATGGCGCTACCATCCGTGCATGGCATCCATCAGCCGCGAGGACGTCGAGCACGTTGCCGATCTCGCGCGCCTCCATCTGACCGATGAGGAGATCGGCCGCATGCAGGTGCAGCTGTCGAAGATCCTCGATGCCGTCGAGACGCTGCGCGACGTGGACACCAGCCACGTCGGCCCCACCGCCAGCGTGATCCAGCTCGAGAACGTCATGCGCGAGGACGAGGCATCAACCCCGATGCCGCGCGATGTCACCCTTGCCAACGCGCCGCTGCGGGACGACCCGTTCCTCCGGGTGCCCACCGTCCTGGAAGAAGGGCGATGAGCTCCGGCTCCGGGCCCGACGGCACGATCTCCGAGGCGGTCGAAGCGCTCCGTGACCGACGCGTCAGCGCGCGGGAGCTGACCGACGCCTGCCTCGCTCGGATCGAGCGCGACGGGGAACGCCTCAACACCTTCCTTGCCGTCGAGCCCGAGGCGGCGCAGCGTGCTGCCGACGAGGCGGATGCGGCGCTGGCCCGTGGGGACGGCGAGGATCGGCCGCTGCTCGGGATCCCGTACGCGCTGAAGGACATCTTCGTCACCCGCGGCCTCGATTTCGACGGATCCCCGCTGCCGGGAACGATGCCGACGACCGCGGGCAGCTTCATCCTCGAGGGTTACCGCTCGCCGTTTCCTTCGTCAGCCGAGGAGCGGCTGGCCGAGGCGGGGTCCATCCTGCTGGGCAAGACGAACTGCGACGAGTTCGCGATGGGCTCATCGAACGAGAACAGCGCCTACGGGCCGGTGCGCAACCCATGGGACGAATCGACGGTCCCGGGAGGGTCGTCGGGAGGGTCATCGGCTGCTGTCGCGGGGGGCCAGGCCTACTTCGCGCTCGGGACCGATACCGGCGGCAGCATTCGCCAGCCGGCCTCGCTGACCGGAACGGTGGGCATGAAGCCGACGTATGGGCGCGTCAGCCGCTGGGGCATGATCGCGTTCGCCTCCAGCCTGGACCAGGCGGGGCCGATTGCTCGCTCGGTGGCGGATGTGGCCCTCGTCCTCGGCGCGATCGCCGGCCACGACAGGCGGGATTCCACCAGCGTCGACATCCCGGTGCCGCAGTACGCGGCCGCGCTGGACGGGAACGTGAAGGGCCTTCGGCTCGGCGTTCCGAAGGAGTACTTCGTCGCCGGCATGGAGCCCGGCGTCGAGAAGGCCGTACGGGCGGCCATCGACGTGCTGGCCGGCCTGGGCGCCGAGATCGTGGACGTGAGCCTGCCATCGACCGATCGCGGGCTGGCGACGTACTACATCATCGCGCCGGCTGAGGCATCGGCGAACCTTGCCCGCTTCGACGGCGTGCGCTACGGGCTGTCCGCGGGCGCCGCCGAGCTGTGGGAGAACTACACCCAGACCCGGGGCCAGGGCTTCGGAGCCGAGGTCAAGCGCCGAGTCATGCTCGGAACCTACGCCCTCTCGGCCGGCTACTACGACGCGTACTACGTGAAGGCGCAGCAGGTCCGGACCCTCATCAAGGCCGAGTTCGACGAGGTCCTGTCAAGGGTTGACGCCATCGTGGCGCCAACCTCGCCGAACGTCGCATTCAAGATCGGCGCCAAGATGGACGACCCCCTGGCGATGTACCTCAACGACGCCTGCACGCTGCCGGTGAACATTGCGGGACTGCCCGGCATCAGCGTGCCGTGTGGCCTGTCCGATGGGTTGCCCGTCGGCCTCCAGGTCATCGGCCGCGCCTTCGACGAGAGCACGGTGCTGCGCGTCGCCGATGCCTACGAGCGGGAGGCCGGCTTCAGCCATCTGCGACCACCCACGGCGCATGCCTGAAATCAGCCACGTCCGGATCGAGGTGCCGGAGCAGGGGACCCTGAACCGCATCCTGCGGGAGGGCGGCGCGCAGCTCTTCCCGCAGTGGCTGTATGCCGAGCCCGGCGACGAGCCGCGCATCCGATGGTGGGGCGTCCGCGCGGCCCCCACGCAGCTGCTCGAGGTTCCCGATGCCTCGGACGCGCGCCACGGGCTCTTTCCGAGGCCTGTTGACGACTGGACCGAAGCGCCGCGTGGCCTGGTGCTGGCCACGGTGGACCTCGAGCGCGCGAAGGCCGATCTGGCACCCGCGTTCGGGGACGCCTGGACTGACGCCGGCGACGATCCGCTTCTCGGAGCTCGATGTCAGCGGCTGACGCTGGATCGAAGCGTCCTGGTGCTCGCCGAGCCCACGACCGAGGGCTACGCGGCGGCGTGCCTGGCACGCTTCGGGGAAGGTCCGATCGCCATGGTACTGGACGGCACGACCGCCTCCGGCCGTCCCGCCCTGACGAACCCGGTGACGCGGAGCCCGGCCACGTACGTTCGCATCGGCCCGGGGACCGCACCGACGCTGATCTTTCTGCCGGCGCGATGATCGATGCGGAGGCCCACAGCCGCATCGTCGAGGCGTGGCGCACGCAGCGCAATGCCCGTCTGATGGATGAGGTCGGCTGGCTCACGCTGGCCGGCCTCGGTTGGCTCAGTCCGGGGCGGAACCGCATCGGATCGGCAGAGGGCAGTGACGTTGTGCTGCCCGGCGGACCGGCGGAGGCGGGGAGCATCAACGTCACCGACGACGGAGTTCTCGCCTCGGGAGCGTTCGAGCATGACGGCCAGCGGGTGAACGACCTGCGCCTGTCGAGCGACAAGGAAGGGACACCGACGCTGCTTGAGCTGGGTCACCTGCGGCTGTGCCTGATCGAGCGCGGTGGCCGCTTGGCCATCCGGACATGGGACACGGAAGCGCCGCAACGCCGAGAGTTCGGTGGCATCGACCACTGGCCGGTCGCCCCGGAGTGGCGCATTGTCGGGACGTTCGAGCCGACGCCGGGACGAACCCTGGGCGTGCCGGATGTCCTCGGCACGATCGACCAGGCCCCGGCTCCCGGCGATGTGGTCTTCGAGGCCGGTGGCGCGACGCATCGGCTCCAGGGCCTGGACGGAGGTGACTCGGGCGAACTGTGGATCATCTTCGCGGACGCGACCAATGGGTCGGAGACCTATGGCGGCGGCCGGTTCCTGTACACGAGTCGACCCGAGGCGGACGGGAGCGTGGTCATCGACTTCAACCGGGCGTACAACCCGCCCTGTGTCTTCTCACCGTTCGCGACCTGTCCGCTGCCTTGGGCGGAGAATCGGCTCTCGATCCGCATCGAGGCCGGGGAGATGCTCTACCGGCCTCCGGACTGACCGGCCGCTACACTGGCGGGCAGATGAGCACGACACAGCCCACCCGACGCGCCACCGCCGATTTCCTGAACGACACGCGTTCGCGCCATCCCGCCTTCGGGGATCCGCCGCTTCTTCGACATGCTGGCCGAGATGAACGACGTCATCAGCCTGACGATCGGCGAGCCGGACTTCACCACGCCCGAGCCGATCACCCGGGCGGCCATCGAGAGCCTCGAGGCGGGGGAGACGCACTACACCGCCAACGGTGGAATGGTCGAGCTGCGCGAGCTGATCGCGGCCAACCTTCGAGATCGGTATGGCGTCTCGTACGACCCGATGGCGGAGCTCATCATCACGGTGGGAGCGTCCGAGGGCGTTGACGCCAGCCTGCGGGCCACCATCAATCCGGGTGACGAGGTCATCTACCACGAGCCGTGCTTCGTGGCGTATGCGCCGTGCATCGAGCTGGCCGGCGGCAGGCCCGTGGCTGTGAGTACCACGGACGCGACCGACTTCCGCGTCACCGCCGACATGATCCGTGCGGCGATCACGCCACGCACCAAGGCCATCTTCCTTGGCTACCCGAACAATCCGACCGGGGCCGTGCTCGACCGGGAGGAGCTCGAGGACATCGCCCGCGTGGCCGATGAGCACGACCTGCTCGTCTACTCGGACGAGATCTATGACCGGCTGGTGTACGGCGACCACCAGCACACCGCCTTCAGCGCGTTGCCCGGCATGCGGGACCGGACCATCCTCCTCGGTGGTTTCAGCAAGAGCTATGCAATGACCGGCTGGCGCATCGGCTACGTGGCAGCCCCACGCGAGCTCATGAGCGGGATCTCCAAGATCCACCAGTACGGGATCATGTGCGCTCCCACCTCGGCGCAGTTCGCCGGCATCGAGGCGCTCAAGAGCGGAGAGCCGCACGTGCAGGAGATGCGCGCTGAATACGACCGCCGCCGCCGGTACATGACCGACCGCTTCAACCAGATCGGCCTGCATTGCTTCGAGCCGATGGGCGCCTTCTACTGCTTCCCGCAGGTCAGTGACGCGACCGGGCTGGACGAGACGACCTTCGCCGAGAAGCTCCTCGAAGAGGAGCGAGTCGGAGTCGTGCCTGGGACGGCGTTCGGGCCTTCGGGCGCCGGTCACGTCCGCGTCTGCTATGCCACCGCCTTCGACCAGATCGTCGAGGCCATGGATCGGATCGAGCGCTTCGTGGCGCGCCACCGCGCCTGACCGCGCGCCGATGGAGAAGACGGCCGCCCAGCGATTCAGCGAAACGGCCGATGGCTACGCCCGCACGATGGCGCCCTCATTGCGCCACATGGCGGCAGAGGTCGTGCGGCGTGCGCGGGTGCAGCCGGGGGAATCGGTGCTCGACATCGGCACGGGTACGGGCACCGCGGCCGCCATGGCCCGTGGCGATGGACGACGCGTCGTCGGCGTCGATGCCGCGCCCGGGATGTTGGCGATCGCGCGCAGTGATGTCGACGGGGTTGAGTTCGTCGAGTCCGACTTCGCGTCGCTGCCGTTCGATGACAGGACCTTCGACATCGCGCTCGCCGTGCACGCGTTGCTCTTCGCTGCCGACCAGCGCGCCACCATGGTCGAGTGGCTGCGCGTCACGCGGCCGGGAGGTCGGCTCAGCCTATCGGTTCCAGGGCCGGCCGAGGTCACACCGAGCCACCTCTATCGCCGGATCTACGAGGACCACGGGATCGACACCGCGGGCCGGTACCCCACCGCCGACTCTCTCGCTCGCCTTGCGGCGTCCGCAGGCTGGACCGGCGTGGAGGTCATGGCTGATCCGGGCACCGAGATCGTGCTCGGGTCGGAGGACGACTACCGTGAGTGGCGCACGATCGGCTTCCGCGGGGCGGCGACTGCCGAGTACACGCCCGAGCAGAACACGGCGCTCACCGACGAGATGCTGGCCGTCACGCCACGGGGTCCCGATGGTTCGTACCGAATTCCTTTCGGCGCGCTGTACCTCACTGCCAGGCGGGGCTCCTGACCGGAGACGCGTCGCTCAGCCGCCGTACTTGAGACAGGCGCGCGCGAACGAGAGGAGGCCCTCGAGGGAGCGATCGTCCGCATCGCTGGTGGCTGTGAGCTCGATCTTGGGTTCCTGCGCGACCAACCGCCACACCGCCTTGTCATGGCCGGTGACCTCGTCGATCTGGGAGTCACTCTGGAGCCGCAGGCCGCTGAGCGACGCCCATCGGACCGCCTGGCCACGGAGGATCCATGATCCGCTCGGATCGGCCCCGGCGGGCGTGTACGTGAAGTCGAGCAGCCCGATGTCCGTCGCCACCAGAACGCGCATGCGGCCGCTGTCCGGATGCACCCCGACATGCGCGGCGTACTCGTCCGCCCGCAGCTCGCCCATCTGACGCTGGATCAGGCCCCGGGCCTTGCCCAGGTTGTCCCACTCACCGATCTTCATGGCGGCGCAGCCTAGCAGTTGCGGGCGCGGTCATCAGGCCCCGGGTGCCGAGAGCGCCTGCAATCTGCGGCGAGGCAGCGGGAGCCGGCCGACCGCGACGATGGCCTCCACCGCTTCGTATGGCACGGGCCGCGAGAAGTGGAAGCCCTGGCCGAGCTGGCACCCGCGAGCCTTCAGGGCGAGCAGCTGGGCCTGGGTCTCGATCCCCTCCGCCACCACCTCGAGCCCCATCGTGGACGCCATCTCGAGAATCGTCTGCACAACCGCTCCCTCTGGCTCTTGCGTGATGCGGGAGATGAAGCTGCGGTCGATCTTCACGATGTGGAACGGCAGGTGACGGAGGCGCCCGAGCGAGGAGTAGCCGGTTCCGAAGTCATCGAGGGCCAGGCGGACGCCCAGCTTGCGGAGTTGGCGGAGCTCGCGAAGCGCGGCGAGGTTGTCGCCGATGATCGCGGTCTCGGTGATCTCGATCACAAGCAACCCGGGCTCGAGGCCGCTCTTGCGAAGTGCGGCACGCACGTCGGGAACCACGGTTCCCTGCGCGAGCTGCGACGCGGACACATTCACCGCGACGTGGAGCGGTCCCTCGGATGCGGCGTTCCACTCGACCGCGCGCCGGCAGGCCTCCCCCAGCACGAACTTGCCGATGGGGCCGATGAGGCCCGTCTCTTCGGCAAGCGAGATGACCTCGGTGACCGGCACGAACTGGCCGTCGGGATCACGCCAGCGAAGCAGCGCCTCGAAGCCGGTCACGGTGCCGTCGCGCAGGTCCACCATCGGCTGGTAGAACACCTCCAGCCGCTCATCGGCGATGGCACGCGCCAGGTTTGCCTTGAGCTCGAGCCGGCGAAGTGCCTGCTCATGCATGCGTGCCTCGTAGAGCTCGAACCGTGCCTTGCCGCGCTGCTTCGCGACATACATCGCGAGGTCCGCGTTGCGGAGCAGCTCCTCCGGGCGAGCGGTTGCCTCGAGGTCCACCGCGATGCCGATGCTGACGTGGACCTGGACCTGCTTGCGCATCACGCTGAACGGCCGCTCGAACGCTTCCATCAGGCGCGCCGCCACCGTCTGGGGGGTCTCGGACACGACGTCCTCGAGGAGGATCGCAAACTCGTCGCCGCCGAGTCGGGCCGCGGTGTCGACCGGCCGCAGGAGCCGTTCGAGCCGACGCCCGACCGCCACCAGCAGCGCGTCGCCGGCACTGTGCCCCAGGCTGTCGTTGATCGTCTTGAAGTCATCGAGGTCCAGGAACAGGACGGCGAGTCCGGCGTGCTCGCGGCTGGATCGGTCGAGCGCGTGCTGCACGCGATCGGAGAACAGGGCGCGGTTTGCAAGGCCGGTGAGCGAGTCGTGCAGCGCCTGGTGGCGGAGCTGG
This sequence comes from uncultured Chloroflexia bacterium, assembly GCA_963825525.1. Lineage (GTDB taxonomy): Bacteria > Chloroflexota > Limnocylindria > QHBO01 > QHBO01 > JACDBZ01. Next base: position 66,381 of record CAWGTN010000002.1, read on the forward strand.
CCCTCGAGCTCCTTGCGGGCGGTGATGTCGTCGATGAGCGCGTTGAACCGCACGGTCTCGCCGTCCTCGACCGGCCAGATGGTCAGCTCGACCGGGAACCGATGGCCGTCGCGGTGCATCGCCTCGAGCTCCATCCGACGCGAGAGGATGCGGCCCTGCCCGGTGGCGGCGTAGCGGCGCATCCCGTCGTGATGGGCGACGCGCTGCTCCGGGGGGATGACGAGCTCGGCAAGGTCGGCGCCCATGGCCTGATCACGCGTCCATCCGAACGTGTCCTCGGCCTGCTGGTTCCACTCGACGACGTGACCCTCGGACTCGATGGCCACGAATGCCAGGCTGGCGGTGTCGATGATCATCCGCTGCTGCTCCTCGCTGGCGCGCAGCGCCTCCTCGGCCACCTTCGCGGCGGTGATGTCGATCATCAGGCCCTGGAGGAGCGGCTGACCGTCGTCGCCCTCGGTGACCGCAACGTCATCGAGGATCCAGACCGTGCGCCCGTCGCGGCGGATCATGCGGTACTCGAAACGAGTCGTGGCGCCGGGATCGACGGCGGCGGCATCGGCATTGACCACCGACTCGCGGTCGTCCGGATGGATGCTCTGCGCCCATAGGAGGGGATCCGCGATCCACTCTGCCGGGGCGTAGCCGAGCATGCCCTCGATCTGCGGGCTGACAAAGTGCCACCGACCGGTGGGGCCGGGCTCGGCTCGGTACACGACGCCCGGCTGGCGCTCGACGAGTGATCGGTATTTGACCTCGGCGCTGGAGAGCTCCGCGGCCAGCTGCTGCTCGCGACGGACGGCTCGCTCGCGGTCGCGGAGGAGCACGCTCTGGCGAACGGCAACGGTCAGCAGCACGAGACCCATGGCCGCGACGTTGACGACGTTCATGGGGCTGGGCAGTGGCCTGAGGAAGTGGATGGCCATGAGCCCCGGGGTGAGCGCCACGGCCGCGATCGGCATCGCCGAGCGCATGCGCGCTGCGCGTCGGGCGTATGTGGGGTTGTCGTCCACGGCGTCGGTCCAGGTCGCAACGCCCAGGGCGATAAGGACGATCCCAACGGACAGAAGCACCGGCGCCACGAGCGGATCGGACATCCGATCCGCCGTGGGCAGCGCCAGGCGGGACAGGAAGCCGATCCCGAGCGCAAAGAGGCCGGCCAGAACGACGAACGCACCGTGCGGTTTGCGCTCCGCGCGAACCGCGAGATGCAGGAGAAGGGTCGCGAGCATCGTCGCCAGGAAGAAGACGGCGTAGGCGAGGTTGATTCCTCCGGCCGGCGTGCGGGCAGCATCATGGCCGAAGAGGGTGATCATGAGAGACGCGGTCGCAAAGAAGACCATCGCGCCGTCGAGGTAGACGGCGGCCTCGTCTGTCCATGCGACACGACGCCGGATCGTCACCCAGTACGACGCGGCGGCGCACGCCAGCACGCCGACGAATGGAGCGTCGGATACGGCAGGGGTGGACACCACTCCGGCCACCGCCTCGACGTTGCGAATGAGCTCGCCGAGCAGCCAGAGGCCCATGGCCACCGTCATCAGGTAACGCACCCGGCGCACGCGGCCGGTTGTCTTTCGGAGGGCGAGCATGCCGAGCACGAACGCGAAGCCGGCAGCCACGGTCAGCTCGGCGCGTGCCAGTGCGCTGCCGATGGGCGCCGGCGAGATTGCGGCGAGCACGGCAAGCACGCTGATGACCACGATCCCGGCCAGGATGGTGGCTCGAGCGTCAGCAGGCAGTCGCAGGAAGGCAGCCGGCATCGCCGGCCCACGTCGTGTCATGCCCCCATCGGCTTCGCGCACCTCGCGTTATTCGTCATCAGGCTAGGAACCAGCCTCACGTCCGGCCATGGCCCATATGGCCTACTGCGTACAATCGGCGCATGCCCGCCAGCACACGCACCGAGTACGAGACCGTCATCGGCATCGAGGTCCACGCTCAGCTGCGCACCCAATCGAAGATGTTCTGCCCGTGTCCGACCGCACCACCGGACGGTGGTGCCGATGAGCCCAACTCCCGGGTCTGCCCCGTCTGCATGGGAATGCCCGGTACGCTGCCGGTGATCAACCGGCGTGCGGTGGAGCTGGTGATGCTGACCGGACTCGCCCTGAACTGCCGGGTGGAGACGGAGGCCGTTCGGTTCGAGCGGAAGAACTACTTCTATCCCGATCTCCCGAAGGGATACCAGATCAGCCAGTACGCGCTGCCGCTGACCAGTGGCGGTCAGCTGGCGGTCCCGGTGCCTGCCGAGAACGGGGAGGTGACCGTCGGAATCACGCGCGCCCACCTCGAAGAGGACACGGCGCGGATGCAGCACGCGGGTCGGGGCTACAGCGTCGTCGACTTCAACCGTGCGGGCGTGCCGTTGATGGAGGTGGTGACCGAGCCCGACATCCGCACTCCGGCCCAGGCCCGCGCCTACGGTGAGACGCTGCGGGAGCTCCTCCGGGCCATCGGCGCCAGCAATGCCGATATGGATGCCGGCTCCATGCGGATCGAGGGCAACGTCAGCCTCCGACCGCGTGGCACGACCACGCTGGGCACGAAGGTCGAGGTCAAGAACCTGAACAGCTTCCGATCCCTGGAGCGGGCGCTCGAGTACGAGGTGGCGCGTCATGCCGAAGCGCTCGATCGTGGTGAGACCCTCGTCCAGGAGACTCGTGGCTGGGACGAGGAGAACGGACGCACCATCATCCAGCGCTCGAAGGAGGAGGCGAACGACTACCGCTACTTCCCCGAGCCGGACCTGCCGCCGCTGCGTCCATCCGAGGCGTGGGTTGCCGAGCTCCGCGCCGGCCTGCCCGAGGTACCCGCCCTTCGCCGGGCTCGCTACGTGGATGAGCTTGGATTGTCGGCCTACGACGCCGGAGTCCTGACGTCTGACAACGCGCTGGCCACGTACTTCGACGCGGTGGTGGATGCCGGAGTCGCGCCCAAGAGCGCAGCCAACTGGATCACCGGCGAGTTCAGCCGGCTGCTCAACCAGCATGCCGCGCGCGGCCTCCGTGCCGACGACGTCGCTCTGCGTCCCGAAGGCATGGCCATCCTCATCGGCGAGGTCGAGGAGGGAAGGGTGTCCGGCACGAATGCGAAGGCCGTGCTGGCCGCCGTGTTCGAGTCGGGCGAGGATCCGCGCGCCGTGATCGAGCGTGATGGACTTGGACAGGTCAGCGACTCGGACGCCATCGGTCGCGAGATCGAGGCCGTCATCACCGAGTTCGCCGGCCAGGTTGCCGAGTACCGCTCCGGGAAGCCGCAGCTCTTCGGGTTCCTGGTCGGGCAGGTCATGAAGCGCACCGCCGGGCGGGCGGACGCCAAGCTCGTCAACGCCGAGCTCCGCCGTCGGCTCGAGTCCGAATGAGCGGCGCCGATGCGGCCGAGCTGCTCCGCTTCGCGCACGAGATCCTCGACGAGACCGATGCGATCGCCCTGCGGCACGTGGGCTCCGGCCTGACGGTCAGCACCAAGCCCGATCGGACGCTGGTCACCCCGGCTGACACCGAGATCGAGACGTGGCTGCGCGAACGCATCGGGAGCCGATATCCGGGCCACACGGTGCTGGGCGAGGAGTTCGGGACCGAGGCGGATGCCGGCGACGGGCGCTGGATCATCGACCCGATCGACGCGACGCACAACGTGGTGCGTGGCATCGAGATCTTTGCCACCCTGCTCGCGTTCGAGCGCGATGGCGAGCTGCTGGTGAGTGTCGTCTCGGCGCCGGCGATGCATCGCCGATGGTGGGCCACCCGTGGCGGGGGAGCGATGGCCAGGACGGACGGGGTCGATCGACCGATTCGCGTCTCCGCGGTCAACGAGCTGGCCAACGCCCAGATCGTCTTCTCCACGCTGCGCGGTCTCGACGAGGCTGGACTGGGGGAGGGCCTCCGGGAGCTCACCGGGTCCGCATGGCGCGACCGCGGATTCGGTGACTTCTGGGGCCACATGCTGGTGGCGCAGGGATCAGCCGAGGCGATGGTCGAATACGGCGTGAAGCCGTGGGACATGGCTGCGCCGTACCTCATCCTGACCGAGGCGGGCGGCCGCATGACCGACCTCGACGGCCGCAGCTCGTGGTCCGGACCGCAGGCCCTCACGACCAACGGCCTGCTCCACGATCAGATCCTGGACAAGCTGCACCGCCGATGACCGCCGACGCGGCGCGCAGGACATGGCTCCTGGCTGACTTCAGCCTCGTGGTGCTGATCGTCGTGCTGGCGTTGCTCACCACCCTCGTCGTCGCGCTGCCGGCAATCGGACCGGGCATCGTGAATGACCGGCTGGACATTGCCATCATCACGGCATCGCTCCTCGTCTCGGTGGCGGTCGCCGCACTCAATGCGGCGCGTGGTCGCGTCGCCGGGGACGACGCCGCTCTCATGCGCGGGTCCGCATTCGCGGTGCTGGCGGTGCTCAATGCCCTGACCCTCATCGTGCAGGTGGGCGGCGCGGATCGGGCATTCGGCGCCGCGCTCGACGAGCCGGGCCAGCTGCCCGTGGTCGCGGCGATCCTGGCTCGTGGGGTCGCTGTCCTGCTGCTGGTGGGAGCCGGGATCTTCGCCCTGCGCGCTGACCGACTGTCGTTGAGCCCGAGCCTCGTCCTGGCGGGGCCGCCGGCTCTCGTGGCCGCGGTGCTGGTGCTCGGTGCCGCGTTCCAGGATCGGCTGCCCATGGTCATCGATTCGACGACCCTCGGCGAGCTTGTCCGTGACCCGACGGCCGCGCTGAGCGCCGGGTCCGCACCCTGGATGGTTGCGACCCAGGCGACCTTGGGGCTGGGCTTTTTGGCCGCGGCCATCCTCGCGCACCGCGCCTGGCGTCGCACCCGTGGGAGCGCGGACATCCTGCTGGCCGCGGGCCTGTTCATCGCGGCGTTCAGCCAGGTCCACAGCGCGATCCATCCCGGCAGCTATGCGACGCTCGTGACGAGCGGCGACCTCCTGCGGCTCGCGTTCTTCGGCGTGCTCCTCGTCGGCATCGTGGTCAACAGCCGCGACGACCTCCGCGCGCTTCGGCGCGCGAACGTGGAGCTGCGCCGGCTCACAGAAGCCGAGCTGGCGAGCGCGACGCTCGAGGAGCGCGCGAGGCTGGCGCGCGAGATCCACGACGGCCTGGCACAGGACCTGTGGTACGCGAAGCTCAAGCAGAGCCGCCTGGCACAGACGGCGGCGCTCAGCGGCCCGGCCCTCGAGCTCAGCGACGAGGTTGCCGATGCCATCGACTCGGCGTTGGCCGAAGCCCGGAGCGCGGTTGCCGCCATGCGCGAGGGATCGGAGGCCGGCTCGCTCCTCGAAATGCTGTCACGCCACGTCGACGATTTCAGTGATCGGTTCGCGCTCCGGGTGGAGATGAACCACACCGGTGCCAACCCCGACATTGGACCGCGGGCCCAGGCGGAGGTGCTGCGCATCATCCAGGAGGCGCTGACCAACGTCCGCAAGCATGCGGATGCGACCGTGATTCGGGTGGATGTGGCGGTCGACGGCGACCTCCGACTCCGCGTGTCGGACAATGGCCGCGGGTTCCGGCCGGACACGGTTCCTGCCGGTTTCGGCCTGGAAAGCATGCGGCAGCGTGCCGAGCTGATCGGCGCGTCGCTGACGGTCAGCTCCGAGCCGCAGAACGGAACCCGGGTCGAGGTGCGCGCGCCACTCGTCGAGAAGGAGGGGAATCGTGGAACGTGAGGTTCCGCTGACGATTGCTGCTGGTGGACGATCACGCGCTCGTGAGATCTGCCGTCCGACAGGCGCTCGACGCGCCCGACATCGAGGTCGTCGGCGAGGCCTCCAGCGCGGAGCAGGCCATCGAGCTCGCCATGCGGCTGCGGCCGGACGTCGTGCTGCTGGACATCGATCTTCCGGGCATGAGCGGCGTGGAGGCAGTGCGAGAGATGGCGCCGCGCCTGCCTGATACCAAGATCGTGATGCTCACCGTCTCGACGGATCGGCGCGATCTGCTGGGTGCCATCCGACATGGTGCGGTCGGATACCTGACCAAGGATCTGACCGGTGAGTCGCTCCTGCGGTCAGTCCGCGGCATCCGTCGCGGCGACCTTCCGATGTCGCGCGCCCACGCCGCCACGGTCATGTCGCACCTGGCTCGGGGCACGAGGGCCGGAGCGAGCGACGCCGACCAGATTGCCGACCTGCTCAGCGTCCGTGAGACCGAGGTCCTCCGGCTGCTTGCCGATGGGCTGACCGACCGGGAGATTGCCTCGGGCCTGTCCATTTCGCCGCGTACCGTGGAGAGTCACGTGAGCAGCCTGCTGCGCAAGCTGGGCGTCAGGAACCGTGCCGAGGCGGCGCAGCGGTATCGGGCGGACGGAGGCTCGGCTAGCGCCTGAGCGCGCGGCGCAGGAATCGGGCGACGGGACCGGAGTTGGCGTCGGGCTCCTCGCTTCGCTCGTGGACTCGCTTCCAGGCCATCTCCTGGCCGATCGCGACCTCGATTCCCGTCCGTTTCGGCTCCGGGTCGATCGGGATGGCGACGTGCGGGGCGCTGCGCCAGCGCTCGACCTCGGCAGCGGCGATTTCGTAGGCTTCCTGCCGGATTGCGAGCGATGCGAGGTCTGCCGGGCGCCCGGTGGCCGCGCGCCGCATGGCAGCGATCCATTCGTCGCGGACGGTGACGTATCGCTCCTCCGCCTCTGCCAGAGACCGTGGACGATCGGTGAGCGGGCCGGTGTGGGGTCGGGCCGCCTCGGTGTCTTCGAGCATGCCGTCCGCGGTCGACTCGTCGGACTGTCGGGCGCGGCGGGCATCGGCGGCGCGACGGATGCTCATGATCGCAGCTCCCGCATGAGTGCGGCCATCTGGGCCCGGAGGAGGCGCGGCTGATCGACGTCCAGGCTGAATCCCTCGCCTTCACGCAGCGTGAGGAGCAGCCGTTCTCCGGCGAGCGAGGTTTCCACGACGTCTGTGAGCTGCACCGACATGACCACCTGTCCCAGGTGAACCATCCGGCGCGACGTGAGGTACAGAGTTCCCCCGTAGCCAAGCGCGCGTTCGTCACCCGGTCCCCTGAGGATCGCATGCGGGCGCAAGGCATGCAGATGCTCGTCCGCGGCGAGATGCGCAGCGATTGGCTCGTCGGCAGGGATCGTTGCCATCGGCTCCGTCAGCAAGCGAGCGCGGGCCTCGGCGGCAGCGACCTCATCGGATTCGGCGCGCGCGGCGGCCGTGAGGGCGTCACGCAGCGCGGGGCCTTCCTCCGTGGACGTCTCGTTCGAACTCGCTGAGGCGTCCCGGCCCCGCTCTGGCAACTGCATGCACGGAAGGTACCCCTCCGGACCTCGATCGGCATCCGGACATCTACGGATCACGGTACGGAGTGCCCCATCCGTATCCGGACGCACCGGTGCGTACACGCACCGGTGATGGGGTGGGGGTACGGACTCGCGAATCAGTACCCCGCTCCGTAGGTTCACGGATGGCTCCACGGCACTTCGTTTGACACAGTGCCCGGGCATTCATTGATCTCGTGGTGTTCTGTGCCCGGATCATCATCTCGAGGGGAACTAGGGGATAGGGGAAATCATGTCGTCGGCTGCCCACCGTCGTACGAGCCGTCCTGCGCTCGTCGTACTGCAGATCCTGGTCTTCGTCACGTACATCTTTGGTCCGACGTCGACGCTCGCCGAGGAGCCGATCATCGAGCCGACGCCGACCGAATCGGCCGCGCCCGAAGTGACGCCGGACCCGACGCCCGACCCGACGGTCGCGCCGACCGAGGAGCCTGCAGCGACGCCTGACCCGACCGCGACCCCAGCCCCGGTCGATCCGGATCCCACCCCTGATCCGACGCCCGACCCGACCCCCGAACCCGTCGCGCCGACCACCCCCGGCACGCGCCCCTACATCGTCACCTTCTCCCCCGGGACTGATGCATCCCGCCAGGTCGAGATCCTCTCCAACGTTGGCGTCACCGACGAGAGCGCCATCCCGCAGCTCGCCATTCGCAGCGTCCTCCTCCACGAGACCGAGTACGCCGATGAGCTGACCGCCCTGCGCGCCTACCCCGAGGTGGAGCGGGTCGAGCTCGACCGCACCCGCGCCGTGGAAGCCGCCCCGTCCGACACCTCGTTCGCCGATCAGTGGTCGCTTGGCCAGATCGGCTGGAACGACCTGTACGGCACCGTCTCCATCGGCGGCTCATCCGTGGTCGCCATCCTTGACACCGGCGTCGATGCCGGCCACCCGGACCTCGACGGCGTCGTCCTGCCCGGGTACTCCGTCCTGGGCGGCAGCGCCCTGACTGATCCGAACGGCCACGGCACCTGGATGGCCGGCATCGTGGCGGCCGAGACCGATAACGGCACCGGCATCGCCGGAACCGCCTACGCGGGCGTCTCCGTGCTGCCCGTCACCGTCCTGGGCGCCGATGGCACCGGACAGGACAGCGACATCATCGCGGGCGTCGTGTACGCCGCCGATGCGGGCGCCGACGTCATCCTCATGAGCTTCAGCAACCCCGGCTACTCGGCTGCCCTCCAGGCGGCCATCGACTACGCCTGGTCGTCGGGCGCCGTCCTGGTTGCCGCCACCGGCAACGACGGCTCGTCCGCCGCCACCTTCCCGGCCGGCGACCGCGGCGTCATCGGCGTCGCGTCGACCGACGCCGCCGATGCACTCGCCGCGGGCTCGAACTACGGGCCGCCGCCTTCATGGCCGCCCCGGGCGAGGGGATCGTCACGACGTCGGTTGGTGGTGGCGTTGCCACCATCTCCGGCACCTCGGCTGCCGCGGCCTCGGTCGCCGGCGCAGCTGCGCTGCTGTCGGCCAACGAGCCGTTCCTGTCGAATGGCGTCATCGTCTCGCGCCTGGCGCGCACCGCCGATCCGGCGGGGGATCCGGCTGCAGACCGGCAACGGGCGACTCAACCTGGCCCGCGCCATGGCCGATGCCTCGACCGATTCGGTTCAGCCGGCAGGCGCCGCCCCGGTTGGGGACGGGGGACCGCTGGTGGGGCCGTATGTGGCAGCGGCGCCCGCAACTGGACTACTGACCTTCGGCGGCACCGGATCCGGCTCGGTGACCATCACCCCGAGTGCACGGGACGATCGATGCCCCCACTTCATGCGGCGGAAGTCGGATCCGGCGCTGTATCCCGACGGTGACTTCCACATGGTTCTGCCGAATCGATCTCCACCTCCTGGCCAACGGCGCTACGATCACGTTCAGCGCCACGGCGGACGGTGGCTCGACATTTGCTGGCTGGAGCGCAGCTAGCGGAGCGAGCACTAACACCGTGCACGAATACCAGCCCGGACATCGACAAATCCATGCAGTTCGGTGTTCGGATCCGGACGGCGACACTCGCCGTCGACAGTTCAATGCTGCGGCAGTGAACGCCGTCCGGTCAACAGCGTGCCCGCGCGCACAACGTCACGAACGAGGACACCGATCCGAGTCTTCATCGTCGGGCAACTCGAATCAGATCAGCGTCAGTGATCCGGATGTGGGCGGCGGCACGATGCAGGTCACGCTGACCTGCGACAAACGGCACGCTTACCCTCGGCTCGATGCCACCGGCCTTAGCTTGAGCTTCAGCGATCGCCAACGGTACCGGAGCCGGTGACGGCACGGCCGATCGTCACGATGACCTTCCGCGGCACTCTCGCCCAGGTCAACGCCGCACTGGCCAGCCGTCACCTACATCCCGAACGCGAACTACTACGGCTCAGCGATCACTTCACGCATCACGAGTCAACGACCGGCAAACGGTCGGATGTGCCAAGACCGATACGGATGTCGTGGCGATCACCGTCAACTCGGTCAACGACGCGCCGTCGTTCATGAAGGGCGCCAACCAGACGGTCAACGAGGATGCCGGGCGCGCAGAGCGTCGTCAGGCTGGGCCACGGCGATCAGCGCCGGACCGGCCAACGAGTCGAGCCAGGTCGTCGACTTCATCGTCAGCAATGACAACAACGCGCTGTTCAGCACCCAGCCGGCGGTCGCCGCCAACGGGACGCTGACCTACACCCCGGCCGCCAATGCCTTCGGCTCGGCGACGGTCATCTGTCCAGATCCATGACAACGGCGGCACCACCAACGGCGGCGTCAACACCAGCGCCGCGCAGACCTTCACCATCACCGTCAACTCGGTCAACGACGCGCCGACCTTCACCAAGGGCGCCAACCAGACGGTCAACGAGGATGCGGGCGCGCAGAGCGTCTCAGGCTGGGCCACGGCGATCAGCGCCGGACCGGCCAACGAGTCGGGCCAGGTCGTCGACTTCATCGTCAGCAATGACAACAACGCCCTGTTCAGCACCCAGCCGGCGGTCGCCGCCAACGGGACGCTGACCTACACCCCGGCCGCCAATGCCTACGGCTCGGCGACCGTGACCGTCCAGATCCATGACAACGGCGGCATCGCCAACGGCGGCGTCAACACCAGCGCCACGCAGACCTTCACCATCACCGTCAACGCGGTCAACGACGCTCCGTCGTTTGTGAAGGGCGCCGATCAGACCGTCGCCGAAGATGCCGGCATCCAGGTTGTCCCGAACTGGGCGACCTTCATCAGCGCCGGACCGGGCAACGAGTCGTCCCAGGTGGTGACCTTCCAGATCACCGGCAACACCAATGCTTCGCTCTTCTCGGTGCTCCCAGCCGTCTCAACAGACGGAACGTTGAGCTACACCCCGGCTGCGGACGCATCGGGCAGCGCGACGATCACCCTGAACGCCAAGGATGACGGCGGCGTCGCCAATGGCGGCGTCGACGTGAGCCCATCGCAGACATTCACGATCACGGTGGACGCCGTCAACGACGCCCCCGTCGCGGTCGATGACGACTACGCCACCGACGAGGACACCCTGCTGAGCGTTGACGCGCCAGGCGTGCTCGGGAACGACACCGACATCGATGGCGGACCGCTGACCGCGGTGCTGGTCGCCGGCCCGTCGAATGGCTTCCTGACGCTCAACGCCGACGGCAGCTTCGACTACACCCCGAACCTCAACTTCAACGGCACGGACAGCTTCACGTATCGCGCATTCGACGGATCGGCGAACTCCAACGTCGCCACCGTCGATATCACGGTCAATGCCGTCAACGACGCCCCGGTCTGTGTCGCCGATTCGGGCTCGACCAACGAGGACGTGGCCCTGGTTGACAGCGTCACCTGCACCGATGTCGACAGCGGCAGCCTCAGCTACGTGGTCATCGACGACGTCGCCAACGGCATGCTGTCCTTCGCCGCGAACGGCTCGTTCACCTACACGCCTGACGCGGACTTCAACGGCACCGATGGCTTCACCTTTAGCGCATCGGACGGCCTTCTGAGCTCCAACACCGTCGCTGTACACCATCACCGTCAACCCGGTCAACGACGCCCCCGTGGCCGATGACGACGCCTATTCGACCGATGAGGACACGAGTCTCATCGTGGCCGCGCCTGGCGTACTCGGCAACGACACCGACATCGAAAACGACGCGCTGACGCCCGTCCTGGTGACCGGCCCGGCGGATGGCAGCCTCACGCTCAACGCGACGGCAGCTTCACCTACACGCCCGACGCCGACTTCAACGGCACGGACAGCTTCACCTACATGGCCAACGACGGCGCGCTCGACTCGAACGTCGCGACCGTCACCATCACCGTCAACCCGGTCAACGACGCCCCCGTGGCCGATGACGACGCCTATTCGACCGATGAGGACACGAGTCTCATCGTGGCCGCGCCCGGCGTCCTCGGCAACGACACCGACACCGACGGCGACGCGCTGACCGCCGTCCTGGTGACCGGCCCGGCCAATGGCAGCCTCACGCTCAACGCGAATGGCAGCTTCACCTACACGCCCGATGCCGACTTCAACGGCACGGACAGCTTCACCTACGTTGCGAATGACGGTGACCTCGACTCCAACGTGGCAACCGTCACGCTGACGATCGACCCGGTCAACGACGCGCCGACATGCGACGATCCGCAGAGCGACAGTACCGATGAGGACACCACCCTCAACGGCGCCGTGCTCTGCGACGACATCGACGCCAACACGCTGACCTACAGCCTGGTCGCCGACGTCAGCAACGGGAGCCTGACCTTCAATCCCGACGGCACCTTCAGCTACAGCCCGGATGCCGACTTCAACGGCGCCGACAGTTTCACCTTCCACGCCAACGACGAGGGGCTCGACTCCAACACCGCCACCTTTAACATCACCGTCAACGCGGTCAACGACGCGCCGGAGTGCGTGAGCGACAGCGGAACGACCGATGAGGACACGCAATTGTCCGGCTCGGTGGTGTGCTCGGACGTCGACGGCGACGCGCTTACCGTCTTGCTCGACGACGGCGTTGCCAACGGCAGCCTTAGCTTCTTCGCATCGGGCAGCTTCACCTACACGCCTGACCCGAACTTCAATGGCACAGACGACTTCACCTTCCATGCCTACGACGGCTTGCTCAACTCGGGCTTGGCCAGTTACAACATCACCGTCATCGCAGTCAACGACATCCCCGACGCGGTCGATGATGTCGACGATGCCGACGAGGATGGCCCGGCCATCACCATCGACGTGCTGGCCAACGACAGCGACGCCGACCTGAGTGACGTGCTCAGCGTCGACAGCCTCAACACCACCGGCACGCTCGGCAGCGTCACCAACAACGGCACCGACGTGACCTACGATCCGAACGGCGCGTTCGAGTCGCTGGCCGTCGGCGAGACCGCCACCGACACCTTCAGCTACACCATCACCGACGGCCAGGGTGGCTTCGACACCGCCACCGTGACGGTCACCATCCACGGCCAGAACGACATCCCCGACGCGGTCGACGATGTCGACGATGCCGACGAGGATGGCCCGGCCATCACCATCGACGTGCTGGCCAACGACAGCGACGCCGACCTGAGTGACGTGCTCAGCGTCGACAGCCTCAACACCGGCGGCACGCTCGGCAGCGTCACCAACAACGGCACCGACGTGACCTACGACCCGAACGGCGCGTTCGAGTCCCTGGCCGTCGGCGAGACCGCCACCGACACCTTCAGCTACACCATCACCGACGGCCAGGGTGGCTTCGACACCGCCACCGTGACGGTCACCATCCACGGCCAGAACGACATCCCCGACGCGGTCGATGATGTCGACGATGCCGACGAGGATGGCCCGGCCATCACCATCGACGTGCTGGCCAACGACAGCGACGCCGACCTGAGTGACGTGCTCAGCGTCGACAGCCTCAACACCGGCGCCACGCTCGGCAGCGTCACCAACAACGGCACCGACGTGACCTACGACCCGAACGGCGCGTTCGAGTCGCTGGCCGTCGGCGAGACCGCCACCGACACCTTCAGCTACACCATCACCGACGGCCAGGGTGGCTTCGACACCGCCACCGTGACGGTCACCATCCACGGCCAGAACGACATCCCCGACGCGGTCGATGATGTCGACGATGCCGACGAGGATGGCCCGGCCATCACCATCGACGTGCTGGCCAACGACAGCGACGCCGACCTGAGTGACGTGCTCAGCGTCGACAGCCTCAACACCCCGGCACGCTCGGCAGCGTCACCAACAACGGCACCGACGTGACCTACGACCCGAACGGCGCGTTCGAGTCCCTGGCCGTCGGCGAGACCGCCACCGACACCTTCAGCTACACCATCACCGACGGCCAGGGTGGCTTCGACACCGCCACCGTGACGGTCACCATCCACGGCCAGAACGACATCCCCGACGCGGTCGATGATGTCGACGATGCCGACGAGGATGGCCCGGCCATCACCATCGACGTGCTGGCCAACGACAGCGACGCCGACCTGAGTGACGTGCTCAGCGTCGACAGCCTCAACACCGCGCACGCTCGGCAGCGTCACCAACAACGGCACCGACGTGACCTACGACCCGAACGGCGCGTTCGAGTCGCTGGCCGTCGGCGAGACCGCCACCGACACCTTCAGCTACACCATCACCGACGGCCAGGGTGGCTATCGACACCGCCACCGTGACGGTCACCATCCACGGCCAGAACGACATCCCCGACGCGGTCGATGATGTCGACGACGCCGACGAGGATGGCCCGGCCATCACCATCGACGTGCTGGCCAACGACAGCGACGCCGACCTGAGTGACGTGCTCAGCGTCGACAGCCTCAACACCACCGCCACGCTCGGCAGCGTCACCAACAACGGCACCGACGTGACCTACGACCCGAACGGCGCGTTCGAGTCGCTGGCCGTCGGCGAGACCGCCACCGACACTTCAGCTACACCATCACCGACGGCCAGGGTGGCTTCGACACCGCCACCGTGACGGTCACCATCCACGGCCAGAACGACATCCCCGACGCGGTCGATGATGTCGACGATGCCGACGAGGATGGCCCGGCCATCACCATCGACGTGCTGGCCAACGACAGCGACGCCGACCTGAGTGACGTGCTCAGCGTCGACAGCCTCAACACCAGCGCCACGCTCGGCAGCGTCACCAACAACGGCACCGACGTGACCTACGACCCGAACGGCGCGTTCGAGTCGCTGGCCGTCGGCGAGACCGCCACCGACACGCTTCAGCTACACCATCACCGACGGCCAGGGTGCCTTCGACACCGCCACCGTGACGGTCACCATCCACGGCCAGAACGACATCCCCGACGCGGTCGATGATGTCGACGATGCCGACGAGGATGGCCCGGCCATCACCATCGACGTGCTGGCCAACGACAGCGACGCCGACCTGAGTGACGTGCTCAGCGTCGACAGCCTCAACACCACCGCCACGCTCGGCAGCGTCACCAACAACGGCACCGACGTGACCTACGACCCGAACGGCGCGTTCGAGTCGCTGGCCGTCGGCGAGACCGCCACCGACACCTTCAGCTACACCATCACCGACGGCCAGGGTGGCTTCGACACCGCCACCGTGACGGTCACCATCCACGGCCAGAACGACATCCCCGACGCGGTCGATGATGTCGACGATGCCGACGAGGATGGCCCGGCCATCAACATCGACGTGCTGGCCAACGACAGCGACGCCGACCTGAGTGACGTGCTCAGCGTCGACAGCCTCAACACCACCGCCACGCTCGGCAGCGTCACCAACAACGGCACCGACGTGACCTACGACCCGAACGGCGCGTTCGAGTCCCTGGCCGTCGGCGAGACCGCCACCGACACCTTCAGCTACACCATCACCGACGGCCAGGGTGGCTTCGACACCGCCACCGTGACGGTCACCATCCACGGCCAGAACGACATCCCCGACGCGGTCGATGATGTCGACGATGCCGACGAGGATGGCCCGGCCATCACATCGACGTGCTGGCCAACGACAGCGACGCCGACCTGAGTGACGTGCTCAGCGTCGACAGCCTCAACACCACCGCCACGCTCGGCAGCGTCACCAACAACGGCACCGACGTGACCTACGACCCGAACGGCGCGTTCGAGTCCCTGGCCGTCGGCGAGACCGCCACCGACACGCTTCAGCTACACCATCACCGACGGCCAGGGTGGCTTCGACACCGCCACCGTGACGGTCACCATCCACGGCCAGAACGACATCCCCGACGCGGTCGATGATGTCGACGATGCCGACGAGGATGGCCCGGCCATCACCATCGACGTGCTGGCCAACGACAGCGACGCCGACCTGAGTGACGTGCTCAGCGTCGACAGCCTCAACACCACCGGCACGCTCGGCAGCGTCACCAACAACGGCACCGACGTGACCTACGACCCGAACGGCGCGTTCGAGTCGCTGGCCGTCGGCGAGACCGCCACCGACACCTTCAGCTACACCATCACCGACGGCCAGGGCGGCTATGACACCGCCACCGTGACGGTCACCATCCACGGTCAGAACGATGCGCCGACTGTTCAGGCTGGAGAAGATCTTGCCGGTGGCAGGGCTCCGCTGTCAGCCTGGCCTCCGCCACCTTTGCGGACGTCGACGTCAGTGACACGCACACCGCCACAATCGACTGGGGCGACGTGACGCCGGTCGAGGTCGGAATCGTCAACCAATCGGCTGACACCGTTGCCGGCTCGCACGTCTATGCCGACAACGGTGTCTACACTGTGACCGTCTGCGTGACTGATGACAGTGGTGCAGAGACCTGCGACTCGCTCATCGCGACCATCAACAACGTGGCGCCGGTGGCGCCAAGCACGCCAAGCCTGGTCTCGCCGGCAAACGGCGCGATCACGAACGACAACACGCCGACCTTCGATTGGACCGATTCCACCGATCCGGCCGGCGCCAACGACACGATCACGTACTCGCTCCAGGTCGACAACAACGGATGCACCTTCCCGAGCCCGGAGATCAACGAGAGCGGGCTGAGCGCATCCACATACACGCCGGGCATCGGCATTCCGGACAGCAATGCCTACTGCTGGCGCGTGTGGGCCTCCGACGAGGACGGCGGCATCGGCGCCTACAGTGCCACCCGCACCCTCACCGTCGACGCAACGGCACCGACCGTCACGATCACGTTCCCCGTGAACGGCGGCACGTACAGCGAGACGACCTGGATCAACGGCTGCATGCCGCTGACCGGTGAGTTCTGCGGCTCGGCAAGCGATCCGACTTCTGGCATCAACGTGACCGAGGTCAGCATCAAGCAGGTCTCGACCGGCATGTACTGGAACGGCACGGCCTTCGCCAGCACGACCGAGGTCCTGTTCCCGGTCGGGAACGGCGGCACGTGGCTCAAGATGTTCGCCTACAGCAGCTTCCCGAGCACCGGCCAGTACACGATCCGCGCGAAGACGACCGACAACGCCACGAACACGTCGACGACGTCGGTGACCTTCCAGCTGAATCGGTACACGCTGGACTACCAGTCGCCGATCGACGATTCGACGCCGACCGCGATCGTGCTCAACACGGGTAAGAACGGCAGGGTCATCCCGGTCAAGATCCGGGTGTACCTGGAGGGCGTGAACCAGAGCAGCACGCAGATCGCACAGGGCCGTCTCGAGATCAACGTCAACCCGACCAACTGCTCGACGGCGGCGGTCATGGACGGAGTTGAGCTCTACTCCGATGCCGGCGCATCGAATGGCAACACCAACGATTTCCGCCCGACCGGTGACCACTGGATCTACAACCTCGATACGAAGGCGCTGGGCCTCGTGACGAACCAGTGCTATCGGCTGGATGTCTATCTCGATGGCGTCCGCATCTCGACCCAGCAGTTCGCGATCTTCAAGCCGACGAAGTAGGACACCTCCTTCGAATGCGAGCGGGCCGGTCCCCAGGGGGCCGGCTCGTTCGACGTCCGGGCGCGTAGCATCGGCGGCATGAAGATGCGCGGTGCCGTGTTCCTGGGACCCGACCAACCGATCCGGATCGAGGAGCTTGAGCTCGATCCCCCCGGACCGGGGGAGGTGCTCGTTCGCATGGCCGCGGCCGGCGTCTGTCACTCGGACCTGCACGTCGTGGATGGGGAGTGGGACCGTCCGACCGGCGTCGTGCTCGGTCACGAGGGCGCCGCTGTGGTCGAGCAGCTGGGACCAGGCGTGGGAAGCCTTGAGCTCGGCGACCTTGTCGTCCTGGCCTGGACCGCGCCCTGCGGCACCTGCCCAGCCTGCGCGCGCTCCGAACCGTGGCTGTGCAGCCGGCCCGATGGCAGCGGCCACCGCCTCGGCAAGGACCTGGCGCGACTCCATCGCGCTGATGGAACGGCAGTCGGCGCATATTCGGGGATCGGCACCTTCGGGACGCACCAGGTCGTGGCTGCGTCGGCGGCAATCAAGATCGACCCCGCAACGCCGCCGGAGGTTGCTGCGCTCATCGGCTGCGCGGTGACCACCGGGATCGGCGCGGTGCAGGAGACTGCGGGCGTGATGGCGGGGGAGTCGGTGGTTGTCATCGGCCTCGGAGGCGTGGGGCTCTCGGCGGTCATCGGCGCGGCCGATGCCGGCGCGCGCGAGATCACCGCCATCGATACCAACCCGGAGAAGCTCGAGCTCGCTCGCCGCGTGGGCGCCACGCGAACGTTGAGATCCGATGAGGCCGGCCAGGCGACCGGCGCCGATCACGTCCTCGAGTGCATCGGCCTCGTGGAGACCGTCGAGTTGGCGGTCGAGCTTGTTCGTCCTGGCGGGATCGTCACGCTGGTTGGGATGCCGCCGCAGGGCGCCCGGGCGAGCTTCGACGTGTATCGGCTGGTCGAGGACAGCAAGCAGATTCGCGGCTCGAACTACGGGTCGGCAGTGCCTGCCCGCGATTTTCCGAGCATCGCCGAGCGCTACCGAGCCGGCCGGCTGCCGCTCGACGCGTTGATCACGGCGCGCATCGGTCTCGAGGACCTCGATGCGGCCTTCGAGGCCATGCGCCGCGGCGACGGTGCCCGCAGGGTGGTCGTCTACCCGACGGGCACGCCACATGCGGTACGTGAGCCATGAGTGACGCGCGACAGAGCCCCATCCCACAGGATCGGGTCAACGAGAACATCGACCAGGCGCAGCGCGCCAAGGACGGCAAGCAGGAGCTCGCCGAGCAGGAGCGCTACCTGAAGGATCAAGGCGTCGACGAGCGCCCGGGCACGAACCCGAAGGAGCAGCCCGGCCTGCCGGACGAGCCGAATAGTCCGGCCGAGGGTGGCGACTGAGCCTTCCCGGACGCCAAACGAGCCCGGAGACGTCGCTCCGAGCTCGTGGCACGCGCCAATAGGCTGCCGGTGACGGTCAGCGATCAGTCGTCGTCGGAGCCTTCGTCCTCGTCCTCGTCTTCGTCGTCTCCACCGCTGTGGCCCTTGCTCTCGCGCGCCTCGGCACGCTCCGCCTTGCGAGCCTCCTTTTCGGCCTTGCGGGCTTCTTTCTCTGCCGCCCTGGCCTCGGCGGCAGCAGCCTTGTCATCCCGCTTGGCGTCGGTGGCTTCGCCGTCATCGGCGTCCTCCTCCGAGTCATCAGCGCCCTCGTGGCAGGTGATCCGCGCCGCTTCGCTCACGGCACCGCCGTGGTTGTCGTTCTTTCCGCCGACCGCATCCTTGTCATGGGCAACTTCCCGGACGCACGCGCCGTGTGAGCCGTCGCCGCTGGCCCCGGCATCCTCGTCATCGGGAGCATCCTCGGCCTCTTCGGCGTCCTCGTCCTCATCCTGGTCGTCGGCGTCGCACTGCTCGGAGTCGAGGACGGCGCCGAACGACTCCGTTGACGTCTCGGGATCAACCTCATCGACGTCACAGTCCTCGAGGTCACACTCCTCGGCAGCGTCGAGGTCATCGGCTTCCGCTTCGGCGGACTCGGTCGCATCGGCCCCCGAATCCGAATCCTCGTCGTCTGCGTCACAGGCATCGGACTCGACTGCTTCCTCGTCGGCGTCCTGACCGGCGTCGAAGATCAGGCCGTGGACAAACCCGGCGATTGTCTGGCCCCGCGTGCCATCGGAGGCGCCTGATGGCGCCGCACCAAAGGCAGCCGACACCGACAGCGTGACAAGAATGGCGCCACCGACGATCGCCAGCCAGGTGTTGCGGAAGCGTTCCATGATCAATGACTCTCCTGTGCGGCGACGCGCGGGGCAGAGCGAGCGCCGCTGAGTGCCGGGTGCGTGGGCGCGCCCGAGCGATGTCCGAGAGAGTGTGCCACCCCTGCCCTGGCACGGGGCCCGTACATGCGTCCCTGGCCGTCCGGAAATGGTCCGTCCGTACGCTCAGGCGGGCGGTCGACGCTGTGGGCGGTGCTTGCGAAGCAGGATGTCGATGGCGTCCCGATAGCGAGCGCCCGATGCGTGCCGACGCAGCCAGTCGAGGTAGTCAGGATCCCGACGGGCGATCTCGCCCAATGTCCAGCCCTGGTAGCGCCCGAAGTCCAGCCGGACGGCGTCACCATCCGCCCCCAGCGGCCCTCGCGGTGCGCCATGGGTGGCGTCCTCGGCCGGCGTGGGTGGGGGAGTGCGTCGTCGATCGGATTCCCAGGCCTGTCGCCTGACGGGATCCCGGACCACGGCATACGCCCAGTTGAGGTCGACCATGCGGCGTTCGGCGTGCTCGTCCAGGGGTGCCCCGGCGTCGGGATGCGCCTTGCGCGCAAGCACTCGGTAGGCGGCCTGCATGACGTCCGGATCGGCGTCAGGCTGCACCTGGAGGATGCGGTATGGGTCGCGCCGCTCCATGGCCCTGCCCGCTCAGCGCAGGGCGCGTTCCACCACCTGGCGCAGGACCGGGAGCGCGAGGGCCCCTTCCCCCAGCACCACGTCGTGGAAGCGACGGATGTCGAATCGCTCGCCCTGGCGTTCCTGAGCTTCAGCGCGAAGGCGCAGGATCTCGAGCTGCCCGAGCTTGTAGGCGAGCGCCTGCCCCGGATAGGCGATGTAGCGGTCGACCTCGTTCGTGACGTTGTTGAGCCCCAGCGCCGTGTGTGCGGCCATGAAGTCGATCGCCTGCTGACGCGTCCAGCCCAATGCATGGATACCCGTGTCGACCACCAGGCGCGATGCCCGCCACGCGTCGAACGACAGCACCCCGAACTGGTCCATCTCGCCTGACAGCAGCCCCATCTCCGCCGATAGCCGCTCGGTGTACAGCCCCCAGCCCTCGATGTACGCGGTGCTGCCGACGAACCGTCGGAACGCCGGCAGGTGGTCGAGCTCCTGCGCGATGGCGATCTGCAGGTGATGGCCGGGCACCGATTCATGGAATGCCAGGGTTTCCGCCTCGTAGCGCGGCCGCGTCTCGGGTGCGTAGGTGTTGACGTAGTACTGGCCCGGCCGTGAGCCATCCGCCGCCGGATCCCGGTAGTAGGCGATGGTCGAGTGCTTCTCCTCGTGGGATGGCATGACCACGACCTCGCACGAAGCCTTCGGAAGCCTCCCGAACCACCTGCCGATGGCCTCGTTGGCGCGTGCCAGCGACGCCCCGGCGGTCTCGGCAATCTCATCGCGCGATGCGAAGTGGAGCGCCGGGTCCTCCCGCAACGCGCCGAGGGTCTCGGCGAGGCCGTGGGTACCGAGGAGCCGAGCCCCGAGCGCCACGAACTCATCGTCGATCCGCTGGATTTCCTCCAGCCCGATGGCATGCACCTGCGCCGGATCCACGTCGAGCGACGTGTGCGCACGCGTCAGGAGCCGATACGCCTCATCGCCGCCCGGAACGTGCGAGAGCCCGGGTCGATCGTCGGGCCGTGCCCGCGGCGCGATCTCGTCGGCGACCATGTGTCGGTACCGGTCGAAGGCGGGCCGGATCTGCTCGTCGATGACGGCGTGCAGTTCCTCGCGGATCGACGGCCACTCCGTGGCCGGGCTGGCGAGGGGCCAGTCCTCGGTGGCGCGATCCTGCACCTCGTCGAGTTGCTCGAGCACCCGGGCGCACAGGATCGCCACGCCGATGCGCCCTTCGGCCAGGCCGCGACGAAGGTCGTCGATGGCCCGGTCGATGTACTCGGGCATCGCGCGCCAACGTTGGAGCAGCGCCGCAGCCTCCGCATCCGATCGCACGGGGTGGAACGAGGGGATGTTGAGAAGGTCGACCTGCGGCCCGTCCATCGGGTCGATGTTGAACGAGCGCAGGTCGGCGTCCAGGAAGGCGCGGTCGGTGAGGATGGCCTCGCGCAATGCCGAGTTGGTGACGTCGTCGCCATCACGCTCGCTCGACACCCCTTCGAGCCTCTGCTCGAACGCATCGAGCTGTCGGCTCCACGCTTCGTTCGCGGTCGGCGAGAAGTCATCCAATTGGGCGTCATGCGAACGGTCGCCGAGCGCCGTCGCCTGCACCGGATGGCGTGCAAGCCAGGCAGCCCAGTAGTCGTCAGCGAGCTGGTCGAGGGTCGAGCCCGGAGCAGTGGCCGTCATCCACGCATCGTAGCGCCCGTCAGCGCGGCATCTGGGTCGAGTGCGGCACGGGCCCCTCCCCGTCGTCCTTGTCGGTCTCAGGGAGCCTCGCCATCCGGGTTCAACGCGTCGCCCGCCTCGCCCAACGTGGCGTCGTCATCGGCGATCGGGTTCTTGAGCTCGATGTCGTCCATCTGCTCGATGCTGTCCTTCGTGCGGTCCTCGTCCATGGGATGTACCTCCTCGCGAATTCCCCATGCAAGTGGCGCGCCGAGGGCGCTACCCTCGCACCGATGCAGACTCCCGAACCGTCCCGCGTCGCGCTCGTCTCCCGGATCCCACCGCAGCCGGACCCGAATCGGCTGATGCGCACGTGCGCGAACTGTGGGTCGGAGATGGAGGAGCGGAAGTGCAAGCTCATCTGCCGCGGCTGTGGATACTTCCTGAGCTGCTCTGATTACTACTGAGTTCCCGCTCGCTTACTGCACGGACCCGAAGAAGCGCATGGTGGCCATCATGCGGTCGAGCACGCCTCGATTGATGTCGAAGGTGCCACCCATCTTCGTGTCGGTGCGGGCCACGAGATTTGGGCCCTGCTCCAGCGTCGGTCCCAGCTGCACGACGTACTCGTAGGAGCCGCCGTCGCTGCCGTCGGCCGTGCCGTCGATCTCGAGCCGGACCGCTGGCTGCGTCCCACCCACGACGATGTTCTCGCTGCTGAGCACTCGGCGCGGGTATTCACGAACGCCGCTGACCACGAAGATCTCGATTGCGATCTCATCGGGCACGACATTCGGATCCGGCACCTCGTAGAAGGTGGGGCTGAACCAACTGCACGACGGCACCTTGCCGATATCGGTGTTGGTCCACCAGTCCTCAGGAAAGTCGAGCCGATAGCCGTCGCGTGAGCTCTGGCACTCGTCACGATCCAGGAACAGGGCATCCGCACCGGGGTTCGATGGGATGCCGAATCCGCCGGGTCCGATCGTGGCACTTGCCGAGGCGCTCGGAACGGTCGACTCAGGAACGCTTGGGGTGACGCTCGGTGAAGGTTGCGACGTGGCCGTCTCTGACGGACTGCTCGACGGCGTCGGCTCGGGCGTCAGGGCGGGGGACGAACTCGCCGACGGGCTGGGCGTGGACGTGCATGCGCCAAGCAGAAGAATGCACGCAAGCGGCAGCAGGGCTCGCCGGGCCGATCGATTCATATCCCAAGCCTACAGTGATCCAGGCACCGGAATGGGCCCGGAGCCTGGTCAGGGGGTGAACTCCACGGGGTCGGTCCTGACCGGCCCGTGCCTGGCAAGCTGCGCCAGGAGGACCCCGGCGACCACGAGCGCTCCGCCGACCAGCTGCGATGGCCCCAGCGCCTGACCAAGAAGCCACCATGCCAGGCCGGCGGCGAGCACGGGCTCCGCGGTCGTGGCGATGCCGGCCACCGCCGACGAGATCCAGCGCAGGGCCGCCACCGTCAGAGCGAAGGGGATCAGCGTCCCCAGCAGCCCGACGGCGACCACCCGCCAGGCAATGTCCGGATTGGCCAGGAGGTGGAGTGGCCACGTCCAGAGCGGAACGATGACGGTCCAGATCGCCGCCGCCACCAGGAAGCCGATGAACAGCGTGGTGGCCGGGTGCGTGCCTCGCCGCCCGGCAACCTCCGCCGCCACCAGGTAGCCCGCGAAGGTCAGCGCCGATGCAACACCGGCCAGGAGACCGCTCTGGTCGAGCGAGCCTGCTGATCCGGCAAGCGCCCCGCTGACGAGGATTGCCCCGAACAGCGTCAGTCCGCCGGCCGCCCAGACCGAGGCGGCGGGTGTCCTGCGTCCGACGAGCGCCGTCCCGGCCAGGACCAGGACAGGCGCCGTGTATTGCAGTGAGATCGCCACGCCGACCGGGACGCGGTCGATGGCCACGTAGTACGCGTAGTTGACGGCAACGATGCAGGCGCCGAAGACGATGAGGGGCACCGCCGCGTGGCGTGGGGGACGCACCAGATCTCGACGCGCGATGGCCAGGTAGAGCGCCAGCGGGACGAGGGCGACAACCACGCGCGCCTCGGCAAGCTGTTCCGGGGTGATGCCCAGGCGGAAGGCTCCCGCGGCGATGATCGCATTTGCCGCCCAGCATGCTGCGGCCACGACGCACGCCAAGGTCGCCAGCAGCGCGGGGCTCATGGGCCCGAGCCTACAGGACCTGCGAGGTGCGGATCAGCGCGCGCTCTTGCCCTGGATGAGCGCATCGTCCGCGCGCAGGAACGTGTCGCGCAGTGACTCGCCGAGGACGGCGCCGGCGGTGCCGATCGAGATGCTGAGGCGAAGGTCGGGATGGCTGCCGCGCCAGGAGTCCGTGGCCGCCGCGATGCGTTCGCTCACGACCGCGAGGCCATCGCGCTCGGTTTCCGGCAGGATTGCCGCGAACTCGTCGCCGCCGAGGCGGACCACCACGTCGCTCTCGCGCAGCGCATCGCGAAGCACATCGGCGGCTGCGACGAGGATCTCGTCCCCTCCACCGTGGCCAAATCGATCATTCGTGAGCTTCAGGTGGTCGACGTCGAGCGAGAGAAGCGCAACTGGTCGACCGTGTCGGGTGAACAGGGCCTCCTCACGGCGCAGTGCCTCCTCCCAGGCGATTCGGTTGCCGAGCCCGGTCAGTGGATCCGTTCGAGCCTCGCGGGCAAACTGGTCCCGCTCACGAGAGAGCTCCTCTCGTGCCGCTGCCTGCGCCAGGAGGACCTCGGCCGCGTCGGCGATCGATCGCCCGACGCGCTGGCAGAGGAGCGTGAATCCGCGGGCCCGATCCGTGGTGTGCCCCACCATGAGCGTGGCCATCGGCGAATCGGTCCCGATCCGCAAGGCGAATCGCGACACCAGGCTGATGCCCAGGGGATCGGCATCGATCTCCTGTTCGACCAGGGAATCGGTCGCCACTCGCTCGGCCAGTGACTCGAGATCGGGCCGCAGCTGCGGGTTCTGCGAGATGCGCGCCCACGCCGTGCCGCCGCCGGCGATCACCGAGCGCTCCCCATCACGGAACAGCACGACGCCGACCTCGCATCCGAGTGCGGTGGCTGCGGCCGCACCGACATGCGCGGCCGTGGCCGCGATCGTCTCGGGCCGGTACTCCATGAGCTGGCGCACCGCGTGGACCACCTCGAGCTCATCGGCAAGCAGCTTCGACGATGGGATGTCGCCGCACGCAGCCGCGGACTCGGCTGCCGCGCGCAGGAGCTCACCGTCTGATGGGCCGATCGGTTGGCCGGAGCCGAACACCACCAGGTGACCGTCCCCGAGGGGAATGAGCGCCGCGTTTGACGACCAGTACGGGCCGACGATGCGGCGCGGCTCGCCGCTCTCCACGTGGCGTGCTCGGCCTCGCCGAATCGTCTCGGCGGCCAGCGGTTCCTCGGCGAGCGGCACGTCCACCACGCCTGCCCAGCCGATGCCGCGTCCCGCTCCACCCAGGAGGGAGAGCTCGAGGTCGCGCCGGACGAAGACGAGGATGTCGTCGACCCCGAGCGCGGCAGCCATGTCCGCGCAGCCGTGGTTCTCCTCCACGCCGTTCACGAGGCAAGAACCTGGGTGATCGACGAGTCGGTGGCGACAAGGCGGGTGGCCGCGATCGGGTCCATCGGCCGCGCCAGGAGATAGCCCTGCCCGTAGTTCACGCCCAGCTCGCGCAGCCGATGAAGCTGTCCCTCGTCCTCGATTCCCTCGGCCACGGTGAAGAGGCCCATCGCCGCGCCGAGCTGGATGACCGAACGGACGAGTGCCGTCTCGGTCTGACCGGGCCGCAGCTGAGCCACGAAGCTCTGGTCGATCTTCAGGATGTCGATCGGGAACCGGGACAGGTAGCTCAGCGAGCTGTAGCCGGTGCCGAAGTCATCCAGCGCAATGTGGACGCCGAGCGCCTTCAGCTCGCGGAGGCGACCCTCGTCATCCTGCATCAGGCCGGACTCGGTGAGCTCGACGATCAGCCGGTCCGGATCGAGCCCCGCGGCGTCGAGTGCGGCGCGGACCGTGGAGGTGATCGAGGCATCCTGGACCTGGCGCGGCGAGATGTTGACGCTGATGTGCAGCGGCCGGACGCCCGTCGCGTTCCATGCCTGGGCCTGGCGGCAGGCCTGGTCGAGGACCCATTCGCCGATCGGCACGATGAGGCCCGTCTCCTCGGCCAACGGAATGAAGTCGTTCGGCATGACCTCGCCGCGGTCCGGGTGGCGCCATCTGAGCAATGCCTCGAAGCCACTGAGCTGCCCGTCCTGCAGGTCGAAGACCGGCTGGTATCGCAGTCGAAGCTCGGAGCGCTCGACGGCTCGCTCGAGATCGGCCTTGAGCTCGAGGCGGTTGAGTGCCGCGGTATGCATGCTCGCCTCGAACACCTCGGTCCGACCCTTGCCGCGCCCCTTGGCCGTGTACATCGCCACATCGGCGTTGCGCAGCAGCTCGTCGGCGGTCTTCGTTTCGGGTCCCGATAGCGCAATCCCGATGGAGCCCGCAATGTGGACCTGCTTGCCGGCAACCTCGAACGGGCTGCACAGGGCATCCGTCAGCCGCTCGGCCACGATCCCGAACAACGCCGCATCATTCGTCTCGAGCAGGATCGCGAACTCGTCGCCGCCCAGGCGACACACGGTGTCCTCGGGACGAAGCGCACCACGGAAGCGCTCGGCGACGGCCTGCAGGACGTGGTCTCCGGCCGCGTGCCCCAGCGAGTCGTTGATCGTCTTGAAGTCGTCGAGGTCCAGGAACAGCACGGCCAGCGCCACGGAGCCTCGGCGGGCGAGGGCGTGCTGCACGCGGTCGATGAACAGCGCGCGGTTGGCGAGACCCGTCAACGGATCGTGGAACGCCTCGTGGACGAGCTGCCGCTCGAGGTCACGACGCTCGCTGACGTCCCGATAATTGACCACGATTCCGCCCACGGCGGGGTCCTCAGAGAGATTTCGCGCGGTGACCTCGATGTCACGCCACGATCCGTCGGCGTGCCGCGCCCGGCCCTCGAGGACGCGGACGAGCTCCGGGGATCGCAGGAGCTCGCCGAACGTCGCCTTCGCGGCCGCAATGTCGTCCGGGTGGATGATGTCGAACATGGACTGTCCGACCCGTTCGCCTGGCCGGTAGCCCAGCACCCGTTGCACGGCCTCGCTCTGGTAGGTGACGGTGCCGTCATCGGCAAGGATGAGCATGACATCGGACGAGTTCCGGACGAGAGAACGAAAGCGCTGCTCGCTGAGCGTCAGGTGCGCTACGGCGGTTCGCTCGCGGTCAATGCTGGCCTCCGCCTCGTCGACCAGCCGGCCGCGCTCCCCGAGCAGGATCGTCTGCCGCGCGATGATCAGCGTGAGCACGATGCCGATCGACGCGTCCACCAGGAGCCCCGCGAGGTCGCCTCGGTGGGGAGTCAGGATGTGGTTGAGGACCAGGAGGATCGGCGCCAGGGTGGCCGTCGCCACCGGAAGTGCGGACCGAATCCGCGCGTAGCGGGCGGCTCTCGCTGGGTCGGCATGGATCGCGGGCGTCCACGTCGCGCTTCCATAGGCTGTGATCGTCACGCCGATGGCCGTGACCAGCTCGGCGCCGATGGCTACCTGCCCGACGCTGTCGGCAAGCAGCACCCAGATCATGCCGGCGGCGACGATGGGCAGCCCCACGGCGACGACCAACCATCCATGGAGTCCGCCGGGAGGGTTCGCGGCGAGGTAGATGACCACCAGTGAGCCGATGACGCCGGCAAAGACCACGACGTTTGCGGCCAGTGGCACGACGTCCGGCCGGGTGCCGATCAGTCGGCTGAGCGCCAGGATCGCGATGCCGGCCACGGTGAAGAAGACCGTCGCGGCGTCGATGTAGATGGACCGAGCCTCGCTGCGCGCGAAGCGCCCGTGGAACGCGGTGCCCCACATGGCGACCGTGACACCCGCAATCGCCGCCAGGCAGGCGAGCTCGATGGCGAACCATGGGACCGGTTCACCCTCCCCGATCCTTCCCAGGCTGCGCGCGACCTGGAGTGTCAGCCAGAGCACCGTCGCCGAGACCAGGAGACCTCGGTAGCGCCGCACCCGGCCCTCGGCAAGGCCAGCCGATCGCACGGCGATCGAGGTCGCGACGAGCGCGGCTCCGATCGCCAGGGCGTATCGACTGAATGGGCCGAGGTCGCCGGAGGAGGCTCCGACGAGGGCCACGACGGACAACGCGATGAGGCCGGCAACGAGCACCGGCAGCAGCGCACCGCGGTCACGCTCGCGCTCGCGCTCCTCGGTACGCGCGACAGCCGGCAGCGGCAGGACGCCTGAAGAGTGGCTCACCGGCTGAGCGTAGGTCCCCCTCCCGGGGGAGGGCCATGGCCCTATCGGGCTATGCGCTCAGGCGCGGTCACTCCTCGACCAGGTCCATCTCGACCAGATGCTCGGCAAGGAACCACACCTGGAGCTCGTGCCGGCGCAGGACGTCGCCCATCAGCAGGTCATTCGAGCCCCAATCCTTGGATTCCTCGGTCGTCTCGATGTCCTCGCGCACCTTGCCGATGATCGTCTCGTGCGCCTGCAGCAGGCGGGTGATCTGCGCGGGCACGTCCTCCGCCCCGTCCGGCGCGCGCTCGATCGTGGTCAGTTCGGCCGCGTGTCGGGGATCGCCGACCGCGATGCCGCCGAGCGCCTGGACGCGCTCGGCAAGGAGGTCGATCAGCTCGAGCTGCTCCTCGGCGTGCTTGTCGAACAGGAGGTGGAGCTGGTAGAAGGTTGGCCCGGCCACGTTCCAGTGCGCCTTCTTGTAGAGGGCATACAGGATGGTGGTGTCCGCCAGGACCTCGTTCAGGAGGTCGCTGCTCTCTCGGCGGACCCTCTCGTCGAGGCCGATCGGCAACGCGCGCATCGCCGTGAACTTCTGAACTTCCTCGCCCAGCGTTGCATACGTCGGGCTGGCGCGATGGCCGTTGCCGTTGCTCGTCGCGCGCTTGGTTCGTGTGGTGGTGCTCATATCGGGGTCTCCAGTGCATCGAAGGAATCGATGGTGGCGCCAGTGCATTCTCCGGGCCACACCAGACCCCCGTCAGTGCAATGGCTAGGATTGGATGCATGGCGAATCCCAGGGTCGTCGCAATCACCGGCGCCGGCGGTCTCATCGGCGGGTTGCTGACCGAGCACCTGTCCGGCCGATACGAGGTTCGACCCCTCCACCGGGAGGATGCTGACATCACCGATCTCGGGGCCGTCGAGCGAGCCTTCCGCGGCGTCGACGCCGTGGTGCATCTCGCCGCGGCGGCCGACGTCGACTCGCGGTGGGACGAGGTGCTCGCGGCGAATCTCATCGGCGCCTACAACGTGTACGAGGCCGCGCGGCGTGCCGGCGTGGATCGCGTGGTCTTCGCGAGCTCGAACCACGCCGTCGGCATGTACCAGTGGGACGACGTTGGATTCACTGATCCCGGCAACCCGGCGATCGTGCCCGCCGACGCTCCCGTCCGGCCCGACTCCCTCTACGGGGCGAGCAAGGTGTGGGGAGAGGCGGTCGGCCGCTTCTACGTCGAGCGCCTCGAGGCATTGAGCGTGGTCTGCCTCCGCATCGGCTGGGTCACCGAGAATGACGAGCCGCCCACGCCTCTCCATGCGGCCCGCAAGGAAATCCAGCACGTCCGCGAGCGTGGGCCGGCCATGTGGCTCAGCCAGCGCGACTGCATGACGCTCATCGAGGCGGCGCTGCTGACCGACGAGCGATTCGCCGTCGTCTACGGCGTGAGCGACAACACCGGCCGCTGGCTCAGCCTGGGGGAAGGGGAGCGGCTCCTCGGGTGGCAGCCACAGGACGGCTTCCGGCCGTAATGGCCCGCGGGATCAGGCCCGGTACTCGCTGATCTCGAACAGGTTGGCGTCCGGATCCCGGAAGAAGCAGCGCGTCTCGGCCCCGTGGGTCACCGGTGGGGTGAGGAACGTCGCTCCGCGCTGTCGCAGGATTTCGTAGGCGGCCGCGCAGTCGGGCACGCGGATCGTGAACAGGTGGCTCACCGTGCTCGGGTCGGGGGACGGGGCGAGCGTCACGCCCGGCTTGTCGTCGGTGGGCTCGCCGCCCGACACGAGAAGGAGCCACGAGCCGCTGAACGACAGCACTGTCGAATCCTCGCCGTACTCTCGATAGAGCGTTGCGCCGAGCACGTCCGTGTACCAGGTCCGGGAACGCTCGACGTCAGAGACGACCAGGATGTGGGTGATCGGCATGTCATCGGTGGGGAACGTCATCGCCTCTCCCTCGTGGCTTGCGTCGGATCGCGCACCTTACGCCGGATCGAGGCGCAGTGTCGTGTCGAGCGTCTCCGGCTCGAGCATGGATGCGGTGCTCCGCCGGCTCGTTTGACCATACTTGGCGCGAAAAAGGTCGCTCACCAGCTCGACCGTGGCGTCGTCGGTCGCGGGATATGCCTCGGCCGGGATGCGCTCGGCGCCGACGGTGATGAACGCCTCCGGTCGCTCTTGAAGGTCCTGGAACCAGCGACCGCGGCGACCATTGACCGATCGGACGTAGGCCTCGGCCCCGTCCGTCACGATCCAGATCACCGTCCGGCGCGGCTCGCCCGATGAGCGAATCGTCTCGATGACGATCTCGACGGTGGTGTCCATGAGCCTCATGAGCTCGGGATCGAACGTTCGAGAGCTCGACATCCAGGGAGTGTAGACCGCGCCCGCAGTGCGTCCACACGGAACCCTATTGACGAATGGGTATGATTCGGCGAACAATGTGTTCGATGAATAGGCCAAAGCGTGGGTACCGGCTCGGCAAGCGTGCCGAGCGGGTCCAGCACACTCGGCGAACCATCCTGGAAGCCACGATTGCCGCCCACGACGAGCTCGGGATCACCGGAGCGTCTCTCCGGCACATCGCGGAGCGCGCCGGCGTCGCGCCGTCGACGATCCTGCAGCACTTCCCGGATCGCGATGAGCTGATCCGCGCCTGCGGCGAGCTGAGCGACGCGCTCCTGCCTATGCCGACCAGCGCCGCCTTTGCCGAACTCGAGGAGGAAGTGGAGCGCATCGCCCGAATGGCGTCGGCGCTCTTCGCGTGGTGGGACGCCCTCGGCCACGGATTCGATCGCCTCCGAACCGATCGCCGCGCGCTTCCCGCAGTCGACGCCTGGTTCGAGGAGGTCGATCGCCGGCATCGGGAGCTTGCCCAATCGGCGATGCCGGGAGCCGTCGCCAACCGGGTCGTGATGCTCGTTGCGCTCACCACCCCCGACGCATGGAATGCACTGCGCACATCCGGGTTGGACGCCGTCGCTGCCGGGCGCTCGGTTGCGCAGCTCATCGGGCATCAGGCCCGCACACGCCTTCAGTGAGAGAGGAACACCAAGATGGACCTTTTCGTAGCGTTCAAGTACCTGCACATCGCGTCGATGTTCTTTGCCGTGGCACTCGCTGTCAGCGGTGAGCTGGTGTTGCGCGCCGTGGCCAACTCCGGCGAGGTCGTCGCAATCCGGACGGTCACCGCTCGGGTGCGGCCCCTCGCCAACATCTCGACAGGTCTCTTCCTGGCGGGCGTGGCGTTCGGGATCGTGGCGGCCCTGACCGGTCAGATCGACCTGCTGGCCACCTGGCTGATCCTCGCCTACGTCGCGTTCGTCGGGGCCATGGCCCTCGGCATCACCATCAGCGACCCGTGGGTCGGCCGGCTCGAGCGAGCGGCAGCTGACAGCCCGGACGACGCGCCGTCGGATGCCCTGCGCGAGGTCATCGCCGATCCGCTGGCACGCGCGGCCACATGGACGCTCATGGTCCTTGTCGCTGTTCTCGTGTTTGTGATGGTCGTGAAGCCCTTCGCCTAATCCCCGGATCGGCCGTGTCCCTTTTCCTGGACCAGCCATCCGTTGCCGTCAGGGTCGGAGAAGGACACGTAGGTGCCGAAGTCGATGCGCTCCGGATGGATCCCGGGCGCCTGCCCCTGGTCGCCGAAGTGGTATGGATCGCTGACGTCGACCCCGGCGGCTACGAGCTGCGCGTGGGCGGCTTCGACATCGGTGACACACAGGTGCAGGCCACCGTACTGGCCGGGCTGTGCCGGAATCTGCATCCCGATGCCGAACGTGATGGAGCACGCGGACCCCGGCGGGGTCGTCTGAACGACACGAAATGACTCGCTCGGATGATGGTCCACGTCCTCGTGAAATCCGAGCTTGTCGACGTAGAACTCCTTGGCGCGGTCGACATCCGACACCGGAATGACGATCGTCTCGAGTTTCCAGTCCATCGGTTGCTCCTTCGGTTCAGATCGAGTCGGCTGGATGACTGCGTTGAGGCAGAAGGCGCATCATGATGTGTAACGCGCCGGCGCGGGGGAGCGGAAGCACCGCAGCTCGCTGCGCACGAGCAGACAGCGGAGGACGCCATGGCGACACTGCAGATCGCGCGCCTGTCAGGGGGTGCGAGGGAGATCGAACAAGCATCGCTCGATGAGCTGGCCACCTCGCTCGACGGAAGCGTGCTGCTAGCCGACGACGACGGCTATGCGGAGGCCATCGCCCTTTGGAACGGCATGATCAAGAAGCGACCGGCGCTCGTCATCCGTGCGGGGTCTACCCACGATGCCGTCACGGTGGTCAACTTCGCCCGGGACAACGACCTCGAACTCTCGATCAAGGGCGGCGGACACAACATCGCCGGGCTTGCGCTGTCGGACGGTGGCGTCACGCTCGACATGTCGGCGCTGAAGGATGTTGTCGTTGACGTCGAGGGTCGTACGGCGCGGGTTGCTCCCGGCTGCACACTCGGCGACGTCGATCGGGCAACGCAGGAGCACGGCCTGGTCACGACCCTCGGGTTCGTCTCCGCGACCGGCGCCGCCGGACTGACGCTCGGCGGCGGGTTCGGCTACCTGAGCCGGCAGTTCGGCTGGTCCGTGGACGACCTCATCGAGGTCGAGATCGTGACGGCCGATGGAACCACTCGGCGAGCCTCGCGAACGGAGAACGCCGAACTGTTCTGGGCACTGCGCGGCGGTGGCGGCAACTTCGGCGTGGTGACCGAGTTCATCTTCCAGCTGCACGAGATCGGTCCACAGGTGACCGGCGGAATCATCGCCTGGCCGGCAGCACGGGCCTCCGAGGTCCTCGAGGCCTACAGAACCGCGACGGCGACGGCACCGCGCGAGCTGACGCTCGTCGTCCTGCGGCGCAACGCGCCGCCCGCGCCGTGGCTGCCCGAATCGGCTCACGGCAAGCCGATGGTCGCCATCGTCGCCTGCCACGCGGGCACGCCGGAGCAGGCCGAATCCGATCTGGCACCGCTGCGCGCACTTGGCGACCCCCTGGCGGACATCATCCAGGCCCGTGAATACGTCCAGCTGCAGTCGATGCTCGACGCCACCCAACCGAAGGGCATGCACTTCTACTGGAAGTCGGAGTTCGTCTCGGAGCTGACCGACGAGCTTCTCGCGACGTATCACGCCCAGTTCGAGGGGCTCGACGCGCCCGCGAACCAGATCGTGCTGTTCCATGTCGCCGGTGCGCTCAACGAGCGCCCCGAGAACGACGGAGCGATCGGAAACCGGGATGCCGCCTACGCCTGCGTGATCCAGGCCATGTGGGCCCCCGACTCGCCGGCGGGAGAGGCGAATCGCAACTGGGTGCGCTCCGCATGGCAGGCGCTCAAGTCCTACTCCACCGGTGGCA
Source organism: uncultured Chloroflexia bacterium (assembly GCA_963825525.1). Taxonomy (GTDB): domain Bacteria; phylum Chloroflexota; class Limnocylindria; order QHBO01; family QHBO01; genus JACDBZ01. Next base: position 99,770 of record CAWGTN010000002.1, read on the forward strand.
ACTACGTGAACTTCCAGACCGATGACGAGCCGACCGAGCGGACGGCCGAGTCCTACCGCGGCAACCTCGATCGTCTGCGGGCCGTGAAGGCACGCTACGACCCGGACAACCTGTTCCGCGTGAACCGCAACATCCAGGCCTAGCGCACGCACGATGCGCCGATGAGAATCGGACCGCCGTGTCGTCAGATACGCGTGCCTGCCACGAGGATGAATTCCATCATCAATGGCATCGGCCGCACTTGGGAGACAGCATGAACCTCAACAGCATTCTCATCGGGTCGGAGGACCCGCAGCGCCTGGTCGAGTACTACACCCGGCTGTTCGGCGATCCAGCCTGGGCCGATGGGGGCTACACCGGGTGGCAGATCGGCACTGGCTCAGTGACGGTTGGCGCGCACTCCGAGGTGAGCGGAAAGAACGCTACTCCCGGACGCGTGATCTGGAACATCGAGAGCGCCGATGTTCAGGGCGATTTCGATCGGCTGAAGGCCGCCGGTGCGATCATCGTTCGTGAGCCGTACGGGATGGGCGAGCAGCCCGAGGCGTCCATCGCGACACTCGCCGACCCGGACGACAACTACTTCCAGCTCCTCAGCCCGATGTAGCCTGAACCAACTCAGCAGGAGGTGTGATGGCCGGCCCCGATGACATCGATCCCAGCGTGCCGCCAAGCGGTACCGGGTGCGTGGAATGCCTGGCCAGCGGCGGATGGTGGTTCCACCTCCGGCGATGCGCCCGCTGCGGGCATATCGGATGCTGTGATTCCTCCCCGTCGCAGCACGCGCGGCACCACGCGGCGGAGGAAGGCCACCCGATCGTCCAGAGCTTCGAGCCCGGTGAAGACTGGTTCTACGACTTCGTCGACGATGTCGACGCGCAGGGCCCGAAGCTGGCGCCCCCGCGCGAATATCCGCCCGATCAGCCCTCGCCCGGGCCAGCCGGGCTGGTTCCCGACGACTGGGAGAGCCTCCTGAACTGACCCTCGTCAGCTGCGGAGGTCGAGCCGCATCAGGAGACGTGGAAGTCGGGCGCTGTGGGCGTCCGTGGTTGCAACGTGCCTGAATCCTGCGGCCTCGAACATCGAGGCGAATCCCACAAACCCCAGCGTCGCGTCCACGCGCTTCCCGGCCGGATCGATCGGATACGCCTCGACTCCGGGAGCTCCCGCCTTGCGAGCCGCGCCGACGACGCCCGCCAGGAGTGCTCTCGCGACACCCTGGCGCCGAAATCCCGGCCGAATTCGGAAGCAGCCGATCGACCAGACAGGCAGGTCGTCGATCTTCGGAATGGTTCGCGAGTTCGCCAATCGCGGCATCTCACTACGGACGCCGATGCCGATCCAGCCGACCGGCTCGTCACCGAGATAGGCGAGGTAGCCGGGTGGTGGGGGACCACCTCGCATCTGATCGCGGAGCAGCTCGGGTCGCGACTTCCCGCCGGAGAGCCGCTTCGCATCCAGACCGCGCCACGGCTGACACCAGCACCCGACTTCACCGCTTCCGTCGAGGACCGTGCGGACGTCCTCCCATCGCGCCAGCGTTGCCGGCACCACCTTGGGCGCGTCTGTGGGGCTCATGGTGTGACGATACGGCAGACGACATGCCGCGTACGCCACTTCTCTGGGGCTCGTCCCGCGACTCGCGCCGCGTGACCGTGCACAATCGGTGCATGGAGCTCCTGGGCCTCGTCCTCGTCTTCGTCCCGTCAGTGGCACTCGGGACCGTCCTCATCCGAGCCGGAATGAGCGCCACGGCGGTGGCCGCCGGCATCTGGCTGATCTCCGCGGCTCTCCTGGCCATCATCGGGGCCGCGGCCGCGTCGCTGGGCATCCCGGCCTACGTGCTCCTCTGGCCCGCGGCCCTTGGATCGGCCGGGGTGGCGGGCTGGCTGATCGTGAGTCCCGATGACACCGCTGCCTGGGTCTCGCTCCTCGGCTCGATCGTGGTCCTGGCGCTGGCCGTCATCGGCGTGCTGACCTCGTCGCCCGAATTCCACCCGGGACTCTGGATCCTTGCCGGATTCGCCGGCGCGAGCCTCTACTTCTCCGATGCCCACCTGAGGGCGGTCGGTCGGTAGGCGCAGCCTATCGGCGTACTGCCTCGCGAAGCCAGCCGAGTGCGTCAGGCGCGGACTCCAGCACGGAGATGTGGCCCGCGTCCGGCACGACGCGCAGCTCGGCGCCACTGATCCGATGCGAGAGCCACTCCGCGTGAGCCACCGGCGCGATCCGATCCGCCGATCCGTGGAGGAAGAGGCAGGGCGCGCTGATCGTCGCCGGATCGAATCCCCACGGCGTGACATACGCGAGGTCATCGTCGATGAGCCCGCCCGGCCCGTTCTCGAGCGCCGGCCGCACCACCTTCATGAACCACGACCATTCACCTTCCAGCGCCGTGATGTCGGCGGCGACGAATCCGGGATCTGACTCGGTGGCATTGGCCTCGTGGAGCTCCTTCGCCTCGCGCCCCTGGGCCGCGGCGCGCAGCGTGGCGACGCCGGCCGGACTCATGCCGTCGAACCAGTCGAGGTCCGCGGCATCGAATGGGGCGAGCGTTGCGACGGCGACCGCGGCCTGGACCCGCTCCGGAAGGAGGCCCGCGCAGGCAAGCGCGTGGACCGAACCGCCCGAGTGGCCCATCACGGCGAAGCGATCGATGCCCAGTGCGTCGGCAATGGCGGCAACGTCAGTGGCCGCGGAGCCGACGGTGCGTCCGGGATGCGGATCGGAGCCGCCATACCCCGGGCGGTCGTAGCCGATCCAGCGGATCCCGAGCCGCTCGGAGGTGGGGAACAGCGGTTCCGGTGGTAGGCCGATATTCGGGGTTCCGTGGTGCCAGATGACGACCGCCTCGTCCGTTCCGCGGGCTCCTGTGTCGTGGGCGCGGAGCGTCCTGCCGTCTGGCAGCTGAATGTCGAGGCTGTTCATTGGATTGCCTTTCAATGCGGGGAGTCATGGGTCGATTTCGGCCGTCAGCCCTTGTCGATCACGCAGAAGCGGTTGCCCTCGGGATCGGCGAGGATCACGAAGTCGGCGTCGTCCGGTCGTCGCGGCCAGTCGACCTCGGTCGCGCCGAGGCCCAGGAGCCGCTGCACCTCCGCTGCCTGGTCATCGGCGTAGAGGTCAAGGTGGATCTTCGGCGGTATCTGGACCGGCGTGGGCCAGTGATCCAGTGAGACGTTGGGACCGCTGCCCGTGCGGGGACGGAGGAGGGCAAACGTGTCGTCGTCGCCTTCACGAGGGATGTAGTCCAGCGCCGCCGTCCAGAAGGCTTTCTGCTTCTCCAGGTCCTCGACCCGGATCACGATAGAGCCGATGCTGATCATGGATATGACCCTAGCGTGATCGGTGCCACGGTGCACCCCGGCCAGGATCGGGAATCGGTGGTCGGGTGGACAACTGCTCTCCTGGTTCGCATTAGCGGGCCGCAAGGGCCGATTCAGCTGGATGTCACGCTCAGAACACGGCCGGAGGCGCCCGCTGGGCCGGCTAACGCGAACCAGGCGAGCGGTTGGCAGGACGGGAGTCGCCGCGTCTCGCAAGCCGGGAGTGCCGCTCGTCACCGGCGGCGGGAGGCCGCTACTCGGTCTGAATCAGCGAGAGGATGTTGCCGGCCGGGTCCTTGAACCAGGCGATGGGCGGGCCGTACTCGCGCGCAATGCCTCGCTCGTCCTGGCCGGCGCCGTCGTATTGCTCGAAGGTGACGCCGCGGCCGGCCAGGTCATCGACGGCCTCATCGATGTCCGGGACTTCGAAATTCAGGACGGTGAATGTTGCCGGCGCGTGGTCATCCTTCGGGTAGACGATGACTCGCTGGCCACCGGCGAGGTCGAGGTTGAGCATGCCCATCTCCTCGCTGACGGTGAGCCCGAGCGTCTCGGCATAGAAGGCCTTCGCCTTGGCGATGTCGTCCGCCGAGAATCCCGAAAACGCCGTTCGCTGCTTCAACATGGATGGTCTCCTCTCGATGGTATGACCGATCGCGACCCCGATTCTGATCGGTCGAAGCTCACCGCGGGTTGCGGTTGAGATCTCTGTGCGATGGAGGCCGACCCACGTGGCAGGCGAGTTCCTGCCAGATTCAGATGGGGTGCGCGCGGATCGGGCCAATCGGGCTGCTTTTCGCCAGGGTGCGGCTCCCAGCCTGCAGGTGACCGACATTGACTATCGGCAGCCGCATCCGTGCGTCTGTCGCATGAATGTGGCGAAGAATGTCAGTAGCCAACCTCGACCGCCGCACGGGCCTCCAGGAAGTCCAGGACCACGGCCGCGAACAGTGGCGAGACGAACGCGTTGTAGTGGGTCAACCCGGGCAGGACCGCCAGCGCGTGGCCCCCGGCCGGGCGTCCTTCTCCCATCCAGCCGCCGTCGCGGAGCCCGCCGTCGAGCAGCTTGAAGATCTCGACGTAGTGCGAGGGCGGCGCCATGTCGGCATCCGCGCACACGATCAGGGTCGGCATCGTGAGGGCGCGGACCTCGTCGGAATAGTCAAAGTCGCCCTTCATCATCGCGCCGACCTTGTCGAGCAGGCGACCGAAGTCCTCGGGACGCGGCGCGACCTGCTGGTAGAGCTGGTACATCGGCGTGTCCTTCATGAACTCAGCGGCGGCCGCGCTGACCTGGGCCTGCTGCTCGAGCATCTCGGCCGGGATGGCGTCCCGCGTGATGTTCGCCGATGCGGCGACCAGCCTGCGGACCTTGTCCGGGTGCCGGAAGGCGACCTGCATCGCCACACCGCCGCCCATCGAGTAGCCCACGACATCGGGGGTGTCGAGGTCCAGGTGGTCAATGAGCGCGGCGACATCATCGGCCATGAGCCCGAGGTCCAACGGCCGATCGATATCCGCCGTGCGGCCGTGTCCCTGGAGGTCGACCGCGATCACCTGGTGGTGCTCGGTCAGCGCGGGGAGGATCGGGCCGAACATCTCGCCGGAACCGAGCCCGCCGTGCAGGAGGATCATGGGCCGGCCGCTGCCGTGGGTCTCGTAGTACAGGTTGATGCCGTTGACGTCGGCGTACGCGCCGATGCCCTTCGTCGCGGTCGTCCATTCGGTGGTCATGGCGGGGTTCCTCGCTTCGTGTGTTCAGGTCACGTCTCCCGTTCAGACGAGTCCGTTCCGTGAAACTCATCGGCAACGACGTCGTCACCCGTGCGTCCTGGCGACCCTAGGTGAGTCGATCGCCACATACGCGGCGCTGCGGCATAGGTTTACTAAGAATCGGACGACCGCATCGGCGCCTAATGTCGTCAGGATGAGCAGGTGGTGATTTCGCTAATGGACCGTCGCGACCGCAGCCGCCGATACTGGCGCCTGAGTTCTCGTAGCCTGTACTGGTGGGACGATGCCCAAGAACGAAGCGACTGACGCCGTGACCCGCGTCTGCGTGGCCGGCGCCACCGGATGGGTGGGCAGCGTTCTCGTCCCCGCCATCGCCGCGGCCGACGATCTCGCCCTGGGCTCCGCCGTGGCGCGGTCGGTCGCGGGGCAGGACATCGGGACGGTGTTGGGCGGCGAGCCGTTGGGAGTCATCGTGACCGCCTCCGTCGCCGATGCGATCGAGGGAGTCGACGTCCTCGTCGACTACACCGCGCACGATGCCGTCAAGGCCAATGCTCTCGCGGCTCTCGAGCAGGGCGTTGCCGTCGTGATTGGCTCATCGGGCTTAAGCGCCGACGACTTCGCCGAGATCGAAGCGGCGGCCCGCGATGCCGGAGTGGGCGTGATCGCTGCGGGTAACTTCTCGATCACGGCTGCCATGGCGCAGGCCGCCGCGCTGCTGGTCGCCCCTCACCTGCCCCACGCCGAGATCATCGACTACGCGAGCGCCGGAAAGGCCGATGCGCCGAGCGGCACGGCCCGAGAGCTTGCCGAGCGGCTGGCTGCCGTGCGCCCCACCCGGTATGACCTGCCTGTCGGCGAGACGAAGGGAGCGCTCGATGCCAGGGGCGCCGACGTGGCTGGGACGCAGGTCCACTCGCTCCGCCTGCCGAGCTTTTCGGTCTCGACGGAGATCGTCTTCGGTCTGCGCGATGAGCGCCTGAGCATCCGCCACGATGCCGGCTCATCGGCTGAGCCGTACGTTGCCGGCACGTTGCTGGCGATTCGGCGTGTCGGGGATGTCGTGGGTCTCGTTCGGGGCCTTGACACGCTCCTCCTGCGGCCGGCCGGCGGCTAGGAGCCCGCGGCCCTCTCAGCCCGCTCTCTGCCGGCGGCCCGCGCGTAGGCCCAGACGTCGATATCGGGAGGCGTGACGCCGAGCGTCGTGAGGATCGTGCATACCTGGCTTCGGTGGTCGGTGCCGTGATGCGGCACCTGGGCCAGGCGAACGCCCACCGGCGAGCGCACGGTCCAGTCACCGTCCTGTTCGACGATCTCCTCGTCCGCATCGAGGTCACGTTCCAGCAACGCAAACCACGCCGATCCCATCGCCATGAATGCGGAACGCAGCTCCGTCACGCCCGTCTCCGCCTCTTCATCGATCGACGTGTGATCGACCGGGAAGAAGGACTGGTACCAGCCCTCGGAGGCCACCAGGTGTCGAAGCGTCCCGATGATGGACCCGTGGGTCCCGGGGGCCGACGCTGCGAGCTGCTCGTCCGTGAGCGTGGCGCAGGTCTCGAGAAGCCGATCGGTTGCCCAGATGTGATGGGCGAATGCGTCGTGAAGCAGGGAGTGGCTCACGACGAAGCGGCGTCCCTCGCAACGTTGCCGATGATCTCGGCCAGCTCGCGCGGCTTCGACCACATCGGCCAATGGCTGGTCGGCAGGTCGATCCAGGTCACGTTGCGCAGCTCGGGGATGCCGGCCAGGAAGGCCCAGTCGGGGTTCTCGCTGGCGTACGTCTGGTACTGCTCGGCGGTGAATCCGGTGCAGATCATCGTGCTGGGGATGTCCCGCCGCGCGTCGTTGGTGAGCTCGGCACCCTCGCGCATCATCGCGCCCGGCTCGGGGACTGCTCGCTCGCGGAACGTCGCTTTCTGCTCATCGCTGAGCCCATCGAGGTTCTCGCCCTCTTCGATCTCGGACCAGACCATCGGCTTCTCCGCGTTGGCGAATTCGGGATCCAGCGCGCCCTTGCCTGGAGCGGTGTCCACGTAGACCATGGCCGCGATCCGCTCGGGGATGCGGTCGCTGGCCGCGTAGCCGCTGAACCCTGCCGCGCTGTGCAGAACGAGGACCGAGGGGGAGTCCTTGCTCTCGAGGGCGTCACAGATGGCGTCGACGTGGTCGGCAAACGTGACGCTCGAGCGATCCGCGTCGGCGGATTCGAGGCCGGGAAGCGTCAGCGCGGTGACGTCGTGGCCATCGCCGCGGAGCGCATCGGCGACTTCGTCCCATGCCCAGGCGCCGAGCCAGAATCCGGGAACCAGAATGATCGGTGCGGTCGTAGCCATGGAGTCTCCCGTTGGTGCTGTTGGGCAGTTTCAGCGAGTAGGGTAGCGGGATGCATGCCACCCCCGTTCGGGCCGCGTTCGATATGTGGCCGCAGTACAACCGCCGGTTACGCGAGGTCATCGGCGGCATGTCGCCGGAGAGTCTCGCCATCCGACCGTCGCTCGATGGCTGGCCGATCTGGGCCATCGTGGGACACACCGCCGGCACCCGCGTCTACTGGCTGTGCGAGGTTGCCGGCGAGCCGGGTGCCCAGACGACGCCGTTCACGGACTTCGAGACCGGCTGGGAGGACGACCTCGAGCACCCCCGCAGCGCCGATGAGCTCGTCGCTGCCCTCGACTCGACGTTCGCCATCATCGAGGGCGTCCTCGACCGATGGACGATGGAGCAGCTCGCCGAGACGGTGGAGCGCACGTACGAGGCGAGCACGCAGGTCCATTCCCGAGGATCGATTCTTCAGCGACTGTTCAGCCACGAGGCGTACCACTGCGGAGAGCTGTCACAGACGCTGGGAATCCACGGGCTGGAACAGATCGACCTTTGGCGGCCCGACTGAGGGATTGCGCCTCAGAAGTCGATGCGCATCACGGCGCGGCGCTTGCCCGGGCGGCTGACCTCGGTCATGCCCGCCGCCTCGAAGATGCTCTCGGCGCCGACGTGGATCTCGTCCCAGGTGATCTCGCCGGCGGACTTCAGCATCGGGTAGGCCTCCAGCGCGTGGGCACCGTGTGACCGGGCGTGCTCGACCGCCGCGCGTGCCAGTCCGTAGGCGATTCCCTGGCGTCGGTGGCCGGCGCGGACGAAGACGCAGGTCACGGCCCAGACGCTGTCATCGGCCTTATCCTCGTTCCGGCCCTCCCACGGGGTGCGGTAGACCCGGAGCAGGCCCTCGTACGCCGGGCGTGGCTCCACGGCGCACCACCCGACCGGGTCGTCCCCGATGTAGGCCACGAGACCCGTCGTTGTGGAGGCATTCGGATTGCCGGCGTTCGTCTGCTCCCGCAACCGGAGTGCGCGCTCCTCGGCGGGGAAGGAGCGGAACGACTCGCGGGGTGCGAGCTTGTATCGCTGGCACCAGCACATCGCGGCCGACCCGCGCGAGCCGAAGATAGCCTGGATGTCCTGCCAGGAGGCCTGGTTCGCCGGCCGGACGACGAGCTCGGCGCCCGGATCAGTCTCATTCGTCACGCGGCGAGGGTACCGAACCTGGGGGCGAAACTCACGGGTCACCGCGCGGGTCCATCGCATTCCGTGGGATTGTCAATTGCCCGTTCTGGCGACGCTAGCCGAGGTCACGTCCGCGCTCGCACGTGTGAGGCGCAGGTTTACGCAGGTTCGCCGGTGAAATCGGCGCCTTGCGTCGCCAGGATGGACACATGACAACTGCCCCGGACGATCCGAGCTGAATCCGCACCTAATGTCGTCAGGGCAGGCATCTGACGACCGCCGCTCGCAACCGGGCGACGCGTATGCTCGTGCCTCGCACTGGAGCCTGTAGGTGGCCAACGAGTCGCTCCTTCCCCTGCGCGACGTGAAGCGGCATCTCCGAGTACTCGGCGAGCGTTTCGTGGGGATGCGCGAGATCCCGACCGACGCGATCGTGGGTTCGGTCGACCGCTCCGTGGACTTCGACCGGTTCTTCCGAACCCGCCGCCGCGACCTGAAGAAGCGCATCGATGGACTGCGCGAGGCGTTCGGCGACCGGCCGATGCCGCCGATCACCGTCTACGAGGCCGGAGGGCTGTACTTCGTGGTCGACGGCCACCACCGCGTGGCGCTCGCGCGGCAACAGGGCGCCACACTCATGGATGCCGAGGTCACGCAGATCGAGACATCGCATCGGCTGCACCCCGACGTGGACATCCTGGAGCTGATTCACACCGAGCAGCATCGGCGCTTCAAGGATCGGACGGGCCTGCACGACGTGGCGCCCGATGCGGTCGTGGAGTTCTCGCGGCCGCTCGGCTACGGCGAGCTGCTGCAGGTCATCGAGGCGCACGCGTACGAGCTCAGCCAGGGGCGGGGGAGCCTGGTGCCGATCGGAGAGGCGACGCGTGACTGGTACGACACCAGCTGGCTGCCAGCTCTCGAGGCCATCGAATCGAGCGGACTCCGCACCGCGTACGACTTCAAGACCGATGGGGACCGATACCTGTGGACATACCGCAAGCTCCAGGAGCTGCGTGCTGCCGACCCGGTCGCCACCTGGGAGACTGCTGCCGCTGCCCTCGCGCGCCTACCGGTGGCGCGCGGCCACCGTCGCGAGACCCTCGCGATGCGGCGCGAGCCGCTTCCGACGCGCCGCTCCTAGGGCGAAGGCCATCGATCAGCTCGGAAGCAGCTCCTTCATCTGGTTCGCGATGAACCCAGCCGCGCGGCGAGGGCTCAAGCGGTAGATGCGGTCCATGAACGTGGCGTCGCTGCCGACCATCACGCGGTAGGCGTCCTTCTCCATTCCGTCCAGGATGATCCGGGCGGCTTTGTCGGCGGGCAGCGCCCGGCTGGCCATCTTCTCCGCATCGGCTCCGGTGATGGGAACGTCGACCCCGGAGTTGGCGGTGATGTTCGTGGCGACCGCGCCCGGGAAGACGACAGTGACGTGGACACCCGTCCCGCGGCACTCCGAGTGCAGGCCCTCGGTCAGCAGCTTCACCGCGGCCTTCGACGCGCCGTAGACCGTCTGCCCTGGGACCGGCAGAAAGCCACCCATGCTCGACACGTTCACGATGTGGCCCTCTGGTCGCGCAAGCAGGACCGGCAGGAACGTCTTCGTGAAGTAGAGCGTGCCAAGCCAATTGATCGTGAAGACACGGTCGATGGCGTCGTAGTCGAGATCCTTGAGCCGGACGAAGGGCTGGATGATCCCGGCGCAATGGATAAGTCCGTCGACGGCACCGTGGTGAGCGATCACCGCGTCGGGGAGTGCCTCGACTGCCGGCCGGTCGGCAACGTTGATCTCATGCGTCGACAAGCGCTCGCCGGCCGCCGCGAGCTGTGCCGTTTCGACCAGCGTGACGGGGTTGATGTCGCAGGCAGCGACGCGCGCGCCTCGGCGCAGCGCTTCCAGCGCAACTTCGCGCCCGATGCCGCTCCCGGCGCCCGTCACGACAAGGACCCTGTTTGCGATCTTCATCGGAACCTCCTGCACCCAACCTACGACCATGGGCTGTCCGGGGGATGGGCCGTTCGGCCCGTTCGCTCGGGCTGCCACGACGGCGGAGCCAACGGCGATCTACAGGGCCTGCGCCGTTGTCAGTTGAGGCACGGGGAAGGCTAGCCGAGCACCTCGCGCAGCGTCGCGGCGAATTCGTCCGGCTTCCCGACCTGGCCGTACTCGCCGCCCATGAACGCACCGTGATCGCCAGGGAACGTCACCGGCTCGGTGCCCAGACGCTCGGCGACCGCCCGGCCGCCGCGAGCCGCCAGCTGCTCGCCTGACTCCGCGCCGACGCCGATGACGATCCGCGTCGAAGCCGACAGGATTGCCTCGAAGTCGGGCTCGTAGCGCGGCAGCGTCATCATGTTCTGGCCCAGCAGCGGATCTGAGCGATCCCCGTTGTCATCGGCCGGCATCCCGAACATGGCCGGGTCAGGGCCGGGCTGCGCTGCCGATTCAGCGGTGAATTCGCCGGGATGGCTGGTCACGGCGATGAAGTGCGCCATGCCTGCGCCCCAGCCGCTGCGCTGGTAGGTCTCGTGGACCGCGCGCATCACGCTCATCACGTGCTCGCGGTCGGGCAGCACAGAGGCAAGAGGCGGTTCGTGAGCGACGAGCGTCCGCACATCCCCAGGATGCTTCGCCACCAGGGCCAGCGCATTCACGGCACCGCCGCTGCTCGCGAACAGGTCGACCGGCCCGCCGCCGATCTCCTGGATGATGCGATGCACGTCGTCGGCGTGGATCTCAGGCGGTGACGAATCCATCGGGTCCGCCTTTACGCTCCGCTCGGACCCCCGCGGGTCATACGTGATCACGGTGCGGTCGGTGAAGTGGCCGGCCAGCGTCGGGAATCCCGACGCGCCCATGGGCGAGCCGATGATGAAGAGCGGCGGTTCGGTCGAATCCTCGACGCGCCGCACGTCGTAGGCGAGCGTTGCGCCGGCGACCTCGAGCGTCGTCGCCTCCGGTTCGATGACGGTTGGGGCGGACATGGTCGTCTCCATTCGTGGACTGGGAGTGCTTGAATTGGACGAGATCGGGCCACCAGGCCCACCATTCGCGGCGCAGATCAGTGCGGGGCGACGACGTCCTCCGCCAGGATGGCGTCGATCTGGCCAACGGCCTGGGTGAGCCCATCCTCCATGCCCATGGCCAGGATCTGCTCCATGGCCTCGGCGCTCGGGAAGATGCTCTCGATCGACATCCGGGTGCGACCGTCGCCGATATCCTCGATCGTGACCCGGCCTTCGTTCCGGGGGAGGGAATCGTTCGGCGTGCCGTCGTCGTTGGCAAAGCCATCGCGGAAGGTCAGCAGGCGCGGGGGATTCGTGTCGAGGACCTCCCAGTAGCCGTGCACTTCGTCGCCCTCGGGTCCGGTCATGTGGTACGCCACGTGACTTCCCGGCGCGAGATCGTGCTCGGTGAAGGTGGCGGGGTAAGTGGGTGGTCCCCACCAGCGCTCGAGCTGGCGCGGATCGGCCCAAAGCTGCCAGACGCGGTCGGCGGTGGCGTCGAACTCGGCCTCCAGGGTCATGGTCAGCGTCTGCGGGTCCTTGCGGACGGCGGTCACGGTCATGGGTGGGTCTCCTTCCCCTCTGCGACGAGCTCAGTCATACGGTCGACCCGACCGCGCCATAGCTCCTCGTACCGGTCGAGCAGGCGGCGCGCGACGCGCAGCCCGTCGAGATTGGTGCGGACGACCTTCCGTCGCCCGATGCGGACCTTGGTGACGAGCCCCGCCCGCTCCAGGATCGCGACGTGCTTCTGCACAGCCGCGAAGCTCATGGGGTAGTGGCCGGCCAGCTCGGCGATGCCTTCCTCGGCGTCGATCGCGCGGCGCACGATGTCCCGGCGGGTATGGTCCGCCAGGGCACCGAACATGCGGTCGAAGTCGGGAGGTGCGATCTGCATGAAACAACCATACGGTTGTATCACGGGGGTGTCAAGTGGCGGGGCATTGCACGGGGCGGCGGATATGACCCCCAAGTCTTAGCGTTGACGCGATCACGATTCCCCTAGTTGCGCGAAGCCATCGTTGCGCGCCCGGAGTGGCTGATATGGTCGTGCTGAGAAATGGATATTCGGTCGAACCCCTATCAGCTGTCGCTCACCGTGCCGCATCTCGCCGCGCTTTCGGCGCAAGCGACGGACGGTGGCGCATGAAGGCAGCCCTCAAATTCCGATACGGCCCGCCCGACGTGGTCGAGATCAATGAGATCGACGTCCCGGTGCCGTCCGAGGGCCAGGTCCTCATCCGCGTTCGCGCCGCATCGGTCAACCGCGCCGACCTGGACGTCATGAAGCCCAAGCCCAGCTTCACCCGGCTGTTCATGGGTCTTCGCGCGCCTCGCGACCACGGAGTCGGGCTGGATGCCGCGGGCGTGGTCGAATCCGTCGGCGCGGGCGTCACCCGCATCAGGCCCGGCGACAACGTCTTCACGGACATGTTCGCGTCAGGTCGCAGCGGCGGGGCACTCGCGGAGTACGTCTGCGCTCGCGAGAAGGCCGTGCAGGTGATCCCGCCCGGCATGTCGTTCGAGGAGGCCGCGACGCTGCCGCATTCGGCGATTCTCGCCATTCAGGGCCTCCGACTCAGCAATGGTCGGACAATCCAGCCGGGCGACAAGGTGTTGATCGACGGCGCGTCGGGCAACGTTGGACCGTTCGCCGTCCAGATCGCGAAGGCGATGGGCGCTGAGGTCACCGGCGTCGCCAGCGGCGACAAGCTGGACTTCGTCCGTTCCATCGGCGCCGATCACGTGCTCGACTACACCAAGGTCGACTACACGAAGGCCGATGCGCGCTACGACTGGATCGCGGCCGTCGACTCGCATCACTCGATCCGCGCCGTACGGCGCGCGCTGCGGCCGAATGGCGTGTACGTCACGATGGGCGGCGAGACGGGAAGCATCCTGGCTGCGATGGTAGGCGGGCTGCTCGTCTCGAGGTTCAGCGACCGCTGGAGCGGCTTGCTGCTGTGGTGGAAGCCGATGCACGGGCCGGACGTCGAAACCTTGAAGGAGCTCATCGCGGCCGGAACGCTCAAGCCCTTCATCGACCGCCGCATGCCGCTGTCCGAGATCGTCGCCGCGCTGCGCTACGTCGAAGAGGGCCGAGCCACGGGCAAGGTCGTGATCACCTTCGATCGGCCCTAGCGCCGCCATGCGCCTCACGCGAGAGCAGATCCTTGCGTTCCGGCGGCGCGCCCAGGCGCTCGATCGGCGACTGCCGGCCGGCGGTGATCCATCCGACGTGCGGCCCGCGCCGGACTGCAGGACAGCATGCCGAGGGCTGCGCTGCTGTCGCTGCATGCCCGAGTTGCGCGTGTTGAGGCAACCAGCTGGGAGGATCCCGCGCTCGTTCAGGTCTGGGGTCCGCGGTACAGCGCCTACGCCGTCGCGCGAGAGGACATCGGCGTCTTCACGCTCGGAAGGCTCCCCGCCGATGCGCGCGGGCAGCAGCGCGCCACGGAGTTAGCGGATCGCGTCGACGCATTCCTGGACGGCAGGAGGCTCCCCGCTACGGAAATCGGGCGGGGGCTCAAGATCCATCCGAGCGCGCAGCGCTACGCGGCGCCCACGGGCCGCATCCTCATCCGATGGGACGGCGCCCGCCAGCCGACGGTATGGACCGTGCCGGCACCCGAGATGGAGCCAGAAATGGCCCGTCTCGAGCTCGCGCGTCGCCACCTCAGCTTCTTCGGCCCTTCGACGCCGTCGAGCTTCGCGACGTGGGCCGGTATCAAGCCACCCGTCGGTCGGGCTGCCTTCGAAGGGTTGGCTGGAGAACTCGCGGCCGTTCGCACGCCGCTCGGGGACGCATGGATGCTTGCCGCTGACGAGCCATCCATGCACGCCCGTTCGGGGCCCGAGGCTCCGGCGCGCCTGCTGCCGAGCGGCGATGTGTACTACCTGCTTCAGGGGACGGATCGTGAGCTGCTCATCCCCGAGGCGGATCGGCGCGCGCGGCTCTGGACGTCTCGGGTCTGGCCAGGGGCGGTGCTCGTCGGTGGCGAGATCATCGGGACGTGGCGGCGAGCGGAGGCGACCGTCACGGTCGATGCCTGGCGCCGTCTCTCAAACGCCGAGCGAGAGGCTGTGGAGTCCGAGGCAGCGGGGCTGCCGCTGCCCGGCCTGAAGAGCGCGATCCAGGTGCGCTGGGTCGGCGGCTGAGTCGCTGGGCCGCGTCGGCCGCCCGACGATTCGGACCGACCGCTGTCTGGTTCGGTAGCATTCCCGGATCACAAACCCGCAGGGGGATCCACATGCACGCCGACAACGTCCGCTGGCTGTTCGACTACGACCGTTGGGCCACCCGCGGGATACTGACCGCACTCGACGGGGTCGACGCCGCCCTGTGGGAGCAGCCGAACGCCGTTGGCGAACGCGGACTGGGAGGTATCCTCGTGCACCACCTGGGTGCATCGCAGCGCTGGCGTGTCGGCCTACAGAGCCGCGGCGCGGACGAGGGGCCCGCGCCGGAAAACGAACCGTTGCCGGCGGTGCGCGAGCTGATCGATCGCTGGGAGGCGGAGTGGAGCGAGGTCGATGCCTGGCTGCCGACCCTCACCGACGAGTTCGTCGCGTTCGTGTTCGACGGGGTTCCCGTGTGGCAGATGCTCGTACATGTCGTCAATCACGGCACGCAGCATCGGGCCGAAGCCGCCGCCCTGCTCACCGCAGACGGTCGATCGCCGGGTGAGCTGGACATGATCAACTACGCGGAGGATCTGGCCGGTCGAGAGGTCCCCGGATGAACGTCATGGAGTGGCTGCTGGACTCCGATCCATCAATTCGCTGGCAGGTGATGCAGGCCCTGGAGGACGCCCCCTCAGACGTGGTTGATACCGAGCGGGCAAAGGTCGCGACGACCGGCTGGGGACAGGAGCTGCTGGCCCGCCAGGCGCCCGACGGTCATTGGGGAGGCCAGGCCGATGCCACCTCCTGGACCACGAGCCGCGAGTGGCATTGCCTCGAGTCTCTCGCGTGGCTGCGATCGATGGGTCTCGACCCGCACAGTCCCCAGGCGCGCAGGGCAACCGACCTGGTCCGCGACAACGTGACGTGGAAATGGTGGGACGACCATCCGTTCTTCGTCGGGGAAGTCGAGCCGTGCATCAACGGGCGCGTGGTCGCGACCGGCGCCTACTTCGGCCAGGACGTTGGGGGCCTCGTCGATCGGCTGCTGGGCGAGCAGATGGCTGATGGCGGCTGGAACTGCGAACAGGAGAACGGAGCGACGGTTGGCTCGTTCGGCACCACGATCAACGTGCTGGAGGGCCTGCTCGAGCACGATCGGGCGACCGGTGGCACCCCCGAGCTGGCGGTCGCCCAGGAGCGCGGACGCGAGTACCTGCTCGAGCGAGGCCTGATGCGTCGCCGCACCACCGGGGAGATCATCGATCCTGCGTTCACCCGATTCTCGTTCCCGAACGGATGGCACTACGACGTCCTTCGGGCCCTCGACTACCTCCGTGCCGCCGATGTCGAGCCGGACGATCGGCTCCACGAGGCCATCGAGCTTGTCGAGTCGAAACGGGACGCCGACGGACGTTGGCCGCTCGAGAATCCCCACCCAGAGCAGCTCGAGATCGAGATGGGGGAACGCGAAGGTCAGCCAAGCCGATGGAACACGCTGCGCGCGATGCGTGTCCTGCGCTGGTATCGGCAGCTGTCGAGCGGCGCCGAGCACTGAGGCGGGCTCAGGGTCCGTTGTGCTGCCCGAACTCCGCGACGGTGGCCTCCACTGTCGACACGAAGCGGTGCACGAGGGGGTCAGCGTCGGCCGGCCACGCCAGCAGGACCTCGCCAGGCTCGACGTCGACGATGGGAACCATGACGATCTCCGACGGCAGATATTCGGCGGCCAGCGTCGGCAGGGTGTAGCCGATTGCGCGGCCCGCGCGAACCACGGGCACCCACTCGACCCCGGAGCGGACCTCGGGACCGGTCGACGGCTCACCAAGCGGATGCTGGAACCAGAATCGGGTCCATGCGCTGTCCGCGATTGGCACGCGCAGCCACGGGATGCCGGCAAGGTCCTGCGCAACCAACTGCCTGCGACGCGCCAGCGGGTGGTCGGCCGGCAACAGCACGTGACGCGGTTCCCGCAGAATCGTGAGTGATTCGAGCCCCGCGATGGTCAACGGCCCGAGGACGATGCCAACCTGGCTCGTCGAGCTCGCGACGCCTGCTGTCGGGTCCGCGTGGTCATACCCGACGACATGGACGTCCACGCCCGGCGACGTCTCGGTGAAACGGTTGATCGCTTCGCGGACGACCGGGGCGTTGTGAACCGCCATCGCCACGCCGATGACCAGGCGACCTTCCATGCCCGCCGCCGCCTGCCGTACCGCGTCGAGGGCATCGGCGACGTCACCCAGGATCTGCTGCGCCGCTGGAACGAACACTTCGCCGGCCCCGGTGAGCGCCACGTGCCGCGTGCTTCGCGAGAAGAGGCGGACGTCGAGCGCGAGCTCCAGGTCGCGGATGCCCGCACTGAGCGCCTGTTGCGCCACGTGGAGCCGTGCTGCCGCCCGGGTGAAGTTCAGCTCCTCGGCTGTCGCGAGGAAGTACCGGAGATGCCTGAGGTCGAACGCAGGCTCGACCTCGACCGCCACGCGGCGTCCGGGAGGCGTGTTCCGCGCGTCAGAATCGGACTGCAAGGTTCCCTCGCCTTCGGTGGCCTCGGCGCGCTGTGATTGTGACGGTCCGTCTCTCCGTCCACAACCGGGGATTGTGACCTCAGCCTGACTCGATGTTTCCGCGCGGCCGCGGTGCGAGGGACACTTCGCGACAACCCCGGACGCCTCCGGTCACAAATCGCCAAGTGGGACTCACGATCATGAAACGACCCATCCGCGCCGTCGTCTACGGCTTTGCCATCTGGTGGCTGTGGTTCGGCTTTGTCGGGCTGTCGCAGCTGCTGCCCGATACCACCAGGGCACTGCCAGCCTTCGCGCTCCTGCGCCTCCTCGTCCTGGTGCTGCTCGTCGTCGCGTTCGCCGTCGACTACCTCCGCCGAGTCGAGCGCAGCGGATTCGCGGAAGGCCTCGTGGTCGGGGTGCTGTGGATGGCGCTGATGGTCGCCAACGACATCGGCCATTTCCTCGTCATGGGCGCCGTCTTCGACGTCGGCGTCTACTTCTCGCAGGCGGCCCCGTTGTACGCCTTCATCCCGCTGATGACGATCACGATGTTCACCCGTCTCATGACATCGGAGCCGAGCGCCGTCTGAGCATCGGCCGACTCGTCAACGTGGTGTCTGGATGACACGGATCATGTTGCCGGCCGGGTCGCGAAATGCGCAGTCACGGCCGTACGACTGGTCCATCGGCTCCTGGATGACCTCGGCGCCCGTCGCCTGCACGCGGTCGAAGGTGGCGTCGAGATCGGGCGTCGAGAAGTTCAGACCCCGCAGGAGTCCCTTCGCGAGCAGATCGCCCATCAGCTCGCGATCCGCCGCCGAGATACCCGGATCGGCCGCTGGCGGCTCGAGAACGATGTTGATGTCGGGCTGTGAGCGTGGTCCGACGGTGACCCAGCGCATGCCGTAGGCGGAAACGTCGTTGCGCACCTCGAAGCCCAGGGCATCGCGGTAGAAGGCGATCGCCTTGTCATGGTCGTCAACTGCCAGGAAGCAGTCCTGCACTTTCAAATCCATGGACTGAGCCTACCGAGTGTCGGCCGCGCCCGCTTCTCGATTCCTGACCGGTCTGGTGGCAACGCGCACCAGGCAGGCGGGGAGTGCCTGCGTCCACGAGTGATCGCGCGCCCGGTAGGCACTCGGTGATTCGCCGACGAGCTCCGTGAAGCGCGTGCTGAACGTCCCGAGCGACGAGCAGCCGACCTCGAAACAGACCTCGGTGACGGAGAGGTCCCCCCGCCGCAGCAGCGTCATGGCGCGCTCGATGCGCCGGGTCATCAGGTAGCCATAGGGAGTCTCGCCGTACGCGGCGCGAAAGCTGCGCGAGAAGTGCCCGGCCGACATCACGGCCGTCCTGGCCAGCGCGGGGACGTCAAGCGGCCGCGCGTACTCGCGGTCCATCTGGTCTCGTGCGTGCCGGAGCCGCACCAGGTCATTGCGATCCACGGCAGCAACGATACCGGGCTTCGGCAGCGCGGGCCGCGGAGCTCGCGGCGGGCAATCGAGCCGGGATGCTATTCGGGGGTGACCAGGCTGCGCTCGTCGAGCTTCGCGCCGAAGTAGCGTGCCTCGGGATCGACCACGACGGTCCTCGTCCCGTCGCCGGCGCGTGCCAGGGCATCCCGCGCCATCTGCTCGAAGGTGATCTTCCGAGGCCCACCGATGTCCACCGTGCCATTGATCGGGGCGGCGGACGCGGCCCGTGCCACGGCGGCCGCGACCTCGGCCGCGGGAATGGGTTGGATCAGCGCATCCGGGACGCGCACCTCGTCGCCGACGGTCAGCGAATCGGTGATCCCGCCGGTGAACTCGTCGAACTGCGTTGCTCGAACGATCGTGTACGGGAGGCCGGACGTGGTGATGACGCGTTCCTGGGCAACCTTTGCCCGCATGTACGGGCTATCCGGCATCCCGTCGACGCCGACGATCGACAACGCGACGTAGTGGCCGACGCCGGCGGCCTTGGCCGCGGTCGCGATGTTCGTCGCCGATGTCGAGAAGAATGCCATGACCGCATCGGGCTCGAAGGAGGGCGAGTTCGTGACGTCGACGAGCGCATCGGCACCGGCAAGCGCGGCAGCGAGGCCCTCACCGCTCAGGACATCGACACCGGACGATCGCGAGGACGCGATGACGTCGTGTCCTTCGCCACGGAGGAGCTCCACGACCGTGGTGCCGATGAGGCCGCTGGCTCCGACGACGGTGATCTTCATGTGCGTCAGATTGCCATGAAGCGAGGACGTGAGCCAGGACTTGATCCGGACCGATACGACTCCAGCAGCTCGGCGAGTTCCCGCGGCCGGCTCAGCGCGGGGGTATGTGCGCTCGGCAGCTCGTCGGGCTCGATCCCCAGCCGATCGCGCACGACGCCCCGCAACCAGTCCGGGCGGAAGAACCGGTCGTCGAGGCCGATGATCACATGGGTCGGGACGTCCGGCCACGCGTCCAGCGGCCATGGTTCCCGCGAGGTGGTCTCCGACTGCGTCCGCTCCTTCGAGCTCGCCTCGGCCGCGAGGGCGGGCTCGACGTCGTGATAGAAGGCGTCGGGCTCGTCCGCCGGAAATGTCCAGCCGGTGGCCGTCCACATCTCGTTGGCGCTCTCGCCGGGGCGAGGGATCATGGGGCAGACCAGCACGAGACGGTCGGCCTTCGCCAGATGGGCCACGATCGGCGCGATGTAGCCGCCCCACGACTGACCGACCACGATGAGCTCGCCGTCACCGCGGTCGCGCGCGATGGCGTCGGTCACCGATCGGGCATTGTCAGTCAGCGTCGCGTCATCGTTCCCGATCGGCAGGTCGGGCGCAACGGTGCGGTGTCCTCGCGCCCGGAGCTCCCGCTCGACGAGGTGCCAGTACCAGCCCACGTCGAAGGCCCCGTGGATCAGGGCATAGGTCGCCATCGGTTGCAGTCTCCAGCATGCGGTTCAAGAGTTGGACGCCGTCAGAGCCTGGTACTCATCGGCGCGTCTACACTGCCCGCCTGCACACCCGAGCCCGGATGAGGCTGGCAGAATCCGGAGGGAACATCATCAGCATCGGCGGACTGTAGGCAAAGGAGGGACGCCACGATGACCTGGGAGCAGGCGGAAGAGACCGCACGGCCGGTCCTGAAGTGCCCGCTATGCGGCGGCACCGAGTTCGACCAGGAGCAGGGTCGGATGGACAGCCGATGGGGCATCACCAGCCACAAGCTCGTCCTTCAGATCTGCCGGACGTGCGGCCTGGTCCTCCAGTTCTCGGCCGGCCGCGGGATCTTCGACTTCGACTGAGCGTGTTCGATCGGCTTCCGGGACCGATGCGCCGATGGCTGTACGCCGGTGGCACCCGCCAGGATCGGTTGCGTGATCCCGATGCGGTCGTTGCCGCCCTCCGGCTGCGTCCCGGGATGGTGGTTGCCGACCTCGGCCCGGGCTACGGCCACTTCACGCTCCGGATGAGCCGCGCCGTGGCGCCCGACGGGGTCGTCTACGCGCTCGACGCGAGCCGGACCACCCTCGACGAGCTTCGGCAGGCGGCCGAAGAACGAGATGTCACCACGATGAAGTTCGTCGAGATTCCGCGTGACCGCCTGGTCGTGCCTGAGCCGGTCGACCTGCTCTTCGTCTCAGCCACGTACCACCACCTGCCCGACCCGGCAAGGTACTTCACCGAAGCGCGAGCGCTCCTGAAGCCCCGCGGGCGCCTCGTCATCCTTGAAGCGCGGCGCGAGGGCGTGCTCGCCCAGTGGCGTGGGCGGCATGCGACATCGCCCCGCCGCGTCGAGCGTGAGATGCGCGAGGCGGGGTACCGGCTCGTCGACACCCACGCTCTCGTGCCGGGCCACCTGTTCGCGGAGTTCACCGCCTCGCCGCCCGGGGATCGCAGCTAGGGGGACGGCGTCGGGCTGGGGGAGGGGCTCGGGGTGGGGCTGCTCGTCGGCGTCGAGGTCGGCCGGCTGGTCGGCGTCGCGGTGGACGCCGCTGAACCCGACGGCGACGGCGACGACGAGGAGGATGGTGTCGGCTGCGTCGTCGGGCTCGACGTTCCGGCCGGCGTCCCGCTCGGGCTCGGCGTCAGCGTCGGCCCCGGCGTTCCCGACGCACCGACGGACGACGACGCGGAGGGTGACGGCGTGACCTGCGGCGTGACCCCCAGGATGGCGATGATCTCCGCCTTGTAGTCCTCGAACTGTGCGATGACATCGGCGAGGGGCAGCGTGGGGATGGTCTCGGCGAAGGCCGCGATCTCCTCCCACAGATCGGCGAGCGATAGCTGCTGCTCCTGATCGGGCAGGGAGTCGATCGTCACCACCAGCTGGCTCGCGACGGCTGCCGTGATGCACTCGAAGCACTCGTAGTTCACCGCCGCGCTCAGGTTCTGCGGGACGATGACGTCGGCGTGCCCGACGATGACCACGACCTGGAAGGCCACCGCGACGGTGACGCAGTCGCTGCAGCTCGCGAACGCGTACGCCTCGTTCGTGTTGAGCACCGGGTCCTCGCCGGTGACCCAGACCATTGCCACGGCCACGTCGTACTGGGCCGTGCCGTCGCTCGTGTTGACGGAGATCGCCTGGTTGTCTCCCGGGTCGGGCGGCAGCGGCTCGTTGAACGGGAAGACCCATGCGGGCTCGGCGGTACCACCGGGATCGGCTCCGTCGCCTGCGCCATCCGACTCGCGCGGAACGAGGACCAGCGCCATCTGTGGCTCGTCCTCGGTCGGCCGCGGGCCGCCGTCCGACATGAGCGTCAGCACCTCGCCACCTCGGGCGGTGGTCGTTGGCGGCCGATCGAAGCCTGCTGCGCCCAGGGGAACATTGGCGACGCTGAAGATCGTCCCATCCTCGAACGGGCTCACCGGGCGATAGCGCTCGGCGCCTGGCCACCACGCGAACGCGAGGGCCACGACGGCGGCGAGTACGAGCGCTCCGGCACCCGTGCGACGCACGGGCCGGCCCTCGGTCCGGCGCCACAGGCTGCGCACGATGCCGTAGACCACCCGGCCCAGGACGAATCCGATCGCCAGGATCGGGAGCGTCACGACCGCCATCGCGAGAACGGCGCCGGCGGCATCGATGAAGGCTCCAGCCGCCAGATGCGCGCCCGCCCGCCCCCATTCGCGGCCGATGCTGTCGAGGGCAGTGCCGATGATGCGCGGCGCCGCCAACACCATGGCGAACAGTGAGAACGCGAGCAGGGGCACCACGACCAGCACCCACAGGGTGACGATGATCCGAACCCACCACTTGAGTTGCGCGACGCGCGGATCGTTCCAGCGGCCCGGCCAGAAGGAGGTCAGGATCGGCCATATCCGCGAGAAGAGGTCGGGCACGCCGGTGACGTCGGCGAGGACGTGGTACCCGTCGAACCGCACGAGCGGGGCAAGCTGGCGGATCATCTGAAGGATCTGGGCGGCGATGATCAGGAGCAGCGCATCCCAGCCGGTGACCCACCAGGCCGCGGCGATGGCGACGGTGACGATCGCGTTGAAGTACAGGCCACCGAGGTCGGTGCGCAGGCGGGCTGCCCGACCCAGGCGATAGGTATCGGTCACATCGGTGTAGAAGGCTGGCCAGAGCAGGAACCAGCCGGCTCCCATCGCGCCCGGTTGGGCTCCGCCACGTCGGGCCGCGGCCGCATGGCCGAACTCGTGGAAGCCCGCCGAGAGGATCGTGATGACGAGGACGAGTGCCAGAAGGTCCGGCTTGGCGAACGCCTGGTACGTCGCTGACGCCAGGCCCTGCTCGGCAAGGAGCCACCAGGCGATCCATCCAAACAGGGCGATCAGCGGGATCCAGGCCAGGGGATGGAACAGGACCGTGAACGGGGCGGTGATCCGACGCGTGAGGGCTGGATCGGTCACCGCGAACCGCAGCTTGAGCCCGGTCAGCGGATTGGACCGCTTCAGCTCCGGGATCGATCCATCTGCGCCGAGCAGCAAGCCGCGCGGCCGCAGCTGCTTCTCGGCGAGCGTCGCGACATCGGAGGCCGAGATCCGGCGGCCAGTGCGCTCGGACACGAGCTCCGCGATCTCCTCGTGGCCCCGCTGGCCGTCAACCGCATCGAGGACGGCGTACAGCAGGGGCGTCAGCTGGAGGGTCTGGCCGTCCTGCCGGCGGACCAGGGCGGGCGGTACGCGGTACCCCGACCCCTCCATCTCGCCGATGAGCTCGAGGCCGTCCGGGCGCACCGGGACGTCAGCGACCATCGCCATGCGGCTCCTTCACGAGGCACGAATGCGTGCCGCGCAGGGTCACCCGAACCCCACGCGGCGCCGTTGTCCGAGCTACTGGCTGATCTCGGAGTCCTGGTCCACGACTGCCGAGCTGTCGCCGTCGATCGACTGGTCGATGATCGCGTCCTGCACCGAGACGGCGGTCGCGCTCGACCCGATCGACCCGACGTTGGCGGCCACGGCTGCATCGATCGGGGCGGCCACGTTGGCGTTGGCCGCCACCGCACCCGCGATCGGCGCGGTCAGGTCCGCATCGGCCGCCAGGTTGACGTCGATGTTGAGCAGGTCGCCGCTCAGCATGTCGCCGGCGTCGACACCGGTGACCGAGTCTCCGGCAACTGCGCCCGCAGCACCGGCCGCGTCGTCGACCGCGCCGCTGCCATCGGCGAGATCGGCGGTTCCGGCATCCGCATCGGCGCCGGCGTCGACACTGTCGGACGCCTGGTCAATGTCGCTGGCCTGTGTCGCGGCCGCCGAGGCATCGCCCACGATGCCCTGCGTGATCATCACGCCCTGGTCGCTCAGCGCCTGGGCGGTGGAGCCGGCGGAGAGGACATTCGCGCCCACTGCGGCATCGATCGGGGCGGCGACATTGGCGTTCGCGGCGACCGCCAGGTCGACCGGTGCCGCGAGATCGAGCGCAATGTCTGCGTCGACCTGCAGGTCGAGGATCGAGACGACTTCCTTGTCCGGAAGCGCGGTGACCTCTTCGGCGGCCAGCTCGTCCGCGGTCAGGCCCTTGGTCGGGTCGGTATCGTGAGAAGCGTTCGTGCTCATTGTTTCCCCTTGTCTGCTCACCCCGAGTGCGGGGTCGGCATCGCTGGAAGCACGATGCGTGCCGAAATGCCGGGCCGGTGCACGGCGCGTGCCCGAGTGGGCGCTTCGTGGTGCGCCCGGTCGACAGAGACGGACCGGCACCGGAGTTGCGGGCGCTTCGGACATTGCCGCGGTAGGAGTCGCAGATATCCCACCCCTCTCGGTGCGCCGAAACAGTTGGTTTCGCTGGCGCATCTGTGACACATGAACCCATCGACCGATGTCGTTCGACGGGACCGCCCAGCGTCGGGTGCTGACCTGATCCGACGAGCGGGGTCCGGTGACCGCGATGCATTGGCAGCGCTGGTGGATGCGCACCACGCCGACATGCTGCGCGTCAGCTTCGTCGTCTGCGGGGACCGCGACATCGCCCGTGACGCTGTGCAATCCGCCTGGCTGCGAGCTGCGACGCGGTTGGGCTCTGTCCGAGATCACACCCGCGTGCGCGCTTGGCTGTGCTCGGTGGCCGCCAATGAGGCCCGGATGGCCGTCCGTCGGCGGCGACCGACTGTCCCGGTTTCGGCTCTGGACGACCACGTCGCGGAGCGCGGTATGCCCACGGCAGCCGCGTTGGACCTCGTCGCGACGCTGGAGAGCCTCGACATTCAGGATCGTCAGCTTCTCGCGCTCCGATACATCGCCGGCTTCAGCTCGACGGAGCTGGCGGACCACTTCGCCATCACCCCGGCTGGCGTTCGCAGCCGCCTGAAGCGCCTGCTCGATCGGCTACGGAAGGAGCTCGACCGATGACCGACCGATCACAACACCCCGACCCGTTTGAGGAGGCACTGGCCGCCTCGCTGGAGCGATACACCGCCGATGTCGACGTCACCGGTGACGCGTATGCAATGGCAGATGCGATGCTCGGGGTGCGCCGACAGCACCGCTTCCGCATCGGCCTGGGTGCGGTCGCGGGCGGGCTCGCCACGGCGGTACTGGCCGTGATCGCAATCGGTGCGCTTGCGGAGCCGCAACCCCAGGTGGGACCCGCTTCGACGGAGTCGCCCCGAGCGACCGAGTCGCTGCAGCCGACGGAGGGTTTGATTCCGTCGCCGGAGCCGAGCGCCGAGACGCTCCCTGGTGTCGAGGCACCCGAAGCCTGCGGGTTCCCGGAGGG
The DNA here is from genome assembly GCA_963825525.1 of uncultured Chloroflexia bacterium. Taxonomy (GTDB): domain Bacteria; phylum Chloroflexota; class Limnocylindria; order QHBO01; family QHBO01; genus JACDBZ01. Next base: position 125,120 of record CAWGTN010000002.1, read on the forward strand.
CACTGGGCTCTCGTACGCGGGCCGCTCGACGACGGCCAGACGCGGCGTCCAGGAGGTCGTGGGGGACAAGTGGAGCTTCGAGCCCGCCGACATCTACATCACCAGCGAGAAACAGGAACAGGCCAATGGGATCCGCGGGCGGCTGGTCTGCGCAATCTTCGTCAATGCGGACTTCGTCGAGGTCACCATGCATCCCGAAGATGGCGGGCGGTTCTCCCCCGCCCCCGAGTCGTCTGTCTTCGAGGCGACATGCTCACCGTCCCCGACTCCCGCACCACGGTCCGGCGACGAGCCGTACGTCGTCACTGCGACGGAACTCTGGGAGGCGGGCCAGTGCGGAGACGCGCTCGCCAGGTACGGCGGAGCCGATCTGACCCTCGTGGCTTACCCGTCGGGCCTGAACGGGGTCGTGGATCCGTGCCCGTCCCTGGAGCCGCCCTGGTTCCAAGACTGTTCGGTTGATGCGGTGGTCTTCCTTCGTGCGCCGGACGCACCTCGAGACGAACTTGGTCTGGGACCCACGGCCGCGGCTGTCATCCATCCGGACCTTGGCGCCCTGCCGGACATCCGGGACGACCTTGGCCTGGAGCCCGGAGCGACGACGCTCATGCGGTTCACCGCCCACTTCGACGACCCGGCCGCGTCCGAGTGCCGGTACGAGGAATGGAACGGGGGTCTAGGACCGTCACCGACTCCCGGTGAGGTCGTTGAGGAGTGTCGCAGTACGCTCGTCATCACGGCGTTCGAACCTGTCGAGCCGTGCCGATGAGTTTATCTGTGGCGGCGGTCCAAACGGACATGAGCAAGGACACGCGCATACATCTCAGTTTCACTGGACGGCTACGTTGCGGGTCCCAACGAGACCATGGAGAATCCGCTCGGCGAGAACGGTGAGCGGCTGCACGACTGGGTGACCGAGCTGCGGTCCTGGCGCGAGCTCCAGGGCATGGAGGGCGGCGTAGAGAACGTCAGCAACGCCGTGGTGACCGAGGACAACGCCGACATCGGCGCCGAGATCATGGGTCGCGGCAAGTTCGGTCCGCCGAGCCGCGGCGCGTGGGGGCCGGACCCGTGGCAGGGATGGTGGGGTGACGATCCGCCGTTCCACAAGCCGGTCTTCGTCCTCACGCACCACGAGCGGGAGCCGCTCACACTCTCGGACACGACCTACACCTTCGTGACCGATGGCATCGAGGCGGCCCTCGACCGAGCGCGAGCCGCGGCGGGGGAGAAGGACGTCCTGATCGGCGGGGGTGCGAAGACGATCAACCAGTTCCTGGCCGCCGGTCTCGTGGACCAGCTGGGCCTCCACGTCGTGCCGATCATCCTCGGTGGCGGTGCCCGCCTCTTCGACGGTGTCGGGCCGGAGGTCGGGCTCAGCTCGTCCGGGTCATCGATGCCCCAGGCGTGACACACCTCACATACCGCCTTAAGAAGTAGGGCGATGCCGCGCACCATTGAGAGCAATCGCACCCCGACCACGATCGGACGGCATAAGGGAGTTGCCGAGCGGGCATCCTTTCGTACATCTCGCATCGAGCTCGGGAAATGCAATAGCCTTGGTACTCGATTACGGCCTAAAGAGAGGGGAATTGCCATGACCCGGATCCGCTCTGTGATGCCCGCGGTAGTTGTGGGGTTGATCCTCGTCGGTTGCGGACGAGTTGCCTCGTCAGCCGCACCGTCGACGGTGCCATCGGTGGTCGACGGATCGTCCGGTCCCACCTCCTCGCCGACCCTGGCGCCGATGACCGAGGCGCCCCGCCCGACTGAGACGCCGATGCCCAAGGTTCAGCTCGGCTATGGCGCACGCGTCGAGATCGACGACGACGCCGATCTGCACATGAGACCCGCCACGGCGTCAAGCGTCATCGGCTCCGTGCATGCCGGCCCGGTCGAAATCGAGATCATGGACGACGACACGGTGAGTCCGATGCTCGGACCGGTCGAGGCCGATGGCCTGATCTGGTATCCGGTTCGATCGAGCGAGGGCCCCTTCGGCTGGCTGGGGCTCGACGAATCGACGTGGGAACCGATGGCGCCCGACTGCCCGACCTCCACTAGCCCGAGCGTCGAGGAGTTCCTGAGCATGGCGCCGGCGGAGCGTGTCGCCTGCTTCGGCGACCAACCAATGTCATTCACGGCTGCCGTCGCGCTGTCCGGCCTCGGCGGCTTGAGCCTGGCCAGCTTCGAGCCGGACTGGTTGGCCTCGCGGCTCACCACGAACATGCGGGTGTCGTCGGCATCGGGAGTCACGCTGAGCGCGCCGCTACACCTGGCACCCGGCCTGTCGCTGGCCCGATCTCCCTCCGGGATCGGCGAACCCTTACGCGCTCCTGGACCTCGTGGTCCACGTCGCTGACCCTGCGGCGGAAGATTGCTTGATCACCGCGCCAGGTGCTTCGGGCCCGGAGGATCACGGAGCAACCGTTGCCTACTGCCGCGCGCAGATCGTCGCGACCGAGTTCGCATTCGCGGAGTAGGGCTCCGGGGACCAGCAGCGAGAAATAGGGAGGACCAAGCCGATGCAGCCACCAACCGACAGCAAGAATCTCGACATCTACGGCTCGCCGCCGCTCGAGTGGGATCGGGTCGTGCACGCGCTCGATGAAGTCGACGAACTCCCCGTGGAGGATTCCGCCAGCCACTACTGGATCGCGACGACGCGACCGGACGGCCGCCCGCACGTGATGGGAGTCGGCCTCGTCTGGGACGACGGGAGGTTCTACATGTCCACGGGAGCAGGGACGCAGAAGGCGAAGAACCTCGCCCACGATCCACGATGCATGGTGAGCATCGCGGCGCTGGGCCTCGACATCGCCATCGAGGGCGAGGCGCGGATCGTGCGCGACGAGGACGAGCTCCAGCGGATCGCCGTTCTGTACGCCGGCTGGGGCCCCGAGGTCCGGGACGGAGCGTTCTGGCACGAGTTCAGCGCCCCGAGCGCGGGTCCGCCGCCGTGGGACGTCTACGAGATCACCCCGACCACGTTCTATGCGGTGGCCACCCGAGAGCCGCACGGCGCGACGCGGTGGCGGGTGTGACGGCCGAATCGAAGACTGGGCTGCGCCTGGACAACGTCCTCGTCGTGGTCGAGGACCTCGACGCGGCCATTGCCTTCTTCATCGAGCTCGGGATGGAGCTCGAGGGACGTGCGCAGCTGGAAGGAGACTTCGTCGACCGAGTGATCGGGATCGACGGCGCTCGTGACGAGATCGCCATGATGCGCACCCCCGATGGCCTCGGGAAGCTGGAGCTCACGCAGTTCGAGACGCCGGCGGCCGTTGGACCCAGCCCGAAGGACCTGCCGGTGAACGCACTCGGCTACCGCCGGGTCATGTTCTCGGTCGACGACCTCGACGCGGTGCTGGCTCGAGTTCTCGCCGCCGGCGCCGAGCTCGTGCGCGACGTGGTGCAGTACGAGGATGTCTATCGGCTCTGCTTCATCCGCGGGCCGGAGGGCCTCATCATCGGGCTGGCCCAGCCGCTGAGCTGACCAACGGGGTTCGGCGGCGATGCTTCGAGACGTTCAAGGACAGCGAGGGCAACACGTACGAGCTGACCCAGACTGGCTGACGTCGCTGCGCGACTGGGAGCAGCATGAGCGCAACGAGCTGCTCTACTCCGGGATGGTGTTCGGCTCGGGCTCGGCCGGGATTGGCCCGTTCTCCAGGCGCGCCGCCTCACGAACGGTGTTGTAGAAGATCTGCACCGGGCCGATCAGGGCCGCCAGCATCAGGAACTCGAGATATCCGAGGCTGGCGACGATGAGATTCCCGAGCGTGACGACTGTCAGAACGGTCAGGCCGGCGATGATGGTCCAGCGCTCGCGCTCGCGCGGCCAGGCCGGCCCCGGTCGCGCCTGAAGGTATCCTCGGATATACGGAATCACGAGAAGAATGGTTCCGACGCGCACCGTCAACGCCAGGTTCTCGCCCGTGATCGTGTATGCCGCCACGGTGCCAAAGCCTGCGAGGGTGAGGGCGAATCCCAGGAAGACGATGCTGGTGATCCGGTAGGCCGCAATCGGAGAATGTGCCAGCGGGCGACGGTCGAGCGCCGAGATCAGGCCCGCGAAGCCTGCCAGGGAGACGCCGAGGCCACCCATTGCCATGAAGAACGATTCATGCACGCCGCCACGATACGTCGTGATCAGTCGGGAGTCACGAGTTTCGCCATCGTCAGGCGTGACAAGCGAACTGGAGTGACCGATGCCATCCAACGATCCGAAGACGACCCTCGACCCTCGCTTCAGCAGCGAGGACGCGACGCCAACCCCGTGGTCGACCGCTCGCGATCAGCTGCGAGAGGCGATGAGCTATCAGCTGACGACGATCCGGGCGGACGGCCGCCCGCATCAGACGACCATCGCGGGCATCTGGCTCGATGACGCCTTCTCGTTCTCGACCAGCAGTGGCGAGCAGAAGGCGCGCAACCTGGCGGCCGGCAACCACCATGTCATCGTCACCGCGGGCAACTCCGGCTGGGATGGCCTGGACGTGATTCTCGAGGGTGAGGCGGTGGAGGTGACCGATGCGGACCGGCTCGGCCGCCTGGTCGATGCCTACCGCACGAAGTACGACGACTTCTTCGAGTTCCGCCTTGAAGACGGCCGGCTGGTTGCCCCCGGCGCGATCGGGGACAACCTCGTGTTCGACGTCCGTCCGCGGAAGGCCTTCGGCTTCGCGAAGGGCGATGTGTTCAGCCAGACCCGCTGGCAGTTCTGAGGAGCGACCGACCCAGAGGCTGGTTTGCGGTGCGTCAGATGCTTCCGAGCCAGGCTCCGATGAGGTAGAGCAGCCCCAGGAGCGCACCGATCGCGAAGACCACGGCCGGCCGATCCCCGAAGGACGGCTCGACTGGGTCCGGTCGCGAGGGGCGGCGTTGTCGTGGCTGCGCGGCGACGCGGGACTCCGGCCAGGTCGTCCACGTTGCGTTCCGGGAGCGCGGCCCGTAGGTCGAGCCGTGCCACGGGGCGGTGCCTGCACCTGCCATATAGGGCGTCCCCGGCCAGGTCGTCGGTCGACGCTGCGCGTCGTACTGCGCCCGGCGCGCCGGGTTGGACACGATGCGCCATGCGTCGTTGATGCGCCGCATTCGCTCGGCAGCGGCCGCTCCCGGGTTGACGTCCGGGTGGAACGTCTTCGCCAGGCGTCGATGGGCGCGTGCCGCCTCGTCGCGGCTGGCCCCGGCCGGGATTCCCAAGGTGGCGTACGGATCGACGGTGGTGGTTGCCATGTCAGGCGCTCCTTGGTGGCAGCCGCGTGGCGCGGCCGGTATCGGTCCAGATGAGCAGGTCGGCGATCACGAGCAGGACGATCGCGAGCTCGATGCCCTTCGTCACCCAGCCCAAGGTGAAGTAGGGACCCATCGCCAGGTAGGCGACGATCGTGACCGATGCGAACGTCGCCAATCCCACCCGCGGCAGCCAGCCGAGCCGGCGGATCACCGGCATCGGGAGGCAGGCAGCCGCCAGGTAGGCGGCACCCAACGCCACGTAGCCCGCGGCGTTGAGCAGGAACAGCATGCCGCCCAATGTGAAGTGGATGTACGCCGTCGCGAGGGTGAGCTCGAGGATCACCCCGGTGAGGAGGACTCTCGGTGTCGTGTTCAAGGTTCCGATCTCCAATTGATGGTCCGTCGTCACACTGAGCACGAACCGACCGCGCCCGATGTGACCGATCGAGCCACATCGGCGACCATGTCACACTCGCAGTGACGCATCCGTGTTCGTTCCATGACCCCACCACAATCCGACGACGACACGACCCGACGCGACTGGTTGGCCGGCGAGTTCGAGCGACACCGAGGTCACTTGCGCTCGGTCGCCTACCGGATGCTGGGCTCTGTCACCGAGGCGGATGATGCGGTCCAGGAGGCGTGGCTGCGCCTCGACCGCAGCGACCCCGGCGGCACCGACGACATGCGAGGTTGGTTGACCGTGGTCGTGGGCCGCATCTGCCTCGATGCCCTGCGGCGGCGCAAGTCACGGAACGAGCAGCTGGCCGGCTCGTGGCTGCCGGAACCGATCATCCGCATGGCCAACGACGCAGGACCGGAGCGCGACGCGGTCATGGCCGACTCAGTCGGTCTGGCGCTACTGGTGGTGCTCGAGTCATTGAGCCCGGCGGAGCGCCTGGCGTTCGTGCTGCACGACGTGTTCGGCGTCCCGTTCGAGGAGATCGCACCCGTCGTGGAGCGCACCCCGGCCGCGGCGCGCCAGCTCGCCAGTCGTGCCCGCCGCCGTGTGCGCTCCGAGGCTCCCGAGCCGGATGCGGACATCGCCGTTCAGCGGCGAGCGGTCGACGCGTTCCTGGCGGCGGCGCGAGACGGTGACTTCGAGGGGCTGCTGCGCGTGCTCGACCCCGACGTGGTGCTCCGCGTCGATGGCGGACCGAACGCGCCTCGCGCCTTCTCCGGGCCGCCGCTCATCGGCGCCGAGGCCGTGGCGCGTGGAGCGGGCAATTTCCGTGGGGCTGCCCCGCGGGCAGAGCCGGTGCTCGTCAACGGCGCTGCCGGGCTGCTGGTGCGCTTCCCGGCTCGCTCACTCGTCGCGGCCTTCACCGTCGCCAATGGGCGCATCGTGGAGATCGACATCATCGCCGACCCCGCGAAGCTCCGCGGGCTCGACCCGGCGTAGCCGGAGGAAGCTCTCGATCCCTGCGACGCGCATGACGGAGCGCTGGAGCGGATGGAAGGCCTCGTACGGGACGCGTCGCGGCGATGTGACCGATCGGGCGGCGATCTGTTGCGCGCCGCGGGATGAGCGTGGTGGGCGGTGTCAGCGCCTGGTCAGTTTCGGGTTCAGCTTCACGAGCAGGACGATCCAGACCAGGAACGCGGCGATCCCGGCGCCGATCAGCGTCGGCCAGCCTCCACACGGCACCGTCCAGGCGCTGAACATGCCGAAGCAGGTCGGCGGATCGGGATCGATGCCGCCGCCCCACGGGAACTGGAGCACGAACACGACGAGGCCTGCCAGGAGCGCGGCAACGCCCAGGCGCCTCGGCGACGGCGGCCGGGGATCAGCGGATGCCATTGGCGCTTCCGGCAAGCATGAGCATCGCGAGCGGCACGAAGATCAGGACCCCCAGGACCACGCCACCGGCCGTGACGAGCCTGGAGCGCATGCCAGAGGTCCGCATGTCGGACGGCACGCTCGATCGATCGCCGATGAAGGTCACCGCCAGCAGGCTCGAGAACACCACGATGAGCCACCACCCGGCGACCGCTGATTCGTCACCCACGGCGACACCGGCGATCCCGGACAGAATCAGCAGCACGCACATCGCTCGGAGCAGCAGCATGCCGCTCACAATGCTCCGAAGCGTGCCCGTGGGCAAGATCTGCAGCTCAATGTCGCTCTACCGATCGCGGTTCAGCGGGCGACGCGATCGCTACGCATCGGACTCTTGGGCCAGCTCCATGCGCAGCTCATCGGCTCGGCTGAGCTCGTCCGCGAGGCTGGCGCGGTCGGTCGAATCGAGGGAGACCTGCTCGACCTGGTCGAGCAGTGCGGCGGCGCGGTCATCGTCGTCGAGGGCGTGGGCGGCATCGGCGCGAAGGATCCACGCCTGGACCCGAAGCCGATCGGAGGCGTCGGGGGTGGCGGCCAGGGCGTCATCGATCACCTTGGCCGTCGTCGCCGGATCGACCTTCGAGTAGAGGAGCAGGTTCGCCGCCGCCAGCGCACGCTCGAGGCGGGGGAGCGGCTCATCGGAGGCGGACCGCATCGGCGGCGACCAGGGGCTGGCCGATCCGGATGATGTTGCCGCCGGGATCGGTCAGGAGGAACTGGCGCACGCCGTACGACATGTCACCGATTGCGCCGATGCGCGGGATGCCTCGCGTCGGGATCCGGCCGAGCGACGCCTTGAGCCCAGCCCGGAAGTCCGCGTACAGCCGATCGACGTCCGAGACCATCACGTAGCACGTGCTGTAGGAGTCGGCCGGCTCGTAGCCCTTCATCGTGAAGAACTGGAGCTCGATCGCGCCGCGCCGGATCGCGGCGAAGACGTTGGGCGACTTCTGCCGATACGTGACCTCGAACCCGAGCGACTCGTAGAACGCGATCTGGTCGTCGATCGATCGGGACGGGAGGATCGGGATCATCCGATCCGGCGGCAGCTCACTCACCGTGCCGATGGTAGCGAGGGTCAGGGCCTCTCGGACCGTATGGCAGCACGCTGCCCGATTTCACCGATGCCCGCGATCCCCTTCGATCGGCACGAGGGGCAGTAGCGCCGGCCACCAAGTCGCGACATCGTGGGCATGATCCGCGACCTCTAGCGGCGAGATCAGAAGAACCCGCCCGACCCGTCCTTCCACATGCGATAGCCCTCCAGCTCATCGGATGAGCACATGGCGAGGCGCTCGTACGCCGGCTCCATCTTCGCGAAAGCCGGTCTCGACAGCGGCATGTGACCGATGCTGAACGTCGGGGCGTCGTGCCGGTCCAGGTGCAGCGACCAGGGATTGAGTTTGTCTGGCGGGATGTCGTACCGATCGGCGTACAGGCGGATGTGAACGCCTCGTCGCTCGACGCGCAGGATCTTTGCGATGCCGTACCCGTTCTCGTCCTTGACCGACACCAACGGAACGATCGTCGCGTCCAGGTCGCGCCCGAGTAGCGGTCCGCCGGCTTCCCGCCATCCGGCGATCTCCTCCGCCTCATCCGGGAACACCGAGGCGGTGCCGCCGGGCTCGGGAAGCGCATCCGTGAAGGCCCCCGTCGTCAAAGCTAGGTGTGGCACCCCGACGCCGCCGTCGAGCGCGAGCAGCGGCTGACCGGCGATCGAGATTGAGGCGGTGCGCCGCAACGACGGTTCGAGCGGGCGCAGCGCGAGGGGATCGTCGAGCCGGGACTCGGTGTCCAGGATCTCGATGATGTCCTCCGGCCGCTGCTTCACGACGCCGGGCAGCAGGGCCAGATGCACGGCGTCCCGATCGACGGCGGTGACCTTGACGACGCGGAACCCGGCGAAGGCGTCGACCGTGTAGAGGGAGCCCTCGTTCGGGATGACGAGCGGGCGTTCGGCCAACCGGGCGAACGCATCGAGCTCTCGGCGTCCGGTCTTCGTGGTGGTCCCGCGCGTCACGCGCTCCATGACGCCGCTGAGCGGACCGAGCTCAACCGCAAGGTCGTACGTCACCGAGACTCGTGTGCCGCCGCCGATCGGCGCGAATGCAGCCTCCGTGCGATTGCGCGACCGCATGCCGTCTTCCTCGACGACATACGAGCGCCCAGGATGAGCTTCCGCCACACGAGTCGTGCGCTTCATGCCCGGACCGAAGTCGAGGCGCAGCACCGTTCCCACCTCGGTCGCCGGCCCGGAAGCCTCGGCGACGCGGAGAAGCCCCATCTGCCACTGCGGCCACCGGCCGGCATCGGTCCAGAGCCGGTACGCATCGTCAGGCGGGAGCGCGACATCGACCGAGAGCTCGTAGCGTCCCATGGTGTCGAATCCTAGTGGCCTCGATCGGTCCCTGGTTCGGTGTTGGCGAAAGCCGGGCCTACACTCGACGCATGGCAACCGATACCACGCTCCCCCTCGGCAACTTCTCCGTGAGCCTCGCCGTGAAGGACATCGCGGCGTCGCGCGACTTCTACGAGAAGCTCGGCTTCTCGGTGATGGGCGGCGACCAGGCGGAGAACTGGCTCATCCTGCGGAACGGCGCCGCGATCATCGGCCTGTTCCAGGGGATGTTCGAGCGCAACACGCTCACCTTCAATCCCGGCTGGGACGCCGATGGCGCCACGCTGCCCGATTTCACCGATGTCCGCGAGATCCAGCGTCGCCTGAAGGCGGCCGGCATCCAGCCCTCCCTGGAGGCCGATGAGTCCGGGTCAGGCCCGGCCAGCCTCATGGTCACCGACCCCGACGGCAACCCGATCCTGCTCGACCAGCACGTTGAGCTCCGGCCAGATGAACAGCGAGGGAGGCTCGGACTCGTCCACGCTCGGGAACTCGGCAAGCGTGCCTTCCGCGTAGTGGACGATCTCCAGACACCGGAGCTCCCCATCGTCACTCGCGAACAGCAGCAGCTCAAACATGCCCGTTCGATGTCGCGACTCGATGAGTGGTGCGCCCTCACAACGGCCGTCGGTGGAAGGAGCGAACGTCACGCTTGGGCAGCACTCCCACCTCTCAGCCACGCGAGCGGTGTCGGCTCGGATGCGCAGCGCCTGGATGATGCCCTCGTCGCGGCCGCTCACCTCGATTGACAGCAGGAAATCGAGCACGCGACGCTCCGCGGCGTCTAAGCGGCTTCCACTTACCTCGGCTGGCATCGTCCCGACATGTTACGCACGTAGCGCGTGGGCTGACCTGCGTAACGTGCTGGATGATCGGCCTGTTCCAGGGGATGTTCGAGCGCAACACGCTCACCACCAATCCCGGCTAGGACGCCGATGGCGCCACGCTGCCCGAGTTCACCGATGTCCGCGATATCCAGCGTCGCCTGAGGGCCGCGGGCATCCAGCCATCCATGGAGGCCGATGAATCCGGGTCAGGCCCGGCCAGCCACATGCTCACCAACCCCGACGGCAACCTGATCCTGCTCGATCAGCACGCTAGGTTGATACCCCGATTTCGCTGCGGGTCCGCCGGCCCGCCTGAACCTCAACGGTATAGGCCTTCGAATGCAGCGAAGATCGCGAACATCGTCCTCTCGACAATCTGCGAGAAGTCGGACATCAAACCGGCGGGACGCAGCAAGCCGTGCGCAGCCTTGTTTCTAACTGCGTAAACGACAGCCAAGTCCATTTCGCGGGGAGACAGAATCCTAGATGACCCCGGAAACGATCCTGTGGCCAACAGCGTGCCCATGGATGCATCTGAAGTTGTCAGCTGAAACGCCTTTGACATCTGCTCGATATCCAAGCTAGAGATTCGGACGCCGTGGCCCTTTGGGTAGGACTTAAGCATCTCGGCCAGAGTCTTGGCCGGTGCAGTCGCCCGCCGTCTTAGCAGGTCTTCCACGACAAGACACAATTCGAGCTCTGCTTGACTGAACAACAGCTGCGCGAACTCGCTCCGGGTCACGCCCTCGATCCGTGGGTCAGACAAGTGGGCGACGCGGGCAACGCTGTGTGTGATTGCCGCGATCGTGGGAAGCAGAGTCGGATTTCTTTGGTAGCGGCCACTGAAGCTTTGCCAGTTGAGCTTTCCACGCCGGGCACGTCGGTACGCGCGGAGGTGCCTATCGAGGGCTTCTTCGTAGCCCTTCACCTTCCCGTAGAACGCCTGGTTTGGATCTGACGCGTCTGCGGTCACGAACCACACAGCGGGTCGGGCGGAAGGAAGCCGCCGACCGACATACGGTCCTCTTCGGCGGCTTGATGCATGTAGAGAAAGCCCCGGTCAAGATTTCCGAGGGCGATATCCCGCACTCCGGCGAAGTAGTAGCCAGTGCCTTTGTGCAGGCGGCGGCCTGGGTTCGTTGCTTCCCATGAGTGGGCAATTCCGAGGGCCCACTCCCACATGCCGACTCCCGAGCGGCATGTGCTGGCGAGGCAGCGCCAAGTTCCCGACGTTGTCGAAGAAGGGATCGATGTTGCCATCGGCAGAAGCTCGAGTGTCAAAGTACGAATGCGCGGCGGCTACGAAGCCGGCTTCGTCGAATGGTGTCCCGAGCAAATCAGCTCATGGAGTGCGATGAATCGGGAGGTCAGTTCATGCCCGAGCCATTTGACGGCCGTACCCTCGACACCCGGTACTGGAACGAGATCACCATCGTTCGAAAGTGTCACTGGGTGACGGTACCCCAGCGAATGGCTTCAAGAACGCCGCTAGTCCGGTGATCGGCTTGACCCGGGTGTTGGCTCCGATCACCTCGGGGTAAGCCGCCTAGCTCACTCACGGCGCGCGGCTAGGATGGCCGGGTGACCCAGCGAGCCCCTGATCCGAGCCCGGACGGCGACTTCGTCCACCTCCACGTCCACTCCGAGTTCAGCCTGCTCGACGGGCTGAGCCGCATCGGCGAGATGACGCAGCGCGTGGCCGACCAGGGGATGCCGGCGCTGGCGCTCACCGACCACGGCAGCATGTACGGCGTCATCCCGTTCTACGCCGCGGCGAAGAAGGCGGGGATCAAGCCGATCATCGGGCTCGAGGCGTACGTCGGCTCCGCGCGGCATGACCGACAAGGAGGGCAAGCAGGACGCCGACTACCACCACATGATCCTGCTGGCCAAGAACGACGTCGGGTACAAGAACCTGCTGGCCCTGACGACCGCCTCGCACCTCGAGGGCTACTACTACAAGCCGCGGATCGACAAGGAGCTGCTGGCGAAGCACAGCGCGGGGCTCATCGGCACATCGGCCTGCCTGGGTGGGGAGGTGCTGAAGCGCCTGGGCCAGGGTGATGAGCCGGCCGCCGCGAAGGCGGCCATGGAGTACCGCGACATCCTGGGCGACGGGAACTTCTTCATCGAGGTCCAGGAGCACGGGATCGACGACCAGCGACGGCTCCACCCGCAGCTCGTCGAGCTGGCGCGCAAGAACAACCTGCCGCTCGTGGCGACGAACGACACCCACTACACATCGCCGGACCAGTACGAGGCGCACGACCTCCTGGTCTGCATCCAGACCGCGTCGAACCTCGACACGCCGGGGCGGATGCGCTTCGAGAACAACGAGTTCTACCTGAAGTCCGCCGTCCGAGATGCGCCGCCTCTTCAACGGCGAGCTGCCCGACGCCATGGACAACACCGTGCGCATCGCCGAGCAGTGCGAGGTCAACCTCGACTACGAGGGGCTGCGCCTGCCGCACTTCGAGGTGCCGGCAGGGGAGACCGAGGCGTCGTGGCTGCGCAAGGAGTGCGAGCGCGGCTTACCGCCGCGTTACGGGACGATTACCAGCGAGGTCCAGCATCGGCTCGACTACGAGCTCGGGATCATCGACCGGATGGGGTACTCGGCCTACTTCCTGATCGTGGCCGACTTCACGCGGTTCGCCCGGGAGCAGGGGATCATGATCACCTGCCGCGGATCGGCGCCGGGAAGCATCGTCACCTACTCGCTGGGCATCACCCCGGTCGACCCGCTCGAGTACGGCCTGCCGTTCGAGCGCTTCCTCAACCCCGACCGGGTGACGATGCCGGACATCGACATCGATTTCCAGGACAGCCGCCGGGACGAGGTCATCGAGTACGTCACGCGCAAGTACGGCGACGACCGGGTGGCGCAGATCATCACCTTCGGGACGCTCGGCGCCAAGGCGGCCATCCGGGACGTGGGGCGCGCCATGGGCCTGACCTACGCGGAGGCCGATCGGGTCGCCAAGGCGGTCCCCAACGAGCTCAACATCTCGCTCGAACGCGCCGTGGAGACCTCCCCGCCGCTGCGCGAGCTGATGGCCGGGGACGATCGGGTCGACAAGCTCATCGGCATCGCGAAGCAGCTCGAGGGCGTCTCGCGCCATGCCTCGACGCACGCTGCGGGGATCGTGATCAGCCGCGATCCGCTGACCGAGATCATGCCGCTCCAGCGCGCGACCGACGGCAAGACCACCATGACCCAGTTCGAGATGCACGCCTGCGAGACGCTCGGCCTGCTGAAGTTCGACTTCCTGGGCCTCATCAACCTCACCATCCTGGCCGATGCGGTCGACCTCGTGGAGAAGCACCGCGGCGTGCGCCTGGACGTCGACAAGCTCCCGCTCGACGACGCGAAGACCTTCGAGCTCCTCGGCCGCGGCGAGACGATGGGCGTCTTCCAGCTGGAAGGCTCGGGCATGCGCCGATACGTCAAGGAGCTCAAGCCGACCGAGGTGCGCGACCTCGCCGCCATGGTCGCCCTCTTCCGCCCCGGGCCGATGGCGAACATCCCCGCGTACATCCGCCGCAAGCACGGCGAGGAGCCGGTCTCGTACCTGCATCCGGCCCTCGAGCCGGCCCTGAAGGACACGTACGGCATCTTCGTGTACCAGGAAGACATCATGACCGCCTCGATCGCGATGGCGGACTACACCGGTCCCGAGGCCGACAACCTCTGCTACGCCATCCGCAAGAAGAAGGAGGACGTCCTCCGCCAGCACGAGCAGAAGTTCAAGGCCGGGGCGAAGAAGAAGGGCATTCCGCCGCAGATCGTCGACAAGGTCTTCGCCGAGTTCGAGCCATTCGCCCGCTACGGCTTCAACAAGGCCCACGCCACCTGCTACGGCCTGATCGCGTACCAGACGGCGTACCTCAAGGCGAACTACCCGATCGAGTTCATGACCGCCGTCATGAACGGCTTCCGCGAGCGCGCCGAGAAGGTCGCCGCGGTGATCGCCGAGTGCAAGCGGCTGGGAATCGAGGTCCGCCCGCCGGACGTCCAGAAGTCGCACGCCCTCTTCGCCGTCGAGACCGATGCGAACGACGTCCCCGAGGCGATCCGCTTCGGCCTCGCCGCCATCAAGAACGTGGGCGAGGGCGCGATCGACGCCATCGTGGCGGTGCGCGACGGCGGCGAGGAGCCGGGACCGTTCGTCTCGCTCGACGACCTGTGCCGCCGCGTCGACCTGCGCACCGTGAACAAGCGGGTCATGGAGTCGCTCATCAAGGCCAGCGCCGTCTCGTCGCTCGGCACCGCCGGTGCCCTGCTCGACGCGCTGGACACCGCGCTCGAGAACGGCCAGCGCCACCAGCGTGACGTCGCCGCCGGCCAGTCCACGCTCTTCGACCTGTTCGCCGTGGCGGCGGATGCCGGACCCTCGTTCCTCGACGGGGGCGACGAGATCCCGCGCCGCGAGCGGCTGCGCTGGGAGAAGGAGCTCATCGGCCTCTACCTGTCGGAGCATCCGCTCGGCGACATCACCGAGGACCTGCCCGACTACGTCACCGCCTACACCGGCGACCTGGCCGAGGAGACCGACCAGTCGAAGGTCACGCTGGGCGGGATCCTCATCTCGTCGCGCAGGATCGTGACCCGGGCCGGCTCGACGATGCTGGTGGCCACCCTCGAGGACCTCCAGGGCTCGGTCGAGGTCGTCGTCTTCCCGAAGGTCTTCGAGCAGACCGCGAACTCGTGGGCCGATGACTCCGTCGTCCTCGTGACCGGGCGAATCGACCGCCGCGATGACGCGCCCCAGATCCTGTGCGAGGCGGTCCACCAGTGGGACGACGCGGTGCGGATGGGTCCGGTTGCCTTCGCCGCGGAGCGGGATCGGCTGCTCGCCGCACGTGGGGGCGGCCGGCGCTGGGAGAAGCAGCCCGAACGCGCCCAGGGCGTGTGGGGCGGGGGATCGGAGTCGTCCCGACAGGCCGTCGCCGTGGCGGCGCCTCCCCCGGTGGCCGTGACCATCGAGGAGCCGATGCGTGCCCCGGAACCTGCCGAGGAGCCACCGGCGCCGGTCGATGCCGTGCCGATCCAGTCCTCGCCGGAAGGCTCGACGGCCACGGTCAGCGTCGCGATCGGCGAGGACGTGGCAACGGATCGCCTGCTCGTGGCCATCGAGTCGGTCAAGACCGCCCTGGCCGGGCGTCCGGGGCCGCTCCCGGTCGTGCTGACCATCTCGGTGGCCGGTGCGACGCGCCAGGTTCGACTCCCGGACCGCGTGGCCTGGGACGAGCGACTGGGCGATGCGTTGCGCCGCGCGGCCGACGTTCCGCTGTCCGTTGAGCTCCGCTCGGGCACGTCGGTGGAATCCCGCCTCGCCTGAACGACGCCGCCGGGCGGACCTCAGCCGCTGAACTCGACCGTCCGGAGCATCTCCTCGATCTCGCCGAGCATCCTGTTCTGCTCGAGCGGCGCGCCGTTGATCTCGGCGTTGACCTCGATCCAACGATCGGGGAAGCCCGGCGGACTGAGCTGCCACCACGCGACGATACCGTTGTTCGTGCGGGTGCTGCGGAATGCCGCCGGCTGACCCCCGATGATCCGCCCCGCATCCAGCCCGTACGGCCGTCGCGTCACCGGATCGAAGATCGGTGGATCACCATCCGCCCACGCGGTGATGATGATCGAGGCCTCGCCGGGCGGCACTCGTGAGATCGAGATCGAGCACGGGTCGCCGAAGGCGGTGCACAGGTCGTCAACATCGGCGTCGAAGGTGACGATGTGCGCGATCACGTGATGCGCGTCCGCGCGGTCGGTGCCGGGCGCCACCAGCCAGCCATCGGGATGGGTGAAGTTGATCTCCTCCGCTGCGAACGGCGTCCCGGCCACGTCCGCGGACTGCGGGCTGAGCGCGACGACGACCACCATCAGCGCCGCGACCCCCACGGCGGCCGCCGCCACGACCGCGAAGGCGAGCCAGCCCGAGTCGCGCGCCGTCGGCGGCCCGGCGTCGTGCGCCACCGGACGCCGGGCGACCTGGACCGGACCCGACGGCCAGCGTTGGGGCGGAACGACCAGCTGGTGGGCGCCATCCCAGGCCGACCGCCGCGCAGGGTCGGAGAGGACGTGCCACGCCTCGTTGATGCGGGCCATGATCGGGGTGGGCTGCGCCGTCACGTCGGGGTGGTGCTGCTTCGCCAGCCGCCGATATGCGCGCGCAATCTCCTCGCGCGTGGCGGTGCGCGCCACGCCGAGGATGGCGTACGGATCGGGATCGAGTCACGACATCGGAGTGTACGTCCGCACGGGGCCGATCCCATGCTTGCTATCCTGTCGCCCGTGATCATCAAGCGCAGCACCAAGCCGGTCGAGGCCGGCGATCCGGACGCAACCGTCCAGCCCGAGGCCGAACAGGCCGCGGCGGTCGCCACCGTGCCGTCGGCGGCGGATGCCCCGATCGACGGCGCGCAGCTCGATGCGGCGATCCTCCGCTTCATTCGCCGGTTCCCGAACCAGACCGTCGATCTCACGCCATTGGCCGATGAGCTCCAGGTCGACGCGGCGCGCATCCAGCTTGCGGTGGAGGACCTCGGCCGCCGGCGAATGGTGGTGGTGCCGTTCATCGAGCCCGGGGCGCGCCGGTGGGGCCACCCTGACCGCGATCGGCCTGCGCTGGCTCATCGAGCGCGAGGGCGGATCCCCGGCGGACACGCCGACCGCCTTCAAGCCTGCCGACGAGCACGTCCGCGCCGGGGACGAGGCGGCTCGCCTCCCGCGCGCCCAGGTGTACGGCGTCAAACGCGGTTGATCGGCCGCATCCTCTCGTTCCTGGGACGGATCCCCGGCGTCCTGTGGCGTCAGACCGCCGGACGCCTCATGTCATCGGCGGAGGACGGCGCCCGACGCACGGAGCCGATGATCCAGCCCCAGGAGCCGCGCAGCGTGGCGGGCATTGCGCTTCGAGCCAGCCTGGTGGTCCTGGGCGTGGCCTTCGCCGCCTACCTCGTCTACGAGCTTCGACTGCTCCTCATCCTCGTCTTCCTTGCCATCCTGTTGGCGTCGGGACTCTACGGCGTGGTGCGCTTCTTCGAGCGGATGCTGCCGAGGATCGCGGCGGTACTGGTCTCGTACCTGCTCCTCATCGGCGCCATCGGCCTGGTGATGTTCCTGATCTTTCCGCCGCTCATTCGACAGGCGGTGGACCTGGTCGATGACTTCCCGCGAATCGTCGATAAGCTGCGCGACGACGCGATCCAGCTGCTCGACAACGTCGCCGGGACGGGGAGCGGCCGCGAGATCGTCGATACGCTGACCGGCGGGGCGGGCGATTCGCTGCCCGAGCTCGGGTCACTGCTCAGCGTCCCGCTCACGCTCGTCGGCATCCTGGCCAACCTCATCATCGTGGTGTTCCTGTCGGCGCTCATGCTCATCGAGCGGGATCGGTCGCGCGAGTACCTCCTGAAGTTCGTTTCGCCATCCGATCACGATGCCGTCATGGAGTCGAGCCGTCGCGCCCTTCTCAAGCTCGGGGCCTACGTGCGCGGACAGCTCATGGTCATGACGATCATCGGCGGTGGATCCGTGCTCGGGCTGGTGGTGGTCGGGTTCATCGTCCAGGGGTCGCCGCTGCCGTTCTCGGTGCCGCTGGGTGCGCTGTCGTTCATCACCGCCGCCATCCCGCTGGCCGGCGCGTTCCTGGCCGGTGGCCTGATCGTGCTCGTGTCGCTCACCGTCTCGCCCCTCGCCGCCCTCCTGATGCTGGCGTGGGTCGTCGTTCTCCAGCAGCTCGAGGGATCGGTGATCACACCGTACATCCAGGGCAAGGTGGTCAACCTCTCGGCCGTGGTCGTCCTGCTGGCGGTCGTGGCCGGCACATCGTTGGCGGGCATCGTCGGCGGGATCATCGCCATCCCGGTGGTGGCGGTGGTCGACGTCGTGATCCGCGACATCATCTTCCCGCTGCGGGAGCGTGCGGAGCATCTTCGGAGCACGTCCGACGCACGAGCCGGGTAGCGCTCAGGCGGCGATCACCTGGTTGCGACCCGCGCGCTTGGCCATCGAGAGTGCCACGTCGGCCGTGGCGACGAGCCCATTCATCGAGTCCTCGCCGGTCGGGACGGTGGAGACGCCGGCACTGACCGTGCAGCGGATCGGCGCACCGTCGTCTCCCAGGAACGTCGACTCCGCGAAGGCCGTGCGGATGTCCTCCGCGACCTGGACTGCCCCCTCGCGATTCGTGCCCACCAGGACGGCGACGAACTCCTCGCCTCCATAGCGTGCAACGATGTCGGCGCGACGAAGCCGAGCGGCCATGATCGATCCGAAGCCAGCCAGCACTCGGTCACCCGTCCCGTGCCCGCGCTCCTTGTTCACCGCCCCGAAGTGATCGAGGTCGAAGATGATCGCCGACACCTCGAGTCGCTTGTCCGCGGGCTGACGAGTCCGCTGCGCGGCGAGCTGTTCGAACGTCAGGTTGAAGTACCGCCGATTCGGCAGCCCCGTGAGGGCGTCCCGGATCGAGCTCTCCTGCACCCGCCCGAACTCGTGCGAGTTGGTCAACGCCAGCCCGGCGAGGTCGCACATCATCTCGAGGGCTCGCAGCTCGTCCGGTTCGAACGGGGTTGCGAGGTCCAGACGAGCGAGACCGAGGGTCGCGACCACGGTTCCGCCGCTCCTGATCGGGGCGCAGGCCAGCGAGACCTCGACGGTCGGCAGGACATCGCGCATGGCGAGCGCGCGCACATTGACGTCGGCCCTGGCGACGGACACCGGAACGCCGTCCCTGATGACCGCACCCGTCACCCCGTCGCCAGGTTCGATCACGCGCCCGATGACCTCTGGTGCGCCGACCGCGGCGGCGACCGTGTGGGCATCGCCATCGAGCGACTTCACCGTGAGCTGGATGATGTCGGCCGGCACGACGTCCCCCGCGGCCTGCACCACGTGGTGGAAGAGGAGATTCTCCTCGAGCGACTGCGCGATCTGACGGGCAAAGGCGGCGATCCGCTCCCGTCGGGCGGCACGGTCGGCCTCGATCGTCATCTGCATGGCGAGGGCCTCGATCGCCGCCTGCCGCTCGGCCATTGCCGCGGCCGTGATCATCGAGGACAGGAAGATGACGGCCACCAGGATCTGCGCCTGGCCGGTCTGGATGGCAAGCCCGGGGTTGAGCAGCGCAATCGGGCCATGGCCTCCGAGGGTCCCGATCATGACAAGGGAGCCGATGGTGACCGTCGCGAGGGCGGCGCCGGCCGCTCCGAACCGGACGCCGACAACCACCAGCAGAAGGAAGACCGGATAGGCAGCGAGCTGCAGATCGGTCTCAACCGGGAAGAACGCCAGGATGGTGATCCCGAGCATCATGGCGGCGATGGCCACGGCCTCGACCACCCGCCATCTGCTCATGGCCGGACGCAGGCCGTTCGCGGCCGCCACGATCAGGATCGGGGCAACCGTCAGCACGCCTCCCGCGTCACCGATCAACCAGGTGAGCCATGTCTGCAGGAACGGCGCACCCGATCCGATCGCAGCCGCCGCGGCCCCGATCAATCCGCCGATCGCAGGACCGCCCAGGACGCCACAGGCCACGAACAGGCCGACACCGCGGACGGATCCGAATGACGTGAACCCGGTGCGCCGGAGGGCGACTGCCGCCGCGAGGGGCGCGACGGTGTTCGCTACCGTGAAGCCGACGGTCATGCCGGGCGATACCCCGGCGTCGAGATTGGCGGCCACCACGGCGATGGCGACACCGCCGAGCACGAGCGGCCACCGATTGACCGGTGCCAGGATCAGGGCTCCGAGGGCGAGGCCGGCGGGCGGCCAGATTCCGGCGATGTTCTGCGGTTGGAGCATGAAGACGAGGCTGATCCGGGCCGCAAAGGCATAGCCGACGGCCACGAGCAGGAGCATCGCGATGCCGCGCGGCGTGGTGACGGGGCGGATTCCACGCCAGAGACGCGCCCCGAGACCGCCGGAGGCGTCGGGCGCGATGGGCTGAACCCCCGCCGTCGGAGCGGTCGACTGCATGCCGATATGGTGCGTGGCCGCACCGACCGGCGCACCGGTACCTTCGTCCGGGCCCTGCCCTAGCGGTCGAGGAAGCGGCGCAGGAAGTGGGTTGTCGCCTCGTGGCGCGGGTCGTTGAGCACCTGCTCGGGCGGTCCCTGCTCGATCACCGCGCCATCCTCCATGAACACCACCCGGTCGGCCGCCTCCTGCGCGAAGTGCATCTCGTGCGTGACCACGATCATCGTCGTGCCGCTGTGCGCCAGGTCCTCCATGACGCCCAGCACCTCGCCGATGAGCTCCGGGTCGAGCGCCGAGGTGGGCTCGTCGAACAGCAGCACCTTGGGTTCCATGCACAGTGCGCGGGCGATCGCGACGCGCTGCTTCTGGCCACCGGACAGGCGCGACGGGTACTCATCGCGCTTCTCCGCGAGGCCGACGACCTCGAGGTAGTACTCGGCCCGCGTGACGGCGTGGTCCTGCGAGTGTCCAAGCACACGCGTTGGCGCCTCGATGCAGTTGCCGAGCACGCTCAGGTGCGGGAAGAGGTTGAACTCCTGGAACAGCATTCCTGCGCGCAGCCGAATCTGCCGAATCTGCTCTCGATGCTGCCGATCCCGCGCGCGCAGCGGATCGGCTTCGACGCGAACCCCGTCGACCTCGATCGATCCGATCGTCGGCTCCTCGAGGAAGTTGATGCAGCGCAGGAGCGTCGTCTTGCCCGAGCCTGAGCGGCCGATGACCATCACCGCCTCGCGCTGCCGCACCTCGAGGTCGACGCCGCGAAGGACGTGGTTGTCGCCGAAGTACTTGTGAATGCCCTCGACCTTCACGATCGGCTCGCCGATGTGTGAGGGAAGCTTCGAATCGACCTCGTACCCACTGGTCGCGGTCGCCGAGCGCGGGCCGAGGTCAGGGAGAGGTGAGTCGGTCATCGGTCTCCACGCGCCATCCGGCGCTCGAGGCGATCCTGGAAGAAGCTGAAGATGATCGTCAGGCCCCAGTACATGACTGCGGCGATCAGCAATGCCTGCAGGGTCTTGAAGTCCTGCGTGCCGACCGTGCGGGCACGCCACAGCAGCTCCTGCACGGCGATGGTGGAGACAAGAGCGCGAGTCCTTGATCATGGCGATGAAGTCATTTCCCACGGCCGGGATCACGATCCGGAATGCCTGTGGCAGCACGATCCGTCGGAACACGAGCCGTTCCGGCATGCCGAGCGCCTCAGCCGCCTCTCGTTGGCCGGGCGGCACCGCCTGGATGCCGGCGCGGAAGATCTCGGTCATGTACGCGCCGTAGTTCAGGCTCAGCGCGAGGATGCCGGCGGGGATGGAGGGAATCGTGACGCCGACCTGGGGCAGGGCGAAGTAGATGAAGAAGATCTGGACCAGGAGCGGCGTGCCGCGAAACAGCGAGACGTACAGCGATGCCACGCCGTTCGGGATTGGGTTGCTGGAGAGCCGGGAGAGCGCTCCGAGCACGGCCAGGATCGACGCGAAGATGATCGAGGACAGGCAGACCACGAGGGTGATCCAGGTCCCGCCCAGGATGTAGGGACCCCATTGGGTCCACCAGGAAGTGTCGATGTTGTCGGTCACCCACAGCGCGTAGACGAAGGCGCCGACGATGACGACCCAGGTGGCGATGAAGAGCAGCCTGAACGACAGCCGCTGCTTTCGATGCGCGGCATCGATCTGGTCCAGGATCTGCGCGCGGTCCTGGGTCCGCGCCTTGGTGGCCATGTGCGTCGTGGACGCCTCCGTCAACGTTGAGCGGGGATGCTCGGTGCATCCCCGCTCATTCGCCGACCGGTGGATCGGCTACTCGGCCGGCTCCTGGGTCAGGTCCTCGTCAAACCACTGCTCGCTCAGGTCGGTGAGCGTTCCGTCTTCGTGCATCTCGCCGATGATCCTGTCGATCTCGTACAGCAACGCGCCGTGCTCCGGCCCGCTCTTGTCGATCGCGACGGCGAGATTCTCGGTGAAGATCGAGTCGGTCACGAGATGAACCGGCGCGCCCGAGTCGACGGCACCCTGCACCGTGGTGGCCGAGGTGATCCAGAGGTCGAACTCGCTTCGTCCGGCCTGGATCGCCTCCGCGCAGTTCGCGTCAGTCGGAAGCGTGGTCGCCTCGGCTCCATCCGGAAGCTCGAAGGGCAGCTGATCCACGCTGTCGACGCCCGAGCTGTCGCTCGCGGCGAGGGCAGCCGGTGCGTAGTAGTACGGCTGGGTGAAGCTCAGCGCTTCCTTGCGAGGGACGGTCACCGTCATCGATCCGACGCTGATGTCCCACCGACCCGACCAGCTGCCGGCCGTAATGGCATCCCACTCAGGGGTCTCGAAGCGGACGTCCACGCCGAGCCGGTCGGCGATCTCCCTCGCCACGTCGACGTCGAACCCGATGAGTTCGCCGTCGGCATCAAGGAATGACTGCGGCTCGTAGTTCGGGTCGCTCGACACGACGATCTCGCCGCGCTCCCGGATCGTCTCGAGCAGATCGCCGGCCTCATCGGCCTCCTCGATCGGGTCGGGATCGTCCGGCTGGAAGTCGCCGTTCAGCCAGTCGAGGTAGGTCGTCGCTTCGCCGACGCACACGACGTTCGTGATATCGGCGGTTCCGCCACCCTCGCTGGGGGATGCGCTGCTGCCGGAGCCGTTCGACTGGCAGGCCGCGAGGACGAGCACCGCGATGGGCAAGATCGCCATGCGTCGAAGATCGGTCATCAAATTCCTCCACTCGGGCGCGCGTTCGCTGCGCCCATGCTCCCTATCGGTCCGGGCTTTGTAGCACTTCGGGACGGTGCGCGCCAGTTGTGAGTGCACTCGCGACCCGATGCGCGCCAGGGCCCGGGCTCGGTACACTCTCGGCTATGACCACCATCCAGCGGCCGAGCGCGCCTCCGTTGAGCCGGGCAGCGACGCTTCCGTCGCGCTATTACCTCGACGCCGACATCCTCGAGCGCGAGAAGGAGCTGGTGTTCGGCCGGACGTGGCAGCTGGTCGGGCGGGCGGACCAGCTTCAGCGCATCGGCGACTTCATCCCGGTCACGGTGCTCGATGAACCGATCGTCATCACCCACGGGTTGGACGGAGAGCTCAAGGCCTTCTACAACGTGTGCCGGCATCGGGCGGGTCAGGTGGCGCTCACCAAGGGCAATCGGAAGTCGCTCCAGTGCCGATATCACGGCTGGACGTACGGTTTGGATGGATGTCTGCGCGCCGCCCCGGAGATGGAGGCCACCGAGGGCTTCGCCAAGGAGGACTTCGGGCTCATCCCGGTCCGATGTGAGCGCTGGGGTCCCTTCGTGTTCGTGAATCTGAGCGATGACGCCCCGCCGCTGAGCGAGATGATGGGGAACATTCCGGGCGAGGTGGCCAGCGCCGGCTATGACGTGGACTCGATGCGACTGGTCGAGCGTCGCGACTACGTCATCGAGTGCAACTGGAAGGTCTACGTCGACAACTACCTCGAGGGCTATCACCTGCCGATCGCGCACCCGCAGCTCTTCAAGGAGCTCGACTACGACTCCTACCGCGTCGAGGAGTTCCGCTACTACAGCAAGCAGCACGCGCCGATCCGGGAGCTCAAGCCGGGGGAGGAGCTGGGCGTCGACCGTCGCTATCTGCGGCAGCCGGGGGCCGAGGACAACGCGCTGTACTACTGGCTCTTCCCGAACACGATGTTCAACATCTACCAGGACAACATGTCGTCCAACGTGATCCTGCCGCTCGGGCCAGACCGAACGCTCACGATCTTCGAGTGGTTCTTCGCCGATCCGGGCTCGGGTCCCGGCTGGGAGTCGATGCAGCAGACCATCGCCTTCAGTGACGAGATCCAGCAGGAGGACATCGTCATCTGCGAGCAGGTCCAGCGCGGCCTCCGCTCCCGCGCCTACGACACCGGTCGCTTCTCCGCCAAGCGCGAGAACGGCGTGTACCACTTCCAGAACCTCGTCCGCGAGTTCCTCGGGGAGTAGTCGGCCCTCGCGCGGCGTCCGGCCATCGGCCCTGATCTTCGCCAGATTCATGCGGCATGCGCACCCGCGGCCGAATCGCGCCCAGTTTCGGCCACCTGCGGCGCTCAACCTGCAGGACGGCGATGAATCGCGTCAGTCGGCCGTTTCGTGCGCACCTGACGTGAATCTGGCAACGATTGGAACCACAACAGTCGTGGTGCCGGCCGTCGGCCCTGTCTTCGCCAGATTCATGCGGCATGCGCACCCGCGGCCGAATCGCGCCCAGTTTCGGCCACCTGCGGCGCTCAACCTGCAGGACGGCGATGAATCGCGTCGGTTGGCCGTTTCGTGCGCACCTGACGTGAATCTGGCAACGATTGGAACCACAACAGTCGTGGTGCCGGCCCATTCGGTGCCCGCAGCCACCGCCGTGCCGAGGCTCCGCGCAACGCGTACCCGTCGAAGAGCGCGGCGTGCCCCGCCACGTGGCGGCGCGTCGTCCTGTGCTCTGCGAACACGAGCGCGCGGCCCACGATTCGAGGAATCGGCCAGCCAAGCTGCTCTGCCAACATCGGCCCGAGCCGCGCTTTCGTATCCAGTCGCCGCAGGGTGTCCTGCACGTCCCCGAGCCGGCTCTTGACCTCAACCACGAGCAGGGCCTGTGCATCGGGGCGCCAGGCTAGAAGGTCGCAGCTCCCTCGATCGCCGAAGTGATTGAAGCTCACCTCGGGCTGCACGAGCCACCCAAACTTTGCCAGCCTGGCTGCCGTCTGATCCTGGACGGCGGCATGGAGCCGATCGACCAGCCGATCGAGATCCGCTCCGCGCCACCGCACCTCGACCAGCAGTTGGGCGTCGAGTGCAGCCACCAGTCGGTCCAGCGTTGCAAGCGTCACCGTGTCGAGCACTCCGCGCTCCACCCGGGATACGGCATCACGCGACAGGCCGGCTCGCGTGCCCAGGTCAACCTGGCGCCATCCCAGGCGAGCGCGCAGCCCCCGCATCGCGCGCGGCACGTTCGTTCGCATGGCGACGCCGATGATGCGCATAGGGCGATTACCCAGCCATTACGACGGCCTTATCGGGCGCGACCGTCCAGGTAGGCGATGACCGCCAGGACGCGGCGGTTGTCATCGGGATGCTCTTCCAGGCCGAGCTTCGAGAAGATCGTCGCCACCTGGCCCTCGACCGTCTTGACCGAGATGGACAGCCGATCCGCGACCGAGCGGTTGGAGCGGCCCTCGGCGACGAGCGCCATGACGTCGCGCTCCCGGGGCGTGAGGACGGAGAGCCGTTCCTGGGTCGCACGGCCCCGCACGATCTCGTCCACCACCGACGGGTCGATCGCCGATCCGCCGCTCGCCACTCGCTCGGCCGATGCCAGGAGCTCGGCCGCATCCGCCACGCGGTCCTTGAGCAGGTAGCCGACCCCGCCAGCCCCTCCCTGCAGCAGCATGAGCGCGTACTCCGGCTCGAGAAACTGCGAGAGCACGAGGAC
Organism: uncultured Chloroflexia bacterium; assembly: GCA_963825525.1. Classification (GTDB taxonomy): domain Bacteria; phylum Chloroflexota; class Limnocylindria; order QHBO01; family QHBO01; genus JACDBZ01. The sequence goes on from CAWGTN010000002.1 coordinate 150,843, forward strand.
CCCGACGGCTCCGCCATGCTCCTTGCGAATCCGGACCGCTGCGTTGAGCCCGGCCGTGTCGGATGGCGGCATCCGGATGTCGATAACGGCGAGGTCCGGCCGCAGCTCATCGACGAGCGCCAGGAGCTCGTCGCCGGTGCGGGCCTGCCCGACGATGGTCGCGCCGCCGGCGGTGAGGATGCGGACGACCCCTTCGCGGATGACCGCCGAGTCATCGGCCACGATCACTCGCATGGCAGCCACGCTTCGAGCCTTGTCCCGCCGCCAGGCGGACTGTCAAGCGTGAACCGGCCGCTGAGGGCTCGCACCCGGTCGCGCAGTCCCTCGATGCCCGAGCCGCCCAGGGAATCGGCACCACCGACACCGTCATCGGCGACACCGATGAGAAGGCCGCCATCGGCGCGTTCGACCGAAACCTCGGCTCGCGACGCTCGAGCGCTGCGCGCGATGTTGGTCAGGGCCTCGGCGACGACGTAATACGCGGTCACCTCCACCGGCAGCGGCATCCGACCGTCGAGCGTGACCCGCAGCTCCACCGGGACCGTCGAGCGGCGCGCCAGCGTTCCGAGCGCCGGCCCGAGGCCAGCCTCGGTGAGGATCGCGGGATGGATTCCGCGGGCAAGCTCGCGCATCTCGTGCATCGCGTCGCGGAGCTCGGTGGCGATCTCATCGAGGCGTGGGCCGACGTCCGCCGGTTCGGATTCAATCATTCGACGCGCCTCGTCCAGGCGCATCGCCACCGCGGTGAGGTGTTGCTGCGCTCCGTCGTGCAACGCTCGCTCGATCCGGCGCCGCTCGGCGTCGCCGGCCGCAACAATCCGCGCGCGGGATGCGCGAAGCTCCGCCAGCTGGCTTCGGAGGAGCGTGGCCAATTCGTCGTTCTCGATGTAGGCGGCCAGGGCGTCGTCCACCGCGTCGGGTTCCTCGTCTCGTCCCAGTCGCGCCGCCATGGTCGACAGCGGACCGCCCGCGGACCGAAGGCGGAGGGTGCCGACCAGGAAGCTGATCGGCACAATGGCGCGCGCGCCCGGAACCAGCCAGTCCACGAAACCGGCGAGGCTTTCAGGAACGCTCAACAGCGGCGCTCCGGTCGCGGTGAGCGAGACCGTCTCGGCGGCGCTGTACGCCGCGAAGACCATGGCCACCACCGCTCCGATGACCACCGGGCCGATCACCGATCTCGTCATCGACGGGCTCCCGAGCAGGCGTCGGGTGGCGACCAGGGCGACCACGAGGGCGAGGATGGCGATCCCGGCGCTGGCCAGGACCTCGACGGTCTCGAAGGCGACTCGGTCCTCGAGGACGGCAAACGGGTTGACCATGCTGCCCGGCGGGAATGCCTCGGGATGCGTTCGCGGCGGATCCTGGAGGAGCATGCGTCCGACGCTTCGCACGGCGAACGCTGCGCCCATGCCCCAGACGGCAATTCGGCCCGCGCGTGACAGGGCCTCTGCCGGGAACGTGAGTGCGAGCAGCGCAAATGCGACGTCGTAGTAGCCCTCGAAGGCGAAGCCGATGACCCACAGCGGCACGATGCCGGTCGGCCCGTAGCTGCCCAGCGACCACAGCGCGCCGCTGAGGACGAGGAGCGGCCCGGTGCGGGAGCTCGGTCGCCGACGCCAGGCGATCGTTCCCGCACCCACGAAGAGCAGGCCGATGCCGGTGTCGAGGATGAGGAAGGTGAGTGGTGCCCCGGCCGCGATGCCGACGTAGTGGGTCACCACCACGAACGCCGTCGCGATGGCTACCGCGGGCCACGGATCGCGTCGGACCAGCTCCGTGGGCGTCATGTGCCGGATCGTGGCACAGCGGCAGCGCGCCGCATACAGGGAAAACCCTCGGACGCTGTGGGGCTGTCACCGATGCGCACGTGACGGCTGCCAGCGACGATGCGGCGGCAACCTAGCCTGCCGGAGGACCCCATGTGGAACTGGACATCCGCGCGTTTCCTGATCGGACTGCTGCTGGGAGCCATCATGCTTTCGGCGTGCGGGATGCAGTCACCGGAAGGAGCAGCGACGCCTTCTCCCTCGATCGCGGCGAGCATCCCACCGGAGCCACCGGTCAGCTCGGAGCCATCGCCATCGGCCGAGGTCGACCCTCTCGCCGCACGAACCATCGCAACGATTGACCTCGGCGGCGGACCCGACTTTCCGACGGAGGCCTTCGGCTCGATGTGGGTGATCGCGGTCGATGGGCCGATCATGAATGACGGCACCTCACCGGCCGTCCATCGGATCGATCCCGAATCCAACACGGTGATCGCATCGATTCCGGTGCCGGGGCGCCTGTGCTCGGGGATCGGGGTGAGCCCGGAAGCCGTGTGGGTCTGCGGGCCGGATGGTCTGGTGCGCATCGACCCCGCCACGAACGAGGTTGTGGCGACCGTCGAGCTTCGTCCGGCCCTGGTGACCAGCCGAATTCCGTATGGCGCCGGTTCCGTCTGGGCCTTTGCCACCACGACGGTCGGCCCGGACCAGGTGGTCCGCATCGACCCGGCCACGGACGCGGTCACCGCCACCATCGACCTCGGCCACGTCGCGGGCACCATGGCGTTCGGCCTTGACGCCCTGTGGGTCACCGGTCCAGCCGACGATGTCCTGCTCAGGATTGACCCCGCCACCAATGCCGTCGAGGAATGGAGCACCGGGATCGACGGCGCCGGGTCGATCGCCGTCGGCGACGACGCGCTGTGGGTCTCCCTGATCTTCGAGCACGGCGTCCAGGGCCATGCCGATGACATGACGGTCGTGCGCATCGACCCGCAGACCGGCGATGTGTCGCAGTCCTTTGCCACCGGCGGCCCGCTGGGAGACGAGGGCGAGATCGCCGCGAATTCCCACGGGGTGTGGGTTCGGGCACCGGAACCGTGGCTCGTCCGAATCGATCCGGCAACGAACGAGATCGTCGACCGCATCGATACCCGGAGCGGTCCGGGAGCCGTGACCGTCGCCTTCGGATCGCTCTGGGTCACCACCGAACGCGGTGAGGTCCTCCGTATCGAGCCGTGAGCGGTTGGGTGAGCCGCTAGGATCTCCCACGTGAACCCAGCAGCGCTCACGCACGACGACCTGGTTGAGCTCGTGCGCCGCTTCGAGGGACGGGAGGTGGAGACGGTGACGGGCCGGAAGTTCACCGCAGGCATTGCCCGCACGGGCGAGATCTTCTTCACGCCATCGTCGAGCGGCTACGGCCAGAGCGACGGGCGGAAGGCCGCGGAGCGATTCGTCGAGCGCTACAACCAGACCCGCAGCGTCCGGCCCGGTGACTACGCCGACGTCACGAGGAACGCCTCGTACTTCATCGGTCTCATCCTGGCCGCAGAGGAGCCCGAATGACTCAGCGCGCGGACGGCAAGCTGGCCGTCGCCCTCATCTCCGAAGTCTTCTGGGAGGCCGATGGCCCGATACGGCTCCGCCAGCGCCTGGCCGAAGCCGCCGACCGCGGTGTCGATCTCGCCGTCCTGCCGGAGCTGCCGCTGAACCCCTGGAGCCCGGCGACGAAACAGGTCCGCGAGGAGGATGCCGAGCCGATGGACGGCGAGCGCGTCCGGGCGCAGTCCGAGGCTGCCGCAGAAGCGGGGATCGGGCTCATCGGCGGGATCATTCATCGGGCCGAAGACGGACGGCGAACGAGCCGCGCTCTTGCCTTCGACAACACCGGCGAAATCGTCGCCAGCTACGAGAAGCTCCACCTTCCGGACGAGGAGGGATTCTGGGAGCCGAGCCATTACGACGTCGGCGACGCCCCGCCGCGGCGGATCGATGCATTCGGGCTGCCCATCGGCATTCAGCTGTGCTCCGACAACAATCGGCCGGAGGGCACCCACCTGCTCGGCGCCCAGGGCGTCGTCGCGATGATCAACCCGCGATCCACGGAAGAGGCGACGTATCAGCGCTGGAAGACCGTCTGGATCGCGAACGCCCTGACGAGCTGCTGCTACGTGCTGAGCGTCAACCGGCCGGAGCCGGAACAGGGCGTGCTGATCGGCGGACCCAGCGTGGCGATCGGGCCGCGCGGCGAGGTCCTGGTGGAGACCACGGATCGCATGGCGGTCGTCACGCTGGATGCGAGCGTGGTCCATGCCGCGCGGCGTGGATATCCGGGCTATCTGCCGGTGCGTGCCGGGCTGTATGCCGCTGCCTGGGACGAGATCGCGCGCTCGGACGGGTGAGCCCGATCAGCCCTCGGCGAGCCGGAACTGACCGCGCGCGATGACGGTGTCGCCGACCAGGATCCGCATCTCGTAGACGCCGGGGCCCCAGTCACGCACGAACCCGGCGGCGTCACCGGCCACGAAGCCGGCGCGTGCTGGCGGCGGGATCCACGCCGAGCTGGTTGCCGGCCGCGGCCACGATCTCCTCGCCATCGGTGCCGTCGTCGTTGAGGCGCACGACCTGCTCGCCGATCGTCGCCGCCCCGAACGGCTCCGTCGATGAGATGGAGTGCGCGAAGACCATGCCCGGCGTGAAGGTGTCGACCGGTTCGATGACCTGGCGGTTGCCATCGAGCTCGGTGCCGAAGACCACGGTACCGGGCAGCTCGGGCGTCGGCTCGGGCGTCGGCTCGAGTGATTCGGACGGCGAGGGCTCAAGGGTCGGGGTCGCCGTCGGCGTGGCGGTCGCGCTCGGCGTAGGGGAGACATCGGCTCCGACGGTCGGGTCGGTCGGATTCAGGCTCGAGATGAAGAGGCCGATGAGCAACGCGCCCGAGGATGCTGCCGATGACCGCGCCCATCGACAGGAGCGAGTCACGGTCGGTGGGGTATCGACCGGTCGGAACGACGCGCGCTTCGCCATGTCGAAGCGAGACTCCACATGACCGACAGACCTGGGCCCATTCGGGGTTCGTGCGGCCGCAGTTGAAGCAGTCGACGGTCTCCTGGGTCATGGAGCGGGCGGTCCTCCTGGGGGCATCTGCCGGTGGCGGCGAGAAGCCTAGCATGCAGGTGGCCGCCGGCGGTGAGAACGCCGACGGCCGGTCGGCCATCCCCGCAACGGGAGGACCGGGAATGAGTTTAGCGGCGATCGCCAGCCCCTACACTGGCGCCCGAACTCCCCCGAAGACGAGGATCCTCGCGTGCTGCACATGATCGTCAACACCCATCACGCCGAGAGCTGCCCCTTTCGCGGCAAGGACCACGCCGATGCGCTGGCATCCGGCCTGGAGTCGCTCGAGGGTGCGGCCGAGGATCGCGGCGCCCGGGTGGCCGGAGCGTGGGTCAACGGCGCGGGTCACACGGCCTTCTTCCTGGTCGACGCGCCGCACGCGCACGTCATCGACGAGATCATCCAGGCGGCCGGACTCACTGGTCGAACGCACTCCCAGGTCTTTGCCGTCGTCGAGCTGCCGGTGATCCTCGAGCGGATCAACACCGCGCGCTGAACCTGCCGAGCACCGCGCTGCGCGGGCTACTCAGCAGCGGTGAGCAGCCGCGGCGCTGGTTCGCCCGATTGGACCCCCAGGATCCACGCCGCGTCGCTTTCGACGAGGCGCTGCTGGATGCGGGCCCAGTAGACGTCACGCTCGCCGGGCTCGCGAATGGCACGCCGATCAAACAGCGCGAGGCTGCGGAGCCACGACGAGAATCGGGGAGCTCGGCGGGTGCGGAGGGCCGCCAGCTCGATGTCGAGTTGGGTCATGTGCGCCGCAGTCTGAACCGGCCGCCTTCACATGGGAACGTCCCACTCGGCCTATTCCCACCCGTACCATTCGCTTGTCGACGCCCGATGCGTCAGCGAGGATCGAGCTTCAGCAGACCGAACATCGCCCCGTGCGGATCGGTGATGATCGCGAACCGTCCACCCGGCATGTCGCTCGGCGACACCACCTCGGATGCGCCGCCATCGACCGCGCGCCGGAACGCGTCGTCGACATCGGCGACGTTGAAGTAGACCATCCAGTAGCTCGGCACCTCGGCGGGGACCATCGGCATCATCTCGAGCCCTCCGACGATCGGCTGGCCACCGGCGCTGAACGTCGTGTAGTCGGGCTGGCCTTCGCCCATCGGGCTCGTCTCGGCGGTCCATCCGAAGACATCGGCGTAGAACTTCGTCGCCTTGTCGATGCCGCGTGCGTTCAGCTCGGCCCAGCCGAACGCGCCCTCTCCCTCGGTGCGGAAGCTGCGCATGCCGGCCGCCTGCCAGGCCGATATGAACGCGCCGCTCGCATCCTGGAAGACCGCCATGCGTCCCATGTCGCCGACGTCGAATGCCGGGGCGACGACGGTGCCGCCAGCCGCCTGGACCGCGTCGCCCAGGGCAGCGGCGTCGTCTGTCGCGAGGTAGAGCGTCCATGTGGTGGGTGCTTCGGGGTTCATCTTGCCGCCGATGCCGGCCACGTCGCCCTCGCCGTCCGCGAGCCGCGCCATGCCGTAGCCGCCGTACTGCGGATCGGGGGAGACCTCGATATTCCAGCCGAAGAGCTTGCCGTAGAACGCGCGCGACGCCTCCGGGTCAGGGCTCGAGAGCTCTACCCACGCCGGGCGCCCCGTCGCGATCGCCGTCTGGTCTGCCATGAGATCTCCTCTTCGCTCGTCGCTGATCGCGCCAAACCGCGGGTCGAGCGCGGGTGTGGCAGGAATTGACGATGGTGCCGCATTCTGTGCGGGCTAGGTGGGCGAAATAGCGAGGCCCGGGAGCCGGCTTGGCTCTCGGGCACTTCGTTCACTGCCGAATAGGTGGCTCTTCGCAGGTACTGTACGCCATCGATCCGGGCGACGTGACCTGCCCTCCAGCCCAAGTGGGCTGTACCCTCAACTGATCGGACTTATCAGGAGGGTGGATCGATGCCCATGCGCTTCCGGCGCAGCATCAAGATCAGCAAGGGCGTGCGCCTCAATGTCAGCAAGAGCGGCTTCGGCGTGTCGGCTGGCGGTCGCGGTGCGCGCTACAGCGTGCACAGCTCTGGCCGGCGCACGACCTCGGTTGGCATCCCCGGTTCCGGCGTCGGCTTCGTGTCGACCTCGACGAGCGGCAGCCGGAGATCGTCCAGCGGAGGCCCTCGCTCCCGCAGCCAGCAGGTCGTGCTGCCGCCGCAGAATTACGCCGCAGTGCTGCCCAAGCCCGGGATGTTCAGCGGCAAGACCGAGAAGCGCTACCACGAGGGCGTCCATGCCTACCTGCGCGGGGAGCACCAGCAGGCGCTTACGGCGCTCGAAGATGTCCTGGCTGCCGATCCGTCTGCGCTCAGCGCGCACTTGATCGCCGCGATCTGCGTCGGCAAGGTCGATGGTCCCGATGCGGATCAGATCCGTCACTTCGAAGCGCTGATCAGCTCCGACGCCGCGATGCCCGACAAGTTGCAGATGAAGTACCTGCCGCCGGGCATCGTCAGCCTAACGCTGATGGGCAAGATCACCGACAACATCAATGCTGAGGTGCCCTTCGACTCCGCCGGCGCCACCCTGCTCCTGGCGGAGCACTACCAGGAGGCCGATCGGCTCGAGGACGCTATCGGTCTGGTCCAGCAGCTCTACGAGGCCAACCCGAGCGATCCGGTCATCAAGCTCTCTTTGGCCGATCTGCTGATGGCCGATGGCGACCATGACGGCGTGGTGGAAGTGGCGGCCGGCGTGACCAACGACAGCGACCTCGGGGCGGCCATGCTGCACCTGCGCGGCGCGGCGCTGTTTGCACTCGGCCATCAGACCGGCGCCCTCGACTCGTTCAAAGAGGCGCTGGCCAAGCCGAGCAGAGATGCCGAGCTGCTGAAGGTCATCCGCTATGACCGAGCACTGGCGTACGAGGTGGCAGGCCAGAAGGGCCGGGCGAAGCAGGATCTCGAGCGCATCTTCGCCCAGGATCCCAGCTACCTCGACGTTCGCGAGCGACTCGCGGGAATGGGATAGCCGCTCGCGGTGACGGCTCTACCGGCGGCGTGCTGACTTCTCTGCGAAGTGAGCGAGCTCCCGCGGCTCGCCGCGAGTTCCCAGCAGGAAGTAGCGAGGCCGCTTCGCCTCGTAGCGGCTCTCCAGCCATGGCATCCACCGAGCGAGCAGTGCAAAGCGGTCCTTCATTGACATCCCCTTGGCCCGCGGGAGTCGGATGAAGACTGCGCTGACCTTCAGCTTCTCCACCAGCGGCTTGTAGGCGGCCCGCTTCCTGGCATCGATGTCCTGGGTGATCCAGACTGCGCCCCAGTGGCCGCAGAATTTGATGACGTCGGGATCGTCGGACGATCCCAACCCGACTTCGTCGTTGGATCGTGCGTTGAACGCGACATGCGCGAACGCGCGGGCCACGCCCGGCGCGAGGTTCTCATCGATGAGAAAGCGGACGCCGTCAGGGTCGAAGGGATCGGCTACGCGACTAGCTGGCGTTCCCACTCAGCCGCTCGTTCGATCTTGTCCTGGTCAACTCCGTAGAGCCGTGCCAGTTGGGCGGGACTGTCGCCGGCGGAGATTGCTTGGAAGATCGAGCGCGTCGGGATGCGAGTCCCCTCGATACACGTGAGTCCGAACTGGGTCGCCGGGCGCGCCTCGACATCCTCGGCGGGGCGCCAGGCCGCCACGCGTTCGCCTTCGTACGTCAGTTGATGCTTGATGTCGCTGACTAGTTCCGGCACCTGCACCTGCTTGAGCTGAATGATCGTCAGCGCGACCTGACCGCCGCGGTTTGCGGCAATGACCGCGTCAGCTCCTCGATGCTGCTCGGCCGGCACCTTGATGAGGACGTCCCCACCGGCGGTCCAGAGACCCTGATGAACGAATGGATGGCCCCAGCCGAAGCGCTGCCGTAGGTCAGCTTCGGCCTTCATCACTTCGCGCAGTTTCACGCCGTGGCGACGGAACTCGTGCACGAACAACAGGGAGACCAGGTCGTCGAAGCTGACGAGATCGTCACGCCAGGTCCTCCCCCTGCCTTCTCGCTCAAGCCATCGGCGCGCTGTACTGGACGGGATCCGCGCGTAGCGCGATGCGTCGGCAATCGAGTACAGGCCAAGATGCGTCACTTCAGCGGTCATTGCTGTCATCGTACTTGCTGTCACGCTTCAGAAGTCCTCGCCCGCTGGTACGAGATCGGCCGGGACGGGTGCCGTTGGCGGCGGCGTTTCCTTCTTTCGCTTCGGGCTCCCGGTCCCCTTCGTCCGCCCCGGCTTCTTGGTCTTCCGGCGCTTCGCCTGGTCGTGGCACTCCTTGCAGTTGTTCAGCTGCTTGGCGCGAGCGAAGACGTAGGCCTGCCATTCGTGGCCTGCCGCCTCGCACCTCCACCAGACCTTGCGTCCGGATCCTGGCGTGACCTCGTGAGGTCGCAGCTGGCCATTCCTTTCGGGATGCCACTCGCGCGCCAGGTGCGGAGAGTCGGCCGCGAGCGAGTCCTTCGGGTGTACCCGATTGCCCATGCAGAATGGACAGCGACTGAGGTGTGCGGCGCGGTCAGTGATGCGGGCCGCCCAGACGTGGTCCTCGTCGTGGTGGCACTGCCAGAACACCCGTGACGTGCTCGTGGCCCGCAGCGTGGTCGGATCGCTACCCCAGTTGAGGCTGTAGTCCCAGTCGCGCATGAGATCGGATAGGTCGGCTACGCATTTCCCACGAACACTTCGGCGTCTTCGTGGCTCCGCCCGTCGTCGTCGAGTCCCGCGATGCAAAGGCTTCTGCCCCGCCGCGCTCCGTCGCGCCTCTTCTTCCTGGTAGCGCCGATACTTGATGGCCGCGCTCGTGCGGCGCTTGGCGACCTTCTCCTCGTGGAGCTGACGCATCTCGGCGTCGTGAACCAGCTGCGCCAGCGAGCTGCGGCCGCCGTGGTCTTCCCAGGCGTGCCAGTCGGCCACGTTCGAGCTGTGAGCGGTCGCGGTGAAGTGCTGGCGCAGAACGGAGAGGATCACGCCCTTGGATGCGTTGCCGCGGATCGACAGCATCATCAGCGCGAGGATCTTGTTCAGCCGGCGGGCGTTCTGGTAGCGGCCCGCCCGCGGCTTGATGTACGTCGCCAGGTGCTCGCGGATCGTCCCTTCGACGTTCCCGCTGCCGACGGGCCTGTCGCGTCCGGTGCTCACCAACCGGCTGCGGTTGTCCTCGGCCAGCAGGCACTGCACCTGGATGAGGGGATCGTTCGTGGCTATCCACGACCGCAGCTCGGTGCGATCCGGCGGGACGTGCTCATCCACCATGGCCTTGAACAGATCCCACTCGGCGAGGCTGCCCTGGCAGTAGGTCATCTGGTTGAACAGTGGGTGCGGCTCAAATTCCTGGATCTGCTGGTTCCACGGCCACATGGCGCGCTTGGGCTTCTGGAGCTTGATTGGGTCGGTGATGCGCACGGTGCGCTCCACGCCATCGAGGACGGCGTAGTCCTCCATCAGACGCTTGAGGTGGTCTCGCGAGCGGAACAGGATGGCGTTCGGCCAGACCTCGCGGACCGCCTTGGCGATGCCGCGATCCAGGTCGGCGACGACCCACTCGGGCTCGCCGGCAAGGGTCGAGAAGAAGTCGCGCCATGAGTACGAGTCCTTGCCCCCCTGGACCTGGATGAGACACGGCTTGCCCTTTTGGCCAGTGTGGTCGATCGCCACCATGATCTCGCCGGCGTTGAGGTCGCCCACCTTTACGCCATCGCGGTAGCCGCGCGTGCGTAGCGGCATGGAGTCGATCGCGATGACCTTCGGCCACTCCTTCGGCGCCAGCGCATCGATAACGATCGGGGCATAAGCGTCGATGTAGCCGCTGGCCAAGTGACCTTCCTGGCTCGTCTGCCCCGGGCCGATGTGTCTCCACTGGCGCCGGACCGTGCGGTGGATGTCCTCGCGCCGCTTCTTGCTCGAGCGGCGCTGAGACCCGCCGTTGCTGACGTGATCGAGCAGATCGGCCATCTCGGCCAAGGCGAACAGAAAGTGTCGCCCGGTGCGATGACCCTCATGCCGCTCGAACTCGTGCTCGCATGTCCAGCAGGCTTGGCCGGAGTGCGGATGCGACGGAGACGGCTGGCGGACGGGACGCGGCGGCGCGAAGGCGTGCAGTCGCCGGCCGTTGACGATGCAGCGATAACGCGGCCGGCGGTGCTTGTCGTTCCAGGTGCCGAAGTAGCCGTCGAGGCGGACGGTGCTGGTCGGGTGGCGCGGGCAGCTGGGTCGGTGAGCGTCCATCCGTGGCCGCCCCCGTCCCCGCTTGACCTGACCCGTGCTCCCCATGAGCTCGATGCTGACGGGTAAATGCGACAGCTTCGATGGCGCGAAGGTCCCATCTATTCGTCGAGGTGCACCACCGTCTCGTCCCACGTGATCCCGCACTCCTCGCAGAGCCGCTCGTCCCGGAGTCGGAGTCGGAAGTGGATGCCGGGGGCAATAGATCGGTCGACCGCCACTAGGAAGGCATGCGGCGATGCGTCGGATGTGCATCCGAAGTTGTCCGGAACTTCGTCGAGGAACAGGTCGGCGGACAGCTGTTCAAACTCCCCGTACATCAACCCTTCTTGCACCTCCACGCCGACACCCGTGAACGCGATCCACGGACACGTGCTGCTGATGGGGGGCACGAACTGCACAACGAACTCGCTGTCGAAGTCGACCGTCGGCGGCGCTCCGCCAGACTGCGAGAACCACAGGCGCGGGAATTCCTCGGCAGTCAGAGCGACATCCACGATCTCGGAGCTGACTGTTACAGCCAGCTGGTTCGCCGTCGAGGATGCCAGCAGGCGCCAGCCGTCGCCCGACGCGGGCTGAACGCCGGGTGGCGGCGTCCACAGCGGATCCGCGAGCGGCGCCTCGACCACCGGATCCGGGCCATCCCCATGGATCTCGCCGACGAGGAACTGCTGCTCGCACCACAACTGCTGCTCCTCGGGGCTCATCCGTGGGAAGCCCTCCAACCGCGGCGCCTTGGTGCATACGACCGCACCGGGCCCGAAGGATCCGGTGATCTCCACCTCCTCTCCGCGCTTGACGCGGTCGTCGTTGAGCCAGGCGAGCGTCAGGGGATCGGTGAACATGTGCAGCGGAAAGAAGCGGTACCCAGACTCCATGCCCGGCGGAACGAATGAGGCGTTGGGTAGGGCGGTGAGATAGGCCGGATCCCCCGGGTATAGGGCTTCCCCCTGCAAGCCCCCGGACAGCACGCCGCGCATCGTGATGATTTCTGCGATGTCGTAGCACTGATGGCGCACGGGCTCGGGAATGCGATACAGGTCTTCAGGGCGATCCGGACACGTCCAGTCCACCGCTTCGAGCGTTGGGCCGACGAGAGTCTCAGGCGCCGGGATGCCCCAGCCCGGGGAGCTCAAACCCGCAACTTCGAGGTTGGCCGCCACCCAGCCGAAGACCCACTCGTTCGGCGCACCCGACTGGCAGCAGAACTCGAACTCGACGCGGTACCACTCGGTCTCGCCGTCGTGCAGCACGTCAACCACCAGGACGTGGTGATCTGGCTCGAGGAGGGCCCACTGGCTGCCCCCGGGCTCATCGACGACCGCAGCCGCCCCGCTCACGACGGCCAATGTGCCCGGGCCGATTGCCGCATCGACATCGGTGGGAGATGGCACGGGGCTTGGCGGCAGCGCAGACGGCGCTGGAGCCGTGGGCCTGGCCGAGGGCGATGGAGCGGGCGTGGCGACCAGCTGCGAGCCGATGGCCACGCTGCCGATCGCCAACAGCACCGCGACCCCCGCGGCGGCGACGCCTGTCCATGAGCGCCGTCCAATGGCAGGGGCGACAAGGAGTGGATCGGCCGGCAGTGGCTCGGTGCGGCGCCGCGCCAGGGCGGACTCCAGTCCATTGGCGAAGGAATGGGCAGCGTTTGCGGTTGCCCGACACGCTTCGCACCCGGCCAGATGCTCGGCTTCGGCCGCCGTCAGCTCGCGCCCTTCGGCGATGGCGGCATGGATCCGGCTCGCGTAGCGGTCGCTCATCGATCGGCTTCCTGCCAGGCCGCTGCCAGGCGCCGGCGGGCGCGGAAGGCGATGGTGCGGGCGTTGGTGTGGGTCGTGCCGACGATGCGTGCGATCTCGTCGAGCTGGTAGCCATAGGCGTGCTGAAGGACGAGCACTGTGCGCTCACGGGCCGGGAGCTGGTCGACCAGCTCATCCAGGCTCGCTCGCGGCGGGGTGTTGGCCTGCCTCTGCGCCAGCAGCGGCAGGCGGTCGAGGAGGCCGCGCCGGCGCCGGTGATGGTTGAAGGCAGTCGTCGCCACGATGCGGGTGAGCCACGCGTCGAGTGCTCCTGACATCGCGGAGCTGCCCGATCTTGGCGCGCGCCCGCAGGTAGGCGTCCTGGACCACGTCCTCGGCGGTGTCGGGGCCGACCAGGCTGCGCGCCGCGGCCAACAGCCGCGGCTTCAGCTCGACGAAGCGCTCGTCCAGTAGCCGATCGGTTGTCTTGATAGCCGGTACCGCGACGGGCTCGGTCACTTCCACCCCAACTGTCGTAATCATCGCATTGACAGGACACCCGGGATCGTCGCGGTGTTGCGCCGCTTGTCAACGAGCCGGTGAAGAAGTGTCCCGTCTGCGGCGGTAGGCGGATCTCGCGCGGCGCCTCTCTGCCATCGGAAAGGTTGGTGTAACGCGATCAGGTATGGTGCGTGGGATCGGGTCGAGCCCGCGCGAGCTCCCCGAGTGGCGACGAATTCGCCCACCCAGCCCGCACAGAATGTGGTGCCGGAGGTGGGACTTGAACCCACACGAGCTTGCACTCATCGGTGTTTGAGACCGACGCGTCTGCCGATTCCGCCACTCCGGCCGGGGGAGCCGTCATTATAGGAAGCCAATGGTCGAGCCCCCCGGAAGACTCCCGCTCGTCGCACGCAGCCGCTTCCGGACGAGGCGGATGTCATCGCGCGTGCGGCTGACGGAGACCGGACGGCGTTCGCCCAGCTCATGGAGCACTACCAGAGTGCCTGCTTCGGCCTCGCCATGCGCCTTCTCAGCGATGCCGATCAGGCCGCCGATGCCACGCAGGACGCATTCATCCACGCCTATCGGGCCATCGGCTCGATACCGCGGCGGGATCTTTCGCTCGTGGCTGCTGCGCATCACCGCCAACGCCAGCTACGACATCCTGCGACGCCAGCAGCGCCGCCCGACGACCACGCTTCCCGACCCGGACGAGGGGGCGCCCGAGCTGCCCGATCTCGGCGCCGTCAATCCGCTGATCGAGGCCACCAAGAGCGAGCTGTACCGACACCTGGACGTGGCGCTCAGGAAGCTGCCGGAGGACCAGCGAACCGCGATCGTGCTCTGCGACGTCTACGGCATGGACTACAACGAGGTGGCCGCGATGACGCAATCCGCCCTCGGAACGGTGAAGTCACGCATCCATCGGGGACGGCTGCGGCTGCGAGAGCTCATGGCCGAGCACCGGGAACTCTTCGCGAGATGATGACGTCTGGACACGTGGCATGCTGATACCCAACCACCCTGACGACGAGTGGCTCTCGGCCTTCGCGGCGGACGACCCGGAGGCGGTTGACCCTGCCCAGGCGAGTCACGTTGCGTCGTGCGAGCGCTGCACGGCGGTCGTGACCGAGCTCGCGTCGTTGCGCATGGCGCTCGCCGAGCTGCCCGATCTGGCGCCGAGTCGTCCGCTTCAGCTCGTCCCGGCCGTTCCGTCTGGCTCCGCAACCTGCCGATCGCGTTGGTGGCTGGGTGCGGCGGTTCTTCACTCCCGCGCTGGCCGCCGGAGCGGCCATCGCCCTTGTCGGCGCGGTCGGCACCACGACGACGAATCTGGCGAGCTCGACAGTCGGACTCTGCAGCGACCGATCAGGCCGCACGCGAGAATTTCGGACAACCGGCCGCCTCCGCCGGAGGGGCTGCCGGGCTGGGCGCCTCGTCAGACGGCGGCGCGTCGCCCGCCACGGAGTCGCTTCGATCCCAGGCTCTCGCCCCGGATGAAGCGGGTACTGACGGGAACGAGATTCGGACCTTCGACGCCGAGAACGACGGATCGCCGCTCAATCTCGCCGCTGACCGGTCCCTGTGGCCGATGGTGCTCTTCTCGGCGTCGCGCTCATGATTGCGGCGCTGCTCCTGCGCTGGATCCTGGTCCCTCGAGCCGGGCAGCACTCCGCCGCTCGGCCGAGCTATCGTGTGTCAGAGCGCCAGGCGAGCCCGCCGCGACGACTCCGGCGAGCAGCAACAGCATCACTGCCGCCAGCCAGGACCGCCGCCCAGGCCGAATCCCGGAAGGTCGTCGGAACGGGCTCGGGCCGTTGCGGGCGTCGCGTGCGCGGGGATCGGCACCTCGCCCGGGGCGCGAACGGTGCGCGGAGCCGCCCGCGTCTCGGCCGCGGTCGCTCGCCACGTGGCCCAGGTCCGCGTCGAGGTTGGCGCCGACGGCGTGATCGGCGAGCGTGACGCGCCCCAGTGGCCG
Source organism: uncultured Chloroflexia bacterium (assembly GCA_963825525.1). Classification (GTDB taxonomy): domain Bacteria; phylum Chloroflexota; class Limnocylindria; order QHBO01; family QHBO01; genus JACDBZ01. Next base: position 166,146 of record CAWGTN010000002.1, read on the forward strand.
GCCGACGGCGTGCCGGACGACGGATGGGCAGCGGTCGTACTCCCGACGCGACGTACGGGTTCGAGAGGACCACCCATGCCTCGTTGATCCGCCGCATGCGCTCCGCGGCCTCGGCGGCACCCTCGTGGAGGTCGGGGTGATGGCGCTTCGCCAGCCGCCGATGCGCACGGGCCACCTGGAGCGGCGTCGCGTCGCGCGTCACGCCCAGCACGGCGTACGGATCGAGGATCCGGCGTCCGGTCATCGGCACGATTCTACGGCGGCCCGCAGGCCGCCATCGGGCTAGACTCAGACCCACCGATGCCCGACCGCAGACCCCTCCTCATGCTCATCGACGGGCCGAGCCTCGTCTACCGCGGCTACTTCGCGCTGCCGCCGCTGACGATGTCCGACGGGACGCTGGTGAACGCCGTGTTCGGCTTCCTCCAGATCGTGCTGCGCGGCATGCAGGACGTGAAGCCGGACTTCGCGATCGTCAGCTTCGACGTCGGCAAGCCGCAGTTCCGCTTCGACGCGTATCCCGAGTACAAGGCGGGCCGGCCGAGCATGCCGGACGACCTCCGCGGCGCAGTTCCCGATCGTGCGCGAGATCGCGGCGATGATGGGCATGCCGATCCGCGAGCTCGAGGGCTACGAGGCGGACGACGTGATCGGCACGCTCGTCCAAGAAGGCGACCGCCGCAGGGCGTCGACACCATGATCGTCTCGGGCGACCTCGACGGGCTGCAGCTCGTGGACGACCACGTGCGCCTGCTCACCACCCGGATGGGCGTGGCGTCCACGGTCATCTACGACGAAGCGAAGGTCCACGAGCGATACGGCCTGCGCCCCGACCAGATGCTCGACTACAAGGCGCTCAAGGGCGACACCTCGGACAACATCCCCGGCGTCCCGGGGGTGGGGGAGAAGACCGCCATCAGCCTCCTCCAGCAGTTCGGGACGCTGGACGGCGATCTACGAGCGCCTCGACGAGGTGAAGGGCAAGATGCGCGACCGGCTGGCCGAGCATCGCGAGTCGGCCTTCATGTCGCGCCAGATCGGCCGCATCGTGACCGACCTGCCGGTCGAGCTGGACCTCGAGGAGGCGAGGACCGGCCGATACGACCGCCGCGCGGTGGCCCAGCGCTTCCGCGAGCTCGAGTTCCGATCGCTGATCGACCGTCTGCCGGCATCGAGCATCGCGCCGACCGGCTTCGACAACCCGGAGCCAGGAGACGCGCGGCGGGCTCCAGCTCAGCCTCGACCTGCTGGGCGGCCGCGGGCCGGCGGCTCCCACGGGCGCTGGGAACGCCGAGGCGACGCCCGATCGGCCGGATCCGCTCGCCGACCCGGGCGGGGCCATCGAGCACGTCGATCCGCGCATCGCGCGGACGGCGGCGGACCTCGACGAGCTGGGCGCGTGGCTCGAGGCCCATGGCGACGAGATCGGCCTCGGCTGGGCGGTGGGAGCGGGCCGCCCGCTCGAGCGGAGGCTGTACGGCATCGCCCTGGCCGCCAACGACGCGAGTGCGCTGGTACGTGCCCTGCGATCCCGGCAGCATCGCCGTCGAGCGGCTGCCGGACTGGCTCACGCGGGATGGTCGCGATCCGCATCGGGCATGACCTGAAACAGCTCGTGACGACCCTGTGCGGCAGATCGACGGGCTGCGAGCTGCGCGGCACGTTCGTCGACACGCTCGTCGCGGGCTACATGGTCAACCCGGCGCTCCGCTCCCAGACCATCGAGGACCTGGCTGCCCAGCGCTTCGGCGCCGAGCTGCCTCCGCGAGCCGGTCAGCCCCGGAGACGGGCGCGGAGGAGCAGCGCGATGGCGCGCCGCGCCGCCGGCGAGGCGCTCGACGGCACTGCTCGCCCACCCGATCCTCGCGCCGCGAGCTCGAGCGAGGGCGGCCTCGCTCGACCTGTTCGACGAGGTCGAGATGCCGCTGCTCCCGGTGCTGGCGCGGATGGAGCTCGCCGGGGTCGCGCTCGACCTCGAGACGCTGGCGGCGATGAGCGAAGAGTTCGGCGGCACCCTCGCCGGGCTGGAGTCGCGCATCTACGAGCTGGTGGGCCACGAGTTCAACATCGGCTCGCCGAAGCAGCTCGAGACGATCCTCTTCGACGAGCTCGAGCTGCCCTCGACGAAGCGCACGCGGACCAGCCGGTCGACGGACGCATCGGTGCTCGAGGAGCTGCGCGACAAGCACGAGGTCGTCCCGCTCATCCTCGAGCATCGCCAGGTCTCGAAGCTGAAGTCGACCTACGTCGATGCGCTGCCGACCCTGGTTGACGAGGAGGCGCGGCTCCACACGACCTACCAGCAGGCGGTGGCGGCGACCGGCCGCCTGTCGAGCACGGACCCCAACCTCCAGAACATCCCGATCCGGACCGCGCTCGGCCGGCGCATCCGCCGCGCGTTCGTGGCGCCGCCGGGCAAGCTCCTGCTCGGCGCCGACTATTCGCAGCAGGAGCTGCGCATCCTGGCCCACGTGTCGCGGACGAGGGGCTGAAGGCGGACTTCGCCGCGCACGCCGACATCCACCTCGCCGCCGCCGCGCGGGTGCTCGGCCTGCAGCCGGATGCGGTGGGCCCCAAGGAGCGCAGCGTGGCGAAGATGATCAACTACGGGATCGCCTACGGCCTCTCCGACTTCGGGCTCGCCGAGCGGCTGAGCATCCCCCGCGAGGAGGCGCAGCGTCTTCATCGAGGATTACTTCGCCGCCTATCCCGGGATTCGCCGCTACACGATCGAGATGAAGATCCTGGCCCGCGACCAGGGGTTCGTGACCACGCTGCTCGGTCGCCGGCGCTACCTGCCGGAGCTGGCGGCCCGGAACTCGGCGCTGCGCTCGGCCGGCGAGCGGATGGCGATCAACATGCCGATCCAGGGCACGGCGGCCGACGGCATGAAGATCGCCATGGTGCGCGTCGACGCGGCGCTCGCGCGAGCGCGGGCTCCGGTCGCGGATGCTGCTCCAGGTCCACGATGAGCTGGTGTTCGAGACGGACGAGGAGGAGCTGCCGATCCTGGCCGAGCTGGTCGAGGAGATCATGAAGGCCGCGCTGCCGCTGGACGTCCCGCTCGAGGTCGACCTCAAGGTCGGGCAGAACTGGGAGGGCATGGACCGCTACCTGCGCTCCGATGACGGCTCGTGGCGGCGCGTGCCCGAAGTCCGCGGGCGACGTGGCCCGCGAGGAGGCCGAGGAGGAGGTCGCCGCGGAGCTGGTCTCCTAGGCGCGCCATGCCCGAGCTCCCCGAGGTCGAGACCGTCGCCCGCGACCTCCAGGGCTGGATCGCGGGTGCCACGATCGTCGGCGCCGACGTGCGCTGGGACCGGACGATTCGGCATCCGCAGCCGCCCGAGCGGTTCGTGGCCGAGATCGTGGGCGCCACCATTCGTCGCGTGGGCCGACGCGCGAAGACCGTGCTCCTGCACCTGCTCGACGGCCGGGTGATGACGGTCGCGCTGCGGATGACCGGGGCCCTCATCGTCGCGTCGCCCGGGCACGCCGACGACCCGTACGCGCGCGTGATCTTCCGGCTGGCCGATGGCCGCGAGCTGCGCTACCGCGACGTGCGCAAGTTCGGTCGGATCGGGCTCTGGCCCGGGGGCGGGCTGCGCGGCATCGGGGCGTGGCGGCGGGGCTCGATCGCGTCGCGTGGCGGAAGGCAGCCGACAGTTCCGCATCGGCGAAGTGTTCAGCGGTCACGGTCCGGAGCCGCTCGCGCGGCAGTTCAGCGCCGCGCGGATGGCGGAGCGGCTGCGCGGGCGGTCCGCGAAGATGAAGACCCTGCTGCTCGACCAGAGCTTCATCGCCGGCGTGGGCAACATCTACGCCGACGAGGCGCTGTGGCGGGCGCGGATCCATCCGCTGCGGACGGCCGACACGCTGCACGCCATCGGAGATTCGGCGGCTGCATCGAACCGTTCGCCAGGTGCTTCGCGAAGGAATCGCGAACCGCGGCGCGAGCTTCAGCGACTACGTCGGAGCCGATGGCCAGCCGGGCGCGAACGCAGAACGGCTTGCGGTCTATCAACGCACCGATCAGCCGTGCCATCGCTGCGGCAGGCCCATCCGGCGCATCGTGGTCGGACAGCGCAGCACCCATTTCTGCCCTCGCTGCCAGCCGGAGCCGGTAGCATCGGACACCGCATGAAGGTCATCGGCCTCACCGGGAACATCGGCTGCGGCAAGAGCACCGTGGCGCGCATGCTGCGCCAGAACGGCGTGGCAACCGTCGACGCGGACGTCATCGGCCGTGAGATTCGCCTCAACGACGCCGACGTCCGCGCCGAGATCCTCGATCGATTCGGGACCTACCAGGCCGACGCGCTGTCGCGCATCGTGTTCGCCGATCCGTCCGCCCTGCGTGACCTCGAGCGAATCCTGCACCCGCGAATCCGCGGCGAGGTGCGCAGCCGGCTGGCCGAGCTGGGGCAGGGCGGCGTCGACGTCGCCGCGGTCGAGGTGATCAAGCTGATCGAGTCGCCCCTGGCCGATGCCTGCGACGAGATCTGGGTCGTGCGCTGTGACGAGGCGGACGCCATCCGTCGCCTGGCGGAGTCGCGGGGCATGGACGAGGAGACCGCGCGTCGCCGGATGGCGAGCCAGTCCTCGCAGGAGGAGAAGCTGGCCGTGGCGGACGTGGTGATCGACGGGTCAGCGACGCTCGAGGAGACGCGTCAGCAGGTCGAGACCGCGCTGGCCGCACTCCGGACCGGCTGAGCGGGAGGCTCAGCGGCTGGCCGAGCTCTCCGTCGAGCTCCGGCAGGCAACGGGATCGGGAAGCCGAATTCCTCGATGAGGCGGTCGATGGTGGATCCATCCGTCTCGGCGGTCCGATCGTCCTCGTCGGCCCGCAGGGCCATGGTGAACTGTCCACCGGCCGCACTGAGCTCGGTGACCTTTTCGGCGGTGGCGAGGTCCGTGCGCAGGATGTAGACGGCGCCGTTCCGGGCGAGGACCGTCATCCGCTGCAGCGTGACCTTGGTCGACGGGCCCGGCAGGAACTGCTGGGTGGTGTCGGCGGCATCCTCTGGGCTCTGGCCCAGCTCGGGATTGATGGCCATGGTGACGATGAGGTCGACGAGCTGGCCCGGCAGCAGCGTACCGCCGACGGCCCGCTCATCGGGGACGCTCACGGACACGGCGCGGAGGTCCGGCCCCGAGGGATCGAAGGACGCGCCGGGTTCGAGGATGCTGAACTCCTGCCCGGAGGTGGTGGACGCGAGGACGTTCCGCGTCACGAGCTGGCCGGTGGCAACGGGCACGCCCGTCACGCGGCCGATGACCTCCTCGAGCGATCCGAATGCGGTCTCGTTCGTCGCGTCGACCGCCACGCGGCGGACGCTCACGTCGCCTTCCTCGATCGGCTTGCGGCTCGCGATCTCGCGCACCGCGACGACCACGTCGCGCATGGGCACCTCCGTCGTCTCCGGTGAGGCCGCTGGCCTGGAGCGCGATGAAGACGGTCGCCGCCACGAGCAGCGCGACGATGACCCCGACGGCGATGTACACCTTCGAGCGGCGCGTGTTGCGATCCGAGTATTCGAGTTCCACGGGTGGATGCTCTCCTAGAACGATGGGGTGGTCACTAGGACCAAGGGACCAGCCGGGGCCGCTGGGCACGGCGCAGTGCGAGGTCGTTCGGGTCGCCGTAGACGCCGGTGACGGCCTTGCCGGCGATGGTGTTGCGCGTCGACGGCGGTGACCTGGAAGACCGCCGAAGCCGATGATGTCGACGTACTGGCCGCCCGCCTCGGTGGTGGCCACCGTGAAGGTCATCGGCTGCAGATGCGTCACCGGCTGCCCGTCGCCATTGGTGCCGGTGGCGCGAACGTTGAAGCGGTAGCAACCCGGCTGCGAGCCCGGCGGTGTTCACGGAGACGGTCGACAGCGCTCCGCTGCCACTCGAGGTTGGCGTCACGCTCGAGGCCGAGAACGTGATCTGGTTTGCGGGGAGCGACGCCGACGTCGAGGTTGCAGTGCTGAACGAAGCGGGGTCCCACGACAGGCTGACCGCGCTGCCGGTGGCTCCCCATCTCGTGGCGCTGGCACTTGTCGTGGAGACGTATGCCTGCAGGCTGACGATGCCGCCGTATGTGGCCGTGGTCCCGCTGGTCGTGGAGTTCGCCAGGCTGAAGTCGCGGACCGCGCCACCGATGCGAACGGCGAGCGGAGCGCGACGAGTCTGGAAGTACGGATTCCCCGAATGGCCCTCGAGCCACACCGTGTAGATCCCCGCCGGAACCGACGTCGTCCGCAGGTTGGAGGTGGCGACGCTCGTGCCGTTCTTGTTCGGAATGAACACATTCGGGGTGAAGGTCGGCTCGTTCATCTTGCCGGCGGGCGGGGGAGTGACCGGCGGATCGGGCACGAGGTTGTAGGTCGGAAAGCCTGCCGCGGCGGCATCGGTATCGCCGTGCAGGTGGAGCGTGACCGTGCTGTTGAAGGCCGCATTGCGCGACACCGTGAAGGATGGCCCGGCGGCACCGGCAGCATTCGTCGAGGGCAGGGTGACGTACGGCGGCGGCGTGATCGTGAAGTCGGGGATCTCCATGACGGTGCCGTTGTAGACGGCGAGCAGGATGCGGTCGCCCACGGCATACGCGTCGTCGAAGTTGCCGACCACCATGGATGTGTCGTTCCCGGACATCACGCCGACCTGGGTGTCTCCCGTGGCCGGGACGCTCACCGGCGGAAAGCCGGGGCCGGGGTAGCCGGCGAGGATGTACGCGCCCTGCATGTTCTTCAGCGTGTTCACGTTCGTGCCCGGCGTGACCCCGTTGTAGTAGACCCGAGACCCGGTGGATTCGAAGTTGCGGACGTCAAGCGCGATGAAGCCACGGAAGCTCGAGTCGTTGTTCGCCTTGGCGCCAGGGCCGTAGAGGTCGAAGATCGGGCCCGGGGCGCCCTCGCTGGCCGGAACGCGCCCGCCATAGCCCAGGGGATCGAGGTTGTCGACGCTCCCGCTGCCACTCGTGGCGGCCGTGGCCATGAAGTCGGTGAAGCCGCCGCCCGGCCCGGGCGGGTTGGTATATCGACGGGCGACGATCGGGACGGCGGGGGAACCCTGGAGGCTGCACCGAGCGCGCCCCCCGGTGTCCAGCGAGCCGATGCCCACGACCCGCGCGAGTACGGTGTCGACAACCGATGAGATCGCCAGCCGCACCGTCGAGCCGGCGACGATGACGCCGCTGCGCAGGAACGCCGGATCGCCGGCATGGCCGTCCTGGTAGACGCGGGCGTCGTCGGGGGCGATGGTTGCGGCGGCCCCGGCCGGTGATCCCTCCAGGTTCACGAGTGCCACGTCACGAGCCGCCTGCGCGGCGGCATTGTCAGACGCCCCGTTCACGAGCTCGCGGCAGGCCGCAAGGGCTCCGGCGTCGGCCGCGTTCTGCACGTGCCGGCGCTCGGCCACCTGGCGGCCGATGTCGATGGCGATCCCGGCGACCGCCAGCAGCACGACGAGCCCGAGCGCCACGATGACGAGGACCTGGCCTCGTCCGCCGCTCGTGGGCGAGCTCAATTCATCACCATCGTGGCTTCCGCACTGAGCGGAAACAGTCCGTTCCCGTCCCCGTCGAGAAGCGCGTCGAGGAGGGGCACCACGATCACCTGGTTGTAGGTGATGCGGACGCGAACCAGGCATCCCTCACCGCTGTCGAGGGTGCAATACGTGGCGGCGTTCGCCGTGTTCGGGCACGGTGCGCCCGGTGCAGCCCCGGCTGCGCAGAACGATACCTCGATGTCGCCGTTCTGCCACAGGTCGTGCTTGCCGTCGCCGTTGAGATCCACGCCGCCGGGACACGGCGAGCTTGCCGAGAAGTTGGGGCTCGAGGAACCGAGGAATCCGAACGCCTGCGTTGCCGCGCCGAGGGCCGCGGTGCAGCGATCCACCCCGTGGGCAGCATTGCTCTGCGTGGTGTCGTATCGGTAGATGGTCGCCTCGCGCGCGCCTTCGCGAGCCGCATTGGTCAACGACACGTTGGCGCCCAGCAGGAGTCCGAACTGGACGATGCCGACGATGATGAACAGCAGCGGCAGCAGGACGGCCGCGAACTCGACCATCGCCTGGCCGCGCTCGCGGTGGCGTGATCGACCGTGCTGCAGTTGCGTGGTGGGCACTCTCACGGCTGGGTCGAGGCTCGTTGACGGGACTGGTTGGCAGGGCAGCCACGCCGATCCTATGAAGCATCCGTCCCGGCCGATATAGGCCGATGGGGGCCGCCACATGGGACCCATGGAGGACCGCTAGAATCGGTCACCCATGCCCGACCTCAAGGTCCACGCCCCGTACGAGCCGACCGGTGATCAGCCCGCGGCGATCGCCGCGCTGGTCGATGGCGTCGAAGCGGGGCTCAAGCACCAGGTCCTCCTCGGGGCCACGGGAACGGGCAAGACGTTCACCGCCGCCAAGCTCATCGAGGCCGTCCAGAAGCCGACGCTGGTCATGGCGCACAACAAGACGCTCGCCGCGCAGCTCTACCAGGAGTTCAAGGAGTTCTTCCCGGACAACGCGGTCGAGTACTTCGTGAGCTACTACGACTACTTCCAGCCCGAGGCCTACCTGCCGCGGACCGATACGTACATCGAGAAGGACTCTTCACGAAACGACGAGATCGACCGTCTGCGGCACAACGCCACGCGGGCGCTGTTCGAGCGGCGCGACGTGATCATCGTGGCGTCGGTGTCCGCGATCTACGGGCTCGGCGCGCCCGTCGACTACGGCGCGACGGTCATCGGCCTCAAGGTCGGTGGGTCGTATCGGCGTGATGGGATTCTCCGGCACCTCGTGGACCTCCAGTACCAGCGCAACGACACCGCGCTCGGACGCGCGCAAGTTCCGCGTCCGCGGCGACGTGCTCGAGGTCCAGCCGCCGCACGGCGAGTACGTCGTGCGGGTCGACTTCTTCGGCGACCAGGTCGAGCGCATCGTGGAGATCGACGACCTCACCGGCGAGGTGCTCGCGGAGCGGAGCGAGGTCAACCTGTATCCGGCCTCGCACTACGTCACGCCGCGCGACAAGCTGATGGCGGCGGTCGAGAAGATCGATTCAGAGATGGAGGAGCGAGTCCGCTGGCTGGCGGACCAGGGGCGGGAGCTGGAGGCCGCGCGGCTCCGACAGCGGACCCTGTTCGACCTCGAGATGATGCGGGAGGTGGGCTACTGCTCGGGAATCGAGAACTACTCGCGCCATCTCGCCGGGAGGGAGGAGGGGAGCCGGCCGTGGACGCTCATCGACTACTTCCCGACCGACTTCCTGCTCATCATGGACGAGAGCCACATCTCGATCCCGCAGGTCCACGGCATGTACAAGAACGACCGGACCCGCAAGGAGATCCTCGTCGACTTCGGCTTCCGGCTGCCGTCGGCACTCGACAACCGGCCACTGACCTTCGAGGAGTTCGAGGATCATTTCAGCCAGGTCGTCTACATGTCGGCGACGCCCGGCCCGTACGAGACGGAGCGTGCCGAACGCGTGGCCGAGCAGCTCATCCGGCCGACCGGGGTCGTTGACCCGACCATCACGGTCCGTCCCACGACCGGCCAGATCGACGACCTGCTGGCCGAGATCCGCGCGACCGTGGAGCGCGGCGAGCGGGCACTCGTGACCACCCTCACCAAGAAGATGGCCGAGGACCTGGCGGACTACCTGGCCGAGCTGGGGATCAAGGTCCAGTGGCTGCACTCGGAGGTGGACACGCTCGAGCGCATCGAGATCCTGCGCGACCTGCGGCTCGGGGTCTACGACGTCCTGGTGGGCATCAACCTGCTGCGCGAGGGCCTCGACCTGCCCGAGGTGACGCTGGTCGCGATCCTCGACGCCGACAAGGAGGGATTCCTGCGGTCGGGTGGCTCGCTCATCCAGGTCATCGGGCGCGCCGCGCGGAACATCGGCGGCCGGGTGATCATGTATGCCGACCGCATCACGGACTCGATGCGTGCGGCGATGGACGAGACGGAACGCCGCCGCGAAACGCAGGTCGCCTACAACACCGCGCACGGAATCACGCCGGAGACGATCATCAAGGAGATCCGCAGCATCCACGAGAGCCTGCGGCGCGTGGCCGAGGAACGGGCCGAGCTGCAGGTGGCCGGCAAGGAGCCGGAGGAGCTCGCGGCGATGACCGGTCGACTCGAGGCGCAGATGAAGGAAGCGGCGCGCAACCTCGAGTTCGAGCGCGCCGCGGCACTGCGCGACGAGATCCTCCAGCTGCGGCGGCTGCGCGAGGAGCTCGCCGCGGCGCCGGGCAGCATCCCGGCCGAGGTCTACGCTCGGCCGCCGAGGGCGACGAGGAGGCACGCAACGGGCGAGGCGCCCGCGAGCCCTCGCAGGTGTTCAGCGTCCAGACCCGGCCGAACGTCATTGCGGCAGGCAGCCGGCGCCGACCGCCGCGCCGACGCCGTCCATGATGCCGGTGCGAGCCTGATGGCCGGAACGATGCCGCATGCCATCTTCGTGGAGACCGACGTCGATGGGCAGGGACTGGTGGCTGCCTACGCGGCCGAGCTGCCGGGCTGCGCCGTCTTCGCGGACGGTGCCGATGCGGCCGCCGCCGCCATGCCACGTCGCGTGAGCCGATTCACGGCCTGGCTGCGCGACAACGGTGAGGCGCAGCCCGACTTCGTCGGCGACAACTGGTACGAGGTCGAACGTGCCAGTGCCACTGACGGGGGAAGCAGCCGCGCGTCGTTCACCCTCGACGAGCTGCCGCCGAGCGCCGACGAGTTCGCCGCCTGGATGCGCTGGCTCGAGCTGTCACGCGAGGAGCTGGCCGATGCCCTCGACGGCGGGCAACTCACGGACGTCGCGGACCTGCTGGCCCGCATCGAGCGCCAGGATGTCGCGTTCGTCCGGGATCTCGGCGGCGCCGCACCGGAGCTGTCGACCGATCCGATCGACAACCTGTACGCGGCACGCGACGCGCTGACCGATGCGCTGGCGGCGGCCGGGCCGTACCAGGACGGCGTTCGCCGGATGCTCCGACTCGCGATCGCGGACGACCTCCGGGCAGCCGAGGCCCTCAGACCATCGACGTGATGGACCTGGCGACCGCGGCGCCGAAGCGCCTTCGTCATGCCGGCGAGTGGCCGATCCCGACGCCCCGGCGAGCGCCACAAGGGACGCCGCTGCGCACCCTCCAGGACTCCATGCCGCACTGCGCGACCGGTGTCCCACCGGTCCTGTCCGGCGACGGGAGCGAACGCGCGATGCTCATCGGCCAGGCGCCGGGGTGGCGCGAGATCGAGACCGGCCTGCCATTTGCCTGGGACGCGGGGAAGCGGCTCTGTGGCTGGCTCTCGATCGCCGGGATCGACGTGGCGGCCTTCCGAGAGCGCTGGTACGTCACCAGCATCGGCAAGTGCTATCCGGGCCGCGCCCCGGGCTCGTCGGTCGATCGGCCACCGAGCCGGGCGGACATCGAGCGCTGGACGCCGTATCTGCGCCGCGAGATCGAGCTCGTTGCGCCGCGGCTCGTCCTTCTCGTCGGCGGCCTTGCGCATCGCTTCGCCTTCGGTCGAGCCGCGAAGCTCGATCAGCTGGTGGGGCGCGAGCTCGCGTGGGACGGCGCGCCCGGCGCAGCGGTCCTGTGCCTGCCTCACCCTTCCGGGGCGTCGACCTGGCTCAACGACGCGTCCCACGTGGAGCTGTGGCGCCAGGCCACCGGGCTCCTTCGCGACCGATGGAGCGAGATCGACCGATGACTCGCGAGGTTCGCATCGGCATGGCGGTGGTGGCGGGGCTCGGCGCTTTCGTCTTCTTCCTGCTGGTGGTCGGCTCTTCCGGCGGTACGCGGCCCGACGTCAATCCGCGTTCGGTCGAGGAGGCCCTCGCGGGCGGCGATCCGGTCGGGACGTGGGGGAGCGACGAGCTCTCACATCAGTGGCTGGTACGCGGAGCTCGACGGGGACTGCGTCGGGGACGATGGCGGAGCCGATGCGTCGGTCGCCTGGCTGCAGCGCGAGTGCCCCCTTCGCGTGCTGCTGCCGGCCCAACCGGCCGAGGATGTCACGCAGGCCGAGCTGCTCCGCACGGGGTTGCGGCTTGCCGCGCCGCAGGGCCGCGCGTTTCCGTCACGTGCCGAGCCGGGCGGCCCGAACCTTCGTGGCCAGGAGCTGGTGTTCGTCGGCCACTTCGACGACCGGGCGGCCGCGGCGTGCATCCCGGAACGCGCGGAGCAGTGCCGCGAGACCCTGGTCGTGAGCGACTACGACGAGCTGGTGCGCTGAGCCGTCAGCTGCCGGTGGTCATGTCGAGCAGGCCTGCCTGGCGGGCGCGGCGCATGAACCAGGCGAATGCCGCCAGCGCGAGGGGGATGACGATGGCCGTCGAGACCACGAGAAGCAGCATCACCACGCCATCCGACAGCTCGCCGATGGCGCCGGGCGATCCATGGCCCAGGAGGCCGCGTCGCGATGCCTCGAGCCACCAGGTCGTGGGTGACGCGTAGGCGATGGGATGCACGAAGGACGGCAGCACGTCGATCGGGAAGATCGCGCCCGAGATCAGGTAGAGCGCCCCGGCGATCGCCTCCGGGTAGGACCACGCCTCCTGCCGCAGCTGGAGGCACCAGCCCGCCATGAACACGCCGAGCGCCATGACCGCCACCACGCCGAGCACGGTGGCCGGGATGAGGTAGAGAAGATTCGGTCGCAGCTCGACCCCCAGCAGGACGATCCCGACCGCCAGGGTCAGCACCACCGCCACGAATGACACGATCACGCGCGCCAGCGATCGGCCGAGCAGGAACGGGAAGAGCGAGGTCGGCGTGACGACGACGTACTTCATCATCCGGTAGCGCTCGCGGTCCTCGAGAATCGATTGGACCAGGCCACCCATCACGCCGAAGACGACGTTCCACAGCGCGCTGCCCACGATGAGGAACTGGAGGAACTCGCCTCCCTGGCCCTGGGTGATGACGTTGAACATCACGACCAGGATCATCGCGGCGGCGAGCGGCTTGGCCATGGTGTAGATGGCGAAGAGCGTGGGGTCCGACCAGTTCGACTCGATCGCCCAGCCGAGGCCGATGGCGGTGCGGAAGCTTCGCCACGCGTCAGGCAGCGTGATCCCGTCGACGTGGGTCGGTCGCTCGATCACTGCCACCGCAGCGTCAGCCGTCCCTCGCGGCGCGCGAGGGTCTCGAGATAGCCCAGGGCAAGTCGGGCAGCGACGAGGAAGACGACCCCCATCGCCGCCAGGATCGCCATCTCGGCACCGACCGGCAGGATCCCCTGCGCCGATCCCGGAAAGACGAGCTGGCGCATGGCGTCGAGCCCCACTCCCAGCGGCAGGGTCGCAAGCACGACGCCCGCGACCGCCGGCCCCAGGGCACGAAGCGGGAAGTTCACGCCGCCCAGCAGGTAGATCGGCTCCTGGAGGAGCTGGGCCAGGTGAAACGCCTCACGTCCCCAGAGCAGGAAGAGGCTGGCGAACAGCATCCCCATGCCGTAGAGCGGGATCATGGTCAGGATGAACACGGCCACCAGGGCCACGGGATCGCGGACGTCGTACGCGACGCCGTAGAGCACCGTCCCGATGCCGATGACCGCCAGCGCGCGCGAGCTCGTCATCACGAGGCCGCCGATCGCCATGCCGGCCAGCACGCTCATGAGGTGCATCGGCGCGGTGAAGTAGAGCTCGAGGTTGCCCTGGTCCTTCTCCCAGTAGAACTGGGCGGCCATCATCCACACCACGTTGAGCCAGAACGCGGTCATCGCACCGCCGACGACGACGAAGCCGATGAACTCCTCCGGCGCATCCAGCGCGCGATAGACGAACACGAAGGCGCTCACCGCCAGGAACGGCAGCAGGATCTCGAAGAACAGCCAGGACGGCTCGCGGGTGAGGCCGATGACGCGCGGATAGGCGCGGCCGACGATGGCGCGCAGGTTCATGGCGATGATGCGCCGGTTCGACCACTCGGCGGCCTCGCGTGGCCCGGTCGCCGGCGTCCCGCGGTAGACGCTCATCCGGCCGGCTCCGCCGCGTCCTCGTCGCCGAAGCCCCGACCGACGAGCTCGACGAAGACATCCTCGAGGCTGGGCTCCGACTTCGCGAGGCCCACGAGGTGCGAGCCCCGCTCCGCGACGGCGGTGACGACGCTGGTCAGTGCCGAGTCGTCGGCCAGCGCCACCTTGATGGCCACTCGGTCGGAGCCGGCACCGTCCGCACTCGGCTCATCCGCCGCCACGGCGGAGAGCACGCCCGGCAGGTCGCTGATGACGGCGATGCCGCCATTCGTCGGAAGCCGATCGAGCTCCAGGCGAAAGATCGACTCGGCCTGGACGCGCCGACGCAGCTCGGCGGGCGTGCCGAGCGCCAGGATCATGCCGCGATCCACGATGGCGATGCGATCGCACAGCTGCTCGGCCTCCACCATGTAGTGGGTGGTCAGGAGCAGGGTCCGTCCCGGAGCGGCCGCCTTCCATGCAGGGTGTGCTCGCGCAGGTCGCGCGCGGCGGCAACGTCGAGGCCGAGGGTCGGCTCGTCGAGGAACAGCACCCACGGGTCGTTGAGCAGCCCGCGCGCGAAGTTCAGCTTCTGGCGCTGGCCGGTCGACAGCGTGCGGACCTTCTGGTCGCGCTGCTCGGTGAGGCCGGTGATCTCGATGAGCTCATCGACCCGACGCCATCCCTCCCGGTTCGGGAGCCCGTAGAACTGGCTGAACATCCACAGCTGTTCGCGCAGCGTCAGCAGCCCGTAGCCGGACTGCTCGCCTCCGGCGACCATGTTGATCACGCGACGGATCTTTGCCGTCTCGTTGACGACGTCGAATCCGGCGATGCGGGCGGTTCCGCTCGTCGGCAGGAGCAGCGTCGTCAGGATCTTGATGAGGGTCGTCTTGCCCGCGCCGTTGGGTCCGAGGAGGCCGAAGTACTCGCCGGGTTCAACGGCGAGATCGACGCCGCCGAGCGCCGTGACCGGCTTCGGCTTGGCCTTGTAGACGCGGGTCACTCCCTGCGCGTGAATGGCGAGTTCGTCGGACATCGTGAGGCAGCACCGGATGAGCGGAGATGGCGGAACGGGAGGCGGATGGTAGCACTGCTAACCATCGCCGGTCGCGCGATCGGTCGCGGTCAGTACGCCCCGTTCTCGCCCTCGCACTCACCGGGGCCATGCTCACATGATGCGGACAGCAGCCCGGCGCCGCGGATGCCCAGGAGCGCCTCGCGAATCTCGCCCTCCGACGCCAGCGGCGAGACGGACGCGATGGCCTGGGCGACGCGATCCGACAGCGTCGCGGTCGTGGAGTCGGTCGCACCGTAGGTGCGCCATTCGCCATCGTCCTCCCAGATGACGATGCCGTAGCCCTTGACCGCCACCGAGAACATGAATGCGCGCTCCTGACGTGCTGCCGGATCGGCGGTCCCCGTGGCCCCCGGACGGCCGACCCGGCACTCCCCTCATTTCCCCCGTCGGCATCCCCCGTACCGATCTCCCAGTACCGTGCGCCTTCCCGGCGGCTTCGACAATCACGCTGGACCGCACAAGTCCGCCTGCAACCGCTCAATTTTCGCCGAAGGTCCCATGACCCGGCGGCGTGGGTGCGGAAAGCGAACAGGCGTTCTCATCGGCGCATTTCCTGCTACGATGCGGATGGAATGCCCTCCGACAAGATCGTGGTTCGCGGCGCACGCGAGCACAACCTCAAGAACGTCGACGTGGAGATGCCCCGCGATCGGCTGATCGTGGTCACCGGGCTGCTCGGGCTCCGGGAAGTCGAGCCTCGCCTTCGACACGATCTACGCCGAGGGACAGCGGCGCTACGTCGAGTCCCTGAGCGCATACGCGCGGCAGTTCCTGGGACAGATGGAGAAGCCCGACGTCGACCAGATCGACGGGCTCTCGCCCGGCCATCTCGATCGACCAGAAGGGCTCGTCGCGCAACCCACGTTCGACGGTCGGCACCGTCACCGAGATCTACGACTACCTGCGACTGCTGTTCGCTCGCATCGGCCGCATGCATTGCCCGATCTGCGGCCGGGAGATCGAGCGTCAGACCGTGGAGCAGATGGTCGACCAGGTCTACGGCCTGCCCGAAGGCACGCGCGTGATGCTCATGGCGCCGCTGGTCCGGGACCGCAAGGGCGAACACGAGAAGCTGCTCGCCGGCGCCAAGCAGGCCGGGTTCGTCCGCGTGCGGGTGGACGGCGAGCTGCGCGACCTCGACGAGGAGATCAAGCTCGACAAGAAGTACAAGCACTCGATCGAGGTCGTGGTCGACCGGCTGGTCGTCCAGCACGCCGCCGATGACGGCACAACTCGGCCCGACGCCAGCCGCATGGCCGACTCGATCGAGACCGCCCTGCGCCTGTCGGAGGGACTGCTGCTCCTCAACCTGCCCGATGCTCCGGCGCGGGAGGCCGATCGGCTCTTCAGCGAGAAGTACGCCTGTCCGGAGCACGGCGGCTCGTTCGAGGAGCCGGCGCCCCGCAACTTCAGCTTCAACTCGCCGCACGGAGCTTGTCCGGACTGCACCGGGCTGGGATCGCGGCTCGAGATCGATCCGGACCTCGTGCTGCCGAACGACGAGCTCTCGATCGACGAGGGTGCCGTCCTCCCGTGGCGGCGCATGGCGGCGACCGAGAGCTGGTTCAGCAAGATTCTCGATGCCGTGGCGGAGCACTACCACTTCCGGACCGATGTGCCGGTGCGTGACCTGTCGGACGAGGCGCGCCGCATCGTCCTCCACGGCAATCGCGGGGAGCGCGTCGACGTCCGCTACCGGGCACGCAACGGCAACACCCATACGTTCAAGACGACGTTCGAGGGGATCATCCCGAACCTGACGCGCCGGCATCGAGAGACCGGGTCGGACGCGATGCGAGCCGACTTCGAGCGCTACATGACGAACAAGCCGTGCCCGACCTGCAACGGGATGCGGCTCAAGCCCGAGTCGCTGAGCGTCACGATCGCCGGCAAGAACGTGATCGAGACCACGCGCCGCTCGGTGACGGATGCGCTGGCCTGGTACGACACCCTCTCCGAGCGCCTGAACGAGCGCGAGAACCAGATTGCGCGTCAGGTTCTCAAGGAGATCCGGGCGCGACTCGGATTCCTCATCGACGTCGGGCTCGACTACCTGACCCTGGACCGAGCGTCGGGAACGCTGAGCGGTGGAGAGGCGCAGCGGATCCGCCTGGCGACCCAGATCGGCTCGAGCCTGATGGGCGTGCTCTACATCCTGGACGAGCCATCGATCGGCCTCCACCAGCGGGACAACGATCGCCTCATCGCGACCCTCGTGCGGCTGCGGGATCTCGGCAACACGCTGCTCGTGGTCGAACACGACGAGGACACGATTCGCTCGGCCGACTGGGTCGTCGACATCGGCCCGGCCGCGGGCGAGCACGGCGGTCGGCTGATCCACTCCGGGCCCCTCGCCGGCCTGCTCGAGAACCGGCGGTCGATCACCGGCGCATATCTGCGGGGCGAGAAGTCGGTGCCGGTTCCGGACCGGCGGCGCAACGGAAAGGGCGCGGCGCTGGTCGTGCGCGGCGCCAGCGAGAACAACCTCAAGGGGATCGATGTCGCATTCCCGCTCGGCAGGTTCGTGGCGGTCACCGGCGTCAGCGGGTCCGGCAAGTCGAGCCTGGTGACCCAGATCCTGCATCCGGCGCTGGCTCAGCGAATCTGGGGATCTCGAGAGCCGGCTGGGAAGCACGACCGGCTCGAGGGGGTCGAGCTGATCGACAAGGTGATCCAGATCGACCAGTCGCCGATCGGCCGCACGCCTCGATCGAACCCGGCCACCTACACCGGCCTGTGGGCCCCGCTGCGCGAGCTCCTGGCGGCGGTGCCCGAGAGCCGGCTGCGTGGATACAAGCCCGGGCGTTTCAGCTTCAACGTCAAGGGCGGCCGGTGCGAGGCGTGCCAGGGCGCCGGCATCGTCCAGATCGAGATGCACTTCCTGCCCGACGTCTACGTTCCGTGCGAGGTGTGCAAGGGGAAGCGATACAACCGCGAGACCCTCGAGATCCACTACAAGGGCAAGAACGTGGCGGAGATCCTCGAGATGACGGTCGAGGAGTCCCTGCGATTCTTCGAGGCCGTGCCCAGCATCCGCAACAAGCTCCAGACGCTCAACGACGTCGGCATGGGCTACGTCCACCTGGGGCAGCCGGCCACCACGCTGTCGGGCGGCGAGGCGCAGCGCGTGAAGCTGGCCACGGAGCTCTCGAAGCGGGCGACCGGCAAGACGTTCTACATCCTCGACGAACCGACGACCGGCCTCCACTTCGACGACGTCGCGCGGCTGCTCCAGGTGCTTTCGCGCCTCGTCGAGAGCGGGAACACCGTCGTCGTCATCGAGCACAACCTCGACGTGATCAAGACCGCCGACTGGGTGATCGACCTCGGTCCGGAGGGTGGCGACCGCGGCGGCGAGCTCGTGGCCGCCGGGACGCCGGAACAGATCGCACGCGTGGCTGCGTCGCACACCGGGCGCTACCTCCGATCGGCGCTCGGCATCGAGCCGGACGTCGCCGATGCCCCAGCCGACAGTCCACGCCGCCCGCGTCGCCGATCCGCAACCGCCGTCGGCTCGTAGGGTCGCCCGGCCTCCAGCCCCATCTCGGCGAGGAACGGAGATGGAAGGCGGGGATCGAACGCCAGGATGAGCCGCCGGGTCGCGCGCGTCAGGGCCACGTAGGCTAATCGGCGCTCCTCCTCGAGCGCTCGATCGGGGTCGGCCGCATCGAGAAGCGATCGACGGTTCGGGATCCGATCGGCCTCGAAGCCGACGAGCACCACCGTCTGCCACTCCCGTCCCTTGGAGCCGTGGACGGTGGCGAGCTCGACGGGCGCCGCCGGGTCGCGCAGCGCCGTGATTCGTGCCCGGGCGCCATCGAAGGCGCCGATGAAGGACGGCACCGAGCCGAAGGCGACGGACCATCCCATGAGGGCATCCAGCGCGGCGTGGTCGCCATCGGCCAGCATGTCGCCGGTGAGCGTTCCGCGTGCCCATCCGTGGCCCGCTCGGAGCGTGCGGAGGACGCGAAACGGATGCTCGGCAGCATCGATGTGTCGTGCGGCATCGATGAGCGTGCGGACACTGGCCGAGTCCACGATCGGCTCGATGGCCGATGCGTGCCGCACGCCCTCGCGCACGAGCGCCAGCAGAATCGGCGTCAACTCGCTCCGTGTTCGCGAGAGGAAGCAGAGGCTCGAGCCATCGGCGTCGTGCGCAGCGGCCATCCGGGCCATCTCGTCCGCCCATCCCGCCCGTGAGGCGTCGGAGGCCACGATCGAACCGGGAGTGGCGTCCTGTGTCGACGGGCCGTGGATCGGCTTGACGAACCGCTCGCGGTTGACGGCCACCATGCGCGCCGATGCCTCGATCACCTCGCGCGGGCAGCGGTAGTTGGTTGCCAGCATCACGCGGCGGGCTGCTGGGTAGTCATGGGAGAAGCGCAGAATTCTCCGCACGTCGGCCAGGCGCCAGGCGTAGATGGTCTGGTCGTCGTCACCGACCACGAACAGGTTGTCCTCCGGCGCCGCCAGCAACCGCACCAGGCGCAGCTGGGCGGCATCCACATCCTGGAACTCGTCGACGCAAACGTGGCTGAAGCGTGCCTGCCAGCGCAGGCGGAGCCGGGCATCGGAGCCCAGGAGATCGGCCGCGCGCACCACGAGGTCGTCGAAATCGATGGCGCCTCGGGCACGCAGCAGATCGGCATAGGCGTCAAGGGTCGGCCGATCGGCGTCCGGCGGCACGAGGCCCTCGATCTTCCACCGCGACAGCCAGGTATCGAGCTCGGCTGGCTCGGAGATGGCGACGTTCGGGGCGTCAGCCTGGGCGCGGCGGCGCGCTGCACGGATGAGGGGGAGGCGATCCGCGACGATGCGCGTGCTCTCGCCTGCGTCGCGAAGGATGAGTCCCGCCAGGGCATGGAGGGTCCGAACCTCCACCGCCGTGGCCGTCGGCATGTGGCTGCCCAGGCGCCGGGCGACGCGGCCGGCGAGGTCATGGGCGGCGTCGCGATTGAACGTCACCACGCAGATACGGTCGGCGGGCACGCCCCGGGCGAGCAGGACGGCGATCCTGGCGACCATGGTGGTGGTCTTGCCACTCCCCGCGGGCGCGATGATCTGGGCCGGACCGTCCGGCAGCGTCGCGGCCTGGCGTTGCTCATCGTCGAGCGCGCCGAGGATGGTGTCGAGCGCGGGCGCCGTGGCCGCCGCAGTTTCCATCCGACGGATTGTTCGGGGATCGGCTTACCGTGGGCTCATCGCCCGCTTACCGAGGTCAGTGAGCCACCCCACCGGCACCGATGCGGGCGAGGCCGTATCCTTTCGGCTTGCCAACGAGGACCGAGCACGCGCGGCGAGCTGATCGGCGCCAGGCATCACGGCCGGAGCCGCCCCGTAGGCGCGTGCAACGACGCCGGCGTCGTCGCGAGCAGCGCCAAATCGACAAATTTCCTGTGCCTAGTCCTCGCATTCAGGTTGCTGCGTGGATGCGTAGGCGCACAGCTCTGGCACCTGGTTGAATAGGTTGCCAGGCCCGAGTGCTTCGGAGAAGAAGACGAAGTAGTCGGGCTCCTCGGAGGAGCGCCCGGGCATCATCAGCACTCTTCGTGGGTCGACCCCCCGCAACGCCAGAACCTGTCCATTCGCGAATATCGGGTCGTTGCTGTCTTCGACGTCGCCCGCGATGGTGAGGTCATCGGGCTCAACGTCCAGCGGGATGATGGCGCCGCCATATCGCTGGCCGCCGAAGGACACCCAGGTGACTGAATCGACCTCACAGGCGACCGCCGACACCGTGAACGCGATGGCGACGAACCACTGAACCCAGTGCCTCAACGCGCTAGGGCTGCTGCGCAAGTTGGTCGGTCAGGGTATTCATCCTGAGGCTCACCGTACGCTCGAAGTTGGTCCAACCGGTGTCCGTCGAGATGAAGCTGCCATGGCCCTGCCACAGCACTGTCCACGCCCGCTCGCTCCCGTCCTCGAACGGAGTGTCCTCCAGACGGAGGAACAGAAGGTAATCGGTTCCCTCTCGCCAGTCGACTTGGCTGTCGTGGACCATGGTCATGTTGCCAACAGTTCCACCGATCCCTCTCACGATGATACGGCCCGCCGGTAGGGATCCATGCAGAACATTCTGCACGGTGAATAGGTCGTCTCGATAGATCCAGGCTCGCCTGC
Source organism: uncultured Chloroflexia bacterium (assembly GCA_963825525.1). GTDB lineage: Bacteria > Chloroflexota > Limnocylindria > QHBO01 > QHBO01 > JACDBZ01. The sequence continues at coordinate 187,292 of CAWGTN010000002.1, forward strand.
CGTCGGCTGTCGCGGGCTCCCAGGGCGCATTGTCAGTGCTGTTCCAGAAGCTGTCCGACACGCCCGTGAACCTCAGTACGGCGACTGCATCGGCGCTGTTCACCAACGTCGTGAGCCGGACGTCCGGATAGATTGCGGCCACACTGATGGTTTCGTCTGGTTGAGAGGTCAGCGCAACACCGGCGGCGACGACAAGGCCTAACCCAACGACTGCCGCAGCGCCATGGCGATATGCGCGAATGATGACTCCGTTGACCACGGTCAGCACCTCACTTGGGTGGATACAGCTTCTCGATACCCGCGCGATCGTGTGTGGTGATCGACCGCTGCTTGGTGTCGGCGATCGTCGTGCTCGGCCACATTGTGTCGTCGACGTATGTGCTCCCGCTCACATGAGTGAGGGAAACCTGATGACCGAACTCGTGGGCCGCCACGCTCCAGAGGTCGACCTCTTTGTTACTGCCGTTCGGCGTTCCGGTGCCTGTGTACCAGTGATAGATGCTGGGGGTTGTATTGAAGGCAATGGCACCTGTGCAGATCGTGACTGCGCAAGACCCCGCAAACGTCATGGACATGGCCATCGAGTCACCATTGGGCCAAGCCAGGTCTTCGTAGGTGATTTTGATTAGCCCGTTAGAGCTCGTGCCGGCGGCAAAGTAGAGCTCTCGTCCGGCCGAATTCCAGCTGCCTGCGCCGTCGACGATCCTTGGCTTGAAATTGGCCGGCACGCTTGAGTGGTACCAGTATCGGATGTAGTTTTGGTACGGAGCGACCACAACATCCTTCCACTTGGCGTTGATGTTGTGGGCCGCGATTGCGGTGCCGGCCAAGCCGGATAGCAGGAGCGCAAGCGCAAATATCGCGGTGAGTGATCGGCGCGCTATGCCACGGCTTCGCATTCTTATTGACCCCTCTCGGAAGCTACGCGCTACTCGTTGGCCCACTGGCTGCCAGCCCTCGACACGTCGGAGTACAGATTCACGGTGCCGTCCGCTTGGATTACGCAGACCACTGCATTCAAGAGCGGCGGCTTCTCAATAGTCGGTGCCATCGCCACTAAGTCCGTGCGGAACTCCCCGGAGAACAGGATCACATGGGCCGGTCTTCGATCTTGTTCGAGTTCAGGGGTCCGAAGCATGTTGGGCAGGTGGTTCGGTAGATCCGCAGCGTGATCGAGGGCAAACTCAGCCGCAATGCGGTTGTCTCCGGCCCCACATTTCTGCCGCTCTACCGGGTCCCTCGGTGCGGCAACTGCTAGCGCAACTGCGGTGACAAGCGAGGCGCAAATGGCCAAGACCATCGCGGGACCCATGGTCCTTCCCAGCTTCAGACGGTGCCTTGTCACAATTTGAGCCCTCACCTGGATGTCCAAATGTCGATGCTCCGCGTGCCCGTCACATCACACAAGAACGGCGCTCCACCGTTGTTGAAGTTGCACGAGTCGGCTGCGTTGAAGGACGTCCAGAAGAAGCCGCCGCCCTCGACATTCGCGTAGTTGAGCGATGTGATGCTCAGCTTGTTTCCAGGGTCACCGCCCAGCTGGTCGCCCAAGTCCATGGTCTGTCCGAACCACTGTGCTCGGCGCCCGGTCCAACAGATGTTGCTCTCGGCGATGGAGTGGACGAGAGTCGCATCTACGTAGAATCTCCACTCGTTCGAGGTGTGATGCACCTTGAAGTCGTGCGGCGCGCTGACGTACGCACCTTCGTTCTGTATGACCGGAGAGCGGTTTGAGTATCCGGCACAGCCTGCCACCGATGATGATCGACCCCACGCGCTGTAGTAGCGCTGGCCGCCGACGCACGCGCTCCCTCGGCAGTTCCCCATTCCGACGGTGACGACACTCAGGCCCGCAGAATTGTCCGGAGCGACGGCGCTCCAAACCATGCTCCCGCTGATCTCGACCAGCCCAGGCGTGCCACACTGGACGAGCGCATGCGCCTCGGCAGTTGCTGACGCTCCGTGCTTCTGGTTCGCCGTGTCTGTGGTGCTATGGCCACGCCAGCGATTCGTCTGAGATCCCTCGCTGCAAGATGCATGTTGCGCTGAAGCGGCCGGCGGCATCACCATCGATATGACCATGACAGCCGCGGCAGCAGTCGCTGCGACGCGCATGTGGTTTCGACTCCTATGCTCCGTCGATCTCGGCGGGCGGAAACGCGTTCGGCGTGCCCGTGCCGTCGGGTGGTTTGAGGAGACGGTGCCTGCATCCATCTCCCTCGTCTGTCATACAAGTCACGGAGTTCTGTGCGTGTAGTCACACAATGTTCCGAAGCCTGTGGAATAGACTGGGCCGGGAGGGAGCATCAAGTGATAGTTGATCGCGTCGCGACAGCCGATCTGACAGAAGCGCTTGACTCTAGTTTCCTGGCCGCGGTGGATCCTGGCGTGCGGTCACGACTTGTAGCGGACGGCCGAGTCCTGACCATCCCCGCCGCGTACATGTTGGTCGACGGATATCGCGAGTTCGGCGGGATCGTGATGTCCGGGCTGCTGCGTGTGTTCGCTCAGGCAAGCGATGGGCGGCCGAGCATCACGTATCGGAATGCCGCCCGCGGAGATGCCGTCGGCCTTGGAGCTCTTCTCGGCGTTCAGGACGAGATCTGGGTCGAGACGATAACCCCCGCGACTGTGCTCTCACTCCGACTGGCAAGCGTGAGATTTTATTGCGGCACGGACGCCTCGCTCGCGCTCGCGCTGGCCGGGGAGGCCATGCGGCGCCTGCAGTCGACCACTCGCGAACTTCGCCTGTGGGCTCGCGGGACCGTGCGCGATCGCACGATTAGATGCCTGCTCGACATGGCACAGGGCGCGGATGGAGGTGTACCCACGTGTGTGCGGGTTAGTCACGAGCAACTCGCGGAACGGGTCGGCTCAACACGCGAGGTAGTCACCCGGGCGCTAGGACACCTCGAGCGAATCGGTCTCGTGCGATTAGGGCGTGGTCAGGTCAAAATACCCGACATCGTTCTGTTGAGCCGAGAGATTCATGCAATCTCCGAGACTCGCTGATGCATCCAGGCCACAGCCGGCTGGGGCTGCTTGATTCACGATGGACGAGATTGCAGGGATGCCGTCCAAAGGAGATCGCTGCGCCGAGGACAATCTCGCCCCGTTGATCCAAGAAGAGAGACCGAAGAAGCCGATTCAGCCGCATTTGCCCTTCCCTCCCGAGGTCCATCGTGATGGTGTTGGGGCATGCCTGTCACCGACCTGCCTCTCGGTTCCGCCCCCCGAGCCTTGCGCCCACGCGCAACGATCTACGACGGTGGTGGGGGAGCGTGGCGGGCTTCTCGCCGAGCACGCGTGGCCACCTGCTCGGCATGGTCCGCGCCTTCTACGCCGAGGCCGTCGAGCGCACCTGGGTCGTCGCAGATCCCTCTAAGGGCATCAGGGCCCCACACCGCGAGAATGACGACGAGACGCCTGCGCTTACGCGGGAAGAGGCGCTCCGTCTGATCGCTTCCATCCGGGCGGAATGCGACCACCCCGAGCGAGGCATCATCGCCCGTCGGGACCTGGCGATCGTCGCCGTGATGCTACGCATGTGCCTGCGCTGTAACGAGGTGCATTGGCTCCGCTGGCGCGCCCTGCAGACGCTGGACGGCCGCCGCGTCCTGAAGTTCCTCGGCAAGTTCCGCAAGTGGGGGGACCCTGTACGTGCCACCCGACGTCGACGAGACACTCGCCGCGTGGCGGGAAAGCTATCGCGCACAGGTAGGCGTGGACTTCCATGGGCGGCGTCGCGATTGAACGTCACCACGCAGATGCGGTCGGCGGGCACGCCCCGGGCGAGCAGGACGGCGATCCTGGCGACCATGGTGGTCGTCTTGCCACTCCCCGCGGGCGCGATGATCTGCGCCGGACCGTCCGGCAGCGTCGCGGCCTGGCGTTGCTCATCGTCGAGCGCGCCGAGGATGGTGTCGAGCGCGGCCGCCGTGGCCGCCGCAGTTTCCATCCGACGGATTGTTCGGGGATCGGCTTACCGTGGGCTCATCGCCCGCTTACCGAGGTCAGTGAGCCACCCCACCGGCACCGATGCGGGCGAGGCCGTATCCTTTCCGCCGCGCCAGCCTTTCGGCGGGCCAACGAGGACCGAGCACCTTCCATGAATCCCGCGTGAGACGTCCGGCAGCCGTGGCGTTCAGCGACGACACCGTCCCGTACGATCGTGAGCTCATCCGCTCCGGTGGCACCGCGCGGCGAGCCGATCGGCGCCAGGCATCACGTCCGGAGCCGCCCCGTAGGCGCGCGCAACGACGCCGGCGCCGTCCCGGTTCCTTCTTCCGCACCCTGCGGACGCTCCTGCTGCTCGTCCTGCTGGCGGCCATCGTGGTCGGTGTTCTGCTCTTCCTGCGGGGTGGAACGTTCAACGCGGCCGTCTCGAGCGCGCCGTACCCATCCACCGCGCTGCTGTGGGACCTCAACGGGAGCGAACGGGTCAACGTGCTCATGGTCGGCTACGGCGGCGGTGATCACGACGGCGCGTACCTCGCCGATTCGATCCAGGTCCTCTCGATCGATCCCTCGACCAATACCACCACCACGATCCCGATCCCGCGCGACCTGTGGATCGAGGGCATCGATGCCTTCAGCCAGAACGGCAAGGTCAACGAGGTCTACGCCGTCGGCCACGGGTCGGTCGACGGTGACGAGTCGGCTCGGCTGGATGCGGCCGGCGCGCGAATGGCCGAGGTTCTCACCGAGGTCACCGGCCTGCGCATCGACCACTGGCTGGCCATCGACTTCGCCGGATTCCGCGAGATGGTCGATGCGGTCGGCGGGGTGACCGTCGACAACCCCGTCGCGTTCGACTACACGACCATCGAGGAATTCCATCGGGCGGGACGCTGGGAGATGGGCGGCTTTCCGACGGGTGAGATCCATATGGACGGCGACGAGGCGCTCGCCTACGCGCGTGCCCGCTACACGAGCGTGGTGAGCGAGTCGACCGACTTTGCCCGATCCATTCGCCAGGCCAGGATCATCAGTGCGCTGCGGACGAAGCTGGGCGCCGGCGGCATCGGGTCGATCGTCCCGGGGCTCGGGCTCATGGACGCCATGGAGCAGCGGATTCGCACCGACCTTTCCGCCATCGACCTGTTCCTGCTCTCCTCGCACCTGTCCAGCGACCGACGTGATCGAGCTGACCGAGGACGTGGCGCTGGTCGCCACCACGAACACCATCGGCCAGTACATCCTCATTCCCATCGGCTGGACCGGGCCGGGTGACTACGGCGGGCTCCAGGACTACATCGCCACCGAGCTGGCACGAAGCGAAGAGATCGGCAGCGCCGATGCGCCGTAGCCGGCGCCTCCGGCTCGTCGACCTGCCACGGATCCTCGTCGGCGGGGCCGTGCAGTTCGCCGAGATGTTCGGTGGCCGGTATCGGCGCACCGAGGGCGCCCATGTGTTCGCGACCGACGACGAAGGTCGCATCCTCGTCGTTCGGACCACGTACCTGGGACCGGAGTGGATGCTTCCGGGCGGCCGCGTGGAGCGGGGAGAGACGCCGCATGCGGCCGCAGCGCGCGAGACACTGGAGGAGACCGGGATGCGGGTGCGCGTCGACCGACTGCTGCTGGTGGACGCTCATCGTGCCCGCGACGTGAGCTTCGTCTTCGGCGCTCGGGTCGATGGCGGCGAGCTGGCGCCACAGTTCGGCGAGATCGCGGAAGTGGGCTGGGTATCGCGCCAGGAGATCGACGAGACGGCCCCTCGCCTTCGCCGGTTGCTCGAGCTCATCGAGCGAGCCGAAGGGGGCGTCACCTACGTGGGCCTGAGGCGCGCCTAGAATCGACACATGAGCCCCCAGCGCCCGTTGCCCGATTCGCTGCGTGCGGTCCTGCGCCGGCTGCCGACGAGCCCAGGCGTCTATCTCATGAAGCACGCCGACGGACGGGTGCTGTACGTGGGGAAGGCCGACTCGCTGCGCAGCCGCGTTCGCTCGTACTTCGGCGCCAGGGGACCGGAGGACGCCCGCATCAGCCGGATGGTGACCGAGGTCGCCGATGTCCAGTACATCGTGACCGATACCGTGTCCGAGGCGTACCTCCTCGAGTCCAACCTCATCAAGGAGCATCGCCCGCGCTTCAACATTCGGCTGCGCGACGACAAGAGCTATCCATTCGTGAAGATCACGCTGGGCGAGGACTTCCCGCGCATCGTCCGCACCCGGGCACTGAAGCGCGATGGCAGTCGCTACTTCGGACCGTACGCATCGGCGTCGAGCGTGGACGAGACGCTCAAGCTCCTTCGGAAGATCTTCCCGTTCCGAACCTGCAACCTCGACATCCCCGAGGGCAAGCGTGTGCTCGAGCGGCCGTGCCTCCTGTACTACATCAACCGCTGCCAGGGGCCGTGCATCGAGGCCATCCCCAAGCCGGAGTACCGCGAGACGATCGGCCAGATCGTCGATTTCCTGGATGGCAAGCAGGAGCCGATCGCGGCCGACCTCAAGCGCGAGATGGCCGAGCACAGTGACGCGCTGCGCTACGAGCAGGCGGCCGCGGCTCGCGACAAGCTGCGAGCCGTCGAGCGGACCATGGAGCAGCAGAAGATGGCCGCGTTCAGCCGCGCCGAGCACGACGTCATCGGCATGGCGCGGGAGGAGGACGAGGCCTGCGTGCAGGTCATGCAGGTCCGGAACGGCAAGCTCATCGGCCGCGAGCACTTCATCGTGGAGGGCGCGCGTGACGTGACCGACGAAACCGTGCTCGGAGCCTTCCTGCAGCAGTACTACGCCAGCACGGATGCGGTGCCCCGCGCGCTGCTGACGCCGATCCTGCCCGCGGAGGCCGATGAGCTCGCCGCGTACCTCGCCGATCGACGCGGCGTTCGGGTGACGATCTCGGTGCCGGAGCGCGGCGAGAAGCGGCGGCTGGTGGCCATGGCGACCGGGAATGCGGTGGAGGCCCTGGCCCGCGAGCGCGCCGAATGGCTGGCCGACACGGCAAAGCGCGACGAGGCGCTCGGCGAGCTGGCCGGGGCGCTCGGCCTGCCTCGTCCGCCGGAGCGCATCGAGTGCTACGACATGAGCAACATCCAGGGCACGAGCGCAGTCGGGTCGATGGTCGTGTTCATCGACGGCAAGCCGGAGCCGCGCGAGTACCGCCGCTTCCGAATCCGATCGGGCGACACGCCCGACGACTTCCGCATGATGGCCGAGGTCCTTCGGCGCCGATTCGGTCGGGTGGCCCGCCTGAGGCGGGAGACCGGCGCTCTGTCACTGGCCGCCGTCGGGGCCGATGAGGCACCCGAGGGGCCGGAGCCGGACCGGCGCGCGTCCGACAACTGGGCGGTGCCCGATCTCGTGATCGTCGACGGTGGAAAGGGCCAGCTCTCGGCGGCCGTCGGCGTCATGGACGAGCTTGCCATCACCGATATCCCGCTCACCGGGCTGGCGAAGCGGTTCGAGGAGCTCTACCTGCCCGGCCGGCCTGACCCGGTGGTGCTGCCCCGGCGCTCCCAGGCCCTGTACCTGGTGCAGCGGATCCGGGACGAGGCGCATCGGTTCGCGATCACCTACCACCGCGACGTGCGCGGCAAGCGCGCCCTGCGCAGCGAGCTCGACGACATCGCCGGCATCGGTCCGGGTCGCAAGAAGGCACTGCTCAAGCGATTCGGCTCGGTTCGGCGCATCCGGGATGCATCGGTGGACGAGGTCGCGGACACGCCGGGGATCAGCCGTGAGCTGGCCGAGCGGCTGAAGGGCCACCTGGCTCGCGAGGGGATGCTGGCGTGACCTGGCGCCCGACGTGACGCGAACGGACGGTCGGCTATACTGGCGCCGCCCGCCGCTGGTGAAAGCGGCGCGTTTCGTGTCCGGAACGTTTCGACCGGCGCGAGATCTCCGAAGATCGAGGACCGAACGGCCAACCCATGACCTGGCGTCGCATCGCCCCGTGGCTCATCGGGGTCATCGCCCTGCTGGCGATCTTCATCGACATCCCGCGAATTTCGCTCGGCGTGCCGTGGCTGCCCGACGAGGTTGCGGGAGCCCAGTTCCGGACGGTGCTGGGCCTCGACCTGCAGGGCGGCCTGCGCGTCACCCTCGAGGCCGAATCGCAGGGCGACGAGCCGGTCACCGATGAGCAGGTGGGCCTGGCGCGGGACATCATCGAGCGCCGCGTCGCCGGCATCGGCGTCAGCGAGCCACAGGTCTACACCGAGGTGGCGGGCGATGGCACCCGGCGGATCGTGGTCGAGGTGCCGGGCGTGTCGAATGAGGAGCAGATCCGGAGCCTGGTGGGGTCGACCGGACAGCTCCAGTTCATCGATCCCCGGGGGCAGGAACTCCAGCGTGACCAGGACATTCGCTCCCTGATCGATTCGGGCGCGGTTGCGGTGCTGTTCGACGGCGGGCAGATCGACCCGACCAGCGTGGCGCCGGATGTGAGCGGCAGCGCCATCGGCGTGTCGTTCACCCTGCGCGACGAGGGGAGCCGGACCTGGTGCGAATTCACGACCGCGAACGTGAACCGGGATGGCCCCATCGCGCTCGACGGCCGGGTCTACACGGTTCCGAACATCAACGACGCCATCTGCGGCGGGCAGACGATCATCACCGTCGGCACGGCCGGCGCGGAAGGGGAGGCCGAACGCACGGCCCTCTACAACACGCTGCGCTTCGGCGCGCTGCCCGTCTCGCTGACGGAGCAGGGTGTCGACCAGGTGGCCCCGACGCTGGGTCGCGACTTCCTGACCCAGGCGCTGCTGGCCGGCGCGATCGGGCTCGTGCTGGTCCTGCTCTTCATGATCGCCTACTACCGACTGCCCGGCGTCCTGGCTTCGCTCGCGCTCATCTTCTACACGCTCGTCGTGTACGCCATCTTCCGCATCATCGGGGTGACGCTCACGCTGGCCGGGGTGGCGGCGTTCATCCTCAGCATCGGCATGGCCGTGGACGCGAACATCCTCATCTTCGAGCGCATGAAGGAAGAGATCCGCGCCGGCAAGACCCTGGGACCGGCCATCGAGGCCGGATTCAACCGTGCCTGGTCGAGCATCCTCGACTCGAACGTGAGCAGCATCCTCGTGGCGGCCTGGCTGTACTGGCAGGGGACCACCGTCGTGCGAGGCTTCGCCCTCGTGCTCATCATCGGCGTGCTCGTGAGCATGTTCAGCGCCATCACGGTGACCCGCACCCTGCTGCGATACGTGGTGCGCCGTTCGTGGGGCCGGCGCCTCGAGCTCTATCACGTGGAGCGCTGACCCATGTATGACATCGTAGGCAAGCGCAACCTGTGGTTCACGATCAGCGCGATCCTCACCATCCCCGGCCTGCTCTTCATCTTCCTGGGCGGGCTGCGGCCGTCGGTTGACTTCACCGGAGGCACGGAGTGGGAGGTCCGCTACGCCGATTCGCCGACGGCGGCCGAGATGCTCACCACGCTCCAGGATCTCGGCTACGAGGACGCGATCGTCACCGCGTTGCCGGATGGCTTCCTCCGCATCAGGACGGAGCCGATCGACCTCATCCCGGCCAGCACACCGGTGCCGGTCCCCTCCGCGTCCGCGTCCGCCTCGGCGTCGGGCTCGGGTTCGGCTGAACCGTCCGGATCTGCCTCCGCGTCTCCATCGGCGTCCGCGTCCGCCGCCCCGTCGGCATCGCCGTCGGGCTCGCCGAGCGCATCGCCATCGGTCAGCCCATCGGCCGAGCCCACACCGGTGCCGGTCGCCCAGGGAACCGAGTTCGCCGACCTCGAGGGTGAGCTGGAAGGCCTGTACGGGGCCGGCGAGCCACGCAGCCTGCGCACCGTCGGCCCGATCATCGGCGCCGACCTGATCCGAAGCTCCGCGATCCTCATCGTCATCGGCGAGCTCTTCATCCTCGCCTACCTGTGGATGCGATTCGGGTTCCGATTCGGGACCGCCGCCATCGTGGCGCTCCTCCACGACGTGATCCTGGTCGTGGGCACGTTCGCCATCCTCGGCTACTTCTTCAACGTGGAGTTCGATGCGCTGTTCGTCACCGCGCTGCTGACCATCATCGGCTTCAGCGTTCACGACACCATCGTGGTGTTCGACCGCATCCGGGAGAACCGGGTCCGGCATGCCGGCGAGTCCTTCGGCGCGATCGTGAACCACTCGATCCTGCAGACGATGAGCCGCTCGATCATCACCTCGTTGACCGTGGTCGTGACGCTGGGCGCGCTGCTCCTGCTCGGTCCGCCGACGGTCCGCACCTTCACCCTGGCGCTGCTGCTCGGCGTGGTGAGCGGGACGTACTCCTCGATCTTCAACGCCAGCCAGATCCTGGTGGCGTGGAGCGAGTGGGACACGAAGCGGAAGGCACGCGGCCCGTCACGCGCCTGACGCGCCTCCGATAACCGGCCGATACGTCGCCGGTAATCCCGCCCGGACTACCATGGCAACGTGATCGTCCCGAGCCTCGAGTGGCTGCTGCCCGAGCCCCTGCCGGACCCCCCGGTATTCGCCGGATTCGGGCCTCCCGTCTCGACGCTCCTGGCCCGTCGCGGCTTTTCCGAGGATGGCCAGCTCCAGCGCTTTCTCCAGGCCGGTGCCGGAGCGCTCCACGACCTCTCGCGCATGGCCGATGCCGAGGTGGCGCTCGGCCGGATCGAGACGGCGATCGAGGACGGTGAGCGGGTCGCCATCTGGGGCGACTATGACGCCGATGGCATGACGGCCATCGTGGTGTGGGTCACGGCGCTTCGTCGCCTGGGGATCGACCCGGTCCGCTACGTCCCGTCGCGACTCGCCGAGGGATACGGGCTTTCCGAGAGCGGCCTGCGGCAGCTGAAGGCGGCCAACGTCGGCCTTGTCATCACCTGCGACTGCGGCGTGAGCAATGCCGCGGAGGTCGACTACGCACGGACGTTGGGCATCGACATCGTCATCACCGATCATCACCTGCCGCCGGCAACGCTGCCCCGCGCCGTTGCCGTGGTGGATCCCCATCGTCCCGACTGCGCGTACCCGGACACCGACCTGACGGGCGCCGGCCTGTCGTACAAGCTGGCCGCCGCGCTCCTCGCTCGCCAGGGACGTGGCTCAGAGGGGTTGGCGGCGATCGCGGCGATCGGGACCGTGGCTGACATGGCGCCGATGACCGGGGAGAGCCGGGCCATCGTGCGGCTCGGCCTCGAAGAGCTGGGCACCACCACGCATGCGGGCCTCCGCGCCCTGCTGGCCCGCAGCTGCGAGGCACCCGGCACGCCGACGGCCCGCGATCTCGGGTTCGGTGTCGTCCCGCGCATCAACGCGGCCGGCCGCATCGCCGATGCGGAGCTGGCCATGGGGCTCCTTCTCGAGGAGGACGAGGCCGCGGCCGAACGCCTCGCGAACGACCTCGAAGAGGTGCACCTTCGACGGCGCGAGATGACCACCGTCGCGGTCGAGTCCGCTCGGCTCCTGGCCGATGCATCACCCGGGACCACGCCGCTGCTCATTCGCGACGACACGTGGTCGCCGGGGCTGGTCGGCCTGGTGGCTGGCCGGCTGGCGGACGCGCTGACTCGGCCGGTCGGCGCAGCGACCCTGGTGGGGGACGAGGTGCGGGGCTCCGTCCGCGCACCCGTCGACTTCCACGTGGCAGCGGCGCTCGAGGCCTGCGCCGCCCACCTCACGAAGCGCGGCGGCCACGCGGCCGCGGGTGGCTTCAGCCTTCTTCCCGAGGCGTGGGCCGGCTTCGTCGCCGCGTTCGGTGCGCTCGAGCGGCCATTCCCGGCGGACGTCGTGGTCGAGGCCGCACGGCCGGGCCGACAGCTCGTGGACCTCGTGCTGCCCGCGCGGTACGTGGACTGGAGCCTGGCCGACGAGCTCGGCCGTCTGGCGCCGTACGGACCGGGCCACCTCGAGCCCGTCATCGCCGTCACCGGCCTGCGGGTGGGGAGTGTTCGCCGCGTCGGGACCGGGGAGGCGCACATCGCGTTCCGCCTGCTGCGTGGCGCCGAGACGATCGATGCCATCGGGTTCGGGATGGCATCGGATCGGCGACTGCCGGCGGAGGGAGCCGCCGTCGATGTCGTCGGGACGCTGGAGCGCGACACCTTCGGTGGTCGGGAGCGGCTGCGTCTGCGTGTGCTCGACTTTGCCGAATCGGCGGCGAGCCCGCTCGTGGCGCGGCGCGCGCCGGTGGCTGCCGCCACGCCCGCCGGGTGACGCCGCTCGAACGCCTCCGTGCGCGGCGCGAATCGGTCGGCGTCCCGCTCTGCCTCGGTGTCGATCCGCATCCTGACCGCCTGCCCGATGACCTCCCGCCGAACCTCGACGGCGTCGAACGATTCGCGCGCGGTCTCATCGAAGCGGCCGCGCCGCACGCGGTGGCGGTCAAGATCAACGTCGCCTTCTTCGAGGCCTTCGGGGCGCCGGGCATCGAAGCCCTGGCAAGGGTCCGCCGCGACGTGCCGCGGGATCTCATCTGCATCCTGGACGCCAAACGCGGCGACATCGAGACCACGGCCGAGCGGTACGCGGAGTCGCTGTTCGGCACGCTCGACGCGGACGCGGTGACGCTCTCCCCGTACCTTGGCGAGGATGCGATTGCGCCCTTCCTCGCCCATCCGGGGCGGATGGTCTATGTGCTGGTTCGGACGAGCAATCCATCCGCGGGCCGGCTCCAGGACCTCGAGGTTGAGGGCCGGCCGCTCTATCGCGCAGTGGCGGAGTGGCTGGCCGAGACGTGGACCGATGGGAGGGTCGGCTTCGTGGTGGGTGCGACCGCGCCGAGCGAGCTCACCTCGCTGCGGCGAGCGTTGCCGGGCCCGGCGTTTCTGGTGCCGGGAGTGGGATCGCAGGGCGGAGACCTGGATGCGTCGCTGGGTGCCTGCGACGGCACATGGGCGCCGGGCCTCGTGTCCGTTTCGCGCGCCATCGCCGGCGCGTCGAGTGGCGCTGATTGGGCCGCGGCGGCGGCCGAATTCGGCCATGGCCTTTCGGGGCCGGATGGGTGGCGCAGTGCTACCATTGACTCCCGTCGACGCTGACCATGTCCAACGAGGTTCCTGACACATGCCGATTCCCGGGCCGTGGGAGCTCATCCTGCTGCTGGTGATCGTCCTGATCATCTTTGGCCCCGGCAAGCTGCCGGACATCGGCAACGCCGTGGGCAAGGGGATCCGCGAGTTCCGCAAGGCGTCGACCGAGCTCGAGGAATCCGTCAGGGGCGAATCGAAGCCGACCTCGACGTCGCCTGCCGCCGACGAGCGGCCCACGGGCGAGAGCACCAAGCACTGACGGGTTTCGTCGCCTCCACGCCACGACGACTGATCCGTGACCTCTGAGCCGGCGCCCGCGCCCGAAGAGGCGACCATGAGCCTCCTCGAGCACCTCGAGGAGCTGCGGGGCCGCATCATCGTGGTTGCCGTCACCGTCGTGCTGGCCGGGATCCTCGGCTTCTTTCTCTCGGAGCCGATCGTCGGCATCCTGCGCGCCGCCCTGCCCGAGGGCCAGGACACCCTCATCCAGATCAGCGTGGGCGAGTCCCTGTGCCGTCCGCCTGCGTGTCGGCCTCTACGTCGGCATCGCGATCGCGCTGCCGGTGATCCTGTATCAGCTGTGGCGCTTCGTCACCCCCGGGCTGACCCGTTCGGAGCGCCGCCTCATCTGGCCGATGCTCATCGGCTCGATCATCCTGTTCGCGATCGGCATCAGCATCGGCTATTTCGTCATTCCGTATGCGCTGGAGTTCCTGCTGGGCCTCTCGCTGCCGGGCGTCGAGACGCAGCTCCGGCTGAGTGAATACGTGAGCTTCGTCTCGACGGTGATGCTCGCGTTCGGGCTCGCGTTCCAGTTCCCGGTACTGCTGCTGGTCCTGGCTCGGGTGCGCGATCCTCAACTACAAATTCCTCTCCGCGCGGCGTCGCTGGGCGGTCCTGCTCATCGTGCTGTTCGCGATCATCATCACGCCGGGCGGCGACCCGCTGAGCTCCTCGGTGCTGTCGCTCGTGATGTACGTGCTGTTCGAGGGCACGCTCCAGATCATTCGCACCATGGGCAAGTGAGCGTCTGGCTCTTCACCGATGCGCGCATGGATGCCCACGCCCAGCCTGGACATCCAGAGAGCCCGGATCGGCGGCGCGCGGCGGCGAGTGGCGTCCGAAGCGCGGCAGGCGACGCGCTGGTGGAGCCACCGGTCGAGCTCATTGATGCAGTGACCCTGGCGGCCATCCACGATCCACGCCATGTCGCGCTGCTCGATGAAGCCGCCGCCCAGGGCGGGGGATGGGCCGATGCGGACACGTACCTGGCCCAAGGGTCGATGACCGCCGCCCGGCTCGCCGCCGGCGCGACGCTCCAGGCCGCACTCGCCGTGGCGAGCGGGGCCGCCACGGTGGCGTTCGCGGTCGTCCGGCCGCCGGGCCATCACGCCGGACGCTCGGCGATCAGCGGGTTCTGCGTGCTGAACAACATCGCCATCGCCGTCGCCGGGCTGCGACGGCGCGGTTTGGCTCAGCGCATCGCGGTCATCGACTGGGACGTCCACCATGGCGACGGAACGCAGGCCATCTTCGATGACGATCCCGACCTGTGCTACGCCTCGACCCACCAGTCGCCGTTCTATCCGGGCACCGGCGCTCGGTCGGAATCCGGCATCGGTCCGGGTCGTGGGACGAAGCACAACCGTCCGTTGCCGGCGGGGAGCGGCGACGAGGCATTCATCGACGCGTGGACCGACCTGCTGGCCGAGATCGAGGACTTCCGCCCCGAGGCCATCCTGGTATCTGCCGGATATGACGCCCACGTGGACGACCCGCTGGCGGAGCTGGCAGTGACCGAGGCCGGCTTCGAGACGGTCGCGCGTCTCGTCGGATCGCTCGCGGCTCGCACTGAGTCTGCACGGCGTCGCGCTCACGCTGGAGGGCGGATACGACCTCGCGGCGCTCGAGGCCTGCGCTGCAGCGTCAGTGAGGGGTCTGCTCGACGGCCTGGCCATCGGAGCGGAGCGTGCCTGAGCACGGGCTATACTCGGGAACCCATAGGCACACGGAGGGGACAGTGGCGCGCACGGCACCCATCGACGACGGATCCGCGATGGACGCGGCGCGCTCGACGGAGCCCGACGCGGTGAGCGAGCACGTCCTCATCATCAGCGGCCTGTCGGGAGCGGGAAAGAGCCAGGCGAGCAAGCTGTTCGAGGACCTGGGGTACTCGTGCATCGACAACCTGCCCCCGGCCCTGCTGGACCACTACCTCGCCCTGCGGCGCACCGAGCCGGATCGGTATCGACGGTCCGCCCTCGTCCTCGACATTCGCGCCGGCGACCCTGCGCCGGCCATAGAGCGGGCCTCGGCCGCATTGGCCGCCGAGGGGACCGCCCTCGAGCTGATCTATCTCGAGGCCAGTGACGCGAGCCTGGTGAGCCGGTTCAGCGAGACCCGCCACCGCCACCCTCTCCAGGCGACCCGAAGCGGGGTCCAGGCCAGCATCGCCGAGGAGCGCCGGCTCCTGGCGCGGACCCGCGACATGGCGAATCACGTGATCGATACCAGTGGCCTCTCGATCGGGCAGCTGAAGGATCGGCTGTTCGCCGTCATTCCTCGTGCGTCGTCCGACGATCGCCTGCGCATCGACATCGTCACCTTCGGGTTCAAGTACGGCATTCCGCTGGAGGCGGACCTCGTGTTCGACGTGAGGTTCCTCACCAACCCGTACTGGGATCCCGATCTCAAGCCACTCTCCGGGCTCGAGGAGCCGGTCCGCGACTTCGTTCTGAGTCAGCCCGCCGCCGTGCGCTTCCTGGAGCTCGTCACCGAGCTGCTGGAGCTCACCGTTCCGGCATACCGTGCCGAGGGCAAGGAGCAGCTGCGCGTAGCGCTCGGCTGCACGGGTGGCTATCACCGGTCGATCGCGCTGGCGGAGGCCCTCGCCGGCCGCCTGGAAGCCATCTCGAACGCGTCGGTCGGCATCTTCCACCGGGAGCTTGAGCGATGAAGGGGCCGCGCCTTCCCCGCTGGATGTACCCCGGGATGCATCTGAAGCGCTGGCTCGTCCTGCTCCTGTCCGGGATCGCGATCCTGGGTCTCGGCGCCGCGATCTTCATCCGCGACCTCTACCGTCAGACGGCGGCCGACGAGATCGCCATCGTCTACTGGCTCACCGGCGCCTGGCTGGAGCCAGAGGTGCGTGCCGCGGTGGTGGCCGTGCTGGGCCTTGGACTGACCGGGATCGGCATGTGGGGCCTCATGCGCTCCGTGGTCTCGCCGTTCGTGGCGCGCGGCGACAGCGTCATGGAGGTCCTCTACACGAAGCGCTACCTGGCACGAGGACCGAGGATCGTCGCGCTCGGCGGCGGCACCGGTCTGTCGACCCTGCTCCGCGGCCTGAAGGGCTACAGCGCGAATATCACGGCCGTGGTGGCCGTGGCCGACGACGGTGGCAGCTCGGGACGCCTTCGGCAGCAGCTCGGGATCGTCCCGCCGGGCGACATTCGCAACTGCATCGCCGCCCTGGCCGATGCGGAACCACTCATGACCCAGCTGATGCAGTACCGCTTCCCGCAGGGCTCGGGCCTTGACGACCATGCCTTCGGCAACCTCTTCATTGCCGCCATGACCGCGGTCACCGGCGACTTCGAGGAGGCGGTTCGCGAGTCCAACCGGGTGCTGGCGGTACGCGGCCAGGTGCTGCCGGCGACCAGCGTGCCGCTCAACCTGTCGGCGCAGCTCGTCTCCGGCAAGCACCTCTACGGGCAAGCCGGAATGACGCAGGCCGACGAGCCGATCGAACGGGTCTTCATCGAGCCCGATGACGTGCGGGCCAACCCCGAGGCGCTCGAGCGCATCCTGGAGGCGGACATGATCGTCATCGGCCCGGGCAGCCTGTTCAGCAGCGTGCTGCCGAACCTGCTGATTCGCGACGTGCGGGACGCGCTGGCCGCCGCCCCCGGCGTCAAGGTCTACGTGTGCAACGTGGCGACACAGGCCGGCGAGACGGCCAACCTCACCGCAAGCCAGCACCTCAACATGCTGTTCGCCCACGTCGGTGACGACCTCATCGACTATGTGATCCTCAATCGGAATCGCGACGCGAGGCCCCCCGCGGGTTGGCGGGCACAGCCGGTGGAGATCGACGTCGCGAAGCTCGAGGAGCTGCCGGTGGTGATCGTGGAGGAGGACGTGATCGACCCGCACAACGCCCACCGTCACGATCCGGCCAAGCTCGCGGCGGCGATCATGCGTCTGCAGCAGGAGGACGGGATGGAGCGGCTCCGCCAGCGCCGCGTGCGACGACCAACCGCCCACGCGTCCTGAGCACCGCCGTGCTGCTCGCCGGCGAGGTGAAGGGGGAGCTTGCCCGCATCCAGCCGGCTCGGGCGTGCTGCCGCCGTGCCGAGCTGCTGGGGCTCATGCATGGAACCGCCGCGGGCCAGCTGCGCACCATGGATCACGCGACCGCCCGGACCGCGGTGCTGCTCGCGGCGTCGCTCGGCGTGCCGGTCACCACGCCGCGCACGATCATCACCCACGGTCGGGCGCGGGCTCGCGGCGCTCGACACCACCTGGTGGTGGATGCCGACCTCGAGGGCGTCGGATCGTGGGCGTGGCAGGATGCCCCGGCATGCGACCGCCGATCCTTCCTCCGCGGCGCGCTCCTCGGATCGGGTTCGATCTCCTTCGGACCGTCAGGTCCGCACGTGGAATTCGTCCATCGGACGGAGGAGGCCGCCACGGATCTCGCCGGTCTGCTCAGCGAGCTCGGCGTGCGCGCCCTGGGCTCCGAGCGCCGCGGGCACCACGTGGTCTACCTCAAGGGACAGGACGAGATTGCACTCCTGTTCGGCCTGGTGGGAGCGAATCGCGGGGTTCTCGAGCTCGAGACGCAGCGCGTCGGCCGTGATGTCCGGGCACGTCTCAACCGCCTCATCAACGCCGAGCAGGCCAACCTGGGTCGGACGGTCCGCGCCGCCGATCGACAGCTGGCGGCCATCGACCGGCTGGAGGCGGATGGGTCGCTGGCACGAGCCGCGCCGGCATTGCGGGACGCCGCCGCGCAACGTCGCCGCATGCCCGATGCCGATCTCGATAGTCTGGCGGAGGCCCTCGGCGTCAGCCGATCGGCCATGAACCATCGGCTCCGCCGCCTGGTGGAGCTTGCCGCGGACAAGGAGGATTGATGCGCAGACCGGTCGTTGCGGGCAATTGGAAGATGAATCCGGCCACGTCCGCCGAAGCGCTCGCGCTGGCCCGGGCGGTCGCCTCGGACGCGCCGCCGGCCTCGGACGTCACGACGGTCGTGTGCCCGCCGACGATCTGGTTGACCGCGGTGCGCGAGGCACTCGACGGAAGCCGGGTGGCCCTCGGAGCCCAGACCATGCACTTCGCCGAGCGCGGCGCCTACACCGGTGAGACGAGCCCGCTCATGCTGGCCGGCGCCGCCGAGTTCGTCATCATCGGGCACTCGGAGCGGCGCCAGTACGACGGCGAGACCGACGAGAGCGTCGGTCGCAAGGTCGCCAGTGCCGTGGCGCACGGCCTGCGGCCCATCGCCGCGGTCGGGGAGCGGCTCACCGAGCGCGAGGCGGGCCGGACGGCGGACGTCATCGATCGCCAGGTGCGGGCCGCGCTGGGTGAGCTGTCCGAGCTGGCGGGGACCGGGCTGGTCATCGCCTACGAGCCGGTCTGGGCCATCGGCACCGGGAAGGCAGCGACCGCCGCCGATGCCCAGGACGTGTGCTCCCAGATCCGGGCAATCCTTGGCGAACTCGACCCGAACGCGGCCGAGGAGACGCCGATCCAGTACGGGGGCAGCGTGACGGCCGACAACGCCGCGGAGCTCTTCGCGCAGGAGGACATCGACGGCGCACTGGTGGGTGGCGCCTCCCTCAAGCCGGACGATTTCGCCGCCATCCTTCGGGCGGCCGCGGACGCGTGACCGTCGTCCTCGTCGTCCTCGACGGTTTCGGCATCGGTACCGATCCGGCGCGCAACGCCCTGATGTCGGCCCGCATGCCCGTCTGGGATGGGTTCGTGCGAGCGTGGCCGGCCGCGCGGCTCGACGCATCCGGCGAGGCCGTCGGCCTGCCCGCCGGGCAGATGGGCAACAGCGAGGTCGGGCACCTGAACCTGGGGGCCGGGTTCCCGGTGCTCCAGGACCTGCCGCGGATCAACCGCGCCATCGCGGACGGCTCCTTCGCCACCATGCCGGCCCTGGTGGAGGCCTGCCGCGGCGCGCTCGAGCGCGGGACGGCGGTCCATCTGCTGGGGCTCATCGGGCCCGGGTGGCATCCACGCCATCGACGATCACATCGTGGCGATGGTCGAGCTTGCCGCGGCCGAGGGGCTGCCGCCGGACCGCGTCCTGCTCCATGCCTTCACCGACGGGCGAGACACGCCTCCGCGCTCGGCCGATGAGTTCCTGCCGTCGCTGCTCGCACGCATCGCCGGGCGTGCCACGCTGGCCACGCTGTCCGGGCGCTACTACGCCATGGACCGCGATGCGCGCTGGGATCGGACCAGGCTGGCGTACGACGCGATCGTCCACGGGGCGGGGGAGCGGGCTGCTGACGGGGTCGCTGCCATCCGCGCGGCGTATGCACGTGACGAGAGCGACGAATTCATCCGGCCGACCGTCATCGGCGGCTTCACGGGTGTGCGCCCCGGCGATGCCGTGATCCATCTCAACTTTCGGGCCGATCGGGCCCGTCAGCTGACGCGAGCCCTGGCGGTTCCTGCATTCGATGCCTTCGACCGCGGCGATGTGCCCGCGGACCTCTCGGTGACCACGCTGACCGAGTACCAGGCGGCGAGCGAGCTTCCGGTGTCCGTGGCCTTCGGACCGCTGGAGCTGGACTCCCTTGCGGCCCACCTGGCCCGGCTCGGAAGGCGACAGCTCCACGTGGCGGAAACCGAGAAGTACGCCCACGTCACGTATTTCTTCAACGGGGGCGTCGAGACGCCGTTTCCCGGGGAGGAACGGGTGCTGGTTCCTTCCAACCGCGAGGTGGCGACCTACGACCTGGCCCCCGAGATGGGCGCCGCGGCCGTGACCGATGCGGTCGTGGCCGGCATCGGCGGGGGCGCCTTCGCCTTCATCGTCGCCAACTACGCGAACCCGGACATGGTCGGCCACACAGGGGTCTGGGATGCGGCGGTGCAGGCGGCGGAGGTGATCGATGCCTGCCTGGGCCGACTCCAGGTTGCGGCGCAGCAGGTGGGCGCGGTCCTCGTCGTCACCGCCGACCACGGCAACATCGAGGAGATGCGCGATGCCGATGGTGCGCCGCAGACCAAGCACACCACCTCGCCGGTGCCCATCGTCGTGGTGGGGGACGCCGTTCGTGGCCGTTCCCTGCACGACGGCGCGCTGTCCGACGTGGCGCCGACCCTGTGCGAGCTCATGGGGATTCCGGTCGGCCCCGAGATGACCGGGCGCTCGCTCCTGGATCCTGTGGCGGCCGCCGCCGACTGAGCGCGGATCCTCTGCTAGACTTCGACCCGCAATGCAGACCCCCCTTCTTCTCGCCCAGATGATCCTGGCCGTCGCGCTCATCGCGTCGATCCTGCTGCAGCAGCGCGGGACCGGCCTCGGTGGCGCGTTCGGTGGCGAGGTCACCGCCTACCGCAGCCGTCGCGGCATCGAGCAGACGCTCTTCCGCCTGACGATCGTGCTCGCGGTGCTGTTCGTGGCCTTCAGCCTGCTCAACCTGCTGCCGCAGAACTGACCAGGGGGCCGTGCTATCATCGGCCCTCGCAAACGGAGAACGCTCCGAATGCGGCCGTGCCGAGGTGGCGGAATAGGCAGACGCGCTAGGTTCAGGACCTAGTGACCGCAAGGTCGTGTGGGTTCAAGTCCCTCCCTCGGTACCACTCCTCTCGGGCCCAGGTGGCGGAATTGGTATACGCGTACGTTTGAGGGGCGTATGAGGCAACTCATCCGGGTTCAAGTCCCGGCCTGGGCACCAATTCCAACTTCCAAGCCGATGCGCCGCTCGCCACCCGCGAGCGGCGTTCTGCGTCTGTGGCCCTGGTTCACGCCAAGCCCGGTTCTCGGTGTGCATCCCGGGACTCCCTCGATAGATGAGTGAACTCTTCACGTCAGGGCCGTCTGGGGTGCAGTTCCCGCGATAGATCGCGGGCCATCCTGCGTGAACGGCCCGCGCGCGCGCCCTCGTGCGCACGGGCACTCGATCTATCGCAGGAATGCAGCCCCTGGGGCGCGTCAGGTGCAAATCCCGCGATCAATCGAGAAACCACGGGCGACGCCCAGCCCCTCGGCTCGGGGCACGACGTCGGCTAGGATTGGCGTCGCGGGCGGTTAGCTCAGCTGGTCAGAGCGCCTCGTTTACACCGAGGAAGTCGGGGGTTCGAGTCCCTCACCGCCCACCAATCGACCGGCGGCTCCGCCGGCGCTGGTAGCATCCAACCGTCAACACCCGAGCGAGGAGCACACAGCGCATGCCACTCTGGGGATGGATCGTCATCGCGGCCATCGCGATCATCGTCCTCTTCCTGATCTTCACCTACAACGGTCTGGTCAGGTTGCGGAACATGGTCGACGAGGCATGGAACCAGATCAGCGTGCAGCTGAAGCGGCGGCACGACCTGATCCCGAATCTCGTGAACGCCGTCAAGGGTTACATGGACTTCGAGCAGGAGACCCTGACGAAGGTCATCGAGGCCCGATCGGCAGCGGTCAGCGCGCAGGCCGGCGGTCCGGCCAACGCCGGGCAGGCGGCACAGGCCGAGAACTTCCTGACCGGCGCCCTGCGCCAGCTGTTCGCCCTGGTCGAGAACTACCCCGACCTCAAGGCCAACGAGAATGTCATGCAGCTCCAGGAGGAGCTGACGACGACCGAGAACCAGATCGGGTTCAGCCGGCAGCACTACAACAGCACGGTCCGCGAGTTCAACACCACGATCCAGGTCTTCCCGAATGTCCTGATCGCGGGCCTGCTCGGGTTCCGCGAGCGAGACTACTTCCAGATCGCCGAATCGGACGCCGCGGTGCCCGAGGTGAATCTGCGGTCGGCCTAGCCCGATGACGGTGGACGCGCGACCGACGCGCACCACGTTCTACCGGGAGATCGATCGCAACCGGCGCCGGAGCTGGGTGCTCGTCGTTGTCGTGGCCGTGGTTCTTGCCGCGCTGGGCGCGGCCATCGGGCAGGCGTCCGGCTTCGGATGGGGAGGGGTGGTCATCGCGCTCGTCCTCGCGACCGCGATGAGCATCGGCACGTACTTCGCCGGCGATGCGCTGGTGATGGCGACGAGCAGCGCGCACGAGATCGACCGCGGCAACCCGCCCGATCAGTATCGGCAGCTCACGAACGTGGTCGAGGAGATGCGCCTGGCCGGCGGGCTGCCACCGCCGCGGATCTGGGTCATCGACGACTCGGCGCCGAATGCGTTCGCCACCGGACGCGATCCGAAGCACGCGAGCGTGGCGGTGACGACCGGGCTGCTCGACAAGCTGGACCGCGAAGAGCTCCAGGGCGTCATCGGCCACGAGATGAGCCATATCGGCAACCTCGACATCCGATTCACGCTGCTGGTCGGTGTCCTGGTCGGGAGCATCGCGCTGTTGGCCGATTTCTTCCTGCGCTTCACGTTCTGGGGCGGAGGCCGCCGCAGCAACAACGATCGTGGGGGCGGGGGCGGGGGAGCGGCAGCCATCTTCTTCGTCCTGGCCCTTGTCCTGGCGATCGTTGCGCCGTTGATCGGGCGCCTGGTGCAGGCGGCGGTGAGCCGCAGCCGCGAATCGCTGGCCGATGCAACCGCCGTGGAATTCACGCGCAACCCGGTCGGGCTCGCTCGTGCGCTGCGCGCCATCAGTGACGACCCCGAGGTGCTCGAGGTCGCGAACCGCGCCACCCAGCATCTCTACATCGTGAACCCGATCAAGAGCTTCGAGGAACGCTCGAAGTCCCTGTGGGACACGCATCCTCCGATCGGGGAGCGGATCCGCGCACTGGAGGCGATCGGCGGCAGCATGGGGTCCACGCCGACGAGTCCCACGCCGCGCTGACGATTCGGGCACGTGCGCGGCGCCGAGTTGCGGCGGTTCGGCCCCGTCGGTATCCTTCGCTCCGCCTGATGCGACAGCGCACGGGAAGCTGAGGAGGCCTCAGCGACATCGGCGCCGAGGTAGCTCAGTTGGTAGAGCACCGCCCTGAAGAGGCGGGTGTCGTCAGTTCGAATCTGACCCTCGGCACCACCGCGCGGTATCATCGGGTACAAGCGGGCGGAAGTGGCTCAGTTGGTAGAGCATCACCTTGCCAAGGTGAGGGTCGCGGGTTCGAGTCCCGTCTTCCGCTCCATTTTCATGTCCGGCTGGTTGCGATCGCGGCTGACCTGCTAGCGTGATGACGAGGCGTTGCCCCGTCGTCTAGTGGTAGGACAGCGGACTTTGGATCCGTGAACCGAGGTTCGAATCCTCGCGGGGCAGCCAGCCAGATTCGGTGGCGACGTGCCCGAGTGGTTCAGGGAGCGGTCTGCAAAACCGCGTACACGGGTTCGATTCCCGTCGTCGCCTCCACATTCTCCGGCAAGAGCAGCCGTCTAGGGCCCCTGGGCGCGCTCGTCCGGCGGGGGACCACTTTCGGGCAGGGACTCCTGCTGGCCCGGCATCGGCGGGGCGATGAGCGGGTCCTCCCACTGCGTGGGCATCGGCGACTCGGCCGGCGCCGTCGGATCGGCTGACTCCTGGAGGATGCCGGCTTCGGCGGAGCGCATCGTCACGTCGCCAGCCTGCAGGCTCGCGGTGCCCGAGGCGCTGATCGGCAGCCAGAAGCCCGTCAGCGGGCCGTTGACGAGCAGGACCGCCAGCTGCCCGTTGATCTTGGCGCGAACCGTGTAGTTCCAGGTGGTCGCCGCCGTGGAGACCTGCTTCGAGCCGGTGATGACGCCCGATGCGTCGAAGGCGTACCCCGTCCGCGTGCCGGACCCGACCTGCACGGGGCGAGCCCAGTAGTAGGTGAGCCGATCGACGAAGCCGCGCGCATAGGCGCGGGATGATTCACGCACCCAGAGGCCGTCGAAGTAGCCGCCGCTCATGGCGAACCAGATCCCGTTGCCCGGTCGAATCCATCCGTACGGGACCGTCCGCTGGTCGTATGGGGCGTTGCTGGACGAGCCGAACGACGTTCGGCGCACCGCGCTGCCGCTCCCGCTGCTGTCGAATCGGTAGCCGGTGTGCTCCCCGGGCAGGAAGACCACCGAACCGCGCAGGCGGTAGTCCGGGTTATCGGCGGTGAAGGCATCGGCCAGTCGGGCGAAGGTCTCGCTGGCCGTGTAGCGGTGCAGCTGGACGAACTGTCCGATGTGGGTCAGGTGATAGCTCGACGTTCGCACCTTGCGATCCAGGCAGCTCTGGGCGATGCAGTAGTGGCTGATGCCGCCCGGGACCCGAACCGTGCCCGACACGCGGGCGGCTGGTCGTGATTGCGCCCAGGGTGAGCAGCTCGGCGTCGCGGCTGCCGGTGATTCGCCAGTAGTCGTAGAGCCCGTACGTCGCGAAGTTGTGGCCGTTGTACGTGTGGTCGTACGGTGTCCACGGGTACTCCTCGAACCACAGCAGCCCGTTGTCGACGACCGTCACCCACGGCGCGCCGGCCTGGCGGGAGATGAGGAACGAGCGGTACGTCTGGTCGGCGGCATCTCGCCACTTCTGCTCGCCGGTGAGCTCCCACAGGCGCACGAAGCCGCTCAGGGCCACCCCCTGGGCCATGCCGGAGTACCACGGGGCCTTCATGGTTCCGCGCCCGTGGAGCGCGTAGTCGAACCCGTACGGGAAGAAGATGGCTCCCCCGTGTCGCACGGCACGCTTCAGGAGCCGATCGGCGTTGGCGACGGCGAGGTCGAGGTACTCCTGCCGCGGGTCGAGCCGATGGTTGCGCAGCATGTTGACGACGTACTGCGCCTGGCCCACCGGGTGGTCATACCAGCGACCGTCGGTGTGGCGGTAGATGAACGCGCCCGACGAATCCCGGTCGCCGTAGGGCGCCACGATCGTCGAGCCGTTGTACGCGAGCATGCTCTCGGGCACGGTCTGCAGCGTATGGGGATCGACATGGAACCGATGCGGGCCGACGCGGGCATCGGCGGTGGCAGCCTGGATCGGCGGGATGAGCACATCGGAGAGCGAGACCTGCCCACCGAGCAGGATGACCGATGCGGGGTCCAGACGGCCGAGCTCTGAAGCCGTCGAAGCGGGAAGGCTCGAACGCGTGGCCAGCAGCAGGGGAGCGCCCGCCATGGCGGCGGCTGGCGCGCCGGCCACCGCATCGGCGAATCCGAGGCCATTGGCAAGGAAGGTGGTCGAGGCGCGAGGAAACGCGCTGGCACTGACCGCGGCCGCGGTTGCGAACCGATCCGGCCCCGCCCGGCGCGTGACTGAGCCGGTGGTATAGCGGTCGAGGGCCGCCACGACCGCGTCGCTCACCACGCTCCGACCGCCGACAACCACGATCTTGGCCGGACGCAGTCGAGACAGCTCGGTGCGGACGGAGGCGGGAAGGTCGTTCGTATCGACCAGCAGCACCGGTCCACCGGCCGCGGACGCAGCAGGACCGGCGCTGAGAGCGTCGGGGAACACCCGGCCAGTCGCGATGTAGGCGACCGGAACGCCGCCACCGAAGTGCCGTGCGCTGATGAGCGCCGCGGTGGCATAGCGGTCCGCGCCCGCGAGCC
The DNA here is from genome assembly GCA_963825525.1 of uncultured Chloroflexia bacterium. Taxonomy (GTDB): domain Bacteria; phylum Chloroflexota; class Limnocylindria; order QHBO01; family QHBO01; genus JACDBZ01. Next base: position 212,885 of record CAWGTN010000002.1, read on the forward strand.
GCGTCACCTGACCCGCGGTGTAGGCGGCGAGCTGCTCGGCGACCGCGTCGGAAACGACGGTTCGGCCTCCGAGGATCACGATCTCGCTCGGCTTCAATCGTGTGAGCTCATCCCGGGTCGGCTGTGGGATCGAGCGAGGCGCGGTGAGGAGGATGGGCGCGTCACGGCTGGCTGCCGCGGGACCTCCGGCCAGGGAGTCGGGGAAATCGAGCCCGGTGGCAACGAACGCGACCTCGACGCCCGGGACGGCAATGCTTCGGCTGATGGCTGCGGCGGTCGCGTAGCGATCCGGTCCGGCGAGCCGCGTGATGGCGGCGGGCGTTGCCTCCGCGGGAGGCGGCGGCGCCGTCAGCAGCCCGGCACCTGCGACGAGGGCTGCCAGCAGCAGTCTCGCGCCCCGTGACCTGGTTCTCCCCATCCCCACTGATCCTCCCCTCGGGCCAGGAGCCGGCCCACGCGCAGGATACCTCCCGGCGCCGCGGTGGAGCGCAGTCACGCGTGCTGCGACTACCCTTGTCGGCGGGGCGCTGTGCTGACGGCGCCGGAGTGGCGGAATGGCAGACGCAGCCGGCTTAAACCCGGCGGCCGCAAGGCGTGGGGGTTCGAGTCCCTCCTCCGGCACCAAGCCGCAGTCGGCCGGCGCATCAGCCGCACGGCCTACTTGCGGCTGAAGATGCTCCGCCGCGCGGGCTTGGCGGCGGTCGGCGCATGCTGCTCGATCCCGATGACAGCCTGGGCGAGGCGGTGCATTGCCAGCGTGGCCGGCGATGCCGGGCGGCCGATGACGAGGGGCACCCCCTCGTTCACGGATCGAATCATGTCGACCTCGGTGTACGGGATCTCGGCGGCTGGCTTCGCCCGCAGCAGATTCTCGACATCACGCGTCTTGAGAAGCTCCTTCGGGAAGACATGGTTGACCACGATCGAGGTCCTGGCCCTGAGTGGCGTCGTGTCCGCCAGGAACGCGAGCAGCAGGCTCATGGACCGAAGCGCCGCGATCTCCGGGAAGAGGACGAACACGTTGGCATCGGCATGCTCGAGCATGGCAACCGAGCGCGGATCGACCCGGCTCCCAAGGTCCACCACCACGTAGTGGAACTCGGATCGGAGGAGCGACATGATCCGTTCGACATGGTCCACGGTCACGCGGAAGTCCGCCTCGGGGCGCGCCGGCGCGGCAAGGACGGTCAGGCCGGAGGAGTGCGGCGTGAGGTACTGGCGGGCCTGGTCGAGGTCGGTCAGCGCCGGCTCATCGGCGACAAAGCCGTCGATGGCGTACCTGGGTGTCAGGTTGAGGTGGGTCGCCACCTGGCCGAACTGAAGGTCGAGGTCGATCAGCAGCACGCGCGACACCGGGATCGGCGGCGCCGCTGTCCGTGAGGACGCCGGTGGTGGCGTCGCGCCGCCTGCCAGCAACACGGCCGTGTTCACCGCGAGGGTGGTGGTCCCGACCCCGCCCTTGGGACTGAAGAAGGTGATGACCTCCGCGCCACCCGTCTTCGACGAGGCCTCGGCCTGCACCTTGCCCGCCCGGATGAGCTGAGCCATCACCCGGCCCTCGAGCTCGCTCGGCGCGAACGATCCGGCCATCACGTCATCGGCGCCCGCCTCCAGGAACGCGATTCGGGCCTCCACGTCGTGCGCCGGGGCCACCACCAGGATCGGGACGACACCATTGTTGCCCGCGGTCCGGAGCGACGAGATCGCGCCAGAGGTCGCGAGGCCCTCGGCCACGATGAGGTCGAAGTTGCGGCCACGCATGGCGGCCACGGCATCAGCCGGTGAGCCGACCGAGGCGGTCTGGAAGCCCGCGGCGCCCAGCGCCGATTCGAGCGTCTCGCGCAGACCCGTTTCGCGGGCACAGATCAAGATGGGGTTCGACGGCATGGCCTTCGACGAGCGGGTTGGACTGGTGGAGTATACGGAACCGGCTGTCGTTGCCACGATGGGCTATTCGGGGCTATACTTCCTGGGCGCCTCCCGGATCGGGGGGCGTGGTTCATGTTCATCCCTGAGCCCCTCCCTGCCGCATCGACGACGCTCGTCGGCGATGTCGCAATCCCAGAGAGAGGAGGACGACGCCACCCATGCGCCGTTACGAACTCATGCTTCTGCTCAGCCCTGACCTGGAGGACGACAAGCTCCAGGCAGCGGTCGAGAAGGTCACCCGCGCGATTGTCAATGCAGGCGGAAGCCTCAGCAAGGTTTCGCCGTGGGGCAAGCGACGCCTCGCCTACGACATCCAGCGCCACCGCGATGCCAGCTACTTCCTCATTCACTTCGACGTGGAGCCGTCAGCCGTGCGCGAGATCGAGCGCGGAATGCTGATCAGCGAGGAGATCCTGCGTCACCTCGTGACCGTGCTCGAAGATCGCGGTCCGGCCGAGGAGCTCGCTCCTGCCGCCGCAGCCCGCGGAGAAATCGATGGGGATGACGACGGCTCGTCGCGTGACGATGTGCCGGCGCAGTCTCCGGAGGCACGTGTTGCCCAGTCCGACGATGGCGCAGCCCCCGAGCCGGCAGCCCCTGCCCCCGACCCGGTGACCAGTGAGCCGGTTGAGGACGAAGCGACCGAAGCCGAGCCAACGCCGGACGAGCCGGCCGCAGCCGAGCCGGCCGCCGATGCCGAACCGGTCGAGTCGCCAGAGGCGGAGGCCGTCGCGGCGACCTCCGAGGAGCGCAGCGGCGAGGCCTGAGCCGCCCCGCCAGAAAGGAGCCGACATGACACTCAACAAGATGATGATCATCGGCAATCTCGGAGCCGATCCCGAGCTGCGCTACACGCCCAGCGGCAAGGCGGTCACCGACCTGCGCGTCGCCGTGAACAACAACCAGCGCGGCCCGGACGGCGAGTGGGTCGAGGAGACCCTCTGGTTCCGGGTGAGCGTGTGGGAGCAGGCAGCCGAGAGGCTGGCCGAGCAGCTGCGCAAGGGCAACAAGGTGTTCGCCGAGGGACAGCTCCGGGTACGCGAGTTCGACGGCCGGGACGGCGAGAAGCGCCAGTCGCTCGAGCTTGCATTCGCGCGCGTCGTGAACCTCGAGCGCCGTCCGCGTGACGAGGAGGGCGGATCGGGCGGTGGCAGCTACGAGAATGCCCCGCCTGCAGTCAAGCCCCGCGGCGCCGGCGAGCAACCGCGCTCGAACGCCCCCGGCGCCGAGATGGACGTCGACGACATTCCCTTCTAGATACCAGACCACGAGGATCGATACCGCATCATGGCCAGCCCCCGATCCCGCCGCGAGTCGGCGGACTACTACCGCGACCGACGTCGCCGCAAGGTGTGCAACTTCTGCGTCGACAAGGCAGAGAGCATCGACTACAAGGAGGTCAACCGCCTCCGCCGATACCTGAGCGAGCGCGCGAAGATCGAGCCGCGGCGCAAGACCGGAACCTGCGCCCGACACCAGCGCATGCTGACGACCGCGCTGAAGCGTGCTCGTCACGTCGCACTCCTGCCGTACGCCCCGCAGCACCTGCGACCGTAGCGCGGAGCGCCGCCCCGTGGTGAGTTGACGCTCGTCCACGGGTCGGCGACACTCGCCCGGCCCGAGGGGGAGTACCCCACCCAGGCGTCATCGTCAGGACGGCGTGCATGCACGCTCGGTGATGCCGGCCGGCCCACGTGGAGGTCGGGAGAGACCTTCGGCCATACATCGACCCGGCCAAGAAGAGGTACCCCGACCCGTGGACATCGTCCTGCTCATCGGCTCGCTGGCAATCATCCTGGTTGCCGCCGAGCTGTTCACCAACGGCATCGAGTGGCTCGGCCACAAGCTCAAGCTGGCCGAGGGTGCAGTCGGCAGCGTGCTCGCGGCTGTGGCGACCGCCATGCCCGAGACGCTCATCCCGGTCATCGCCATCCTGGGACCGGTGATCGTGGGCGGGACCGCATCCGAGAGCGCACAGGCGGTGGGCGTGGGCGCGATCCTTGGTGCGCCGTTCATGCTCTCCACGCTCGCCATGTTCGTGACGGGCACTGCGATCGTCATCTTCGCCCGTCGTGGACGGCGGGGGACGGACATGCGGATCAACACGCGCGTCCTTGGCCGTGACGTCGCGTTCTTCGTTGTCGGCTACGGCATCGCGATCGGCACCGCATTCCTCCCCGCGGAACTTTCATGGCTGAAGTGGGTCGCGGCCGTGACGCTCTTCGTCCTCTACGCGGTCTACGTGCGGCTTCACTTCACCGATACCGCCGAGGAGAGCGATCCCGAGGACCTCAATAAGCTGCATCTCACCCGTATGCCGCCGCTGAACACCAAGCGGATGCTCGAGATCGACGCCCTGCCGGGCGCACACTCCGTGACCGGCGGCGAGCCGAGGATGGGAATCGTCATCGGCCAGGTCGTCCTGGCGCTGGGGTTGATCATCGTGGGAGCGCAGGTCTTCGTGGGCGCGGTCGAGCACCTGTCGGAGGTCATCGGGCTCGACCCGACCATCCTGGCCCTCATCATCGCCCCCATCGCCACCGAGCTGCCCGAGAAGTTCAACAGCGTGCTGTGGGTGCGCAACGGCAAGGACACGCTGGCCATGGGCAACATCACCGGCGCCATGGTCTTCCAGAGCGCGATTCCCACCGTGCTCGGCCTGCTGTTCACCTCGTGGACGTTCAGCGGTGACAGTGCCATCCACTTCGCGTCGGCGGCCGTGGCCTTCGCTGCGACGTTCCTCATCTTCGGCGGCATGATCCTGCGCGGGAAGCTCACGGCGTGGTGGCTGCTCATCGGCGGCCCTCTCTACATCGTGTACATCTACCTTGCGCTGTTCACCGATCTGGGAGCGTCTGCCTCGCCGATCCACTGACGCCCGACGGCCGGGTGATCGAAGCCGCGGCTATACTGACTCGCGCCGATTCAGTCCGTCCGGCACCGATCTCGAACCTGGAGGCAACCAGCTTGTTGGAGCAGGAGAACCGCGCCCACGGTGCGACGGTGGAGACCACCGCCGAGCTCTGGGCGTTCTTCCGCGGGAACTTCGTGCCGCTGCGCGACGCGAACATCAACGTCATGACCCATGCCTTCAACTACGGGACGGCGGTGTTTGAGGGCGTCCGGGCATACTGGAACGCCGACGAGGAGCAGCTGTTCGCTCTCGAGCTGCTCCCGCACTTCGAGCGCATCAGGGCCTCTGCGCGACTCCTGATGATGGAGATCCCGCAGTCTCCGCAGGAGCTTGCCGACATCACGCTCGAGCTCCTCCGGCGCGACGGCCTGCGCGAGGACGTCTATCTGCGCCCGATCATCTACAAGAGCTCCGAGACGATCGGCGTCCGCCTCCACAACCTCGACGCTGACATCACGATCTTCGGGGTTCCGTTCGGCCAGTACATCGACACCGAGGGTGGCATTCGCGCCCAGGTCAGCAGCTGGCGCCGGACCGATGACAACGCCATTCCGGCGCGCGGCAAGATCACCGGTGCCTACGTGAACGGGGCCCTCGCGAAGAGCGAGGCACAGCTCAACGGCTTCGATGAGGCCATCGTCCTGACCTCCGACGGCCACGTCAGCGAGGGCAGCGCCGAGAACCTGTTCATCGTGCGCAACGGCGTGCTCGTCACGCCGCCGGTCACCGACAACATCCTCGAGGGCATCACGCGACGGCGGCTCATCGACATCGCACGCGGGGACCTCTCGCTCGAGGTCGTCGAACGAAGCATCGACCGAACGGAGCTCTACGGTGCCGACGAAGTGTTCCTGTGCGGGACCGGGGCGCAGATCAGCCCGGTGATCGAGATCGACCGACGGCAGGTCGGCAGCGGACGGCCGGGCCAGGTGACGCGGGACGTCTCGCGAATCTACTTCGACGCGGTCCGTGGCAAGGTGCCTGCATATCGTGACTGGCTGACTCCCGTCTACTGAGCAGGCCAGCGCGGCGGATCGGCATCGGCGCCACCGGCCGCCGGCCGGATCGAACGACACCATGACAACGCCGGACAACCAGGATCGCCTCCGTTGGCTCAGCCGCGTTCTCGAGATGGTGCCCGGCACCATCTCGTGGGCGATCCTCATCCTGCCCCTCTGGCTCAGCTTCAGCTACCCGTGGCTGGTCGCCTACTTCGTCCTGAGCTTCGACTTCTACTGGCTCTGCCGCGCCCTGTGGTTCAGCGGTGCGGTCATCGTGGCCCACCGACGGATCCGTGACGTGACCGATACCGATTGGGGCGAACGTCTCACGGCGCTCATCGACCCCGCGGCGCGTCGAGCCGAGCTCGCCCAGTTGCTTGCCGCCGATGGACCGCCCGTTTCCGGCCATGCCCTGGGCGTCGTGGCCGGGCCCGGTGCGGGGGACCGGCGCGGCGACAGTGCGCCGCATTCGCCAGGAGATCCGGGACCTCGAGGCGGTCGAGGCATTGCCCGAGCCACCTCCCTCGGCCGATGACCTCGTTCACCTGGCGCTCATCCCGACCTACACCGAGTCGCTCGAAAAGCTGCGGTACACGGTCCGTGCACTCGCCGAGGCAGCGTGGCCGGTGGAGCGGAAGATCTGCGCCATCATCACCCGGGAGACGGACGAGGGTGGGATCGAGAACGTCAAGGCGCTGCAAGCCGAGTTCGGCGACGCGTTCGCCGAGTTCATCCACATCCTCGATCCGCTCGAGCCCGGCATCGTGGTCGGAAAGAGCAGCGCGATGGCCTGGGGAGGGCGGTATCTCTATCGCAAGCTCGTACGCGAACGCGGGATGGACCCGCATCGGATCATCGTCACCGACCTGGATGCCGACTACCGAGTGCATCCGCAGTACTTCGCCTACCTGACCTGGGTGCACCTGACGGACCCGAACCGGGAGACGCAGCTCTACCAGCCGATCCCGTACTTCCATAACAACATCTGGCAGGCCCCGATGCTCCAACGGCTGTTTGCCGCCGTGCTGACCCAGCTGCAGATGTGGAGGAGCGTGCTCCCGGAGAAGCTCCAGAGCTTCGGCTCCTACTCAACCACGCTCAACCTCGTCCACGATGTCGGGTACTGGGCCACCGACGCGATCCCGGAGGACAGCCGCTTCTACTGGAAGAGCTACTTCCGCTACGGAGATCGGTTCCGGGCCGTGCCCCTGTTCATCCCGATCTACGGGGATGCCGTTCGGGCCCGGGGCTACTGGCGCAGCATGGCCGAGCAATACCTCCAGGCTCGTCGCTGGGCGTGGGGAGTGACGGACATCCCGTTCGTTGTGGACAACGCGGTGCGGCACGCGGAGATCCCCTGGGCGTCGCGCTTCTGGCGCGTCATCAACCTGTTCGGCGAGCACATCAACTGGGCAATTGCGCCGTTCGTGGTCACCTTCGGCGCGACGGTCCCGCTCCTCATCAACCCGGCGTTCGGCGAAACGACGCTCGGCCAGAATCTGCCGCTGTACGCCAGCGTCATGCTCTCGATCGCGCTCATCAGCCTCGCGGTGCTCATCGTGGTCGAGCATCGGATCGTGCCCCGGCGTCCGGCCGAATGGGGGTGGATGCAACGCGTCATGAGCTACCTGCAGTGGGTCGGGCTTCCCTTCGTCGGCATCATCTTCTCGATGGTCCCGGCGCTCGATGCCCAGACGCGGCTCCTGACCGGCCGCTACCTCGAGTACAAGGTCACCGAGAAGGCGTGAGCCGATGACATCCCGCGTCCCGCCCATCGCGCGCATCCGGCTCGCCCGTTCGGTCCCGCGGCTGCTGGCATGGCCGTCGTTGCTGGCCGCGGCAGGCGTCGCCATCCTGGTCGGCGGATTGGTTGCCGGCGGCGCCGCGTCGCTGCTCACCGCGGGCTTCGGTGGTCTTCTGGTGCTGACGGGCATCTTCGCCGCGGCGCGGCTCTTGAGCGTGCGGCTGGATATCGAGGAGGCGGTGGTCCGGCTGCGGGCCGTCGGATCCGAGCGGCAGTTCGACCTGGTCCCGGGCCCCGTCACCCGGGTCCGTTTGACGGGCGATAACGCCTCGTCGCTGAAGTCGCGGACGCGGATGCTCGGGTATGACCTCGGGGCCGCGGTGCTGCGCGACGAGGAGCAGATCGAGATCGTGCGGTTGGCACGCACCGACAGCGCGATCCTCATCCCCACCGAGCGTGGAAGGCTGGCGATCGCCCCCGCCGACGAGGCGGCCCTGCTCGATGCGCTGTCCCGCGCCGCCCAGGCACGACAACGACTCGACGCACTCGCCATGCCCGATCTCCCGGAGGGCGCGGGTGAGCCGGAGCCGATGACGGCACCCGAGCCGCCGGCGGATGATGCCGAACCTGAGCCCGCGGCCATGACCGGCATCGAACGCGCGATCTACGAGCGCACGATTGCCGAGGAGCGGATGGCCGCGGAGCGGGCCGCGGAGCTGCTGCTGGCGGAAGAGGCTCGCCGTTTGGAGGAGGCCGCGGCCGCGCAGGCGGCCGCCGAGCAGGCCGAGACGGCCGTTCCCGCCGACGCCATGACCGCGCCGACGCGCCCCCGCCTCGCACGTCGAGCGATCGGCGCCGTTCCGCGTCCGGCGTGGATCCGACGCCCCGAGCCGTCCCTGGCACTGGTCGTCCTTCCCCTGGTCGGGGCTGGTGCGGTCTGGGGATTTGGCATCGCTCGTGACTCATTGCCGGCGGCAGGGACCGATCTGGGTCGTCTGACGGCACTCGCGCTGGTGCTGGCGGGGCCCGGTACGACGGTTGGCGCGATCATGGCCCGGATCTGGTGGCCGCGGCTGGTGGGGGTGGTGGTCGTGGGAGGGCTGGCGACTGCGGTCTTCGCGGGACGCGCCATCCTGGGCTGATTGACAGTCGGGCGGTCGGCTGCGACGATCGCCGCCGAGTGAGCCACGGTTCCCGTCCCGGTGTTCCGGGGCGGGATTGTTGTTGGACGAGGAGCTGAGCGCCATGTTCAGGCCGGTTTCGAGCAAGCTGGAGGTCCCCGCGCTCGAGCGCGAGGTGATTGCTCGTTGGCGCGAACGCGACACGATGGCCCGCTACCTCGCTCGGAACGACGAGTCCGACCGTCGCTTCAGCTTCATCGACGGCCCGATCACGGCGAACAACCCGATGGGCGTCCATCACGCCTGGGGGCGAACGTACAAGGACCTCTTCCAGCGCTATCACACCATGCTCGGCGAGAAGCAGCGCTACCAGAACGGCTTCGACTGCCAGGGCCTGTGGATCGAGGTCGAGGTCGAGCGCCAGCTCGGCTTCAACAACAAGCGCCAGATCGAGGAATTCGGCATCGGGAAGTTCGTCGACCTGTGCAAGGCGCGGGTCGACCAGTTCGCGGGCATCCAGACCGAGCAGAGCAAGCGCCTGGGCTACTGGATGGACTGGGACAACAGCTACTACACCAACTCGGACGAGAACAACTACACGATCTGGTCCTTCCTGGCCGAGTGCCGACGCCGCGAGCTTCTCTATCGCGGACATGACGTCATGCCCTGGTGCCCACGCTGCGGGACCGGCATCAGCAACATGGAGGCGGCCGAGGGATACCGGGACGTCCGACACCTGTCGGTCATCGTCCGACTGCCGATCACCACCGAAGGGCACGACGGCGAGGACCTGCTGGTCTGGACGACCACGCCGTGGACCCTGTCGAGCAACGTCGCCGCGGCCGTTCATCCGGGGCTGACGTACGACCTGGTGGAGGGTGCGGATGGCCGCCGTTGGTGGGTGAGCACCGGATCGAGGCCGCGCGTCGCGCCGGACGCCACCGTCATCCGCCAGGCACCCGGGTCGGATCTGGTTGACCTGGCCTACACGGGTCCGTTCGATGAGTTCCCGGCGGCTGCCGGCGTCGCGCACCGCGTGATCCCGTGGACCGACGTCTCCGATGCCGAGGGCACCGGCATCGTGCATATCGCCCCCGGCTGCGGGCAGGAGGACTTCGCGCTGTCGAAGGCGTTCGACCTTGCGGTGATCGACCCCATCGACCAGTTCGGCGTCTTCGGCGAGGGGTTCGGGTGGCAGACCGGGCGGTACGCGGGCGCGAGCGACGACCCGCAGCACGACCTGGCGCGCGACGTGGTGGCGGACCTCGATGCGCGAAAGCTCCTCGTCGCGAAGGAGAGCTACGAGCACTCGTATCCGCACTGCTGGCGTTGCGGCACCCAGCTCATCTTCCGGCTGGTGGACGAGTGGTTCATCGCCATGGACCCGCTCCGCGAGCCGATCGGCGAGTCGACGCGCAGCGCACGGTGGCTGCCCGACGGCATCGGCCTCGAGGAGCGCGAGATCGACTGGCTCCGGAACATGGGCGACTGGATGATCAGCAAGAAGCGCTACTACGGCCTGGCGCTCCCGATCTGGGAGTGCACCGAGTGCGACGGCTGGGAGGTCATCGGCTCGAAGGAGGAGCTCCGCGAGCGCGCCACCGCCGGCTGGGACGAGTTCGAGGGCCATTCCCCGCATCGGCCATGGATCGATGCGGTCGAGATCGCGTGCGCCGCCTGCGGTGGTTCGGCGCGGCGCACGACCGACGTCGGCAACCCGTGGCTGGATGCCGGGATCGTGGCGCTCTCGACCCTGAAATGGAACACGGACCGCGACTACTGGAGACAGTGGTATCCGGCCGATCTCATCACCGAGTCCTTCCCCGGCCAGTTCCGTAACTGGTTCTACGCCCTGCTGACCGAGTCGACGGTGATGACCTCCGAGGCGCCGATGCGCACGCTCTTCGCCTACGCCCTGATGCGCGACGAACACGGCGAGGAGATGCACAAGAGCCGCGGCAACAGCATTCCGTTCGACGAGGCCGCGGAGCGCATCGGTGCCGACGTCATGCGCTGGATGTTCGCGTCCGCGAACCCGGCCGTGAACCTGAACTTCGGGTACGGGCCGGGCCACGAGGTCGTTCGGCGCTTCTTCCTGCCGCTCTGGAACACGTATGGGTTCCTCGTCACCTACGCGCGCATCGACGGCTGGACCCCGGATCAGCTCGATGGCGTTCCTGATGCACGGACGCCGCTCGACCGCTGGATCCTGTCGCGGCTGGACGGCCTGGTGGGCGAGGTGGGGGCGGCCTATGCCGGCTACGACGCCCAGGCGCGCGGGTCGGGCCATCGAATCGTTCGTGGCGGACCTGTCGAACTGGTACGTGCGCCGCAACCGGCGACGGTTCTGGAAGGGCGAGCTCGACGCCGACAAGCGGGCCGCCTACGCGACGTTGTACGAAGTGCTCACCACGCTCTGCCGGCTCATGGCGCCGATCACGCCGCACCTGACGGACGCGATATGGGACAACCTGGTGGCGACGGTGGACGCCTCTCAGCCCGATAGCGTGCACCTCACCGACTTCCCCGAGCGCGTCCGGGGCCGAGCCGATCCGGCATTGGACGCCGCCGTCGACCTGGCCCGACGAACGGTCGCCCTGGGCCGTGCGGCGCGGGCGGCCACCGGGCTGCGGACCCGGCAGCCATTGCGGGCGGCACGGGTGAAGCTGCCCGCTGGCGCCACCGGATTCTCGAGCGATGCGGCACTCGACGACGAGCTCAGACAGGAGATCCAGGACGAGCTCAACGTCCACGAGATCGGCTTCATCCCGAAGGAATCGGAGCTTGTCGAGCGCGCGCTCTATCCGCTGTTGCCGGTGATCGGCCCGCGTCACGGTGCCGCGGTGGGGGCGATCATGGCGGCAACGCGCTCCGGCGACTGGACGCTGAACGACGACGGCACGGCAACGGTCGGCGGGGCGACGCTTCAGCCGGACGAGTTCCAGCTGACGGCGCGGGCGCGCGCCGGGCACGAGGTCGCGGAAGAGGGCGATGTCCTCGTGGCGCTCGACACCGAGGTCGACGAGGAGCTCGCCGCGGAGGGCATGGCGCGCGAGGTCGCGCATCGGCTCCAGGCGCTTCGCCGCAGCGCCGGCTACGAGATCAGCGATCGCGTGCGAGTGGCGATCGATACCGACCCGGGCACGACAGAGCGGCTCGGTGCGCATCGCGACTGGCTGGCCGACGAGCTCCTCGCCACGACGGTCGGAGATCGGGCCGTCGGCCGTGCTCGAGGCGCCGGATGCATCCGACACGATCGAGATCGACGGAACGGAGCTGGGCCTCACGGTCGCTCGCGCCTGACGCAGCCCACGTCGGCTAGAGTGAGGCGGTGGAGGCCGCGGCGGAACGAGACGCATCAATGAGGCCCGTGCTCGTGCTGGCGGGCACGGCGATCGTGCTGTATGCCGCCGACCAGGTCACGAAGCAGCTCGTGGTGGCCAACATGGCCTTTGGCGAACGGGTGGACGTCATCGGCTCGCTTGCCCAGCTCTGGCACGTCCGCAACACCGGCGCCGCGTTCAGCATCCTGCCGGGCGCCACCTGGCTCTTCATCCCGGTGACGATCGCGGCGATCGGCATGGTCGTGTACTTCCATCGGACGCTTCGCTTCGCGGGGCCGTGGGTGCAGGTCATCCTGGGTGCCATCCTGGCGGGCGCACTCGGCAACCTCACCGACCGGATCCGGCTCGGGTATGTCGTCGATTTCGTGAGCCTGGGATTCGGCAACACCCGCTTTCCGACATTCAACGTCGCCGACTCGGCGGTCGTGCTCGGCATCGGAGCCCTGGTCGGATACCTGACCTTTTTCGCCCCCTCGCCCCCTCCGGCGTCGGAGCAGGCGGAGTGACGCCGTCCGAGGACCGAACGATCGAGGGGCCTGCCCCCGCCGGCCGCGTTGACCTGGCCGTCTCGAGCGTCGGGGGCATCAGCCGCGCGCACGCACAACGGCTCATCGGCGATGGTCGAGCGCTCATCGACGGGTCCTCCCGACGCGCCAGTGATCGTCTCGTCGGCGGCGAGATCGTGCACGTCGTGCTCAGCGCGCCGCCCGACGAGACGCTGCTTCCCGAGTCGATCCCGTTCGGGGTGGCGTACGAGGACGAGACGATGCTGATCGTCGACAAGCCGGCCGGGCTGGTCGTCCATCCCTCGGCCGGCCATGGCAGCGGAACGCTGGTCAACGCCCTGCTGGGTCGGTCACGGGATCGCGGCGAGTCGCTGGGCTCGATTGCCGGGGTTGGCCGCCCCGGAATCGTGCATCGGCTCGACAAGGAGACGAGCGGGCTGATCGTGGTGGCGAAGTCCGACCTGGCCCAATCGAGCCTCATGCGGCAGTTCGGGGATCGCAGCATCGAGAAGGAGTACCTCGCCCTGGTCCGCGGGGATGCGCCGTCCCCGAGAGGTCGGGTCGAGGCGCCCATCGGGCGAGATCCACGCGACCGTCAGCGCATGGCGGTGGTGGCCGGCGGCAGGGAATCCGTCACCGAGTACGAGGTCGTGGCCATCGGCGGTGGATACACGCTCCTGGTCCTCCGACCACTCACCGGCCGCACCCATCAGATCAGAGCGCACCTGTCATACCTCGGGCTGCCGATCGCCGGCGACCTGCGCTACGGCGGCGGGGAGGGCCCGGGTGGCCTGCGCCGCCAGTTCCTCCATGCGGCGCGCCTCCGTCTGGAACGGCCCACCGACGGCCGGCGCCTCCACGCCTGGAGTGAGCTGCCCGCTGACCTTGCCGCCTGCCTGACGACCGCCGGAGTTGTCGTGCCCCAGGGCCGAGTTCCGGTGGGTGTCGGCGCCGAGGTGGAGGCATGAACGTGGACGAGGCGCAGGCAGACGCGCAGAAGCGCATGACCTTCCCGAACCCGATGCTGGTGGTGGTCTCGGGTCCGTCGGGCGTCGGCAAGAGCACGATCGTGGCGGAGCTTGCACGCCGGCATCCGCAGGTCGTCCCGATCGTGACCGCCACCACCCGTGATCAGCGCGATGGCGAGCTGCACGGCGTGCACTACCACTTCATGGCTCCCGACGAATTCGTGGCGCTGCGCGACAGCGGCGGCCTGCTGGAGTGGGCCGAGGTCCACGGCAAGCTGTACGGCACGCCGGTCGACCAGGTGCGCGGCATCCTGGCGGCGGGGCGTGATGCCATCCTGACGATCGACCCGCAGGGGGCTCGCCAGGTCCGAGCCTCGGTTCCCGATGCGCTGCTCGTGTTCGTGAAGCCTCCCAGCATGGAGGACCTGGCGCATCGGCTCGAGGCCCGGGGCAGCGAGTCCGCGGAGTCACTCGCACGACGGCAGCGAGACGCTCGGCAATGGATGGCCGATATCGACGGGTACGACCACGTCGTGGTCAACGAGACCGGACATCCCGAGGAGGCTGCCGAGCTCATCTGGGAGATCATCCAGGCCGAAGCCCGCCGCGAGCCGCCGCGAAGACCACGGGTCTAGCCCGCATGAGTCCGACGGATCGCGTGGTGCGCGTGGCCGTTGACGCACTCGCCGATCGTCCCGAGCGCACGTTCAGCTACCGCGTGCCAGCGGATGTCGATGTGCCGGCACCCGGCTCCCTGGTCCTGGTGCCATACGGGCGACGCGTCGCGCTCGGCTACGTGATGGAAGGCGAGGTCGGACCGGCGGAGGCGGATCTCAAGGAGATCGAGGCGGTCGTGTCGCGGCCGATGCTGACTCCGGACCTGCTCGTCCTTGCCGAGGCAATTGCCGCGTACTACCGCGCACCCGTCGGAACGACGTTGGCGGCGATGCTGCCACCCGGGCTCGAGTCACGCCTGTCGCGCACGTGGGAGGTGCTCGATCCGGGCGCGCTTCCGCCGGGCCTGGCGGGTGCGGCGGTCGCCGGCGAGACGGCTGTCGGATGCGGCCGTCTTGCGCGCGGCACCCAGACGCGGACGCGATGCCTGGCTGGAGCGCATGCGCCGCACGGGCGCGCTCCGATCGCGAATGGGAGCTCCGATCGGCCGAGACATCACCGCGGCGCATCCGCGTCGTTGCGTCCGCTGGCGGGGGATGCGGAGCCACCTCGCCGGGCGCCGGTGCAGCGAGCCCTGCTCGATGCCCTCGGGACCGAGGAGCGGACGATGGCCGAGCTCGCCGACCTCCTCGGAACCGACGCGTCGTCGCTGCTGGGTCCCGCTCGCCGCCTCGTGGCGCTGGGACGCGCGGAGATGGACTGGCGGATCGTCGAGCGAAGCCCGCTGGCGCATCGGGCCGAGCAACCGGATCCGCGCAGCAACCTGGCGGCCGAGCAGCGAACGGCGGTGGATGCGATCGGAGCGTTGCGCCCCGGCGGCGAGCTGCTGCTGCAGGGCGTCGCCGCATCGGGCAAGACGGACGTCTACCTGGCGGCCGCGGTCGAGACGATCGCCGCCGGTCGCTCCGTCATCATCGGGGTTCCGGAGATGAGCCTCGTCCCCCAGATCGCCGATCGACTGCGGGCCACGATCGGTGACGCCCTGGGAGTCCTGCATTCCGGCCTGTCGGCGGGGGAGCGCCACGATGAGTGGTGGCGGATTCTGCGCGGCGAGGTGACCGTGGTGGTCGGCACGCGGACCGCGCTCTTCGCTCCGCTTCCGGACCTTGGGTTGATCGTCATCGACGAGGAGCATGAGGGGGCGTACAAGTCCGATCGGACCCCGCGCTACGACGCGCGCTGGGTCGCGCGCCAACGCGCCGTGACCACCGGGGCGCGGGCCGTGTTCGGCAGCGCGACGCCCGACCTCGTCAGCATGGCGCGCGTGCGCGGAGGTCACGCCGAGCGGGTCGAGCTGGTGGAGCGGCGGGTGGGAGCGGTGCCGAGCATCGAGCTCGCCGACCTGCGTGCCGAGCTGGCGGGCGGCAACCGGTCGATCTTCTCCCAGGCGCTGGACGACGCGCTGCGAGCCATGGTCCGCGGCCAGGATCAGGCCGTGCTGCTCATCAACCGACGCGGTGCGGCAACGTTCATCCTGTGCCGCGACTGCGGTGAGAGCCTGCGCTGCCCGGACTGCGACCTGCCCTTCGTGTACCACCTCGATGGCCGAAACCTGCGATGCCATCACTGCGGACGTTCCGGCACTCCGCCCGACGCCTGCCCCAGCTGTGCAAGCCCACGGATCCGCTACTTCGGCGCCGGCACGCAGCGGGTCGAGGCCGAGCTTCGAGCGCGCTATCCCAGCCTGAGGATCGGCCGCCTCGACTCCGATGCGCTCAGTGCGCGGCGCGGCTTCGAGACGATCTATGACGACTTCCGCGAGGGGCGCACCGACGTGCTGGTCGGGACGCAGCTCGCCGCCAAGGGCCTCGATCTGCCGTCGGTGACGCTCGCCGCCGTGGTCGCCGCGGACGTCACGCTCAACCTCCCCGACTATCGTGCGGCGGAACGCACGTTCCAGCTCCTGGCCCAGGTGGCCGGCCGGGCCGGTCGGGGGCCACGGCCCGGTCGCGTCATCATCCAGACCTACGCTCCGGGCCACTACGCCGTGCGGGCCGCGGCCGCGTTGGATGTCGACGGCTTCGCCGACGAAGAGCTGCTGCGACGTCGCCTGCTCGGCTATCCGCCGTTCGGCGTGCTCGCGCGTCTCCTGATCTCGGATGCCGATCGCGCACGCGCCGAATCCCGCGGGCGGGCCGCCGTCGAGGCGGTGAGCACGCCGGGCGTGGAGGTTCTCGGACCCAACCCGGCGTACGTCGCGCGGCGTGCCGGCCGGTTCCGCATGCAGGTCGTGATCCGCGCACCCGATGCGGCCGCTCGCCTCGGTGCGCTCGAGCGGGTGCCGCCGGGGATCGCGATCGACGTCGACCCCGAGTCACTCCTGTGATCGGTACAATCCTGCGCCATGGCCATCCGTCGCATCCTGACCGCAGGAGAATCCATCCTTCGCGAGCGCGCCAAGCGAGTCTCGAACTTCGACGCGAGTCTCCATCGGCTGCTCGACGACATGCTGGAGACGATGCGTGATGCACCGGGCGTCGGCCTGGCCGCCAACCAGATCGGGGTGCCGCTGCAGGTCGCGATCATCGAGGTCGACGATCGCATCACGGAGCTCGTGAACCCGCAGATCGTCAAGGGGTCCGGCGAGGATCCCGACTGGGAGGGCTGCCTCTCGATCCCGGGGTACGTGGCCGAGGTGACCCGCTTCGAGAAGGTGACGGTCAAGGCGCGAGATCGGCATGGCAAGGAGTTCCGCACTCGAGGAACCGACCTCTTCGCGCGGGCGTTGCAGCACGAGATCGACCACCTCAACGGGGTCCTCTACATCGACCATCTGGAGTCGATGGATGAGCTGGTGCACGTGAGCGACGCGGCGGAGGAGGCCGAGGAGCAAGCGGCCGCCGGCATCTAGTGGCCGGTATCGGGCGGATTGCATTCCTCGGAACCGGCGCGTTCGGCGTCCCGCTGCTCGGGCGCATCCTCGACCTGGCCGATGACCTGCTGGTCGTCAGCCAGCCGGATCGCCCCGCGGGCCGCAGACTCCAGATCCGCGCCACCCCGGTGGCCGAATTCGCCCGCGAGCGCGATGTGCCCGTCCTCACGCCCCGACGCCTGCGAGACGACGAGACGCGAGGCGAGCTTCGAGCCTACGCCCCGGACGGGCTGGTCCTGGTGGCCTACGGCCAGCTCGTGCCGTCGGACCTGCTGGAGCTGGCCGAGCGTCCGCCTCTCAACGTCCATCCGTCGCTGCTTCCCCGTCATCGGGGGGCAGCGCCGGTGGCCGGCACGATCCTGGCCGGCGACGCGGAGGGCGGCGTGTCCCTCATGGTCATGACACCCGAGCTCGACGCGGGGCCAATCGTCAGGCAGTGGACGGTTGCGCTCACCGGTCGAGAGACAACGCCCGACCTGGAGCTCCGCCTGGCCGAGCTGGCTGCCGATGTCGTCCCGTCGGAGCTCGAGCGTTGGGCCGCTGGGCCGATCTCGACGGTCGAGCAGGACCATGCCCTCGCAACGCTCATTCGCCCGTTCTCGCGCGACGATGGGTGGATCGACTGGCATCGGCCGGCCGTGGAGGTGGATCGCCAGGTCCGGGCGCTCCAGCCATGGCCCGGTGCGTGGAGCACGATCGACGGGCGACGCATCCACATCCGCAGCGCGCGTCCCGTGACCGGGGTCGACGACATGCCGATCGGTGCCCTGCTCCCGGGCGACCCGCCGTGCGTCGCCTGCGGCATCGGGGCGCTGGCGCTCGAGGTCGTCCAGCCGGAGGGACGTGCCGCCATGCCCGCCGCGGATTGGCGGCGTGGACTCGACCGCGAGCACGTGCTCCTCGGCGCGGGACGACCCGCCGAGCCCGCCTGACCTGACCCGGCCGAGAGCCCGCGCAACCCCGCGCCCGAGGTCGGATATACTCGATTGAGCCCTCACGGAGGTGGGCGCAACCAATGATTTTCGATCCGATCTACATCGTCGTTCTGGTGGTCACCCTGGCGATCACCGGCTGGGCGGCGTGGCGTGTCCGCTCAACGTATTCCAAGTGGGCGAAGGTGGATTCGGGGATCAACCTCGACGCCTTTGATTTTGCTCGTCGGCTGCTGGATCGCCAGGGCCTGACGCATGTCAAGATCGAGCCGACCCCCGGCAAGCTCACCGATCACTACGATCCACGTGGCAAGGTCCTGCGTGTCAGCACCGAGGTCGCCGATGCCTCGGCCCTCACAACGGCGGGTGTGGTGACCGCAAGCTCGCGGCTATCGGTCGCGGCGGCTGCGGTCATTGCGCACGAGGTCGGGCATGCCCTGCAGGATCATGCCGGCGAACCGGCCATGAAGCTGCGCCAGGCGATCGTCCCGGCCGCCCAGTTCGGGTCCGGCATCGCCCCGTGGCTGGTCATCGCCGGCGTCTTCCTCAACATCACGGGCCTCGCCATCGTGGGGCTCATCGGCTTCGGCGCGGCGGTGCTCTTCACGTTCGCCACGCTCCCGGTCGAGATCGGGGCATCGGGCAAGGCCCTTGCCTTCGTGAATGGCCTGGGGATGGTGGGCGAGCGGCAGGACGGAGCGCGTGCCGTACTCAAGGCCGCTGCCTGGACATACGTCGCCGGTGCGCTGACCGCACTGCTGACATTCCTGTACTACGCCTGGCTGATCTTCGGTCGGCGTGACTGAGCTCGCCATGGCGGGCGACCTGCCGGCCATCAGCGACACCGATTCCGCAACGCTCGCCGCGTGGCTCGAAGCCCGCGGCGAGCCCGCGTACCGCGTGCAGCAGATCCTGTCGGGCATGCACCGACCCGCAGCCTCGAGCTTCGAGGATCTGACCGACCTTCCCGATGCCCTGCGGGGCGCCCTGGCCGGCGCCTTCCGATTCAGCGCCATCGTCGGCAGCCACGTGCTCAATGCCGATGGCGGCATGACCGCCAAGGCCGTCCACGAGCTGGCCGATGGACAGCGCATCGAGTCGGTGCTCATGCGCTACGCGGCTCGCGGCGCCATGTCGGAGCGCACGACGATCTGCATCAGCTCGCAGGCAGGCTGCGCCGTCAACTGCCCGTTCTGCGCGACGGGTCAGGCGGGGTTCGGACGACAGCTCACCCCCGGCGAGATCGTCGACCAGGTCCTCCACTGGCACCGACCGCCGTGGAACGCACTGGGTGATGCCAGCAGCGGGCACTACAACATCGTGTTCATGGGCATGGGTGAGCCGTTGAACAATGCCGATCGCGTGTTCGAGGCCGTCCGGATGCTCAACGATCCCGATCGGCTCGGCATCGGCGCACGACATATCACGGTGAGCACCTCGGGCGTGGTCCCGGGCATGGACCGCATGGTGGAGGAGCTGCCCCAGGTGAACCTGGCGATCAGCCTGCACGCGGCGACCGATACGCTGCGCGACGAGCTCGTCCCGATCAACCGCAAGTGGCCGATTCGCGAGGTCATCGCGGCCGGACGACGGTTCGCCGCTCGGACCGGGCGCCGGGTGAGCCTGGAGTACGTGATGATCGACGGGTTGAACGATGGCCCCGAGCAGGCCGACGGCCTCATCGAGCTCGCACGCGGTTGGCGATCGCACCTGAACCTCATCCCGCTCAACCCCACCCCGGGCTCGCGATGGAGCGGGACGCCCGCGGCCGACATCGAGCGCTTCGTGCGCCGGCTGCGGGACGGCGGTTGCTCGGTCACCGTCCGTGACACCCGCGGACGCGAGATCGACGCGGCCTGCGGACAGCTCCACGCGCAGCTGGCGGGACGCTCACTTCGCGAGGCGCGAGAGGCGGCGGGCGCATGAGTCGGGCAGCATCGATCAGCGCCAGCATCCTCAACGCGGACTTCGCCCGGTTGGGCTCCGAGGTCGAACGCGCGGCGAACGGCGGCTGCGACTCGATCCACCTGGACGTCATGGACGGCCACTTCGTGGACAACCTGACGATGGGCCCGGTCGTTGTCGGGTCGATCCGTGGCGTCACAGACCTTCCGTTTCACACCCACCTCATGATCAGCAATCCGCTGGCGTACGCCGCCCGCTTCGCGGAGGCGGGGAGCGACCTCATCGCGTTCCACGTCGAGGCCGATGATGATCCGGCCGCTGTCATCGACGCCATCACGGCGAGCGGACGGCGTCCGGGCATCGCGCTCAACCCGGAGACCTCGGCCGATGCGATTCTGCCGTTCCTGGAGCGGGTCGAGATGGTGCTGGTCATGACCGTGCATCCCGGATGGGGTGGGCAGGAGTTCATCGAGTCCGTGCTGCCGAAGATCGAGGCCATCCGCGCCGAGCTTGACCGACGGGAGCTCGACGTCTCGATCGGGGTGGATGGTGGAGTGAACCTCAAGACGATCGGGCGCGCGCGTGCGGCCGGTGGAGACGTGCTGGTGACGGGCAGTGCCCTGTACAGTACGGACGGTGACCTGACGCCCACGGTCGCCGCACTTCGCACCGCCGCAGGCGGTGTCCGACCACCCGCCAACGACGCCGGAAGGACCTGATCCTGCTGCCTCGCCGACCTGCCTCGCCGATCCTCGCTCTCCTTCTCCTCGCCGTCCTCGCCGTCGCCTGTGGTGACAACGGACCGCAGCTGCCGTTCGTCCCGACGCCGTCTCCGACACCGGAGCAGCCACGCGAGGTCATCGTCACGGCGACGAAGCAGGCATCCGACGAGGCGCTGTCGGGGGTGACGCTCACGGCCGACGGCCAGACTGCGACGACCGACGCGGATGGCGAGGCGACGATGAGCCTGATGCGAGGCGCGACGATCGAGGCGGCACTCAGCGGCCACGACTCCACCGAGGCCACGGTGCCCGATGAAGGCCCCGTACTCGTGCGAGCTGCGCAGCAACGTTGCCCGCGGCGTGGTTCGCGACGAGGCGGGCGAGCCGATCGCGGGTGTGCGGGTTTTCGTCGATGGCGGAGACCACATGGCCGAGACCGATGAGGATGGCGTCTATGAGCTGACGGGCGTCGCGGAAGCGGCAACGCTCGTGCTGAAGCGCCCCGGCTACCGGATCCACGAGCTGTCGACCGGAGCGTCGCTCGACGGCCTCGACGTGACGATGGCGCCGTTCGAGGCCCGTGCCCTCTATGCGCCGTCGGCGGTCTTCGAAGCCCCGGGGCGTCTCGAGGCGATGCTCGACCTGCTTGACCGCACCGAGGCGAATGCCCTGGTCATCGACGTGAAGGAGACCGACGGTCGCCTGTACTACGCCACGGATCTGCCGGAAGCCGCGGCGGTGGGCGCCATCCGCGAGAACCCGGTGTTCGACCTCGAGGAGCTCCTGCCCATGCTCAAGGAGCGTGGCATCTACACGATCGCGCGCACCGTGGTCATGAAGGACAACACCAGCGCGGTCGCTCGCCCCGAGCTCGCAGTTCGGAACAGCGCGACGGGGGAGCCGTGGCGCGACAACATCGGCGGTGCATGGCTGGACCCATCGGCACCCGGTGTGGCCGAGTACATCGCGGCGATTGCCGGCGACCTCGCAGCCAAGGGATTCGACGAGGTGCAGCTCGACTACATCCGATTCTTCAGCGATGGCCCATACGCCGTCGCCGATACCAACCTCCCGAACACCCAGTCATTCCGGCTGCCGGCAATCCAGCGTGTGCTTCGCGTCGTGAGCCAGGAGCTCGACATGACGCGAACGTTCCTGGGCGCGGATGTCTTCCCGATCAGCTTCATCGTGCCCGACGACCAGGGGATCGGCCAGCGGCCGGAGGTGATCATGCCGTACGTGGACTACTTCGACCCGATGGTCTACCCGTCGCACTACGGTCCGGGCGTCTTCGGCTTCGCGGTACCCAACGACCATCCCTACGAAGTGATCAACGAGACGCTCCAGATCATGAGCCGGCAGGCGGAGGGTCTGCCGGTGGTGATTCGTCCGTGGATCCAGGACTTCGGCTATGGACCATTCCCGCCGTACTCGGCCGAGCAGGTGCGATCGGAGTTTCAGGCGGGCGCTGACAACGGGGCGCAGGGCTGGATGATCTGGAACGCGCGAGCCACGTTCACCGAGGCCGCCCTCGGCCCGCCGCGGGACGGAGAGGATGCCGGCACCACGACATCGGCGGGCGCGGGCGAATCGGCGTCACCGGGTCCCTCGAGCAGTCCGTAGGCCCACATGCGTCTCGTCGTGCAGCGGGTCAGCCGCGCCGCGGTTCGGGTGGGGAAAGACCAGCTGGGAGCGATTCCCGGCGGAGCGCTGGTCCTGGCGGGGATCGGCATCGGTGACACCACCGACATCGTCGAGCGCATGGCCGACAAGCTGGCCGGACTGCGCTACTTCGAGGACGCGGAGGGGCGAACCAACCTGGACATCTCCTCGTCGGGCGGATCCATGCTCGTGGTCAGCCAGTTCACCCTGTACGCGGACGTCCGGCGCGGTCGCCGTCCCGGTTTCACGCCGGCGGCATCGCCCGAGATCGCCGCACCCCTGGTCGATCACTTCGTTGCCCGACTGGGCTCCCATGGGATCACCGTGCAGACCGGCCGCTTCGGCGCGGACATGGACATCGAGCTGGTGAATGCCGGACCCTTCACCCTGGTGCTGGACTCCGAGCGCGATCTCTCGTGAGCGACGGACATGACAACGCCCGCGTCGCATGACGCGGGCGCATCGGCTCAGGGGCGGCGGGTCAGACCTTCTGGGCGGTCCGGCGGCAGCGGCTGCAGGCCTTGACCTTCGAGACCTTGCCGTTGGTGACGAGGGTCATTGCCTGAAGGTTCGGCAGCCATCGGCGCAGGGCGCGCTTGCGGTTCATGCCGACCGACTGCGGATTCCAGCCGGTGATCGGACGCTTTCCGCAGATGTCACAGACGCGGGCCATGGTCGAGGACTCCATATCACAAGGGAACCGGCGCGTCGCGCCGGGCGATCGGGATCGTAGCACGCTACGATCGAGGCATGCAATCGAGCCGGGCGCCCGGGGCGTGAGCGTTCTCGCTCCCGAGGAGCTCGACGCGCCGATACGTCGCACGATGCCCGAGCTCGCGCGGGGAGCCGCGGCCATGGCCCGCCTCGGCATTCTGACGGCCCGAGACGCCCTCTGGTACCTCCCGTTCCGCTACGACGACTTCAGCGAGCTCCGCCCATTGGGCGAGCTCGTCCCGGATGAGAAGCAGTCGGCCCGCGTCACGGTCGCTGCCGTGCGCATCGAGCCGGGTTTCGGGCGGCGGCCACAGCGCGTGATCGCACAGCTGACCGATCTCACGGGCAGCGCCGAGGCGGTCTGGTTCGGCCGTCGCTACGTCGAGCGTCGACTGCAGGCCGGCGACGAGGTGATCATCTCCGGGAAAGTCACCCAGCGGGGATGGCGATCCCAGTTCACATCTCCCGAGTTCAGCCCGGTCGGGCGGGACTCGGTGCACACCGCTCGCGTCGTCCCGGTCTACCACCTCGGGTCGGGAGTCACGCAGAAGCGACTCAGGGAGCTGCTGGCACGCGTGCTCGACCGGGCGCTGCCCGCGATCGACGACCCCCTGTCGGACACCGAGCGCGGCGGACTGCCGCCGTTGGACCAGGCGCTGCGCACGGCACATTTCCCGGAGGACGCGGGCGACGTGGGGGAGGCACTCGATCGGCTCGCGTTCGACGAGCTCCTGGCCCTCCAGCTGACCCTGGCGCAGGCCAGAGCGGCCCGTGAGTCGTTGCGCGCCCCGCGCATCGACATCCCCGTGGAGGAGCGCCGCGCGATCATCTCGGCGCTGCCCTTTGTGTTGACCGGCGACCAGGCCACCGCGGTCGAGGAGATCGCCGGGGATCTGGCGAGCGAGCGGCCGATGCGTCGACTGCTGCAGGGCGACGTGGGCAGTGGAAAGACGGCGGTCGCGGCCATTGCCCTCGCCTCGGCCGTGCGTGCGGGCTGGCAGGCCGTCCTGATGGCGCCGACCGAGATCCTGGCGCGGCAGCACCACGATGGCCTCGCCCCGCTCCTGAGGTCCCTGGGCGTTCGGGCCGAGTTCCTGTCGGGGTCGCTGCCGAGGGCCCACAAGCGAGCCATTCACGACGCGATCGCCGATGGAGCCGCCGAGGTCGTGATCGGCACCCACGCGGTGATCAGCCAGGCCGTCGTGTTTCCACGGCTGGCACTCGCCGTGGTCGATGAGCAGCACCGCTTCGGCGTCGGCCAGCGGGCGGCACTGCAGGGCAAGGGTGCCGGCGGCGAGCCCCATGTGCTGGCGCTGACCGCCACGCCGATCCCGCGGACGCTCGGCCTCACCGTCTACGGGGACCTCGCGATCAGTACGATTCGAGAGCTCCCGCCGGGCCGTGAGCCGATCCGGACCGAGATCCGTGATCGTCGGGCGCTGCCGAAGATCGAGGCGTTCCTCGCCGGCGAGGCCGAGGCCGGTCGCCAGGCATTCGTGGTCGTGCCCCTGGTGTCGGAGTCCCCGACGCTCGAGGCGGCCAGCGCCGAGGCCGAGGCCGAGCGCCTCCGGGCCGCGTGGCCGGACCTGCGCATCGGGCTGGTCCACGGCCAGCAGAAGGCCGACACACGAGACGCGACCATGGCCGCGTTCGCCGCCGGCGAGATGGACATCCTCGTCGCCACGACCGTGATCGAGGTCGGGATCGACGTCCCGAATGCGAGCGTGATCCTCATCGAGGACGCCGAGCGGTTCGGGCTCGCGCAGCTCCATCAGCTCCGCGGACGGGTTGGCCGCGGCCCGCATCGTTCGTTCTGCATCCTCCTGTCGGACGCATCCGAGGAACTCGCTCTGCGCCGTCTCGATGTCGTCCGTGGCTCGAGCGACGGATTCGTCATCGCCGAGGCCGATCTCGAGTTGCGCGGCGCCGGCAACCTCCTCGGCACGCGCCAGTCAGGCCTTCCGCCCCTCAGGGTGGCGTCGCTGTTCGACCCACGCCACATCGAGCTCGCCCAGCGCGCGCGGACGCTCGCCGACCGGGTCGTCGCATCGGACCCTGGCCTTGAGGGGCGGCCGCTCCTCGCCCGGCTGCAGCGGGACTTCACCGCGGCCGAGGACGAGGGGGACGCGGCCTGATGCGGGTCATCGCCGGCGATGCACGAGGGCAGCCGCTGGTGGCGCCGCGCGGCGTCGGGACGCGACCGATCACCGACCGGGTCAAGGAGACCCTCTTCGGCATCCTCGGGGAGCGGGTGCCGGATGCGGTCGTCCTGGACCTGTATGCGGGGAGCGGCGCCATCGGCATCGAGGCTCTGTCGCGAGGCGCGGCTCACGCGACGTTCGTGGAGCAGTCGCGCCCGGCGCTCGTGGCGCTGCGCACGAACATCGAGCGGACGCGCACCGCGGATCGGGCCGAGGTCGTGGCATCCGATGTCGAACGCTATCTCGCGACGCCGCCTTCGAGATCGGACCTGGTGGTCATGGATCCCCCGTACGAGGTGCGTGATATCGTGGCGCCGCTTCGCCTGGTCGGGCCATGGCTCGCTCCCGGCGCCATCGTAGTAATCAAGCACTTTTGGCGAACCGAGATGCCCGAGATCGCCGGATTGGTCCCGGTTCGGCAGCGCAGGTTCGGCGAGACGATGCTCAGCTTCCTGGAGGCAGCGGATTCATGACGCGGGTTGCCGTGTTCCCCGGATCGTTCGACCCGATGACGAACGCGCACCTCGATGTCGCCACGCGGGCGTCGGGGCTCTTCGATCGGCTCGTCATCGGCGTGCTGAACAACACGAAGAAGGAGCCCCTCTTCAGCATCGATGAGCGCGTCGATCTCATTGCACGAAGCGTCGCCGACCTCGGTCCGCACGTTACGGTGGACGCCTTCGACGGCCTGACCGTCGACTTCGCGCGTCGTCATGGCGCGGGCTTCATCGTCCGCGGCCTGCGGGCGGTCAGCGACTTCGAGGCCGAGCTGCAGATGGCCCTGACGAACCGAAAGCTCGCGCCCGAGGTCGACACCACGTTCCTGATGACGGCGCTCGAGTACGGCTACGTGAGTTCTTCATTGACCAAGGAAGTCGCACGGTTCGGTGGGGATATCAGCCCGATGGTGCCGAAGCCGGTCGCCGAGGCGCTCGCTCACCGAATCGGCGTGGAGCCGCGCGTATAATCGCGCCCGAGGAGGGTAGCGTCACGGACATCATCTTCCTGGTCGAACGGCTCGAGTCGATGGTGGCAGCCGGAAAGAAGCTGCCGCTCACGAACAACGTCGTTCTGGACCAGGCAACCGTGCTCGAGCTGGTGGACCAGCTGCGCGTCTCCGTGCCCGACGAGGTTCGCCAGGCCCGCCGCATCACCGAGGATGCGGGCCGGATCACCGAACGTGCGCGCGACGAGGGCGACGCGATCATCGCGCGGGCCCAGGAGAAGGCCGCACAGATGCTCGATGAGCGCGAGCTCGTTCGGGCCGCGCAGGAGCGCGCCGGTGAGCTGCTGGCCCAGGCGCAGGCGGAGGCGGCCGAGGTCCGCCGCGGGGCTGACGAGTACGCGGCCGGCGTCCTGATCCGGCTCGAGGGCGAATGCATCAAGGCGCTGACCAGCATCAAGCGAGGCATCGACATGCTCGATGATCGCCATCGACCGGCGACCGACGGCAAGCCGGCAGGGGCCGACGCCATCGTCGTCGATCCCGAGGAGCAGCCGAGCGCCGCGTCCCGCCCGTGATCTCGTTCAACGTCGCCGGGCTCCTGCATGAGCCGCCCGGGGCGGTGCGCGACGTTCGGCTGCGCGACAGATACGTCACGCTGGGCCCGGACGTGGAGCTCGCCGGCCCCCTCGACGGCGATCTGCGCCTGCAGCGGACCAACCGCGGCATCCTGGCACGCGGGACGGTGCGCGCCCCCCTGCGGCGCACCTGTGCGCGGTGCACCGACGCGTACGTCGAGGAGGTGCGGGTCGAGATCGACGAGGAATTCCTGCCGACGATCGATCCCGACAGCGGCGCGCGCCTGACGATCGAGGCCGCTGACGCCGAGGCGTCCCTGGAGATCGACGAACACCACGAGATCGACCTGGGAGCCGTGATCCACGACGAGCTCGCGCTCACCGA
Organism: uncultured Chloroflexia bacterium; assembly: GCA_963825525.1. Classification (GTDB taxonomy): domain Bacteria; phylum Chloroflexota; class Limnocylindria; order QHBO01; family QHBO01; genus JACDBZ01. Next base: position 240,001 of record CAWGTN010000002.1, read on the forward strand.
GCCGATGCACCCGCTGTGCCGGCCCGATTGTGCCGGCCTGTGCGTCGAGTGCGGTGAGCGGCTCGATGCCGGCCCTCATGCACACGCCGCGGATGAGATCGATCCGCGGCTGGCCGGGCTCGCTGCCCTGCTGCGGGAGCGGGACGCCTAAGCGCCACCCAGCGCCATTCTCCATTCGCCAGTGCGCCGGTCGTCCGGCTATACTGCGGCGTCCCGTCATACATTGGTCAAGGAGTTCCGCGTGGGCGTTCCCAAGCGAAAAGTATCCAAGGCGCGTCAGGGTGAACGCCGTGCGCACCTCGCCATCAGCGCACCCCCGCTGGTCGAGTGCGACCACTGCCACGAGCTGAAGCGCGCCCATCACGTCTGCCCCACCTGCGGCTGGTACGCAGGTCGCGAGGCGGTCGCGATCGAGCCGGTCACCCCGGTCGAAGGCCAGCGCTAACCACGATGCGCATCGCGGTCGACGCGATGGGAGGCGACAACGCCCCTCGCGAGATCGTCCGCGGTGCCGTCGACTACGCACAGAAACAGCCCGCCGACCAGGTCAGCCTGGTCGGCGATGTGCCGCGCCTCGAGCGTGAGGTCGCCGAGTACGGGAAGGGCACCCCGTCCAACATCCGGTTCGTGGATGCCCCCGAGGTGATCGGCATGGGGGACCACCCGGCCACCGCCCTCCGCACCAAGCGTCGCTCGTCGATCCTTGTGGCCACCGACCTCGTTCGGGACGGCGACGCCGATGCGATCGTCAGCGCGGGGTCGACCGGCGCCACGATGGCCGCCGCGATCCTGCGACTCGGACGGGTGGACGGCATCGACCGGCCGGCGCTACCGGCACACATGGTCACGGCAACGGGCCCGGTCATGCTCCTCGACGTGGGGGCCAACGTGGATTCCGATCCCGAGCATCTCGTCCAATTCGCCGCGATGGGTGCCATCTTCGCCGAGCACGTCCTCCACGTCAGCAACCCTCGCATCGGGCTCCTCAACATCGGCGAGGAGGTGGAGAAGGGGGACGAGCTGGCGCGAGAGGCCCATGCCAAGCTCGCCGCGCTCGACCTGCACTTCGTGGGCAATGTCGAGGCACACGACATGATCGCGCATCGGGCGGACGTGGTCGTGTGCGACGGATTCGTCGGGAATGTCGTCATCAAGTTCTTCGAGGGGATCACCAGCTTCGTGTTCCGCGCCCTTCGCGAGGACCTCCAGCAGGGGCCGCTCGCGCCGCTCGCGCTCCTGGCCCTGCGCCCGGGATTCGACCGCCTCAAGGGCCGCTTCGACTACGAGCGCTACGGTGGCGCTCCGCTGCTGGGCGTCAAGGGGGTGAGCATCGTCACCCATGGCCGTGCGAAGGCCCGAATGATCGAACATGCCATGCGGGTGGCCTCCGAGTCGGCGGAGGCACGCGTGCCGGACCTCATCGCCGAATGGACCCGCGAGCACCCGGCGCTGGTGCATCGGGGCGTGCGGTCGCGGATCGCCGCCCGGCTGCACCGGGAGCGCGCCTGAATGAGCGCCAAAGCCAGCTCGCGCCCATCGGCCGCGAGCCTCCTGGCACGCCGGCTGGCATTGCTGGCGCTGTTCGAGGAGGAGTTCCGTCCCGGCTCTGCGCCTGACGCCCTGGAGCGGCTGGCCGAGGAGCGCGACGTGCCGGAGGGCGTCCGCGCCCACGCGGCATCGATCGTCGCCGGTGTGGCGGAGCATCGGGCCAGCCTCGATGCGCGAATCGCCGTTGAGGCGCCGCTGATCCCGGTTGCCGAGCTCGGCCGCGTGGAGCGGACGATCCTCCGGAGCGCGATCTACGAGGTGCTATACTCCGCCGCGACCCCGAGCGGGGAGACGATGCGAGATGCCGTATCCCTCGCCCGGATCTACGCCGGCGACGCCGCGCGACGCCTCGTCAATGGCGTGTTAGGAAGTGTTTCCAGATCATCGGGTGGAGGAGCCTGAACTCGTGACAGACGGCACCATATACGAACGCCTCAAGAAGATCATCGTCGAGCAGCTCGGCGTCGACGAGGAAGAGGTCCAGCCCCCGGCCTCCTTCGTCGAGGACCTCAATGCCGATTCACTCGACCTGGTCGAGCTCATCATGAGCCTCGAGGAGGAGTTCGGCATGGAGATCTCGGATGAGGACGCCGAGAGAATCCAGAAGGTCCAGGACGCCGTCGATTTCATCGAGGAGCATCAGCAGTAGACGGGTTCGCCCATGGATGCTCCACCGCTGGACGAGCTCAGCGCCCACCTCGGCATCGTCCTGCGCGAGGAGGAGCTGATTCGTCAGGCCTTCGTCCACAGCTCCTTCTTCAACGAGAACCCCGCGCTCGCGTCCGGCCATAACGAGCGTCTCGAGTTCTATGGCGACGCCGTGATCGGTGTCACCGTGAGCCGCCTGCTGTATGAGCAGTACCCCGACGAGGACGAGGGGTTCCTCACCGCGCGGCGAGCGGCGCTCGTCAACCGCGAGGCCCTGGCCGAGCTGGCACTCGAGATCGGACTCGATCGCTACCTGATGCTGGGACGCGGCGAGACCGATGCCGGCGGCGCAACCCGACCCTCGGTCCTGGCTGCCTCCCTCGAGGCACTGGCCGGGGCCCTCTCCCTCGTCAAGGGACCCGAGGAGACCGACGCGATCATCGCGCGGCTCTTCGCACCTCGCCTCCAGGCCCTCGCGGCCATCAGCGGGCCACCGAAATCGGCGAAGTCGCTGCTCCAGGAGTGGAGCCAGCGGTACCGCGGATCGAAGCCCACCTACCAGCTCATCGACGCGTCGGGGCCACCGCACGACCAGATCTTCCGGGTGGCGGTGAGCGTTGGCGACATCGTGCTCGGCACCGGGACCGGAACGAGCCGGCAGCGTGCCGAGGAGCAGGCAGCGCAGGTCGCGATGGCCGAGCTGCCCGACGTGCCCGAGGAGCCGATGCAGACGGCCGTGTCGTGAGCCGTCTCAAGGAGCTCCGTCTTCACGGGTTCAAGTCGTTTGCCGATCCGACACGCTTCGTGTTCGAACCGGGCGTCAACGCCGTCATCGGCCCCAATGGCTCCGGCAAGAGCAACATGGCCGACGCCGTGCGCTGGGTGCTCGGCGAGCAGTCGAACCGTTCCCTGCGCACGCGCCGAGCGGACGATGTCATCTTCGGCGGGTCGGAGCAGCGCAAGCCCCAGGGCATGGCCGAGGCCATCCTGACCCTCGACAACGCCGATGGATGGCTGCCGATCGAATTCGCCGAGGTCTCCATCGGCAGGCGCGCGTATCGATCCGGGGAGAGCGAGTACCTGATCAATGGCGCTCGCGCTCGCCTGCGTGACGTGGTGGACCTGCTCGGTGAGGGACAGCTCGGTGCGAACGAGCTCGTCGTCGTGGGCCAGGGCACCGTCGACGCCGCGCTCTCGCTTCGTCCCGAGGAGCGGCGCCAGCTCTTCGAGGAGGCGGCCGGCGTCAAGGGGCTCCAGGTGAAGCGCAACGAAGCATCAGCGCGCCTTGCCCGCGCCCTCGACAACCTCACGCGCGTCAGCGACCTGGTCGGGGAGCTCAAGCCCCAGGTGAGGCGGCTCGCACTCCAGGCGGAACATCAGCAACAGCACGACACCCTCGGATCACGCGCGCGGGCCTTGATCGGCACATCGATCCGGCGCCGCGAGCTGGCGGCGCGTTCCGAGCTGAGCGAGGCACGACGGCGGGCGGCGGCGGCCGAATCGGCCCTGGCGAGCTATCGGGACGCGCAGAAGGCCGGGCGCGAGGCGGTCCGGGTCGCCGAGGAACGCTACTGGGCCACAGAACAGGCGGCGAGGGATGCGGCCGCCGATCGTCAGGCCGCCCACGAGGCGCTCATCCGGCTCGAGGCCCGCGTGGAGGCGCTCTCAGTCCGCCTGAGCGAGATGCAGGTCGCCGTCGAGCGCGAGGAGCACGAGCTCGGCACGGCCGAGGACGCCCTGGCGAATCTGGACGTCCGTGGGCCGGGCGCCGAGGTCGCACCCGCCATCGCGGCGGCGGCGGCGGCAGAGTCGGAATGGCGAAGCGCGGTGACCGAGCTGGCGGCGGCCGACGACCTCCTCGTCGCTGCCGAACAGGCCGTATCCGAGCTCAGGGCCCGGCACAGTGACGCGATCGCAGCACGTGCCCGCGCCGTCGAGGAGGCAACCCAGATCAGCGCGCGCCTCGAGCACCTCGCCCGCGAGCGCGATGCGGCAGCGGCATCCCTTGGCGATAGCCGGCGACGCGCCAGCCGATGCCGCGGGCGCGCTGGACGAAGCGTCCGCCGCCTCGGTCTCGGCTGCGGAGGCGCTCGAGCGAGCGGCTGCCGCCCGCGACGCCGCGCAGGAGGAGGCCGATGCCACTCGACGGTCCGTCATCGAGCTCACCGAGCGACTCCAGGCGCTCCGCGCGGAGCTCGGTGCGCTCGCCCAGCCTCACGACGCGGCCACGCGTCTCGGGCGGCGCCTCGCCGCCGCCGGGTGGCCGACGCTGCTCGACGCGGTCTCGGCGCCGGAGGACTCGTGGCCGGCCATCGAGGCAGTGGTCGGTGGCGAGCTCGAGAGCGCGCTGCTGTGGTCCGACCGCGATCCGACCGCCGAGATCGTGGGCGCGAAGGGTGCGGCACGCATCCTCGCTCCGTCCGAGCCGGTGGACGCCGAGGCGCGGGAAGCGGCGTGTGCGGCGGTGGGTGCGACCCGCACCGTCGCGGACTGGATCGGCATGGCCGCAGGTCCCAGGGCCTTCACACGAACCGTCGTTGCGCCGAACCTCGATAGCGCTGCTGGCAGGGTGGAGCAATCTCCCGTCGGGGTGGGCAGCGGTGACGGCCGGCGGCGACCTCGGGGACGCCCGCGGCGTGATCCTCCGCGGCCAGGCCGACCCACCGGGCGGAGCGGCGGCGAGAGCGCATGTCCGTCGTCGTGAGCTTGGCAACGCGGTGCAGGAGCTCGAGGCCGAGTTCCATGAAGCACAGCGGAGCGCGCACGATGCGGCCGAGGCACTCCGCCTTCGACGGGGCGAGCACCTCGAGGCGCGGGAGCGCCAAGACCAGGCGGAGCAGGCGGCACGGGTCGCGCGTGAAACGGCGGCGGCGTCCGCCGCCGAGCTCGACCGCGACGAGCAGCGTGCCACGCGACTGGCGGAGGCATTCAGAGCTGCGGAAGGCGATGCGGCCTCGCGCTCCGACGACCCGGCTGCCGAGACGGATGTCGATCAGCTTGTCGAGCGACAGGCGCATGCGGACGAAACTCGTGCACGGCGTGACGCGCTCGCCGCGCGACGGGACGCGGCACGGGAGAAGTGGACCGGGACTCGCCGCGCCGCGGAAGAGATCGAGACGCGAACGGCCGGCATGCGCAGCGAACGCGCGAATCTCGAGGCACGAGTGGCGCAGCTTCGTGGCGGCCTGCCTGCCCGACGCTCGGCGCTCGAGACGCTGCGGCTGGAGCTCGATGAGGCATCGGGTCCGCTCGAGGCCGCGCGGACCAGGCAGGCGACAGTGGACGGCGCGCATGCCCAGGCCGAGGAGGCTCGACATGCGGCGCGAGCGCAGCTCGTCGCGCTCGAGAGCGAGCAGGGAGATGCCGGCGAGGAGCTCGCGTCGCTCGAGAGCGCGATGCAGGCTGCGGCCATCGAGGAGTCTCGGCGTGACGAGGCCCTTGCGGGGCTGCTTCGGGAGCGCGAGATCGCCCTCGAGGGCCTTCCCGAGGTCGAGGCGGGGGAGGCTCCGCAGGATCCGCCGGGGCCGGATATCGAGGCGCTGGACGATGCCGAGCTGGAGACGGAGCTGCGGCGGGTTCGCCGCACCCTCGGGCAGATCGGCTCCGTGAATCCGTTCGCCGTCGAGGAGCATCGTGAGCTGGCGGCCCGCCTGGACGAGATGAGTGCCCAGGATGGCGACCTGCGCGGTGCAATCACCTCCACCGAGGAGCTCATCACCACGCTCGACGCGGAGATCGCCGCCCAGTTCAACACCGCGTTCGCCGCGATCGGCGCCCGCTTCGACGAGTACTGCCAGCTGCTGTTCGCCGGCGGCTCGGGATCGCTGCAGATGGGTGACGAGTCAGACGGCGACGCTCCCGGCGGGATCGAGATCGTGGTGCGGCCTCCCGGAAAGCGCCTGCAACGCCTGGCGATGCTCTCCGGCGGCGAGCGTGCGCTCACCGGCGTTGCCCTGCTCTTCGCCATGCTCACCGTCAACCCGGTGCCGTTCTGCATCCTGGACGAGGTTGACGCCGCGCTTGACGAGGCCAATATCGGACGCTTCGCGCAGGCGCTCCGCAAGCTCTCCGAGGCCATCGACTTCGTCGTGATCACCCACAACCGCGCAACAATCGAAGTCGCCGATACGATCTACGGCGTGACCATGACCGATGCGGCCGTCAGCCGCGTGCTGTCGCTCCGCCTCGCCGACGTCCCCGTCGAGGTCGAAGCCTGATGTTCTGGCGTCGCCGGGACGGCGGTCCGGAGGAGCTTCCGGCCGAGCCCGAGACCGATCCCGACGTCCAGCTCGAGCCGGCTCCCGCCACGACCGTGGCCCGTCCCCGACGAGAGCCGAGCGGCATGGGACTGCGGGCACGGCCGTCCGGCATCGGTGCCCGCCTGCGCGCGGCGTTCGGCACGAGCCAGGCGGCAACCGAATCCACGTGGGACGACGTCGAGGAGGCGCTCATTGCCGCTGACGTGGGAGCTCCCGTCACCATGGAGCTGGTCGACGCGGCCCGCGTCCGCTTCCGTGCCGAGGGCGGGCGCAGTGGGGAGGACGCCCGACGTGCGCTGGCCACCGAGATCCGCGATCGATTGGCACGGGTCGGCTCCGGCACGTTCGAACTCGGTGAACCGCCCGCGGTGATCCTGTTCGTCGGGGTGAACGGAACGGGAAAGACCACCACGATCGCCAAGCTGGCCGCGAGGCTCGGCGCCGAGGGTCGCTCCGTCGTGCTGGCTGCGGCGGACACGTTCCGGGCGGCGGCCATCGAGCAGCTCCGTGTGTGGGGCGACCAGCTGGCGGTCCCGGTCGTGGCCCAGCGAACGGGGGCGGATCCGGGTGCTGTGGCGTTCGACGCGGTCGTGGCTGCCGAGTCACGCGGGCTGGATGCCGTCCTTGTCGATACCGCGGGCCGCCTCCAGAACAAGCAGCAGCTCATGGACGAGCTGGCGAAGATCAAGCGCGTGATCGAGCGCCGGATGCCGGGTCAGCCCAGGCACGTTCTGCTGGTCCTTGATGCGACCACCGGACAGAACGGCCTCCTTCAGGCCGAGGGCTTCAGCCGTGACGCCGGCGTCACCGGGATCGTGCTGACGAAGCTGGACGGCACGGCCAAGGGAGGAGTCGCCCTGGCGGTGGCGGAACGCCTGGGAGTGCCGATCCTGTTCGCCGGCGTCGGGGAAGAGATTGATGCACTGGCTCCGTTCGACCCGGAGGCATTCGTGGAGTGGCTGTTCGCCGACTGAACCCTTCGTTGCCGCCACGCTCGACGCCCCGTAGAATGGGCAGCCGCTTGCCGGCCGATCGTCGCCGGCACTGATCTTCCGCACCGGATCGTTCATGTTCGAGTCTCTCTCCACGCGCCTGCAGGGCATCACGGAGCGCCTGCGCGGCAAGGCCCGCATCACCGAGGCCGACCTCGACGTCGCCCTCCGCGAGATTCGCCTTGCCCTGCTCGAGGCCGATGTCAACTTCCGCGTCGTCAAGGATTTCGTCGCGCGGCTTCGGGAGCGCGCCCTGGGGAGCGACGTGCTCACCGGCCTGAACCCCGGTCAGCAGATCGTGAAGCTCGTCCACGAGGAGCTGGTCGATGTGCTCGGCGGTACCCGTCATCACCTCGACCTGGATGCGCGGCCCGCCGTCCTGATGATGGTCGGCCTGCAGGGCTCGGGAAAGACGACGACTGCCGCCAAGCTCGCCGTCCGCCTCCGCAAGGAGGGCAAGAAGCCGCTGCTGGTGGCCGCGGACGTCTACCGGCCCGCCGCCGTCGATCAGCTCGTCCAGCTGGGCGACCAGATCGGCGTCGAGGTCCATACCCGACCGGTCGGGACTCCGGCGCTCGAGGTCGCACGCTCCGGCCTCGACGTTGCGCGCCAGCGCGGCCTCGACGTCATGATCCTGGACACGGCCGGACGGCTCCACGTCGACGAGGCGATGATGGACGAGCTCGTGCGGATCGTCGGCAGCGTCACTCCGTCGGAGACACTCCTCGTGGTGGATGCGATGACCGGCCAGGAGGCGGCGCGGGTGGCGGAGGCGTTCCACGCCAAACTGCCGATCACCGGATTGGTCCTCACCAAGATGGACGGTGATGCGCGCGGTGGTGCCGCGCTCAGCATCCGCGCCGTCACCGGGCTCCCGGTGTCGTTCCTCGGAACGGGGGAGCGGACCGATGGGCTCGAGCCCTTCCATCCGGATCGACTGGCGCAGCGCATCCTCGGCATGGGCGACATCCTGAGCTTCGTCGAGCGGGTGCAGGAGAACGTCGACCAGGAGGAAGCGGAGCAGGCCGCCAAGCGGATGATGGAAAACCGCTTCACGCTCGAGGACTTCCGGGGGCAGCTCAACCAGATCAAGAAGATGGGCCCGATCGGCCAGCTGTTGCAGATGGTTCCCGGCGCGGGCCAGATTGCCGGCGCCGCCCAGGAAGCCGTCGATTCCGGCCAGATGAAGCGCATCGAGGCGATCATCGACTCCATGACGCCCGAGGAACGGCGACGCCCGGAGCTCATCAAGGCGAGCAGGAGACGGCGCATCGCGACGGGCAGTGGAACGAACACCGCGGAGGTGAATCGGCTCCTGAAACAGTTCGTCGAGATGCAGAAGATGATGAAGATGTTCGCGGGGGGCAAACTGCCTCGCGCCGGCGGGGGCCTCGGCGCCCTGCTCGGCCGCTGAGCGACTGAACCATGCATCGTCTCGTCATCGCAACCGTCACCCTGGTCGGTCTGGCCGGCGCCGCGTTCGTGGCCGGATACCTCCTGTTCTTCTCGACCGCCACCGACCGAGCGTCTGCCCTGGCGCCGGCTGACACCGCCCTGTACGTGAACGTGTACCTGCAGCCATCCGCCGGTCAACAGATGAACCTGGGAAGCCTCATCGGCCGGTTCCCGGGCTTTGCGGACGAGGCATCCCTGGACGACAAGGTCGACCAGGTGGTGAGCAACCTGGTTGGCGCCGCCGGCGTCGAGCTCGACTACCGGACGCAGGTGAAGCCATGGCTCGGCAGCCAGCTGTCGGTCGCCACGTGGATGTCCGATGGTGGCCCGATCGTCGTGGTGCTGGTCGACGTCAAGGATGCCGAGCTCGCGCTGGCGTCGATGTCGGAGCTTGCCGGGAATGAGACAACGATCGCCAGCTATTCGGGCGTCGACATCCAGGTCGGCGATGACCAGGCCTATGCCATCGTCGACGGCATGCTCGTCCTCGCCGATAGCGCCGAGCCGATCGAGGCGGTGGTCGATGTCCGGGACGGAGCCGACGCGCTCGCGAGTCGTGACGACTTCCGCGCCACCATGCGCGACCTGCCGGCCGACCATCTCGCCAGCGGGTTCGTCGACGTGGCGGCGTTGAGCGAAACGACCGCCGTCGGCGAGCAGCTCTCACCGTTCAGCACCGCCGGCGCCGCGCTCGTGGCCGAGCCCGATGGTCTCAGGCTGAGTGGCCGCGCACCGTTCGACGCCGTGTCGGCAACCTCGTCGGCAACCGCCGGCTTCGGACTGGGTGGCGAGCCGTCGAGCCTCGTCGACTGGATGCCGCCGGACACCATCGCCGAGGCCGTCGTATTCGGCGTGAGGCGGACGCTCGAGGACGCCGAGGAGGCAGCCGGCGCGATGCCGGAGGGTCAGGAGATCGTGGGTGCGCTGGACACGTTCCGGGCACTTGCGGCATTCGGACTCGGCGTCGACCTCGACGAAGATCTCCTCCCACTGCTGGATCGCGAGGTGGGCGTCGCGTTCTCCGGGATGGACGGGGACCTCCCTCGCGGACAGCTGCTGCTGCGCCCGGAGGATCCCGAGGCGGGAATTGCGGCCCTTGACCGTATCGTCTCGGGCCTGGGCGCGATCGGTGCGACGTCGAGCACTGAGACCCACGAGGGCGATGAGATCACCGCGGTCTCCATCCCGGACACCATCGACCTGGCCTACGCGACCCGCGACGGCATCATCATCATCGGGACCGGCGTGGAGGACGTGGTGGCGTCGCTGGATGCCCACGCATCGGGAAACGCCCTCGCCACCGGTGCCAGGTACGAGCGGACGTTCGACATCGCGGGCGAACGCGCCGGCAACGAGGTGTTCGTGGATATCGCGGCCGCGGCGTCCCTGGCCGGCGATGCGCTTTCGCTTCCAGCCGACGCGCGCGATATCCTGTCACGTATCGGGACGTTCGGGTTCACGGCCCCATCTCATGCCGATCAGATCGAATTCCACGCGGTTCTCACGGTCGACGAGCCGTAGAACCGATTCAATCACGACCAACCCACACTGAGGTATCGACCACTTGGCAGTTCGCATTCGATTGACCCGTGTCGGCGCAACCAAGCGTCCGGCCTACCGGGTGATCGCCATCGACAAGCGACGCTCACGCGACGGGCGCGCACTCGAGATCCTGGGTTTCTACGATCCGCTCACCGAACCCGCAACGGTCCACCTCGAGACCGCGCGGATCAACGACTGGATCGGCCGGGGAGCGCAGCCGTCCGAGACGGTCGCGAAGCTCATCCGCCAGGCGGAGAAGGCAGCGCAGGAACCGACAACCGAGAAGCCGAAGCGAGCCACGCGGGCGTCGAAGCCCAAGCTGAGCGCGAAGGCGAAGGCCAAGGCGGCGGCAGGCGCGGCAGGCGGCGAGACCGCAGCGGCGCCCGAGGCGGAAGCTGTCACCACCGATGCACCGGAGACCGTCACATCGGACGAGGCGGAAGCCGTCACGGCCGACGAGGCGACACCCGATGCGGAGCCGGCGGCCGCTGACGCGACCCCTGAGGCCGAGGCGACAGATGAGGCCAGCGAGCCCGATGGCGACAAGGCCGAAGCATGAAGACCTTCCTCGAATATGTTGCCCGCGGCCTGGTCGACAAGCCCGATGCGGTCTGGGTCGAAGTCGACGAGCAGGCCGATGAGACGGTCCTCACGCTCGGCGTCGACCAGGAGGATATGGGTCGCGTCATCGGCCGCGATGGACGGATCGCCAACGCCATTCGGAGCCTCCTGAAGGTCATGGCCACCAAGGACGGGCGCCACGTCGAACTCGAGATCGTCTCCGACGCCGACTGATCGGCGGCTCGCCGTCGCCCGGATTCTCGGCGCCAAGGGACTTGCGGGCGCGGTGCGCGTCGAGGTCCTCACGGACTGGCCAGAACGACTCGCCGCCGGAGTTGACGTGTGGCCGGAGGGCGACGCCTCCGCGCTGCGGATCTCGCGCGTCGAGGCGGGTGGCCGTGGAACCGTGCTCCACTTCGACGGGATCGATACGCGGAGTGCGGCCGAAGCGCTCGCCGGTCGCTACCTGGAAGCGGAGCCGCACGAGCTTCCCGATGGTGCCTACTACTGGAGTGATCTCGTTGGCCTCAGGGTGGAGGAGCCGGATGGCACTCAGGTCGGCCGGCTGGCCGAGATCTTCCGATCCGGCGGCAACGAGGTCTACAGGATCGAGGGAGCCGACGGCGAGCGCCTGATTCCCGCGCTGCGCTCAGTGGTCCTGCGCATCGACCTTGCCGCCGGCCTGATGGTCGTTGCGCCGGACGACGCCGAGGAGATCGGCTGAACCATGCGGATCGATGTCATCACGATCTTCCCCGAGCTGGTTGCCGGGCCGCTCGGAACCTCGATCATCGGCCGCGCCGCCGAGGCGGGGCTGGTGGAGTTCCTGGTCCATGACCTGCGCGAGCACGGCATCGGTCGCCATCGGTCGGTCGACGATTACCCGTACGGCGGCGGAGCGGGCATGGTGATGCGACCGGAGCCGCTGTTTGCCGCGATCGAGCCACTGCGCGAGGCCGGCGCCGTGATCGTGCTCATGGACCCGGCGGGGGAGCGGCTCGACGACCGGCTGTCTCGCGAGCTTGCGACGATGCCGCACCTGGCCCTGGTGTGCGGGCGCTACGAAGGGTTCGACGAACGCGTGCGGGACCTCGTGGACCGCGAGGTCAGCATTGGTGATTACGTGGTGACCGGCGGCGAGCTGCCCGCGCTGGTCGTCATCGACGCCGTCGTGCGGCTGGTGCCGGGTGTGATCCAGGAGGCGTCGCACCGGGGAGACTCGTTCGCGTCCGGCCTGCTCGAGTACCCGCAGTACACGCGTCCCGAAACGTTTCGGGATCGACCGGTTCCGCCGGTCCTGCTGTCCGGGCACCACGGCGAGGTTGACCGATGGCGTCGACAGGAGGCGCTGCGACGGACATTCGAGCGGCGCCCGGATCTGCTCGCTTCCCTGGACCTCGATGCGGTCGATCGCCAATTCCTCGAAACCCTGGCGGCGGACACCGAGGCGCCGAGGAGCTGATCGTGTTGCCCGCGTCGGAGGGCCGCTGCTATACTCGCTGCCATCGCGGCCGCGTACGGCGGTCGCGTTCGTGTGTCACGCCAGTAATCGGCGGGTAAGCCCGCGAGCATGAGGTCTCCCACAGAATGAACGCCATCAAGGAGCTCGAGCGCGAGCAGCTCCGCACCGACGTACCGGAGATCGCCCCGGGCGATACGGTCCGTGTCGCGGTGAAGGTGGTCGAGGGTACGCGAGAGCGAATCCAGGTCTTCGAGGGCACGGTCATGCGCATGCGTGGCGGCGGCCTCAATCGAGCCATCACCGTGCGCCGCATCGCCAGCGGCGTCGGCGTCGAGCGTACCTTCATGGTGCACGCGCCGCGCATCGATCGGATCGAGGTGGTACGTCATGGTGTCGCGCGCCGCGCCCAGCTCTACTTCCTCCGCGATCGGGTCGGCAAGTCCGCCACGCTCCGCGAGCGCCGCACCAACTGACCCCGTGACCCGTCTCCCATCGAGACCGGTCACTGCCCGCCGACGCCCGCGCCGATCGCGCATTCGCGACGCACACATGCGCAACGAGCGTGAGCTGCGCCTGGCAGGCTTCGAGCGAATCGCCGGCATCGACGAGGTCGGTCGCGGGTGCCTTGCCGGACCGGTGGTGGCCGCCGCCGTCGTCCTCCCCGAGAGGCACCGAATCAAGGGCATTCGCGATTCGAAGGTCCTTCCTCGAGCGAGACGTGAGGCGCTGTATGAAGAGATCCTCGATCGGGCGATCGGGGTCGGCGTCGGGTGCGTCGAGGTCGAGGTCATCGACCGCATCAACATCCTGCAGGCCACGAAGCTCGCCATGCGCCAGGCGCTCGATCGGCTTGCCGAACCGCCGGACCATCTCCTGATCGACGCACTGAGCCTTCGCGAGATTGACCTCCCGCAGCGACCCATCATCGATGGCGATGCGATCAGCGCCTCGATCGCAGCCGCGAGCATCGTGGCCAAGGTGACACGCGACCGCATCTGTGACGAGATCGACCGGCGCTATCCCGCGTACGGGTTCGCGCGACACAAGGGCTACGGCACTCGGCGTCACGTCGACGCGTTGGTCAGCGAGGGACCCTGCGAGTGGCACCGCCGATCGTTTGCGCCCATCCGGCTGCTGCTGGCGGGCACGCAGCTCCCGCTCGAGCTCGAATGGGAGATCGTGGACGAGGAGCTGCTCGGCCTGGATTGACGGAGAGCCCGATCATCGCTCGCCTCCCTGGAGAGCAGGAACATGTCGGATCGGCGGCACGATCTGGGCCTTGCTGCGGAGGCGGCGGTCCGACGATGGCTGGAGCAGTCCGGCTGGCGGGTCCTCGCTCAGCGTCGACGATCGGATGCGGGCGGTGAGGTGGATCTCATCGCGACGGACCCGCAGGGAACTCTCGTCGCGCTCGAGGTTCGCGCCCGCCACAGCGAACGTGCCGGGGCAGGGTGGGAGACCATCGACCGCAGGCGCACTTCACGCCTGGGTCGCACGCTGGCGGCGTTCGCCGCCGAGCGGTTCGCCCATCACCGCGCGCTCCGGATCGATCTCGTCCTCGTGACCCGAGATAAAGGCGGCGAATGGTCGGCCCGCCGCATCCCGAATATCGGGGGCTGACTCAGCGGCCGAAGATGCGCTCCAACTGAAGAATCGACGCGATGTACGGTCGGCTGATCGGGTAGACCCCGTGCCGGTCCGTCGCGCCCTGGCCCTGGTAGTAGGCGGCAAGCACCAGCGACCGATCGCCGTCATAGCGATGCAGGTAGTGGGCAAGCAACCGAACGCCGGCACGCACGTTGTCGCGCACGTCGTTGATCTTCACCCGTTGACCGAGCATCGCGGCACCGACCCACTCCGCGGTGCCGGGCATGAGCTGCATGACCCCGACGGCGCCGGCATGGCTCACGACGCCCTGCTGCCAACCTGACTCCTGCCACGCGACTGCAAGGGCGAATGCGGGACTCACCGCGTAGCGCTGCGCCTCCTCGACAATGATTCGACGCACGCCGTCGCGCCGGGCCACGAGGGCGGCCATCGATGCGGGCATGCTCGCCGATGCCGCGGCCGGAGCCGCCGGAACGGCCGGGGTGGCACCCGGGATGGTCAGCCGCTGGCCGGCGTAGATCCGGCTCGGGTTGCTGATGCCGTTTGCCTGGCTGATGGCGGCGATGGTGACGCTGTAGCGCCGCGCGATGCCGGTGAGATGCTCGCCCGATGCCACGACGTGGACGCGGGCTGCGGCGGGCTTGGCCGGTGCGGCGGCCGCCGGCGCGGCCGGAACGGCCGGGGTGGCACCCGGGATGGTCAGCCGCTGGCCGGCGTAGATCCGGCTCGGGTTGCTGATGCCGTTTGCCTGGCTGATGGCGGCGATGGTGACGCTGTAGCGCCGCGCGATGCCGGTGAGATGCTCGCCCGATGCCACGACGTGGACGCGGGCTGCGGCGGGCTTGGCCGGTGCGGCGGCCGCCGGCGCGGCCGGAGCGGCTGGAGCCAACGCCGTGCGCAGGCGCTGTCCGGGCATGATTCGGTTCGGATCGGCGAGGTGGTTGAGCTCAACCAGCGTGGCGACCGCGACCTTGGTTCGCTTCGAGATGGCGGTGAGCGTGTCACCGGGTCGGACAACGACCACCGGGTCTGCCGCCAGCGCGACGCCGACCGGCGTCGGACCGACAAGAAGGGAGACGGCGAGCGTGGAAAGTAGTGCAATCAGCCTGGGCCGGGGCAATGTGTCGATCCTCCACCTGCGGTTCAAAGGACGTGCCGTCGATATCGGCGCAGCACGTCACACGATGCGGGCGGATGCTAGGAGCGATTGCTGGAGGGTCAAGGTACCTGCGGATGGCGGGGGAGTACTTCGGTACCGTCGAGTGGGGTCCGGAGTGGAGGCTCGGCTGGATCCCCGGATCGGCGTTGACCCGGTGCTCTGATATACTCGTCGCCTCGCGCAGTCGCGCGGGAACCCCATCTCACACGCTCGACGGATCCCGCATGGTCCTCGGTGCCCGGGTGCAGCCCCGCTGCAGACGGGTGGATCGCCGGAGTCGATGTCGAGCGGAGGAACAACCGGAGGTATCACTTTGGCTGCCACCAGCATGAAGCAGCTGCTCGAGGCGGGAGTCCACTTCGGGCATCAGACCCGCCGCTGGAATCCGAAGATGCGCGATTACATCTTCGGCGAGCGGAACGGCATTCACATCATCGATCTCGCCCAGACGGTATCTCGCCTGGAGCTCGCCCTCGAGTTCATCCGCGAGACGGTGCGCCGCGGCGACAGCGTGCTCTTCGTCGGGACGAAGAAGCAGGCCCAGGACGCGCTCTCCGACGCGGCGACACGTTCGGGTCAGCACTTCGTCAACACGCGCTGGCTCGGCGGGATGCTCACGAACTTCACCACCATCAAGCGTCGGATCCAGCGCCTCGAGGCATTGGAGGCGAGGCGCGATGCCGGCGAGTTCGAGCGCCTCACGAAGAAGGAGGCCTCCAAGCTCACCGAGGAGATCAACAAGCTCAATGCGGTGCTCGGCGGCATCCGGAAGATGCGACGCCTGCCGGGAGCGATCTTCATCGTCGATCCGCACCGAGAGGAGATCGCGGTCGCGGAAGCCCGCCGCCTCGAGATCCCGATCGTGGCGATGACCGATACCAACTGCGACCCGGACCTCATCGACTGGGTGATTCCGGCCAACGACGATGCGATTCGCTCCGTGCGGCTGATCTGCGCGCTGGTGGCCGATGCGGCCAGCGTCGCCCAGCAGGAGCGCCAGGCGAAGCTCGACGAGGAGTTCGAGCAGGCCGAGGCGCTGCCGCCAGTGGACGACACGGCCCTCGGATCGGAAGCCGATTACACCGCGGCCCTCGCCACCGGCGAAGCCCTGGTATTCGAGCCCGAGCCGGAGGACGACGAGGAGGAGGAGCGCAAGGCTCGCGCCCGCCGTGCCGCCCACATCGAGGAGGGCGAGCCGGAGCACAACCCCGATCGTGAGCACGAGCGCCAGATCGACGAGCACCTCAAGGAAAAGGAGCCCCGCCCGTAGTCGGCGGGGGAAGGACATGACGAACACATTGACGATCAAGCCCGAGGACGTGAAGCGCCTGCGCGAGCAGACCGGCGCCGGAATCATGGACTGCAAGCGCGCGCTCGAAGCATCCGCGGGCGACTACGAGAAGGCGGCCGTGTTCCTTCGCGAGAAGGGCCTGTCGACCGCAGCCAAGAAGGCCGGACGCGCCGCTCGCGAGGGCATCGTGACCAGCTACATCCACCACGGGTCCCGCCTCGGCGTGCTCCTTGAGCTCAACTGCGAGACGGACTTCGTCGCGCGGACCGACGACTTCCAGCAGCTCGCGCGCGAGATCGCGATGCAGGTCGCGGGCATGGCGCCGCTCTATGTGAGCCGCGATGACGTGCCGGCCGAGATCATGGACGAGCAGAAGCGGCTCTTCGCCGTTGATGCCGAGCGGGATGGCCGTCCGGCCGATCGGGTGCCGATGATCGTGGAGGGCAAGCTCAACAAGTGGCTCGAGTCGGTGTGCCTGCTCGATCAACCCTACCGGGACACGGATCGCAAGATCGGCGATCTCATCACCGAGAAGGTCGCCCTCCTCGGCGAGAACATCAAGGTTGCCCGATTCGTCCGGATGGGCGTGGGTGAGACTGCCCTGCCCGACACCGAGGAGGCCGCCTGACGGTGCCTTCATCGGCCGCCGCTTCGACACCGTCCCGGCGTCGGGTCCTGCTGAAGCTGTCCGGTGAAGCGCTGATGGGCGAGCACGACTACGGGATCGACCCGGAGGTGGTTCGGGCGATTGCCGCCCAGGTGGCGGCCGGAAAGCAGGACGGCACCGAGATCGCGGTGGTGGTCGGCGGTGGAAACATCTTCCGCGGCCTGGCGGCAAGCGCTCGGGGCATGGACCGCTCGACGGGCGACTACATGGGGATGCTGGCGACCGTCATGAATGGGCTGGCCATCCAGGACGCCCTCGAGCAGGCTCAGTGCCCAACGCGGGTCATGAGCGCCATCGCCATGAACGAGATCTGCGAGCCCTACATTCGGCGCCGCGCGGAGCGCCATCTCGAAAAGGGACGCGTGGTGGTCATGGTCGCCGGGACGGGCAATCCATACTTCACGACGGACACGGCGGCGACGCTCCGAGCGGTCGAGGTCCACGCCCAGGTGATCCTGAAGGCGACACGCGTCGACGGGGTGTACGATGCCGACCCCGAGAAGCATCCCGAAGCACAGCGGTACAGCCAGATCGGCTACACCGATCTGTTGAGCAATCGACTTCAGGCGCTGGATGCGACCGCGGTGAGCCTGGCCATGGACAACGACATGCCGATCGTTGTGTTCGACATGACCGTCCCTGGCAATATCACGCGGGCGATTGCCGGCGAACGAATTGGCACGCTGATCTCAGGAGAGTGAACCGATGACGCATGCGGCGCTGATCGCGATCGAACCCAAGATGCAGCGGGCCATCGAGGCCATGGAGCGCGACTTTGCCGGGATCCGGACCGGACGGGCGTCGACCGCGCTCGTCGAACGGATCACGGTCGACTACTACGGGGCCCAGACCCCGCTGAACCAGGTCGCCGGGATCAGCACCCCGGACGCCCACCTCATCGTCATCCAGCCGTGGGATCGATCGGTGCTGTCCGCGATCGAGAAGGCCATCACCAAGAGCGACATCGGGCTCACCCCGAATGTCGATGGCACGGTGGTGCGCCTCAACGTTCCGCCGCTGACCGAGGACCGACGCAAGGACATGGTCAAGCAGGTCCGCCGTCGGGCGGAGGAAGCGCGTGTCGAGGTGCGCAACCATCGACGCGAGGCAGCCGACGAGCTCAAGAAGGCCCTCCGCGACGGCGACGTCTCGGAAGACGAGGAGCACCGGGAGCTGGACGGCCTGCAGAAGCTCACCGATCGGCACGTCGAGGTCATCGACGCGCGTGCCGAGCGCAAGGAAGCCGAGATCCTGGAGGTCTGACCGGTGCCGGACGAGGTCCGACCCCGGCACGTCGCCATCATTGCCGACGGGAATCGTCGATGGGCGCGCGAGCGCGGCCTGCCGGTGCTGGCCGGGCACATCCAGGGCGTGGAGGCCATCCGGCCGATCGTCCGACGGGCGCGTGATCGCGGCGTCGAGACCCTGTCGGTCTACACATTCAGCACCGAGAACTGGGCCCGTCCCGAGGATGAGGTGACCGGCCTGTTCGGCCTCATCGATGGCGCCGTGCGCCAATACACCGACGAGCTGATCGAGGAGGGCGTGCGCGTCCGTGTCATCGGCCGACTACACGAGGCCCCGGCGGACGTCCAGCGGTCCATCCTCGCGGCCCAGGACCGGACAGCCGTGGGTTCCCGGCTGACGCTCAACATCTGCTTCAACTACTCGGGGCGTGCCGAGATCGTGGATGCCGCTCGCGCGATGCTCGCGGCGGGGGTGGATCCCCAGGGGATCGACGAGGATCATTTCGCCTCGCACCTGTACACGACGGGCCAGGCCGATGTCGACCTGATCATTCGGACCGGCGGGGATCAGCGGACAAGCAACTTCCTCCTCTGGCAGGCGGCATACGCCGAGCTCGTGTTCAGCTCGAAGTTCTGGCCGGACTTCACGGACGACGACTTCGATGCGGCACTCGACGACTATGTGCGGCGCGACCGCCGATTCGGAGGCTGACCGATGCTTCGAACCCGCCTTCTCACCGCGGCCGTGCTGGCCCCGATCATCCTGGCCATCGTGCTGCTGGGCGAGCCGTGGCTATCGCTGCTGATCGGGCTGGCCGCATTCCTCGCCTTTGTCGAGCTCGTCGGCCTGCTGGATGCGGCGGGTTACCAACCGCCACAGGTGCTGACCCTGGTGGGGGGCATGGCGCTCGTGGCCGCGGGGCTGGTGACCACCAACGCCGCGAGCATGGGCGGGGGCATCGACTTCCTCATCGGCGCGCTTGATCCACCCGGGCTGGTCGCCGCGACGATGGCGGCGGCAGTGCTCCTGCTCTCGCTTGCCTCCTTCACCCGCGGCGACCCCAGGGCCGGATTCGTGACCTGGTCGGTGACGTCGTTCGGTGTGGCCTACATCGGACTGCTCCTGCCGACCATCGTGCTCGTGGCGCATCTCGCGCCGCCCGGTGCGACTGCCGGCTCACCGGTCGGACCGCTCGGGATCTCGTCCGGCCCTGCCTGGGGCCTGATGCTGCTGCTCGTCGTGTGGGGCTATGACACCGGGGCGTATCTCACCGGCCGCTGGCTGGGACGCCGACGGATGCTCGACCACATCAGCCCCTCGAAGACGATGGAAGGCCTTGCCGGGGGGCTGATCGTCGCCACCCTCGGGGCTGGAGTCGGGGCGTTTCTGCTGGGGCTCGATCCGTGGCATCCGCTGGTCATCGGCCCCCTCGTCGGCCTGGCCGCACAAGCCGGCGACCTGGCTGAGTCGATGCTCAAGCGTGCGGCAGGACGCAAGGAATCCGGCTTCCTGGTTCCCGGGCACGGCGGGATCCTCGATCGCGTGGACTCCTTCCTGTTCGCGGCCCCGGTCCTGGCGGCGTACGCCCTGTTGGCTGTCGGACGCGTCGTATGACCGGCGTTGCGGTCCTCGGGTCGACCGGTTCGATCGGTACCCAAACGCTCGAGGTGCTTGCCGCCCATCCGGATCGGTTCGAGCTTCGCGGCCTCGCGTCCGGTCGCGGCGGTGAGACGATCGAGCAGCAGCTCGGCGCGTGGCCGTCGGCTCGGTGGTGGTGTGGGGACGAGAGCGCGCGCCGACTGGCACCGGATCGCTGGTCCGACGGGGGACTGGAGGAGCTGGCGACGGGTGATGACGTTGAGCTGGTGGTGGTCGCCACCACGGGCATGGCGGCCCTCCCTGCGGTCCTCGCCGCACTGCGCACCGGGCGGCGCGTGGCCCTCGCCAACAAGGAGACCCTGATCACCGGAGGCCACCTGGTGGCGGCCGAGCTCGGCGCGTCGGACGACGACCCACTGGACCGCCTTCGACCCATCGACAGCGAGCACTCGGCCATCTGGCAATGCCTGGTTGGGGAACGGATCGAAGAGGTCCGGCGTCTGGTGCTGACCGCCAGCGGAGGTCCATTCCGCGACCGAGATCCGAAGGCCCTCGCCACGGTCGGCCCGGCCGAGGCCCTGGCACACCCCACCTGGCGGATGGGTCCGAAGATCACCGTCGACTCCGCGACCCTCGTCAACAAGGCGTTCGAGGTCATCGAGGCCAAATGGCTGTATCGGCTCCCGTACCCTAAGATCGATGCCGTGATCCACCCGCAGAGCATCGTCCACTCCCTCGTCGAGTTCGTGGACGGCTCCTTCAAGGCACAGCTCGGGATGCCCGACATGCGCCTGCCAATCCAGTACGCGCTGACGTATCCGGCTCGGCTGCCGTCTCCGGCACGGAGCTCGCAACCGGCCGATTGGGAACGAATCGACTTCGCTCCGCTTCGTCCAGCTGCCTATCCCGCATACGATGTCGTCCGCGCCGCAGCGGAGGCGGGAGGCAACCGTGGAACCGTGCTGAATGCCGCAGACGAGGTGGCTGTCAAGGCCTTCCTCGACGGACGGATCGCATTTCCGGCCATCGCCGAGACGATCGCATCGGCCATCGAGCGCTGGGGCGCGCCGGATGAGCCCGACCTGGCCTCCATCGTTGAGCTCGACAGCGAGGTCCGCTCTCAGCTCACGGTCGACCTGAACGCAGAGACGCCGGCGTGATCGAGATCATCGGCACGATCGCCGCCTTCCTTGGGGTGCTCGTCGTCCTCGTGCTCGTCCACGAGCTCGGCCACTTCGTCGTGGCGAAGCGCGCCGGCATCACGGTCCAGGAATTCGGGATCGGCTTCCCGCCACGCGTCGGGTCGGTCATGTGGCACGGGACCCGGTACAGCCTCAACTGGATCCCGCTCGGGGGCTTCGTGAAGATGCTCGGCGAGGACGGGGATGTCGAGGTGCGCCGCCTGCGAGAACAGGGCATGACCTCGACCGAGGTCGAGCAGGCCATGGCGGGAGCATTCAATCGCAAGCCCCTGTGGATCCGCATCGGCGTGCTGTTGGCCGGCGTTGTCATGAACTTCGTGCTGGCAGCGGGGTTGTTCGCGATCGCGCTCAGCCTGCCCATCCCGCTGGGCCACGGCCCACTGACCGTGATCAGCGTGCAGGACAGCAGCCCGGCCCAGGGCCGCCTCGAGATAGATGACGTCATCACCGCCGCCGATGGACGCACCTTCGAGCGATCGGCCGACCTGACCGAGTACGTGGCAAGCAGGGCGGGCTTCGTCGTCGACCTCACGGTGATCCGCGACGACGCGGAGCTCGAGGTCTCGCTCATCCCGCGATCGGTGAGCCAGGAGGATCGGCAGCGTGGCATCGGGCCGGTCGGATTCTCGTACGAGCCTGAACGGCTGGTCGACGAGCCGTCCACGGTCACCGGGCCTCTCGACGCCATCGGGCGCGGGACGTCCGCAGCCGCGACCCTGGCGGCCCAGATTCCCGGCGGCCTGGCGAGCGCGGTTGGCGGGCTCATCGGCCTCAACCCCGATGGTGGGGACGCACTCGGACCCATCGGCATCGCGCAGGAGACCGGGCGCGTGCTGCAGGCACCGCTGGTGAGCCAGCTCCTCTTCGTCGGTGTCCTCTCGATCAACCTGGCGGTGCTCAACGTGCTGCCGTTCCCGCCGCTGGACGGTGGGCGAATCATGGTCGTGGTGCTGGAAGCGGCTCGCCGTCGACGCCTGCCGGCCGAGCGCGAAGCACTCATCTACCTCACCGGCTTCGCCGTCCTGCTGGCCCTCGTCATCCTGATCAGCATCCAGGATATCCAGCGCCTCGTCACGGGCGGCTGAGCGAGCCCGCGGGTGCGGGAAATTGGGTGATCGGGTATACTCCGGGACGGTTCGACCGACCATTCGACGAACCACAATATTGAACTGAGTAACGAGGACGTGGGTCGGTTCGCCATCCCACGTCTTTGTTTGTCCGGCGACCGGGGAGCGAGGAGCGGCCATGAATCGAGACTTCATCGGGGCACTGCTCCAGCTGAACGCCGAGAAGGGTGTCCCGCAGGAGATCCTGATCCGTACCCTCGAACAGGCGATCGAGTCGGCATATCGCCGAAATGCCGATGCGCCCGAGAACGTCGTCGTCACCGTCAATCCGGAGACGGGAGAGATCAGTGTCGCCCGTGAGTACGAGGTGATGGCCACGCCGGAGGAGATCGAGGATCCGGAGGCCCAGATGTTCGTGGCCGATGCCCAGAAGATCGACCCGGCGACCGGCGTCGGCGCCAAGGTGCGCATCCCTGAGAACGTGACCCAGGCCCAGCTCGGACGGATCGCCGCACAGACCGCGGGCCAGGTCTACCGCCAGCGGCTGCGCGAGGCGCAGCGGGACGTCGTGTTCCAGCAATACGCGTCGCGCGAGGGCGAGATCATGACCGGCACCGTGCAGCGCACGACCGAGTCCGCCGTTGTGCTCGACATGGGCAAGGACGTCGAGGCGGTGCTTGCCGTGACCGAGCAGCTCCCGAGCGAGACATATCGGATCGGCCAGCACCTCAAGGTCTACGTCATGGAGGTACGCCGAACGACCCGTGGTCCGGTCATCGTGGCCAGTCGCACGCATCGCGGGTTCCTGCGCCGCCTGATGGAGATGGAGATCCCCGAAATCTACAACGGTACCGTCGTGATCCGAGGCATCGCGCGAGAGGCGGGAAGTCGCTCGAAGGTGGCCGTCGAGAGCCGACAGCAGGGCGTCGACGCCAAGGGGGCGGCGGTCGGTCAGCGAGGGGCCCGGATCCAGTCGATCGTGGCCGAGCTGAACGGCGAGAAGGTCGATATCGTTCTGTGGGACGAGGACGCGGGCCGCTTCGTGGCGGAGGCATTGAGCCCTGCGGAAGTGCTGAGCGTCCGCGTGGACGAAGAGCACAAGATCGCGAACGTCATCGTGCCCGAGCGACAGCTCAGCCTCGCCATCGGCAAGGAGGGCCAGAATGCCCGACTCGCGGCGAAGCTGACGGGCTGGCGTATCGACATTCGGTCCGAGACTGGAGTGGCGAGCGCGGCTGCCGGCAGCGAGCACCCCGGAGAGGATGGGGAGCACGAGGTCCACGAGCCACTCGAGGAGGCAGCCGTCGATGCCGAAGCGGCGACCTGATCACGTCCCGACCCGGACGTGCGCCGTCTGCCGCCAGTCGCATCCGAAGCGCGACATGACGCGTGTCGTGCGCGCACTCGACGGAAGCATCAACCGCGACGACACCGGCCGCGCGCCGGGGCGCGGAACGTACATCTGCCAGGACCCGGCCTGCCGCGACAACGAGCGCAGCGCGGCCGCCGTGAAGCGAGCGCTCGGGAGCGAGCCAGCGCCCGGAACGCTCGACATCAAGGGAGCACCACATGCCACCACGTAGATACCGACCACGTCGCGGACCCCGTCCCCAGCGCAAGCGCCCCGGAGGACCGGGCGGTGGCGTGGCAACCGAGGCCCAGGCACCGGTCCGCCCGGCCGGCCCGGTCGAGCTGCCCAGCTCGGTCGCCGTCAAGGATTTCGCCGAGACGCTCGGCGTCAGCGCCGCCGAGGTTATCAATGTCCTGATCCGCAACGGCATCTTCGCGACCGTCAACCAGACGATCGACTTCGACACAGCCTCGCTGGTGGCAGCCGAGCTCGGCTTCGAGACGGTCGAGGGCGGTGCGGCGGAGCGTGCGGCCGCGGTCGCGGCCAACGAGCAGGAGCTCGTCAAGCCCGGAAGCGCCGAAGAGGGCGACGGCAAGCCGGTGCTGTGGACCGAGGACGATCCCTCGAAGCTCCAGACGAGGGCGCCGATCGTCACCGTCATGGGGCACGTCGACCACGGCAAGACCAGCCTGCTCGATGCCATCCGCGAGACAAAGGTCGCCTCGGGCGAGAGCGGCGGCATCACCCAGCACATCGGCGCCAGCGAGGTCGTTCACAACGACAAGCGCATCGTGTTCCTGGACACGCCCGGTCATGAGGCATTCACCGCAATGCGAGCCCGCGGGGCGCAGGTCACGGACATCGCGATCATCGTGGTGGCCGCCGACGACGGCGTGATGCCGCAGACCAAGGAGGCGATCGATCACGTGCGCGCCGCGCGCGTCCCGATGATCGTGGCCATCAACAAGGTCGACAAGCCGGACGCCCAGCCGGACCGGGTCAAGCAGGAGCTGGCCGACAACAAGGTGCTCATCGAGGAGTACGGCGGCGACGTCATCGCCGTTCCGGTCAGCGCCAAGCAGCGGACCGGGATCGACGACCTCATGGAGATGGTCCTGCTGGTCGCTGATCTCCAGGACCTCAAGGCCAACCCGGATCGCGATGCCATCGGCACGATCGTCGAGTCCAAGGTCGACAAGGGCCGTGGCAACGTGGCCACCGTCCTGGTGCAGACCGGTACGTTGAAGGTCAGCCAGATCGTCAGCGTCGGACGGACCTGGGGCCGCGTGCGCGCAATGAACAACGCGGCCGGCAAGCGCGTGAAGCAGGCGGAGCCGGCGTCGGCGGTCGAGATCATCGGCCTCCAGGGGCTGCCCGAGGCGGGGGACACCCTGCGCGTGGTCGCGGACGAGAAGACGGCGCGTGACGCCGCCGAAGCGGCCGACCGCGTGGTTGCCGGTGCCGACGGACAGAAGGTGAGCACCCTCGAGGAGATCAGCGCCCAGATCAAGGACAACGAGGTCGCTGAGCTGCGGGTCGTGCTCAAGACCGACGTCCAGGGTTCGCTCGGAGCCATCAGGCACTCGCTCGAGCGGCTCAATACGAGCGAGGTCCGGATCAACATCCTGCGCGAGGGGGCGGGCGACATCAACGAGAGCGACATCAACCTGGCTTCGGCATCGGAGGCGGTTGTCATCGGCTTCAATGCCAAGCTCGATGCCGGCGCACAGCGCTCGGTGGAGGCCACCGGCGTCGACGTCCGCCTGTACGACGTCATCTACAAGCTCACCGACGATGTCGGGCTGGCACTCTCCGGACTGCTCGCGCCGAAAATCGTGGAGCAGGTGGAGGGCCATGCCGAGGTCCGAATGGTGATCAAGGCAGGTCGCGCAGGCAACGTCGCCGGTTCGTACGTGATCGACGGGCGGATCGTGCGCGGTGGCCAGGCACGGCTGATGCGCGGTGGCGAAGTGATCGCCGATACCCGCATCACCTCGCTCAAGCGCTTCAAGGACGACGTCCGCGAAGTCGCCACCGGCTTCGAGTGCGGCATCGGGCTCGATGCCGATGACATCGCCGTGGGTGATGTCATCGAGTGCTACCAGATGGTGACCGAGCAGGCCTGACCGATGAGCCAGCGAACGGATCGGCTGGACAGCCAGATCCGGACCGAGCTCGCTGAGCTGATGCATCGCGAGATGAAGGATCCGCGCATCGGGTTCGCCACCATCACGCGCGTGGAGACTGCGCGCGACCTCGGGTCGGCAAAGGTGTGGGTCAGCATCATGGGGACCGATGAGGAGCGCGAGGGGACGATGAAGGCCCTGAATGATGCCGCGCCCTGGATGCGGCGGCAGCTGGGTGCGAGGCTGACGATTCGCCACATTCCGCAGCTGCTGATTCGCCACGACGACTCGATTGAGGCGGGGGACCGCGTGCTGCGGCTGCTTCGCGAGCTCGAGCAAGAGGGGCACCAATGAGTCGCGCCGATGTCGTGGCAGCCATCCTCGGCGCGGAGCGCATCACCGCCATCTGCCACGAGAATCCCGATGCCGACACGCTGGGGTCGGCGCTTGCCCTGCGCATCGCCGTCGAGCGACTCGGCAAGCAGGCCGAGGTGGTGGCGGCCGATCCCGTGCCGCCCACGCTGGTGGACATGCCCGGGGCGCGCGACGTCCGCACCAGTCCGCAGCTGGAGCCCGACGTGGCGGTCGTCCTCGACGGCCCGCTGTCCCGGACCGGTTCGGTGGTGACCACCTCGGCCGATTGGCTGTCACGCGCCCGCATCGTGAACATTGACCATCACGTGTCGAACGACGGAAGCGAGGCGTCGGTCGTGTGGGTGGACCCGGAGGCGGCCGCGACCTGCGAGATGATGGCCCTTCTCATCCCGGACCTCGGCGTCGAGCTCGACATCGACATGGCGACCGTTCTCACCGCCGGGATCGTCCAGGACACGCACACCTTCTCGCATCCCAACGCAACGCCTCGCACGCTGCGGGTGGCGGCCGACCTCGTGGCGGTCGGGGCACCGCTGTCGGCAATCCACCGCCTGATCTACGCCGACAAGCCGTACTCGACCCTGGCCCTGTGGGGGCGGATCATGGCCGGGATCGGTGAGCGCCGCGACGGGCGCATCGTCCACGCTTCGATGACGACCGAGATGCTCGCAGAGACGGGGACGCAGCCCGTGGCATCCGAGGGATTCATCGACCTGCTCGCGACCACGAAGGTCGCGGACATCACGGTCCTGCTCAAGGAAGTCGACGCCACGCACGTCCGGGTCAGCGTGCGCACCAGCGCGCGCGCGGATGCGGTCGCGGTGACCTCGACATTCGGTGGCGGTGGGCATGCTCGGGCTGCCGGCTGTTCGATCGACGCACCGCTGTCGGAGGCGCGGACCCTCCTGCTGGACGAATGCGAGCGCGAGCTCGACCGAGCCGATGCTCGGGGTCGTTAACCTCGACAAGCCGGTCGGACCGACCAGCCACGACATGGTCGGCATGATGCGGCGACTGAGTGGCACCCGGCGCATCGGCCACGCCGGGACGCTCGATCCACTGGCGTCGGGTGTGCTGCCCATCCTGGTCGGCGCAGCGACGCGCTTCAGCCAGGAGCTGACCGGCGGCGCGAAGCGCTACGAAGCCGTCATCCGCCTGGGGGCGAGGAGCGCGACGGACGACGCCGAGGGACCGATCGAGCCCGTCGCCGGATCCATGCCATCCGAGGCAGAAGTCCGCAATGCGCTCGAGGGATTCGTCGGTACGTTCGATCAGATGCCACCGGTCTTCAGCGCCCGCAAGAGCGGGGGCCAGACTGCACACCGGGCGGCGCGTGCGGGACAGCCCCTCACGCTGACGCCGCGCTCGGTCACCATTCACGAGATCGTGCTGCTGAGCTTCGACTCCGAAGAGGCCGCGGCGGACCTGCGAATCGACCTCCGATGCGGTGCGGGGACCTACGTGCGGTCGCTTGCCCGCGACCTCGGCGCCAGGCTCGGCAGCGCCGGGTACCTCCATGCGCTGCGCCGGACCGAGGCATCAGGGCTGAGCATCGACTCCGCGGTCACGCCCGACATGCTGGAGGCGCTCGCATCCGAGGGCCGGCTTGCCGATGCGGTGCTGTCGGTGGGCGACCTGCTGCCGCTTCCACACCTCGAGCTGGACCCGGAGCACGCTGCTGCATTTCGCAACGGCTCCGCACGAGCGGTTGAACCGGGAGTCGCCGAGGGGCAGGTCGCGGTGTTCGGCGGGGGAGCGATCATCGGCATCGGCTCGGTCAGCGGCGGGATCCTGCAGCCGGACAAGGTGCTGCCGGCGGACGTCGAGGCGTGAGCCCGCTCCCGATCGACGACCTGCCGCGCATCGGACCCGCGGTCATCACGCTCGGCGTCTTCGACGGCGTGCATCGCGGCCATCGGCACGTCCTGGAGGCCACCGTGCGGGCCGCGCATGAGCGATCGGCCGCCAGCGTTGCCCTCGTGTTCAGTCCGCATCCCGACGAGATCATCCGACCCGGAGTCACGGTCGAACGGCTCCTGCCGCCGGAAGTCACCGTCGAGCGCCTTGTGCGATCCGGAGTCGATCACGCCATCGAGATAACGTTCGACGATCGCCTGCGGAATCTCGAGCCCGACGAGTTCCTGGCCGCCCTCGCACCCGCCATCGAGCTGCGTGGCATCACGATGACACCGGAGAGCGCATTCGGACGGCGGCGGGCGGGGACACTGGAGCGCATCGCCGAGATCGGCGCCGAGAATGGCTGGGACTGCGTCGCCGTGGAGCCGATGCTCGTGGATGACGTGCCGGTCTCATCGTCCCGCATCCGCGCGGCCCTGGCCGAGGGTCGGGTCGAGGAGGCGGGACTCCTCCTGGGGACGCCGCCCCTCCTGCGCGGTACAGTCGTGCACGGCGACGAGCGCGGCCGCGAGCTCGGATTCCCCACGGCCAACCTCGCCTTTGACTATCGTGCCGCTCTGCCGGCGCTGGGCATCTACCTGGGCCGCGTCAGCGTTGCCGAACGGGGCGTAGGGCCGGGCCACCCCGCCCTGGTGAGCGTCGGCGTGCGCCCCACCTTCCACGACGACGGCCGCGTCCTCGTCGAGGTGTACCTGCTCGATTGGGACGGCGACCTCTACGACGCGAGCCTGGACGTCGAGCTCCACGCCCGTCTGAGGCCGGAGCAGCGATTCGATGACGCCGATGCCCTTGTCGCCCAGATGCGGCGCGACGAGGAAGAGGCGCGCCGCCTGCTCGGCTGATCACGGCGTCCGTGGCGGCCGGGCACCTGCTCTGGTAAACTCGCACGGTTACGGAAACGAATGTGGAGGAATACGTGCCGCTCGCCAAGGACGCGAAGAGCGCAATCGTCGACGAATACGCCACGCACGAGGGCGATACGGGATCACCCGAGGTGCAGATTGCGCTTCTCACCGAGCGGATCAAGTCGCTGACTGATCATCTGCGCAGCTACCCGAAGGACAATCACTCGCGCCGCGGGCTGCTCAAGCTCGTCGGGCAGCGCCGGCGGCTGCTCGCGTATCTGGTCCGCAACGATGTCGACCGATACCGCACCGTCATCGGCAGCCTGGGGCTCCGCCGCTAGACACGACCCGCGATCAGACCCGGGACACAAACGGTCCTGGGTTTCGCACATCGCACGAACTCAATTGGCATCCACCCCCGCCTGACGCCTGCGCTCATGTGAGCGCGCCACGGGAATCGAGCGTCGGATGCCACGCCAAACACTTCTGGAGGAATCAGTGGCAATCACTCACGAAGCCGAAATCGGCGGCAAGGTCTTCAGCATGGAGGCCGGCAAGCTCGCCGAGCAGGCGGACGGGGCCGTCATCGTTCGATACGGTGACTCCGTCGTCCTCGCGACTGCGGTCGCATCCAAGGAGCCCCGCGAGGGCGCCGACTTCTTCCCGCTCACCGTCGACTACGAGGAGCGGATGTACGCCGCGGGCAAGATCCCGGGCGGATTCATCAAGCGCGAGTCGCGCCCGTCGGAGGCCGCCATCCTGGCGATGCGCCTCACGGACCGCCCGCTCCGCCCGCTCTTCCCGAAGGGCTACTTCAACGACGTTCAGGTCGTCCTGACGGTCCTGTCGACCGACCAGGAGAATGACCCGGACATCCTTGCCCTCAACGGCGCATCAGCCGCCCTGAGCATCAGCAACATCCCGTTCATGGGCCCGGTCGGCGCCGTGCGCGTCGGTCGAATCGGCGGCGAGTTCGTCACCAACCCGACGAACACGGAGCTGGCGACCAGCGAGCTCGACCTCGTGGTCGCAGGCACGCGCGAGGCCGTCATGATGGTCGAGGCGGGCGCGAACATCCTGCCCGAGTCCGTCATGGCCGACGCCATCGCCTACGGTCACAGCGAGCTCCAGAAGTCGATCGACCTCCAGGAGAAGCTGGTTGCCTCGGCAGGCACCCCGAAGAAGGTGCCGTTCGTGGGTCCGAAGGCTCCCTCGGTCGTGCAGCTCGGCAAGGCCCTGGCCGAGTCGAAGAACGAGTTCGTGGTCTTCGACCTCGAAACGACGGCCATCAAGCCGGAGCACGGCTACATCGTGGACATCGCGGCGCTGCGGCTCCGCGATGGACAGATCGTCGACCGGTTCGAGACCCTCGTGAACCCCGGGCGCCCGATCGTCGGCCACCAGGTTCATGGCATCAAGACCGATGACGTCGCCAATGCGCCCACCGCCGCCGATGCGCTCACCCAGTTCGTCGACTGGGTCGGTGACACGCCGGTCGTGGCGCACAACTCGTCATTCGACGTCCCGTTCGTCCTCCGCCACCTGCCGACTGACCGCACCTGGAACCCGAGCGCCGTGTACGACACCCTGCAGCTCGGATATCAGCTCTACCCGGACGCGGGCGGCTACAAGCTCGCCGATCTCGTGCGATTCGTCTTCGGCCGCGACCATGCGTCCGCGCATCGGGCGATGCCCGATGCCGAGGCCACCGCGGAGCTCTTCCTGCACTTCACCAGCGGACTGTCGGAGCGCCTCGATGCGGTGCGACAGGACATCGCCGACGAGGTGCGTCGCGCCCGTGACAACTACAACCGCGCCGAGCAGGGCGATCGGCTCGAGGACATTCGCCGGCGCCACGGCATCGGCTCTTCGCTCATGGACACGATCACCAAGGCGACCGTCCGCGAGCTGGTCCTGAACGAGAACGTCCGCATCGACGGGCGCGACACGAAGACGATCCGGCCGATCAGCGTGGAGGTCGGCGTGCTGCCGCGAACCCACGGCTCGGGCCTCTTCACCCGCGGCCAGACGCAGGCACTCTCGATCGCGACGCTCGGACCGAGCAGCGATGTCCAGCGCATGGACACGATCTCACCGGAGACCGAGAAGCGCTACATGCACCACTACAACATGCCGCCGTACTCTGTCGGCGAGGCGCGCTTCATGCGTGGGCCCGGTCGGCGAGAGATCGGTCATGGCGCGTTGGCCGAGCGTGCGCTGGTGCCGGTGCTCCCGGATGTCAGCGAGTTCCCGTACGTGATCCGCGTCGTCAGCGAGTGCGTGAGCTCGAATGGATCGACCTCGATGGCCTCGACCTGTGGGTCGACGCTGGCTCTCATGGATGCCGGAGTGCCGATCAAGGCGCCGGTCGCCGGTGCCGCGATGGGGCTGATCAACGACAAGGAGTCGGGTCGCTACGCCGTCCTGACCGACATCACCGGCAAGGAAGACGCCTACGGTGACATGGACTTCAAGGTGACCGGGACCGCCGAAGGCGTGACTGCGCTCCAGATGGACATCAAGGTTGCCGGCATCACGACCGAGATCATGCGAGACGCGCTCGAGCAGGCTCGCGAGGCCCGGCTCCACATCCTGGGCAAGATGACCGAGGTCATCGGCACCAGCCGCGAGGAGCTCAGCCAGTACGCGCCGCGCATCACGACGCTGAAGATCCCCGTGGACAAGATCCGCGACGTCATCGGCGCCGGCGGCAAGGTGATCCGCCAGATCACCGCTGAGACCGGGACGCAGATCAACGTCGAGGACGACGGTACGATCCAGATCGCCGCAACCGACGGCGAAGCCGCCAAGAAGGCGATCGCATGGATCGAAGGCCTGACCAAGGACGTGGAGGTCGGCAAGGAGTACCTCGGCAAGGTGACCCGGATCATGAACTTCGGTGCCTTCGTCGAGATCCTGCCCGGCAAGGAGGGCCTGGTGCACATCAGCCAGCTCGCCGATTACCGGGTGCCGCGCGTCGAGGACGTGGTCAGCATCGGCGACGAGCTGATGGTGATCGTCACCGAGATCGATCGCATGGGTCGCGTGAACCTGAGCCGCCGCGCGGCGATGGAGCGGCACATGGCCAAGGCCGGCGACCGAAGCTGAGCCTGGCCGGCCGTGCGCGATGGTTGACGCGACCGGTCCGATCGGGGGGGTGCGAGGCGCTCGCGCACATCGCGGACGAGGTGCGTGGCTGCACACGCTGTGCGCTGTCGCGCGGTCGAACGCATGCCGTCCCTGGCGAGGGGAATGTCCTGAGTGACGTTCTCCTCGTCGGCGAAGGCCCGGGTGCCCGCGAGGATCGCACCGGCCGCCCATTCGTCGGCCCGGCGGGCGAGCTCCTCACCGAGCTGCTTGCAGCCATCGGCTGGGGAAGAGAGGACGTGTTCATCACGAACGTCGTGAAGTGCCGGCCGCCGGGAAACCGGGACCCCGAACCGGAGGAGATGACGGCGTGCGCGGGGTACCTGGAGGCGCAGGAACGCGCGCTCGAACCGGCCGTCGTCGTCACGCTGGGACGGCATTCGTTGGGCCGATACCTGCCAGGTGCCCGAATCAGCGGCATCCATGGCCATCTTCGTCGGTCGTACAGCGGTCAGCACGTCTTCCCGATGTACCATCCTGCTGCGGCGCTGCACCAGGCCTCGCTGCGCGAGACGCTGTTCCGCGACATCCGAGGCCTGCCGGCGGCGTTGCTGGACGCCCGTCGAGCGCTCGAATCGGAGCGCGCGGCATCGGTCCAGGCGCAGACGGCCGCCGAACCGGACGAACGCCCGGAACGGCAAGCTGACGGTGCCGAACAGACGACCCTTTTCTAGGAGCTTCCATGTCCGATTCCCTGCGCATCATCCCGCTCGGTGGGGTGGGCGAGGTCGGAAAGAACATCACCGTCATCGAGTTCGATGACGAGATCCTCATCGTGGACTGCGGACTCGCGTTCCCCGAGCCGGAGATGCTCGGTATCGACCTCGTGATTCCCGACGCCACGTACCTTGCGGAGAACCGCGATCGAGTGCGCGGGATCATCCTCACGCACGGTCACGAGGACCACACCGGGGCGTTGCCATACGTCCTTCCGAAGATCCCCGGGACGCCCATCTATGCGACGCGTCTCACCGAGGGGCTGGTCCAGGGGAAGCTTCGCGAGCACAAGCTGCTCGATTCGACGCCGCTTCACGTGATCGAGCCCGGGGTCGAGTTCTCGGTCGGCTCGTTCAAGATCGTCCCGTTCCGGGTCAACCACTCGATCCCCGACGGCGTCGGATACGCGATCACCACGCGCCTCGGGACGATCGTCCATACCGGTGACTTCAAGTTCGACCACACGCCTCCGGATGGGCGTCGGGCCGACCTGGGCCTGATCGCGGAGATCGGCAACCGCGGCGTCGAATTCCTGCTCAGCGACTCGACACGCGCCGAGAAGGAGGGCTACACCCTGTCCGAATCCACGGTCGGGGAGAGCCTGGGGCGCCTGGTGGGCGAGGCACCCGGTCGCGTCATCGTTGCCACCTTCGCCAGCAACATCGGCCGCGTCCAGCAGGTGATCGACGCTGCCTGGGCGCACGGCCGCAAGATGGTCGCCCTGGGGCGGAGCATGGAGCAGAACACCGCGATCGCCCTTGAGCGAGGCTATCTCGACGCGCGTGACGGGACCCTGGTCAAGAAGGATCAGCTCCAGCGCCTGTCGAAGGAGCAGCTGGTCGTCATGACCACCGGCTCCCAGGGAGAGCCGATGAGCGGGCTCACCCGGATGAGCAACCGCGACCACCGCAACATCACGATCGAGCCCGGAGACACCGTCATCGTGTCGGCAAGCCCGATTCCGGGCAACGAGGAGGCAGTCGCCAAGACGATCGACAACCTCTTCAAGGAAGGCGCGATGGTCCACTACGAGCCGCTCGTGCACTGCCACGTGTCGGGCCACGGGTCACGCGAGGAGCTCAAGCTCATGCTGGGGCTGGTCAAGCCTCGCCACTTCGTGCCGATCCACGGCGAGTACCGAATGCTCGTCCAGCACGCGCTGCTGGCCGAGGGGGCCGGCGTGGACGTGGACAAGATCTTCATCCTGGAGAACGGACAGGTCGTCGAGTTCGACGGGCAGCGGGGCCGCATGGCCGGAACGGTGACCGCCGGCGCCGTGCTGGTGGATGGCATCGCGGCCATTGACGGGATCGACGGGGTCGTGCTGCGCGATCGCCGCATGCTCGCGTCGGATGGCGTCGTCATGGTGGCCCTCACGATCGACGCCAAGACCGGTCAGCCGGTCGGTCTGCCGGACCTGGTGAGCCGAGGATTCCTGTCGGATCCCGAGGATCCGATCATGGGTGCGGCACGCGACCATCTCATGGCCGCGCTCCGCCAACGGCACGAGGACGAGCACAACGCCGAAGCCGGATACGTGAAGACGAAGATCCGGGACACGCTGAGCCGGTTCTTCCATCAGCGAACGAAGCGACGACCGATGATCCTGCCCATCGTGATGGAGGTCTGACCCGGCCCGTGGCCACTCGACGGAGGACGACCACCCGACGGCGGCCGACGCGACGTCGTCGGCAGCGGAACCCGATGGTCATCAGCGCGCGTTTCGTGCGCGAGGTGATGGCCTTCGTGCTGCTCCTGCTCGCGATCATCAGCGTCATCGCGCTGTTCGCGCCCGACGCGGGGGCAATCGTGAAGCCATGGCACGACATCTTGTCGAGCTCGCTCGGCTGGGGCATCGCGTTCGCCGCCCCACTGCTCGCCGGGTTCGCGGTCATGCTGTGGATGAAGACGATGCCCGCGGAACGCTGGATGGCGGCAACCGGAGCCGCCGTCTTCGCCATGGCGCTGCTGGGCATGTTCCACCTCGCGGTCGGCGGCGGCTTCGACGCCATAGCCAGTGGCCAGGGCGGTGGAGCCATCGGCTTCGCGGTGAGTGCGCTGCTCCTGGGTGCCGTGGGCAGCGCGGGCGCGTGGATCGTGCTGGTGCTGCTTGCCGTGGTGGGGCTCCTCCTCTACTTCAACATGACGATCGGAGACCTGATCGCCGCGTACCTGGCTGGACGGGACGAGCGTCGCGAGATGGAGGCCGATGAGGCCCGTCGCGCCGCCGGTCGGCGACCTCGGACCGCAGAGGGCCGTGGCAGGCCCGAACCGGTCGAGGAGGACGCAGCTCGCCCGGGGCTGATCGATCGCATGCGGGACCGCCTGGCCGGTTCCCACGAGGTCGAGGACGAGCCACCGGTGATTCTCCGTCGCGAACGCCCGGCGCCATCGGGCGGAGGGAGTGCCCGTCCCCCGACGCCGATTGCCGCCATTCCGGTGGCGGTCGGTGGGGAGCCGTCATCGCACGCCGTCATCGCCGAGCTCGAGCACACCGAGGAAGAGCACCTCGCCGAGGCGGCCGTCAGCGAGGGCATCGACGCGGCGCTCGAGCCGGTCGAGCGCACCTGGGATCTGCCATCGATCAGCCTTCTCGCCGATGCGCCGGAGTCCAGCGCGGCGCAGATGGATCTCACGGCGAAGGGTCAGCGCATCCGCGAGACCCTGGCCCACTTCGGCATCGGGGTGAAGGTCGCACGCATCCAGGAAGGCCCTGTCGTCACGCAGTACGCACTCGACGTGGACCCCGGAATCAAGCTGAGCAGGATCGAGGGACTGTCCGACAACCTGGCCCTCGCCCTCGCGGCGCGGAGCATCCGGATCGAGGCTCCAATTCCGGGTGAGCCGTACGTGGGCGTCGAGATCCCGAACTCGGCCTTCGACCTCGTGACGCTGAAGGAGGTTCTCGCCAGCCGCAATCATGCCGAAGCGTCGAAGAAGTCGAAGCTGGCGTTCGCCCTCGGCCAGGACGTTGCCGGCCAGCCCTTCAGCGCCGATCTGGCCAAGATGCCGCACCTGCTGATCGCTGGCGCGACCGGATCCGGCAAGAGCGTGTGCGTCAACGCCATCATCGACAGCTTCCTCATGAACTCGACCCCGGCGGAGGTCAAGCTCATCCTCGTTGATCCGAAGCGGGTCGAGCTTGCGCAGTACAAGGGTATCCCGCATCTGCTGTGCGAGGTCATCGTCGAGCCGGACAAGGCGGTCAACGCCCTGAAGTGGACGGTCGGCACGATGGAGGGTCGCTATGCGGAGTTCGCGGCACGCGGCGTCCGAAATATCGCCGGCTACAACGAAGCGCTGCGTGCCGGAGAGCCGCGGATGCCGTACATCGTCATCGTCATCGACGAGCTCGCCGACCTCATGATGGTGAGCGCGTACGAGGTCGAGGCGACGATCACGCGCATCGCTCAGCTGGCGCGGGCCACGGGCATCCACCTCATCGTCGCGACCCAGCGGCCCTCGGTGCAGGTGATCACCGGCCTCATCAAGGCCAACATTCCGAGCCGCATCGCCTTCGCCATGACATCGGGCATCGACAGTCGCACGATCCTGGATACGACCGGCGCCGAGGACCTGCTGGGTCGTGGCGACATGCTCTACCAGCCGATCGACGCGCCCCGGGCCGTTCGCCTCCAGGGAGTGCTCGTCACCGACGCCGAGATCGAATCCGTCGCCCGCCACTGGCGAGCCCAGGGCGGCCCGCAGTACCGACCTGAGATCACGGCCCCACGCCGCGACGGCAAGCCGGGTGGCCGACCGGGCGAAGATGGCGATGACGATGATGATGCCGATGCCCTCCTGAGCCAGGCCGTGGACATCGTGCGACGATCAGACAAGGCATCGGCCTCGCTGCTTCAGCGCCGGCTCCGCATCGGCTATGCGCGCGCCGCCCGAATTCTCGATCAGATGGAGGATCGCGGCATTGTCGGCGCCGCCGATGGCAGCCGATTCCGCGAGGTGCTCGTCACGCCCGACGGCTGGGGCGGCGACGTCGACCCCGACGAGGCCGAGGATCTGTGACCGATAGCGGCCACAAGCTGGGGGAGGTCCTGCGGACGGCGCGGGAGGCCAAGGGCGCGGACCTCGGTCGCGTGGAGCGCGAGACAAAGATCCGGGAGCGATACCTGTCCGCGCTCGAGCGAGGCGAGTACCGGGAGCTGCCGGGTTCGGTCTACACCAAGGGATTCCTCCGCAACTACGCGGCCTACCTCGGTCTCGACCCGGAGTACCTCATCGACCTGTACCGCCTCGAAACGGCAACGGCCGCGTCCGAGCGAGCTTCCGTGCCGGGACCGCCGCGTCCGATGTCGGTACGCCGCCGGCGTACGTTCGTCGTCACGCCCGGTGCCGTCGCCGCGGCCATTCTCACCGTCCTGGTCGGCGCATTCGTCGCGTGGCTCGGCTACGAGTTCGTGAACTTCGCGCGGACGCCCGAGCTCAGGATCATCGAACCGGCCGGCGACGTATCGGCCCATACGGGGTCAACGATCACGGTGCGCGGCGTGACCGCACCGAACGCCACGATCACGATCAGCGGGCTTCCCGAGAATCCGACGGCCACGGCGGATGCCAATGGAAACTTTGCCGTCGACCTCCGGCTACTCCCAGGCTCGAATGAGATTCACCTGGTCGCCCATGATCCGGTCACCCGCCGGCCATCGGAAGAGTTCATCCGGCGAGTGAACGTTATCGGCGCTGCGCCGTCGAGTCCTCCCGGCGTGGCGGACACCGTGCTGACCAGCCCGGAAGCCGGTTCTACGGTCACCGGGCCGCTGGCGGTGGCCGGAACGACTGCCGGTGGCACCACCGTGACGGTAACAGCGACCTTCGTCTCTGCTGCCGAACCGAGCTTTGCCATCGTTGACGCGGCCGGCGACCCGGTCGCCGTGAGTCCACCCGATCCGGGCAACCCGGAACCATCGACGCTTGACGTCGGCGGCTCGGAGACGTTCAGCACCTCACTGGAGCTCGCCCCCGGAACGTGGGAGGTGGCCGTATCCGCAGAGGGCGGCACGCCCGTCGTCCGACAGGTGACGATCGAGCCCGGCGCGGGCCTGAGCGGCACCGTTCGGCTCGAGGGCGGAGAGTCGTATCTCGAGCTCGAGGAGGACGGGAAACCGGTCGCGGGACGATCGGGCACGATCGTCGCAGCGGGGGAGTCGGTCGGACTCACCGCGCAACGCACCATTCGGATTCGGGCGGGAAACGCCGGCGCGCTGCGGGTATCGGTGAATGGTCTCGCGCTCGGCCCAATGGGCAATGCCGGCGACGTGGTCGAGTGGCAGATCACGCGCACCGGTGGCTGAACAGGCAAGATAGGGGAGTCATGGCAGCAGATTCGACATTCGACATCGTGAGCGACTTCGACCAGCAGGAGCTGGTGAATGCGCTCGACCAGGCGCGGCGCGAGATCGCAACGCGCTACGACTTCAAGGGCAGCAAGGTCTCGTACGAGCTCACCAAGGACGCCATCGTGCTCGTGGCCGACGACGAGTATCGGGCCGGGGCGGCCAAGGATCTGCTCGAGTCAAAGGCCGTGCGCCGCAACCTCAGCCTGAAGATCTTCGAGTGGGGGAAGGTCGAGCCCGCCGGCGGGAGCACGGTGCGGCAGGAGATCAAGCTCAAGCGCGGGCTCACCGCCGAGCAGGCGAAGGAGCTCAGCAAGCACGTGCGCGAGGCGTTCCCGAAGACGAAGCCGACCATCCAGGGGGATGCCGTGCGCGTGTCGGCGAAGTCCCGCGACGACCTCCAGGCAGTCATCGCCGACCTGAAGGCCCTCGACTATCCGGTGGCGCTCCAGTTCACCAACTATCGCTAGCCCGATGCCGCAGGCTCGCCCTCCCACCGACGATGACCTGCTTCGGGCCGCCACGCGTCTCGGGCGCGCGCTGGGGCGCCGAGGTTGGCAGATGGCGGGCGCGGAGTCGTGCACCGGTGGCCTGGTGGGCCACACCATCACCCAGGTGCCGCGTTCGAGCGACCACTTTCTGGGTGGCATCGTGAGCTACTCCGATGCCGTCAAGGAGGATCTCCTCAACGTGCCCGGCGAGCTCCTCGCCACGGTCGGCGCCGTCTCGGCGGAGGTCGCCGAGGCCATGACTGCGGGGACCCTCGACCGTTTCCCGGCAGCGCGCATGGCAGTCGCGGTCACGGGGATTGCGGGGCCCGATGGCGGAACCCGGGAGAAGCCGGTCGGCCTGACCTACGTTGCCGCCGCGCTCCGCGACGGCCACGCGGTCGTGGAGCGACACATCTGGCCGCACGACCGAGACGGCAACAAGCGCGCTTCGGCGCTCGCCTGCCTGGAGCTGGCGGCACGCGTCGCGTCCGGTGGCGCCGCGGCATGATCGAGGCTGGCGAGCGCATCCACGTCATCGGCATCGCCGGCTCGGGAGCCGCGGGAGCGGCCCTGCTCCTTCGCCACGCCGGGGCCGTCATCGATGGCTGTGACATCGACATCCCGTCGCCCTACACCGCGGCCCTGGACGCCGCAGGCGTTCCCTATGTCGGCGCTCACGACCCGGCACACTTGGTCGGCGTCGATCGAGTTGCCATCTCCCCGGCCCTCCGTGCCCTGCGCCACCATCCGGAGCTCGCTGAAGCCGAGGCGCGCGGCATCCCGGTCGTCACCTGGCAGCGGCTGTTGGGAGAGCTTCAGCTGGCTCCGGGGCGGATCGCGCTGGCCGTGACCGGTACGCACGGCAAGTCCACGACGACGGCGCTGCTCGGACATCTCCTCATCGGCGCTGGGCTCGATCCAACGGTGGAGGTTGGTGCCCATATCGGCGCCTGGGGAGCGTCGGTTCGCACGGGCGGCGGCGCCCCGTTCCTCGTGGAGGCTGACGAGTTCGGCGACAACTTCCTCAACTACCATCCGGCCGGCGCCATCGTCACCAACGTCGAGATGGACCACCCGGACCATTTCGCGGATCGGGCTGCGGTGCTGGACTCGTTCGAGCGCTTCGTGCGCGGCATGGGGTCGCATCCGGCCCTCAATGGGCGTCGCCTCATCATCGCCGCGAATGATCCGGGGGCCGTGGAGCTCGCCAGGCGCCTCGACGGCTGGGACGGGCGCATCATCTCCTACGGACCGGGTGGCAGGATCGCCGCCTCGAACGTGGTGGCCGACCGCGACGGCACGACGTTCGAGCTCTTCGACCGCTCGTTTCGCATGCACCTGGCCGGCGAGCACAACGTCCTCAACGCCACGGCGGCGCTGATCATGGCTCGCGCGCTCGGTGCCGATCTTGACGCGCTGGCCGTGGCGCTCGAGACGTTCACGGGAGCCGGACGGCGCATGGAGCTGATCGCCGATACTGCAGCCGTGACGATCTATGACGACTACGGTCATCACCCGACCGAGGTTCGAGCGGCCCTGGCCGCCGCCCGCCAGAAGGTCGGTCCTGAACGGCGCCTGTGGGCTGTCTTCGAGCCGCACATGTACTCGCGCACCGCGCTTCTTCTCGACGAGTTCGCTGAAGCGTTCTCGGCCGCCGACGAGGTCGTCATCGCCGACATCTTCGCCAGCCGCGACAGCCCGGAGGCCATGGCGTCGACCAGCGCCGAACAGCTGGCGGATGCCATCGAGCGCAACTCGGCGGTCCCGGCCATCGCAACCGGTGACGTCGACGCAACGACAACGTATGTTGCCGAGCACCTCGGGACGGGGGATGCCGTGCTGGTCATGGGGGCCGGCAAGTCGTATCAAATCGCCCGCGGCCTCGCCGATCGGGCGGGAAGGGATGCGGGAGCATGATCGGGGCCCGATCGGCCGTCCTCGGGGCGATCCTGGCGGTTGCCGTGGCGATCGCCTACCAGGGTGTGGTCGGACTGGTGGACGCGTCCGGCGCGCGTGACCAGCCGGCGCTCATCCTCATCCTGCTCCTCGCAGCGTTTCTCGGCGTGCTGACTGCCGTCGCGACCCGCACGCTCCAGCTTCCGGGTGCGACTGCACCCACCGTGCTCGTGCTCGGATGGACATTGGTTCCGGTCGTGCTGGGGGCGATTCCCAGCGCGGCGACCGCCCTGTTCGCGGGTGACGCGGCGCTCAGCCAGGGCCAGGCAATGGCCCTCGCCACCGCCACGGTGGCCGCCGCAGTCACGCTCGGGGTGCCCGCGGAGCGGCGATGAGTGAGGGGAGGACGCGCTCCTCGACGAGCAGTCGCGTACTACCGAGCGCGAGCCCCCGAATACGATCGCACCTCGACCGCCGACGGAGATCCGTTCGCCGAGGCGACAGCGCAGGTTCGCGCTGAGGCCGCGCAGCGGCACCGTTCGGCAGGGTCCTGGAGCTTGCCGCCGGCATGGGTCAATGGACCTCGCTCCTGGCCGAGCTTTCCGACGAGCTGACGCATCACCGACGCCTCGCCCGGAGATGCTCGAGATCAATCCCGTGGCACGCCGGGCCGGCACCACGCGCCGAGGTCGTTGATGCCTTCCGCCTGGCGCGATCGGGCGATAAAGGACGTCGTGTTCTTCGGCTTCTTCCTCTAGCACGTGCCGCTCGCGATAAGGTTCGACCGCTTCTGGAGCGGACTCGAAGGCGTCCTAACGCCGGGAACGGGCGGGTGATCTTCGTCGACGAGGGCGATCACGGACTGTGGGACGAAGCGTGGATCGATCGGGAGCGCGAGATCGTGCAGCGCACGCTGGATGACGGCAGCCTGCACCGCGCGTGAAGGTCCTGTGGCGCACCGATGATCTGCGGCGGCGGCTGGCAACTGGGTGGGAATATGGTGGAGGGCGTACGTTCTACGGGGTATCGCCACAGGTAGTTGCATCCGCAACCATCGGCGAGTATCCTGCATTCATGCCTGCCATCACCGTCGACGACATTTCGATCCTTCCCCGCATTCCCAACCCCGATCCAGCGATCAGCAGCGAACGCCCGGTCGTCGGGATCACCAGCGCCCCCAGGGGTTTCGAGGGTGAGGGATTTCCCGTCCGCCGCGCCTTTCACGGCGTCGACCTGGCGTCCCTCGACCCGTTCATCCATCTCGATCAGATGGGGGAGGTCGAATACGCCCCCGGCGAGCCGAAGGGCACGCCGTGGCACCCGCACCGTGGCTTCGAGACCGTCACCTACATGATGGACGGCACGTTCGAGCACAGCGACTCGAATGGTGGTGGGGGAGTGATCACCAACGGCGACACCCAGTGGATGACGGCGGGAGCCGGGATTCTCCACATCGAGAAGCCACCGGAGGCGCTCGTGGTGAGCGGCGGCCTCTTCCATGGCGTTCAGCTGTGGGTCAACCTGCCGCGAGCCCAGAAGTGGGCGCCGCCGCGCTACCAGGACATCCGGGCCGGCGAGGTCGGACTTCTCGCCTCGAACGACGGCGGAGCTCTTGTCCGGGTCATCGCCGGAGAGCTGGCGGGCCACACCGGGCCGGGATCGACCTATACGCCGATGACGCTCGTTCACGCCACGCTCAGCCCCGAGGCGCAGGTCACGCTGCCCTGGCGTGCCGACTACAACGCCCTGGTCTACGTCCTTGCCGGTCACGGCACGGTCGGGCCGACCCGAGTCCCCATCCAGACGGGGCAGCTCGCGGTGATGGGCCCCGGCGCCATGCTCCGCGTTGCGGCCTCGACGGTCCAGGAGAGCCGCAGTCCGACGCTGGATGTCCTCGTGCTCGGGGGCCGGCCGATCCGCGAGCCGGTTGCCTGGTCGGGCCCCTTCGTCATGAACACGCGGGACGAAGTGATGCAGGCGTTCAAGGACTACCAGGCGGGTCGTCTCGGCACAATTCCCGCGGTCCACGGCGCACCAACCGGTCTCGTGGAGTCGCCAGCGCCCTCCACCCCGACCTGAGTTCGCGCGTACGATCGAACCATGCCAGGGAGGCGACGCGAGGAGTAGGCTGCGGGGACCTTCTCACCTCGGAGCACGCGTCCTGTCCCCGTTTCGCGCCTTTAATCGGATCATGGCGGCGATCCTCAGCTTGGCATGGATCATTGGCCCGGCCGCCTCGCCGGTTGCCGCCTTCCCCTCGTACGACGCCGGCTACCACACCTACGAGGAGCTGACGGACCGCATCCACGCCATCGAGCGCGCGTACCCGAACCTGGTGAAGATCTCGTCGATCGGGCGCAGCCATCAGGGCCGTGAGCTGTGGGTGGCGAAGGTGAGCGACAACCCAGGGAGTGACGAAGCGGAGCCCGAAGTGCTGCTCGACGGAGGCCATCACGGTCGCGAGCACCTGAGCGTCGAGATGGCGCTCTCCGTCCTGGAGCACCTGACGTCAACCTACGCGGGCAGCGAGAGCACGCGACGACGCGTCGATGGCACCGAGACCTGGGTCCTGTTCAACCTGAACCCGGACGGCACGACGTTCGACGGCGGGGGATCGACGTACCGCGACTGGCGCAAGAATCGACAACCGAATGCGGGAACCACGGCGATCGGGACGGACCTCAACCGCAACTACGGCTGGAAGTGGGGCTGCTGCGGGGGATCCAGCGGCTCGGCCACGAGCGAGAACTACCGCGGGCCGCGCCCATGGTCCGCACCCGAGGTCGCGGCGCTCAAGAAGTTCGTCGACGGGCGGGTCATCGGCGGCCGGCAGCAGATCCGCATCCACCTCTCGTTCCACTCGTACGGTCGCGTCGTGGTCTGGCCGTGGGCTCACACCTCGGCCGGCGTCCCGGACGCCGACGACCGCGCGACGCTCGCCGCCATCGGCAACGAGATGGCACGGCTGGCTGGGTATCGCGGCATGCAATCGAACGCCCTGTATCCGACCGATGGCGACCAGATCGACTGGATGTACGGTGCGCATCGCATCTTCAGCTACACGGTCGAGCTC
Source organism: uncultured Chloroflexia bacterium (assembly GCA_963825525.1). Classification (GTDB taxonomy): domain Bacteria; phylum Chloroflexota; class Limnocylindria; order QHBO01; family QHBO01; genus JACDBZ01. The sequence continues at coordinate 283,598 of CAWGTN010000002.1, forward strand.
GCCGACCGTCGCTATCCGCCGGACGAGATGATCCCAACCGAGACTGCCGCGAGCGATGCCGGCGGTCCTGTACGCGCTGGACAACGCCGCCTGTCCGTGGAGCTCGATCAGCAGGGGCTCGGTGCACTGTCCGCCGGCCTGGGTGACACGCCTCGCTGGCTCGGATCGCTATGCGACCGCAGCAGCGATCTCGCGAGCGACCTTTGACCCCGGGATCGCCGTTGCCTACGTGGCGACCGGGACGAACTATCCCGACGCACTCGCCGGCGGGGCCGCGGCGGCCAGGGATGGAGGGCCGGTGCTGCTGACCCAGCCCACGGTCCTGCCCGGCGCCACGGCGACGGAGCTCACCCGATTGGCGCCGCGGCGCATCGTTGTCCTCGGAGGCCCGTCCGTGATCTCGGACGCCGTCAAGACCCGGTTGGAAGGCTACACGTCGGGGTCCGTGGTACGCGTTGCCGGCGCGGACCGCTACGCGACCGCTTCCGCGATCTCCGCCGCCGGCACGCCACGCGGGATCTCGGTGGCGTACGTCGCCACCGGAACCAACTATCCGGACGCCCTGGCCGCCATTCCACTCGCAGCTCGGACGGCGAGCCCGCTGCTCCTTACCTCCCCGAACAGCCTGCCCTACGCGACCGCACGCGAGCTCGACCGGATACGTCCGGGACGCATCGTGGTCCTCGGTGGCCCGTCGGTGGTCTCTGATGGCGTCATGGCCCGTCTGGAAACGTACACGAGCGGCACGGTGACCCGCATTGCCGGAGCAGATCGATTTGCCACGGCGGCCGCCATTGCCGGGCCATTCCCCGCCGGCCTCGCCTCGGTCTACCTGGCCACCGGGACCTCATTTGCCGATGCGCTGGCCGGCGGCCCGGCAGCCGCGACCCACAACGTGCCCATGCTGCTCGCCACCCCGACAAGCCTGCCGGCGCCGACCAGGGGCCAGCTCGGCCGGATCATGCCGCGAACATTGACGATACTCGGTGGACTTGGCGTGCTGAGCGACGAGGTAGCTGCATCGGCGGCCAAGGCGGCGCGCTGAGCGCCGCCCGACGCCGGTCGAATATCTCTCGACGGGGACTCGTGCTTCGCGCACAATGGCCGCCGCACGCGCACCTCACAGGGCTCGTGATCTGCAGGAGGGTCGTTCCATAGCCGCCACCGGGAAGAAGTTCCCATCGGAGTCCGTCGGTGACGACATCGCCGCGGCCCGACGACGGATTGACGAGCTGGAGGCGCAACTCGTCGAGACCGAGTCCGGCGAGCGAATCCAGGCGGCGCTGTTCCGCATCGCCGAGACCGCCAGCGCGGCCCAGGACATGCCGTCGTTCTATGCGGCGATTCACGGAATCGTCCGCGAGCTGATGTACGCCGACAACTTCTACATCGCCCTGTACGACGACCGTCGCGACCTGATCAACTTCGCGTTCTATCGCGATGAGGTCGACCTCGACGTTCCGGACCCCAACCTCTGGGAGCCGCTCGGGTCGGGCGAGGCGGCTGGGTTGACCGCCTACCTCCTGCGGACTGCGAAACCGATGCTGCTGGATCGTGCCGAATACCAACAGATCGTGGCCCGCGGGGAAGCCGAAATGGTGGGCGTCGTCGGGGTTGACTGGATGGGCGTCCCGCTGACGTCCGACGGACGGACCATCGGCGCGGTGGTGACGCAGAGCTATCGCGATGAGATACGCCACACCCCCCGCGACCTAGAGCTGCTCACGTTCGTCGTGCAGCACATCGGGACCGCGCTGACACGGGCGAGGGCCATCGAGGAAACGCGGCAGCGCAACGCCGAGCTCGCGATCGTGAACGAGGTCGGCCAAGCACTTGCCAAGCAGCTCGACTTTGACGGCATCCTCGAGGCGGTGGGTGCGCGGACGGCACAGGCCCTGAATGTCGACGGCCTATCCATCGCGATCCACGACCGCGAGGCCGACGTCACGAGGTTCCTCTACTGGATCGATGGCGGCGAACGACGCCGCGACATGGAGGGCAAGGTCCTCGGCGATCCACTGACCGCCGAGATCCTCCGCTCCGGCCGTCCGCTGCGCATCAAGAGTGCGGCCGAGGCCGTCGAGATCGGAATGCCGTTCAAGGTCGAAGGCACCGAGTCGTACCTGGGGGCCCCCATTCCGGCCGCGGTTCGCCCCATCGGGGTGATCGCGATGGGCACACGGGAGCCGAATGCCTACACGGAGGCCGATGAGCGGCTGCTGACGACGTTCGCGACGGCGATGGGCCAGGCGCTCGAGAACGCTCGGCTCTTCGAGGAAACTAAACGACTCCTCGCTGAGACGGACGAGCGCGCGGCGGAGCTGGCGATCATCAACAGCGTCCAGGAGGGTCTCGCCCAGAATCTCGAGATGCAGGCGATGTACGACCTCGTCGGCGACAAGATCCGCGACATCTTCGATGCCGAGGTCCTGGATATCGGCATCATCGACGCCGAGGCAGGCGTCATGCGATTCCCCTACACCATCGAGCGCGGGGTGCGCTTTCCCGACCAGCCGACCCCCATCGGCAGCGGCGCGATCGGCGCCCAACTCCTGGAGAAGCGAGAGCCGCTCCTGATCCGCGACTTCGACGCCTGGCTCCAGGAACAGTCGCTTCCGGCCGTTGTCCAGGGTGAACGGCCGAAATCGGCGCTCTTCGTCCCGCTCATGGGTGGCGGCAACGTGCGAGGGCGGATTTCGCTCCAGAACCTCGACCGCACGGACGCCTTTTCAGAGCGCGACATGCGCCTGCTGTCGACGCTCGCGTCAAGCCTGAGCGTGGCGCTCGAGAACGCTCGCCTGTTCGACCAGACGAAGCGCCTCCTCACTGAGACGGACGAGCGGGCGGCCGAGCTCGCGATCATCAACAGCGTGCAGCGCGGCCTGGCCGAGAACCTCGACATGGATGCCATGTACGAGCTGGTGGGGGAGAAGATCCGCGAGATCTTTGATGCCCAGGTGCTGGACATAGGCATCATGGAGCCCGAAACCGACACAATGCACTACCCGTACTCGATCGAGCGCGGGGTGCGCTTCCCCGACGAGCCGTCGAGTATCAGCGCTTCGCCCCTGGCGCAGAAGATCATTCGCGACCGGACCCCGGTCCGTATCGACGACGTGGAGCAATGGATGCGAGAGCATGGAGACATGCCCGTCCTGCAGGGCGAACCGGCGCTGTCGCTGCTCGTGGCTCCGCTCATCGGTGGGGGAGAGGTCCGTGGAAGAATCTCCCTCCAGAACCTCGATCGCAAGGCCGCGTTCACCGAATCCGACGAGCGGCTGCTCTGGACGCTGGCATCGAGCCTGAGCGTGGCGCTCGAGAACGCACGGCTGTTCGACGAGACGAAGCGGCTGCTGGTCGAAACGGACGAGCGCGCCGCGGAGCTTGCCATCATCAACAGCGTCCAGGAGGGCCTTGCGCAGAACCTCGAGATGCAGGCGATGTACGAGCTCGTCGGCGACAAGATTCGCGAGATCTTTGACGCCCAGGTCGTCGACATCGGCATCATCGACCACGACGCGGGCCTCGTGCGCTATCCCTACACGATTGAGCGTGGTGAGCGCCTCCCAGACGATCCCACGCCGATCGACGCATCGCCGCTGACCAGCGAGGTCATCCGTACACGGCAGGTCATCCATGTCAACGATGTTCGCGCCTGGGAGCAGAGCATGAAGTTGACCCCGACCGTCCAGGGCGAGCCGGCCAAGGCGCTGCTCATCGCGCCGCTCATCTCCGGCGGTGAGGTCCGGGGCCGTATCTCGCTCCAGAACCTGGATCGCGCGGATGCATTCGGCGATGGTGACATCCGCTTGATCACCACGCTGGCCGCCAGCCTGAGCGTTGCGCTCGAGAACGCCCGCCTGTTCGACGAGACGAAGCGCCGTGCCGGAGAGCTCGCCATCGTGAACAGCATTCAGCGCGGCCTCGCGTCGGAGCTCGACATCCAGGCGATGTACGAGCTGGTGGGGGAGCGGGCGAGCGACGTGTTCGACACCCACGTCGTCGATATCGCGATCTTCGACCAGGCCGAGGGTGTCATGCACTTCCCGTTCGGCATCGAGCGAGGCGTGCGGATACCGGACCATCCCATCCCGGTCATGGGGTTCCGCAAGCACGTGCTCGAGACCCGCGAGCCGCTGCTGGTCAGCCATGACATCGAAGGTCGCGCCACTGAGCTCGGCCAGCCGGCCCAGCTCCTCGGCGAGCCGGCTCGGTCGGCGATCTTCGCCCCGATCGGCCTCGGCGACGAGATTCTGGGCACCATCTCCCTCCAGAACCTCGACCGTGAATACGCGTTCGACGAGCGGGACGTCTCGCTGGTCACGACCATCGCCGCGAGCCTGAGCGTCGCCCTGCGGACCGGGCGACTGCTCGACGAGACGCGGCGCCGGGTCGGCGAGCTCGGGACCATCAACGACATCGGGGAGGCGATCACGGCGCAGATGGAGGTCGGCCCGCTTCTCGCCGTGGTCGGCGAGCGAGCCCGCGAGGCGTTCGAGGCCGATATCGCCTTCGTGGCGCTCCTCGATGAAGAGGCGCGCCGCATCGATTTCCCGTACTACGTCGAACAGGGTACGACCCAGGAGCAGGAGCCCCTGGCACTCGGAGAGGGGCTGACGTCGCGCGTCATCGAGCGCCGCGAGACGCTGTTGCTCAACAATGAGGCGGACTGGGCAGCGCTCGGCCAGCGCGGGACGGGGACGCTTGCGAAATCGTGGCTGGGTGTGCCAATTCTCACGGGTGACCGGGCCATCGGGGTGATCAGCGTGCAGAGCACGACGCACGAGGGTCGCTTCACCGATTCAGATGCTCGGCTGCTCGCCACGATTGCGGCCAACGTGGGCGTGGCGGTGCAGAACGCGCGGCTGTACGCTGAGACGCGCCGACGGGCCGAGGAGATGGCCGCTCTCGCCGACGTGGGCCGAGAGATGTCAGCCACGCTCGAGCTGTCAGTCGTGCTTGAGCTGATCGCAAACCGAGCGCAGACACTGCTCGACGCGGACACGAGCGCGCTCTACCTCCCTCGCGAGGACGGTGAGACGCTCGAGGGCGTCATTGCCGTCGGCGCGATCGCAGACGAAGTCAGAGCCGATCCGGTGACGCGCGGCAAGGGCATCATCGGAACCGTTGCCCTCACCGGCGACGCGGAAGTCGTGAACAGCACGTCGCTCGACGATCGCACCGAGCACATTGCCGGAACCGGCGACGAGGACGGACGGCTGATGGCCGCACCCCTCATCGTGCAGGGGGAGGTGGTCGGCGTGCTCGCGGTCTGGCGCGACACGGTTCAGCATGCCTTCACCGGCGCCGACCTCAACTTCCTGACCGGCCTCTCCCAGCAGGCAGCCATCGCGCTGCAGAATGCCCGCCTGTTCACGGATGCGACCGAGTCGAAGTCCATCGCCGAACAGGCGAATGAGGCGAAGAGCAGCTTCCTGGCTGCCATGAGCCATGAGATCCGCACGCCGCTCAACGCGGTGATCGGCATGAGCGGGCTGCTGCTCGACACGCAGCTCGATGACGAGCAGCGCGACTTCGCGGAGACCATCCGGACTTCCGGTGACGCCCTGCTGACGATCATCAACGATGTGCTCGACTTCTCGAAGATCGAGGCCGGTCGCGTCGAGCTGGAGAGCACGCCCTTCGTCCTCCGCGACGCCATCGAGGCGTCGCTCGATATCCTGGCGCCGGCCGCGGCAGCCAAGGGCCTCGAGCTCATCTACGCCGTCGACGACGATCTGCCGGCCAACCTCGTCGGCGACGCAGGTCGATTGCGGCAGGTGATCCTCAACCTGCTCTCCAACTCGCTGAAGTTCACTGAACGCGGCGAGGTCGTGGTGAGCGTGAGCGGAACCGTCGAGGCCACCCACGGACGGCGTCGGCAGGACCGATGCGAGCTTCGGGTCGACGTGCGTGACACCGGCATCGGCATCCCCGCTGACAAGATCGGCAAGCTGTTCCAGTCGTTCACCCAGGTCGACGCCTCGATCGCCCGCCGCTACGGCGGGACCGGCCTCGGCCTCGCGATCAGCCGCCGTCTCGCCGAGCTGATGGACGGCTCGTTGACGGCGGAGAGCAGCGGCGTGGCGGGGGAGGGGAGTGCGTTTCACCTCGTCGTCAGCATGCCGGTCGCATCAGACGATGCTGTGGCGGCCAGTCGCCCGACCAGGATTGACGCCGACCTCAGCGGCCGATCGGTCCTCATCGTCGACGACAACGCGACGAATCGGCGAATCCTGGTGGCGCAGACGGCCCGATGGGGGATGGTTCCCCGCGAGACCGGCGATCCGACCGCCGCGCTCGAGTGGATCCGCGGCGGGGATCACTTCGACATCGCACTGTTCGACCTCCTCATGCCCGAGCTCGACGGGCTTGAGCTCGCGGAGGAGATCAATCGGGTCGACGACAACGGTGCCACCCACATGCCGGTTGTGATTCTCTCGTCAATCGGCGTTCGCGACCGCGACAGCACCGCGATCGCGGCCTGGCTCGCAAAGCCTGTCAAGCCATCGGCCCTGCATGACACGGTCGCCACCATCCTGCTTGGCGCATCTGTCGAAGTACCGGCCAGAGCTCGGGCGGAGGTCGATGGCACGCCCCTGGGTGAACGGCACCCACTGCGCATTCTTCTCGCCGAGGACAACCCGGTGAACCAGAAGCTGGCGACACGCTTGCTGAAACAGTTCAGCTACGTGGCCGATCTGGCCGAGGATGGCATCCAGGCCGTGGACGCGGTGCGAAGCCAGGCCTTCGACGTGGTGCTCATGGACGTCCAGATGCCGGAGCTCGACGGGCTGGGTGCGACGCGGCGCATCAGGGCGGAGATGCCGGACCGAGACGTCTGGATCATCGCCATGACGGCGAACGCCATGGCCGGCGACCGTGAGGCCTGCCTTGCTGCCGGCATGAATGACTACATCAGCAAGCCGATCCGACCGGCGGAGCTAGAGGCAGCCCTGGCGCGCGCTCCAACGTCGCCCGAAGCAACGAAGGGACACAGCCGATGAGCGAACCCGGAGCCGCAACCCTCGACACGACCGTGTTGGATGAACTTCTCGCATCGGTGGAGGGGGACCGAAGCTTTGTCGTCGAACTGGTGGAGGCATATCTCTCGGACAGTGCTGGCCACGTCGATGCCATCGAGGCGGCAGTGGCGGCGGGCGACCCAGACGCGCTCGTCCGGCCCGCACACACCCTCAAGTCGAGCAGCGCCACACTGGGAGCCTCTCGCCTGGCCGTGACCGCACGTGAGCTCGAGGTGGCCGCGCGCAGCGGATCATTGGCCGGCGGGGCGGATGACGCCGCGCAGCGCGTGCGCGACGAATGGTCCACGACATCCGATGCGCTTCGCGCATGGGTTGCCGCAGGCGGCGCATGACCGATTCCGGCATCGCGCTCGTCGTCGACGATAGTCGTGTCAATCGCCTCGTCCTGGCCCGTCAGTTGACCGCGCTCGGCCTGGAGGTCCTCGAGGCCGAGAACGGACGCGAGGCGCTGGACCTGGTCCGCGCGCACGTCGACGCCATCGATATCGTGCTGCTCGACGTGATCATGCCCGAGCTGGACGGCTACGAGACGCTCGCCGCCATGAAGGCGGACGAGACCACCCGCCACCTGCCGGTTCTCATCGTCTCGGGCGTGGAGGAGCTGGAAAGCGTCGTACGGTGCATCGAGCTCGGCGCGACCGACTACCTGACGAAGCCGATCAACCCCCGCATCCTCCAGGCGCGCCTGAACGCCTCGCTGGCTGCCAAGCGCCTCCGGGACCTCGAGCTCGAGTACCTCGAGAAGCAGCGCATCCTGACCGAGACGATCGAGCGACAGAAGACCGAGCTCAGCCGATTCCTGTCACCACAGATTGCCCATCTCATCTCGTCGAGCGACGGTGAGGGCCTGTTAGCCGGGCACCGGCGCCAGATCACCGTGGCCTTCTGCGACCTCCGCGGCTTCACGACCTTCGCCGAAGGCGCCGATCCCGAAGAGATGCTCGGAGTGCTCGGCGAATACCATCGCATGATGGGTGACGCCATCATCGAGTTCGGTGGCACGCTCGAGCACTTTGCCGGGGACGGCGTGATGATCTTCTTCAATGACCCGGTCGAACAGGAGGACCACGTCCAGCGCGCCGTGGGCATGGCCATCGCCATGCGGGAACGATTCGCGCCATTGGCCGAACGCTGGCACAAGCGTGGCTACGAGCTCGGTTTCGGTGTCGGCATTGCCATGGGATACGCGACGCTGGGTCGCATCGGCTTCGAGGGACGCTACGACTATGGCGCCATCGGCAACGTGACCATCCTGGCGTCGCGCCTCAGCAGCCAGGCTGCAGCCAACCAGATCCTGCTGAGCCAGCGCGCGGCCTCAATGGTCGAAGACCTGGTGGAGGTCGAATCGGTGGGCGAGATCGAGATCAAGGGCCTCAGCAGACCGGTGAGTGCGAGCAACGTGCTGGCCGCCCGCAACGTCAATGCAACATAACATACATTTGCGGAACCTCTGTGGGCAGCATCCGCACTGAGTAACCGCACGGCACCTCATAGCCACCGGGGTCATGGGACCCACGAGCCGATCGTCCTATGCGCACGCGGCTTCGTCAGCGATACGCTCCACGCATGCATCGCACACTCTGGTCAATGGCCATCACCGGGCTCGCGTTCGGTAGCCTCGCCATGGTCGGCGGTACCGCCATCGGCGGCGAGATCGCGCATCTCGCGGTCGGATACGGACTGCTGGTTGCCCTGGCGGCCCTCTACCTGGTCGCGGGACTCGCGATTCGCGAGCGCGTCTGGCGTCGACTGCCTCGGACGACGATCGGCCATCCCTCCACCGACCGCATGGCGGGCCGTCGAGTCTTCTAGCGTTCCGCCCGTCGCTGGCGCAGCGCCTCGAAGCCGATGATGGCAGCCGAGGTCGCCGCGCCGAGTGCTGGCGCACCTTCGCGCCCATAGCCGATCCGGAGCTGCAGGTCGGCCCGATCGACGAACGAGCGGGTCACCCCGCGCCGTTCGCCTCCCACCAGCACGAAGAGCCCGCCCCGCAGGTCGGCCTCGGTCAGGTCAATGGCCGTATTGGTCACCACGGCGCAGGCCACGCGCATCCCAACCCGCCGGCACACCTCCGCCGCCGCATCGGCTGATGCAGCGTGGGCCGTGGGCAGCAGCTCCGTGGCTCCTGCCGATGCGCGGGTCACGGTGGCGAGCGCCGTTTCCCAGCTGCGTCGCACGACGAGTCCGTCGACGCCGGCGGCGTACAGGGCCCGCACAGCCTGCGCATAGTTGAACGGGTCCTCGATGCCGTCGAGCATGACGACCAGCGACCCCTCCCCCACCTCGGCCAGCAGCGTGCCGACACCCATGTCGGTCCTCGCACCCACCAGGCCGATCACGCCGCCGTGGGTACGTCCCGAGGCCAGCTCGTCGATGATCTCGGCTGACACCTGCTCGATGATGACGCCGCGTTCGCGCGCCAGCGCCCGCAGGCGGCCGAATCGGCGATCCCCTGGCAGCGTGGCCCAGATCCGACGCACGCTGCGGACACCAGCCTCGAGACATGCCTCGACCGAGACGTGGCCCTCGACGGCCATCGGCCACAGGTTGACCGGGATTGAGCCGCGATCGGTCCCGTATGGAATGAGGTCGCCCTCGCCGAGATACGGCGCATCCTGCCGCGGTGACGGCAGATCGATGGCCCGTCGTCGTTCCTCCAGCCGAGAGGGATCGGCCACCGGCAGCGGATATTCGACTTCGCCGTCCGGCGCCAGCATCGCGATGGTGCCGAATGCCTGCTGCTCGCCCGCCACGGCCGCGACGCGGTCGGTCAGGGTGGCGAGGTGGCGCGGATCGGCATCGCCGGTGATCACCGCGTTGGAGAGAAGGGGCAGCCAACTCGCTCGGGTCTCGTTCTCGCGATCGGCGTGCTGCGCGAGCATCCAGGCGGCGTCGGCGCCATCGGCACCGACCATCCGGAGTCCCGGCCAGGCACCTACTTCCTCGATGAGTTCGGAGAATCGCGCCACGTTCGCCCCGTTGAGGTCGAGCAGGTCGTCCGCCTCGGCCGGCGCACCATCCCAGTCCGCCAACGCACGGATCAACGGCGTCGTAGGGCCGGCGGTCAGGCGAGAGAGCTCGGCGTCAAGGGCGGGGTCGTGGGCGCAGCGCTCGTAGAGGGCCTCTGCGGCCCGCAGCTCGCGATCGGTCATCTCGATCAGTTCGCGACGGACATCGGCTCGTTGCGGCATCAGACGTTCAGCGTGATGCGCTGCTGCGTCGGCGCCCGTTGCGCCCGGCGGCCGTGAGCTCGGCCGCCACCGATTCCGGAAGGTGGCCGCTGACTCGGACACCGCCCTCCTCGTATCGTTCCTGGACCTCGCCACTCGTCCTCGCGCGCGCCACCAGCTCGCCCCGTTCGTACGGGACGACGGCGTCCACCGTCACCATCTGGCCGCGCAATGCGTCCGCGATCAGTGCTCGCAGCTCCTCGATGCCGCTTCCGGTCACCGCGCTCACGAAGGCAGCCTGCGGGGAGGGCGGCGCGGCACCCGCCTCCGCCGCCAGGAGGTCGATCTTGTTGAACACCGTGATGCGTGGCTTGTCACCGGCGCCCAGCTCATCCAGCACCGACTGCACAGCCGCCTGCTGGCCGACGAAGTCGGGGTCGGCGGCATCCACCACTTCGAGCAGCAGATCCGCGCGACGGACCTCCTCGAGCGTGGCGCGGAAGGCATCAACCAGGTCATGCGGGAGCTTGTTGATGAAGCCGACGGTGTCGGTCATGACCACGTGTCGCCCGTTTGGCAGCGAGACCTGGCGGCTCGTCGGGTCGAGCGTCGGCGAACAGCCGGTCGGCCGCGTAGACATCGGCACCGGCCAGGACATTCAGCAGGGTGCTCTTGCCGGCGTTCGTGTACCCCACCAGGGCCACCGTCGCGACCTCGTTGCGGTCGCGCTGCCGGGATGCCGTCTTGCGATGACGTTCCACGTTGGCGAGATCGGCCTTGACCTTCTTGATCTTCTCGCGAATCAGCCGACGGTCCGTCTCCAGCTGGCTCTCGCCGGGTCCGCGCGTCCCGATGCCGCCGCCGGTGCGCGAGAGGTGGGTCCACATGCGAGTGAGCCGCGGCAGGTGGTACTCGAGCGCCGCCAGTTCGACCTGGAGACGGCCCTCCTTCGTGCGTGCGTGTCGCGCGAAGATGTCGATGATCAGGGCCGACCGATCGAGGACCTTGCAGTCGAGCAGCTCCTCGAGTCTCCGCTGCTGGTTCGGGGCCAGTTCGTCATCCACGATGAGCAGGTTGAAATCGAGGACCGCCTTCTCGTCGACGAGCTCCGCGGCACGACCCTTCCCGAAGTACCAGACCGGGTCGGGTTTCGGCCGCCGCTGGGAGGCCGAGCCAACGACGGTCGCCCCCGCTGTTTCGGCGAGGGCTTTGAGTTCGGCGAGCGAGCGCTGCACCGGCCATCGATCGTCCGTGGAGTCGTCGAGGCCGATGAGGAATGCGCGCTCGACCGGTGTGGTGAGGTCGGTGATTCGTGCGCGTTCGGACATCTGTTCGCTTCATGGTAGCGGATGAGCACGATCGGCCCCGACGCACGTTCTCGGGCACAGGGAGTACGAACGTCATGGTGCCCGGAAGCCACGGACCTGCGATAACTCGGTGGGCAAGGCGTCGGGGGCACATCGCAGGAGGCTGAATGAAGGTCGACGAGCTCGACCTGGTGCACAGCGGCTCGGGCCAGATCAGACTCCTGACCAGGCTGCTGATCGGTGCCATGCTGGCGATCCTCGCCTTTGTGGGCATTCAGCGAATGGCACTGCTCCTCCTGACCAGCGATGAGCTGATCGCAATGCTCTCCGCGATCGTGGGCGCGGGCATCGTTGCCACCATTGCACTCCGTACCACGATCTCGCCGTGGCTCGCGACGCATGCCGACCTGCAGGTCCGGTACGAGGCTGCCGTGGCCGATGCCCTCCGGGATCCGTTAACGAGCCTCGGCAACCACCGCGCCTTCCACGAGGACCTCGAGCGCGAGGTGGCAGCCGCCGTGCGCTACGGCGTGCCGCTGACGCTTGCCGTCATCGACCTGGACGAGTTCAAGGCGATCAACGACCACGAAGGTCACGCCGCCGGCGACCGCGTTCTGAACGGGTTCGGTGAGCTCATGCGCAGCTCCCTCCGTCTGGCAGATCGTCCGTTTCGGACCGGCGGCGACGAGTTCGCCGTTCTCCTTCCCCACACGGACCTCGATGGCGCAAGGGTCGTCATCCGCCGACTGCTCGCGCAGGCACTGCAACCCGCCACCCGCGGGAGCCTGACCCAACCCGTTTCGTTCTCGGCGGGCATCTCGGCGGTCCCCGATCTCGCCACCAGCGGCTCGCAGCTGTACTCGCAGGCGGACGCCGCCCTCTACGCTGCCAAGCGTGCCGGGCGCACGGAGATTGCCGCGTTCAGCCCCGGACTGTCGGTCGCGCCGCTCGACTCGACGGCCGCCTCGAGCGAGATTGCCGAGATCATTGCCGGCGGACATCTCGCCGCCGCTTATCAACCCATCGTGTCGATCGCCACCGGCACCGTGATCGGCGTGGAGGGCCTCATCCGACCGATGCCACCGTCGCCATTTCCCGACCCGGGGGCACTGTTCGAGGCCGCGGAGGCGGGTGGCAGGCTCACCGCGCTCGACATGGCCTGCATCGAGACGATCGTGGCCAATGCCGGTGCGCTGCCGCCCGACCAGTTCCTGAGCGTCAACCTGTCGCCGCCGACCGTGGAGGCGCCCGAATTCAACGGTGGTGCCATCCTCGCCATCCTGGCGAGGTACCAGTTCCCCCCGGAGCGCCTCGTGATCGAGCTCACCGAGCGACATCAGCTGAATGACCTGGACCTGGTTCGCGCCAGGCTCGACGTCTGTCGACGAGCCGGCATCCGGTTCGCCGCCGACGACATCGGCGCCGGGAATGCCGGCCTGCGGCTCCTGGCCGATATCCGTTTCGACATCCTCAAGGTCGACCTCACCGTGGTGCAGCGAAGCGCTTCAAGCGATGGATACAGCGCCGTCATCGGCTCGGTCGTGGATCTCGCGGCACGTACCGGCGCGTTGGTCATCGCCGAGGGCATCGAGACCACCGATCAGCTCGCACCCCTCCAGGCACTCGGCATCCACACCGGCCAGGGATATCTGCTCGGGCGACCTGGGCCGCTCAACGCCGAGCGCCCGGTTCCGGAAATTCCGACCATCGGACTCAGCACGTGGCGCCAGTCGATGGGCCTGACGGTCAACTGAGCGCGGCTCGGACGAGGCGGTCGGCCTCGCCCGTTACGTCCGGATCCGCCGCATCACGACTCCCCGCCGGCAGCCACAGCACCTGGCCGTGGTGCCGGAACCAGGTCAGCTGCCGCTTCGCGTACTGTCGGGTGCGTCGAGCGGTGACGGTGATCGCCTCATCGAGCGACCACTCCCCCGCCAGGTGGCGAACGGACTCACGGTATCCGTGGCCCGTCATCGGATGCAGGTCGGCACCGAACCCCGCCGCCAGGAGCTGGGCCACCTCGTCGAGGAGGCCGGCGGCGAACAGGCGACTCGCACGCTCGTCGATGCGCCGATACAGCTCGGCGCGAGGACGGGCCAGTGCCAGGATCGCTGTGCGGCCGGCATAGGGGTGGCTCGTCGGCGCCGGCCTCCCCGAGCCGCCAGCGCGCTCGAGGGCCTGGAGCACGCGTCGTGGATTGTGCAGGTCAACCCGCCGCGCCCCTTCCGGATCCAGGTGCCCCAGACGGTCCGCCAGCGGTTCGAGCCCGTCCGCGTCCAGCTCCCCCATCAGTTGCTCGCGGAGTTCCGCCGATCGGGGCAGTGCTGCGTAGTCATGACCATCCAATAGCGCGGAGACGTACAGGCCGGTCCCACCGACGACCAGCGGAATCCGTCCTCGAGCGGCGACCTCGCCGATGCGCACCCGAGCCAGCTCGACCCATGACGCAACGCTAAAGGGCTCGTCAGGGTCGACGAGGTCCAGCATGTGGTGCGGAACCGCGGCGCGAGCGGCGGCGTCGGGCTTGGCTGTTCCGATGTCCATGCCACGGTAGACCTGGCGCGAGTCGGCCACGATGATCTCGACGGGCCATGTCCGTGAAAGACCGAGGGCGAGATCAGTCTTCCCCGAGGCGGTCGGACCCACGATCGCGATGAGGGGTGACACCATGTCGCGGTCGGCGGTCGCAGGCTGGCCCACCGTCCGAGCTAGAACTCGATGAGGCGCTGGACCTGGTCGATCGCGGTGGCGCGCCCGGTGGCCGAATCGATCGTGATGACGACCGCGTTCAACGAGACCGGGCCCTCGGCGACTGCGAAGCGAGTCGGGAGGTGACGCGTGAAGCGCGGGAGGACGGTCTCGAGACTGAAGCCGATGACCGAGTCGCGTGGCCCCGTCATGCCAATGTCGCTGATATAGGCGGTTCCACCCGGCAGGACGCGCGCGTCGGCCGTCGGAACGTGCGTGTGCGTGCCGACCACGCCGCTGACGCGGCCATCGAGATACCAGCCCATTGCGTTCTTCTCCGACGTGATCTCGCAATGGAAGTCCAGGATCCGGATCTTCGGCAGTGGCTCAGCGGCCTCGTCGAGCAGCGCGTCGATCTTCGTGAACGGTGAGTCGAGCTGGTTCATGAACACGCGGCCCATGGCGTTGATCACCGCCACCTCGGTCCCATCGTCGGCGTGGTGGACCAGCCACCCTCTGCCGGGTGCGTCGTCGGGATAGTTGATCGGACGCAGCACGGGCCGCGGGGTGTCGAGGTAGTCGTAGATCTCGCGCTTGTCCCAGATGTGGTTTCCCGACGTGATGACGTCGACTCCCCCACCGAGCAGCTCCTCGGCCAGGCTCGGCGTGAGCCCCGCTCCGGCCGCCAGGTTCTCGCCGTTCGCGATGACCATGTCGATCTCGAGCTCGGTCCGAAGCTCGGGCAGGGCCTGCATCACCGCCAGGCGGCCCGGCTTCCCGATGATGTCGCCGATGACGCAGATGCGGGTCGCGCCGCTCACCTGGCGAAGTCGACGGCGCGCGTCTCACGGATGACGGTCACCTTGATCTGGCCGGGATAGTTGAGCTGCTCCTCGATCTTCTTGACGACATCACGTGCCAGCCGGCTCGACGCCGTGTCGTCGATGGCCTCCGGCCGCACGAGAATCCTGATCTCGCGTCCGGCCTGGATGGCGAAGCAACGTTCGACACCCGGGAAGCTGAGGGCGATCTGCTGAAGGTCCTCCAGCCGCTTGACGTAGTTGTCGAGGTTCTCACCCCGCGCACCGGGACGCGATGCGCTGATGGCGTCCGCGATCTGCACGATGGTGGCCTCGGTCGTCTCCTGCTCCACTTCCTGGTGATGGGCCGCGATCGCGTTGCAGACCGTGGGCGTGACCCCATATCGGCCGGCAATATCGGCGCCGATCGCCGCGTGAGGGCCCTCCACTTCGTGGTCCACCGCCTTGCCGATGTCATGGAGCAGGCCGCCCTTCTTCGACTCGGCCACGTTCGCGCCGATCTCGGCCGCCAGCAGTCCCGACAGTCGCGCGGTCTCCACGCAGTGGTCGAGCACGTTCTGACCGTAGCTCGTTCGATACTTGAGCCTGCCGATGAGCTTGATCAGCTCGGGGTGCAGGCCGGGCACTCCGGCGTCGTAGGCGGCCTGCTCGCCGGCCTGTCGCATGACGACCTCGATCTCGGAACGGCACTTGGCGACCGTCTCCTCGATTCGCCCCGGGTGGATGCGTCCGTCCGAGATGAGCTTCAGGAGCGTCATCCGCGCTACCTCGCGGCGCACTGGATCGAACCCCGAAAGGACGACCGCCTCGGGCGTGTCATCGATGATCAGGTCCACGCCCGTCGCCTGCTCCAGTGCTCGGATGTTCCGGCCCTCGCGGCCGATGATGCGTCCCTTCATCTCCTCGTTCGGAAGCGGCACCACCGTGATCGTTGCCTCCGAGGTGTGGTCCGCTGCGATGCGCTGCATCACGGTCGTGAGCACTCGTCGAGCGCGGTCCTCCCCCTCGTCGACGGCGTGGCGCTCAATCTCGCGGACGAGATGCTGCGCCTCAGCCCGGGCGTCATCGACGATCTGCCCGATGAGCCCGTCCCGCGCTTCGGCGGCGCTCAGGCCGGAGATGTGCTGAAGCTCGCTCAGCTGCTGTTCCTGGAGCTCACGGACTCGCTGGAGCTCAGCCTCGAGCTCACGTTGACGCTCAGAGAGTGCCTGTTCGCGCCCTTCGAAGGCCTCCATCTTGCGGTCGAGCGCCTCCTCCCGGTCCAGGAGTCGGCGCTCGGAACGCTGGATGGTCAGCCGCTGTTCGCGGGCTTCCTCTTCGGCGGCCCGACGCAGCTGGAGCGCCTCGTCCTTCCCCTCGAGAACGATCTCCTTCTGCTTGGCGCGAGCTTCGGCAACCAGCCGCTCGGCGTACCCATCGGCGTGCTTGATCGATCGCATGCTGAGCATGCGACGGGCGAGAAACCCGATGATGATTCCGGCAATCGCTGCCGCCGCGGCAATGGCGGCGACAAGAGGATCGTTCATGTTCGGCTCCCCGGTCGTTGGAGCCCGGATTGGGCGGGGATCGCGCCGGCCACCCGGCCAGCGAATGGGCAAGACGATGAGGTCTGAGGTCGCGGGACGGTCCCGTCGACGGAGTGTAGCGCAAGTCCGCCGGTGGACGGGGTGAGGGCTCAGTCGGCGAAGATCCGGCCCATCAATCGAACATGGTCGAGGTCACGCGGCAGGAAGTCCTGGAGCATCACCCGCTGCGTGCCGTTTCGTTCGAGGGCCGCGACACGTTCGGCGGCCTCATCGGGTGTGCCCATGATCCACCGGCCGCGACGTTCCGCCAGCCAGGCCTCCCCGTCCTCCGGCCCCTTGCCCAGTGCGGCCATCAGATCACTCACGCGCGCATCCAGGTCTGCCGGTGTCTCGGCCACGAGGACGCCGGTCATCGCGGAGTAGACCAGATCATCTGGGTCGCGGCCGATATCGAGGCATGCGGCCCGCACGCGGGCATAGGCCTCCGGCGCATCGTCGGGCGACGCCGACAGCAGGTTAAACTCGTCCGCGTAGCGGGCCGCTAGTCCAGCCATCCGCGGCAGTCCCTTCCCGCCCAGGATGAGGTGCGGGTGCCGGCGGCCGCCGCGCGCCACCGGCCCATGCCGCATGGCTCCACTGACCTGCCAATGCGTGCCCGCGAATGCCCATCCGTCGGGCTCCGTCCAGAGGCCGTGAAGGATGGCGAGCTGCTCGGTGAGCATGTCGAAGCGCTCACCGATCGGCGGGAACGGGATGCCAAGCTGGGCGTGCTCGAGGTCATTCCAGCCGGCCCCAAGGCCTGCCTCGACACGGCCACCGCTCATTTCATCAACCGTCTGAATCACTTTCGCGAAGCTGCCCGGGATCCGGAACGTGACCGGCGACACGAGGACGCCGAGCCGGATCCTCGTGGTCTCCCTGGCCAGGCCCCCCAGCGTGGCCCATGCGTCGGTCGTGGGCAGACCCGCATCGCCGGGGAAGCTTGCGTAGTGGTCGGAACGGAAGAACGCCTCGAATCCGGCGTCCTCGGCCGTCCTGACAATGGCCAACAGCTCATCGTAGGTGAGCCCCTGCTGGGGCTCGGTCATGAGGGCGTATCGCATGTCCTCAGGGTAGACCCTCAAGGTCCGGCTCACTCTGTGCGCGTCGGAGCGTGGTCCGAACCGTCTCCGCATCGAAGCCACGCCGCATGAGGAACATGCCGATGCGCTGCACGGCTCGCGCATCGGCCGGCATCGGGCGGCCCCGAAGATGTCGCTCGAGAGCGTCGCGTGCGCGCTCGGCCTCGGTCCCGGGAAGCCCGGCGTCCTCGACCGCGCGCTCGGGCTCGACATGCTCGTCCCGATATGCATCGATGACGTCTCTCGGCACCCCCTGGCGACGCAGCTCCGCCTCGATCATCCGACGCCCACGAGGCGCGTGCCGGTCGCGCTGCTCTCCCCACCAGCGGGCGAACGCGGCGTCATCCGCGTAGCCCAGCTCCGCGAGGCGATCGAGGGTGGCAGCGATCGTGGGCTCGTCCACGCCACCTCGTTGGAGGCGCCGCTGGATCTCCCAGCGGGTACGGGGGCGTGCGCCCAGGAATCGGACGGCGATCTCCATGGCCGCGCCCGCGTCGGGCGGGTCCGTCTCTGTTCCAACTCGCCGCCTGCGGGTCGCGCCGGTGGCCACGGAGCTACTCGGCCTCGCTGATCCCGTCGACCCCGACCTCGATGCTCGCGACCTTGCCGCGGATCTCGTCGTCGATCTTCTCGGCGATCTCGGGGTTCGTCTTGAGGAACTCGCGCGAGTTCTCGCGCCCCTGGCCGAGGCGGACGTCGCCGTAGTTGAACCAGGCTCCGGTCTTCGACAGGATGCCGGCCGCGATGCCCACGTCGAGCAGCCCGCCCTCGACGCTGATGCCCTCGTTGTACATGATGTCGAACTCGGCAACGCGGAAGGGGCTCGCCACCTTGTTCTTCACGACCTTCACCCGCGTGCGAGAGCCGATGGCATCGGTCCCCTGCTTCAGGGTCTCGATGCGTCGGATATCCATGCGCACGCTGGCATAGAACTTCAGGGCGCGGCCGCCCGGCGTGGTCTCCGGGTTGCCGAACATGACGCCGATCTTCTCGCGAAGCTGGTTCGTGAAGACGAGCGCCGTGTTGCTGCGGTTGATGGCGCCGGTCAGCTTGCGGAGTGCCTGGCTCATGAGCCGTGCCTGGAGGCCGACATGTGCGTCGCCCATGTCACCCTCGATCTCGGCGCGCGGGACGAGCGCGGCAACCGAGTCGACGATGACGACGTCGACGCCGTTCGACCGAATCAGGGTCTCCGCGATCTCGAGCGCCTGCTCGCCGGTGTCCGGCTGGCTGACGAGGAGCTCGTCCACGTCCACGCCGACGTTCCGTGCGTACCCGGGATCCAGCGCGTGCTCGGCATCGATGAAGGCGACGATGCCGCCCATGCGCTGCGCATTGCCGGCGACGTGATAGCACAGCGTCGTCTTGCCGCTCGACTCGGGACCGTAGATCTCGGTGATCCGGCCGCGAGGCACGCCGCCGACTCCCAGTGCGAGGTCGAGGGCCACCGACCCGGTCGGGATGGCCTCGACGTTCTGGGCCGCGCGGTCGCCGAGGCGCATGATCGCTCCCCGACCGAACTGCTTCTCGATCTGGAGGATCGCCGCGTCCACGGCACGGCCGCGTTCTCCGTTTCGCTCAACCGGGACCTGGGCTGTTGCCACCGGTGCATCCATGTGTCGTTCCGCTCCTGAATCAGTCGATTTGGGTCCCGGCGGCGCTGGGTTCACTCCTCGTCGCGGGGTGTGCGCTCCTTGCGCTTGGGCTTGATCACCTCGACCGATGCCGGCGGCTCGTACGAGGAAGTCGGCGGAAGCTTCGGCGCCTTCTCCTTGGCCTTGCGCTTCTGCTCCTTGCGCGGTCGATCTCGACCCTTAGCCATCGCTCGAACCTCCTGTATCGGGCCGAGCGACATGCACAGCGTGCCTCGTCGACCCTTATCAACCCGTTACCCGACGCTTACCCGCGTCGGCACTGGTCCGCGTGAGTGAATTCTACGCCTCGCGTCGTGACAGCTCGTGCGACGCAATGCCATTCTACACCGCCGTCATACATCGTCATACGAACCGGCGCGTGGACGGTCGAACGCCCCGGAGATCCGCTTCTTCAGGTCCGCGAAGGTGCCGTCGGACAGGGACGCGCGGAGCTGGCGAAGCAGATCCAGCGTCCACGTGACGTTGTGGATGGTCGCAAGCCGATATCCCAGCAGCTCGTGGGCCCGGAACAGGTGCGCCAGGTAGGCGCGTGAGTGGTTCCGACACGCTTCGCACCCGCAGGCCGCGTCGATCGGCCCGTCATCGTCCTGGTGGCGCGCGTTGCGCAGGTTCAACCTCCCGTCACCTGTCCACACCTGGCCCGTGCGCGCCACCCGCGTCGGCAGGACGCAGTCGAACAGGTCGATGCCACGCTCAACGGCCACAAAGAAGTCAGGCGGAGCGCCGACGCCCATGAGGTACCGAGGGCGCGCGTCGGTTCCGAGCGCGTCGGCGACGACTTCAAGGGCCGATGCCATGGCTGCCTTCGACTCCCCCACCGAGAGGCCGCCGACGGCGATGCCGTCGAACGGCAACGCGGCGATGGCCGAGGCGGAGGTTCGGCGCAGCTCCCCGTCGACGCCACCCTGCACGATCCCGAACACGGCCTGGTCCGGCCGGCCACGGGCATCGAGTGAGCGCTCCGCCCATCGATGCGTACGCTCCATCGCCTCGGCCACCTTCGCTCGTGGCAGCGTGGGATCCACCAATTGATCGAACGCCATCGCGATGTCCGACCCGAGCAGGGCCTGGATCTCCATCGAACGCTCCGGCGTCAGGCGGTGCGTGGCTCCGTCGAGGTGCGAGGTGAACGTGACCCCGTCATCATCGACGCGTCGCAGGTCGGCCAGGCTGAAGACCTGGAACCCGCCGGAGTCGGTCAGGATCGGCCCATCCCAGGCCATGAACCGATGGAGGCCGCCCAATCGAGCGATTCGCTCCGCGGTCGGGCGCAGGTTGAGGTGATACGTGTTTCCGAGGATCATCTGCGCACCGGCGGCGTGCAGGTCGCCGGGCGTCAGGGCCTTCACAGTCGCCTGGGTGCCCACGGGCATGAAGTCGGGCGTCAGGATCGGGCCATGCGGCGTGTCGATGCGACCCAGCCGGGCATGCCCGATGCTGGTGGGTGCAAAGGAATGAGCGAAGGAAGCAGGCGTTGACACCGCCGGAGAGGATAGGCTACGTGGAGCACGGAGAGGTGACCGTCGGGTGCGATTGACCGAATGGCCGCGAATGCCGTTCCTGAACGACGAAGTGAAGGAATGGATCGCGATCGAGCTGCAGACCCTCGGGGTCGAGGATCTGGCCGTCTACGCCCTCGAAGCGGGGACGGAAGGTGACGAGCGACGGGTGATGGTGGCGACCGAGGTCGGCCTCCTGGACCACCGCTACGCTCCGTTCGGATCGTCCGCGCGGTACCGCCTGGCGATGCTCATGTACCCGTGGCAGGTCCTCCGCGGCGTGGAGCTTCGTGCGGATACGTTCCGACTCTGGGCACGCGAGCACCGCACCCGCTGGTCGTTCCGGCTCCACCACCCCCACTTCGAAGCGGCCACCGAATCCCCCGACCTTGGACAGGCGCTGTGCGACCTCGCCCGCGTATGCGCGGTGATGGCCGAGCCGTTCGGCGTCCCGGCAGGAAGGGTCGCAAGCGACGTTCCGGGGGTCATTCCCGGGGGCCCGCGGCCGCTTCCGCCGTCGCCGGGCGAAGAGACCGATGATGACGACGAGCCCGAACCGGCCATCGCGCACGACGATGCGCCCATGGACGCCAGCCAGAACGGTTCGTCGGCCGACCCTCAGCCATCCGAAGAGGGCGAGGAGGGCGAGGACGTGGTCGAGCTCGATGCCGAGGCGCGCGAGGCCGTTCCGACGCGTTCCGACGACCAGGGTTAGACGATCAGCATCGCGTCGCCGAAGCTGAAGAATCGGTAGCCCGCCGCCAGCGCGTCCCGGTACGCACCCAGCAGCACGTCCCGCGCCTCGTGTGGCGGGGCATCGGCCATTCCGTCCTGCACGAAGGCGGTCACCAGCAGCAGCAGCGAGCTCCGCGGCAGGTGGAAGTTGGTGATCATCGCATCCACGGACCGGAACCGATGCGGGGGCGTGACATACAGGTCGGTCCAACCCGAACCGGATTCCGAGGCGGCCGCCGTCTCGAGGACGCGCACGGTGGTCGTCCCCACGGCCACGATTCGTCCTCCCGCCGCCCTCGCCGACGATATGGCGTCGCGGGTGGCGTCGGGCACCTCGAACCACTCCCGGTGGATATGGTGCTCATCGACGTACTCGCCCTCGAGCGGGCGGAACGTGTCCAGCCCGACGTGGAGTGTGACGGCCGCCCGGCGAACACCCATTGATTGCAATCGCTCGAGCAGCTCCGAGGTGAAGTGCAGTCCGGCCGTCGGTGCCGCGGCCGATCCCGGCGGCCTTGCGTACACGGTCTGGTAGCGATCGGCGGAGGCCGTCCGGTCGCGGATGTACGGGGGCAGCGGCATGTCGCCCGCCTCGCTCATGATCGCGTGCGGATCTCCGTCGAACAGGACCGACCGGGTGCCCGAGCCCAGCCGCTCCCCGACCGCCACCTGGGCGCCGGTGCGCAGGATGACGGCCTCACCGACGGCGATGCGGCGCGAAGGCCGCACGAGCGCTTCCCAGGCCCCGGATGCAACGTCGAGCGGTCGCAGGACGAGGATCTCGGCCGATCCCCCGCTGGCGCGCGTTCCGGTGAGTCGCGCCGGGATGACGCGGGAATCATTGACGACGAGGAGGTCGTCGGGGCGGAGCCACGAGCCGATGTCGTGGAACCGCGCGTGCTCGACGTCGCCGGTCGAGCGCTCCAGCACGAGCATGCGCGATGCGTCTCGGGGCTCGGCCGGCACCTGCGCAATGGCGTCGGTGGGGAGCTCGTAATCGAAATCGTCGACTCTGAGCCGGGGATCGTTCACCCGGAAAGCGTAGCGCCCGGCCGGATGGTCCGACCGGGCGCCATCGATGCGTGACTAGATGAACGTTGCGTTGATCCAGTCCTGCGCGAAGTACACAACAAACGCAAGCGCCACCACCCACATCAGAGGGTGGATCTCACCAAACTTGCCTCGGACTGCCTTGATCAGGACCCACGTCACGAAGGCGGCGCCGATGCCGACCGTGATGCTGAAGGTCAGTGGCATGAGGATGATGCCCAGCAGAGCCGGGAACCCTTCCTCGACATCCACGAAGTCGATGTCCTTGATGAGGGTCGCCATGAGATAGCCGACCACGATGAGCACCGGAGCGGTCGCCGCGAACGGGACCATGGGCGCCAACGGAGTGATCAGCACGGCAACGAGGAAGAGGACGCCGGTGACCACGGCGGTCAGGCCGGTCCTTCCGCCTTCCGCAACACCGGCCGCACTCTCGATGTAGCTCGTGTTGGAGCTGATGCCCGCCGCCCCACCGGCGGCGGCGCCGATCGAGTCAATCAGCAGCACTCGACCGATTCCCGGCACCTTGCCGTCAGGTGTCGTGAGCCCGGCCTGCTCGGTGATGGCCGTCGCCGTGCCCATCGTGTCGAAGAAGTCCGTGAGCATGATCGTGAAGATCGTGAGGATCGCGGCGAGCGCGCCGAGGGACCACACGTTTCCGAGATCGAACTGGCCAAGCGTCGAGAAGTCCGGCACGAAGCTGGCATCCGCCGGGAACGCCGTCAGGCCCACGATGAACGCGATCACCGACATGATGACGATGCTCAGCAGCAGCGCGGCCCGCACCTTCATCACGAACAGGACGATCGTGACAAGCAGACCGAGCAACGTGAGCCAGGCCTGGGTGCTGTTCGGGAACACGAATTGGACGGGTGTTCCGGCCCCGGCAATGATCAGGCCTCCATCGGCGAAGCCGATGAACAGGATGAAGAGACCGATTCCGACCCCGATCGCGCGCTTCAGCGCGAGCGGCACCGCGTTCATGATGGCCTCGCGCAGACCGACGACGACCAAGACGAGGACGAGAAGTCCTTCGATCACGATGACGCCCATCGCACCGGCCGGCGAGAGGCCAAGCCCGAGCACGAGGGTGAATGCCACGATCGCGTTGATGCCCAAGCCCGCCGCGAGGGCAATCGGGTAGTTCGAGTAGAGCCCCATGCCGATGGTGAGGATGCCAGCCAGGAGGGCCGTCGCCGCACTGGCGGCGGGGACGAACGCCGCGCGTTCCGGCGATCCCTCGGCGAACATGTTGGACAGGATGATCGGGTTGAGGAAGATGATGTAGGCCATCACCATGAAGGTGGTGATCCCAGCCTTCACCTCGGTCCCGACAGTGGTCCCCCGCTCGGTGAGCTTGAAGAACGAGTCCAGTCCGCCGCCACTCGGCGCGGGCCGTTCGTTCGCTGGTACCTCGGTCGCCGTCACTCGGGTTTACCCTCCGCTCCTTGGGGCTCCCTGATACCCGACACCATGTTGGGCACCGGTGCCGGTGGCAGCCTACTCTCGCGTGGTCCGTGAGCGCGGCCCATTTTTGCGCGTCCCAGTAGCGTCGCGGTTCGCGGTGGTCGAACTGAGCGTGGACAAACCGATTCCCGCTAATGCGAACCAGGCGCGCGGTTGTCCAAACCGGAAAGCGCGAGTGGTCATATGTGCGCTCCATGTGCATTAGCCGGCCCTGGCGGGGTCGGTGGGGTCGAACGAAGCGTGGGAGGAACACTAGGACCGGCCGATTCCCCGCTAATGCAAACCAGGCGAGCAGTTGTCAGGACGCGGGCAACGTCGCGCCGGAGGAGTCCGCGGAGTCAGCCGTCGAACAGCCCGGGCTGAGCCGATGCGCCGCGCGGAGGCGTGAGGTCCAGGTGCTCCCACCCGGACGGCGTCAGCTGCCGGCCGCGAGGGGTCCGTGCCAGCATCCCGATCTGCATGAGGTACGGCTCGACGACATCCTCGATTGTCTCGATCGGCTCGCTGACGGTGGCGGCCATGGTGGCCAGTCCGACCGGCCCGCCGGCGTGGTGCTCCGCCATGGCCCGCATGAGCTGCCGGTCCATGGCGTCGAGGCCACGATCGTCGATCTCGAGCAGGCCCAGCGCATCCCCGGCCAGCTCGACGGTCACGCTGCCGTCTCCCCCGCCCCGGACCTGGGCATAGTCACGGACGCGCTTGAGCAGCCGATTCGCTATACGCGGCGTCCCCCGCGAGCGACGCGCCACCAGGGCCGCGGCATCATCGGTGAGCGACACACCGAGAATCTCGGCGGATCGGCGCAGGATGCGCTCGAGCTCGGTCTCGGTGTAGTAGTCGAGCCGATACGTCACGCCGAACCGATCACGCAGCGGCCCGGTGATGCTCCCCACCCGGGTGGTCGCGCCGATGACCGTCAGATGCTCGATCTGCAGTCGCACCGAGCGGGCGCCCGGGCCCTTGCCGAGCACGACATCAAGCGCGAAGTCCTCCATCGCCGGGTAGAGGATCTCCTCGACGGCATGGCTCAGCCGGTGAATCTCGTCAATGAACAGCACGTCGCCCTTGCCCAGGCTGGTGAGCACCGCGGCCAGGTCGCCGGCACGTTCGATGGCGGGACCGGAGGTCGTGCGGATCTGGGCACCCATCTCGGCAGCCACGATGTTCGCTAGGGTTGTCTTGCCGAGACCCGGCGGCCCGTAGAGCAGGACGTGGTCGACCGGCTCCGACCGATGCTGGGCAGCGTCGATGAGAATCGCCAGGTTCTCCTTGACGCGCTCCTGCCCGGCGAACTCGTCGAGCCGTCGCGGGCGCACCGTGGTCTCGAGCGCAAGCTCGTCTTCGCCGATCTCGCTCGTCGTGATCCGTTCGATGGTCATCAGTGCGCGTTCGAATCGAACATGTGACCGATTCTATCGCTCACCCGATGCCGGCCTCGCCCGCCCACTGCCGGATCGTGGCGTGATGCACCGCCCACGCGCCCCAGACCACCTGCGCCCAGCTTCGGACCTCAGCCACGTGGTCGGCCCCGCTCGTCGCCGACAGGACGTCGCGGACCGTGACCGAATACCCGGATGGCGGGACGAGCCACGGCCAGTCCCGTTGGCCATCGGCGAGGCGCCGCGTCACCGGCAGGAGCGCATCGGGCCCCAATCCATGCTCGAGCCAGGCACACAGGCTGATGAGATGGACGGCAACTGACTGGCGCTGTCTCCGCCCATCCACGCCGGGATGCTGCGCCGCATAGATGTCGACCGTGTGCCGATGCACCACGCCGTAGGCGGGATCGGAGAACTCGCGCGCGATGAGCTCGCCGAACGCGGACCAGCATGCCCCTGACGCCCCGAGGTACTCGTGCGGCTTGATCTCGGGTAGCGGCTGGAAGATCGCGCCGCAGCCAGGGCAGACCTCGATGCGCCGCTTCAGGTCGTCGGTCGTATCGACATCGACCGGCGGCCCGTCGAGGACGAACGGCGTCATGAGCTCGGATCGGCCGGCCAGGACGGTTCGGAGACCCTCGTCACCTGTCGCCTGATCCACGAGGTAGAACAGCGATCGCTCGAGGAGCACCGGCGGGCCGATGACATCGCCGGCCATCGACGCCACGGCGTGCCGGCCCTCTCGATCGGCGCCAACGAGCGCACGGATGGTCGCCGGCGTGAGCATCGGCTGATCTCCGAGCATGATCACCGCCTCATCGACCCCATCGGGCACGGCGCCGATTCCGAGGCGTAACGACGCGCTCATCCCCTCCTCGGGCCGATCATTCGTCACACGGACCACGTCGGCAGCCAGGGCAACCGAGGTCGGCGCGACGACCAGCACCGGCGACAGGCCCGCCGACCGTGCGATGCCGCACACCACGTCGAGCATCGTGCGATCGCCGATTGGCGCCTCCTGCTTGGGTGACCCGAATCGACGCGACGTTCCGGCGGCCAGGATGACGGCGGCGGTGCGCATCGCCCAATTCTGCACACATGACCTGTGACCGACTCTGCGATCATTCCACGATGGCCCAGCCGTACGACCTCCTGATCGAGGGAGGCCGCATCATCGATGGATCGGGCGCACCCGGATTCGAGGGCGCCGTCGGCGTCCGGGATGGCGTCCTCCATGTGCTCCGTGGCTCGACCGACGATCTCGATGCAGGCACGCGGATCAACGCGAGCGACCAAGTTGTTGCGCCCGGCTTCATCGACCTCCACTCCCACTCGGGGCTCATGATCTTCGCCGATCCGCTCCACGAGCCGAAGGTGCGTCAAGGGGTCACGACCGAGGTCATCGGCGTCGACGGGCTGTCCTACGCGCCGATCCCCGATCCGGCGGACCTCGAGGCCCTGGCCCACATCAACGCCGGGCTCGACGGGCGCCCCGACATCGCGTACGACTGGACCAGCGTCGAGAGCTATCTCGACCGGCTCGACGGGCTGCACCCGTCGCTGAACCTGGCCTTCATGGTCGGCAACAGCGCGCTGCGCATCGGCGCCATGGGATGGGACGAAGTCGAGGCGACGGCCGACGACATGGCGAACATGCGGGCGATGCTGCGGGAGGCCATGGAGCAGGGCGCCATCGGCGTCACATCGGGCCTTGACTACCCGCCTGGCGCCTACGCCACGACCGATGAGCTGGCCGCACTGACCTCCGAGGCGGCGCGTGGCGGCGGGTTCTATCACACCCATGTCCGGTACGACCTCGGTGACCGATACCTGGACCCGTTCCGCGAGGCGATCGAGATCGGCAGGCGCGGCGAGGGCCCGACCCACATCACCCACTTCTACCACCGGCAGACGTTCCCCGACGGCCCGGGGCCGATGCTGGCGCTCGTCGACGACGCGCGCGCCGCTGGGCTCGATGTCACGTTCGACACCTATCCGTACGAGTGGGCGTCGACCCGCCTGCTGATCATGATCCCGCCATGGGTACAGGCCGGCGGGCCGGCGCCGACGAAGGAGCGGCTGGCCGACCCCGGTGTCCGAGATCGGATCCGACAGGAGCTCGCCGAACGGGGAACGCTCTTTGCGGGGCGACGCGCGTGGGATGACGTTCGGGTCGGCGCATTCACCCATCCGGAGCTGATGCGCTGGGAGGGTTCGACGTTGGGTGCGGTGATCGCCGACCGGGGCGACGATCCGGTCGACGTGCTCTGCGACCTGTTGCTGGCCGAGGACCTGCGGCTCAACCAGGTCACTCCCGGCCCATGGACGGACACGCTCCGCGACTTCATCCGACATCCCATCGGCATGATCGGCACCGACTCGACGTTCATCGGCGCCAAGCCCTCCCCGCGGACGTATGGGTCATTTCCGCGGGTGCTCGGCCAGTTCGTGCGCGAGGAGGCGCTGCTCACGCTCGAGGAAGCCGTGCGCTCGATGACATCGGCGCCGGCGGCGCGCCTCGGGTTCCCCGACCGAGGATTCGTCCGCGACGGCTACGCGGCGGACCTCGTCATCTTCAACCCCGATCGCGTCCGCTCCAACGCCACCTACGACGAGCCACGGCGGTTTCCCGACGGCATCGATTGGGTCGTGGTGGGCGGCGAGGTTGTCGTCGCCGCGGGCGACCACACCGGTGCCCGCCCCGGCCGCGTCATCCGAAGGGGTCGTTGACCCCCGTCAGAATGGCTTGACGATCATCAGCGCCAGGATCACGAACAGCATCAGTGACATGAACTGCCCGCCCCGCGCGGCCTTCTGCGAGAGCGCGACGAAGGCGGGCGGCGGACCAGCAGCGGCCGCGTCAGGTGGAGGCGGCTGGCTCGTGAACGCGACCATCTTTCGCACGGTGGGCAGCTGGACGAGGTTTGCGTAGGCGAAGGTGATGAGGAACAGGACGATCGCGATCGCGAGCCACGGCAGCTCGAGCGGGTTGTAGCCACGAGTCACGATCAGCCCGACGCCCATTAGGAAGACGAACGCGCTCCCCGGCTCGACCACCTTCTCGGTGATCCACTCCATGGTGCGCAGGACGAAGTTCCCGTGTTGCGGCTCCTTGGCCGCCTTGGCTGCGATGAACGGGAAGGCGATCGTCGGGCCGAACGCCACAATGACGCCGCCGACATGCAGGTAGAGAAACAACGTCCCGAGCCAGTCCACTGAACCCTCCGCTTGCTCGCTGGTAGTCACAATCGACGCATCAGGGTATGTCCCGCGTCAACAGGCGAGTGGCGAGGCGCTAGCATTGGCCGATGGAGCGCCCGAGCCTGACCGTCCGCACGACCTCGCCGGGTGTTGCGAGCGACACCACCCCGTTGGTCATCCCGACCGATGCCCCGTCACCCGGCCGTGCTCGATCCGCCGCCCCACTGCGCCGCGAGGGCCCGGACAAGCTCACCGGGGCCGCGAAATACGCCGATGACCTCGTGTTTCCCGGAGCGTGGTTCGGCGCCACGATCCGCTCCAGAGATGCGCACGCCCGGCTGCTCGAGATCTCGCTCGACGACGGATTCGACTGGAAGCGCGTCGTCGTGGTCACCGCGGACGACATCCCCGGCGAGAACATCGTGAGCCTCATCAGTGACGATCAGCCCGTCCTCGTGCCGGTCGGAGGCGAGATCCAGCACCAGGCGGAGGCCTGTGCCCTCATCGCCGCCCCGGACCGCGCGACCCTCCACGAGGCGCGACGACGTGTGCAGCTCAAGACTGAACGACTACCTCCGACATTCGATCCACTCGAGTCCGACCGGGAGTTCGCCCACTACACGGTGGCGCGCGGGGACGCCGCAGCCGCCATGGCCGGCGCCGAGCTGGTCATCGAGGGCACGTACCGCGTCGGCCACCAGGAACAGCTGTATATCGAGAACCAGGCGATGATCGCCGTGCCTCGCGAGGATGGTGGAGTCACGGTCCACGGATCGCTGCAGTGCCCGTACTACATCCACAAGGCGATGAAGCGTGCGCTCGATATGAGCGACGAGCTGGCTGTGGTGGTGCAGGCCGAGACGGGCGGCGGATTCGGCGGCAAGGAGGAGTACCCGTCGGTCGTGGCGCTCCACGCGTCGCTGCTCGCGCTCAAGTGCCGCAAGCCGGTTCGCATGATCTACGACCGCCACGAGGACATCAGCGCCACGACGAAGCGCCACCCTGCGGTCATTCGCTATCGGTCCGGGGTGAGCGCCACAGGCGAGCTCGTCGCGCAGGAGATAGAGGTGATCATGGACGGCGGTGCGTACTGCACGCTCACGCCCGTCGTCCTGTCACGCGGCATCCTCCATGCCGGCGGCCCCTATCGCTGCGAGAACGTTCGGATCACGGGGCGAGCCATGGCCACCAACACGCCTCCGAACGGAGCCTTCCGCGGATTCGGCGCGCCGCAGACCGAGTTCGCGGCCGAGATGCAGGTGAACCGAATCGCCGAAGCGCTCGACGCCTCGCCCCTGGACCTGCGCCGGCGCTGGGTGTACCGCGAGGGCGACACGACGCCCACGGGCCAGGTGCTCCGCGAGAGCGTGGGCGGGACCGACGTGCTCGAGGCGGCAGCCGCGGCGGCCGGATTCGACCGCACCCATGCCCAGACTCGATCTATGCGAGAGGCCCGAACCGATGGCGCCCGCACCGCCACCGGCATCGGCATGGCACTGGCCTGGCATGGTGCCGGATTCACCGGATCGGGCGAGGTGAGGCTGGCCTCGGTGGCATCGCTGGAGATCACCGACGACGGCCGAATCCGGATTCTCACCGCGTCGACCGAGATGGGCCAGGGAACGAAGACGATCTTCCCCCAGATCGTCGCCGAAGCCCTCGGCGTCGACTATGACGAGGTCGAGATCGCTCCCCAGGACACATCGATCGTTCCCGACTCGGGGCCGACCGTGGCCAGCCGGACCGCGATGGTCGTCGGTGGCCTCCTCATCCGGGCAGCGGAGAAGCTCCGGAAGCGCGTCGAAGACGCAGCAGGGCGACCGTTCTCGGAGGCATACCGTGACGCGGGACCGATGCGCATCGACGAGCAGTTCGTCGCCTACCCCGGCGAGCCGTTCGACGACACCAACTACACGGGTGACGCGTATCCGGCCTTCGGCTGGGCCGCCGCGGTCGCCCGGGTCGACGTCGACCTGGATACCGGCGAGGTCGCGGTGCGCGAGTGCGTCAGCGCCGATGACATCGGGCGCGTCATCCATCCAATTCTCGCCGAGGGACAGGTGGAGGGAGGCACCCTGCAGGCAATCGGCTACGCCACCATTGAAGAGATGAAGCTCGTCGGTGGGCGCTACCTCAACGATCGGCTGGCGACCTATCTCATTCCCACCTCCCTCGATGCGCCGCGCCTGCGCTCGATCCTGGTCGAGAAGCCGTTCTCGGGAGCCCCACACGGTGCAAAGGGCGTCGGAGAGCTGCCGATGGACGTCGGCGCACCCGCTGTCGTGGCGGCCATTCATGATGCGACCGGGGTCTGGATCCACGATCTCCCGGCAACCCCGGAGCGCATCCTTGCGGCGATGACCGGCGGCGACCCGCTGCCGGCTCCCGGGGTATCACTCGACGAGCCCGCACCCAGGACGCCGCCCATCGAGAACCTACCGCCCGGTGGCGACGCCATGCCGTTTCGCGCCCCGACCGATGAGGGCCAGGCACAATGAGCTTTGAGTTCACGGTCAATGGCGCACCGGTCGAGGTCGAGGCGACCGGTACCCGACGCCTGCTTGATGTGCTGCGTGAAGATCTGGGCCTGACCGGCACGAAGGAGGGGTGTGGCGAGGGAGAATGCGGAGCCTGCAGCGTCCTTGTCGACGGCGCGGTGGTGGACGCCTGCCTGGTACCCGTGAGCCAGGCAGCCGGCCGAATGGTGCGAACCGTCGAGGATCTCGCCGCGGACAGCGGACTGGACGTCCTGCAGCAGGCATTTCTGGAGACCGGCGGCGCCCAGTGCGGCATCTGCACGCCGGGGATGCTGATGGCGGGCCACGCGTTCCTCGCATCGGGCGCGGAGCCCAGCGAGGAGAACATTCGCGAGGCAATCGCCGGCAACCTGTGTCGCTGCACCGGCTACACGAAGATCATTGATGCCATCGCCCTCGCGGCCGAACGGAGCGCGCATTCATGACCGATGCCCCCGAACCCCTCGCTGCGGCGGTCGACGACCACGACGTGACGCTGGCCATCACTCCGGGGCAGCTCATCCTGGTGGCGATCGCGGCCCTCGTGCTTCTGCGCATCGTTCGCAGCTTCCGCGGGTAACGGCGATGCCGAACGCGGTGGAGCCGCCATCCGAGTCCCCCACCCGGCTCGAAGCCGCCCTGGCGCTCATGGCCGATGCCTCCGGTGCGACGTGGACCCCACTGGCCGGTGGGACCGACCTCATGGTCCAGATGACCGGCGAGATCGGCGAACCGCCCACCCGCGTCCTGGACATCTGGGCCCTGGATGAGCTGCGCGGGATCAGCGTGGTGGGCGATGCTCTATCGATCGGCGCCCTCACCACGTACACCGAGCTGCGCACGTCTCCGGTCATCGCCGAATTCGTCCCGGCGTTGGCCGATGCTGCCGCGACGATCGGCGCGGCCCAGATTCAGAATCGCGGGACGATCGGGGGCAATGTGATCAACGCTTCTCCCGCCGGCGACACGCTCCCGGTGCTCCTGGCGCTGGGCGCGCGCTTCGTGCTCGTCTCGACGAACGGCGCGCGGACCGTGCCGTCCGATGAGTTCTGGACCGGCTACCGGAAGACGGCGCGCACGGCGGACGAGCTGCTCCTCCGCGTCGAGATCCCCATCGTCGCGGATCGGCAGGTCCGATTCCGCAAGATCGGGACGCGGCGGGCACAGGCGATCAGCAAGGTCGTCATCGCCCTCGCCTGGCGAGGATCGACCGGCGACGCAGCATGGTCCGACGTTCGCCTGGCGCTGGGATCGGTGGCCGCGACCACGGTACGCGCCCCCCGGACCGAGGCCGTTCTCGAGGGCTCGCGGCCGGATCGTGACACGGCCGACCTGGCGGTCAGCGCGCTGGCATCGGAGCTGGTGCCCATCGATGACGTGCGGTCCACGGCGGCGTACCGGCAACTCGTGGCCGGCCGCGTCCTGCATCGGCTCCTGCGCGACGAGGGTGGTTGGTGAGGCGTCCGACTCGGGACGAGGTGGAGGTGTTCGAATCACCGGCTGACTTTCGCTCGTGGCTGGAGCAGCACCACGCCACCTCTGACGCCGTCTGGGTGGCCTACTACCGCAAGGACGTGCCGAAGGTGTCGATGACCTACGGGGAGGCGGTCGAGGTCGCGCTCTGCTACGGCTGGATCGACGGCATCGGCTACCGCGTTGATGACGAGGTCAGCACGAACCGCTTCACGCCACGCCGCACGGGCAGCTACTGGAGCACGGTGAACATCGCCAAGGTCGAGCGACTGACGCGGGAGGGTCTCATGGCCCCGGCCGGCCTGCGTGCCTTCGAAGCGCGCGACCAATCGTCCGAGGCGCGCTATTCCTACGAGAATCGACCGGCCGACCTGCCGCCCGCGATGCTCGATCGGCTCAGGGGCAACCCCGATGCGGCGCGCTACTGGGAGCAGCAGACGCCCGGCTACCGCCGCGCCGCCGCCTTCTGGGTGATGGGTGCCAAGCGCGAGGAGACGCGCCTGCGGCGCCTGGAGCAGCTCACACAGGACGCGGCCGCCGGACGCCCGATCAAGATGCTCTCCTACGGCCGAGATCGCTCCGCCGGGCGCTGACTGCTGGGACAATGGGCGAATGACCGATATGCCAGATGGCGTCCAGATCAGCCGACCGACCGATCACGCCGACGAGATCCTCACGCCCGATGCTCTCGCGTTCGCCGCCGACCTGCATCGGCGCTTCAATGCCCGCAGGCTCGGACTGCTGGAGGCCCGAACGGTGCGCCAGGCCAGCTTCGATGCTGGCAGCCTGCCGGACTTCCTGCCCGAAACCGCGTCCGTTCGAGAGGACGACTCGTGGCAGGTCGGGGTCGGCGCCCGCTGACCTCGACGATCGCCGGGTTGAGATCACGGGACCGGCCGAGCCCAAGATGATGATCAACGCGCTGAACAGCGGCGCCAAGGTGTTCATGTGCGACTTCGAGGACGCGCTGTCGCCCACCTGGGACAACGTCGTGACGGGCCAGTGGGCGGTGCGCGAAGCCGCCCGACGCCGCCTGAGCCATCGGACCGCAGAGAAGACATACGAGCTCGCGCCGCAGATCGCGACCCTCGTCGTGCGGCCGCGCGGATGGCACCTCGACGAGGCGCACGTCACCGTCGATGGCGAGCCGATTGCCGCAAGCCTGTTCGACTTCGGGTTGACGTTCTTTCACAACGCCCGCGAGCAGCTGGCTCGGGGCTCCGGGCCGTACTTCTACCTGCCGAAGCTCGAGTCGCACCTCGAGGCGAGGCTCTGGAACGATGTCTTCATCCACGCTCAGGAGGCCCTGGGGATTCCTCGCGGCTCGATCCGGGCGACGGTCCTGATCGAGCACATTCTCCTGGCCTTCGAGATGGAGGAGGTCCTCTACGAGCTCCGAGAGCACGCGGCCGGCCTGAATGCCGGCCGATGGGACTACATCTTCAGCATGATCAAGACGTTTCGGTCGCGCGACGACATGATCCTGCCCGACCGCTCGAACGTCACGATGACCGTGCCCTTCATGCGCGCGTACACCGAGCTCCTCGTCCGGACCTGCCACCGTCGTGGCGCCCATGCCATGGGCGGCATGGCTGCCTTCATTCCCTCCCGTCGCGATGCTGACGTCAATGAGCGCGCGCTCGCCGCCGTCCGCGCCGACAAGGAGCGCGAGTCCGGCGACGGGTTCGATGGCACATGGGTCGCCCACCCTGACCTGGTGCCGATTGCGCACGAGGTCTTCGACAAGGTGCTCGCAGAGCGGCCCCACCAGAAGGGGCGCCAGAGAAGCGACGTGGTCGCCGACGGGGCGGCGCTCCTGGACGTGAGCGTGCCGGGCGGCGCCGTCACCGAGGCCGGTGTGCGCGCCAACATCTCGGTCGGGCTGGCCTACCTGGCGAGCTGGCTGGCCGGCAACGGGGCCGCGGCCATCAACAACCTCATGGAGGACGCGGCGACGGCGGAGATCAGCCGCTCTCAGCTCTGGCAGTGGCGCACGCAGGAGTCGCCGATCGAAGACGGCCAGCCGATGACGGCCGGGCGATACCGTTCCTGGCGCGACGAGGAGCTCACCGCGCTCCGCCAGGCGACCCCCGAGGCGCCCTGGGACGCGGCCGCCGAGCTGCTCGATGAGCTCGTGCTGTCCGACGAGTACGCGACGTTTCTCACCCTCGTCGCCTACGGTCGGCTTGGCTAGCAGGCTCAATCACCCGAAAAGACCATCGCGCAGCACGAATGGGTGGTGACGATCCACGGATTCCGTGCTACGCTCATATGAGCAAACGCCCAAGCATGGGCAATCACAATCGCGGCAGCACGAACGCTCCTCTCACGGTCTTAACGGCGAGATGGCTCGCTGAGGCCGCGCAGAAGGAGTGTTTCTCTTTTGTTGACCTACGAAGACAAGACGCTGACGTGCGTCGACTGCGGAATGGAGTTCTCGTTCACCGCGAGCGACCAGCAGTTCTACGCTGACCGTCAGTTCAGCGAGCCGCGCCGATGCCCGGCCTGCCGGGCAGCCAAGAAGGCGGCCCGTGGCGAAAGCACCGGAAGCTACGGTGGCGGCGGTGGTGGTGGATACGGTGGCGGCGGTGGCGGCGGCTACAGCGATCGCCCGCGCGAGATGTTCAGCGCCACCTGCGACAGCTGTGGCAAGGAAGCTCGCGTTCCGTTCCGCCCGACCGGCACGAAGCCCGTCTATTGCAGCGACTGCTTCCGCCGCTAGACGCAGCTCTGCGCACATCGCAAAACGACCCGGTGGCTTCGGCCGCCGGGTCGTTTGTCATTTGCCGGCGGCCTTCAGCCCGTCGGCGGTTCCCCATGGGTCCGCCCACGGATACCGCCGACTCGCAATTTCAAGTGCCTCGAGCATCCGGCCGCGTGCCGTGGCCAGCGCCTCCGAGGCCAGGGCCAGCTCTGCATCGTCGGCGTCCTTCTGCTCGGTCTCGGCACGAATCGCCTGGGCCACGCGTCGGTATGCCTGGATGCCGTCGTTCGCGGATCGCGTGATCTGCCCCGTCGCCTGGCGGAGGTGCTTCAGCTGCTCCTCCGGCCGCGGTTCGGCGCGCAGCTGGCGGTCCAGGATGCCGCTCAGCTCCTCGATCCGCCGCGTGGCACGATCGATGGCCCGAAGGTCAGCTGAGCTTCGGCGGCTGAGGCGACTGCGAGATCGAATCAAGCATCAAGGGTATCATCTCGCGCCGATTCCCTCGCCCGCTCAGCTTCGATGGCGCTCGATGAACCTGCCGGCAACCCCATCGGGGTCATGGCCGGAGGTGAGGACGCGGACCGGCGCCCCGCGGACCTCGAAACCCTCGTACGGCGTGAAATCGCTCGTGTGATGGAGGTCGTCCTGGCGCAGGACGCGACTGGCATTCGGATCCCAGATCACGACATCGGCGTCCAGTCCGGGCTCGATGGCTCCCTTGCCGGGCAACCCGAACAGGCGCGCCGGTGTCGCCGACAGGACCTGCGCCATGCGGCCGATGCTGATTCGGCCGCGCGCCACGCCCTCCGAGTACACGATGCTGGTCAGCGTTTCGATGCCCGGCCCGCCGTTGCTGATCTCGGGGAATGGTCGCGCCGGGAGCCGCTTCTCGGTGTCGATGCGGTCCGGGACGTGATCGCTTCCGACCACGTCCAGGATCCCGTCACGCAGCCCGCCCCACAGCGCGTCGATATCGGAGCGCGAGCGCAGTGGTGGGGAGATGACGCCCTTCATGACTTCCTGCTCGTCGTCGGAGGCGTACGCGGCGTCGGTCAATGAAAGGTAGTGCGGACAGGTCTCCGCGTAGATCGGCTCACCCGCCGCCTTGGCGTCCGCAACCGCGTCGAGGGCCTCCTCGCACGACAGATGCACGATGTAGAGCGGCGCGTCGGCGCGTCGGGCCATGTCGATCGCGCGACGCGTCGCGAGGGCCTCGGCTCTCGGAGGCCGGCAGCTGGCGTGATACCGCGGCCCGACGTGTCCGGCGGCGATCGACTCGGACACGAGCGGATCGATGATCCCGGGCTCCTCGCAGTGCAGCTGCAGCATCCCACCGTGGTCGGCCGCGATGCGCATCGCCTGCTCGACGCGCTCGTCCGGCAGAGCGAAGTCGTAGACCATGAATGCCTTGAAGGTCGGCACCCCACGACGGATGAGCTCGGGCAGCTGGTCGAGGGCGTCCGGTTGCTGCCCGCTGATGACCGAGCAGAGTCCGAAGTCGATCGGCGCAGTTCCCTCCGTCCGCTCGCGGAACTCGTCGAGCCCGGCGAGCGGTGAGCGCGCACCAGCCTCGCTGATGCCCGTTCCCGGATTGTTGAATGTCAGGACGGTGGTCGTGCCGCCGGCCGCCGCCGCACCAAGGTCGCGGGCGAACCGGGCCGGGTGCTGATCGTCGCTGAGGCGCACGTGCGTGTGGACGTCGATCGTGCCGGGCATCACCAGCATCCCGGACGCATCGACGACCTGTGCGCCATCACGGGACAGGTGTTCGGCCACTGCGGTGATCCGCCCGTTGGAGATGGCGACGTCCGCGAGCCGCGAGCCGGCGGGCGTCACCACCGTCCCGCCCACGATCAGCATGTCCCACGGACCGCGGGGCTCCTCAGGCACGACGACTGCCTGTGGTGATGGAGGTCGTCACCGTCAGGCCTCGCTGATCACGATCTCCTGCGCGCCCTCCCACAGCACGCGTCGGCCCATCTCCGCCAGGTGCTCCTGCCCGCTCACCAGGGTGGCGAAGTGATTCCCCGCCAGCTGCCCGACGCGCGAGCTGAAGCTGCAGGCGCCGTACGGGAACAGGATCTCGCACTCGCTGATGTCGCCGATGTAGATGAGCACGTCACCGGGCGCGGGGTGCGAGGTGTGATTCTCGAATCCGACGTCCGGCCGTTGCTCGCCGAAGGGGATCCAGGTCGACTCGCCACTCCATTTGCAGTGGATCAGCTTGGAGCGAATCGGGAGCCACGACTGCAGCGCGGCTCGGGTCCTCGGGGCGGCCGCTTCCCAGCGGGCGGTGAAGACGAGCTCACCGACGGTGATCTTCAAATCTGGCATGCCACGAGGATACTCCGGAGGCGGTGCGGGGCCCTCGCGCATCGGGCATCATGGCCGCTCATCACGGAGTGGGATATTGGCCGACGCGCGTCCAACCATCAGCACGCATGTCCTCGACCTGGCGACCGGTACCCCGGCCCAGGGTGTGAGTGTCGCCTTGTTCCGGATGGATGCCGATGGCAGCCCGGAACTCGTCAGCGAGCTGGCGACCAACGCGGATGGTCGCATCCCGGACCTGCTCGACGGCGCGCGGTTGACGGCCGGAGACTATCAGCTGGCCTTTGACGTCGGAGGCGCCGCCGAGGATCCCGATGCGTTCTTCCAGAGTGCGGCACTCGCCCTGCGAATCGTCGACGTAGGTCGCTCGTACCACGTCCCCCTCCTGCTGAGCCCGTTCGGGCTGAGCACCTATCGCGGCAGCTGATGGCTGTCCTCGACGAGTTGAATACGCTCGATACCGACGCGGCGGCCCGCATGATCGGGCCACTCTTCGAGGACGCACCCAGGTACATCGGCCGGCTGCTCGCGGCTCGGCCGTTCGAGACCGAAGATGCCATGTTCGACGAGGCACGCGCCGTTGCGCGCTCGATGCCGGAGGATGAACAGATCGAGCTGCTGAATGCGCACCCCCGTATCGGGGCCGTTGCGGCCGGCGTTTCCGAGCTGTCCCGCCGCGAACAGGGTCTCGACGAGCCGGCGGGGCCCGGTGCCGCGTGGATCGCAGACGAGCTTCTCGCGCTGAACGAGGCCTATGAGTCGCTCTTCGGCTTCCGCTACGTGATCTTCGTGGCCGGCCGCCCCAGGGCCGACATCATCCCGCTGCTGGAGCGCGCACTCCACGCGGATCGCGACGAGGAGATTCGGCGAGGCCTCGACGACGTGGTGCTGATCGCGCATGACCGATGGGCCACGATCCGCGGCCCTGATGTGCTGCGTGAGGAGCTGCGTGAAGCGATCGCTCTCGAGATCTCCCGCTGGATGGTCGAGGAGATCGACCGCGACGGATTGCGTCGTGCCGCGCACCGGCTCATCGACGAGGGAATCGCCTCCCCCGCCCTCCTTGCCCTGTCGCTGGCAGCCTCGGATGAGGATGTTCGCCTGGAGGAGC
The DNA here is from genome assembly GCA_963825525.1 of uncultured Chloroflexia bacterium. Taxonomy (GTDB): domain Bacteria; phylum Chloroflexota; class Limnocylindria; order QHBO01; family QHBO01; genus JACDBZ01. Next base: position 322,398 of record CAWGTN010000002.1, read on the forward strand.
CAATCTCCCGCGTCGCTGCCGAGATCGGCCTGGGCGGCTGGGACGTCGGCCAGGCACGACAGCTCCTGGCAATGCACGCAGCAGCGTCGATCCTGGGCCAGGTGAGCCAGCCGATCGACGGCGCGCGCCGCATTGCCCACGTCACCGGGGATCGGAACTTCGATGCCATGGTCCGTCGATGGGAGGCCGAGTCCGAGCAACGGGCCGCGATCGATGCCCAGATTCGTCGCGCCGCCGCCGAGCTCTTCGGCCCTCCGGACGAAGCGGAAGAAGAGGAGACATGAAGCACGAGATCACGTACGGAAAGGCCGATGTCAAGGTCTACCGCACGAACGCACAACCCGCTGAGCGGCATCACCCAGATCCCCGAATCCCCGTTCAACGGGCGCGAGAACCGCCTGGCGGCGGCCGAGATCGAGGTGATCGTTCGGGGTGAGGTCTTCATCGACGCCTACACCAAGGGCGACAACCGCCTGGTCGTGGCCACCGACACGATGAAGAACTTCATCCACGCGGTCTCGTTGAAGGCGCGAGCCCGCACGCTGGAGGAGTGGCTTCTCGAGGTCGGTACCGCCTTCCTCGACACCTATCCCCACATGGAACGTCTGACGATGCTGGGACGGGACCTGCCGTTCTCCCCGGCCCTGGTGGCGGCCGAGGCGGGCGACGGTTTCGACGTCTCTGATCGGCTCTTCAGCCGTGAGCGCGGGGACCACGGATCGGCCCGGCTGGACCTCGAGCGCGGCGCCGATGGATCGGTCCGAATCACCGATCACGAATCTGGCCGTCGCGAGCTCCAGCTCATCAAGATCACCGGCTCGGCATTCGCCGACTTCGCGCGAGACGAGCACACCACCCTGCCCGAGCGTCGGGATCGGCCGCTCTACATCTGGTGCGACATCGGCTGGCGCTATGCCGACGCCTCCGACGCGGTCCTCGTCGATCCCGCCCGATACGTGGCCTCGGAGCAGGTCGCCGACCTGGCTGCCACCGTCTTCCACGAGTTCGTGTCACTCTCGATCCAGCACCTCGTGAACGAGGTCGGTACCAGGATGCTCGAACGCTGGCCGCAGCTCACCGAGGTCAGCTTCGACGCCCAGAACCGCCTCTGGGACCTCGTCGCCGAGGCGGATGGCGACGCGAAGACACGGACGTACAGCGATCCGCGGCCTCCGTTCGGCCATATCGGACTCGTCCTGCGCCGCGACTGAGGGGCGGACAAGACGAGAGCCCCGGAGGACGCTCCGGGGCTCATAGCCTTCACGGGTGCGTCAGTCGCCGAGCTGGCCGCGGATCGCCCCGCCCGGGAACGCGTCGTTGTGCACGTTCACGTAATAGTCCGCGGGATTGGCGCGGATGTCCGCCACAACCGCCGCGTCGGCAGGTGCGCAGTACGTCAGTCGATTTCCCTTGCTCGTCGCAAGATCGAGCCTGAGGTTGACGACCACCGGGCCCGCCACGCCTGCCGTTGCCTCATGGATATGGGCCGCAGTCGGAGTCTCGATGGCCTGGGTCTTCAGCGTGTAGCAGACGAGACCGGCGTTGTACACGTCGAGGGTGACAAAGCCCTTCCCGTTCGCATCGCCCGGATCTGGAGCTTCCTCGCTGCCACTGAGTGTGGTCGTGAATGTCCCGAAGTGGTTCGCGGAGACCGTGCCGGCCACCATGAGCACACCGATCGCCGCGATGATCATCGCGAGCGAGAGGCTGGTGAAACGTCGAGCCATGGATTCCTCCTGTAGTGGGGGTCAGGCCGCGCGGGCAGTGCGCAACCGTCTTGTGTGGTGCGGATACGTCGCCGCTCAAGGCACGTATCAATGCCGAACACTCAGGCGTCGAACCGCGCGCCCACCATCTGCGGGTGGTCGATCGCCGGGCAGCGATCCATGACCACCAGGAGCCCCGCATCGGCTGCTCGCTGGGCGGCAGCCTCGTTCCATACCTCGAGCTGCATCCAGATGGCCTTCGCGCCGATCTCGATGGCCTCGTCCACGTGCGCTGGCACGAGTTCGCTCCGTCGGAACAGGTCGACGACCTCGATCCGAGATCGCAGCTCCTCGGGAATCGAGAGGAGGTCGCGGTGAGCGGGAATGCCGTGGACTTCCTTCTCGTTGGGATGCACCGGGACGACCTCGTATCCCTGCCGCAGGAGGTACCGCGAAACACCGTGCGACGCCCGCCAGGGTCGAGAGGAACAGCCGACCACGGCCCAGGTCCGGAAGCTGCGCAGAATCTGCTCCGCGACCCCCGGGTCACTCCAGCCGTGCACCGTCCTCATCGGGATCGGGCAAGCTCCTGAAGGGCGGCCTTGATCCTGGTGTCGAGCTCACCGCCCGAGCTCGCGACGGCGGCAGCGGCCCGCCTGGCCTCAGTACACTGGAATACCCAGCGACTCGAGCGCGGCCACCACGTCGGAGTCGGTGGAGCCGCCACCCGCCGCGATGCCGGCTGCGTGAACCTTCTCCTTGAGCTCCAGGATGATGCGCTGTGCGGTCTTGCGTCCCACACCCGACACGCTCGTGAACACGTCGACGTCATCCCCCAGGATGGCCAGCTGCAGGCGAGTGACGGCATGGGCCGTCGTGATCGCCAGCGCGAGCCTCGGCCCCACCTGCGAGACCGTCATGAGCAGCTCGAAGAACGCCAGCTCTTCGGTCGTCGCGAAACCGAAGAGCGCCTGCTGATCCTCACGCACGAGGTGGTGCGTGAAGACCGATGCCTCCGTTCCGACCCGCAGCTTGGCGAGCAGAGCAGGTCCGGCCACGACGCGGTAGCCGATACCGCCGACCTCGATGAGGACATGATCCTGGCCCATGAGCGTGACCGTGCCGCGCAGCGAGCCGATCATCCGATCACCGCCTTCGGCTGGGCAGCGGCGCGGTAGGCGCAGCCGATGGCGATCGCCAGGGCATCGGTCGCGTCGTCAGGCACGCCGCGCAGCGATCGGCCGAGAAGCCTCTCGACCATGGCGGCCACCTGGGCCTTGTCGGCGGAGCCGTTGCCGCAGATCGTCTGCTTGACCTCGTTCGGGGTCGGCTCGTCAATCGGAACCCCTGACTCGGCGGCCGCCAGCAACGCTACGCCGCGAGCCTGCCCGACGGTCATCGCCGTCTGGACGTTCCGCTGGAAGAAGAGGCGCTCGATGCCGATGCGTTCCGGCCGGTGCTCCCCGAGCAGCGACCGCAGTGCCACGTGGAGCTGATGAAGGCGATCGGCATCCGACGCCTCCGCGGGCGTCCGAATGCAACCGGCATCGATCAGCCGCACGTCTCCGTCGCGCAGCTCAACGACGCCGAAGCCGCAGATCGCGGTCCCAGGGTCGATGCCGAGAGTGATCACCCTCGCATGGTAGCGATCCGGGACGGCTTCGACCCGCTGTTCGAAACATTTCGTCCGTCCGCTTGACATCGCGACGAGTGCGATCGTACGATAGGCACACATTCGAATCTTATCGAATGGCACGTAGTTCATCGGACGAAGGGACGGTAATCGAACACATGATGCTTCCACCGGATCCTGGCGTCCTCGAGACCCTCATCAGGGATCGCCAGAACCGCCACAATTTCGCCACTATCCCCGCCGCGCGTGGGGGCGGAGTGCTCCGCGTGCGAATCGGCCATGCGCTGATCGTCGCCGGCAGCCGCCTCACCGGCGAGCGCATGGAGACACCCCGCCGCACCAGCATTCCGCGTCACGCCTGATCCCACCCATCCCCAGGGAGGAGCCATGGCCCCCACCCGCCGCCCGGGCGCAAAGCCCGGAATCACCATCGAGGTCTCGCCCGCATACGAGCTGCTCGAGTCGCTCGTCATCGCCATCGATGACAGCGAGATCGAGACATACGAGGTCGGCCCCGAGTGGATGACCGAGATCCGAGCTCGCGCCGGTGACGAGTTGCTCGAGCGTGTGCGCCGGGTCGCCCAGGGTGACGCCGATACCTACATCCACCTGATGGGCCTGGCATACGACACGCCGGCGCCCCGCGATATCCCGACCTTCATCGAGCACCTGCGATCGACGGACGCCGATGAGATTCGCCTCCATCTCGTCCAGTACTACGCGCGCGAAATCCGTCACATGACGCCGCGCGAGACCATCCGCGCCGCTGTCGCGGGCGACGAGACGGCAAAGCTCGAATTCCTGCGGACCTCTCATCCCGACTGGGAGCCGTGGACCACCTACCTTCGCGGAATCCTGGATGCGGACAGTGCCGCGTTCAAAGAGCATCTGGTGGCGGTTGTCGAGGAATGGGCCGAGCGGGTCTTCAAGCCCGAGGCGCTCACGATCATGCCCATCATCGAACGCGACGCCGAGGCCAAGCGACAGCTCCTTCGAGAGCTTCCAGCCGATGAGTTCGTGACCGTGGCAACCAACGGCGTCGAGTTCGCCCCGCGTCCCGGCTGCGATCGGGTGGTCATGGTGCCGAGCTTCATTGCGCGACCGCTGGTTGCCCACCTCGAGGTCGGCGACGCGCTGATCATCATCTACCCCGTCGGCGACGAGAGCATCTCAGCCGAGGTTGATACCCCACCACAGCGCCTGGTGCGGCTCTCGAAGGCCCTGGGCGACGAGAAGCGGCTCCGCATCCTCCGAGCGCTGGCTGATGGCGAGAAGACGTTCATGGAGCTCGCCGACGCCTTCGGCGTCGCGAAGACCACGATGCATCACCACATGATCGTCCTGCGGTCAGCCGGACTCGTTTCGGTGGGAGTGGGAAACAAGCGCTACCGGCTGCGGCCCGAGACCGTGCCGGACGTGGGCGCATTGCTCAGCGGGTACCTCGGCGCCGTGACTGGTCCGTCCGCGGCGTCGAGGTCGCCCGCCCCTGCGCGTCGGAAACGCACCGGGACCACGGGCTAGACCTCAGACGACCTCGGCCTCCAGCTCCTCCATGAGGGCGCCGGGAATGTCGAAGTTGGCATAGACGTTCTGCACGTCGTCGAGATCCTCGAGCCGCTCCATGAACTGGAGCACCTGGCGCGCCGTCTTCGCGTCACTGACGTCGACGGTGGTCGTCGGCTCCATCGACAGCTCGGCTGACTCGGCCTCGAACCCGGCATCGGCCAGCGAGCGTCGCACGGCCTCCAGCTCGGTGGGCTCGGTGGTGACGATGATCGACCCCCCGTCGGGAGCCCCCACATCGGCCGCACCGGCGTCGATGGCCGCGAGGGTCACCTCGTCCGGATCGCGGCCATTGAGCGCAAGGCTGATCACGCCCCGCTGCTCGAATTGCCAGGCGACGGTCGACAACGTGCCGCCGTGCTTGTTGAAGACACTGCGGATCTCGGAAGCGGTCCTGTTCCGATTGTCGGTCATGGCGGCCACGATCACGGCAACGTTGGCCGGCCCGAGACCCTCGTAGGTGATCTCTTCGTACTGCTCGGCATCGGCGCCGGCACCGGTGGCCTTCTCGACCGCACGCTTGATGTTGTCGGCCGGCATCGAGTTGGCCCGCGCCTTGTCGACGGCCATGCGGAGCCGGTAGTTCGCCTCGAGGTCTCCCCCACCCTGGCGCGCCGCGGTCATGATCTCGCGGGCAAGCTTCGTGAACAGCGCGCCGCGCTTTGCGTCGTTCGCGCCCTTCTGCCGCTTGATCGTGGACCACTTGCTGTGGCCGGACATCGGACCTCCTGCCGCGTCGGTTCCGCGGCTGCATGGCTCTTATGGGAGGCCAGATTCTACCAAACCGAGGCCCGTGAGCCGGCGGGGCGCATCGGCTGTCGGATTCCTCCCTCACCGAGCGTCACGGCGTCGATCCGGACCGGATCCGCGCTCCCACGCGACCCAGCACGACGTGGTCGAGGCTCCAGCGCCCGCCGCCCAGGATGACAAGCGCTGATGACAGTCCGAACAGCGCGACATGGGCGATGACGGGGTCATCGGGCAGTCCGAACATGGCGAGGGTCAGGACCGCGAATCCGACGACGGCACTGAGCCGGGTGAACGCACCGGTGACGATGGCCAACCCGAGGGCCGTCTCGACCAGGGCCGCTCCCACCACCCACAGCTCGGGCGACGCGGGGATGACGGAGGTCAGGTCGTAGCGATCAACCGCGGCCAGCGCCTGGTCGTAGATGAGGAGCTTGTCCGCGATGCCCGATGCGAGGAACGCGCCACCGAGTCCGAGCCGCACGAGAAGTGGCACGAGATCGTCGTACCGACCCGGGGCGAGGTTCTCGGTTGCCGCCCGTGCCCCCGGTCCGCGGGGGAACGCGGCCCGCAGGAGGTCGTCCAGGCTCGGACGGCCGGGTCCCAGGACCGCGGCGACGGCCAACGCACCGGCGACGTCCAACATCATGACCAGCTCCGGCCTCCCGATGAGCACCACCAGGTACGCGCCCAGCGCCACGAGGGCCGCGGGACGGACGGCAAGACCCACGAGCAGGAGGAAGCCGGTACCGGTCAGCAGCAGCGCGAAAAGGGTCCCGGCCTCGTCCGTCGGCAGGAAGCGCACGCGAGACAGCCCAGAGCCGATGAGGACCAGCCCTGCCGACAACCGCACGATCCACGGCAGGTACTCGCGGTAGCCATCGGCTCGCTCGATGAAACGAGTTCGCGCGGCCTCTCCGGGACGCCATCGGGCCCAGGCCAGCAGGATCGCGCCGACCACCAGCGCACCAGCCACGAGCAGGAGGAGGTTCCCCGGCTCGGCGAGGGTATCAAGGAGGAATCCGATCGGGTTCGGAGAGTCGGTCGGATCGGTCACGTAGTCGACGTGCGCCAGAACAGGCAGCGGCTGCATGCCTCTACCTTCGCACAGACGTTGCCAACTCCGTCCGCATCCTCCATTCTCAGGTCATGGGGTGGACCCGGAGGCTTGCCGCTGCGGTGCTGATGGCCGTGGTGCTCGCTGCCTGTCGAGCGATCGGGGGCGGATCTCAGCCGCCCGCCGCAAGCAGTGCACCGGCCGCAGGGTCACCGGCGGCCGAGACCGAATCACTCTCGCCGTCCGAACTCCCTCCGGCCCTCGGCGTCGAGGCCCCTCCCGAGTGCGGCTTCCCCGAGGGGACGGCCCTCGAGTACGCCGGTCGCTCCACCACGGCTGCGCTCGGCGTGCAGGAGGTGGTCGGTGATCCGATGTCGGACGACCCGGCCGACATCTACATCACCCGCGACCCGTTCGCGCAGGGCGAGCTCCATGGGCGCCTCGTGTGCGCGATCTTCGTGAACGACCCTCACTTCGTCGAGATCACCGTGCATCCGGCCGACGGCGGCCGATGGGTGCCACCGACGCCGGCGCCATCCATCCCGGAACCGCCCGGCGGGATCCCCGTGGCCGACGCCGTCGCTATCGCCCGGGACGCCGTTAACCAGGGCGACGCGTGGGCTGTCGTCTGGACGGAGGCAGGTCCGCTGGCGCAGTTGCTGTCGCCATGGCAGCCGGGGCCCGATTGGTCGGCAGGCCTACCGGCCGACCAGTGGGCATGGCGTGTCTTCCTCGTGCGCGGCGATGAGGGCGCGGAGATCTTCATCGACTACCTGGACGGAACCGTCCTGGGGACGATGAGCTCCATCGTCAACTGAGGGATCGCCGCTCAGGATGGCGCGTGGCGGCTCCCTATAATGGTCCCGCCCACTACACCGGCCACCAACCGCCCGAGGCGGACTCCATCGGCCTCGGCGACTCCGGCACCGCACGCGCAAGGAGCACCGATGCAGCCGACCACCCCCGACAAGATCCGGAACGTCGCTCTTGTATCCCACGGTGGCGCCGGCAAGACCAGCCTGGCCGAGGCGATGCTCTTCGATGCCGGCGCGATCCCTCGCCTCGGAAATGTCGAATCGGGAAGCACAGCGCTGGACTGGGATCCCGACGAGCACAAGCGCGGCCAGAGCGTCAACCTGGCCATCGGGTCGCTCGAGCACGATGGCGTCCGAATCACCGTGGTGGACACGCCGGGCTATGCCGACTTCCAGGCGGATGTGATCGAGGCATTGGCCGCAGTGGACGCGGTCATCGTGGTCATCGATGCCTCGGCGGGGGTCGAGGTGGGGACCGAGGAGGTTTGGCGGCTCGCCGATGAACGAAACCTGCCGCGCATGGTGTTCATCAACAAGATGGATCGCGAGAACGCCAACTACGACGCGACCCTCGATGCACTCAAGGCACGGTTCGGGCCGAAGATCGCGCCGGTCTACCTTCCGATCGGAGCAGCCGAAACGTTCCGCGGCTATGTCGATGTGATCGAGGAACACGCGAACGTCTACGAGAACGGCAAGCCGAAGGAGGTGCCGATCCCGCCCGAGCTCGAGGGCATCGAGCACTCCCGGCGCGACGCACTGGTCGAGGCCGCCGCCGAGGCGAGCGACGAGCTCATGGAGAAGTACCTCGAAGGCACGCCGTTCACGGATGCGGAGATCGAGGCGGCCCTTCACAAGGGCACGCGCGAGGGCTCGGTGGTACCGGTATTCGTGGGATCGGCGACGAGGAACATCGGCGTGCGCGAGCTGACGACCATGATCGCCAAGCACGTCCCGTCACCCGCCGAGATCGGCTCGCGCCGAACGGTCGATGGTCGCGAGATCACACCTGATCCGGCAGGGCCCTTCGTGGCGCAGGTCTTCAAGGCCACGGCGGACCCGTTCGTCGGCCGACTCACGTACTTCCGCGTCATCTCGGGGACCCTCAGCGGCCAGAGCCACGTCTACAACGCAAATCGACACGAGGAGGAGCGCGTCGGGAACCTGCTCGCCGTCCAGGGAAAGGACACCGAAAACCTGCCGAGGGTCGGGCCCGGGGACATCGCCGCGGTGGCGAAGCTCACCTCGACGACTGCGGGCGACACGCTCGTCGCCGATAAGGCGCATGCCGTCGAGCTGGCGAGCCTCGACTTCCCGGCTCCGTCGCTCCAGGTGTCCATCGAACCCGAGTCGAAGGCTGACCTCGACAAGCTGGGCCAGGCGCTGCATCGGCTGGCCGAGGAGGAGCCGTGCGTGGCCATCCGTCGGGAGGACGGCACAGGCGAGACGATCCTGACGGCCATGGGCGACGCCCACGTCGACGTCATCGTCGATCGACTCAAGCGCAAGTTCGGCGCCGCGGTCACCACCGGCACGCCGCGCGTTCCCTACCGCGAGACCATCCGACAGCCGGCGCGCATCGAAAACCGATACAAGCGCCAGACCGGCGGCCATGGGCAGTACGGGCACGTGGTCATCGAGTTCGCGCCGGCCGAGATGGGCACCGGGTTCCAGTTCGGCGACCGGATCGTCGGCGGCGTGGTGCCCAAGCAATACATTCCGGCGGTGGAGAAGGGGCTCAGAGAGGCGATGGCCGAGGGCGTGCTCGCGGGTTACCCGGTCGTCGACCTCCAGGCGACCCTCGTCGACGGCTCATATCACACCGTCGACTCGTCGGAGATGGCATTCAAGGTAGCGGCGTCACAGGCGCTCAAGAAGGCATTCGACATGGCGTCGCCCGCGTTGTTGGAGCCGATTCTCGTGGTCGACGTGGTGGTCCCGGACGAGTTCATGGGTGACGTGATGGGCCAGATCACCTCCAAGCGCGGCCATGTCCTCGGCATGGACTCGATCGAGGGCATGCAGCACCTCAAGGCGCAGGTTCCCCAGGCAGAGATGTTCCACTACGCGACCGAGCTTCGATCCATCACCCAGGGACGCGGGCGATTCAGCGCGACGGTCGATCATTACGCCGAGGTTCCGCACGCGATCGCCGATCGCGTCGTCGCCGAGGCGGCGAGCAACGGCCATGGAGGCCCGGAGCGCGGGCACTGAACGTCGGGAACCTACGCTGCGCCCTCGATCGCGACGACCGCGAGTGAGCGCTTTCCACGTCGCAGGAGTAGCCACCGTCCCGCGAGCATGTCTTCGCCGGTCGGCACGGCCGCCTCGTCGGTCACGCGGATGTTGTTGACGTAGGCGCCACCATCGGCAATCACCCGACGGGCCTGCCCGCGGCTCGCTGCCAGTCCCGACTCGATCAGCAGATCCAGCACGGACGGGATGGCCTCGCCGACAGCCACCGTCGCGCGAGGGAGATCGGCGAATGCCGCCTCCAGGGTCGCCGCGTCGAGCGCCTGCAGGTCGCCCCCTCCGAACAGGGCCTCGGAGGCCTCGACGGCGGCACGCGTCGCATCGGCTCCATGCACGAGCTCCGTCACCTCGACAGCAAGGGCTCGCTGAGCCGACCGCTGCTCCGGGTGCTCGCTCGACGCCGTCTCCAGTGCCTCGATCTCGTCGCGTGAGCGGAAGCTGAACACGCGCAGGTACGTGCCGACGACCGAGTCGTCGACATTGAGGAACCACTGGTAGAACGCGAAGGGGGCCGTTCGGTCCGGATCCAGCCACAGCGTGGATCCCTCGCTCTTCCCGAACTTCTGTCCATCGGGACGCGTGATGAGTGGCGTCGCCAGGGCGTGAGCCGTCACGCCCTCCACGCGACGAATGAGGTCCACGCCGGCGGTCAGGTTGCCCCACTGGTCACTGCCGCCAAGCTGCAGCGTGCATCCGTGGCGGCGGTACAGCTCCAGGTAGTCGACCGCCTGCATGATCTGGTAGCTGAACTCGGTGTAGCTGATGCCACCGGCCTCGAGTCGTGCACTGACCGCCTCCTTGGCCAACATCCGGCTGACGCTGAAGTGCTTGCCGATGTCGCGCAGCCAATCGATGGCGGACATCTGGGCGGTCCAGTCAAGGTTGTTCACGATCATTGCCGCATTCGACCCGGAAAAGTCGAGATAGCGCTCCACCTGGGACCGGATCCGATCGACCCAACCCTCGATGACCTGCGGGTCGTTGAGGGTCCGTTCGCTGCTTCGACCACTCGGATCACCCACCAGACCCGTCGCACCGCCGACGAGGCCGATGGGCCGGTGGCCCGCCTGCTGGAGGCGACGCATGGTCACGAGCAGGACGAGATTGCCGAAGTGAAGGCTGGGGGCGGTCGGGTCGAACCCGCCGTAGAACGTGACCGGGCCGTCCGACAGCGCCGTGCGCAGGTCATCCTGGTCGGTGTGGTCGGCAATCATGCGCCGCCACTCGAGATCATCGAGCACGGCGGAGCGGGTCGTGGGCGTCGTCATCGGAGGCTGAGTATAGATACCGGCCGACACCGAATGAGATGCGCGGGTGAAGCAAACCCGGGCCACCGCGCGTCAGGATGGAGTGTCCGTGCTACCCTGCCGCCCGATGACCCGAAGACCACCGCCGGGTCGGCGATCCGCGCAAGGGCGCGGTCCACGGAACGCCACAGGGCGTCGCCGAGCCGGCTCCCCCACCATCCCGCGACTGATTCTCGGCGTATTCGCGCTCCTCGCCGCCGGGCTCTTCATCCTCATCCTGAGCGTCTACACGTCGTTCACCAGTGGGCTGCCGGACGTCGCCGGCATCGAGAACTTCGACCTCGACGAAGGTTCGACCGTCGTCTCGGCGGACGGGACGCAGTTGGCGACGTTCGCGGTCGAGGATCGGCGCGAGATCGACTTCGCCGACATGCCGGAGGTGATGCTCGAGGCTCAGGTGGCCGCGGAGGACCAGACGTTCTGGACGAACCCCTGCGTGGACTTCCGCAGCATCGTGCGAGCCGTCCTGCAGAACTTCCAGGCCGGTGAGACCGTGTCCGGAGCATCGACCATCTGCCAACAGCTCGTGCGCATGCGCCTGTTCGACGCCGAGCTCATGGCCGATCCCGAGCGGCAGGTCGAGCGAAAGATCAAGGAGGCCATCCTCGCCCTGCGTCTCGACGATCGCTACCCGGGGACCGACGGCAAGCAGCGCATCATCGAGATGTATCTCAACCAGGTCTACTACGGGAATAACGCGTATGGGATCTGGGCCGCCGCCGATTCCTACTTCGGCAAGGACCTGACATCGGACGCGGCCGACCAGCAGCTCTCGATCAGCGAGGCGGCCATGCTTGCTGGCCTCGTCCGAGCGCCGTCTCGGCTCGATCCTTCGCCGGAAGCGGTCGAACGCGACATCGGAGGTGAGCGCGTCCTGGTGGTTCCCGAAACGTCGCAGGCGATCACCGTCCGCGACTTCGTCCTTGACCAGATGCTGGAGTCCGACTTCATCAGCCGCGAGGAGCATGACGCGGCCGTCGCCGAGACCATCGTGCTGGCGCCGCCCAGCGACAACGCCTACCTGGCCCCGCACTTCGTGTTCGCCGTTCGCCGCGAGGCCGGCCAGCTGCTCGAGGGCGAGGAGCTCCTGGACACCGGTGGGCTGCGGATCGTGACCACGCTCGACTACGAGGGTTACCAGACCACCGCCGAGAAGTGGGCCGAGATCGGCTACGACATGGACCGGCTGTCCGACGACGAGCTCATCGCGAAATATGGGGATGAAGCCCTTTCGTGGATCGGGCAGCTCCAGGGTCGCAACATCAACAACGATGCGCTGGTGTCGATCAACTATCGAACGGGCGCCGTCCTGGCCTACGTCGGAAGCGCGAGCTTCTTCGGCGAGTCAACTCCGGAGCACCAGGCGAACTTCGACGTCATCGGCCAGGCCTTCCGCCAGTCCGGATCCGCATTCAAACCGATCACGTACGCCGCCGGCTTCGAATCGAATGCCATCACCCCGTCGAGCATGTTCATGGACGTCGAGGGCGAGATCGTCGACGGATACAGCGTGCCGAACGCCGACGGACGGGAACGCGGCCCCGTTCGGGTGCGCGACGCCCTGAAGTACTCGCTGAACATCCCGGTCGTGAAGGCGCAGCAACTGATCGGGACCGACAACGTCGTCAACCTGGCCGAACGGCTTGGGCTCGAGTGGGATCCGCGCCAGGAGAACGAGGTGGCCGTCCCATCGCTGACCCTCGGAACCATCGGTGTCCACATGCTCGATCTCGCCGGCGCGTACGGTGCCCTCGCCAACGGCGGCGAGTTCCATCCCCCGTACCTCATCGAGCGGATCGAGGACTCGCGGGGCAACATCATCTACGACCACGCCACCGATGCCCCCGACGCCGAGCAGGTCCTCTCGGCGGCGTCGGCCCACCTCGTGACGGACATCCTCGCCGATAACACCGACCCGCAGGCCAACCCGCTGTGGGGGCCGCGCTTCCAGCTCCAGACCCCGGAGGGCAGGCGGCCGGCAACGCTGAAGACAGGCACGACGAACGACTTCCGAGACCTCCAGGCGGTCGGCTACCTGGCGCCCGATCCGGACCCAACGGTCAGCGAGGGGGCGATCGTGACCGGGGTGTGGGTCGGGAACAGCGACTTCTCGCCGATCGAGGACGTGTTCGCCGCCGATGGGCCGACCTTCATCTGGCACGACTACATGGCCGAAGTGGCCGCCCTGAACGAGCTTCCCATCCGGGACTTCACGCGTCCCGACGGCGTGGTCGAAGTCACGGTCGATGCCATCAGCGGCATGTTGCCCGGCGACTTCACCGAATCCACGGTAAACGAGCTGTTCCGATCCGATCGGCAGCCGGGCGAGCGTGATACCACGCACCGCGAGCTGCGCATCGAGGTGGTCACCGGAAAGATCTGGCAGGAGGGCTGCGGCGACTTCGCGACCGAGGCCCCGTCGTCATCGCCCGACCCCTCGGATGAGCCTCCCCCGCCGCAGGCAGAGGAGCGCGTCTTCCTGGACATCAACGAGTGGGAGGCCGACCGTCCGACGTGGGAGGCGGCCAACCGGGCGTGGATCGAGCTCTGGACCGACCGCGAGGACGAGCTGAACGCCAATGTCCGGCGTCCGTTCCCCGGCCCGGTGGACGCCCCGTTTGCGCCGACGGAAGAGTGCACCCCGGGGGAGATCCCGACTTCAAGCCCCACCCCGTCGCCGTCTCCGAGCCCATCGCCGTCGCCGTCGCCCAGTCTGACGCCGACCCCGACGATCCTGCCCACGGAGACGCCGATCCCGGAGCCGACGCCGACCGTTCCGCTGCCGACCGTCACGCCATCTCCCACGCCCACGGCGACGGCACCGGCACCCTAGGGCCGGTGCTCGCCCCCTAGAACTCGGCGACGGTTGCCCCGTCGCCGCCCTCATCCTTCCGGCCGCCACGCACCGAGCGAACTCGCGGGTGCTGCGCCAGGGTCTCTCGAACCGCCCGCCGCAGGGCGCCGGTGCCGATGCCATGGACGATCACCGCTTCGTCGAGCCCTGCCAGCAGTGCCTCATCAAGGTAGGAGTGGAGCCGCTCGAGGGCAGCCTCCACTCGTTCTCCGTGGAGGTCGAGCCGTGGTGCCACGCGCTCGGCGGCCCGACGTCGGATCTCATCCGCGGCAAGGTCCCGCGGGGCCGGGCCGGCGATCGGCTCGGGAACGATCTCGACGTCGTCGGATGGCACGACGAGTCGCGCACCATCGGTCTCGAGCGTGACCCGACCGGTCCGACCACTGATCTCCTGGATCCGCCCGGTCGTGCCGAGCGTCCGCGATCGCGCCCACAGGCCCACGCGCGGCTGCGGCCCGGCAGCGGCCACGGATTCGTCGTCGTCCGCCGCGTCCGCCGCCTCGGGAGCGATGATGTCGGTGGCCTCGTTCCTGACCTCTCTCGCACGCGCGGCCAGCTCGTCGAGATCCGCAGCGCTGCGGGTGGGCTGGGTGGATCGCATGTTCCGTTGCCGGAGCACCTCACGCCGCAGATCAGCGACCTCCCGCTCCGCACGAGCGAGCATGTCATCGGCGGCTCGGCGCGCGTCAGCCAGCAGCTGCCCTGCTTCCCGTCGCGCGCGCTCGACTCCCGTCCGCGCCCTGCTGCGCTCATCGGAGGCCGCGGATCGCTCGGACTGGGCGGCATCCAGGGCACGTTGCTGCGCTTCCTGCGCACGCGTGATGGCCGCCAGCGTCTCTTCCATGCTGGCGTGCTCGGTCGAGATCCGATCCCGAGCGTCCGCCAGGATGTCGGCAGGCAGGCCAAGCCGCTCGGCGATGGCGAAGGCCTGGCTCTTTCCCGGCAGCCCGATGGTCAGGTGATACGTGGGCCGCAGTGTCGCGACGTCGAACTCGACCGCGGCGTTCGTGACCTCCGCGTGCTCTGTGGCGAAGGTTTTGAGCTCGGCGTAATGCGTTGTGGCAGCGACCATGGCCCCGGCATCCAGCAGGCGGGTCACGATCGCCATGGCCAGGGCGGAGCCCTCGGTGGGGTCGGTGCCCGCGCCGACTTCGTCGAGCAGGACCAGCGTTCCCGGCCTGGCGGCAGCCACGAAGCGCACCACGTTGCGGAGGTGACTCGAGAATGTCGAGAGCGACTGCGCGATGCTCTGCTCGTCGCCGATGTCCGCCATGACGCGACTGAAGACCGGCAGCCGGGCGCCCTCCGCCGCCGGAACGCGCAGGCCCGACTGATGCATGAGCGACAGCAGGCCGAGCGTCTTGAGTGAAACGGTCTTGCCGCCGGTGTTCGGCCCAGTCACCACCAGTGCCCGATACCCGAAACGGTCACCGAGACGGAGGTCGACCGGAACCGCTCCCGCCCCCAGCAGCGGATGGCGGGCCGACAGCAGCTCCGCCGCATCGTCCGCGATGGCCGGACGAACCGCATTCATGGCGTCGGACAGCCGCGCACGGGCCATCCACAGGTCAGCCCGTGCCAGGGCCCTGATGCTCGCCGTCAGCGAGGTCGCCCGTGCCTCCACGGCCGCGCTGAGCTCGTCGAGGATGCGCTCCTCCTCGCGTCCGGCCGCGAGTGAGGCCTCGGTCCACGCGTTGTTGAGGTCGACCACGCTCAGCGGCTCGATGAACAGGGTCGCGCCCGATGCGCTCTGGTCATGGACGATGCCCTTGACCCGACCCTTCGCCTCGGCTCGGATCGGAATCACGTAGCGCCCCGAGCGAACCGTGACGATCGGCTCTCCGATGAGCCCGGCGAGCTGGCTGGACCGCAACATCGCATTCAGGCGCTCGCGGACGCGCTCCTGCGTCGTGCGCTGCCGCTTACGCAGGGCCGCGAGCTCGGCCGAGGCAGAGTCAAGGATCTCACCGGCCTCGTCAACGCTGCGGCCGATGCTCTGGGCGAGCTCCGGCGCGGCGTCGAGATCGTCGCGCAGGGTCCCGAGCTGCGGCCCTTTCCAGGACACCAGGCGCGCGGCGAATCGACCCGTCGCGTCGAGCGTGACGCCGATGTCGAGCAGCTCCTGTGGCGTCAGGCGCCCGCCCCGCACCGCGCGGTCGAGCGATGCCCTGATGTCACGCGCGCCGCCGATCGATGCCTGGGCCTGGTCGTGGAGGAGGCTTCCCGCCTCCTCGGTCTGGTCGTGGAGCAGCGCGACGTGGGCTGCGTCGCCGCTCGGGCCGGTATCGAGCGCCAGCTCGCGCGCAGGCTCGAACGCGGTGAGCGCCGCGAGTTGCTCGACGACTGCCGAGAACTCGAGGGCCCGCAGCGTGCCCTCGTCGGCCGCTGCGCCGCCTGGTGCGTCAGCCACGCGAGACATGTGGGTCCTGCGAGATCCAGAACCGCATGGCGCGATCCGCCCATGCGCCCGCGTACGCCACGCCGATCCGAGTTCCGCGCTCGATGACCGGAGCCGGACCATCCCGCGGTTCGATGCGCAACGGTCCATCGACAAGGTCCACGCCATCCAGGCGGCGGTCGATGCCAAGCGCGCTGCCCACGTTGCCGGGCCCCGATGCCAGGCGCTCATCGGCAGCGCGTTCGCCGCGCCGCTCGCGGGCCACGCCGACGCCCTGGTCGAGATGCATGGCCCGAATGAGCACCGCCTCTGGCTTCAAACCCGGTCCACAGACCACATTGATGCAGTGGTGAAGCCCGTAGACCAGGTACACGTAGAGATGGCCCGGCGGTCCGAACATGACACGCGTACGGGGCGTCTGTCCCCGAGACGAGTGAGCGGCGAGATCCTCCGGTCCGGCGTAGGCCTCCACCTCGACGATGCGGCCACCGACCTCACCGTGGACCAGGCGCGCGCCGAGGAGGTCCCGAGCAACCTCGACCGCCGGCCTGTCGAACCACGCCCGCGACGCGATCGCGCGGTCGGCCGGCGCCACCATCACCGCACGAGGAGATCGGCGATCTCCTGCGGGACGAAGGGCTTGGCCAGGAATCCGGCCGTCGGGATCAGCGTGTCACGGAAGAACTGGATGAGGACGGAGTCGTTCAGCGCGTCGTAGTAGGACGCGACCCAGCCACCTGTCTCACCGCCGGCGCGGAAGAAGCTGTCGAAGACCAGGAGCTGGAAGGTCAGCACAAGCGCGGCAAACAGGAGCCCGAAGATCGCGCCGCCGATCTCGTCGAGCTGACGGACGATCGGCAACCGCGTTCGGCGGTACATGGCCCGAATGGCGAAGAACCCCGCCAATACCAGGCCGAAGAAGAGCAGGACGAAGATGAGAAGCTCGCGGCCCTCCGGCGTGAATGCCTGCCAGAAGCGGGTGAGCTCGACGATCGGCTCTTTGAGCTGGGACGCCACGACGAATGCCACGATGACGGCGACGGCGTTGAGGACGTAGCGAATCATCCCCTGGGTGAACCCGGCGAACACGCCTCCCGCCAGGATCAGGATGATCACCAGGTCGAACCAGCTCAGCCGCGCAAGCAGCTCCACGAGTCGATACCCTCCGTGCGCCGATTGGGCCGAGCGCGTCCATGTCCGGCTCGGGCGGCCGCAAGGGTACCAGTCACCCGTTCACGGCGACAAGGTCCCCGGGCCGCGCCTCAGCGGATCTCGGCGCCCAAGTGATGGCGCAGCGCGCCGCGCACCTTGTTGAGCGCCTTCTCGATGGGCTTGGACTCGCCGGGCAGGTCCGGCTGGAAGCGGAGGGAGATCGCGTAGCTGACCTTGCCCTCGCCCACCTGGTCGCCGCGATAGATGTCAAACAGCCGAAGGTCAACGAGCTGTGGCCCCGCGCTGGTCCGCGCGACCCGCAGGAGCTCACCGACCGGCGTGCGCTCGTCGATGACCACCGCCAGGTCGCGGTCGACCGGCTGCGCCGCTGGCACCGGTGCCGAACGGCGGTCGGTCGGGATCAGACCGAACAGACGGCCGAGGTCGATGGACGCGTCGATCGGAGCTTGGGCCAGTCCCCAATGGCTCGCTACGCGGGGATGTACCTCCCCCAACGACCCGTACGCCCGCCCGCCGGCATCGCAGACCAGGCCGGTGCGTCCGGGATGGCGGTGCGGATGAGCCGCGTCCGGCTCCTCCGAGCGGTAGATCGGACGCGGAGCGCCGAGCGCGTCATGCAGCGCATCGATGACTCCCTTCATGTCGGCCACATCCGCATCCCGGGCCGCCTGGCCCGGAGTTGCCGGCACCTGCGTCCCGGACAGCACCAGGCCCAGCTCCCACGACTCGTAGCGGCCCGTGCCCGCGGTCTCGGAGCGCAGGTCACGCGGCGTCGGGTGGGACGGGCGATAGCCGTAGACCTTGCCGAGGTCGAAGAGCCGCACGCTCGATTGCCGCCACCGCGCATTTTCCGCCACTCCCCGCAGCAACGACGGGGTCATGGTCGGACGCATGATCGCGTGCTCGTCACTCAGCGGGTTGAAGATCCGCACCAGCTCAGGATCGTCTGCCGGGGTCCCGGTCCGAACGAGGTCCTCGCCGCCGATGAGGGCATGGCTCACCATCTCGTCCAGCCCGAGGCCCGCCAGCACGCGTCGCACGACGTGCCGCGGCTCGCTCGGATCGGGCCGATACGGTGGCAGCGCCGCTCGCGGCAGGCGCCCCGGGATACGGTCGTAGCCGTAGGCGCGGGCGATCTCCTCGGCCACGTCGGCGTCCGAGGTGATGTCGAGGCGGTGCGGCGGCACCTGCACCTCGAGCTCGTCGCCGCCCGAGACGACGAAGCCGAGCGGCTCGATCAGCTGACGCACGCCATCCGCCGTGAGCTCGATGCCAAGCAGTCGGCTTGCTCGCTCGACATGCACCCTGACCATCGAGCGCTGAGGCGGTTCCGGGTCGTTGTCGACGATGCCGACGGCGACCCGGGCGCCGGTGATCTCGGCGATCAGCGAGGCGGCACGGTCGAGCGCGAGCCGTGGCAGATCGGGCCCGATGCCCTTCTCGTGCCTCGCGCTCGCCTCCGATCGAAGCCCGAGCCGCCGCGCGGTCGATCGGATGGTCGGGCCATGGAAGATCGCCGATTCCAGGATCACGCGCGTCGTCGTCTCGGTCACCTCGGTCGACGCACCGCCCATGATCCCCGCCAGTCCGATCGCGCTGCGGTCGTCGGCGATGACGAGCATCGTCGGGTCGAGCCTCCGCTCGACGTGATCAATGGTCACGAGTCGCTCATCGTCGCGCGCGCGGCGCACGACCAGCGAACCGTCGGGTACGCGGTCGGCGTCGTACGCATGCATCGGCTGTCCCAGCTCGTGCATCACGTAGTTCGTGACGTCGACTACGGCGCTCACCGGGCGCATGCCCGCGGCCACCAGGCGTCGCTGCATCCAGTCGGGCGACGAGCCATTGCGAACCTCGTCGAACCACCGCCCCGCGAAGCGCGGGTTGAGGACCGGCTCGTCGATCCGCACGCGAAGGTGATCGGAGCTGGGTGACCCCCGCTCGGTGACCTCGGTTGCGGGACCTCGCAGCTCTCCCCCGCCGAGCGCCGCTATCTCACGCGCCAGCCCGACCATCGAGAGTGCATCGCCGCGGTTCGGTTTGACGTCGACATCCAGCACGATCTCGCCGACCAGCTCGGCCAGGCCGATGCCGATCGGCAGCTCATCGCCGTGCCCGAGAATATGGATTCCATCGGCGTCGGCACCAAGGCCCAGCTCGATCGCGCTGCACAACATGCCGTTGCTCACGACGCCGCGGATCTTGCTGCGCTCGATGCGTCGATCTCCTGGAAGGCTGGCGCCGACGAGCGCGGCCGGCACGAGCTGCCCAACCTCCAGGTTCTGTGCGCCGCACACGATCTCAAGCTCGCCGCCGGCTGATCCGACATCGACCCGGGTCAGCCACAGCGTGTCGGCGTTCGGATGTCGCTCGACGCTCAGCACGCGTGCGACCACGACATCGGTCCAGTCAGCACCCGTCGTCTCGATGGAGCTGACCTCCATCCCGCGCATCGTGAGCGCCTCCGCGAGTGCGCGCGGCTCGAGGTCGATGTCAACGTAGTCGCGGAGCCAGTCGAGCGGAACGCGCATCTACCGGCCCTCGACGAACTGCGATGTGAACCGCGTGTCCGCGCTGAAGAAGAGCCGGATGTCGCTGATCCCGTGCCGAAGCATCGTCATGCGGTCCGGCCCCATGCCGAAGGCATAGCCCTGGTACTCGTCCGGGTCGAACCCTCCGTTGCGGAGGACCGTGGGATGCACCATGCCGGCACCCAGGATCGTCATCCAGCCGGTGCGCTGGCAGGCCGCGCATCCCGGCCCGCCGCACACGAGACAGCCGACATCGAACGCGACGCTCGGCTCGGTGAACGGGTAGTACCCGGGGCGGAAGCGGGTCCGCACGTCGCGGCCGTAGAGCGCCGCTGCGATCTCCTCGAGCATTCCCTTGAGGTCCGCCAGGCTCGTATCTCGGTCGACGACCAGGCCCTCGACCTGGAAGAACTCGAATGCATGGCTGGCGTCGACCGCCTCATAGCGGAAGCATCGGCCCGGGGTGATGACGCGAATGGGCGCGTCCAGCGCCTGCATGGCGCGGACCTGCACGGGGCTGGTGTGCGTGCGCAGGATGGTCCCGTCCGATGCCGGCCGTGGATCCCCCGCCTCGACCGATCCGGGCTCGGCCACGTAGAGCGTGTCCCACAGGTCGCGGGCCGGGTGCTCCGGCGGGATGTTCAGCAGCTCGAAGTTGTACTCCTCGGTCTCGATCTCGGGGCCCTCGAAGACCTCGAAGCCGAACGCATGGAAGACCTCGCGCAGGTCGCGCATCAACGTCTGCACCGGGTGCAGGTGCCCGATGCGCACCGGGCGCCCCGGTGCGCTCATGTCGATGGCCTCGCTGGCCAGGCGCCCGTCAAGCGCGCCAGCGGTCACGGCCTCCATCCGCGCCGACAGCGCGTTCTCCACGGCGCCGCGAACGTCATTGGCGAGCTTGCCGAGAACCGGCCGGTCCGCGACCGGGGCGCCTGCCAGCTGCTTGAGCAGCGCCGTCAGGCGGCCGGAGCGCCCCAGGAAGTCACGCCGCACAGCGTCGACCGCATCGGGGCTGTCCGCGTCGCTCAAGCGCCCCATGGCCTCGGATCGGAGGCCGGTGAGCGCGTCGCCCAGGTCCGTCATTGGGACTCGATCTCCGCGTTGGCTCGTGTGTGCATCGGTGCGTGCTGCATCATCGGTGAAAACGAACGACCCCGCCCCGCTTCCGGGACAGGGTCGGTGAGACCGATCGGCTTGCGCCGACGGTCAGCTGGTAAAGGTCGCTTTCGCCGTCTCGACCATCGCGGCGAAGGCAGCGGGCTCGCGAATGGCCATGTCAGCCAGGATCTTGCGGTCGACCTCGACCCCCGCGGACTTCAGCCCCGCGATGAACCGGCCATACGGCACGCCGTGCTGACGGGAGGCCGCGTTGATGCGCTCGATCCACAGGCGTCGCATGTCCCGCTTCCGATTCCGGCGGTCGCGGTACGCGTAGACGAGGGCGTGGATGAGGGCTTCCCGCGCCGGCCGGATCAGCGTCGAGCGCGTCCCACGACGACCCTCGGCGCGATTGAGCAGCTTCTTGTGGCGCTTGTGGGCGGTGACGCCACGCTTGACTCTGGCCATCGGCTACTTCCCCTTGCCGGCGTACGGCATGAGGCGCTCGAGCTGGGCAGTGTGTGTGGAGGACGCCTCCGTCACGCCGTCATAGCGCCGTCGGCGCCGAGCGGACTTGATCTCGAGATGGTGGCCACGCCACGCCTTCGGGCGCACCCACTTGCCGGAACCGGTCTTCCGGTAGCGCTTGGCCGTGCCCTTGTGGGTCTTCATCTTTGGCATATTCGGTCTACGATCCCTGCTGTGCCGGCGCCTCGCCCGCCGCCGGAGCCGCCGGCTCACGCGCTGGAGCCGGAACCTTGGCGGCGATCGCGTCACCGATGGTGTCGCCGGCAGCCGCGGATCCGTCCGCTTCGCCGTTCTCGCTCTTCTTCTCCGGTCGCTTCTCGACCGGTGCCATCACGATGTACATGCTTCGGCCCTCGAGCAGTGGTTGCCGCTCGATGAAGCCGTGCTCGGAGAGCTCCTCCGCCGTCCGCATCAGCAGATCGCGTCCGAGATTCGCGTGGCTGATCTCTCGCCCGCGGAATCGCACCGTGACCTTGACGCGGTCCCCCTTGTCGAGGAACTCCGCCGCTCGCCGCGCCTTCGTGCGGAGGTCGTGGACGTCGATCTTGACGGCCAGGCGAACTTCCTTGAAGGTCTGCGACTTCTGCTTCTTCTTTTGCTCGCGTTCGCGCTTCTGCAGCTCGTACTTGTACTGGCCGTAGTCGAGGATGCGACAGACCGGCGGGACCGCGGTGGGTGCGACCTCCACGAGGTCGAGACCCCTTTCCTGTGCCAGAGCGAGCGCCTCGGACGTCGCCATGACGCCCAACTGCTGCCCTTCATCGTCAATGATCCTCACCTCGCGGATGCGGATCATCTCGTTGATGCGGAGGTCCTTGGCCAGCTTTCTTGCTCTCCTTCAACAACAAGGCCACCGTACCGATCACGGACGGGTGGCCTTGCAACGTACGCGAAATGCCGACGAAGGATACACCGAAACCGAACGGATGGTCAACGCGAGGACCACGGCGCCGGACAGCGATGAGGACCGCCTTTCGGCAGTCCTCATGTTCGCTCCGCGGACTCGTGAGAGCCCAGGCCGGTTGGTCAGTACCAGCGATGTCCGGCCCGGATCACCAGGTCCAGCGGAGCGGGCACTGTCGGAGCAGCCTGCAGTCGGTCGTCTGAGTTGCACACGAACGCGTACATCTCAGTTCCACCGCATGCCGGCTGCAAGGGAGAGGGCCATCGACGCCAGGATCGTGACGGCCCAGGTGAGTCGCGTCAGTCGGTAAGCCACGCTTGTTCACCTCGATGAGGGGACACGATCGGAGCCGGCAACCGGGCGGCCTCGGTCCCGTATTGGGCGAGGTCCCTGGCTTTGCGTCCCCGCCTCGCGGCGGGTTTGCCCTGGACGGACGATCGACGGAAGGCGATTCTCGCCCTCAGTGCGACCGTAGGCCGGAGGTCCGGGCACGCCTATCGCTCATCGGTACTCGGCGGGGGGTACGTTGGTGGGAGGTTCCCCGGCGCACCGCCCCTGCGCATCAGCACGGCAATCGTCCACGCCACCCCGATGGCGATGAGCACGTCGCCGACGCTGAACACGTTGGCGAACGGGAGTGGCGGAGGAAGCGCAAAGATGTCGGTCAGGGGATGCAGTCGTGGGGCGTCCATCACGACGCTGTTCGAGTAGCCCTCGTTGACCTCCCGCCCGAGGGCGGCGAGGGCACCGGGCGAGGCGGGCATCGAGCCGCCGTTTGCCACGATGGCGGCGAGGTTGCTTGCTGCGCCGATCGCCACCAATCCCAGGCCACCGAGCGCCAGGTTGCGGAGGACCACCACCAGCACCAGTGCGGTCGACCCGACATAGATGGGCATGCCGAGGTCGCCGACGCGCTCGGCCACCGGCCCGAAGAAGAGAACCACCTGGATCATCAGCCCGATGAGCGCCAGCGGTGCCCAACGGAGACGCGCGTCGCCCAGGCGGGACAGCTCCCCGCCGCCGAGCCACCCGGCAAGCAGACCGGCCGGCAGCGCGTAGAGCATGAACATCAGTCAGCCAGGCCCCGCACGAGCGGCGGGATGGCGGGGGCCGACGCTGCGTTCCGTCGAGCGGATCCCATGCCGATCACGGTTGGATTCATGCGGAGCGTCTCAATGGGCGCCGGGCGAGCGAACAGGTAGCCCTGCCCGATCTCGCAGCCCATCTCGCGCAGCCGAGCCAGCTGTCCGGCGTCCTCGATGCCCTCGGCAATGACCATGAGCCCGAGCCGTTGACCCAGCGCCAGGATCGCTCCGGTGAACGCCCACTCCTGCCCCTCGTCTGCTGCGGGCCCGACGAAGTCCTTCGCGATCTTGAGGATGTCGACCGGGAACCGACGCAGGTACGTGAGCGACGCGTAGCCGGTCCCGAAGTCATCGATGGCGATCCGGACGCCGAGGGCTCTCAGCGACTTGAGCTTTTCGATCGTTGCCTGGGTGTCGCGGAACATCGCCGTTTCGGTGATCTCGATGACCAG
This sequence comes from uncultured Chloroflexia bacterium, assembly GCA_963825525.1. GTDB lineage: Bacteria > Chloroflexota > Limnocylindria > QHBO01 > QHBO01 > JACDBZ01. The sequence continues at coordinate 346,502 of CAWGTN010000002.1, forward strand.
GCGCGAAGCGGGCAGGCCGCTCGACTCCAGCACGGCTTCGACGTCCGCGAGAAACTCGCGCTGCTGGAGCTGTACCGCCGAGACGTTCACGCTCACGAAGAAGTCGTCGTCGATCGGCAGGGATCCATGGACCATGCTGATCTCGTTGGCTGCCGTCTCCATCACGAAGCGCCCCAGCGGGATAATCGCCCCGGACGCCTCCGCCAGCGCGATGAACTCGTCGGGGTTCACGAGGTCGCGTCCCGGCCGACGCCAACGGGCCAGCGCCTCCATCCCGATGGCCCGGCCGCTGACCAGGTCGACGATGGGCTGATGCACGACCATGAGCTCGCTTCGCCCGACGGCGCCGCTGAGCGCGTTCGTCATCTCGTGCCGCGCGATGATGGCCGCATGCAGCATCGGGTCGAAGACCGCGAACTGCCTCCGTCCATTTCCCTTCGCGGTGTACATCGCCACGTCCGCGTTTCCGAGCAGCTCATCCGCGGACTGCTGCGGACCCTGGCTGGCCGCGATCCCGATGCTCACGCCGACGGTCACCTCGCGTCCGTGCACCGGGAAGGCATTCCCGAGCGCCGCCACCAGGCGCTCCGCCACGGCGGCTGATCGGCTGAGATCGGGCTCATCTGCGAGCAGGATGGCGAACTCGTCGCCTCCGAGGCGCGACGCAAGGTCATCCTCTCGGACACAGGCGCGAATGCGCTCCGCGACCATCACGAGGAGCTCGTCACCGGCCGCATGGCCGAGCGTGTCATTGACGTTCTTGAAATCGTCGAGGTCGAGCAGCAGCACGACGGCGCACGGCCCATCGGCTTCCTGGCCGGCGATGCGCGAGGACGCCGCCTCGGTAAACGAGGCGCGGTTCGGCATGTCGGTCAGTGGATCGTGGTACGCCTGGTAGCGAAGCTGCTCCTTGAGCCGCGACAGTTCTGCCAGTGACTGCTCGAGCTGGCCGTTCTCGAGGGCGACCGCAGCCTGGTTGGCGAGCGTTTCGAGCAGCCGCAGGTCGTCGTTTCCGAATGTCGTCCCCTCGGTCAGCCTGTTGGCGACCGTGAAGAGCCCGATCACACCGGCTTCGCCGACCAGCGGCGCAACCATGGCCTGTCGAATGGCCATCAGCCTGCCTCCGGGAGTTTCAGCCAGGTGCACGAATCCCGCGCGACGCTCGTCGATCAGGTCGCCCAGCGCAGGATCGATGCGCATTTCGGGGATCGGCTGGATCGTCTCCGACGGGGCGTCGTGCAGCGACGTGGTGCGCAGAGCGTGCTGATCCGTGGCATCCGGGCGCAGGACGAGCTCGGCAACTTCCGCGCGGAACATCGAGCGGGCGTGATCGAGAAGTGCGACCAGGGCGACGTCAAGCTCCGGCGAGTGCTGGAGGATGCGGCTCGACTGATACACCATCTCGAGCCGCTCATGCTTCTCTCGCTCCGAAACCCAAGCCCGATACGCGAGGAAGAGGGTGATGATCGGGATTGCCAGCAGCCACAGCGCGCCGGGGCTGGCCCACAGGATGGTCACCGCCACCAGCGCGATGCTCGTGTTCGCCACGGCGACCATGAGTCCGAACTGCAGCATGTCGGGGAGCTTCTTGTACTGGGGTGCGCCCCCGGACAGGGTGATGGCCGTGGCGATGCTCAGTGCCCCGACGACCGTGGCGGCCGCCGTCGCTCCGAACGCCGCAAGGTAGTCGGTCAGGTGCGGCATGCCGGTGCCGGCCGCGGCCACCTGGAAGATCGCCATCATCACGACCGCCAGGAGGAGATAGTTCGCGAGGTTGAAGGCGACCTTCACCGGGGCCTGTCGCAACAGCACCAGTGCCGTCAGCGCCCCGACACCCAGGGCGAGAAGGTAGGTCCCCGCGGGCAGGAAGAACAGGCCGATCACGGCCGGCATCTCCGTCAGAGAGAACGCATGGGACTCGCGACGGAAGTGGACCTCGATGACCTTGATGTCGGCGAGCGCGAACCCGGCCGCGATCGCAATCCAGGGAATCTCGAATGGCACGCCACGGCGCGGCGCCGGGGCCACGAACTGCAGGTAGACGAGCAGTGCCAGTCCGGCCAGGAGGAACGAGAAGAGCCACACCCTGCGCGCCGGTCCAGCCGCCACGAAGCCGGCCCGGATCCGCTGCAGCGGCGAGCGTGGATGCAGGACCCGATCGTCGGCGGTAGGTGCCGTGGGTGAAACCACGCTCGCATGGTGCTCCCTCGACCGGCTTGGCGCCGTCCACCATTCGTACCGAGGCACCCCGTACCCCGAAGGGCCGGAAGGCGCTCAGTAGTTGTGGAAGATCGCCACCGCGCGGCCGTCAGGATCGGCGACTCGGAAGGAACGACTCCCCTCCCAGCGGTCGCCGGAAGGTGGTCCGACGAGTGCGAAGCCGCGCCTTGCAAGCTCCTGCGCCCACGCATCGACCTCGGCGGCCGTGTCGACACGGAACCCGATCTGGATTCCCTCGCGCGTGGCCTTCTCGCCTCGACGGAAGCTCAGCTCGAACCCGCCGAGCTCCAGGTCGACTCCGCGCTCATCGTTCGCCATGCGCTTGAAGCCGAATGCCGATTCGTAGAACTCGGCGGCGTGATCCGGGTTGGTTGAAAGCAGGGCCAGTTGGCCGATGCCGCGCATCTTCCTCATGGCGTGATGCTGATCACGCCTCGGAGCCGTTCCCGTCGTCGAACGGCCACAGCTCGCGCGAGCCGGCCCGTTGCTGAAGATCTGCCACGAACTCGGCAATCGGAACGCCCTGGGAGGAGGATCCGCTGCGCAGCCGAGGCGAAACCGCATTCGCCTCGATGTCACGGTCCCCAACCACGACCATCACCGGGACCTTCTGCTCCTGGGCGTCGCGCAGCTTCAGCTGCATGCGCTCCGATCGATCGTCAACGGCCGCACGCAACCCTGCGGCAGCGATGGTCGAGCGGACCTGTTCCGCGTACTCGAGGTGGCGGTCCGCGATCGGCACCACCATGACCTGGATTGGAGCCAGCCACAACGGGAACGCACCGGTGTAGTGCTCGGTGATGATCCCGATGAATCGCTCGAAGCTGCCGTAGATGGCGTAGTGGATCACGACCGGCCGCTCGAATCCCCCATCGGCGGCCCGATACTCGAGGTCGAAACGCTGCGGCAGCTGGTAGTCGGCCTGGATCGTGGCCATCTGCCACTCCCGACCGAGGGCGTCCTCGATGAAGATGTCGATCTTCGGCGCGTAGAACGCACCGCCTCCCTCGTCCATCGTGAAGGACATGCCGTCCTCCTCGAGCCGTTCGCGAAGCCTGCCCTCGGCCCGCTCCCAGAACTCGTCCGAGCCCAGTCGCTTCTCCGGCCGCGTGGCGAGCTTCGCCCGAGGCTCGAAGCCGAACGGCGCGTACTGCCTGCGGACGAGCGACAGGGCAAGGCGGATCTCGTCATCGACCTGGTCGTCACGGCAGAAGACGTGTGAGTCGTCCTGCGTGAGCTGGCGCACGCGGAACATTCCGGCGAGCACGCCGGTGCGTTCCTTGCGGAAGAGCGTGGAGTAGTCCGCGAAGCGCATCGGCAGCTCCCGATACGAGTGAGACCGCGTCTTGTAGATGAGGATCTCTTCCGGGCAGTTCATCGGCTTGAGGCCGGACACGTGGTCGTAGTCGTCGAGCACGAACATGTTGTCCTGGTAGTTGCCCCAGTGGCCGGATGTCTCCCACAGCTCCTTGCGGACGAGACTGGGGGTCCGCACCTCGTCGAAGCCCGCCTCGCGGCGCACCTCGCGGGACCAATCCTCGAGCGCGCGCCAGATGGCCATCCCCTTGGGATGCAGGAACGGAGCGGCCGGCGATTCGGGGTGGAAGGTGAAGAGGTCGAGCTCTCGGCCGAGCTTGCGGTGATCGCGCTTCTTCGCCTCCTCGAGACGCCACAAATGCTTGTCGAGGTCTTCCTGCGTATCCCAGGCGGTTCCGTAGATGCGCTGGAGCATCGGACGCGTCTCGTCGCCACGCCAATACGCGCCGGCGGTGGTCAGCAGCTTGAAGGCACCGAGCTCCCCGGTGAAGCCGATGTGCCCGCCCCGGCACAGGTCCTCGAACGTGCCGTGCCGGTAGAAGCTGACCGTCGGACCCTCCGACTCGGGGAGATCCCCGATGATCTCGACCTTGTATGGCTGCCCGAGACCTCGCTCCAGCTCGATCGCCTCGGTGCGGGGCAGGTCCCTCGAATGCTCGAATGCCAGGTTGGCCTGCTGCTGCTCCCGCATCTTCGCCTCGATCTGCTCGAGGTCGGCCGGGGTCAGCGGTCGCGGAAGGTCATAGTCGTAGTAGAAGCCATCCTTGATGGCCGGCCCGATGCCGAGCTTGGCGTCCGGGAAGAGCTCGAGCACCGCCGCGGCCATCATGTGCGCCGCGCTGTGACGCATGGCCGAAAGATGATCTTCCGTTCCGGAGGACAGCGCCTCGCCGGCGTCCACGGGCGTCTCGTCAGGGTCATGTGCCATGGGCCGAAGGGTAGCGCATGGCGGCGGCCGAGACGAAGGCGCGCGAACTCAGCCGCTCACACCCTCATCGCGTGGATCGGTCGCGGGGGTGGCCTCGGGTTCGCCGGGCATCCCGGTCTCGGGAATCGGGTCGTCCATGTCGCCCGTTGGCGGAGTCAGTCCCCCGCCTCCGGGATACGCGTCATCGCCGATGGGGTCACCGCCGTCGCGCTCAGGCCGGTCGAGCGGTCCACTGCCCGGCGCCTGGGGATTGTCGCGGTCGATCATCACGTGCCTCCTGCTGCAGTTCCCGGCTGCTCGATGCAATCAGCGCGCCAACGTCGGTGATCAGATCCGCTTGAACTGCTCGAAGGGCTGACGGCAGGCCGCGCAGTGGTAGATCGCGCGGCACAGCGTCGGGCCGAAGGGATTGTCCAGCGTCGTGTCCCTCGAGCCGCAGTACGGGCATTCCGCGACCGGCATGGTCGCCAGGTCGTCGATGCCGATGAGCCCGATCGGTCCCGGAGGCATCGGCGCGGGCGGCGCAAACCCGGATTGGCGAAGCCGAGTCCGACCATGCTCGCTGATCCGTTCACTGGTCCACGGGGGATCGAACGTGACGTCGACGACGACCGTATCGGCGAGATCGAGTGCGCCGAGCCGTTCGGTGATCTCGTGCCGCATGACGTCGATGGCGGGACAGCCGACAAATGTTGGCAGCAGCCTGATGCGCAGCTCATCGCCCTCGAATGCCACGCCGCCGATGACGCCGAGGTCCACCACGCTGATTGCCGGGATCTCCGGATCCGGGATCCGGGCCAACTCGGCCCAGACGCGCTCCTCGCGCTCGGTTCGCGCCGCGATCACCACAGCGCTCCCTCCTCGGAGCCCGCGACGCGGGTGAACTCGCCGTGGAGCCACGCAAAGTCGTCCGTTCGACGCCGCCGACCGTCGGGGGTCGGCTCGAGCGACGGGAGGTCACCGACGAGTGGCTCGAGCTTCGGCCGGACGCGGGCAACCCAGGCCGCGTGCAGGTCCGACATGGGCTGGGGCAGCCATCCATCAGCGACAAGCCGATCCCCCGCCTCGAGCGGGGCGAACACGTCCTGCGCGTCGGCCCACAGCATGACGAGCGCCGCCACCAGCCGATCGCGGCCCTCCCCTTCCGCGAGTCGTCGGATCCACGCGTCGGCGTGGAGCATGTGGTACGTCTCCTCCCGCCGCATCTTGCCCGCCAGCGCGGCGAGGCCGTCATGCGCCGACGCCGCCAGGGCGGTGAGGCGGACGGCATCGGCGGTCTCGTACAGGTAGCGACGCGCCACGCTGAAGGCCCAATCACCCCGGGCGTGATTCAGGAGCGCGGCATGCCGGTAGTCGGCGATCGCGCGACCGAACGCGATGCGATCGGGGTCGTCATCGGTCAGCTCCGCCAGCATCTCGTAGAGCGCCTTGGCGTGGCCGATCTCGTCCTGGGCGATCGAGCTGGTGGCGACGTCCTCCTCGAGCATGGGCGCGATACCGGTCCACTCCGAGTCCCAGAAGCCGATCACGAACTCGTCATCGGCGACCGTCAGCAACAGCTCGGCGAGTGCATCCCGCGCCGACGAGTCGAGGCGGGTCACGTCCGACGAGGTAGTCACGACTCCTCCGCCTCCGTGACCGCGCGCTGCTTCGCCGCCTCGAGCTTGTGCTTGATGATGTACCCGCCCGGCTTCTTGTGGGATCGGTCGAACGGCGGCTTCAGCAGGTCGGGATCGTCCAGCTCGGTGATGGCCTCGCGTGCCACGATCCACAGCCGATGTGATTCGCCTCGGCGCCCGTAGAACTCCCTGGCGTAGTGCACCGCCAGCTCCTCGTCGGGCGCGTTCACGTTGCCGGCGTGGATCATCGGGTCGCCCTCGTCCGCTTGACGGAAGACCTCCCAGACGCGATCGGTCACGTTGTCACCGCGTCAGGCGGCGGCCGTCGCGTTCCCCGCCAGCGCGTCGCGCACCCATTGGGTATCGGCGAAGTTCACGCGTCGGAAGCCCAGGCGCTCCTCGGAGGCCGGTCCGTGCCCCGTGACGACGGATTTCAGCTCGGCCCAATCGGGCTCGGTGTAGGCCCAGCGGCCGGTATCGGCGTCATGCCGCAGCTCCGGGTCCGGGATGCGCAGGCCGAGCTCGAGGATGCGCGGCACGTAGATCGACAGGAACTCCTGGCGCAGCTGCTCGTTGTTCTTGGCCTTGATGCCCCAATGCAGGTCCTTGTCCTTGGCCGGATCGGTCGGCGGGCCATGCATCTGCATGAGCGGGCCCCACCACCGGTCGAGTGCCTCCTGGACCATGGCACGCTGGGTCTCGGTTCCATTCATGAGCGTGAGCACGACGTCACGCCCATGCATGATATGGACGGACTCCTCCCAGCAGATCTTCTTCATCGTCCGCGCGTACGGGGCGTACGAGGAGTCACGCAGCGCCTGCTGGCTGACGATGGCGGCCGCGTCGACGAGCCAGGCGATGATCCCGACATCGGCCCATGACTTCGTCGGGTAGTGGAAGACGTTGTGGAATTTCGTCTTGCCATCCAGGAGATCGGCGAGCATCTGCGCACGCGGCTTGCCGAGGTCCTCGGCCACCCGGTACAGGAGCTGGGCGTGCCCGACCTCGTCCTGGATCTTGCTGGTCAGGGCCAGTTTCCGCCGCAGGTTCGGTGCGCGCATGATCCAGTCCCGCTCCGGCAGCACGCCCATCAGCTCGGAGTTGGCGTGCATCTCCACGAACTTCAGGACCGCGGCGCGGTAGTCGTCGGGCATCCAGTCATCGGCTTCGACCTTTCCGCCGGAGCCGACATGCGCGTAGAAGGCGTCGGCGTCGCCCGCCGCATAGCGCTGGGGCCCGCCAAGGGGTTGGATCGTGACTTCGTCATTCATGCGTCAACTAAGGGTACTGCAACGCCTGCTCTCAGTCGTGTGGGGCGCGCTTCAACGGGCGGTGCCAGCGCTCGTAGGCCTCGGACGGGGATGCCTCAACGCGCAACGTTTCTGACTCCTGGTTCAGCTCCGTCCGTGGGACGTAGAGATCAACCGGAATCAGGCTGGCCGTGCGAACGAGGAGGTAGTCGGCAAAGACAGCATCCACGATGCCGATCCTGGCGCCACCGCGGCCGGACAGCCGAGCTCCGGCCCGGACCTCATCGCTTCCCATCGCTCTAGCGTACCGGGCGCGACATGCGGGAGCGTCGGTCAGCCCGCAACAAGGATGGTTCGCTCCCCGACCGACACCGTCAGCGGCAGGCTGCCGAACGGTTCGCCATCGAGGTGGACCAGGGTGCTCGAGTCTCCCTCGATGGTCACCTCGCGGCCGCGTCCCATGGTCACTCGCGCGTGCTTCACGTGGGTGCCTCGATACAGGTTGGGCAGCTGACGAACCGCGGTCAGCCGCGAGATGTCACCCACGATGCAGACGTCGAGGTGCCCGTCGTCGACCCGCGCCGCCGGCGCAATCCGCATCCCTCCGCCGTAGTAGGCGCCATTCGCGATGGCGACGAAGAGCACGCTCGCCGTTAGCGCCCGGCCGTCGATCGTGATCGAGACCTGCTGGTTTCGAAAGCGCTGCAGCTCCATCAGCGTCGTCACCAGGTATCCAGCACGACCCACCTGCCACCAGGACCGCAGCGCCATGCGGGCGGCTACCTGGGCGTCGAAGCCGATGCCGCCCGCGGAGGCGAACCAGCGCGACCGCCCCTCACCGTTCCGCGCCTGCGCCACATCCACGGTTCGCGTCGCGTGGCCCACTGCCGATCGCCAACCCGGCTCGAGTGCGGAGGCCAGCCCGAGGCTCCGGGCCAGGTCGTTACCGGAGCCCAGAGGCACGATCCCAAGCTCCATCGAGTCGCCGCTCGCGAGCAGTCCGTTGACGGCCTCCTGCACCGTTCCGTCGCCACCCACCGCGATCACGCGCCCGTGTCCGCGGTCGCGTGCGGCCGCCGCCAGCTCCTCGACATCACCGGGTCGGGAGGTCACCACGATCCGGGCATCTCCCCGCGCACGCAACCGATCACGGATCCATGGCACGGCCCTGCGCGCGCGTCCGCCTCCGGCCGCCGGATTGACGATGACGAGTGGGGCTTGAGCCATCGGCGCCATTGTGGCGATTGGCCGCCCGCGGCGATGGCCGCTACCGTGAACGCATGCATCGGATCCTCGTCGCCATAGCGCGGTTCACGGGCGCCGCCGCCGGCGCATTCATCGGGCTCGTCGTCGTCCAGCTCATGCGGCTGCGCCGCCAGGTCTTCCTGCCGGGATGGCCCGGCTTCGACATCAGGAACGTGGTCGATCCGGTCGGCGGCGCCGGAGCCCATCCGCCGATTCGCCTCGTCGTGCTGGGTGACTCCACGACGGCCGGCGTGGGCGTGGACCGCGCCGAGGAGTCGCTCCCGGTTCGGTTGGCGCAGCGCGTGGCCGATGCCGAGGGTCGCCGCGTCCACGTCGTCAGCTACGGATGGGCAGGGGCGCGGGTCGCGGACCTCGTGCGTGATCAGATCACGCGATCGATGACACCCCGGCGGTCCAGCGACCATGGCCCCTTCCTGCAGGATGCCGACATCGTGGCCGTCGTGATCGGCTCCAACGACGCCACCCACAACACGCCGCCTGCCCGCTATCGAGCAGATCTGCGGGCCACCATCGATGCCATCGTCCGCGCGGCACCGGAAGCGCGCATGGTGCTTGCCGGCATCCCAACCTTCCGCGGGGCCCTCAGCTCCCTCGAGCCGCTCATCTTTCTGGCGGACCAGTACGCCCGCATCCTGCGTCCCATCAGCCAGGCCGAGGCGGACAGGGCCGGCATCCTCTACGCCGACCTGCGCTCGGGCCTGCCGCCCCTGCTCGCGGGCCAGACGGGCATCCTCGCCCAGGACGGTTTCCACCCGTCCGCGATCGGGTACGACGCATGGGCGGAGGTCATCTACCTCGCCCTGGAGGCACCGCAGCGCGCACGCGAGGCCTGACTCCGGCAGAATCCGCTTGCGACCGGCATCCTCCGAGTGCGATGCTGGCACCACAGCACCCGCCTTGCTGCAGCTCCTTGTGCCCACGGGGAACCACGTGCGTCTCATCCTGGTCCTGCTCACGGCCGCCGCCACGCTCGCTGGCGGCCTGGGCCTTGCCGCGCCCGCGCGTGCCTCGACGCCGGTCAAGGTCGCGATCATCGTGGGGCCGGTCGGCGAGGAGCTGACCCCGGTCTACATCAGCCTGGCGGAGGCATCGGCCACCGCGGCCGAGACGCGCGGTGCGACCGTTGCTCGCGCCTACTCGCCTGAGGCGAATGCCGAGAACGTGCTGGCCGCGGTCGAGGGTGCCAACATCGTCATCTACCTCGGCCACGGGGTGGGCAGCCCGAACCCGTACTCGGCTGATCCGAACGCCGCGACCACCAACGGCTGGGGGCTCAACGGGCCGGGTGCGGTCGGCACCCACGCCGATTCCTGGCAGGACGAATCGCTGGCCTACTACGGCGAGTCATGGATCGCCGAGCATGCGAAACCGGCACCGGGCTGGGTGATGATCTACTCCAACGCCTGCTACGCGCCGGGAGCCAGCGAGGGCTTCGACACGCCGGCCGATGAGGCGACCGCCGCCGCACGGGTCAGCGCCTACTCGCGCGCACCGCTGGCCGAGCTTGGCGCATCGGCCTACTTCGCCACCGACTTCTACGAGGGGGCAGCCCAGCTGGTGGCCACCATGCTCGATCGCCCCGACCTGCCGTTCGGCGAGGTCTTCGCCTCCGAGCCGCGCTACGTGCCCGACGGATTGACTCGCCTCCCGCACGGCCTGGTGGAAGGGGCCGAGACTTGGCTGCAGCGCTCGCCGTACTTCGATGGCAAGCTGGACTACTGGTACGCCTTCGCCGGCAACCCCGCGGCCAGCCTCACCGTCGGCACCACGGGTGGCGCCGGCATCGTTGCCGATGCCTCGGCCGCGTCCTTCGTCGTCAACGACGGGATCGTCGCCGGGCTGGCATCGAGCTACGGCGAGAGCGCCGGCTGGGAAGGCAAGCCGACGGTCGCATTGCCCCTGGATCTCGGCGGCGGCATCCCAACCGCCGATCCGTCATGGGTCCTGATCTGCGCGGATCGCTGCATCTCCGTCCCGGTCGTCGACTCGTGTCCGTGCTACGCCGGAACCGCGGATGAGCGGGTTGCCAACCTGTCGCATGCCGCATGGCGGCTCATCACCGATGCGCCGCTCGAAGAGGGCCTGATCCGGGTCGAAGTCCACCTGACGCCGATCGCCAGCGGGTGCCGGAAGCCCGGACAGCTAGGCCGGCGCGCCGAGGCCTCGTTCCTGCTCGGGGAGCAGCGCGCGTCCGGCGCTCCGCTCACCGCGAAGGTGGAATCGTCGCGAGAGTGGACCGATCTCGTGGTGGAGCATGTCGGCCCACGGACGGACCTCGGTGCCGGCCACCGGATAGCGACCGGCGAAGACCGCGCGCGCCAGTTCGCCCTGGGCCGTGACCTGGCCCGGCTCGAACTCGAACGCGTAGTGGTGCTCACCGCTGGCGGCGCGGCGTGAGGACCTGATCCGCGCCCACAGGGACGTGATCCCGTTGGGCAGCGTGAAGCTGACGAGGTGCGCCTCGCGCTCGACGAGCGGCTCAACGGTCGCGATGAGTGCACCGCCAACCGATACGTCCTGGACGGAGGCCACCGAACCGTCGACAGCTCCGGGAACATCGACGGCGAAGCGCACGGAGCTCCTGCGCTCGGCGGCGTAGCGCAGCGACCGGACGCGTCGGATGGCCACCCAGACCAGCGAGGTGTTGACGACCAGCCACACGAACGCGCCGGCGGCCGCCGTTTCGGATGTCGTACGGAATCGTGAATGCCCCGAGCAGGTGGAGGACATAGATCGTCGCCCCGACCACGGAAACGCCAAGCGTCGCGCGCAGCATGAGCGGCGCATCGATCCGGCCGCGGTCCGACGCGACCCGGCCCTTCGGCGTGACCTTGAAGCGCGGGGTCGTGGTCGTGATCAGCGTCAGGGTTGCCAGGAAGTTCGGCGACATGCGGACGAGGTCGAAGACGACCGACAGGACGGGCCGATACGCGCCGCGGCCCAGCAGGTAGAGGGCCACCTGCTGAAGGCCGTAGGTCATGAGGAAGGCGACGGCAAAGGTGAGGCCATCCGCCAGGATCGGGATCTGTCCGCTCACCAGCACGATCGGCGGGAGCAGCAGGAATCCGAGCGTGCGCCACGAGTCGAACCAGCCAAGCAGGGTGGCGGCATACCCAAGCCGCTGGCCGAGGGTCAGGCCCGGAACGGTGAGAGGATTCTCGGTACGGAGCACCTGCATCGCCCCGGTCCCCCATCGGTTCCGCTGGAGCTGATACTGCGCGGCGTCGTCGGCGGCGAGGCCGCGCGCCAGCACCTCGTTGTGATAGACGGTCTTCCAGCCGGCACGATGGAAACGGATCGTGGTGTGGATGTCCTCGGTGATCGTGTCGGTGGCGGCTCCTCCGACCGCTCGCAGTGCCGACGCGCGAACGACGGCGCTCGTCCCGCACCAGAACGCGGCGTTCCATCGATTCTTGCCGGGCTGGAGCAGCCGATAGAAGAGCGTCTGCTCGTGGAAGGGCTCGCCGTACGCAACGCCGCTGCCGTGTTCGAAGCTCGTGACGTTGTAGAAATCCTGCGGCGTCTGGACGAGTGCGACGCGACGGTCCGAGAAGTAGCCGAGCGTGGCGCGCAGGAAGTCGGGCGCGGCGACGTGATCGGCATCAAGCACGCCCAGGATCTCCGCGTCGACGACGCCCAGCGCGTGGTTGAGGTTGCCCGCCTTTGCGTGCTCGTGCGTCGGCCGAGACAGGTACCGCGCCCCGAGGGACTCGGCCAGCTCGGCAATCTCCGGGCGTTCGCCGTCGTCCAGGACCCAGGTCTCGTGCACCGGCTCGAGCGCGACCGCGGCCGAGATGGTGGGAATCAGGATCTCTGGACCCTCGTTGTAGGTGGGAATGAGCACCGCGATGCTCGGCATCTTGCGCGGGCTCCGGCGGCGGGGCCGAACGTCCACGTCCCACAGGCTGAAGGCGAAGAGGCCCAGGCCGATCGCGGCGTGAACCTCCAGGATGAGCATCGGAAACGCGATGTACCACGCCGAGAGATTGAGGGTGGAGGTCGCGCGCCACGTCAGATAAGCCGTCGTCGCCACCAGGGCGAGGACGGTCATGCCGCGGATGAGCAGGAGACGGCGCGGCGAATCCGGTGGAGGCAGGTGTCCGCGACGCCGCGCGTTGCGGGCCATGCGCCAAGGACACCATGGTGCAGGACCATCGGGCCATCGGCCAAAGGTCCTCTCAGGGGCGGTACCCTAGGTGACGGTGACCTGCACCGCGTGGTGGCCGCGGGCGCCATTCGGCGCCGGGCGCGACTTCTGGTCGGTCTGCACGTCGCCGTTGCCATCGGTCGCGCGCACCCTCAGCAGATGATCGCCGGCGGTCGCGTCCCAGCGACGGACCCACTGCACCCAGGTGGCGTCGGAGATCGGTGAGCTGATCTCGGCCGGCTGCCATCCGTCCTCGTCGATCTGCACTTCCACCGCGCTCACGCCACGGTCGGGCGCCCATGCGACGCCGGCGATCGCCACGGTTCCGGCGTCGATGCGCGCCCCGGATCCGGGCACGTCGATCCGCGACTGGGTGAGGATCGGCGCTTCCTTCGACCAGCCCAACGGCACCCAGTAGGCATCGAACGCATCGAGCGTGGTCAGCTCGATCTCGGTGAGCCACTTCGTCGCGCTCACGTATCCGTACAGGCCGGGCACGATCAACCGCGCCGGGAACCCGTGGTTCGGCGGCAGCGGCTCCCCGTTCATCGCCACGGCGACCAGGGCCTCGCGATCGTCGGCCAGCGCCCACGCAGTCGGGAAGCCGACGGTGAAGTTGTCCACGGCCCGACCCACGAGCTGGGTCGCCGCGGGCTGCACCCCAGCGCGGTCCAGCAGATCCTTGAGTCGCACCCCGGTCCACAGGGCATTTCCCACCAGGCCGCCCCCCACCTCGTTGCTGACGCAGGCGATCGTCACATACTCCTCGCGCAGCGGGAGGTTCACGAGCTCGTCGTAGGTCAGCTCGAATGGCCGATCGACCATGCCCGTCACACGCAGCCTCCACGTGTCCAGGTCAGGGCGAGGAACCAGCAGCGCCGTGTCGATACGGTAGAAGTCGCGGTTCGGGGTGACGATCGGGCTCAGACCGCTGACGCTGAGCCCTGCTCCATCCGGCAGTGGGGGGGCGGTCACTGCGGGCTGTGGAATCGGGCCTGCCTGCGGCTGCGCGCTGCGACGGCCGCCCTCGAGCAGAGCCCTTCCGGTCACACCGCCGATGGCCGCAACGCCGGCGACGGCAATCGATGTTCCGATGAAGTGGCGCCGGCCCCAGTTCGGCATCTCGGCAACCTCGCGGCCGCGCGCGTCCGACGCCATGGCGAGGAGCCACGCCAGCACGCCGGCGGCACTACCCGCCGCCGCCGCGGCAACCACAAAGGTCGGCAGCGCCTCCGACAGCGGATCACGCAGGCCGACGGCCAGAGCGAAGACCCCTCCGGCACCGATGGCCAGCTGCGCTGCACCGGGCCGAGTGCGCGCCAGCACGCCGATCGCCGCAGCGAGGCCGACGGCCACCATGGCGATGAACACGTTGAGCACCAGCTTGTCCGCCTCGCCGAACAGCTCGACGACGAACTGCTTGGCACCGGGCGGCTGCAGTGAGATGACGAAGTCACCGACGGCGATGATCGGGCTGGCCGCCCCGGGCAGAAGGCCCGCGAGCAGCTCCGCACCACCGAGTCCCGCCGCGCCCGCCGCAAGGCCGGCGATGGCACCGACCCGTCGACGCGGAACGCTCGCTGATTGGTTGGTATTCATGCTCATCACCCAGCGTACGCCGGTTTGTGACGAGCGTATGAATCGGCTCGTCGCGTGCGCTCGTCCGGGAACATGGGGAGAGCGCGGGGGTGAGCGGCCTGCCTATCATCGGCGGCATGCCCGAACGCATCGATCTTCGTTCCGATACGGTGACATTGCCCAGCCCCGCCATGCGCCATGCCATGGCGAATGCCGAGGTCGGCGATGACCAGTACGGCGAGGACCCGTCCGTCAACCGGCTCCAGGAGCAGGCCGCCGAACTGCTCGGCCAGCCGGCCGCACTCTTCCTGCCGAGCGGCACGATGACGAACCAGGTCGCGCTGCGAACGCTCACTCGCCCGGGGGATGACGTCCTGGTGCCGGTCGAGTCGCACATCGTCCTGCATGAGACGGGCGCCGGCGGTGCCAATGCCGGCGTCCAGTTCAGCACGATCGGGGCGGGAGGGACGTTCGACGAACATGACGTGGCCGCGGCCATCAAGCCCGCCGGCCACATCGTGTACCCGCCGACCACGCTGCTCGTTGCCGAGAACACGCACAACCGCGGCGGAGGCATCGTGCTGGACCGGCAACGGCTGCTCGCCTCCCTTGAGGTGGCTCGCGGCCATGGGCTCGCCACCTACCTGGACGGCGCTCGGCTGCTCAATGCGGCAGTGGCCTCGCGGCGTCCCGCCGCCGAGCTGGCCACCGGGTTCGACCTCGTCGGCATATCCCTCAGCAAGGGTCTCGGCGCGCCGGCCGGATCCCTGCTCGCGGGCACGACCGAGCTCATTGCGCGTGCCCACCGCTACCGGCGAATGGCCGGCGGTGCCATGCGCCAGGTTGGCATCCTGGCCGCCGCAGGGTCCTACGCCCTCGAGCACAACGTTCAGCGCCTGGCCGACGACCATGCCAATGCGCGCCTCCTTGCCGATGAGCTGATGCGCGGCGACGACATCCAGATCGACGACTCCACGGTTCAGACCAACATCGTGGTGATGTCACTCGTCGACCGGCGCGGAGTGCCGGATGCGGCGACATTCGTGGCGCGCTGTGCCGAGCGCGGGGTGCTCCTGAATGCATTCGGGCCGCGGTCGGTGCGCGCGGTGACGCACCTCGATGTGGGCGCGGACCAGTGTCGGGCTGCGGCGCGGGTCATGCGCGCCATCGCGGATGGCCGAGAGGCGCCCTAGACCTGCTCCATCGGCTCGACGCCCTCGGGATCGAGCGTCAGCGATGCCGAGTTGATGCAATAGCGGAGGCCGCCGGGCTGGTCATGGGCATCGTTGAAGATGTGGCCAAGGTGGCCGCCGCAGCGTGCACAGTGGACCTCGGTCCTCGTCATGAGGAAGCTGCGGTCGGTCTCCGTCTCCACCGCACCCTGGGCGGTCGGCGCATAGAACGATGGCCAACCGGAGCCTGACTCGAACTTGGTGCTGGCGTCGAACACCTCGGCGCCACAGCCGGCGCAGCGGTACACGCCGGGTCGATGCTCGTCCCAATACGCCCCGCTGAATGCCGGCTCGGTTCCCTGCTCGCGCAGGACGCGGTACTGCTCCGGCGTCAGCGACGCCCGCCACTCGTCGTCGGTGCGGTCGACCTTCTCACTCATGCACACAGCGTACGCCGGACTCCCAGACGGTGCATGCATCGGCCTGGCGGATCGTATGCTTGGCCGATGAATCGACGCGTGCTCCTCGCGCCGGGGGCGTCCGGGACCATCGATGGCCTGCGCGACCACGAGCGCGGCCTGCTGGCTCGTGGGATGACGGTCACACTCGTCAGCCTCCCGCGCGGACGGGCCGAGCGTGCCATGCCCATCTACCGCGCCGCTCTCGATGCAGTGAGTGATCCGACCGCCGTCATCGGCGGCCACTCATTCGGCGGTCGAGTCGCGTCCCTGCTCAGCGTCGAGCACGCTCCGGCCGGCCTCGTTCTGCTCTCGTATCCGCTTCATGCTCCGGGCCGCCAGGCGGCGTGGGACGAACGGACCGCTCATTGGCCATCGATCACGTGCCCGGTCCTCCTCCTCTCGGGAGAATCGGATCCGTTTGCCAACCTTGCACTGCTGCGCGAGGCCGTGGAGCGTCTGCCCGCTGGCTCTCTCGTGACGTACCGCGGGGTCGGCCATGGACTCCGGCCCGTGCTGGAGGATGCGCTCGACCGCATCGCGTCATTTGCGGACGGGCTGCCCTGACGTGCCGCGTCCGGCAAATGACGTAGTCGGCCACCGCCATTCGTGTATGTTGCGGGCCACGTGAGTTCCCGAGAATCACCATCATGAACGCCGTCGTGACTGCCAACCCACCCGCCCCCGTGTCCGTTGCCGGCTCCCGCCCGCGCGCGATCTCCGCGCTGCGAGGCATCCTTTTGCTCGAGGCCGCACTGGGACTCGCGGGCACGATCTTCCTCAGCATGCTCGCTTCAGCCCTCGCGTCGTTCCTGGGTGGTGAGTCCGGCCGAGAGGCGGAGGAGATGGTGCGATTCGCTGCGGGTGGCGTGATCATCTTCGCCATTGCGGCCGCGGCCACCGCCCGCGGCGTCCGCAGGGCGCGCGGATGGTCATGGACCAGCGCTGCCCTGCTCCAGCTGGCGCTCGCCAGCGGCAGTGCCGTGCTTCTCGCCGTCACCCCATGGGCATTGGCGGCGTTCGGCGGCTTTGTACTGGCGGCCGTGAGCATGCTGCTCCTCAGCGCACCGTCGGTTCGGCGCGCGCTCGGGCAGGTGTGAGGGACCCTCTCGGAACCCGCTAGGCTCATCGTCAATGAGCCAGGCCAACCGCCACGATCCCGGTCCGGAGGCAGCCGGAAGTCGCGCCGACGAGCGTGGCGATGCCGCGCGTGAGCCGCTGAAACTCGAATCCGCAACGGTGCGCATCGGTACCGCGTCGTGGACCGACCCGACCATGACCGCGCCGGGCGTGTTCTACCCGCCGGATGCCACGACCGCAGAGGATAGGCTCGTCTTCTACGCGAACCAGTTCCCGATAGTCGAAGTCGACGCCACGTACTACGCGCTTCCGGCGCGGCGCACCGGCGAGCTGTGGCTCGAGCGGACACCTCCGGACTTCACGTTTGACATCAAGGCGCACGCCCTGATGACGGGTCAGCCCTCCGAGGTCAGCCGGCTGCCGAAGGACCTGCGCGAGGAGCTGCCCGCCGAGCTGGTGGCACGTAAACGGGTGTACGCCCGGGATCTGCCGCGCGAGATCGAGGACGAGATCTGGGCACGCTTCATGGACGGCATCGAGCCGCTGCGAAGCTCCGGCAAACTCGGCGCCATCTTCCTGCAGTATCCGCGCTGGTTCTTCCCGACCAGCGAGTCGCGACAGGAAATCCTGAGCGCCCGCGAGCGTCTCGGGGACGCGCCGTTCGCCATCGAGCTGCGTCATGCCAGTTGGTTCAACGAGAAGAATGCGACCCGCACCATCGACTTCCTTCAGAGCAATGAGATTCCGTTCGTGATGGTGGACGCGCCACCGGGAACGAAGTCATCCGTGCCGCCGATGTCTCTCGTGACCTCGCCAAAGCTGGCCGTCGTCCGTTTCCACGGGAGGCGCACCGAGACGTGGGAGCAGCGCGGCATCCCGGTGGTCGAACGATTTCGGTATCTGTACGACGAGGCGGAGCTCGGCGAGTGGGTGCCGCGAATCCGCGAGGCGGCGGCGCAGGTTCCCGAGCTGCACGTCCTCATGAACAACTGCTACGCCAACTACGGGACGACCAATGCCCGCGAGATTGCCGATATGCTCGCCGCCGACCTGCCACAGCTGAAGAGCTGACGCGCTACGCTGCAGACGTGGGGATCAGGCGCGGCGTATTCGGGCTGGTGGTGGCGATGGTCCTCGGTGCCTGCACATTGCCGCCGATCGACACTCCCACGCCCACGGCAACTCCCACCCCAGCGGTGACGCCGACTCCGACGCCATTGGCATCCCCGACCCCGCCACCCACACCCTCGCCCAGCGCTGCGCCGCTGGCCCCCGACTTCAACGCGGGTGAAGTCGTCAGCACCGCCGTCGACGGCCTTCGAGTCCGAAGCCTGCCCGGACTGGAGCGCCCGGTCGTCACCGGGCTCCTGCCTGCCGGGTACGACCTCGTGGTGGTCATGGGCCCGATCCAGGTCGAGGACCGTGCCTGGTACCTCGTGATCCCGGCAGCCGACCGCGAACCGGCCTTCGAGGAGGGATGGGTGGCTGCCGGCGTCGAGCCGGATCCCCTGCTGAGCTCGACCGGCGGAGTCGCCGATGGCTCGCTGTACGTCGTCTCGTTGGACGGCACGGCGGACGCCGAGCAGGGACCCATCGAGATCGGCGATGGCGATCATCTCATCCGATGGATCGCCGTCGACCCGGAGCGCACGCGGTGCTCGTTCGCCGTGTCGCTCTCTCCCGCCGGCGGTGGCGATCCGCTGCCGGCCATCCGCGCGACCATCGGAACCGGCGTTGATCGGGGCATCCTCCAGCCCCAATCGTTCGATGCCCTCGGCATCCGCGGGTCCGTCTTCGTCAACGTCGCGTCCGACTGCGGGTGGGCACTCACCATCCTGCGCGCTCCCCCGGCAGCCTCGCCGGGGCCGTCCCCTTCATCCTGATCGGCGAACTCGCCTCAGCATCCAGCCCAGATTCCAGCACCGGCGGCCCGAGCGGCGCGTTCGGCGGCATCCAGCCGCGCCTGGTGCCGCGTGTCCGGCGGGAACGTGCGAGCTTCGATGAGTCCGCGCGCCACCAGGGCCTCGCCGACGTGCACCCATTCGCCGTCCTCCACGATCCAAGGATGCCGCAGGAGCCTCCCGAACCGATCACGGTCGGTCGCGTCGGCTTCCAATGTCAGCTCCACTCCCATGACCAGGTCGATGTTGGCCCGTGTGGCCGCGTCCGCGCCGCATTCGGCCGGGCTTCCGGCATCCGGGTGGGCTACCTCCGGGGCGTCGACCCCGACGTACCGGACGCGCTCGCGAAGGGCGCCGAGCTCGACGGTGACCGTGTCGCCATCGGCCACGCGGACAACCACTCCCCGCTCCAGGGCACCTGCAGGACCGTCGTTGGATGCATTTGGGGCGATTGACGGGCTCGGCGGCGCACCCAACACCGCCACCAGTGCGACCAGGCCGGCACCCATGGCCAGGACCGCAACGATTCCGAGGAGTCGCTCGGGTCGGAGCCGCTCTCCCGCCGTGCTAGCGCTCGGATCCGGCAAGGGACTCAGTCAGGGTGGCGCCGGTGGGATCGAACAGCAGGCAGATGAAGGACCGATCGCCGTTGCTCCACGAACCCTCGGAGGGACTGATCATCGAGCCATGGATCTCAGACGCTTCGAACGACGTTCCGACGTACATCTCGAATTCAGGCGCGCAGCTTCGATTGAAGATGTTGGGCAGGCTGGAGTCAGGCGGGTACGACCCGTCGCCCTCGTACGTCGCCACGGCAAACACCTCGTATGCGTGCGGCTCGGTGCAGGGCACGGCGTCAACTTCGCTGATCTCGTCGGCGTCCGCGCCGTTGAAGCAATCGCCCGCCCGCAGCTCGTCAATCGACAGGGTGCCGGCCGAGGCCAGCGCGCCGTCGTCGCCGCGGCGTGCGGACGTCGCCCACCCGACGGCGAGCGCGATCGCGATGGCCGGGACCCACCAGAAGCGGATCCAGCGTCGCCATGGCGCATCCGGCGCGAGCTTGGGCGCCGTCGCCTCCC
The DNA here is from genome assembly GCA_963825525.1 of uncultured Chloroflexia bacterium. GTDB lineage: Bacteria > Chloroflexota > Limnocylindria > QHBO01 > QHBO01 > JACDBZ01. The sequence continues at coordinate 366,517 of CAWGTN010000002.1, forward strand.
ATCGCGCCTGATCGTCAGCTGAGGATTCGGCCCCACGCAGCAGCCCGCATCGGCCGCACGCGGCGTCGGACTCCTCGTTGTCGGCAAAACATCTCTTGCAGACCCATCGATCACTCATTCGGGAACCCTAGTCGATTCGGCGGCCCGGGCGTCCGCCCATCCCCGGACGAAGGCCTCCTGGTCGGCCGTCTCGACGGCCTCGGGGTGGCGTACCTGGCGAACGCGGGCGATGGCGTCGTCCGGATCCCAGCCCGCGGCAACCAGGGCGCAGGCAACGATGGTTCCCGTCCGCCCTACGCCGCCCATGCACGCCACCGCCACGTTCGCGGATTCGCGCGCCTCGGCGATGCTGTGCAGGATGGCGTCCATCTCCTCCAGTGACGCGGGCGGATCGCCATCGGGCATCGGATGTCGATCCACGATGATCCCGATGGCGGCTGCGTGCGCCGCCACGTCAGGGTGGCCCCAGCGTCCGAGTTCCACATCCTCGACCAGCAGAAGGAGGCGGCCGACCCCGGCGTCCGCCAGGCCCTGAAGGTCCGTGGCCAGGTCATTGCGGTAGACGCGGCCGGGATACCTGGTCGATGCGCCGTGCTTGCCCGGTAGCACGGTCATGCCCAGGCGACCCGGGCGATGATCGTTGAGATCCGCCTCCGGCAACCAATCGATGGCCGGAGCCGGATCGTGCGCCGGTCCCGGAGCGCTAATTGAGCTGGCCATTGTTGCGGACGCAGAAGTGCCCGGTGGGGTCCAGTGGCTCGCCACAGAACGGGCACGCCGGTCTACCCGACGCAACCAATGCCTCCGCCCGGCGGGCAAAGGCGCGCGCGGTCGGCGCATCGATCCGAATTCGAAGCAGGTCGGGGCCATCCTCGGCCTCGTCCGGCAGCTCGGCGTACTCCCCGTCCTCGGTCGGGGTCTGCGCCTCGATCACCACCGCGGACGTCGTCGCGTCCCAGGCCAGCGCCATGGCACCGACGCGGAAGAGCTCGACCACCGGCTCCTCGAGCGGCAGCTCGTCACTCGGAGCCGCCTCGGCTGGCACATCGACCGCGTCGAGCAGGTCCCCGAGCCGCTTGGCAAGTGCCGCGACCTGGACCTTCTCGACCGCGACACTGATCATCGCGTCTCCCTTGCGTGCCTGGAGGAAGAATGCCCGGTCGCCGGGTTCGCCGATCGTGCCGGCAAGAAAGCGGTCGGGCTCGTCGAAGACGAAGAGGCGTCGTGTCATCCGTTCCATCGTAGCGTCTGGCGACCCGGTAGAGTTTCGGTGCAGATGAGCACCACGGTCGCCGAGGGAGCCACCTGACCGATGCGACAGCGGCTTCGACCCTTTCGGTCTCGCGCCATGGCCCGTCGACCGGGCTCCGAGGGCGCTCTCGAGCTGTCGCCCCGGGCGCGACGCATCGGCGGCTGGGTCGCGGCGGCGCTCCTGATCGGAGCCTTCGCACTCGCGTTCCGTCTCCTGGGTGGCAACGGGGATGGGACCGTGACCACCGCTTCGCCCTCCGGCACGATCGCCGGGCTGGCGCCCATTCGATTCGGCACAGCGCTCGACCCCGCATCGGGAGAGGTCGCGGCGGACGCAGAGACCGACCGATTCACATCGGGCGACGCGTTCGCCTATTCGGTCGAGCCAACCGCAACGGTGCCGGCGGCCGTCTACGTGGAGGTTCGAAGGACATCCGGGGGTTCGATCGAAATCACGCAGTCACCGACCGACCCGCAACCTTTGCGCAACGCCCGTGTCATCGCGTTCACCGTTCCCGCCGGGGACCTCCTCGACGCCTTTGGTCCGGGGACCTACACGATGCTCATCTACGCCGAGGCGGATGGCGACCCGCTCGCCGAAGGACGTTTCGAGCTCATCGAGGTGCCCTCCAGTCCGGCGACAAGCCCCTGAACAAGAGGAAGGGATCGGAGACGTGCCCCATCTCCGATCCCTGCTGGCAAGCCGGCGTGCCCATCCGACTCGTCTCTCGGCACAGTACGGTCACTCAACCGCACCTGTCAATACTCAATTGACCGTGAGTGCCTCACTGGTGAGCTCGTACGCGCCACGATGGTCTCCGGCCTGTGCGCGCAGGTCGGCCCAGTCCCGCAGAACCTCCCGCAACCGGCCCGGAACCCTGCTCGAACGAGCGAGCGTCGCCGCATCACCAAACCGTGCTTCGGCCTCTTCGGCCCTGCCGCTCGCGCGCAGTGCCCGCGCCTGTGTGAGGGTGGCGCCCAGCTCCGCGAGCTGATTGCCGCTGCGTGTGGCGTAGTCGACGGCCGCGGCGGCCAGGGTCATGGCCTCATCGGCTTCGCCCGCGGCCAACGCGACCTGCGCCTCGGTGTCGGCGACGGCCGCCAGCCAGCGCTCGTCGCCGGTCGCTTCGATCTGCGCCCGCGCATCCCCGGCGAGCTCGCGAGCTCGCTGCACCTGCCCGGTCGCCAGGAACGCAAGCGCGAGGTCATTCTCGATGCGAGCCGACTCGAAGATCGCGCCCGCGGCGCGATACAGGGCCATGCCCTGCGTTCCCGCCCGGATTGCCGCTTCGAAGTCCCCGACCTCGCGATAGCCCACGGCCAGGTTGAACAGGAAAGCCGCGCGACGCCGATCATCGAGGTCCGCGGCCAGACCGCGCGCCTCTTCCAGGTACGACAGCGCACGCGTCGAATTTCCGGTTCGAGACTCGACAGCGGCAAGCGAAGTCAGAAGCCGCATCTCGAAATCGGGCTCCACGCGCAGGCCGGATCGGACCTGCTCGAGGAGCGCGGACAGGATGCTGCGCGCATCAGGTTCGTTGTCGGACTCGTACAGTCCGTATGCGAGCCAGTAGCGCGCGAGTGCCGCATCGGCATCGCGGCCCGCCAGTCCGTAGATCCGTGCGGCTTCCGAGGCCGCCGCCACCGTCTCGTTCCCGCGGTCGAGGCGCGCAAGCGCTTCGGCCAGCCCCCGCAGCAGGTCTGCGCGCGTGGAATCGTCGGACGGAAGGTCGAGCAGCTCGGTGTAACCGTCGGCGGCCGCTTGCCAGCTGCCGGCAGCCAGCTGCATATCGACCTCGAGACGGGTCCACGTCGGATGCGACTCATCGATGAAATGGCCCGGCGGCAGGTTCAGCCGCTCGGAGATGTAGTTGAGCGCGACCATGGAGGGTCGAGCGATACCGGTTTCGAGGGCGCTGACATACGCCTTGGTGTAGCGCTCCCCGGCAAGCTGCTGCTGCGTGAGCCCGGTCCGATGGCGAGCTTCGCGGATGCGTTGCCCGATGCGGTGCGCGAGCTCACGGTCCTGGTCGGTGGCTCGGGCACTCGTCTTGGTCCGTGGCATTGCGCGAGTCTACACCCGCTGGCAAGCGCTACTTGACCGTGGCATGCCCCGATCGTACTGGCGGGGACGGGTGGGGCGGGACCGTTGGGTCATTGCCCGGTGGTTCCTTCGGCGCGACCGTGGCTGAGCGCCTTCGACGACGAAGGTCGGCCCGACCCACGTCAAGGAGAACATCGATGCGAACCCGGCGAATCGCCCGCTCCATCCTGGTCGCTGGCACTGCGGCGGCGCTGAGCATTCTCAGCATCGTCTCGACTGTCATGGCCGTCACCGGCGGTGCGGACTTCCCCCTCCGCCGCTGATCCTCGATCCATTCCGGGCCGCGGCGCGGCCCGGAGAGCGCTGAGCCCCTAGTGCCCGTGCTGGTAGTAGGGGTTTTCGCCTGCGTCGTGATCGGTCACGTCGACGATGGCCGTCACTGACGGGACGGCCGCCCGTACCGCGGTCTCGACACCCTGCTTGAGCGTGACGTTGACCGCCGAGCAGCCCTGGCATCCGCCGCCGAAGCGCATGTATGCCGTGCCATCCTTGACGTCCACAAGCGTCACCTGCCCGCCATGGGATCCGACGCCCGGGTTGATCTGTCGATCGATGACGTCCTGAACGGCGCGCGCCACCGGATCCTGCCAGCCCTCGTTCGGATTCTCAATGCGCAGGCCGCCACCGGTGACCGCCGGGTCGAGCTCGATCGATGCGCCCGCGAGATCGGTTGCGCTCGTCGGGTCGAGCACAACGGTCAGTCCATCGGATTCGACCGACAGGTCATTATCGGCCCGTTCACGCGGATCCTCGAGCGCGATCTCGTACTGGAAACGACGTCCCTCTTTTGCCAGGACGCGTACCCGGAGAACTGCCTCGGGGAAGTTGTTGAAGGACCGAACGCCCTCGATCTTGGATCGAGCTTCGTCGGAGATGGTCAGGAGCGGATTGATCATCAGCGCCATGGTACTGCGGGACGTCTGCCGCTGCACCGGCCCCCATGGTGAAGCGGCCGTAGCCTCCACGTGAAGAAGCCTTTGCAGCGCAGGGTGAGGCGTGCATTCGGCACGCGGTGTGCGCGCTCGAGACGGAGAGCGCCCGCTGCGCTCTCAACCAACCGATGCACAGGGGAACCATGAACAAGTTGAATCCATTGCACCGCGTCGCCGCTCTCGCAGCCGCCGCAGCCTTCGCGCTGGCCGCCTGCGCCCCGGCCGGCGGTGGCAGCTCCGGCGAGCCGGCCACATCGCCCGGGTCGGAAAGCGCACGTCCTGCGCCATCAGCCAGCGAGGAGGTTGCCAGCCGCGTCTCGATCGACGACGTGCTCGCCGATCCCGCGTCCTTCCAGGATGCGGATGTGACGATCATGGAGAACGTCGACGAGGTCTATGTCGTCGACCGCGCATTCCGCTTCAGCGGCACCGAAGTCCAGGGCGACCTGCTCGTGGTCGTCGCTCCGGACGCAGCCATCGACAAGGAGATCCAGCCAGACCGGGTCGTGACGGTGACCGGCCGCATCGTGCCGTTCACCGACGAGGCGATGCAGGCGGCGGGCATCGACCTGACCACGGATGACGACGCGGTCGCGGGCTACGCGGGGAATGCGGTCCTGGTGGCGGCACGCGTCGCCGATCCGCTGTCCCAGTAGGGGGTCAGCCGAGCGGCGGCAGGTCCTGCGCGTCCGTGAGGACGGCGGCGAAGCGGTCCCCGTCCTGCGCGACCCGGGCCGGCGCATCATGGATGGTCCACCGGTCCGGGCGCAGGTCCGGGTCGTCGAGCTCGTCCCAGGAGATCGGCATGCTCACCGGGGCGCCGGGCGCCGGTCGCGGGCTGTACGGCGCGACGAGTGTCTTGTTGATGGCGTTCTGCGTGAAGTCAAGGCGCGCCTTGCCCTTCCTCGCACGTTTCGCCCATTCCCAGCTCACGAGATCGGGGACGGTGGCGCCCACCGCTCGTGACAGGCCCTCGACCCAATCGCGCGTGTCGTCGAACCCGGGGCCCGGGTTGATGCGGATCCAGACCTGGATCCCCCGCTTCCCGGTGACCTTCGGGTAGCCGCGCACGCCGAGGTGATCGAGGGCGGTTCGATACAGTCGCCCGAGCTCGACGACCTCGTCCCACGTGGTGTCCGGCCCCGGATCGATGTCGATCAGCGCGTAGGACGGTCGATCCGGGGTGGCCATCGGCGACGTCCAGGGGTGCATCTCGATGGCGCCCTCCTGCGCGAGCCACAGCAGCGTCGCAGGCTCATCCACGACCGGATAGTCCTTCGGACCTTCCTCCCGATGGTGGTACGTCCATCGATTCACCCACTCGGGCGCATGACCCGGCAGGTCCTTCTGCCAGAACCCCTTCTGCTCGACCCCGTTCGGAAAGCGCTGGACGGTCAGCCCACGATCGGCCAGGTACGGCACCAGGATCGGGCCGATGGCGAGGTGGTACCGAAGCAGGTCTCGCTTCGTGATCGGGTCACCGCCGTCTCGCCCGGGAAAGAGCGTCTTGTCGAGATTCGTGACGCGCAGCTCGCGGCCCGCGGCCGCCCAGACGCCTTCCCGTTCGATAGCGGCCAGTCCGTCTTGAGCTCCCTGCGGGGCCGACACCACAACCTCATCCTTGACCGCCGACTCGGCGGCCGCCACCGCGCGCCTGCTGGACACCGAACGCTCGCGGCGAACCGCAGTCGGTGCCTTCCCAACCTCGATGCCCTTGAACGCGGCCTGTCGGAGCAGGTCATCCGCCGTCCAATCCGCGAACTCCACCCGGATGACGAGCCGTGGCTCGACCCAGTGCGCGCCCTTCAAGCGCGGCACGACCTCCAGCGCCGATGCGTCCCGGGCGAGCTCGTCGAGCTTCGTGCGCAGCTCGCGGCGGGTCCGGGCATCGATGCCGCTGCCCACCTGGCCGGCATGCACCCAGTGGTCGCCGCTTCGCACGGCGACGATCAGGGACCCGAGATCACGGTGGCTGCCCTGGCCCTGGAGCCATCCCACCACCACGACCTCCTGCTCCCGTCGAAGCTTGACCTTCAGCCAGCTGCGCGCCCGACGGCCGGGCTCGTAGCGCGACAGGCGGAGCTTGGCGACGATGCCCTCGAGCTCCTGGCTGCGTGCCGCCTCGGTGAATGCGTTTCCCTCACCATCGACGTGGCTGGCGTACCGCACCAGCGGATGCGGCCGCAGGCGTGAGCGGAGGAGTCGCTTTCGCTCGATGAGCGGCACATCGAGCAGGGAGCGCCCGTCGATGTGGAGCAGGTCGAACACCTGGTACACGACCGGCGCCGGCGCTCCCGGGCGCTTCGACCCCGGTGCGCGTCCGGTGCGGATGCCCGTCCGATCCTGGAGCAGGCTGAAGCTGGGCCGCCCGTTGTCGTCCAGCGCGACCACCTCCCCATCGACGATCGCATCGGTGGCATCGATCCAGGCGGCGTCGCCCGCCAGGTCCGGGAAGTACCTGGCCGCGTCCTGCTGATTCCGGGTCCAGAGCCGGGCGACGCCGTCCCGGATCACCGCCTCGACTCGGTAGCCATCCCACTTGATCTCGAACAGCCAATCCGGGTCGTCGAACGGGGCGTCGGCCAGGGTGGCGCGCATCGGCGAGATGAAGCTCGGCATCGGCTCCGCGCGGGCGGCAGAGAGGTCGATCTCGCCCACCGGGCCGGGCATCGACCCCTCGAACCTGGGCTTCCCGCCGTCGCGGACCTCGTCATTGGTGCGCCCCGTCTTCACGCTGGCCGGATGATCCTCGGCATCCCAGCCGTCGACGGCGGTCCCGTCCCGCTTGTGAATCAGCAGCCACTGCTCGCGCTCGTCGCCCCCACCGCGCCGGCGGTTGTCGGTCCGGACGATCGTGAATCGGCCACGAACCTTCTCGCCATGCAGCTCGAACTTGATCTCTCCCGCCCGCAGTCCGGCAGCCGGATCGGGAGTCTCGGCTTCCGGTTGGTAGGTGCCCCAATCCCATACGATCACGTCCCCGCCGCCATACTCGTCCTTCGGGATCACGCCCTCGAAGTCGAAGTACTCGATCGGATGATCCTCGGTGCGCATCGCCAGCCGGCGGGCCGCTGGATCGAGTGTGGGACCCTTCGGCACCGCCCAGCTGACCAGCACGCCGCCGATCTCCAGTCGCACGTCGTAGTGCAGTGCGGTGGCGCGGTGACGCTGAATCGTGAACCGGCCGCTCCGATCGACGAGCTCGCCCGGCGCGGGCTCGGGCGTGGCGGCGAAGTCACGCTTGCGTCGGTACTCCTCGAGCGGCATGGCGCTTGGGTCAGGCCGGGAGATCGAGGCCGTCGAGCGTCTCGAGCACCTCGGCCGCCCCCGCATCGCGGAGCGCATCGGCGTCGACAGCGGCCCCCGCCAGGACGCCGACCGCGCGCATCCCGGCGGCCACTGCGGCTCGCATGTCCCAGGTCGAGTCCCCGATGTACCAGCAGCGTTCGGGCGCGACGCCGACCTCGCGTGCGGCGAGCAGCAGGAGATCGGGTGCCGGCTTGGCATGCTCCACGTGGCTGCCATCGATGACCCGAGGCTCCTGGTCCAGGCCCAGGGCGGCGATCGAGGTGCCGACCTGCTCCCTGCGCGAGGACGTGGCGATCGCCCAGGTCCAGCCGGCGTCATTCAGGGCGCGGAGCTGCTCACGAGCCCCCGGAAGAGGCCGAGGGGCGCGATTGCGCTCGTCGAAGAGCTCGCCGCTGCGCCGATCCACGGCCTCTGCCGTCCGGTCATCCATCTCGCGGCCGGCAGCCCTCGCGCCTTCGCGGGCGAGCCGTCTGCCATCGATGCCGATCATCGGCTCGACCATCGACCGGGCGACCGGGATGTTGAACTCCTCGAACACGGCAACCCAGGCTTCGATGCGTGCCGGAACGGTGTCGACCAGCGTGCCGTCGAGGTCGAACAGGACGGCATCGGGGCGAGAAGGGTTCGGCATGGTCGTACGATACCGGGCCGATGACAACGTCGATCGATCCAACGACCCTGGACGCCGATCCGATCAGCCAGCTTCGCGCCTGGCTGACGGAGGCCGCGGACGCCGGCGTCGCCCTGCCCACGGCCTTCGCCCTGGCAACCGCCGATGACGAGGGGATGCCGTCGGTTCGGTACGTGCTGCTCAACGGCCTCGATGCGGATGGCCTGCGCTACTTCACGTACCGGGGCAGTCGCAAGGGCCGTGATGTGGCCATCAACCCGTGGGCGGCCGCCGCCTTCTGGTGGCCGGCGCTCGACCGCCAGGTGCGCGTGAGCGGGTCGATCCGCCTCCTGTCCGATGCCGATTCACTGGCGTACTGGCGCACACGGCCGCGGGGAAGCCAGCTCTCCGCCAGCATCTCGACCCAGGGCCAGGAAATCGGCTCCCGCGCGGAGCTCGAGGCCCGGGTGGCAGCGCTGGACGCGGCCAATCCGGGTGAGCTGCCGCTGCCGCCGATGTGGGGCGGATACCTCATCGTCCCGCGCACCTTTGAATTCTGGACGAGCCGTCAGGACCGCCTGCATGATCGGGTCGAGTATCGGCGCGGGGGTGATGAGAGCTGGACCCGCCGCCGCCTCCAGCCCTAGGCGGGATCCTCTCCCTCCGGGGGCAGCTCCACCTCTCCCTCGTCGGGGAGCTCGACGATCACCGATGCGTGGCGCGGTGACCGGTTGTACGCCACCGCCATCAGCGCGCCGGTGAGCCCGCCGATGAACCCGGCAATGGCGGCCACCACGACCCCGGTGATCGGGATGACGAGGTACCAGGTGCTGCTGATCCAGCGCAATGCGTCGAGCTGGTCGCCCAGCGGCAGGAGGCTGCGAGCGACTCCGAGGGTGAAGGCGAGGTCCCGCTGCCAGCCGAGCATGCTCCCGGCCAGCCAGGCCAGCAGCGCGCCGAGGATCGTCCCGAGCACGAGGCCCAGCGTCGCACCCACCCACCAGCCCGCGCCGAACGAGGCTCGCACCGAGACGCCGGCCAGCCGGCCTCGCACGTGCTTCATCGGGTCCTCGGGGCCGCGCGGCCACCGCGTCGCGCGAGAACCACGACCGCCGTCGCGAGCGTGAGGATCGTGAACCCGAGCGCATAGGCAAGGTAGAGGGCCAACGTCCATTCGCCCACCCGGCCGACGGGCGTGGCACGGGCACGATCGATGTCCGGCTCGAGGGCAAGTGCATCTCCGCGGCCACCTGGAGCGTTGAACTCATCGGCGGCGAGCTCTCCGGCCGGACGTAGCGTGCCGTCAGGCTTGTACAGGCCGAAGTCCTCGACACCGATCCCGGCGATCTGGGTGGCGAAATCGCGCAGCGTCCACCACGTCGCGCCGGCCACGAACCCGTATGGACGGTCGCCACGGAGTCTCTCGATCGCCTCATAGGTATCGGCAAAGATCACGCGCTGGCGCTCCTCGTCAAAGGCTTCATCGGCCCAGCGGCCGAATTCCAGGATCATGATCGGTTTGCCCGGGTTCGCGTCGCGTGCAGCGAACAGTGCCGGGCCCGTGTCGGTGGACGGCTCATCCCCGTAGAACACACCGTGATAGAACGTGAAGCCTGCCACGTCGAGCGGCTCGTGCGTCGGGTCGTCCGGCGCCCATCCGTACGCCACCTGCCCGGTGAGCCGCGTGCCGTCGATCTCGCGATCGATCTCGTGCATGACACGCATCGCCTCGGTCCGCTCCTCCCCGCCGGTCGACTCGTTCGCAAATCCGTGGAACAGGACCGACGGACGATTCATGTCGCGGAGCGCCATTTCGCGGAGCATCTGCTGCGGTATGCCGCGCCCCAGGGTGCGCTCGAAGATGAGCGGGGTGGCGTGGTAGAGCGGCACCTCCTCCCACACCGCGAAGCCGAGCCGATCCGCCAGCATGAGGGTCACCGGATCGGCTGGCTCGTGGCCGGTGCGCAGGAGGTCCGCTCCGACCTCGGCTGCCTGGCGCAGCTTGGCGAGCACATCGTCGGGCGCCTGCGCCGGCGTGCCGCTCAGCAGCTCACCATCAGGCCCGAACTCCAACGTTTCCGGATGCACGCCGACGCCTCGGAAGAACACCGGCTCACCGTTCAGCAGGACGTGTGGCCCGTCCGGGTCAACGGCAACGTGCCGAATACCGAACGTGGTCCAGTACTCATCGCGGTCACGCCCCTCGCGCGCGTCAAGCGGCGGGTCGCCGGCGATGAGCTGCACGCGCAGGACGTACAGGGCGGGCACGGCCGGACTCCAGGCATCGGCGCCGCCGAACTGGAGGGAGAGGGTCGCCTCGCTCACCCCGCCACGCCCGGGGAACTCGATCTGCTGCGCGATCTCGGCGAGCGGATCACCGAAGTCGGCGACGAGCGACCGTGGATCGGGGTCGAGGAGGTTCTCATCATTGACCGATGCCGCCAGGATCGTGGCGCGCAGGGTTGCCGTTCCGTTCGCTGAGACGAGCGTCGGCTCGTCGGACGATCCGCGGCTGCCGGCCAGCGATGCCGCATGCGCCACCAGCACATCGACGTCGACGGCATCCAGATGGGTCACGACATCGGCCCTCACGACGTGCGACGCGGCCGATGCCTCCAGCCAGACCGGTCCGGTCAGGCCGCCGTAGTTCCACCAGTCGATGAGTCCCCACGGCACGACATCGCTGCGCGTGCCGAGCGGGATGGTGTGAACGCGGACGGCCAGAACATTGGAGCCACCGACGGCGGCGGCTCCACGCGACGTCGAACGCAAACGGCGTGGTGCCGCCCTCGTGGTACCCGAGCCACGTCCCGTTCAGCCACACATCGGCAACGTAGTTCGCCGATGCGAAGTGCAGGGTCACGGCTCGGCCCGCCCAGTCGGCGGGAAGCTCGAATGCGTGTCGGTACCAGGCGCCGCCCTCCTCGCCATCGGGTGGCGCGTTCGTTGTCCCGGGCACCGAGATCGTCTCCCACGCCGCGTCGTCGTGGTCCGTCAGCTGCCGGCCGCCGGCCTCGTCCTCGATGGCGGCCAGCGAGACGTCGCGTGCCTGCATGGTCAGGCGCTGGTCGAGCGCAATTCGTTCGACCTTCCAGGTTCCATCAAGGTCGATCCGTGGTCGCGGCTGCCAGTCGAACGAGGGCACCGGAATGCCGTTCTGCATGGCCACCTGGGCACCGAAGTGCTCCTCGAGGGTCAGGGTCGGCGCCAGCGTGCCCGCGACGCTGGGCGGAAGGCACCCGGCGAGCCCGATCACGACGAGGACCGATACCAGGCCGATGCGAAGGAGTGCGGCGCGCATTGGCGGCATCATGGCAGCGCTCGCGGTCCCGTGCAGTCGGGCATACTCCCCGCGTGAGTGGGAACGTCCTCGTCATCGGCTCCATCAACATCGACCTGGTCGTGACGTCCGATCGGCTGCCGCGGCCCGGCGAGACGGTGCTGGGTGGGCGGTTCGCCGTCCACGACGGTGGCAAGGGCGCAAACCAGGCCGTGGCGGCCGCCCGTGCCGGGGCTCAGGTCACGATGATCGGCGCGGTGGGGACCGATGCGCACGGCGATCGGGCACTTGCGGCTCTCGACGCAGAGGGAATCGACACGACCCGCATTCGGCGTCTCGACGACCAGCCGACGGGTGTGGCGATCATCGCGGTTGGCCCACGCGGCGAGAACCAGATCGTGGTGGCTCCGGGCGCCAACGGGACGCTCGCCCTGGATGCCGAAGACCATGCGGCCATCGGCGCGGCCGACGTCCTGCTCACGAACCACGAGATCCCGGCTGAAGCGTCCCTCGACGCGCTTCGCGCCGCCGCGGCCGCCGGGGTCACCGCCATTCTCAACCCGGCGCCGGCGCGCGCGCTCTCGGCCGAGGTGCTCGCGCTGGGGCCGATCCTGACGCCGAACGAGCATGAGCTGATCGTGGCCATCGGCAACGATGAGACCGGCGCCGCACTCGACGAGCTGGCCAGCCGCAATCGTGGCCCGATCGTCGTCACCCAGGGGCCCGCGGGCGCGTTGCTGGCCGATGGGGACCGCCGCGAGCGATTCGAGGGTCGGCCGGCGACGGACGCCGTGGACACCACCGGGGCGGGCGACACGTTCTGCGGGGTGCTTGCCGCCTGGCTGGCCCAGGGCCACTCACTCGAGGAAGCGATCAGGGCCGCAAACGCAGCCGCATCGCTGTCCGTCTCGGCGGCTGGCGCTCGGGACGGTATGCCACGTGCGGGACGCAATTGAGCAGGCGCTCGGCAGGGACTGAGCTCCGGTCCCTCAGGCTGCCCGCTCGAACGTCACGATCGGGATGATGCGGGTCGTCTTCTTCGGGTACTCCCCGATCCCCGTGTGGGTCGCAACATGCTGATCCCACAACCGCTGGCGCTCTTCGCCTTGCGGAACCGCGGCCCGTGCGCTGAAGGTCTTGCGATCCACCTCGATGACGGCGGTGGAGTCCTTGCGCAGGTTGTGGAACCACGCCGGATGTGTCGGCGCGCCGCCCTTCGAGGCGGTGACCACGTAGCGATCTCCATCCTTCGTGTAGGCCAACGGGATGGTGCGCTGCTCACCCGTCTTCGCGCCAGTGGTCGTCAGCAGCAGGACCTGCTGACCCGCAAACCATCCCGTGACGGGATGGCCTTCGCGTCGAATCTCGTCCGTCAGGATGCGGGTCGCGCGCTGGTAGTCGGTTTCAGTCGTCTGGGTCACAGGGATGCCTCGGTCATGTTGTTGCATATGCAACTATCGTAGCAGACCTGGGAGTCGAGCGCAGAGACACCGCCGCGGTGGACCCGCGACGGTGCCCTGGCCTACCGGACCGGCCGGTGGCCTAGGTGGGGCGGATGTTCTGGTTCAGCCGGAACACGTTTGACGGGTCCCAGCGTGCCTTGATCTCGGACAATCGGCGGTGGGTCGCCGGCGGGTACGCCTGCCGAATCCGGTCCTCCCCTTCCGCTTCGAGGAAGTTCACGTAGACCCCGGTCGCGGCCGGCGCCACCTCGGCGAAGTACGCCTCCGTCCAGGCCGTGTCCTCGGCGACCTTGTCCGGGTCGACGTGGATGGTGAAGACCGAGAACATCGCCTTCGCCTCACGATGCGCGAAGGCCGTTGCATCGGGAGCCACGCGCGCCATCTCACCACCGAAGATCCGGAGCTGGGTGATCCCGGCCATCGGCGTTTCCGTGGAGCTCATGCGCTCCACGATGGTGGCGATCATGGCGTCATCCAGCTCATCGGCGAAGATCGAGCGCGTCGTGTTCGGCGCGGGCATTCCGCCCTCCTCGGTGAACTGGTAGATCCCCGGGTAGGGCATCGGCATGACAACGTCCGCGATCGGGGTTGCCAGGCGCCGGAACGGCTCGATCGCCGCCTGGCCCTCGGCCAGGTCGCCGGCCCATACCAGGGTGACCATCACGCTCGGCGTGCCGACCAGCTCCTCGGGGATGAACGGCGCCGGGGGCGCGCCCATGATGAACGTGATCGTCGTCAGCTCATCGGGAGCCTCGGCGGCCGCCTTCAGGACGCCATTGAGCACGTCGGTGGAGAGCGGCAGGACGAGCGCCCCCGACAGGGTCTCGCCCACCGGCACGGCGTCGTACTCGAACCTGGTGACGATGCCGAAATTGCCTCCCCCACCTCGCAGGGCCCAATACAGGTCGGCGTTCTCGGACGCCGATGCGGTGACCAGCTCAGCCTCGGCGGTGACGACCTCGAAGCTGCGAACGTGGTCGATGGCCAGACCATGCTTGCGCGCGAGGTAGCCGATGCCGCCGCCCAGCGTCAGCCCGGCGATACCCACGCTCGACGTGTCGCCGAACGGGACGGCCAGGTCGTGCTCGGCGGTTGCGGCTGTGACCTGGCCCGCCGTCAGGCCGGCGCCCGCGAAGACGGTGCGCGTCTGTGGGTCGATGTGAAGGCCACGAAGGCCGCGCAGGTCGATGACCACGACGCCGTCGCCGGTGCTGTACCCGGCGAGGCTGTGCCCGCCGCTGCGCACCGCGATGTCCAGATCCGCCTGTCGCGCGAAGGCCACAGCCACCTGGACATCATTGGCATTCGCCGCACGGACGATGGCCGCGGGACGGCGGTCGTGGAGAAGATTCCAGACCACGCGGGCCTCGTCGTACTCGGCTGATCCGGGAGCCAGGACGTCCCCGGTCAGGGCGTTGGCAAGTTCGGTGAGATCGGTCGGGACGGTGCGCGCGGACTCGTTGATAACCGGCTGCATGTGTGGAGAGCTCCTCGGGAGAGTGATCGAATGTTGACCACTGCATCCTTCGGGTTTGGCCGGGCGTTTCCATCGGCCATCCGGCGCCTTGCGTTGCGGCCGATGGACCGGGGCGTGCCTACGTCAGGTGTCGCGCGATGGCAGGGTTGCGAGTCGGGTCCGCGAGCTGCTCCAGCTTCTGCGCCTGGCTCAGGCCGACTCTGCCGCCCGCTTCATGCCCTCGGCCTCGAGGTTCATGTAGTCGTTGGTCAGGTTCTTGTAGAACAGGGCGATGATCGGGATGAGGAAGCCGCGCATGTCGAGCGTGAGCGTCAGGCGTGACCGGTCCTCTCCGAGCGCTTCCACGCGGTGGCCGGCGACGCTGGTGATCGCGCGCGTCGTCTGTGTCCACTCGAAGTAGGAAGGCGCGTCCCAGGCCGTGATGTCCCAGGTGCCCTCGGGTAGCTTTTGGCTGCTTGAGTCGCACGCGGCTGCCCTTGGTGAGCGGCGCAGGCGTTTCAGGAGCTCGACGGTGTCGACGGTCTCGATGCGCTGCGGCCAGGCCTCGAGGTCGCTGAGCACGTCCCAGACACGCTGCTGAGGGGAAGCGATCTCGATCGACTTCTCAAACGGCATGTCGGGGCTGGCGAAACCCTCGCCGCGACAATTGCGTCTGTGGCGAGGCAAGTGGGTTCGCGAGTTGATGGACGAAACTGCCCAACCAAGTGATCCACTTCGTGCGTAGGGAGAGCCCGTGAGCCAGATGCGGATAGTGGCGCTGCTCGCTGTTGCCTTGCTCACGGCGTGCGCAGAAGTGTCACCAGCGCCATCACCTCGGATCATTTATGGCCTCCGGCCCGAGTACGACCTCGAAGGCCTTCTGATTCAGTCGGAGGTGATCGCTGTGGTCGACGTCATCAATTCGCGCGACCGCATCAACAACGCCTTCAACAGACCCATCGACCGGACTCGCGATCTCATTTTCCAAGATTCGCAACTTGAGGCGACCGTGACAATCCGAGGCTCCGCGCCGACTCAGGTTCGTCAGACAGGCGGGAAGGTGGGTGACTTTGAGATGCGAATCGACGGATCGCAGCTCTTGGAGTCGGGCGAGCGTTACCTGCTATTTCTCACCGACTGGCTGTGGAATGAGGATGGCGCAATCATCCCTGCCATTGGCATCACCGGGGGAAACGCGGGCATTTTCACGTGGAATGGCTCCAGCTGGGTCAATGACGTGGGCCTGACTGTCACTGCCAAGCAGCTAGCGGAGCAGGTGGTGCTTCACCCGAATGATCCATCCGCGGGTATGCCCCTCACGCCCGAACAGCTTGCCGGTTGGCAGGAGTTCATCAGCCCGACGGCCGATCCCGCGTTACCCTAGAACTCGTGCCAGGAAGGTGGGCAATGTCGTTCCACCTGCCCGCGTCTCCTAGCTTCATCGCCCGCCCTTTGGTTATGAAGGTGTAGGGCGTTGAGTCGACGTCAGCAAGGCATCGCCATCGCAGAACGAGGGTGACTCATGGGTGGAGGCGAGGTTGGTGGGCGACACTGGACTCGAACCAGTGACCTCTTGCATGTCAAGCAAGTGCTCTAACCAGCTGAGCTAGCCGCCCGCGCAGATGCGCTCAAAGAGCCGAAACCGATCCTAGCAGAATCGCATTTCGGGCACGAATCTAGAATCCGCCTTCGTCCGACGACGTCTCCCCTCAGAGCCCCTGTCGCGACCTGCGCCGCCACATTGCCAGCGTCAACGCTCCGGCCAGCGCGGCAAGCCCGATGACGAACGTCTGCGAACCGTTACTTGGCGGGACGGCGGTGTCGGGTTGCGCCGAGGGCGTGGGACTGCCGACGGTGAATGTCACCTCGCCCTCGACAGTATCGCCGTCCTCCGCCACCACCGCGTAGGCCACGGTGTACGTTCCGGCCGCTGTGGCGGTGACATCGGCGCGAAGCACGTTGCGCTCGGCAACATCCAGGTCCAGGGAGCCCGTGCCGACGGTCGCGCCCGTCGCATCGGTCACGGTGAAGGCCGATTCGGCCGACACCTCACCTTGGAACGTCAGCACCACCTCCGATGGAGGTGCATCGAGCTGGGCACCATCGGCCGGACTCGACTCCGCGAGCTCGGTGTGGGCGAGCGTCGCGGCCGGGACGCCAAACGCGAGCGCAAGGGCCAACGAGGCTGGCAGGAATGAACGAAGACGCATCGGCAAACAGGACCTTCGAGAGCGGGTGTCCCGTTCAGCGTAGCGCGTGACCGTCCGACCGTCCGCGGACGCTCAGCGCTCCCAGTCGCTCGCGTGCGGGATGGCCGATGCGAGCACGCGGGCGATCTCACCGCGGTAGCGAGCCCCCGACGGGTGACGCGCCAGCCAGTGGAGGTAGTCCGGATCGGCCTCGGCGAGCTCCTGGATCGTGCGACCGGCGTGATGTCCGAAGTCGATCCGCGTGACATCGAAGCTGGACCCATGGCCGGGCCCGACGGGCACGGAGGCATCGCCATCGATCTCGAATGCGCGGGGATCCTGTTGATCCGCCATGGTGGCTCCGCAAGTGCTTGTTCGTGTGGCGAGCATCCTATCCCGCGCGGTGACGGCCGGCAACACCTTTCGCTCTTACCGAATCGGGACGTCGCGACCCTCCACCAAGGTCAGCTCCGAGCGCACTTCGGCGAGCGGGGCGCCCGCTTCGAGAAGCAAGTCCAGGCCGGTCGTCAGCACGGCGAGGTCGGCTCTCGCCCCGACGCGGAGATGGCCCTCGTCCCCCGCTCCCAGCGCAGATGCCGGCCCGAGCGTGTACGCCCCCA
Organism: uncultured Chloroflexia bacterium; assembly: GCA_963825525.1. Taxonomy (GTDB): domain Bacteria; phylum Chloroflexota; class Limnocylindria; order QHBO01; family QHBO01; genus JACDBZ01. The sequence continues at coordinate 383,731 of CAWGTN010000002.1, forward strand.
GGGCCTCGGAGAACCGCATGGCCTGGTCCGGACGCCAATCCCCGCGCGCATCTCCCGGGAAGGAGCGATGCACGGCGGCGTACAGACCGAGCCATGGGTTGACCGACTCCACGGGCGCGTCCGAGCCTGCGGCCAGAACGGTGCCGTGGTCCAGCACTCGCCGCCAGGCATAGGCATCGTCCGCGCGATCTGCCCAGTGCTCCTCAACGAGGTCACGATCGGCCGCCGCATGGATCGGCTGGATGCTGGCCACGACCCCCAGCTGCGACAGGCGGGCCGCATCTTCCGGTCGCACCAGCTGGACGTGCTCGAGCCGATCCCGTGGCGCATCGTCGACACGCGCCGGCGCATGCTCGAGGGCATCCAGCGCCACGGCCACCGCACGGTCGCCGATGGCGTGGAGCGCGAGGCCGATGCCCGCCGGTCGAGCCATGGCCGCGTCCGCCGCCAGCCGCTCCGGGCTGACCCGCAGGATGCCGGCGATCGCCATCCGGCGTGAAGAGCGCGGCGGTTCCCGAGCCCAGCGCGCCATCGGTGTAGTGCTTGGCCCAGCCGATGCGCATCGTGCGGCGGTCGACGATGGGCGTGCCGGTCCGCAGGCCGCGCGCGATCGCGGCGGGAATGGCATCGGCGGGAATCCCGATCGACAGGCGCAGGCGGCCATCGATGAGGTCGCCCAGGTCCGAAAGGGTGGACGCGGAGTCACCGAGGTCCGCATCGGCGCCGATGCCATTGCGGTCGGTGTAATCCCCCGCCTCCGATGCGCCGGTGATCCCCAGGGAGGCAAGCTCGCGGAGCGTCCGATCCAGGGGGTCGCGCAGGGCGGTGCCCTGCAGACGGCTGACGAGCGGCGCCACGAGGTCCATGGCTCGCTCGCGCAGGATGCCATTCGGCTCGCCATGCTCGTCGCGCTCGAGGCGCCCACCGTCCGGGTCGGGCGTCCCGCCGCGGATCCCCGCCATCGCAAGAGCGGCGCGCGACGCCCACGCCGAGTGCCCATCGTGACTCATGAGGTAGGCCGGCCGGCCATCCACGGCCTCGTCCAGGCGGGAGGACATGCCGGCCAGCTGCGCCTCGCTCCAGCCGCGCCCGCGCACCCAGGCATCCGGGGCCAGCTCCTCCGCGGAGGCACGCAGGCGGGCAACAACGGCAGCGCCGTCGGGGGCGTCGTTGAACGTGACGGCCAGGGTGGATCGAGCCAGGTCCACGAGGTGAATGTGGAAGTCGTGGAGGCCGGGAATGACCGCCGAGTCGCGAACGTCGATGAGCCGCGCACCGGGCGGAACCGCCACCTCGTCGCGGCGGCCGGCCTCGATCACGCGGCCATCGGCAATGGCGATGGCCTCCGCCGTCTCGAGGCCCTCGGCGTTGGCTGCCGAGCACGATCTGTCCGCGAATGACGATCTCCGCCCGGGGCGAGCTCATGCGTCCGGGCGGCGAGGCGCGCGACGCGTCTGGACGAAACCGGCGGGCTCGGGCCCGAAGCGCGATGCGGACCAGCGCCGCCGGCACCACCACCAGCCAATGGCTCAGGAAGAGGGCGCCACGCGTTGCACCGCCAACCAGCGGCAGCCCACGCCGTCCCGCGGCCGCGAGGCCACCCAGGCCCAGCAGGAACACCCCGAAGCCGTAGCCGATGAACAGGGTCACCGGGACCGTCCAATCGACTGGTCGGGGCATCGGGATGGTGACGAGGGAGGCCACGATGGTGGCCACGAACAGCGGCGGAATGAGGAATTCGCCGGTGAACGCCAGGAAATCGGCCTTGCGACTGAGCGGCTGCGACCCGGCCAGCAGACCGGGACCATGCTCGAGGAGACGCCGCAGACTGCCCTCCGCCCAGCGCAGCCGCTGACGCCACAGCGCATCCAGCGTCTCGACCGCCTCCTCCCCCACCTCGGCCTCGGGCCCCAGGGTCACGTGTCGCCCATAGGCCGACAGGCGTGTCGACAGCTCCAGGTCCTCGGTCAAGGACCGCTCGCTCCATCCGCCCACCGCCTCGAGTGCCTCGCGCCGCACGAACATCCCGTTGCCGCGCAGCTCCGCGGTGCCATCGGTCACCCAGCGACCGCATTGGCTGGCCATGTCCATGAGCTGCTCCTCGGCCTGCGCCCGCGGTCAGCCACGAATGGTCCGCGTTGCGGGGTCGTCGCGCCACCTGCAGCGCATCGGCTCGCGGGTCACGGGTCCAGGCGCGCATGACGCGTTCGAGAAATGACGGATCGACCCGCGTATCGGCGTCGATGATGCCGATGACGTCGCCCGACACGTACGGCATGGCAAAGGCCAGGACCGCGCCCTTGGTGGCGCGGCCCGATCCAGGCTCGCGGCGGCGAACGCTGACGCTCGCCCCATCCTGCACGGCCGAGCGCGCGGCCTCGCCGGTCGCGTCGTCGGAACCATCGTCGACGACCAGGACCTCGAACGCCGGCGTCCCCTCCCGGTGATAGCGAATGGCGGAGAGCGAACGGACGGTGTCGTCGATGACCTCCTGCTCGTTGCGGGCCGGGACGATGAGCGAGACGAATGGGAGGTCGTTCGCGAGGCCCGTCGGCTCGCTTGCGCCGCTTCTGGCGTCGAGCAGCGAGCGTCGCATCACGCGGCTGCCGCGCCAGGCCAGCCACGCGACATAGGCCATCGAGACGCCGATCGCGAGCTGGAGGGTTCGGGCGGCGAACGGGATCGTGATGGTCACCCACGCCACGAGGATCGAAGCGAGGAGGAAGGCGGCGGCGAAGAGCCTAGTCGCCATCGGCAGCCGGCCGCCGGCGGCGCCTCCGTCGGTGCGGTGGCTCGGGCGCGGGCTGCGCGGCCGGAGCGCCGGGCGCCGGCGCGTCGTCGACGGCGCTGCCCGGGTCATCGCCCTGGTCATGGTCGTGGAGTCCCGCCCGGCTGTTGCGTCGCCACGAGGCGATGCCAGCCGCCAGCGCCCCGAGGCCAAGGACCGCCATGACCACCGGAATGCCGGCGCCGGGGAAGGCCAGGTTGATGACGTCGGCCGAAGCCGGCGCCAGGATCACCGGCAGGAACGAAGCCAGCGACAGCAGGGTATTGAGAATCCCGAAGATCCGACCCCGCACCTCGCTCGGCAGCTCCTCCTGGAGCGCGGTCTGCGACGGGATGGCGACGAACGCGTACTCCAGGCCGGCGAAGACCGCGATCACCACGACGACCGCGATGAGGCTGATGAACGGCGAGATGGACGGAATGGCGTCCTCGAGGGGCGAGAAGGCCGGGCCGAAGACCGCGGTGATGGGCCGAACGAGGGCCAGCGCGACGAGCGTCACGCCCATCGCCACCAGGCCGACGTCGATCACCAGCCGCTTCGGCAATCCCTTGCCGTACGAGTTCAGGAACAGGATGCCCACCACGGCGCCCAGGCCGGCCGGACCCATGATGAAGAAGAAGTCCTCAGCCCGAAGCAGGAGGATGTCGGTCGCAAAGCCGGGTCCGATGGCGCCCAGCACGCCGATGAGGCTGGCTGCCACGCCGAGGTAGGTCAGGCTCCAGGCGATCCGCCGGTTGGCGCGGATGAAGCCGATGCCCTCCGACAGCTGGCCCATGAGCTCACGGACCGCGCGACCGGCGGCATCGCCGACAGCCGGCGCCTCGTGATCCGGACGGACGGACGGCAGACGGCGTGATGGCCGCTGCCGACAGGGCGAACATGATCGCCACGATGATGTAGACAGCGGTCGAGCCCAGCACGTTGAGAACGAGCGGTCCCAGGACGCCGAACCCCAGGGCGAAGGTGGCATTGACCGTGACGATGAAGAACGAGTTCGCGGCCATCAGATGCCGACGATCCACGATCCGCGGGATCGAAGTGAGCTCGGCCGGCGCGAAGACTGCGGTTGCCGTGGCCACCACGAAGTTCACGAGATAGACGAGCGGCACGATGGCGGTGGAAGTCGTCGGCGCGACGAAGATGAACAGGATGACGCCGACCGCCCGGACCACGTTCGTGGTCAGCATGATGACCTTCGCGTCGCCACGCTCGACCAGCACTCCGCCGAGCGTGCTGAACAGGACGGCCGGCACGAGGAACGTCAGGATGAGCACCGCATTCGCCGTGTTCGACTGGCCCGTGCTCTCGAACACGGTGACCATGAGGGCGGCCAGCACCATGTTGCTCGCCAGCTGGCTCAACGCCTGGGCCGACCACAGATAGACGAACGCGCGGTTCTTGAAGACCGATCCCGTCCCCGTCAGATCCTGCGTACCTGCAGCGTCGGGTGGCAGCTCGATGTGCGCCATCGAACTAGGACTCCTCGGGGCCGCGTGCCAGGTAGCCGGTGAATCGTCGCTCCACCTCCAGGCGGTCCATGAGAATGCGATGGCCGCAGCCTGCGCACACGAGGCCGATGTCGGCGCCGAGTCTCACGACTTCCCAGTCATGGCTGCCGCACGGATGCGGCTTGCGAAGTCGCAGCTGATCACCGATGCGCAGGTCGAGGGGACCGGCCACGATCACTCGCCACCCTCCCCGGACGTGACCCCGGTGAAGTTGAACGACCCCAGGTGCGCGGCCGGCACGCGATACGTGCCGAGGAACTCGCCCGGCAGCAGCATCGTGCTCGCGCCGAGCGCGCGGACGTCGCTGAATGCCTCGGGGATCGACTGGGTGAATCGGAAATTCATGAGTGGCCGGGTGATCCGACCATCCTCGATCAGGAACGTCCCATCCTTGGTCATGCCGGTCAGGATCGCCTTCTTCGGATGCACGACGTTGATGTAGTGGAAGCGCGTGACCCACACGCCGCGCTTGACGCCGGCGATGAGCTCGGCGCGTGGCGTCTCACCCGGGGCCATGAAGACATTGAACGGCATTGGGCCGTACAGGCTGGGTGCCGGCAGCGCATGGCCGGTGGAACCGGTACCCGCACGGGAGCCCGTGGCCGCATCGTGGACCACGGCGTTGGCGATCCCTTCGTCGATGAGCTGGACCCGCTGTCGGGCCATGCCCTCGAAGTCGATCGCCGACGGGATGCCGGTCGGATCGGCGCCGTCGTCCCAGATGCTCACGCGCTCGCTCATGAGCCGCTGGCCGAGGTCCATGAAGGACCGCCCCTCCTCGAGCGCCAGGCCCGAGAAGCCGATGTAGGCCAGGTACTCGAGAAGGCCGGCGACGGCATGCTCCTCGAGGATCACCTCGTACTCGCCCGGATCCAGGGGGCCGGCGCCGCGCATCGTGTCGCCCTTGGTTGCGGCGTCCTTCCCGATCGCCTCGGCGTCGATCTCGCCCAGGTCGGTGGCTCCGGCATGCGCGTAGCCCGAGGCCGCTCCGGCCCCGTAGCCGTCCATCATCACCGTCAGCAGCTTGGCTCGCGTGGCGCGGTGGCGCGCCCGAACCCCGTGGGAGTTCGCGACCGCGACCGTCCCGACGCCGGTCGAGAACGAGCCAGATGTCTGGAGTCCCTTCGCCTCGCCGGCAGCGATCACGGCCCTTGCGCCCTCGGCTCGCCTGTCAGGCGACGCATCGGCCGTGGCCTGCACGAACCCGAGGTCCGGGTCATGTTCCCGACCGTCCGGCTCGGGCATGATCGCGGCGCGCGGGTTGGGTTCCGATCGCTGGGCAATCGCGGTCGCGCGCTCCACGACCTCCCGGATCCCGGCGTCGTCGAGCCGATTGGTGCCGGCCACCCCGATGCGCTGCTGGTCGATGACCCGCACCTGGAGCGCCGCGTCGTGCTCCCGCACGTTCTGGTGGATCTGGTTGTTCGCGAAGCGGGTGAGCGCCGAGTCCTCCGCCATGTAGAGCGCTTCGGTGGCTTCGGCGCTCGAGGCGGCAAGGGCCAGGTCCAGGATCTCGTCGACCCGATCGGCGGCTACCACCGACCCACCCCCACCTGCACGTTGCGGAATCTCGCAGGGGCCGCCCCGTGACCGACGTGCCCGGTCTGCATCGGCTCGCCCTTGCCGCAGTTCGGCAGGCCCCACAGCGTCCATTCGTCTGCGCCGCAGATGGCGTCGCAGCTGCCCCAGAAGCGGGGGGTGATGCCGGTGTAGGTCGGGTTCTTCACGAGCTGGGTGCGCTTTCCATTCTTGATGATCCAGCCGGCCTGGTCGCCGAACTGGAAGTTCAGCCGTCGATCGTCGATCGACCAGCTCTTGTTGACGCTCATGTAGATGCCGTCACGGGTATCGGCGATGAGGTCCTCGAGAGACCCGGCGTTGCCCGGGCGAAGGTTGATGTTCGTCATGCGGATCAGCGGGATCTGGCTCCAGGTCCACGCTCGGCTGCTGCCCATGCTCTGACGGCCGATGCGCGGCGCCGTCTCGCGGCTGGTCAGGTAGCCCACCAGGATGCCGTTCTCGATGAGTGGCACGTTCTGGGCCGGGACACCCTCGTCGTCGAATCCGAACGTGCCGAGACCGCCGGGGGCGGTGGCATCGGCGTCGATGTTCACGATCTCGCTGCCGTAGCGCAGGTTCCCGAGCTTGTCCGTGGTCAGGAAGCTCGTGCCCGCGAAGCTCGCCTCGGTTCCGAACACGCGGTCCAGCTCGGTCGGATGACCGCATGACTCGTGAATCTGGAGTGCGACCTGCGTGGAGTCGATGATGAGGTCCATCTCGCCCGACGGGCACTGCGGAGCATCGAGCAGCGCGACCGCCAGCTCGGCCGTCTCCTGGGCGTGTTCGACGAGGTCAAGCGCACGCACGGCCTCGAAGCCACCGGTGACCACCTGGCCACCGAACGAGTTCGGGTAGCTTCGCTGCTGAACCTCGCTGTCATTGACCGCGGTCGCCTCGATGCCGCCGCCGGCCTCCACGATCTCCTGCTCGATCCGGGCGCCCGTGGAGGATGCGAACGTCTTGATCTCGCGACCGGCCACAACGCTCCCCTCACGGATCGCGATCCCCGGCACCCGACCCATGGCCGCATCGGCCTCCATGAGGATCTTCAGCTTGTCGTCGAGACTGACGGCGAAGGGGTCATCGGTGTACGGCGTCCGGTAGGTCGCGGTGACGGGAGCCGTATCGTCGAGCTCGACAGGCTCCTTCTGGGCGGTCGCCGACGCGCGAGCGATTTCGACCGCCTCGGCGGCGATCCGATCCGCCTCCCCGGGTTCGAGATGGGCGCTGGAACTGAATCCCCAGGCGCCGTTGACGAGGACACGAATCCCGAAGCCGGCGCTCACGTTTGAGGTGGCCGCCTCGAGCGCACCGTTCTTCACCGTCAGCCCCTCGTTGCGGCGCTCGACGATCCGAATGTCGGCGTACTGGGCGCCAAGTCGGTCAGCCGTATCGAGGGCGCGGTCGATCAGATCGTTCACAGCAGTTCCATGCGGTTGGGTGGATGGCGGTACAGGCTACTCGACGGGCTGGGCGACCTGCGGGCTGAGATCGCGCAGGGTCCCCGGCACGCGCAGGTCGGTCCGTTCCTCGATCACGAAGACCGCGTCGATCGACTGCTGGAGGAGGGTCAGGATCCCGCCGGGACGCTCCATGGCGCTCTGCAGCCCCTGGGGTGAGCCGATTGCCCGGATCGTGAACGAGCGCCCGATGGGCACGCCGTCGATCTCGATGCTGCCGGGACCGAGCACGGCGACCGACCGGGCGGTGATCCGAACGTCGTCGATGGCGATCGCCTCCGCAGCGGCGTTGCGCAGCTCGTAGATGAGGTCGTTGACCGCCGTCGGGTCGAATGACCCGTCGACCCGCATCTCGATCCCCTGCCCGTCAACGGCCCGGAGCCCGGCGAAGGCGGCGAGGCGAGCCAGGTCCTCCTCGGTCAGCTCGCGAGCGGACTGGCCCTGCAGCTCGGCGCGCTCGTAGTCGCGGATCTGCTCGTTCAGGTTGGCAAGGCCATCGCGAAGCTCCACGTTGCGCCTTGACAGGGTGTCGATGAGGGTCGACAGCTCCTGCGCCGAAAGGCTGGAGAGCTCGATGGGCCGGGCCTGGGAGCGCAGCTGTCCGACCAGCAGGACGCCGATGACGAGGGCGACCGCGAACAGGCTGATCTGGGCCATTCGGGCGATCATCAGTCGTCCCCGGTCACGGGCGCGCCCCAGCGCAGCCCCGTGCTGCCGACGAAGGCGGGAAGCTCAACGTTGTCGCGAGCCTGGCTCTCGAACTGAAGGCCGTAGGCCTCGATCCGCCGCGCAACTCGTACAAGGTAGGTGGGATGGGCGAGGAACCGCTCGTGGAGCCCCTCGGGCCCGATGGCCTCGATGCGGAACGGCGGCGACAGGAATGCCGTGTTCACCAGGATCGAGGACCCGACTCCATAGATGGACGTCGTGGACACCAGCCTCTCGGCCGGGATGCCCTCGGCGGCGCCGCCGGCGATCGTGATCGCCTCCGCTCCCGATGCCCACAGAGCCGTCACGAGGTCCCGAATGTCGTCGACCAGGACGATGTAGTTCGCGGGACTCTCCCCTTCGGGGACCGGCCGCGTGGAGTCGGCGATCTCGATCACGGCCCCAGGCCCGGCGACCGCGTCGAGGCCCGAAGCGAGGCGCGCCACCGCGAGCGCATCAGTCAACGCCTTCAGCTCGCTCGCAGATCCCTCGCTTCGCTCCTGGAAATCGCGCACCCGCGACTCGGCCGCGGTGATGTCCTCGCGCAGGGCGTCCTGCTGCCGCCGGAGCTGCTCCGCCTCGGTGATGAGCACGCGTTGCGCGGAGGTCACGAACTCCTGGCGGGCAAACTGGCTGTTCCACTGGGCAGCACCCACGAACCCGATGGCGGCCAGCGCCACGGCAATGCTGATCGCCCATTGCGGTCGCGAGAAGCGACGCGGAGCCGGGTGTCGGCGCGTCATGACGCGCGCCGTTCCGCCCGGCGGAGGACGAGAACGGCCGCCACGATGGCTGCAGCTGCCGCGATGACGAGGAGGACGAGGAGCAGCAGGGCGTCGCCCGCGGCGCCACCCGAATCCGTGCCGGGTGCCGCGTCGGGCGGAACCTCGGGACGTCCGTCGACCCCGCCGGGATCGACACTGCCGGCCGCCGGGCGGTCCACGTTCGACGCACCGATCGGGTCGGGGCTGACCGGTTGCGGCGCGTCAACCCCGAACTCGTCGAAGAACTCGGTGTACAGAGCATCGGCGCTGATGCCTGTGCCGGCCTCGAGAGCCTCGGCATCGCTCGCGCCATCCTGGAATGCGGCGGCGATGCGGGCGATTGCCTCACGGCCGTATCGGTCGACGATGAGGTCCACCATCGTGGTCCCCTGCGCGTAGGACAGCTGGCCGGCGCGGTCACCGATCGGGAACTGCTCGCTGATGGCATCGAACGAGAACAGACCGCCGCCACTCGCCTCGAACTCGACGATGCCGCGCTGCTGACCCGCATCCTGGGACTCCGACCAGGTCGCGATTCCCTCGTTCAGCCAGCGGGCCGGTTCGTGGAACGCGTTATCGGTGGCGTCGGCGAAGACGATATGGGTGACCTCGTGGACCATCGCGACCTCGAGGTAGTCGTTCGAGCCGGCTCCGAGCCACATGAAGATCGTCCGCATCTCGGAGAAGGCGGCCGCCCCGGTCCACTCGCGGGCTCCGGGACCCAGCGCCTTGAAGAAGTCGTCACGCGACGCGTACACGAAGACGTCCACCGGCCCGGCCAGGCGGGTGCCGAGCAGATCCTCCGCCTGGGCAACGCCATCCGCCGTCAGCTCCCCGAAGCGTCGAGCCTGCGCCTCGGCATCTCCGTACCAGTGGACGGTGGCCTCCCCGAGCTGCGCTCGCTGCCACCCCAGGCTCTCGCGGTCGTCCTCGTAGCGAATGGTGGATGTCTCGCTCAGCTCAGCCGTTCCGTCGTCGGTTGTCGCCCGCCACCAGTACGTGATCAGGGTGTTGGGCGTCACGTAGTCGACCGACGTGTCCCACACGTAGGTCGCGGAGCTGCCGCTCGCCTCGACGGGAAGGACGACCGCGGTATCGCTGCCGGGGAACCGTGCCAGCAGCTCGAGCCGATCCGGCTCGCCGCCCTGGAGCTCCACGTCGAAGCGAATCTCGACCTCGTACGTCGAATCGGCGCTCACCTCACCGAATCCGCTGAAGGCGGCCACGGGCGATGCGAGCACAAGGGTGGTCGCCGCCAGCGCGAGCACCGGAACGACAGCTCCTCGAATCAGCCGTCCCATGACACCCTCCCGAAATCGATCAGGCCGATCGTGAGGTTGCCCAGGCCGCGCAGGCCGTCGGCCACCAACCACCAATTCTCGTCATACGACCACGGAATGACCGGCGCCTCCTCCGCCACGCGCTCCTCGACCGCGTCGTACGCGCGGCCGACCTCGTCTTCGGCTGCCCCCGCGGCCGCGTCCAGCAGTCGAACGAAGTCGGCGTCGCGCCATCGCCCGTAGTTGCTCAGTGCGTCCGGCTCGAGGAGAAGGCCGTACAGCGCGTGCGGAGACGCGTAGTCGGCGATCCAGTTGATCGTGAAGATCTGCGGCGGTCTCGACTCCAGGTCCTGGAGAAATGCCCCGGCACCGGGAGTCTCCGTCTCGATGGTCACGCCCAGCTCTTCGCGCCATACGGCGACAGCCGGGTCAACAAAGAGCCCGTAGGCGTTGACCGTGATCGTGCCCAGGTCCGCCCGATCCTCGTACCCGGCCTCGTCGAGCAATTGGCGGGCGCGGGCTGGATCGCTCGCCAGGCGCGGGCTGAAGCCCTCTGGCCAGATGGCGGGAGGCACGATGCTCGCCGCCGCCATCGATCCACCGCCCTCCGACAGCGGCACCAGGCGCTCCCGGTCGAGTGCAAGGCTGAACGCCAGGCGCACGCGGGCATCGTCGAACGGCGGACGCGACGTGTCGAATCCGAAGTAGCTGATGGTGAGCGGCTCGGCGGCATGCAGCCGCTTGCCGAGGTCGCGGTCATAGGCAATCCAGGTGGCGTCCGAGCCGGCCACCGGCGCCAGGTCGACGTTCCCGTCCGCGAACGCGTTCACCGATCCGCCGTCAGCACCTCCCACCCACCGAACCTCGTCGATCGGAGGCGGACCGGCGACGTAGCGCGGGTTTGCCTTGAGCACGACATCGGCGCCATCGAGGCCATCGATGACGTAGGGGCCGCTGCCGACGAAGGCATCCGGGTTCTGCCAGGTCGGCGTCGCATCGGCCGTCGCCGGGACGACGAACGTGGTCGGAGTTGCCACGATGTCAAGAAAGTACGAGGCCGGGTGCCGAAGGGTGACGATCAGGGTTCGATCATCGGGCGCCGCGATCGCGACCTCGTCCGCCTCGATCTCCCCGGCGATGCGCTCCGGCGCGCCACGGATGATGCTCAGCACATCGGGCGCCGTTGCACTCGTGGCCGGGTCCAGCAGGCGAAGCCACGAGCGTCGGACATCCTCGGCCACCAGCGGATCGCCATCGCTGAACTCGAGATCGGGTCGAATCGCGAACTCATAGGTGAGCCCGTCGTCGCTGATCTCCCACCCGGAGGCGAGAGAGGGGTACGGCTCGCCGGTCTCGTCCAGCCGCGTCAACCCGGCATACACCTGGAGCAGGAACTGCACGTCGCCGGCGTTGATGATGAACGCCGGATCGAGGGTGCTCGGCGCTCCGCCCAGGTAGCGGAGGGGCGGGCCGGCGGCGCGCGCGCTGCTGCCCGGAAGCGCCACGGCCAGCACGACAGCGCCCGCCGCGACCAACGCGGCTACCCGTGTCAGATGTCGCATGCGGGCTCCATTGGCGAGGCGGCCAGGATGAGAGCTCGACGCACGGCGGCTAGTATACGGTCGCCGTGCAGCCCGTCCATGAACACCGATTTCAACCCCAGCCCGCGGGCAGTCTGACCCTGCGCCAGTTCGTCGAATCTCTTCGCCGATGGACGCCGGAGATGCGCCAGATGGTGCAGATCGCGCTCACTCGCACGGCGGAAGAACGCGGGACCTACCTCCAGCAGTTCCATGCCGGCCATCACGAGCGGCAGCCCGGACCACTCGACGGCTTCATGCGATGGGCGTACTCCGACCCGCGGCTGGAGGACATCCCCCTCCTGCTGGCCGAGCTGGACCGCACCGATGGGGACTACGCGGGCGCGCTGGAGCACGAGGCCGATGTCCTCGTCCGGGAACGCGCTCATGGCAAGTCGGCGGCTCAGCGCGTGGCGGACTACCTCGCCCTGCTCGGCATGGAGACGAGCGATCGCGTCCGCGCCGCGGTGGCAAGCCTGCTTCCGCCGGAGACGCCGGCCCCGGCCGTTACCGCCACCATCCGGCAGATGCGCCGCAGATGGCTCGAGCTGTATGGCGACGATCCCTTCTTCGGCGAGGATTGACGTGAGGTCGCGGCGCACGCTGGGGTGGGCGTTGATCGCCTACGGCATGCTCGGCATCGCACTCATCGTGGGCGGAGCACCGGCCGGCCTGTCGCTGGCGGCGAGCGTCGAACGACTCGCGGTCACGGCCGACGACACGCTCCGCGCGGCCGTGACGAGTACCGAGGCCGCCGCGGCAGCATTCGTGAACGTGGATGGCAGTCTCGCTCAGGCGGAGTCATCGGCAGGGTCGGCCGCCCAGCTCTCGCGCGACGCATCGGGCACGCTGGCCTCACTCGCGGCCGCCATGGAGCTCTCGGTGTTCGGCGTTCAGCCGCTGTTGCCGCTGGCCGGCGAATTCGAGACCAGCGCCAGCCAGGCATCGGCTCTGGGCGATGAGCTGGCGGATGTGGCGGGTTCGATGGGCGGAACCCGGGAGGACGTGGCCCGCATCGGCACCGAGCTCAGTGGGTTGAGCACCGAGCTCGGCAAGCTCAGGGAAGCGGGCGGGAGCGGTAGTGCTCCCCCTCCGATCCGCGCGTTCGTCCTGCTCCTGCTCGCCTGGCTGATGGTTCCGGCGGTCGGCGGCATCGTGGGTGGCGCCGCGCTCCTCAGATCCGGGATGCCACGCTCAACGACCTGAAGGATCAATCGGCGGTGCGGATCACCCGTCGCAGGCGCAGCAACGCCCCGACATACAACACCACGCCGATCCCGAGCAGCGCGAAGAGCATCCACGGTGTGGTCACCGACCCTCGGAGCATGAGGTCCTGGAGCGTGGCGATGCCGTGGGTCACCGGCAACGCGTACGCGATGTACTGCATCCACTCGGCGAAATCGCTGACGGGCAGAACGAATCCGGAGAAGAAGACGCTCGCCAGGAGGATGAGCATGCTCAGCTGCACCGCCTGCCGCTCCGAGTCCGCGACCAGGGAGATCAGCAGCCCGAACCCGAGCGACGCGAACGTCAGCAGCAGCACGATCCCGGCGAACATCGCGATGCTCCCGAGCAGGGGAACCCCCAGCACCCCGACCAGCAGCGCGCCAACGATGCCGCTCACCACCAGGCTGAGTGCCGCGTAGGCCACGTACTTGCCGACAAGAAGCTCCATCGACGTCACCGGGGCCACCCTGAATCGGTCCATCTGGCCGGACAGCCGCTCACGGACCATCGACAGGGCGGTCAGCGTGATGGCCAGGTGCTGGATCACGAGCGCGAAGACTGCCGGGCCGAAGAAGTTCAGGACCTGCGGCTGCGAGGGCGCCACGTTCTCGGTCTCGGCCGTCGTGGGCCGCGCAATGACCTCGGGCGGAATGTTGGTGGCGGCCGGCCCCAGCTCACCCTCCGCGAAGTCGATCCCCTCGCCGGCCGCGCGCTCCACGATCTCGGCATTCAGGCTGCTCACCAGGATCGAGGTGGCCAACGTGGCCAATTGGTCGTAGACCGGGTCGACCTGGTTCCACGCCACGCGGATCGTCGTCTGGCGCCCAGCACGCAGCTCCTTCTCAGAGTCCTGCGGGACGATGACCAACAGGTCCATCTCGCCGTTGCGGAGGCGCTGTTCGGCCGCCGCACGGTCCTCGGACACCCGCGTCACTTCGAGGCGGCCGGGGGCCAGGCTCTCGTACGACTCGGCGGATCGCGAGAAGTCGCTTCCAACGGGCACCACGATCTCCGTGGCGAAGGGGGCGCGGTAGCCGCTGTAGCCGAGTCCGAACAGAAACATCACGAGGAACGGGCCGAGGATGAGGCTGAGGACGACCCCGGGGCGCCGGAGGACCTCTCGGAGCTCCTTGCCCGTGAACGAGGCCATGCGGACCACGCTGTGCGAGATGCCCTGCCAGGCGCTACCCACGTGCCTGGTCCTCCAGCGGCTCGGGAGCGGGTCGTCCCTCGCGCGAGGCTCGCCGGCGCTCGACCAGCCCGGTGAAGACCTCGTCGAAGGTCGGCTGATGCTCCTCGAGACCGGTCACGCCGATGCCGGCGCGGCGAAGGGTCTCGATGATCTGCGGCGTGGTGCTCGCGGCGTCCTCGGTCGTGACGATGAGCTTGCGGGCAGCCGGCTGGCGCACTCCGGTCACACCGGCCACGCTGGCCAGGACATCGGCGTCGACCGCGCGCTCGGTGTTCACCTCCAGCACTTCTCCGCCGAAGACGAGCCGGCGCAGGGCGTCGGGCGTGTCGAGCGCGACGAGTTCACCATCGGCAATGAGGGCCACCCGGTCGCAGTACTCGGCCTCGGTGACGTACTGCGTCGTGACCACCAGGGTTCGTCCGTCGTCTCGAAGCGCCCGGAGCTCGTCCCAGATCGCCTGGCGCAGGACCGGATCGATCCCGGCCGTGGGCTCGTCAACGAACAGCACATCCGGGCGGTGGACCAGCGCGCAGGCGAGCTCGAGCCGGCGCTGCATGCCGCCTGAGAGGTCGCGCGCCAACCGGTGGCGAGCGTCATAGAGGTCCACGACCTCGAGCGCCCGCCGGATCTCGCGCCGACGTCGGAACGGCCCGATGCCGTAGAGGGCGGCAACGAACCCGACGTTCTCCTGGGCGGAGAGATCCTCGTACAGGCTGAACAGCTGGGGCATGTACGCGATGCGCCCGCGCGTCCTGCGGGTGAAGTCCATCGGGTCCTCGCCGAGAACGCTGATCTCACCTTCGTTACGGCCCAGCGTCCCGGTCAGCATCCGGATGGTCGTGGTCTTGCCCGACCCGCTCGGGCCGACGACGCCGAGGATGGTGCCGCGCTCAACCTCGAACGAGAGGTCATCGACGACGGTGCGGTCCTCGAAGGCGCGAGTCACGTGGGCGACCGAGATGATCGGTTGCGTGGCTTGTGGTGCGGTCACGGCCGTGCCGAATGCAAGTCGTGTGCCGCCCGCCGAGCAAGCCCTCGGCGCGAATTGGGATCCCCTGGTCCGGTCCGTTCCGGCATGCGATGTGCCAGTCGAAGCGGTGTAGCCGATGAGGAGACCAGCAACCCGATGACCAGCATGACCGCCGACGAGCGTGACGATCTTCGCAAGGACCAGTTCGCCTACGTCGACCGCGAGGGTGGCGAGCACCTGCCGATCCACGACGAGTCCCACGTGCGAAACGCCATTGCTCGCTTCAACCAGACCGATTTCGAGAGCAAGACGGCCAAGGAGGAGGCGCGCAAGAAGATCCTGCGCGCCGCCGATCGGCACGGCATCGAAGTGGACGAGGACAGCAACGTCCGCCAACCGGTGCGCTGATGCGACCGATCTGGAAGGGCGCAATCAGCTTCGGGATGGTCACCATCCCGGTGAAGGTCTACACGGCCACCGAGGGGAAGGACGTGCGGTTCCGGCTCCTCCACAAGACGGACGGAGCGCCGATCGAGGAGAAGCGGTTCTGCACCGAGGATGGGAAGGAAGTGGCCTGGGATGACCTCGTCCGTGGATACGAGGTCAGCAAGGGCGAGTTCGTGATCCTGGAGCCCGACGAGATCGACGCAGCCAAGCCTGAAAGCAGCACGACGATCGACATCGGCGACTTCGTGGAGGCTTCGGAGATCGACGCCGTCTACTTCGAGAAGAGCTACTTCCTCGAGCCGACCGGGGTCGGTGCCAAGCCCTTCAGCCTCCTGCGCCGCGCGCTCGAGGAGACCGATCGAGTGGCCCTGGCACGCGTGACACTCCGAACCCGGGAGCGGCTCGCCACGCTCCGCACGTACGAGGACACGCTGCTCCTCGAGACGATGTTCTGGCCCGATGAGATTCGATCGACCGGTGCGCTGGACCTTCCCGAAGGCGAGGAGGCGCGCGTCCGTGGCAAGGAGCTCGACATGGCGCGAACCCTCATCGGCGATCTGGCCGACCGGTTCCGTCCCGAGCGCTATACCGACACATACCGGACGGCGCTCGAGAGCCTGATCGAGCAGAAGATGCGGGGCGAGGTAAAGAACTCGAAGCGTCGAAAGGCCGAGCCCAAGGTCATCGACCTCATGGAGGCGCTCAAGGCGAGTGTTGCGGAGGCCGGCAAGAAGGGCACGAAGCGTCGCTCCGACCGCGGGCCGGCAGAAGAAGCGCCGCTCCGCCGCCTGAGTCGGCTAGAAGCGCTCCTGCTCTTCCTCGAGGTCGTCGCCGCCGACGCTCCCCGACCGCTCGGGTTCCGCGGATCCGCCGACACCGAGCGTGACGTCCGCCCGCGACGTCCCCTCCACTTCGCGACGCTCACCCGGAGTGAAGCTGTCGCTCGTGTCGTCGGGCGTCAGGTCGCCGGTGGCGCCGGTCATGCCGCCACCACCGGCGTTGCCGCGATCGGTCATCGCTGGCTTCCCGCCTCGACCTCGCCGCGCCAGGCGCCCGATCTCGGAGCCGCGGCTCTCGATGAACTCCTTGAAGCGTTCGAGGTCGCCCTTGACCTGACGGTCGAGGAACCCGAGCGCGCTTCCGACGGTCTCGACCAGTCCCTCTGGGTCAGCGTCCAGCTGCAGGGTCACCCGGGTCGTCTCGTCGTCGATGCGGTGAAAAGTCACGACGCCGGCGTTATCGGCGCCCGAGGTGGAGTTCCACGCCACGCGCTCGTCGGCATGCTGCTCGGTGACCTCGGCGTCCCACTCCTTTTCCTTGCCCGCCACCTCGGCAACCCAATGGAGATGGGTGTCATCGGTCTGCGTGACCGACTTCACGCCTTCCATGAAGTGAGGGAAGTCCTCGAACTGGGTCCACTGGTTGTAGGCGGTGCTGACGGGCACCTTGACGTCGATGCTCTCTACGACGGAAGCCATGGTCGATCTCCTCTGCGCGTGCGGCGCGATGCGATACGTGGTTGCCTGACCACCTTGCAAGGGACGCGCCAGCGCGCACCTCCTCCCATCCCGGCTGAGGGCAAAGGGTCCGTATACTCATGAGGCCCGCCGCCACCCAGCCCGTCCCGATGTGCCCGCGGAGGCTCCGTGCAGTTCACTCCCCCGAGCGTCCCCCGTAAGCCGAGTGCGTGGCTCGCTCTCGGGTGGCTGGCCGCGATGATCCTGGTCGCCTCGATCGCGCCGGCGCGGGTATCGGCGCACGCCGAGCTCGTGACCTCCGACCCGATCGCGAACAGCTCACTTGTCGAGGCCCCGTCGACCCTGACGGTGACGTTCAGCGAACGGATCGATCCTGATCGGGCCAGCATCGAGGTACTCGATCTCCAGCTGCGCCCGGTCGCGGGCGTCGGGCCGGCGCGGGTCGACCCCGAGGGCGTCACCGTCACCTTGGACCTGCCCGTCCTGGATCCGGACGTCTACACCGTCCGCTATGACGTGGTATCGACGACCGATGGCCACACGACCAGTGGGTTCTATGCGTTCATCGTCGATCCGACCGGTGCCCAGGCGCCGCCGAGCTCGACGCCCACCGCAACGTCCCCCTCCGCGGACGCGTTGGCGGTTGCTGCCCGCTGGCTGAGCCTGCTGGGCACGCTGATCGGGCTCGGCACCCTGGTGACCTGGTGGCACTCCGGCCGCCCGCTGGGCTTCCTGGTGCCCTGGCGCCTCGTGGCCGTGTCATCGTTCGTGGGCGCAGGGGCGCTGGCGGTCTACCTCATGCTCTCCGCCCGCACCATTCCCCCGGGGCCGGGTGGCCTGCCATTCGACCCTGCGGCCGCGTTCGGGTGGACGCCGTTTGCGGTGGCGATGCGAGTGGCCCTGCTGGGCGGACTGCTGGCCGGGTCGCTTGCCATCCTCGGAGCGATACGAGGGTCAGCCACCGGTCGGTGGTTGGTCGTCGCCGTGGCGCTTGCGGTCGGCACCTCGCTGGCGGGAATGAGCGCCGGCGGCCATGGATCGTCCCTCGGTGGACCCGTCAACGGGGCGATCGACTGGCTCCACCTGGTGGCGGCGGCTGCGTGGCTCGGGGGCATCCCGGCGATCTACGTCATGGGGCGAAGAACCGCGACGCGGGACGTGCTGCGCCGGCATGGCAGGCTGGCCCTGGTTGCGGCCCCACTCGTCATCCTGACCGGGGTCGCCAACTCCCCCCTGGTCCTGGGCTCGGCGCGCGGCCTGGTGGCCAGCGAGTACGGCAACCTGCTGCTCGCCAAGGCCACGTTGGCCAGCATCGCGCTCGCAATCGGCGCTGTGAACCACTTCCTCCTCCGCGGTCGCGGGCGCGGGAGCGCGTCCCTCCTGGTCGCCGCCGAGCTCTCGGTGGCGGTGGTGGCCGTGCTGGCTGCCGCCACGATGGTGACGGTCCAGCCAGCTGCGGCCCGCCAGGACGTTGTGATCGGGCCGGCCATTCAGCCCGCGCACTTCTTCGGTGAGGCCGGTCCCACGTCGATCCATGCCTCGGTCAGCATCCCAGCCCCGGGCCGCCAGACGTACCAGGTCACCCTTCGCGACGCCGATACGGGAGCGCCCCGCGACGACATCCAGAAGGTCTTCCTCGAGTTCACGCCAGTGGAGACCATCGGGCTTGGCACCGAACGCATCGAGCTGGAGCCGAACACGCTCGAGGGTCTGTACTCGACGGCCGCGGCGGCCACCCCGGTCATCGGCGAGTGGCAGATGCGCGTTGTCGTCCGGCGCGCCGGTGCGCTCGACGAGTCCGTCGAGTTCGGGATGGCGGTACAGGAGCCCGGCCCCGCCCTGCGTGCCCCGCCGCCGGATACCGGCATCGGCGTCCCGTCACCGATGGCGGCGCTGTGGACGGCGCTGCCCTCGGGGTTGTCGGGCTGGATCCCGGCCTTCGCGTTGCTCGGGTTAGGCATATGGCTCGGCCGCGTTCATGCGGGACTCGCTCGCCTGCGCATCCCGGTCCTGGCGCTGGCCGTGATCCTGTTCCTCGGCGTCGGATCTCGTTCCCTGGTGGAGGGTGCGAATCGGCCGACGGTGTCGGACCTGGCGCCATACGCAAGTGCCGCCGCCGGGGATCCCGAGATCGGCGAGCGCATCTACCGGGCGAACTGCGCGGCGTGCCACGGGACCGATGGCACCGGCGACGGTCCGGTGCAGACGGCCGTGACACCGAGGTCGCTTGCCGATCGGGTCCCCGCCCTCTCCGACGCCGAGGTGTCGTACCGTATTGCGACGGGCACCGCGGGCACGCCGATGCCGGCCTTTGCCGCCAGCCTGACCGAACAGGAGCGCGATGACCTCGTGAGCTACCTTCGGGCCAGGTGGGGCACGCCGTGATCGCGATCCAGACGAGGAGAAGATGAGATGCAGAGACTTGTGCGCCCGCTGACCGCACTCGCCGCGGGGACGTTGCTCCTCGCCGGCTGCGCGGGGGGCGAATCGGGCTGCACGGACCTCCCGGACCGTGTCGAGATCACCGTGACCGCCGAGGCATTGGTTCCCGCCCAGCCCGCGGTGTGTGCAGGGCACGAGGTGACGCTGGTCCTGACCGCCGAGGTCGACGGAGTGCTCCACATCCATGGCTACGACGAAGAGGCGCCGGCGACCCCGATCGTGGCCGGCGAGGTCAAGGAGCTCACGTTCACGGCGTCCCGCAGCGGTCAGTTTCCGGTGGAGCTCCACAGCAATGACGACCCGCAGGGCGTCGATGTAGGGATCTTCACAGTCCATGAGCCCTAGCCGACGGACTGCCGCGGTCGCCGCGGCCCTGGTCTTGCTGCTCATGCTCATCCCGGGTCGCGTGGCAGCGCACGCCGTCGGCGGGACGTTCGAGCTGCCGGTGCCGCTGTGGCTCTATCTGGCCGGTGCCGGCGCCGCCGTGGCTGCGTCGTTCGTCGTGCTGGCCGTGGCGTCGCGCGGGGCACCCAGGGCAGCGCCCATCATCCCGATTCCTGCGTCACTGGAGCACGTCGCCCGGCCCGTGCTCCGTGCCCTCGGGATGGTGTGGTGGTACGGCGCCATCGTGGTTGGGTTCGTGATCGGCGACATCTCGCCGCTGCCGGCCGTGCTGCTGTGGATCGGCATCTGGGTCGGTCTGCCCATCGTCTCGGTGCTGATCGGCAATCCATGGCCGTCGCTCAGCCCATTCCGCACGACCTTCGCGGGTCTCGAGTGGCTGGCGCGGCGTGCCGGCGCGGGTCGGCTGGACCTGGGCCTCACCTACCCTCCGGGCCTGGCGCGCTGGCCGGCATTCGCTCTTCTGGCGATTGCCATCTGGGTCGAGCTCGTGCTGCCGGGCGGCGAGGTGGCGGGCACCGTGGCGGTCCTCATGCTGTCGTACACGGTGATCACCTTGGCCGGGATGCTGTCCGTTGGACCCGCCGCATGGCTCCGTCACGCCGAACTGTTCGAGGTCCTGCTCGGTTGGTTCGGCAGGATCGGGCCGATCGGTCGCATCTCGACCGATCCCGCCCTGTGCGCCGGCTGCGGCGATGAATGCGATCCGTCCCGATGCGTTGATTGCCCCGAGTGCTCCACCACGGCCGATGATGGCGAACGCCATGCGGTGCTGCGGCCCTGGGCCGCCGGGCTGATGGACGCGGGCCGGTCCGGTCCGTCCGACGCGGCATTCATCATCCTGGCGCTGGCCGGCGTCACCTACGACGGACTGCAAGAGACCTCGATCGGTGGATGGCTGTTCGACCTCGTCTACGGTCCACTCGCCTCGCTGCTGGGTCCCACGGACGCCCGGACGTTCCTCCTCGCCGAGACGGCGCAGTTCGCGCTGGTCTTCGTCTCATTCATGGCGGCCTTCGTGCTGGTGATCGCGTCGGCCCGGCTCATCGGCGCATCTCAGCACCGGCGACCCCTCGGGTCGGACCTCGGCCGCTACGCGATCACCCTGCTCCCGATCGCGGGCGGATACCTCATCGCGCACTACTTCACGCTGGTCATCCAGGGCATCGTCTGGCTGCCGTCGCTGATCGTCGATCCGTTGATGAGCCTGGCCCCCCAGCTCGACGCCATCCCGATTGCTCTCGTCTGGTACACGAGCGTCGGGGCGATCGTGGTCGGGCACGTCATCGGGATCGTGCTGGCGCATCGGCTTGCGAAGGCGGATGACCCGAGCCGCTCGACCATCGCCGGCCTACCCCTGGTCGGGTTGATGATCGGATACACGGTCCTGTCACTCTGGATCATCGCCGCGCCGCTGGTCGTCGAGCCCGGTATTCCGCCGGCCGCGCTGCTCCTTCCATGACCGAGGTCAGCATCGGGCTTGCGTTCCTTGCCGGCCTGATCTCGTTCATCTCGCCGTGCGTGCTGGCCCTGCTGCCGGTCTACCTTGCCTTCCTGGGCGATGCGGCTGCGCTTTCGACCATTCCGGGCGGTGCAACCGTCACCTCGAGGACGTCGGTTGTCACGCAGGCGCTGCTGTTCATCGGCGGCTTCACGGCCGTCTTCGTGATCCTCGGCACGTCACTGGGCCTCGTCGGCGGGCCGCTGTTCCGGATCCCGGAGATCCGGCAGGTTGCGGGCGTGGCCGTGATCGTCCTCGGGGTCCTGACGACCGGCGTCTTCGGCCCGGTCCTCGATCGCGTGCGCGTGGGCCTGGATCCCGCCGCTCTGCCGGCGGCGCGTTCGGTTCGATCGTTGGCGCTCGGTGCGTTCGTGGCGGTCGGCTGGTCACCGTGCATCGGCCCGGTCCTGGGCGCCATCTTCACGATGGGGGTCTCCAGCGGCTCCGCGCCGGCGGTGTTCGTGCTGCTCGTGGCCTACTCGGCGGGACTCGCCGTTCCGTTCCTTGCGGCCGCGGTTGCGCTCCCCCGCCTCCGGCCGCTGCTCGACTGGCTGCGGCGTCACCACACGGCGGTCCAAGTGGTCTCCGGCGCGTTCATTATCGGCATCGGCATCATGATCTTCTTCAACGTCTTCGCCCAGCTTGCGGGGCTGTTCGTCTTCGTGCTGTAGGACTGGCACGGGCCCTGCGTCGTCCCTCTGGCAAAGCCGAGTACCAGGAGAACCCGATGAACCTCGACGGACTCAAGGTCGCCGTGCTGGTGACCGATGGTTACGAGCCAAGCGAGCTGACGGAGCCGGTCGCCGCCCTGCAGCAGGCGGGAGCGACCACCACGATCATCTCGAACCACGACGGCACCATCACTGGGAAGACTGATGCCGACACCGCGCAGGTCGACCTCACCCTCGACGGGGCCGATGCTGCCGAGTTCGACGCATTGCTGATCCCCGGCGGCACGAAGAATCCCGACACAATGCGACAGGAGCCGAAGGCGGTCGATTTCGTGCGCGCCATGTTCGACGCGAAGAAGCCGATGGCCTCCATCTGCCACGGCCCGTGGATGCTCATCGAGGCCGACGTCGTGCGCGGCCGCCGCGTGACGAGCTACCCCTCGCTGAGGACGGACCTGCGCAACGCCGGCGCCGAGTGGACCGATGAGGAGGTCGTCGTCGACCAGGGCCTCGTCACGGCCCGCACGCCGAAGGATCTCCCCGCGTTCAACGCCAAGATGGTCGAGGAGTTCGGCGAGGGCACCCACGACCGCCGATCGACGGCCGCCGAGCCCGTCAGCGCCGGCTGACGATCGGGAGGCGGGATGTCGAGCGCGTCCTCGCCCGAGTCGCGCACCGAGGCACCGCAGCAAGCGCCTGCCGAGGGTCGTCCGGCGCCGTGATCGGTATCCTTGCGGCATGCCAGCCATTCCCAGCGGGACGGTCACCTTCGTGTTCACCGATATCGAAGGCAGCACGCAGCTTCTGAAGCGGCTTGGAGACCGCTACGCCGAGCTCCTGGGCCAGCATCGGCGCCTGCTGCGCGCCACCTTTGCCGAGCATGACGGCCAGGAGATCGACACGCAGGGCGATGCGTTCTTCTATTCGTTCGCACGTGCCCGCCAGGCAGTGGCCGCGGCGGTCCAGGCCCAGCGAGCGCACGACGAAGCCTCGTGGCCCGACGACGTCGTCCTCCGCGTCCGGATGGGCCTCCACACCGGTGAGCCTCTCGTCGGTGAGGAGGGGTACACCGGCCTCGATGTCGTCCTGACCGACGATGACTTGGCAGTGGGCGCCCAGCCCATCCGACATGTTTGCGGTGCTTTCCACCGGATGGACCGCACTTGTCACGATGCTGCCAAAGAGTCGGGGCTCGGCCCTGCACGGACCAGTACGTGGAACGCCGCTACTCGGTGCCCTCGAGCCAGCCCTCTCGCAGCGCCCTGGCCGTCAGCTCCGTGCGTGAGGCGACGCCCGTTCGTTCGAACAGTCGCCGCAGATGCGATTCCACGGTTCTCGAGCTGATGCCAAGCCGCCCGCCGATCTCATCGTTCGACGAGCCGCTGACGATGAGGTCGACCACCTCCCGCTCCCGGGCCGATAGCCGGACCCCACCTCCGGGCCTGACGCCGAAGGCCAGTCCGCCCGAGGCCGCCCGCCGAATCGCGTCCAGCAGCTCCGACGTGGGGGCGGTCTTGACCACAAACCCGGCCGCGCCGAGCCGCATGGCGGCATCGGCGTATTGAGGGTAGTCGTACGACGTCAGGCAGACCACGGCCGGCAATGCCGAGTCACCGCGGTCGCGCAGGAGCTCGAATCCGGACTCCTGCCCGAGGCGGAGGTCGAGCAGCAGGACGTCGACCGAGCCATCGAGGAGCGGGCGCAGCTCGTCCAGCGATCCAGCCACTCCGGCGATCTGCATGTCATCGGCGCGATCGATGATGGCGGCCGTTCCCTCGCGCACCAGCGGATGGTCGTCGACGACCGCGACCCGGATCATCGGCTCACTGGCTCATTGCGGGCGCCACTCGAGAGCGACACGCGTGCCGCCGCTCGGCCAGCGACGAACGTCGAGCAGGGCGCCGATCTGCTCCGCCCGCTGCTGCATGTTGACGAGCCCGAAGTGGCCATCGCCCGGCGCCTCCTCGGTGGCGTCGGAGCCGATCCCGTCGCCGGCGTCGTCGATGGCCAGCGTGACCCGTCCATCGGCGCTCACGTCGTAGCGGACCGCGATCGGCGGCTTGCCATGCTTGATCGCATTGGTCAGCGCTTCCTGGGCGACGCGGAAGACCGCCAGCTCCACGTCGGCGGGCGGGCGCGAGGCGTCGGAGCGCTCGAGCTTCACCACGCCGCCGGCAAGGGGCTCGACACGCTCGACGAGCCATTCGAGCGCGGCTCCGGCACCCAGATCGTCGAGGATCGGCAGGCGCAGGTCCCCGACCACGGAGCGCAGCTTCGTCGCGACCTCGCGTGCCTCGGCGGCTTCGGCTTCGTGGCCACCCTCGTCGAGGGTACGGACCAGCATGGTGAGCTGCTGGAGCGCGTCGTCGTGGAGGTCCGCGGCCAGGCGAGCGCGCTCCGTCTCCGCGGCCGCGACCGCGACGTCGCGCTGGAGCTGGGTCCTGAC
The DNA here is from genome assembly GCA_963825525.1 of uncultured Chloroflexia bacterium. Taxonomy (GTDB): domain Bacteria; phylum Chloroflexota; class Limnocylindria; order QHBO01; family QHBO01; genus JACDBZ01. The sequence continues at coordinate 408,155 of CAWGTN010000002.1, forward strand.
TGCCAGTCCAACGAGCGGATTGATCGCGAGGTAGCGCCAGACCACGATCCCGCCAAGCCAGCCGGCAAGGATCAGCCCGCCGGCCGAGTTCGGTACGAGGACCAGCGACGCGACAAGTGGTGTTGCGGCCACCGCAAGCGTCTCGAGGCGCCACGCCATCGCCCTCGGTTCGGTCCGATCAGCGAAGGCGACCGGGATGCCCGGGATGAGTGGGATCAATCCCACCAGAGGGACGAAGAAGCGGGATTGGAGCAGGGCGGTGATGACGAACAGGCCGGCGAGGCCGACCGAAGCCATGAAGAGGCGTGCCGCAAGTGATGGATCGGAGTGGCGCGACGCGAGCAGATGCGCGACCGACAATCCGGCAAAGGCGGCCGGCAGCAACAGGATCGGTTGACCTTCGGAGTACGACCCCCAGGCGGCGGGCACCAGGAGGATCGGAACGGCGACGGCTGCTGCCAGACGGAATGGCCGCATCGGTCCAGTCGCTGCCGAACACGCCCTGGCGCAGCCCGATCCAGATCACGAGGCCGACGGCAGAACCGAGGACGATCGCCCACTCCGACTGGTGGGTGAGAGAGATGACCAGTGCGAGGCCGATGAGCGCGAGGGTGAGCAGGTCCCGACGCTCGCGATCGAGCGGGGACGCCGTCGGATCCGGCGAGATCCGCACCGATCGCATGCGCGCGAACCCCGCGCTGACCCGTCGCATTCCTCGCTCCCACGGAAGCGCAAAGCTGGTGGCAACAGCCCCGAACGCCACCATGGGCCACACCGGCATGACGTCGCTCGGCACGATGGCAACGAGGCCGATGGCGGGCAGGATGCCCAGCGCAAACAGCTGCCCGCGCTCGCGTGCGCTGCGCTTCCCGGTCAGTCCGGCAAGCACCCCGGGCGCGAATGCAACGGCGCCATAGAGCACGGCGATCGGGCCTCGCTCGTCCGGTGACAGCGTCGGCGTCGTCATGTGCTGCACCACGAGCAGCGCCGCCACCACGGCGGCTCCGCCAGTGATCGCCAGTCCCGCCCGCCTACGGCCCTGAGACGACATGTGGTCGACGAGTCCCATGCCCAGGAGCACGGCCACAGCAAGCGTGGTCGCCCAGGTCGCGGCGACGCCGACCCCGCTACCGACTTCGACGACCGGGACCAGCAGGAGCGGCAACGCCACGGCCACAGCGGCGACGAACGCCAAGCGCCGTCCCGCAGCGCCCATCAGTCCGCGGAGGAGGAGATACGCGACGATGGCGGCCAGCAGCAGGCCGAACCCCACGGCGTAGATGTCGGTGGCGAGCGTGCTCTCGAGCCACTGGCGCTCCATCATTCCGTACCCGTACACCACGACCCCGCGCTGGTCGCCCTCGAACGCGCCTGTCTTCGTAGACGTCGCCCACGATGATGCCGGCGATGCGGCCGGATGAGATCGCCTCGATCGGGATGGACATGGCGTCGCCGTATTCCGAGTGCATGACGACCTCCCCGACGCCAGGCGAATCCAGCGTCGATACGGACTCAACCGGGGCACCGTCGACCGTGGTCAGGGACACGACGCGCGAGCCGGGGTAGATGCCGTTGCGCGCGGCGTTCCCATCAGGCGTGACGGACACGACGAAGACGCCCGGGAGGGTCGCATCCGCGAATCCGGGCAAGGGCATCATCGCGGCGGCCTGCGATCCCTCCGCGAGCTCGAGCCCGATGGCGACGCGGCCGTTCGCCCACAACGCGACGCTCGACAGCACGGCGCCGGTCGCGATGAGGATCGCCAGGACGTCGCGCCAGGTGGGTCGCAGCGGCATGCTCGGACCATACCAGCGCTCCATCGGCCCACCAATGCGGTAGATCACCTAATCGGAAGCGGTGAGCCACCGGATGGGCGTCGGCTCATCTCACGGTCACCATTGGCTGCCGAGGAGGTGAATCGATGCAGACCCTTCGCGCGTCCGCCATCGCGGTCCCGTTCGTCGCCCTCGCCGTGCTGGTGGCGCTGCTCTCTCTGATCGTCGGGCCGGGGGCCTAGGCGTCTTTGCCGGCTAAGCACCGAGATTCGGCTAGGCGGGCGAGGCGTCCCCGATTTGACGGCCTTCACCTTCGCAGCCCCAGCCGATCCTTGGCTGCGGACGGCCACCGATCAAGGGTCCGTCGCGTTCGACGAACACGATGAGCTGCTCGTTCGGTGTCCCCGCGACGTCGCCAACTTCGCCGTCGGGCGGCGGCACGCACCAGCACTCGGAGTAGCCTGCGTTCCCGTTCATCGACGTCCCGTAGGAGTAGCGCCAGCTTGGACGGATGCCAGCAGCCTCGAGCGCCGCGCTCGCCTCTTCGGCGCTGAGTCCGGTGATCGGAGGCACTTCCCTGTCGCCAAGCACCTCATCGGCAGCCGGCGGGTCCTGGCAAGCCAAACCGCTCTCTCCGATCCCGAGCCCGCACGCCGTCAGCACCGTGAACAGGCCGATGAGCAACCCGACTCGCACGACCATGCTACGAGCGGCGGAACGCGAAGATCATCACCACGATCACGATGATGACCACGACCAGCCCCACGATGAGCCCGACTGGCGAGCCAACATCGACCGTATTCACGCGGCGATCCTCCCCTGGGTCGTTCTGGCGCCCCCGGAGGGATTCGAACCCCCGACGCCCGCCTTAGGACGGCGGCGCTCTATCCACTGAGCTACGGGGGCGGCGCCAGCTCAAGCCTACCGTATCATCCGCGCCATGCCGTCCCGTCCCACGCTCTATGTCCGCCACGGGTGCCACCTGTGCGAGGACGCGAGCGTCCTTCTCGACGCCATGCTGGGAGCCGATGGATGGGACGCGGTCGACATCGAGGCCGATGACGACCTCCTCGTGCGCTACGCGCACCGAATCCCCGTGCTCGCCGTCGACGGCGAGGATCGGTGCGAACTGATGATCACCCGTCCCGACGTCGAGGCGGCGCTGGCCCGATGATCCCCGCGGTGCTGCGGCGACGTCGGTGGAGCCTCGCATGGCTCATCGGCATCATCGGCCTGGCGATCGTATTCGGCGTGCTGGCGACCATCCCGCTGCTGCGCGGCACGCCCGACGGTCGGAGTGGGCCCCTGGTCGGCCAGCCGGCGCCTGAATTCCGGCTCGAGGACCTCGCGGGCCGCACCTGGTCCCTCGATGAGGCCGATGGCCGCCTGGTCTGGGTCAACTTCTGGGCCACGAGCTGCGAGCCATGCCGCACCGAGATGCCGGCCATGCAACGCCTGGCGGACGCCTACCCCGACGAGCTGCTCATCCTTGGGATCGATTGGGGCGAGGGACGCGACGCTGTCACAGACTTCGTCGACCGCTACGGCGTCGAGTATCCGATCCTGCTGGACCCCACTCTCGAGACCTACTACCGCTGGGCGGGAACGGACGGCCTTCCACGCCACTACTTCATCGGCGCCGAGGGGACCGTCCTGCGAGAGGTGATCGGCCCGCTCGATCCGGCACGCATGGTGACGATCGTCGAGGAGCTACTGGAGGGGGCGTGAGCGCGAAACAGGCCGGGCGTCGCGCCCGGCCTGTTGGCATGTGGATCGGCTCGAGGTCAGCCCTCGACGACGATCGCCCCGGTCATCTCGGCCGGGTGCAGGTCGCACACGAAGAAGTACTCCCCCGCCTCGAGCGTGGGAACCTCGACCTCGACAGTCGCGCCGGCGTCGATGATCTCGCCGGTGACGATGGCCTCGCCACCCTCCTCGGTGTAGACGCTGAAGTTGTGCGGGACGGTGTCGTTGTTGACGAGGGTGACGGTGAACGCCTCGCCGGCCGTCGCCTGGATAACGTTGGCGTCGAACGCCAGGTCGGCCGCGGTGATCTCGGCGGCGCCATCGATGACGCCGATGGTGCCACCACCTGTGTTGTCGTCATCGGCCGACGCGCCGTCGCCGCTCCCGGAAGAGCACGCCGCGAGCACGAAGGCGAGGGTAGCGAGGATGATCAGGAACGGCGCACGACGCAGCGCCGATGGGTTGGTCTTCATTCGAGGAATTGTCCTTTCGACGAAGTCGATGCGGCTTCGGAAGTGGCGTCTCGCATGATACCCGGGTGAGCGCGTCACGTCCGGTGCCGACCAAGCGCTCAGTCGGCCGCGCGGTAGCCCCTTTCAGTCGCCTCGATCCGGATCGGCAGCGCACCTGGGTCGTGCGTGAAGTAGCACCACCAGCCCTCCGTCGCGGCGCGCGCCACGAGCTCGTTGCGGACCTCGATGGCGTCGATCGGATAGTCGTCGTACGCGCTGGTCCAGCGCACGGGAATCTGCCATCGGGTCGGAATCAGGTCGCCCCAGAAGATCGCACGTTCGGTCGGGTCGCCGGCGCGCCCGCGCGCGCGCTCAGTGCCCAGCAGCACGGCCTGCGAGCCGCGGGTATGGCCTCCCGTGCGAAGAACCCGAACGCCTTCCACGAGCTCCACCTCGCCATTGACTTCCGCCAGCTGGCCGGCCGCCCGCACAGCGTCCAGCTGCTCGACTTCCATGACGCCCTGCAGCCGAAGCTCGTCGCCGTGGGCCGCTTCCGCCTCGTCGCGCTGGATGACGTAGCGCGCATTCGGAAACGCGGGGGTTCCGTCCGCACCGAGCATCCCGCCGGCATGGTCGTAGTGAAGATGAGAAACGACCACGAAGTCGATGGAGGCCGGATCCTCGCCGACCGCGCGCAGGGCCGCCACCGGGTCACCGCCCTCGACGCCCTTGATGTCGCGATCCTTGTCGCTCATCCGCACGCCGGTCCCGGTCTCGACCAGGATTCGCTTGCCGCCGGCCTCGACGAGCAGAAGGTTCAGGCGACAGGTCAATCGGCCGCGATCGTCCACCTCGACCAGCCGGCTCCACAGCGGCTTCGGCACGACGCCGAAGAAGCCGCCGGCATCGGGCCGGAACCAGCCGGAGCGCAGGACCCGGACCGACACGTTGCCGGCGAAGACGCGCGCCTCGCCAAGATGGTGGAGCGGCTCGCTCATCGGCTCACGCGGCCGCGATCGAAGTCGGCGTGGTAGCGGCTGGCCGTGGGATCCGTCTGGCCGCGGTACTTGCTCCCGATCCGCTTGTCGCCGTAGCCGATCTCGACCGGCGAGCTGAGGCGTTGGAAGCTGATCTGGCCGATCTTCATGCCGTCGTAGAGCTTGATCGGCAGGTTGGCCACGTTGCTCAGCTCGAGCGTCAGCGTGCCTTCCCAGCCCGGATCCACGTAGCCGGCCGTCGAATGGATGAGGAGGCCCAGGCGTCCCAGGCTCGACTTGCCCTCCAGCCGCGCGACGAGGTCGTCGGGCAGGGCCACGCGTTCGAACGTGGCGCCAAGCACGAACTCGCCGGGGTGGAGGATGAATGGCTCGTCGCCGATGATCTCCACCAGCTCGGTGAGCTCCGGCTGGTCGGCCCTGGGGTCGATCACCGCAGTGCGGTTGTTCCTGAACACGCGGAAGCGATTGCCCAGGTGCAGGTCAACGCTCGATGGCTGGACAGCCTCAGGTGTGTATGGGTCAACGACGATTCGGCCCGCGTCGATCTCGGCGCGGATGTCGCGGTCGGACAGGATCATGCGTCGCTGATCTTACGACCCCGGCCGCTGCTTGATGAGCCGATCGACTTCGCGCTGCAACGTCTCGATGTCGTCGTACGCGTGATAGACCGATGCAAAGCGGATGTAGGCCAGCTGGTCGAGCTCACGCAGGGCGTCCGTCGCCAGGCGCCCGATCTCGGTGGATGGCAGCTCGGCGTCGCCGCGGGTGCGCAGCTGGCTCTCGATGTCGTCGAGTGCGGCCTCTACCCGGTCGAGCGTCACCGGGCGCTTCTGGAGCGCCTTGAGCAGACCCGTGCGCAGCTTCTCGCGGTCGAACTCCTGTCGGCTGCCGTCACGCTTGATGACGACGAGGCGCGCGCCCTCAGGCCGCTCGTAGGTCGTGAAGCGATATGAGCACGTCTCGCACTCTCGTCGTCGGCGGATGGTGCTCCCGGCTTCGAGGTCGCGCGAGTCGATGACGCGCGTGCCGGTCTCTTCGCAGCGTGGACATCGCATGAGTCTGAGCGTGGCTCCGTTGCGGACTACACCAGTGGTTGTACCGTTCCGGAGAGTACCACAACATGTGGACCTCGAAGCGGACGTCAGCGCTGGCGAGTGCGCTCCAGACGCGCGGTGACGGATCCGTCGGCAAGCAGCCCCGGCTCCCAGTGAAGCAGGACATCCACGATCTCGGTCATGCGCAGCCGGGCGTGGGTGACGTTGGCGTGGGCCCGCTTGTAGTACGTGAACGGCTCTTCGTCGCCCGGGGGCCGATGCGGAAGCCGCGTCAGCGAGCATCCGCGCTCGGCGGTGACGATCCCGCGCAGCACGCGTTCCAGGTTGGCCTCGTACTCCATGTGGAGCCCGTGGAGATCCTCGGGCGCCATCATGCCCTGCAGGCCCATGACCTCATCGTCGAGCGTGTCCTCCTGGGCGGTGAGCCGCTCGACCGCCTCGTCGGGGTCGAGATCCCGCCGCCGGAGCGCGTCGATCTCGTCGGCGACCGAGGCGATCTGGCCGTCGATGCGCGCGGAGCGATCCGACATCTCGTTGCGGTACGCGGCCAGCTCCTTGCCGGGTCCGAAGACACTCCGTCGCCGGCCGCCGAACAGCACCTTCATGCTCGTAGCCTACCCGCTGGCCGACGATTTGCGGCGGCGAATCTCGGCAGTCAGGGCCGGCACGATCTGGAACAGGTCCCCGACCACGAACAGGTCCGCGAACTCGCCGATGGGAGCGTCCGGATCACGGTTGATGGCCACGACGTGCTCCGCGGTCTGCATGCCGACCCGGTGCTGGATGGCACCACTGATTCCCGCGCCGATGTAGAGCGCCGGCTTCACGACCTTGCCGGTCTGGCCGATCTGGAGCTGGTACGGGATCCAACCCGCGTCGGCCGCGGCACGCGACGCGCCGACGGCACCACCCAGCGCCTCGGCCAGCTCGCGCAGCGGGCCGAAGCCCTCCTCGCCGCCGACACCGCGGCCGCCGGCCACGATGATCGTCGCCTCCTCGAGGTTGACGACCTTTGCATCGGCCTCGTGGCTCTCGGCGACGGTTGCCTTCCCCAGTGCCGACTCGGCGGCCTCGGGCGCCCCGCTGACCTCTGCCGTGCCGGAACCGCCATCGGCGGGCGTGAACGTGTTGGCGAGCACCAGGACCACCGATGGCGTCGGGGCCCCGTCCGCCGGTCGGGCGGTGGTGATGACGCGCCCCTGCAAGGTCGCCTGCTCGGACTCGACCACGCCGTCGACGATCCGCGCGGCGCGCACGGGGCCGAATGCCGGAAGGTCGAGCGATCCCACGAGCGCAGCAGCCAGGTCGCGTCCGTTGGGCGTTGCCGGGGCGAGGACCGCGAGGCCGGCGTCGCGTGCCGCCGCGATCGCTGCGGGCGCGTAGGTGATGGCCGGGCGATCCTCATTGCCCAGCACGATGGCGCGCGCGGCGCCATGGGCACCCAAGGCAGCGGCACCTTCGGCGGCGCCGGCTCCGTACGCCAGGGCCACGGCGCTGCCGCCGGACTGAGATGCCAGCTCGGCCGCACCGGTTGCGAGCTCGAGAGCCGAGCGGGCCGGCGCTCCGCCGGTGAACTCGGCCAGGAACAGGATGTCGTTGCTCATGGTCAGATCAGCTTTCGTGAGGCGAGCCAGTCGGCGATCTTGGCCGCGGCTTCGGGGGCTGGCAGGTCGGCGATCCGCTCCGTGGGAGGCTTCTCCTCCGGGGCGCGCGCATCGGTGACCTTGGTCAGGGCCGCGCCGTGGAGATCATCGGCCGAAAGGCCGACGTCACTCAGTGACCACGTCTCCATCGGCTTGCGCTTGGCGGCCATGATGCCCTTGAGGCTGGCGTACCGCGGCTCGCCGACCTGGTCGGTCACCGTGGCGACCACCGGCAGCGGTGCGGCGATCCAGTCGAATCCGGCTGCCGACAGCCGACGCACGCGCGCCTCACCGTCGGACAGCGCGAGCTCGGACCCGTAGGAGAGCAGCGGGACGTCGCGCATCGCGGCCACCGCACCGGGCACCAGCGAGCCGCGGGCGTCGTCCGAGGCCATGCCCATGAGCGCCACATCGGGCGCCAACTTGTCGAGCGCGGCCGCGAGCACTTTGGCGGTGGTCCACTCGTCCGCGCCGACCAGCGCCGCATCGGTGATGAGCACCGCATCGTCACCGCCCATGGCGAGCGCGCGTCGAAGGGCCTCCGACGCCTGGTCGGGCCCCATCGAGAGGTAGGTCACGGACTCTACGGTGCCGGCATCCACGAGGCGCAGCGCCTGCTCGATGGCGTACTCGTCGAGAGGGTTGATGATGGCCTCGACACCGGTGCGGTCGAGGCGCAGGTCATCGGTATAGCGCTTGTCGGCGCTGGTTGCCGGGACCTGCTTGATACAGACGACGATCTTCACGATCCGCTTGCACTGCTCCTGTCTACGAGCCCCGCTTCGCCACGCCGGCCCGCTGGAGGAGCTGGCGCGCGATGATGAGGCGCTGGATCTGCTGGGTTCCCTCGTACAGCTGCGTGATCTTGGCGTCACGCATCATGCGCTCGACCGGATACTCGGTGATGTAGCCGTACCCGCCCAGAACCTGGACGGCGTCGGTGGTCACGCGCATGGCAGTGTCACCTGCCACCAGCTTCGCGCTCGACGTCCAGTATGGGAGGTCGGGCGCATTCGCATCAACGCGAGCCGCGGCCGCGTAGGTGAGCTGCCGGGCCGCCTCGTTCTGGGATGTCATGTCGGCAAGCATCCACCCGATGCCCTGGAAGTCGGCCACGCGTTGGCCGAACTGCTGGCGGTCGGCTGCATAGGCCACCGCGGCGTCGATGGCTCCCTGCGCGATGCCCACGGCCTGCGCCGCGATCCCGAGCCGGCTGCGGTCCAGGGTCTCCATCGCGATCCTGAAACCCTCCCCCTCCTCGCCGAGGCGGTTGGCGAGCGGCACGCGGACGTCGTCGAATGTGAGCTCTGCCGTGGGCGAGCCTCGGATCCCCATCTTGTGCTCGACCCGCGGAGCCGCGAAGCCGGGCGTATCGGCCTCGACGATGAAGGCGCTCATGCCCTTGCGCCCGCCGGCCTCCGCATCGGTGATGGCGAATACGGTCAGAACGTTGGCCACGCTGCCGTGGGTGATGAAGCGCTTGCTGCCGTTCAGGACGTAGACATCGCCATCGCGCACCGCGCGCATGTGGTTGCTTGCCACGTCGCTGCCGGCCGCGGCCTCGGTCAGCCCGAAGGCGATCAGCCACTCGCCCGAGGCGAGCCGCGGGAAGTAGCGGTCTCTCTGCTCGTCGGACCCGGCCAGGATGATCGGCAGGGCGCCGAGCTTCTGGACGATCGGGATGAGGCTGGTCGTCGCGTCCGCCCGGGCGATCTCCTCGACCAGGATGCTCTGCGCGACCGTGTCGAGGTTCGTGCCGCCGTGCCGCTCCTCGAAGCAGGTCCCGAGGAGGTCCTGCTGGGCGAGCAGCTGGCGGAGGTCCTCGGGGAACTCGGCCTTCGCGTCGATGTCGGCGGCGCGTGGCGCGATCTTCTCGTCGGCCAGCTCGCGCACCACGGCGCGCAGCTCATCGTGCTCTGCGGTCGGAAGGTAGGTCACTCGGCTCCTCGGGCGCGGAGTTCTGCGGCAGGGGCTCGGGCGATTGAGTGTAGCGGATCGACGGCGCAGATCAGCCGAGCGGCGGAGCCGCCACGTTCAGTCGTGTGGCCCCTGGAGCTCCACCTGTCCATCGTGCACCCGGGCACGGTAGGTCACCTGGCGAGTCGACGCCGGTCCGTGGACCACGGCACCGTCGCGGAGACGGAACACCGATCCGTGCCAAGGACAGCTGATCGTCCCGTCGCGCAGCTCACCTTCCGAGAGCGGGCCACCGGCGTGCGAGCAGGTGTCCTTGAGCGCATGGACCAGGTCGCCACGGCGGACGAGGACCACCTTGGTCGCGCCGAAGCTCACCTGGGTGGCCTCGCCATCGGGCACCTCGGCGACCGGAGCGACCGCGGTGAACTCCTTCGCGCGCTTGCCACGGCTGAATGCGTTGTGGTTGACCATGTAGCCGTACTTGAAGACGACATGGCCGCCGATGTAGGAGCCGACCGAGATGATCCCGTAGCCGATCAGCATCGGCCAGAACGCTCCGTCCACATTCCCGCCGAGCCGCAGCGCGAGCGAGATGCCGAATCCGGCCATCCCGACGAAGTTGATGATGCCGTGGAGCCCGACCACGTTGCGCTCGTTGCCCGATGCCGTGTCCTTGAAATCGGTCCAGCCCGACAGGATGGATCCGACGCCCGCGGCATAGGTCAGCGCAAGTACCCAGGTCGCCGCGTCCTCCGTGCCGGACGCTCCGAACACGACGCGCAGCACGTCCAGGAAGACGACGGCCGTCGCGCCGCCGATGACGACGTCGACGAGCACCGGGTGGAGCGAATGGCCGAGCCACGAGCCGTTGAGGAGATCCTGGAGCAGCTTGCCGGGTCTCCCCAGGACGCGAAAGACCGCGTTGAGGAACCCGGCCAGCCAGTTCAACAGGCCGGCGAGTGGCTTGGCGGCACGCTCGATCATCAGCCCGTCAGCTCGGCCGCGAACTCGCCGAAGACCTCGATGTAGCGATCGATGTCGGCGTTGGTGTGCTGCACCGAGAGCGTCCACTGGTCGTCCGGACCGGGCGGAAGCAGGATCCCGCGGTTCGCCAGGTAAAAGAAGCTGGCTGCCCACAGGTCGGAGTCCAGGTCGACCAGGGTTCGGTAGTTGGTGACGCGCTCCGGGGTGAACATCACGCAGCCCTTGGGACCGACGTTGATCGCGTAGCCCGGCAGCCCATGGTCATCGATCACGGACTGGCTGCCTGTCGTGAGCCGGTCGGCCATCGCGTTGAGCACCGGATAGGCGTCCTTGGTGAGGATCTGGGTGAGCGTCACGACGCCGGCGGTCATCGACAGCGGATTCCCGTTGAAGGTGCCCAGGTGTGCGACGCGGGTCGCACCGCTCGGAAGCGTCGAGCGCTCCATCCCCGAGCCGAGCGCCCCACTCATGCCGGCGAAGTGCTGGCTGCCCTCGAGCGTCTCGATGACGCGCATCACCTCGGCACGCCCGCCGAAGGCGCCGATCGGGATGCCGCCGCCGATGCTCTTTGCCAGGCAGAAGAGATCGGGCTTCACGCCGTAGTACTCGTAGGCCCCGCCCCAGGCGATCACAACGCCGGTCTTGACCTCGTCGAAGATGAGCACGACGCCGTGCTCGGTTGCCAGCTCGCGAACGCGCTGCAGGAATCCCGGCTCGGGCGGGACGACGCCGATGTTGAACTGGACGGGCTCCACGATGATCGCGGCGATCTCGCCCTCGTGGGCCTGGAGGATCGCCTCGAGCATGTCGGGCTCGTTGAACGGAGCGATGACGGTCTCCGCGATCCGGCTGCGCGGGATGCCGGCACTTGCCGGCACGGTGGCCGGAGCGTCGATCGGTCCCATGGCCTCGCGCGGCGGCTGAATGCTGACCAGCACGTCGTCATGGTGGCCGTGATAGCCGCCTTCGAACTTGATGATCTTCTCGCGTCCGGTGTAGCCGCGGGCCACGCGGATGGCGTCCATGGTGGACTCGGTGCCCGAGTTGCTGAAGCGCACGGAATCGGCGCCAAAGCGGGCTCGGATCTCCTCGGCCAGCGTCACGCCGTCCTCGACCGGGAAGGTGTAGCACGTGCCGTTCGCCACGCGCCGCTGAAGGGCCTCCGCCAGCAGCGGATGCGAGTGACCGGCGGCCAGCACGCCGAACGCCATGTCGAAGTCGATGTACTCGTTGCCGTCCGCGTCCCAGATCCGGCTGCCCCGGGCGTCGCCCATGAACAGCGGATATGGGTCGTAGGCCTGAAACGAGCTTGCGACGCCAAGCGGCATGGACTCGCGCGCGCGATCGAAGAGCGCCTTGCTCTTTGCGGTTCGCGCCCGATACGCCGCCTCTTCCCGCGCGCCGATCTCGTTGACGCGCGCCCGATCGATTTCGTGCCTGGTGACCGTCACGGTCGCCCTCCTAGCGAGCTCCCCATTGGTAACTTTCCTTGACAAAGCGCAGCTCGACGAGCGTCTCGGTCGAACGGATACCGTCGATCCCCGCGAGTCGTTCGGTCAGCACGCGCAACAGGTGATCATTGTCCTCGCACACGATCTCGCACACGAGGTCATAGCGCCCGGCGGTGATGACGAGGTACGTCACCTCGTCCAGCTTCGCGATCTCGTCGGCAACCTCCGTCAGGCGCGCCGCCTCGACCTTGAGGCCGATGAGGGCCGGCTGCTGAAAGCCCATGGCCAAAGGATCGGTGACCCCCACGATCTGCACCACGCCTCGTCCGATCAGCCGCTCGGCGCGCTGCCGGACGGTGGCCTCGGGAACGTCAAGCTGACGTCCGATCTGAGCGTACGGCCGTCGACCATCCAGCTGAAGACACTGGATGATGCGCTTGTCGAGGTCGTCGAGAATGGGCCGCCGCCCCGGTTGCTGGATCGATCGCACCGCCATGGCGAGAAGAGTACTCAGCAGCTGGGAGACGGTCAACATTCCGCAACATTCGAGGTCCGATTCTACGGATTCCGCGAGGTTTGACGGAATCCGTGGGGTTTCGAGGGTGCTGTTCAGTGGCGTTGGCTCAGGTGGGTGGGTTGGGGGCCGCGGACGGCGGCGGCGACGGCGGCAGCGACGCTTTGGGTGATCCGGTGCCGCTCGACTTGTCAACTGCACCCCACACGCGCATTAGCGGGGGCAGAGGCCGGCGGCGACCCGTGGCCACGCTCAGCAACGCCGCCCGAGACTCCTGATTACCCGCTAATGCGAACCAGGCGAGCAGTTGTCAGGGCGCGGCGCGGGGACCGGTGAGCTGCATCCGTGGTGCGCGCTACCCGGCCGCAGAGACCAGACGCGAGCCGGGCCAGACGACCCAGCGCCGCCCGACTTGTCAACTGCACCCCCCACGCGCATTAGCGGGCGCCGAGGCCGGCGGCGAGCAGTGCCCACGCTCAGCAACGCCGCCCGAGACTCCTCACTACCCGCTAATGCGAACCAGGCGAGCAGTTGTCAGGGCGCGGCGCGGGGACCGGTCAACTGCACCTCACACGCGCATGAGCTGGCCGCGGAGACGCAACGCTCCAGCTCTCCAGCGTCAGTCCCCCCCGGTCTCCGCCGCACCCACCTCGCGCTTCCACGCCCCCGTCGCATCGGCGAGCAGCTCCGCGACATCGCGGACCGCGACATCGGTGCGGTCGAGGTCCGTGGTGCCATCTCGCAGCATGATCAGGCAGAAGGGACACGCGGTCGCGATCTCGTCCGGTGTCTTCTCGAGCGCCTGCTCCACGCGCTTGTGGTTGATGCGCGTGCCCTCGCGCTCCTCCATCCACATCCTCGCGCCGCCGGCGCCGCAGCACATCCCCTTGCGGTGGTGAAGGTCCATCTCGACCACGCTCTGGCCCGGCACGGAATCCACCACGCGACGGCCCTCGTCGTAGACCTCGTTGTAGCGTCCCAGGTAGCACGCGTCGTGATACGCGATCACGGCGTCATGGTGCTCCTCGGGCACCAGCCGGCCATCAGCGACCAGCCGATCGAGCAGCTGGGTGTGGTGGATGACCTGGATCCCGGTGAGGCCGAACTGCGGGTACTCGTTCTTGATGGTGTTGAAGCAGTGCGGGCAGGTGGCCACGATGGTCGAGATGCCGTGCTCGGCGTGCGCGGCAGACAGGGTCGCGACGTTCTCCTCGGCGAGCATCTGGTAGAGGTACTCGTTGCCGGCCCGCCGCGCCGGATCGCCCGTGCAGGTCTCCTGGGCGCCGAGCACCGCGAACGGTATCTCGGCCTGGTTCAGGAGCTGCGCCATGGCACGCACCACCTTCCGATTGCGATCGTCGAATGCGCCGGCGCACCCGACCCAGAACAGGATGCGCCCGCCGAGCACGTCGCCCGTGGGATCGGACTCGTGAATCGTCCTCCATGGCGTGGTGCCGTCCGTGCTGCGCCGGGGCGGATCGGCATCGGCCAACAGGGGAACGTCCAGGCCCTTTGCCCAGTCCATGCGCGATGATTTCGGCTGGCCCCAGGGGTTGCCGGCGTTCTCCATGTTGCGAAATGCCGCATTGAGCTCCTTGGGGAATCGGCTCTCCTCGAGCACCGCGTTTCGGCGAATCTCGACGATCGTGTCAACGTGCTCGATGAGCACCGGGCAGCCCTCGACACACCAGCCGCAGGTCGTGCACTGCCAGACCGCCTCCTCCGGGATCACGTTGTCCATGAGGGGCAGGGTGAGCGCCTCCTCCGCGCGGCCCCGGGCCAGCGACAGCGCATCCTCCGAGGCCGATGCACCACCGTTGGCTCCCCCCTTCCACGCACGCTGGGCCGATGCGGCCGCTGCCAGCGCCGTCTCGGCCGATGCGATCTGATCGCGCAGTCCTTCCATGAGGTGCTTGGGCGAGAGCGTCTTGCCCGTCATCGAGGCCGGACAGAACTCCATGCAGCGTCCGCACTCCGTGCACGCCAGGCCGTCGGAGAGGTGACGCCAGGTCAGGTCCTGCAGGCCCTTGGCACCGAAGACGGGAAGCTCCTCGCCTTCCTCGGGCTCCGCCTCGAGGTCCATCTTGCGGAGCGCGCCACGCGGCTCGAGGTTGCGGAAATAGACGTTGGGCTCGCTGCTGATGATGTGGAGGTGCTTGCTGTACGGCAGGTAGGCCCCGAATCCAAGGACCAGGATGATGTGCGACCACGCCATGACCCCGAAGCCGATGGTGGCGGCTTCCCGGCCGATCGGCTCGAGTGCCAGGCTCAGCGGGCCGGCCAGGGGCGCCCAGGCACGAGCCGGGTCCTCTGGCTCCAGCACGAATCCGAACGCGTCCCCCAGCCACTCGGTGAGCACGATGCTGAAGATGAGGCCCAGGATGATGAAGGCGTCACGCGTGAGGGCCAGCCGCGCCGGACGAATCACGGTGCGACGAATGACGAAGTACGCGACCGAGGCCAGTACCAACCCGACGAAGACGTTGGCGAACAGGACGATCACGCTCCAGAAGAAGCCGCCCAGCGGCCATCCGACGACGGTCTCCACCAGCCCGTTGGTCAGGTAGTTGCCGGTCGTGGCGAGGAGCACGATGAACCCCCAAAACACGAAGGCGTGCGTCAGCCCTGGACCGGGGTCCTGGAGCAGCCGGCGCTGACCGAACACGAACACGCCGAGGGCCTTGATCCGCTGCGGGACGCGGTCAAAGCGATCGAGCGGCCGCCCGGCGCGCACCACGGCCAGGTGCCAACGGGCACGGCGCCAGAACAGAATGCCGGCCGCCACGATCGGGATGATGATCAGCGGATACGCCGGAATGGACGCTTCCATGAGTCGCGCCATGGTAGCGGCGCGGGCAGGTGCCTAGTGGTCGCCCCCGGCCAGCTGGTCGAGCGCATGACGCAGGACGGGTGACAGGGCGTCGAACGACTCCAGTGGCACCCCGGGGCGAACCGGGCAGGTTGACGATGAGCGTGGCTCCACGCGAGCCGACAACGGATCGCGAGAGGGCGGCCATCGGCGTCGAGGCCACACCAACCGACCGCATGAGCTCAGCGAGCCCAGGAGCCTCGCGGTCGATCACCCGCCGCGTCGCCGCCGGCGTGACGTCGGTGGGCGACATTCCGGTGCCCCCGGTCGTGAGGATCAACCGATGGCCGGCATCGGCCAGGGAGATGAGCAGCGCCGCGATCTCCGACTCGTCATCGCGCACCACGACGGCCTGCGGCGCGACATCGAATCCCGCGCCACGCGCACGAGTGACCAGCTCCGGACCGGAGAGGTCGTCCCGCTCCCCTGCCGCGGACCGATTCGAGCAGGTCACGACGATCGCCTCGTGATCCGCTCGCGGGACGGGGGCAACGTCAAGCCGATAGTCCCCCGAACGACCCCCGTACTTCTCCAGCAGGGTCACGCCCCCAATGACGATGTCCCTCTGCAGCGCCTTCGCCATGTCGTACACGGTCAGTGCGGCCACGCTGACTGCGGTCAGCGCCTCCATCTCGACGCCGGTCCGTGCCGTCACGCTGACCTCGGCACGGATGACCACGGTGCCGGCGGCCGAGTCGGGCTCCAGCTCCACGCTTACCCTGTCGAGAGGGAGGGGATGGCAGAGGGGAATGAGCTCGCTCGTTCGCTTCGCCGCGCCGATGCCGGCCAGTCGCGCGGTGACGAGGGCGTCGCCCTTTGGCCCGCCACCGGCGAGGAGCGCTTCGAGCACATCGGGGCGCATGTGGACCGTCGCCTGGGCCACCGCGCGGCGCGCGGTGATCGGCTTGTCACCCACGTCGACCATCCGCGGCGCCCCGTCATCGTCGAGATGGGTCGGGCGGGTCATGCCAGCGCACCGAGCAGGATCGCGTCGTACTCGCCGCCGATGCGCGTCGCCGGCTCACCCTCGGGCACCACCAGCAGCCCGTTCGCCGACGCGAGGGGCAACAGCTGCGAGGAGCCCTGGCCCCCGGCCGAGGTTGCCCGATAGCCGGTTGCATCGGCTTCGACCCTGACCCGCAGGTAGGCGCGACGACCGGGATCCTTGGCGATCTCCTCTTCGGTCCGCGCTCGCACACGAACGCGGTCGTCGACCGACAGGCCCAGCATGGCGCGGATCATGGGGCGCACGAACACCTCAAAGGTGACGAGGGCACTCACCGGGTTCCCCGGCAGGCCGATGAACGGCAGCACGCCGATCTTCCCATACGCGAGTGGCTTGCCGGGCTGCACCGCGATCCGCCAGAAGTCCAGGTCTCCGAGGCGCTCGATCACGGCTCGCACGTGATCGTGCTGGCCCACGCTCACGCCCCCTGATGCAACGAGCAGGTCCGAGCCACCGGTCGCGTCACGGATCCGCGCCTCGATGACCTCCGGATCATCGGGCGCCCGCTCAAGGATGTTCGGCATGCCGCCCGCCTCCTCGACCGCCGCGGCGAGCGCGAAGGCATTGGCATCGTAGATCTGGCCGTGGCCAAGGTGATCTCCGGGCGACCGCAGCTCGTCGCCGGTCGACAGGATCGCCACGGTGGGACGGCGGCGGACCGCGACGGTCGCGACACCCATGGCCGCCAGCAGCCCGATGGCCGACGCTGTCAGCGGCGTCGACCCGATGGGGACGCGCTGGCCACGGCCCACGTCCAACCCTGCAGGCCGAACGTGAGAGCCGGGCACCGGAGACAGCGAGAATTCCACGTGGCCGTCACGCTCGACGGCATCCTCGATCGGCACGATCGTGTCCGCACCGTCCGGGACGGGGGCCCCGGTCATGATGCGCACCGCCGTGCCCGGTGCGACGGCCGGTGCCGGTGGCCCACCCGCTCGCGACTCACCGATCACCGGACGGCTCCGTCGGTCATCCGAGGAACACACGGCGTACCCGTCCATCGCCGAGTTGTCGAATGTCGGAACGTCGGCACTCGCGACGATCTCGCGGCTCGGATGGCACCCGGCCACGGGCTTCCGACAGTGGCACCTTCTCAGAGTCCACGATGCTGACCGCACTGACGAGCCTGCGAAGCGCCTCGTCGACCGAGAGCATCGGCTCAGACGCCGAGCTTCATCCGCGCCTCGATGAGGCGCATGATCCCCCGTCGTGACACGAGCCCAACGGGGAGCCGCGCCTCGTCGCCGATGACCGGGAGCTGGCTCACCTCGTGCTCCTGGATGAGTCGCAGCGCCTCGACCAGGGGCTCATCCGGGCCGATGGTCGCCAGGTCGCCGTAGCGGGTCATGATGTCGGTCACGCGTGCCCCCTCCCACGACTCGCGGGGCAATCGCCGGACGTCGGAGAGGGTCACCACGCCGGCCAGTCCGCCGTCGTCGTGCCGAACCAGGAACGATCGGTCGTCACCGCGCATGAGGTGCTCCGAGACGAGCTCGGAGACCAGCTCATTGGGTGCCACCGTTGCCGGTTCCAGCTCCATGGCGTCGCGGACCCGGACGCCGCTCAACGAACGCTCGAGGCCAGCCTGCGCCTGTGACGACTCGGCGGCCGTCGCCAGGAACCAGCCGACCAGGGCCAGCCACAGTCCGCTGCCGATGTCACGCGAGCGAAGGGCCCAGAACACGCCACCGGCCACCATGAGGTAGCCGACAACGCGACCCACAATCGCCGCCTGGCGGGTGGCCGTGAGCTGGTCGCCACGGATCCGCCACAGGACGGCGCGCAGCACGCGGCCGCCGTCCATCGGGTATCCGGGAACGAGGTTGAAGACGCCGAGCACGATGTTGATGAATCCAAGCCAGCCGAGCAGGGTCTGCGCCTCCCGCTGCGGAATGAGCGCGCCGACACCGAGCAGCAATGCGCCCAGCAGGAGGCTGGAGATGGGACCGGCGAGGGCGATGGCCGCCTCGTCACGCGGCCGCTTGCTATCGGCCTCGATGCTCGTCGCGCCACCGAAGATGAACAGGGTGATGCCCGACACCTTCAGGCCCAGGCGCCGCGCCAGGATGGCGTGCGAGAACTCGTGGATCAGGACCGAGACGAAGAAGAGGATCGCGGTCCCGGCCCCCAGCAGCCAGTACTGGGTGGTCGTCAGTCCGGGGGTGGTACTCGGGAAGAACGCATCGGCCAACGTGTAGGTGAGGAGGCCGGCAATCACCAGCCAACTCGGATGCACGGAGAGGTCGATTCCCGCCACGCGTGCGATCTTCCATCCGTTGCCCATGGGCGGAGTCTAGATCAGGGCGGGCGGCGCGTCCCCGGAGGCGCCTCTCCATCTCGCGTAGCCGATCAAGGTGACGATCAGGGCGGTCAGGATGACGGCCAACCCAGCAAGCAGCGTCGCGTCGAACCAGAACCCGTCGGGGAACAGGACGATGAGCTGCGAGCCGGGCGCGAACAGGTAGGTGCCCGGTGGAAAGAAGATCGCGTGGAACGCTAGGAAGGCAGGCTCGAAGGCCACGCTGAACACGACCGCCAGGACGAGCGCGACGAGACCGACCGAACCCGATGCGATCAGCATCACGCGACCCTGGCGTCGCCGTTCGCGGCGCAGCCACGAGCCGGCGACCCCGACCAGCACGAGCCCCATGATCGCCACGGCCGCCAGGACCTGCACCAGGCGCGACACATCGGCCATGTGCGAACGCTCACGCTCGTCCAGGAGCGGCTCCTGGCCGTCCAGGGCGGCATCGAATGGTCCGTTGACGTAGATGTCAGCCAGGATCGCACCGGTCACACGATCGATCTCGGCCTGGGTCGTACCCAACTCGGCGGCGACCTGGTGGCGCTGCTGGAGCGCGGAGGTCAGCCACGGGTTGAACAGCAGCAACGGTCCGGCGAGCGTGATCGTGACCGCCAACCCGAGTCCGAAGAGGATGCCGACCGCGCCCGGGGCGCGCGACGCCGGTCGGGGTTCGCCGACGGTCAGAGGACGCGACCAGCCATGCGGCTCGACCCGATGACCATGGAAAGCACCATGCCGACGATGCTGATCACGATCGATCCCAGGAGGGCCGCGAAGAAATCGCCGACAACGAACCCGAGGGCCAGCTCAGACGAGATCGCGCTCGTGAGGAGCAGCAGCAGGGCGTTGATGACGAGGAGAAAGAGCCCCAGGGTCATGATCGTGATCGGCAGGGTGAAGATCCGAAGCACCGGTCGCAGGAACGTGTTGACGGCCCCGAAGATGGCGGCGACCAGCAGCAGCTTCCACCACTCGCCGGTGAACTCGAGGTTCGGCACGATGAGGACCGCCACGTACAGCGCGGCGGCGTTGACCAGGATCTGAATGACTCGGTCCATGGCGCCTAGCCTAGCCGATGGTGTCCACGCCCGGCGGCCCGCCGAGCAACCGACCGCGTACCCAGGCGGCGCGGACCATGTTCGGGTGGGGCCGGAAGATGAGGCGGCTGGCAAGCTCGTCCGCGTCGGTGGGCGGCTCGTCCCCGGGAAGTGGCGTGGTCAGGCGCGGGTCGATCGCGATCAGGTCCGCCTGCTTTCCGACCTCCAGTGATCCGATCTCGGACTCGAGCCCCAGGGCCGTGGCGCCACCCAGGCTCGCGACCCGGAGCCAGTCGAGGGGTCGGAATGCTCCCCCGCTCGATGCTCGGCCGGTGAGCTCAAGTACTCGTTGGGTCACCGCGCCGGCCCGCATGACGCTGAACATCGAGACCTCGGGTCCGCCCGCCACATCGCTCCCCAGCCCGAGCACCATCCCCGCCTCCCGGTAGGCGGCCAGCGGCATCATCCCGCTCGAGAGGAACAGGTTCGACGCCGGACAGTGAGCCACCCGCGAGTCGCTGTCCACCAGGCGCGCCACCTCGTCATCGGAAAGGTGGATGGCGTGCGCCAGGATGGCCCGGGGTCCGAGGCCGCCGGCACGCTCGTACACGTCGAGATAGTCGCGCGAGCCGGGAAACAGCCGAAGGACCTCTTGGATCTCACCGGCGTCCTCGGAGATGTGGGTCTGCCAGTACGCACCGTGGCGGGTCGCCAGCTCCGCCGACTCGCGGAGCATCTCGGCGGAGCACGACACCGCAAATCGCGGCGTGAAGGCATAGCGCAGGCGTCCGTCGTCCCGACCGTGCCACCTTGTTGCGAGGTCGTCGGATTGACGCAGGCTGGTCTCGAGGATGTCGCCAGCCCCTATTTCGGCGTCGTAGGTCAGCCGATCCATCATCACCTTGCCGATGACGGCGCGGATGCCGTGCTCCTCGGCGGCCTCGAACGCCGCGTCCGTCGAATCCGGCCAGAGGGCGGCATAGGCAACCACGGTGGTCGAGCCGGCGGCCGCGAAGGCGCGCCACGCTGCCGGGGCCTGCCGC
The DNA here is from genome assembly GCA_963825525.1 of uncultured Chloroflexia bacterium. GTDB lineage: Bacteria > Chloroflexota > Limnocylindria > QHBO01 > QHBO01 > JACDBZ01. The sequence continues at coordinate 428,950 of CAWGTN010000002.1, forward strand.
TCGGCGACGGATCGGTCGTACGCTCGCTCGAGCGGGAAGATGTAGCGGTCGAGCCACGCCAGCAGATCCAGCCCGCTTCCCAGGCCGGCGTTGGGCAGCTGCGGCAGATGGGCATGGAGGTCGACGAGACCGGGCATGAGCACGAGTGGGCGCAGGTCGACCGCCTGCTCCGCGGCGCGTCCTGTCCAGGCACCAACGTGGGAGATCCGGCCGGCAGCATCGACCTCGATGAGGCCGTCCACCTCGTCGAGCAGACCGCCATCATCGCGCGGCGAGAGCAGCCGGGCGCGAAGCGCGAACGAGGGATTCGGCGGAAGTACCGTCATCGACGCCGATGCTACATGCCCGGAGCGAGTATCCTTCCGGTTCTACCGTTAGGAGGCCTCTCATGGCCAGTGGCAGCATCAAGAAGATCGTGGCCGATCGCGGCTTCGGCTTCATCACCGGCGAGGATGGCAAGGATTATTTCTTCCACCGCGACGGGCTCAGTGAGACGATCGACTTTGATCGTCTCGTCGGCGGCGAGGCAGTAACCTTCGACGTCGAGTCCAACCCGCGCGGTCCGCGCGCAGCGAACATCAAGGCCGCCGAGTAACTCACTCGACTTCCTTGCGACACGGCGGCTGACGACGTCCCTCGGGCGCTCGTCAGCCGCTTCGTCATACATGCGGGCACGACAGACGCCCCATGCCGATCCGAATTCGTCTTGTGAGTGCGGATGGCGCGAACGTTGTGGTTCGTCAACCCGGGGTGGCCCGGAGCGCCGCGTCGGATGTCCGCCGTCTCCAGCGCGGCGCGACGGCCGACAGCTCGGGATCGAAGGATTGGTCGGGGCGAGAGGATTCGAACCTCCGACCCCTTGGCCCCCAGCCAAGTGCGCTGCCAGACTGCGCCACGCCCCGACCGACGGCGGTCAGTATAGCGGCCACCGCTCAGCCGCCGGCAATGCCCCCGAGCTCGTCCTTCGTGCTGCGCGCCATGAGCTCCGCGACGGCGGCCATCGGTGCGCGGCCCTCGAACACCACGGCACGCACCTGCTGGGCGATCGGCATCTCCACGCCATGCTCGGCGGCGAGCTCCAGCGTGCCGGCGAGGGTCGCGACGCCCTCCGCCACTCCGGTGAGGTGCTCCCCCGCCTCGGGCCACGGGATGCCGGACGCGATGAGCTCACCGGCCCTCCGGTTCCGTGACAGAGGCGACATGCAGGTCGCGATGAGGTCACCCACCCCGGCCAGCCCGGCAAACGTGAGGGGGTGCGCGCCGGCCGCGACGCCGAGACGGGTCATCTCAGCCAGGCCCCGGGTGATGATCCCCGCCTTGGCCGAGTCGCCGAACTCGAGTCCATCGACCATGCCGGCGGCGAGGGCGACGACGTTCTTCAGCGCACCGCACAGCTCGACCCCCACCATGTCGGGGTTGGTGTAGATCCGGAACCGATCGGACGAGAGGAGCGCGGCCACGTCCGCGGCCAGCTCGGCATCATCGGAGGCAACCACCGAGCCCGCCGGCTTTCCGGCGCCGATCTCCCGCGCCAGGTTCGGGCCCGACAGTGCTGCCACTCGTCGACCCGGCAGCACCTGTTCGATGACCTGGGTCATCCGCAGATGCGTCCCCTCCTCGATGCCCTTGACCACCGAGACGATCGCGGCATCGGGGTCCAACAGAGAGCCGATCGCCTCGAGAGTCGTGCGCACATGAGCTGATGGGACCGCGAGCACGTACAGGCGGTGCGGCTCCGACAGGAACGCATCGTCGGTCACGATCCGCACGTTCGGTGGAAACACGACACCCGGCAGATAGCGCTCGTTGGAGCGGGAGTGCGCGAGCCGTTCGGCAGCCTCCGTGGTGTGCGCCCGCAGGCTCACCGGCCGCTGGGCATCGGCCAGCAGGACGGCCAGGGTGGTGCCCCAGGCACCTGCGCCGATGATTCCGATCTGGTCACTCATGGCTGCATCCTCACCGCCGCCGGTTCGTCGCTCGCTTTCGCGGTCGCACGGACTTCCGCGCCGCCTCCTCCGACTCCCGCTTGCGCAGGATGAGCCGGATCGGCGTGCCCAGGAAGCCGAACTTCTCGCGAACCTGGTTCTCGAGGTAGCGCTTGTAGCTGAAGTGGACGATCTCCGGGTCGTTGCAGAAGACCACGAAGGTCGGTGGCGCAACGCCCACCTGGGTCGCATAGAAGATCTTCGGCAGCCGATTCCGCACGTGCGACGGCGGATGCGCTCGGACAGCATCCATGATGAGCCGATTCAGCTCGCCCGTCGGAACGCGCCGATACCGCTCCTCGGCCACGCGCAGCGCCTCGCGGAGGATTCGCTCGAGTCGCTGTCCGGTCAGTGCCGAACCGAACACGATGTCCGCCCAGGCCAGGTACGGCGCGTCGCGACGGAGTCGCTTCATCCAGCGGTCGGCGGTGTTCTCGTCCTTCTCCACCGCGTCCCACTTGTTGAGGACCAGGACGATCCCCTTGTGCGCCTCGAGGACGTAGCCGACCACGTGGGCGTCCTGCGCGGTGTACCCCTCGATCGCGTCGATCATGACCACGGCCACGTCCGCCGAGTCGATGGCCTTCATGCTGCGCAGCACGCTGTAGCGCTCGATCCCGCGGTCGATGGAGCCACGGCGTCGGATGCCGGCCGTATCCACCAGCACGAGCGGCTGTCCGTCGAGCTCGATGGCCGTGTCGATCGGGTCGCGGGTGGTGCCCGGCGTATCCGAGACGATCATGCGCTCCGAGCCGAACACGCGGTTCACGAACGTCGACTTGCCCGTGTTCGGCCGTCCCACGATGGCGATCCGCGGCGCGCCGAGTTCCGTCTCGGCCAGCTCCGCCATCTCTTCCTCGGTCATGTCCTCCGGCTCGAGGATCACGGCATCCTCGGCTTCGGTCTTCGGCGGAAGGCCCTCGACGATGAGGTCGGCCAGGTCGCCGGTATTGCGCCCGTGCTGCGCGCTGACCGTGATGGCAGGATCGAATCCCAGGGCGTAGAACTCGACCGCATCGGCCTCGCGCGCCGGGTTGTCGCCCTTGTTGATGACCAGGATCACCGGCGCCTCGGCTCGGCGCAGGCGATCGGCCACGTCGTGGTCGAGAGGTGCAAGTCCGACATGGGCGTCGACCACGAAGAGGATGAGATCGGCTTCCTCGACCGCCACGCGCGCCTGGTCCTGCACCCGCTCCTCGATGTGCGTCCCGGGCTCGAGCTCCAGGCCCCCGGTGTCGACGACCGTGAAGGTCCGGCCATTCCATTCGGCCGTCCCGTAGACGCGGTCGCGAGTCGTGCCGGAGACGTCGGAGATGATCGCCACGCGCTCGCCGATCAGCCGGTTGAAGAGCGTGCTCTTGCCGACGTTCGGGCGACCGACGATGGCGACCACGGGAAGGGAGGACATCGACTGAGTGTAGCGGCGTGTCGCCATGGCATCGGACGATGGTCCCGGAGGCTACGACGGGCGGACGCCGCGCATTAGGATCAGGCCATGAGGATCGGGTTCGTCGCCACGAGACTGTTCGGCGTCGACGGGGTGACCTTCGAAGCCGCGAAGTGGGAGGCCGTGCTCGGGCGCATGGGCCACGAGATGCGCCTGCTGGCGGGCGAGGTGGACGCACTCCGGCCGAACGCCACGATGGTGCCCCCGATGCACTTTGCCTATCCACCCGCCGCTCGTGTCACCGCCGCCGCATTCGACCCGGCCAGCGATCCCGACGCGGTGCGTGCCGAGATCCAGCGGCTCGCCAACCAGCTCCTGCCGGTACTGCACAGCTGGGTTCAGGTCCAGCACATCGAGCTGCTGGTGATCGAGAACGCCTGGGCCATCCCGATGCACCTTCCACTCGGCGTTGCGCTGCGACGGCTCGTCGAAGAGACGGGTCTTCCGGCGATCGGCCACCACCACGACTACTGGTGGGAGCGGGAACGGTTCGCAGGCTGCGTGGTTCCGGAGGTGCTCGAGGCGGCGTTTCCTCCGGCCATGCCCGGCGTCCGTCACGTCAGCATCAACAGCCTGGCGGCCGATCAACTGCGCCGGCGTCGAGGCATCGCGTCCTCGGTTGTGCCGAATGTCTTCGACTTCGCAATGGGCCGACCGCGCCCGCATCCCGCCGTCCGTCGTCAGTTGCGTGCCGAGCTCGGCATGGGCGAGCGAGGCGTGCTCGTCGTTCAGCCGACGCGGGTCGTGCCGCGCAAGGGCATCGAGCTTGCGATCGAGCTCGTCGGACGCCTGCGCGATCGGCACGCCGTGCTTCTGATCACGAGTCCGGCCGGCGACGAGGGCCTCGACTACCTCGTTGAGCTCGAGCGCCGGGCCGATGGCGCGGGGGTGCGCCTGCGCTACGCGGCGGATCGGTTCACGCCTGACTTCGAGGGTCAGCCACTCCGACCGGCCCATTCGCTCCACGACGCCTACCTGGCCGCGGATCTCATCACCTACCCGTCGCTGTACGAGGGGTACGGCAATGCGCTGGTGGAGGCGATCTACTACGGGAAGCCGACCGTCGTGAATCGCTACAGCGTCTATGAGGCCGACATCCGGCCCCTCGGCTTTCGGCTCATCGAGATCGATGGCGCAATCAGTGCCGACACCGTCAGCGAGGTCCGAGCCACGCTGGCGGACCCGCGCCGCCAGGCGAGGGTCGCCCGCAAGAACTTCGAGATCGGCAGGCGCCACCTCTCGTACGAGGTCCTTCGAAGCCGCCTGCGACGCTACATCGGCAAGCTGACCGAGACACGGGAGCAACCAGGATGACCTGAGGCCCGCTCAGGCTGTCAGCGCGAAGACCCGTTCCCGGATTTCCTCGAGGTCAACCTCCGGCGTGGATGTGCCGCCGGTGATGCCGATGCGGGCCTTGCCCTGCAGCCAGCCGGCGTGCTCGGCGGCGAGCTCATCGGCATCGGCGACGTGAACCGTATCGGGCAGGATCTCGCGGCATTTCACGGCGAGCTCCTTGGTGTTCGAGCTGTTCTTGCCGCCGACCACGATCATGGCGTCGACCTCCTTGGCGAGCGCCACAGAGTCGTCCTGGCGCGTGAGCGTCACGGGGCAGACGGTATTCACCACCCGCAGGTCGTGGGCGCGGCGCAGGCAGAACGCGGCGAACTCTTCGAGCTTCTGCGGCAGGATCGTCGACTGGCTCAGCACGCCGATCTTCTTGGTGCGTGGCACGCGCTCCCAGGTGGATCGGTCCATGTCATCCACGACGACGTGCTTCTCGCCGGCGTAGGAGCGGACGCCCTTGACCTCCGGATGATCCTCGTGGCCGATGATGCAGACCGTGTAGCCGGCCTCCGCAAGCTCCCGGGCCGCTTTCTGCGACTGGAGAACCCAGGTGCAGGTGGCATCGATGACCTCGAGGCTCCCCTTGCCCTTCACCGTCTCGAACTCGGACTTCGGCACGCCATGGGCACGGATGACGAGGGTGCCACCCTCGACCTGGTCGGCGAGGTCGGCGGTGCGGATGCCGCGGTCCGATAGATCGGCCTTGATACCGGGGTTGTGTACCAGCTGGCCGAGGGTGGTCACGTCCTTCCCCTCGCTTCGGGCGTGCTTGGCCTTGTCGATCGCCAGCCGCACGCCGTAGCAGAAGCCGGCGCGCTCGGCGATGCGAACGTCGGGTCGGGTGGCCGTGGTCATGACATCCATTCTAGAAGGGATACGACGCAGGTTCCGTACCGGCATCATGTGAATGACGGCGGCCCACCGTAGGATGGGTGTTACCCACCGTACTGGAGATGTTGCAAATGTCCGGACACCACAACGAATCACCCCTCGAAATGGCCGAGGATCTCCCGGCCGAGACGTTCATCGCCGCGACCGGCCTGTCCATCGCACTGTCGCTCGTGCTCTATGCCACCGGCCGCAAGCAGGCGGCGCAGTTCGTCGGCCTCTGGGCACCGACGATCATCAACCTCGGCCTGTTCCTGAAGCTCATCCGCAGGTAGCCGTCGGGCTACTGCTGGGCCGGGGGGAGCAGCGCCCGCACTGCGGCGTGCATCCGGGCCGTTGCCTGCTCGAGGGCCTCGCGGTCGATACGTCCCGATGGCTGATGTGGAAGGGTGATCGGTTCCCCGATCCGCACGGTCAGGCGGGTCGCGTGAGGGATGCGGGAGCCGTCGGGGAAGAGCCGGTGTGATCCGGCGATCGCGACCGGCAGCACCGGAGCACCGGACCGGATGGCGAGGAACGCTGCCCCGGACTTGAACTCCTTCAGGTGGCCGTTTCTTGATCGCGTGCCCTCCGCGAAGATCGCGATCGGGCGGCCGGAGGCCAATGTCTCGAGGCTGAAGCGCTGCGCGTTTCGGTCGCCTTCCCCACGCCGCACGAAATACGTGCCTGACTGGGTCGCCAGCCAGCCGATGAAGAACCAGCTGCGCATCTCGATCTTGGCCATGAAGTGAATCACGCGCCCCACCTGGTGGCCGGTCGCCCAGCCGATGAAGGGCGGATCCAGGTTCGAGCAGTGGTTCGACACCAGGATGAACGACCCCGTGCGCGGCACGTGCTCGACTCCCTCTGCCCGCAGTCCCCACAGCAGGCGCGCCGCCCCAGCGATGAGTGCCGCACCGGGATGGAAGAACCAGCTACGCATCGAGCTCCTCCAGGCGAGCCACCATGGCGTCGACGCATTGGGTGACGTCCAGCCGGCCCGTGTCAAGCACCAGGGCATTCGGAGGAACGCGAAGCGGGGCCACGGCTCGCTCCGAGTCCGCCGCGTCGCGGTCCCGAATCTCGGCCAGGTATGCGGCGACGCGATCCGGACGCCCCATCTCGTTCGCACGACGCGCGGCGCGGACCTCGGCATCGGCTGTCAGGAACACCTTGAGCGTCGCTTCGGGCAGCACCACGGTGCCGATGTCGCGCCCGACCATGACCACGTCGCCGCGCATGCGCCGTCGCTCGCTGGACGCCGAGCATCGCCTCGCGAACCTCCGCGTGCCGGCTCACCGCACTGACGGCCCGGTCCACGGGTGGGGTGCGGACCTCGAGCGTCACGTCGCGCCCCTCCAGCCGCACCGTCTCGAGACGGTCCACCTGGTGGGCTGCGGGCTTCTCGACCGCGATCGCGCAGTCATTGGCGAGCCGTCCGAGTGCCGCGCCGTCATGCAGGTCAACCCCGCGCTCGAGAGCGGCGAGCGTCAGGGCCCGGTACATGAGCCCGGTGTCGACGAACGTGGCGTCGATGCGGCGCGCGAGCGCATGGCCCACCGTGCTCTTGCCTGCACCCGACGGGCCGTCGACGGCGATCGCCCGGCTCATCGGCGCCGAGCGCCGGAGAGCGACGCCACCTCGTCCGGCCTGAGGTCACGCCACTGCCCTGACGAGAGGCCGCTGAGGCGCAGCGGACCGATCCCGATGCGGACCAGCCGATCCACGCCGGCGTCGAGGGCGGCGAACAGGCGCCGGACCTCTCGCTTCCTGCCCTCGCCGATGCGGACCTGGAGCCAGGCTCCCGATTCATCCCGCTCGCGCTCCACCTCCCGCGGCGGCAGAGCGTACTTCGCATCGAGCACGTGGGCAGGGCCGTCATCAAGCTCCACGCCGACGCGGAGACGCTGGAGGTCCTCGCGGCTCGGGGGCGGATGCACCAGGACCGCGTACTCGCGAATCGTGCCGTAGCGCGGATGGAGAATGCGATTCGCCCACTCCCCGTCATTCGTCAGGATCATCAGGCCCTCCGAATCAACATCCAGCCGTCCGGCCGGCCACAGACGTTCCCCGCCGGTGTCGACGAGCGACACGACCGAGCGACGCCCGCGCTCGTCGAAGGCGGAGCTGAGGAAGCCTCGCGGCTTGTGAATGGCCAGGTGAACAGCCCGACCGGCCGTCGGCAGGCGCTGGCCGTCAACCTCGACGCTGTCGACTGCGGGATCCGCCGATTGGCCGATCTGCGCGACCGTCCCATTGACTCGAACGCGGCCGTCCACGATGAGCTGCTCAGCCCCACGCCGCGAGGCAAGCCCGGCGCGCGCGATGAGCTTCTGAAGGCGCTCAGTCGCCATCGGCCGAGACGGGCACTTCGGTGAGGGCGGCGAGCTGCGCCGCGTCGGATGAGAGCGGCGGCAGGTCCTCGAGCGACGTGAGGCCGAACCGCTCGAGGAATGTGAACGTGGTGCCGAACAGCACGGGCCGGCCGGGCGTGTCGCGGCGACCCACCTCGACCACCAGCCGCCGATGCATGAGCGAGCGAATCACGTAGTCCGAGTCGACACCGCGGACGCGCTCCACGTCGGCGCGGGTGCACGGCTGGCGGTAGGCGACGACGGCGAGCGCCTCGAGGGACGCCGGCGACAGACGAGCCTCCTCGCGCGCGGCGTAGGCGGCAAGCCGGGCGCCGACCTCCGGCGCGGTCACGAGCTGCCACGCATCGTCGTGATGCTGAAGCCGAATCCCCCGCTCGTCCTCGTCGAGGCGCTCGGCCAATGCGGCGAGCGCCGCCTCGGCCTGCAGCCGCGGGACCTCGGCCAGGTCGCCGAGCTCGGCAGAGCTCAGCGGTCGCTCGGCGATGAAGAGCAGCGCCTCGAGGAACACGCCGAGCTCGTGCGGCATTCCGTCGTCACTCATCGGCTCACCTCGGGCGCCATCTCGATGAGGATCGTGCCGAAGATGTCGTCCTGGTGGGCGGTCACCTGCCTGCGCCGGACGAGCTCGAGGGTGGCGAGGAAGGTGACGGCCGCCTCGGTGCGCGAGTGGCAGCGAGAGAGGATCGACTGCAGGATGACGCGGCCCCCCCGTCGCAGGGCCGCCCGCAGGACCTCGATCTGCTGGCCGATGGTGACCTCGCGCGCAACGATCTCGGGTGGCGGTGCCACCGGCTCGGGGATTGCGGCCAGCGTCTCGAGTGCGGCAACCAGCACGCCGACCGGAAGGGGCTCGGATGGGGCCTCGGGCAGATCGGACTCGCGCGGCTCGCGACGCATGACCGGCGCGACGCCGTCCCTCGCCCCGAGTGCGACCGCCGCGTCACGAAGGGCCCGGTATTCCAGGATTCGGCGACGGAGCTCGTCCTCATCGGGCTCGTCGAGTCCCTCGGGGATGGCAGGAAGCGGCTCGGCCGGCAGCATCCGCTTCGATTTCAAGAGAATGAGCTGGGCCGCAATCGCCACGAACTCGGACAGGTTGGCCGCGTCCACCGGATGCCGCGTCAGGTGCTCCACGTACGCGTCGGCGACGTCGGCCAGCGGGACGGAGAGGATGTCGAGCTGGCGCGATTCGATGAGATGCAGGAGGAGCTGCAGAGGTCCCTCGAAGACCGGCAGCGCGATCGAAAACTCGCCGTCGCCGACAGATACCGCCACCGGGACCTGCGGCTCGACCGGGATGGCGCGACGCGAGGTTCCGTCAGCTGGCGTCATCGGCCAGGCGCAGTGCGCGTAGCAGGGGCTCGTCCACGTCGGACACGGTACCGCGGATGAACCCGGACGCGCGCGGCCCACAGCCCGCGCTGCTCGCCAGGTCAGCCGACAGGGCGTCGTGGTTGAGATACAGCTCGAATCCGTAACGCCAGGAGGCCGGATCGTCGTGCGCCAGCCGCCGGAGAAGCGAGGGCGCCGCAGCCTCGAGCAGCACCCCGACAACCCTGTGCCAGAGCCGCATGCGATGTCCCTTGGCGGCATCGTGGAGAAGAGCCGCGGCCAGCAGGTCCGGATCGTCGTGGCCGGCACGCCGCAGCCTGGCGGCGACGTCCAGTGCATGGCGCCGGTCTGCGACCGGCATCCCCTCGAAGATGGCGGCGGCCCGATCGGGCAGTGCGCGTCGCACGAGGAGCGACTCCTCCGGTTCCACCCGCGCCCGCACGTGGGCGATGAACTGCCCGACCCTATGCACCGATCAGGACCCGCGTGATGGGAGCGGAGAGGCCAAGGAGCGCGCGCAGGGGGCTGCCCGGCAGGAAGATGAGGAGCAGGAGCACGATCACGCCATACGGTGCGTACCGCGCGATGAGCATCGCCTGCGGCGCCGGCAGATAGGCGAGGGCCACGTTGTAGCCGTCCAGCGGCGGGATCGGGAGCAGGTTGAAGATCGCCAGCAGGATGTTCAGCTGGACGATCAGCGCGACGAGGTTCGGCCCGAAGCCACCTTCGGCGCCCGACAGCGTGATGACGCGGTAGATGACCGCGAAGACGATGGCGACCGCGACATTGGCGAGCGGCCCTGCGAACGCGACCGTGGCCATCGAGCGTCGGCCGCCGCGCAATGCGGCGGGGTTGACCATGACAGGCTTTGCCCAGCCGAAGCCCGCGAACACGAGCATCAGCGCCCCGATCGGGTCGACGTGGGCGATCGGATTGAGCGTCAGGCGGCCCATCGCACGCGGCCGATGGTCTCCCAGCTCATCGGCAACGAACGCGTGACTGAACTCGTGGAATGTCAGCCCCACCAACAGGGCCACCGCCCCGGCGATCAGCCGCTCGAGCGAGATGTCGCCGAACAGCATCAGACCAGCCGCGGAAGCAGGTCGCCCAGCAGCGTTACGAGCCGACCGGCACCCAGGCGACCCATCTCGATCACCTCGGCGTGCGTTGCGCCTTCCACCACGTCGTCCGTCGCCTTGTTCGTGATGAGGCTGAAGCCCAGGACCGTGCGGTCGGCATGCCGCGCCACCTCCGTCTCATGTGCCGTGCTCATCCCGACGGCATCCGCCCCCAGCCCGCGCAGCATCCGCATCTCGGCCCTCGTCTCGTAGGCGGGTCCCGAGAGCATGACGTACACCCCCTGGCGCAGCGGCACCCCGGTTGCGTCCGCGGCGGCGAGGGCGGCGGACCGCAGCTCGGGATCGTATGCGTCCGTCATGGGTGGGAAGCGTGGCCCAAAGCGGTCGAGGTTCGGGCCGAGGAGCGGGTTCTCGCCCGACAGGTTGATGTGATCGGTGATCAGCATCACGTCCCCAGGCTCGAAATCGGGATCGAGACCGCCGGCGGCGTTGGTGAGCACCACGATGTCGGCGCCGAGCGCGATCACGGCCCGCAGCAGGATGGTCGCCTCCCGATGGGAGTAGCCCTCGTACGGATGTGCTCGGCCCGAGAGCACCATGACCGGCATCTCTCCCACCGTACCGGCGATCAGCTCACCGGCGTGGCCCTCGACGCCAGCGGGAGGGAGGTGCGGAATCTCACGGTACGGGATCCGCTGTCGTCCTTCGGGAGCGAGGAGCTCGGAAACGCCGCCGAGGCCCGAACCGAGGACCGCCACGACACGCGGGCGTGCCAGGGCCGGGGTTGCCGTGAGCCGCTCCTCGATCGCCTCGCTGGCCTCGCGGATCCGCCGATCGAGCTCGGGACCGTGGATCCCGTCGGGAAGCGCGCCGAGGTCCGTCACCACCCGGCTACATCCGCTCCAGCAGATCGCGTTTCTTGGCCTCGTATTCGTCGGACGTGATGAGGCCCTTGTCGCGCAGGCCGGCCAGGCGTTCGAGCGTCACCGCGAGCTCATCCGCCGGGCTGCGCGGCTCTGCCGGCGCGGTGAGCGGGGCACTCGGATCGGCCGTGGGTGCAGCCTCGCTGTCGTGCACCGCCACGCGATCCGACCCCGCCCGCGGGGCCATCGGCTCGGCTCGCTGCATCTCGGCCACGGCAGCCGTGGACTGGTAGCGGGGGCGGGCGAGGTCCGGGCGCTCAAGCATTTCCTTCTGGTCGAGCATCGCCTTCTTGAACTCGATCGGGTCGGCGATCATCGGGAAATCGGCGACGTTCGAGCCGCTCACGGCCTCCTCGGCAGCCGTCAGGATGTCGAGCGTGCCGAAGCCGAAGATGCGCCCGAAGACACTCTGGTCGAGCCGCGCGTCGTTGATCTTCTCGAGGCTGGAGTCGGACATGCTCTTGTTCAGGACGCCTTCGGCCCGGATGACGCGGCGAGTGGTGATCAGCCACTCCTGGTTGCGCCAGTCCCAGAACACGAAGGCCACCCAGGCCGCCGCTCCGATGAGTGTCGCGACCGCGATGATGGTCAGGATGCCGTCGACGGTTTCGTTGGCCACCACGCCGTTCGAGCCCATCCACAGGATGAGCGCCAGCGCCACGATGGCGAGCACGATCCACAGCCACGTCCGCGCGATGACCGCAAACCAGTGCTGGCGGCTCTCGTGGACGACCTCTTCCCCGCGACTCAGGAGGTTCCGGGCGTAACTCATCGGCTTGGTGCGCTCCGCTTTCAGGCTCTCGGATGGGCCCGCGAGTAGACCTCGCGGACACGCTCGCCGGTCAGGTGGGTGTAGAGCTGGGTGGTGCTGATGCTAGCATGGCCGAGCAGCGCCTGGACCACTCGCAGATCCGCTCCGCCTTCGAGCAGATGGGTCGCGAAACTGTGGCGAAACGTGTGCGGAGTCACGTGGCCGCCCACCCCCGCGGCCTCTGTCCAGCGCCGGACCAGCCGCCACACCGACTCACGACCCACCCGCGTGCCGCGCGGCCCCACGAAGACCGCCGGCGTCGGTCGCCCCGCCGTCCACTCGGTGCGCGGTCCTGACCGATAGCGGTGCAACCGCTCGCGCGCTTCGTCCCCCATCGGCACCCGCCGTTCCTTGTTGCCCTTGCCGATGACCCGCACCTGCTGGCTCGCGAGATCAACGCGATCGGTGTCCAGCCCCACGAGCTCGCTGACCCGCAGCCCGCACGCGTACAGCAGCTCCATGATCGCCCGGTCCCGGATGCCCATCGGATCATCGGCCGGCGGGGCATCCAGGATGCGCACCACGTCGTCCGGTGCGAGGACATCCGGCAGGTAGCTGCCCGGGCGCGGCGCGTCGACGAGGGCGGGCACGTCGCGGGTCGCCAGGCCCTCACGCAGGGCGAACCGATAGAAGCTGCGCACGGCGGCACTCTTGCGCGCCTGGGTGCTCCCACGCGCTCCCTGTTCCTGAAGCCTCCGCACGAACTCGACGAGCGGCCCGGAATCGTCGCGCCAGCGCGTCTCGGCTCGCTCGCCAAACTGCGCGAGATCGCGTCGATAGGCCGCGATGGTCAATGGCGACAGGCCCCGCTCGACCCGCAGCTCCAGCAGGAATGCCTCGATCGCCGATTCAAGGGCCGGATCGAGGGCCGGGTCAACGGCCAGGTCGGGCGCCGAGTCAGGCATCGACGCCGGCTGTCGCCGCCGCCCGCAGCAGCGCATCGGCGGCGGCCCGCGCCTCGGTGCCCGGTTCAGCTCCCCCGAGCATGGCGGCGAGCTCCGCGGCGCGTGCCGGCCGGTCGAGAACCTCGGCATACGTCGTGGTGCGGTCGCCTCGAATTCGCTTTCCGACAACGATGTGTGTGTCTGCCAGTGCCGCGACCTGCGGCAGGTGGGTCACGCACAGCACCTGGTGATAGCGGCTCAGGGCGCGCAATCGCTCTCCCAGGGCCGCGGCATTTCGGCCACCAACACCAGCATCGACTTCGTCGAACACCAGCAGCGGCGTATCGTCCGCGGCGGCCAGCACGACCTCGAGAGCCAGTGACAGGCGGCTTGCCTCGCCTCCCGACGCGATCCGGGCCAGCGGACGAGGCGGCTCACCTCGATTCGGCGCGAAGGTGAACACGACTCGATCCGCGCCGTCGGGTCCGACGTCGGATGCTTCCCGATCGATCCCGAATGCCCCGCCTTCGATGCCCAGTGGAGGCAGCTCGGCATTGACGTGCGCGCTCAACCGGGTGGCCGCTTCGACTCGAGCGGCCGACAGCCCCTCGGCCGCGGCGGACAGCTCCGATCGACGCGCGGCCTCCTCGACGCGCAGGCGCTCGCGCGCCCCTTCCTGGTTCTCGAGTGCCTCGAGCTCGGCCGCCGCCGCGTCGCCGAACGCCACCACCGCCTCGAGCGACTCGCCGTACTTGCGGCGCAGCTCGTAGAGGAGCGCGAGCCGCTCCTCTGCCGCTGCCCGGCTCCCCGGGTCGAGATCCACCGCCTCTGCCAGGCCGCTGGCATCGCGCGCCAGCTCCGCTGCCTCGGCCACCAGCGCCGACGCGCGATCGACCAGGGGTACGAAGCGCTCGTCGTGCTGCGCCGCGGTCGCCAGGTCGCGTTCGGCGGCGCCCAGGACATCGGTGGCGCCGGAATCCTCGCGCAGCGCCGCAGCGGCCGAGGTCGCCGAGCGGGCGATCGTTTCCGCATGCTCGGCAGCGCGCAGCTGCGCCTCGAGCTCCGCGTCCTCGCCGATCCGGGGGGCCGCCGCGCCTATCTCCTCGGCCTGGTGGCGCAGCAGCTCAACGCGGCGTGCCAGCTCGTGGGCATCGGTCAGCAGTTCGGCGGAGGCAGCCACGGTTGCCCGCCACGCCCGGAATCGATCACTCACCACGGCCCGGGCGGCGTCGAGGCCGCCGAATCCGTCAAGCAGGGCCAGCTGGCGGGCCGGCTGCAGAAGGCGCTGCTGGTCGTGCTGGCCGTGGATCTCGCCGAGATGCGCCCCGATGGCGGCCAACCCCCCGACCGTGACGGTCCGGTCGTTGACCCTCACGATCGAGCGACCGTCCGCACCCACCTCGCGGCGAATGACGACGCTCCCCTCTCCCGCCGCGACCACATCATGCATGGCGTGGTCGTCGGGCATTGCCGGCGCGTCGAAGATCGCCTCGACCCGCGCCGCATCCGTCCCGGAGCGCACCTGGTCGGTGGCAGCTCGGGCGCCGAGCACGAGTGCCACGGCATCGACCACCAACGACTTACCCGCGCCGGTCTCGCCGGTCAGGACCGTGAAGCCGTCGCGAAGTGGCAGCCGTACCGATTCCACGACCGCCAGGTTCTCTACGGTCAGCTCACGAAGTGCCATCAGTACGGCAGCAACCCTGCCTTCGTGCGCAGCAGGTCGTAGAACGGAGTCGCACCGGTCGGCTCGAGCAACCTGAGGGGCTCGGCAAGGGCCCGAACGTCAACGCGATCCCCCGGATGCAGCTCCTCGTCCCACTGCCCGTCGATGCTGACGATGGCGGGGTCCGCCGCCTCTCGCAGGGTCAGGGTCACGACCTGGTCCTCGCCCGCCACCACGCTGTGGAGTGGGGAGAGATAGCTCGCCACCGGCGTGATGATCATGTTGCGCAGCCGGGGGTCGAGAATCGATCCGCCGGCGCTGAAGCTGTAGGCGGTCGAGCCGGTTGGTGTGGCGACCACGACGGCATCGGCGACGTAGGTCGCCAGGTGGCTGCCCGAGACCTCCACCTCGAGCCGGATCATCCGAACGCGACGCCCCCTGGCCACGACGACCTCGTTCAGGCAGGCGTGGCTGGCGCCGGCCGATCCATCGGCGTGCACGATGGACGCCTCGATCCGAAACCGCTCCTCGATCGAGAAGTCGCCGCTGGCGACCTGGTCGAGCGCGCCCTCGAGACCCTCGGTCTCGACCTTGGCCAGGAAGCCAACACGGCCGAGGTTGATGCCCAGGGCCGGGACGCCGGTCTCGCCGATCGCCCGGGCACCACGCAGGAACGTGCCGTCACCCCCCAGCACGCAGACGAGATCCGTCCCGGCGCCGCACCCCGCCTCGATCACGTCGCGGTCCTCCGCCCGGGCATCCCAGGCGTCGACGCCATGGGCGGCACACCACTGGTGGGCTCGTTCGAGAACGGCTCGAGCCTCCGCGTTGTACGGGTTGAAGACGAAGCCGATGCGCCGCAGGTCCATCAACCCTCCTGGCCCGCGTCGCTACCGCGCAGCAGACGAGCGAGAGCGTCGATCCGCTCGGTGAGCGCCGCGAGCTCGGTCGAGACCTCCCGCGGGCCAGCGCCCTCGCGAACCGCCGCGTACGAGCGGTCGAGCCCCGCGGCGATCAGGGCTCGCATCAGGCTGGATGGCGACACGCCGCGAATCCTGGCGGCCTCCTCGACCCGCTCGAGCAGGGCGTCGGGCATGCGGAGGCTGACGATCTGGCGCATCGTGTCAGGCGCGGGCTCGTGGACGGGCGGCTCCACGACCTCGATTCCCTCGAAGCCGATGCCGAGCTGCTCGATCGGCGGCGACGCCGCGGCTCTGCGCTTCACCCCGTGATCGTAGTACGCGCGTCGTACAGCCGTGGCCTCAGGTCGTCTCGACCATCTTGAGGATCCACTCCGCCCACTCGTCGTCATCGCCTGGCTGGGTCCGCAGCTCCACGAGAAACTCGACGTTGCCGTCCGCGCCGGTGATCGGCGAGCGGATCACGTTCCAGGGATGGAGATCAACGTCCTCGGCCGCAGACGCCACGTCGCGCAGGACACGCTCCCAGACCGCCCGATCGCGGACCACGCCCCCGCGCGGGACGTCATCGCGGCCGGCTTCGAACTGGGGCTTGACCAGGGCCACGACGCGGGCCCGATCGGCCATCAACGCTCGCACTGCCGGAAAGACGAGCGCCAGGCCGATGAAACTCAGATCCAGCGTCACCAGGTCGATCGGCTCAGGAAGCTGACGGAGCTCGCGAAGGTTCGTGCGCTCCATGCTCACGACCCGCGGGTCGTCGCGCAGGCGCTGGATGAGCTGGGCTCGGCCCACGTCCACGGCGTAGACCACCCGGGCGCCCCGGGCAAGCAGAACGTCGGTGAAGCCGCCGGTCGATGCGCCGGCATCCAGGGTTGCCAGCCCGGTCGGGTCGATGGCGAAGGCATCCAGCGCACGATCGAGCTTCGCCCCCGCTCGACTGGCCCAGCGGGGCTTCTCGGCGATCGTCACCTCGGCATCGCTCGCCACGAGCTGTCCGGGCTTCAGGCGTCGTGTCCCGCCGAGCTCGACGTCCCCGGCATGGATGAGCGATTGCGCTTCAGCCCGCGAGCGCGCGAGGCCACGTTCGTGAAGCAGCTGGTCGAGGCGCAGACGAGGCATGCTGCGCTACGCGGCGGGAATCCTGGCGTTGCGCTTTGGCGGTGCATGCTCTGAGCCGAGCGCCTCGCGAACCTGCGCCAGGATGCCCGGCGCATCGATTCGCTGCTGGGCTCGCAGGTCCGTGACGGCGCCGTGGTGCACGAAGCCATCGGCCAGCGCGATCTTCCGGACCGGGACGCGGATGCCAGCCTGGTTGAGCGTGTCGAGCACCCCGTCACCGAACCCACCTGCCGCGGCCGATTCCTCTGCTGTGACGACAAGCCGCTTCCCGGCGGCGTGCTCGACGATCAGGGCCTCGTCGAGCGGCTTGGCCCAGCGCGCGTTGATGACGGCGGCCGCGACGCCGTCCTGCTCGAGCGCATCGGCCACCGCGAGAAGGCGCTGCACGATCGGGCCGAATCCCACGAGGAGGACATCGTCCCCGGAGCGAAGGAGCTCACCGCGTCCGATCTCGAGCTGGGTGCCCTCGCGATCGTCGAGGTCCTCGCCAGCGTCGCGGGGATAGAGCAGCGCCGCCGGACCGCCGTGGGCGTGTGCCGTCACCAGCAGATCCCGCAGCTCCTGTTCGTCCTTTGGTGACCCGATGACCAGGTTCGGCAACGAGCGCATTGCCGGCAGCATGAACATGCCCTGGTGACTTGTTCCGTCCTCGCCGACCAGCCCCGATCGGTCGAGCCCCAGGATCACCGGCAGGTCGTTCTGGCAGACGTCATGGACCAGCCCGTCATAGGCGCGCTGGCTGAACGTGGAGTACAGCGCAACCACGGGCCGCATTCCGGCAAGCGCCATTCCGGCGGCCATCGTCACCGCGTGCTGCTCAGCGATCCCGACGTCATGGAAGCGACGTGGATAGTTGTCCGCAAAACGTGAAAGGCCGGTGCCCGTTGGCATGCCGGCGGTGATCGCCAGGACGCGATCATCCGTTCCCCCGAGCCGGACGAGCTCCTCGACAAAGGTCTGCGTGTAGGACTTCGGCTTCCGCTTCCCGTTGCCCTCGGGCGGAAGTGGCTCCTCGGTGGGATCGATGAGGCACAGGTCGATCGGCGGCAGGCTGGCGCCATGGAAGCTCATCGAGTCTTCCTCCGCCGGTGCGTATCCCTTGCCCTTGACGGTCTTGACGTGCACCAGAACGGGAGCGCGGAGGTGGAACGCGGCCTCGAAGGCGGCCTCGAGCTCCTCGCGATTGTGACCGTCCAGCACCCCGATATACGTGATGCCGATGTCCTCGAAGAACCCGACCTTGGCCCAGCTGCGCTTGAACCCCTCCTTGGCCCACGCGAGGAGATCGAACGCCGGCTTGCCGATGAGCGGGATGCGCGGAAGCGCCCGCTGCGTCACCGACTTCGTCTCCTGATAGGCACGGGACAGCCGCATCTTGTTCAGACGCGTCGAAAGGCCGCCGACTGACGGGCTGATGCTCATCTCGTTGTCATTCAGCACGATCAGCAGCGGATGGCGCGTGTGGCCGAGGTGGTTGAGCGCCTCCATGGTCAAGCCCGATCCGATGGCGGCATCGCCCACGCACACCGCGATCCGCTGGCGCGAGGCCGGTGCGGTTGCCGGGTGCAGGTCCCTGGCCGCCGCCAGCCCGACGCCGATGCTCACGCCGGTGCCGGCGTGGCCGCCGTCGAACACGTCGTGTTCGCTCTCGCTGCGCCTGGGGAAACCGCCGACTCCATCCAGCTGACGGAGCGTGTCGAATCGGTCCCAGCGGTTCGTCAGCAACTTGTGCGCGTACGCCTGGTGGCCGGTGTCCCACACGATTCGGTCACGCGGAGAATCCATGGTCCGATGCAGGGCCAGCGTGATCTCGACCACGCCCAGGGAGCTTGCGAGGTGCCCGCCGGTCTGATGCACGGTCCGGATCATCTTCTCGCGCAGCTCGTCAGCCAGCGTTTCCAGCTGCTCGGGCGTCATGCCGTGCAGCTGTGCCGGGTCGCGGATCGTCTCGAGCAGCGTCATCGAAAACCCATGCCTCCAGGATCGAAAAAGTATACGGGCGGTCGCACCGGCACGCCTGCGGACGGCCGATCCACTCAGACGAGCGACTTCTCGAAGACGTGACTGCGCTTGGTCTCCACGAACCCCATACGTTCGTAAAAGCGATGCGCACGCGTCCGCGTGCTGCGCGAGCGGACGAGCATCGTGTCGAGGGCATGACCGCGCGCCCATGCCTCGCCGGCCGAGAGCAGCGCCGTCCCGGTGCCCACCGACCGTGCATCCTCGTCGACCACCAGGCCGGCGATGAGCGCGCGCTCGGGCTCCTCGAGGGTCGCGTGCCGAAGGACGTGGAGCCAGCCGATCGGGCGATCGGCCTCGTCAGTGGCCACGAGCAGCAGGTGATCGTCACGATCCATGATCGGCTGTGCGCGACGGAGCATCGCCACCGCGTCCACCGGATACCCGAGCTGCGTGGTCAGCGCAGCGACCGCCGGGGCGTCATCGGCGCGCATGGGTCGGATCCGCGTCGTCAAGTGGTGGACGCTGGCTCCGCATCGAGCTCCGCGCCGACCACGCCTCGCCGGCCGAGCTCGGTGATCGTGAGCTCGGCGTCACGCAGCCGGGTCTCGCATGCCGAGTGGAGCCGCAGCCCGCGCTGATAGAGCTCGATGCTCTCCTCGAGCCCGGCATCACCGCCCTCGAGCCGCTGGACGGTCGCCTGCAGAGCGACCACCAGCTCATCGAAGGGGCGCTTGGCGAGGTCCTCGTCGCTCAGTCCGTCGAGGGTTGCGTCATCGATCATGAGAGGAGCTCCTCGGTGCCGTCGGCGCGGGTCTCTTCCACGCGCGTGTCCACGGTACCCCGCGCGACGATGACCTGCAGCGGGTCGCCGACCGCGACGCTCGTCGCGTCCCGCACGATTCGCCCGTCCGCGGCGCGGGCCACGGCATAGCCCCGCTCGAGCGTGGCCAGCGGCGAGAGAGTACGGAGCGTGGCGTGGGCCGTATCGACCAGCATGCGGCGTTGCATCGTTCGCTGGCTGACGGCGCGAAGTCCACGCTCGAGGAGGTCCGAGGTTCGCTGGCGTGCAGACCCGATGTCCGGTGCGAGCCCGGCCAGTGCCCGGCGCTCGGCATCGAGCCGGCGCCGCCGCTCGGCCGCTCGGCCGGTGAGGGCAGCCGTGGACCGATCGCGCATGCGGCCGATGACCGAGGCGAGCTGGGTCGCGTCGGGGGTGGCGAGCTCGGCGGCAGCGCTGGGAGTCGGAGCCCGCAGGTCCGCGGCAAAGTCTGCCAGCGTCACGTCGGACTCGTGGCCGACGCCCACGATGATCGGCACCGGTGACGCGGCGACAGACCGCACGACCTTCTCATCGTTGAAGCACCACAGGTCCTCGAGCGAGCCGCCTCCGCGCGCCAGGATGATCGTGTCGAGATCCGGCTGGGCATACAGCCGCTCCAGCGCCCGCACCACGGCCGGGGCCGCCGTGACGCCCTGCACCACGGTCGGCGACAGGACCAGCTCGGCCAGCGGGTAGCGCCGCCGCAGAACGTTGGTGATATCACGCCAGACGGCTCCCACGGGCGATGTCACCACGCCGATGCGACGCGGCCAACGCGGGATCGGGCGCTTGCGCGATTCCTCGAACAGGCCGGCCGCGGCCAGCTCGACTCGCAGCGCCTCGTAGCGGGCGTGGAGATCGCCGGCGCCCGCGGCGGTGATGGTGTCGACGTACAGCTGGTAGACGCCCTGCGGCTCGTACGCGCGCACCCGACCGTGGATGATCACGTTCATGCCATGGACCGGACGCATCCCGGACCGGGTGAGCTCCTCGCGGAACAGGGCCGCGCGAAGCTGGCTGTTGGCGTCCTTCAGGGTGAAGAAGCAATGGCCGGAGGCGGGAAACGATGGCTGGCTGATCTCACCCTCGACCCACACGTCGGCGAGGACCGCATCGCTGTCGAGCAGGCTTCGAACTCGACGATTGAGGTCCGTCACGCGAAGGATGCGCGGGGTCGCCCGGATCGGCGTCGACTCCGGCTCCGTCTCGGGTTTCGCCTGGTCCCAGATGCTCGGCTGGTCCGGAGAGCCCATCGGCCCTACTGGACCCGGGTGACGTACTCGCCGGTGCGGGTGTCGATCCGCAGGAGGTCGCCCTCGTTCACGAACAGCGGAACCTGGACCACGAGGCCGGTCTGCACGGTTGCGGCCTTCTTGGCGCCGGTCGCCGTGTCACCGGCAAAGCCCGGATCGGTCTGGGTCACGCGCAGATCGACGGTCACCGGGAGGTCGACGCCGAGGATCTCGTCCTCGTGCGAGCTCACGAACACCTCGGTGTTCTCCACCAGGTAGCGCGCGTCATCGCCCAGCATCGCCCCGCCGACCGCGAACTGGTCGTACGTCTCGCTGTCCATGAAGTGGTAGACGTCACCATCGGCGTACAGGTACTGGACCCGACGCTGCTCGACCCGCGCTCGGGGCCAGCGGGTGCCAGCCTGGAACGTGCGCTCGACGATGTCGCCCTTGCGCACGTTCTGGAGCTTCATACGGACCTGGGCCGATCCCCGTGCCATCTTGATGTGGCTCCAGTCGAGGACCTTCATCAGCTGCCCGTCAAGCTCGATGATGACGCCCTTCTTGACGTCGCCGGTGCTGATCAATCGTGACTCCTGTTGGTGGACCGATGTGGTGCGCGCTCAAGGATAGCGTTCAGCCGATCACCAGCGCCTCACGCGGCGAGGTCGTCAGCAGCCGTGGGCCTGACTCCTCCAGCGCCACGATGTCCTCGATCCGGATCCCGGTGACGCCCGGGAGGTAGATCCCGGGCTCGACGCTGAACACCATCCCCGCCTCCAGCCTCGAGGGCGCGCTGCGCCGCAGGCTCGGCGCCTCGTGAGTCTCCAGCCCGATGCCATGACCCAGGCCGTGCCCGTAAGGCTCAACCCCCTCCTGCTCGATGCGCTCCCGTGACAGGCGATCGAGTTCCTGGCCGTCCGCGCCGACAGTGATTCCCTCGATCGCGATCTGCTGTGCTTCCCGAACCGCATCGTGGTATCGACGGACGTCGTCCGGCACATCGCCGACGAACAGGGTGCGCGTCATGTCCGAGCGGTAGCCATCCACCGCACAACCGAAGTCGATGAGGAGCACGTTGCCACGCTCGATCACGGCGTCCGATGGCCTGCCATGCGGCATCGCGGCCCTGGCGCCGGCCAGAACGATGGGCTCGAAGGCCAGGCCCTCCGCCCCGCTCGTCCGGAAGAATCGCTCGAGCTCAAGGGCGACCTGCCGTTCGGTCATGCCCGGTCGGATCCAACCGACCAGGTGGGCGAGACACGCGTCGGTCAACTCGCAGGCACGCTCGATGTCCGCGATCTCCTGCGCGGTCTTCAGGAGGCGCAGCGGGATGAGCTCGTCGTCGATCGCATGCAGCTCGACGCCGGGTGCGGCCTCCGCCAGCAGCGACCAGTCCGCGTGGCTCATCACCCGCGACTCCATGCCGAGCGCCGCGACACGGTGTCGGAGGAGCACCTCCGGCAACTCGCCGTGGATCGCGCCGGCGGTGGCCACGAGCTCCCAGCCCGGAGCCTGGTCCGCCGCCTGCTCCACGTAGCGGGAATCGGCGAAGATCAGCATCTCATCGGACGTCACCAGGAGGGTGCCTGACCAGCCGGAGGTCGGGCCCTCGGCGTCGCCCAGCTGGAAGCCGCTGAAGTAGCGGCGATTCGCGTTCCGGCTGATGAGCACGGCATCCAGGGACCGAGCCGCGAGCACGGCCCGAAGGCGTTCGATGCGAGCGGCCGTCACAGGCCGGCACACTCCTGGTTGGCGCGCGCGATGTTGGCGTTGTGCTCGTCGAGGGTCGTCGAGAAATAGTGCGAACCATCCCGCACCCCGTTCGGGCAACCGGCCACGAAGAACAGATAGCCCTCGTCGAGCGGCGCACTGGCCACCGCGGCGATGGACCCGATGCGCGGCGCGGCGATCGGCATCGGCGGCAGGCCGGGCCGCGTGTAGGTCTGGAAGCCGAGCAAGGTTTCGTCCAGGGCGACATCGCCACCGCTCACCTGCAGCTGCGGCCACCAGTTCACGGTGCCCCACTCGTCCACCGGAAGGTTTCCGCCGCCCTCGCCCAGCAACGGATGCCCGACCGGCCGCAGCTCGCCCGTGGTCAGGCCGTATTGGAGCGTGGGATCGGCATTGAGGAGGCCCACGGTCTGTTGGTTGTCCGGCTGCAGGAAGCGGTTGGTATAGACCGCCGCGATGCGCGGGCGCTCCTCGTCGATCACGGCCTCGCGCTCGACGATGCTGGCGATGATCACCGCCTCGTCGATCGACAGGCCCTTGGCGGCGATCCCGTCGCGAATCTCCTGGGTCAGCGCCTTGCCGAACTCGTCGAGGAGGCGCCGCACCACGGCTCGCGGCGTGGAGCTCTCGCCGCTGATCTGGTATTCGAGCGTCTCGGGCAGGATGTATCCCTCGAGTGATCGACCTGCCGGCAGATCGGCCAGGAAGTCGAACTCGTTGAGGAGTTCGGCCGGCGGCGCCTGCAGCAGCGAGGCGAACTCCTCCATGTTCATGGTCATCTTGCTCTCGGCGAAGGCCGCCACCACCTCCTCGATACGGAGGCCCTCGCGCAGGGTGACGCTGGTCACCTCGCCGAACGGCTGACCCTGGAGCGCGGCGACGATCTCCGATGGGCGCAGGGTGGGTGACAGGTCGAACACGCCTGCCGCAAGCGTTCCCTCTCTCCCGGAAGAGATGACGGCGTACTGGAAGGCGATCTGGTTGCGGACCAGGCCCTGTTCGAGGAGCAGCTGGCCGATCGAGGTGTCGGTGGCCCCCTGCTCGACAGTGACCGTCACGCGACGCTGTTCGGCGCTGGCTGGCTCATCGGCCAGGACGTCGGGCTGGTACCAGCGCACGAAGTCCTCGACGAGGCCGTGCTCGATCGCCCCGGGGTTGTCCTCGACCCAGGCCATGACCCGCGGTGCGAAGAACGTGGTGAAGCCGAAGAAGATGAGAAAGCCGAGCAGCGCGATGGATCCGGCGATCCAGACGACCAGGAGCAGAGGCTCGATGCGGCGTCGCCGGCGAACGGGGCCCTCGCGCTGTTCGCGCAGGCGCCGGATGCGTGCGTTGCGTCGCTCCTCGTACTCCCCCATGGGCGCCGGGCGTCGGCTCATTCGGTCTCCTCAGGCGGTTGGGCGTCCAGGTATTGTTGCAGGATCACACGGGCCGCTGCCGAGTCGAGCTGCCCGCTGCGACGCGACGGCCGCGCCCCGGCGTCCGCCAGGCGCTCCCCCGCCTCCCATGAGCTGAGTCGCTCGTCCTGGTAGGCAATTCTCATGCCGAGAGCGGCCAACCGGTCTCCGAACGAGCGAGCGGCAGCGGCCTGCGAACCCTCGCTGCCGTCCATGTTCAGCGGGAGCCCGATCACGACCATGCTGGCATGCTCGGATGCGGCGAGAGCGCGGAGTGCGGCGAGGTCGGCATCCAGGTTGCTTCGGATGAGCGCGGGTCGTGCAAACGCCATCCGGGTTTCCGTGTCCCCCGCCGCCACGCCGATGCGACGACCTCCGTGATCGAGGCCGATGACGGTTGTCACGGAGCCGTCGACGGCACTGGTTCGCCCTCGACCGTGACGATGACGCGCCAATCCAGGGCGGGCACGTCTCCCACCCACCCCGGCCACAGCTCCACGGTCGCGTCGCCGAGCGGCTCCAGCGCGGCCTCCGCCTGTTCGGCCGACAGCCCGCGAACGAGGTCCACGATGGCCTGCCGATCCACCGCCTCGACGATGGTCCCCACGACCTCAACCCGGACGACGAGCTCGGAGCCATCACGGTTGGCATCCACGATCTGCACCTGGTGACTGCCCGGGACGAGCTCCGTTCCCTCGGGCAGGAGTGACCGGTCGCCGTTCACCCTGGACTCGGCGAGTGCATCGACTTCGCTCCGCTCGACGGTCATCCGGTCGTACTCGATTGATCCCTGGATCTCGGCGGTCTCCTCGTCGCGCGTCCCGACGAGCCCCTCCAGGCCGTCGACCAGGGGATCGGCAGCCCCCGTGCCCGATTCGACGACCTGGCCATCGGTGCCCCCGAACCGCTCGCTCAAGGCATCTTCGAGATCGGAGATGAGCTGTCCGCGCGCGGCGTCCACGTCGGCCTGGAGGATCTCGGTGCCGACGTCGTCGATCCCTCCCGATGTCGGTTCGGGGTTGATGACCAGCCGCTGCGTGTTGTTCGGGAATCCGCGGAGGCGCGCCGCCACGTTCTGGCTCAGAACGGTGTCGATTGCCTCCGCCGCCACGTTGCCATCCGGCCCGGCAGCGGCGGCCCGCACGTCGACGGCCTCCTCGCCGGCACGGATGGTTCCCTCGGCGGTGAGCGCGCCGGCGGGGACCACGATCTCCGCAACCGTCTCGTATGCCTGCTCTCCGGCCGCCACCAGCGCGCCGGCCCCGACGGATACCGCCACGGTGTTGAAGTTCCGGAACACCACGGTCCCGGTGGCCGGGGCCTGGATGGGATACGTGCCGGACGCCGTGACGGTGGCGGTGGCCTCGACGCTCCCCTGCAGGCGTCCCGGATCGGCGATGCGCAGCGCGTACGACGCCGGCCCGATCTGCCGGCTGGCTGGGACCAGGCGGATCGATGCAGCGGGGGCCACCGCGAGGACGCCGACCGTACCGCCGACCAGGAGCAGCGCGATGAGTGCCACCGGAATGACGACCGCCCGACCTGCGCGTCGTTTCCGGGCCGCACCAGCGGCGGGCGGTGAGGGGACCCTCGCACGGGGCACCGTGACCTCGCGCGTCTCCTCGGCGTCGGCGAGGAGTGCGGGGCCGGGCATGCCGGCCTGCGGGGCGCTGACGACGGCGGCCGCCAGCCCGGTCGTCTCCTCGGACATGTCACCGCGAACCACCCGGATGGGGGCGCGTGCGGAGGGGGCCTCGGCGTCAGTCATCGGCTCGGCCGTCCGCGCATCGGCGATGGTCGCCCACGCGTCCAGACCGGCCTCGGCAGCCAGCGAACGAGTCAGCGGATCCCCCACCACGGACAACCCGCGCCCGGTGGCATCGGCGACGCGTGCCAGCAGGCGGAGAGCAACGACGCTCGATGTCGCGCGCGAGCGGCCGGGCGCCACGAGCACGATCCGCTCGGCGTCCAGCGCGCGGATACGACGCACGACGCTCGTCACCTCGTCATCCGACTCGAGGTACAGGAGTGCGACTGCGTCGGTCACAGCGCCATCTCCCGTACCACGCCACGCATCGCGCGGTCGACCGAGGAGGCTCCGGCGTCGAGGATGAGTGCCTGGTGGGCCAGTGCCAGCGGGGTCACGTCCTGCCGGCTGCCGAGGTGCCCGGTGGCGTCACGCAGTCCGACGACCTCGTCCGGCGACATGGCGCGGACTTTTGGCTGCCGAGCGAACGGCAGGGCGCCCCACCAGCCGTCCTCGTCCAGGACGCTCCTGACCTGGGCAAGGTCGGCGCCGCCACCGCACAGCAGGATGCGGCCGGGCAGCAGCTCGCCGGCGGCGAGGTCGCCGATCATGAGCTCGATCCCGTCACGCCAGATCCGGGCGTCCTCCAGGAGCGCATCGGAGACGTCGGGCCGCGCGGCATCGGCCGACGCGAGCTTGAGCGTCTCGGCCTCGGCGAACGAGATCGCGAGTCGTTCCGCCACGCCCTTGGTGAACGCTCGTCCCCCGAGGGCCAACATCTTGGTACCGGCGATGCCTCCACCCCGGACCAGCGCAACGTCGGTCGTCCCGCCGCCGATATCGATGAACACGGCTCCCGCATCGCCCAGCTCACCCGGGTCCAGGCAGGTCGCGACAGCATACGGCTCGGCGATGACTCCCAGCAGCTCGAGGTCGAGGGCGGTGGCAACCGATTGCAGCGCCCCCAGGTGGACCATTGGCGCAAAGGCGTTGAACAGGTGCAGCTCGACCTGCGCCCCGGTGAAGCCGATGGGGTTGCTCACCGGATAGCCATCGATCTCCATCTCGACGATCGCGGCGTGAACGAGGCGCACGTCAAGGCGCTCCATCCCGGACTCCCAGCGGATGCGCTCCTCGGCCTCACGCAGCGCCGAGGTCTGGGCACGCGCCACGATCCGTTGCAGCTCATCCTCGTCGAGAGGCCTGCGCGGCGCGTCACGGCGCATGACGAGCGTGCTGGTGGCCCCCTTGACGAGCTCGCCCGCGATGCCGATGACGGCCGCCGTCGGACGGCGCCCGGCCATGGCGCGTGCCTCGTTCATGGCCAGACGACAATTCTCGACCACGGCGTCGATGTCGCTCACCGTGCCCGATTGCATGTGCGCCAGGCCCTGCCGCTGACGGCCGCTGCCCAGCACGACGCCGGAGAGGTGGCCACTCGGATCTCGATCCACTGACAGGACGAGCGCCTTCGCGAACTCGGTGCCGATGTCGAGGGCCGCGATGGCCGGGCTCGCGCCACCGCGCGCCATGCCGCGGATTCGATCCGCGACGCGGCCCCAGACCCCCTGCACGACCGTCACCGCCGGCGTGTCAGGCCGTCTCGATCCGACGGAGCGCCTCGAGCGACAGGCGCGCCGCCTCACGCAGGGCATCATCGAGCCGTGCCGTGTCACGCCCGCCGGCCTGGGCCAGCTCGGGCCGGCCGCCGCCACCACCGCCGATGAGCGGTGCTGCCTCCCGAATGATCGCGCCGGCATCGAATCCCTCGGCTGCCAGGTCCCGGCTGGCCGCAACGAGCAGCGAGGGCTTGCCGTCCGCGCCGCCGGCCGCCACCAGGACGAATCGCCCGGTCATGCCGCGAAGGTCGTCGGCGAGCGCGCGGAGCGCGTTCGCATCGGCGTCGGGGAAGGTCTCGACGATCACGCGAGCGTCACCGGCCTGCTGGGCGCCATGCAGGGCCGCCGCGGCATCCAGCCGCGACTCGGCCGCCCGGGGGGCCTTCGCGGCGCGCTCCGCCTCGCGCAACCGGGCCAGGAGCGCCTCGACGCGCTGTGGCACCTGGTCCTCCCGCTCCCCCAGCAGCTGGGCCGTGGCCCGCAGTGCCTCGAGCCGCGACCCGACCAGCTCGTCGGCAGCCTCGCCGGTCACTGCCTCGATCCGCCGCAGGCCGGCGCCGATGCTCGACTCGCCGGTGATCACGAACTGGCCGATCTGTCCGGTGCTCGCCACGTGGGTCCCGCCACACAGCTCCTTGCTGTAGCCGTCGACTGACACCACCCGCACGGACTCGGGAATGTACTTCTCGCCGAAGAACATGTCGGCACCGAGCTCGCGTGCTGCGTCCATGGCCATCCACTCGGTCAGGACGACCGCATCTCGACGGATTTGCGCATTCACGATGCGTTCGACCTGGCGCAGGCTCTCGCGCGGCGTCGCTCCCGAGCCGGGAAAGTCGAAGCGCAAACCTTCGGGGCCGACCCACGAGCCGGCCTGCTTCGCCTGGCCGCCGATCACGTCGCGCAGCGCCCGATGCAGGAGGTGGGTCGCGGTGTGGTTGCGAGCGGCCCCCCAGCGGCGTGACACGTCGACCTCGGCGCGGATGGGATCGCCGACGGCCACGTCGCCGGTCAGGACCCCGAGGTGCGCGATGGCGTCACCCGATCGCTGGGTGTCGTCCACGCGGAGACGTCCGTTGGGCCCGATCAGCTCACCGCGGTCGCCGATCTGCCCACCCCCTTCGGCATAGAACGGCGTTCGATCCAGGATGACGGCGGTCGGATCCCCGGGCACGAGCGCCTCGACTCGCAGGTCATCGGCGGCCGTCTCGTTCGGATGGCCGATGAACTCGGTCGGAATGGACGACATCTCCGGGTCCAGCCGGAGTCCGCCACGTTTCTCGCCCCGGGACCGGTCGCGCTGCTCGGCCATGGCCGCCTCGAAGCCCGCGCGGTCGACGCTCGCGCCGCGCTCGGCCGCGATCTCGACCGTCAGGTCGATGGGAAAGCCGAACGTATCGTGCAGCCGGAAGGCGTCGGCACCCGAAATCGTGGGGCCGGCTGCCACCAGCTCGTCGAGCCGGGCACTTCCCGCCTCGAGCGTCCGCGCGAATTTCTCCTCCTCGGCCCCGATGGCATCGAGGATGGCCTCCCGTCCCTCACGGACGTACGGGTACGCGTCGCCCATGAGATCGATGACCACCGACGCCGTCTCACGGAGAAATGGCGTCGTGATCCCGAGCAGACGCCCGTGGCGCACCGCGCGGCGCATGATTCGGCGCAGCACGTACCCCGGCCCGTCGTTCGACGGCTTCACCCCTTCGCCGAGCAGGAACGTCATGGCTCGCGAGTGGTCGGCAACCACCTGGTAGCTGAATCGCTCGCTCTCGACGGTCTCGGGATCGTGGCCGATGAACTGCGCCAGTCGCTCGATGATCGGCACGAAAAGGTCGGTCCGATAGTTCGAGTCCACATCCTGCACGACGGACGTCAGCCGCTCGAGGCCCGTCCCGGTGTCCACGCTGTTCATGGGCAGGGGGGTCAGCGTGCCATCCGCCGCCCGATCGAACTGCATGAAGACGAGATTCCCGACCTCGAGCCAGCGCGGGCACGTCTCCGAATGGTCCGGGATGCACTCCGGACCCTCGGAGAACTCGACGCCGCGGTCGTAATGAAGCTCGCTGCACGGGCCGGAAGGACCCGTGTCGCCCATCCGCCAGAAGTTCTTCTCGTCACCCTCCGCGATGTTGCCCCACCGCACGACCCGCTCCGGCGGCAGCCCGATCTCGCCCGTCCAGATCCGGTAGGCATCCTCGTCGTCGCTGTAGACGGTGGCCGCCAATCGGTCGGGCGCGATGCCGAACTCCTTCGTCAGCAGCTCCCAGTGCCAGTGGATGGCCTCTCGCTTGAAGTAATCGCCGAAGCTCCAGTTGCCCAACATCTCGAACAGCGTCTGGTGGCGAGGCGTACGCCCAACCTCCTCGAAGTCGTTGTGCTTTCCGGCCACGCGCAGGCAGAGCTGCGAGTCCACTGCCCGGACGTAGTCGCGCTTCTCCTCGCCGGTCAGCACGCGCTTGAACGGCGCCATGCCCGAGTTCACGAACAGCAGGGTGGGGTCGTCCACGGCGAGCAGCGGCGCCGATGGCACACGGGTGTGGCCACGCTCCTCGAAGAAGCGCTGGAAGCGCTCGCGGACATCGGCCGCGCTCATCGGCTGCATCGGTTCACCTTCATTCCACGACGAGAGCCGGCGACCCACCGGCTCTCGTGCGCGTGACGCTGGTCGGAGGTGGGTCGCTGGTCAGGAGGCCGCACCCTCGGATGCCGCGTCGGCATGCGTGTCGTACTCGTTGACCATCTCGGCGCGCGCCTGTTCCGCGGCGGCCTTGCCCTCGCTCACCGCATCGCCGATCTCGGCGCGCTTGCTCTCAACGAAGTCGTTGACATGCTCGCGCAGCTCGTCTCCGGTCTGTGGTGCCAGGATCAGCCCGAGCGCCGCACCGACGAGCCCGCCGATCACGACGCCGGCGAAGAAGCTACCGAATCCGGAATCCTTCATGTGTTCCTGTCGTCCTCGCGTGTTTCCCACGATTCTACCGATCCGACCTCCGACCGTCGCGGGCCAGCGGTGATCTGCACGGTCTCGAGGCTGTGCTGGAGCGAATTCATGAGGTCACTCAGTCGGTCGAGCTTGACCGCCGCGTCCTCGCTCAGCACCTCGACATTGCTCGTGAGCTCGCGGGCGTGCGTCAGGATGGGGCGAAGCTCGGCGTCGGTGGTCTGGGCGAGGCGTCTCAGGTCCGCCGCCAGCGCACGCGACTCTCGCACGAGTGGGGTGGTCTGCCAGGCGAGATAGGCGATGGCTCCGCCCGCGGCCAGGATGCCGAGGCCGGCGCCGACGTTGAAGATGGCGAGCGCGAGATCCATGCGCGGGACTCTACACCGCCCCCCGAAAGGTCATCAGTCCGACTTGATGCATGACCCGTACAGCACGTAATGCCACCGTGGTGGCACCCAGGCGCAGACGAGGGCATCGAGCTTGGCCAAAGCATCGCGCTGGGCCTCCGTCCGACCGAGGGTGGCCAGCAGGCCAGTGGTGCGTGTGTCAACGCGCCCGAATGCGCCGAAGAGGGCAAGGTCGTCCGGGTACGTTAAATAGCGCCAGCCCGACGCCCACCGCACGTGCCGTCGGCGGAGCCAGCCGTGGACTGATGTTCCCCTCAGATTCTCCGCAAAGAGAAGCGCACCCCCGGGCCTGAGCACGCGGTGGATCTCGGCCACGGCACGGAGTTGGCGTTCGCGCGTGCCGAGGGCGCCGAGGACGCTCTTGAATATCACCAGGTCGAAGGAGGAATCGTCGAGACTCAGCTCGCTCACGTCCTCCGTCCGATACCGTATCCGCTGCGTGACGCCGTACCGCTCATGAAGCGCTCGAGTTGCCGGCCCGAACTCTTCGACGTCCGTGCATAGCACATCGATCGCTTGGTTGGCGAGCCAGAGGCTGAGACCGCCTTGGCGCTCACCGACAGCCAATGCACGGTGCGGCGAGGATGCCTCGATGACCGACCGCCAGTGAGGCAGGACACGCTGCCACGTCTCGACGTCCCACTGGATGACATCGTGCAGCTCGCTGGGGCTGAGCGAGGCGCCTCCCTCCACCGTTGCACTCTACTCCGGACCCACCCCATGGGAAAGCCCGCACCACCGAGCAGCCCCGTGTCAGTCTTGGACCCGGATGGGCCCCAGTGCGGTCAGGAGCGACACCGCGAGCATGAGGAGCTGGGCACCCACCGAGGCCGCGACGATGTGCATGTCGCCGACGTGCACGAGCTCGAGCCCGGTCCGGCCAGCCACCTGGTCACCGATCACGACCCCGATATTCGCGGCGACCGCGAGCACGCCCACCGATCGTCCCCACCGACCACGGATGGCAACGAAGACGAGCAGGTTGATCAGGGCCAGAAGCGGCACCCATACCATCCACGGTGGCATCAGCCGCCCTCAGCCCTCGGTACGGGTGATTCGACCCCCGCCGAGGCACTCCTCGCCGTCATACAGCACGGCCGCCTGTCCGGGTGCCGGCGCCCACACCGGAACCGACGTCTCGACGGCGAACCGATCCCGCCCGATCATCGTCATCTCGGCTGGCACGTCGGGTGCGCGATGTCGAATGCGGACGGAGGCCTCGAAGCGCTCCCCGGGTGCGTGCCCTGCGGTGAAGCGAGCGCCGTCGACCGTGAACGTCTGCTGCGCGACCTCGTCGCGCCGTCCGATGACCACGGTGTTCGTTGAGGGCTGGACCTCGCGCACGTACACCGCCTCGCCGAGGGCCACCCCGAGCCCGTGGCGCTGCCCCACCGTGTAGTGCGCATAGCCGGTGTGCGTCCCGACCCGCGCCCCATCGGCGTCCACGATCGGTCCCGGATCGCCCGCGTACCCGCGCCGTTCCTCGAGCAAGGCTCGGTAGTCACCCAGCGGGACGAAGCAGATCTCCTGGCTCTCCGGCTTCTGGGCGGTCGGCAGCGTGAGGTCGGTGGCGATGGCCCGCACCTCGGGCTTGGTGAGATCCCCGAGCGGGAATCGCGTGCGCGCCAGCTGATCCTGGTCCAGAACCCAGAGAAAGTAGGTCTGGTCCTTGTCGGCATCGGCCGCGCGCATGAGTCGCCATCGTCCGTCGCGCTGCTCCAGGCGCGCGTAGTGACCGGTGGCCACGTGATCGGCCCCGTAGGCGGCGAGGCCACGCTTCAGCAGCTCGTCGAACTTGATGTACTGGTTGCAGGCCTGGCAGGGATTCGGCGTCGCACCGTCGAGGTAGGAATCGACGAAGGCATCGATCACGCGCTCACCGAACTCGCGCTCGACGTTCAGCGTGAAAAACGGGATGTCGATCAGCTGCGCGACCCGTCGGGCGTCGTCGGCCGCATCGGGCGAGCAGCACGATCTGCTCAGCTCGTACCCCTCCGGAAGATCTGCGTGGGTGCGCATCCAGACGCCGATCACCTCGTCCTCGCCACGATCGCGCGCCAGCAGCGCTGCGGCAACCGACGAATCCACGCCACCGCTCATGGCGGCCACGATGCGGCTCATGCCGTCACCGCCGATTTCGGCTGAACGCCGGGCACCGACCGCAACCGTGGCAGAACGAGAGCCAGGACACCGATTGCGGCGTCGATATCGGCCTCCGCCGTCTCAGGACCGAGGGTCAGGCGCAGCGAGCCGTGCGCCAGCCGCGGCTCGAGGCCCATCGCCAGCAGGACGTGGCTGGGCTCGGTGCTGCCCGAGGTGCACGCGCTGCCGGTCGATGCCTCGATTCCCTCGAGGTCGAGCGCCGCGACCAGGTCGCCGCCCTCGACGCCTTCGATCACCACGCTCACGTTATTCGGCAGCCGGTCCACCGGATGGCCGGTGATGGACACGCCTTCGAACGCAAGCAGGCCGTCCGTGAGTCGCCGACCGAGCGCACGGAGCCGGTCCGCATCCGCGCCGCGAGCTTCGGGATCGGCGTGCACCTGCTGGAACGCCGCGCCAAAGCCGACGATGCCGGCCACGTTCTCGGTGCCCGCGCGTCGCTGTCGCTCCTGGGATCCGCCCTGGAGCTGCGGGAGGAGCTGCGTCCCGCGGCGCACGAACAGCGCACCGACACCCTGGGGCCCGCCGAGCTTATGGGCCGAGAGGCTGACCAGATCCGCCTGCCAGGCGTCGACGTCTACCGGCTCGTGGGCTGCCCACTGCACCGCGTCGACGTGGAACCGCGCGCCATGGCCTCGGACGATCTCACCGATCGCCGCAATGGGCTGGGTCGTCCCGACCTCGTTGTTCGCCGCCATGATGCTGACCAGGGTTGTCCGATCCGTCAGCGCCGCGGCAACGTCAACCGGATCGACCCGGCCGTACTCGTCCACGGGGAGCACCGTGACCTCGAAGTTGCTGCGCTCGATGACCGCGGTGGCATTCAGGACGGCCTTGTGCTCGATGGCAGTGGTGATGATGTGACGCCCCCGCGCCGTCGCGGCCCACGCGGCGCCCTTCACGGCGAGATTGTCGGCCTCCGTGCCGCCCCCGGTGAACACGACCTCCCGCGGCTGGGCGCCGATGAGAGCGGCAATGGACTCGCGGGCCTCGTCAATGCCCTGGCGGGCACGCCTTCCCGACGCGTGCAGACTCGACGGATTGCCGCCGTAGGTCGTCAGGTACGGGTGCATCGCCTCCAGGACCGCCGGTCGAAGGGGTGATGTCGCCGCGTGATCGAGGTAGATCGCCATCTGGACGATGATAGGCCGAGGTGGCGCCCGACGCCCGCGGCGCGCCCGACCGATATCAGGAGAGTGTGATGATCATCCGAAGTCTTGACGAGATCGAAGGCACGGAACGGGACGTTCAGGGCGCCGGCTGGCGCGCCCAGCGCCTCATCCTGCGTGACGATGGGCTGGGCTTTTCGCTGTCGGAGACCACCGTCGACGCCGGAGTGGAGATGCAGCTGTGGTACAAGAACCACCTCGAGGCATGCTTCGTGATAGACGGCGAGGCCGAGATCACGGATCGTGAGACCGGGGCGGTCCATCGCATCGGACCCGGATCAGCCTATTCGCCCGAGCATGATCGGCACACGATCCGCGTCGTCTCACCGCTGCGCCTGGTGTGCGTCTTCAACCCGGCGCTCACCGGCCGCGAGGTGCACGACGCCGACGGCAGCTACCTGCCGGCGGAGTAGCGGAAGGGCTTCGAAGCCCGCGTCGTCAGATGCGCATCGTGGCGGCGCTAGGCGCATCACGCGGACCCTTGCGCTCCGTTTTCGACCATATTCACGCTCATCGGACCCTGGGGAGGATCGTCGTTCGCCGCCCTTCGGTGGCTACGGTCGCCAGGACGAGCATGTGACGACTCGTCGCCGGAATGCGTCGGCGGGCGCATCAGCCGCCGATACGGATCGGCGTGCAGATGTTCGGCGCGGCGTTCCCGGTGCAGATGCGGTACTCGCCCGGCTCGGCCGTCTCGGGGATCGGCACGCGGTCGGGACCCGGTCCGCCGACGCCGATGTCCTCGACCGCCAGTGGCCCCTCGTCTGCTGGATGCCAGGCTCGCTCCCACCCTGGCCCTGGCCCGTCGGAGAGCAGGTTGTAGTGGTGGTCCCAGGTGTCGCCGGCGCGTCGCTCGAGAACGAACAGGACACCCCTCGTGGTTCCTTCCGGGAACCCCAGCCCGACGACGCCACCCGGTGCAACGACTGCCGGGTCGGCAGTGATGACGTCCGGCGCCATCGCGGCCTCGGGATCCGCGGGTCCGCGGGCCGGCGGCTGGTCGAGAAGCGTCGAGCAGGCGGTGAGGACCACGAGCGCGGAGAGCACGAGAGCGGCGGAGCTGAGGCGGGCCATGGGGGCAGGACGCTCGCCGCTGGTCACGGGTTGCCGTTCAGCTGTCCGTCACCACCCGAAGGCTGAGCTCATCGAGCTGCTCGGGAGCGATCGGCGACGGGGCGTCCATCATGAGATCGGCGCCCGACTGGGTCTTCGGGAAGGCCATGACCTCGCGGATGTTCTCCTGGTTGGCGAACAGCGCGGCCCAGCGGTCGATGCCCAGGGCGATCCCGCCGTGCGGCGGCGCCCCATACTCCAGGGCGTCGAGCAGCGCGCCGAACTGGTCGCGCATGCCCTCGATCGAGTGGCCCATCAGCGAGAAGGCCTCCTCGAGCAGTGGTCGCTGGTGTATGCGGACCGATCCGCCGCCCAGCTCCCAGCCGTTCAGGGCAAGGTCGTACTGCTGAGCGCGAACGCTCCCCGGATCGGAGGTCATGCGCTCAACGTCCTCGGGAATCGGCGCACTGAACGGGTTGTGGGTCGCGTCCCACCGGGATCCATCAGCATCCCAGGTGAACATCGGGAAGCGGTGGACCCAGACATACGCCAGGACCGATGGATCCCGCAGGCCGAGCCGATCCCCCATCGCCAGCCGCACATGCCCGAGCGCCTCGGCGGCGGCCATCCGATCCGCATCTGCCACGACCAGGACGAGGTCGCCGGGCGAGGCCCCGACGGCGGCGAGCACCTCGGCCTCGTGGCCCGCCAGGAACTTCGCGGCCGGACCGTGGAATGTCCCGTCGGCCTGGACGCCCAGGTGGACGAGCCCCTTCGCTCCGTGGCGCTTGGCGAGGTCGATCAGCTCGTCCAGCTGCTTGCGTGAATAGTCGCCGCACCCGGGGGCGGTGATGCCGAAGACGGCGCCGCGGGCCGCGATCGGATCGGCGAAGACGCGGAAGTCGACAGCGCGCACGGCGTCCGACAGCTCGACCAGCTCCATGCCGAACCGGATGTCGGGCTTGTCCGAGCCGTATCGGTCCATGGCCTCCGCGTAGGTGAGACGCGGGAAGGGGTCATGCAGGATCGGTCGGTCGGGGGTGACGGCGGCACTGACCGCGATGGCGGTGCGCTCCACAAGGTCCATCACGTCGGCCTCGGCGACGAAGCTCATCTCCAGGTCGAGCTGGGTGAACTCGGGCTGGCGGTCACCGCGCAGGTCCTCATCACGGTAGCAGCGCGCCAGCTGGTAGTAGCGGTCGTAGCCGGCCACCATGAGCAGCTGCTTGAGCTGCTGCGGCGACTGCGGGAGCGCGTAGAACTGTCCCGGCTGAAGGCGGCTGGGGACGACGAAGTCGCGCGCCCCCTCCGGCGTCGAACGAATGAGGGTCGGCGTCTCGATGTCGACAAAGCCCTCCTGCTCCAGCGTGCGGCGGATCGCCCCCGAGAGCCGCGCGCGGACGAGGATGCGCTCCTGCATCGGCGGCCGGCGCAGGTCCAGGTAGCGGTGCTTGAGTCGCAGGGACTCGTCGAGCCCGGGCTGGTCCTCGTTGACGTAGAACGGCGGCACCTTCGACGGGTTGAGGATCGTGACCCGATCCACCGCCACCTCGATTGCGCCGGTGGCCAGGTCGGCGTTGATGGTGCCCTCGGGCCGCGCGCGCACGACGCCTTCGACCTGGATCACCCACTCGTTTCGAGCCGGTTCGGCGGCCGCGTGCGCCTCGGCGGCGTCGTCCGCGTTCGTCACCACCTGGGTCATGCCATGACGGTCTCGCAGGTCGAAGAAGGCGAGGTGGCCGTGGTCGCGGCGACGATGTACCCACCCGGCCAGGGTCACACGTTCGCCGACGTGCTCGGCGCGCAGCTCGCCACAGGTGTGAGTTCGGAAGGACGTGCTCATGGGAGCGGCCATGGTAGCGGATGGCCGGGCGATATCATGCCTCGCCGATGTTCCGTTCCCGACGTTCCCCGGCGTCCGAGCCGCACCCGCGCATGCGCGCGCTGCGGGATGCCCTTCAGCGCGCCGAGTCGGTCGGGCCGCTGCGCCCGGCGGTCATCGGGCTGGCGGCGGGGCTCATGGCCGCCTACGTCGCCGATGGGCTGCTGGCTCCGCTGCTCGTGACGCCGACACGTCAGCTGGCCGACGCGGCGGTGTTCAGTGCCGTCATGGCGCCTCTCTGGCTCCTGCTTCAACCCGCGGGTGTCCGGCGAGCGCATGACGTCATGACCTGGCTGAACGGCTGGGAGGCCGAGCGCTGGCAGGACGAGATCGGCCGCCGATTGACCGCGGTTCCGCGCGCGACGCCCGCGATGATCGAGACGCTTCCCGACACGCTCGGGCTTCGGCCGCTGCGGGTCGAGCTGCTGGCCGTGACCGGCCGGCTCGACGAGGCACGCGAACGCCTGGATCTCCTCCCGCTCGACACGGATTGGCAGCGGTTCGAGCATGCGGCACTGGCCGAGTGGATCGCGTGGTGGGCGGATGAGCCGGGAGATCGCGACGCGATGCGCCGCCTGGTGGAGCCGATCCAGGACGAGGAGCGCCGCCTCGCCGCCCGGGCCATGGTCGCCGCGGCGGATGCGCGTCGGGCGGCCACCTCCGGCGGCGACGTGGTGACGCCGCTCGCCCAGCTGCGTGACGCGCTCGGCGATCGGCCGCGCCGCTACGCCTTCGGCTACACCGCCGGCGTGCTGCTGATGGTTGCGCTCATGGGCCTGGTGGCCGGCACCACGATCACGGTGGCCAGCGGCGTCATGCGCTGACGAGCGCCATGATCCCGTCGACGGTGATGCCGTCCTGCTGCTCACCCTTCTCGAGGTGGCGGGCCGCCAGCGACCCATCCTCGGCAACGATGAGCGCCCAGGTCGCGCCGGCCTTGGCTGCGGACTCGAGCTGCTTCCCGAGCTTGCGGGTCGATCCGTCCGGGCGCACCGCGATACCCCGGCCGCGCAGCTCGGTGGCGACGCGCAGGCGGGCGATCGGGTCAGCCGTTCCGACGACCCCGACCAGCACGCCCCGATCCTCATCCGGCGCCCCGGCTTCCTGGAGCGCCAGCACCGTCCGGTCAAGGCCGATGCCGAAGCCGATCCCGGGAGTCGAACGACCCCCGAGCAATTCGATCAGCCCGTCGTAGCGGCCGCCACCGCCCAGCGCCTGCTGCTGGCCCTCGCGACCGGCCACGTAGAACTCGAACGCGGTGCGCGAGTAGTAGTCGAGTCCGCGCACCAGCCGATGGTCGATCTCGTAGCGCACCCCGAGCGCGTCCAGGCTCGACGTGAGCGTGTCGAAGTGCTCGCGGCACGCGCCGCACAGGTGGTCGATGCTGCGCGGCGCCCCCTCGGCCAGGTCGGCCGGAAGCTCCTTGTCATCCAGCACGCGGAGCGGGTTGACTCCCAGGCGTCGGCGCGAATCGGCGCTCAGCCGATCCGCGTGGGCCTCGAAATAGCCGACGAGCGCGTCGCGGTAGGCAGGCCGACACGCCGCGTCGCCGATCGAGTTGACGCGAGCCACGACGTCGCGGATGCCGACCTCGGCGTAGAAGCGGTGCCCGAGCTCGATGAGCTCGGCGTCGACGGACGGCCCCGCATCGCCGATGACCTCGACGTCCCACTGCACGAACTGGCGGTAGCGGCCGGCCTGCGGTCGGTCGTAGCGAAACATCGGGCCGATCATGGTCAGCCGCAGCGGGCCGGGTCGCACGTGCATGCCGTGCTCGATGAATGCCCGCGCAACGCCGGCGGTCGGCTCCGGACGAAGTGCCCACGGGGCCGATTCCTCCTCGCTGCCCTTCGCGCCGGCGACTCGGAACATCTCCTTCTCGACGGCATCGCTGCTCTCACCGAGTCCCCGCGCGAACAGCTCCACCCGTTCGAACAGCGGGATCTCGATGCGCTCGAATGCGTAGCGCCGCGAGAGGTCACGGGCGATCGCCTCGATGCGGCTCCACGCGGGCGTCTCTTCGGGGAGCAGGTCGCGCGTCCCGCGCGGCGCGCCGATCTTGGTGGCCATGGGCGGAGTCTATCGGCCCCGGTCGCTCCCGTGGCGGTCCTCGACCGCTACCGCGCTTCCCGGGCCACGCTGGTCACGTCGCGCAGCCGCTCGATCTTGGCGAGCACCCTGGCGAGCTGCTGGAGAGACTCGACCTTGAAGGTGGCGGTGATGACGGCCGTGCCGTCCGGGTCGGTTGCGACCGACGCCGCCACGATGTTGACCTTGTACTCGGCGACGACATTCGTCACGTCGCTGAGCAGGCCCGGCCGGTCGACCGCGGTGATCCGAACCGTGATCGGGTAGGTCTGCTGCCCGGCCAGCTCCCACTCGACGTCGATGAGGCGCTCGATGTCCCGCTCGGAGAGCACGGACGGACATGACGCCCGATGCACCGTGACGCCCTTGCCCCGGGTGACGTAGCCGGTGATCTCATCCCCCGGAATCGGCGAGCAGCACTTGGCGAACCGCACCAGCAGGTCGCCCACGCCCTTGACCTTCACGCCAGTGGTGGACGGCGCGGCCGGCGGTGCCAGTTCGGGCAGCGTGATGGCAGCGTCGTCGTGGATCTCGAGCTTGCTCACCACGCTGGCCGAGCTCACCGCTCCGTAGCCGATGGCGGCGTAGAAGTCGTCGAGCTCCTTGTAGCGGTACCCGGTGGCGAGCTCCACGAGCTTCGTTGCGTCGATCGAGGCAAGCGTCTCGTGGGCAAGCCGACGCAGCTCACGGTCGAGCAGGTCCTTGCCCTGCGCGATGTTCTCGTCACGTTGCTGGTGCTTGAACCAGGCGCGGATCTTCTCGCGCGCGTGCGAGGTGCGGACGATGTTCAGCCAGTCGCGGCTCGGTCCGTGCGCCGCCTTGGTCGTCACGATCTCGACGATGTCGCCGTTGCGGAGCCGGTAGTCGAGCGGCACGAGCCGGTTGTTGACCTTGGCGCCGATGGTGCGGTGACCAACATCGGTGTGGATGCGATACGCGAAGTCCAGGGGTGTCGCGTCGCGCGGCAGGTCCTTGACGTCTCCCTTGGGGGTGAATACGAACACCTGGTCCTGGAAAACGTCGAGCTTCAGGCCCTCGACGAACTCGGTGGCGTCACTGACCTCGCGCTGCCAGTCGATGAGCTGTCGAACCCACGCCAGCTTCTCGTCGTAGCGCCGATCGCCGCGGCTCCCTTCTTTGTAGCGCCAGTGCGCCGCGATCCCGGCCTCGGACACCTCGTGCATCTGGTAGGTCCGGATCTGCACCTCGAGGGGCTTCGCCTCCGGACCGATGACCGCCGTGTGCAGCGACTGGTACATGTTCGCCTTCGGCATGGCGATGTAGTCGTCGAACTGGCCCGGTACCGGGCGCCACAGCGAGTGGACCACGCCAAGGGCCGCGTAGCAGTCCTTCACCTCGGCCACCAGCACGCGGATGGCGTGCAGGTCGTAGATCTCGGTGAACTCGGCGCCCTTGCGCTCCATCTTCTTGGCGATCGAGTACAGGTGCTTGGGGCGGCCGTTGATCTCGGCCGTGATCCCCACCGCACCGAGCTCCTTGCGCAGGATGCCGATGCTCTTGTTGACGAAGCTCTCGCGCGCACGACGCCGATCGGTGAGCATCTCGACGAGCTGACGGTACTTGTCGGGCTCCAGGTACTTGAACGAGAG
Organism: uncultured Chloroflexia bacterium; assembly: GCA_963825525.1. Lineage (GTDB taxonomy): Bacteria > Chloroflexota > Limnocylindria > QHBO01 > QHBO01 > JACDBZ01. The sequence continues at coordinate 469,526 of CAWGTN010000002.1, forward strand.
GTCCTCGAGCTCCCACTTGATCTGCCACATGCCGAGCCGATGGGCCAGCGGCGCGTAGATCTCCATGGTCTGGCGAGCGATCCGCTGCTGCTTGTCCGCGGGCAGGAACTCCAGCGTCCGCATGTTGTGGAGGCGGTCGGCGAGCTTGATGATCACGACGCGCACGTCCTCGGCCATGGCCATGAACATCTTCCGGATGTTCTCGGCCTGCTGCTCCTCCATGGTCCGCGCACTGCCGAACTTGCTGAGCTTGGTCACCCCGTCGACCAGCCGGGCGACCTCGCGTCCGAAGCGCTTCTCGAGCTCGGCGAGCGTGTAGTCCGTGTCCTCCGGCACGTCGTGAAGGAGTGCGGCCGCGAGCGTCTCGGCATCCATCTGGAGGGTTGCGAGGTAGTAGGTGACCTCCACCGGGTGGGTGACGTACGGCTCACCCGAGCTGCGCACCTGGGCCTCGTGGGCAGTCGCGGCCGTCTCGTAGGCGCGGCGGATCAGGCTCTCGTCGACGGAGGTGCGGTGCAGCTGAGCCTCGGCCACGATGTCGTCGATCGTGTGGTGGCGCTCGCCCACGGCGTCGCCGCCGCGCGTGATCCGTTGCACGACGGCGGCCGGAGAGAAGCGTGCCAGCTGCGCCATAGGACTTCCGATGCTAGCACGGGGCGTCGGTCACCCCACCGGCCCGGCCCGCGTTCAGCGGGTGACGGCAAGACCCTCGATGACGCGGACCGCCGGGAGTCTCGTGAGCACGTCCGGGGTCACCTTGAGCTTCGAGGACCGGTTGCCTCCACCGAGGATGATCCAGTTCGGCCCCGTGACCCGCGCGTCGACCAGGACCGGCATCGTCGGCGGAAGCCCGAACGGCGTGACGCCACCGATCTCCATCCCGGTGAGAGCGCGCACCGGGTCGGCGGCGGCGAACGACGCCTTGCGGACCGCCATCTCGCGTCGGACGACCTTGTTGACGTCGAGCGAGGTCGAGGCCAGCAGGACACACGCGACGTAGATCGGCTCTGCACCCTTCGACACCACGAGGATCGTGTTCGCACTCTGATCGAGAGGGATGCCGTAGGCCTCGACGAACGCTGCGGTATCGGCCAGGGCCGGGTCGCAGGCCATCACCTCGTACTCCACGTCGAGCGCCTCGAGCGCCGCGCGTACGCGTGGATCGAGCAGGTCCGCGTTCACGGACAATCTTCCGTGCTCGTGCCGCCTGAACCGGTGTTGACGCTCTCACCCGGCCCCGCGACGGAGACCTGGGTTCCAACCCAGAAAACGGCGGCCGTGGCCAGCAGCTCCTCGCCAGCGTCGAACACGTAGACCTCGCTGTCGTACGCGGACCCGTTCGCGTCGAGCCCGCAGAGGACGAAGAGCACGCCACCCGAGCTCCACGCGTCGCCCGAACGCCGCGGCTCGTGGATCGAGTCGGCGCGGATCAACGGTGGCTCCAGCGGCGCCGCATCCTCGTTGTGCTGCAGCTCGGTCTCACAGGTGCCGCTCGCGTGCGCGCACAGCCGATCGAAGTCCCGGGCAATTCCCGCGTCGACGATCTCGTCGAGGAGGAGCCTCGCATCGGCCACGGACGGCGGTCCAGGGGGAGCGTCTGGTGCAAGTGCGCCACATCCGGCCAGCACCGCGGCAAGGCAGAGGCCCACGCTGATTCGCATCGTCCTAGGCCACGTCGGTCGGCGGATGGCGATCGCCACCCGCGACGAGGAGGCGTGCACGCTGGACCAGGCCGTAGGCCGGGATCGCCACACGGAGGGCCGCGTCGATCGGCGCGCGGAGAGGGAGGTCGCGCGCGCCCACGTATTCGATCTCTTCGCCGCCGAAGCCCTCCTTGAACTGACGGATCCCGCCGGTCGCCAGGCCCCACATGTCGTAGACGGCGAATCCCTCATCGGCGAAGTCGCTGATGGCGGCCCACTTCAGGAGATAGTTGGCGCGCGCGTCGGCACCGGCGTCGGTCATGCCGCCGTAGGACTCCACCGCGCGATCGCCGCAGGTGAAGTGGAACAGGACGGCAACGCGCTCGCCGTCGTTGAGCGCAAAGCTCAGGCGCACGCGGCCGGACGGGGCGAAGATCGACCACACCCGCTCGTAGTAGAACGCCTGGCGGGCGACGAACCCGGCGCGCCCCGCGGTGTACTGGTAGATCCGATTGAAGTCGGCCAGCGCTGGCCCGATGACGTCGGCCGGCGTGGACCCATCGAAACGCTCGATCGTGATCCCGGACCGCTCGGCCTTGTTCACGTACTGGCGGTGCTTGCGCTTGAGGTTCGCCTTCAGCGCCTCGGAACCCGGTGCCAGGTCGATGACCCGGGTGGTGGGCGGCTGGATTTTCGGCGCGGCGCGCCATGGCGCATCGAGAGGGCACTCCCGTAGTCGGAGTCGGGCTGCGCCTCGGGATCAGCGCGGACCGTCGCGATTCGTTCCGCTGCCCCCAGCGATCGAAGCGCGCCCAGCAGCGCGGAACGCACCGCCGAATCGTCGAGCTGGCCGATCGGCCCTCTGGGTGCATACGCCAGATGCCAGCCGATGAGCGGCACGGGCCGCAGGAGCAGCTGGGCGCCCGCCAGAGGCTCTTCGCGCGATCGGCCGACCAGGAGGCGAATCGGGCGCCAGCCGCCCATGGCACGCACCTCGCCCCACTCCCACAGCTGGGGGAACGCGTGGTACGGCGCCGATTCGACGAAGCGGTTCCAGGCCGACGGGTCCGTCTCGCGCCATGCGCGAAGCTCCATGTCGGTCATCGTCTCCATCCTGCGGCATGCAGGGCATCGCGCGCCACGCCGACCTCGTCCCACGGGCGGGACTCCGTGCCGTAGATGATGCTGCGCTCGTGACCCTTGCCGGCAAGCAGCACGAGATCGCCGGCGCGGGCCATGCCGATGACACGGCCGATGGCCTCGGCGCGGTCGGCAACGACGAGCAGCGACTCGCCATCGATGGCGCCGGCCGCGCGGGCACCGTCGGCGATCTGCTGGTTGATGACCCATGGGTCCTCGAGACGTGGATCCTCGTCGGTCACCACGATCACGTCCGCGATCTCGGCCGCGACGCGGCCCATCGGCGCCCGCTTGGTGGCGTCCCGCTCACCCGCCGATCCGAAGACGGCGATGAGCCGGCCCTTGGTGATCGGCCGCAGGATGCCGAGCACCTTGCGCAGGGAGTCCTCGGTGTGGGCGTAGTCGACGATCACCGCGAACGGCTGGCCGGCATCGACCCCCTGCATGCGACCCGGCACGCCCGACGTCGACCCGAGGGCATGCGCCGCCTGGCCCAGGTCCAGCCCGAGGGCCTCCGCGACCGCCAAGGTGGCCAGTCCGTTCGACACGTTGAACCGACCGGGGAGCGGGACCCGGACCTTCCCCGACCACGACGGCGCTCGGAGGCGGAACGTCGTGCCGCCCGCGTCGGCACGCAGGTCGGTCGCACGCAGATCGGCCTCGGCATCGATGCCGTAGGTGATCACGCGATCACGAGCCGCCCGTCGGAACTGCTCGAACGAACCGTCATCCGCATTCAGGATGGCGATCGGCGCCTCCCGGACCAGCAGAGCCTTGGCCTCCCGATACGCCTCCACCGTTCCGTGGAACTCCAGGTGCTCGCTGGTGACCGTGGTCACGACGCCGATGTCGAACCGGCAATTGCGGGTGCGCTCGAGTGCCAGTCCGTGCGACGTGGCCTCCATGACCACCGAGTCGTTGCCGGCGGCGACCATCTGCGCCATGAGCTCCTGGAGCTCGAGCGCCTCCGGCGTGGTCGTACGCCGCCCATTCACCTCGACGCCTGATCCCACGCCGGTGAACACCGTGCCGATCTGCCCGGGCCGCCGGCCGGCGGCCGACAGAACCTCGGCGGCAAGAGCCGTGACCGTCGACTTGCCGTCGGTCCCGGTCACCCCGATGACCGTCAGCTGCTCGGACGGTCGGCCGAACCACGCGTCGGCCGCATCGGCTAGGGCGCGGCGACTGCGATCGACCACGAGTTGAGGAACAGAGAGATCGGCAAGCTCGCGCTCGACCACGACCCCGATGGCTCCGGCGGCGACCGCATCGGCGACGAAGTCGTGTCCGTCAACGTGGACGCCAGGGACAGCGAAGAAGAGCGTCCCCGGCTCGACTCGCCGCGAGTCGTAGGCAAGCGCCCTGACTTCGCCGACCGGGATGCCGACGACTCGCTCGGGCCCGATCGCATCGGTCAGCGCGCCGAGCCCCATCCGTATCGGCTCGCTCACGATCGAACCCGCCTGAGCCAGCCGCGCATGCGGCCGGCGGCGTCGCGCAGCCGGTACATCGTCCGGTCGACGACCAGATCCCAGGTTCCGGCCCACACGACCTCGTCGCCGCCGAATCCCTTCTTGAAGAGACCGACGCCGTGCCAGGGGTGCTCCGGCCCCGCGTCCGGTGGCGCGATGCCCCACAGGTCGTGCTGTTGCACGCCGCGCTCCCGAGCGAAACGCATCATCTCCCATTGCAGCGCGTAGCTGGCGTATCGCTTCGGCTCTCCCCGCTCCTCGCGGCGCGAGCCGCTGAACAGGTAGTAGGACCGCGATCCCTCGATCACGACCATGCCCGATGCCAGCAGCTCTCCCTCGCGCCGTGCCTCGAGGATGGCCGCCCGGCCGGCACCGGCCAGAGCAGCCCACGCGACCCGGTATCGCTCGAGCGGCGGCATCGGGAATCCCGCGCGCTGCTGCGTCTCGCCGACCAGGGCATGCAGCTCGTCGATGGCCCTGCGCTCGGTGGCGTCCTCCACGACCGAGACCTCGACACCCTCGCGCTCCGCCCGCCGCACGCCGTAGCGGGTGTCCTTGTCGAACTGGGCGATGAGCTGCTCGTCGTTGGCGAGCTCCACGATCCGCGTCTGCCCAACCTGGAGAGTGGCCGGCGAATGCCGCAGCCGTCGGTCGTGAAGCAGCCTCGCCTCCGGCGCGTCCATGCGCAGCCGAGGCTCGACCTTCACGGCAATCGCACGGTGCTGTCGCGCCGCCTCACGAAGGCCGATCAGCAGGGCACGAATCCGCGGCCCCGATTCGGGAGTCGACCAATCGAGGACCGGGCCGCGCGGGACGTACCAGATCGTGCGCCCGGCGATGAGCGTTCGTTCCTGCGCGGCGGCGATTGCCACGATGACATCCGCTTCGGTGAGGACGTAGCGGCGCTGCGGCTGGGAGTCGAAGGCTGCGACATCGGCCCATGCCCAGTCGTGGAGGAAGTCCCCGGACGGGGTCGCCTCCAGGAACGCCTGCCAGGCGGCTTGATCCGCATCGATGGCCGGGCGGAACTGGATCATGCGCCCGTCCCCCGTCGGCGCTGGAGAACCCGCCGCAGCTGTCCGACCTCAGGGAGCCTCAGGGCGGCGGCCACGCCGAGGAAGGCCGCAATTCCGGCGGCCGACAGGAACAGGAGCACGAACAGTCGTCCCACGCCATCGTCGAGGATGCCACCCAGCGAACCACGGACGAGCGCCAGACCGGCGAACATGAGGACCGAGGCGACCAGCGCGGCCCCGGCGGAGCGGACAACCGTGCGGATGATCCCTGATTCATCGATCGACTCGATCTTGCGTCGGAGGAACCAGAGCAGGCCGATGACCTCCAGGATCGAGCTGATCGAAAGCGCCAGTGCCAGGCCCGCGACGCCCATCGGTCCGACCAGGACCGACATGAGCGGAACGTTGATGGCCACCGCGATGATCGCCCACGCCACTGGCGTCCGGGTGTCCTGCATGGCGTAGAAGGCGCGGGTCAGGACGTGGACCACGATGTGGCCAACCAGGCCGACGGCGAAGAACAGCAGCGCGCTGGCCGTCCGATCGGTGGCGGACTGGTCGAACAGCCCGTACTGGTAGAAGACCGAAGTCAGCGGCTCGCGGAGCACGATCATGATGGCGGTGAGTGGCGCGGCCACGAACACGAGGACCCGAACGGCGTTGGCGACCTGGCGCCGGATCTCCCCCATCCGCCCCATCGCCGCGTCCTGGCTGAGCGTCGGGAACAGGGCGACCGCGATGCTCACGCCGATGACGCCGACCGGGATCTGGCTCAGCTGGAACGCGTAGTTGTAGGCCGTCAGGCTGCCCTCCGGCAGCCCGGAGGCGAGGACCGTGCTCACCAGGAAGTTGATCTGACCCGCCGCCAGGCCCAGCGTGCGGGGCCCCATCAGCCAGGCCACGCGACGGACTCCGGGGTGCGAGAGGCCGATGGTCAGGTCATAGCGCTGCCCGACCCGCGCCAGGTTCGGAAGCTGAACGGCGAGGTGCGCCAGTGACCCGACCGCCACGCCCACCGCCAGACCCTCCACGCCCATGATCGGGGCCAGGAAGATCGCGGCGAGGATGATCGCCACGTTGTACAGCAGCGGCGCGATGGCGGGCACCGTGAACTGCTGGTAGCTGTTCAGGATGCCGGTGACCACCGCTCCCATGCCGATGAGCACAGGGCTGAGGAGCATCACGCGCGTCATGCGGATGGTGAGCTCGGTGGTCGGAGCATCGAAGCCGGGTGCCACGATCGGCACGAAGAATGGGGCAAAGATCGCCATGACCAGGCTGAACAGCGCGAGCGCGATCATCACCAGGTTGATGACGCTGCTGGCCAGCTGCCAGGCCTCGGCGTCCTGTCCGCGAGCGCGATAGCCGGCAAACACCGGGATGAGCGCGGCGGAGAGCGCGCCGGCCACCACGAGCTGGAAGATGGCGTCGGGGATCCGGAATGCCGCGAAGTACGCGTCCAGCTCTCGGCTGACGCCGAACTGGGATCCGATGACGAGAAGCCTGATCCAGCCGAGGAGCCGGCTGGCAAGGGCCGCAACGGTGAGGATCAGGCTGGCGGTGAGCAGAACCCTGCCCGCCGATGGGCCACTGGCGGGGCTCCCCGTGGAGACCGTCACCTTGCCGGTCGCCGGCCGGGCGCCCGTCCGGCGCGCGGATGGGCGTCCTGGTAGGCGCTGCGCAGCGCGGAATCGGACAGGTGGGTGTAGATCTGGGTCGTCTGAAGGTTCGCGTGGCCCAGCAGCTCCTGGACGACGCGCAGGTCCGCACCGCCCTCGAGCAGGTGCGTGGCAAACGAGTGACGCAGGGTGTGTGGACTCGTCCGGTCCGGCGCACCGACAGCCTCGACCCAGCGCGCGATCACCATTCGCGCCCCGCGGACACTGAGCGGCCCGCCGTTGGCGTTGAGAAAGACCGTGCCTCCACTGCCTGCAGGGCCGCGGCGCGCGGCCAGCGCCGGTCGGGCATCGGCCAGGTAGGCTCGGACGGCCGCTGCCGCCGGCTCTCCGAACAGCAGCTCGCGCTCCTTATTTCCCTTTCCCACCACGCGCAGTCGCCGCCGTTGCAGATCCAGGCGATCCATGGCCAGGGACGCGAGCTCGCTGATGCGCATGCCGGTCGCGTACAGCAGCTCGAGCATCGCAGCATCTCGCCGACCAAGCGCCGCGTCGCGGCTTCCGACGCGGTGTGGGCCCGTGACCAGCGACTCCGCCTCGTCCACCGACAGCACGCGCGGCAGCCGGGAGGGACGGCGTGGGGCGCGGACGCCGGCAAGCGGGTCGACCTCGATCCGGCCCTGGCGCACCGCATGTCGGTACATCGAGCGGACAGCAGCCAGGCGTCCCGCGACCGATGAGGGGGCGAGGCCCCGGTCGGCGAGCGATGCCAGGTACGAGCGAATGCTCGCTCGATCCGGGGTCCGCCAATCGATTCCACGTGCCGCGAGGAACTCGAGGAACTCGGTCGCGTGGCGCCGATACTCGGTGAGCGTTCCTCCGGATGCGTTGCGCCCTCGCAGCCCGTCGAGGAACGAGCTGAGGGCCTCGCCCGCATCCGCCGTCAGCGCCGACGCGGGCGCCGTGCTACCCACGCGGGACCCCGGCCGGTACGGACCTGCGGCTCATGTCCGCCGCTTGCGAGCCGTTGCGCTCCGCGCGTTCCCGCCGCGCCCGGACGCGGCTCGTGCGCCGCTTCGCCGTGGCTTGCCCTTCGTGCTGTTCGCCTCGCGCTCACGAAGGAGGTCGATGGCACGCTCCAGCGTCAGTTCGTCGGTGACCATGTCCTTGGGGAGCGACGCGTTGGTCGCACCGTCGGTCACGTACGGCCCGTATCGTCCCTCGAGCAGCTGGAGGTTCGCGCCGGAGGTCGGATGCGGACCGAGCTCCCGAATCACCTTCGCCGCCCCGCGTCGGCGCGTGGGCTTCTCCTGGCTCAACAGGTCGAGGGCCTCGGTCAATGTCACGTCGAAGACCTGCGCATCACTGGTCAGCGAGCGGAAGTCGCTCCCCCGCTTGACGTAAGGACCGTAGCGCCCGAAGTTCGCCAGGATCTCCTCGCCCGTGGCCGGATCCGAACCCACCAGCCGGGGCAGCGAGAGCAGCTCGATTGCGCGCTCGATGGTCATGGTCGCGGGGCTGTCGTCCTTCGTCAGCGAGGATCGACGCGGCTTATCGGTGCTCCCCTTTTCGGGGGATTCTCCGAGCTGGACGTAGGGCCCGAACCGACCGGTCATCAGGTAGATGGGCAGGCCCGATGCCGGATCGGCCCCGAGGCTCTCCGGGCCCTTCGCTCGCGACTCGACCAGCTCGATCGCCTGGTCGAGCGTGAAGTCGGCCGGGGGAATGTCATCGGGCACCGATGCGTTCGTGGCGGTTTCACCCTCGCCGACCTGCACGTACGGACCGAAGCGGCCGATGCGGACCACCACCGGCGCGCCGGTGGTGGGATGGTCCCCCAACCGCGTGACCGGGTACTCGATCTGGGTCATGTTCTCGACGAGCGTCCGTAGCCCGGGCCACTGCTGGCCGCCGTCCCCGTTGTAGAACGTGGCCAGGAAGCTGTCCCGATCTCGCTCGCCCTTCGCGATCTCGTCGAGGTTCTCCTCGATCTGGCCGGTGAATCCCAGCTCGACGAGCGCGGCGAAATGCTCCTTGAGCAGGTGGGTCACCGCGTAGGCGGTGAAGGTCGGCACGAGCGCCTTGCCCTGCCGCCAAACGTACCCGCGTCGTTCGATCGTCGAGATGATCGAGGCGTAGGTCGAGGGGCGGCCGATGCCGTCCTCCTCGAGGCGCTTGACGAGGGACGCATCGGTGTAGCGCGCAGGCGGGGATGTCTCGTGGCTTTTCGCATCGAGCGCTGCCAGCGCCAGCGGACCCTCGGCGGAGACCTCGTCCCCGATCGTGAGCCTGGGGAGCACGGTCTCCTGGTCGCCCAGCTCGGCCGACGGATCATCGGATCCCTCGACGTAGGCGCGCAGAAAGCCCGCGAACGTCACCGCCTTGCCCGACGCGGTGAAGACGTAGTCACCGTCCGCGGCGGTCGCCGTGATCTCCAGCGACGTCCGGGACAGCCGCGCATCGGCCATCTGTGAAGCGACGGCGCGCTTCCAGATCAGCTCGTAGAGGTTCGCCTCGTCACGACCGACGGCTGCGCCGAGCTGCTGGGGAGTCCTGCCGAAGTCGGTGGGTCGGACTGCCTCGTGGGCCTCCTGGGCGTTCTTGACCTTCGTCCGATACTGCCGCGTCCCGCCGTAGTAGTCCGCGCCGTACAGGCCGCGGATCGCATCGGCCGACTCTCGCAACGCTCGCTCGCTCAGCGTGGTGGAGTCGGTCCGGTGGTACGAGATGATTCCTTCCTGGAATAGTCGCTGTGCGGCGTTCATCGTCCGATCGGCCGAAAAGCCCAGCTTTCGATTGGCCTCCTGCTGGAGCGTCGAGGTCGTGAACGGCGGTGCCGGCGACTGCGTCGCCGGACGCTCGTCGAGCGTGGTGACCCTCCATGGCAGCTTGCCGGCCAGCGTGTCACGGAGCGCGATCGCTCCGTCCTCATCGAGCGTCTGCGTACTCGGATCCTTCAGCTGGCCGGTTGCCGAGTCGTAGTCCTTGCCAGTGGCGAGTCGACCGGCCGGCGTGCGGACCAGCGCGGCCGTGAACGTTGCATCCGCAGCCACCAGTCGCGCTTCGAGGTTCCAGTACTGGCTTCGCCGGAACGCACGACGTGCCTCCTCGCGCTCGACGACGAGCCGGACCGCCACGCTCTGGACGCGGCCCGCGCTCAGGCCGGTCTGCACCTTCTTCCAGAGCACGGGCGACACCATGTATCCGTACAGGCGGTCGACGATGCGCCGGCTCTCCTGGGCGTCAACGAGCTGAAGATCGATATCGCGTGCGTCGGCCAGCGCTCGACGGACCGCCTCCTCGGTGATCTCGTGGAACTCGATGCGGCGCACCGGCACCGTGGGCTTCAAGACCTCTTTGAGGTGCCAGCTGATCGACTCGCCCTCGCGGTCGGGGTCCGTCGCGAGGAGCACCTCGGGGACGTCCTTGAGCGCGGCGCGGAGGTCGCGGACCCTTCCAGCCTTGTCCCGAGGAACGACGTAGTACGGCCGAAAGGCGTTCTCGACGTCGACTCCCATGCGGCCCCAGCTCTTGTCCTTGATGGCGGCCGGGACCTCGCTCGCATTGTCCGGCAGATCGCGGATGTGACCCACGCTGGCCTCGACCCGATAGGCGTCGCCGAGCAGGCGGGCCAGCGTTCGGGCCTTCGCCGGCGACTCGACGATGACCAGCGGCTTCGACATCGGGGTCAGCTCCTCGAGATGCGGACGATCGGCGGGGCCCCGTGGCGGGACGCGACGATCATGAGGGCGTGAAAGCCAGCGCGGTTCGGAGCATTTGGTGAGGGAGTGTAGCACCGGCCCCGTGCTCGGCCGCCGAAGCGAACCGAGACACGGGGCCGTGTGGTGCCTGGGTGAGCGGGCCCGCCGTGTGCACGGCGACCCGGTGGGTCCTCAGTCGGTGAAGTTCCAGGTGATGACCGTGCGCCCACCGACCGTCGCGATCCCGACACCCATGCGCCGAGCATTCGGGTTCAGGATGTTCGCGATGTGGTTCCAATGGCCGGGATAGGGCTCAGCCATGAACTGCGCGTGGCACCAGTCGAGCGTCGCCTGCTGGCTCATCCCGACGTGATAGCACTGGTTCTCGCCGGACCAGCTGAACCCGACGCCGCCGGCACGGAGCCGGGACTCGCGGGTGCTGCCGTTGGCACCGGTGTGGCTGAAGTAGCCGTTCGTCGCCTGGTCCCAAGCATGGGATGAGGCGACTGCGGAGACTCCCGCGTCGAGGACCACCGGTGCGAAGCCGTATGCGGCCCGGGCAGCGTTGACCTGGTTGAGGGCGTAGCCCGCCAGGCTGGTTGCTGGTGCCGCCGCCGGCACGACCGGTGCGCTGCGCACCGACGTTGCCGCGCGAGCCACCGCCACCGGCGCCGGCGCCGCCTTGGTCGTGAACGACAGGCCGGCCTTGACGACGTTGCCATCGGCATCGCGCGGCACCACCGTCGAACGCGACGGTGTAGGACCTTCCGCCGGCCAGGGGCCGGTCCGGCGTGTAGACGAGCTGAGTCGCTGCCTCGTTCCAGTTGAGGAGCCCGCCGACCAGCTGGCCGGTGGCGTCATCGGTCAGGCCGAACACCTTGTTGGTGGCCTCGACCGCCATCGGCTGGCTGAACCAGAGCTCGACGGTCGTCGGCTCGACGCCGGCTGCTTCCGCCTCGGGCGTCGTCTTCGTGACCTGCGCGCCGGGCTGAACGATGAACGAGAAGTTCCCCTTGCCACCGACGACGTTGCCGAGCCTGTCATGCGCACCGATCACGCTGATCGTGTAGCGAGAGCCCGGCTCCAACCGACCGGAAGGCCGGAAGACGAGGTCGTTGGCGATCCATTCGATGTCGCCTTCCACCGCTGGGGTGATGGCGAACCGCTCTTCGACGTCGGCGTGGTCCATGTCGCCGGAGAAGCTCACGCTGATCGCGCTCGTGGCGCTGACCTCGGTCGCGGTCTTGCTCGGTGGATTGACCAGTGCGACGTCAGGCGCCGCCTTGGCCGCCGCAGCGTCGAGCGGGGTGTCGACGGAAGCCGCCGCCGTGGCGGTCTCGGCGAGGCGCACCTGGAAGTCGGTGACGCGCGGCGCCGTCTGGGTGGTGAACGAGAACCGATGGGCCTGGCTCAGCGCGCCGCCGTCCGTGGCGACTGCTTCACCGCCGACCACCACGAGGTAGGTCTCATCGGTGCGCCAGCGCTGCTCAGGGGTGAGCTTGAGCTGATCGAGGTCCTGATTCCACGACGCGCGAACGGCATCATCGGGCAGGATCTGCAGGTGATCTTCGACGGAACCGGGGTTCATGGCGGCGTCGAAGTCGATGGTGATGGAAGCATCGGTGGTGACACCGATACCCACGTTCTGCGGCAGCATCGACTCGGTAACGACCGGAGCCGGTTCCGGGCCGGCCACGGTGACCGGCGCCTGCTGGCTGAACGCGATGACAACTGTGAACGAGAGGGCGGCAATCGAAACCCGGGCGAGGGCTCGATGGCTGCTCAGCAAACTGCCGAGCGACTCGAACAGGGCGGCCGCAGCCGCGACGGTTCGGATCGGACGCAATACACAAAACTCCATGGGGATTCGGGGCTCACCCGTCGTTGGGCACGGTCAGGCAAGCCGAGAGGCGGCACAAGGATAGCCCACTCGTACTGGGTCTGTCATACGGCCTCCGCAAGCCGGCGAGCGGCCAGGGTGGGGTGGAAGGTGGCTCCACCGTACGAATCCACCAACCCGCGACCCTCCAGCATGACCAGCGCACTGGCGACCGAGGCAGCCGGCTGACGGGCGCGATCCACGAGCTCCTCGATCGAGCCGGGCCGCTCCAGCAGGTATCGCATCAGTACCCCCTCCACCTCAGACAACGCGTTCACCGTCGGCGGCCGGCGATCGCGCGTGAGGCCGATCTGGCGCAGCAGCGAGGCACTGGACGTCACGAGCACCGCATGCTGATCGGCGATCAGGCGGTTGCACCCGCGCGACGCCATGGAATCAATGGGGCCCGGGACGGCGTACAGCTCACGGCCGATGGTGACTGCGGCCGCCGCAGTCAGCAGAGCGCCGGAGTGATCGGGAGCCTCGACCACCACGACGGCCTCCACCAGCCCGGCAATGATCCGGTTCCGGCGCGCGAAGTCCGGCTTACCGACCGCGCCGCCGACGGCGATCTCGCTGACGAGCGCGCCGCCGGCGCGCACGAGATCGCGCGCCAGCGCGCGGTGCCGCGGCGGATAGATGCGATCGAGCGGCGACGGAAGGACGGCGATCCCGCTCCCGCCAGCAACGAGGCCTCCGCGGTGCGCCGCGCCGTCGATCCCCAGCGCAAGGCCCGAGACGACCATCACGCCTGCCCGCACCAGCTCGTCGGCGATCTCGGTGGCAACCGAAAGGCCGTAGCCCGAGGCCCGTCGGGTCCCGACGATTGCCACGGCGCGCTCGTGGAACACCACTGCCGGGCCGACGATGAACAGCGTCGGTGGACGTGGGTCAAGGCTGCGGAGCGCGGGAGGGTAGTCCTCGTCGAGCGCGGTGACCACCTTGCCCCCCGCCGCCCGGGTGACGGACGCGATTCTGCGCGCAATCGCACGCGGATCGTCGGCGGGGATCCACGCGGCTCGGCGCTGCCCCGATCGTGCGGGGCCCGGCGCATCAAGACCAGCCGGTCCCGCGCTCCACGCGTCGAGCGCCGAGCCGTATCGAGCGAGAAGACGAGCGAACCCGACCGGGCCGATCCCGGGAACGGTCGAGAGCGCGATCCATGCGTCACGCTCGGTGGCGCGACTCACCGCTTTCCCGTCCGGATGTGCGACCCGTGGCCACGCCGATCATGCCTCCCCCTCCGGTGGCCGGTGGGCCAGGGCCTCGTCGAGGTGCTCCCCGCGCACGACGGACGAGCCGGCAAGGTCCGCGATCGTGCGAGCGACGCGTGCGGCGCGGTGGATGCGGCGCATCGACAACCGCAGCTGGCGCGCGCGGAGGTCGAGCTGCGAGCCGATGCCCGGCGAGAAACCCGTTCGCGCGTCAAGCCACGTCGGCGGCAGCTCGACGTTCGACAGCTGCTGCCGCTCCTGCTGGATGGCGGCGGCGAGCGCAACGCGGGCAGCAACCACGTCCGAGGCCTCGGCAACCGCCGGCTCGTGCGTCGCCGGGACGGCATCCAGCGGGACGACGAGGTCCAGCCGATCGCGCATGGGACCGGAGAGTCGAGCCTGGTAGCGACGACGGACGCCGTCATCACATGAGCAGGATCGCCCCCGAGCGCCGTACCAGCCGCACGGGCAGGGATTGAACGCAGCGAGCAGCATGAATCGCGCGGGAAGCAGGAGGACGCGCTCGACGCGGGCGATCGTCACGGTCCCGGAGTCGAGGGGTCCGCGCAGCGCATCGAGCGCATCCGCACGGAACTGGAGCGTCTCGTCCAGAAACAGGACGCCGCGATGGGCAAGGCTGACCTCGCCCGGCCGAACGCGCGGACCACCCCCGACGAGTGCCTGCATCGAGATCGTGTGATGCGGCGCTCGGAACGGCCGACGCCGCGAGAGCGAGGCCTCCACCGTCGTGACGCCGGCGACCGAGCGAACGCGGCTCACCTCGGCCAGCTCCGCATCGCCGAGCGGTGGCAGAATCCCGGCCGCGATCCGCGCCAGCAGCGTCTTCCCCACGCCGGGCGGGCCGGTGAACGCCAGGTTGTGCCGGCCTGCCACCGCGATCTCGAGTGCTCGCCGCCCGACCGCATGTCCGACGACGGATCGCATGTCGGGGACGTCGTCAGCCAGCGGCCCCTCGACCAGGCACGGTGCGTCGGTGGTGGGGAGCCGGTCGAGACCGGCGAGGTGTCTCGTGACCTGGCGCAGCGTCCCGGCGCCGCGGACCTCGGCGCCGGGGACCGCCGATCCCTCGGCGGCAGCTGCGGCGGGCACGATGACCTCGGACGCACCGGCCTCGCGCGCTGCCGAGACAAGCGCCACGATGCCGGGCACGGACCGCAGGGTCCCGTCGAGAGCAAGCTCACCGATCAGCGCGACCCGGTCGAGCCCCTGTGCATCCAGCTGCCCGGACGCCACCAGGATTCCAACGGCCATGGCGAGGTCGTGGCCCGTGCCCTCCTTGGGCAGGTCTGCCGGAGCGAGGTTGATGGTGATCCGTCGGGCCGGCACCTCGAAATCCGAGTTCCGCAGAGCCGATCGGACGCGCTCACGCGACTCGAGGACCGCACTCCCGGCCAGGCCCACGATGGTCAGGCCCGGCAACCCGAAGGCGACGTCCACTTCCACCCGGACGGGGACGCCGTCGACACCCACCGTGGATGCGCTCAGCGTGGTGGCGAGCATCGAGACCTCGGCGGAGGCGACGGCATGGGCCTGGCGAAATGCCGGTCGCCACCTGCTCGCCTCCCTACTAACCAGCGACGACCGGCACCGCCAAGGCTAGGGACGCGGGTCTTATCGCCGGGTTAGGGGCGCGTTATCGGGCGGGAACGCCCTCGCTGCCGACCGTCGCCGCGAACATGGCGTCGAGCTCATCGGCAAACTTGGCCACGCTCTGTCCCAGCGGCGCCATCGGGCCGGCTCGACATGAACGGCTCGCCCGAGTTCAGGGCACTGATGGCGCCGCGGTACTCGTTGATGACCTGGTAGTCGATCTTGCGACCCAGCGCGGACTCGGCGTTGTCGACGTTGATGCCGGTGTAGGCGTTCGATCGGTTGAGGACCAGCTGGACCTTGCTCCGCTCGTACCCCAGCGAGTCCATGGTCTCGAGCACCAGCCGGACGTTCTTCAGGCACGACAGGTCGGCGGTCATGACCACGAAGATGACATCGGCCTCGTCGAACAGCTGGAGGTTGAAGTCGTCGATCGTCTTCGCCATGTCGACCACGGTGTAGTCGTAGGCGCGGCGCATGAGGCCCAGGATGTTCGAGAGTGAGCGCGGATGGGTGCGCTGGCGCTCCATGACGAGGTCCGCGGACTCCGGGTTGGGCGGCGCGAGCAGCAGCTCGCATCCCGGCATGGTGCGTGACCATGAGCTTGCGCAGCAGGTCGGCATCCAGGTCGTTCTCGCTGATGGCGTTCACGATCGACGCAGAGTCCAGGCCCAGGTCCAGGAAGACGCGCAGGTCGCCGAACTGAAGGTTGGCGTCAACGATGGCGGTCCGTCGCTTGAGGCGCTCGCGTGAGGGCGATGGCGGCGTTGATGGCGATGGTGGTGGTGCCCACTCCGCCCTTGGCGCCGTAGAAGCAGGCGAGACGGCCGAGCGTCGGGCCTCTCGGCCCCGGCCTTGGGCCTCGGAGTCCCGCCTGAGCGCGACAGCAGCGCCTTGATGCGGGCGATGAGCTCGAGCGGATGGAACGGCTTGACGATGTCGTCGTCCGCTCCGGCACGGAGGCCCCTGACCCGCTGCTCCACGTCGGCCTCGGCGGTGAGCATGATGATCGGCACGCGACGGGGGGCTGTCTCGGCCGCCCGAATCTGTTGCGGTCGCGGCGTAGCCGTCCAGGCGTGGCATGGCCACGTCCATGAGGATGAGGTCCGGCTCGATGGATGCCGCCATCTCGACCCCGGCCTGGCCGTCGGAGGCGACGTGGACCTCGAACCCCTCCTGCTTCAGCGTGAAGACCAGGACGCGCTGGATATTGAGATCGTCGTCGACGACCAGGACCTTGGTGGCAGCCAATGCAGATCCCCTGGTGAGATGGATGAGGCGATTATAGGGTTCGGGTCGATCCGCTCCATGGTCCGTTGGGCGCGATGATCACCCATCGGTACGGGGCATGGACTACCCCAGGTGGCGCTCCAGGAACGCCAGGACGCGCTCGCGGTACGCTTCGGGGTCCGTGGCGTATGCCTCGGCGTGGCCCGCGCCCGCTACCACGTAGAGCTCCTTCGGCTCCCCCGCCGCGTCGTACAGCCGCTGCGCTCTGCCGCCAGCTGATGAGCTGATCCTCGCGCGGGGAGATGAGCAGCAGCGGCACGCGGTGCGATGCGACGCGACGCGCCCGGATGGGATCAGATGAGCCGAGACCGAGCCCGGACGGCCGTCGCCGGTCACTACGATGAGGCGCGCGCCGAGCCAGCGAGTGGATAGCCCAGCTGACGCATGCGGTTCGCGACCGGATGGTGAAGCTCGGCGAAGGCGGCATCGGCCACGACCGCGGCGACCGGCAGGTCGGGGGCGGAGACGAATGGCGGTCGACGGCGCCCATGCTGATGCCGAAGAGCGCGATCGGCCCCAGGCCCCTGCTCTCGAGGAAGCGGACTGCCGCCGCCACGTCCCGCCGCTCGTGGCGTGCCAAGCGTCACGAGCCCGGGTCCGCTCTCACCATGGCCGCGAAAGTCGAACTGCAGGACGTGGTGCCGCTCGCGGAGCCATGGCACGAAAGCAGCCAGCTCGCGGAAGTCGGTGCCCGGAGAAGCCGTGCATGAGGATGACCGCGGTCCTGCGTCGTCGCGCGCGGCCGGAATCAGCCAGCCGGAGAGGGTCACGCCATCGTCGGTCGTGAAGCGCACCGTCTCGTACTCGAGGCCGAGGTCGGCCGGGCTGGTCGGCAGCCGTCCTCCGGGTCCGGCATGAACGGCCGGAACGCCGGGCCGCACCAGCTCGCGGGAGCCCCGGACGCCGACGCACGAGGAGGTAAGACCGCCGTGACCAGGCCGATCAGCCGGCCGACCGCCCGCAGGCGCGCAGCGTCATCCGGCCGGTCGCGGCGCCCGGTTCAGCGGCTGCGGACGGGCGCATCTGGCGCATCGCGCTGGCTGATCGGTCGCGTGAGCTCGGAGAGCTCCATCGGCACGATCCACTTCGTGCTCTCGCCATCGGCCAGCGCCTTCAGCGCGTCGAGGTACTGGAGCGCCATCGTCTTCTCGTCGATGCCGCTTGGCGGCGCCGAAGATCGTCTGCAGCGCGTTGGCGTAGCCCTCGGCGCGCAGGATCTGCGACTGGCGCTCGCCCTCGGCGCGAAGGATGTTCGACTGCTTGTCGCCCTCCGCCACGTTGATCGTGGCCTGGCGGGTGCCCTCCGACTCGGTGATGTATCGCGCGCCGGTTGCGCTCGGCGCTCATCTGGCGGTTCATGGCGTCCTGGATGTCGCGCGGCGGCACGATCTCGCGGATCTCGACGCTGGTGATCTTCACGCCCCAGCGCTCGGTGACCTCGTCCAGCTTGGCGCGCAGGATGTGGTTGATCTCCTCGCGCTTGGCGAGCACGTCGTCGAGGGGGATGTCGCCGATGACGGCGCGCAGGGTCGTGGCCGCCAGCGCCTGCGAGGCGCCGGTGAAGTCGGTCACCGCGGTGACCGTGACGTCGGGCTGGAAGACCTTGGAGTAGACGAGGAAGTCGATGCTGATCGGCGCGTTGTCCTTGGTGATGCAGGTCTGCTGCGGCACCTCGAGGAAGCGCTCGCGCAGGTCGACCTTGACGGCCTGCTGCACGAACGGGATGAGCAGCACGATGCCCGGACCGCGCGATCCCTGCAGACGCCCGAAGAAGAAGACCACCAGGCGCTCGTACTCGCGCACGATGTGGACGATGCTGAACAGCAGCCACAGCCCGATGGCGAGGCCGATGACAAGGATGATCGAGCCCGGTCGGGTCTTCCATGGTGCGTCGCTAGCCCTCCGTTGCTCCCCCGTCGCCGGCTGACGCCGGCTCGACGATCAACTCGAGCCCTTCCACCCCGACCACTCGCAGGGGCGCGCCGGCCCCGATCTCGGCGCCACCCTGGCTTCGGGCCGACCAACTCTCGCCGCCAGCATAGGCGATCCCCGTCGGAGCGATGAGCGTCTGGGCTGTGCCGGCGGCTCCGACCAGGGCCGGCATGACCGGCGGTCGCCGCTCCGCGCATTCCGTCGCATCTGGAGCAGTGCGCGCACGAGGACGCCGATGTAGACCAGGCCGACGGCCACCACCACGAGCGACGAGCCACGGGCTCACGGTCACCTCGGCGATGCGAGTCGATGCCCGGGTCGACGCCGGTCCACAGTGCGAAGGCGCCGAGCACGAACGCCACGAGGCCGCCGATCGTCAGCAGGCCGTAGCTCGTGACGGTGACCTCGAGCGCGAACAGACCCGATGCCGATGAGGATGAGCAGAAGGCCGCCCGACGTTGAGCGGCAGTGCAGTTCGACCCGATGAACGCCAGCACGATGGCGATCGCGCCGAGGATGCCGGAGAAGAAGTTCGGGATGGAACAGCTCGGCCAGGATGCCGTAGAAGCCGATGGTGAACAGGATGAAGGCGATGTTCGGGTCGCTGAGCAGGTGCAGGAACTGCTGGCCGATGTTCATCTCGATGTCGCGGACCGCGAGCCCGCTCAGGGATGGCAGGGGTTGGCCGTTGAACGTGAACGCTCGCCCGTCGGCCCGGGTCCCCTCGTCGATCGTCGCCAGGAGGTCGTCGATGTCGGCCGCGATGAAGTCCGCCACCGGCGGCTCGAGGGCGACCGCATCGGCCGCGCTGATGCTCGCCGCCTCGCGAACGGCCGACTCGGCCCAATCGGCATTGCGGTCATGCTGCTCGGCCAGGGATCGGATGCGCGCCACCGCATCGTTGGTCACCTTGGCGGCCAGGGTCTCCGGCAGCTCGGCTCCCCCGCTGCCGACGACGGAGGCGGCGCCGATGTTCGTGTTGGGCGCCATGGCGGCGACATCGGCGGCCAGGGTGATGAAGGTGGCGGCCGAACCGGCGCGGGCGCCCCCCGGCGCCACCCAGGCGATGACCGGGATCTCGCTGGCGAGGATGGCCTTGATGATGGTGTCCATGCTCGTGAGCTCGCCGCCGGGCGAGTCGATCTGGATGATCGCCGCCGCGGATCCCTCGTCGACCGCGACGCTCAGCGCCTCCTCGATGAACGTGGCGTTGACCTGATCGATCACGCCGGTCAGCTCGAGGCGGGCAATCTGGTCGCCATCGGCGGCCGCGGGCGCCGCGATGCCGATGATTCCGATCGCGACGGCAAGGGCAGCGAGCACGCGTCGAGGCATGGATCGAGTATAGGTGGCACCCGTTGTGTTGCCCGTTGGGCGGGTGGGCCTGAGCGGCGGTCGACCACCGTCCGGACATACGCTTGCGAGGTTCGCATTAGCGGGCTCCCGCGCACCGAGGTGGACCGACGCGAGCGTGACCCTGGCCGCCGAACGTCGCTGAGAGCCGCTAATGCGCGTCAGGCGCGCAGTTGTCAGGCGGAGCGGCCGCCCGAGCGACGCCCCGCGCGACGCTCCAGCTCGGCACCGACCAGCTGCGACCAGGTCTCGAGCCGATCCGGCTCCCGCATGACGTCCTCCAGATGTCGCGAACGAACCCGTCAGCTTCTCGTGCTCCCGCACGTCAACCGACCGACCGCCGGCGTCGACGACGAACACGACCCCAAGGTGCACCGAACCCACGGGATTCGTGTCGTCATTGAGCAGGCCGACAAGCTCGAAGCTCGGCTCCCAATCGGCTGCGAGCTCTTCCGCCCATTCGCGACGCATGCCGGCCATGAGCGGCATCGTCCCCATCGTCCACCGGATTGAGGTGACCACCGACGCCGATGCTGGACTTGCCGTGCAGCCGCGCGTCGCCACCCGCATCGGTCCGGTGCATCAGGAACACGGACGATCCGTTGCGGACCACGACGTATGGAATGAGCTGCTTGTGCGCCGGGTCCTCCTCGGCAGCCGCGCGGTCGAGGTACGTTCCGTGGTTGGCGACGGCAGCGCGCAGCCGCCCAAGCAGCCCTTCGTCGGCGCCACGGATTCCGTGGAAATCACAGCCGTCCGGTACGGCGGACCGGGGCAGCACCAGGACCTGTTCGGACATCGATCGAGTCTATCCGGTCCTGCGTAAGGTGCCTCGCAAGGTCGTCGCCGTAGGCTGGTTTCCTCACAAGGTTGCACCGCTCCACACCGCACCGCCCATCGGCCGCGGAACTGCGGTGCACACCGTCACCGATTGACCATGGATTCCGTGGTAAATGCATGGGTCAGGGTACTAAGGTACTGCCTCAACGCAGAGGGGAAGATCGAGCGCACCTCCAGGGACCATTGCCTGCACTGCCCGCCGGTACGACTGCCCATCGTGTGCCCACACCATGT
Organism: uncultured Chloroflexia bacterium; assembly: GCA_963825525.1. Classification (GTDB taxonomy): domain Bacteria; phylum Chloroflexota; class Limnocylindria; order QHBO01; family QHBO01; genus JACDBZ01. The sequence continues at coordinate 490,467 of CAWGTN010000002.1, forward strand.
CGACAGCAGACGTAGACCCAACTCCACAGCCGGTCGTCCCGGCGAGTTCGACCCGCGGGCAGTCAGTCGTCGAGTTTGCGCTCGTCCTGCCGATGCTCCTGGTCCTGCTGCTCGGCGTCGCCGACTTCGGTCGGGTCTTTGCGGCCGGAATCACCGTCGAGGCCGCTGCGCGCAATGCGGCCGAGGCGGCGGCCCAAGAATATTTGTTGTTGAAGCGGGACACCACGCTGCCCCTTCCGGCGGCTGACTACCAGCGCATTCATGAGGTGGCGATCGAATCTGCTTGCGAGGAGGCTGCGACGCTCCCAAATCACTCTGGGGGCGGCCTGTGCAGCATGCCTATGGTCGCCGTCTGTGTTCATGATGACTTCGACCCCCACTGCGCGGCGGAGAGTGGGTTGGTCCCAGCCGGATGCACCAGCATCCTGTCGATGCCGTCCAATCCGGTGAATTCGGGACCCGACGGTGCGAATGGTGGGCGGCTGCCTCAGGTGGAGGTTCGAGTCTGCTATCGGTTTACGACGCTCATCTCTCTGACCGATCTTCGCCTCCCCTTCGGCTGGGGCCTGAGCTTGGGTGACGTCTGGCTGCAAAAGGACAGATGGTTCACCGTGGCGGACTACCGGTGAGGCGCCTACGTGGGAATGCTGCGAGGTCGCGAGGTCAGACCCTCGTCGAGATGGCCCTAGTTGCACCGCTGTTCTTCATGCTGGTCTTCGGAATCATCATTCTCGGTATCGGCGTCTTCTATCAGCAGCAAGTTACGAACGCGGCACGCGAGGCCGCGCGGTATGCGGCCATCACGAGCGCAACTGCCCAGTGTCCGACGGCGTCAACGCTCGACCCGCGATCGGGCGCTGCGGGCGCGTTCGTGCGCCGCGAGTACGTCGCCTGTGACCGACCGACCGAGGGCTGGCCGAAGATGACCGCCGCCGCCCGTGAGCTGTTGTTCGGAATCGACGGACCGCGGGTGCAGGTGCATGCTTGCTGGTCGGGATATCGCGACACCGCAAATCCGTCGATTTACGACGCACCTCCCCCTGGGACCTATCAGATCGCTGGAACTCCGTACACGTACGCCACCACATTCCACCAATGCAGGATTGATGGAATCGATCCCACGACTGACCCGGACTCGATACGGTGCGTGGCCGGTATGACAACGACGGATGAAGCGTCAAACATGTCGGAAAAGGAAGGCGTGATCGTAGCCAACCGGGTGACCGCCTATGCCTGTTACACATGGCGCCCACCCCTGGCTGGCTTCCTCCTCATCCCTCCGTCTGTGGTGCTTCGAGCGAGCATCACCGAACCGATTCAGAGGCAACACTGATGCGCTGTCGCTCGGAGCAAGGACAGATTCTCATTCTCACCGCGGCCGCGATGGTGGTTCTCATCGCGATAGCCGCGCTCGTCGTTGATGTTGGCTTTTCGTGGATGCTGCGGCGTCAAGAGCAGAACGCTGCCGACCCAGGAGCGATCGCTGCGGCTCGCTGGCTTCGGGATCCCGTGACTGGCAACGCGGTGAGTCCATCTGCGGTTCAGGCGCAGATGGACGCGGAGGGTTGCTTCTATGCCCACAGCAATGGGTTTTTCGATGGCGACACGGACTGCGTCGCGGCGTTGGCAGCGGATGATCTCCGCGTCGTTTCGCCGCCCGTCAGCGGTGACTACAGCGGCCGCGCGGGCTATGTGCAGGTCATCATCCGCGCCACACATCCTTCGTTTTTCGGCAGCTTCCTGGGAAGTTCAACAGCGACGGTGACGAGCGCAGCGGTCGCCGCAAATACCACGGCGAGCTCGAACTCGGCCTCACTGGTGGCTCTCCAAACGACGTGCACTGGCGGGTCGTCCGCTAACGTCAATGGAGGCGGGACGGTGCGTATCTTTCCGGTGATCCCGGGAACAGACGGCGGTTACGTCCACGTGAACTCTCCGTGCGGAAATTCCGATGACCACATCTGCCAGAACGGCGTCGGTTCATCGGCTCTCTCGATCAGCGGCACCTTGCGCGCCCCCAAGGTCAATGTTGTCGGATCGTGCACCTACAACGGCGCTGGAGCTAGCGGACTGCAGTGCGAACCTGTGGGAACCACGGGGTGCCTGGACGAGACCGCGCTTCCTCTCGGCGATCCCCTCGCAAACCTTCCAGAGCCGCGCCTCGCGGACTTCCCGAACGGGACATGTCCGCGTGGCGACGCCTCGACACCGAGCTCCACTCAGCCATGCCCGCTGGATCGAACCGGCCCCAAGCAGTGCCCAACCACTCCCGTGTGTCGCCTGACGCCGGGCGTGTACTACGGCGGATGGAAGGTTGGATCCAATGTCTCCGTCCAGCTAGAACCCGGCATGTACATCTTGGCCGGGGGCGGTATCAGCCTCTCCGGCAGCTCGACCATCGAAGCGGTCACCAACCCGAGTGGCGTTGACGCTCGGGTGATGATCTTCTCCACGGATGGGCCGGGTTGCCCCAGCATCGCAGCACAATGTCAGGGCGCAATCACCTTCACGGCGAACCAAGCGTTCCGCGCGAAGGCGCTGAACGATGCGACGTGTGGAGCGGTGAGTCCGCAGGCCTGTCCTTGGCGCGGCATCCTCCTCTGGCAGGACGGCAGCGCGACGAACCCTACCGCGACTGTGAAACTGGGCGGGCAAGCAAGCACTGTCTTAGCCGGAACGATCTATGCCCCGAAGGCTGATGTGCAGATTTCCGGCGGCACGAGCACCACTGGCTGCACTGGTTCGACGTTAGGTTGTCTCTCCATCCAGATCATCAGCTGGACCTGGAAGATCACGGGTGGCGGTACGGTTGAAATGCCGTACAACCCGACGGAGCTCTACCAGTTCCCCGAGCGTGGCCTCGTTGAGTAACCTCAATCGGGAGCCAGGGCACCCTCCGTGGCGAGCCTGAGTGCCAGGATCACCGCTTCGCGAGGATCGCGCGCACGGTGAACTCTCGGGCCGCCGAGCCGGTGCTCCGACTCGACGCGCCACGAGCTCAGGGTGACGACGTGGCGTCCCATCCGCAGAGCGAGTCCGATCTCAGATAGCGTCCCGTGCCGTCCGCCGACCGCGACAACGGCGTCGGCTGATGTGACGACGACAAGGTTGCGCATCACACCGAGCCCCGTCGCGATGGGGATGCTTACGTAGTCGTTCGCCTCTGCCGCATCGGCTCCGGGAAGAAAGCCGATCGTTCGACCCGCTCCGGCGCGCGCGCCTCGCGAGGCGGCCTCCATCACGCCACCAAGTCCGCCCGTGATTACCGTGGCACCGGCCCGCGCGAGCTCGAGGCCGATCTCCTCGGCCCAGTCGAGAATTCGGTGGGCATCCGGGCCGCGCGGTTCGCCGTCGCCGATGACCGCGATGTACGGCGGCCTGGGCTCGCGTCCCCGTTCAGCCATCGGAAGACCCTCTCAGCGTGATGGAGGCCAGCGTCTCATAGGTGGCGCCCTGCCTGCCGAGATGGCTTCGCATGAGCAGCATCCGATCGACAGCCAGGGTCCCATCGGGCGCGCCACCATCGGAAATCCAGGCGCGGAGGTCCGCCGGCGCGCCGACGGCTCGAGCGAGCGTCAGGTGGGGATGAAAAGGTCGCGTCTCCCCCATCCCGAGCGCAGCGGCCACATCGCCGGCAAGTGCCGAAACTCGTCCCGCCGCACCATCCACTCCGTACCACGCAACCTTCGCCGATTGCGGCCGCGGAAACCCGCCCAGGCCGCCGGTCGGCAGCGACATCGGCTCGTGGCGTGCCGCCACTCCAACCAGCGTGCGCTCGACCTCCGGAACTCGCGACGGCGACAGGTCGCCCAGGAAGGCGAGCGTCACGTGCCATCCGCTCGACGTCGTCCAGCGCAAACCGGCCAGGTCGCGCCGCAACCGCCATCGCTCAACCGCCACCCCGAGCTCGCGCCTCAGATCGTCACCGATCGGGAGTGCCACGAAGCAGCGCCACCGCTCGTTGGTCATCTGGCCAGGCGCGCGTCCACCATCGGCAACAGCTCGTCGAGTCCTCGGATCACGGGAACGCCGTCTGGAATCTCATGCGCGCGATAGCGGCCCCCACGATCGATGAGGACGCCACGGATCCCGACGCTCGCCGCGCCCTCGACATCGGCATCCAGGTGGTCGCCGACATGGATGACGGCACCTGCCTCGACGCCCGCCTGCTCGAGGGCCCACTCGAAGATCCTCGGGTGAGGCTTCTCGAAGCCAATGCGCGCGGACGCCGCGATGAAGTCGAAATGCTCGACGATGTCCAGCGAATGCAGCAGCTCGGGCAGGTTCCAGACCCAGTTGCTCACCGCGCCGACCACCATGCCGCGCTCCTTCAGTCCGGCCAGCGTCGGCCACGCATCGGGAAAGATGTGCCAGTGGCTGGTCACCATGAACAGCTCACCGAGCCGGCGGAAGAAGGCATCCGGCATCGGATCGAGGCCCATATCGGCAACGGCGGCCGCATCGATCTGGACGGTTCGCCGGAAGCTCACCTCCTGCGAGGGCTCGAAGCCACCCTCCATGCCCCAGCCGCCATGGTGATAGGCGCGGCGCAGGGCTCGATGGAGGTCGTCGATGTCGACCTCGACCCCGAATTCGCTGAACGCCAGCGCGTACACGTGCTCCCACGAGGGATTCGGGCGCATGACGGTGTCGCCGATGTCGAGGAAGACCGCGCGGAGTGGGGCTTCGCTCATCGGCCCAGCGTAGCGCAGGGCACCGTCTCCCTGCGCTCGGGGGATGGGCGAGGCTTGCCCTCGATATATCGGAAGGATCTTCACAGGAACCGTCGGCTGCGTGTCGTTTTCCCGATATATCGAGCGCCACCACGCACGAGGGACACGCCGGGGCGCTGCTCATGCTGTGGGCCGCTCGAAATATCCCGACAACCGCACGCGCCATCGGCCTCGCGTGAAGAACGCGCGATCTATCGAGCGAAGAGCCTGCGGTCGCGAGCCGACCGACCGGCCACCACCCCTTCCGTGCGCGGGATGCCGGGCACTCGCCCGCCACGCTCAGGCGGCCGAGACACCCATGGTGCGCAGGATCGAGTAGATCTCGGTCCGGTAGCGAATGCCCGATGAATGACGCGAGAGCCACAGGACGTAGTCAGGGTCCTGTCGCGCGAGGTCCTGGAGGCTCCAGCCCGTGTAGCGCCCGAAGCTCAGGACGCTGCTCCCCTTGCTTGGAGCGGCCGGCGCCGATGCGGGCCGCGCAGCTGCCTGGACACTGACGCCGGCAACCGTCATGCGCCGGCTGCGATCGAAGGCGGCCCGGCCCGATGGATCGCGCAACATGGCGTACGCGCGGTTGAGCTCAGCCATCTTGTCGGCCGCTCGGCGAGATGCGTCACGATCCGGGTGGTACTTGAACGCGAGCGCCTTGTAGGCACCCTGGATCACCTCCTGCTCGGCGGTCGGCAGGATCTGGAGCATGGCGTACGGATCGAACGTCGGGCCGGGCACGGGTCGATCCTCAGTCGTTGTAGAGCCGCTCTTCGATCAGCTTCTCGGCCGTGATCCGTCCCGTCGGATCAAAGCAGCTGTATTCGAAGAGCTTCTCGTATTCGAGGTCGACGTTGTCCTGCCCGCCGCGATTCTTCTCGATCGAGGCGATGATCCAGTCGCGATAGCGCTGCGCCTGGTACGGGTTGAACTCGATGTTCACCTTCGCGACGATGTTGTACTTGTCGTTCAGGATCAGGATGATGTCGGACTCGTAGTTGATGGCCGATGACCCGCGCAGGTGATGGTTTCGCAGCCGCTTGGCCTTGAGGCCCTCCCGGTCGGCGGCGACGATCGCCACGACCGGGATCGACTCGGCGAGCGCGATGTCCTTGAGGCCGGACACGATGCGGGTGACCTTCTCCTCCTCGGTCGTCGGCTCCGGGATGACCGGGACCTTCTGGAGGTAGTCGACGAAGAGCACCAGGCGACGCTCATCGTCGCTTCCACGGTGCTCTCGCACCAGGGCACGAAGGTTGTCGATGGTCGAGCACGGTGGCGGTGCCGCGCATGAGGTAGAGGTTCGAGCCGTAGCGTGCGATGCGCTCCAGCGAGGGCCGAAGGCGAGGATTGGCGCCGAGCTTCGCGCGGGTGCCGGTCTCGGCGGAGGTCGTGTACGAGCTGACGACCTCCTTCTTGACGTCCTGGATCTTGACTGCGCCGGTCTTCTTCGGGAGGTGGCTGAGTGCCGACTCCATGGCGACCATGCGCTGGATCAGGTACTCCTCGTCGTGCTCGAAGCAGACGTAGAGCACCGTGGCCTGGCCGGACGCCGCCATGTTGCGAGCCATCTGGAGCGCCATGGTGGTCTTGCCCTGTCCCTGGGCGCCGCCGATGAGCATGAGCTCGCCCGGTCGCAGGCCACCGCCGATGGTCTTGTCCATGGGCACGAAGCCGGTGGCGATCGGCACGAGGTCGTCGATGCTGCCGGATGCGACGCGCTCGTTCAGGCTGGTCAGCACGTCGAGCGCCGAACGCGGCGCCAGGGTGCCGTCTCCGGCATCGAGCTTCCAGTCCGACTCGGACTTCTTGGGCTGGGCGACGGGCTCGTCGATCATCAGGTGGCTGGCTCCAGATTCGAGGTCGTGAAGTGCGCGGTCACGTGCGCGATGGGGCAGGTGCCTGAACGCAACACGCCAGCGAGTATACGGCCCACCTCCTAGTGCACCAATGACCCGATTGGACTATGCCGGGAGCACAACGGTGCTGGGCCGGAATGCGTGAGGCCCGCCTCGTGGGCGGGCCTCAGGTCAGGTGATGCCGATGTGCGGCCGGTGTCGCTCAGGCGGGCTGGGGAGCCGGCCCTGGACGTCGGCGTGCGCCGCCGTCCTCATCGGCCTCCGGCTCGATCGCTTCGCCTTCCGCCTCGGGCGTCACGACGTGCGTCATGCGCTTCGGGGTCGGTCCGCCGCTCCTCGGCGGGAGCACGCCCTCGAACAGGGACTCGAACTCCTCGGATTCGATCGTCTCCTTCTCGACGAGCAGGGTGGCGAGCCGATCCAGCACGTCGCGATGCGTGGTCAGCGCTTCCTTTGCCCGATTGAAGGCGTTGTCGATGATCTCTCGGACCTCGGCGTCGATCTTGGCCGCAACCTCATCCGAGTAGTTCCGCTGCTCGCTGATCTCGCGGCCCAGGAAGACCATCTCCTCCTTCTTGCCGAAGGCCAGCGGGCCGAGGTTCTTGCTCATCCCGTACTGGGTGACCATGGCACGCGCCAGACCGGTTGCCTTCTCGATGTCGTTCGAGCTCCCGGTGGTCGTGTCGCCGAAGACGATCGTCTCGGCCACGTTTCCGCCCAGCATGCCCGCGATCTTGTCCTCGAACTCGGTCTTGCTGTGGAGGTATCGGTCCTCCGCGGGCAGGCTCATCGTGTAGCCGAGGGCCATGCCGCGGCTCACGATCGTGACCTTGGTGACCGGGTCGCACTTGGGAAGCACGCGCTGCACGACGGCGTGACCGCCCTCGTGATACGCAATGATCTCCTTCTCCTCCTCGCTGATGAGGCGGCTCCGGCGCTCCGGTCCGGCGATCACGCGGTCGATCGCCTCATTGAACTCGGACATCCCGACGGACTTCTTGTTGCGGCGCGCGGCGAGGATGGCGGCCTCGTTCACGAGGTTCGCGAGATCGGCACCCGAGAAGCCGGGCGATCGGCGTGCGAGAGCCTCGAGGTCAACCGTCTTGTCGAGTGGCTTGCCCTTGATGTGGACGCTGAGGATCTCGCGGCGGCCCCGGATGTCCGGACGGTCGAGGATGACGGTGCGGTCGAAACGGCCCGGGCGCAGGAGCGCCGGGTCCAGGACGTCCGGACGGTTGGTGGCGGCGACCACGATGACGTTGGTGTTCGTGTCGAAGCCGTCCATCTCGACCAGGATCTGGTTGAGGGTCTGCTCCCGCTCGTCGTGGGAGCCGCCGAGCCCGGCGCCACGCTGGCGGCCGACCGCGTCGATCTCGTCCACGAACACGATGCAGGGCGAGTTGCGCTTCGCCTGCTCGAAGAGGTCACGGACGCGCGATGCACCCACGCCCACGAACATCTCGACGAACTCGGAGCCGGAGATGCTGAAGAACGGCACGCCGGCCTCACCGGCAACGGCACGGGCAAGGAGCGTCTTGCCGGTGCCGGGCGGGCCCACCAGCAGCACGCCGCGCGGGATGCGGGCGCCGAGGCTGTTGAACTTCTCCGGGTACTTGAGGAACTCGACCACTTCGGTCAGCTCCTGCTTGGCCTCGTCCACGCCGGCGACGTCGTTGAAGGTCACGACCGTCTTGTTGCCGAGGAACATGCGAGCGCGGCTCTTGCCGAAGCTCATGGCCTGGTTATTGGTGCCCTGCGCCTGGCGCATCATGAAGAAGATGAACCCGCCGATCAGGAGGACCGGCAGCAGCGCGGTGATGAGGAGCGTCAGGACGCCTCCGGCGGCGCTGGGTTCGGTGGCGCCGAGCTTCGTGCAGTCGAATGATCCCGGATCTCCCCCGGCCTGGCAGCCGAGATCGATCGTGACCTGCGTGAGCTCGGATGGCACGACCGCGATCACCTCGTCGCCGTTGGCCAGGGTGGCGGTCAGATGCGAATCTTCCTGGGTGATGGACACGACGTCGCCGCTGCGGGCGTCATTGAGGAGCTGGCCATAGGTGTAGTCGCTGGCGGTCTCGTCGCTGCCCATGAATGTCCAGAGCACGGCCAGTCCAAAGACGGCCAAAACGACCAGCACGACGCTGTTGCGAACGATGCGGCTTGTCAACGTGGTTCTACTTTCGCCTCCGTGCGATCGGCATCCGGCCTGCGGCCGTCGACCGGCGCGGAACAGCACGCTCCGAGCCGGGCAAGTATAGGTGCGGCCGATTGACCGAACAAACGACCCATGAGTACGGGGGCCGTCGCTCCTGATACGTGGGCCGTCGCGCCTTGACTCACCCTGCTCCCCGTTGTGCGCCGAATTTGTGCGCCGATCCGGTGCGCCGATCCCGTGCGCCGAGCCTGTGCGCCGATCTTGTGCGCCGATATTTCAGCCGGCACTGAGCGTGGCGGGCGCCGCCGGGCGCGGTACGCGCTGGGCATCATCCGACATATCGACGAAACCGCGCCTGATACGGCTTCCAGGCCACAGCGCAACCGATCAATCGGCGCGCTCAGCGCCCGATGCGTACCTGCCTGTCCCTGACGGTCGCCGTCCGTCCCCCACCCAGCTCGATGCGAACCCCGCCCCGATGACTGGCTGCGGCGTCCAGGAGCGCCTCGACCCGCTCGGCGCTCGGCGCGGGGTGGCCGATCGCGAGCCGCAGGATCCGACGCCCGAGAGCCGCTTCCGGAGGATCCCGCCAGTCGACTCCCCCGTCCTCGGTGACGCGACGCGACAGCTCCGTCGCCGCCAACCGATCGAGCAGCGCGTCGTCATCGGCGGCCAGGCGAGCGAATTCGCCGATGCGTTCGACGGATCCTGGGCGGAGTGCTTCGAGGATCGGCATGACCTGCGCCCGGACGCCATTTCGCAGAAAGGCGGGATCAGCGTTCGACGGATCGTCCCGGTAGGCGATCGCCGGCGGCATCCAACAGCCCACGAAGCGTGGCTCGCCGGACGCCGAGCAGCGGTCGGACGATGCGTCCGCGCCGGGCCGGGATGCCGCGAACGCCACTCAGCCCGGCGCCGCGCAGCAGATTGAGCACCACGGTCTCGGCCGAGTCATCGGCGGTGTGAGCGGTGGCAATCAGGTGTCCCTCGGGCGCGACGTCCTCGAAGAAGGCGTAGCGCGCCACGCGGGCGGCATCCTCGATGGAGCGTCCCTCCGTACGAGCCAGGTCGGCGACGTCGGTGCGTCGCACGTCGCATGCGAGGCCGAGCGAGCGTGCCGCATCGGCAACGAACGCCGCGTCGTCCGCGCTCTCCGGCCGGAGGGCATGATCCAGATGTGCGACGGCGAGATTCCACTCGCGGCGCCCGGACTCGACCAGCTGTGCCGCTCCGCTCATCAGGGCCATCGAATCCGCGCCGCCGGACACCGCAAGCAGGATTCGAGCGTCATCCGGGATGTTGAGCGTGCGAGCGCCCTGGTCGACCAGCCCGGCGAGCCTCGAGAGCGGGGCCGACCTCTCGGCCGATTGCTGTTCCGCGCCAGGATCGCTCATTTGAGATGTATTCCCGTACTGCCCCTCGAGGCGTAGGCTCGGTCGATGAGTTGGATTGCCGGCTCCGATGGTCAACCCTCGGGAGGGCCGCCCACGACGCGAACGGATGGTAGACGCCCCTCAAACGGAGCACCCTGGTTCGTGACCAATTCGGCGAGGCGACTCAGTTCAGCGTCAAGTTCGAGCAGTTCATCACGGTAGTTGAACGGGTTGTGCCCTGGAGCGTCGGCCACATCGACGTCGTACGCGACCAATTCAATGAGGTTCGCGTCGACGGCGATCTGATAGATGACGGCGAAAGCTGCGGCCCGATCCCGTGCGAGGGCGGCTGGCATCGGCTGGAAGGCAACTGAGTCAAGCAGCGACCTGAGGCCTTGGAGCTGCGAGTCATCCAGCCGGCTGGCGACCAGATCTGACGGGTCGAGGGAGCTTGCGCGCACATCCACCACGGTCAATCCGTCGTCGTAGACCGTGATTTCCGGCGGTGCGGCGGTGTCGCGTTCCGAAGTCTCGCGGAACGGCTCGGAGTACGCGCGGACGGCGATGATCTTCGGGGCGGTGGAAGCATCCTGTGAGCAGCCTCCGGCCGCGACCAGGGGCAAGACACACAGGAGCGGCGCCCACGGATGCCTCACACGTTCCTCGGCCCGCTGACGTGATCAACGAGAGGGATGTTGGTAGCGGAGGGCGGATTCGAACCACCGGCCAAGGGCTTATGAGTCCCCTGCTCTACCACTGAGCTACTCCGCCATGCGGTCCGCCCGAGAATACCGACGCGGACCGGCGCAGGCAACCGCGCCGCACGACGCCGGTCCGACGCGAGGCTTGATCCTCCAGCAACGACCAGGAGCCCGACGAGTGCCGGGCCCCTGGTGCCACATCCGTTCTCTCGTCGAGGGTCGTCAGGCCGCCGAGGCCTCCGCCACGCAATCGCGGCCGGCGGGCTCAGTCCGACTCTTCGGCAGCTTGTAGCCACGATCCCCGAGGATCGACCGCAGCCGATCGGGGTAGTTCGTGATCAGCCCGTCGACTCCGGCATCGATGAGCGACTCCATGGTCGCCGGGTCATCGATGGTCCACGGGACCACTGCCATGCCGGCCGCATGAGCGTCGGCCACCAGCTCGGGCGTGGTGTACGGCACGTAGTCCGGATCACCCACCACCCCGTCCTGGGGCATCCCGTGCACCGGTGAGATCACATCCGCGCCGAAGGACGCGGTCGCGGCCACCAGGCTGCCACCGAAGTCGTCGATGTCGATCCCGCCCAGCCAGGGCGAGGCGCCCGGCTGACCCACCTGCAGGAAGTCGCCGTTGGTGAGCGCCACGATCGGCAGGCGCGGCTCAACCTCTTGCATGAGCATCAGCGCGCCCCAGTCGAAGCTCTGGATCATCACCCGGTTCAGGAGCCCGGCCTCGCGGATCTCGCGCGCGGTGATCTCCACGAACTGCTCGCGAGGCGCGGTCTGCTCCGGCGCGCCCGCCTCGACCTTGGTCTCGATGTTGAACCAGACCTGGTTTGCCCGATAGCAATCGACCAGCGCGAAGACCTCGCTCAGCAGCGGGATGCGCGCACCATCGACGACGTCCTGGTCGGGAAAGCCCGGCAGGGGCTGGCCGCAGTCGAGCGTCCTGACCTGCGCCAGCGTCAGATCCTTGATGTAGTCCCCGACGTAGGGGAACTCCGGATCCCCGGGCGTGGCCGGGGCAGTGTCGTCGCACTTCACGTCGGACACCTGGCGATCGTGCGTCACCACCGCCTGCTCGTCCTCGGTGATCTGGACGTCGAGCTCGAGCGTCGTCACGCCGACCTCGAGTGCCGCGGCGAATGCCTCGAGGGTGCTCTCGGTCGTCAGGCCGATGCCGCCGCGATGTGCCTCGATGTCGAACTGGCGCGGCCCGGGAGCCGGCAGGTGACCGCCGACCTGGCCCGGGGCGCCAGACGGCGCTCCGGCCGCTGCGGGCACGACGACCGTGAGGGCCAGCGCCGCTGCGAGACCGATGGCCGTCAGCGACCGGCTCGAACGGCTCGAACGGCGCGCAGGCCGGCGGATGGAAGCCATGTTCACGTGATTCCCCTTCTCATGAACGGCCCCGTCGGGGCCTCATGGCGCACCGTGGCTGCAAGAGCGCGGCCACCCCAGGTTGGCCCCAAATCAAGTTCAGCCAGGTTTCTCGCGGTATACTGGATGGCAGTACAACGGCCGATCCCGACCGTTCAAGCAGCACAGCAAGTGACCGCGAAAGCCGACTCCGGGCCCTGCCCGTGACGCGCGGCCGGTCGACTCGCCAGGCGGCTGTGTGCCCTCCCGGGGCCGCATCGCGCCGGTAAGGAGGAGACCGTGGCGACCACCCGCCTTCGTCCCAGCTCGACCCCGCTTGATGCGACCTACCGCAACCTCTCCAGCGCCGAGCTCTACGAGCACGCCGTTCGCGGCGGCGAAGGGACGATCTCGGCTCACGGATCGCTCGTCGTCCGCACCGGCAAGCACACCGGCCGCTCCCCGCGCGACAAGTTCGTGGTGCGCGAGCCATCGAGCGAGTCGACCGTGTGGTGGGGACCGGTCAATCAGCCGATCTCCGAGGAGCATTACGACCGGCTGCGGAGTCGGCTGACGGCGTATCTCGCCGATCGGCCGATCTACAGCCAGGACCTGCACATCGGCGCGCATCCCGACCATCGGCGCTCACTGCGGGTGTACACCGAGACAGCATGGGCCAGCATCTTCGCCCGCAACCTGTTCCGACAGCCGCCGGTCGAGGACCTCGTCAAGTTCGCGCCGAATTTCACGATCATCGACGCGCCATCATTCAAGGCCGATCCCGCGACCGAGGGCGTTCGCAGCGAGACGGCGATCCTCGTCCACCTCAAGCGGATGGAGATCATCATCGTCGGCACCGAATACGCCGGCGAGATCAAGAAGTCGGCGTTCACCGTCATGAACTACCTCCTGCCGGACGAGCATGCCCTGCCGATGCACTCGTCGGTCAACGTCGGCGCGGATGACGACCCGGTCGTGTTCTTCGGCCTTTCGGGAACCGGGAAGACAACGCTCTCCGCGGATCCGGAGCGGCGGCTCATCGGTGACGACGAGCACGGCTGGGGCGCGGACGGCCTGTTCAACTTCGAGGGCGGCTGCTATGCGAAGACCATCCGCCTCTCGGCCATGTACGAGCCGGACATCTTCGCGACCACGCGACGCTTCGGGACGATTCTCGAGAACGTCGACCTCGATCCGGTGACGCGCGAGCTGGACCTCGACTCCCAGCGCTTCACCGAGAACACCCGCGGCGCCTACCCGCTCGAGTTCATCGGCAACGCCGACCCGACGGGGATGACCGGCCACCCACGCAACGTCATCTTTCTCACCGCCGATGCGTTCGGCATCCTCCCGCCGATCAGCCGCCTCACGCGGGACCAGGCGCAGTACCACTTCATCAGCGGCTACACGGCCAAGCTGGCCGGAACCGAGATCGGCGTCACCGAGCCGAAAGCCACCTTCTCCGCCGGCTTCGGCGCGCCATTCCTGCCGCGGCATCCCGGGCTCTACGCGGAGATGCTCGCCGACCGCCTGGAGAAGCACGACGTTCCCGTCTGGCTGGTCAACACCGGCTGGAGCGGTGGTCCGTACGGCGTCGGGCAGCGGATGGCGATCGACCACACGCGGACCATGGTGCGGGCCGCGCTCAGCGGAGCCCTCGACGACGTCGAGTACGAGATCGATCCCGTCTTCGGTGTCGAGGTGCCCACGAGCGTGCCCGGCGTCCCCGCCGACATCCTCCGACCGCGTGACACCTGGCCGGATCCGACCGCCTACGACGAGAAGGCGCGCGAGCTGGCGCGCATGTTCGCCACGAACTTCGAGGCCTACGCCGACGGCGTGACCAGTGCGGTCCGCGACGCCGGCCCCCGCACCGACGCCTGACGAGGCGTGGCCGGCATCAAGCTCGTCTACATCGGCGGCGGCAGCACTCGGGCGCCGGGGACGGTTGCCGCCCTTGTCGAGCGAGGCGCAGTGTTCGCCGGCTCCGAGGTCGTCCTGGTCGATCTGGACGCTCGAGCGGCTGGACGTGGTGCAACGCCTTGCCGAGGCAATGACCGCGGCCCGCGGCCACGACATCCGGTTCACGACCACGACGCACCGCCCGGACGCCCTGGATGACGCCGACGTGGTGCTCACCAGCTTCCGGCCCGGCGGCTTCGAAGCCCGTCAGCTGGACGAGACGATCCCCCTGCGCCATGGCGTCATCGGCCAGGAGACGCAGGGGCCTGGCGGATTCTTCATGGCTCTCCGCTCCATCGCCGTCATGCGCGACATCGTCGGCGAGATGGAGAGGCAGTGTCCGGATGCCTGGCTCGTGAACTACACCAACCCGGTCAACATCGTGTCGGAAGCCGTCACCCACCACTCCCCCGTGCGGTGCGTCTCGCTGTGCGAAGGACCGATCACCTTTCCCGCGGACGTGGCCAGGACAGCGGGACTCGACCCGGCCCGGCTGCGCGCCACCATGGTCGGGCTCAACCACACCGGTTGGTCCGTCGAGCACGAGTACGCCGATGGGGACCTCATGGGCCTCATCGAGGAGTCGGCGGAACGGCTCGAGCTCACCGGCGGCCCATCGAGCCGCGACGAGCTGATGCTCCATCTCGCCGCCCGCATGGGGTCGCTGCCGTCCGCGTACCTGTACTACTACTATTTCGCCGACCATGCCCTCGACGCGGCGCGGAGGGCACCACGAACCCGCGCCGGGGAGATCATGAGCGAGCTCGACGACTACTGGACCCACTACCGCGAGCAGGCGATCGCGGCGGACCCGCAGCTGGATCCCCGCAGGTCACGTGGCGGCATCCTCGAGCTGGAGCTCGCCGTCGACGTGATCGACGCCATCGTCAACGACCGCGGCACGACCTGGCCGGTGAACGTCCCCAATCTCGGCGGCGTGCTCCCGGGCTTCCCCGACGACCTCGTGGTCGAGATCCCGGCCCGGGTCTCCGCAGCCGGCATCGCGCCGATCCGCGTGCCGGCACTGCCCACCCACCTCCGCGGGTTGATCGAGTCGCTGGGGGCGTACCAGGCAGCGACCGCGGAGGCGGCATGGTCGGGCTCGCGACGCGACGGCCTGCGGGCCCTGGCCAGTCATCCGCTCGTGGCCACGCTCCCTCGCGCCGAGGCGATCTACGACGAGATGGCGTCCGCCCACCGGGCGTACCTCCCGTCTCGCCTCCTGAGCTGATGACCCTCGATCTGCGCACCGTGGACGATCCGGCCGATTTGGCACGCGCCGCCGCCGATCTCGTGGTCGACCTCGTGACGACGAAGCCGAGCGCACTGGTCATGGCCGCCACCGGAGATACGCCGATGGGCTCCTACGCGGAGCTGGTCCGGCGGCACGACGAGGGTCGTCTCGACAGCTCCGCCATGCGGATCGTGCAGCTCGACGAGTACCTCGGGATCGGCCCGGACGACCCGCGCTCGCTGTACGGATGGATGCATCGATCGCTGGTGGCGCCTCTGGGCATTGATCCGGATCGCGTCATCCGGTTCGACAGTGAAGCTCCCGATGCCGATCGGGCGGCCCGCGACTACGACGAAGAGATCGCAGCCGCCGGCGGCATCGACCTGGCCATCCTGGGCATCGGCGTCAACGGTCACCTGGGCTTCAACGAGCCACCGTCCGACTGCCGACGCTCCGACGCGGGTGGTCGACCTCTCGCCGGATACCCTGACCAGCAACGCCGCCTATTGGGGCGATCGGCCCGTGCCGACGCAGGCCATGACAGCGGGCATGTCGGTGATCCTGTCGGCGCGTCGCATCCTTCTCCTCGTCTCCGGTCCGTCCAAGGTGGAGATCCTCGCCCGGCTCCTGCGCTCGGAACCCGATCCGTCGCTCCCCGCCTCGCAGCTCGTGGCCCACCCGGACACCGTGGTGCTCGCCGACCGGGCCGCCCGCGGAGCGTGAGCATCTACCTGGGGGTCGACGGCGGGAACAGCAAGGCGGTCGCGGTGGTCGCCACGGCCGGTGGCGACGTTCTGGCGGCGGCCCGTCAGCTCGGCACGGCCGACATCTATGCGGCCGGCGGAGAGCGTGCGTCGATCGATCTCGTGGCTCGGGCAGTCGGCGAGGCGCTCGACATCGCCGGGACCCGCCACTCGGAGATCACACGAGCAGTGTTCAGCCTGGCAGGCGCCGATTGGCCCGAGGACTTCGCGTACCACGAGCAGGCATGGAGCGAATTCGGGTTCGGCGGCCCCGTCTCGATCGTCAACGATGCGATCGGCGCGCTTGTCGGTGCCGTGCCCACCGGCCCGGCGGTCGCGGTCTCGATCGGGACCGGCGCGGCGACGGGCGCACGCGGCGTCGACGGCAGCCTGTGGCACTCGAGCTTCTGGCAGTCGCCGCACGGGGCCGCCGAGCTTGCGCAGCGGGCCTTCCAGGCTGTCGTCCGTGCCGAGCTGGGCATCGGAGCGGCCACCACCATGCGCGACCCGGTGATCGCCATCACCGGTGACGCCGACGTGGAGGCTGCACTGCACCGGTTCACGGCGCGCGATGCCGAGCCGCTGCCCGTTGGCCCGATTGCCCGGGCGCTGCTTGCCGCCGCGAGGGACGGTGATGCGATCGCGCGGCGCATCGTCGCGGAGCACGGCAGGGGCCTGGGCGAGATCGCCACGGTTGCTGCCCGGCGGGTATCCATCGACGCGCAGCCGTTCGCCGTGTCGTTCACCGGCGGCCTCGTGCGAGCCGACTCCACGATGCTCCTCGGCGAGGCGGCGGTCGACCAGATGAGCTCGGAGGGCATGAAGCCCAGGCGCGTGCGCCCGCGTTGGGAGCCGGCCATCGGCGCCCTCGTGATCGGACTGCAGTCCGATGGGGCCTTTTCAGAGGGCGTCGCAGCGCGCCTGGATGCGACCCAGCCGGCGCCCAGCCTCTACGACGTGCTCTCGCCCTGAACCTAGGGTGCTTCGGCTGACCCGAAGAACAGGTCGAGCCACTGCTCGATCATCGGCTCTGCAGGTGCCGCAGCGGCAGCCAGCTCCTCGGGCAGCGGCTCCTCGGCGCCGGGCGGAATGATGAGGACCTGCTCGCCACTGGCTCCCAGGTTGGCGAGCCGCCGCGCCTCGGCGCTGATGTACGCGTCGCTCTCCAGGTAGGCAAGCTCGCGGCGCAGATCGGCGTTCGTGCCCTCGACGGCCTCGATCTCCGCCTGGATGGCGGCTGCGCGCTGACCGATCTCCCAGTTGGCGTAGACCTGTCGTCCGAACTGGACTGCCAGCAGGACGCCGATGATCAGCACCACCACCATCCACGCGATCCCGCCGCGGGAGGCGGGCAACCGCCAGCGAAGCCGTGCCCTCGCGCGGCTTGGTCCAGGAGCGGAGAGATCAATCCCGGTCATCGATCGAAGAGTCTACCCGAGGAGATCCACTCCCCACCGACCATCACCGCCGCCACCTCCAGCGATTCGTCGAGCACGACGAGGTCCGCGGCCAGCCCCGGCGCGATCGATCCACGGACGTCGTGCTCTCCCAGGATGCGCGCGGGCGTCGTGGCCGCCGCCCTGGCGGCCTCGGCCATGGGCAGGCCCAGGTTCTGGACCGCGCGACGCAACGCACGGTCCATGGTGAGCGTGCTGCCGGCCAGCGTGTCCGTGCCCGCGATGCGCGCCACGCCATCGGTGACCTCGACGGCGGCTGATCCAAGCCGGTGCGCCCCATCGTGCAGCCCCGCCGCGGGAATCGCGTCGGTGACGAGCGCGATCCGATCCGCCCCGGCCGCCTGGAAGGCAAGACGTGCCGTGTCGTCGTGAAGGTGGGTGCCGTCGTTGATGAGCTCGCACACCACGCCCGGTCGGACGAGTGCCGTCGTCGCCAGGCCCGGCTCGCGATGATCGGACGGACGCATGGCGTTGAACAGGTGGGTCACGAGCGACGCGCCGGCGTCAAAGGCGGCCGATGCGGCCTCGCGGTTCGCGTCGCTGTGCCCCAGTGCCACGACCACGCCGGCGGCGACTGCCCGTCGCACCAGGTCGATCGCCCCCGGCAGCTCCGGCGCAAGCGTGATGACCCGCAGCGTGCCGTCCGCGATCTCGAGCATGCGATCCAGAACGGCCTCGTCCGGCGCCAGCAGGTGATCGGGATCGTGGGCGCCTGCCCGATTCCGGCTGAGGAACGGCCCCTCGAGATGGCTGCCGGCGACGGTCGATCGACCCGCGTCATCGGCCCGCACGAGGTCGCGGACGGCGGCCAGGCCACCGAGCATCTCCTCGAGGGGTGCGCTGACGATGCTGGCGAGGAGTCGACCGGTGCCGTGGGACGCGTGGAACTCCGCCGCGGCGCGCAGCTCGACCAGGTCATTCGAGAGGAGCGAGGACCCGCCGCCGCCATGGACGTGCAGATCGACGAAGCCCGGCACGATCCAGCGACCATCCAGCGATCGCTGCTCACCAGCCTCCGGGGGCAGTCCCTCGCCAATCTCGGCGATGGTCGCTCCCCGCACCCGAACCCACCCCGGGTCGACGACGCCTGCCTCGGCGTGACGACACGGGCGTGGGAGAGCAGCAGGTCCATGGACCGAAGCATAGGGTGCCGGCGGCTCGCGACAGGCGAGGTGTCGCAAGGCCGGGGTTCCCTTCCGAACGCGTGTGCTATGTTGCCGATCAGAACAGGTGTTCTGTTTGGATCACGAGACGGAGCTGGAGGACCGCGAGATGCTGACCGCCCCACCGGGAACCGCCGATGACGCGATCGGTGCGCTGCTCGGCGATCCGGCCATCGGCCGATTGATCGTCGCCCATCGAATCATCGAGCCGCGACCTCCGCGCCACGCGCCATGGCCGGAGTCGATCGATCCCCGTGTCGTCGCCGCGCTGCGTGCGCGCGGCATCGAGGCTCCCTACACCCACCAGGCGGCGACGTTCGAGGCCGTGACGGCCGGGCGCAACGCGGTCGTCGTGACTCCCACCGCCTCGGGCAAGACGCTGTGCTACAACCTGCCGGTCCTCGATGGGATCGCGCGGGACGAGGCGGCGCGCGCGCTCTACCTGTTCCCCACCAAGGCACTCGCGGCCGACCAGCTCGTCGAGCTGCGCGCCCTGGCCGACGCCGCACGCATCGGCTTGAAGACGCACACCTACGACGGCGACACGCCCGCGAACATCCGGTCGGTGGTTCGGGCTGCCGGCCAGGTGGTCATCACCAACCCCGACATGCTCCACGCGGCCATCCTTCCGCACCACACCAAGTGGTTCAAGCTGTTCGAGAACCTGCGCTACGTCGTGATCGACGAGCTGCACACCTACCGCGGGCTGTTCGGAAGCCACGTCGCCAACGTGATCCGTCGGTTGCGGCGCATCTGCAACCACTACGGCTCGGACCCGATCTTCATCTGCGCCAGCGCCACCATCGCCAACCCCAGGGAGCTCGCGGAGAGGGTGCTCGAGGCACCGGTCGACCTGATCGACGACAACGGGGCGCCATCGGGGCGCAAGCACATCGTCATCGTCAACCCACCGGTGGCGAACGAGGAGCTCGGCATCCGCAGCTCGTCACTCCTGACCGGGCAGCACCTCGCGGAGCGCCTGATCGGCAGCGGCGTGCAGACGATCGCCTTCTCCCGCTCGCGGACCTCGGTGGAGGTCCTGACCAGCTACCTGCGCGAGACCTTCGCTCCCCCGCCCGGCCATCCGCACGCGATTCGCGGCTATCGAGGCGGGTACCTTCCGAACGAGCGCCACGAGATCGAGGCCGGCCTGCGCGACGGCCGGGTCCGCGGCGTCGTCGCGACCAATGCGCTCGAGCTCGGGATCGACATCGGATCGCTGGACGCGGCAATCAGCATCGGCTACCCGGGGACCATCGCCAGCACCTGGCAGCAGATGGGTCGATCGGGACGACGGTCCGGCACCAGCATCGGGATCCTCGTCTGTTCTTCGGCTCCCATCGACCAGTTCCTGGCGTCCCATCCCGAATACCTGTTCGACGCGTCACCGGAGCACGGCCTCGTCAACCCGGACAATCTCCACGTCCTGCTCAACCACCTGCGGGCGTCCACCTTCGAGCTGCCGGTTCCGGCCGGAGAGCGGTTCGGCATCGCCGAGACGGCGACCCTCCTCGAGGTGCTCCAGGAGGACGGCTGGATTCGCCGCGCGGACGATCGGTACTACTGGAGCCACGAGAACTTCCCCGCTTCCGATTTCAGCCTGCGCAGCGGCGCTCCGGAGAACGTCGTGATCATCGACACCACCGGCGACCGCAACCGGGTGCTCGGCGAGGTGGACCTGTTCGCGGCACCGCTCCTCGTCCACGAGAAGGCGATCTACATCCACCAGGGAGTGCAGCACCACGTCGACCGCCTCGACTGGGAGGAGCGCAAGGCGTACGTCACCCGGACCGATGTCGACTACTACACCGACGCGGACCTGGGGATCACCCTCAAGGTGCTCGAGGTGCTGGACGAGGCGGATCCGCCCCCCGCCGGCCTCCGGCAGCACGGCGACGTGATGGTGGCCTGGAAGGTGACGATGTTCAAGAAGCTCAAGTACCACACCCACGAGAACGTCGGCTGGGGCTCGATCAGCATCCCCGAGCAGGAGATGCACACCACGGCGACCTGGCTGGTGCCGCCCGCCGAGCTTGTGAATCGCTATGACCGCGATACGCTCGATGGCGCCCTCATCGGCCTTGCGCGGGTTGCGCGCACCACGGGTGCACTCCTCCTCATGTGCGACCCGCGTGACCTGGGCGTGCTGGCACAGGTCCAGGCGCCGTTCACCGGGCGGCCCACGCTCTTCCTCTACGACGCGACGCCCGGTGGCGTCGGCCTCACCGAGCGCCTCTTCACCCTGGTCGACGACCTCGTGCGGACGTCCCGCGAGGCCGTCGAGTCGTGTCGCTGCGCCGACGGATGTCCGGCCTGCGTCGGCCCGGCCATCGAGGTCGGGACGCGAGGCAAGGCAACGGTCGTGGAGCTGCTGGCGGGCATGTCGTGAGCTCATGCTGACCTCCCGCTCGCTCGCCGATCGGCTCGAGGCCGCCCGCTCGGCGGCACCCGCGCGAAAACAGGCAGGCGGCTTCGCCGCGGACCGGGTCGATCGGCTCGCCCGCTGGTTCGACGCCCGGACCGATGTCACGGCCGGCGGTACCGTGCTGGTGGTTGAACGCAGCGTGGTGGCGCCACCCGGCACCGCCTCCGCCCTGGCCGGCCTTCCACCCGCCGCCTACTTCGATACCGAGACAACGGGCCTCTCCACCGGCGCCGGGACCGTCATCTTCCTGGCGGGCGTGGCTCGCATCGCCGGCGATCGCATTCACGCCCGGCAGTACCTCCTCCCGGACTATCCGTACGAGCTGCCGCTCCTGCGTGCCGTCGCCGGCGACCTTGCCTCGTCTCCACGGCTTGTGACGTACAACGGCCGCGGCTTCGACCTCCCCATGCTCGCCGCCCGACTCACGTTCCACGGGCTGTTCCGCGAGGCGGCATCCATCCCCGAGGCGCACGACGATCTCCTTCCCGATGCGCGCCGACTCTTCCGCCGACCGCTGGGCGGTGCCCGACTCGCCGACGTGGAGGCCGGCGTCCTCGGCGTTCGCCGCGCCTCGGACTGCCCGGGAAGCGAGGTCCCCACCCGCTACTTCGGATATCTGCGTGGAGGCTCGCCGGACATCCTGGCCGAGGTCCTCGACCACAACTTCCAGGACATCGTCAGCCTCGCGCTGCTCGAGGCCGAGCTGTGCCGTCTCCGCGCTGGTGGCTGGCGGGAGGCGATGGTGCTCGACCCGCGGGGCATGGCTCTCGAGCTCCTGCGCGCCGGCGCCGTCGATGACGCTCTCGAGCTCGTCGAATCTGCCCAGGCCGTGGCAACCGACCCGGCCGAGGCCAATGCCCTGCGGCGCGTCGCCTCGCGCCTCCTCATCGCGCTGGGGCACTTCGAGCGCGCGGAGGAGATCTGGCACCTCGGCACGCGGCGAGCTTCCGTCGACGCGGCCGCCGCATGGATCGAGGTCGCACGAATCAGGGAGCGGCATCGCGGTGACCTGGCCGGTGCGATGGAAGCGACGGCGGCGGCCTCACGCGTGCTAGACATCGCATTTGCCCTGGGTCGCGGCGGGTCCATGATCGAGGTCGGTCGCACGCGGATCTCGGTCGAGCGGCGGCTCCGCCGCCTGCGCAGCTGGGTCGCGGCAGCAGAACGGCGATCGCTGCGCGAGCGTCGACGGTCGGCGGTCGCCTAGCGGAGGCGGCTCTCGAACAGGCGGATCACGCCCTCGGAAGCAGCGTGCGCCGCAGCAACAACGCCCGCCCCGCGGGCCAGGTGGATGGCAAAGATGACGCCGAAGGTGTCGCCAGCGCCGACCGTCGGAACGCCCTCGACGATGCGCCGCGGCACGGCGGCCACGATCTGGTCCGCGGCCGGGTCGTCCAGGAGGTAGCCCTGCACGCCGAGGGTCAGCACGATGACCGGCCGCGTGCCGAGCCGGCGCCGAAGCGCCACTGCCTGCGCGAACGGGTCATCGGCGGACTCCGACAGGTCCTCGGTCGAGAGGACGACGGCATCGGCCCGCGCGAACGCCGCCCAGAGCGCCGGCGCGACCGCGTGGAGCGGGATCGGGTCAACGTTCGTCCCGACCTCGAGCCGGCGGAGCCATCCCTGGACCAGCAGGACGCTCAACGCTCCGCCGATGCGGGCGCTCAGCGCCTCGATGGACGGCGCAGGAAGCTCGTCCGCAATCGGCGCCAGGAGGGCGACCGCGGGCTGCCTGGGCGGCAGCCGCGTCCCGGGATCGATCGGGTCGGTGGTTGCCTCCAGCTCCAGCACGCGCCGCCCATTCCGCTCTCCGTGCCGGTAGGTGACGGTGCGCGATGCCGCTTGGTGGACGAGCGTCCCGAGCTCCGAGAGGATGCGGAGGCCATCGCGGGCCTCCGGCTCATTGCCGGAGACGGTGAGAAATGCCGTCTCGGATCCCTCGTCCGCGGCCGCAAGGCCGGAATGGATCACCGATCCGCCAGGGGCCGTGCTGCCATCGGCAAACCGGTCGATGGTCAGCCCGCCCACGATCAGGGTCTCGGTCATCGGTCTATCATCGGAGCATGCGACTCTTCTTCTACGAGCTCCACGAGGGCGCGACCGATCTGCTGACCGATGCGCTCCTCGTGTCCGAGCGGGACCATACCCCAGCCGAATTCGCAGCGATGGTCGCGGCGTCGCGCACCGCCATCCTCGACACGTTCGAGGAGGACACGCTGGTCGAGGCCATCGCGCGCGAGCTTGAGCGCAATCACGGCTTCACCTACATCGCCGACGAGAAGCTGACTGCCAGCATGAGCGTCGGGATGCAGGACGAGGACAACTACCTGGTCGAGCAGAGCGACGAGTTCCGCAGCATCGTCGCGGAGATGGAACGCAGCTGACGGCGTTCAGCGGGCGACGTTGAACAGGATCTGCAGCACGTCTCCGTCCCGGACCTGGTAGACCTTTCCCTCCTGGCGCAGCAACCCGCGCTTGCGCGCCTCCGCCATCGTGCCGCAATCGATCAGATCGTCGAAGCCGATGACTTCGGCTCGGATGAATCCGCGGGCCAGGTCCGAGTGAATGGCCGCGGCGGCGTCCACCGCCGAGGATCCGGTCCGCAGCGTCCAGGCCCGGCACTCGTCTTCCCCGGCCGTGAAGAAGCTGAAGAGACCGAGCAGGGCGTACGTCAGCGAGATGACCCGGCCGCGGGACGGCTGCTCGATTCCCAGGTCGTCCATGAAGAGTCGGGCATCGTCGGCCGGAAGCTCGGCGATCTCAGCCTCGATCTTGCCGGCGAGTGCCGCGACGTCGGTTCGCGGCTGGGCATACCGGGCGCGGCCGGCCTCCTCGAGCGAGCCTGACTCCCCGACCCGGGCCTCGTCGATGTTCAGGACGGCGAGGACGGGCTTCTGGGTCAGGAATCGGTACCCGCGCAGCAGGAACTCGTCATCGGCGGTCAGGTCCAGTGAGCGGATCGGCTTGCCTTCCGACAGGTGTGGCAGGATCCGCGACAGGACCTCCTCCTCGCGCTGAGCCTGGTCGCGTTCCGCCTGCGAGCCGTGGCGCCCCTGCGTCTTCAGCTTCTCCAGGCGCTTCTCGATGACCATGAGGTCCGCCACCGTGAACTCCAGGTCGAGCTCCTCGACATCTCGCCACGGGTCCGGAGCCGCGGGATTGGTCGGGTCGGTGAAGGCACGTGCCACGTGGAGCAGCGCGTCGGCGTTGCGAATCTGCGCCAGGACGTCGGGGTTGATGGTGCCCTCGCGGGCCGCACCGGCCGGGATGGCGACGTCGACGTACGTGACGTCGGCGTAGGTCGTCTTCTTCGGGTTGAAGAGGGCGGACAAGCGGTCGACGCGCTCATCGGGAACCTTCACGACGCTGACGTTCGGCGCCGCCCGACCGCCGGAGAACCCGCCGGTCTCGGCGTGGCCGCCGGTCAGGGCATTGAAGACGGTCGTCTTGCCGCTTCCCGGCAGGCCGACGATGGTGACTTGCATGGAGCGTCAGTACCCGGCTTCGAGATCGACGACGTTGCGCATCGGCTCGCCGGACCGGTACGCATGCAGGTTGCTGACGAACAGCTCGACCGTGCGCTCGGCGACCCGGTCGGATGCCCAGCTGGTGTGCGGGGTGATGATGAGGTTGGGCGTCGAGTAAAACGGCGAGTCAGGGCCAAGCGGCTCCTCGCTGAACACGTCGAGTACCGCGCCCCCGATCCAGCCGGATTCGAGCGCCCGCCGCAGCGCGATCTCGTCGATCAGCCGCCCGCGGGCAACGTTGATCAGCCAGGCGTCCTCGCGCATCAGGGCGAGCTGCTCCGCGCCGATCATCCCGGCCGTCTCTTCGGTGAGCGGCGCGGTGACGACCACGATGTCGCTGGCTGCCAGGACCTCGTCGAGGCGATCGAGCCCGTGCAGCTCAACGCTCGACGTATCGTCCGCTCCCCGTTCGGGGCGTCGCTTGGTGGCAATGACCCGGCACCCGAATGGCTCGAGCAGCCTGGCCAGCTCCACGCCGATGCTCCCGTAGCCGATGATGCCGATGGTCAGCTCTGCCAGCTCCCGTCCGCGGAGCGGCTGCCAGGTACGCTCGCGCTGCAGCTCCATCAGCTGCCGCAGGCGCCTGGCGATGGCCAGTGACATCATCACGACGTATTCGGCGATCGGGCGGCTGAACACGCCGCGCGCGTTGGTGACGACCAGGCCGCGCTCACGCACGATGGGCGTGGTCACGCGATCAACTCCGGCAGCCGCCGAATGGATCCAGCGCAGGCGTGGCGATCGGCCCACGACGTGATCCAGGACCGAGGCCGGGACCGATCCGAGCAGGAGGACCTCCGCCGCGTCGAAGACCGACTCGTCGGCGTCGCCGTGGATGCGTCCGTCGGCCGCAATGCGCGCGCATCTGACGCCGTCGACGCCCTCGATCCGCTCGACGAGCTCGCGGGTCAGCGCCGAGCCCAGGATTGGCGTGGCCAGGACCGTGAGAGGTGACGAGCCGCTCAGGACACCGCCTCCACTCGGGAGATCCACAGATCGGGCTGCCGGATCTCGTCGAGCGAGGGCAGAAGCTCCGGGCCGGTCCAGACGCGGCGCAGGAATTCCTTTCCCCGTTCGGCGATGACGCGATCGGCGAATCGCTCGCCGGCGGCGTACTGCTCCATCTTCAGATCGAGACCCGTGACGCGCATGATCGCGCGTTCGACCGCACCTCGACGCTCGCCGCGGCGCTCGAATCGGTCGTGGAGCTCGGTGAAACCGGGGAGGATCTGCGAGCCGGCCGCGTTCATGACGTGGTTCGAGTACCCCTCCAGCAACGACATCAGGGCCTGCGTGCGGTTGAACGTGTCGCGCTGGGTCGGGGTGAGGATTCGCTCGAGCCAATGGCCCTCGCGCGAGGAGACAGCGTCCCTGACCCGCTCCATGAGGCCGCCGGACTCGGTGGCCAGCTGCTCGACCGTCTCGCCGACCAGGCCGGCAAAGTACGGGCGAAGCCAGGGGTGAGCCTCGAACTCGAACGCGTGCGTCGCCTCGTGCAGGGCGATGAAGGTTCGGAAGTCGTCGAGCGGAATGCGCATGGCGCGCGCGGTGGCCACGATGTTGGGCTCCACGAAGTGCAACCTGCCGCGCGTCGGTCCCGCGGCGAGCAGGCTGACGTCGTACTGGCCCAGGACCTTGCGACCCAGGAAGGCGAGCATGAAGCCGAGCTGCTGGTTGCCGAGCGTCCGATTCACCCAGCGCGACAGCGCGCGACCAGTCGTGTCCGGTCCGTCCTGCGCCTGGAGCAGGGCATGTTCGATGCGCTCGAAGAGAACGCGGAAGGTCGCGAGGTTCAGGTCCACCCAGCCGAGACGATCCACCACGGCGGGAATCTCGAGCGCCTCGGGAAGGTCAGCGCCGATCTCGGCGGCCACGATCGGCTCGATCCGGGCCAGCGTCGCGCGGTAGAACGCCTCCGCCTCGGCTCGCTGCGCGGCAGGAATGGGTGCCGCGGCCTCGCCGAGCCGCCGATGCGCGATGCGGCGCACGGCCTCCCAGTCGATGAGCCGAGGTCCCGCCCTGCGCATGATCTCGCGCGATGCGACGGATGCCCCCAGGGCCAGGAGACCGCCGACGAGAATGCCCGCGCCGAGCCGGACCGTGTGTCGTGCCATGCGGTCAGTCTAGGGGAACACGCCCTCGGCCTCGATGCGAACGACCTCGATCTCCGGCAGACGCTCACCGAACAGGGGTGAGGCGATCGATCGAAAGCGAGCCGGATCGCCGGTCGTGGCCACCCGGTGACGCGACTCGGCTCCACGACCCGCCCGACCGCCGACGGCATCCAGGAGGTCCTCGACCGCCAGCGCCGTGGTGAACGCGGAATCAACGACCGCCACATCCGGGCCGACGATGCGCTCGATCACGGGGCGCAGCAGCGGATAGTGGGTGCAACCCAGCAGCAGGGTGTCGATCCGCGGTCCGGCGGCCATCATCGGCTCCAGGTACGCACGCAGCACCGACTCCGCGCGGCGACCATCCAGGATGCCGGCCTCCACCATCGGCACGAGCTCCGGGCACGCGAGCTGGCTGACCGTCGTGCCGCTGTCGGCCTCGACGATCGCGTCGCGGTACGCATTCGACTCCACCGTGCCCGCGGTCGCAATGACGGCAACGTTCGCCGTCCTCGTGGCGGACGCGGCGGCCACCGCACCCGGCCGCACCACGCCCAGGACCGGGACGGTGGAGCGTTCGCGAACTGCGTCGAGCGCATGCGAGGTCGCGGTGTTGCAGGCCAGCACGATCATCTTCACGTCCTGGCCGAGCAGCCACTCGGCGGCCTCCAGGGTGAATCGGCGCACCTCGTCGGCATCCCGAGGACCGTACGGCGTGCGCGCGTTGTCTCCGAGATAGACGGTGGATTCGGCCGGAAGCCGTCGCTGCAGCTCGGTCAGGACGGTGAGGCCGCCGACACCGGAGTCGAACACGCCGATCGGGCGCGGATCCAGGCGTTCCCCCGCTGGGTGGCTCAGCGCTTCACCAGGCTTGGCGCCCGGTCGCGCAGGTGGGATGCCATCGACTCGGCGATGCGGCGGACGCCCTGGGAGATCGGCGCCTCGGGGCTCGAGGAGACGAAGGCGATGCCCTCGTTATTCGACTGCAGGACGAGCCGTCCGTCGGAGACGATCTCGAAGTCGATCGGCGAGCCCAGCGCCTGCTCGACGTCCACCCGGTCGAACCCACCCGACGCATCGGACCGGTTGAGCACCGGTCGCGAGCTTGGACGCCGGGTAGCCGATGGCGGCGAACGTCTCGGCCGACATGGCGAGACTGCGAATGGCCATCGAGTCATAGGTCAGGACCTGGAGGATCAGGTCCGCGGAGTCCAGGAAGACGAGGACGTCGTCGGAGAGGGCCGCCCGCGTGTCGATGATGACGAACTCATACAGCTGGCGAAGGAGGGAGAGCACCTTCTCGATGTCACGGGTGGTGACCATCTCCGCCATCTCGACGCGTGGCGGAGCCAGGAGGATGTCGATCCCCGACGGATCGCGCCATGCGATGTCGGCGATGTCCGATTCCTTGATCCGATCAGTGGGCAGGTTGACGATGCTCGGCGCCACGGCGGGAACGCGAAGCAGTCCGCGCAGGTCGCTGAACTGGAGCGAGCCGTCCACCAGGCACACGCGGTGCGATTCACCCAGCGCCACGGCCAGGTTGTAGGCCAGCGTCGTGCGACCCACGCCACCCTTCGGGCTGAACAGGCTGATCACCAGTGACCCGGACCGCTCGGACTCCGATGCCCGGGTCTCCGCCACCTTGCGCACCATGGTCGTGAGGTCGAAGCCGGTGAACGGCATCTTCAGGACGGCGTCGATGCCGTGACTCCCGTCCTCGCTGACCGGGTTCTGCGGGACGGTCAGCATGATGATGCCCACCTGCGGCTCGGTGCGTCGAACCTGCTCCGCTACCTGGTGTCCGCTCACCCGACCCTGCAGCAGGGCATCGACGATGACGACGTCAGGTCGCATCTCCGCAATGGCAGCCACGGCACGATCGCCGGCGGTGACCACGTCCAGCATCTTGATCTGCGACTGAGCCTGGAGAAGCGCGCGCACGTGCGATGCAACCTGCGGCACATCCTCGACGATCAGGAGCCTGATCTGTTCGACTGCCATCCCTCACCTTTCGCCCGGATCCGATTCCGCCGGTCGCGCAACCACGATGCACCGCATGCTGTCCTCGTCGAACGGATCCAGGTCGTGGGACCCGAATACCGCGTCGACCTCCAGCTCCGCCTCGGCAGCGAGGGCAGCAAGCGCCGTGGATGATGGATACCAGAGCCGAAAGCTGGCCGGCAGCCGCGATATCGTACCATCGGCCTCGATCACGTCCGTGAGCGTGCTGTACATCACCCGGAGGCCCTCGGGAACCTCGTTGCGCGTGATCTGGCTGCGCCGGACGAAGCGCCGCCCACCGGATTCGCGCTCCCAATCGAGGCTCAGAGGCAGGTCATGCGGTGGAAGGCCGCCCGGTCCCAGCGTATCGATCACGACCGCCGCGCCGGCCATGCACATGCGCCGAGCGACTCCCAGCACCCGCACCGCATCCTCGGGACCACTCACATGGCCGATGACGCCGGAGAGCACCACCAGCGAGAAGCGGTCCGGTCTCGAGACTCGCCGGACGTCGCCGAGGGCCAGCTCGATCATTCCCGCATCACGCGCACGTGCCAGGCCCTGATCGCCGGCGACCCGGCTCCGCGCGCGGTCCAGCAGCGCGCGCGACCCATCGATGCCCACCACACGCGTCGCGCCGCCGGCCACGAACGAGGCAAAGAGCCGGCCCGATCCGCAGCCGAGGTCCATGACCGCGCCCGGGTGGCGGCGAACCATCTCACGGTAGAACGCGAGATCCTCGCCGATCTCATCGTGCTCGAGGTCGTAGAGCTCGGCCAGGAGGTCCGCGTCTGCGGGCTGGTCGGCCAGGATGTCGGTCAGGATCGGGCCCTCCGCCCGCCCCCCTGCCCGCGAAGCTCAACCCATGCCCGCTCGACGAGCTGCGGCTGCTCGATCAGCTCGATGGCAGAGGCAGCCAGCACGCGGATGGCGCGCGGCAGCATCTCGTCTCCGCCGGTACCCCCGGCGTGCTCCGCGAACTCGTGGGAGTGGCCGGGCGTACCGGCCGGCGCAATCGCCAGGTACGGGTGGATGGTGGGGACCTCGTGACTCACGTTCGCCATGTCCGTGCTCCCCGCGTTTGGGTCGACCGGGTCGTCCTGGACTCCCGCGTCCGCGAGGTGGCGTCGCCAGATGCCGAGCAGGGTCGGATTGTTGAGCATGGTTCGGCACCGGTTCATGGGGTCAACGCGCAGCTCGACGGTGCAGCCGCTGGCCTGGGCGGCCGCCTCGGCCATGGTGCCGAAGCGTTCGACCATGGCATCCAGATCCTCGTCGATCGGAGTGCGCAGATACCACGCGCCGGTGGTGAGGTCCGGGACGACGTTGGGCGCGGCACCGCCGTGGGTGATGATGCCGTGGACTCGCTCACCGGGCCTGAGGTGCTGTCGCCACTGCGCGACCATCGTGTGCAACAGGACGATGGCGTCGAGGGCGTTCTTCCCCAGCCACGGGTCGGCACTGGCATGGGCCAACGTCCCGTGGAAGGTGACCCCGACCTCGATGACCGCCAGGCACACCGACTCCGAGGCGTTGGTGTCGGAGGGATGGATCTGGAGGCACACGTCCACGTCGTCGAAGAGGCCGGCCTGGATCAGGTGGACCTTGCCGTTGCCCGCCTCCTCGGCCGGGGTCCCGATGAACCGAATCTCACCCGAGAAGTCGCGACCGAGCACGTCGGCTGCCGCGATCGCCGCCCCCGCACTCGACGAGCACATGAGGTTGTGGCCGCATCCGTGGCCGACCTCGGGCAGCGCGTCGTACTCACCGGCGAAGGCGATGACGGGTCCACCCGGCCTGCCCTGCCAGCGAGCCACGAACGCGGTGTCGAGGCCGCCCGCCGGGCTCGTGACGTCGAACCCCTTCCGGCGCAGCAGCTCAGCGGTCCAGGCCGATGCCTGCTGCTCCTGGAAGGCGATTTCGGGGGTGGCGTGCACGCGATGGGAGAGATCCATCGCCTCCGGCATGACCGCGGCGACAGCGGCCGGCAGTCGCCCCATGCTGGTTCCGTCGGACAAGGCTGACCTCCGCGCTACGGGTCGCGCCGCGCGAGCAGCCACTCGGCGACACCACCCAGGATGATGACAAAAATGGCGATCGGGACACTCAGAGCACCCCCCAGCCGAAGTCCGGCGAGCGCAGCGGTGATCAGGCCGACCAGCGCTCCCCGCCGGGCCGCCCGCACCCACGCGCCACGATAGACGATGCGGCGACGGGCCATGACCTCGCCGAGGAAGGCGAACGGAGCCACGAGCAGCGCCAGCGATCCCGACGCGAGGACCACCACGATCGCCCGGTTGCGTCCGGCGTCGGCACATGGCTGCGCGAGTGTCTCGACCGCGCACATCCGCGCCGCGAGGGCGACGAGAGTCACGAATCCCAGGATCGCCAACAGGATCAGCGACGCCACGAGGATCCGATCGCGTCCGCTCACCGGGCGGCGTCGGGGCAGATCTCGCGGTACGGGCAGTAGCCGCAGCGCATGGCACTCGGCGTGGCGGCGAATTCGCCGGACCGAATGCCGACCGCCGCTCGGCTCAGCTGCTCCTGTGCCTTCTCGAGGCGCTTTTCGGTCGGCTTCGAGCGGCCGGTGAGGCCGGACTCCAGGAAGTGCAGCGCGAGCTCGTCTGGCAGCGAGCCCGTCTCGGCCTCGTGTGCCAGCGCGTAGATCGACAGCTGGAGTGATTCCTTGGAGCGCCGATTCGCCGTGGCCAGGTCACGCACGTCGCTCGACTTGTAGTCGGTGATCACGACCCGCCCGGCCTCGTCCCGGTCGACCCGGTCGTATCGGCCGCGCAGCCGATCCGGGCCAAAGGCGACCGTGAAGTCTCGCTCCACCGAGATCGGGCGCGCCGGATCTCGCTGCTGCTCCTCCCAAAAGCGCCCGATGGTGGCGTGCGCCGCTTCCCGACGCGCCTCCTCGTGGGCGCGCGTGAGGAAGCCAACCGACTCCCAATTCGCGTCCAGGGTGGCGTGCAGGGCCTCGAGCGGCATCGGCTCTCCGGCCATCTGTCGCCGATGGAAGGCCTGCACGGCGGCATGCAGCGCGCGGCCGTACACCATCTGGTGCGAGGCAGGGGTCGGGATGCGGACCACGTGCCCATAGCGGTAGCGCGCCGGGCAGTCCAGGTAGTCGTTGATCTGCCCGTAGCTCAGGCTGAGGGGACGATCCCCGAGGCGCGGCCGGGGAGGCGCTGCCGCGGGCGCGGTCGGCGAGACCTCGTGACGCGCCAGCTGGTCGAGGAGCGCGGGGCGAATCGCGTCCGCGGACGTGGCGGGTGGAAGGTCGAGGGCCTCGGCCACGAAGCGGCTGGTGCCACGCGCCCGACGTCCCGCGTAGTCCTGCGCCGAGCTGAGGATGAGCTCCTCGCGAGCGCGGGTCATGCCGACGTAGAAGAGACGGCGCTCCTCCGCCACGTGCTGGTCCGCGGTCGGTGGCGCCTCGCTGACCAGGGAATCGGGCAGCTCGAGAGCGTCGCGACGCTCTCGTCCCGGGAACCGATCGTCGACCAGGCCGACCATGAAGACGACCCCGAACTCGAGGCCCTTGGCCTTGTGGTAGGTCAGGACGTGAACCGCGTCCCCTTCGTCGGGGTCGACATCGGCGGTCGAGGGGTCATCGCCGGTCTCGATCAGCGTGTCCAGCTGCGCCACCAGGAATGGGAGCCGGTCATCACGCAGCAGGCTCCCCTGCCGGCGGATGATCTCGAAGAAGCGCGCCACGTTCGCCAGCCGTTCGTCGCCCGCCTCACGGGCCTCGTGCGCCAGCCGGGACAGCCAGCCCGAGCTCGAGATGAAGTGGTAGAGAAGCTCTCCGCTGCTGCGCTCGGTGCTCATGGCCCGATGCGCCTCGAGGCTGCCCAGGAGGCGCTGCACGACCTCGATGGCCCGTGACCCGAACGGCGAGCGCTCCGGGTCCGAGACCGCGTCCGCGAGCGCCACGGCCAGGCTGCTGCGGCGGCGGCGTGCCTTGGTGAGCGCGATCGTGACGTCGGCGGCCGCCAGCCCGAAGATCTCGCTGGTGGCCAGGTCGTAGAGGCTGACCGAGTCCTCCGGGTCATTGAGCGCGCGCAGGAAGCTGATGAGGACGCGCACCTCGGGCTGGCGATACAGGCCGGCGGTCCCACTGAACCTCCACGGGATGCGGGCCATGTTGAGGGCTCGAAGGTACGAATCGGCCTCGCGGTTGCCGCGAACCAGGATGGCGTGGTCGCCGGGTCTCCGGCCGGAGCGCAGCGAGGCGCCGATCCGGTCCGCGACGGCATCGGCCTCGTCCGAGCCGGTGGCAAATGCGAGCACCTCGATGCTGCCCGCGGGAGGTTCGGGCCGTTCGAAGCGCACGCGAGCCCGCAGCCGCTTGTCGAGCCCTTCCCGAGCCTCCAGCCTGTCCGGATCGTTGTGCGCGATGAGCTTGTGAGCGGCGTCGAGGATCGGCTGACGGCTGCGATAGTTGTCGACCAGGACGACGTTCGTCGCCTTGGGATACGCGTCGCGGAACCCCAGGATGTTGCCCAGCGCCGCTCCGCGGAATCGGTAGATGCTCTGGTCGTCATCTCCCACCACGGTCACATTGCCGTGCGGCTCGGCGAGCAGGCGCACGATCTCCCACTGGGCGTGGTTCGTGTCCTGGAACTCGTCGACCAGCACGTACCGATAGCGCGCGCGCTGCGCCTCGAGGACCGACGGGTTGTCACGCAGCAGGCGGAGCGCAAGGCCGACCTGGTCGCCGAAGTCGAGCCGATCGGTCGTCCGCATCAGCTCCTCGTACGCCCGGTAGGTGGCGGCCAGCTCCGTGTGACGCGCCGCCTCCTCCGCCAGGGCCTCGTCCTCGGGCCGATCGGCGGCCCGGCCGCGGAGCTCATCGGCCGCTGCCACGTATGCCTCGGGCCCGATGTCCTCGTCCCGCAGCCTGCCGATGAGCGTGACGAGGGCGGACAGGAAGCGGGTCGGATCGCCCAGGGGACGGAAGCGGTCCAACGGCAGCTCGAACAGGTGCTCGCGCAGCAGGATGATCTGCTCGGCCCGCGACAGGACCGTGGAACGGTCCGACAGGCCGGCCTCCAGGGCATGCTCGCGCAGCAGCCGATCACCGAACGCGTGGAACGTGCTGATCTCCGCGTCGTTGTGGCCGTACGGGACGAGGCGATCCACCCGATCCACCATCTCCGCCGCCGCCCGGTCCGTGAAGGTCAGCGCCAGGATCTCGGACGGCAGCGCGCGCTTCTCGGCGATGAGCCAGGCGATGCGGCGGGTGATCACCGTGGTCTTGCCGGTCCCGGCGCCCGCCACGATGAGGAGCGGGCCGTCACCGTGCGTGACCGCCTTTCGCTGACGGGCGGTGAGATCGGCCAGCAGCGGAGGCTGCACACGGAGGTGCGGCCGGCGGGGTCGGGGTGCCGACGCGAGCTCCTCGAAGAACGGGAGCTGATCTGGCGAGGGCACGACCGGTGGCATTTCGTCGATGGTAACGGAGGACCGGTTCACGCCGCCGTTATCACCTGCGTACCGGACAGCTCGGCTGTCGCAACCACTGCGACCATGAGGGTTCGCGAGCTAGCGGATCGATCGCCGCCGCTGGGGTCGTGGCCGATAGCGCGGACGGTGGCCGGCGCCACGTTGTCCCATGGCGGCCAGGATCGCTTCCGCGTGCCGGCGCGAGGTGTGGAGCTCGTCCCGGAGACGGGCGATGCTGAGCGTCCCCGACATGCCCTCGACCCGCACGCGGAGCGCCGACCAGACATCGGCCGGATACTCGATCCCCGGGGCGATCTGCCTGAGCTGCCCGGCGGTTCGCAGCTGGTCCACCACGGCCGGCGGGATCCCGAGCCGCCCGGCGATGCCCTCGACTCGCGGTGGCTCGGCGCCCGCCGCACGGAGCCCGTCGAGCAGGGTCGCCACCTTCTCGGCCATCTCGGGCGCGAGGCCGGTCTTCGCATCGGCCAGGCGGATGCGTCGGCCGGTACGAACAAGCTTGCCGGAGGTCACGAGGTCATCGATCACGCGACGGAGATCGGCCTCGGGGAGGTCCAGCTGGCCACCGCCCCGATGACGGCTCGAGGGCTGCCGCTCTGCGATGGTCAAGATCCGGGCCACGAGCCCGTCCATCCGAATGTCGACGGCCAGCGGCTGCTCACGGTGGAAGCGGCGGAGGGCAAGCAGCACGAGGCGTTCGGCCACGTGGCGCTGCTCGGGGTCGATCGCCCCGATCGTCACGCCGGGCGCGTCCCCTCGACCGCGATCCGGATGGCCTGCGATTCCTCGTCCGACAGGTTGTGCGGCGACGCGCCATCGGCCACCGGCTTGGCGAAGACCCGGGTGTTGGCCCGCCCATGGAGGCTGCTGATCACGATCCCGTCGCGGGCGTCGTCGAGCAGCGCGATGGCGAAGCTCTGGTCCGACCCCGTGTCATCGAACGGGTTGAATCGCACGAGCCCGATGTGCTGGAGGCTGCGCCGTGATCGCTCGACGATGCCGGCATGGAGGGCCTCGATCTCGCTCATCCGATCGGTCGCACGAACCGCCTGCTCGGCACTCCCGACCAGCCGATCGTGGAGCGATCCGCCGTCTCCGTCGCGCACGAGGTCGCGATAGCGGCGCACGGCGCGTCCCACCCGGATGCCCTGGACGAGCGTCACGACGAGGAGCAGCAGGATGATGGCCGTGAGCGCGCCGAAGGCGAGGGCCAGGTTCTCGGTGAGGAAGCGGTCGAGATCGGGCATCAAATCGGCGGTATCATAGCCGCCCCACGGCCTCCCGCCCGGCCGCGGGCTGCCGTTTGATCACGCACCAGACGAGGTACCGATGGCTCGGAGAGTCGGCAAGGCAGCCAGTCGCAAGGCACGCCAGCGCAACGTCAAGCGCGCGTCGCGTGCCGCGTCATCGCCGTCGTTCGGCGAGCCCGTGGCGCCCGCCGCCGACTCCGACCCAGGATGTCTCGCAGGTAGCGTCTCCGGCGTCGCCTGCACCCGTGCGGCGCCCGGCCAGCGCTTCGACCTCGGCCGGATCGACGCTGACCAGCAGCGAGCGCGCGGAGTACCACTACGTGGAGCGGGACCTGCGCAACATCGGCATCCTGACGGCCGCCATGGCCGCCATGCTGCTCGTCGCCTGGCTCATCTTCTCGGCGCTTGGCCTGGTCGGCTAGCGCGGGACGGGGCCGCTCGCAGGCCGCTCGATCTATGAGGGCGTGCATCACCGGAGACGTCCGCCACGCGCGGTTCCTTCGATACATCGACTGCCCGTGCGCGTGAAGTGCGCGGCTGCGGGACTCTCACGCGGCGGAACTCTCGATTCATCGCGGGAACGACACCCAACGCGGCGTTCCGGTGACAATCCTGCGATCTATCGAAGTGGGGTAAGGCTGCTCACCCCACCCAGGCCGCCCACTCCTCGCCGGCATCGCGTTGGAGCGCTCGCAGGTACACGCTGAGCTTGCCGTAGAAGATGTAGACCGCCTCCCGGTAGATCTCGTGCTGGGTGAACGGCGATGCGATGAAGCCATGCCCACGGTCGATCCGGTCGACGCGCAGCTCGTCCTCGGTGAATCGGCTCATCGCGTTCTTCATGGCCTCGTCATGCGATTCGAACCATGACCGCAGGCTTGCGATCGTGATCGGCTCCGGCGGCGGAAGCTGCCGGTGCGTCCAATCGAGGGTCAGCGTCTCGAAGGAGTGCGTGTAGACGCCCTGGAGGTCGCCCATCTCGACCAGCAGCTCGCCCAGCGTCGGGTTGTTGCCGGGCAGCCGGTAGGCAAGGTCGGCATCGGACACCAATGTCAGGAGATGGTCCCGCATGCTGTGGTGCCCGCGGATCTCCTCTTCGAAGAGGTTGTTCATTGTGAATCTCCGTGTGTTCGCATCGAACCCTGGGTGCAACTGCCGTTCCACTCTTCGCCAGCGTCGCGTCCGGCGCCATCAGGGAGACGCTGAGCCTGCCATATCAGTCCTAGTCGGAAGGCCTTCCGGCCTGCAACAGCCGGATGCGGCTGGTTCCAAGGAGCTCCAGCTCCTCACCTGTCGCCCGCCAGGACTCGTTGTGCCGCAGGGCGAGCGCGATGCGGTGATGGAGTCCGCTGAGCGCTTCGTCACACGGCCTCTGTTCACGCAGGCTCAGCCGCAGATCGTCGAAACCAGTGAAATTCAGAGCATGGCCATCGGTATCCATAACAACCTCGGACACGCTCTCTCGGCAGCGTGGCGATAGACCCCCGGTGCCCAACACGATATGCGTCACGAGGGAGGCCGACTCGGCATCGAGGAATAGATACACCTCTCCTTCCGGCACGGTATCGCCGTCAATTTCCGCGACAGTCCAGGAAGTGCCAAGCAGGTCATCGGCGTCGTGAACGAGCACCTCTGCGAACGCCAGGAGAAGGGGCCCGACAACCGCGAGGGCCGCCGTGCCGAGGAACAGAGCGACGAGACCCCTACGCCGGGACACGCCCGCCCAGGCCGCCGCAATAGCGGCCGGAATGAGAATCCACGGCGAGAGCGCGAAGGCCGTGCCCGCAGCCGACAGCTCGACGAGTCCTTCCACGGCCACAGGTTAGCTCGCCGACGTGGGTGATCACGTGCCCGCCTTCCGGCCGCGCTCCTCCAGCCGATGACGCCGGAGCCGCTGGAGCCGCTCTCCGATCTTGAGCTCGAGCCCCTCCTCCGACGGCTCGTAGAAGACGCGACCGACGAGCGCGTCGGGCAGGTACTCCTGGTCGACATCGGCGTCGTCGTAGTCGTGGGGGTAGAGGTAGCCCTTGCCGTAGCCCTGCTCGCGCGCCAACCGCCGATGCGAAGAAGGTCGCAGGTGGAGCGGCACCGGCAGCCGACCGTGCTCCTCGACCTCGGCCAGGGCCGCGAAGTAGGCCGCGCCGGCACGGTTCGACTTCGGCGCCGATGCGACATAGGCCGCAGCCTGGGCCAGCGCGTACTGCGCCTCCGGCAGGCCGATCATCTCGACGGCCTGCATGGCCGCCACCGCCACCTGGAGCGCCCGCGGATCGGCGTTACCCACGTCCTCCGAGGCGGCGATCACGATCCGCCGCGCGATGAACGTCGGATCCTCCCCCGCCGCCACCATGCTGGCGCACCAGTAGAGGGCGGCATCGGGGTCGTTGCCGCGCATGCTCTTGATGAAGGCCGATGAGGCCTCGTAGTGCTGGTCGCCGACCCGGTCGTAGGCCAGGAGCCGCTGCTGGGCCGCCTCGGCGGCGCCCTCCGGCGTGATCTCGGCGCCGTCGTCGAGCACCGCGGCCGACGCCTCGAGGATGTTGAGCGCGGTCCGTGCATCGCCACCGGCAAGGTCCAGGATCGTCTCGCGCGCCTCGGTCGACAGCGCCACGCGGCCGGCGAGGCCACGGTCGGGATCGGCCAGCGCGCGATCAACGATCTCGCCCAGCGCATCGGCATCCAGCGGCTCCAGGCGGTAGACGCGCATCCGCGACAGGAGCGGCGAGTTGATCTCGTAGTACGGATTCTCGGTCGTGGCGCCGATGAGCGAGATCGTGCCGTCCTCGACGTGCGGCAGGAGCGCGTCCTGCTGGCTCTTGTTGAACCGATGGAGCTCGTCGATGAAGGCGATCGTCGCCCCACCCGCGTCACGCAATGCCTTCGCGTCGGCGACCAGCGCGCGGATGTCGGCAACGCCGCTCGACACCGCGCTGAGCTGGCGCCACGTGCCGCCGGCCCGGTCGGCCAGCAGCCGCGCCAGGGTCGTCTTGCCGCTGCCCGGCGGCCCCCACAGCACGATGGAGGGCCGATGGCCGGGCTTCACGACCCGGGTCAGCGCTCCCTCGTCTCCCACGAGATGCGGCTGCCCAACGAACTCCTCGAGCGTGCGCGGCCGCATCCGCGCGGCGAGCGGCGCATCGGCGCTCACCGTGTCGCCGAACAGGGGCTGCGTCGGCTCAGTCCGCGCGCGACGCGGCATGCGTACCCCACGGGTCCATGTGGTCATCCATGCGCCGATTATGATGCGGAGCATGGAACAGAATCTCCGGACGCCGGGGCCAACGCCGATTCCCGATGCCGTTCGCGATGCCCAGGCGCAGCCGATGATCGACCACCGTGGCACCGAGTTCGCCGAGATGCTGCGCGAGACATCCGCGGGCCTTGGGACACTCATCGGCACCAGCCGGCGACATCCTGCTCCTGACGGGCTCGGGCTCGGGGGCTCTCGAGGCCGCCGTCGTCAACACCCTCTCCCCCGCCGATCGGGTCCTGGTCGTCACCATCGGGTCATTCGGTGATCGATTCGCCGCCATCGCCGCGGCCTTCGGTGCCGACGTCGATCGGTTCGAGGTCGAGTGGGGCCAGGCCGCCGATCCGGCGGCTCTGCGTGATCACCTCGCGGGCGCAGACCCGTATCGGGCCGTGCTGATCACGCACAACGAGACGTCGACCGGCGTCGCCAACCCGCTGCGCGAGCTTGCCGAGGTCGTGCGGGCCGCTCCCGGCGAGCCACTCCTCGTCGTGGATGGCATCAGCGGGCTGGGTGCCATGCCATTCGAGATGGACGCGTGGGGCGTGGACCTTGTCGTGAGCGCCAGCCAGAAGGCGTGGATGGCCTCCCCGGGGATCGCGATCGCCGCGGTTGGCGACCGCGCACGGACCGCCGGCGAGACGGCCCGCATGCCCCGCTACTACTGGGACTTCGCCGAGGCCCGCTCGTGGGCCGCCAAGGGACAGACGCCATGGACCCCGGCCATCGCCGTGATGTACGGCCTTCGCGTCGGCGTTCGCCGCCTTGTCGAGGAGGGTCGCGAGCGAACCTGGGCGCGGCACGCGGCCATTGCGGCTGGGGTGGTCTCAGGATTCGAGACGCTCGGGCTGCGGCCGGTTGCCCCGGTGGACCGCAGATCAGGCACCGTGACCGCCGCCTGGCTGCCCGATGGTCTGGAATGGGCGCCGTTCAACGCCGCCATGCGCGCCAGGGGACTGGTCATCGCCGGCGGCCAGGGCAAGTGGACCGGCCGCATCCTGCGCTTCGGTCACATGGGCGATGTCGGGATCGATGAGATGGCCGATGCGCTGCGCATCATGGGCGACGTCCTGGGCGAGTTCGGGGTCGATGCCGACGGCTCCGCCGCAGCCGATGCGGCGCGGGAAGGCTTCGCGTCGCGGACCGCCGCGGCGCGGTGAGCGGCCGGGTGCTGCTCCTCGTCCGGCACGGCGTGACGGACTGGAACCGAGAGGGACGCTTCCAGGGCCACCTCGATCCTCCGCTCGCATCGGACGGGCTGGCTGAGGCGGAGCTCCTCGGAACTCGGTTGTCCGGCGACGAAAGCCTGCGCCCGGTGCGCGTGATCAGCTCCAACCTGGCGCGGGCTCGTCAGACGGCCGAGGGCATCGCAAGTCGGGTCGGGGTGGAGGTCGAGCTGGATGCGCGACTCATCGAGATCGGGCAAGGCGAGTGGGAGGGCCGCACGCACGACGATCTCGCGGTGAACGATGCGGCCCGCTACGAAGCCTGGCGCAACGACACCCGCATTCGGCAGCCGCCTGGCGGCGAATCGCTCGAGCTGGCCTGGACGCGGGTCTCTTCCCTGCTCGCCGAGCTGGAGGCTGACCCACGCGAGGATCCCATCTGCATCGTCAGTCACGGTGGGACGCTTCGCGTGCTGGCGCGCATCCTGTTCGGCGGAGAGGTCGAGGAGCGCTGGAGCTTCGACGTCGACAACGCCTCGCTCAGCGTCTGCCGCCAGATCGACGGTCCCGGACCCTGGCGACTCGAGCGCTGGAACGACACGCTGCATCTGCTGGGCACGACGCCGACACACGTCGACGAGGCCGAGGGCCGCCCCCTGGCGCTGTGAGCTAGTCGCGCCGGCGGACGATCCCGCGCACCGAGCGGCGGATGGCCAACCAGATGAGGGGGATCCGCAGGCGCGACCACGCCTGCTCGAGCGCGGTGGAGGCCGTCGCCGTCATGCGCTGGCCGGAGTAGGCCTGCCATACCTTGCCGTCGGCCACGGTTCGGATCGGCTCCACGTGGGAGGGCAGCTGGTCCTCGAGCCAGCCGGAATACTCGTAGATGGTCTCGGACGGACGAGGTCCGACCCCGGCCCGATCGGCGGCCATGGTCAGCTGGCGCCACGCCCGGTCGCCCGCGGGCAGGAACCGCCAGCTTCGTTGCGAACGTCGCATCCGGATCCAGACGAACGCTCCGGCGCCGACCAGCAGCACCGCGACCAGCAGGGCATTTCCGCCCCGCGCCTGGTCAGCCGCGCCGGGTGCGTCCGGCTGGGCCGCGTCCACGCCACCGTCGATGAAGTCCACCGACGGCAGGGCGTTGATGCCGCGGCGATCGGTGGGGTCGAGCTCGAAGTCCAGGAGCGGGTCGCGGCCGTTGGCGGGCGGTACGACCGTGGCGGGGTCGCCGGTCGGACGGATGAACCGCGGATCGATCGACTTGGTGGACTCGAAGATCTGCCATCCGTAGCCCGGGAAGTAGACCTCGCCCCAGGCATGCGCGTTCGACTCGCGCACCAGGTAGGTGTCGTCATCCTGCCGCTCCCCGGGAGCAAATCCCGCGGCGACACGGGCGGGGATGCCGAGCGAGCGCGCCATCATCACGAATGAGCTTGCGTAGTACTGGCAGTAGCCCGTCCGTCCGCTCTCCGGATTGAAGAGGAAGAAGTCCACCAGGTCCTCGTCCGGACCCGGGACGGGTGCCACCGTGTCGTAGCTGAAGCTGTCGTCACGCTGAAGGTAGGCAGCCAGAGCCTTCGCCGCCTCGTAGGGATTCTGGGCATCGGCGGTGATTTCGCCTGCCAGCGCGCGCACGCGGTCGGTCACCAGGGAGTCGTCCAGGTAGAGCTCGGTGACCGACGCGGGATACTCGGCGCCTGCGGCACCCAGCTCGGCCTCGTCGGCGTTGCTGATGGCCACCGAGACCTGGTATCCCTCCCCCTCCCCGATCGGGTTGGCCGCGTCGATGCCACCGAGGACCGGCTGGCCGCCCGACTCGTGGATCACGACCGGCGCGAAGACCTGGAGCGGCGAGCCGGCGGTGAACAGGTTTCGGCCGAACGTCTGGTGCATGCTCAGGGTGATGGTGGCGATGTCGTACGCGTCCGCCGGCCGCTCGGAAGTGGCCCCGGGGAACAGCTGCTCGCCGGGCGCGACCTGGCGACGCGTCCCGTCGGTACGGTCCCAGCCGCGGCCGGTGTACACGTCGTACGTCGTCGTTCGCAGGTACAGGGAGCTCGGAGCGGCGACGGTGAGCACCTCGTCGTCCCGGCTCACCCACTCGCCCTGCACCGTGAAGCTTCCACCGAACGTGCTGCCGGTGATCCGCGACTGCGGGTTGGTCAGCGTCCCGAACGCCCCCTCGAACTGGTCGCGAACTCCGGTCCATACCCCGTCGAAACCGCGCCAGGCGCTGGTCAGCGGGGCGGCCACGGCCACGCTGGTCAGCACCCAGGCCAGGACGACGCTCGCCCCCGCGAACACGATGCCGGATCGCATGATCGCCGCCGGAACCTCGAGGTTCTCGTTCACCCGCCGCCGCTGCCACCCGTCCTGGCGATCGACGAGCGCAGCTCGCAGCCACAGCAGCAGCGCCGCGGCAACGAAGAGGAGCAGGTGAGCGAACAAGTCGGTGAAGGTCGCCGACAGGTTGACGATCATCGCCGTGCCCAACAGCAGGATGGCGTCGATCACCCGGTGGTGGCGATACACCGCGTAGGCGGCCATGAAGGCGGTCGTCCACATGAGCAGCCCCAGGCCGATGGCGTACGGCGACATCTCACTCGGGAAGCCCGTTCGGACCATGGTGACCGTCCATGCCAGCAGGTCCGACCGCAGCGCCCCGATCCTGCCGGCCTGGTCCAGGGCGGGGCCGTACTCGCCGCCGACGGTCCACAGCACCACCCCGGTCCCGACGACCGCGCTCAGCGGCAACGTGAGCACGATGCTCATGCGCAGGACGCCGAGCGCAGCGCCGGCCACCACCGCCCAGAACGCCACCGGCGGGAGGAACTCGAGCTGCTCCAACCACCCGGCGCCCTGGATGGCCCATGACAGAGCGAGAACCATGACCACGAGAAGACCAAGGCTCAGCCAGCCAGCGCGCGGGTAGAGGATGCGCTCGCGAAGGTCAGACATGCGTGCGCGCCCTGCCGCCGATGGCATCGGCGATGACGTCACCGCGTCGAACCAGCCGGTGCTCGATGTCGTATTCGGCAAGCGCGTGGCGCACTGCGGCGAGCTCGGCACGCGCGTGGACGTCCTCCTCGACGCCCACGTACGAGGACCGGTCCAGGAGGATGACGAGAGCCGCGACACCCCGACGCCGGAGCGCGGAGAGGCCGCGGATCCAGGCCCGATCGGTGGAGCCGGTGATCACGCAC
This sequence comes from uncultured Chloroflexia bacterium, assembly GCA_963825525.1. Taxonomy (GTDB): domain Bacteria; phylum Chloroflexota; class Limnocylindria; order QHBO01; family QHBO01; genus JACDBZ01. The sequence goes on from CAWGTN010000002.1 coordinate 533,608, forward strand.
AGCGTCACCCCGCGTCGCAGCTGCGGAAGCGTGGAGTTGATGACCTCGGCCAATGAATCGTGACCGTCGGCCTGGACGTTGGCCAGCAGGTGGAGCAGCTTCTGTTCGACGCGCGGCCCGCGGTCCGGCTGATGCACCACCGAGCGTCGCGCGGACGCGGTCATGGCCACCGATCGGTTGTCCGACAGGGTCCGCATGGCAACCGAGGCAGCGATGGTGACGGCCGTCTCGACGGACGCCTCGCTGCCGATCCCGGCGTGCACTCCGCGATCGAGATCCAGCACGATCCACAGATCGGCCGCCTGCTCGAGGTCGAACTCCTTGACGTGCAGCTCGCCGTGACGAGCGCTCGAGAGCCAGTGGATCCGGTTGATGGCGTCCCCGTGGACGTATGGCCGCACGCCGCCGACGAGTGGCGTGACGGCCTCATGACGCCGGCTGGCGCGGGCGGTTCCGTCGATCGGCGAGGGCGGCAGGCGCCAGTGCGGCAGGGCCACGACCTCCGGGAAGACGACGACGTTCGTCGCCGCACCCACCGTCATCTCGCTCTGGAAGAGCCCGAACGGATCTCCGGTCCGCACGCGGAGGGCGCCGAGCCGAAAGCTGCCGCGTCGCGTCAGCGTGACCTTGGCCAGCCACTGTCGAGTGCTTCGCGCCGGCACGCCGATGACGCGCCCGGGCAGCGTGGCAGGCAACGTTGACTCGTTCCAGCACTCGATCCACGGCTTCCCCCAGCGGTCGCCGTTCTCCACGCGGTAGATGGCCTGGAGCACCTCGCCGACATGGGTCCGCGGATTGAGCACGCGGTAGTCCGCCCGGACGTCGCGAAGTCCACGGCGCGCGTAGAGCCACGATCCGACGCCGATGGCCACCATGAGGTAGGCCAGGAAGAAGAGGAAGTCGATCCCGGTGCTGAACGCGGCGACGACCAGGGCCGTTCCCAGGAACAGCAGGCGAAGGTGGCGGCTCAGGAGACCCATGACCGGATCAGGAGACCCGGCTGCGCCCGGTCTCCGCCGCGGCGGCGGCATCGGCCACCGGGACCGAGGCCAGGATCTCGCGAACGATCTGCTCCGGGTCGACCTCGCGCAGGGATGCCTGGCTCTTGACGATCAGTCGATGGGCCAGGATGGCGACCGCCAGCTGCTTGACGTCGTCGGGAATGACGTAGTCGCGCCCGTTGAGGGCCGCGTGGGCCTGGGTTGCGCGGTAGAGGTTGAGTGAGCCTCGGGGCGACGCGCCGAGGTAGACGTCAGGGTGCTCGCGCGTGGCGTGGACCAGCCGAACGATGTACTCGGCCACCGCCTGGTCGACGTACACCTCCTTGATGTTGGCCTGCATCTCGCGCAGCTCATCGATGCCGAGGACCTGCTCGACCTCGGAAAGTGGGTGGCGTCGCTTCTGCTCGTCCAGGATGACGAGCTCCTCCATCGGCTTCGGATAGCCGAGGCGCAGACGGAGCATGAAGCGGTCGAGCTGCGCCTCCGGCAGGGCGAAGGTTCCCTCGTACTCGATGGGGTTCTGGGTGGCGATGACGAGGAATGGAGTCGGCATCGGGTAGGTCACGCCGTCGATCGTGGCCTGTCGCTCCTCCATGCACTCGAGCAGGGCGCTCTGGGTCTTCGGCGTCGCCCGGTTGATCTCGTCGGCCAGGACGACCTGGGCCATGATCGGCCCGGGGCGGAACTCGAACTCGGTGGTCTTCTGGTTGAAGATGGAGAGGCCGGTCACGTCGGACGGCAGGAGGTCGGGCGTGAACTGGATGCGGCGGAAGCTGCACCCGATGCTCTGGCTGAGGGCTTTGGCGAGCATGGTCTTGCCGACCCCTGGGACGTCCTCGATGAGGATGTGACCCTGGCACAGGAGCGCCACGAGCGCCATCCGGACCTCGACATGCTTGCCGATGATGACGCGCTCGACGCTGGCGACGACGCGCTCCGCTGGCTGCTGGACGTTCTTCACGTTGTGGTCATCTCCCCGTCACCGCTGCCGGGGGCCACCGATCCGGGGGCCCGGTCTTCAAAAGACAATACCCCACCCCGGCTCGAATCGGTTCAGCGGGACCTTGTCAGGCGCTCGCTCGACGCCTCAGGAACCTGCCGAGAGGCGGAGCCACTCCGCCATCACCCGTCCGGCAATCGGAGCTGCTCCGGCCGATCCCGACCCGCCGCTCTCGACGACCACCGCGATCGCGATCTTCGGCGTCGCCTCGGCCTCACCGGGTGCGAAGCCGATGAACCACGAGTGCGGCGCCTGCTCCCCGCCCAGCTCCGCAGTGCCGGTCTTTCCGGCGGACCGCGCATCGCCGATGCCGTACAGCGTGACGTCAGCCTGTCCGGCGTAGAGCCGGCCCAGCTCGCCGTTGACCGCGTCGACCATGGCGGCGCGGGTCGCGCGGGCAGCGGCCGAGCCCACCATGCGCGTGCCACCGCCCGAGCCGAACGTCTCGAGCACTTCCTCGGCCGGCGATGAGCCGTCGGCGTGAGAGCGGACGTCCCGGACCACGAACGGCCGAGGTGCGACGCCGTCGCCGGCGATCGCCGCGGCCACCATCGCCATCTGCACCGGCGTCACGGCCGTGCGGCCCTGCCCGAACGATGCGCTCGCCAGCTCGACGTTGTCCCGGAACGGCCCGCAGTCGCCGTCCGCCTCTGCGGTCACGAAGCTGGTGCCGACCGACAGCGCGCGGCCGGGAGGGCCGATCTGGATCGGCGCGCAGAAGCCGAAGCGACGGGCGTAATCCAGGAATCCTTCGGCACCGAGCTCGAGGCCGACATGCGCGAAGAAGATGTTGCTCGAGACCTGGAGTGCCGGAGAGAGCGACCACAGTGCCGGCTCGATGCCACCCAGGTCGTGCTCACGCACGGCGAACCCGTCGACGACGAAGCCGTCCCGCTCTTCCCGGGGCTGATCGGCGAAGGTCGTCTCGGGCGTGATCACCCCCGCATCAAGGGCGGCCGCGGCCGTGAAGACCTTCATGATCGACCCGGGGACGTAGAGCCCCTGCCGGGCACGTGCGAGCAGTGGCTCGGCCGGATCGGCCCGCAGGGCATCCATCGCCTCCTGCGCCCCGTTCGGGTCGCCGGAGATCGGGGTCGCATCGAACGTCGGCGTCGAGACGAGGGCCAAGATGGCGCCGGTCTGCGGATCGAGCGCGACGACCGCGCCGGCGTTCCCACCGAGCTGGGCCGCGGCGAAGTCCTGCAGCCGCCGGTCAATGGTGAGCGTGAGGTCCCGCGGCTGCGGCTGCCGGTCCAGGACGTCGCTGATGAGGTCGCGGATCGGGTTGGGATCGGTCTGGCCGACAAGGATGTCCTCGAATGATCGCTCGAGGCCGGTCGTGCCGAACCGAAGGCTCGAATACCCGATGACGTGGGTGAAGGCCGGGTCGAAGTAGGTGCGACGGCTGAGACCATCGATCACCTCGGATGAGGCGAGCATCTGCCCGTTGGCGTCGAAGATGGTCCCGCGCAGCAGGCTGCGACGTGCGGCGATGACCTCGGGATTGTCCGAACGCACCGACAGGCCGTGGGCCTCGACGACCTGCCACCACACGATGCTGCCGGAGAGGACGGCAAAGGCAAGCATGAGATACAGGCCCAGGCGCCGGACGTTGGTCGCGATCACGAGCCCTGAGCCTCTTCGGCGGACCCGCTGCGGTGGCTGATCGCCAGCAGCAGGCCGATCATGATGAAGCTCGCCATCACGCTCGACCCGCCGTAGCTCACGAACGGGAGGGTGATGCCGGTGAGCGGGATGAGCTTGGTGTTGCCGCCGATGATGATCAGGGTCTGGAGGCCAAGGCTCGCGGTCACTCCGACCGCCAGGAGCGCGCCGAAATCGTCGCGAGCGAGCGCGGCGATGCGCAGCCCCCTGAACACGAGCGCCATCGCGAATCCAAGGAGCGCGAAGGCACCGAGCAGCCCGAGCTCCTCCGCGATGGCGGTGAAGATGAAGTCGGTGTGGACGTACGGGATCGTGAGCGAGCCGCCCAGCGTCACGAGGCCCTGGCCGAGCCCCTCGCCGAACACGCCGCCGCGGCCCAGCGCGTAGAGCGCACGGACGGGCTGGAATCCCGCCCCCAGCGGATCGGCGAAGGGATCCAGCCACACGTCGACGCGCAGCTGAACATGGCCGAACAGCTGGTACGCGACGAAGAACCCGGCGACGAAGAGGATGAGCCCGATGAGCACGTAGCTGCGCCTGCCGGTGGCCACGAACAGCATCGTCAGGAAGATGCCGAAGAAGAGCAGCGCGGTTCCGAGGTCGTTGAGGCGCACGACCACGAGCATCACCGCGCCGAACAGCACGAGCATGGGCAGGAAATACGGCAAGGGCGGCACGCTGAGGAAGCCGATCCGCATGCTGGCGCTGGTGAGAAGGGTTCGCGTCTCGGCCAGGTAGCCGGCGATGAAGATGACGAGGACGATCTTCAGCAGCTCGCCCGGCTGAATGCTGACCGGACCGAGATCGATCCAGAGCCGCGCCCCGTTGACCTCGTATCCGAACAGGAGGGTCGCGGCCAGCAGGCCGATGCCGATCGCGGCCCACGAGTACTTGTAGTGTCGCAGGATCCCGTCGTCGCGCAGTCCGACAGCGATCGCCACCATGGCGATCATCCCGACGGCGAACCACAGGACCTGGGTTGCGGCCATGCCCAGCTCGAGCCCGAAGGCATTCGTGCCCGCCAGGTCCTGGGGAAGCCGGTTGAGCATGATGATTCCGATGCCGCCGAGGGCCCCGACGGCCGGCAGGATCAGCTGATCACCGCGATGGCCGAACGCGACGAGCACGAGGTGCGCGACGACGAACAGCGAGACGTACACCAACGCCAGCGTCAGGTCTCCGGCATCCAGCGCTCCGCTGACCGCGATGTTCGTGACCAGGAAGCCGAACGGAACCAGCAGCAGGATCGGGAGCAGGAGGCGGAACTCGGCCCCGCGCCAGGCGATCCTCATCGGCTGCTGCTCATCGGTCCAGGCGCATCCGAACGCGGCCGACGGTCAGCTCATCCCCGAAGCTCAGCGCCACCGCCCGTTCGATGCGGTGTCCATTCACGTAGGTGCCGTTCGTGCTGCCCTGGTCCTCCACGAACCAGCTCCGGCCGCGGAACGTCAGCATCGCGTGGTTGGCGCTTACGAAATCGTCCTCGACGAAGATCGTGTTGTTCACGTTGCGCCCGATGGAGTTGATCGGCCCCAGGGCGATGGTGGTCCCGTTGGGCGGCTCGTCGGCGGGCGACTCGAGCACGGAGAGGCGCCCGATCCCCGACCGCGAGCTGATCTGCGCCTCCTCGGCGCTGCGAAGGTCACGGAGCAGCGAGCCCGCGAAACGGGCAAGGATGAGGTAGAGAAGGGCAACGAAGCCCAGCTGGGCGAGCAACAGGAGAATGCGCAGGATCTCGGCGGTCACGTGCGGACCTGGAACTCGATCTGCGTGTCACCGATCTCGATCAGATCGCCGGGGCCGAGTGCGATCTGGCTCACCGTCTGACCGTTCACGGTGGAACCGTTGCGGCTGCCGAGGTCGGTGAAGCTGTACGCGCCATGCTGCAGCTTCAGCTGGCAATGGTGGCGACTGACCATCGGGTCATCGACGATCACATCGTTGTCGCTGGCACGGCCCACGCCGATGAGCGCGCCGCCAAGGTCGAACTGCACCGCCCGGCTGCCTCGCGTGCTCACGAGCAGGTAGGCACGACGCGCGGAGTCGGGTGCATCGGCACCCTCCGGGCGGTTGAAGACCATGGTGTCGGAGTTGCCCGGCATCGGCATGGCGTCGGGGATGCGCTCCCCGCGTTCGTCGATGACGTTCGCCGCCACCCGGATCTCTCCGCGCCGCGATTGCTCGTCCGAGATGATCTGGACCCGGGGACGCGCGACGAGGGTATAGCGCTCATGACGCGCGCGAGCGAGCACGCCATGTGCCAGGTCGTCCTCGAGTGAACCGCGATACGAGGCGAACGCGGCGAAGTCACGCGGATGGAGGTGCAGGTCGTACTGGTTGGGCACGATGACGCCCGCGTCACGGTAGATCTTGTTCGTGTCCATGGCGCGCTCGATCCGCTTCGCAAGGTTGACCGGCTGGATCGAGGCACCGAGTCGCCCTGCCGGGGCTTCGAGGAAGCGCTCGAGGAACGACTCGACACGCGAGAGGATGCCCATCGCGGCCGATCCTAGCACGCGGGGTACGAACGGCCGCTCGCCGGGTACGATTGCCCCGTAGGGGTCTGGGGGACCTCGTGGCTATACTTCGGGGCCCTGACTGCTGCCGAGCTCCGGGAGAGACCACACCACCATTGGCTGACACCCTCACTGAGTCCTTTTGCGAACGTTGCGGGACGCGCTATGAGTTCCAGGCGCCGACCCGCCTGAATCCCCTGCGCAAAACCCGGGGATTCATCGGTGGGCTGCGAAACTACCTGACCAGCCAGGACGCCCTCTCCGATGCGATGAGCGATGGCATGCGCTCGGAAGAGGAGGGCCTCGCCTCCGCCCAGCTGGACGCCTTCCACGAGTCGTTCAACTTCTGCATCGACTGCCGCCAGTACACGTGCGTCAATTGCTGGAACGATGATGCCGGCCGCTGCCGAAGCTGCGCGCCGATCGCCGGCACCGATGACCTGGTCGAGCGGCTCGCCGCATCCGCGGTCGCCACGACGTCGGTTCCCGTTGACGACACGATGCTCATCGGCGACGGCCACGTGCACCGCGGCGTCGATCAGTGGCCGTCGTCGGACCTCGTGGCCGACCCCGCACCGTGGCCGAGCGCGGAGTCCGCGCCGATGTCGCCCGAAGTGGAACCCACCTGGGCGTCGGACGAGCCCGAGGTCGTTGAACCAGAGCCCGAGCCGGTTGCTGCCGAGGCCGAGCCCGTGCTTGAGCCCGAAGCCGAGGCCGAGCCGGTTGCTGCCGAGGCTGAGCCTGCGCCCGTGCTTGAACCCGAAGCCGAGGTCGTGCCCGTTGCTGCTGAGGCCGAGGCCGAGGTCGAGCCCGAGCCGATCGTGGTCGAGCCCGAGCCCGAGCCCGTTGTCGCCGAGGCTGAACCAGTTGCCGCCGAGGCCGAGGATGCGGCCGCCGTTCATGCACCACTTCGCGTCGTCGCGTGGGACGAGGATGCCGAGGACGACTTCATCATGCCGGCCGCGGAGGTCGTGCCGGATGCGCCAGCCGCCGTGGTCGGCCCCGAGTACGAGGCCGAGGACGAGCCGGTCGCGGCGGAATCGGAGATCGCCGCCACGTCCCACGAACACGATGTGCCGGAGCCGGTACAGCCCGCCGCGATCGAGGAAGCGCCGCTGAGCGTCGCACCGATCTCACAGACGATTCTGCGATTCCCCGATCCACCCGCACCGACCGGGGACGCCTCGAGCGGAGAGGACCTCGCCGCCCAGCGGCCCGAGCAGGCCGCTCGCCGCGCGCAGCTGGACCTGCTGGGGCTGGGCGACCCGGGAGAGGGGCCGGTCGCACCCGAACGCACGGCCGGCTTGCCGTATCGCTCGCGAGGTGCCGCCGTCAGCCGGGCCGAGATGGAGGCACATGCTCGGGCGGGCGGCTCGTTCTGGGAGGCATCCGCTCGGGAGGTCGCCAGCGCCGCCGGGCAGATCGGCGTGCAGAGCTGTGGCCAGTGCGGCCTCTCCCTCTCGGCAAATGCTCGCTTCTGCCGCCGCTGCGGCACGCGCCAGGCGCAATCCGCCTAGCTGGAGGTCGAGCTCGAGGTCACGTCCTTGGACTTCGCGGTCTCGGTGGAGCCACCGCCGCCCGAATCAGTGCCGCCGCTGCCCGAGCTCGAGCCCGAGCCGCCCCCCGAGTCGCCACCGGCGGCCCGAGCCCGAGCCGCCCCCCGAGTCGCCACCGGACGTCGAGGTGGATTCCGAGTCCTTCTTCCTCTCGCCGCCGGGCATCGAGCTGGAGGATGCCGCGCGAGAGTCGTTCCGGTAGAAGCCGGGACCCTTGAAGATGATGCCGGTCGGATGAATCACGCGGCGCAGTGCACCACCGCACAGTTCGCAGACGGACGGTCCGTCATCGAGCATGGAGTGGATCACTTCGGTCACGGTGCCGCAGGCGCGGCACTGGTAGTCGTACGTTGGCAAGAGACGCATCATGGCAAAGCGAAAGGGTCCGCGCAATGCGGACCCTCTGCGCCGGACGATTGTGGCGCTACGCGCTCGAGGTCTTGACTCCGAACCGTGCCCACCAGCTGCGTGTCGGCGACGGAGCCGGCTGGCTGGCCTCGCCCGCTGCCGAGATGAGGCGCGCGACGGCGTGAAGGTCATCCGAGATGCGTTCCTTGGGGAACTTCGTGACGACGGGCTTCCCCTCGTTGGCCGAGATGATGGCCTTCGGACCGTTGCTGACCACGGTGGCCGCAATCGGCAGGCCCAGGCTCTTGGCCATGTCCTCGACACGAATCCCGTGATTCGCACGATTCACGATCACTCTGATCATGTTGGCCAGGCCGAGCTCACGGGCGAGATCGAGGAACTGCGAGCTGTTGCGCAGGGATCCTACCTCCGGCGTCACGACCAGGAAGATCTCATCGGCGACGGCCAGCATGGCCATCGTTCGATCGTCGTAGCCGGGGTGGTTGTCGATGACGACGTATGAATGATGGTTCTTGGCCCAGCGCAGGGCGGCCAGGAGCAGGTCCACCGTGACGCGCTCCGACTCGGCCGGGTCGGTGCCCCAGGTGAGGACCCGAACGCCGGACTCGGCATGGGTGGCGACGCACTGGTCGAACGCGGCGTCCGTCCACTCCTCGGGCGGGCTGTCGGCGAGGTCCGCAAGCCCCATGCGATAGGGCACTTCCAGCACCGAGGTCACGTTTCCGACGCCGACATCGGCGTCGAACAGGAGCACTTCGGACCGTGTCTGCTGGCGCAGGGCAATCGAGAGGTTCACCGAGATGGTCGTCTTCCCAACTCCGCCCTTCGGCGCGAAGACGCTCACGGCGTGGCCCTCGCCCGCGATCGGCGCGTTGGAGAGACCGTCCTCGGAAGCCCAGCCGCTCGACTCCGATGGCAGATGCTGCCCGCTGCGGATGAGCAATGCCTGGAGGCGATACACGAGGGCGTCGGCAGGCAGTGGCTTCATGGCCAGCTCGTTCGAGGTCGTCCCGAAGCCGCGCGGGATCTCCATGCTCTCGCCCAGCATGAGGAGCACATGGATGTTGCCCTGCGCCTCGACCGTCTGGTAGATCGCCGTTGAGACCTCGGAGCCGAGGTCGCAGTCGATGACCGCCAGGTCGAAGGATCCGGCGGGAATCGTCCCATCGGCGGGCTGAACTGTGTCGAAGCCTGCACGTTCAAGTGCTTCGAGGTAATGATCGGCATCGCCCTCGACGGCGAGCAGAACCGTGGGTCGTTCCATTGCCCTTCCTTCGCGGTGGAGTGGTCCGGTGACGGATTGCACCAGTCTCCGGCGGTGCGGGGCAGTCGGCAATGGGACTCGGGCGCTGTACGGCCCACCCCAAAAGTACCGGTCAGGAGCCTCGGATCATGCGCATGCCGCACTTCGGGCAGTAGAAGGCGCTGGCATTGCCGGCCTCGAAGCCGCAGTGCGCGCAGGTCAGGCCAGATCGAGCGCCGATCGAAGGCAGGCGAGCCTGTTCGGCCTCGCCCAGGCTGAGGCCCGAGGCCACGACCTGCTGGTAGAGCGAGCTGAGCAGCTTCTGGCCGATGCGCTCCGTATCGCCGCGCATGCCCTTGCCGCCCCAGCCGATGACGGCCCGCACGATGAGCTCGCCGGACAGCTCATCCCAGTGCGATGCAAGGCCGCCGACGATCGCGTTGTACTCGGGATAGCCGCTCGTATCGGGGTCACCGTGCAGCAGGCCGCAGAAGAAGGTGTCGACCGTCATATCGAGCGCGTCGGTCAACTCCAGCACATAGAGCCCGTGCCGACCGATGGGGCTGACGTCGCGCCGGGCGAGGACCCATTGCTGCATCTCGTTGAAGCGCTCGATCGCCGGCGAGGCATCCGAGTACTCGAGCGGCAACGGCCCGATCACCTCGACCGGCGTCTCGCTCAACGGCTCGAGGATGCCCGGAATCGCCATGGCGACCGATGGATCGGCCCTCAATCGCAACCCGTCGCTGCTGCGAGCCACGTACGCCAGGCGCAGGAGGTATTCCTGCGCGGACACCACCTCGTGAACGGGAGTCGGCGGCGGCGGAGCGGCAGGCTCGGACTTCTTGCGCTTGAGGAACGACATGGCAGCAACTCGAGGGGTGGAATTGGTCGGCAGGCGCTCGATTCTACCAGTCACCCCCGGCCCGCCCGCCATGGGCGGATCGGGCTACTCCCGCGTCCCGCCGAGCTGGCCGCGCTGCTGCTCGAGATCGGCGAGGCGGGCTCGCTCACGCTCCACGACCGCGGCGGGTGCGCGTGCCGTGAACGACTCGTTGGCCAGGAGCTCGCGGAGTCGGGCGATGCCGGCGTCGAGTTCGGCGACCTGCGATGCGCGCCGAGCCGATGACGCCGCGTCGGCGGCGGCGTCCTGTCCGATCCACGCGACTCCCAGGCGCCCCGTGGCGACCAGCTCCGCACGTGCGCGGCCCTCGGCCGGCTCGATGGGACGCACCCGCGCCAATGCCTGGAGGTAATGCCTGGACGCGTCGAGGGCCGTGACCGACTCCGGGCTGGCCGGCTCGACGATCAGCGGGACCCACGCCGCGGCCGGCGTTCCGATCTCGGTCCGCAGGTTGCGAACGCCGCGCACCAGGGAGGCGAGATCATCGAAGGTCGATTCCGCTTGCGGTGATCGGGTGCCCGCCGTCGGCCACTCGGCGGTTGCGAGCAGCGGTGACGGGGCAGCGTCCGGTGCCGCCTCTCGCAGCGCCTCCCAGATCTTCTCGGTCACGAACGGCATGAGCGGATGGAGCAGGCGAAGCAGGGTGGCGAGTCCGTCCGCCGCCGCAGCCCAGGTGGCCGCCCGATCGGCCGGCGATGCGTCGTCGCGACGCAGATCGACCTTCGCCATCTCCAGGAACCAGTCGCAGTAGTCGCCCCACGCGACGTCGTACACGGTCGCGGCATATCCACCCAGATCGAGCGCGTCGAGCTGGCGCGTTGCGCGCTCGACCGCATCGGCCAACCGGGAGGTGATCCACTCCACCGCGATGCTGGGCGATGCCGCATCGCCGGCCGCCACGACCTCGGCCGGACGTGCCCCGAGGACGAACCGTGCGGCGTTCCACAGCTTGTTGGTGAAATTGCGGCCCCCGTCGAGCTTTGCCTGGGTCAGGCGCATGTCGCTGCCCGGCGCCGAGCCGTTCATGAGCGCGAACCGAAGCGCATCGGCGCCGATCTCGTCGACCATCGACAGCGGATCGATGGTGTTGCCCTTTGTCTTGCTCATCTTCAGGCCGCCCTCGGCACGAATCATCCCGTGGAGATAGACCGTGTGGAATGGCTCGCGATCGGTCAGGAAGAGGCCGAGCATCATCATCCGGGCGACCCAGAAGAACAGGATGTCGTAACCGGTCTCCATCACGCTGGTCGGATAGAAGCGTGCCATGTCGGGAGTCTCATCGGGCCAGCCGAGCGTGCTGAACGGCCACAGGCCGGAGCTGAACCAGGTATCGAAGATGTCGGTCTCCTGGGTCAGGTCCGCTGCGGGACGAGCGCACTCGGCGCAGGCATCGGGGCCGGACTCGTCGTCGGTCACCGTCACGTGGCCGTCGGGGCAGAACCACGCCGGGATGCGGTGGCCCCACCACAGCTGGCGCCCGACCGCCCAGTCGTGAATGTTCTCCATCCAGTGCGCGTAGACCTTCTCGAAGTGCGCGGGAAGGATCTTCGTGCGCCCCTCACGCACCGAGGCAAGGGCTCGCTCCGCCAGGGGCTGCACCTTGATGAACCACTGCACGCTCAGTCGCGGCTCGACGACCGTTCCGCAGCGATCGCAATGACCGACCACCATGTCATGCGGCTTGGTGTCGACGAGGTCGCCCATCTCGCGGAGGCGATCGAGGATGGCCTCGCGGGCCTCGTAGCGGTCCCGCCCGAAGAACTCTCCGCCCGCGGCGTTGATCCGGGCCTCCTCGTCGAGAACCGTGATTGCCTCGAGCCCGTGCCGCCGAGACATGGCGTAGTCGTCGGGGTCGTGCGCCGGGGTGATCTTCACCGCACCGGTTCCGAAGCCACGCTCGACATGGTCGTCGGCGACGATGGGCAGCCGCCGTCCGAGGAACGGCAGGATGGCGTGGCGGCCCACGAGTGCGGTGTACCGATCATCCTCCGGGTGGACCGCGACCGCCGTATCGCCGAGCAGGGTCTCGGGTCGCGTGGTGGCCACGCTGATCCAGGCATCGGGATCGGGCGTGCCGTCGGGTCGCTCGAGGTGGTAGCGGATCGTCCAGATCGTGCCCGTCTCGTCGTGATGCACGTTCTCGAGGTCACTGATCGTCGTCAGGCAGCGCGGACACCAGTTGACGAGCGCTTCTCCCCGGTAGACGAGACCCGCGTCCCACAGACGCTTGAATGCGGTCCGCACGGCTCGAGCGCTGCCGTCGTCCATGGTGAACCGTTCACGACTCCAGTCGGCGCTGGCACCAAGGCGCCGATGCTGTGCGCCGATGACGGCTCGCGTCTCGTCCATGAACTGCCACATGCGCTCCAGGTAGCGCTCACGGCCCAGCGAGGCGCGCGTCTCCCCCTCTTCGGCCAGGATTCGGTCGAGGACGAACTGGGCGGCGATGCTGGCGTGGTCGACGCCGGGCAGCCAGAGCGTGTCGTCCCCCCGCATCCGGTGATACCGGATCATCGTGTCTTCCACCGTCGTGACCAGTGCATGGCCGATGTGAAGCGCGCCGGTAACGTTGGGAGGCGGCTGGATGATGACGAACGGCTCACGGCCCGCCGGGTCGGCGGCCGGCGTGAAGACGTCGGCCTCCATCCAGGACTCGTACACGACCGGCTCGACAGCCGCCGCGTCGTAGCGCGGGGCCAGCTCGCGTGGGGTCGTCATCGGTCTGCCTCCTTCGTCGGCAACAACAAGACCCGCTCGTCGAAGGACGAACGGGTCGTGGTACCACCTTCATTCGCGGCCAGGGGCCGCCTCGTCTACCGCGATATCGGGCGGACCCGGCCGGCTCACGTGCGACGTTCACCCTCTCGCTGCGCAGCGGGCTCGCAGCCGATGGCCCGCCTCTCTGAGCGTCCGATCGAGGGGTACTCCTCACGGTCAATGCCGTGGCACGAGTCTAGCACCCGCCCGCGTGGGCGGACTGCCGGGTGATGAGCCGTGCGTGGTCAGTGTGGTCGCGCGAGCGTCACTCCCAGGCCACCGTCCGGCTGCGCCTCGATCGTGGCGCCGTCGCCCTCGATCTTGGCAATCGCTGCGGCGACGTCAAACCCGGCAGGATGAAGGGCGCGGAAGACGAACTCGCCGGTCGGCCCCAGGCTCAGGCTCACGCCCTCGATCCCATCGGCGCCGGCCAATGCCTGACGGAAGCCGGTGATCGCACCGAAGCTGCCCAGGCCCTTGACACGGACCTCGGTCGCGGTCGGCTCTGCCGATGCGGTCGCGGGAGCTTCGGACGCCTCGAGTTCGGCGAGCCGCGCGGCAAGCGCCGCATCGGCCGCGCCAGTGGTTGCCTCCGCGGTCGCGTCGGCGGGAGCTTCGTCCACCTCGTCGCGCACGGGAGCAACGGCGGGTGCCTCGAGCTCAGAGGCCTCCTCGGTCGTGTCCAGCCGAGGCGGTGTCGGCATCTTCTTTGCGGCGGCCGCAAACGCCGCGGGGTCCGCGATGTCACTGAGTTGCGCGTGGTAGGCGTCGAGCTCGCGCTCGTATGCCGCGACCCGATCACGGAGTGCCTGCGCTTCGGCCTCGGCCCGGGTGGCCTCGGCGGCCAGCTGCTGGTCCAGCTCGGCGCGTCGCGCAACCTTGCGCTGCTCTGCCTCGGTCGCGATGCGCTCGGTCTCCGCCTTTGCCCATTCGCCGATGGCAGCAACGTCGCGCTCGGCGCGAGCCTTCTGCTCGTCTCGGCGGTGTTCGGCATCGGCCTCGAGGGTTCGCACCTGCTCCTCGGCCTTGGTGCGCAGGTCCGACAGTCCGGACTGCCGAGTCTCCTCGGCCACGCGACGCATGGCGGCCACGAGGTCGCGCATGAAGCCCGCGGAGGTATCGGCAGGGCGGCCGGAGGCCTCGACGACGGCGACGGCAGGAGCAGGCGCCGGACTCGCCGATTCGGCCTCGGCTGACGGGGCTGGGGTCGGCTCGGCGGCCGCGGCCTTCTCGGCTTCTGCGGACGTCGGCTCTGCCTCGGCGGCGGTTGGTGTTGGCGTGGAGGCCTCGGCGGGAGCTGGTGTCTCGTCGCTCGCGGCCGATGGCGGCGTTGCCTCAGGCGTGTCGGAGGGCGACGCGGCGGCGAGTGACGGGGCAGGCGACGCCTCGGCGGCGGCCTTCGACGCATCCTCGGCCGGAGCCGGGGACTGCGCGCTCGCATCTTCCTCGGGCGCCGTCCCATCGGGTCCCGTGCCCCATGGGAGCCGGAACCCGGGTCGGCGTTGATTCGAGGTCATGTCCGCATACGCTCCTTCGTTCAATGGCTCGTCGCCTCGCAGGCGGTGGGAGCGGCAACATCCTAGCCCCAACACCACCCTTAATCAGACCAACCGGAAGTACCCCTCGGACACGGACCACCGTACCCCACCGGCGTTGCTACCATGCCCGCCATGCTCGACTTCATGGACGTGGCCGCGGCGGCGCTGGCCGTGCGGCTGATCCTCATCGCGGTTGCTGCGGTCGCGGCGTTCCTTCTGGTGCGGGCCGTGGTGCGAATCGGCGTGAGAGAGCTCGTCGAGCGACGCACCGAGGAAACCGGCGCCCCGCTCCTCGAAGCGCCGGAGCTCGAGAGGCGGATGCACACGATCGCCCGGCTGCTGGTCCGCGTCGCGGGTGCGACGATCGGCGTGGTCGCCGTGCTGATGTCCCTTCAGCTGTTCGGCATCGACATCGGCCCTGCCGTGGCCGGGCTCGGCGTGGTCGGCATCGCCGTCGGATTCGGGGCGCAGACCCTGATCCGCGATTGGCTGGCCGGGATCTTCATCGTCCTCGAGAACCAGTACAGCCAGGGAGATGTCGTGAGCATCGCCGGGGTCGAGGGCAAGGTGGAGGACTTCAGCCTGCGCCGGACCACGCTCCGCGATCTGAGCGGCACGGTCCACACCGTCCCGAACGGACAGATCACGGTGGCATCCAACATGACCCGGCTGTTCGCCCGAGTGAACATGGACATCAGCGTGGCATATGACACCGACCTGGATCTTGCCAGCGAGCTGATCGACCGCGTCGGCGACGACATGCTCGCCGATCCCGAGTGGGGCAACCGGATGCTCGAGGCGCCTCGCGTCGTTCGCGTCGACGCGCTGGCCGACTCGTCGGTCACCCTCAAGGTCCTTGGCGAGGTCCGGGCGGCGGAGCAGTGGGCCGTCGGCGGCGAGCTGCGCAAACGGATTCTCGCCGCGTTCAACCGCGGCGGCATCGAGATTCCGTTCCCGCACCGGGTGGTCGTGAACCGGGGTGGCGCGGCCACGGCTGCCGGGGACGACGCCTGACGGGCGCAGCGCCCCGGTTCAGCGGACGTGCGCCTCGCCGACGTACTCGAGGAACCCGATATCGCCAGGTGACGCACCGGCCGCCGACAGGAGAGTGGCGGCATCCGCAGCCTGCTGCGCCCCGTGACTGACCAGGTGCTGGACGAAGATCCAGCGCGGTAGAGCGCGGCTGCTCAGGCCGGGTCGGGTCGACTCCACGAGGTCATCGTCGGTGAGCGAATTGACCCACGCCCCGAGCGCCTCCGATTCCTTCACCCACCGTTCGCGGAGGATCGCGACCGTCGGAAAGTCCTCGGGGCGGAGATCCTCAGCGTCGGCCCACTCGCTCTCGGGGCGCCCCTCGAGCGCCAGGCGCCAGCTCCACTCGACATCGAGCTCGTGGACGAGGGTGGCCCGCAGGCCACGGATGGTCAGGTGGTCATCGGCCTCCCAGGCATCTCGGGGCAGACGTGCGGCGGCATCCAGCAGTCGGCGGTTCGTCCACCACAGGTGCTCGATGAGCAGGCGGAGCGCGGGTCCCATCCCCGTGCCGGGGGCATCGGTGGATCCGGACGTGGTCAGGCCGACTCTTCCTCGGGCACGTCGGCGCTGGCGCCACGTGATCGCCGGCGGCGCGGCTCGGCCTCTTCGCTCTCCGTCACCAGCATCGGCGGCTTGCCGTGGTCGATCGTATCGCCGGTGATGACGACCTTCTTCACATCGGTGCGCTCCGGGATGTCGTACATCACGTCGAGCAATGCCTCCTCGACGATGGTGCGCAGCGCCCGGGCGCCCGTCTTGCGCTTCAGGGCCAGTCGAGCCGTTGCCTCGAGCGCCTCGGGCGTGAAGACGAGCTCCACCTTGTCGAGGCTCAGGAACTTCATGAACTGGCGGGTGACGGCATTCTTCGGCTCGGTCAGGACCTTGACCAGGTCCTCCTGCGTCAACGCCGCGAGGCTGACGACCACGGCGAGGCGACCGACGAACTCGGGGATCAGGCCGTACTTGAGCAGGTCCTCGGGCATGAGCTTGTCGAAGAGGGCGGCGCGGCGCTCGTCCCGGGAGTGCTGTGCCTGCGATCCGAAGCCGATCCCCCGCCGGCCGACACGCTCCTCGATCACCTTCTCGAGGCCCTCGAACGCGCCGCCACAGATGAACAGGATGTTGGTGGTGTCGATCTGGATGAAGTCCTGGTGCGGGTGCTTCCGTCCGCCCTGCGGAGGTACGTTGGCAACCGTTCCCTCGAGGATCTTCAGGAGCGCCTGCTGGACGCCCTCGCCCGACACGTCGCGCGTGATCGACGGGTTGTCGGTCTTGCGGGCGATCTTGTCGATCTCGTCGATGTAGATGATGCCGCGCTGAGCGCGCTGGACGTCGAAATCGGCGGCCTGGATGAGGCGCAGCAGGATGTTCTCGACATCCTCGCCGACGTAGCCCGCTTCGGTCAGCGAGGTCGCATCGGCGATGCAGAAGGGGACGTCCAGGACCTTGGCCAGGGTCTGGGCCAGCAGGGTCTTGCCCGAGCCGGTTGGACCGACGAGCAGGACGTTCGACTTGCCGAGCTCCACGTCGTCAACCGAGTGACCGGCGCCGACGCGCTTGTAGTGGTTGTAGACGGCGACCGAGAGGACCTTCTTTGCCTGGTCCTGGCTGATGACGTAGCCGTCGAGCTGGTCCTTGATCTTGCGCGGAGTCGGGAGAGGGGCCGTCTTGGCCGTGGCACCACTGCGCGGCGCCTCGAGCATCTCCTCCTCGATGATCTCCTGGCAGAGGTTGATGCACTCATCGCAGATGTAGACGCCCTGGCCCGCGATCAGCTTGCGGACCTGCTCCTGGCTCTTCCCGCAGAACGAGCAGCGGTATGGGACCTTCGATTTGGTCGTCATCGCGGCCGATGGTAGCACGGGCCCGCCAATCGTCCGCCACTCCCCGATGGTCATGGCGACGTACGATCGACCCATGTCGATGCTCCGCTTCGGTCGCGCCGAGACCTCGATAGGGCCACGCCTGGTGGCGGAGACCGATGCGGGAGTCGCCGCGTCCGGAGGAGCCGATGAGCTCGAGGGGTTCCTCGCCGGGCTGCGGCGACGGTTCGCCGTTGCTCCCGAGGCAGCCGATCTCGACGCCGGATGGATCGAGGCCGCACTTACGGGAGGCCCGCTCCCCGCGGTGGACTTTCACGGCCTGAGCGACTTCGACCGCCGCGTCTACGAGGTCGTGCGTGGCATTCCGGCCGGCGAGACCGTCACCTACGGCGAGGTGGCGGCCATGATCGGATCACCGGGCGGCGCACGCGCCGTTGGCGGGGCGATGTCCCGCTGCCCGCTCTTCCCGGCGATCCCCTGTCACCGGGTGGTCCGGGCCACCGATGGATGGTCCGGATGGGGTGGAGACGATCGGCTCAAGCGCGAGCTCCTGCGCCGAGAGTCCGCTCCTCGTCGTTGACGCGGCTACTTCTTGGCCTTCTCCGATGCCGGGGCCGCGGTCGCCGGCGCCTCCGGTACCTCGCCGCCGTCCTTCTGGGCCATGCTGATCAGCGACTCGGTGTTCCCGGCGAACACCTCGTCGATGAGGCCGTAGGCCTTCGCCTCTTCCGCGCTCATGAACTTGTCGCGCTCCGAGTCGCGCTTGACGGTGTCGAAGTCCTGCCCGGTGTGCTCGGCCAGGATGTGCATGAGCCGATCCGTGAGATGCATCATCTCGCGCATCTGGATCTCGACATCCGGGGTGTTGCCGCGGAACCCACCGGAGCCCTGGTGGATCATGACCCGCGCATTCGGCAGCGCGTATCGCTTGCCGGTGGCGCCGGCGGCCAGCAGGACGGCGCCCATCGACGCGGCCTGGCCGATGCAGATGGTGCTGACCGGTGCGCGCAGGTACTGCATCGTGTCGTAGATGGCCATGCCGCTGGTCACCACGCCGCCCGGTGAGTTGATGTAGAGCTGGATGTCCTTCTCCGGGTCTTCCGACTCGAGGAACAGCAGCTGCGCGATGATGAGGTTGGCGACGTTGTCCTCGATCGCATCACCCAGGAAGATGATGCGGTCCTTGAGGAGCCGCGAGTAGATGTCGAACGCGCGCTCGCCACGGGCGCTCGACTCGATGACCATCGGGACCAGCATCGGTTATGCGGACTCCTCGGGCTGCTCGGGGGTTGTCTCTGATTCTTCGGCATCGGGCGCCGGATCTGGCTCGGTCGCCGACGTATCGGGTCCGATGGCGCGCTCGATCAGCGTGTCGACAAGTGTACGGTTGCGGAGCGTCATGCGCAGGTAGGACCGGCCACGGCGCGAGGTGAGGTATTCGCGGAGCTTCGGGTCGTTCTCGTAGCGCGCCAGCTGTTCGGCAATCTCGGCCTCGATCTGGTCATCGGTCGCGTCGATCCCCTCCTTCTCGGCAATGGCCGACAGGACAAGGAGCGTCTTCACCCGCCGCGACGCGGGCTCACGGAGCTCGGCGGCCAGCTCCTCGGGCGTCTGCTTCGAGAGCGCCAGGTACTGCTCCATCCCGACTCGCTGCTGGGCCAGCCGCGTCTGCAGCTCGTCGCGCATGATCTCGATCTCGTTCGCGACCATGACCTCGGGCAGCTCGACATTGGCGTTGGTGCTCGCGAAGTCGATGATCCGATCGCCCAGCGCGTGGCGCGCCTCGGCCTCGGCGCGCTTCTTCATGGCGTCGCTGATCTCGGCGCGCAGCGCGTCGACCGTCTCGACGTCGCCGAC
This sequence comes from uncultured Chloroflexia bacterium, assembly GCA_963825525.1. Lineage (GTDB taxonomy): Bacteria > Chloroflexota > Limnocylindria > QHBO01 > QHBO01 > JACDBZ01. The sequence continues at coordinate 552,872 of CAWGTN010000002.1, forward strand.
GCTCTTCGCGAATTCGTCGTTGACCTCGGGCAGGATCTTCTCGCGCAGGTCGATCACCTCGACCTCGAAGTGCGCCTGCTTGCCCTGGAGCTCCTCCACTCGATAGTCGTCCGGGAAGCCGATGTCGAAGCCCTTCGAGTCGCCGATCTTCATCCCGACGAGGTTGTCCTCCCAGCCGGGGATCATCCGGTCGTCGCCGATGACGAGCGGCATCCGATCGGCCGATCCGCCCTCGAACGGTTCGCCGTCGATCGACCCGACGAACTTCACGCTGGTGAGATCGCCCTTCTGGGCGGCGCGCTCGTCCACCGGCCGCAGGGTTGCCTGCTGCTCGCGGAGCTCCTCGATGACCTGGCTCACCTGGTCATCGGTGACCTCGGGGATCTCGAGGCCGAATGGGTAGTCGGTGTAGGACCCGAGCTCCACGTCCGGTCGAACCGGCACCGTGGCGGTGAACGTCAGGGGCTGGCCCTCGACCACCGCCGCCGGGTCCAGGTCAACCTCGGGCTGGTCGATCGGCATCACGTTGGACTGGGTGAGCGCCGCGTCGTAGCTCTCGCTCACGAGGTGATCGATCGCCTCGGCCAGGACGCTGCCACGCCCGACGAAGCGGTCGATCACGTTGCGCGGGGCCTTGCCCGGGCGAAAACCGGGAACCTTGGTGCGCTCGGCCACGTGCCGGTAGGCGGTGGCGAAGTGATGGGCGACCTCCTCGGCCGGCACCTCGATCTCGAGGACCATCTTCGAGCCAGGTTCGGGTCGCGTCGATACGGTGACCAAGTCAGCTCCTGTGCGGCGTGGTGGGCGAGGCGAGATTCGAACTCGCACGTCTTGCGACACCGGCTCCTAAGGCCGGCGCGTCTGCCGTTCCGCCACTCGCCCTCGAGATTGTGCTCACGAATCGCGAAGGCGCGAACCGTGGCGTTAGGGGTCGCGATGGATCGGCGGTCATTGTAGGCGGACCCACCGATGCCGGCACGTGGTGAAACCGGAGCGTCAGCTCAGGGCCTGAGCAGCTCGAACACCTGGGTCGGGCCGGAGAAACCCTTGAGCACTCGATCAGCGGCGTCGTCGAAGGAGAAGCCCTTGTCGACGCCCAACTCGCGGATGACGTCCGATGTGAGGATATGCCCCGCGACGGCGACATCGCAGATGCGGCTTGCGAGGTTGACCGTCGATCCGAAGATGTCGTCGTTGTGGCGGACCGGCTGGCCACCCGCCATGCCGATCCGGACGCGGAGGTCCTGAGCGGCGCCGGCGGCGTTCCTCGCATCGAACGCGTCCTGGATCGCCACCGCGCACTCGAGCGCCTTTGCGACGTCATCGAACGAGGCCATGATGCCGTCGCCCGTGTGCTTCACCTCCCGGCCCCGTGACGCGACCAGTGCGCGCCGAATGATCAGGTCGTGCTCGGTGAGCAGGACCATGAACGCCGCCTCGCCATGTTCCTCGAGCAGCGCGGTCGAGCCCTCCAGGTCGGTGAAGAGAATGGTCCGAAACGGGCTGGTGCCATCGGCGCTCTCGGCCGGGTCGTTGATCTTGCCGAGGAAGCGCAGGACGTTGTCCTCGGCGACGCTGATGATCTCGTTCGGGATCATGCCGTGCGCCTCCTTGTGGAGCGCCACGAGGTCGTCCGCGCTCGGTGCTTTGGCGAGGCAGAAGACTTCGGCGCGGTCGATGTCGAACCAGTACGCAAGCAGCTGCACGCCGTACTTCGCGGCCGGTATGAGGTCGAGTGCGTGGGCTTCCGCGACCTGCTCGGGGGTGACGCCGGGCAGGTCATGTCGGTCCATGAACATCGGCATGTGTCGTCCTCAGATGCGGCTGCCCGTACCCAGCCTACTCCGGCCGTGCGAGATTCCGCACCTCCTACCCGGAGGTACGGCTCATGCCCGAATAGTCCTTGCGCCGGTCCGCGGCCGCCGCGGCCTCGCGCTCCGCCTTCGAGCGCGTCATGTCGTTCTTGATGTCATCCGGCTCCGGCTCCGCTGCACCGCCGGCTGTGCCGAGCGCGTCGAGCGTGGCATTGCCCCGCGGGGCATCGCCGGAGAGGAAGCGTTCGACGGCCTTGCGGGCGAGAGCGGCCGTCAGGATGGCAGCACCCGCCTCGAAGGCGTTCCAGGCGGCCCGCTTGGGACCCGGAGGGCCCTCGGCCGCCTGCTTCGCCAGCTGCTTCGCCACCTTCTTGTGCTTCTTCGGATCATGCCGCCAGCGCAGGAGCTCCGCGGACAGCGTCTCGCGAGCCTCCGCCGCCCGCGGCCCGATGGAGCCGGCCATCGAGTCGACCCAGCCCTGCATCGGCTTCGGCAGCGCGTCGAACGCCTTCTCCGGCTCGGAACGGAAGACGCGGCGTCGCGCGAGCTTCGCCACCCGAATCGGTCCTCCGACCAGCAGGAAGACGGCCCCCGCACCCAGGCCCAGCACCAGCGCCGGGTTCTCCTTGAAGCGCTTCTTGACGTCCAGCGCATCCCGGAGCTGATCGGCGGTCCGCTCGAGCTCGGTGCGCTGGGCGCTGATGGCTAGCCGCGTCTCAGCAAGCGGTTCTTCGCCCATGCCACGTCCTCCTTCACGGCTGCAATCGTCTCTTCCGGGGTGTACTTCGTGCTGGTCACACGCTTGATGCCCCGCCAGGCCAGCAGGCCGGCACCCACGAGCAGCAGGACCAGCACGATGACGCCGACCCACCACAGGCCGACCGCGACCAGCACCGCCATGACGAAGGCGACCAGGGCGATCAGGAATACGAGCACCAGCATGAGGGCGATCGCGAGCAGGATGATGCCGCCCTTGAGATGGCCGAGGTTCTGCGCCATCTCCTGCTTGCCCCGCCGGACCTCCAGCTTCGCCAGGGCCACCCCGCCCGAGGCGAGGCGCTTCACCAGCGTGAATGCGTTCTCTCGTCGGGGCTTGGAGCCTGCTGCCATGAAACCTCCGGTGGATCGGAACGGAAACGCACGCCGATCGGCGCGCGTGAGGCTGACATTCTACCAACGAGCCTCCGTGCCACCACCATCGCAGGTTGGGTGCCAACGCACCTTCGAGCCTCGTCCGCTATTCTTCGCGGCCACATGTCCAAGCGACGAACGTCCGGAATCCAGCGCCGCGAACGCGCCAGCAGCGAAGCCCTGAACCGTCGAATCGACGGCAGCAGCGGCGGGATGACGCTTCCCGATTGGCGGCTTCTCGCCATCGGCGGCGTGCTGCTCGTCGGGGTGGTGATCATCGCGCTCGTCCTCCTGACGGGAGGGTCATCGAACCAGATCGCGGGCGAAACCCTCCCGAACGATGGGCAGCAGCACGTGCCGAACGGGACGACCTGTCGCTCCCCTGCCGCTCCGTGCGGCGCTGACCCGTATTCGTCGGTTCCTGGCGCGTCCGGGCCCCATTGGGAGCCGTCGGGTGTCGCGAATTGGGGCGTCTACGCCACGCCGCAGAACGAGTCCCAGGTGATCCACAACCTGGAGCATGGCGGGATCGTCATCTGGTACGACCCGGCGCTCGTCGATGACGCCGATGTCTCCGAAGTGGCCGGCTACGTCGAGGGCCAGGTCCAGTCGGGCATCAGCGGCAGGTACAAGTTCATCCTCAGTCCCTGGGGAGGCAATGAGGAGCTTGGCGCGGCGGTGGCCGTGACCGCATGGCGCCACCTCCTCAAGCTCGATGCCGTCGACATGGACGCCATCCGCGCATTCGCCGATGCGAGCTACCTGCGCTACGCACCGGAGCCGAACGGCGGTCCGGGACCGCCCTGACCGTCCCGCGCGGTTGACCCACCCGGTCGCCTGCGGCATCATTCGGTCGCGGGCGCCTAGCTCAACGGCAGAGCAAGTGACTCTTAATCACTAGGTTCAGGGTTCGAATCCCTGGGCGCTCACCAACCCGCTCACCAACCGGGCGATCCTTCTCGGGCTCGCCGATCCGTCCGACCGTCATCGGGGCCCCCAGGGGCGGCCGCATCGGTCCACACCGGAGGCGCTCGTGGCCCACGTCCCGATCCAGCGGCACCTGCTCGACAACGGACTTCGCGTCATCCTGTCGCGCGATCCACGCGCCCCGCTGGTGGCCGTCAACCTCTGGTACGACGTCGGGAGCAAGCACGAGAAGTCCGGCAAGACCGGCTTCGCGCACCTGTTCGAGCACATGATGTTCCAGGGATCGGCCAACGTCGAAAAGGGCCAGCATTTCAGCATGATCCAGGCGGCCGGCGGGACCCTGAACGCCAGCACCTGGCTGGATCGAACGAACTACTTCGAGACGCTGCCGGGCCATGAGCTCGAGCTTGCGCTCTGGCTCGAATCGGATCGCATGGCAAGCCTGCTGCCCGCAATGACCCAGGAGAAGCTCGACAACCAGCGCGACGTCGTGAAGAACGAGCGCCGATGGAGTGTCGACAACCAGCCATACGGCGACTGGGACGAGCGCATGCAGGCCCTGGTCTATCCCGATGGCCACCCGTACCACCACTCGACCATCGGCTCGATGGAGGACCTCTCGGCCGCCTCGCTCGAGGATGTCCAGGAGTTCTTCGCCACCTACTACGCGCCAAATAACGCGGTGCTGACCGTCGCCGGTGACTTCGCCGAGGACGAGGCGCTGGCCATGATCGAACGTCACTTCGGTCCGATCCCCCCGAATGCGTCGCTGCCGGCGGCGCCGGATATGTCGGTCGACCCGCTCATCGGCGGCCCGGTGCGCGACGTGGTGCACGATGACGTTCCGCTGAGCCGGATCTACCTCGGTCACCGCATTCCGCCCTTCGGTACGGACGCCTTCGATGCCCTCGACGTCGCTGCCGACGTGCTGGGAGCCGGACGCGCCTCACGCCTGTACGCCAGCCTGGTCCGCGAGCAGCGGTTGGCGCAGGACGCCAGCGTCTTTGCCTTCCCGGTGGTCGGCGGCGCCAGCATGTTCGCCATCTGGGTCACCGCCCGCCCCGGCGTCTCGACCGAGACGCTCGAGCAGGCCACGCTGGCAGAGATAGATCGGCTCGCCACCGACGGGCCCACCGAGGCCGACCTCGAGCGGGTGAACAACCTCCACGCAGCCCACGTGGCCGGCGCCCTCGAGCGGATCAGCGAGCGCGCGGACAAGATCAGCATGTACACCTGCCTCTTCGACGATCCGGAACGCATCAACGACGAAGTGAGCCGATGGCAGGCCGTCGACTCGGACCGAATTCGCGAGGCACTGACCTCGTCGCTGCGGGCGGACAACCGGGTGACGTTGACGTACGTCCCGGCCAAGGCGGCCGCGGCATGACGATGCGTCCCGTCGCCGGGGCCCCGCGGGCCTATCGATTCCCCGACTTCGAGCACCACCGTCTCGACAACGGCATGGGAGTCTGGCTCGTTCCGCTCCCCGATCGCGAGCTCGTCAGCATCCACCTCCTGACCGATGCCGGCGCCGCCACCGAGGACGAGGACCACGCCGGGATCGCCGGCCTGACCGCACAGCTCCTGGTGACCGGCACTCGCCGCCTCGACGCCTCCGCGTTCGCCGAGACCACCGAGCGCCTCGGAATCGAGGTCGGCAGCGAGTCGTCCTGGGACAGCGCGCGTGCCGGATTCACGGCGCTGGGCAGCAAGCTGGAGGACGGCCTCGCGCTGCTGGCCGAGATGCTGCGCACGCCGAGGCTCGACCCCGGCGAGTTCGAGCGCCTCCGGGGCGAGCGACTGAACGACATCCTCCAGTCACGGGCGGATCCGGGTCGACTGGCCGACGAGAGCTTCCTGCGGGAGGTCTTCGCGGCCGATGTGCCCTACGGGCGCCTGTCATCGGGGCGTCCCGAGACGATCGAGCGACTGCAGGTCGAGGACGCGCAGGCATTCCACGCCGCCAACTACGCACCGAACGTCGCCGACATCGTCATTTCCGGCGCGATCACCCCCGACGCGGCCATGACCTCGGTGACGAGCCAGCTGGGCGACTGGGCGGGCACGGCGCCCGGCCACCGAAGCTTCCAGCCGACCCAGCGCGGTGGCCGGCGCGTCGTGGTCGTCGATCGCCCCGGATCGGTCCAGAGCGAGCTCCGCGTCGGGCACCTGGGCATCGATCGACACGAGCCTCGGTATTTCGCCACGCTTGTCATGGCCGCGTTGCTGGGGGGCGTCTTCGGCAGCCGACTCAACCTGCGACTTCGGGAGGAGCTCGGTTACACCTACGGGGCTCGATGCGCCTTCGACCCGCGTCGAGCCATCGGTCCGTTCACCGCCACCACCGCCGTCCAGACCGAGGTCACCGTCGACGCCATCCGCGAGCTGCTCGGCCAGCTCGAGCGCATCCGAGAAGTGCCACCGTCGGACGAGGAGCTGGCCAGTGTCCGGGACTATCTCGTCGGCGTCTTCCCGCTCAGGTTCGAGACCACCGGCGGCATCGCATCGGCGATCGAGCCGCTGGCCGTCTACGACCTGCCCAGCGACTGGTGGCAGACGTATCGGGCCAACCTGGAGGCGGTCACGCCGGAGGATGTCCATCGCGCCGCTGTCGACTTCGTCCGCCCCGATGAGGCCCTCATCCTGGTGACCGGCGATGCCGCCCGACTGCGCGAGGAGCTCGAGGGCGCCGACCTTGGCCCGGTGGAGGTCATTCCGGCCGGCTGACGCTCTCCCCGTGGCGACGCGCCAGCTCATCGCGGACCTGTGAGCTGCCGATGCCACGCGCCGCCAGCAGCACCAGCGCGTGGTACACGAGGTCGGCCGCCTCGGCCACGACCTCGCCGTCAGTGCCGACCAGCGCGGCAGCGGCCAGCTCGCCCGCCTCCTCGCTCACCTTTTCGGCTGGGCGTCGTGGACCACCGGCCAGCAGGCGTGCCGTGTATGACTCGCCGGCGTCAGCCGAGCGGCGCTCGGCGATCACTCGCTCCAGGGCGCGGAGGCCGAATGCTGGCGGGCCCTGGTCGAAGCACGATCGCGCCCCGGTATGACAGGCCGGTCCACTCGGATGGACGCGGTAGCTGATCGCGTCGGCGTCACAGTCGACGGTCATGCCGACCACCCGCATCACGTTGCCGCTCGTCGCGCCCTTGCGCCACAGCTCCTGCCGCGACCGGGACCAGAAGTGCGCTTCGCCGGTCCGCTCCGTGGCCTCGACCGCCTCGGCGTTCGCCCAGCCCAGCATGAGGAGATCGCCCGTCCGCTCGTCGATGACCACCACGGGAAGGAGGGATCCACGCGACCAATCCGGCCGTCGATCACTCAGCCAAGCCACGCGGCCACCTCGCGCGGTGTCACGACCGGGGCGGGCAGGCGGATGCTGAAACCGCGGCCGGCCAGCTCGGCCTTGAGCGTCTCGACCCGCAGGATCCCGAAGTGCAGCGTCGACGCCAGCAGGGCGGCCGCGGCACCGACCTCGAAGACCGCGGCCACGTCGTCGGCGCTGCCGGCGCCACCCGACGCGATGACCGGGACGCGCACCGACTCGGCGATGGCGCGGTTCAGGTCGAGGTCATAGCCCGACCGCGTCCCGTCCCGGTCGATGCTCGTGACCAGCAGCTCCCCGGCACCTCGCTCGACCGCCTCGCGCGCCCACGCCACGGCGTCACGCCCGGAATCCTGGGTGGCGGCGACCCCACGCACCCGCCATGCCGCCCCCGCGCGGGCGGCATCCACCGCCACCACCACGGACTGTGAGCCGAGCCGATCGGCGAGGAGGGTCACCAGCTGCGGGTCGCGCAGCGCGGCGCTGTTCACCGTCACCTTGTCGGCACCCGCGTCCAGGAACGCTGCCGCGTCGTCGACGGTCCGGACGCCGCCGCCGACCGCCAGCGGCACGTCGAGGGCAGCCGCCGCCCGGCTGATGAGGTCGAGCAGAGCAGGCCGGGCGTCAAGCGTGGCGCCGATGTCCAGGATCGTGATCTCGTCGGCGCCCTCCTCGGCGTACCGAGCGGCCATCTCGACCGGGTCGCCGGCGTCCACGAGGTCCGCGAAGCGCGTGCCCTTGACCACGCGGCCAGCGGTCAGGTCGAGGCAGGCGATGATGCGGCGACGGAGCGTCATGACAGCGCCGCCACGGCCTCGGCCGGGTCGATCGCCCCGCTGAGGAGTGCCAGGCCGACCACCGCACCATCGCACCCGGCGCTGCGCACGGCACGCAGGTCGTCGAGCGAGCCGATGCCCCCGGCCGCCACCAGGGTCGCGTCGGGCACGGCCGCGCGGACACGTGCCAGCAGCTCCAGGTTCGGGCCGGCCAGCGTGCCGTCGCGACCGGTGTCGGTCACCACCAGCCGCGTCGCCCCATCCGTCACCAGCCGCCGAGCGAGCTCCATGGCATCCGTCTCCCCGGTGCGCAGCCAGCCGTCCAGTGCCGGGCGCCCCTCTCGGAGGTCCAGCGAGACCGCGATGCGGCCGGGATGGGCGAGCGTGCAGGCACGAAGGAACGCGGGATCCTCGATGGCCGCCGTGCCCAGCAGGGCCACGTCCGCTCGCTCCAGGGGGTCGGCGACGTCGGTTGGTCGCCGAAGGCCACCACCGGCCTCCACCAGCGTTTCCGGCGCCGCATCCCGCGCCGCTTCCACGATCCGACCAACCAGGTCCAGCTGCACCGGTCGGCCCGCTCGGGCGCCGGCCAGGTCAACGACATGGAGGCGTCGACACCCTGCGTCCACGAACCGTCGCGCCAGGTCGACCGGGTCGCTCCCCGCGTCGATCCGACGGTCGTAGTCGCCCTGGACGAGGCGCACCGCCCCGCCATCGAGCAGGTCGATCGCACAGATCAGCTCCACGTTGCCGCCTCCACGCGAGCGTCGAGCAGACCGGAGGCGAAGGCTCCGAGAAGGGCACGCCCGGTGCGCCCGCTCTTCTCGGGATGGAACTGGGTCCCGGTCATGGCGCCCGCTCGGAGCAGCGATGGGAATCGGAAACCCTCGACATCGGTCCAGCCACGAACGGCGGACGCATCGGCATCGAGCCAGTAGCCGTGGACGAAGTAGGCGTCGAATGCGCCGTTGCCGGTCTGGACCTGGTTCCAGCCGATGTGCGGCACGAGGCGCGGCCCGCCGTCCTTCGGGTCCGGGAACGCTCGACAGCGCCCCCCGATGAGGGCGAGGCCGGGAGCGTTGCCCTCCTCGGAGCCCTCAAGCAGGAGCTGGGCGCCAAGGCACAGACCGAGCAGCGGCCGGCCCGCCGCTCCCCAGGCGCGGAGCGGCTCCCACAGGCCGCGCGCCATGAGGGCGTCGACCGCCGACGGGGCGGCGCCGACACCCGGCAGCACGACCCGCTCGGCATCGGCCAGGCCATCCGGTGCCGGCCACGAGTCGGGCATCGGCGCCGATGGACTCGAATGCGCGCAGGACCGATCGCGTATTTCCGGCCCCGAAGTCGACCACGGCGATCACCGCAGGGTCTCCTTGGTGCTCGGGAGCGCGGTGCCGAGCCGTTCGTCGGGCTCCCACGCCTGGCGCAGGGAGCGCGCGAGGGACTTCGTGCCCGCTTCGACCAGGTGGTGGACGCTGGCCGCCTTGCGAACCTCCAGGTGCACCGCCGCACGCGCCTCGCGCGCCAGCGTCTCGACGAAATGGGGCCACAGCTCGAGCCACGCGTTACCGCCGAGGGGTGGATTCGGTCGCGGCTCCACGTCGGTGTACGCCCGACCACCGAGATCCACGGCACACAGCGCAAGGGCCTCGTCCATTGGCAGCCGCACGTCGCCGTATCGACGGATCCCGGCACGATCACCGAGCGCCTCGTCGATCGCCCGGCCCAGGACGAGCGCCGTGTCCTCCACCGTGTGGTGCTCGTCAATGTGCACGTCGCCACTCGCGGAAACCTCGAGGTCGACGAGCGCGTGGCGTGCAAAGAGGGTCAGGAGGTGATCCAGGAATCCAATCGGAGTCTCGACCGCGGCCGACCCCGTGCCGTCCAGATCGATGCGGACCCGGATCCGGGTCTCGGTGGTGGATCGTTCGACGGAGCCGATGCGGCTCATGCCAGGACCTCCATGAATGCCTTGCTCATCTGTGTCTCTTCGGCTTCGAGCCTCGCCGTCGCGCGCAGCCATCCCGCCATGGGTCCGCTCTCGTAGCGCCGCACCGCGATGCCGCGGGCCAGGAGGTCGCTGTCCACGCGCTCGGGATCCCCGCCGGCCCGGAACGCGATCGAGTTGGTGACCGACGGCAGGACCTCGCAGCCGAGATCAGCCAGGAGGACGGCCAGCCGGTCGCGGGCCGCAATGATCGCGTGGCGCCGCTCTCGGGCGGTTGCTTCATCACTCAGAGCCGCCAGCGCGGCGGCCTCGGAGGGTCCGGCAATCGAGAGCGGCAGGCGGACCGCGTCGAAGCGATCGGCCAGCACGTCGGCGACGACCAGGTAGCCCACCCGGACGCCGGCGAGGCCGTGCGACTTCGAGAGCGAACGGAGAACGAGGACGTTCGGCAGGGCGTCCTGCATGCCGATGGCCGATGTCGACCCCGGCGCGGCGCCGATGCTGTCCTCGCCGTACTCCAGGTAGACCTCGTCGACGCAGACGAGCGAGGGCAGTCCGTCGGCCAGCTCCCTGATCTCGTCGAGCGTGTACGCGTCGCCGGTCGGGTTGTTCGGGCTGCACAGCCACACCAGCCGGGCGGACTCCCGGATGGCGGCCTCCCGGATCTCGGCCACCGGCTGTCGCCGGGCCATGTCGCGACGTGGAAGGCCCACGATCCGGGCGCCGGCCAGACGCGCCTCGACCGCGAACATCGCAAACGTCGGCGTCGGGATGATGACCGCATCCCCCGCCGCCAGGGCCTGGGTGGTGACCAGGCGAATGAGCTCATCGGCGCCTGCACCCGGGACGACTCGCTTCGGCTCGACGCCGATCCGCGCACCCAGCGCCGACCGCAAGCGGCGGTAGGCGAGATCGCCGTACTCGTTCGAGCGGGTTCCGTCGAAGCCACGAAGGCCGTCGACGACGGAGGGCAAGGCGCCGCCGCCCATGGTGTTCATGTCGGCCCGAACCACCGAGCTGACCTCGATGCCGGCGCGTTCGGCCAGCTCCTCGTCCGACGGCTCCGCCGGGTACGCCTCCACCCTGCCCGGCAGGCGGAACAGGTCGATGACATCGTCGCCGACCGCCGGCTCGAGCGCCGCGCGGGCCAGGCCAGCTCGGGCGCGCACGCTGGCGGCATGGGCGGGAAGGCCCTCGGCCGCGGCGATCGCGTCGACGATCGGAGAGATGGCGCGGACCCCTGCCGGCGTGAGCTGCTGGACCTCGATCCAGCGACCGAAGCCCTCGACTCCCACGCCGCTCCAGGCCCGAGCCGCGGCACCGGTGGGCAGGACATGATTCGTCCCGGTCGCGTAGTCGCCGGCCGCGATGGGCGACCAGGGACCGATGAAGATCGCCCCCGCGTTGCGGACCTTGACCGCCAGGTCCTCCGCGCCGGCGCACTGCAGGCTGACGTGTTCCGCCGCCACGGCATTGATCACGTCGATGCCAGTGTCGAGATTCGCCACCACCACGGCGGCACCGTGGGCGCGGATCGTTGCCAGGGCGCGTTCCCCGGTCGCGAGATTGGCGGCCTGCCTCGGCAGGGCCTCCGCGATCGCATCGAGCAGCGCGGCGACGTCGCTCACCACGATGGCCACCGAGTCGGGCCCGTGCTCCGCCTGGGCAAGCAGATCGAGGGCCACGAGGTCCGGGTCCGCGCTTCCGTCGGCAAGGACGATGCACTCCGATGGCCCCGCCGGCAGATCGATGGCGACGCGGTGGCTGACGGCGCGCTTCGCCGCCGTGACCCACGCGCTCCCCGCCCCGAAGATCTTGTCGACCGGGTCCACGGACTCGGTGCCGTACGCCAGCGCCGCGATGGCCTGGGCGCCGCCCGCCTTGAGGACGCGGCCGACGCCCGCCATCCGGGCGGCGACCAGGATGGACGACGAGACCGATCCATCGGTGGCGGGCGGCGTCGCGATCACGAGCTCCTCGACGCCCGCCAGGCGTGCCGGCACCGTGAGCATGAGGACGCTGCTGGCATAGGCGGCGCGGCCGCCGGGAACGTATCCGCCCGCCCGCGTAATTGGCTGCCAGCGACGCCAGGCGGTCACGCCGGCACGGGTCCGAACGCGCCGCTCCTGGCGCAACGCGTTCCGCTGCTCGGCGTGGTACCGATGGATGGCGGCCATCGCTTCGGCCAGGGCCGACTCGAGGGCGGGATCGACGCGGGCCGCATCCCACTCCTCGTCCGAGACCCACGGGGATTCGAGATCCGCGCCGTCGAATCTCGCGGTGAGCTGGCGCAATGCGTGGTCACCACCGTCACGGACCGCCGCGATGATCTCGGCCACGTCGGCGACCGGCTCGGCGGGCCGCAGCGTCGCTGCCCATTCGGAACGAGCCGGCTCATCGAGCGTCGACCAATCGACGCGCGCCGGGAGGCTCATCGCACGACCCTCTCGATCGGGACCACCAGGATGTCGCGGGCGCCCGCCTCCTTGAGCGCCGGCACGATGCGCCACAGCTGGCTGCGCTCGACGACTGAGTGGACGGCGATGAAGGCCGGGTCGGCGAGCGGCATGACCGTCGGCCCGGAGAGCCCGGGGATCAGGGCGCGGATCCGATCGAGCGAATCGGCCGGCGCATTCATCATCATGTATTCGCGGCCCCGCGCATCGAGCACGCTTCGCAGCATCGCCACGAGGTCCCGCACGCGATCGTCCGCCTCGGCCATCCCGTTGCGTCCCACGAGCACCGCCTCGGAGGCGAGCAGCGTCGCGACGGGTCGCAGCCCGTTCATCCGCAGCGTCCCGCCGGATGCCACGAGGTCGACGACTGCATCGGCCACGCCAAGCTGTGGGGTGACCTCAACCGCCCCTCGCACTTCCACGACCTGCGCCTCGACGCCAACATCGGCCAGGTAGGCGGCGGTGACGCGCGGGAACGAGGTGGCGATGCGACAGCCGACCAGGTCCTTCGCCGACGTCACGTCGGCATCACGCGGAACGGCCAGGACGAGCGAGCAGGCGCCGAAGCCGAGCGGCAGCACCGTCGACAGCTCACCGCCGTGCTCCGCGACGAGATCGGCGCCCGTGAGGCCGAGCTCGACGAGACCGTCCGCCACGTACTCGGCGACGTCCTCGGTGCGGACGAACAACAGCTCGAGGTCGACATTGCGCACCGCGGCACTCAGCCGGCGCTCTGACAACTCGAACTCCAATCCGGCGCTGCGCAGCAGCTCGATGGCAGGCTCCGACAACCGCCCCTTGTTCGGGACGGCCAGGCGCAGGCGATCCATCGGCGTCGGCGGCGTCATCGGCGTCGCCTGGCGCGCGCACGTCGGTCCAGCATGAGCCGGTATCCATCGCGCCCGTAGCGCAGCCACTGGTTGACTCGGCTGATCGTGGCGCTCGAGGCGCCGGTGCGTTCGCTGATGTCGTGGTAGCTCACGCCTTCGTCCAGGAGACGGGCGACCTCCCAGCGCGCGGCGAACTCGCGGAGCTCGTTGACGGTGCACAGGTCGCGCAGGAAGCGCAACGCCTCGTCACCGTCGCGAAGCGTGGCCACCGCGGCGGCGAGCTCGCGAAGCGGCTCGCTGATCCAGCGATCCTCGGTTCCGGTGCCCGCCGTTGACTTGTCTGATGCTTGCTGATTGGTCATCGCTTTACCACGCTAAAGCATTAGCCCACCAGCGTCAAGCATCCCTTCCGGCCGCGGCGCGCGGCCAGCGCAGCGCAAAGACGGCCGCCGGCTTGCGCTGCTCGAGCTGGACGCTGCCGCCCATCGCGGTCATCGTGGCCTGCACCAGGTAAAGGCCCAGGCCCAGTCCCCTGCCGGCGGTCACGCGATCGCGGAACAGGCGAGCGGCGATGTCGTCCGCGATGCCGGGACCCTCATCGCTGACCCGCAGCGTCACGATGTCCCCGTCACGCACCGTCACCTGGATCGGGCCGCCGGGGGTCGAGTATCGGTCGGCGTTGGTCAGCAGGTTGGTGATGGCCTGCTCGCTGAGATGTCGATCACCGACCACGCGGATCCCCTCCGACATCGCGACCCGCACGTCACGGTCGGAGCCGCGGGCACGGTAGCGCTCGATTGCCGATCCCAGCGCCGGCGCGAGGTCGAACGGCTCTCTCTCTGCCTCGACGTGGCCCGCGTCGGCGCGGGAGTAGAGCTCGAGCCGTTCGAGGATCTGGATGGCCGCATCCACCGATTCGAGCGCGCGCGCCCCGTGAGCGCCCGACCGGCTGGGGAGGGCCGGATCTCGCTGCGCAAGCTCGATCCTGGCCTTGGCGACCGCCAATGGGTTGCGCAACTCGTGCGCCACGAAGCTCGCGAAGCGCGAGAGTCGCCGGCGCTCGTCCTCCTCCTTGCCGATGTCCCGCAGCAGCAGGACCGCTCCGCCACCGGGGATGGGCGTCCCCTCGATGTCGGCGATCACGTCCCGGCCGCTCATCGGCACCCGCAGCGTCATCCGTCGTCGGAAGGCCTCGTGCTGCGCGCGCACCTGCGGCCACTCCGAGGACTCGAGCGCGGTGCCGCGCTCATCACGCGGCTCGGTGGCACGCCCCCACTCCTCGAGCGATCGCTCGACGAAGCTCCGCCCGAAGAGGCGCATCGCGGCCCGATTCCCGTAGGTTCCGCGAGGCTCCTCGTCGTACACGATGAGCGGCTCCGGAATCGCTTCGGCCACCTCCTCAAGGCGGGCGCGCTCGCGCTCGGCATGGTCCAGGGCAGTATCGAGTTCGTGGCGCGCCGCCTCGAGTCGCACACGTTCGGCGTCCGCGTCGCGGCGGGCCTCACGGCTGGCGGCCAGTGCATCCTCGGCCATGCGCCGGCTGGCTTCCCCCCGGTACACGAGGTACACGATGACCGGCGAGCCGACCATGAACGCTGCCATCCGCACGACATCGGTCCCCTCCCATCCCCTGCCACCGAGCCCGTAGGCACCGACCAGGATGACGGCCGCGCCGGCAAGGTACGCCCACGTGGCAGACGAGGCCCCCAGAGCGAGGCCGACGAGTGTCACCGCCAGGACCAATGGGACGGTGACCGGAACCTGCTCGCCGGACGCGCTGGCGAGCCATCCGCCGCCGACCGCGGTCGCGGCGCCGATCAGGGCGCCGAGCAGGGCGAACCGGTCCAGCCTGAGCAGTCTCATCCGAGCGTGATGCTCCCCGCGTTCATCGAGTGTCACCCTAGCATCCGACGCCGTCAGCGGCCGCGTCGGGCCGCCGCACGCCGGGCCCGGGCCAGCCGCTCGCGGGCCGCCGCGATCCGGCGCCACGGACCGTGGACCCTGCGCGGATCAATGGCCTCTGGGTGCTCCCCGCGAGCGATCTCGGCCAGCAATGCCGATGCCCGATCGAGCTGTCCCGCCTCGGTGAGGAGCTGGACAAGGCTGAACCATCGCCCCGGATCGGTGACCGGCGCCGCCATGACCCGCTCGACCAGCTCCGCGGCTCGTCCGCCGTGGCCGGCGCGACGGTGCGCAACGATCGCCGCGCGATAGTCCGTGAAGGACGGGGCGATCTCGAGCGACTCGAGGAAGTTCAGCAGCAGCTCGGCGTTCTCGGCGCGTTGCTCGTTGGGTCCGCGCCGGACGTGGGCGTCGCGGTATTCCCCGAGCAGCACGCGCAGCTCTCGCTCAGCCCAGCGCCGTTGGGTCGACCCGATCGGCTCGCGCTCGGCGACCTCGCGCAGTGCATTGGCGCCCCGAAGCTCCTCACCTGCCGCCAGGTAGGCGTCCCGCAGGTTCGCGTCGACGATCTCGGCTATCGGGGGTGCGCTGGCAACGATTCTCTCGAGGGTGCCGAGCCAGTCCTCGACCCGACCTCGATCCGCATAGTGGCGCGCCGCGAACCGCAGCCAGTAACGCTCGGAGTGTTCGCGCCAGTCCTCGCCCTCGATGTGATGCTCGACGATCCACCGCTCCTGGGCAGCCGGCCCCGCCATGAACACGTCGGTCGGAACGCGGAACCCGGCGGCGGAGCGCCACTGCGGCTGATGCCATTGGCTCGGCACTCCGGGCTCGGAACGCAGGTGGCGGGTGGGGCGCACGGTCCGTGGCGCCTCGCCCGCATCGAGCGGCCACGCCAGCGTTTCCGCACTGCCGCCCTCGAGGGCGTGGTCGTAGTGAAGCCGGCGGAGCGGGTCGCGCAGCTCGGCCCAGGCCCGATTGAGGATCGAAGTCCGGCGCGTCGCGACGTCGGATGAGGGGGCGCGATCCGGATGGTGCCGAAGCACGGCCGCGCGGAATGCGGCGCGCAACTGCGCGGACGAGGCAGACGGGTCCGTCCCGAGGACCTCGTAGTAATCGCGCATCTCGGTGCGGGGCAGTGACGCGGTGGACATCCGATCGAGTCTAGGGGACGTCCGGCCCATGGCGCACTTCGCTATGCTGCGAGCCATGCCTGCGAAGACGGGCTCGGGGCACGCCCGGGCCGGTCACCTCCTCATCATCGGCGGCGCCGAGGACAAGCTGCGACAGCGCCAGATCCTGTCCCGCTTCGTCTCGCTGGCCGGCGGCAGCCAGGCGCGGATCGTCATAATCTCTACCGCCTCGTCGCTCGGCGACGAGGCGACGGAGCTGTACCTGTCTCTGTTCCGCCAGATGGGCATCGGCGACGTTCGCGGGATGCGACCCCTCGTACGGGAAGATGCGAACGACGAACGGCTGGTGGCACAGCTGGACGACGCGACGGCAATCTTCATGACCGGCGGAAACCAGCTGCGACTCTCGAGTGTCATCGGCGGCACCGCATTGGGCCGCGCCATGATCGAGCGCCATGCGCAGGGGGCCATGGTCGCCGGCACCAGCGCGGGAGCATCGGCCATCGCCAGCCACATGGTCGCCTTCGGCACCAGCGGTGCCACTCCGAAGCAGCGAATGACCCAGATGAGCGCCGGCCTGGGACTGCTGCCCGGCGTGTTGATCGACCAGCATTTCGAGCAGCGCAATCGATTCGGCCGCCTTCTCGCGCTCGTCGCGCAGTCCCCAGCCCTGCTGGGCATCGGAATCGACGAGGACACGGCAGCGCTCGTAAGCCCGAAGGGCATCCTGGAAGTGCTCGGGAAGGGATCCGTGGCGATCATCGACCCGGCCCACATCCAGACCGATGCCTACGAGGTCAAGCGCCACCGGCCGATCATGGTGTCGGGTGTCATGCTCCACTCGCTTCCCTCCGGATATCGGTTCGACCTCCGGAAGCGCACGCTGATGGCGCCGCTGCGCCCTGTGAGCGCCACCGATCGCGAGCTTGCGAGCCTCCAGGCAGCCACCAACAACACGCGACGCCTCATCCGGCGGATCGCTGCCGAGGGGGCCGACGACCAGGCTCCCGAGCGCGCGCGACGCCGCGCCACCCGGGCGAGCCGGATGGACCAGGAGGCGAGCGAGTGACGGCCCGTACTCGTCGGGCCTCCCGTGCGACCCAGCACCCCCGGGTGTCGGATGGTCCGCCCGGTGCCGAGCCTGCGCCCGAGCTGAAGATCGTCGAGACCCGTGTCTACCGCGGGCCGAACTACTGGAATTACGAACCGGCCATCAAGCTGATCGTGGACCTCGGCATCCTCGAGCACTTCCCGTCGAACACGATCCCCGGCTTCGTCGAGGGGCTGCTGCAGATGCTGCCCGGCGTCGGGCAGCACACCTGCGGGACCGGCAAGCCCGGCGGCTTCGAGGAGCGCCTTCGCGATGGGACCTGGGTCGGGCACGTCGCCGAGCACATCGCGCTCCAGCTCCAGCGCGAGGCGGGCAACGAGGTCGGGCGTGGAAAGACGCGCGGCACCGGGGAGCCCGGCCGCTATCACGTCGTGTACTCGTATGGCGAAGAGTCGGTTGGGCGCCGGGCCGGAACGCTGGCGGTCCGCCTCGTCAATCACCTCGTCAAGGCGGAGCCCGACTTCGACTTCCTCGCCGAGCTGGAGGCCCTCATCCGGCTGTCGGAGCGCGCGGCGTTCGGGCCTTCCACCCAGTCGATCCTGGACGAGGCCGCCCTGCGCGACATTCCCTGGATTCGCCTCAGCGAGGGATCGCTCGTCCAGCTCGGCCACGGCATCCACCAGCGGCGCATCCGGGCCACGATGACGAGCGCCACGGGATCGCTGGGAGTCGACATCGCATCCGACAAGAAGCTGACGAACCGGCTCCTGGCCGCCACCGGGGTCCCGGTGCCCCGATCCGAGGTCGTTCGCGACGAGGACGGCGCCGTCGCCGCCGCGAACCGCATCGGGATGCCCGTCGCCATCAAGCCGCTGGATGGAAACCACGGACGCGGCGTCATGCTCAAGATCGATGACGAGGAGAGCGTTCGCGCGGGGTTCCGGGCGGCCAATGCCCAGACCCGCCGGGGCGCGGTCATCGTCGAAACCTACCTGGTCGGCAACGACTACCGCTGCCTGGTGATCGGCGGCGTGCTGCGTGCCGTTGCGCAGCGCGTGCCGGCACACGTCGAGGGTGACGGCAAGCACTCGCTGACCGAACTCGTCGAGATCACGAACTCCGATCCGCGGCGCGGCATCGGCCACGAGAAGGTCCTGACCCGGATCACGCTCGATGACGAGGCCGTCAGCTACGCCCGCGAGCAGGGCTTCGAGCTGTCCGACCGGCCCCCGCGCGGCCATCGGGTGTACCTGAAGCGAACGGGGAACATGAGCACCGGCGGCATCAGCATCGACCGGACCGAGGAGGCGCATCCCGACAATGTCGAGCTTGCCGAACTCGCGGCACGGGTGGTCGGCCTCGACATCGCGGGCATCGACTTGATCTGCCCCGACGTCAGCCTGCCGGTGCGCGAAACGGGCGGAGGGATCGTGGAGGTGAACGCGGCACCGGGGTTCCGCATGCACACCCATCCGACCGAAGGCGAGTCGCAATACGTCGCCAAGCCGGTGATCGACATGCTCTTCCCGCCCGGCGTCGACGCGCGCATCCCGATCGTGGCCGTGACCGGATCGAACGGCAAGACGACGACCGCGCGGATGATCTCGCACATCATGAAGGGAATGGGCCACAAGGTCGGCCTGACCAGCACGGACGGCATCTATGTCGACGGCCGGATCGTCCGCCGGGCCGATGCCTCCGGCCCGAAGTCAGCCTCGATGGTCCTGCAGAACCCGACGGTCGACCTGGCGGTCTTCGAAGTCGCGCGCGGCGGCATCCTGCGTGAGGGCCTCGGCTACCAGCGCAATGACGTGGCCGTCGTCCTCAACGTCACCGGCGACCATCTCGGGCTGGGTGGGATCAACAGCATCAAGCAGCTGGCCGGCGTCAAGCAGGTCGTGGTCGAGGCCGTGCCCCGCGATGGCGTCGCGGTGCTGAACGCGGACGACCCGCTGGTGGCCGAGATGGCGCGCGCCTGCTCCGGTTCGGTCATCTACTTCAGCATGGATCCCGATCACGAGCGCCTGAAGTTCCAGGCGTCCCGCGGCCGACGATCGGTGACGCTCGAGCAGGGCCGAAATGGCGAGATGATCGTCATGCGACAGGGACGCAAGAGCATGTCACTGGTGTGGACCCACCTCATCCCGGCCACGTTCGAGGGCCGTGCCCGCATGAACGTCCAGAACGCCCTGGCCGCCACGGGGGCCGCGTGGGCCGCCGGGGCGCACCTGCATGACATCAGGCAGGGTCTGCGGACCTTCACCACCAGCTACTTCATGGCGCCCGGCCGCCTCAACATGTTCGAGCTCGACGGCTATCGGGTGGTGGTCGACTACGCCCACAACCCACCGGCCGTCCGGGCCCTGGGCGAGTTCGTCAACATGCTCACGGTCCCGTCGGCGGGTGGAGCGCGGGCGCCCGTCACGGGGCGCCGGATCGGGGTCATCGCCACCGCCGGTGATCGACGGGACGAGGACATCGTGGAGCTGGGCGCGGCGGCCGCGGCCTACTTCGACGAGATCATCGTTCGCGAGGATGCCAACAATCGCGGCCGGCCGCGCGGACAGACTGCCGAGCTGATCGTCAAGGGTGTCGAGTCCGCGCAGAACGACGCGTCGCGTGTCGAATCGACGATCACGATCCTCGACGAGCTGGAAGCGACCCGGCACGCGCTCGACCATGCCCACGAGGGTGACGTCGTTGTCGTCTGCGTCGACCACGCCAACGAGGTCTGGAAGGAGCTGCAGCGCCGACAGCATGGGTCGGCGAGCGAGTCCGATGGACTCCAGGCGGTGGTCGGAGTCGTCGACGCGGACGACGAGATCGAGCTGGAGCTCTAGCCGCCGAGCCCGACCGCCCTGACCAGCGCCGCCACGCGAGCGGCTTCGACCGGTTGGAATCCGTGGGCCTCCAACCAGACGAAGATCTCGTTGCGCTCGACATGGGCCATCACCGCACACACGTCTCCCGGCTCAGCCCGGCGCAACTGCGCCTGGACCGCCCTCATCTCGTTGGGATGGGTTCCGATCCGGCCGCGATATCCGCCCCGACGCGCGCCTCGCCGCAGCAGATCGTTCATCTCACTCAGGTCACGGCCCCGAAGGTAGTGCCGCTTCTCGGCGATGACGAGGTCGTCGGCGGTTCCACCCAGCGAGCCGAGTGCGGTGAGGATCTCGTCGGTCCGATCCCCCGCCGTCCCGAACGCCAGGCGCACCGCGTGCTGCCCCGCGATCCCGCGCGCGACCTGCAGCAGCCCCTCGAGCCCGGCCTCATTGTGGGCGAAGTCCACGATGACGAAGATCCCGTCCCGCTCGTAGAGGTTGAGCCTGCCCGGATTTGCGCTCGCATCCTGGGCGAACGTGCGGAGTCCACGGGCGATGCGCGGAGCCGGGATCCCCAGCGCGTCGCTGGCTGCCGCGGCGGCAAGTGCATTCGCGATGTTGTAGCGCGACAGGCCGCCCACGGTCACGGGAAGCTCGTCCGCCCGCCCGAGCCGCCGAGCCCGGCGGCCACCGCCCCGAAGCACGATCTCGCCATCCACCAGGGTGGCGACCCTCCCGCCGTGCGCCTCGGCACGCCGCAGTCGATCGGACTCCGGGTCGAGGCTGAACGCGTAGACACGGGCCCGCGTACGACGACGCATCGCCCAGGCACGGTCGTCATCGGCATTGAGCACCGCCCACCCATCCCTCTTGGTGATGGCGGGGACCACCCCCTTGACCTCGGCAAGCTCGTCGAGCGTGTCGATGCCCTGCAGGCCCAGGTGGTCGGCGCTCACGTTGGTCACCACGCTCACGTCATTCGCTGCGTAGCCGATCCCGCGAAGAAGGATCCCGCCACGTGCCGTCTCGAGCACGGCGAGGTCGAGGCCGGGCTCCGCCAGGACGCGGCCGGCGCCACCGAACCCGGTCCAGTCGCCGGCCTCGACGAGCTCACCGCGCACGTAGATGCCGTCCGAGTTCGTCATGCCGACCTTCTTGCCGGCGACCGTCGCGATGTGCGCGATGAGGCGCGTGGTCGTGCTCTTGCCGTTGGTGCCGGTGACGGCGACGATCGGGATGCGCGGTCGCGGCAGATGGCTGAGCGGTCCGTGCGCGGTGGCGCGCAGCGCGGTGAGCTCGCGTCGCTCGGTCGACCGGCCGAGGGCGAGCCGGCTGGCCGCGGCAGCAATGGCCTGCGAGATCGTACGGCGACGCCAGGAGAAGGCCACCGCGACCCGCAGGCCATCGACCGAGCGCCGAGCCGTGATGCGCGGCGAACGAAGGCCGAGCGCCGCGTGGAACCGCCGGATCGCGTCGGCCGCCACCTCGGCCGCAGCGTCGGCCTCCCCCACCGCCTGCCCGGCGAACTCGAGCTTCAGGGCGGGGCGACGGAAGAAGCGGTTCGGCCCATCGAGGACCCGCAGCTCGACCAGCTCGACGGGAGCGTCCGTTTGGTCGGACCGGGGCGGCATGTGCGTGAGTATATTGATCGCCATGCCCGATACGGACGCGCTGCGGCGCATCGTCGACGCGCGCCTCCCGCGCCTGCTGAGGGATCTCGAGCGGCTCGTCAACGTCGATTGCGGCTCGTACAGCCCCGATGGCGTCAACCAGGTCGCCGACTTCATGGCCGATGAGCTGACCAAGCTCGGGGCACAGGTCTCGCGCACGCCCCATCAGCCGGAACCCGGTCAACCGGCCTTCGGCGATCTCGTCATCGGGCGCATCGCCGGCAGCGGCCCGCGGCTGCTGCTCATCGGCCACATGGACACGGTCTTCGAGGCCGGGACGGCCTCCGCGCGTCCATATCGAATTGCCGGCGAGCGTGCGACCGGTCCGGGCGTCACCGACATGAAGGCGGGCCTGCTCGCCGGCCTGCATGCCATCGGCGCGCTACGCGAGGCTGGCGCGGACCCCGCCGTCACCTTCGTCGCCAACCCGGACGAGGAGGTCGGCTCGCCGTTCAGCACACCGTTCATCCGGGACCTCGCCGGAGAGCATGACGTCGCGTTCGTGCTCGAGTGCGCGCGCGCCAACGGCGACATCGTCAGCGCCCGCAAGGGAATCGCCGACTACACGATCGAGCTCGTCGGCCGGGCGGCACACGCCGGCATCGAGCCGGAGAAGGGCCGATCGGCGATTCTCGAGTCGGCGCACCAGGTCCTCGCACTCCACGCGCTCAATGGCCGCTGGCCGACCGTCACCCTCAACGCCGGCGTGATCCGAGGCGGCACCCGGCCCAACGTGGTCGCCGAGCACTGCGAGATCCAGGTCGACCTCCGTGCCTCAACCGTCGCCGAATTCGACGAGGCTGCGGCTGAAGTCGAGCGCGTCGTCGGCGCACCGACCGTGAGCGGCGTGAGCACCTCGATGCGGCGGACGGCCATGCACCCGCCGATGGAGAAGTCGGCCGCGACCGGTCGCCTCGTCGAACTCGCGGTGCAGGTCGCGGGCGAGCTCGGCTTCGACCTCCACGATGCGGCGACCGGCGGCGCGTCGGACGCCAACACCTGCGCGGCGCTCGGCCTGCCCACGCTCGATGGACTGGGGCCGGTGGGTGGCGATGACCACTCCCGCGACGAGTGGCTGGACCTCGCCAGCGTCGCGCCGCGGACCACGCTGCTGGCCGCGCTCATCGGCCGAATCGCGGAAGCTCTCTGAGCTCCCGCCGCCGCCCGGGCGCGTCGCTCGGCCGGGGCACGCGGCGCTCCTCGGCTAGAATGGGTCGTCGTGACCGATGACTATCGCCACCGCACGACGCTGCAGGTGCGCTTCCGCGACATCGATGCGTTCGGGCACGTCAACAACGCCGTCTTCTTCAGCTACATCGAGCTCGCGCGGATTCGCTACGTGCTCGATGTCCTGGAATCGTCGGAGCCGTTCGACCGCCTGCCACTCATCCTTGCCCGGGTCGAGCTCGACTACCGATCGCCGATCATGTTCGGCGAGGAGGTCGTGGTCGACACCCGGGTGGAGCGCATCGGCCGCACGAGCATCCAGATGGCACACCGCATGACGACCGCAGCGACGGCACGGCTGGTCGGCGACGTGCAGAGCGTGCTGGTGACCTACGACTACGCGTCCGCATCGCCGATGCCGGTGCCGGATGACTGGCGACGACGTTTCGGCGACCATGAGGGCAGATCCTTCGAGTCCGATGCGCCACGGCCCGACCGGGCCGCGGCCAGCTGAGCACAGGAGACCCATGGCAGAACAGCAACGCTTCGATCTCCTCATCCTGGGCGGGGGCATGAGCTACGTCGGCGCCATTCGGGCGGCCCAGCTCGGCCTGAACGTCGGGATCATCGAGCGGGATCGCCTGGGTGGGACATGCCTCAACCGCGGCTGCATCCCATCGAAGGCTCTCCTGGAGACCGCCGACCTGCTTCACCGGGTCACGGAACAGGGAGCCGAGTTCGGCCTGTCCGGGCACGACGGCATCGGTCTCGACTACGGCGCGCTCGGGAAGCGACGGGACGCGGTGATCGACAAGCATGTCGGCGGCGTCGAGTTCCTCATGAAGAAGAACAAGGTGACCGTTCTGCGGGGCACGGGCGTGCTCACCGGCCCGACCAGCGTGCGTGTCACCGGTGGCGAGTCCGGCGACATCGAGGCCTCGGCGGACAATCTCATGCTGGCCACCGGCTCGGTCCCCCGAGCTCTCCCCGGGCTCGAGCCCGACGGCCACCGCATCATCACCAGCGACGAGGCCCTGACGCGAAATGACGTCCCCGGCCGGGTGGCCATCGTCGGCGCCGGAGCCATCGGCGTCGAGTGGGCGAGCATGTACCGCGACTTCGGTGCCGAGGTCACGCTCATCGAGTACGCCGATCGGGTCGTGCCGCTCGAGGACGCCGAGGTCGGCAAGGAGCTTGCGCGCGTCTTCAAGAAGCGTGGCATCGCCATCCACGTCGCCAGCAGCATCGACGCCGAGACGATCAAGAAGAGCGACACCGAGGTCAGCTTCCAGGTCGCCACGAAGGACGGCTCCAAGCGGACCGACCTGTCCGCAGACGTGATCCTGGTGGCCGTCGGCCGCCGCCCGGTCACCGAGGAGATCGGCCTCGACGCGAT
This sequence comes from uncultured Chloroflexia bacterium, assembly GCA_963825525.1. Taxonomy (GTDB): domain Bacteria; phylum Chloroflexota; class Limnocylindria; order QHBO01; family QHBO01; genus JACDBZ01. Next base: position 577,217 of record CAWGTN010000002.1, read on the forward strand.
CGAGGGTGTCGAGCTCGAGCGCGGCTACGTCATCGTCGACGAGTACATGCGCACCGGGGCCGAACATCTCTACGCCATCGGCGACATCGTTCCCGGCTTCGCACTCGCCCACGTCGCCAGCCACGAGGCGGTGGTCGCCGTGGAGCACATGGCAGGCCACGACCCGGAGCCCGTGCGCATGCACCTCATGCCGCGCGTCACGTTCTGCCGGCCGCAGATCGCCTCGGTCGGGATGAGCGAGGAGGAGGCGAAGGCCGCCGGCCACGAGATCAAGATCGGGGCGTTCCCGTTCCGTGCGCTCGGCAAGGCCACGATCGTCGGTGAGGTCGACGGCTTCGCGAAATTCGTCGCCGATGCCGAGACCGGGCTCCTGCTGGGCGCCCACATCATCGGGCCCCACGCCGGCGATCTCCTGGCCGAGCCGACGCTGGCCCTGCTGGTCGAGGGAACGGCCGCGGAGATCGCGATGAGCGTCCATGCTCACCCGACCCTCACCGAAGTGCTCGCCGAGGCCGCGCTGGCGGTCGATGGCGCGGCAATCCACGTCTAGGAGGGCAGCGGAATGGCCACGACCGATACCCGGCCGCGACACATCGAGCTCGGCCTCAGCGATGACGACGTCATCGGCATGTACCGCGACATGCTTCTCGCGCGAGCCGTCGACGAGCGGATGTGGCTCATGCAGCGCGCGGGCAAGATCGCCTTCATCATCTCGGGCCAGGGGCACGAGGGAGCGCAGGTGGCGACGTCGTGGGTGATGCGCAAGGGGCAGGACTGGATGGCGCCGTTCTATCGGTCCATCGCCAGCGCCATGACGTTCGGGATGAGCGCCGAGGACATCATCACCGCTCACCTCGCCAAGGCCGATGACGTGAGCTCGGGCGGGCGGCAGATGCCCGGCCACTACGGCGGCGCCCGGTACAACATCGTCTCCCTCAGCTCGCCGGTCGGGACCCAGGTGCTCCACGCGGTGGGGATCGCGATGGGCGCGTGGGTGAAGGGCGACGACGTCGTGACCATGACCCAGTTCGGCGAGGGAACCTCGAACCAGGGCGAGATTCACGAAGCGATGAACTTCGCGGGCGTCCACAAGCTGCCGGTGATCTTCGTGTGCGAGAACAACGGCTACGCGATCAGCGTCCCGCTCGATCAGCAGGTGGCCGGCAGCTCGGTGGCGGCTCGTGCGGCCGGCTACGACATGCCCGGCGTGGTGGTGGACGGAGGGGACGTTCTCGCCTGCTACGCCGCCGCACGCGACGCTCACGAGCGTGCCCGCACCGGCCAGGGCCCCACCCTGATCGAGGCGCGCGTGGTCCGGCTTGACGAGCCACTCGTCGGACGACGACCAGCGCCGCTATCGAGATGCCGACGAGGTGGCCGGGCTCAAGGAGCGCGATCCCATCCCGTTGTTCGCGGACGAGCTGCGAGCGAGCGGGGTACTCACCGACGAGCTGGAGGAGACCATTCGCGCCGAGATCAAGTCGGAGGTCAACGAGGCCAACAAGCGCGCCGAGGCACGCCCGGAGCCGACGCCGGACGACGCCCATGAGCGCGTCTACGCCGAGACGATTCCCGGTGGCGGCACCGCTCAGCCGCTCGCTCCACTCGGCGACGGGGGGCACTGACATGGCAGAGCTCAACATCCTCGAGGCGATCCGGCAGGCCATGGACGAGGAGATGGACCGCGACGAGCGGGTCATGGTCCTGGGCGAGGACGTCGGGAAGAAGGGCGGTGTGTTCGGTGCCACCGAGGGCCTGTATGCGAAGTACGGCGAGAAGCGCGTCCTCGACACACCACTCACCGAGGGAATGATCGCCGGTGCGGCCATGGGCGCCGCGGTCTACGGCCTTCGCCCCGTGGCCGAGATGCAGTTCGCGGACTTCGTGTACCCGGCCTTCAACCAGATCGTCTCCGAGATCAGCCGCATCCACTACCGATCGAACGGCACCTTCAGCGCCCCGATGGTGATTCGGATGCCGTACGGCGGCGGCGTTCACGGCGCGCTCTACCACTCGCAGTCGAACGAGGGCTATTTCACGCACACCGTCGGCCTCAAGGTCGTGGCGCCCGGGACGCCGGCCGACGCCAAGGGCCTCTTGAAGTCCTCGATCCGCGACCCCGATCCGGTGATGTTCTTCGAGCACAAGAAGACGTATCGGCTGTTCAAGGGGGAGGTTCCGGATGGCGACATCGTCGTGCCCATCGGCAAGGCAGACGTCGCCCGCAAGGGCAAGCACCTCTCGATCTTCTGTTACGGGTTCATGCGGACGTGTGCCCTCGAGGCAGCTGAGACCCTGGCCCGCGAGGATGGGGTCGAGGCGGAGATCGTCGACCTGAGAACGCTCAGGCCGCTCGACATGGAGACGGTGCTGGCATCGGTGGCCAAGACGGGCAAGGCCCTCGTCGTGCACGAGGCGAACCGGTTCGGTGGCTTCGGCGCCGAGATCGCGGCGGAGATCAGCGAGCGCGCATTCGAGCAGCTCGACGGCCCCGTTACCCGGCTGGCCGGGCCGGAGGTTCCGGGCGTTCCCTACCACCACGCACTGGAAGACTGGTACATGATCGGTCCGGCGCGGATCGTCGATGCCGCGCGCAAGCTCGCAGCCTACTGACCGATCGATCACAATCTGATCCACACCACGACGTAGCGAACCAGACCAGAGGAAGGCTTCCAACCGATGGCAACCACGATCAAGATGCCGCAGCTGGGCGAATCGGTCACCGAGGGTACGATCGAGCGCTGGCTCGTCGCCGAGGGCGACACCGTCGAGCAGTACGACCCGCTGTTCGAGGTCGTCACGGACAAGGTCAACGCCGAGGTGCCGGCCGAAGTGGCGGGCAAGATCGCCAAGATCCTCGTCCCCGATGGTGAGACGGTGGCCGTGGGAACGCCCGTGGCCGAGATCGAGGAAGCCGGCGCCGAGGCGTCCGCCGATGCCGCAGCGGCACCACCCGCCGAGGCCGCGGCGACCGCGTCGCCCGAGCCATCGAGCACCGAGGCCGAGACATCGCAGCCCGAGCCGCCGGCAGCGACCGAGGAACAGCCGGCCCAGGAGGCCACCGCTCCAGCGGCCACAGAGCCGGAAGCTCCGGCCCCGGCGTCCGAAGCTGCCCCGGCGAGCACCGAGCCGGCGGCTGCGGACGAGGACGCCGCAGGAAGCAACGGCGACGGCAATGCACGGATGACACCGGCAGTGCGACGGCTGGTTCGCGAGCACGAGATCGACGTGGCTCGCCTCACCGGGACCGGCGCCGGCGGACGCGTGACGCGAGACGATGTGCTCCAGTTCATCAACTCCGGTGGCGCATCATCGGCACCGGCAGAGCAGGCTCCGGTGGCCGAGCCCGATGCCGCCAAGGCTCCGACTCCGGCCTCGGCTCCGCCCAGCCCGGCGCCCGCCGCCGCGGCGCCCGCGGCACCTGCGGCACCCCCGACGCCGGTCCCAACGGCGTCCGGTGGCGACACCGAGGTGCCGCTGTCCCAGATGCGCAAGGCCATCGCGCGGAGGATGACCCAGGTCAAGCAGACGGTCCCCCACGCCTACACGGTGGTGGAGGTCGACATGACCAATGCCGTGAAGTGGCGCGACGTGAACAACGCCGCGTTCAAGGCGCGCGAGGGTGCCTCGCTCTCATTCGTGGCTGTCGTCATCAAGGCAGTGACCGAGACGCTGCGCAAGCATCCGACCCTCAACAGTCAGTTCGCCGACGATCGGATCATCCTCAAGCAGGCAATGAACATCGGCATCGCGGTGGCGGTCGACAACGGGCTCATCGTGCCGGTCATCGCCAACGCGGATCAGCTCTCGATCAGCGGCGTCAACGCCAGGATTCGAGACATCGCAGGCCGCGCCAAGGATGGAAAGCTTCGGCTCGACGAGCTCCAGGGCGGAACGTTCACCGTGAACAACACCGGCTGGTTCGGCTCCGTGAGCTCGATGCCGATCATCAATGCGCCCGAGGTCGCGATCCTGTCGATGGAGGCCATCGTCAAGCGACCGCGCGTGATCGAGGTCGATGGCCAGGACGTCATCGCCATCCGGCACATGATGAACATGACGTGCAGCTTCGATCACCGTGTCCTGGACGGCGCGCAGGTCGGCTACTTCATGGCCGATGTGCGCGAGGCGCTCGAGCAATGGGATACGAACACGCCGCTCGGTTGACCCCGAATACCGGTCGGGCGCCTCATCCCGCGCGTCGAAGGATCAGGCGGCGACCGGTCGCCGGGACTTCGTGATGCCCGGTATGGCGCCCAGGCGCCGCAGGCGACGGACGGCCGGCGTCCAGATCAGCGCCCCACCTGTCTGAAGCGCCACCCACAGCAGGATGAGCAGTCCCGGCGCGCCGAGGGTGGCGGCGGGCACCGCCCACACGATGGCGTTGCCGCTCAGGCCGATTCCGCCGAGATCGAGGGTCAGCTTCGCAGGATCGAACGCGATCTGGAGGCCGGTCACGACGGCCACACCACCCGTTCCGGGAACGACGATCGGATCCGGCTGAGCGCTGCCGGTGGGAAGCGTCGGTCGCGACGCCCCGCCCCCCGAGCTGCCGCTCGGACCGCCGCTGCCCGGCCCGATCGGCCCCGAACCCGGTGCGACCGTGGTCGGGCGCGGGGTGGCCGAAGGTCGCGGGCTGCTGGTCCCGCCAACGGTCGGGCGAGGGGTGGATGTCGGAGCGGCCGTGCCCGAAGGCTGCGGGACGATGGATGGCAGCGGCGACCCGATGCTCGGAAGCGGGATCGTCGGCAACGGGATCCACGGGGTCGCGGTGGGAGCCGGCGTCGCGGTCGAGCCGGGCGTGGGGGCCGGTGTCACCGTTGGGGCCGGTGTCGGCGCGAGCAGGACGCGAACGGTCGGAGACGATCCGAGGAGCGGACCGGCGCCACTGCACCCCTGGAGCGGGTACGCGCTCGCCTGCCAGGTGGCCTGCCCTGCCGAGAGCGCCTCGGCCCGAACCGTGAACGACGTGCTCAGGGGCCGAAGCAGGCCGCCGATGCCGCCGGAGCTGCTGACGCGGACCTGGTTCCCGGCCGATCCGCTGCTCGACCATCCGCCGCCGGCAGTCACCGACAGCACGTCGAAGCTGACGGGAACATCGATGACGATGCACTTGATCGGCCCCAGCGGGTCCGTGGTCGCGTTCAGCGTGAAGTTGGTCACTGTGCCGGCCGTCACGGTCGTCGGGCTCACTGAGAGTGTCCAGTACAGCAGTGCCGCGCGAGCTGTCCCGGCCCCCGACACCGCGAGAGTCGCCAGAAGGGCGGCAACGACCCAGGCGCGCGCGCGGCGCGAAACCGGTGCGGGATCGCGCCGGCGGGGATCGCCTGTTCGGTGAGCGAGCGACATTGGCGGGACAGTAGCCCGGGAACGTGCTCATCCGCCATGGGAGTTCCGGCCACGACGTACTGGGGCGCGTGCGCGCACCACTGCATCCCGAACCCGAGTGTTCGGTCCGGTGCAGTACCCCCGGGTACGTTGGTCCGCCTCCCGTGCTCAACGCAGGGCAGGCACACCGGGGCGCCCTTCGGTAGACTTTGGCAATGGCCCTTGATGACCCGCGCCCCGACTTCTCGACCCTCGGTGAGCTGACCGTCGTGTCCGCGCCGGCCGGCGGGCATGCGACGCCATCCGACGTGATGTATCCCGGCGGCCCCCAGGTCGATGGCGGCCTCCTGGCGCCCGGGGACCCCATCCCCGAGAACGCCGGACCCGGCGGTCGACGCCCCGCATGGCTCAAGGTCCGGCTCGGCATGGGCAGCACGTACGCCGACACGAATCGCATCCTGCGCGCCGAGTCGTTGAACACGGTCTGCGAGGAAGCTCGATGCCCGAACCAGGGCGAATGCTGGGCCCTCGGGACCGCCACCTTCATGATCCTGGGCAGTGTCTGCACGCGGAACTGCGGCTTCTGCGCCATCGACACCGGTCGGCCGCCGATCACCGACCTCGACGAGCCCCGTCGCGTCGCCGAGGCGACGCATCAGATGGGCCTGAAGCACGTCGTCATCACCATGGTCGCGCGCGACGATCTCGCCGATGGCGGGGCGCAGATGGTGGCCGACACGATCACCGAGATCCGCCGATCGAATCCCGGGACGAGCACCGAGGTGCTCATCAGCGATCTCAACGGCCGTCCCGACGACATCCGGACCGTGGTCGAGGCCCGACCCGACATCCTCAATCACAACGTCGAGACCGTGCCGCGGCTCCAGAAGGCCGTCCGCCGGCGAGCGCGCTGGGACCGATCGGTCTCGGTCCTGACCCACGGTCGAACGGTCGCTGCCGAGATCGGCTTCGAAGGCATGGTCACCAAGACGGGGATCATGCTGGGGCTCGGCGAGACCTGGGACGAGATCGTCGAGGCGATGTCGCTTCTGCGCGACGCCGATGTCGACGTCCTGACCATCGGCCAATACCTCCGCCCCAGCCAGAAGCACCTGCCGCTCGTGAAGTACTACACCCCGGCCGAGTTCATGTCGCTGCGACGGATCGGGCTCGAGCTGGGCTTCAAGCACGTGCAGTCGGGGCCACTCGTCCGGTCCAGCTACCACGCCGCCGAGCAGGTCCCCGGGCGCGAGACCGCCGCGGCGAGTTGAGCCGACCGGCCGGTCTCCGCCAGATTCAGATGACCTGCGCACCCACGTCACAATTCCCCCAGGCTCGTGCCACCCTGCCGTGCAAACCCAGCAGGTGGCATGAATTCGCCCGAAACGCGGGCCGCGTGCGCGCCTGACATGAATCTGGCAAGGACCCCATGAGCCCCGAGACCCCCTTCCGAGACATCAGCTCGCCTTCCGATCAGCGCCCGAGTCGTCCTGCGCGTCCCGATCGACAGGCCCCGCACCGGCCGGCAGCCGACGAATATCCACTGCTCGTCGCACACGGCGGAGTGCTCACCGTGGAGCATCTCGGCACCGTCGCGTATCGGCCGGCATGGGAGCTCCAGGACGAGCTTGCCGACCAGCGCCGCGGGAGGCGCATCGGCGATCGGCTGCTCCTGCTCGAGCACTTCCCGGTGTATACCATCGGCCGAGGGGGTGACCCGTCGAACATGCTCGCCAGCGCCGAGCGGCTTCACGAGCTGAAGACGGAGCTGATCCGCATCGACCGCGGGGGTGACATCACGTATCACGGGCCGGGACAGCTGGTCGCCTACCCGATCGTCGAACTGAAGGACCCGCTCGACCTGCGACGCTACGTCCGGATTCTCGAGGCGTCCATCATCGCCACCGCGGCCGCCTTTGGCGTTCGGAGCGACAGGCTGGATGGCTACCCGGGCATCTGGGTCGACGGTCAGCGCAAGCTCGCGGCCATCGGGGTACGGGTCAAACGGGGCGTAACGACCCACGGCCTGGCGCTGAACGTGAACACCGACCTGCGCTGGTTCGACGAGATGATCCCGTGCGGGATCCCCGGCAAGGGCGTCACGTCCCTGGCGCGCGAGCTCGGCGCACCGCAGCCGATGGACAGGGTCGCCGATGAGCTGGCCCGACAGCTCGCTGCCGGCTTCGGGCTGCGCCCGAGCGAGGGAGCGGACGGCGTCATCGGACCTGCGGGCGTCCGCGAGCAGTGACCGACGGACCGATCATCGAGCGGGCGGGCGTCCCGGCCCAGGATCCCGATCACGGGGTCCGGCTGGAGGTCGGCGTCTTCGGGCCATGGCAGACGAACGCCTACCTGGTGTGGGACGGACGCTCCGCGGACGCCCTCGTCATCGATCCGGGGATGGGCGCCGCGCAACCGCTCCTCGAACGCGTCGCGGCCATCGGCCTGAATCTGCACCTCATCGCCAACTCGCACGGGCACATCGACCACATCTTCGACAATGCACCGCTGATCGACGGCAGCGGCGCGCCGCTCGCCATCCACCCCGACGACGCGTATCGGCTCGACGGACGCAACGAGTATGGCTTTGAGATCGGAGCAAGTCGCGCGAGTCGCAACTTGGTCGAGGGCGAGCAGATCCGCATCGGCGACCTTGTGTTCGACGTCCTCCACACCCCCGGCCACACCGAGGGGTCGGTCTGCCTGTACGAGGAGCGGCGCGGCCTCCTCCTGTCCGGAGACGTCCTCTTTGCCGGCTCGTACGGACGCACCGATCTCCCGGGCGGTGAAGATGCGGCCATGGTCACCTCGCTGCGGCGACTTGCCACCGACCTCCCGGGCCGCGCGCGAGTGCTTCCCGGCCATGGTCCTGAAACGACGATTGAGCGCGAGCTCCCCTGGATGCGACGCATCGCCGATGCTGGTCGCCTCCTGGCTCCTGGCTGAAACCGAAGGAGAACACCAATGGCGAACCTGCGCATCACCCGCCTTGGGCACGGCGGCGTGCTCTACCGCTCGCCCGAGGACGCCTGGGTCTGGGTCGACCGCTGGACCGGGGCACCGAACTACGCCGATGCGTATCGCACCGCGGAGCAGGTCAACGTGGTCGCGCCGACGCACTGTCACTTCGATCACGTTGGGGATGACTGCGTCGACCTCGTGGAGCTGGCCAGCGTCGACGGCGCGACGACCCTGGGCTCGCACGAGATGCAGATCTGGCTGGGCGCACGTGGGATCGAGTCGATCGGCATGAACAAGGGTGGAACCGTCGAGGCCGCCGGCATCCGGTTCACCATGGTCCACGCTGATCACACCGGCGGGGCGACGCTGGGCACCGGCTCGGACCAGGTCACCCGTGACCTCGGTTGCTGGGGCTGGGTCATCGAGTTCGAGGACGGCACCACCGTCTATCACTCGGGCGACACCGACCTCTTCGGCGACATGGCGCTCATTCGACGCCGCCACAATCCGGACGTCGCCGTCCTGCCGATCGGTGGCCACTACACCATGGGCCCGCGCGATGCGGGCATGGCGCTCGAGCTCATCGGCGCCCCAACCGTGATCCCCGTCCACTACGGCACGTTCCCCATCCTGGCCGGCACGCCGGAGGAGCTGCGCGAGCACACAGGAGCCGAGGTCGTGGCGCTCGAACCGGGAGAGACCTGGGGCGACTGACGGTCAGATGGCGCGCATCCGGTTGTTGCGCGGGTTGTGCTCGACTTCTGCCAGGCCGAGTGCCTCGAGGAGCGGCGGCATGTACATCCCGAACCGGCCGCGGTAGCCCTTTCGCAGGCCGTACCAGCCGCCGACCGGGTTCGAGGAGTCGCGCCCCCACGCCTCTACGCTGCCCTCGGGCGCGTCCTTCTTCTCGTCCGACGCGCCGAGCGGCACCCAGTCACCCTGCTCCTTGAGCCAGGCATGCAGGTCGTCGATGGCCCGCAGCTGATACGTCAGCTTCGTGGACCCGACCTGGCACACGATCTGGGGCGGATCGGCCGTCTCGTCGCGGTACATCTCATACGCGCTCGTTCCCGGCGGCGTCGTGAGCTGCCACGGGTCCTCCTTGGTGCCGCTTCCCTGCGTCGTGCTCATCCCTGCGGTCCTCCTGCCTCTGCCTGGCGTTTGGTTCCCTCGACGAACTTCGCGAACGATGGGCCGAGGTCCGGCATCGATCGCCACATCATGCCCAGCAACGGCCCGGTGTACTCCTCGCGGACGGTGAAGTCCGTTCGACCATCCCCGGTCGGAGTGAGCGTGAAGGTCCGAACGCCACGGAAGAGCCCGAGGGGCATCCCGCCCGACCACTCCATGTGCGTGGCGGGCTTCCAGCCGCTCACCTTGACCGGGAACGTCCGGTCGGGGTTCGCCTCGGAGACGACCTTGATCGTCTCACCGGGCGCGATGGTGCCCTCGACTCGAACGACTCCGTTCTCCCAGCCCGCGTAGCCCGGAGCATCGGTGATGATCGACCAGATGGTCTCGGGATCGGCGCCGATGCTGGCGCGTGCCTCGTAGAACTTCATTCGTGTCCCTCCGATGTGAACCGATTCGCCTCATGCGTGAAATGCGGCAGCAGGCTCCCCCATCCGCCGCGATTGGCGTCCCGCCGTCCCTCGCCGTCCTCGCGGACGCGCTCCCAGCCGCGATGCTCGATCTCGACGCGGGTCATCGTCTCGCCAGCCTCCACGAACCGGATCTCGACCTCCGTGGCGTCCATCGGATCGGCCTTCAGGTGCCAGAGGTACGCGAGGCGGTGCGGCGGCTCCCAGGCCAGGATCCTTCCCCAGTCGTGCTCCTCGCCGGCTGACGTCCGCTCATAGATCCGGCCGCCAACCCGCCCCTCGAACAGCACCGCCAGCCCGGCCGCGCCGCTGACCGTGTGCGAGCCCGGCCACCACGTCGACGTCCGCTCGGTCCAGGTCGCAAAGGCATGCGCTGGGGGGCATCGGACCTCGAAGCTGAGGCGAATCGGCTCGATCATCGCCGCTCTCGCGTGTTCTCGGCGGTGATCCGAAACCGAGCGCTGGCCTCTCCCCATACGCGCTCGAGATAGGCACGAGCGTCCGCGACGCCCATGTCGTCGAGCCGATACAGCCGCCGCGCCCCGTCCCGCTGCTCGGACACAAGCCCTGCCTCGCGCAACACGCGAAGATGCTGCGAGACGGCGGGGCGGCTCACCGGAAGATCGTCGGAGATCTCGCGCACCGAGCGCGGGCCGGGCTTGAGCAGCTCGACGATCGCGCGGCGCGTCGGATCGCCGAGGGCGGTGAACGGATCGCGGGGTGCCGAAGCAGCTTTCACGGCTCCAACGGTAAGCGATTGCTTACGGTAAGGCAACCCTTACGGCTCAGCCCAGGTAGGAGAGGTCCATCGGCCGCGGCGTGACACCGAAGGCGCGCTCGAACGCGTCGGGCTCGGTGTAGTTCGGCCGCTGCAGCGAGCTGATCTGGTCGTGGCTGACCGGGAAGATCGGCAGTACCTTGTCGGTCACCGCGGTGAGGGCGCTGATGAGCGGGATCGGCATGCCCAGCTTCAAGCGCCTCATGCCGGTGGTCCGGCTCACCGCGTCCACGATCTCGCGATACGTCACCCATTCCGGGCCACCGAGCTCGTACACCGACTTCGAGCGACCCGCGTCGGTCACGCTCTGCTCGATGCCGACCGCCAGATCATCGACCGACAGCGGCTGAAACCGTGCGTCGCCCTTGCCCGGGATGACAACGACCCCGGGCGACCACCACTTCAGCGTCGTCTTCACCAGGTTGAAGAACCCGTCACCCTTCCCGAAGAGGAGCGAGGGACGCAGGACGACCCAGTCGAGCGAGCTGTCACGAACCGCCTGCTCGCCGAGCCACTTCGAGTACAGGTAGCCGAGCTTCGGTTCGTCGGTGACGCCCATGGCCGATAGATGGACGAAGCGCTTGACGCCCGCGCGCTCCGCTGCCTCGACGGCCCGCCGAGTGCCGTCCACGTTGATCTTCCCGAAGCTCTTGCCGCGGCTCTCGCGCGCGATGGCGACCAGGTGCACGACCGCATCGGCACCCTGGATCGCCGCGTCGAGGTTCTGCGCGGTCACGTCGCCGGCCCGGGCATCGACGCCATCGGTCCACTCCGGCAACCGTCGCCCGTCGCGCGAGACCGCGATGACGCGGTGGCCCGCCTTCACCAGGTGCGGAACGAGATGGCTGCCGACGAACCCGGTCGCGCCGATCACGGCAATGGTGCTGCTCATGGCTTCCAGTATCCTCTTGGTTCTTGCTACTGTCCAGTCGCACGTTTTCGGCTCTTCGGAGTCTGGTACGGTCGCAGCCATGGCCTCCATCACGTCGCCGAATGGCATGGTTGCTACTCCCCATCCCCTCGCCACGGCCGCTGGCGTCGAAGCCCTGCAGACGGGCGGCACGGCCATGGACGCAGCCGTGGCGGCCAATGCGATGCTGGCCGTGGTCTACGCCAACGCCTGCGGTCTTGGCGGCGACGCGTTCGCGCTGATCTGGGACGCTGGCGAGGGCCAGCTTCACGGCTTCAACGGCAGCGGCCGCTCCCCCGCCGGCCTGAGCATCGGGGCGGTTCGCGATGCCGGCCACGGTGCCATGCCGGCCAGGGGTCCGTTGACCATCACCGTCCCGGGCGCGGTGGACGCCTGGGCACAGCTGCTCGAGCGCTTCGGGCGCCTCACCCTGGCCGATGCCGTTCTGCCCGCGGCCCGCACCGCCGACGGGGGCTATCCACTCACGCGGATCACGGCCCGATCGATCGCGAGCGGGCTGCCGACCTTCGACGCGGAAGCGCGGGCGGTGTTCGAGCACGCCGGGAGTGCCGGTGACCGCTTCCGCCAGCCGCTGCTGGCTGCGTCGCTGCGCGCGATCGCCGATGGTGGCCGGGAGGCCTACTACGGTGGCCCTATCGGCGAGGAGATCGCGCGCTCCATCCACGATGCCGGCGGCGTGATGACGGCCGAGGACATCGCGGCGCACCACGGCGAATGGGTCGACCCGATCTCCACGACCTACCACGGCGTCGAGGTGGCCACGCTTCCGCCCAACTCGCAGGGCATCGCGGCGCTGATGGCACTGAACATCCTGCAGACCCTCGATTGGCCAGACCGGTGCGCCGATGAGTGCCGATCGGCTTCACGCGCAGGTCGAGGCGCTCAAGGTGGCCTGGAGCGAGCGCGACCGATGCGTCGCCGACCCGGATCGCGGCCACGCCGATGTCGACCAGCTCCTGTCAGCCGAGCACACCGGGTGGCTCGCGTCGCGCCTGTCGCCCGATCGGGCTCAGCGCTTCGTGCCCACCAACCGCCCTGGCGGCGGTACGGTCTACCTGTGTGCCGCCGATGCCGACGGCATGATGGTCAGCCTGATCGAGTCGAACTACATGGGCTTCGGCTCGGGGATCATGGGCGGGTCGACGGGGATCATGCTCCACAACCGCGGTGCGTCCTTCACGCTGGATGCCTCCCACCCGAACGCGCTGGCGCCGAGCTCGCGGCCGCTCCACACCCTGATGCCCGGCATGTTGCTGCGCAACGGCGTCGCCGAGGTCGCGCTGGGCTCGATGGGCGGCGACGCTCAGCCGCACATCATGGTCCAGCTTGTCACGGGGCTGGTGGACGACGGTTTGGATCCGCAGTCGGCCGTCGACCGGCCGCGTTTCGTGCTCGAGACCGAGGCGGCACAGCAACCGCTGGGACCAGTCCGCATCGAGGCCGATGGCGTGGACGAGCCAACCATTGCGCAGCTGGAGGCCCGCGGCCACGAGGTATCCACGGTCGAGGCCCGGACGCCGCTCACGGGCTGGTCGCAGGTCATCCGCCGCCGCCCGGACGGCTCCTACGAAGGCGGCGCGGACCCCCGGGCCGACTCGCTCGCCGCCGGCGTATGACCCCGGCGCATGGCGCAATGGACCCTGTCCGAGAGCCGCGCATCTGCCAAATTCATACGGGGTGCTCACAACCTATCCCGATCCCCCCAGATCCAGCCAACCTGCAGGGCGAGAGCCGCAAACGGCAAAGACTCGCGGGTTTTCAGACGTTCGTGCGGCGGTGGTATGAATTTGGCGAGAACGGTGCGAGCGCCGGCCAGCGCGCGACATCCGGCCGATGCGCGCCGATGAGTTTCGATGACAGGATCGGTCTAGAATGCAGAACTCCATGACGACCTCCGAATCACTTGTCCATGCCCGCGGCCTGACCAAGCGCTACGCGAACGGCTTCACCGCCGTCGATGGCGTCGACTTCGACGTGCGCCCCGGCAAGGCGTTCGGCTTCCTCGGCCCGAACGGTGCCGGCAAGACGAGCACCATGCGGATGATCGCCTGCTCCTCGCCGGTGAGCGACGGGACGTTGAGCGTGATCGGCATGGATCCGCGCACCCAGGCCCGCGAGATCAAGGCGCGGCTGGGCGTCGTGCCGCAGATCGACAACCTCGACACCGAGCTGACGGTCCGCGAGAACCTCGAGATGTACGCGCGCTACTTCGACATTCCGCGCGCCGTTGCCGACAAGCGGACGAAGGAGCTCCTGGAGTTCGTCCAGCTCGACGAGCGAGCCACGGACCAGGTCGAGCCACTGTCCGGCGGCATGAAGCGCCGCCTGACCATCGCACGTGCCCTCATCAACGAGCCGGACCTCGTGATCCTGGACGAGCCGACGACGGGCCTCGACCCGCAGGCCCGCCACCTCCTCTGGGAGCGCCTCTACCAGCTCAAGCGCCGCGGGGCGACGCTCATCATCACCACGCACTACATGGACGAGGCGGAGCAGCTGTGCGATCACCTCGTCGTCATGGACAAGGCGAAGATCGTGGCCGAGGGATCGCCGCGTCAGCTCATCGACCAGCACTCCACCAAGGAGGTGCTCGAGCTGCGATTCACCGATGCCACGCGTGAGGGCCTCAACGGCCAGCTCGACGGCCTCGCCGACCGGATCGAGGAGCTGCCGGACCGGCACCTGCTCTACACCGAGAACGGCGAGCGGACGCTCGAGCTGGTGAACGAGCGTCAGATTCCCATCGAGAGCGCGCTCGTGCGCCGATCGAGCATGGAGGACGTCTTCCTGCGCCTGACCGGCCGCTCGCTGGTCGAATAGGCACCCCATGACCGTTCTCGTCGCGTCGGGCCGCGTCTGGCAGCGCAACTGGCTCGTCTACCGGCGTCTCTGGCATCGGAGCCTGGCCTTCGGATTCCTCCAGCCGGTGCTGTTCCTGACCGCCATGGGGCTCGGGATCGGCTCGCTGCTGGGGACCAATGACCTGGCGGCCTTCGGCGGCGTCCCATACATCCACTGGCTCGGGCCGGGCCTGCTGGCGGCCATGGCCATGCAGACCTCCACCTTCGAGTCCACCTACCCGATCATGGGCAAGATCATGTGGGGCCGGAACTACGAGGCGATGCTTGCTACGCCCCTCGGTGTGCGGAGCATCGTCTTCGGTGAGCTGGCGTGGAGCGCCTTCCGCATCGGCACCCTGGCGGCCGTCTTCCTGGTCGTCCTGACCCTGTTCGGGATCGTCCGCACCCCGCTGGCGATCCTCGCCATTCCGGTCGCGACCCTGGTCGGGGTGGCCTTCAGCTCGTGTCTCATCGCCTTCACCGCAACCCAGAAGAACGACGTGGGCTTCAGCGCCATCTTCCGCTTCGTGATCAACCCGCTGTTCCTGCTCAGTGGCACGTTCTTCCCGTTGAGCAACCTGCCCGAGCCCGCCCAATGGATCGCCTGGCTCACACCGCTGTACCACGGTGTCCAGCTCATCCGCGGCTCGATCCTCGACCAGCTGGATCCCGTGACCGCCCCGCTACATATGGCGTATCTGCTGGCGATGTTCGCGATCGGCGCCTACCTCGCCGACCGCAACCTCACGAAGCGGATGGCGGGCTGATGACGGCGATCACGCAACCCGCACACGCCGGTTCGCTGGCCAATGCCTGGAGCCGGATCTGGCGTGCCCGCCGCCTGGTCGAGCGCAACATCATGGTCTACCGCCACCAGTGGATCATCATCTTCTCCGGCGTCTTCGAGCCGATCTTCTACCTCGTCGGCATCGGCCTGGGGCTTGGCGCGATCATTCGCGAGGTGCCGCTGGCGAACGGCGAGGTGGTCGCATACGCGGCCTTCGTTGCACCGGCGCTGGTGGCGACCGCCGCCATGAACGGGGCGGTGTTCGAGACGATCTTCAACGTCTTCTTCAAGCTCAACTACGCGAAGACGTACGACGGTGTGCTTGCCACGCCGATGGGAATCACGGAGATCGCGATCGGCGAGATGCTGTGGGCGCTCATGCGGGCCGCGCTCTACGCGGTGGCCATGTTCGTGATCATGCTGTTCATGGGCCTGATCCTGTCGCCACTGGGCATCCTCATGATCCCCGCCGCGCTGCTGGTGGCCGCGGCCTTCGCTGCCGCCGGCCTGGCGGGTACCTCGTTCCTTCGCACCGTGAACGACTTCGACGTGCCGATGGGGCTGATCGTGATGCCGATGTTCCTGTTCAGCGGCACGTTCTTCCCAATCGAGGCCGCGCTGCCGGGATGGCTGGTCACCATCATCCAGTTCACGCCGCTCTACCACGGCATCAACCTCATCCGCGGCCTCTCGACCGGGATCGTGGGTCTGGGGCAGGTCTGGGATCTCCTCTACCTCGTGGCGTTCTTCGCACTCGGCATGTGGATCGCGATCCACCAGATGGAGCGCAAGCTCATCAAGTAGCGTGGGGTGCCGCGCGGACGGCGGCTCTACGCCTGCCGAACGCCTTCCCGCCAACTGCACGCCTGGTTCGCATTAGCCGGCCGGTGAGGGACGCATCGGCTTCGGCCGAGCGTGAATCAGGCCCTGCTCCGCATCCGCGGCCCGCTAATGCGAACCAGGACGGCGGTTGTCCAAACGCAGCCGCCGATCCTGACAACCGCCCGGCTGACGCGCATATGACGAGATCGGCTGCGGCGAGGATGGGCCGGCTAGACGAGGCGGCGACGGGGCTCGGCGGCGGCCGCATCGGCGCGGCGGTAGGACTCGGCCAGGATGGTGATGGGGTGGACCGTCGGGACGCCCGACGACTGCTCGATCTGCCAGCGGCACGTCTCCGAGTCGCATGCCGCTCGCGAGGCCCCGGCAGCCTTCGCTGCACGCACCTTCTCGAACAGGGGCGCACCCACGTCATGGGCGATCTGCCAGCGCTCGGCCTTGAGCCCGTACGTCCCGGCCGCACCACAGCAGTCGTGATCGGAATCGGTGGCGCGCAGCCCGGGCACCAGGCCGAACAGCTCCATTGCCGGCAGCCCGATCCCGTGCGACTTGAGCTGGCAGGGCGGGTGGTACGGGAGCGGCTCGGCAATCGGCGCGAAGCCGGTGTCGAGCTCGCCGCGGTCGTGGAGATCGACGAGCAGCTCGCAGATGTCCCAGGTCGCATCGGCCACGGCAGTGGCATCTGCGTCGACCAGGTCGAGCATCTCGCGATACTCCGCCTTCAGCGCATGCGTGCACGACGTCGAGGTTCCGACGATCCGGTACCCCGCCCTCGCGTACTCCGCCAGTGACCCGAGGTTGCGTCGCGCCTTCTCGCGCGCCTGCGGGTAGAGCCCATTGGAGATGAACGGCAGGCCGCAGCACTCCTGGCGCGGCACGATCACCGTGAATCCGTTGCGCTCCAGGATCTCGACCGCGTCGCGGCCCAGGTCGGGCTCGAACCCGTTCACCGCGCAGCCGTGGAAGTAGACGACGGTGCGCGACGGGTCGTCTCCGGCGGCAAGGGTGGTGCGTCGCCGCTGCCGCTTCCACCACGATCCGAAGGTTCGACGCGCGAAGGGCGCCAGCGGCCCGCGCCGGTGAATCCCGAGCGTCTTCTCGCCGAACCAGCGCGCCAGACGGTTCTTCAGGCCGATGTTCGCCAGCAGCGAGACCGGGACTCCCAGGCGGATCAGGAGATCGGTGTCGCTGATGAGCCGATTGCGGAGGCTGCTCCCCCGTTCCTCGACGATGGCCGCCCGCGCGCGGTTGTTCGTCTCGGCGATCAGGACGCCGGCCGGGCAGGCGCGGGTGCAGATCCCGCAGCCCGAGCACAGGTCCACGCTGTGGTCGGGGGCGTCCGACCCGACTCCCGGCCCTCGGAAGCGCTGCGCCTGCGGCCCGACATACTTCGGCCCCGGAAACTCGTCGGTGACGCGCGACACCGGGCAGGCCGTGTTGCAGACGTTGCACTTGATGCAGGCGTCGGTGCTGAACGGCGGGAACTCGCGGGTGGCGGCGTCATGGAACGTCATGCGGCTGCCCTCCGGTCCGCCAGCGAACGCGCGACCGCGTGCGCGCTGGCGATCGCCACCCCGTCGCCGCAGCGCTCATCGAGATAGCGCATGCCAGCGAGCGCGGAGCCGATGACCTGGACGTTCTCGAGGAGCGGGCCGCCCTCGGCATCCACCGGCCTCATCCGGTCGTCGACCGCGATGCCGAGCGACTCGATCGGGTGCGGCTGGAGAGGGTCATCGCTGAACCAGGCGTCGTCAGCGGGGGCGGTGACCGGAAGGCCGAAGACCCGCTCCTCGAGACGGCGACCCGGATGAGCCCGAATCCCCTCGCCGGCGATCCCGCCCGTCGCGAGCACGAAGTGATCGGCGGCCAGGCGCAGGGTCCGCGAGGCCGCCTCGGTGTGGACCGCGGTGATCAACGAACCGCGTCGCTCCACCTCCACCACGTCGAACCCGACCTGGATCCGTCCCCCAGCGGCCAGCAGGGCGGCCCGCAGCGCGTCGAACAGCCTCACGCCCGGGATGGAGGGCGGCAGGCTCGGCATCTCGAACACGCGATGACCGAGCGCGCGCTCGGTGTCGCGGTGAACGGCCGCATGGTCCGTCACGCCGAGCACGGCGGGGAACCCGACGCGCCACGCACCGGCGGGCATCGCCCGCGCCATCACGCGCAATGCGTCGGCACGCCAGGTCGGATCGTCGAACCGGACGGCGAGATTCCGCGCGTTGAGGTTGTCCAGGGCACCGAGGCCAGGCAACTCAACCTCGATGGCCTCGATCCGGGATGGCCCGTGGTCCCAGTCCGAGGCGGCGAGGTTTCGCGCGGCGTACCCGGCCCATGCATCCCGATACCGGCCGATTCCCACCAGGAGCAGGCCCTCGTCCTCCCATGGTTCGGCTGCGGCGGCCTGTCCCGGCGGAAGGATGGCAGCGCGACGGAGCGCGCCGATCGGCGTCGGAATCGGCACGAGCGGGCTGTCGAGGTCACCGATCGGGGCGAGGCCCGCGTGGGCGAGCCGAGTGCGCTGCGCCTCGAGCGCCCCGGCCACGAGCGGCTCCAACCGCGCATACGGGTGCTCCCGCATGGCGGACAGTGCCCGAATGCCAGCTCGCGGCGTCGCCGCGCCTGCCACCGATGCCACGTCGGTTCCGCCATGGGTCCAGTGCGTGCTTGCCATGCCCTTGGCTGCCAGGAACACGGAGGCGCCGCGCTCCGCAAGCTCGGCCGCGCAGGCGAGCCCGGACAGGCCGGCACCGATGACCACGACGTCAGCGCTCGGCATCGTTGCCACGAATCACGTCGGGGAGGGCATCGCTGGCCAGGGTTCCGCGAAAGATGCCGGCCGCCAGGAAGACCTCGGTCATCTGGTCGCCCCAGGCAATCGGCCGAGTGCCGTGGAATCGCTCCGCCGCGAAGCTTCGGAGAGCAGAGTTCGCATCCGGAGCGGCAGGGTCCAGGCGTCCCGCTGCGCGACGCTCGTCGAGCATGGCCGCGGCCCGAGGCATGCAGAACGCCCCCTGGCACGGGCCCATTCCGAGCCGGGTCGTTCGCCGCAGGTCGTCGAGAGAGGAGTCGGCACGTGCGTCCAACGCCCGCGTCAGACGGGCGCGAGTCACGAGCTCGCATTCGCAGACGAGGTCCGCGTCGCCGCCACCGTCGGCTTCGACAGCCGCCAGCCGGTCGCCCAGCCAGTACGGGCTATGACCCGCCGGCTCCGGGAGCGGCTCATCCGCGGTCCGACAGGGAGCGTCGTTGCCGAGAGCGGTGGCCACGGCATCGACGGCGTCGCGGGCCATGAGCCGGTAGGTCGTCAGCTTGCCGCCCACGATGCTCCACAGGCCGGGTACTCCGTCCCGCTTGCCGTGGTCGATGACATGGTGGGCGCGGCTGATCTCGCGCGACTCGTCATGGGCGGGCGTGCCGCTGACCTCGTCGGCGTCGTAGAGCGGGCGCGATCCGGCATACGCGCGCAGGACACGGGCTCCGCTGATCCCGGGCACCAGGCGCTCGCCATCGGCCAGGAGCGCCGCGACCTCGGCGTCGGTGACGACGGCATCGTCCGGGTTCTCGCCGGTGATGTCGGTGGTGCCCAGGATGCAGACGGTATGGACCGGCACGATGATGTCGCCGTCCCCGGGCGGCGCAAGGCGGTTGATGACGGCCGAGGTGAACCGGCGGTTGAAGATGAGCATCGAGCCCTTTCCCGGGCTCATGGTGAGGGCCGCGCCGGCCAGCGCAGCCACCTGGCCGGCCCAGGCACCGGACGCCGACACGACCGCACGACACGCAATCGTCTCCTGCTCGCCGGTCCGGGTGTCGCGCGTCGTGACGGCGGAGACCGCCCCCGACGAGTCGAGCTCGAAGCCGATGACGGCGCGGTATCGGTGCGCGTTTGCCCCATGCTCCCGCGCGCTGGCCAGGGTCGCATCGACCAGCTCCCACGGCTCGAGGGCCGCATCGGGCACCCGGTAGGCCGCGCGAACCTGCCGATTCAGGAGCGGCTCGTCGCGAAATAGCTGGTCGAGCGCGACCGGTTCCGCCTCGATCCCGGCCGCGGCGCAGGCCGCCGGAAACCGGTCGAGGTAGTCGTCAGGGTCGTCGGGCGTGGCCACGAAATAGCCACCGGTCGGCTCGATGGTGCCGGGGGCGATACGGCGCAGCACCGCGTTCTCCTCGACGCAGTGGCGCGCGGAGACCGGGTCGCTCTCGACATACCGCGCACCCGAATGCAGGAGTCCGTGGTAGCGGCCGCTCGTTCCCGACGCAAAGTCGCCGCGCTCCACGAGCGTCGCGCTCAGGCCGCGCATGGCCAGGTCGCGCAGCACCCCGGCACCGGTCGCACCGCCGCCGATGACGACGACATCGACCTCGGGACCGGCAGACATTACGCGTCGCCGCGAAGGAGTGGCAGCGATCCTCGCAGGTAGTCCCAGCCGGAGACGACAGTCAGCACGGTGGCGGCGATCATGGTCCAGAAGCCCGCGGTGCGCATCGTGTCCTCGAGGCCGCCGATCGCGCGCGTCGGGCCGCCCGTCGCGGCGTCCCATGCCAGCAGCAGGAGTGCCATCCCCGCCAGCGTGACGAGGGTCTTGGCCTTGCCGAGCGGGCGGGCCGGGATGACCATATCGGCGGCGGCGGCAGCCTGGCGGATCCCGGCGATGACCAGCTCGCGCACCAGGATGGTGGCCACGATCCAGGTCGGCAGCAGGTTGACCTCGACCATGGCGACCAGCACGCCGGCCACGAGCACCTTGTCGGCGGTGAGGTCCATGAACACGCCGAGGGGCGACACCTCGCCCCGCGCGCGGGCGACCCAGCCGTCGAAGAAGTCGGTGAGGGCGGCGGCCGCAAACAGGAAGAAGGCGGCAAGCCCGAAGCCAGGCTCGGCCAGCAGGATCAGGGCGATGACGATCGGGGTGGCGGCAATCCGGGCCAGGCCGAGCAGGTTGGCGGGTGATCCGATGCGTGCCGGCGTGGGTCTCATCGTTCATGACGCCTCCATCATGGCGCGAACGTCACGTGCCGACGAGAGCGTCATGGCACGCTCCGCGCCTTCGCGAAGTTCCAGGAGCGATCGGCCGCCGACGGCTCGCTTGACCGCGTTGAACGATCCGGGTGCCATCGACAGCTCGTCCACGCCGAGGCCGATGAGCAGCTGCGCTCCGACCGGGTCCCCCGCCAGCTCCCCGCAGACCGCGACCTCGCACGTCCCGGCACCGCGACGGGCTCCGTCCACCACGTGGCGCACGGCGCGCAGCACGGCCGGGTGCAGGGCATCCTGGCGGCCGGAGAGGGCCGCGTTCGTGCGGTCCGCGGCGAGGAGATACTGGGTCAGGTCGTTGGTGCCGATGCTCATGAAGTCCACTCGTGCGGCGAGCTCGTCGGCAAGCAGCACCGCCGACGGGATCTCGACCATGATGCCCGTTCTCGGCGCCGGTGCGCCCGGGATATCGCGCCGGGCTGCCGCGATGAGCTCGAGGACCAGCTCCACGTCGCCGGCATCGGCCACCATCGGCGCCATGATCGAGGCCGGCCGGCCGGTCGCTTCGGATGCCCGCAGGATGGCCCGCAGCTGATCGGCGAACAGCCCAGGGAAGCCTGCGGCCAGCCGAATGGCGCGCACGCCGAGGAACGGGTTGGCCTCCGGCGGGATCGAGACGTAGGCGAGAGGCTTGTCGCCGCCGATGTCGGCCAGGCGGAAGGTGACCGGTGCGACCCCCGCGGCATCGAGCACCTGCCGATACGCCGCCGATTGCTCCGTCTCGCTCGGGGCATCCGCTCGCCCCGCGAATGCGAACTCGGTTCGAAACAGGCCGATGCCCTCCGCCCCCGCCGCGAACGCGGGCGCAGCCTCGCTCGGCGTGCCGATGTTGGCGGCCAGCAGCACCCGATGACCGTCCTGCGTCACCAAGGGCCGGCCACGGAACTCCAGATCTGCGTCCCGTTGCGCCTGGCCGGCGCGAGATGCAGCCTCGAGGCGGGCTCGATCGTCCGGGCCGGGATCCAGGATGACCTGGCCCGTGTCGCCGTCGATCGCCAGCTCTCCGACCCCGGTGACGCGCTCCATGACCTCGGGCACGCCCACGACCGCCGGGATGCCGAGCGAGCGGGCCAGGATCGCAGCATGCGATGTGCGCGAGCCACCCTGGAGCACGATCCCGGCGAGGAATGATCGGTCGAGCTCCACCGTCACCGATGGTGCCAGGTCCTCGGCCACCACGATCGAGCGTCGCTCGAGCCGTGGCGCCGACAGTCCGGCCACGTGCCGGGCGATGCGCTGGGCAACGTCGCGGACGTCGGCTGCCCGCGCCGCCAGGGTCTCGTCGTCCATAGCAGCGAACACGGCCGCGATCTCCTCCCCGCTCGCGAGAATCGCCGTCATGGCGTCCGTGCCGGCGGCAATCCGTGCCTCGGTGGCGTCGATCAGCTCCGGGTCCTGCGCCATCATCGCCTGCGCGTTCAGGATCTCGGCCTCCGTCTCGTGGCCGCCTTCACGCAGCGAGGAGGCCAGCCGCTCGAGCTCGGCCGCAGCGACCGATGCCGCCTCCGGTATCGGGAGCGTATGGTTGCCGCCCCCCGTCACCGGCCGATGGATCCACGGCGCGCCGATGGCCACGCCCGGAGCGGCGCCCGTCCCGCGCAGCTCCGACGTCATTCCGGCTCCAGGTCCTCGCCCAGGCCAGCGGACACGAGCTCGACGAGAGCCTCGACCGTCGCCTCGGCATCGGCCCCATCGGCGGCAATCCTGATCCGATGCCCCGATGACACCCCGAGCCCCATCACACCGAGCACGCTCTTGGCGCTTGCCGATTTCTCGGGGTTGCGGGTGAGATTGGTGACGGTGATATCGGCACCGAACGCAGCGGCCGCCCGAACGAAGGTGGCTGCCGGTCGCGCGTGCAGACCTGACGGGTTGCGGACAACGACCTCACGCTCGGCCATCGGTGGTCACCTGCTCCTTCTGCCCGATCTTGCGTTCGGTTCCCGCCCGAAGTCGACCGATGTTGTCGGCATGGGCGGCGATCACGAGCAGCCCGGAGGCCAGCGCGTAGATGATCGCCGGCGCTGTGGCCAGACCCACGAGCGCAAGGGTGCCGGTGATCAGCGGTGCCAGCAGCCCGCCGGTGACGGATCCGAGCGAGACGTAGCGCGTCCGCCACATGATGCCGAAGACGATCGGGACCATGATCACGATGGTCAGCGGGCTCATGGCACCCAGTGCTCCCGCCGATGTGGCGACTCCCCGACCTCCGGTGAACCCGATGAAGACCGACCAGTTGTGGCCCACGATCGCCGTGAACCCCGCGGCGGCGGCGGCCCAGTCGACCAGCGGGTCGCCCGCGAAGATGAGACGCGCGATGAGCACCGCGGCGACGCCTTTCGTCACGTCGAGCACGAACACCAGGGCTGCCGCCGGTGCCCCCAGTGTCCGAAGCGCGTTCGTTGCGCCGGTTCGGTGTGACCCGTATTCGCGCAGGTCGATTCCGCGGGTCAGGCGGCCGATCAGCAGCCCGAACGGTATGGCGCCCAGCACGTAGCCGATGAGCGCCGCCAGGACGATGCTCACGATCGACCGCCGAGCTTGTCCATGCCCCCGGCCTCGTCGGCGGCTGCGCGAACCCCGTCCAGGTCATCACCGGCCGACGCCTGGACCGCCGCGACGAAGGTCCCCTCGACCAACGGCCCGTTTGATATCGCCACGCGTGACGCGAGATCGGGATCGAGGATGTCATCGAGGGCAGTCGCCGCGGACAGCACGGCGCCGCCGAGATCCGCCAGGATGAGGACGCCCGCCCCGGCGTCCGCGCGGGTCACGGCATCCGCGATGCGCACCGCGTCGGTCCCGACGCTGCCGTCCTCGAGTCCTCCTGCCGCCACGATTCGGGGGCCGTCTGACGACAGGTTCGCCAGCTGCGATACGAGGTGAACGGTCGCGTCCGCCACGTCCGACGAGTGCGAGACGACCACGATGCCAACCGCGGCCCGAACGTCATCGGTCATGCCGGTGCCTCCGTGGAGTAACGGGGCCCGGGACGATCAGGCGATCGATCCCGGGCCCGACATGGATCGCCGTTCTAATGCTCTTCCCAGTCGAGCGAGCGCTGGACCGCCTTCTTCCAGCCCTTGAACAGCTTCTCGCGCTTCTCCTCGTCCATCTGCGGCTCGAACCGCCGATCGAGCGCCCAGTTCTTCGCGACGTCGCCGGTGTCCTTCCAGAAGCCAACGGCCAGGCCGGCCAGGTAGGCCGCGCCGAGCGCCGTCGTCTCGGAGACCTCGGGTCGCTCGACGGCCACGCCCAGGATGTCGGCCTGGAACTGCATGAGGTCGTTGTTCACGACCGCGCCGCCGTCGACCTTGAGCTCCTTGAGGGTCACGCCCGAGTCGGCCTGCATGGCCTCGAGCACCTCGCGCGTCTGGTAGGCCATGGAGTCCACCGTTGCCTTGGCGATGTGCTCGATCGTCGAGCCTCGCGTCAGCCCCACGATGGCGCCACGGGCGTACTGGTCCCAGTACGGCGCCCCGAGGCCCACGAAGGCCGGCACCATGTACACGCCCTCGGTGTCGGCCACCTTGCCGGCAAGCTTCTCCACGTCGGCCGAGTTGGTGATGACCCGCAGCCCGTCCCGGATCCACTGCACCGCCGCGCCGGCGATGAAGACCGATCCCTCGAGGGCGTAGGTGACCTTGCCGTCGTAACCCCAGGCGATGGTGGTCAGCAGTCCGTTCTCGGACGGCACCGCCTTCTCGCCGGTGTTGATCAGCATGAACGCGCCGGTGCCGTAGGTCTGCTTGGCCATGCCGACCTCGAAGCAGGCCTGGCCGAAGGTGGCCGCCTGCTGGTCTCCGGCATCGCCCGCGATCTTCAGCGAGCCGCCGAGCAGGGTCGTCTCGCCGTAGACCTCGCTGGACGGGCGAGGCTCGGGCATCATCGCGCGCGGCACGTTCATGATCCCGAGCAGCTCGTCGTCCCATTCGAGGGTGTGGATGTTGAACAGCAGCGTCCGGCTGGCGTTCGAATAGTCGACGACGTGGACGCGGCCCTCGGTCAGGCGCCAGATGAGGAAGCTGTCGACGGTCCCGAACAGGAGCTCGCCGGCCTCGGCCTTCTCCTGCGCCCCCGGGTTGTTCTTCAGCATGTGGTTGATCTTCGTGCCGCTGAAGTAGGCGTCGATCGGCAGCCCGGTCTTGTCGCGGAACAGCTTCTCGTGCCCGGCGGCCTTCAGCTCGTCGCAGTAGCCGGCGGTGATGCGGCTCTGCCACACGATCGCGTTCTGGAGCGGCTTTCCGGTCGACTTCTCCCAGACGACCGCCGTCTCGCGCTGATTGGTGATGCCGATGGCGGCGATGTCCTCCGGGCTCGCGCCGGCATCAGCGATGACCTTCTTGGCCACCGCCAGCTGCGAATCCCAGATCGCCTCGGGGTCGTGCTCGACATGACCGGGCGACGGGAAGATCTGCGGGAACTCCTGGTTCGCCGTCTTGTGGATCGTGCCATCCGCGTTGAAGAGGATTGCCCGGCTCGACGTGGTTCCCTGGTCGAGCGCCAGGACGTACTTGGCCATATGCCGATCGCTTCCTTTCTATGTCGCTGTTCCGTGTCGCCGTTCTGTGTCGCCGTCGGCCGTCAGGCGCTGACGGCGTCGCGGAGCGACTCGAACATCACGGTGGTCGAGGTCGCCCCCGGGTCCTGGTGATTCGCCGATCGCTCACCGAGATAGCTCGCCCGACCCTTGCGGGCGACGAGCGGGGTGATCCGGTCGCGACCGATCGCCGCGGCGCCGGCAGCCGCTGCAAGAGCCGCGCCGATCCCCTCGGCGGCAGAGGCGTCGTACGCGTCGACCGCCGGAGTCATGGCATCGACCATGGTCTTGTCGTCAAGATTTGCCTTCCCCCGCTGGACGACACCCTCGAGTCCGGCCCGCAGCGCCGCACCGAGCCCCGAGGCATCCGTCGCGGCCTGCTCACCGAACGCAGTGGCGAGGCGGAGGAAGAACGTGCCGTACAGCGGGCCGGAGGCGCCGCCGACCGTCGAGATGAGCGTCATCCCGACAGTCTTGGCGGTCGCCCCGAGGTCCGTCTCGCCGTCGAGCTCCCCGAGCTTGGCGCGGACCGCGGTGAACCCGCGATCCATGTTGATCCCGTGATCGGCGTCGCCGATGGCCGAGTCCAGGTCCGTGAGCTCCCCGCGGAGCGCGTGGAGGCGATCGGCGAACAGCTCGACGAAGCGCCGCAGTGCCTGGGAGTCGAACGTTGTCATCGGCTCCGTGCTCAGGCTCCCCAGCGCAGCGCCGGGGTGTGGACCGGCGCATCCCACAGGCGCAGCATCTCGTCGTCGACCTTGAGCATGGTGATGCTCGCGCCCGCCATCTCGAGGCTGGTGATGTAGTTGCCGATGAGGTTGCGCTCGATGGTCACGCCGCGGTCGCGGCACATCGCCGCCACCTTGTTGTAGACCACGTACAGCTCGATGAGCGGCGTCCCACCCATCCCGTTCACGAAGGCGATCACCCGATCGCCCGAGTTGAACGGCAGGTCGTCGAGGATCGGGGTCAGGAGTGACTCGGTGATCTCGTCCGCACTCGCCAGCTTGCGGCGCTCGCGTCCCGGCTCGCCATGGATGCCGACACCGATCTCCATCTCGTCGTCGCCGATCTCGAAGGTCGGCTTGCCAGCCGCCGGGACGGTGCAGCTCGTGAGCGCCATGCCCATCGATCGCACGTTGTCCTGCACCTTCTGGCACAGGGCCGTCACGGCGGCGAGATCCTGTCCCTCCTCCGCGGCAGCGCCCACGATCTTCTCTGCCAGCACCGTTCCACCCACCCCGCGGCGCCCCGCGGTGTAGAGCGAGTCCTGGACCGCGACGTCATCGGCGATGACGACGCTGGTGACCTCGATCCCCTCGGCCTGGGCCAACTCGGCCGCAAGCTCGAAGTTCATGACGTCGCCGGTGTAGTTCTTCACGATGTGGAGTACGCCGGCTCCACCATCGACGGCCTTCGTGGCCGCGAGCATCTGGTCCGGAACCGGGGAGGTGAAGACGGCCCCCGGGCAGGCCGCGTCGAGCATTCCGAGCCCAACGAATCCCCCGTGCATCGGCTCGTGCCCCGAGCCGCCGCCGGAGATGATGCCAACCTTGCCGGAGCGCGGAGCATCGGCCCGCACCACGACGTTCGGCTCGATCACTCGGAGCAGGTCCGGGTGGGCAGCCGTCATCCCGGCGAGCGCCTCGTCGACGACAGCCTCGGCGTCGTTGATCAGCTTCTTCATTCGATCGTCGCTCCTTCCGCGTGGGCGGCATGCGTCGTTGAGATGGAAACGCGGCGGGTGTCACCCGCCGCGTTCGAGTCCCTGGCCGAGCGTCAGCCGAGGAGGTAGTTCGTGAACACCGCCTGGTACACGACTGCCCCGAGGATGCCGCCGACGATCGGCCCCACCACCGGGATCCAGCTGTACGACCAGTCCGAGCTTCCCTTGCCGGGAATCGGCAGGACCGCGTGGGCGATCCGAGGACCAAGGTCACGAGCCGGGTTGATCGCATAGCCGGTCGGGCCGCCGAGTGAGAGGCCGATGGCCCACACCAGGAAGCCGATGAGCAGCGCTGCGAGACCCGGTGCCAGCTCGTTCTGAACGATGGCCAGCACGCCGAACACCAGCATGAACGTGCCGATGATCTCGCTCACCAGGTTCGAGACCGTGTTGCGGATCGCCGGACCGGTCGAGAAGACCGCGAGCTTCAGCCCGGGATCCTCCGTCTCCGCCCAGTGCGGCATGTAGTGGAGGAAGACGATCACGGCGCCGATGAACGCACCGACGAACTCGCCGGCCAGGTACCACGGCACGACGCCCCAGTCGGTCAGGCCGATCGACGCGAGGCCGATGGTCACCGCCGGATTCAGATGCGCCCCGGTGAGGTTGATGATCGTGTAGACGGCGATCGCGACGGCCAGGGCCCAGCCGGTGGTGATGACGATCCAGCCCGCGTTCTGGGCCTTGGATCGAGTGAGGAGGACGCCGGCGACGACACCGTCGCCAAGGATGATCAGGACCGCGGTGCCGAATACTTCGGCGAGCATGATCTGAAAGCCATCGGTCAGCATGCAAGTTCCCTCTCGGTGCGGAATGACGTGATCCGCCGGCCGGCGTTCATGCGCGGCCGGGTGGCGACGGCGTCAGCTCGGCGACACGCACCTCCTTCGGTGCCACGCGGGCGCACTCATCTCATCCATCGGTCAGTGCGGATCCCGCTCCTGGCCGCGCGCAAAGTCGCCCTGGTGCTCGTCCGCGTGCTCGTGGCCGGCATCCTGTTCCTGGCCCTCGGCGAAGTCGCCGCGCCGCTCATCATGGATGCTCGAATGGCCGCCCTGCTGACCCTCGGCGAAGTCGCCGCGGTGGTCCTTGTCGAGGGTATCGGCTTCCTTCTCCTGGCCCTTCGCGTACCCGCCGTGCTCGTCGTGATCGTCGTGCTCGTGACCGGCGTGGTCATGACCGGCGTGGTCGTGCGAGTGGCCGTGGTCATCATGCGAATGACCGTGATCGTCGTGGGAATCATCGCCCATGCCCGGGTCTCCCAGCGAATGTGAGGGCCCTATTGTGGACCCGGGGTCAACCCGGTTGTGTCCGTTCTCCGCGCGCCGCCGATCGTCGTCTCAGCAGTCGGAATCCGACGGCCGCCGCGAACACGATGGCCGCCACCCCGAGGCCGACGTACAGCGCGAATGGCATGTTCGGCCACTGGAAGCTGAAGACGACGAACCCGGCGGCCAGGGCAACCACGCCGGCGCGAATCCAGAAGCGGCGAGGGGAGGGGGCGCTCGGTGCAGAGCCCGCCCTGCGTGCTG
Organism: uncultured Chloroflexia bacterium; assembly: GCA_963825525.1. Lineage (GTDB taxonomy): Bacteria > Chloroflexota > Limnocylindria > QHBO01 > QHBO01 > JACDBZ01. The sequence continues at coordinate 606,119 of CAWGTN010000002.1, forward strand.
CCCGCTTGGCGGCATTCCGCTCCGCACGGGCTCGGGCCGCGGGGGGCAGCGAGGCTCCGCGCTCCATGCTCTTCATCTGGCGCTCGTACTGGCGCCGTTCCTCGCGCGACATCGGTCAGCAGTCTAGCGACGCTCAGGCGCGCGGGTCGACCGACCGCGGCGCCGGGCGCCGGGTACCTGACGGCCCCATGCCGGCCGCGCCGGGATAGTCGACCTTGAGCTGCACCGGGTCCGAGCCGAAGATCGCGTTGAGGAACCAGTCGAGGCCGACCCGCGCCTTGCCCCCGATGCCCGGCACCCGGCTCCAGTAGTAGCCGCGCCACATGAACCACGCCAGCCAGCCCCGGACGCGGATCCCGAACACCACCCCGACCCCGGTGCGATGGCCGATGCTGGCCAGGGTGCCGATGGTGCGGTACCTGAACGGCTCGATATCCCGCTTCCGGCCGTCGATGTCGGCCACGATGTTCTTCGCCAGCCGCTTCGCCTCGCGCACCGCGTTCTGGGCGGTCGGCGCATGGAAGGCACCGTCCTCGCCGACCTTCGGCACCAGGGCGCAGTCGCCGATGGCCCACACGCCCTCGCGGCTCGTCTCCATGCTGGCCGAAACCAGCGCGCGTCCGGCCTTGTCGACCTCGATCCCCGACTCGCTCACGACCGGTGACGGCCGCACGCCGCCGGTCCAGATGACGGTCCTCGATGGGATGAACTCGCCGTCGCCGATGACGACCCCGTCGGCTCGCACCTCCTTGATCGCGGTGTCGGTGTGGATCTGGAAGCCGCGCTTCGCCAGCTTGTCGGCGGCGTACTCGCCCATGCCCTCTGGCATCTCGGCCAGCAGGCGCGCGCCGATCTCGACGATGTGGCCACGAGGCTCGTCGGCGCCGATCTTGGCGTAGTAGCGCCGTCGAACGCGGCGCACGAAGTCCTCGACCTCGCCAGCGGTCTCGACACCGGAGAAGCCACCGCCGCCGATGACGAACGTGAGCTGAGCCTGCCGCTCTTCCCTGTCGTCTTCCAGCTCGGCTCGCTCGAGCATCTCGATGATCCGGTTGCGGAGCGCGAACGCATCGGCCAGCGTCTTCATGCCTGCCGTGAACTCGGGGATGCCGGGGATGCCGAACGTGGCGGTCTCGCCGCCAAGCGCGATCACGAGCGTGTCGTAGTTGAGCCGATGCGGGTCGCCATCTCCGCCCAGGACCGTGACCTGCTTTGCGTCGAGGTCGATCTTCTCAACGACCGCGGTGACGGCCCAGCTCGACGGTCGCTTGAGCTGCGCGCGCAGCGCGGTGACGGAGTGGCGCGCCTCGAGCATCCCGGAGCACACCTCGGGCAGCAACGGCGTGAACAGGGTGAAATTCTCGCGACTGACGAGCCAGATCTCGATGTCGTCGCGACGGCGGGCCAACTTCTCGAGGTGTCGTGCGGTCTCGACGCCGGCGAACCCGCCGCCCAGGACCAGGACGCGGTGCGGCCACGGTGGGTCGGAGCGGTAGATCGTGCGCATGTCGCAATGATCATGGCACGCCCGTGGGACGGGCGGTTCTGGCGGGGCCGCGGCCCTGGGTCGGCGTGTTGTTGACAACTGCGCGCCTGATTCGCGTTAGCCGGTTGCGTGAGGCACCGCCGGCCTCGCCCACGCTCGCGGGTGCGTGATTCCGCGTGGCCACAGCCCGCTAATGCGAACCACACGGGCGGTTGTCAGGGGAGGGTCGCGCTACGCGCCCGGATGCGTTCGCGTTGACAACTGCGCGCCTGGTTCGCGTTAGCCGGTTGCGTGGGTACCGCCGGCCTCGCCCACGCTCGCGGGTACGTGATCCACGCGGCCACGCCACGGGGAGGGGTCTCGGTGACCGAGGGGATCCCGTGCGCGTGACAACTGCGCGCCTGGTTCGCGTTAGCCGTCCGAGTGGCACACAGCCGGGCCCGCCCACGCTCGCGGACTCGCGATCCACGACGCCACAACCCGCTAATGCGAACCACACAAGCGGTTGTCAAGACGGTGCGGCTCGCATCGCGAGGGCAGACCGCCACGTCCAGGGAAGGGTGTCGCCACGGAACCGCCTCCGCGGCTACCATATGACCAACATGCAGCAGCCAATTCACGAGATCTTCGACCAGTTCAAGCAGCAACTCCCGGACATCGATCCGGTCGAGACGCAGGAGTGGCTCGAGTCGCTCGACGCGCTGGTCGAGGCCGCCGGCCCGGAGCGCGCGCGATTCGTCGTCTTCAAGCTGCTCAAGCGCGCGCGACAGCTGCAGGTCGGGCTGCCGACGCTGACCCAGACGCGCTACATCAACACGATCAGTCCCGAGCAGGAGCCGTACTTCCCCGGCGACGAGGCGATGGAGCTCAAGATCCGCCGCCTGATCCGGTGGAACGCCCTGGCCATGGTCCTGCGCGCGAACACGAAGTTCGAGGGCATCGGCGGCCACCTGTCGACGTACGCATCGGCGGCCAGCCTGTACGAGATCGGCTTCAACCACTTCTTCCGGGGCTCCGATACCGGTACCGGCGACCAGATCTACTTCCAGGGACATGCCGCACCCGGCATCTACGCGCGAGCCTTCCTCGAGGGCCGGCTCACCGAGGAGAACCTCGACCATTTCCGGCGCGAGGCGCTCACCCCCGATGTCGGGCTATCGAGCTATCCGCATCCGCGGCTCATGCCCGACTTCTGGCAGTTCCCGACCGTGAGCATGGGGCTCGGGCCCATGGCCGCCGTCTACCAGGCCCGGTTCAACCGGTACCTTGCCGCGCGCAACATCGCCGACACATCGGCCGCTCGCGTCTGGGCCTTCCTGGGTGACGGGGAGATGGACGAGCCCGAGTCTGTCGGGGCGCTCTCCCTGGCCGGACGCGAGGGGCTCGACAACCTGACGTTCGTCGTCAACTGCAACCTCCAGCGCCTCGACGGCCCGGTCCGCGGCAACGGCAAGATCATTCAGGAGCTGGAGGCCGTCTTCCGCGGTGCCGGCTGGAACGTGATCAAGGTCATCTGGGCACGCGAGTGGGATGACCTCCTGGCCCGCGACACCGACGGGGTCCTGCTCAACCGCATGAACGAGACCCTGGATGGCGACTATCAGCACATGGCCGTGAGCGATGGCGCCACCATCCGGGAGAAGTTCTTCGGTGGCGATCCGCGACTCCGGGCGCTCGTCGAGCACCTGGGCGACGACGATCTCGCGCGCCTCCGACGCGGCGGCCACGACTATCGCAAGGTCTACGCCGCGTACGCATCGGCCGTGCAGCACAAGGGTTCGCCGACGGTGATCCTGGCCAAGACGGTGAAGGGCTGGACTCTTGGCCCGGGCATCGAGGGTCGCAACGTCACCCATCAGGCCAAGAAGCTCACGGCCGATGAGCTGAAGGTCTTCCGCGACCGGCTGGAGCTGCCGATCCCCGACGACCAGCTCAAGGAGGCTCCCTACTACCATCCCGGACCCGATGCGCCCGAGATCAAGTACATGAACGAGCGACGGGCCCAGCTCGGCGGTGCAACACCGCGGCGGCACTTCACCCCGAAGCCGCTTCCGGCGCCAAAGGACACGGCATTCAGCGAGTTCGACGCCGGCTCCGATCGCCCGGCCAGCACCACCATGGCGTTCAGCAGGCTGATCCGAAACCTGGTGCGCGACCCGCAGATCGGCTCACGCATCGTTCCGATCATCCCGGACGAGGCGCGGACGTTCGGCATGGATCCGCTCTTCAAGGAAGTCGGCATCTACAACCCGCTGGGCCAGAACTACACCCCGGTCGACAAGGAGCTGCTCCTCAGCTACATCGAGAAGACCGACGGGCAGCTGCTCGAGGAGGGCATCACGGAGGCGGGCTCCATGGCCAGCTTCCAGGCCGCCGGCACCGCCTACGCGACGTGGAGCGAGCCGGTCATCCCGTTCTACACGTTCTACTCGATGTTCGGCATGCAGCGAACCGGTGACCAGGTCTGGGCCTTCGGCGATGCCCGCGGCCGCGGCTTCATGATGGGCGCCACCGCCGGCCGCACCACGCTGACCGGCGAAGGCCTCCAGCACGACGACGGTCACTCGCACGTGCTGGCCAGCACCATCCCGAACATCCTGGCCTACGACCCGGCCTTTGCCTACGAACTCGCGACGATCGTGCGCGAGGGCATCGACCGCATGTACGGCGAACGGGCCGATGACGTCTTCTACTACATCACGCTCTACAACGAGAACTGGCCGCAGCCCCCCAAGCCGGAGGGCGCCGAGGATGGCGTCCTGCGTGGCCTCTACCGGTTCAGCACCGCCGAGGCCGGGGAACGCCGAGTGCAGATCCTGGCATCCGGCCCGATCCTGCTCCAGGCGCTGCGCGCGCGCGACATGCTCCGCGAACGGTTCGACGTCGCGGCCGATGTCTGGAGCGCGACGAGCTTCCAGCAGCTGCGCAACGAGGCACTGGACGTCGAGCGCTGGAATCGCCTCCACCCCGACGCCGAGCAGCGGATTCCGTATGTCCGCCGTTGCCTGGACCCGACCGAGGGCCCGATCGTGGCGGCCACCGACTACATGAAGGCCGTCCCGGACATGATCACCCGCTGGGTGGATCGGCCCTATACCGTGCTCGGCACCGATGGCTTTGGCCGATCCGACACGCGCGAGGCGCTGCGTGCCCACTTCGAGGTCAACGCCGAGCACATCACGTACGCCGCGCTCTACGGTCTGTGCCTGGACGGCAAGTCGACCCCGGAGGAGCTGAAGCGCGCGATGGCGGAGCTGGAGATCGATCCGGAACGGGGCAACCCGCTCCACGCGTAGCGCGGCGCGAGGCGGCTAGCCGCCTCCGAGCAGCGGCGTACCGCAGGTCACGCAATACGCGTCGCCGTTGGGAACCACGGCGCGGCAGCCGCGACATCGCGGCGGCGCAAGGCTGAGAAGCGCCGCGCCCACCCCGATGACCGCCGCGCGCAGATAGCGCGTCACGGGCCTCGGCCCGGATCGACGAACGTCGAGCGGCGGCCATGAATGGATCATCCCCTCGGTCGGGCGAGACATCGCCGCGTGGAATCGATGGCGTTCGCGGTCATAGATGGCACGCCATTCCGGGTCGCTCAGCACCTGCCGCACCGTGTTGACGACCTGCATCTCCTCGGTCGCCCGACCGGACCGATTGAGATCGGGGTGGAACGTGCGCGCCAGGCGCCGGCAGGCAACCGTGATCTCGTCGACCGAGGCGGTGGAGGGGACGCCGAGCAGGCGATAGACGTCGCGTTCGGGGGTGTATGGGAGGAGGCGCAGGGTCATGTCCGGACCACATGCTAGCGAATCGGGAGCGCCACTGCTGGGCCGGCAGGTGCGCCCTGTCACCATGCGGCGCAATGCCAGAATGTGTAGCGATGTTGCTATTTTGGTATGTGGGGTTGACATATTGTGCGCCCCAAGCTAGATTGGCGTCATTCGAGTTCAATTCGACAGCCAAACAGCCGTATCTGGTAGGAGCCAGTCCGAGATGTTCGACTACCGCCTCTTCTTCGCCGGCTCGACCCTGGACGAGGGTCACGCCACCCGCCGCCCGCAAGTGGGCCACCACGACAAGCGCGTGTATCGACTCCCCGTCGAGAAGCGCGAGCAGCGCGACCGGGCGCGCCGCTAGCCATGGGTCACGACGTCATTGCCACCTGTCCGGTCTGCAGCGGCGAGCTGTCGGTCGCGCGACTCCACTGCCGGAGCTGCGGCACCGCGCTCGAGGGCGAGTTCAGTGTCGGGCGCTTCGGCCGCCTTGACCGTGAGCAGATGAGCCTGCTGGAGTCGTTCCTCCGCTCCCGGGGCAACCTGAAGGAGATGGAGCGCGAGCTGGGCATCAGCTATCCGACGGTCCGCGGCCGGGTCGATGCCCTCATCCGCTCGCTGGGTCTGTCGGACGGGCCGGACGACGGCACGGACGTCGCCGATGGATTCGCGAAGGGTTTCGCCGACGGCTTCGCCGACGGCTTCGACGCCCAGCCCGCCGCCGATGCCGCGGCTGAGCGTCGGATGATCCTGGAGCAGCTGGCCCGCCGCGAGATCGACGCCGATGAGGCGGCTACCCGACTTCGCGAGCTCGGTGGTGCCTCCTGATGGCGACCTTCGTCCGAACCCAGGAGATCGAGCACGACATCGGCTCGCACGGCCGGCTGGCCCTGCGGGTGACCGAGCCGGACGTCCAGATTCGAGCGACCGATGGCACCACGGCACGCGTCCTCGTCACCTTCGAGATCGACGCCGGATCGGACAGCGCGGCCGACGACATCTTCGAGCGGATCAAGTACCAGGTCGTCCAGGGCAACGGGTCACTCGAGGTGACGGAGCCGAAGAACTGGACGTCGGGTGGCATCGGATCGCTGGCGCGGATATTCGCGGGCGGAGCCGGTCGCGCGGAGGCACGGGTCGATGCATCGGCGCCGTCCACCTGCGACCTTCGCTATGACGGGGTCAGCGCCGACCTGACGGTCACCGGCTTCGGCGCGACGCAGGAGTATCGGACGGTCTCGGGCGACATCGTCCTCGAGGGAATCAGCGGCGACGTGCAACTCAAGGGCGTGTCGGGTGGCGTCAGCCTGCGCGCCAACGGAACCCTCTCCAGCGTCGAGCTCAACACGGTGAGCGGCGACGTGTCGCTGGTGGCGCCGCGCATCGGCCAGCTTCGAGCGGCCACCATCAGCGGCGACCTCGACATCGAGGGCATCCTGGACGACGGGCCCGAGCACCGGGTGGAGACCGTCAGCGGCGACCTCGCTCTCGGGGTGGCCGGCGGCCTGACCCTCGAGGTGCGCGGACTCTCGACCGACGTGGCCATCCGGCTCCCCCATCGCAGCGAAGGCTCGCGGGATCGACGTCGCTACGTCCTTGGCGATGGCGGTCCGCAGCTGCGTTTCAGCTCGATGTCAGGCGATGTGGAGGTCCGCGCCCCTCGACGGGCTGACGTCCACGCCCCGCCGCCCGCGCCTCCGGCACCGACGAACCCCGACCTTCCGAACCCGCCCACCCCGCCAGAGCCAGCTGATCAGCTGGCCGTGCTCAAGGCGCTCGAACGCGGCGAGATCGACGTGGACGAGGCAACGCGTCGCCTTGCCGGCGGAGCGGGTACGCGCGATGTCTGAGGAACTCGAGTCCGTCCTGCGCCTCGTCGCCGACGGCACGCTGAGCCCGGAACAGGCGGCGCCGATCATCGATGCGCTGACCCGGGCCGAGCGCAGCGAGCGAGACGGCGGACTCTCCGACCGTATCGGCCGCAGCGTCGAAGGAGCGCATCGACGGGTCGAGGAAGCGCGCAACAGGGTCGAGGACCTCGCGGCCCGCACGAGCTCGGGTCGACAGCTTCGCATCCGTGTCACCGAGCACGGACGCCAGGTCGTGAACCTGCGGATCCCGATCGGCTTCGTGGACACTGCGCTGAGCTTCGTTCCCGGGATCGGCGGCGACCAGAGCGAGCGAATCCGCCAGGCCGTCTCGTCCGGGGTCATCGGCCCGATCATCGACGTCGAGGATCCCGACGGCGACGGCGTCCTCATCAGCGTCGAATACCGAGCACATGAGCGGAGACTGATCCCTAGAATCGGGAAGCGTGACTCCCTCGCGCGATCCCTGGTGGAGTGGCGCTGCCATCTACCAGGTCTATCCCCGCAGCTTCGCCGATGCGAACGGCGACGGCATCGGCGACCTTGCCGGCATCCGGGAACGGCTCGACCACCTTGCGGGCACCGAGTCGTCACTGGGCGTCGACGCCATCTGGCTGTCCCCCATCTATCCGTCACCGCTTGACGACTTCGGCTACGACATCAGCGACTACACGGATGTCGCGCCCGAATACGGAACGCTGGCCGACCTGGATGCGCTGGTCGCCGCCTGCCACGAACGCGGGCTCCGGTTCCTGATGGATCTGGTTCCCTGCCACACCTCGATCGAGCACCCATGGTTCATCGAGGCTCGGGCGTCACGAGAGAGCCCGAAGCGGGATTGGTACATCTGGGCCGATGCGGCGGCGGACGGTGGCGCGCCGACGAACTGGACTGCCGCTTTCGGGGGCAGCTCCTGGGAGTGGGACGAGGCCACGGACCAGTACTACCTCCACTCGTTCTACCCGGAGCAGCCGGACCTCAACTGGCGCAATCCGGAAGTGGCCGATGCCATGGCCGACGTCATGCGCTTCTGGTTCGAACGTGGGGTGGACGGCTTCCGGGTCGACGCCATCTTCGCGGCGATCAAGGACGACCTGCTGCGCGACAACCCGCCGGACCGGCGTCCGCACGCCATCCCCGGCTTTGGCCGTGACGCCGGCCAGGACCCACTGTGGAGCATGAACCGCCCCGAGGTGCACGACGTCATCCGTCACCTGCGGCGGGTGGCCGACGAGTACCCCGGACGGGTGCTCGTCGGCGAGGCCTACGTGCCGGTCGAGGAGCTGGCCGGCTACCTGGGCCACGGCGCGGACGACGAGTTCCACCTGGCCTTCAACTTCGAGCTGCTCCTCTCGCCCTGGGAGCACCAGCACCTGACGCTGGCCATCGAACGTTCCGAAGCGCTGCATCCGCCCGACACGATGCCGACGTACGCCATCAGCAACCATGACCAATCGCGCCACGCCACGCGCTGGGGTCCGGAGCGGGCCCGCGCCGCCGCGTTTCTCACCCTGATGCTGCGAGGCGTGGCTGTCCTGTATGCCGGCGAGGAGATCGGGATGGTGGATGCCGACCCGGGGATCCTCCCTCGTCCGCCGTTCGATCGCGCCGGACGGGATGGTGTCCGGACGCCGATGCAGTGGGACGGCTCCCCGGGCGGCGGCTTCAGCACGGCGACTCCGTGGCTTCCGCTCATCGATCCCGAAACGCGCAACGTCGCCAACCAGGCGCAGGATCCGAAGTCGCTGCTCTCGCTGTATCGGCGGCTCATCTCGGTGCGGCAGGGCGAGCCGGCCCTGGCGCGAGGCACGCACCGCTCGATCTTCGCGGTCGGGGCCGGGGTCCTTGCCTGGCTGCGCGAGGCGGACGGCGATCGGGTACTCGTCCTGCTCAACACCGCCGCGGAACCCGCCGCCTGTTCGCTCCCCGACCTCGGTGCCGATGCCGGGGCCGTGGTGGTTGCCACGTCGGATCGATCGGGGGCCGTCACGCTGGGTGGACTGGTGCTCCAGCCACACGAGGGAATCGCACTGCGACTCTGATCGCGCGGTGCTACCGTAGCGCGCCGTGACTCGCAATCCTCGACCCCCAGATCCCGACTGGGTCGACCCACTCCTCGAGGTACGGGAGAAGAAGCGCGGAAAGCGCCCCGGTGATGCCTACGTCCGCATCTTCCGGCCGTTCGAGGGAGAGTTCCACCGGGGTGGCGAGGCGGGCGAGCTCATCGCCACCGAGCGCACGATCCTGGAGCGGCGCGGCTGGAAATCCGGCCTGCGGCGCATCCGGACCGGACTCATCGGCCGACCGATCAGCAGCGATCACGAGGAGCACGAGCGCCTGACCAAGGTCAAGGGGCTGGCCATCTTCTCGAGCGACAACATCAGCTCCTCGGCGTACGGGCCCGAGGAGATCATGCGGGTGCTGGCGCTGGCGGGCACCGGCGTCCTGAGCCTGACGCTGCCGTTGGCGGGGCTGATCACGGTCATGCTGGCCATCGTCACCCTGTCATATCGGCAGACCATCAAGGCCTATCCGAAGGGCGCCAGCAGCTATCTCGTTGCCAGCGACAACCTCGGCAGCACGGCGGGCATCCTGGCCGCGGCGGCGCTGCTCATCGGCTACATGGTGACGGTCGCGGTGTCGGTGTCGGCCGGGGTGGCGGCAATGACCTCAATCGTGCCGGAGATCTACCCCGAACGCATGCTGCTGGGCGTCGGCATGGTGGCGTGCTCATGTTCGGCAACCTGCGCGGCATCCGCGAGTCCGGAACGATCTTCATGGTGCCGACCTACCGCTACATCGTGATCGATCGGCTGATGCATCTGGCCACGGCGTGCGCGCGATCGCTGTTCGGCGACATTCCCGGAGTTACACGGCGCCCGGCGGAGTGGACTGGCGCGAGCGAGGGCGGCCGGGACGCGAGGCCTCGGTATCCTGCTGATCCTGCGCGCGTTCAGCCGGGCGCCGTCGCGCTGACCGGGGTCGAGGCGATCTCCGACGGCGTGCCCGCCTTCAAGTCGCCCGAGTGGCGGAACGCGCGGATCACGCTCGATCTGGGGACCGCGATCATCTTCGGGACCTGTTCCTGGGGATCGCGTACCTCGTCACGTCGACGGAGATCGTGCCGGACCCGTCCGAGCAGCAGACGGTCCTCAGCCAGCCTCGCGAGGCACGTCACCGGGACGGGCGCGTTCTTGTCATCGTCCAGGTCTCCACCGCACTGCTGCTGGTCCTGGCCGCGAACACGAGCTTCGCGGACTTCCCACGCTTCTCGTCGCTTCCTGGCGCGCGACGCGTTCATTCCCCGGCAGTTCGCATTCCGTGGCGAGCGCCTGGCCTTTACCACGGGCATCGTGGCGCTGTCGCTCATGGCCATCGGGCTGCTCGTGGGATTCAACGCCAGCGTCAGCGGGCTCATCCCGCTCTACACGCTGGGCGTCTTCATCGCCTTCACGCTCTCGCAGTCTGGCATGCTGGTCCGATGGTGGCGCCGCCGCGAGCCCGGCTGGCGACCCGGGCTGGCGATCAACGGCCTCGGCGCGCTGACCACGGCCGTTGTCGCGCTGGTCGTGGTCGAACGAGCAACTTCTTCCAGGGCTGGTGGCTGGTCATCGTCAATCGTGCCGCTGCTCATGATCCTGCTGCGTGCGATCAACCGGCCACTACCGGGACATGGACGCGGCGTTGGCGCTGGACCGTATCCCGGACAATGGCGAGACCGCGGCGCGCCCGATCATCATCGTCCCCATCGCCCGACTCGACCGGCCAGCACGCCAGGCGATCGCCTTCGCCAACTCGATCGGCCCCGAGGCGGTTGCCGTGCATGTCACGAACGATCCCGCCCAGGCCGATGCCATGCGTGAGGCCTGGCCAGCGTGGGCCGGCACCACCGAGCTGGTGGTGGTCGAGTCGCCGTATCGGGCGCTCATCGGTCCCCTGCTGGCCTACATGGATGCGCTGCAGCGTCAGGCGCCCAACCGGCCGATCCTGGTGGTGCTGGCCGAGTTCGTGCCGAATCATTGGTGGGAGAACCTGCTCCACAACCAGACGGCGCTGCGTCTCAAGCTGCGCCTGTTCGCGCGTCCCAACACCATCGTCGCCGACGTCCCGTACCACCCGCGTCGCGACGACCCGGCGTAGCCAGGCGAGTGGGTAACCCGGCGTAACCGAGGTCGAATGAACCTCCAGGCGCGGACCGATTGCCGGTCGTCGGCCATCGGCTGCAGCACCAGGAGGAGAAATCCGCATGCGCATTCGATCGTGGACGCCGTTGTCATTGGCAGTCGGGTTGGGGATGCTTGCGTCCCTTGCCCTGACCGGCGTGGTGGCGGCAGCCGAAACGACCCTGACCGCGACGCTCGCCCCGGTCACCGAGGGTGAGAATCCCGGCAACCCCGACGGTTCCGGAACGGCATCGATCGTCATCGATCCGGCAGCCGGCACCGCGTGCTGGGAGCTGAGCGTCGACGGCATCGGCCCCGTGCTCCAGTCCCACATTCACGTGGGCGCGGAAGGCGAGTCCGGCGACGTTGTCGTTCCCCTGGACGTTGACGGCTTCGACGGGACCAGCGAGGGGTGCATCGAGCCGATGGAGGACGCTGCTGTGCTCCAGCAGATCCTCGACGACCCGGCGGGCTACTACGTCAACGTCCACACCGAGGACTTCCCGGCCGGCGCGATCCGCGGCCAGCTAGCCGGCGGCGATGACTCACCGGACACGGCCGTGCCCGTGACCGATGGCTCAACGACCCTGTTCGGGGGGATCCTGCTGGCCCTGGCGGCGGCCATTGCGCTGCGAGTGTGGCGTCCGCTGGCGACGCGCGACTGAGGGGTCGTTCGGCGTCGTGTTGCGTCGATATATCGGCGCGGGGGCACTCCGGGGTGGCACGGTTTGGCCACCCCGGGGCCGGGGGGAGTAGCTGATATTTCGGCCATGCGGTGGCCCGCGGGTCGCGTGGGCGCCCTGGTGCCGATATTTCGGCGCCCCGGGAACGTGAGGGGCGCATCGAGGCGCCGTCTGAGCGCGGGATGAGCTGAAATATCGGCACCGCGGCGCCCCAGACGGTCTCCGGCCACGGATCAGCGGAAATATCGGCGCGCCACGAGGGTCAGCGCAAGGTGAGGCGGAAGTAGCGACCCTCGCTCAGGATGTGGCGTCGTGCGCCGCGGTACAGGAGATTGGCCGGGAACGGCTGTTGCTCGGCGGTGGCCATGATCACCTCGTCACGCTCCGCGCCGAGCGGGAGCGGCACGGCGCTCACCTCGATCGGCGCCTCGGGGCGGGGCGCCACGACGGCCTGACCGGCACTGCGCAGGTTGGCCGTCCACGCGACCTCGCCGTTCGGATGGCCGATGTACCAGGTCCGGTTCACCCGAATGAGCCCGACGAGCACGTTTCGCTGCCGCCCCGTCCGGCGGCCGATAATCGTGACGCGCGAGGTGATGCCCAGCCCCACGCTGAACCAGGCCCAGCGCAGAAGCGGATCGAGCACGCGGATGGCGGCGTAGGCGGCCCGGAACACCAGGTTCCAGGCTCGCGACGGACGAGCGTTCATCAGACGGGATACGTGGCACGCGGCGATCCATACGCCTCGTCAGCGGTGCGATCGACGGCGCCGAAGCGTCAGCTGCCGGCCGAGCACGGCGGCACCGGCCAGCGACATGCCGCCACCCAGCACGACCCATGGCAGCGCACCGGACCCGCCGCCCGCGAAGAGGCGTTCCCGAGAGCACGTCCTCGCGCACGCTGGCCGATGGCTCTGCCCCCTCCGTTGACCCGCTCGTGGCCGCAGGGCTCGGGCCATCCGTCGCCGCACCCGATGGCGGGATGGCCGAACCCGAACTCAGCGGTGACGGAACGAGAATGGGCGACGCGCGCGGCGCCGATGTTGGACTGGCCGTCGGAGGAGCCGATGGTGGCCGGGCGGTGGACGGCGGCGTTACGACCGGGGTTGCCGTCGGCCGGTTCGTGGCCGTCGAGGTCGGCATCGGCGTCGCGGTCGGCGTGGGTGGAGGAACCGAGGCGATTGGCGAGGGCGAGGGCGACGGCGAGGGCACGGGAGTCGCGGTCGACTGGGGCGCGATGACCACGACGGTCGGGCCGGCCAGCGGGACCGGCTTTGGACCCTGCGACACCGTGGCACTGAACGTGACGGGCCAGGTGCCCTCGGGGAGGGTGGTCGTAGCCTGGTACGTACCGTCATCGGCCTGTCCGCTCACAAGCGCGAGGGCGAGCGACGTGTCGGCGACCTGGGCGCTGACCGAGCTGGCTGCGAATCCCTGGTCGCTCAGGTATCGGACGCTGAAGAGGAAGCTTGTCTGCGTCGTACCGGAGCCGGGCGAGACACTGCCTGCGCCGAGGGTTGCTGCGGCGGCGACGCGCGGCGCGGATCCCAGCCAGATGGACCCGACCGCCAGGATGACGGCGGCCCCGATGAGAACGGACCGATGGGCTGGCCCCAGCGGTGAGATGGCGCAGGACACTGGGTGATCCACTGTGTGGACCATCGATCTTGCCACCGATGCCAACCGGCGTCCGCGGCGCGCCGTCAGACGTTGACCGATGTCACCGCGGTGGCTGGCGGGGAGGCGAATGAACAGCGCCGAAGCGATGTGCAATCCATCGCCCCGGCGCCTGGCTCGCATCCTCCGTAGCACCGGAGAAGGCGAGATGAGCCTCATGGTACGCCGATGGTCTGGGGGACGGTATACGACAATGGAGTCGCATCCAACGGCTGACGCCACATGGGTGGGGCGCGCCGAAGGAGTGCCGAGCGAATTCAACTGGACGAGGACGATGGCCATGCCCAAGCATCGGATTTACGCGATGAGTGTCGCGAGCGTCTACCCGCTGTACGTGGCGAAGGCGGAGAAGAAGGGCCGGACCAGGCGAGAGGTCGATGAGGTCATCTGCTGGCTCACCGGGTACGACGCCGCGGGGCTCGAGGGCCAGCTTGAGAAGCAAGTGGACTTCGAGACGTTCTTCGCTGAAGCGCCTCAGCCGAACCCGTCGAGGGGGTCGATCACCGGGATGATCTGTGGGGTCCGAGTCGAGGAGATCCAGGAGCCGACCATGCGAGAGATTCGCTACCTGGACAAGCTGGTCGATGAGCTCGCGAAAGGCAGGCCGATGGAGAGAGTCCTGCGCGCCTAGGGCACGTCGAACGTGGCCGTCGGATGGCCACTCGACGCGGCGGCCAAGGCTGGATCGTCCACCGCGCCATCCGGTCATACGCTTCGCCCTACAAGACGCACGACCTCGGGGACCCGGACACTGGGACCCTGGCGTGTAGCGACTCATACTGCTGGTATGACTGGCCAGGGGTAGCTGGCGGCCGAGCAGCGGAAGCGTCAGACCGATATTGGGTTCAAGCTCGTTGCGCTGCGCCCTCTGGCGCCCGGCGTATCCCTGCCGAATCGGGCTGACGAGTCAGCTTGACGTAGATCCCATCCAGCTCGGCCTTGCGCGCCGCCATGCGATCGCCGAGCGCTACGAGCTCATCGGCATCGAAGACGGAGCGCGCCTGCTTGAACATCTCGCCCTCCTCTTCCTCGATGTGGTGCTCGATATTCTCCTTCATGACCGTGAACTTGGCTGCCCACCGCTCGTCGGTCACGTCGGTGGCCTCGAGTTCGGCCATCACGGTGTCGACGACGTTGTGCTCTTCATAGGCCTCCAGGACGATCTCCTTGGCCTTGGGATGCTCCTTGAGCGCCGGGTAGAAGATCGACTCCTCGATCTCCTCGTGAACGGTGAGTTCCCGCTTGATGGTAGCGAGGAGATCCGCGCGCGTTTTCTCCGCGCGCTCGGTGGTCGCGTCCGCCTGGTTGAGCAGCTTCTTGACCTTGTCGTGATCGTCCTTGAGCAATCGAATCGCGTCCATGTAGGTATCTCCAAAAAGAGGTGCATGAAACGGGGGCCTTCCCCATTCGGCCAAGGCCATGCTCCCCTGGCTTCGTGGTTATGGTCACTGCGCCCAGATGCAGAACGCGTGCCGTCAGAGACGGCATGCCGAGGTGCGGGATCGACGGCGGAAAGGACGGACACAGCCGATCAGGCTAAAAATCATGTCAGCTGCCCGGATCACAGAGTGCTTGCGGCACAATGGGGGCCACTTGGGGATTGCGCTCGTGGCTAGGCAATCCATCGCGCCCCGCTGTCGGTCGAATCATGTAGCGAGATTGAGCCGGATGACGTCAGACCAAGAGCCAGGCGCCGACCTGGACGTCGAAGAGGGCGGCGGGCCGCCAATCGGCACGGCATGGACGCTGGAGGTTGGGGGCGATGAGAGGTGGTCCGCCGACCTGGAACACGCTGCCCCACTTCCCCGAGTCGGCGAGACGATCGAGTTGATCCTCGTGGACGGAGCTCGGCAACGCCTCCAGGTTCGCGAGGTCATCCACGTCCTTCAGCCTTCGGCGACTGACCGGCCGGCCGTGCGAGAGGAGACTTCGGGGCCGAACTCCATCGTCGTTGACGGGGGCCCTGGCGCGACGCCGCGATTCCTGCGAGCGGGCCTGCCGCGGGTCGTGGCAGATCCGGGTGGCCCCGAGGGGGGTTCTGGCCAGGAGGAGTGAATCGGGCCGCTGCAGCCGGTCGCAACGCTTCAACCGAGGAAGGAGTCCTCCAACCGCCACTGGTGATCTTGCCCGCACTCGATGCAATCGACGAGCATTTGGAGCCGCCCGAAGCGAGCGGCACGCCTGACAACTCGAACCCTGTGTCCGTCGCTCGTCCCGTCGCCGGACACACGACCATCAGCCGACGCAGCAGCCCCGCGAGTTCACTTTGGTCGTGGTGTTCATCGGCTGACGCCGGGTATCCCGCACGGGGTCGCCCAGGATGAATGGGGGCTTGATCCTCCCCATAAGCGTCCATCCAACCTCCCCCACAATTCACGATGACGAGGGATTGGAGATGCACCCGCTGTGCCAAGAACGCCGTCTACGTCAGTCCCCACCGACGCGCATGTTTCACGCTCGGCAGCACGGCCGAACGTCCAGCCGTTGCAGCAGTGGTCGGGCCGGGCGGATCGACGCGAATCATGACTTCGAGCCAGAACTCATGAGCAGATCTAGCCCTTCGGCCTCCTGGTAGCTAATCAGAAACGTGTTGGGCGCCCTGTCGAAGGAGCCCTGTCGTATCGGGAATGCCGAGCGAGCAACCCCATGCACGCCATCGCTCGCGCAGAAGAGATCCGCCCTCGTCGTCCCAGACCGTCTTCCGCACCTCGGCTACCCGGGAGTCTCAGAGCGGGGTCCGACGGAATGCCGCCGCTGCTGGTGTCGAGCGAAACGCCTGACCGTCGACTCGGTGGATATCGAACTCCCTGACGAATCCGTCAGCGATCTGAATGATCGCATTGATGGCGGTTCCGTCAGCATCCTCTGCCACTCCCATGACCGGCAACGCTCCGGACGTAGGGCCCCACGTCAGGTCCTCGAGGGGCGGCGCGCCATCCGCGACGCGTACCCACATGGTCGGACAGTGATCAACGCACTCAGCCTCGACCACCGCGTCGATCATCTGCCGTTCGGCCATACGAGATTCGAGGGTCTCGTCCAAAAGGGCCCGGAAAGATCCCGCTCCCATTGCGAGAGCGGCCGTGGCGGATTCAGGTCTCGAGCCTTGTGCGATAGGGGTCCCAGCGTTATCCGCATCAGCTTCATTCCGCTCGTTCACGCTCAGTCTCTGCCGCCGGAAGGCCCAGGTGCGTGGGGTGCCACCATGTTAGGAACGATCCTAGCCCCGGGGACGCGGCCACTCACCGCGTTCCAGCGCATCGAGCCGCTCCTCTGCGAACTGGTTAAACAACTCGACAGTCTCTCCTGCCTGCGAACCCGTCATGCGCTCGCTGATGGCTTGGGAGTGGACCTGAACCAATGAGGCTCCCTCCTCAAGTCCGACTGACCCTGGGCTGGCGGGCGCCATCTTCATCACCGCCGCGATGACCCACTCCAAGGGATACCATTCCTCGGGCCGGTCGCGGCCTGCTAGCTCAATGGCAACTAGGCCGCGATCGCGAGTTGCCCGGAGCCGGAATGCCGCCGTGCTAAGGACTATCGAGGCATCATCGAAGTACGGGCCTGTAAGGCGCGACTCCATGGTCGCGCCGCTTTGCACCAACCGACGGAACGCGCGCGTTACGTCGTCTTCAAAGCTGGTTGTGGCCATGGCCTCACACCATCCGCCGCTGTCCGTTGACGTATCGCGCCACATGCCGAGGCTGCGAAGGACAAGAGAGTTCCACCGCGAAGTATCCGCTCGCCTGATAAGGAGAATTCGAGAGTACTAAAGAGTCGCCGCTCCGCATTCTATGGGCAGCACATGGCCGAATTGAGCGTGGAACGAGGGAGATGGCGCGCCCGGAGGGATTCGAACCCCCGACCTGCTGATCCGAAGTCAGCTGCTCTATCCACTGAGCTACGGGCGCACGGAGGAATCGTACCCGATGGCGTCCGAGGACAGCTGTCGAGGTCCCGGTGCGATGAGTCGTGCGAAGCGCGGGCGTCTAAGGTCACACACACCGCACTTCCTCGGATGGAGATCCATGACAGTTCTGATGGAGGGGATCTCGTTCGGCGAGTCCCCGCGCTGGCACGACGGACGGCTCTGGTTCTCCGACTGGGGCGCGGGCCAGGTCATCGCACTCGATCGTGAGGGCAGCCACGAGGTCATCGTCAGCGTTCCGTCGTTCCCGATGTGCATCGACTTCCTGCCCGATGGACGCCTGCTGGTGGTGGATTCGACCCACGGGCGGCTTCTCCGTCGCGAGGCCGACGGAGCGCTCCTCACCCATGCCGACCTGGCGCCGATCTCTGACAAGCCATGGAACGACATCGCGGTCGACGGGCGTGGCAATGCCTACGTCAACAATATCGGCTTCGACTTTCCGGACGGCGAGCCGGGACCGGGCTTCATCGTGCTCGTGACGCCCGATGGTGACGTGCGGCGCGTTGCCGATGACCTTGCCTTCCCGAATGGGATGGCGATCACGGCCGACGGCCGGGTCCTGCTGGTGGCGGAGTCCTACGCCAACCGCCTCACGGCCTACGACATCGGCCCCGACGGCGGGCTCATTGGTCGGCGCGTCTGGGCCGACACCCCTGACGATCATCCGGACGGCATCTGCATCGATGCCGAAGGCGCCGTCTGGTACGCCGATGTGGGCAACCAGCGCTGCGTCCGCGTGCGCGAGGGCGGCGAGGTGCTGGGGACCGTCGAGCTGGATCGCGGCGCGTTCGCCTGCGCCCTCAGCGAGGGTGATCACCCGGAGCTGTATGTCGTCGGTCAGCGGTGGGGCGGCCCGGAATCGGCGGAGCCCACCGGGCAGGTCGTGTCGTTCCCGGCACCGGCTCCTGGCGCCCGGAGGCCCGGCGCCTGAGCGATCGTCACCACAGGGCCAGGCCGGTCTCCTCGTCGGGCACACGGACCAGTGACACGCCGGTGAACTCGCGGATCATGATCTCCGCCGCGAAGACCTCGCAGCCGCGGAGCAGGTGGCCGCCCACGGTGGCGCCATCGGCATCGGCGAAGGTGGCGTGCGCGTGGAGGAACGGGCGGTCGTCGCGCAGCGAGATATTGCCCAGGAATCCCACGATCTCGTGGTGCGTTCGGGACTCGAGCTCGCGGTAGCGGCGGTCGTGCTGCTCGTAGTAGGCGTAGGCCGCCCGTCGCACCGCGCCGATGACGGTCACCTGGGCCGCCACGACGCCATGCTCGGTGCAGAACCGCTCGATCTCCTCGACGAGGTCGCTCCCCGTCTCCAGACGGCCGACGAATCCTCGCCCGCTGCTGACCTCGGTCAATCCGGCTGGCAACGTCCAGGTCCTCCTATTCGAACTGCTTGAGGTGGCGAACGATCGGCAGCGAGGCGGCCACGCGCGCCGGATAGAGCCCCGCCAGTGCCGCCACGCCGGTTCCCACCAGGACCACGGCCACGAGCAGGCCCCACGGGAGCCGGATGCCAGCCGCCAGATCAGCCGATCCCCCACCGCTGACCAGCGCGACCGCCACCACCACCCCGGTGATGATGGCAAGGAATCCGGCGATGGCCCCCATGATCGCCGCCTCGGCCACGACCATGGCCTGCACCTGCCCCACGGTCATGCCGTGAGCGCGCAGGACGGCGATCTCCCGGACCCGTTCGCTGATGCCGATCCCGAGCGTGTTGACGATCCCCAATGCGCCGATGACAACGGCGATGAGCGCAAGCACGTCGAACAGGCCAACCAGCCGATCCAGCGACTGCGCAAGGTCACCGGCCAGGTCCCGCGCGGTGAGTGGCTGTGCGGCAAGCTGGGTCGCGGTATCGCGCACCGATGTCGCGAAGGCGGAGGGTGGGATATCGGGCTGGGCAATCATCACCCACAGGGATGCGGCGTCGACCCCGAACAGGTCGCGGGCATCGGCGCTGTTGATGAGCAGCGCGCCGTCCGGGGTGCGAGCCGGAAGGGTGTATTCGACGATGCCGGCCACGGTGAACGGATGCGGCTCGACGCCGGGCTGCCCGAGGGCGATCGAGTCGCCCACCTCGATCCCTTCGCGCGCGGCCAGGGATGCCGGGACCAGGACTGCACCGCCGTCGCGGAGATCGGCGTAGGCGTCCGCGCGTGCCGCCCCGGACACGATGAGCGCACCGGCATCCTGGAAGATGTTCGGGTCGATGCCCGCCAGGCTGACCTCCTCCTGGCCCGCGTCGGTGGCACGGACGGCGGGCAGCTCCAGGATGGGGCTGGCCACCTGGAGGCCGGGCGTGGCGACGAACGTCGGGCGGAACAGCTCGATGTCCAGCGGCAC
Organism: uncultured Chloroflexia bacterium; assembly: GCA_963825525.1. Taxonomy (GTDB): domain Bacteria; phylum Chloroflexota; class Limnocylindria; order QHBO01; family QHBO01; genus JACDBZ01. The sequence goes on from CAWGTN010000002.1 coordinate 626,039, forward strand.
GCTGCTGCGAATCGCGTTGCCGGCGGGAAGGATGGACGCCACCCAGCGCTCGGCACCGGCCCGCGCGGATTCGGCCACCGTGCCGAGCGCGACCACGGCCGCCAGCGCGATCATCATGGCTCCCACCGTCAGGCCCGTCCGAACCCGATCTCGCGACAGGTTTGCCCGTCCCAGCATGCCCTGCGCCCCGAAGAACCACTCGAACGGCCGCCCCACGATGCGGCCGAGCGGCTCGAGAATGTATGCCGTCGCCACAGCGCCGCCGAGCAGCAGGGCCAGGGAAAGGACGAGTGGCAGCACCGGCGTCTCGGCGCGCTCGATGGGGAACAGCAGGATGCCGGCGGTGACCACCAGGAGCTCGGCAACCAGGAGGGTCCGGAGACGTTCACCGAGTCCGTGCCGCGATCCGCGCGCTGACCGGAGTGCAGCCACGGGCGACAGTCGCGCCGCGCGCAATGCGGGAGCCACCGACCCAGCCAGCGTGACGCCGAGACCCAGGACGAAGGCCAGGATCAGGCCGCCGATGGGCAACGGCAGCCCAACGACCAATGCGGCGCGGGTCGAGGACAGGAAGCCGATCATGCCCGCCGCCAGGGCGATCCCCAGCACGATCCCCAGTCCGCTGCCCGCGATCCCGAGCGCGGCGCCCTGCCGCAGCACGAGCCCGAGCACCTGGCGCGACGTGGTGCCGGCCGCCCGCAGCAGGCCGTACTCGCGCGTCCGCTCCCCCACCGTCATGGCCAGTGTGTTGCCGACCAGGAACGCGCCGACGACCATCGCCACCAGCCCGAACAGGAAGGCCACCGCCCCGAAGCTGACCTGGGCCGATGCGAGACGCTGCGCCGAATCGGCCGCCGTCTCCACGATGTATGGCTCGTCCATTGCCTGGGTCACCTTGGCCAGCGGTCCGCTGACGTCGCCTTCGCCCAGGTCGAGATCCAGGTAGCGGATGGGCGCCGGAACCTCGAACGAGTCGTCCACGGTCGATCGAGACACGACCATCACGTCGCCCCGCTCGAGGGCGGCGAAGCCCGTATCTGCCATGAGGCCGATGATCCGCAGCGGAGGCATCCCCTCCCGCCGGCCGTCCAGCCGCAGCTCGTCGCCGAGGCCCAGGTCGTGGCGCGCGGCCCACGACGCCGGCACGAGCGCATCGGTCGGGCTGTCCGGGCTGATGGCCACTCCCGCGGTCAGGGACGGCTGCCGAATCTGGCTGTCGACGTCGGGATCGATGCCGATGACCTGGAGCGTGAAGACCTGCTCGTTGTCGCCTGGCGCGGTGTGGACCACCAGCCGTCGCTCCGACACCGGTGCCGCGGTGCGGACCTCGGGGAGGGCGCGCAGTGCCTGGACCGTTCGCGGCGTGAACCCGGCCTCGTCGAAGGCCCGCAGCCTGACGTCGGCCGCGCCAAGGAGATCGGCGGTTGCGCTGCGGAGGGCGGCATCCGCGGACGCGCCGGTGATCACGGTCGCGACGACCACGGCAACGCCGAGCGCCACGCCAACCACCGCCAGAGAGGTGCGCAGCGGGCGCGCGAGCAGCCCACGCCAGGCGAGACTCGCCAGACGCATCGGCGGCTAGAGCCCCAGCTCGGCCAGGCGAGCGATCAGGGGGCGCGCCTGGTGGTCGGCCCGTCGACCGAGCGTGATCTGGTCGCGGATCTCACCATCACGAACCACCAGGACGCGATCGGCGTAGGCGGCCGCGCGCGCGTCGTGGGTGACGAGCACCACGGTCTGGCCAAGGCGATCGGCCGAGTCCCAGAGGAGGTCCAGGATCTCGGCGCCGGTCGTGTAGTCGAGATTGCCGGTCGGCTCGTCCGCCAGCAGGATGGCCGGCTTTGTGGCGAGGGCCCGGGCCAGCGCGACCCGCTGCTGCTCGCCGGCCGAGAGCTGGTCGGGTCGGTGGTCGGCTTTGTCGCTCAGACCCACCATGGCGAGCAGCTCGCTGATCCGCTCGCGGTGGCGATTCGCACTGTCACCGGCGATGAGGAACGGGAGCGCCACGTTCTCGGCCACGCTGAGCAGCGGGATGAGGTTGAAGAACTGGAAGACGAAGCCGGTCTTCTCGCGACGGGTGAGCGTTCGCCGCTCGTCGTCGAGTCCGGAGATGCCGATGCCGTCGATGACCACCTCTCCCGACGTCGGCAGGTCGAGGCCGCCCAGCAAGTGGAGCATCGTCGACTTGCCCGATCCCGAGCTGCCCATGATGGCCACGAACTCGCCGGCGCTGACCTGGAGGGAGACGCCTCGGAGCGCCTCGACCTCGCCCTCGCCCAGGGCATAGCGCTTGACGAGGTCACGAGCCTCGAGGATGACGGGCATGGGGGCAGTCTACCGACGCGACAGGTCCGGGGGACCGGTCAGCCGAACAGGAAGCCCAGAAGCGATCCGACGATGCTGTCGAACAGCCCCGCCTCGACCGGTGCCGCGGCCGCGACCTCCATGTCATGCGCCGGCGCGGCTTCGCCCTCAGCGGTCTGAGCTGACGGTGTCGAACGGGGAACGCCAAGGGCGTCATCGGCCGCGAGCCGTGCGGCAACGTCGACCCGGTGCGGCTCGAGGACCAGCGTCGCGAGGCCGTCGATCCCTGCAGACGACGTCGGACGGGTCGGTGTCGCGACCTTGAGCTCTTTCGGCTTCGGCGCGGCCGATGCGGCGACCGGGGCAGGTTGCGCCACGGACCCGCCACCGCCACCACCGCCACCACCCGAGCCACCGCCACCACCACCACCGCCACCACCACCACCGCTCGGCGGAGGTGCGGTACTGCCGGCCGCCTGGAGGAAGAGCTCGGTGTACATGCGGGTGTTCTGGACGTACCCCTGGAACATCTTGTTATCGGCCGCCGCGGCACCCACGCCACCGTGCGTGAAGCGCCGATCGAGCACGTTCGCGCGGTGCCCCGGCGACTCCATGAACTTCTCGTGGACACGGACCGGCGAATACGAGTCATCCAGCCCGGAGTTCCAGCCGATGTTCTCGCCCGCCCACTGGTAGGCAAGGCCATTCGAGTCGTAGTAGACGTAGACCAGGCAACCGCAGCCCGCGATGGTGTGGCTGAAGTAGTTCTTGTTCAGCATGTCCTGGCTGCGCCATCGGGCCAGGCTGACGAGCGTTCCGTGCTGCTGCACCGGCGCCATCCCGTTGTTCGAGCGCGCCCCGTTCATGAGCTGCCACAGGGTTGCCTCGGCCGAGCCCTGGTTCCAGCCGGTGGTTGAACCGGGGCTCCAGGCAAGCAGGCCGGCGGCCAGCAGGGCGCTGAACCCGAACCCGAGCGTCCGAGCGATGACCCGTCGCGGGCGACGGAATGTCGCGGGGGCGGAGTCGAGGGGCATGAAAACCTCGTGTGTGGGTGCGTGGACGGGCGGCTCGAACGCCCACACCAACCCTATGGCGACCGGCCCGGCGGGTCAGTAGCCGACTGGTCCGGGTGCGGCCCATGACCCAAGCCCGTCCAGGTACTGGTCATGCCCCGTACCATTCGGTCACCTGACGTGGGCACGCAGCGTGCTGTGGAGGAGCGGGTGAAGCAGAGAGGCGCCGAGGCGCGCCACCACACGGTCCTGGTCGTCGACGACGACGACAGCGTCCGGTCGTTCTTCGTCGAGGCCCTGACCGACGCCGGGCACTCGGTGGCCACCGCGGTGGACGGTGCCGATGCGCTCGATCGACTCCAGGCCGGCAACGCCCCGTGTGTGGTCCTGACCGATCTCCGCATGCCACGCATGGATGGCTGGGAGCTGTCCCGCGCGGTCGCCAAGGATCCTCAGCTGGCGAGCATCCCGGTCGTCGTGGTCACCGGCGACAAGCTGCTCTCATTCACCTCACCGGCCCGGGACAAGCCGTGGTCCCCGGCCGAGCTGGATGCCATGGTCCAGCGCTCGTGCTCCCTGCACCGAACGGGCGGCGGCCGCCGCTGACCGTTCTCTAGGCCTCGCCCGTTGGCTCGGTCTCACGCGGGTCGGCGGCGTGCTCGGGGTCGTCCTCGATGCGCTCGGCAGCCACCGCCACCACCTCCTCGTGGGTGAGCTCGGGCCGCTCGCGGCGGACCTCATCGAGCACCTCGTCGACCTCCATCGCAGGCGTCTCGTCGATGGCACGCAGGTTCACGAAGTAGGTGAAGAACACGTTGAGCACGGCCAGCACCGGGATCCCAAACAGCGCGCCCCACAGCCCCGCGATCTGTGAACCGACCAGGAGGCCCACCAGGACGAGGATGGGATGCATGCCCAACGCCTCACGCATGAGCTTCGGCTGGAGATAGTTGACCAGCACGGTCTGCACGATCAGGAGCAGCGGCGCCACGAAGATCAGGAGCCCTGGACTGAAGATGGCGGTCGCCAGGATCGGCGGCACGAGTGCCAGCGGCGGACCGAAGAACGGGATGAGCATGGCAATGGCCGAGATCGCAACCAGAAGGAATCCGTATGGCAGATCGGCCACCACGACCACGACGATCGTCAGCGCGGTCTGGACCGCGGCCAGGATGACCTGCGCCCGCAGGAACCCGCCGAAGGCATTCGACACGGTTCGCTGGAGGATCTCGTACTCGTCCGCGTAGCGCGATGGAATCACACGACCCAGCCGCGTGAGGATGCCGGCGCTGTCGGCAAGCATGTACAGGCTCAGGATGATGACGAGGACCAACGCCCCGAGAACCGCGATCGTGACCGATGGCACATCGCCAAGGATCTCTAGGCCGATGCGTCCGACGGTCGACTCGACATCCCGGTACAGCCCCACGAGATCGGGGTTGAAGCGACCGAATGCAATGGCTCCCTCCCAGTCATTGAGGACGCCCTCGATACGAGCCCTCGTCAACGGGAAGTCCGCGGCCATCTCCCCCATCGACGCACCGATCGAGCTTGCGGCGTAGAAGAGTACGAAGCCGCTGCCGAGGAGGGTGGCCGCGTAGACGACGCCGATGGCGGCGCCCCGCGAGAGCCAGCGGCGGTCGACCACCCATCCGACGACCGGCGCCAGGATGAAGGCCAGCAGCCAGGCGACGAACAGGATGAGAAGGATCTGGAAGAACCCGTCCAGGATGCGAAGCAGCAGCCCGACGAGCAGAAGGGTCACGTAGATCGTGGCAACGACAAGGAACGCGGAGCGCCACCAGCGCTCGCGCTTTCCACGCGTCAGCTCGTCATCGGTTCCGTTCACCCTGCCTCCGTTCGGTCGCCCGCCAGGCGGTCAATGCACGGCCCGTGCCGAACCGGACGTCAGGCAGGGAGCACCTCGACACGAGTAACCGGGGTGGACCGCAGATCACCGATGAGGAGTCGCTCACCCGGCACGATGCGTGGGACGGTCGTGGCCCAGCCGCTGGCGCGCCACGCGGTCCCCGGCACGCCGCCCCGCGGAAGGCGGCGCCACTGCACGCCGTCGTCACCGATCGAGAGCACATACGTCGAACCGGAGGCCGTCTTCGCGAGCACCACGGAGTTCATGACATCCCTCCCGCGCGCATCTTCCGATGTGCCGTCCACCGCGTCAATGATCCCGTCCAGGTCGGTGTCTCGGATGGCATCCTTGCGGCTTCGCAGCACAGAGAGACCGCGCGGTGGAATTCTATCCATGGATCAAGACGCTCCACATCTTCTTCGCCATCGTGGCGGTCGGCACGAACATCACATACGCGGTGTGGCAGGCGCGCGCCGCGCGCGAGCCGGAGCACACGGGCTACGCCCTGCGCGGGATCAAGTTCCTGGATGATCGCGTCGCCAACCCGGCGTACGGTGGGCTGCTGGTGGTGGGCATCCTCCTGGTGCTCGGCGGTCCGTGGGAGTTCAGCGAGGTGTGGATTGCCGTCTCCATCGGCCTCTACCTGCTCATGGGCGCCGTCGCCCTCCTCCTCTACTCGCCCACCCTGCGACGACAGATCGCGAGCTACGAGGCGAATGGCGCCGACACCGCGGAGTTCGCCGCGCTCAGCTCTCGGAGCCGCATCCTCGGCATCATGCTGGCGGTCATCGTGGTCGCCATCATCGTGCTGATGGTGGTGAAGCCCGGCTGACGGGCGTTGACATGACCGAGCGCTTCGACGCCATCATCATCGGCCTGGGCGGTATGGGGTCGGCCACGGCGCATCACCTTGCCATGCGGGGCAAGCGGGTACTGGGGCTCGAGCAGTACGACCTCCTCCATGAGCTGGGGTCGTCCCACGGGCTGACGCGGATCATCCGGCTCGCGTATCACGAGCATCCGTCCTACGTCCCGCTCCTGCGCCGCAGCTACCAGCTGTGGCATGAGCTGGAGACACTCGCCGGAGAGCAGCTGCTCGTCACCACCGGCAGCCTCGAGGGCGGAGACGAGAACGGGGCAACATTCCGCGGCGCGCTTGAGGCCGCAGAGCTCCACGACATCCCGCACGAGGTGCTGGATGGCGCCGAGCTGCGTCGACGCCACCCCGCCTACGCCGGGTTCGGCGACGAGACGCGCGTGGTCTGGCAGCCTGACGGCGGGTTCCTGCTCGCCGAGCGAAGCGTGCTGGCCCACACCCGGGCAGCCGAGGCGAACGGGGCCGATCTCCACTTCCGGGAGCCGGCACTCGCGTGGGAGCCAACGGGCGGCGGCGGCGTCCGCGTCACCACCGCCGTCCGCACCTACCAGGCTGAACGGCTCGTGATCACCGCCGGGCCGTGGGCGAGCCGTCTGGTGCCCCGCCTGCAGGAGCTCGCCATTCCCGAACGACAGGTCATGGGCTGGCTGGAACCGCGACGTCCGGAGCTCTTCAGCCCTGACGCGTTCCCCGTATTCCTGCTCGACGTGGAGGGCGGCAGCTGGTACGGATTCCCCGTCCACGACGTCCCCGGCTTCAAATTCGCTCGCTATCACCATCGCGCGGAGCCAATCGATCCCGACAACCCCGACCGCTCCGCCAATGCGCAGGACGAGGCGCTTCTCCACGAGTTCGCGAGTCGCTACTTCCCCGATGGTGCAGGGCGAACCCTCATGCTCAAGGCCTGCATCTTCACCAACTCACCGGACGAGCACTTCATCGTCGATCGGCTGCCCGATGCGCCCCAGGTGAGCATTGCCGCCGGTTTCAGCGGCCATGGGTACAAGTTCTGCAGCGTGATCGGCGAGATCATGGCGGACCTGGCCATCGAGGGAGGAACGGGCCACGACATCGGCCTGTTCAGGCTCGATCGGTTCGGCTGAGCGCTACTTCCCGGCGCTGCCGATGTCGTAACGCTCAACGCTGCCGCGCAAACGCGCCTCCTCGGCCAGGATGATCGGGAGGCAGCCGCAGGCTCGATTCATGAGTCCGCGTCGATCGGAGATGGAGATCCGTCCGCGGGTGTAGCTGATGAAGCCGTCGTCTTTGAACTGGCGCACGATCACGGAGAGTGATGGGCGCTGAACGCCGATCATCTCCGCCAGGAACTCCTGGGTGACATCGAATGGCGACTCGTTGACGCGCTCGTCGACCTGGAGCAGCCAGCGCGCGGCGCGCTCGTCCAGGCGATGTCGACGATTGCACAGGATGAGCTGAGCCATGCTGACCATGACGACCTGCGTGTAACGCTGCAGCAGGTTGACGAGCAGGCCCCCGCGCTCGAGCTCGGCCCGCAAGGCCCGCGCGCTGAGGCGATGCCCGACCATCGCGACCTGGACCATGGTCTGCACGGGCATCCGGCCCGTGCCGAGGAAGACGGGCAGGCCGGTCATCCCCTCGCGCCCGACCATCGTGGTATCCACCGATTCGCCATCGGCGCCGATGGCCACGATCGATGCGATACCGGTCACGGGGAAGTAGACGTGCTCGATCTCCGAGTCCGGCCCGTCGAGAATGGTCCGGCGCGGCAGTGCCACGGGCTCGAGGTCGGGGCGCAGGCGCTCGAATTCAGCCGAGGGCAGCGCGCCGAGCAGGACGTTGCGTCGAGGATTGTTCGGGGCATCCACGTCGCGATCAATCACGCCGCCAAGTGTATCCGCCTCCTTCTGTCAGAAACAATACAGACGACATATGGTGCTCGCTCTATCGTCGCCGAACATCGTCCATGGCGCCGGAGGGAAACCATGCCCGAAGATGGTATTCGCGTCACGGTCGTCAATGACACCGAGGCGATCGCCGACCTCATCTCGGATCTGCTGACCGGTGACGCCCGGTTTGAGCACCGGCGACTGCTCGACGAGCCATCGATCGACGAGATAGCGGCGACGGAGCCGGACTTGATCTTCCTCGGGCTGCGCACCAACGGGCGGGTACACGGGTGGAACGTTCTCGAAGCCATCCGGGGCGACACGCGACTGTCCTCGGTGTCGGTCATTCTCTGCACCGGCGACCTCCTGGCGTTGCGCGAGCGCATGGACGGAGCGGATCCGGATGCGCTGACGTACGTGCTCGAGAAGCCGTTCGATCTCGAGACGTTCGAGGCTGCAGTGAACGGAGCTCTGGGGACGGGTCGCATCGGCGCCTGATACCCCGATGGTCCTGTTTGACAGGATCGGCCCCTCCGCGGACACTGGGCTCACCGCTGCACACCTGAACGGGAGCGCGGGCAATTACATTCGTTCTACCGCGGCCGCAGAACGCCCGGCTCGACTGACTCTCCGGTCAGCGTCATTGGTTTCGCCGGGCTGCCGCACTCATCGTATTCACTGCGCCTGACCGGGCCCGCTGCGGCGGGCGCGTGGACGTCAGGAGACACATGTCCTTTTCCGAGCTCGGGCTGCGGCCCGAACTGCTGCGTGCCATCGCCGATTCCGGCTACGACACGCCCACCCCCGTCCAGACCGAGGCGATCCCGATCGTCCTCGCCGGACGCGACCTCATGGCCGGCGCCCAGACCGGCACCGGCAAGACGGCGGCCTTCGTGCTGCCGATCCTCCAGCGCCTGCATGCCTCGCCCGTCGAGCTCGACCGCCGAGCCGTCCGCGCACTCATCCTGGTCCCGACCCGCGAGCTGGCGATCCAGGTCGAGGAGAGCGTCCAGACCTACGGGAAGTACGCTCCACTGCGCTCGGTCGCCGTCTACGGCGGCGCGAGCCTGCCCGATCAGCTCCGCGAGCTCGATGCCGGTGCCGAGATCGTCGTCGCCACCCCGGGCCGCCTGCTAGATCTCGTGTGGCGCGGCTCGATCGACTTCGGCGCCGTGGAGTTCCTGGTCCTCGACGAGGCCGATCGGATGCTCGATATGGGCTTCATCGACGACATCAGCACGATCATCGGCCTCCTGCCGGCCGAGCGTCAGAGCCTGCTCTTCTCGGCGACGTTCCCCGAGGCCATCCGACGACTGACCAAGAAGCTGCTGAACGACCCCGCCACCGTGCAGGTGACCCCACCGAACTCGACCACGACCCTGGTCGAGCACGTCGTCCTGCGGGTCGAGGACTCACGCAAGCGCGAGACGCTCAGCCACCTGATCTCGAGCGGGCACATCACCTCGGCCCTTGTCTTCGTGCGAACCAAGCATGGAGCTGATCGGCTGACCAACCAGCTCGCACGCGATGGCGTGCGAGTGGCCGCCATTCACGGCGACCGAGCACAGTCCCAGCGCATCGCCGCGCTCGAGGACTTCAAGGCGGGGCGCGTCCATGTGCTGGTGGCCACCGAGGTGGCTGCGCGTGGCATCGACATCGATGCCCTCCCCTACGTCGTGAATTACGACCTGCCGCGGTCCGCGGAGGATTACGTCCATCGCATCGGTCGGACCGGGCGTGCGGGCGTCGACGGCGTGGCCATCTCGCTGGTTTCGGAGCTTGAGCTTCCGTACCTCCACGACATCGAGAAACTCATCGGGCGACCGATCCAGGTCGAGACCGTGCCCGGCGTCGTGCGCCATGCCGGCACGCGTGACGAGCGGCCGGTCACCCGGAGCCCGCGCCACACCAACCGCGACACATCCCGTCCCGGGGGATACCGTTCTCGTCAGACGGAGCCGCGACATGCGAGTCGGTCATCATCCGGCGCGCGTCGTGGCGCATGGACGCCGCTGCCCGGGGAGCGCGCCTCCAACGGCTAACCCTCGCCTCTCGCCTTGCCCCGGTGCAGGTGTCTGCGGAGGCCGTCGCTGCGTGCCTCATCGGCGCGGCGAACCAGGCCGAGCAGGATGTATCCGTAGATCACGAGCAGGACGATTCCGAGTGGCTGGAGCGTCGCGATGAGCACGACGCCGGCCGCCATCCCGGCGATCGCCACGACGTGCGCGATCGGCCTGGTGAAGGACGTCTCGCTCAGCGCGGCCCACAGGTGGATGGCCGATGCGAGGACGAGACCGCCGGCCATTGGCGCCACGTCGCCAAGGGACACCACCCACACCCGTCGGCCGTCCATGGGCGGATTCATCCCCACGATGATGCCGGCCGCGTACACCAGCATGGCGATGCCCAGCAGCGCCATGGCGGTCGTTCGACCCTCGGTCATCTGCATCCCTCCCTCATCGCCGCGGTCGCGTCGATCGTGCGCCAATGCTCCATCGCCGGTCAAGGATCGCTGACCCGCTGGCGCTGGCCCGATGCGACAATCTCGAGATGAGCAGCGCCCTTCCGCGAACCGTGTCGGCAATCATCCGCGACGGCTCGCGGCTGCTCCTGGTCCAGGAGCAGGGCATCGACAACCGCAAGCCGACCTGGATGCTTCCCGGCGGTCGAGTGGCGTACGGTGAGCGCTCCGAGGCGGCGCTGCGCCGCGAGGTCCTCGAGGAGACCGGCCTGACGGTCACCGGTGCCCCGAACCTCGCGTTCAGCGTCGAGATCGATTCGCAGCTGGCGGACCTGGTCGGCCGGTGGCAGGCGCTGACGTATGTCTGCGAGGCGGATGGGGCGATCGAGCCCGCCGATCCCGAGGGCCTGATCCGGACCGCCGAATGGGTCGAGGTCGCCGAAGCCCTTGAGCACCTCGCCGCCGTCGAGTGGTACGACGCCGAGCCGCTCCGATCCTTCCTTGAGGGCGATGCGCCCGATGGCTCCGCTTGGCGCTACCGGCTCACCGGCCGCCGCGGTGCCGCGCTCCGAACCGTGGCTGAGCGGACCGGCTAGCCGGCCTCAGCGGCCATGGTCGGCCTTGACCGCAGCTTCAGCCCCCGCAACAGCTGGGCGTTCGCTGCCACCACGATGGTCGAGATGCTCATGGCGAGCGCGCCCACGCTCATCGGCAGGATGAATCCCCAGGGCGCGAACAGCCCCGCCGCGACCGGGATGGCCAGGGCGTTGTAGCCGGTGGCCCAGACGAGGTTCTGGACCATTTTCCGGTAGCTGGCGCGGGACAGCTCGATGGCACCCACGACGTCGCGCGGGTCATCGCTGACCAGCACGATCCCCGCCGATTCGACCGCCACGTCCGTTCCGGCGCCGATGGCGATCCCGACATCGGCCTGGGCCAGGGCGGGCGCATCGTTGACGCCATCACCGACCATGGCCACCGTCTCTCCGCCCGCCTGGAATCGTCTGACTGCCGCGGCCTTGTCGGCCGGCAGGACCTGCGCGGCAACCTCGTCGATCCCGATCCGGGACGCCACCGAATCGGCGACGGCCTGCGAGTCGCCGGTGATCATCGCCACGCGCACGCCGATGCTGTGCAGCCGCTTCACGGCTTCGATCGACTCCGGCCGAATCTCGTCCTCGACGGATATGGCACCGAGCACCTTGCCGCCCCGGATCACGGTCATCACCGTCCGGCCGGCTGCGGCCCAGCCCGCGGTCACGCCGTCGAGGGTCGACGGATGCTCCAGCCCAAGCTCCTCGAGGAGCCGGGGGCCGCCCACGTGGACGACGTCACCGCCGATGGTCGCCTTCGCGCCGCGGCCGGCAAGGTTCTCGAATCCTGTGGCGGGATGCGGTTCCACACCTCGGGTCTCGGCCCCGGCAACGATCGCTCGGGCCAGCGGATGCTCGCTGTCCAGCTCGACGCCGGCCGCCAGGGCCAGGACCTCGCGCTCATCCACGCTCGGTGCGGATGCCACCGCGGACAGCACCGGCTCGCCGCGCGTCAGTGTGCCCGTCTTGTCGAAGATCACGGTCCGGATGTCCTTGGCGCGCTCCAGGGCCAGCCGATCCTTCACGAGCAGTCCATTCCGCGCCCCGAGCGTGGTGCTGATGGCGATGACCAGCGGGATCGCCAGCCCCAGGGCATGCGGGCAGGCGATCACGAGGACGGTGGCGGTCCGGATGAGTGCCTGCTCCGGGCTGCCGAGCAGCGTCCAGATCCCGAGCGTGAGCACGCCCGCAACCAGGGCCACGTAGAAGAGGATGGCGGCCGCACGATCGGCCAATGCCTGCGCCCGGCTGTTCGATGCCTGCGCCTCGGCGACGAGACGCATGATGCCCGACAGCGCCGTGCCCTCGCCGACGGCCGTGATCCGGATTCGCAGGCTGCCGCCCGCCGCCACGGTCCCCGCCACCACCGGGTCGCCCGGCTCCCTGGTGACGGTGCGCGACTCGCCGGTGATCATCGACTCGTCGACATCGGCGACACCCTCGACAACCTCGCCATCGGCAGGCACGCGCGCTCCCGGTCGGACGAGGACCACGTCGCCGATGCCGAGGGCGGCGGTCTTGACGGTCTCGAGTCCCCCATCGGTCACGCGCTCGGCCTCATCGGGAAGGAGCTCCGCCAGGGCGCTGAGCGCGCCGCGCGCCTGCATGATCGAGCGCATCTCGATCCAGTGGCCCAGGCTCATGACCGAGATCAGGGTGGCGAGCTCCCACCACACATCGATCTCGAAGACGCCGATGGTCGCCGCCCAGCTGGTGACGAAGGCGACGAGGATCGCCATGCTGATGAGCGTCATCATTCCCGGCTGCCGATCGCCGAGCTCCGTGCGGGCGCCGTCGAGGAAGACCTTGCCGCCGTAGAGGAAGACGATGGTGCCGAGGATCGGGTGGGATCCAGTCGGATCCGGCGAACGCCGGCGCGGTGTAGCCGAGCCACATCTGGACCTCGTGGCTCCAGATCACTACCGGGATTGTCAGCAGAGCGACGATCCAGAACTGGCGGCGAAAGACGTCCGGGTCATGACCGGCATGCTTGTCGTGGCCGCCGTGCTGCGCGTGGTCGTTCACGACACCCGATTGTAGAGAGCCGGCGGCGTCCGCGACCAATCCGGCGTCGGCTGCTGGGTAGACTGCGGCATCGTGCTGACCGTAGTTCTGGCCCTGGGCGCCGCACTCATGTATGGGCTGTCCGACTTCATCGGCGGCCTGCTCTCACGACGGACGTCGGCGTGGGCGGTTGCGATCGTCACGCAGGTCACGGCCGTGGTCGCCGTCGGCCTTGCCGCGGTTGTCCTGGGCGGCTCGCCGACGGGTACCGACCTGCTCTGGGGTGCGTTCGCCGGCATCGGCACCGGGGGTGGGACGGCGTTTCTGTATCGCGGCCTTGCGAGCGGACGCATGGGGGTGGTGGCTCCCCTCTCGGCCGTGGGCGCGGCGCTTCTGCCGGTGGCGGTCGGTGTGGTCACCGGCGAACGGCCGTCGGTCATGGTGTGGGTGGGCATCGCCCTCGCCTTCCCGGCCATCTGGCTCATCAGTACCTCGGGTGATGGTTCGAGCGACGAGGCGACCTCCGCGCCAAGGCGGTTGCCCGCCGGCGTCGTGGACGGCCTGCTGGCCGGCCTCGGCTTCGGCCTCATGTTCGCGGCACTCGGACAGGTGCCCGACAGCGCCGGCCTGGCGCCACTTGCCGCGGCCGAGGGAGTGTCGATCCTGGTCATCATCGGCCTGGCCCTGGCGTTCGGTCAGTCGTGGGTGCCGAGAGATCGGGTGAGCCTCGGCGGGATCGTGGTCGGGGCCACGGCCGCGGTGGCGGCCGTGCTCTTCCTGTTCGCGAGCCAGGCGGGACTCCTGGCGGTTGCCTCGGTCCTGTCCTCGCTGTATCCCGCCTTCACCGTCCTGCTCGCCGCGGTCGTGCTCCATGAGCGAGTGCACCGCTCGCAGGGCATCGGCCTCGTGCTCGCGCTGGCGGCCGTGGCGATGGTGGCGGCCGGATGACGCGGCAGACGATCCGTGCGGTGACGGTCGGCGACCGGATTGCGGACCGGGTCGTGGGTGAGCGGCGGACGCGGCGCCTCGAGGCGTCCGCCATCGTCGTCCCCGGGCACGGGGGCCTGTCGGGATACCTCGGGACGCTGAAAGCCCACACAGATGACTTCATGGCGTGGGACGGTCGCGTGGTCGCGTTCGAGTCGGACGGCGAGCCGGAACATCGGGTCGTGGTGATCGATCGTTACGGCCAGGTCTACGAGGCCGTCACGTCCGGCGACGCCTCGGATCTCCCATCGGCACATGCACTCGAAGAGTGGTTCCGGTTCCTGGCCACGGCCTGCCCGGAATGTGGGGTGCTCGACGACCCGCGCAGCCGGGACTGGACGCCGTAGAGGCTCGCTTCGCTGTTCATGGCGCGACGACGGTTACCCGATGGCCGACACGCCGGCCAAGGATGGCCGCGCCGACCGGAGAGTCAGCGGAGTCGAGTGCCGTGGGCTCTGCGCGCCACGCGCCCGAGAAGGGACATGGCTTCGGCAAGATCGACACCGAGTGGCTCGAGTGCCCTCCACGCCGCCAGGTACGGTGAGCGGTCCGCGCCCAGGGTCGGGCCCGACTCGATGTCGACCGATGCGAGCCAGCCGCGGTCGAAGGCCACGAGCCGCATCACGCGCTCCTGGCCTCCAACCATGATCGTTCGGTGCTGTGAGCGCCAGGTGGGCTGTTGAACGGTCAGGTTGCCGGTCATGGGTAGCGTCCCCGGATCTGGCTTGCCTCGGCGACCCGGGCCACGGCGATGGAGTGAGCGGCCAGTCGGGCGTCGATTCCCTGTCGACGCTGAAGGTCCGCCACCTCGTCGTAGGCGTGGCCGATGACGCGCTCCAGCTGCTCGGCGACCCGTTCCGCGGGCCACGCGAAGGACTGGAGATTCTGCACCCACTCGAAGTAGCTGACGATGACGCCACCCGAGTTGCACAGCACGTCCGGCACGACGATCACGTTCCGCTGGTTGAGGATCGGATCGGCGTCAGGCGTCACGGGGCCGTTCGCGCCTTCGGCGATCACGCGGGCACGAACCTCGTGCGCGTTGTCGCCGGTGATCTGTCCCTCGAGAGCGGCGAGCACAAGCAGGTCGACGTCGAGTGCCAGCAGCGCCTCGTTGTCGATCGGCGTCGTGCCGGGAGCCCCGGCAATCGAACCGGTCGAGGCCAGGTGCTGCTTGAGCGCCGCGTGGTCGATCCCCTGGGGGTTGGCCACGCCGCCACCGATGTCCGTCACGGCCACCAGGCGGCCTCCCCGGGCCTGGATCAGTCGCGCCGCTGCCTCGCCGACGTTGCCGAATCCCTGCACCGCGAAGGTGGCACCGCGCATGTCGATGCCGGCCTCTCGCAGGGCTCGTTCCGACGTGAACATGACGCCCATGCCCGTCGCATCGGCGCGCCCCTCGGAGCCGCCAAGGCCGACCGGCTTGCCGGTCACGACGCCGGGAACCGTGTATCCGGCATGCATGCTGACCGTGTCCATGATCCAGGCCATGGTCTGCGCGTTGGTCCCCACGTCAGGCGCCGGGATGTCGATCTCGGGGCCGATCACTCCCTGCAGCTCGGTCGCGAAGCGTCGGGTCACGCGCTCAAGCTCGTGGATGGACAGCTCACGCGGGTCAACCGTCACGCCGCCCTTGGCACCGCCGAACGGAACGTTGACGAGTGCGCACTTCCACGTCATCCACATGGCAAGAGCCCGGACTTCATCGATGTCGGTGGCCGGGTGGAATCGGATGCCGCCCTTGGCCGGCCCTCGCGCCATGTTGTGCTGGACGCGATAGCCGGTGAAGACGCGCGCGGTGCCATCGTCCATGGTCACGGGGAAGTTGACGGTCCACTCGCGCTTCGGCACGCGGAGGAGCGCCCGCGTCTCGTGTGAGAGCTCAAGGTGATTGGCCGCGCGATCGAACTGGGCCAGGGCCGACTCAATCGCGTTCGGCGTGTGTCCCGTGGTGGCGCGCGGCGCTTCGCTGATTGCCATGAATTACGGACGTCTCCAAGTTTCGTGGTGTCGTGACCGGCCCGGTGGACCGGCAACCACACGCACGATGCACCCCGTCCGTGACAGAACGGGTTGTGCTCCATGAACGGGACGTAAACGCCGCTATGCTCCAGCCATGTCGCGACCCGAATCCATCGACGACCTGCTGATCCTCCCGATCGTGGCGCTGCTCACCGATGCATCGGATGCCGCTGAGCTGGCCGCCTCACTCGACAGGCAGGGGCTTCAGATCTCGCCCTCCCGCGTTGAGGACCTGATGGATCGGGCGACGCGTCTGGGCCTGGCGAACGTCGTCGGATACGAGCGAGGGGCGGCTCGGTACGTGACCACGGCCCTTGGCGAACGCTCGGTTCGCGCATTGCTTGCGAACGACCCCGAGGTGCGCGTCGGGCTCGAGGAACTGGAGCGGCTCCGGACGGAACTCCTGGCAACGGTCGGCCACGAGCTGCGCACGCCGCTGACAGCCATCCGGACCAGCGCCGGTCTGCTGCTCGACCCAGGGCTCTCGCCATCCGACGAGCAGCGGCAATCTCTCCTCGCCACCATCGGACGAAGCGCGGATCGGATGCAGCGCCTTCTCTCGGAGCTGCTCGACCTGGCGCGTCTGCGGTCCGGCAAGGTCGAACTGAAGCGACGGCGCTTCGATGCACGTGAGGTCACGCGCGAGGTCGCATCGGCACTGGAACCGATGGCGCATGCGCGCGACCAGCGCGTGACGGTCGACATTCCACTCACCCCGCTGCCGATCCGTGCGGATCGCGCCCGCATCGAGCAGGCCGTCCTCAACCTCGCCGCCAACGCCCAGAAGTTCTCTCCCGCCGCGGCGGAGATCCTCCTCCGAACGGCGATTGACGCCGATGACCGCGTGCGCTGGACGGTCACCGATCACGGTCCCGGGATCGCGAAGGTGGAGCAGGAACGGCTGTTCGAGCGCT
This sequence comes from uncultured Chloroflexia bacterium, assembly GCA_963825525.1. Classification (GTDB taxonomy): domain Bacteria; phylum Chloroflexota; class Limnocylindria; order QHBO01; family QHBO01; genus JACDBZ01. The sequence goes on from CAWGTN010000002.1 coordinate 642,952, forward strand.
TCTTCGTCGGCACCTCGGACCGGCATGGCGCCGGTGACGGTTCGGGCATCGGCCTCCCGACCGCGCTGGCGATTGCCCAGGCGCATGGCGGAACGATCGAGGTCGAGAGCACGGTGGGCGAGGGCAGCACCTTCCACCTGGTCGTCCCCACGGGCATGAACCAATGAAGCTTCTGCTGGTCGACGACGATCCGGAGATCCGTGCCTCGTTGCGCGTGGGTTTCGAGCTGCAATGGCGAGATGTGCACCTCCTCGAAGCCGCCAACGGTGCCGATGCCCTTCACGCCATCGAATTCGAGCGGCCTGACATCGTGTTGCTTGATGTGGGCCTGCCGGACATCGATGGCTATGCGGTGCTCCGCGAGATTCGCGCCTTCTCCGAGGTGCCGGTGATCATGCTGACGGCACGAGACGAGCCGATCGACAAGGTGCGGGGCCTCGAGGCCGGAGCCGATGACTACGTCGGCAAGCCGTTCGACCACCTCGAGCTCATGGCCCGCGTGCGGGCGGTCCTGCGGCGCATGGATGTGAAGGCGCCGCTGTCCGGGGTTGCCACGTACCGGCGAGGGGAGCTCGAGATCCACTCCGATGCACGCGAGGCTCGCGTCGGCGGCGCTCGCATTGCCCTCACCTCGACCGAGTGGCGCATCGTCGAGATTCTCGTCGCCAACGCCGGCTGGATCGTTCCGTACGATCGGATCGCGAACCGGGTCTGGGGGAGGGATGAGCCCTCCGACCTCGACTCACTGCGGGTGTTCATCCGTCGCCTCCGATCGAAGTTCGGTGATGACGCATCGGCCCCCCGCTACATCGAAACAGCCCGCGGGGTCGGGTATCGGCTTCTCAGCGGCGACCAGGACCAGCCCGATGGATGACCAGGCGGAAGTTCACGTTAGCCATCAGGGCGCACCGAGATCCAGGTCAACACCCACAATGAGCCCTCCTTCGGTCACGAAGATGTCGACCGCCCACCATTGCATGCACGTCGTCACCTCGCCCCGATCGGGTTGGATACTCACGACGTGGAGGTCGACCAGCTCGCGAGGCGGGGGCAACGGCTCATCGGGCGCGGCGCAGCCGCCGTGCCGACCTGCGATGGCCGTGACCGCGCCGGCGTCAGCGACCACGTCGAGAGCGGAGAATGGGCCAACCCGTTCCCGAAACCCCTCCGCCCCAGCGTGGATGCGCCAGGCATTCGGGTCCAGCAGCTCAGCGGCCGCCTTGCTCCGGCGCACGTCGCCACCGAGCGCCAGAGTGATGTCGGGTGCGAGGGGCAGATCAGCGAACGACACCTCGTCACGCGCGACGGCGAACACCATGAAGGCCGATGCGATCGCTTCCGCATCAGGAGGAGTGACATCGTCCGACGGGCTCGAGTCTGAAGGGCCGCACGCGACAATGACCCCGGCGAGCGCACCGCTGGTGATGATCGTACGGACCTGCCGCATCAACGTCATTGTTGCATGGGAACGGGGCGGCGACTCATTGCCAGCTGCCGCTATGGGACGATCCCGATCCCGTCCAGCCCTCCAGTCCACGGGTCGAGGCCAACGAAGATCATCGCATTGCCGCATGGCAACGGGTCATCGAACACGATGATTCCGTCAAGCGCCTTCCCGTCGGACGAACGCAAGAACTCGGGCGTGGCGTCCGGATCGGCCAGCTCGAGGCACACCCTGCACGCGTACCCTTCGTCACACCGAATGGTCTCAGTGGCGGCAACATCGAATCCATCCAGTTGAGCCGAGACGGACCTTACTGCCTTCTCATACGCGTCGTAGTCAGTCCAGCCCCCGGTCCGATCGATGAGAGACCAGCCGTAGTCGCCCTCGTCCGATGCGAGCGCCTCGAAGTAGCGCCGAGCCCCATCAAGTGCCATGGCACGGCGCTCCGACGTATCGGCTCCGCCGCATGCCGCGAGCGTTGCGGCGATCGCGAGTGCGGTGGCCGTTCGGATCAACAACGGGCGGTCGTTTGGAGCACTGTGCGCAGATCGTACTGGGCAACCACGACTCAAGCCTCTGGAACATCGCGACTTCGTCGACGGGCCATGAGGACCGGCGTCATCGGCGACCGGCGAGCGTGAGGTGGGGTGGCCTACGGGGCTTGAACCCGTAACCTTCGGAGCCACAATCCGATGCTCTACCGATTGAGCTAAGGCCACCACGAAGGCCGCGCGTGGTCACAGCGCGGCGGGCGCTATCGTCGCCGAAACCGATGCGCGGCGCAACCGGACGCACGATCGCCCGCTGGCCGTCAGTCGCGGCGCATCGAACGCAGGACGAACAGGACGAGGATCGAGCCGATCGTCGCGAGGACCAACGCGCCGAGCCACCCCGACGCCTCGTTCTGGTTGAGCACGTTGACCCACAGGAAGCCGCCGATAAAGCCGCCGACGATGCCCACCAGCATGGTGCCGATGCATCCCATTCGCTCCCGCCCCGGGACGAAGAAGCCCGCCAGCGCGCCGGCGAGCAGGCCGATGATGATCCAGCCAAAGATCCCGAGATCAGGCATATGTCTCTCCTTCAGATGCTGTGCCTCGATGGAGGCCTGCGCGCAGGATTGCACGGCGTGTGCCGTTGCGGCGCCGCGTTCCGCCGCGATGAGCTACGGAGCCGGCGCAGGACCGGTCATGTCGAGGACGATGCTCCCGGACACCACGTCGGTGGCGATGCGCTCGAGCGCAGGATCGCTGGGGTCGAGCGGGAATCCGCTGAAGTCCCAGGCGCGGCCGTCGCAGTCCAGGAGGCGATCCGCGCCGATCTCGACGGGGCAGCCTTCACGTCCAGGGCTCGCGGCATTCACCGCGCTGAACGCGCCGGTCGCCGAGGGCGCGACGATGACCGACACCTGGACCCGTCCCGACCCGGCCTCGCGCTCGCCGGACCATCCCCCGGACCGGCTCAGGACGAGGTCGCGACGAATCGGTCCGCCGGCGAGCTGGGTCACGGATGCCACCGTGACGACGGCGTCGTCACGGGGCGGGGCAACGCTGAAGATCGCTGGCCGCACGAGGAGCGCCACGGCGACGACGGCCAGGGCCACGAACAGGCAGCCGACGGCCGCTCGGCGAAACGGAGGCGGATCATCCATCGACGTCGGCAGGCACGAGCTCGATGAGGGTCGACCCGGTGCAGTTGTAGAACAGCGTGCCGTTGAGCCGAGCCGTCCGGTCGTCGATCCCGCGACGAACGAGGGCGGTGTGGCCGTGCAGCCAGAGCGGTGGCGAGAGCCGATCCGCCAGCCAGCGGAAGGCGGTGAATCCACGATGTGCCCGGTCGTGGTCGTCGTTGACGTCGCGCGGCGGCGCGTGGGTGACCAGGATTACCGGCCGTGCCCGTTGCGCGGCGCTCCATGCGCCGATGACGCCGGCCCACATGCCGAGCGCCGACACCTGCATGCCGCGACGGTTGTAGATCGGCGAGCCGGAGAACCCGAGAAGGCGCAGGCCGGCCTCCTCGACCAGGCGGCCATCGGGCATCGGCTCCGGCAGCAGGGCGCGGCCGCTGGCGGTCCACGCCGGCCCATGGTCGTGGTTGCCGCGGATGAATCGCAGCGGGGCATGGAACGCATCGGCCACGAACGAGAGGTAGTCCGGCTCGAGGTCACCGGCCCCGATGACGAGGTCCACCTTCCCGATTCCTTCCCGAGTGGCCGCCGAGTCGAGCGTCGGGTCCGGCTCGTCCGAGATGGCAAGGATGCGAATCGAGCTCCGCGCGGGATCAGTGAACGCCAGCGGGTCCGGCCATGGGACCGTGAGCCGATCCGTCATCGGTCGGGGTCCGTCGCCGCGGGGATGTCGCGCCTCGGAACGTCCTCGGTCGCGCTGCGCTGCTCGACGGTGCGCGACCGGCGGCCCTGGCCCGCCTGGCGGACCTCGTCCGTGCCGATCAGCGACCCCGCGTCGAGCATGGCGCGACCCGGCTGCGTGCCGGGCAGCAGGAGCTGGGTCACATCGGCGTCGATCTCGATGCCGCCGTTGACGAGCGCAGCGGCGACCCGGTTGTGGCCGTCGACGACGTAGTAGTCCTCGCCCGCCTGGATGAGCTCGATCGGCGGCAGCACGTCGAGACGGTCGGTGGCCCTGATGATCCGCTGCCATCGGCCGCGCCAGTTCGCGCCTCGCAGCCGAGGCAGCGGGCGAAAGTCACGCGTGTTCTGCGATGGATGGCGCACCGTCCCGACGATCCGATCCAGCGGAACGATCTGGAGGCCCAGGCGCCGGCGGGGTGCGCTGCGAGCCGCCGGATGCACGTCGCCGAGCGACGGCAGAGTGCCGCTCGGCTTGGCGTCACGGCGCCGGCGGAACGAATTCCGCGCACGATCGAAGACCGCTGCCGCCACTACGAGGACGGTCAGGCGACTGACGAGGCGACGGAACATCGGCATGACGTGGATTTCCAGCGGGTCCGATACGGAGCAGCGCGGGTTGCGCACCGTACTATGATGCCTTCCCGAGCTTGGGCCATCAGGCCGCCTCTGGCCTGCCGTTGATTCAGGGAGCGTGCTATTCGATGGCAACCGTCACGTTCGACCATATGTACAAGCGGTACGGCGACGACGTGATCGCCGTCAACGACTTGAACCTCGAGATCGCCGACGGCGAGTTCCTGGTCCTTGTGGGTCCGTCGGGTTGCGGGAAGACGACCGCACTTCGCTGCGTGGCCGGCCTCGAGGACATCAGCGACGGTCGGCTCCTCATCGGCGACCGGGTGGTCAACAACGTCGCCCCCAAGGACCGCGACATCGCCATGGTCTTCCAGAGCTACGCGCTGTATCCGCACATGACGGTGTACGACAACCTCGCCTTCGGGCTCAAGCTGCGCAAGATGTCGAAGAGCGATATCGACGCGCGAGTGAAGCAGGGTGCCGGCATCCTGGGCCTGGAGCGCTTCCTGGATCGCAAGCCGAAGGCACTCTCGGGCGGCCAGCGACAGCGCGTGGCGCTCGGTCGCGCCATCGTCCGCGAGCCGTCGGTGTTCCTCATGGACGAGCCTCTCTCGAACCTGGACGCCAAGCTCCGCGTCCAGACGCGCGCCGAGATTGCTCGACTCCATCAGAAGCTGGGCACCACCACCGTCTACGTCACGCACGACCAGGTCGAGGCCATGACCATGGGCGACCGGATCTGCGTCATGCGCGACGGCCTGCTCCAGCAGGTCGGGTCACCGCAGGATCTTTACGACAACCCGGTGAACATCTTCGTGGCCGGCTTCATCGGCTCGCCGTCCATGAACTTCGCCGCCACCAAGGCGGAGGGCAAGGACCTCATGTTCGGCGGCGCCAAGCTGGAGCTCAGTGGAGCCCAGGCTCAGGCCGCGGAGTCCCGCCCGGCCGGCGCCGAGGTTCTCATCGGCTTCCGGCCCGAGCACGTCGAGTTGGCCAACGGCCAGGTCGGTGGCTCCGTTCGATTCCCGGCCAAGGTCGACGTGGTCGAGTACCTCGGGAATGAGGAGCTTATCCACGCCCAGGCGGAGGGCAGCGAGATCGTCGCGCTGCTCCCGTCCGACCGAAAGGTGCAGGTGGGGGACACGGTGGACCTCGCGGTTCCCATGGAAAAGCTCCACCTCTTTGATCCCGAGTCGGAGAAGACGCTGGTCGCCTAGGCGTCCATGTCCCGGCTCGACTGAAACATCAACCGTACGGAGTACAGGGAGCGGAATCTCGCCCGCAGCGCAGATCGGTGCCAATAAGGCCCCGGCGCTGAGATGCAGACATCAGACCCGTGGCATCGGCCACGCAATTTGGCAGTTCACGTGGAGGAAACGGATGATCAAGTTCCGAATGGCAGCCCCATTCATGGTGGCGGTGCTGGCGCTGAGCGCGTGCACCGGAGACAGCGGCAGCAGCGGCAGCAGTGGTGGCGACGGCAGCGACGCCGATGTGCCCGAGGGCAATGGCAGCATCGTCGTGACGTCGCTGTGGGGCGGCGCCGAAGAGGCGGCCTTCCAGGCCGTGCTCGACGCGTTCGAGGCCAAGACCGGCATCGTCGCGGAATACGAGGCAAACCGAACCGACTACGCGACCGTGCTCCGCACGCGCATCACCGGTGGCGAGCCGCCGGACGTCGCGATCATCCCGGGTATCGGGACGCTGCGTAGCCTGGCACGCGACGGGTCGCTGATCTCGATCGCCGAGCTCGGCCTCGACCAGTCCTCGTTCGAAGGCAATTACGCCCCGGGCATCCTGGACGTCGGCGTCGTCGACGACGAGCTGTACGGGATCATGGTCAAGCTGAATTCCAAGGCGACCATCTGGTACAGCCCTGAGCGGTTCACCGAGATGGGCGTCGAGCCGGCCACGGACTTCGAGGGCCTGCTCCAGCTGACCGAGGACATCAAGGCAACCGGCGCGACCCCGTGGTCACTGGGTGCCGGCGACAGCTGGACGCTGACCGACTTCTTCGAGGTTGCCTACCTCAAGATGCACGGGCCCGAGGCGTACGACACGCTGTTCAGCCCTGATGGCGACTGGACCGACGCGACGGTGCAGGCCACCATCGACAAGATGACCGAGCTGTACACCGACGACAACGTCGAGGGCGGCATCGATGGTGCCATCGCCACGCTCTTCGTGGACGGCATCAGCAAGGTCTTCAGCACGAGCCCGTCGGCCGAGCTGTACTACGAGGGCGGATTCGTCGGCGGCATCGCCACCGGCGCTGACGTCAACCCCGACCTGGCGGGCCAGGAAGGCGATGCCATCAACTGGTTCGACTTCCCGACCATCGACGGCAACGGCGAAGGTCTCGTGACCTACGGCGGCGACGTCATGGCGGCCCTGGTGGCGGACACCGACGTCGCGGCGTTCATGGAGTACCTCACCACGGCTGAGGCCGGACAGGTCTGGGCCGAGGGCGGCACGATCATCTCGCCGATCGTCGACGTCGACACCAGCGTGTACCCGACCGTGCTGATCCAGGCCGAGGCCGAGCAGGTCACGTCCGCCGAGGCCGTGCGCTTCGACGGTTCCGACCTCCTTCCCGGCACCGACCTGGGAGCGGTGCTGCAGTCCGCGATCCGTGGAGACGACATGGGACCGATCCTGGAAGAGTTCCAGACCCTGACCGCCGCCGCGTGGGCAAGCGAGTAGCGACCTGACCGAAGGGGAGCGGCGCGTGCCGCTCCCCTTCGACTCTCTTCCATCGGCAGCACGAAAGGAGCGGTGTCCATGACGGCGGCCAACCCGCCGGCGACGGGATCGGGAACCGACGACGCGAAGAGGCCCGGGGGCGGATTTCCCTGGGCAGCGTTGATCTTTCTCGGCCCTGCCGGACTGCTGCTCTTGGCGTTCCTCGCGTTCCCGACCGTCTACACGGTCTTCCTGAGCTTCAACCGCGGACGCGGTGGTGAGTTCAGCAACTGGGTCGGGTTCGACAACTGGGTGCGACTGTTCACCCAGGATCCGAACTTCCTGCGCCTCGGCTTCCCGCCGTCGGGCGCCCTCATCAACAACGTCCTGTGGATCGTCTTCTACGTCTCGATCACGGTCCTGCTGGGCCTGATCCTGGCCGTCATGGCGACCCGCGTCCGATACGAGGCGCTGATCAAGGGCATCGTCTTCCTCCCGCAGGCCATCGCGGCAACCTCGCTTGCCATCATCTGGCGCTTCGTCTACTCCCCCGACCCGAACACTGGCCTCATGAACGCCATCCTCGGGATCGGCAACGTCGGGCCTGTCTCGCTTCTCGGAAACCCCGATACCGTCAACTGGGCGCTGATCGCGGTGGGCATCTGGGGATCCGTTGGTTTCGCAACCGTGATCCTGTCGGCGGCGATCAAGGGCATCTCCTCGGAGGTCCTCGAGGCGGCGCGCGTCGACGGCGCGAAGGAGACCCAGATCTTCTGGCGCATCATCGTGCCAATGGTGAGCCTCCCGATCTCGGTCGTGGCCGTGACGCTCATCGTCAACGTCATCAAGCTCTTCGACATCATCTTTGTCATGACCGCCGGTGGCCCCGGTGCGTCGAGCCGCGTGATTGCGTTCTCGATGTACCAGGAGGCCTTCCCGCAGGGCCAGTTCGGCTATGGCGCGGCCATCGCCGTCGTCATGCTCCTGCTGCTGGTGCCGGTCATGATCTTCAACATTCGGCGATTCCGAGCTGAGGCGGTGCAGTCATGACGGCGCTCGAGGACACCACGGTCCGATCAGAGCCACGCACCATGAGCGAGCGGCTCGCTCGCCTGGCCGGCAGCAGTCCGACGCACATCATCCTGGGGATCATCGGCCTCATCTGGCTGGTGCCGACGATCGGGATCCTCATCACCTCCTTCCGACCCGGCGCGGACATGCGAGCGACGGGCTGGTGGACCATCCTGTTCGAGCCACGCTTCACCCTTGCCAACTACGAGCGTGTGCTGTCCGCGGAGGGCATGGGCGGCGCGTTCCTCAACAGCCTGTTCATCGTGATCCCGTCGACGATTCTGCCGCTCGTCATTGCCTCGATGGCCGCGTACGCCTTGGCGTGGGTGAAGTTCCCGTTCCGGGACACCACGTTCCTCATCATCGTGGCGATGCTCATGGTCCCGGTCCAGGTCGGGTTCATCCCGCTCGTGACCGCGTTCCGCGAGAGCGGCACCGGGCTGCTGACGAACTACGGGGCGGTCTGGCTCGCGCACACCGCGTACGCGCTGCCGTTCGGGATCTTTCTGCTGCGGAACTTCTTCATCACCCTGCCGAAGGACCTCATCGAGGCGGCCCGCATCGACGGCGCGTCGAACGTGGCCATCTTCCGGACCATCGTGGTGCCGTTGTCCGTGCCGGCCATCGCGGCCTACGGCATCTTCCAGTTCCTGTGGACATGGAACGACCTGCTGATGTCGCTGGTGTATGCCCAGCGCAATTCGATTCAGCCGATGACCGTGAAGATCACACAGCTGCTCGGAACGTACGCAACAGACTGGAGCCTGCTGGCAGCCGCATCCTTCCTGGTGATGATCGTGCCGCTCGTCGTCTTCATCAGCCTCCAGCGGTACTTCGTGCAGGGCTTGCTGGCGGGCTCCGTCAAGTAGTGGAGGCGACGCTGCGCGTCGTCAGCTGGAACATTCGCGCCGCCATCGGCCCGGGACCATTCCCGGACCGGTGGTGGTCCCACATCGACGCCGATCGTCTTCGGGCAATCGGCGCGTTCATTGCCTCGCTGGACCCGGACATCGTGGCGCTCCAGGAAGTTGCGTCGTTGTCGCGTGACGGCGACCTCGTGGATCAACCGGGCGACCTGGCACGCCAGCTGGACATGGATGTCCGATTCGGGGCGGTGCGCTCCTTCTCGGTCATCGACGCGGGCGCAACGAACGGTGCCGGCATCTTCGGCAACGCACTGCTGTCGCGCGCTCCGATCGGTCACGCGAAGGTCGTGGCCCTCCCGGCGGCCCCGACGGACGATCTCATCGAACCGATCGGCGCGGATCACGCTGCGGCCGGCGTGCGCTGGGCCGATGCGTCACCCACCATCCGCGAACCAAGGTGCATCGTCCTTGCCGATGTCGCCTGGCTGCGCGTCGGGAGCGCGCACCTCAGCCACGTCGGGTCCGGGGAACGGCGCCTCCAGGCACAGGCCATCGACGCCGCGTTCGACGGAGCAGCTCCGGCGCTGCTTCTCGCCGATCTGAACGCGCGAATCGATGCGCCGGAGCTCGCCCCGCTCGCCGGCTGGGACGACGGGTTTCCCGCCGCGGCCGGCGACCCCGCACGCGTCTCCACTGATGACGGGATGTCGATCGACCAGCTCCTGACCCGCAGTGCGTCCGTGGGCGGGTGTCGGGTCGACCGGCGATCGGGCGAGCTCAGCGACCACTACCCCATCGTCGCCGATATCACGCTCGGCTGAGCATTCGCACCTACGTCAATCGGCGTAGGCGGAGGCCGGCCCGAGCCGCTAGGCTCGGCACGATGACGACCGACGCCGCGCCCCGCGGCCCCGCCACCATCCATCTCGTCCCCCACACCCACTGGGATCGCGAGTGGTACCGCCCCTTTCAGAGCTTCCGGATGCAGCTGGTCGACATGGTCGACCGCGTGCTCGACATGCTCGAGGCGGAGCCGAACTTCGCCTTCACCCTGGACGGCCAGCTCGCGACCGTCGACGACTACCTGGAGATCCGCCCTGAGCAGACTGAACGGCTGAAGGGACATGTTGCCAGCGGCCGGCTGGCCATCGGCCCGTGGCTGATCCTCATGGACGAGTTCCTGGTGAGCGGCGAGACGCTGGTCCGCAACCTGGAGATGGGATGGGCGCGCGCCCGAGACTTCGGCGAGCCGATGCACGTCGGCTATCTGCCGGACATGTTCGGCCACGTGGCGCAGATGCCCCAGATCCTGCGCCGCGCCGGACTGGCCGATGCCGTGGTCTGGCGAGGCGTCCCCGCCTCGATTGACAGTCACGCGTTTCGATGGGAGAGCCCCGACGGGTCGTCGGTTCGCGCCGAGTACCTGCCGGTCGGCTACGGCAACGCGGCCGGCATGTTCGCGGTGCCCGACCGACTCGACGCCGCCGTGGAGCGCTTCATCGCCTGGGGCCGGCCATGGTTCGCCGATGACCCGATGCTGGCCATGTACGGGGCGGATCACACCGCACCGGTCCCCGAGCTCGCCGCGTTCGTCAGCCGCCTGAACGAGGTCCAGGACGCCAGCCGCATGCAGGTCTCCACGCTCGCCGGCTACCTCGACGCTGCTCCAGCGCTATCTCCGGATGCACCGGTCTGGCGCGGCGAGATGCGCTCCGGGGCACGCGCCAACGTTCTCATGGGCGTGGCCAGCGCACGAATCGACATCAAGCAGGCGGCCGGCCGCGCCGAGACGGCGCTCGAACGGTACGCGGAGCCGATGAGCGCGCTCCACCTGTCGGCCGAAGGGTGGCCGGCGTCATTCCTGCGACTCGCCTGGCGCCGGGTGGTCGAGAACAGCGCCCACGACTCCATCTGCGGATGCAGCGTGGACCCGGTGGTGAGCCAGGTGCTCGTTCGCTTCGCCGAGGCCCACCAGGTGGCCGACAATCTCGCTCGCCGGGCAGCGGCGGCGTGCGCGGTGGCCGCCCCAGTCGGCTCCATCGTGGCGCTCAACCCCTCACCGGCTCCCCGACGTGACCTCGTGACCGCCGAGCTGCTGGTCCCCGAGGCATGGACCGATGTCGCGCTCGAGCTGGCCGACGGCACGCGGGTCGCCACCCAGGAGCTGGACCGCAAGGTTCCGCTGCTGTTCGACGCCGAGATTCGTGGCGACCAAGCGGACGACCTGTTCCGGCGCTTCCACGGCCGCGAAATCTTCGACCACGCCTGGAACGGGTACCGAATTGACGAGCGCACGATCACGCTCGAGGTGGACGCCGATCCCGATCCCGCGTGGCTGGATGTCGACGAGCTGCGCGCCGAGGTCACCGCGGCGATGCGCGCCGCTCCTGACGATGCGTGGCGCGTCCGCATCGTGGCGAGCCCTCGCCGCACGCTCGCGGCTTCGGTCCCGGCACCCGCCCTCGGCTGGACGGCGGCGCGCGCGGTCCAAGGCTATGGGGACCTCGCGGATGGCGTCCGAACCACGCCGGATGAACGGACGCTGGCCAACGGCCTGCTGGAGGTCTCGATCGCGGAAGATGGAACCGTCCGATTGACGACCGCGGACGGCGTGACCGCCGACGGGATCGGCCGCATCGTGGACGGTGGTGACTTCGGCGACTCGTACAACTACGGTCCGCCACGGGCCGACTCGCTGATCGACACGCCGACCTCCGTTGCGGTGCGGGCTGACCTGCTCGGACCGGTCCGTGGCCGTCTCGTGGTCACGCGGACCTACGGGTGGCCCTCCGGTCTCGCGCCGGATGGCGGGTCGCGCACCTCCGACAGCCACCTCACCGAGGTGGTGACCGAGGTGGAGCTGCGCGTCGGCGAGCCGTTCGTGCGCATCGGCATCCGATTCGACAACCAGTCGGACGATCATCGGGTCCGCTTCCACGTGCCACTGCCACGTTCAGCCGATACGTCCCGGGCGGAAGGCCAGTTCGCCGTCGTCGAGCGTGGAATGACCGGCGAGGGAGGCTACCGAGAGGAGCCACTGGCCACCTATCCGGCCCACGGCTGGGTCGATGCGGGCGGCATGGCGCTGCTCCTGGGGCACCTATCCGAATACGAGCTGCTCGAGAGCTCGACAGGCTCATCGGGTCGCGAGCTGGCCGTCACCCTGCTGCGCTCGACGGGCCTGATCAGCCGCAACGACAATCCGTATCGGCAGGACCCGGCCGGGCCCGAGATGGCCATCCCGGCCGCACAGATGCGCGGCCGATGGAGCTTCGAGCTCGCGCTCATGCCACACGGCGGCGACTGGATCGAGGGCGGCGTGGCCGCCGCGGCCGAGCGCTACCGCCATCCGTTCGTCGTCGCACCCGGGACCTCGGGAGCGGGCGCTGACTGGCCACCCTCGGCGGCCGGGGCCGATGCGCTTCTCCTGACGGGTGACCAGGTTGTCCTCAGCTCACTGCGGCGCCGCCCCGATGGCTGGGTCGAGGCGCGGGTGGTGAACCTGGCGTCAGAGCCGCGAGACATCGAGATGGGCCCTGGTATCCGCGAGGCCCGGGAGGCCGATCTGCACGGGACCGCCGGCGCGACCATCCCGATTTCATCGGGCGCCGCGCTCCGTCTGACACTCGGCGCGGCCGAGATTCGGACGGTCCAGCTGCGCCGTACCGAGACGGCGCCCTCCAGCGCGGATCTGCTCGACGCGTCCGGACCTCGCCACAGGCCATGATCGCGCGGTAGGATGTGCCTTCTCAGGCCCAAATGAACGCAAGCGCACGGAGGATCACGTCGGTGGAGCTGGAGCAGCAGCTGGCATCCGTTCCGCTCCTGGCGGGACTCAACAACCGCATTCGCCGTCGCCTGGCCGAGACCGGCAAGCGACGCACCTACGCCGCGGGCGACGAGATCGTTCGCGAGGGCTCGAGCGGCACGGCGCTCTACATCGTCCTCAGCGGTGAGGGGCGCGTCGAGCGCGGCGGCGAACGGCTCGGAAGCGTCAGGTCCGGGGACTTCTTCGGCGAGCTGGCGCTCATCGAGGAGCATCCGCGATCCGCATCGGTGATTGCCGAGAGCGAGACCGAGTGCCTCCTCTTCCCGGCATGGGAGTTCACCGCGCTCCTCGACGAGCATCCGGAGATCGCGGTACCCATCATGCGAGCTCTCATCACACGGCTCCACAAGCGCGAGCACCACGGGGCCTGATCCGGCCGGACCGTTGAGCGAGCGCGTCGTCGTCGAGGTCGCTGCGAAGCGATCGTTCGCCAGCGCGCTGGATTGGCCCGGCTGGGCCCGCAGCGGTGCATCCGAGGCCGCTGCCATCGAGGCGCTGCTCGGCCACGCGTCACGCTACGCGCGCGTCGTCGGCCGCACCGACCTCCCGTTCCGGTCGCCTGCCGATGCCACGGCGCTCGAGATCGTCGAGCGGGTCGATGGCGGCAGCACCACGGAGTTCGGTGCACCCGGTGCCGTGGCGCTGGCCGACGCGGATGAGCTCAGCAGCGCGGACCTCGAGCGACTCGTCGTCCTGATCCGCGCAGCGTGGGACGCCTTCGACGCTGCGGCGCAGGCGGCGAGCGGCATCGAGCTGACCACCGGACCGCGTGGCGGGGGCCGCGAGCTCGACAAGATCCTCACGCACGTCCGCGAGGCGGAGGCCGGCTACCTGGGCATGCTCGGCTCTCGCCCACCCGCCACGAATGACGATCCATCCGAGGCCATGGCCGCAATCCGCGGCGCGTTCATCGAGACGCTGACGGCAGTTGCCACCGGCGCCGAGATTCCCAACCCCCGGCGCACCAAGCGTCCGTGGCCCCCGCGCTATGCCGTGCGGCGCGCTGCGTGGCACGCGCTTGACCACGCCTGGGAGATCGAGGATCGGGCTGGCCTGGCTGCCGACGGCTCTGGGCCACCATCCGACTGAACTATCGGATTCTCAGGCCAGCCGGGTGAGGATCGCCTCCCGATCGAAGATCCAGCTGCCGACGGCCAGCACGAGCCCGATGAGCAGCGCGACCACGAGGTCGCCGATGATCACCTGCTGCATGGTGAATGACGCCTGCCCGCTGAAGAATCCGGCGATCGCCACCCCGATCACCGGCAGCACGATGAAGCCGCCGATCTGCTGCGCCGTCCGAGCGTCGTTCACGCGCGACGACACCACGATCCCCAGCAGCACGCTCAGCAGGCAGATGAGTGGCACCAGGGTCAGCATGGCGACCTTCCAGACGTCGTTGAAGATGAGCTTCGTCAATGCCGGATCCGCGATCGCGCCGTTGACCAGGCCGTACAGGAGGAAGACGATCCAGGTGGCCAGCACGGCCGGCGCCGCGGCGCTGATCGCTTTGCCCGCGAGGAGCTCACTGACCTCCATCGGCGTCGCCAGCTGCGGCTCGAGAGACCGAGCCGTCTTCTCGCCGATGACCGACTGGGTGGCGATCGCCATCGGCACCATGGCCGGGATGAGGAGGAAATAGGCCATGAAGTTCAGTACGATGAAACCCTGGGCCGCCAGCTTGGGCGAGAGGTCCGGGAACTGGCTGATGTACTGCTGAATCTGGCCCATCTGCTGTCGGATCGAGCTCGTTGATCTGGATGAATGCCACGATGCCGGTCGGGATCGAGGCGAAGATGAGGGCCGGAAAGACCACCGCGCCCAGCAGCAGCCGATTGGCGAGGAGGTCGCGAACCTCCTTGCCGAGCACGGCCGCGATCATCCACGGACGCATCAGGCACCTCCCGTCCCGCGGCGCCGGCCTCGCCGACCAGGTCCAGGTACACCTGCTCGAGGGTGGCCGCCTCCTCGTTGACCGCCACGATCCGCGCCCCTGCCGCCGACAAGCGCGCGAACGAGCTCCGGATTGTCGCCGCGCGGGTCACGAACCTCGACCCGCAGCGTTCCGTCCACCGCCTGAGCCGCTTCCACGAACGGCAGCTCGGCCAGCATGTCCAGGAACGAGGCGGGCCGGCGCGCCCCGACCAGCTCGACGCGGACCTGTGCCGAACGGCCCTGCCGGCGCAGACGGGCCGGCGTGTCCACCAGGAGCAGCGTGCTGCGCATGATCCCGATGCGGTCGCACAGGCGCTCCGCCTCGTCGAGGTTGTGGGTGCAGACCACGATCGAGCGGCCGGCGTCGCGCAGGGTGGCCACGAAGTCGCGGACCATCTTGGCCGCCGACGGGTCGAGTGCGCTGGTCGGCTCGTCGAGGTAGACGACCTCCGGCTCGTGGAGCAGGGCGCGGGCGATTGCCACCTTCTGCCGCATCCCCTTGCTGAACCCGCCGACCCGGCGGTCGCCGGCATCCGGCAAGCCGACAATCGCCAGGTAGCGATCGACGGCACGACGCAGGTTGGCGCCGCGCAGGCCGTAGAGGCGGCCGTAGTACCCGAGGTTCTGGCGCGCCGTCAGCTTGTCGTGCAGGCCGGGGGCCTCGGTGAGGATGCCGGTCGTCGCCCGGATCCGCTGGGAGTCCGTCGCCGAGCGTCATGCCGTTGATGCGGGCCGGCCCGTCGGACGGCCCGATCAGACCGGCCAGCATGCGCACCGAGGTGGTCTTGCCGGCGCCGTTCGGCCCCAGGATGCCGAAGATCTCGCCGTCGCCGACCGTGAAGCTGAGGTCACGCACGGCGGTCGAGCGTCGCGAAAGCGCTTCGTGAGCCCGATCGACTCGATCATCGGACCAGCGCTCGATCCAGGATCCCGCCGAGGCGAGCCCACACGCGTTCGCCGGCGCCGGGCCGCCCGTCGCCGGTGAGCGCCCGGTCGAAGGCCCGCGTCCCGCGACGTTCGTCCGCCGCCACCACGCCGTCCGAGAGGCGGACCACGCGGTCCGTCGCTCCGGCGATGCCGGCGTCGTGGGTCACGATGATGATCGTCACCCCGCGCTCGCGGTTCAGGCCGCGCAGCGTGCTCATGATGCTCTCCGAGGTGGCCGAGTCGAGCTCGCCGGTCGGCTCATCGGCCAGGACCACCGCCGGGTCGTTCACCAGGGCGCGCGCGATTGCCACGCGCTGCTGCTCTCCGCCGGACAGCTCGGTCGGGCGATGGCCGGCCCGGTCGGCGAGCCCGACCAGCTCGAGCAGCGCCACGGCCTCGCGGCGCGCCCCGCGGCGTCGCGGACCGTAGCGCAGCGGCAGCATGACGTTCTCGATGGCGGTGAGCGTCGGGATGAGGTTGAACTCCTGGAACACGAAGCCGATGCGCTCTCGGCGAATCGTGGCCAACTCGCCATCGGACGCGCCGATGACGGTGCGGCCATCGATCGCCAGCTCCCCGTCGGTCGGTCGCAGGAGGCATCCCAGCAGATCCAGCAGCGTCGTCTTGCCCGAGCCGGATCGGCCCATGATCGCCATGAACTCCCCCGCCTCGCACCCGAAGCAGATGCCGTCCACCGCGCGGACCTCGCTCGCGCCGCGCCGGTAGACCTTCCTCAGGTCGGCCGCTTCCAGGATGACGTCGGTCATCAGGCTGATCGTCCTGCGGCTCGATAGATGGAGGGATACGCACGGGAGACGTTCGGGACGTGCGGATCCCGCGATAGATCGAGTACGTGCTCGCAGGAGCGACCCGCCGGCGCGGCGTCCACGCGTGGCTGCATCCCATATATCGCGGGATTCGCACCCGGGCGCACCGTCACGTGAAATTCCCGCGATCCGTCGAAGCGAGTCAGGGGGCTCATCACGTGCTCCGCAGCGCGGTCACGGGGTCGAGCCGCGCGGCGCGCAGCGCCGGATAGATGCCGGCCAGTGCACCCAGGATCGTGGCGAACAGGAAGCTCCGCAGCAGGAGCCAGGGGGTGAGGAGGAACACGCTCGTCCCCGATCCGGCCGTCTGCGCGTTGAGGATCAGCACGAGCAGCGCCCCGAGCCCCAGCCCGAGGAGCCCGCCGATGGCCCCGAGCAGCGTCGCCTCGATGAGGAACTCGCGCAGGATGGCCCGTGTCGGAGCGCCGACCGCCTTCTTGATGCCGATCTCGCGCACGCGCTCGCTGACCGTCATCACCATCGTGTTGATGACCGAGAGCCCGCCGACGATGACCGCGATGACGCTGGCCCCCACGATGATGAGGTTGAAGACGATGCTGGCCTGGCCGATCTGGTCGGCGACCTCCTCCGGGGTGACGGCACGCACGCCATCGACGGCGTCGGTGATCGCGGCGGCGATCGCATCGGCCTCGCCAAGGTCCTCGGGGAATACCTCGATCTGGGTCGCCAGGGCATCGGTCCGTTCCTGGAAGGCGTCCGGCACGGACGCCACGTAGATCTGCTGCGCATCGGCCAGTGGCACGTAGGCGATCTTGTCGGGGAAGGTCAGCGTCCGCTCGAGCACCCCGACGACGTCGAACGACTCGTCGCGCATCGTGAACGTGTCGCCGACTCGCAGATCGTAGCGCTCCGCCAGGTCAGCGCCGATCACGGTGACGCCGTGCTCATCGGCCCCCAGCAGCCGGCCGGCGTCCAGCCGAAGCTCGACCGCCTCGTCGTACCACGTCTCGGGCTCGATGCCGGTGAGGAGCTCAGGGATGTCGAACCCGCCGACCTCGTCCGGGTTCAGCGAGCGTCTGGAGCACCGGCGTGGCGCGATCGACGCCGGGCAGCTCCTCGATCTTCTCGACCAGGTCGCGCGTGACCGGCCGCGAGCTGGCCTGGAACCCTGACGCGGCGCCCTCGTCGAACACGAAGATGCGCGTTCGGAAGTACTCGTCGCCACCGTCCACCAGGACGTTGAGCTTCTCGGCCAGCGCCCCCATCACCGTCAGCGCGAACACGCCGATCACGATCCCGAGAATCGTGAGGGCGGTGCGCAGCGGACGCCGCCAGATATTGCTGATGGCTTCGTTCATGGGCTACGCGGATGCTAGCCGGGATCGGCGCTCGCCGCCCGAGGACCACCGGCGCGATCGATGCGGCCATTCGGATACGCTGGCGGGCATGGAAGAGCACACGATCTCAAGCACGCGTCCGTGGAGCGGGCGAACGGGTGCGCGTCCGGGTCGACGCCGTCGAGCGTTCGGACGGGCATCGCACCACCCGCGAGGTGATCGAACATCCCGGCGCGGTGGCCATCCTCGCCTGGGACGGCGCGCGGCTGGCGATGGTCCGGCAGTGGCGTCACGCGACCGGTCAGGAGCTGCTCGAGATCCCCGCCGGCACGCTGGAGCCTGGCGAGCCTCCTGGGGAGACGGCCCGGCGTGAGCTGGCCGAGGAGATGGGCCTGGCCGCCGAGACGTGGGTCAGGGGGCCGTCCTTCTACACGGCCCCGGGGTTCTGCACCGAGCTCATGCACCTGTTCCTGGCCACGGATCTCCGCGATGCACCCGGCGAAGCCGACGCCGATGAGCGCCTCGACCCCTCCTGGATGGACCTGGCCGATGCCCTGGCGGCGGTCGACGATGGCCGAATCATCGATGCCAAGACCATGGCCGCGGTCGGCTGGCTGGAGCGACGCCTCCGAGACTGAACCCGCGGGGTGGCACGCCGGTTGCCATGCAGCGTCACATGACACTCGAGCTCGACGATCCACAGGCGGCCGCGGAAGACGCGGGGCTTCGCTACGTGTCCGACCTGATGCCGGGCGTTCGCCGTCGACGCGCCGGGAAGGGCTTCACGTACATCGGGCCGGACGGCAGCAGGATCACCGACGACGCTCGGATCGCCTGGTTCCGTCGCCTCGCCATCCCCCCGGCCTGGACGGACGTGTGGATCTCTCCGGTCAAGAACGGGCACATCCAGGCCATCGGACGCGACGCGCGGGGACGAAAGCAATACCGCTATCACCCGCGATGGCGCGAGGTGCGCGACCAGGCGAAGTACGGCCGGTTGATCGAGTTCGCGCGGGCACTACCCCGGATCCGGCGTCGGACCGAGCGCGACCTTCGACGCCGGGGCCTTCCGCGCGAGAAGGTGCTGGCACTCGTGATCCGGCTGCTCGAGGCCTCGCTCATCCGGGTCGGCAACGACGAGTACGCGCGAGAGAACCGCAGCTACGGCCTGTCGACGATGCGCGACCGCCACGTCGAGGTTCGTGGCGCGCGGATCCGGTTCCGGTTCCGCGGCAAGTCGGGGAAGGAGCACGAGGTCGAAGTGCTCGACCGCCGGCTGGCCCGCCTCGTCAAGCAATGCCAGGAGCTGCCCGGCCAGGAGCTCTTCCAGTACCTGGACTCCGACGGGGCTCGGCAGGATGTGACGTCGGGCGACGTCAACGACTATCTGCGCGAGGCCAGCGGTGACGACTTCACTGCCAAGGACTTCAGGACGTGGGCGGGCACCGTCGCCGCATCCATGGCACTCCAGGAGTTCGTCGAGATCGACGACGAGGCCGGACGAAAGAAGGCGATCGTGCGGGCAATCGAGGACGTGGCCGAACAGCTCGGCAACACGCCGACCGTGTGTCGGGCCTGCTACGTCCATCCGGACGTGCTCGACTCCTATCTGGACGGGACGTTGATCGAAGCACTGTCCGAGCGTGCCCGTGGGATCGGGCGCGGGGCCCACGCCCTCCGGCGCGAGGAAGCCGCCGTGCTGGGGCTCCTCCAGGCACGTCTGGCACGCGAACGCCGAGCGGGACGCCGCGAAGCCGCCTGACGTCGATCAGGCGGCGCGGATGACGCGCTCCAGGGCCCGCCGATACGTCTCGTTCTCCGGATCGAGCAGGACGGCCATCCGCAGGTGGCGCCGGGCGGCCATGGCGTCCCCCAGCCGCGCGCTCGACAGACCGAGGCCGAAATGCGCGTAGTGGGCAACCGGGTCGGCGTCCACGATGGCGGCGAACCGCCGGGCGGCGGACGCGTGGTCACCCTGGTTGAAGTACGCCTGGCCGAGAGCTTCCAGGATCGACGCCTTCCCCGGCTCGAGGGCAAGAGCTCGTTCGAGCAGCACGGCCGCAGCCCCGGGATGGCGCTCGGCGAGCATCCGTGTCCCGCGCTGGAACAGCTCGTAGGCAGATTCGCGAGATTCGGGACTGGGTTCCATGCGTTCAGCCTAGCGCCGCAGGTCGATGCGCTCCAGCCGCGGATTCTCGGTGCGGCCGGGGATCCGCCCGCGCTTCGCGACCGGGCGACCATCGATCTCCTTGAGATCGCCGGTGAAGTCGATGGGGCTGGCCTTGCTGATGTAGCTGCCGACGGCGTACGAGTCCACCGGCGCGCCCGCGTCCCTGAAGACGCCGATGCGGTCCACGTCGATCCCACCCGAGACGACGATCTTGACGTTGGGGTGGCCTGCCTGGTCGAGCCGCGCGCGGACCTCCTTGACGAGCTCGGGCGTGACCCGCCCGCGCTCGCTGGGCGTGTCCAGGCGAACCCCCCACAGCCGATCTCCCAGGGCCTCGGCAACGCGCAGCGACTCCTCCGCCTCGTCCTTGAACGTGTCGACCAGCACGATGCGCGGCACGTCCGGATCGATGTGGCGATCGAATGCCTCGGCGGCGCGCACGGTGTCACCGAAGATGAGGACGAGCGCGTGCGGCATCGTCCCGGTCGGCGAGAGCCCCGCCAGTCGCGCCCCGGCCGGCGTCGAGGCGCCGATGCAGCCGCCCACCACGCTGGCATAGTCCATCTGGTCGGCGACGCTGGGGTGGACGTGGCGCGCCCCGAATCCGATGACCGGAACGGGCGCCGCGGCGTCCACGATGCGCCGAGCGGCGGTGGCCCAGCCTGATCCCGAGGCCAGGATGCCGAGGATCGCAGTCTCGTACAGCCCGAATGCCGAGTAGCGCGCCTGGATGCGGAGAACGACCTCCTTCGAACCGAACCCGTCCCCGTCATGGAGGGACTCGACGATCGGCTCCGTGGCGCCGTTGGACTCCGCGAAGATCTCGCGCAGGTACGCGAGTGCCTCTTCCGCGCCGCACAGCACGCCCTCGCCGCGCGAGAAGATCTCCATGGTCACGAGCGGATCAAGGTTCTCGGCGGCCAGGATCGTCCGCGCTCGCTCGAAGTAGACGTCAGCGGTCTCGCCCGACAGCACGTCGGCGGCCGGCAGGAAGTGGGGCGATGGTCGCTCGGCGGTCATGGGGCAGTGTAGGCCGCGCGTCGCCGGAAGAGAACCACGGCCAGCGCCGCCAGGACGACGACCACCAGGCCGGCACTGATCGCCCGCGCCCATCCACCGGCCTCGGCCGAGTCGATGATGCGCTGCGCCTCGCCGATGGCCTCGACCGAGCCCCGCAGGTCGCCATCGGCGAACCGGCCATTGGCCAGCGCGAGCTGCTGCGCCGGATCCTGCCCACCGATCAGACCCAGGCGCTCCAACAGCGAGCGTGGGGCGTTCACGGCGCCTCCCGTCGCAACGTAGGTCCGCACGACGGCGCGCTCGGCCTCGAGCTCGTCCTGCGCCTCCGGGCCGCCGCCGAACGATCGATAGGCCTGCTGCAGCCGCTCGGGCGCCGAGAGCCCGGCGGCTCGCATCTCTTCGAGCAGCGCATCGCGATCATCGAGCCAGGCGGCCGCATCGGCGATCCGGCCGCTCGCCTCGTCGAACTCCCACGCAACCATGACCGCGCGGATCGGGTCCGGCGCCCCCCATCCACCGGCGTGCTCGACCAGCGCGTCGAACTCGTCGCGCGCCTCGCGGCGTGCCGGGAGCAGGGCACGATCAGCGTCGGTGAACACGGACTGTGCAAATCGGTCCGAGACGTCAACGCCACTCACGGTCTCGAGCTGGTCGAGGAAGGATCGACTCGTGAGCGGCGTCACGGGCTGAGTTCCCTCGGCCGGAGTATCGGTGCCGATGTCCCGCACTGCATATGGCCCGACCGACGCGGCGACGCGCGCGAGGGTGGCACGCAGCGCATCCGGCCCGACGGCCTCGCCCAGGTCCGCCATGAGCGCCCAGGCGGCGGCGTGCGCATAGCTCTCGGCGTCCGCCGTCTCGGCCGCGGACCAGGAGTCGAGCGGCAGCGCAGCATCGGCGCGGTCCCTCGCCTCGACCGCGGGATCGTACGGAAGATCGATCTCCAGGTCCGCGCTGATGCGCGCCGCCGCCTCGCTGGCCATGCCCTCCCGGATCCAGCGGCTCTCGATGAGACTCGGGGACAACCAGACGTGCGCCGCCTGGTGGACGGCAGTGAACGGCGGCTGGTCGAACGCCACGAGGATCTCGGAGCCGGCGGTCGCGCGCTCGGCGAAGCCGCTCGCGTCGGATGCCACGGTCTCGGTCACCACCAGGCCACCGACTCGGGAGTACGGCAGGCCGATCTCCGCTTCCAGGAGCGGCAGCGCGCGCTCGAGGAGCGCCAGCGTCCGCTCGCCCCACGGCTCGTCATCGGCGAATGACCGCACCTGGAGGTCGGCCGTACCCCCGTCGAGCGGGACGTTGGCGTCGAAGGTGGAGTACTCGCCGGGGCGGATGGCCGTGATCTGGGCGAGCCAGCGCGACGGGTCGTCGATGGGACCGCTGACCAGCCGATCGCCGGACGGGGTCAGCGAGTCTCCGTCCACCCGGACCTCGTAGCCGTCCGGAATCGTGACGCTCACCTCGCTCGCCGTCCCGAAGCTCCAGGCCGGGAACACGACGACGGACGGTCGAATCCTCAGGTCGGGATCCGACCCGTCAGTGAGGAGGTAGTCCAGCTGAATCTCGACGCTCTCCTCGTATCGGAGGTCCTCGCGCAGATCGATGGTGGCGATGCTCACGCCGTCATTGACAGCGACCGTGGCGTCCAGCTCACCCTCGGGGTCGCTGGCCGTGACCTCGGTAACCCCATCGTGAACAGCGACCGTGATCGCGCTGAACGTGCTGAATTGGCCCGCCGGGTCGGGCGTGGTATTCGTGAAGGCGAAGGCAACCGAGACGCCGATCTCCCCGTCGTCGGGCCGCACGTCATAGGCCGCAGTCGACTCGAGGGTGTACGGCGCCGCGGCGACCGGCGCGGGCGCCACGTTGAGGGCGCCGACGATCACGATGGCCGCGACGAGCGACCTGACGCTGCGACGGACGATCACAGGCGCGCCAGCAACCGAGTGAGAATGCCCCGCCGCGGCGTGCGAGGCCTTGGTGCCTCCCATGCCGGCATGGCCGACGTGACCTCGGCCCGATATCGCTCCAGCAGCGCTCGATTTCGGGACGCGCGCCCACCCCAATCCGGCAGGACGCCGCGATCGGCGACGGCCGTGGCGGTCTCCTCGAGAAGACGATCGGCAACGATCGCGAGGCGAGCAACACCGCGTCCGAGCTCGTCCCGATTGACGGCCGCGGCCGGGAGCTCGGTCATGAGCATCGGTCGGTCGTCATCGGTCATCGCGAACTTCACGAACGGGTAATCAAAATTGGCGCGCAGCATTCGGGCATAGATGCGTTTGGGGATCTCCATCGCCTCGAGCCCATAGTATGCCCACAGTGAGCAGCCGACCCCGTCGACCCACGCCACGGTCAGCCGCAGGTCAAAGCGCCGATCACCATCGACCATCAGATCCCGGCTGAATGCCGGATCGGCGGGGGCGCCGGCGCTGGCGATGATTTCGAGGCCGAGCTCGCTGAGCCAGCCGTCGATCGACGCTCCGTTGCTCACCGGGGCGCGGTACCGGCCGTGATCGTCTCGCCCGAACGGATGCGCCGGCGGCGCGCGAAGTCATCCTCGTTGGCGCCCGGGTCGATGCGACAGTTGCGACCAATCTCGACGCCGCGCGGCACGCGCGCGCGCTTGCCGACCAGCGTGATCCCCGCGTACAGGCGTTCGGGCTCGTCTCGGTTCGGGCGCATGTCCTCCCCCACCCCGACCTGTGCGCCGGCGCCGATCACGCACTCCTTGTCGAGGATCGCGCGATCCAGCACCGCATCGGCCTCGATGACGGCGTCGAACATGACGATCGAGTCGCGCACCACCGCGCCCGCCGCCACCCGCACGCCGGGTGACAGGATGCTGTGCTCCACCGTTCCATCGATCTCGCACCCGTGGCTGATCATCGAGCGGCTGATACGCGCGTTCGGGCCGATCCGCGCGGGCGGACGTTCCTCGCTCCGCGTGTAGATCAGCCAGCCGAGGTCGTTGAGCTGGATGTCCGGCTTGTCGCTCAGGAGGTCGAGGCTCGCCTGCCAGTAGCTCTCGACCGTCCCGACGTCCTGCCAGTAGCCAGCGAACTCGTAGGCGAAGACCTTGCGACCTTCCTTCACCATGGCGGGGAGGATGTCGCGACCGAAGTCGATGAGGTCGGTGCTCAAGAGATCTCGCAACAACGGCCAGCTGAAGACGTAGACGCCCATGCTGACGAGGTTCGACGGCGGATTCGGCGGCTTCTCGATGAACGCGGTCACCCGGCCGTCGTCGGCCACGTCCAGGATGCCGAACCGATGGGCCTCCTCGATGGGCACCGTGCGGACGGCGCACGTGACATCGGCGCCGGTCGTGCGATGCATCTCGATGAATGGCCGGTAATCCATCTTGTAGACGTGATCGCCCGCCAGCACCAGGACGAGCTCGGGATCGCGATCGGCGATGAAGTCGAGGTTCTGGAGGACCGCATCGGCCGTTCCGCGATACCAGTCACGGGCACGGCCGCGGCCGATGAACGGCTGCAGCAGGGCCGCGCCGCCCCGGCTGCGGTCCAGGTCCCACGGCCGGCCGACCCCGATGTGGTCGATGAGCGAGCGTGGGGCGTACTGCGTCAGGATCCCGACATCGGTCAGGCCGGAGTTCACCGCATTGCTCAACGCAAAGTCAATGATCCGGTACTTCCCGCCGAACGGCACGCCCGGCTTGGCGCGTACCTGCGAGAGGATGCTGAGACGCTCTCCCTCTCCGCCCGCGAGGATCAGCGTCAGGACCGAGCTCGACACACCGTGAATTCTACGGCCACGTCAGCCATCCGACGTCACTAGGGTGCGGGAGCGCGTCGGTACCGGGACGCCTCCGCCGCCGCCGCCTCCGCCGCCTCCGCCTCCGCCGCCGCCTCCGCCGCCTCCGCCGCCACCGCTCGGCTTGGGGGTCGGCTCGGCGCTCGGCTCGGCCGATGACGATGGGCTGGGCCGCGGGGTGGCCACGCGCTCACCGCACACCGAGGGGAAGCCTGACTCGCCGTAGATGGGTGCGATCTGGAACAGGACGCGCTCGTCATCGGCGTACGTGGACGGGTCACCTCGGGCTCCGGTCTGTCCGTTGACGACGCGATCTGCCCAGGTGTCTGCCCCTTCGATCCAGTTCTGCGGACGGTCCGGCGTGGCCTGGCCCAAGTACTGCTCGAGGTCCAGGCAGCCCTTGGTGTGCAGGTTGTCGAGGCCAGGCACCGTTCCTTCGAGGAACGGAAGGGTGATGATCTTCCCGCACGAGTTCGTGGCCGCCAAGCCGGTCCAGCGACAGACGGGCGCCGTGACGATGCCATCCGGCTGCGGGAAGCTGGTCTGCGGGACGGGAGCCTGGCCGTTCCAGTCCCACGGGTTGTTGAGCGCAAGGTCCATGAACTCGTGCCACAGGAAGAGCGGTCCATCGGCGCTGAAGAGGCCGCCGGAGAACTCGTTCGAAAGCGACTCCTGGTTGTTATTGCCCATCCAGACGCCCGACAGCGAGGCTGCCGGGAATGTATCCGAAGCCGGAGACGTCTCGGAAGTCGTTCGTGGTCCCGGTCTTGAAGCCGGCCGGGCGGCGCTGGCCGTCCGGCGTGATGAGCTGCGCGCGCTCGCCCCACAGCAGGTTCCGGGCGGGGTCGGTATTGCCCTCGAGGATGTAATGCGGCAGATATGCCTCGGCCGGGGTCATCGGATTCGTGACTGTTGGACCGTTGTCCTCGCGGGTGTAGATCACGCGATTGTCGCGGTCGCGAATCTCGATGATCGTCGTGGCCGGGTTGAGCTGGCCCTCCTGCGCGAAGGTCGTGTATGCCTGCGTCATGTTCGTCAGGTTGACCGGCACGGAGCCCAGCGCCAGGGAGAGGCCGGGATCCTGGTCCATGATGTACTCGGCGCTGGCGATGCCCAGCTACTCGCTGAACTCGGCCGTGGTCTGCGACCCGACCAGGTACTGCATCATCACTGACGGGATGTTGAGGGAGTAGCGCAGGGCGTCCAGCGCGAGCACCGGACCGTGCTCCTTGATGTCGGCGTTCGTCGGCCGGTAGGACGTCTCCTCGGTCAGCCCGAACTGGGTCATGGAGTCGACGAACATCGTGGCCACGGTGGCGTCACGTGACTGGAATGCCGAGGCGTACGTGATCGGCTTGAAGGCTGATCCCGGCTGGCGTCGGCCGAGCCCGGCCACGTCGAACTGGCCCTGGACCCGCGGATCCTCGCGATTTCGATAGTCGACGCTGCCCACGTACGAGACGATCTCGCCGGTGGCCGAATCGATGGCAACCAGCGCCGAGTTGTTCACGTTGAAGCCGGCCAAGGTCTCCACCCACTTCGCCACCAGCCGCTTCGCCTCCTGCTGGAGCGGCAGGTCGAGGGTCGTCTTGATTCGATACCCGCCGGTGAGAACCTCGAGCGCAGGATCCGTCACACCGGGCAGGGTGCCAATGATGCGCTCGGCCTCCTTGCGCACCCGGAAGCTGAAATGCGGCTCGCGCAGGAGGCTCGTGAGACGGCTCGGGTTCATCTCGACCCACGAGGTGTTGCGCGCGACGCGCGCCTCGGCCGCCGTGATGTAGCCCTCCTCGACCATCGCTCCAAGGACGAGGTTGCGCTCGCGGAGCGCATCGGCTGCCCCCGCCTCGGGGTCATCAAGGGTGGAGTTCGGGTTCTGGTAGGGGTCGAGGAATGACGGCGCCTGCGGCAGAGCGGCGAGGAAGGCGGCCTGAGCGACCGTCATCTGCTCGAGGTCCTGGAGCCCGAAGTAGTTCGCGGCGGCGGCCTTGATGCCGTACGAGCCATTCCCGTAGTAGATGAGGTTCAGGTATGTCTCGAGGATCTTCTCCTTGCCCTCACGGCCCGGATACGCCGCGGTGACCTGCATCGCCAAGATGTTCTCGCGAATCTTGTCCTCGATGGCGGTCGAGTTATTGGGCTCGGGCGGCTGGCAGACATCGGTCTCCTCCTCGGCCGGATCCTCCTCGGTCACCGGAGCATCGGGATCGATCTCGCCGACGCTGGCCTCAGGTGTCGCGCTGGGGTCGACCTGGTTGACACCCTCCTCCTTCAGGACGCGGGCGTAGTCGATGACCTGCTGGGTGATGGTCGATGCGCCCTGCACGATCCGTCCCTCCTCGAGGTTGCGGAGCGCGGCGCGGACAATGCCCTGGAAGTCGACCCCGTTGTTGTCCCAGAACGTTCGGTCCTCGCTGGCGACGGTCGCCTGCCAGATGTGGTCGGGCAGGGTGGCGAACGTGACGGCCTCTCGGTTCTGGCACTCGAAGCGTGCCAGCAGCTCGTTGCCGGTGCGGTCGTAGACGTAGGTCGACTGCTGGGGCTCGATGCCATCCAGGACATTCGGGGCGGGGAGGTCCGACGCGAAGTAGTTGTAGGCGGCCAGCATGCCACCCGCCGTGCCGAGGATCGATCCGGTGAACATCAGCCCGAACACGCCGAGCGTGACGAGCATGAAGGTTGCAAGCCCACGGCGCTGCCCGCCGCGTCGCGTGGTGCGGCGCGTCATCATCAGATGACGTCGGCGCCGCTGGAGAGCCGGATGCATCGGGCGAAGGGTACCAGTCGTGCGGGGCGCGGTCGAATGCGCGCCGCTCAGCGGATGACGCGAAGGACTCGTTCGTCGAGCAGCATGATCAGGACGGCGCCACCGACCAGGAATGGCCCGAACGGGATGTACGTGCGCAGCCCCACCCGACGGGTGGCCAGCAGCACCAGGCTGGTTCCTGCCGACAGAAATGCGGCGGCGAACAGGGCGCTGAAGATCGACGGCCAGCCGAGCATGAGCCCGATGGGCGCCACCAGGTACAGGTCACCGAGCGCAAGCCCCCCGCGGACGATGAGCGCCAACGCCCCGAGGAACCCCACGGCGGCCGCCGCACCGACCAGCGCCATCACGGGGTCGACCGCCGGATTGAACGGCACGAAGGCGAAGCCCAACAGGATGAGCGGATCCAGGACGAGATGCGGGAGGCGCCGCTGCTCGAGATCCGTGGCCGTCAGGACGAGCAGCAGGCCGAGGAGGACGAGGTAGGCTGCGGTGGCCCACCACGGCAGCGCGGAACGTCCCGCGATTCCGGCCGCCACCAGTCCACTCACCAGCGCCAGCACGACGGTGCGCCAGCCAGGCGACCGCCGCCGCGCTTCGTCACTCGGCCACACGCTGGCGAGGCGTTCGGCCAGCGCACCGGCAACCGCAAAGGCCGCCCCGATGCCGATGATCGCCGGATTCACGCTCGTCTTCGCCCTCGCTGCGTTCGGTGGCCACGCGCCCGGTGCGTCGCGGCACCGCCCATCGTACGAGCCATGCGGGGGGCGGCCATAGCCCGATCGTCCACCTCGCACAGCGCGAATCTGGCACGCCGGATGCGATGCGTTGCTGCGCCGGCACAGGCCGGCTCACCGCATGGGAGGAACACCATCGTGGACAGTGACCGCGTCGAGGGCCCCCTCAAGGAGGCCGGAGGCAAGATCAAGGAAGAGTTCGGCGACCTCACCGACAATGCCGACACCGAGGCCGAGGGCAAGGCCGACCAGGTCGAAGGCAAGGTCCAGAACGAGTGGGGCGAAGCCAAGGACGACGTGCGCGACGCGACCGACGATCGCTGAGCAGCCGATGACGAAGCCCCGGCCGCGCGGCCGGGGCTTCGTGCTCTCGTCATCCGGAGCTCAGCCCCCTTCGAAGGCGAGAGCCAGCGCAACGAGCGCGGCGACCCCCGAGCCGGTTGCTCCCTTCGGCCCGTAGGGCTTCTCCGTGCTCAGGTAGGCGGTCGACGCGATGTCGACGTGCACCCACGGGACGGTGACGAACTCGGAGAGGAAGACGGCGCTCTTGATGAGCGACCCGTCGCGACCGCCGGAGTTGACGATGTCGGCGTGGGGAGTGTCGTAGGCCGCCCGATACTCCGCGGCGAGCGGCATCTCCCAGAACCACTCCCCCGCTCGCTCCGCCGCCGCCCCGATCCGCTCGCCCCATTCGCGGGGTCGGGCGAAGTAGGCACTGATGTGCTCTCCGAAAGCGATGGCCTGAGCGCCGGTCAGGGTCGCCACGTCCACGATGTGGGTCGCTCCCTGGCGCTCGGCCCAGGTCATGGCATCGGCGAGGATGAGGCGGCCCTCGGCGTCGGTGTTGGTGACCTCGACGGTCATGCCGTTCATCGCCTTCACGACGTCGCCGGGTCGTTGCGCGTTGCCGCCCGGCATGTTCTCGACCATCGGCGCCACGGCCATCAGCGGGGTCTCCGGCGCCAGGCGCGCCACGGTCCGAGCGGCCGCGATGACTGCCGCGGCACCGGACTTGTCGTGCTTCATGTCCCCCATGTTCTCGGCCGGCTTGATGCTGATGCCGCCGGAATCGAAGCACACGCCCTTGCCGACGATCGCCAGCCGCTCGCCACTCGCGGCGGCTTCCCAGCCCGGCAGCTTGATCGCGATGAGGCGCGGCCCGTGGGTGGCGCCCTGCCCGACGCCGAGGATCAGGTTCATCCCCAGCTTCGCCATCTCGTCGGGATCCAGGATCTCGACCGTGCACCCATCGGCCTCGAGGGCACGCGCCTCCTCGGCCATGCGCTCGGGGTAGAGGTCGTTCGCCGCGCGGTTGGCGAGGTCGCGGCCGAATGCCACACCGGCACCGATCTCGGCCCCGCGGTCCAGGGCTTCCTGGGAGCCGGCGCCGACGCACAGGACCTCCTCCACCGAGCGCTTCATGGCGTCGGTGTCCCGCACCCGCCCATAGACGTCGGTGGAGCGGTAGGTACCGGCCACGGCACCGGCCGCGGCCGCCGCCCACGCGTCATCATCCTCGCCGTCGCGCAGCCAGAGCGCCAGGATCCGCGCCGCGCGGCCATTCAGCCGTCGCGTGGCCGCCGCCGCCATGCGTCGCGCTCGCCACGGCCCGCGCCCGCGAGATCCCGCGTTGATCAGAAGCAGGTGGTCGACTGACAGGTCGCCGGCGTCGACCAGGGCCACGGGGTGCTCGATGGGGTTGAACTCACCCCAGCTGATGGCGCGCGAGATGGCGCCGCCGGAGGCCGTGTCGAGCTCAGCCAGGTCCGCGGCCATGTCCGTGTCCTCTCGGTAGATCGGGACAGCCAGGACGTCTGCCTCGACCGAGGCGGGCGGGCCGGAAATTGCGCGCAGCCGCATGCTGGTAGTGCTCCTCTAGAGTCTTCACTCGGGTGGCGCCGAGTATAGGTCGCCTATCGGCAGTCGGAGATGCGTGCGGAGAACATCGTGAATCTGCTCCCGGGCGGTACCGTCGTGCCGGCCGCAGGTTCCTGGCCGATGATCCCTTCCGGCCGGTCGGGATCTTCGGCACACTGGACGGTCCAGTTCAGCCCCGCTTGCTGCGCGGCCGCAATGGCGTCCGGGGTCGAGCGGCCGACGAGATCCGGCACCGTGACGCGCCCGGGCACCGCCGACGCCGTGGGCTGCGCGGACGCGCTCGGGGAGCCGTCACTCCCGCCATTCCCCTGCCCGATGAGCAGCTGAGCCACCAGCACCAGCACGACAGCCACAGCCGCAAGAATCACCAGGCTGCCGGCGCTCCGGGCCAGCCACGGACGCCGGCCGGGGCTCCCACCACGACGAGGGCGCGGCGCCGATGCGACCGACCGTGGTCGGGGCACGGGCGGCTCGGGCGGTGCCGCCGGTGGCACGTACCCGGCCCCCATGGCCGGTCGAGGCGCCCGGAGCTCGGCCCGGGCGATGACCCGGGTCTCATCGGCCTCGTTTGCGGGCGCCGACGGTGTCGGGACCTGCTCAACCACGGACTCGAGCGCTCGGTCCATGGCTTCAGCCGACCCGAAGCGCGAGGCTGGTTCCCGGCGCAGTGCCTGAAGAATGGCGTCGTCCAGGCGTCCGGGCAGGCCGCCGACAAGCTCGGACGGGCGCTGGACCGCTCCGGCAAGGTGGGCGGCGTCGATCTCCTCCGGAGTTCGGCCGACGTAGGGCTGGCGACCCGTGAGCGCCTCGTACAGAACCACCCCCAGGCTGAACAGGTCGCTCGCCCCCGTGAGCGCCTCGCCATGAAGTTGCTCCGGCGACATGTAGGGCAACGATCCGATGCTCGTGTCGCCGGCGAGTGCCTGGTTCGGCGGACGCGCGATGCCGAAGTCGATGAGCTTGGCGGGACCGGGGCCCAACATCACGTTCCCCGACTTCACGTCGCAATGGACCAGGCCGCGAGCGTGCACCACGCGCAATCCGGCCAGGAGCTCTCGGCCGATGGCCAGGACGCGTTCAGCCGGCAGCGGCCCGTCGGACTCGAGCAGCTCTTTCAGCGAGCGGTGCTGATCCAGGAGCTCCATGACGATGTAGTGGGCATCGCCGTCGGATCCGGAGTCGTAGACGTGGACCAGGCTGGGGTGCGAGAGCGATCCTGCGGCCCGTGCCTCCGCCAGGAACTGGTCGACAAAGGCAGGGTCGTCCGCGTACGGGGGCGAAAGGACCTTGACCGCGACGTCGCGCTCGAGGCGCTCGTCCCGCGCACGGAAGACGCGCGCCATGCCACCCCGTGCCAGCGGGGCGACGATCCGATAGCGGTCCGCCAGGATGCGGCCGTCGAGCGCCTCGCCGTTCATTCGGCCGCGGCCGCGATGCGAGCGTCCTGGATGTCGGCGAGCGCTGAGGCGAGTCGTTCCAGTGGCGGGGCGAGCACCGACGAACCGCCTTCTCCCATGGCGATGCGAAGCGCACGGTCGGCGCGCGCGGCATCGGCCCCGAGCGCGGCGAACTCCTCGGCGGCGAGCTCGGCGGCGGCCGCGTCCCCCTGGCGAACGGCGTCCACGATGTGCTGCACGGCGCTGATCATGGCATCGGTGGTCTCGAGCCACACGGGCAGGGTGACGAGATCAACATCCCAGGCCGCAATCGTCGCGTGATCGGAGCGTGCCCGAGCCACGAGTGCCGAACCACCCTCCACGTCCCCATCCGCGAGGGCCGCGAGCGCCTCATCGAGGATGGTCGGGATCCCGGTCGCGATCTGGCGCATGGCGGCGAAGGCGTCAGCGGCGTCGGCCGACGCACGCATCTGGGCCGCGATCGACTCCAGCTCACCGACCGCGGTCGGATACGCGGGGAGCGGCCCTCCCGGACGGCGGGCGTCCGATGCGGCAGCGAGGTCGGCCACCGCGCTGCGAGCTGCCTGCACGCCGTTCTCGGCCTCCGCCGTCAGCTCGGCGGCGGCGTGGACATGGGTCGAGGGAGCCTCGTCACCCGCCACCACGGCCGCCCCCGCCCGACGAGCCTCATCGAGCGCGATGGTGACCGCGTCCTCGAGCGCGGCGATCTGCTCCTCGGCGTGCGCTGCCCGAACGGCGACAAGCCTGTCGGAAACCGCGGCGAGCCCCGGATCGGCGCCGCGCGGTGACAGGGCCACGATCAGGGCCGTGACGGCCAGCGCGACCACCGGGCGCCGTCCCGTTCGTATCATGGGCGGATGTACACGGCCGACGAACTCCGGTCACTGCCCAAGGCGGAGCTGCACCAGCACCTCGACGGATCGATGCGCCCGGAGACCGCTGCCGAGCTGGCGAACGAGCTCGGTATCGACCTGACCGTGGACGATGCGCGGCGCCGCATGGCCGCGCCCGAGCGCTGCGCGAGCCAGGCGGAGTTGCTGACGTATTTCGACCTGCCGATCTCGCTGCTGCAGACGGAGCGCGCCCTCGAACGGACCAGTGCCGAACTGGTCGAGGATCTCGCGACCGACGGCATCCGGTACGCGGAGATTCGATGGGCGCCGCGACTGCATCTCGATGAGGGCCTGGGGGTCCGTGCCGTCCTCGATGCGGTGGGTGCGGGAGTTGCCCGCGGCATCCGGAACGCCGGCGCCGAGGCACCCGAGATCGGGCTGATCGTGACCGCCATGCGTTCCCACCCGCCCGCGGCGAACGTGGAGCTGGCCCGCACGGCGGGCGCGGCTGGGGCTCCCATCGTCGGGTTCGATCTGGCGGGACCGGAGGAAGCCTGGCCGGCCCCGCCCCACGCTGCGGCCTTCGTTGCCGCGCGGGATGCGGGCTTGAGCCTCACCGCCCACGCCGGCGAGGTGGCGGGCGCGCAGCGTGTCCGCGAGGTCCTGGACTTCGGTGTTCGCCGCGTCGCCCACGGGGTCACGGCCGCCGGCGATGACACGCTGCTCCAGCTGCTGCGGGCGCGCGACATCACGCTCGATCTGTGTCCCACCTCGAACGTCCAGGCCGGTGTCGTGGCATCGCTGGCTGACCACCCGCTGGCAGCGCTCCATCGGGCCGGCGTCAGTGTCACGATCTCCACCGACGACCGCACGGTCACCGGCACCACGCTCAGCGACGAGATCGCGCGTACCGCGGGCGCGCTGGGGATGTCGCGGGCCGAGGTGGCGGCGGTCGCCCTCAATGCCTTCGCGCGTGCCTTCGGTCCGTCGTCGGCCCTTGCGCCACTCCGAGCCGACGCGGCGCGAGCGTGGGACACCTGGCGCTCGGTGGGTGACATCAGCTGAGGCGCGACGCGAGCAGCTCGAGCACCGCCGCGGGATCGGCAGCAACGGCGTCCGGGCGTCGCTCGCCCGTCAACGCCCCCGCGCTCAGCGCATCGGCGACGCCGGTCAGCACCAGGATCGATCCACAGCCCGCTCGCCTGGCTCCCACGATGTCCGCGTCGGGGTTGTCACCGACGACCACCGCAGCATCGGCCGGGACACCGCTGGACTCGAGGATCGCCTCGAACATGGCCGGCGATGGTTTGCCGATGACCTGCGGAACCCTCCCGGTGGCGGTGGCCAGCGCCGCCACGATTGAGCCGGCGCCCGGCAGAAAGCCCTCGGCGGTTGGATAGCGCGCGTCCGCGTTCGTTGCGATGAGACGAGCCCCGTCGGCCACGGCTCGCATGGCAACGGCCAGCCGGCCGTAGTCGAGCTCCGGGTCGAGGCCAACGATCACGGCGTCGAACCGCTTGGTCAGGGGTCCTCCGGGCGCGGTCGGCTCCTCATCGGACGCCATGGTCACCGACAGGCCGGCGGTCATCAGCTCCTGTCGCATCCCGTCGGCTCCGATCACCAGCACGCTCCGCACATCAGGCTCGTGCCGCCTGAGATGCTCGACGGTCGCCGATGTCGAGGTGACGATCTCCTCGGCGGTGGTCCGTATGCCCATGGCCGCGAGGCGTTCGACGTATCCCTCGCGGGCAACCATCGAGTTGTTCGTGGCAAAGCGCACCAGGACCCCGCGCCGATGCATCTCCGCCACCAGCTCCGATGCGCCGGGCACCGGCTCCGCGCCGCGATAGATCACGCCATCGAGATCGAAGATCACCAGCCGAGCGATGTCGGGAAGCGGGCTCATGCCGCGCGATGATACGTGCGCCGGTGCGACCTGGACCTTGAGCCTGCGTTGGGCAGGAAGTATGATGCCGCAGATTCTGCGCCAGGTGCCCATGGCCCGAGCGCACCGGAGGCGCCGCGCGATTTGCGGCAGTACGCACCAGTTGGTGTGGAGGAAACAGATGCGGAAGTCCCCCAGCTCAATGATGGCCATCCTGGCCGTCCTGATGCTGATTCTTGCGGCCTGCACGGGTGGCGGCGAAAGCCCCTCAGCCAGCGCCGAGTCCCAGGCACCGGAGTCGACGGCTCCCCAGAGCGAGGCTCCGAGTGAAAGCGCGGCGCCCGAAGCCGATTACAAGGCCTGCATGGTGAGCGACACCGGCGGCATCGACGACAACAGCTTCAATGAGAATGCCTGGAAGGGCATGCAGGATGCGGAGGCCGATCTCGGCGTCGAGGTCAAGTTCCTCGAGTCCCGCAGCACCGAGGACTATGCCCGCAACATCGACCAGTTCGTCAGCGAAGACTGCGACCTGATCGTGACGGTCGGCTTCCTCCTCGGCGACGCCACGGCAGCGGCCGCGGCCGCGAACCCCGACACGCGGTTCGCGATCGTCGACTTCGCCTACGACCCGGCGCTCCCGAACGTCGAGGGCCTCGTCTACAGCACCGCCGAGGGCGCAATGCTCGCCGGCTATGCCTCGGCCTCGTGGTCGAAGACCGGCATCGTCGGCACCTTCGGCGGCATCAATATCGGCCCTGGCGTGACCGACTTCATGGACGGCTTCATCGCCGGCGTGAACTACTGGAACGAGCAGAAGGGCGAAGACGTCCGCGTGCTCGGTGGCCGCGTTCCGACCGATCCCGAGTCGGGCACCTTCACCGGTAACTTCGACAGCACCGACGATGCGAAGAACGTCACCATCGCCATGCTGCAGGAGGGCGCCGACGTGATCCTCCCGGTCGGTGGCCCGATCGGCGGCGGCACCTTCGCGGCGATCGAGGAGCAGGCAGCTGACGCGGTCGGCCTCGGCGTCGACGTGGACTGGACGGAGAGCGCTCCGCAGTTCACCGAGCTGCTGCTCACCAGCGTGATCAAGCGGATCGACAACTCCGTCTACCAGGCGATCGAGCGGGCACTGAACGGCGACGCACCGCAGCCGGTGTTCGTCAGCACGCTCGAGAACGAAGGCGTCGGGATCGCTCCGTTCCACGATTACGAGGACCAGATCGACCAGGAGGTCAAGGACGAGATCGCAGCCCTCTCGGAGGCGATCATCGCCGGCGACATCGTGCCGTCGGACTTCTACGGCGAATAGGGGAACCTGACCACAGGGTCAGCTAATGTGAACGGGCGGCGTCCACCAGGCGCCGCCCGTTCTGTACACCGGAGCAGGGATCCACGTGAAGCTCGAGCTGCGGGGAATCACCAAGCGCTTTCCCGGCGTTGTCGCGAACGAGGACGTCGATCTCGTCGTGCAGCCCGGGGAGATTCACGCGCTGCTCGGTGAGAACGGCGCCGGCAAGTCGACCCTCATGAACGTGCTCTACGGCCTGTACCAGCCTGACGAGGGCGAGATCCTGATCGACGGAAAGCCAGTCAGGTTCGGCGGTCCCGCCAATGCGATCGCGGCAGGCATCGGCATGGTCCACCAGCATTTCATGCTCGTCCCGGTGTTCACGGTGACCGAGAACATCATGCTCGGGGTGGAGTCGACAAAGATGCCGTTCGGCCGGCTCGACAAGGCGGCGGCCCGGCGCAGGCTCATGGACATCTCGGACCGCCACGGGCTGAAGGTTGATCCCGACGCCGTGGTCGAGGACCTGTCGGTCGGGGTCCGGCAGCGCGTCGAGATCATCAAGACGCTCTATCGCTGGTCGGACGTTCTCATTCTCGACGAGCCCACCGCCGTCCTCACGCCCCAGGAGACCGACGAGCTCATCGAGGTCATGCGCTCGCTGATCGAGATCGGAACCTCGATCATCTTCATCACCCACAAGCTCAACGAAGTGCTCGAGATCGCCGATCGCATCACCGTGCTGCGACGCGGCAAGGTGGCTGGCACCACCACGCCCGCGGAGACGACCGAGGAAGAGCTGGCGGCCATGATGGTCGGCCGTGACGTCCAGCTGACCGTCGATCGAGAGCCGGCGAAGCCCGGCGAGCCCGTCCTCGAGGTGCACGATCTCGTCGTCCGAGACGAACGCGGCCACCCGGCGGTCGACCACCTGGACCTCGTCGTCCACGCGGGCGAGATCCTGGCGATCGCCGGTGTGCAGGGCAATGGACAGAGCGAGCTCGTCCAGGCGCTGACCGGCATGCGCGAGCCGGACAGCGGAAGCGTCACGCTGAACGGCGAGCCGCTCGGCAAGGACCCGCGCACGGTCTACCGGGCCGGTGTCGCGCACGTGCCGGAGGATCGGATGGAGGACGGGCTGATCTCGGACTTCACGATCGCGGATAACCTCGTGCTCAACGGGTACTGGAACGAGCCGTTCTCGAATGGGCTCGCGCTGAACGGGGCGGCGATTGCCGAATCGGCCACCAAGCTGGTGGCCGAATTCGACGTCCGCACCCCGTCGATCTTCAACAGCGTCGGGAACCTGTCGGGCGGTAACCAGCAGAAGGTCATCGCCGCGCGCGAGTTCTCGCGACCGAACAAGCTCATCGTCGCAGCCCAGCCGACGCGTGGCCTCGACGTCGGTTCGATCGAGTACATCCACCGCCGCATCGTCGAGAAGCGCGATGAGGGGGCGGCCGTGCTCATCGTGTCGAGCGAGCTCGACGAGGTCCTGGCCCTCGGCGATCGGATCGCCGTCATGTACCAGGGCCGGATCGTCGACATCCTCTCGCCGCAGGAGGCGACCATGGAGCGCCTGGGCCTGCTCATGGGCGGGGCAACGCCGAAGGATGCCGATGGCGCAGTCGCAACGCCATCGCGGGCGGCCGAGCCCGTGGAAACAGGAGCATCCGATGACAGCTGACACGCCGGAGGCGGCAGTGGCGCCGGAGCCACCAGAGGCACCGGAGCCACCGGATGCAGCGACCGTGACGGCGCAACGGAGCCGCTGGTCGGCACTGAGCGGAATCCTTCTGCCGGCGCTGGCACTCCTGACGGCGTTCATCGTGGGCGCGATCATCCTGATCGCCACGGACTTCGAGCTGCTGGGCCTGTGGACGTCGGATCCGGCGAGCGCGGTGGGTGCGTCATGGAATGCCGTGACCGACACCTATGGCGCGCTCCTGCGGGGCTCGATCGGCGATCCGGGGCGACTCATCGGGGCACTCCTGGCACTCGATTGGGACGGAGTCCGGTCGGCGTTCGGACCGCTGTCGGAGACCATTGTCTCGACCACGCCCCTGATCTTCACCGGCCTGTCAGTCGCGCTCGCCTTCCGCGTGGGTCTCTTCAACATCGGCGCCGAGGGCCAGCTCTACCTCGGAGGCCTCACCGCGGTCATCGTGGGCTTCAGCCTTGTCGGGCTCCCGTGGTTCGTGCATCTGCCGCTGGCCATCCTGGCGGGCTTCGCAGGTGGGGCCCTGTGGGGTGCCATCCCCGGCATCCTCAAAGCT
This sequence comes from uncultured Chloroflexia bacterium, assembly GCA_963825525.1. Lineage (GTDB taxonomy): Bacteria > Chloroflexota > Limnocylindria > QHBO01 > QHBO01 > JACDBZ01. The sequence continues at coordinate 680,839 of CAWGTN010000002.1, forward strand.
CGCACCGGTGCGCACGAGGTGATCGTGACGATCATGCTGAACTTCGTCGCGTACAACCTCATCAACTGGTCCCTGCGCACCGCACTGGTCCAACGCGAGGGCCGATCCGATCCGATCTCGAAGATCGTGCAGGAGAGCGCGGTCATCCCGTCGCTCATCAACGGCCTGCGGGCGAACTGGGGCATCGTTCTGGCCCTGGCAGCCACGCTCGCCGTCTGGTGGCTACTCTTCCGGTCCACCAAGGGCTTCGAGTTCCGGGCCGTCGGGTTCAACCCGCGCGCCGCGCGCTACGCGGGCATCAGCATCGCGTGGTCGACGGTCATGTCGATGATGATTGCGGGCGGCCTGGCCGGACTGGCTGGCACCGTGGTCATCCTGGGCGGCTCGGGCAGCCTCTCCCCGGGCTTCTCGCCCGGATACGGGTTTGACGGCATCGTGGTGGCGCTGGTGGGCGCAAATCGGCCGCTCGGGGTCGTGGCGGCCGCCTTCCTGTTCGGAGCGCTCCGTGCCGGCGCAACGCCGATGCAGGCCGCCACCGGCACGCCGATCGACATCGTGGTCGTGATCCAGGCGCTCGTGATCATGTTCATCGCCGCCCCGGCCCTGGTCCGCGCGATCTACCGCATCCGGGCCGAGCGGCAGATGAGTGCTGAAGTCTTCGCGAAGGGATGGGGATCGTGACCGCGGCGACGGCTGTGGGCACGAGCCGAGCGGACCAGCGCACGCGCACCCGCCAGCGCGTCCTGGGGATCGTGTACCTGGTTCTCGCCGTGCTCATGGTGCTCGGATTCGCGGTCGCCACCGACCTGACCTCGACGTTCACGCTGGCGGCGCCGAACGCCGCGGTCCAGGTTCCGAATCTCGTCCTGCCATCGGCGGCGACGGTCTACCTGCTGGCGGGCGTGGTGGCGTTCGCCGGTGCCATCCAGCTCACCCGCGGATTCGGCGCACGAACGGCAATGATCCTTGGCCTCGTCGCGTTCGCATTCGTCTTCGCATTCCTGACCTGGGTGGCGGCGGGCCAGTCGATGAACCTCACCGGCGTCCTGGAGACCACGGTCCAGCGATCCGTCCCGATCGCGTTCGGTGCTCTGTCCGGCGTCCTGTGCGAGCGCGCGGGCGTGGTGAACATCGCAATCGAGGGAATGCTGCTGTCCGGGGCCTTCGTGGCGGCCGTGGTCACCAGCGCGACCGACAACCCATGGATCGGCATCATCGCCGCGGTGGCGACCGGCGGCGTGCTCGCCGCGCTGCTGGCGGTCCTCGCCATCCGCTATCGGGTGGACCAGATCATCGCCGGCTTCTTCATCAACATTCTTGTGACCGGCCTGACTGCGTTCCTGTCGGTTCGCCTTCTCCAACCGTACCAGGCGGAGCTCAACACGCCCGAACGGCTGGGCCCGATCGCCCTGCCGATCCTGTCGGACATCCCGATCATCGGAACCGTGCTCTTCCGGCACAACATCTTCGTCTACTCGCTCTTCGTTCTCATCGTGGTGATCCACCTGGGCCTCTTCTACACGCGATGGGGCCTGCGGGTGCGTGCCGTGGGCGAGCATCCCAAGGCGGCGGACACGGTGGGTATCAACGTCTACTGGGTGCGCTACACGAACGTGATCCTGGGTGGCATGGTGGCCGGCATGGGCGGCGCCTACTTCACCATCGGCTCGACCGGAGGATTCGAACGCGAGATGACGGCCGGTCGCGGCTTCATCGGCCTGGCGGCCATGATCTTCGGCGGCTGGAACCCGATCGGCGCATTCCTGGCGGCACTGGTGTTCGGATTCGCCGATGCCATCCAGTCCCGTCTGTCGATCCTGAGCATTGCCATCCCATCCGAGTTCCTGCTCATGGTGCCGTACGTCGTCACCATCATCGTGGTCGCCGGCCTGGTCGGCCGTGCGCGGGCGCCCGCGGCCGACGGGAAGCCGTACATCAAGGAATGACGTGACCGGCCGCCGGCGCGTCGTCCTGGACTGCGATCCGGGGCACGATGACGCGATGGCCATCCTCCTGGCGGCGGCCTCGCCGGCTCTCGACCTCGTGGCGATCACCACGGTCGCCGGGAACCAGACGCTCGAGAAGACGACGCTCAACGCTCGGCGCGTCTGCAGTGTGGCGAAGATCGAGAACGTGCCGATTGCCGCCGGCTGCGACCGGCCCCTGGCGCGCGATCCGATCGGGGCGGCCGATATCCACGGCGAGTCCGGCCTGGACGGCGTGGACTGGGACGAGCCGACGGTCGCCCTCGACCCTCGGCACGGTGTCGACCTGATCATCGAGGCGGCCCTGGCGGGGCCGGATCCGCTGACCCTCGTCGCCGTCGGCCCATTGACCAACGTCGCGACCGCGCTGGCTCGCCGACCCGAGATCGCGCGTCACATCGACCGGATCTCGATCATGGGCGGAGCGATCGGGCTGGGCAACTGGTCCCCGTCGTCCGAGTTCAACATCGTCGAGGACCCGGAGGCCGCGGCGGCCGTCATCGGATCCGGCATTCCCATCACCCTGGTTCCACTCGAGGTCACGCACCAGGCCCTGGCCACGCCGGCCGTCCTCGATCGGATCCGGGCGCTGGACAGCCCGGTGGCCGAGATGTCCGTGGCGCTCATGCGATTCTTCGCCGAGACCTATGAGCGGGTCTTCGGATTCGATGCCCCGGCGGTCCACGACCCGTGCGCCGTCGCGGCGGTCATCGACCCATCGATCGTGAGGACGCGGCACATCAACGTCGAGATCGACACGGTGGCGTCGTTCAGCCTCGGGCGCACGGTCTGCGACGTCCACGGCATCACCGGGCGCACCCCGAACGCGGATGTCGGGCTGGACCTGGACGTTGCTCGGTTCTGGGACCTCATGATCGAGGCCCTCGATTGCTACTCGGCGGCGCGGCCCGACGCACCGACGCCCTGATCGGGCCCAACGTGCGGATGCTGGGACGGCGGAACGCGCAGCAGGTCGACTGACAGGCCCTGGGCCGTCATGTCGCGCACCACCGACAGGTGGTCGTAGTCGACCGACCGGAAGCCGATCGCGATCTCCGGATCACCGATGTAGATCACTGCGTACCGCGCGCGGGCGTCTCCCTCGGTTCCGCAGCCGACCGAGCCGCAGGCGACGAAGTGCGCCTGGCCCACGACCCGATGGAAGGCTTCATGGGTGTGGCCGAAGCAGAACAGGTCGTCCGCCTCGTCGCTCGCGATCCGGGCCAGCACGCGCGACGGGCGGTCCGACCACAGGTACTCGTTCGCGCGCAATGGTGAGCCGTGGAACAGGTGCATCGAGCGCCCGGCGACATCGATCCGCAGGGTCTTCGGGAGCTGACGCAGCCAGGAGCGGTGGTCTTCCAGCATGACGCCAGCGGTCCAGCGCATCGACGCGTCACCGGTCGCCTCGGCCTCACTGCTGTCCCACGCGGCTCCGGTCTGCTCGCGATCCATGCCCACCGCCTCGTCCCAGTTGCCCTGCACCGTCGGAATCTCGAGTCCCCGCAGCAGCTCCACGGTCTCGTTGGGGTGTGGCCCGCGACCGACGACATCGCCGGCGCAGTAGATGGCCTCGGCACCGATCTGCGCGATGTCGGCGAGCACGGCCTTGAGCGCCGGCAGGTTGGCATGGATGTCGGAGATGGCAGCGATCCGCATGTCGGGCAGTTTCGCCGCGCGGCACGCCGTCCGCAATCCCCCACCGCTAGAACTTCCGTCCGGGGGCCCACGAGCGACCGGATGGGTCGGTCAGCGCGTCAGATTGCGCCGCTGCCCACCGGGATTGGCGCCGCGAGGACGCTCACCTTGCCTGCGACCGTGCGTGCGACCTCGCGCAGCGCGTTCGCCGCGGCCGAGCTTTCGCCGCCGGGATACTGGGCCGAGGTGATCGGCACCCCGGCGTCGCCGCCGGACCGAACCGCCGGCTCCAGCGGAATGCGGCCGAGAACCTCGAGATCGAGCTCGCGGGCGATCTTCTCGCCGCCGCCGGAGCCGAAGATGTCGTGCTCCTCACTGCAGTGCGGGCAGACGAAGCCGCTCATGTTCTCGATCACGCCCAGGGTCCGCACGTTCACCTTGTTGAACATCCCGATCGCCTTGCGCGCATCGAGCAGGCTGACCTCCTGCGGCGTGGTGACGATCACGGCGCCGGTCAACGGAATGAGCTGACTCAGCGACAGGGCAGCGTCACCCGTCCCGGGCGGCAGGTCGATGACGAGGTAGTCGAGCTCTCCCCACTCGACGTCGCGCAGGAACTGGGCGATGGCACTGTGGATGAGGGGGCCGCGCCAGATGACCGGCGCATCGGCCTGGAGGAAGTACTGAATGCTCATCATCTGCACGCCATGGCTGATGACGGGGTTGGGCTTGCCGCCCGCTCCGGTCACGTGGGCGCCCTGGGTGCCCATCATCATCGGCACGTTCGGCCCGGTGATATCGGCGTCCAGCAGCCCCACCCGCGCACCGTCGCGGGCCAGGCTGACCGCCAGGTTGACGGCGACCGTGGACTTGCCGACGCCGCCCTTGCCGGACGCGACGGCGATCGTGTTCTTCACTCCCGGGATGAGATCCGCAGCCGGACCGCCGAACGAGCGCTTCACGTTGCTCGCCCAATCGACCCGGACCGTGGTGGCGCCGAGGGCCGCCAGCGCGTCCCCGATGTCGCTCTCGATCGTTGCCTTGAGGGGACAGGCGGGCGTGGTCAGTTCGACCGTGAGGTCGACCACGCTGCCGTCAATCGACACGTTCTTGACCATGCCCAGCGAGACGAGGTCACGACCGATCTCCGGGTCCTTGACCTCGCCGAGGGCGGCGAGGATGTTCTCATCTGTCAGCTGATTGGGCATGGCTCGGCTCGGAGTTCCTCCATACGGGGCCGAAGCGGCAGTGTGAGCGTAGCAGGTGCGGTCGCACCCTTCACGCGGGCCACCCGCGCGCCCTGAATCAGGTCAGCCCGTCGAACAGCGAGCGCTCCCCATCGACCGCTGCCGGCAGCGCCGATGCGGCCAAGCGGTAGTGCTCGGTCGCCAGCCAGGCGCCGCGCGCATCCGCCCCCCAATCATGGAATGGGCCGGCCGAACCGGTCTGGGACACGTGGCGGCTGATGGCCGCCAGCTTGAGCTGCGCGAGCTCGCCGAGCTCGAGCGCGAGGGTGGGCTCGCTGGATGACCCGTATCCCTCCTGTGGCAGCCGTTCCCCAAGCGCGGAGACTACGCTGGGCGGCACCACCAGGTCGTACAGCTTTGCGGCGCGCCACGCCACCTGGTCCTCGTCGAGGTCGTCCTCGAAGGCAAGCGGCTCGGCTGCTCGATCGTAGGCGGCCCGGACGGCTCGCGACAGGACGACGTGGTCGGTGTCGCCGGTGACTCCATCCGGGCCGAAGGACAGGATCACCTCGGGTCGGTGCATCCGGATCGGCTCCACGATTCGCCCGACCAGCTGGTCGAAGTCCTGGCGGTCGAGCTCGCCCTCCGCGTAGTCGAGCATGCGCACGACCCGGACGCCCAGGAGGGCGACCGAGCGACGGAGCTCGTCCTCGCGAACGGTGTCGAGGTTGCGCCACGTCACGGCGCCCAGCTTCACATCGCGGTTCTTGCCGCCCGGAGCGGGCGACGACACGGCGACGCGGGTGTCGAACCAGCCCCTCGTGACGCACACGACCACCACGTAGGCGCCGCTCGCGGCGGCCGATGCGATGGCACCGCCGAAGCCAAATGACTCGTCGCCCGGATGGGCGACCACGACCATCAGGCTTCTCGCCGGGGCACGCTCACGAACCGGTCGCCAGATCGATGACACGGCCGGCAGTATACGAGCCTAGCCGCCCACCTCGACGGGGATCGGTGCGCCCGGTCGCGCTTCGCTCGACCGCCCCGAGACGGACGTCTCGATGGTCGGTGCACGATCCAGGAAGCTGGCCTGCATGCCGACCTCCATGACGCGCTCCACCTCGTCCATGTCCAGGATGTCCTGGCTCATGAGCCGGTTGAGCTCGTCGCGCAGATAGGTTCGCAGCATTTCCGGCCCATCGGTGCTGATGGTGAACCTGACCTCGTGCTCGATGAGGGCGCGAACGACGCGCTTCACCTCGGCCAAACTCTTCAGCACGCGGGTGCTGAGATTCGAGGTTGGGCAGACCTCGAGGACCGTCCCGCGCTCGCGCAGCATCGCCAGCACGCGCGGGTCCTCGGCGCTTCGCACGCCATGCCCGATGCGATCCGGCTCGAGCGCCTCGAGCGCATCACGCACCTCGTCGGCGCCTCCGGTTTCACCAGCATGGACCGTGAGCCCCAACCCGGCCCGGCGGCACTCGGCGAAGATGTTCGCGTAGTCGGCGAAGCGGAAGCTCGCGGTGACCGGGCCGGCGATGTCGACCCCGATCACGCCGCGGCTGCGCCAGCTGATGGCCTTGGAGGCGATGATCTCGTTGAGGGCCGGCGCGAAGGACCGATCGAGACAGAAGATCAAGCCCGCCCGAACCTGCGGGTACTCCAGGATCGCGCGGTCCATGCCTCGCACGGCCGCCGCGATGATGTGGTCGAGGTCCTGCTCACCACCGCGGTTGCGCTTCATCGGGTTGAAGCGGAGCTCCAGTCCGGTGACGTTATTCCGGCGGTAGGCGCCCCCGATGACCTCGTAGACGCTGCGTTCGACCGCGATGGGGCTCGACTGGATCAGCTCGGTCCAATGGAAGAGATCCAGGTACGCCTCGAAGCTGCGGCGGCGGCGGCCGACCGTGATGAGATCGCGGAACGCCCAGTAGTCCTTCGTCGGGAGCCGGATGCCCTGCGCGTGCGCAATGCCCCACATGATGGCCGGGGTGACCGCGGCCCCTAGGTGCACGTGCAGGTCGGTGAGCGGTGAGCGGCGGTCGAGGCGTGGACGTTGCATCGGCAGGTTGGTTCGCTGGCGTGTTCGGCGGAGTGTAGCCGATGCTAGAATCGCCCCGCCATGGACCTGATTCGCGATGTCACCGACTGGTTAGCCACCGATTGGGGCAACCGGCTCGGCTTCTTCTTCCCACTGGCTCTCGCCGGCCTGCTCGGCCTGTACCTGTTGTGGCTGATCGTCGGATATCTCCGCGTCAGCCAGGTCGGCGTCGCGGAGCGAGCGCAGGGCGAGCCCGCGGTGGCGCTCCCGTCGGGCGGCGCGGCCGATGCCACCGATCTCCCGCGGGGCGTTCCGTACTGCGCGTTCGATCGGCTGCAGTACCCGATCGGCGCCAGATTCTGCACGCAATGCGAGCGCGACCTGTCGCTCGACTGCACGAACTGCGGCGCAACCCTCTCCGCCGGCGACGCGTCCTGCTATCGATGCGGTACGCGAACCGGTGTCGCGGACACCGCCCTCCTGAGCTGACGACCACCGTTCGGCACGAACGATGACCGGGCTCGTGTCGATCCTCGTCATCGGTTCCCTTGCGGCCCTGCTGGCATCGGCCGCCAGTGGCTTTGGCGCCGTGCTCATCGGCATCGCCGCGAGGCCACGGATCGCCGACGGGCCGGCTGCCGGTGTCGTCGGCGATTCGTCTCTGGGTCGTGCGTCCACGGTCGCCCTGCTCACCGCGTTGACGTTGCTCGTGGCCGCGCTGGTCGTGCGATCCCTGCTGATCGGACACGCGCCGTGGTCGAACCTTCACGAGTTCAGCCTGGCGTTCGCCGCGGCCCTGGTGGGCACCCACGTCGTCCTCGGCCGGTCAGTGTCGCTCGGCGGCCTCTCGGCGGTCACCGCGCTCCTGGCGGCCGGCATCGTGATCTTTGCCCTTGGTCTGGACGATCGCGTCGACCCCCTCGTCCCCGCCCTCCAGCAGCCACTCCTGCTCACCGTTCACGTCGGCATGGCTGTGCTCGCCTACGCGGTGAGCGGCGTCGCATTCGTCGCCGCTCTCGGAGAGATCGCGCAGAACCGCGCCGCCGACCGCATTTCCGTGCTCCCGTCGGCGAGCGCCGCGCGGGCGGTCGGCCATCGGGCCGTGCTCATCGCCTTCCCGATCCTGACGATTGCCATCGTCCTGGGCTCGGTGTGGGCCAATCTCGCGTGGCGCTCCTACTGGAGCAACGATCCAAAGGAGCTCGCCGCGGCGGCCACCTGGCTGGTGTTCGGTGCCTACCTGCACGTTGCCGGGCGTCGCGACCGATGGGAGCGCGCCGCGCCGTGGCTCATCGTGCTCGGGTTCGCCGGCGTGCTGTTCACGTACATCGGGGCAGGGCTGTTCTTCATCGGCGAGCACAGCTACGCGGCTCCCTGATTCGATGGAGCACCGCGAGATCGACGTGACGACCGGCGGCCAGCCCACGCTGGTCGATCTCACACCCACATGCATCGAGTTCCTCGCCGAGGTCGCCGAGACCGGAGATGGCCTGTTGACCGTGTTCGTGCCGCACGCGACCGCGGGTGTCGTGATCGTCGAGCTCGGGGCCGGATCGGACTCCGATCTGCTCGCCGCGCTGGATCGCCTTCTGCCGCGCGACGAGCGATGGCGTCATCGCCATGGCAGTCCGGGACACGGGGCGGACCACGTCCTTCCGCTCCTCGCCTCGCCCTCGGTGGTGATCCCGGTGATCCAGGGCCGGATGACGTTGGGGACGTGGCAGTCGGTGGCCCTGCTGGATCCGAACGGCGACAACCGCAGCCGGCGCGTCCAGCTCGCCTTCGTTGCCGGCTAGTCCCGCCGAATCGCCAGCTCCGAGACCTGCGCGCCCAGTCGATCGGGGTCGTGGGTCGGTTCATCGCAGGCGTAGCCCCGACACGCGTACGCCGTCGCGTCAGCACCGCGCGCGTCCTTGCCGGCGTACAGCGGCCATCCGGCGTGCGGATCGCCGGTCGCCACCGACGTGAGCACGAGGTCCGGGGCGAACGGTCGCATCGCGGATTCGCGGAGCATGCGCGACCCCGCGCTGCCGGCCTGGCCCGCCACCACCACGTCGACCGGGTCGCCCAGCAAGCGATCGGCGGCGCTCAGCATCCGGCCGAACGCGCTCGGCTGACGCTCGAGTGCCGTGGCGACCGCACGCAGGATCGACCGTGCCCGGCGCGACAGCACCTCGTCGCCCGTCAGCAGGGCCAGGCGCTGCATCACGTCAGCCCCGAGGCTGTTCGCCGATGGCGTGGCGTTGTCCACCACGCCGCGGGGCTGAGCCACGGTGCGATCGTGCTCGGCCGAGGTGTCGTTGAACGTGCCCGACTCCTCGTCCCAGAAGTCACGGAGTGCTGAATCGACCAGGCTCCTCGCGTCGAGCAACGAGGCGGAATCGCCCAGGGCTCCGTGTGCGACCAGCAGGCCATCGGCCAGCGACAGGTAGTCCTCGCAGAACGCCGGGGTGTGCGAGCGGCCGTCACGCGCGGTACGCCACAGGCGGTCGCCGTCACGTCGCAGCTGCTCGTTCACGAACGCGACGAGCTCGCGGGTTGCGTCGGCGTATCGCGGCTCCCGAAGCACCAGCGCCGCATGGCCCATGGCGCGTAGGGCATATCCGTTCCAGGCGGCGAGCTGCTTGTCATCGCGACCAGGTCGCACGCGGCTCGCGCGCCGAGCCAGGAGCGCCCTGCGACCGCGCTCCACCAGATCGTCGGGAGCATCCGACGGACCGGGGCGATGCAGGATGTTGGTGCCCTCCCAATTGCCCGCCGGCAGCACGCCCCAATGGGCCGCCAGCGACGCGACGTCATCGCCGGAGATTCCTGCCGCCCCGAGCGCTTCGCTGAACTCGTCGTTGTCCCAGACGTAGAACTTGCCCTCGACCCCTTCGCTGTCGGCGTCGAGCGCGGCCGCAAAGCCCCCATCGGGCGTTCGCAGCTCCTCGAGCATGAAGTCCAGCGTCGCGCAGGCCACGGTGGCGTATCGCTCCGCTCCGGTGGCCCGATAGGCCTCGAGGTAGGCGTGGGCCAGGAGGGCGTTGTCGTACAGCATCTTCTCGAAGTGCGGTACCAGCCACTCGGCGTCGGTGCTGTACCGCGAGAAGCCGCCGCCGATCTGGTCGTTGATGCCGCCGTCGGCCATGGCGTCCAGGGTCCGCACGATCATGTCGAGGAGCTCCGCGTCGCCTGACCGACGCCACGAGCGGAGGAGGAACTCGATGGCCATGGGTGCCGGGAACTTCGGGGCGCCACCGAAGCCGCCGTGTGCGGCATCGAACGAGGCGGTGATGCGGCGAGCTGCCGCATCGAGCTGTGCCCTCTCGGGGTCGCGGTCACCGGCCGGGATCGTCAGCTGCGCCTGGAGGTGGCCCGCCAGCAACCCGGCCTGCTGGTCCACCTCCGATCGGCGCGTGGCGTACGCGTCGGCGACGGCCGCCAGCACGCGGGGGAACCCTGCCATTCCGTGGCGGTCATCGGGCGGAAAGTAGGTGCCGCCGAAGAACGGACGCAGGTCCGGCGTGAGGAACACGCTCATCGGCCAGCCGCCGGATCCCGTCATGGCCTGGACTGCCGCCATGTACACGTCGTCGAGATCCGGGCGCTCCTCGCGATCGACCTTGATGGACACGAAGTGCTCGTTCATGAGCGCCGCGATCTCCGGGTTCTCGAAGCTTTCGCGCTCCATGACGTGACACCAGTGGCACGCGCTGTAGCCGATGGACAGAAAGATCGGCCGGTCGTCCCGGCGTGCCTTCTCCAGGGCTTCAGGACCCCACGGGTGCCAGTCGACCGGGTTGTGAGCGTGCTGGAGGAGGTACGGGCTCGTCTCGTCGATCAGGCGGTTGGGCATGGTTCCAGTGTGGCAGCCGTTGGTGGTCCGCGCACCAGGCTCGCCAGCCGGGGTAGGCTGGGTCCCCCACCCAGGACCAGGAGAACGACATGGATCAGTTGGTGAAGATGGTGTCAGAGCGAGCCGGCATCGACGAAGGCGCGGCTTCGACGGCAGTTGACACGGTCATCGGGTTTCTCAAGGACAAGCTTCCGGGCCCCATCGCGGCACAGCTCGATAGCGCGGCGAAGGGCGAGAAGATCGATGCGGGCGATGCGCTGGGCGGCCTCTTCGGCGGCTGACGGCTCCTAGGGCCGTTCCGCGCTGAACTGCTCGGCTGACAGCTTGGCGTACAGGCCTTCCTGGCGGATCAGCTCGGCGTGGGTGCCTCGCTCCACGATCCGGCCGCGCGACATCACGAGGATCAGGTCGGCGCGCAGGATCGTCGAGAGCCGATGCGCAATGGCGATCGTCGTCCGACCCTCCATCAGCTTCTGCAGGGCGGACTGGATGAGTCGCTCGCTGACCGTGTCGAGCGCCGAGGTGGCCTCGTCAAGGATGAGCACCCGGGGGTCCTTGAGCAGAACGCGGGCGATGGCGACCCGCTGCTTCTCGCCGCCGGACAGCTTGTAGCCGCGCTCGCCGACCACGGTCTCGTAGCCATCCGGGAGCTCGGCGATCCGATCGTGAATCGCCGCGGCTCGCGCGGCCTCCTCGATCTCGTCCATCGTGGCGTCCGGCTTCGCGTACTGGAGGTTGGCCAGCACAGTGTCGTGGAACAGGTAGGTCTCCTGCGTCACGAAGCCGATGACCCGCCCGAGCGACGCGAGGGTCACTCCGCGAACGTCGTGGCCGTCGATGCTCACCGACCCGCGATCCACGTCGTACAGGCGCGGGATCAGGTACGTGGATGTCGTCTTCCCACTGCCTGACGGACCGACAAGCGCGACGAGCTGGCCGGGCTTGGCGTCGAACGAGATCTCCTCGAGCGCAAACGGCTGCACGGTCGTCGGGACCGCCCGGCCATCGGCCTCGGCCTCCGCCGCCTCGGGTGCCACCGCCAGCTGGGCCTCTGCCACCGGGTAGCGGAATGAGACATCGTCGAAGCGGACGCCGCCCCGCATCACGGTCGGTGACAGATCCACCGCATCGGGGGCATCGGTGATCTCGTGGTCCATCTCGAGGTACTCGAAGATGCGGTCGAACAGCGCCAGCGCACCCTGGATCTCGACCTGCACGTTGAGCAGCTGCCCCAGCGGGAAGAAGAGCCTGCTCTGGAGGGTGGTGAAGGCCACGATGGTGCCGATGCTGACGTTCGTGTCGCCGCCGATGATGAGCGACCCGGCCAGCAGGTACACGAACGCCGGCATGATGCTGAAGAAGGTGCCGATGAGGGCGAAGAACCAGCGACCGATCATCTGGCCCCGCACCTGGAGGTCGCCCAGGCGCACCGACTCGGCACGGAAGCGCTCGACACTCGCCTCCTGCTGGCCGAACGTCTTGCTGAGCAGGATGCCCGATACCGACAGCGACTCCTCGGTGATGGCGCTCATCTCGGCCATCGAGCGCTGGGTCAGGGTGCTCACCTCGCGGCGGACCTTGCCGACGCGGTACGTGATGTAGGCGAAGAACGGCATGAGGCCCAGGCTGAGGAGCGTCAGCCGCCAATCGAGAATCCACATGGCGATGACGGTGGTGGCGACCGTTGCGAAGTTCGACAACAGCGAGGACGCGGTGTCCGTCACGACCGACTGCACGCCGCCCACGTCGTTGGCGATCCGGCTCTGAATCTCGCCGGTGCGCGTCTCGGTGAAGAACCGGAGCGGCATCCACTGCAGGTGGGTGTAGAGCGCCAGGCGCAGGTCGTTCATCACGCGCTGCCCGACGACGTTCGAGAGGTAGCTCTGCCAGACGCCGATGGCGCTGGTGACGATCGGGAGCACGATCATCAGCCCCGCCTGCAGGTACAGAAGGCCGAGGTCCTGTGGCCCGGTCAGGTTGTCGATGATGAGCTTGAGCAGGATCGGGTTGACCACGCCCACGCTCACCGTGATCACGATGAGGACGGCGATCAACGACAGCCGGACGCGGTACGGCGCGAAGAAGCCCCCGATCAGGCGCAGCGTCTTTCTCCCGGTCCCCGGGCGTCGGGTCAGATCCGGGTCCGAGCCACCGCCGAACGGCCCCGACCAGCCGCCCCGCCCACCGCCGCCGCGTCGCATCACTCGAGGATGATCGAGGCGAACGCCTGCGCCAGGCCGATCCCCTGCGGCTCCCCGACGATCTCGGCCCGCTCGCGCATGCGCTCCCCGACCGTCTCCGGATCGACCTGGCTCTCATGGGCGAGGATCGCGCGGATGCCGATGTCGAAGGTGTCGGCGATGTCGATCCACAGGTTGGGCTCCTCGACTCCGAAGAGCAGCACCTGGCGGACCTTCCACGGCTCGAGGTGCTCCTCGCGCCACAGTTCGGGGAAGTTGAGATGATCCCGGGCGGCGGGATAGACCGCAGCCAGGGTCGCCTCGCCCGTGGCGAGATGGTCCGGGTGCCCGATGAACGGGTTGTAGTCCAGGCGTCTCTGGGGATTCTGGGTGATCACGAGGTCGGGCCGGAAGCGACGGATCTGGCGCACGATGTCGCGACGCAGGTCGAGTGACGGTTCGAGGTATCCGTCTGGATAGCCGAGATGGACGATGTCCCCGACCCCCAGGATGTCGGCGGCGGCCCGCTGCTCCGCGACGCGTGTCGACGAGAGATGCTCAGGGGTCACGGCCGGGTCCTCGGTTCCCTTGCTGCCGTCCGTGGTCACCACGTAGTCCACCCTGGCCCCGGCGGCCACGAGCGTGGCGATCGTCGACGCGGCGCCGAATTCTGCATCGTCAGGGTGGCTGACGATGACCAGGGCGCGCTCGAGAGGCGTGATCAGCTCATGCCGGTCGTGGGGACTCACCCGGCCATGCTACTGCGATTTGCCGGACGGCAGATTGACCGTGCTCGGATGCGGCGCGCATACTGCCCACCAGTATGACATCCGATGCACTCCACTTCCGACACAGCTACACCAAGGACAAGGGGTCGCTGGTCACCCGCCTTCGCCGCATCGAGGGCCAGGCTCGCGGCATTCAGCGCATGGTGGACGAGGAAGCGTACTGCCTCGACATCCTGCAGCAGGTCGAAGCACTCACCGCCGCGGCCGACCAGGTCGCACTCCTTCTGCTCGAGGACCACATCGACGGCTGCCTGACGCATGCCGTCGAATCCGGGCAGGGACAGCCGTACGTGGATGAGGTCATGTCGGTCGTGCGTCGGACGATGGGCCGGCGCGGTCCGCGGAGAACGGGCTCGGGCAGCTGAGCCGCTCCGCACTCTGGCAAGGGAGTGCCGCAGGGGGGAACCACGGCACTCCCGCCTGCGAGTCTAGCCGTCGCTCACCCGGCGAACAAGCCTCTCCTCACTCCCCGAACATGGTCAGCTGGTCGCCTCCGCGCTCGATCAGCGGGTCGAGGCCAAGCACCGGCTCCAGCCACTCGAGTCGCGCACCCTGACGCTCGACCAGCGTGTCGAGGTGCTGCCACTTCAGGACGTGCCAGTTCTGCCGCTCGAGCTCATCTCGCAGCCACGGTGATCGCTGCATCTTCAGTCGCAGCAGCTCGGCGCGCTCAGCCGGAATCACGAGAAAGCGCGCCTGGTCCTTCCCGACCGGGATCGCGGCACCGCGCCGAAGGACCGCCTCGCCGACCATCGCGGTCCAGTCGACCTCGAACAGGAACGCAAGGCGGCCGCGGACATACCACAGTGCGTCGACCTGGCCCAGGAGGTCCGCCGGCGCGCGGATGACCAGCGGGAGGTAGACCCGCCGCTCGTCGTCGGTGAGCCGATCGTCGAGCCGGCGACCATCAACGACCCGATCGTGCTCTCGCGCGGCCACCCACGCCCGCAGGCCAAGCCGATGGCCGTAGTCGACCAGGGTGGCGATGACGCGCGCATGGTCGGCGGTCCGGTGCGACAGGTCGTCCTCGGTCGCCAGCGAACCGAGCTCACCCGGGCCGACGTACGCGGCGAGGCACGCCCGCACCAGCTCCTCGTCCGGCGCCTGGAGCCCGGGAAACAGCCGATACACGCGGTCGAGGAAGCCGGCTTCGTCGATGCGGCCGGCGGTCGAGAGGATCGACCACGTGGCCCACTCGACGCGATCGGCGAGCGGTCGTTCGGCCAGCTCCGGCTGGCGCAGCCACCACTGCGGCTGGGCGTCGTCTCCCACGCGGACCAGGGACGGATGGTCGTCGCGCCACAGCTCCTCGCGGATGAGGCTGGCGACCATCTGCGGTCCGCCCGACTCCAGCCGATCCGGTGTCTCGCTGCCCGCTTCTTCGCGGCCGCCCACCAGCCGCCCCAGGATGCCGGACGAAGCGAGCTCGTTGACCACGCAGGCAACGACCCGGGTCAGCCCGGCCGGCTCGCCACGGTCGCGCAGCAGGGACGTCACCGAGCGCTCGATGGCGGATGCCAGGTCCGGGTAGGTCAGATGCCCCGCATCGGCCCCGAGCCGCAAGGGTGCGTCGGGTGTGACCGCGTGTCGCAGCCGGTCCTCGGCCGAGCGGCGTCGAAAGTGGAGGGCGATCGCGTCGCCCGATCGTCGCGATTCGCGGTGGATGACGGCATCGAGGTCCAGGCCCGCCGCAGCGCCCGCCATGGCCACCGCCAGCATCCGCTCTGGCTCCGCGTCTTCGAGCAGCAGCACGCACCATCCACCTGGCTTGAGGGCACCGACGGCCGATGCCATCCCGTGCCGCAGCGCCGTGATCTCAGCGCCCTCCGGGTGGCCGCTGCCGCCGAAGATCGGCTCGAGGCGCAGGGTCTCCGCCGCCTCCCGCCCCAGGACGACCGCGGTGGCAAGGTACTCAAGCGCCAGCTCGTCGAGCGTGTGGCTGGCACTCGGCGCCGACAGGACGAGGTCCACGCCATCAGCGGGGAGATACTGGCCAACCACCGACGCGCGCGCGCGCAGCCAGAGGACATTGGCGGCGGTCATGCCGCCCAGTTCGCCGAAGTCGGCGGCAAACCGCACCGGATGCCGTTCGCCGAGCGCACCGATGATGGTCCGGACCTCCCGGTACGCCGTCTCGAACTCCTGCCACAGGTTGACCTCGCGC
This sequence comes from uncultured Chloroflexia bacterium, assembly GCA_963825525.1. Taxonomy (GTDB): domain Bacteria; phylum Chloroflexota; class Limnocylindria; order QHBO01; family QHBO01; genus JACDBZ01. Next base: position 696,663 of record CAWGTN010000002.1, read on the forward strand.
TGGTGGCGGCTGGCGGGCTGTCGCACGTGACCCGAGGTGATCCGCAGCGATGCCACTCGCCCGGGGTAGCCATTCAGGCGGCTGCCCGGGAGGAGGCACGACGCGAGTGCCAGGCGCATGACGGCCGCCCCGGGCGAGTCTCGGAGCTCGCTGTCGATCTTGGTCAGAATCGCGTGGATCGCGTACAGGTTGCGGGGGGTATAGAGCTCGAGGAGCTCGTCCACGAGATCCTCGCGCCCGTCGAGCACCGGGAAGCGCGCGCGGAGATCCTGGTAGGCCGGACTCTGTCGGACGCCGTCGGCGGCCGCGACCGGGAGCGGATCCGGACGCACCGTTGACGCGAATCGAGGCCGCTCCTCGATCGACGTCGGCGGGTCGACCGGCAGGGGCGCCGGCGGCGGTCCTCCCCCCTCGCCGAGATCAAGGTCGGACTCGCCGGCGGGCGCAATGCCGACCACCGGGTCGACGGGTGGCGGTTCCGCCGGCCGATCGGGAACCGAGATGCCGAGCTTGGCGAGATCCACGTCGTCAACCGGCGCTGAACGCTCGTCGGGACCGCCGCGGGTGAGGTCGCAGGCAGGGCATCGGTAGATCTTGCGGCCGGGGGCGTCGCCGTCGCGCGGCCAGATGAACTGCTCGGCCACGACCGGGCTGCGGCACGTGGCACAGCGCGTGGCGTACAGCTCCTCGATGTGCTGGCGGAGTGGCACGTCCACGCGACGCGATGCCGCGAGCTGGGCGAAGGCGCTGTCGAGCACGGCCGGATCGGGTGCCGTCATCAGGGCGATCGCTGCCATCTGGGCCAGCGGGCTGGCGTCCGCTGCCACGCTCCGCATCCCGGCGGCCACCGCGCGTCGCGCGGTCCAGCCGGTCCCGGCCCAGGGGTCGAGAACCGTATCGCCCGGCTGTGCGAACGCCGCCAAGGCGGCATCGAGCTGGTTATCGGCCGGTGACGGATGGGAGCGGTCGAAGAATGCCAGTCCGGGGAGGCGTCGCGGCAGGATGACGTGATCGAGTCCTGTCCGCTCCGCCTCGGTCATCCTATGGCTCTTCTGCCGGCTCCTCTTCGAGCTCGGGCTCACCGGAGTATTCGGGAAGGCTTGTGTCGAGCTCCTCGACCTCCTCCGAGTCCTCGTCGGTCTCCTCGACCTCTTCGTCGTCATCGTAGCGAAGAGCAGAGCCCTTCATATACGGTCTGACGCTCGTTGCGGCCTGTCCCTGCGTCGGGAAGGAGACCTTTCCGAAGTTATTCGGGTGGGTGAAGACCTCCCGAATGATGATGAGCAGCTCTCCGCCGCCCTCGTGGATGGTCGTGATGGCCCCCTCGTAGCGGTTGCCGGCGGCCATCAGCTTGGTGAGGCGAGCGGCAACCCGGGGTTCGACCATGCCGATCTCGGTGGCTCCCACGCTCGCCACGAGCTCATCTCCCCTGGCCTGCAGCGCAACCGCGTCGCCGGCAGACAACGGGGCGAGCGCACGCGGCGCAGCGAGGTTGATGAGACGCGCGCGACCCGTCTTGCCCATCTCTTCGATGAACAGCGTCACCGGGGCCTTCTCGGGGCGACCCTTGCCGTTGGCGGCGGGTCGGCTGGCGGCCATCATCACTCGGAGCCGCTCGATGTTCCGCTGAGCGATCCGGTTGGTGGCGTCGCGCTCGAGCGCCTGCTCGTAGGCCGCGATGGCCTCCGCGTGACGGCCTAGCTCAGCGAGCGCCTTTCCCAGGCGATTCGAGGCATCGATATCGGGCCCCAGCTCGAGAAGCTGGCGGTTCGCCGTGACCGCTTCCTCCCATTCGCCCCGCGTCGCATGCGCGATCGCGGCGTCCGCAAGCTGTCGTCGTTGTCGTGTCGTTGTTTCAGCTTCTCCAAGCGCCATGAGCGTTGTGAGCTTCTCCGAGTAGCGGGATTCGCGGCCGAGGCTGGCCGAAAGCGCCCTCTTGTACCACCGGCCCCCAAGGGTGTCAACGCGACGCCCGCTCGGTGCTCCTCAGCCGCGATACAGGAACAGGCCGACGATCAGGCCGATGATGAGCAGGGAGCCGAATTCGACCGCCACGCTGCGACCGGATGAGCCCTCGCGGAGTGCGTCGACTGCGCCTCCCCACGTGTAGAACGCCAGGGCGATGAGCGCGGCCGAAGCGATGATCGGGATGTTCAGCAGGGCCACCCCGACACCCACCTGGACGACCACCAGGACGTGGAGCAGCGCCTGGCCCACGCCCTCGACCCCCATCGTCTCGCGGGCCTCCGCGGCCCGCATGGCAAGCGGGAGCGCGATTGCCGCCACGAGCAGCAGCGGGGTGGGCCAGCTGCGCGAGCCGAACAGGACCAGCAACCCGGCCGCGGCGCCGAACAGGATGCCGGTGAGCAGCAGGCCACCCACGGTCCGCCCGCCGGTTCCCCGTTCCAGCCGCAGCTCGAGATACGTCACGGCCCACAGGAGGACGGCGACGATCGGCACCAGGAGGAGGCTCAGCCCGCCGGGAATCAGCCGTCCGAAGACCGTGGCCGAGATGCCCGCCGTGGCGGGAATGGCATACCGCGCGAGCCCGAGGTCCGAACGCGCCGGCCCGATGACCCGCACCGCCACGATCCCGCCCAGCACGAGCTGCGCCGCGACCGCCACGGCCAGCCACAGCGGATCGACGAACCAGCCGACGGCGGCAACCACTGCCTGCACGATCGCCAGGACGGCGGCAGCGGGCCGATCGACGCGACGGAGGATGGCCAGCCGTCGCCGATCGCCGAAGAGGCGCGCAATCATCGAAGCAGCTCGAGCAGATCGTCGGCGCCGAGCGTGGCCAGGACCTGATCGGATCGCAGCCAGGCGCGCCGAGCGAGTTCCACCGCGTACCTCTGCTGCCCGAGCTCCTCCGTGCGATGCGCGTCCGAGGCCACCGTGAGCATGGCCCCGGCCTTCCCCGCCGCACGTGCGAGCGAGTCATCGAGATCCAACCGTGGACTGCCATTGATTTCGAGGGCCGTGTGATGCCGAGCCGCGGCCTCGAACACGCGCGGCCAGTCGAGCGGCAGCGGGTCGCGACGATTGACGATCTGGCCCGACGGGTGGGCCAGGATGTCGACGTGAGGGTGCTCGATGGCCGCAAGCGCGCGGCGGGTGAGCTGCTCGCTCGTCTGACTGCGGCCGGTGTGGATGCTCGCGATCACGACATCGAACCGCGCCAGCAGCTCGTCCGGGTAGTCCAGGGTGGCATCGGCGCGGATCTCGAGCTCCGTTCCGTGAAGGATCCGGAACGGGGTGAGCTCCGTGTTCAGTCGATCGATCTCAATGCCCTGCTCCGTGACCCGCTCGGGCGACAACCCACGGGCGATCCCGAGCGACGGTGAGTGGTCAGTCAGCACGATGTACTCCAGGCCGCGATCGCGAGCGGCCCGCGCCATCACCTCGATGGTGTCGACCCCATCGGTCCAGTTCGAATGGGTGTGGGTGTCGCCCCGCACGTCGTCGAGCGTCACGAGGTCCGGCAGCGAGCCGGACCGGGCCGCCTCGACCTCGCCATCGCCCTCCCGCATCTCTGGCGGAATCCACGGCAGGTCGAGACGGCCGTAGGCCTCCTCCTCATCGGCCGCAAGCAGCAGCTCGCCGGTCTCGATGACCTTGAATCCCTTCTCGGACAGGGACCAGCCGCGATCCAGCGCCATGCCTCGCAGCGCGATGTTGTGGTCCTTGTTGCCCGTGAAATGCACCAGGTGGGTTCCCCACGCGGCGGGACGGCAGATCATGAGGTCCACCTGCGGGCCGTCCCGCAGGACGATGCTCGACTTGTCGATGCCCGCACTGAGGACCTTCTCCACCTCCGCCATCCCGTCCAGGGCGGCGATCAGGCCAGCCGGATCGTCCGCCGCCGCCAGGAGGTCAAGGTCGCCGATGGTGGAGCGACGACGGCGCAGGGACCCTGCAGGCTCGATACGACGCACGCCGCGCACCGTCCGAAGCCGATCGACGAGCCCGGAGACCAGGACATCGGCGTCGTGGATGAGGAGGCGACTCTCGCGACGCTCGATCCTGCCGATTGCCTCGAGCACGTTCTGCTCGGTCCGCTGCGAGAGCCCCTTCACGCCACGCAGGCGACCCTCCTCGGCCGCTGCGCGCAGTGCGTCAACCGAGTCGATCCCGAGCTCGCCATGGACCAGGCGGACGGTCTTGGGGCCGATGCCCGGAATGCGCAGCAGCCCCAGCACGCCGTCGGGGACCTGCGCCCGCAGCCGGTCGTGGTACTCGAGCCTTCCCGTCTCGGCGAGCTCCGCCAGCTTGGCCGTCAATGCCGCACCGGCCCCGGGCAGCTTTGGGGGATCGCCGCGCCGATAGAGGGCTGCCACGTCATCGGGATAGCGCTCGACGGCATCGGCGACGCGGCGGTAGGCGACGGCCTTGTACACCACCTCTCCGAGGATCTCGAGCATGTCGCCGATCTCGTTGAAGATCCGCGCCAGCTCGGCATTGCTGATCACCGTGTCGTCCGTTCGCGACACGCTGCGGGGTCGAGGCATCGCGGGCAATTCTAGGGCCGGTTCGACTCGCGGTCAGTTGGCTGCCGGCGGACGACCGCACGCTGGATAGAATGGGCGGCCCAATCGCCACGATCGAGCGACCGATGAAGGCCATTCCCCGACTTCGACGCCGCCAGCACCCCGGCCCGACGCTCGCCATCCCCGGCGAGGAGTCGCGCGGAGAGCCGCGCGTGGAGAGCGTCGAGACCCACGCGCTGCGGTGGCTCAACATCGACGAGCCACGCCTGGTCGATCGCGCCTACCTCAGCGACACCTTCGGGTTCCACGAGCTCGACCTCGAGGACGTGGCCAGCCACAACCAGCGCCCGAAGGTCGACGAGTACGACGAGTATCTCTTCCTCGTCATGCAGTTCCCCCGCTTCGACCGCGAGTCGGGCAGGCTCCACGCCGCCGAGCTGGATATCTTCCTCGGGCCTGACTACATCATCACGCTGCCGAACGAGGAGATCCTTCCCCTGCCCGCCCTGTTCGAGCGCGCCCAGATGCGCGAGGACGTGCGTGAGCAGCTGATGACGAAGGGATCCGGCTACCTGCTGTACCAGATCCTCGACCGCTGCGTGGATGCCAGCTTCCCGATCCTCGGGCAGCTCGGGAGACGGCTGCGGCGGCTCGAGGACGACATCTTCGAAGGGGGACGATCGTCGGAGATCGTCCGCGACATCAGCAACGCGAAACAGCAGATCATCAACTTCCGCGCGGTGATTCGGCCGCAGCGTGCTGTCTTCCGCTCGCTCGAGCGGGCGAAGCAGCGCTACCTGACCGACGACCTGGACATCTACTTCGATGACCTGACCGATGCCTCCGAACGCATCTGGGACGTGCTCGAGAACTTCATGGAGATCGTCAACGGTCTCGAGAGCACGAATGAATCGGTCCTCTCGCATCGGCTCAACGACGTGCTGCGCATCCTCACGGCCGTGACCGTGATCCTGCTGCCGCTCACCCTGCTGACCGGGTTCTTCGGGATGAACGTCGACTTCCCGGGGCAGGAGCACGGAGCACTCTACTTCTGGGGCATCGTGGTCACGATGCTCGCGATCCTCATCGGCATGGTCGCCTTCTTTCGGCGGCGTGGCTGGCTGTGACCGCTCCTCAGGCGCCGATGGGGTGCCAGACGGTCTTGATCTCGACGTACTCGCCGATGAGATACGGCGACTGCGCCGTCGCCGACAGCCAGTCGTAGCGCTCCAGACCGGCGGTCGGTGGTCGGACGAAGCGCTTCACGTTCTCGACCGCCACCTCCTCGAGCACCGCCGCGTCCTCGGCTGACGCGCCGAACGCGTCAAGGGCGTTCACGTCCATGTGGCCGGCGAGGTGCCCGGAGAGCTCGCGTCGCAGCCCCGTGATCAGGTTGACGACGCCTCCGGGAACATCCGATGTGGCAAGCACCTCGGTCAGTGTGACAGCCGGCAGGGGCCGCGCCTCCGACGCGAGAACCACCGCCGCGTTGCCGCTGACGATGACCGGCGCCAGGCGGCTCACGAGGCCCAGAAGGCTCGACGTCTCGGGAGCAATCACACCGACCACGCCGGTCGGCTCGGGGATGCTGAAGTTGAAGTAGCTGCCGGCCACCGGGTTCACGGTGCCGATCGACTGCGCGTACTTGTCGGCCCATCCGGCGTACCAGACCCAGCGGTCGACGGCCGCATCGACGATCCGGGTGGCTCGCGCGCGGCCCACGCCCTCGGAGATCATCACCTCCGCGATGAACTGGTCCCGTCGGCCCTCCATCAGCTCCGCGATTCGGTACAGGATCTGACTGCGGTTGAAGGCCGTCTTGGCGGCCCAACCCGGCTGGGCCTTGCGCGCCGCGCGGACCGCCTCGCGGACGTCCTTGCGGGTGCCGCGGCAGGCATTCGCCAGCAGCTCGCCCCTGGCACCGAAGATCTCGTAGGAACGGCCCGATTCGGTCCGGGGAAACGCGCCGCCGATGTAGAGCTTGTACGTCTTGCGCACGCCGATGCGATCGCCGCGGGTCCCCGCGCCGTTGGTCGTCGCCAGCGGCTGCGCTGCACGCTGGTCGAGGACGGATGGGCGCTTCGCGCGCGAGGCGGTCTTCGTCCGGGGGCTCATCGGCCGTTCGACCCGTTGCCCGACAGATCCAGGTACGCCCCGAGTCCGTGGATGCCGCCCTCGCGCCCGTAGCCGGACTCCTTGTAGCCGCCGAACGGGCTCGTCGGATCGAAGCGATTGAACGTGTTCGCCCACACCACGCCGGCGCGCATGGCGTTGATCATCTTGAAGATGCGGCTCCCCTTTTCGGTCCACACCCCTGCCGACAGGCCGTACGGCGTGTTGTTCGCCTTCTCGATCGCCTCGTCCGGGGTTCGGAACGTCAGCACGGACAGCACCGGGCCGAAGATCTCCTCCTGCGCGATGCGATGGCTCTGGCTCACCCCGGTGAACAGCGTGGGCCGGAAGAAGAACCCGCGCGTGGGAAGCTCGCAGTCGGGCTGGAAGATCTCGGCCCCCTCGGCGATGCCCGATTCGACGAGCTCCTGGACCTTGGCCAGCTGGCCGGCGGAGTTGATGGCGCCGACGTCGGTGTTCTTGTCGAGTGGGTCGCCGACTCGGAGCGTGCCCAGCCGCGCCTTGAGCTTGTCGATGAGCTGGTCATACACGCTCTCCTGGACGAAGAGCCGCGAACCGGCACAGCACACCTCGCCCTGGTTGAAGTAGATGCCGTTGATGATGCCCTCGATCGCCTGGTCCAGCGGTGCGTCGTCGAACACGATGTTGGCTGCCTTGCCGCCCAGCTCGAGGGTCACCTTCTTCCCTGATCCGGCCAGCCTGCGGGCAATCATCTTCCCCACGGCGGTCGAACCGGTGAAGGCGACCTTGCTGACGTCAGGGTGCGCCACCAGCTCCATGCCGATCTCGCCCGGTCCGGTGATGATGTTCACGACGCCCGGCGGCAGGTCCGCCTGCCGCACGACATCGGCGAACAGGTAGGCCGTCAGCGGCGTGGTGGAAGCCGGCTTCAGGACGACGGTGTTGCCTGCCGCCAGCGCCGGAGCGATCTTCCAGGCCAGCATGAGCAGCGGGAAGTTCCAGGGGATGACCTGGGCAGCAACCCCGAGGGATCGCGGGTCGCGGTTCGGAAAGGCGTACTCGAGCTTGTCGGCCCAGCCCGCGTAGTAGAAGAAATGGGCGGCTGCCAGTGGCACGTCGACGTCGCGCGACTCCTTGATCGGCTTGCCGGAGTTCATGCTCTCGACGACCGCGAACTCGCGACTTCGCTCCTGCATGATCCGCGCGATGCGGTAGAGGTACTTCGCTCGCTCGCGACCGGGCAGCTTCGACCAGGAGGTCCGATGCGCCTCGCGGGCGGCCCCGACTGCCCGGCTGACATCCGCCTTCGAGGCGTGGGCCACCTTGGCCAGCGGCTCCTCCGTGGCGGGATTGATCACCGTGAACGTCTTCCGCGGCCGCGACGGACGGAACTCGTTGTCGATGAAGAGCCCGTACTCGGGCTCGATCCGGATGTGATCCGTGGCTTCGGGAGCCGGCGCGTACTCCCACGGGCTGTCGCCCGCGGCAAGTCCCCACGAATTGGGTGCGGGGCGCGACTCCGGCTTCTGGGTGAGCGTCATCGCCGCAGATTATCGCACGCACGCCCCGACGGGCCCCATCGGGCCGTCCCGCGCGCTGCGCTACACTCCGCCGGCCATGCCGTCCCTCGCGCCCAGAGCGGGCATCCTCGCCGCCCTGGCAATCGGCTTCCTCGTCGGCGCCCTCAGCTCATTCGGCGACGGGGCACCCGTAACCGTCGTGAATGCGCTGGCCAATGCCGCCGGGCCGTGGCTCATCGGCGCGTTCTTCGCCGGTGCTCTCCAGACCGACCACCGACGCGGGGCAGTGGCCGGCGTCGCTGCACTGCTCGTTGCCTTCGGCCTCTACTACGGGCGGATCTGGCTGGCCGGCAACGGCTTGCCTGTGGCCCTGGCCCTCGGGTGGCTGGTGCTCACGGTCGCTGTCGGCCCGACGATGGGGATGGTCGGCGCCGCCTGGGTCCGGCGCGATGATCGCTGGAGGACGGTGGCCGTCAGCCTTCTGGCGGCCGGCCTGCTGGCGGAGGCGGCCCACCGCTTCATCCTGCTGGAGGCGTGGGACGGCATCGACCTGTCACGCACCTACATGCAGCTCGCCGTGGCGAACACCGTGATCGCCGTGGCCCTCCCACTGACGCTGCTCGAGCGACGTCGGTGGCTCCCAGCGTTCGCGAGTGCCCTCGCGCTCGGCACGGTGTCGCTCGTCATCCTGCTCGGCGTCGCTGCCGTCCTCGCCGCGCTCAGCGGGCGCTGAGCCGGCCTACGCGTCCTCCACACTGATCGTGGAGACTGTCATTCCCCCACCGTCCCGACCACCTCGACAGATTCGGCCCAGCTCACGTCGTCTGCGGTGTCGAGCTCCACGCCGGCAAGGTCGAGTCCCAGAATCTCGATTCGATCCCCCGCACACTGCGGCGGGAAGGACTCGGCGATCGCACTGCACAGGAGCACGGTCCCGTCGCCGTCGACGAAGAGGGCGCCGGTGACCCGGATCGGCAGGTCCGCGCTGACGCCGAGCGCCTGGCCGACCTGCAGCGCCGGAGCCTCCGGGATCGCGTCGACGATGGTGAGCACGGGAAGGCCAGTCGAGCCTCCCGGAGGTGGCGTGGCGCTCCCCGGTGCGGCGCAGCCCGCGATCAGCAGGGTGCCGCCGAGCACCAGAGCGGTTCGAATGGACACGGGCGTCGGTCTCCGATGCGAGATGGGATTCGCCGCGTCAGACGTGCAGCGGCGTCGCCCGGTTCCCTTCAGCCGGATGTCGCCCCTTCGAGTTCCAGGAGGAAGCGCTTACGGTCGGGCCCGCCCGCGTATCCGCCGAGGCCGCCCGACGCGTGCAGCACGCGGTGACACGGGACGACGATGGGGATCGGGTTCGACCCGAGCGCATTGCCCGCGGCCCGGTACGCCTTCGGGGAGCCCGCTGCGGCAGCAACGTCGCGGTACGAGCTCACCGAGCCGAACGGGATCCGCGCGGTGGCGCGCAGGACGTCGTGAGCGAAGCCACGGATCAGGCGCCAGTCGACCTCGACATCGAACTCGCGCCGCGAGCCGGCGAAGTACTCCTCAAGCTGCCTCCGGACCGCGTCGGTCCGCTCGGGAGCCCGCAGAACGCGCGGCGAGACGGCGTCGGCGAGCTCGCGGAGCTGCGACTCGGTCTGCTCGTCGGGATAGGCCACCCGGACGAGTCCGCGCGCCGTCACGAACAGCGTCAGCGGACCGAGCGGAGAGTCGTACGACGCGTAGGCGACGTCCAGCAGGCCGGCGTGCGTTGCGTCGGCGACCAGCCGCCGGCGCAGCCGATCCAGGTCGAGAGGCTCCGCCGCCACCTGCCGGGCCAGCGCTCGCTCGAGATCGTCGGTCACGACGCCACCTCCCGCCGCAGGCGGCGCAGGGCCGTGCTCACGTTCTGGCGTGCGGCCTCCGCGCTCGTTCCCATGCGTTCCCCGATCTCGTCGTAGGGCAGATCCAGCACGAAGCGATGGACGATCGCCACCCGCTGCTTCGGAGGCAGCGACCGCACCTGCGCCCAGAGCGCGTCGTCGGGCAGCTCGGGATGCACCGGCGCCACGGGATCGTGGCCGCCAAGCTCGCTCTCGGGCCGGCGGCCCCGTCGTCGGACCACGTCAGTCGCCTTCCGCTGGGCGATCGTGTACAGCCACGCTCGCAAGTGATGGGCGTTGCTGAGCTTTGGATAGGCGCGGAGCGCGGACATGTAGGTCTCCTGGAGGCAATCCTCCGCCTCGATCGGGCCGACAAGCCCCACGAGAAAACGATGGAGCTCGCGGGCATGGGCCTCGATCAGAAGCTCGAACGGCGGCAGGTGCACACGGATGGAACGGCTCACATGTCGGCAGCGTGAGATCGATCCGCCGCGCGACGGACGAGCTCCTCAAGGGCCGTCGGGTCGTCCCGCTCGACCACGTAGGCCCCCTCGGCGCCGCCGGCGCGCCAGCCGATCTCGATGCCGGGATTCTGCGCGTTGGTCCCGTCGGGGCAGAAGACGTGCACTGAGCCCCGGACCTCGTCTCCGCGCGCAACGGCCCAGTCGGCAATCAGGTCGCCGCGCGCAACGCCGGTGTCGAGCGCATCGGCGAGCGCCCCGACATCGACGTCATCGCACTCGTTGGCGACTTCCAGGATCACGTGGCGCAGGCTGATGCAGCGGCTCTCCCCGAAGAATGCCCGGCGGAGGCCGCGATCGAGCTCGTCGGAGGCTGCCAGGGATTGGAGCTTCGCGGCCTGTACGGCCTCCATCGGCGGCAGCATGGTGACCGGCCATGCATGATCCGCGGCGCTCCACGCCTGCCAGCCCGCTCGGGGCGCGAGGGTGCGCGCCACCGGCCACTCGGCATCGATGCTGGTTCGGGGCGTGGGCTCGCTGTTGAACAGCTCGAGCGGGAAGGCGTGGTGATCGAACGCCACACGGTCCTCGAGGCCCAAGCGCCGACGTGCGTCGTGGAGTCGCCAGATCACCGCGTGCGACCAGGGGCAGCCAATGTCCGACCACAGCATCATCGTCCCGGGCGCAACGTCGATCATCGCTCCAACTCTACCGAGCGGGGGTGGGTCAGGGTTCGACCACCACGTTCAGCGCGGTATCGCCGATCTCGACGTTCTGATGATTCCCGGAGAAGCGATTGCCGCGGATCGTGACCCCGTCGGCGTTCGAGGCGATGATCACGCCCCACCAGCCATTGCGGATCTCGTTTCCCTCGATGAGCAGATTGACCGGGCCCGGGTCATGGAAGACGTGGATGGCACCACCGCCCAGGCCGCTCGCATCGAGCACGCTGTTGCGAATCGTGAGGTTGGTGACCGGTCCCGCCCCCGGGTAGATCAGGTGCTCGAGGACCGATCCGGGGTCGCCTCCGCTGCTGTTGCCCTCCATGACCAGCCCATCGAGGACAACATCACTGGTCGCTCCCAGGACGAGCAGGATGCCGTTCTGCACGGGCCGGTAGTTCGTGATCTGGAGATCCTCGATGACCAGGTCGTGCACGTCGCTGAAGATCAGCCACTGCTCGAGCCCGTCCCCGTCGAAGATCGCGGTCTCACCGGGGGCCGCCGCGAAGGTGATCGGCGCCTCGGGGGTCCCGCTGGCGACCCACCCGTAGCCTCCCTGCCCGATGTATCGGCCGCCGCGCGCGAGCAGAGTGTCGCCCGGGCGAAGCTCCCCGGATGCGCGGATGGCCGAGCGCCACGGGTGCTCGCTGCTGCCATCCGCCGCGTCGTCTCCATCCGGCGCGAGGTAGTACGTCCGCACGCCGTCGTCGAGGCTCGAGCTCGGAGTGACGATCGGGCGACCGGTGGCCGCGGGCGTGCCCGACGGCGGGTTGCCGGGGAGCACTCCCTCGGCCGGTGACCGCCACGGCCCGAAGCCCACGATCAGGAGGCCGAGCAACCCCACGGCAACCGCCGGGGCGAGGACGATCAGCCATCGAGGAATCGGGCCAGAGCGCATGGGACGCGGACTCAGTCGAGCGTGAAGTAGTCGCTGCCCGAGTAGCGCCCGGTGCGCTCCTTGCGGATCTGCATGAGCACGTCGTTCAGCAGGCTCGATGCGCCGAAGCGGAAAAGGTCAGGTGTCATCCAACGCGGGCCGAGGGTCTCGTACAGGGTCGTGAGGTACGAGATCGCCTCCTTGGCGGTCTTGATCCCACCTGCCGGCTTCATACCCACCACGCGCCCGGTCTGGGCGTGGAAGTCTCGGATCGCCTCGAGCATGACGAGCGTGACCGGGAGCGTGGCCGCGGGCTGCACCTTTCCGGTCGAGGTCTTGATGAAGTCGGCACCGGCGGCCATGGCCAGGACCGAGGCACGACGCACGTTGTCGTAGGTCTCCAGCTCGCCGGTCTCGAGGATCACCTTGAGGTGCGCCTCGCCGCACGCGTCCTTGACCGCAACGATCTCGTCGTACACCGATGCGTAGTCCCCCGCCAGGAAGGCGCCGCGGTCGATGACCATGTCGATCTCGTCGGCTCCCATTTCGACGGCGCCGCGCACGTCAGCCAGCTTGAGCTCGAGGGGCGCCTGTCCAGACGGGAAGTAGGTCGCCACCGATGCGACCTTGACTCCCGACCCCTTCAGAGCCTCGACGGCGGTCGGAATCATGTTGGGATACACGCACAGCGCAGCCACCGAGGGAATGCTCGGGTCCGTGGGATCCGGCCGGCGCGCCTTGCCCGCGAGAGCGCGAATCTTGCCGGGAGTGTCCTTCCCCTCGAGCGTGGTGAGATCCATCATGCGGATCGCCATGTCGAGGGCCCACAGCTTGGCGTCCTTCTTGATCGATCGCTTCGCGAGACTCGCGGCCCGCTCCTCCACGCCGACGGCGTCGACGGCCCAGACGCGGCCCAGCAAACTGCCCAGATGCTGGTGCTGCTTGCCGGTCAGCTCGCGTCGCGAAGTCGTGAGATCGCTGGTGGAGGTGCTCATCGGCCGATCATTGTACCGTCCGCGCAGCCTGCTACCCTTCGAGGCCGATGGCCGCTGAACCGATCGTGTACTGCGTGACCCGTGACCGCGCGCTCGCCGCGGCGCTCGACGGCCGCCTGGCCGGCGCGATCGCGTTCTTCTATAACGATGCTGCACGCCTGCACCAGGCCGTCATGCTGCGCCGGCCCGATCACGTGGTCGTCGACACTGGCGCGATTCATGAGGAGTACGGCGACGCCGGACTGGGCCCGGTGCTGGACTTCCTGCGCCATCGCGCCGCCGGCACGAGGCTGTCGATTCGACCGACGCTCGGCGCCGAGCACCTGATCCTGGCCGAGGCCGGAACCGACGTGTCGCTCCTGCCGCACGAGATCAACGCGTGCGTGGAAGCCGTTGCCTCCGCCTGTGGCTGCGACTGACGGGCGTCAGCCGTCCCCCGCGATGAGGGCCGAGGGCACGGCGCAGGCGGACTCGCCGCCGAACTCGGCAGCGACCGGTGCCGGCGGTATCCGGCCGCGGCGACGCGGAGGCCAGTAGCGCCAGGCGACCACCCAGCTGATGCCGGACGCGGGCACCGCACCGAAGACGCGGCCATCCGTGCTCCAGGCGGGATTGTCGCCGCGCAGATCCACGCCCGAGGCGCGGACGCGCGCCACCCGCTTGACGATCTCGCGGGATGGCCGCCGAGGGTCAGTGACGACCACCACGTCTCCGGGGCGCGGTGGCCGTGCCCGTCGAACCAGCAGGAGTCGATCCCCCGGCGCGAGGGTCGGCAGCATCGAACGGCCGCGCACCTCGACGGTGTCGAGCCAACGCCGAGCGACCCATGCCACCGCGAGGACGAAGAGAGGCGCCACGGCGGCGCCTCTCCATCTCATCGGTGGCCGCCCGTCAGGAAGGGCGCCCGTTGACGCGGGTCTTCTCGAGGCCGCCCGTCGCCTTCCACATCTCATCGACGGTGTCGATCATGGCAAGCAGCTCCTTGGCGGCGCCGGCATCCAGGCTCTGCTTCACCTTGCTGGCCTGCTTGGTGGCCTTCCAGAATGTGTCGTGCAGGTCCGGGTACTTCTCGAGGTGCTCCGGTTTGAAGTAGTCGTGCCAGAGGACGTCGAGATGATGCTTGACCAGCTCGGCGCGCTCCTCCTTGACGTGAATGCATCGTGCGCGGAACAGGGCATCATCGCTGGCATCGTGCTTCTCGATGATCCGGAGGCAGGATTCGGCCTCGATTCGCGCCTGTTCGGGGTCATAGACACCGCATGGGATGTCGCAGTGGGCATCCACGATCCGCGCCGGACGCAGGATGGATCGGAGGGTCAGCATCGGTCTCCTCTCAGGTAAGGGCTTGCGTGCACTCGTGTTGTCATCTTAGGACGTTGCAAGCAGCCTGCCGAAGACCGCCCGTGATCAGCTGCCCATCACGATGCCGCCGTCGACCCCGAGCACCTGTCCTGTGACGTATCGGGCTTCGTCGGAGGCGAAATAGACGGCTGCGGCGGCGACGTCGTCGACCGATCCGACGTAGCCGAGGGGCGTCATGTTCGTGAGCGCCTCGGTGGCCGCGACGGGCAGATCCGAGGTGAGGTCGGTGTCGATGAGTCCCGGCGCGATGGCGTTGCAGGTGATGCCGCGGCTCGCGAGCTCCCTGGCGGTGGTCTTCGTCAGTCCGATGAGTCCTGCCTTGGCGGCCGCGTAGTTCGCCTGGCCCGGATTACCCATCCGGCCGGCCGCGCTGGACATGTTGATGATCCGCCCCGCGCGGGCCTTCATCATCGGGCGGGCGATCGCGCGCGTCATCCAGAACGGGCCACCCAGATTGGTGTCGATCACGGCGTCCCACTCCTCGGCGTCCATCCGAACGAGCAGATTGTCCCGGGTGATCCCGGCATTGTTGACGAGGATGTCGACGGATCCGAGGGCGTCGATGCCGCCCTTCACGATCGCGTCACACGCCTCGCGACCGCCGCTGGTGTCACCCTGGATGGCAACGCCCCGGCGGCCGAGTGCGGCGATCTCGGCGACCACGTCGTCGGCCGCCTCCTGGTTCCCCCGATAGTTGACCGCGACATCGGCACCCTGGCGGGCAAGGGCCAGCGCGATCGCCCTCCCGAGTCCCCGACTGCCGCCGGTGACCAGCGCCGTCTTCCCCGTCAGGTCGAACATCAGGCTGAGGCCCTTTCGAGCTCGCGCTGCGGCTGGCCGAGCCGCGTCTGCGAGCCGGGAGCCAGGAACGCGCGCGCCGGATCGGCCGTCCACTCGACGACGGCGGCGCCGGCCGTGTAGCCAGCTCCGAAGGCAACCATGAGGATCGTGTCGCCGGGCTTGATTCGGCCGGCGGCCACGGCCTCCACCAGTGCCATGGGGACCGAGGCCGCACTCGTGTTGCCGTACTTCTCGATGTTGACGTACGTCTTCTCGGGCGGGATGTTGAGCTGCTTCTGGACGCTCGTGATGATCCGCAGGTTCGCCTGGTGGAAGACGAACTGGTCGACGTCGTCAACGGTCATGCCCGCGTTGCGCAGGGCCGCCACTGCGGACTCCCCCATCTGGCGGGTTGCGTACTTGTAGACCTCGCTGCCGAGCATCCGGATGGCGTGCTGGTGCGCGTCCACCGTCTCGTGGCTGGCGGGTCGCGCCGAACCCCCGGCCGGCATGATGATTCCCTCGCAGCCCGTCCCGTCGCTGAACAGGTCGAATCCCAGGAGCCCACCCTCCTTGTCCGAGGCCTGGAGGAGCACGGCACCCGCACCGTCACCGAAGAGGACGCACGTGCTGCGGTCGGTCCAATCCAGGAACCGGCTCAGCACCTCGACGCCGATGACCATGACGTTGCGGTACATCCCGCTCCGGATGAAGCTGTGACCGGTGGCCAGGGCGTACAGGAATCCCGAGCACGCGGCCTGCAGGTCGAATCCCGATGCCCGCGTGGCCCCGAGCTCGGTGGCAACCAGGACGGCCGTTGCGGGCAGCGGGTAGTCGGGCGTGCAGGTTCCGACGATGATGAGATCCAGCTCGGAGGGCTGCAGGCCGGCAACCACCAGTGCATCGCGCGCGGCATGGACGGCGAGCGTCGTCGCCGTCTCGTCGTCGGCCGCGATCCGACGTTCGCGGATGCCGGTTCGAGACGTGATCCACTCGTCCGACGTGTCGACGATGGTGGAGAGCTCATCGTTCGTCATGACTCGCGACGGCGCGTACATCCCCCAGCCGCCGATCAGCGCATTGGTGGTCATCGTGGTGCTCCTTGAATGAACTCGGTGCCGAATGTCATCGGGGATCGATCTCGAGCAGTGGCTGCTTGCGCTTCACCAGCGTGCCCGGCTCGACCAGGATCCGGATCACGGTGCCTGCCGCGTCCGACTTGATCTCGTTGAAGAGCTTCATGGCCTCGATCAGGCCGACCACCTGGCCCTGCTGGACGCGGTCGCCCTCCGCGACGTACGCCCGCGCGCCGGGCGACGGTGCGGAGTACCAGACCCCGGTGAGCGGCGCGCTCACGAATCGCATGCCGGGTGACGGCTCCCCGAATGGGGTGAGCTGCTCCGGCGCCCGTTCGGCAACCGGAGCGGGCGCGGGCGCGCTCGGCGCGATGGCTGCCGGCTCGACGGCCACGCGCGTTCGGGCAAGCCGAACGTGGAGGTCGTCGACCTCGATCTCGAGCTCATCGAGGCCTTCCTCGTCGAACGCGGGGGCAAGCAAGTCCACCGCCCGCAGAATGGATTCCGGATCGCCCATCAGCGGTCGTACCGCCGGAAGACCACCGTGGCGTTGTGCCCACCGAATCCAAAGCTGTTGCTCATACCGATGGCCACCTCGGTCTGCCGAGCCTCGTGCGGCACATAGTCGAGATCGCACTCGGGATCCGGATGGTCGAGATTGATGGTGGGGGGCACGATCCCGGTCTTGATAGCCTGGATGGTGGCGATGGCCTCGATGCCGCCGCCCGCGCCCATCAGGTGACCCGTCATCGACTTCGTGCTGCTGATCGGCACCCGGTATGCGCCCTCGCCGAAGAGGGTCTTGATCGCTGCCGTCTCGGAGCGGTCGTTGGGGAGCGTGCTCGTGCCATGCGCGTTGATGTAGTCGATGTCGCCCGTCTCGACGCCCGCATCGGCGACGGCCACTCGCATGCTCTCGACCGCGCCACGACCTCCCGGCGCGGGGAGCGTGATGTGGGAGGCGTCGTCGGTCGCCCCATAGCCGACAACCTCGGCGTGGATCGTGGCGCCGCGCGCCTTGGCGTGGTCGAGTGCCTCGAGCACCAGGATGCCCGCGCCGTCGCCCATCACGAAGCCGTCGCGCTCGGCATCGAATGGGCGCGATGCCTTCTCCGGCTCATGGTTGCGCTTCGTCGAGAGCGCGCGCATGGCGCTGAAGGCCGCGACCGGGATCTCGCCGATGCCCGCCTCCGCGCCGCCGGCGATCATGATGTCGGCCTCGCCGCGCCGGATGATGTTCATCGAATCACCGATGGCATGATTCGCGCTCGAGCAGGCGCTGACCGTCGCGTAGTTCGGACCCCGGGCATTGGCATAGATGGCGACGTATCCGGCGGCCATGTCGGGGATGAGCGCCGTCACCAGGAACGGGCCGATCCGTTCGACGCCGTGGAGCGCGGCCTCGGTGACGTCGCGGATCATCGTGTTGATGCCGCCGATTCCCGAGCCGATGATGCAGCCGGTGCGCCACGCCAGGGCGTCATCGGTGATCGGATTCTCGATTCCGGCATCCCGCAGGGCCTCGGCCACGGCAGCCCACGCATAGTGGACGTAGCGGTCGTTGCGACGGACCTCCTTCTTCGGCATGACCGTATCGGCCTCGAAGCCCTTGATCTCGCCGGCGACCTTGCTGGCGGTCTTCACCGGGTCGAAGGTGGTGATCGGGCCGATGCCACTCCGTCCGTTCACCAGTCCGTCCCAGAATGCGGGCACGTCATTGCCGATCGGGGTCAGGGCGCCCATCCCGGTCACGACCACCCGTCGCTCGCCGTCACGCATCGGTCTGCCCTCCGCCCATCTCCTGGTCTCGCGGAATGATGATCGACAGCGTCGCCTCGACGGCCACCTCGCCGTCGACGCTGGCGATCCCCCGCACCCGACCGAACATGCCGCGCAGCTTCTCGACGTTGACCTCGAGCCGAAGGGTATCGCCGGGGATGACCATGCGCCGGAACCGACAGTCGTCGATTCCGGCGAACAGGCCGAGCTTGCCGCGGTACTCGGGGAGCGTCATCACCGCGACGCCCGCCGTCTGTGCCAGCGCCTCGACCATGAGCACACCCGGCATGATCGGCCTCCCGGGAAAGTGGCCGGTGAACTGCGGCTCGTTGGCCGTCACCGCCTTGAGCCCGACCGCCCGCCGCCCGGGCTCCAGCTCGACGATCCGATCGACGAGCAGAAACGGGTAGCGGTGCGGAATGATGCCCATGATGTCGGCTGCCTCGAGGGGCAGTGTCGGGGTCTCGGTGGACGTGGTATCGGTCGTCATCGGTTCGATTCGGGGCTCCCTAGCTTTCAACGAACGCGGCAGGGCCCACGCGATCGAGCAGGTTCGTGCTCACGCGCGCGTCGAGGAACGCGTCGTTGTCGATGATCCCACGATGGAAGGGGATGTTCGTCTTGACGCCGCCGATCTCGATCTCGGCCAGCGCACGACGAGAGCGCGCCAGCGCGATCTCGCGGGTCTCGCCCCACACGATGAGCTTGGCGAGCAGGCTGTCGTAGTAGGGCGGCACTTCGTACCCGGGGTAGAGGTGGGTATCGACGCGAACTCCCGGCCCGCCGGGCAGGTGAAGGCTCTCGATCTCGCCGGTCTGGGGCGAGAAGTTATCGCTTGGATCCTCGGCGTTGATGCGGAACTCGATGGCGTGGCCGCGGAACACGATCTGCTCCTGGCGCAGGCTGAGCCTTTCGCCGGCCGCGATCCGGATCTGCTCGGCGATGAGGTCGATCCCGGTCAGCATCTCGGTCACCGGATGCTCGACCTGGATGCGGCAGTTGATCTCGATGAAGTAGAAGTTGCCCTCTGCATCGAGCAGGAACTCGAGGGTGCCGGCGCTTTCGTAGCCGGCCGCCACCACGCTCCGGACGGCCAGATCGCGGAGTCGCTCGCGGGCCGCGTCATCCATGGCGGGTGACGGCCCCTCCTCGATGATCTTCTGATGGCGGCGCTGGATGCTGCAGTCGCGTTCCCCGAGATGCACACCGTTTCCGTGCCCATCCACCATGACCTGCACCTCGACGTGCCGGGACTCTTCGATCCACTTCTCGAAGTAGACCGAGTCGTCGCCGAAGGCCGCCTGGGCCTCCGACCTGGCAAGGGGCAGCGCCTGCTCCATCTCACGAGGCGAGCGGACGAGGCGCATGCCCCGTCCCCCGCCGCCTGCCGATGGCTTCAGGAGGACCGGGTAGCCGGCCTCCGCGGCCTGGTGCAGCGCATCGGACAGGTCCGTGACGATCCCGCGACTGCCGGGAACCGTCGGCAGGCCGTTCGCGCCGAGCATGCGCCGGACCGCATATTTCGAAGCGAATCGCTCGAGCACCTCGGGCCGCGGGCCGATGAAGGTCAGCTCGTGGGCGGCGCACGCCTCGGCAAACGTCGCATCCTCCGACAGGAAGCCGTAGCCCGGATGGACGGCGTCGCAGCCGGTGATCATCGCCGCGCTGATCACCGCGGGCTGGTTGAGGTAGCTCTTGCGCGCCTCGGCGGGACCGATGCAGATCGACTCGTCGGCGAGGCGAACGGCCAGGGTGTCGCGATCGGCCTCGCTGTAGGCGACCACTGCCGGGAGTCCCAGGTCCCGACAGGCGCGCAGGATGCGAACCGCGATCTCCCCTCGGTTGGCGATGAGAATCTTGTTGATCATGTCTATGCCGATGCCTGCACGGCAGCCGTGGTCCGCAGGAGATCGGCGGCCGCCTGGACGCTGGCCGCGTCGGTTGCGGGCAGCGCACGGATCTCGGGCGCGATGCGCTTCAGCATGCCGACGAGCGCGGACCCGGCGCCGCACTCGATCGCGACGTCGACACCGGCTTCGGCCATTGCCTCTACGCTGCGCACCCACTCGACCGGCGATCGGACCTGCTCGGCCAGCAGGCGGCGGATGCGGTCCGCATCGGTGAGCAGCTCGGCACTGACGTTGCTGACGACCGGCACGCGGGCGTCGGACCACTCCTCCTGGTCGAACGCGGACGCGAGCGCGTCGGCAACCTCCGACATCTGCGGCGAGTGGAACGCTCCCGAGACCGGCAGCGGGACGATGCGCTTCGCCCCGGCGGCTCGCAGCGGCTCTTCCGCCGCCTCGAGCGCATCACGCATGCCGGAGATCACGACCTGGCCGGGCGCATTGTCGTTGGCGACCACCAGCTCGGTCGGCCGGCCCACGCTCGCCACGACCTCGTCGACCGAGGTGCGTGTCAGTCCGATGACCGCCGACATGCCGCCGCCCGTGCCGGCCTCGGCCATGAGTGCACCGCGTCGTGCGACGAGTCGCAGCGCCGCCGAGAAGTCGAGGACGCCGGCCGCGACGAGTGCAGCGAACTCCCCCACGGAGTGCCCGGCAACCACGCTCGGCCGGACGGGTGCCAGGGTGTCGAGGACGCGGTACGCGGCGATCGACGTGGTCAGCAGGCACGGCTGCGTCTGCCGGGTATCGGAGAGGCGCTCGGCCGGGCCATTCCAGCAGGTCTGGCTGACGGACCAGCCCAGCACGCTGTCGGCCTCGGCGAAGGTGTCGCGGGCGACATCGTGACGCTCGGCGAGCTCACGGCCCATGCCCACGACCTGCGACCCCTGCGGACTGAAGAGCAGCGCAACGCTCATGCCCGCGCCGCCGCGTGCTCGAGCTCGAGCACCACCTGTCCGTACTCGACCGCCTCGCCACTCTCGGCCACCAGGTTTCGGACGGTGCCGCCCCGCGGGGCGCGAACGTCGTGCCGGATGCCGAGCATCTCGACGTGGCCCAGGGCATCCCCCTTCTCGACCTCGAGGCCCGGTCCCAGGCCATCGGCGTAGACGAAGAATCCGACGGCCGGCGACGCGACCCCGACCGCTGCGGACTGCTCGGAGCGTGCGGCGGCCGGTTGGGCCTCACTCGTCAGCGAGTCGGCACCGGGTGCGGGGGCGCGGGTCGGCGCTCCGGCGGCGCGTGCGACGCGGAGCTGGAGGTCATCGGTGGAAACCTCGATCTCCCCCAGGCCATAGCGGGTCAGCCGCTCCGTCAGGGGTTTGACCAGCTCGGACGCAGCTCGTGCGATGGCCTCCAGCGCCTGCTCGTGATCCGTCATGCGCCTCTCTCGTTCTCGTCGTCGGCATCGTTGCTCGGCCAGATCTCACTCCAACGCGGGCGCCGTGGCACGCCGGGGAGGTGCAGGATGCGCCCGATCCGACGGCGCAATGAAGGCACCTCAGGATGACCGGAACTGCTCGCATCCGTCTCGAGGAAGGCCCCCATGCCGCGCAGCCGAGCATAGCGGGTCGCCAGCAGTTCGGCCGTGTCCTGGTCTGACAGGCGTCGCATGGCCGAGATGATCGCGGCCTTCACCGCGCGGCCGGTGGCGGCATGATCAGTGTGTGCGCCCTCGCCGGGCTCGGCCACGATCGCGTCGACCACGCCGAGATCGACCTGGTCGTCGGCCGTCATGCGCATCGCCGCGGCCGCGGTTCGCGCCTCATCACGGGATCGCCACAGGATGGACGCGCAACCCTCCGGGCTGATCACCGAGTAGACGGCATTCTCGAGCGCCAGGACGATGTCGCCGACGCCCAACGCCAACGCGCCGCCGGAGCCGCCCTCGCCCAGCACCACGACCACGATGGGCACCTGGAGCCCGGTCATGAGCTTGATGCTCGAGGCGATGGCCTCCGCCTGACCGCGCTCCTCGGCGGCCGGACCGGGAAAGGCCCCGGCCGTGTCGAGGAAGGTGACCACGGGCATGCCGAGCTTGTCCGCAAGGCGCATCAGGCGCTGAGCCTTCCGGAACCCCTCGGGATGAGGAGACCCGAAGTTGCGGGCGATGTTCGATTCGGTGTCGGTCCCCTTCTGGTGGCCGACGACCATGACCGGAACGCCATCCAGCGTGGCGGGTCCGCCGACGATGGCCGGATCCTCCCCGAACGCGCGATCGCCATGCAGCTCGAAAAAGCCGTCGAAGATGAGGTCGATCAGGTCCAGTGACCGGGGTCGCTGTGGGTGCCGAGCCAGTTGGACCCGACGCCAGGCGTCCTCGACCGCAGCCTCGGTCGCCGGGCCGGCTCGTTCGACGATCGGCGCGCCGGTCATCGGGCCTTCTCGGACGTGGCTTCGGGCACTGCGGGGCTGCCATTCCCGGCGGCCGGCGGCTGCTCGACGTCGATACCGATCGTTTCGCTCACGGCACCGCCAAAGCGTTCGGCGAAGCCGCTGAGGGCGCCGATCGGACCCCAGGGTCGCTCCTGCTGGCGCGGCTGTCCGTCATCGACGGCGGCCACCGGCAGCAAGCGAAGAAGCCGCGACAGGCTCGATCGCAGCTCGGGACGTGGCACCACGGCGTCGACAAAGCCGTGCTCGAGGAGGAATTCGGCAGTCTGGAAGCCCTCCGGCATCTGCTCGCCGACCGTGTCGGACGCGACGCGCGCGCCGGCGAAGCCGATGAGTGCCTTCGGCTCGGCCACGATGACGTCGCCCAGGCTCGCGAAGCTGGCGAGCACGCCACCGGTGGTGGGGTCCGTCAGGACGGTGATGAAGGGGACGCCGGCGGCGTCGAGGTGCACGAGCGGCGCGGTCGTCTTCGCGAGCTGCATGAGCGCCAGTGTTCCCTCCTGCATGCGCGCGCCCCCGGAGGCGCTGACGACGATCGCGGGAATCCGCTCCGTCACGGCCGTCTCGAAGCAGCGGGCCAGCTTCTCGCCTACGACGCTTCCCATGCTGCCGCCCATGAAGCGGAAGTCGAAGATGCCGATTGCCACCCGCTGCCCGTCGATCGAACCGATCCCCCACACCACGGCGTCGCGAAGGCCCGTCTTGAGGCGCGACGCCTCCAGCCGGTCACCGTACGAGCGATCGTCATGAAAGCCGAGCCGATCGACGGCCTCCAGACCGGCATCGCGCTCCTCGAAGCTCCCCGCGTCGAGCAGCAGATCGATTCGCTCACCGACCGACATGCGGAAGTGATGACCGCACGATGGACACAGCCGCTGGTTGCGCTCGAGCTGCTTGTTGAAGACCTGCGCGTCGCAGGTCGGACATTTCGTCCAGGCATCGGATGGTGCCGCGCGCCGGCTGAATGGGAACTTGATCGGCAATCTCTTTCTCTCCGTCACGCTATCGATGAAGGAGCTTGTTGGCGATTGGCGCTCGGCGGTTGCTGCGCCACACCGCGTAGGCGGTGACCCCGACACCCACCGCCGACCCCACCGCGCCGGTGACGATCAGCCTGCCGGGATGACGCAGCGCCCAGCCCACCGGGTCTCGCGATCCGCCGTTGGAGGCCAGGCGTGTGCCCAGCTGCGCCTCGAAACGCGGCGATGCAACGGGTGCGCGGAGGTTGTCGCGCAGATCGCTCGCGACGTCGAGCAGGTCACGCTGTTCGGGGTCGATGCGTGCCGAAGCCGCCGCTGCGGCCGGAGAACGGCCCGAGAGAACGAGATCGACGGCGCGATCGAGGCGCTCGACGACCGACGGGGAATGGGTCATGACACTCTTGCTAACACCGGCGGGGCCGATACGTTACACGCCGCGCCGGATGCCGGCCACCGAGGCCGCTTCGCCTAACCTGGGCTCGGGTGCTCCTCGAGCAGGGCGGCCAGCTCGCGCAGCGCCCGATGCTGCAGCACGCGCACGGCACCCGGGCTGCGGTCGAGCACCTCCGCGATCTCCGTCGTGGAGAGACCATCCACGAATCGCAGCACGACCACCTGGCGGCGATCCGGCGCAAGCCGCCCCACGGCGGTCCGCAGCCGGCGCGCGTCATCGGCCTGGTTGGCCAGGCGAGCCGGATCGCTCGCGGCGGAGATCACGGCTCCCTCGTCGAGGGGGCCGGTACGCTGCCGTGACCGCGCCCTGAGGGCGTTGACGAGCTCGTTATGAGCGATCCGAAACAGCCACGATCGAAAGCTCGATCCCGTATCGCGGAAGCCATGCAGGCCGGCCATCGCGGCGAGGAAGCTGCGCTCGGTCACGTCCTCGGCGTCGTGATGGTCGCCCAGGAGGTAGAACGCGTAGCCGTAGACCGGGTCGAGATACCGGCGATACAGGGTTGCGAACGCGGCGCGATCGGCCTGCGCGGCGCGAACCGCCGGGAGGTCCGGGTCCCCCTCACCCCTGGGGCGCGCCGCGGGGCGTGTCGGGCTCATGCGGGCGCACCGGCACGCAGTGCGACGATCTCCCCACCCGTGACCGTGACCGAGCCGGCCGCGGTCCGCACCACGAGCGCCCCACCCGCATCGAGGTCGACGGCACGTCCACTGACGCGAGCGCCTCCGGCGTCGATCTCGACGTCGGTCCCGAGGGTCACGCACGCTGCCCGGTAGCGGTCCAGCGGGGAATGTCCGGCCTCCAGACGCACGATCTCGTCGTCGAGCGCGTCCAGCAGCCGGCCCAGCAGCGTTTCGCGGTTCAGCGTCACCCCGGCCTCCTCGGCCAGCGAGGTCGCGAGGTGCGCGATCTCCGGCGGCATATCCCGGCGCATCCAGTTCACGTTGATGCCGACGCCGATGACCGCGGTGGTGATCCGGTCACCATCGAGCTCCGTCTCGATGAGGAGGCCACCGATCTTGGCGCCGCTGCCCGAGACGAGATCGTTCGGCCACTTGAGGCCGATGGATGCCACCGACCCGCACGCATCGCGCGCCGCCAGTGCCGCCGCCAATGAGATGAGCGACGCCTCCCGCGCGGCGATTCGCGGACGAACGCCGACGCTCACGGCCAGGTTGACGCCACCCGGCGACACCCAGGTCCGGCCACGCCGCCCGCGACCGGCGGTCTGAACTTCGGCGACCACGGCGCGGCCCTCCGCGTCGGGCTCATCGAGGAGGCGCCTCGCCCGGTCGTTCGTCGACCCGATGCTGTCGTGGACCTCGATTCCACGGCCCGCGCGCCGACGTGGTCGATCGGCGGTCTGCCACGGCGTCATGCGCTCACGATACCGCCTCATTGGCCCGGTGAGCACGAGGCGGTGCGCTACACTCGCCGTCCCATGGCCCAGATTCTCGATGCTCGCGACGCCTCGTCCCGCCCGGTGCGCGAGCGGGTGTTCAGCGGGATCCAGCCATCGGGCGCTTCGCACCTGGGGAACTATCTCGGCGCCCAGGCGAATTTCGTCGCCCTCCAGGATCGGTTTGACGCGATCTACGCGATCGTCGACTACCACGCGTTGACGACCGTCCATGACGGCGCGGAGCTCCGCCGACTCGCCCACGAGATGGTCCTCGACCTTCTCGCGGTCGGCCTCGACCCGGCGCGCTGCGCGCTGATCCGCCAGTCGGACGTTCCCGAGCTCGCCGAGCTGACCTGGATCTTCAACACCGTGACGCCGGTGAGCTGGGCCGAGCGGACCCCGACCTACAAGGAGAAGCGGGCCCAGGGCATCGAGAACAGCCTCGGCCTGCTCGACTACCCGATTCTTCAGGCAGCGGACATCGTGATCTACAAGGCCACCCACGTCCCCGTGGGACGGGACCAGGCAGCCCATCTCGAGCTGTCGCGCGAGGTCGTGCGGGCCTTCAACCGCCGCTACGGACCGATCTTCCCGGAGCCGGCGCCCGTGTTCACGGAGGCCCCGACCGTGCTCGGTCTCGACGGGCAGGCAAAGATGAGCAAGAGCGCGAACAACACGATCCCGATCTTCGCCGAGCCGGACGAGATTCGACGACTGGTGATGAGCATGGTCACCGACCCGCAGCGCATCAAGCGCACCGACCCGGGTCGACCGGAGATCTGCAACGTGTGCCAGCTCCATCGGTTCTTCGGCGAGGACTATCTCCAGATACAGGATGGTGAGCGGACGGCGCGTACCGGTTGCGTCGACACGAAGCAGCTCCTGGCCGAGCGGATCATCGAGTTCTTCCGGCCGATGCGCGAGGAGCGCGCCCGCATGGCGGCCGATCCGGCGCTGGTCGAGGCCACGCTTGCTGCCGGCGTCGCGAAGGTGCGGCCGATCGTCGATGCCACGATGCGCGAGGTTCGCGACGCGGTGGGCATCGGACCACACCCACAGCCATGAGCATGAGCGGGCCGGTCTCGGGCATCGGCCCCCGCGAGCGCTGGTGGCTGGTCGTGTTCCTGGCGCTGGGGAGCGCCTACTTCGCGTTCCTCGTCGTCGAACGCATCCTGGCCCTGCTCGGCGGATTCGGGACGATCCTGCTCATCCTGTTCCTGGCATGGCTGCTGGCCTTCGTGATGTCGGCCCTCGTGGCCGGGATGACCGAGCGGTTGGACCTCCCCCGTCCGACAATCGTGGTCGGTGCGTACCTGCTGGCACTCATCGTGTTCGGCTTCGTGGTGTTCTACACCGGGGCGGCGATCACCCAGCAGGTCGCCGAGCTGGCTCGCAACTATCCTGCAGCGGAGCGAGACATCCTCCGCGTCCTTGCCGAGTGGGAGAGCGGACTCCAGCTCGGGCGCCTTCGCATCGACCTCACGGACCTCTACGGGACCGCGCTGGCCGGGCTGGCGCAGATCGGCAGCGACCTCGTGGAGCAGGCCCAGGACATCGCCGGTGTCACCATCGCCGCCCTGGGATCGCTGCTGCTCATCATCGTCATCTCGCTCTACATGGTGATGGACTCGCAGCGCATCCTCGCGCGGCTGCGCAGCATCGTGCCACGCCGCTACCGGGACGAGGCCGACCTGCTCGAGCGCAGCATCGTTCGGGCGTTCGGTGGCTTCCTCCGCGCGCAGCTGATCCTGGCCGTGCTGCAGGCGGTGCTGGTGGCGGTCATCGGCAGCGTGTTCGGTATCCCCTACCTGTTCCTGTGGGCCACCCTGAGCGCCCTGGCCATGCTCATCCCGTTCTTCGGTCCGCCGCTGGCCCTCCTGCCCCCGATCCTGGGCGCAGCGCTCTTCGCGGGGAGCTCCCTCATCCCGGTGGCGATCCTGTTGCTGGCCTTTCAGACGCTCATCGTCAACTGGCTCCAGCCTCGACTCATGCGCGGAGCCCTGGGCCTCCATCCCATCCTCGTGCTGGTCGGGCTGCTGATCGGCGCCCAGGTGGCTGGCGTGTGGGGCGCGCTGTTCGGCATCCCCGTCATTGCCGTGCTGTGGGTCTTCGTCAGCTACGCGGTCTTCCGCACCGTCCCCAACGCGGCGCTCCCCGAGCGGGAGCGCCTGACCGATGTCGACGAGCACGTCATGGTGCGCGTCGCAAAGGAGCAGGTCGGCGACGAGACGCACCCGCACATCCACGTGACCCGAACGCGGCGCGCGGATGGGACCGAGCAGGTCGAGCTGAGAATGACCGATCGGGAGAACGAGGAGGGATCGGCCCCCAGCGAGGCCGGCGGCTAGACGGCCCGGTCGGCCCGGTCGGTCGCGAGCGGCGTGACCTCTTCGGCGAAGTGGCACGCGCTGAGATGCCCGCCGCCCACATCGCGCAGAAGCGGCTCCTCGATCGAGCAGATCTCCTGCGCCATCGGGCAGCGCGTGTGGAACCGACAGCCCGACGGCGGGTTGGCCGGAGACGGCAGGTCACCCTTCAGCACGATCCGCTCACGACGCACGGTCGGGTCGGGAACGGGGATGGCCGACAGGAGCGCCTTGGTATACGGGTGAGCCGGTGCGCGGTAGAGCTCGTCGGCATCCGAGAGCTCGACAATCTTGCCCAGGTACATGACGCCGACGCGGGTCGAAAGATGCTTCACCACGGCCAGGTTGTGCGCGATGAACAGGTAGGTCAGCTGGAACTCGTCCTGGAGGTCGGACAGCAGGTTGAGGACCTGAGACTGGATGCTCACGTCCAGCGCGCTGACCGGCTCGTCGCACACGATGAAGCGAGGCCGGAGCGCCAGGGCGCGAGCGATGCCGATGCGCTGCCGCTGGCCACCGCTGAACTCGTGGGGATAGCGGTGGATGTGGGCCTGGTTGAGCCCGACCCGCTTCAACAGCTCGCGGACCGCGGACTCCCGCTCCTTCTTGTTCGTCATGCCATGGACGTACAGCCCCTCGCCCACGATCTCGCCAACGCTCATCCGTGGGTTCAGGCTGGCGTACGGATCCTGGAACACGACCTGGATATCGCGTCGCGCGGCCTTCAGCTCGCGCGAGCTGAGGTCGAAGAGCGGCTTGCCCTCGAAGCTCACGCTTCCCGAGGTCGGCGGGATCAGGCGCAGGATCACCTTGCCCAGGGTGGTCTTGCCACAGCCCGACTCGCCCACCAGGCCCAGGGTCTCGCCCTCGGTCACGCTGAAGCTGACTCCATCGACCGCCCGCACAGCCCCGAGCTTGCTGATGCCAAGCAGGCCACCCCGGATATCGAAGTGCTTGACGAGGTTGTCGACCTCGAGGAGGGGGCCGCCTGAGCTCCCTCCGCGCGCGGCGGTTCGCTGTTCGCTCGACTGCCCGCTGCTCATCTGGTCGCCCTCGATCACCGCCGGCCCACCGGCGGTGGTGGCGTCGATGCGATTCGTCGCCTCGTTGTTCATCGGGCGGCCACCGTCAGCGCCTCTGCGGCCTGCTCGGCCTCTGGACCCGTGGCGTCCGCCCCGACGTCCGGCGCCTCACCGGCTGGGGTGAGCCAACAGCGACTCACGTGGCCCGGCGCGACCTCCTGGTAGGGAGGCGGGGTGTCGCAGATCTTCATCCGGTTCGGGCAGCGGCGCTTGAAGAGGCACCCCTCCGGCAGGTTGAGCGGCGACGGCACGGTGCCCTTGATGACCTGGAGCCGCTCGCGCCGCTCGTCGAGCCGTGGAATCGAAAGCAGCAGTCCCTGGGTGTACGGATGGTGCGGCGACCCGAAGACCGTCCGCACGTCCGCCCGTTCAACCACCTTGCCGGCGTACATGACGACAACCTCGTCGGCCATCTCGGCCACCACACCGAGATCGTGGGTGATGAGCATGATCGCCATCCGGTTCTTCTCGCGAAGGTCGCGCATGACCTCGAGGATCTGGGCCTGGATCGTGACGTCGAGCGCGGTCGTCGGCTCGTCGGCGATCAGCAGGTCCGGATTCGTCGACAGAGCCATGGCGATCATGACTCGCTGGCGCATACCGCCGGACAGCTGATGGGGGTGTTCGGCGGCCCGGCGCTTGGCATCCGGGATTCCGACGACCTGGAGCATCTCGACGGCGCGATCCCAGGCCTCACGGCGGCTGACCGCCGTGTGCTGCTGGACGGCCTCGGCGATCTGGTCGCCACAGGTGAAGACCGGGTTGAGGCTCGTCATCGGCTCCTGGAAGATCATGCTCACCTGGTCACCCCGGATATCGCGCATGTCCGCGTCCGACTTGTCGAGCAGGTTCTCGCCGTTGAGCCGAATCTCGCCGGCCACGATCTGGCCGGGCCGCTCGATGAGCCGCATGACGCTCAGGCTGGTGATGCTCTTCCCGCAGCCGGACTCGCCCACCACCCCGAGCGTCTGGCCATGGCCGATCTCGAACGTCACATCATCGACGGCCTTCACCACCCCGTCCTGGGTGAAGAAGTGAGTCTTGATGCCCTTGATCTCGAGAAGCGGGCCCGCATTGCGCGCGGTCAGCGTCACTTCTCTACCCGCTGGCGGGGATCGAGCGCATCGCGCAGGCCGTCACCCAGGAAGCTCGCCGACAACACGATGAGGATGAGGACTACCCCCGGATAAACGACCTTCAGCGGGCCGCTGAAGAAGTATTCGCGGGCATTCTGCAACATCGTGCCCAGGCTCGCGCTGTCGCGCCCGATGCCGAAGCCCAGGAAGCTCAGCGCCGATTCGACGACCACCGAGTCGGCGATGCCCAGGGTCGCGGCGACGACGATCGGCGCCATGGCCGGCGGCAGCATGTGCCGCAGCATGATCCGCTGCGGCGAGGCACCGAGGGCGCGCGCCGCCTGGACGTAGTCGACCTCGCGCAGGCTCAGGAACTCCGCTCGCACGAGCCGTGCCGCGGTCGTCCAGCCCGTCAATCCGATCGCGAAGACCACCACCCACACGTTTCCCTGCCCGAAGAAGGCAGTGATCATGAGAATGATGAACAGGCCGGGTAACGACAACATGATGTCGACGAAGCGCATGAGAAGGTTGTCGAGCCACCCTCCCACGTACCCGGCGATCGAGCCGATGAACACGCCGATGACCACGATGATGATCACGGCCGCCAGGCCGATCGTCAGCGACGTCTGGGTCGCCTTTCCGAGACGCGCGAACAGGTTCTGCCCGTACTCGTTGTAGCCAAGGATGGCGAACGTGAAGTCCCCGTCCTCGTTGAAGAGCTCCGGCGGCGCATCGTCGCGGAAGAGCTGCGTCTTCTGCCATGCGTCGCCGGTGACGGTCGGCACGATGATCGCGTAGGTGGCGAGGATGATCAGCATGACCACGGCGAACACCGCGAGCCGATGCTTGAGGAAGCGCTGCCGCACCAGCTGCCAGTACGTCCTGACGGGCGTGCGGTCGATCTCGGCCGAGTCGGCCTCCGCCTCTTCTGCGCGCCGTCGCTCGATCTCGGCGGCGGTGGTGTCGCTGACCATCTCGAGCGTCCTCTAGTACTTGATGCGGGGATCGACCACGCCGTACAGGATGTCGGCGAGGAGGTTGCCCATCACGACCCCGAAGCCGCCCACCATCACGAAGGCGAGGACGACCGGGTAGTCGCGCTGGGTGACGGCAGTCACGCCAAGCAGCCCGAGACCGGGCCAGCTGAAGATGGTCTCGGTGATGACGGCGCCCGAGAGCAGGCCGGGAAGAGTCAGCCCGAACAGTGTGATGACGGGGATGAGCGCGTTGCGCAGCGCGTGCTTGTACGTGACCTTCGCCGAGCTGAGGCCCTTGGCCTTTGCGGTCCGGACGTAGTCCTGGTTCAGGACTTCGAGCATCTTGGCGCGCACGTAGCGGCTCCACCCGGCGATCTGCTGGATGGCGAGCGACGTCACGGGTAACACCATGTGCCACGCAACGTCGAGCGGAGTTCCTCGGCCCTCGGTCCCTGGAAGGCTGACCATCCCGAATCCCGGGAAGAGCCCGCGGAACACGACCGTGCCGAGATAGGCGATGTAGAGGCCGAGAAGGAATGACGGGATCGCGTAGCCGATGGTGGCGAAGGTCGTGATCGCCTTGTCGGCCCAGCTGTACTGGCGGACCGCGGCGAGGATTCCGATCGGGATGGCGACGACGATGGTGATGAGAAGTGCCGTGCCGCCGAGCAGCAGGGTGGCGGGCATGCGGTCGACCAGGGTGTCACGGACGGAACGCCCGTCGACGAGGCTGTAGCCCCACGCTTCGACGTTCCAGAACTGCACGAACGCGGTGATCCAGCGCACGAACTGTTCCCACCACGGCTTGTCCAGGCCGTAGAGCCGAATCAGATTCTCGAGGGTCTCGGGACGCACGTTGGGAGTCCGAAAGCGGTCGATCGGGCTCCCAGGGGCAAGCTGGATGATGGCAAAGCTGACCAGCGCGACACCGAACAGGATCGGGATCGACTGCAGCGTTCGTCGGAGGATATAGGTTGCCATGTCTCTGGGCCCCTGCTCCCTCTATCCGTTGTCCCGTCCACTCTTCGGCGGGCATCCGCGCCAGAGCGGGAATTGTGCCAGACGGAAGCCCGCTCGCGGGCCTCGGATGATGGGGTGGACCGCTGGTGGCACCCGGGGGTGCCACCAGCGGTCGCGGTCAATCGGACCTGAGTTGCCGGTCGATCCGGTTACTCAGAAACGAGCAGGGTCTCGAGCTGCCAGTGCCACAGCGGTGACCCCAGCTGAAGCTCGCCGGCATTGCTCTGCAGGTTGGCGTTGAGCGCCTCGCGCGCAACGTCAGACCATGCGAACAGGTACGGCTGCTCGTCGAACATGATCTGCTCGAACTCCTGGTAGATCGCTGCTCGCTCGTCCTGGTTGCTGGTAACCAGGCCCTCGTCGATCAGGCGGTCCGCCTCGTCGTTCTGGAAGCAGATGTAGTTGTAGAGCTCAGGAGCGTCTTCCGTCGTGCACTGGCTCGAGTGGAAGAGGCTGAACGGATCGGGGTCGAGGCTCGTGCCCCAGCCACCGAAGTACGCGTCATAGGGCTCCGTCGCGTTCGGCGGAATGTGCGGGAAGGTCAGGAGCGGCAGCAGCACCGTCGCGAAGTCGCCTTCGATGACGTTGAGGGTCATGCCGCAGTCGACCACCTGGTCTCGCAACAGCTCCATGAACGCGATGCGGTCCGGACGGCCAGCACGCACGTAGACATCGGTCTCGAACGTTGCACCGTCGCGGGTGGCAGGCCCGGTGGCATTGCCTTCCGCATCGGTCTCGACCGTCCATCCAGCCTCCTCGAGGAAGCCGATGGCGGCAGCGACGTCACGCTCGACGGGCTGCAGGTCGGGGTTGTATGCCCACGAGGCCGGCGGGATGTCGGCTTCGATCGGCACGCCCTGGCCGTTGGTCGCCTGGTCGACGGTGGCCGCCTTGTCGATGCAGTACTGCACCGCCTTGCGGGCGCCGAGATCGGCGAACAGCCGGCCTTCGCGCAGGTTGTACTGGAGGCCGAAGTAGCCGAAGTCCGGATACTCGGCGAACTGGAGGTTCGGGTCGTCCTTGAGCGCGTCATAGGCATCCGCGGTCAGGGAATACTTCCAGTCGACCTGACCTGCCTGCACGGCGTTCGCACCCTGGATGTCATCGGTGATGATCGGCATCACGATGGTCTCCGTGGCGGGTGCGCCACCGTAGTAGTCCGCATAGGCGGTCAGGGTCAGGCTCTCGCCCGGCTGCAGGCAGCCCGGCTCGCACATCCAGGGACCGGTGCCGACCGGCTCGGTGTTGAAGGAGAGCAGCGGGTAGGTCGCCGCGATGGCATCGATGCCCTCGCTCTCCTGCGTCACCTGGATCTGGCTCAGGAGGTCGCCCAGTGCTGTGGCGTAGTCACACGGGACGAACTCGTCGCCCGCGTCACCGCCGGTGTTGAAGTCGTCCCGGTTCGGCAGCTCCACGCCGGCATCCCCGATGACGCTCTCGGCGTCGGCGGCGGCCGCTTCGCAGACCGCCGGATCTGCCTCAAACGTGTCCTCTTCGCCTTCCGGGGCAACCGTCGCCGCGGTGATCGCATCCGCAGCGGCAGCAACTGCCGCCGGATCGGCACCCTCGGCCGCGCCTGCGAAGTCATCGTAGGCAGCCGTGACGACGGCCTCCGAGTCGATCGCAATGCCCGGCAGGATGACCGTCGCGAACGGCGCGTACGGCTCGATCAAGGTGAACTCGACCGTCTTGTCATCGACCGCGGTGGCCGACTCGAGGAACGGCCCGAGGCAGATCGACGGGTTCAGCCGGCAGTTGTCGCTCTTTGCGATGTTGTAGGTGAAGACGACGTCCGCCGCGGTGACCGGATCACCGTTGTGGAACGTTGCGTCCTGCAGGGTGCAGGTCCACGTGATCTCGTCCTCGCTCGTCTCGCAGAGGTCTGCGGCGAGGTCCGGAACCGGCGTCAGCGACTCGTCGTACTGATAGAGGCCAGTGCCGATGAACTGGTAGGCCTCGGATGTCGGAACGTCCGAATTGGCGTTCGACAAGGTGGTGATCTGGCCGTCGACGATCATCGTGATCGTTCCGGTGCCGGTACCACCGTCGCTCGGATCGGCCGACGTCCCGGGTCCCTCGGACTCGGGTGCATCGGTCGCTCCGGAGTCACCTGGCTGCGTTCCACACGCCGCCAGGACGAGCGCTCCGGAGAAGAGGAACGCCAATGCGTTCCATCTGGTCCGTCTCATTACTCCCTCCAGTGATGGGGATGTACGGTGAATGGGGTCGCGCACGGCCTGATACCGCGGCGGGAGCCCAACGGGCAGTGGATTATATCCGCTTGTCCACCTCCTTGAAGGTCCGTTGATCAGCTGGGCGAATCAAGCTCGGAAACACCGCCCGCTTCGGGGCAGCAGCACCCCATCCCCCGTTGGGTGTCATCTCTTCATACCACGCGACTGCGCAGAAGGTTCAATCTGGCGCTCAATCCCGGCCCGAGGCACCAGGAAGCGGCGTCCATCGTCCGTGTGCGCCTCGTCGACGGCGACGCCGAAGGCCTCCCGAACGAGGTCGGGCCGCAGGACGACCTCCGGGGGTCCGTCCGCCACCACCCGGCCGCCACCCAGGACGGCGATGCGTGGCGCATGTGCCGCTGCCAGGTTGAGGTCGTGGAGGACCGCGATGACCGTCAGGCGGCGGCGCCTCCGGAGGCGGGCGACGGTCGAAAGCAGGCCGGCCTGGTGTGCGATGTCCAGGTGGAGTGTCGGCTCGTCGAGCAGAAGCAGCTCGGGTTCCTGCGCCAGAGCCATGGCCACGATGACCCGCTGACGCTCACCGCCGGAGAGTTCGTCGGCGCGCCGCTCCGCGAGGTCGGTTGCATCGGCGTCGGCCAGTGCGCGCTCGACTGACTCGGCATCGCTCGCCGATGCGCCGAGCCAGCGAGTGGCGTGCGGCGCGCGCCCCATCTCGACCAGCTCGGCCACCCGGAACCCGTCCGGGAGCGTGAGCGACTGCGGGAGGACGGCCACTCGGCGCGCCAACGCCTGGCGCGTCCATGCCCCGATGTCGCGGTCGAACAGCGTGATACGTCCGGCATCGGGGCGCAGTGTTCCGGCGATGGCACGCAGGAGGGTCGTCTTGCCGCTGCCGTTCGGCCCCAGCAGCGCGACGAACTCCCCCGCCTCGACCGTCAATGCGAGCCCGCGCAGCACGGGGCGACGCGCATCGTCGGCCTCGTACGAGACCTCGAGATCCCGGATCTCGACGACCGCGGTCATGCGCTGACCGGCACGCCCGTCCGGCGTGATCGGCGGAGCAGCCACAGGAAGAAGGGGGCGCCGACGAAGGCGGTGACGACGCCGACCGGAATCCCGCCGGCGAGTCGCGCCCCGAGGTCCGCCAGCACCAGCAGGGTGGCGCCCACCACGGCGCTGGCGGGCAGCAGAAGCCGATGATCCGGCCCGATCAGCAGCCGCAGGAGGTGCGGGACCACGAGGCCCACGAACCCGATGGTGCCGGAGATGGCGACCGCAGCCGAGGTCGCAAGGGTGGCGAGCAGCGTCAATGCCAACTTCTCGCGCCCGATGTCGAGCCCGAGGTGAGCCGCCGGCGCATCTCCCAGGCTCAGCAGGTTGAGGCTGCGCCACCGGGCAACGAGGGCCACGAAGACCGCCGCCACCACCGGAGCGGCGATCGCCAGGTCGATCCAGCTCACGGCGGCCAGCGAACCCATCAGCCACGAGAAGATTGCGGCCAGGGCCCGGCCGGACGAGATCATCAGCAGCGCAACGCCGGCGGCCAGCAACGACGAGATCGCGTAACCGGTCAGCAACAGCGTGACCGACGGCAGCTGGCCGCCGCTGCGGGCGACGGCGATCACCACGAGGACGGTGACGGTGCCGCCGACGAACGCGAGTATCTGGACGATCCCCAGCCCCAGCCACACACTGCCGATGCCGATCGCCAGGCCCGGCACGAGGAGCGGCAAC
Source organism: uncultured Chloroflexia bacterium (assembly GCA_963825525.1). Lineage (GTDB taxonomy): Bacteria > Chloroflexota > Limnocylindria > QHBO01 > QHBO01 > JACDBZ01. The sequence continues at coordinate 732,268 of CAWGTN010000002.1, forward strand.
GCAATCCCGGCGGTGGCGCCGAGCGATGCTCCCGCGGCGGTGCCGATGATGTACGGGTCCGCCATGGGGTTGCGCAGGACGGCCTGGAAGACGGTCCCCGCACAGGCGAGTCCGGCGCCGACCACCATGGCACCGAGGACGCGGGGAAGCCGCAGGTCGACCACGATGGTCTGGACGCTATCGCTGATCCCCGCGCCGGTGCCGATGCCGAGCAGCCGATGGGCCAGGATGCGGATGACCTCGTCCGGCGCGATCGCGACGCTTCCGAGCCCGACGGCAACGATCATGGCCGCCACCAGGAGTGCGAGGCTGCCGCCCAGGACCATCCCGGTCCGGGCCAGCGCTGGGCCGCGGACCAGGGGACGCGGCGCGACGCCGGCACGCATCGGCTAGTCGTCCGCGATCGCGCCCGGGTGGATCGCCCGGACGAGCGCCTCCAGCCCGTCGACGATCCGAGGACCGGGACGCGTGATCAGCAGGTCGTCGGTGATGACCACCACCGATCCGGAGGTCACCGCGGTCATGCTGTCCCAGCCGGGTCGGGCGGCCACCGTGTCAGGCGTGATCGTCGGGTCGTACGTCGCGTCGCCCAGGAGGATGAGCTCAGGATCGGCAGCCACGAGGTCCTCGATCTCGATCGAGGTCGACAGCGCATCGCCGGTGATGGGATCGCCGCCCGCGATCTCGATGAGGCTGGCCAGGAACGATCCCTCGCCCGCCGTGTAGATCGTGCCCTCGAACACGCTCACCTCGTAGAAGGTGCGAGGCCGCTCGAGTCCCGCGACGGCGTCCTCGACGTCGTCGACTCGCATCGTCATCTCGTCGACCATGGCATTGGCCGCATCGGTGCGATCCAGCGCCGTGCCGACCATCGCGATGTCGGCGGCGACCTCGTCGAGCGATTCCGGATACAGCACCAGCACCGACATGCCCAGCTCCACGAGCTGGTCGATGACGCTCGTCGGTGTCAGCTCATTGCCGGCTGCAAGCACGAGGTCCGGTTCAGCGGCGACCACGGCCTCGACGTCAACGGTCGCCATGGTCACGACCTTGTCGACATCGGCGACTTCTGCTGGATAGTCGTCGAAGTCGGTGACACCGACGAGCCGATCGCACGCGTCGAGCGCGCACACGATCTCGGTGTTGCTCGGTGCCAGCGAGACGATCCGCTGCGGCACCTCCGTGATCGCGACCTCTCGGCCCGCGTCGTCGGTGAGCGTCACCGGGAACGCGGCCGGCCGGTCGTCGGTCGAGGCAATCGGCGAGGCATCGGCTGATCGAGGGGCATCGGTGCTGCTCGTCGAGGGGGCACAACCCACCAGGGTCATGGCTGCGGCGAGGGGGAGGGCGAGGAGGCGGTTGGAGTACTGCGGAGTCATGGTGATGGCTTCCCTTTCACGCGAGGGCGAGCGACATCGCGATCGGGCTGGCGACCTGACTCCCGTGCTCATCGTCTCCCCGGACCCAGCGGTCCGGGACGGCGGCGCGGTTACAGTAGCGGGACTGTGCCGGCATCTCACCGGCTTCTCCATTTGCCCGTGGTCCTTGCGGCCACGGCACCCGTCGGCGTCTCTTCGGTTGGTGACGCGATCCTAGCAGAGCGCTCAGATCACCGGTCGAAGAGGCGGGCGTGCCGTCGAATGCTGAGTGCTGCGATTCCCGCGTGAACGGCATCGGCCAGCCACCCGATAGCATGCCGCGGCGTGATCGATTCGCGCGACGCCCGACGTGACACGCAGAACCCGCCGGCGAGCTGGCGCCGGCGGGCCTCGACATCGACGGCGGACCTAGGCGGGGACGGGTTCCTCGTCGCGCGCCTCGGCATGCCCATACAGCGGGGTCTCTCGAGCGGCCTCGCTCAGCATCGGGTCGAGCATCTTCTGGACGGCCAGCGTGTGGCTGCAGCCGCCGGCAGATTCATAGAGATGACAGTCACAGTGCCAAGCATCGGCGTCGAGGGTGACGGTGTGGGTGCCGTTGTCGCCGGCGAAGCTGGCCCGCAGGGCCTCGATCTTCACGCGGTCCGGCTCATGCCCGTAGCGCATGGCCTTCTCGACCTTGCCGATCATGCTCGAATGCACTCGCGGTTACCTCCATCTGGCGCCGGAACATCCCCGGCGCGCTACTACGTGGCGCCCGTCGGGTCTGATCCGGTGGCCCTGGCGAGCCGCTCCTTGAGCATCGCGAGCAGTGTAACCGGGGTGGGATCGGTCTGGTAGAGAATTGCGAGATATACGCTCACCAGGTCGCCATATGCGACGGTCGACAGCACCCGTGCGAGCGCCGACGGGCCCTCCGCCCAGACCTCGCTGCGGCTGGTTGCCCGCTCGCCGAGGAGCTCCTCTACGACCCGATAGCGGTCGGCGATGGCCTCGGGCTCGCCACGGTCGCGCAGCTGGATGACGTGGAGCGCGTCGCTCAGCTCGCGGGGGTTGAGGCTCCCCTCGATCGCGTTGTGATTCGCCTCCGGCATCGCCTCCCATGAGGCCCACGCCTTGGCGTTCTCGTTCATCTGGGTCTTCCACCGATGCGCGACCGGCGCCATGGCTCCGTGACCGTAGATGACCGGGATCCTGCCGAAGATGGACCACGCCAGCTGCTTGGCCGGGTTGGCCTCGGTGTCGACCGCCGGCCCGGTCCGTTCCAGCAGCTCCTCGAGCGCGGCCGCAGCCGGCCCGACGGGATCAGGATCGACGATCAGGCCCGCACGCGACAGGACCTCGTGCATGAGCCCGATGCCGAAGCCGATGGCAGCCCTCGGTTGACCCGGGAGCCGGTAGCGCAGCAGCGGGATGTCCGCCTCGCCGGCGGCGGCTCCCATCCCGCCCCCCGTCGTGATGATGGCAAGCGGCAGGTCGCGCTCGCGTGCCGCGCGCAGTCCGGAGAGGGTCTCCGCAGTCTCCCCGGAATGGCTGGCAGCGATGACCAGCGTCCGTGGTCCGGTGCCGGCCGGCAACCCGTAGTCGCGGTGCACCAGCAGCGGCACGCGCAGCCGCTCCCCGGCAACTGCCGCCACCAGCTCGGCGCCGATCGCCGACCCACCCATGGCGAGCACGACGACATGGTCCACATCGGTGTGGCGATCGTCGAGGCGCAGCGTCGCACCCAGTCGTCGGGCTTCCGAGAGCTGGCGCGGCAGGTCCATGACCCGCCCGAGCATGTCCTCCGGGTCGATCCGCTTGCGGGTCGCCGGGTCGTCCAGGGTGACGGCCTCCTCGAACAGCGGCGGACGCTGGTCGTCGCCCTCGCCCTCGGCCGCCGGATCGGGACGCCCGGGCTCCTCGTCAGGGTTCTTGTAGCCGAAGTAGTCGCGGGCATCCATGCCTATGTCGCGCCCGCGATGACGCGGCCTTCGGAGAGCAGCGTCTCCACGTCCCCGGGAGAGCGAGCCTCGGCATAGACGCGCAGCAGCGCTTCGGTCCCGCTGAAGCGAATCAGCATCCATGATCCATCGGCCCGGTAGAACTTGAAGCCGTCGCCCGTGTCGAGGGTCGTCCGCTCCACCACCTCCTGGCCGCCGAGGCTGCTCGGGGCCTGCTCGGCCAGGCGGCCCAGGGTGTCTGATTTCACGCGGTCGTACCCCTCACGAGGAAACCTGAAGTCGAGGCGGTTGTAATAGCTCGGACCGGCCAGCGCCTGGAGCTCGGCGAGCACCTCGGACGCCTTGCCGCCGCGCGTCAGCCACAGGTCGAGCAGGAAGAGGCCCGAGGCGATCCCGTCGCGTTCCGGGATATGCATCCCGAACCCGAAGCCGCCGGACTCCTCGCCGCCGATCACGGCATCGGTCTCGGTCATCTTCGGACCGACGAACTTGAATCCCACACCGGTCTCGTACGCCTGGGTGCCGTAGATCTCGGCCAGGCGCTTCGCCATGCTGGTCGTCGTGACCGTGTACACCGCCGGGCCGATCTGGCCGCGTACCTCGAGCAGGTACCAGTACAGCAGGCCGTAGACCTGGAGCTGGTTGACGAACACGCCCTCCTCGGTGGCCATCCCGACCCGGTCCGCGTCGCCGTCGAACGCGATCCCGATGTCCGCGTTCCAGCGCGGAATCTCGTCGAGCCACTCGTCGACGTTGGGGCGGATCGGCTCGGGGTTGACCCCACCGAAGAAGGGGTTGCGCTCCGTGTGCATCTCGCGGACCGTGAGCTTCCCGTCTCCCAGGAGGCGGGTCATCCAGCCCGATCCCGAGCCATGAATCGCCTCGACCAGCACCCGGCGATCCGCGGCGCGGATGCGCTCGAGATCCACGATGCTGGCCAGCTGCTCGCGGAATCGGGGATAGGCATCGAACGTCTCGACGAGGCCGGCCGCGACCGCATCGTCGAAGTCGCGCCGGGGCGGGAGCTCGTCCTCGGGATGCGTGTCCATGGTGGCCTCGATGGCCGCCAGCATCTCCGGTGCGGCCGCCCCACCGGTATCGGCCTTGACCTTGAAGCCATTGTCGGTCCACGGGTTGTGGCTGGCGGTGATCACGATGCCGGCGCCCGCACCCAGCTCGCGGGTGAAGAAGCTGCCGACCTGGGTCGGCACGGCCTCGCCGGGCATGAACGTCCGGATGTCGTGAGCCGCGAGGACCTCGACGCAGGCACGGGCGAAGTGCTCGCTGGCGAAGCGCCGATCCCAGCACACGACGACGCCTCGATCGGCGGCCCCGGTCTGCTGCAGATACTCGGCGACGCCGCGCGCGCAGCGCCGAACGTTGTGGAACGTATAGTCCTCGGCGATGGCGGCGCGCCATCCATCGGTTCCGAACTTGATCTTCGTCACGGAGTGGGCGACTCGGCTGCAGGCTCCAACGGCTCCCTCGACCTCCATGGTAGCGAGTCGCGTCGCGGCTGGCGCCGAACGGGAAGTCAGGCCATGCGTCGATCAGCCCGCGCGGCGACCTCATCGAGGGAATCCTGCAGCCTGGCCAGCAGCGGACGGAGCGGCTGGCGCGGCGCAACCATGATCGGTTCCGCCTCCTCGACACGCAGGACGCTGAACGGAAGCGGCACCAGGTGTCGGTCCCAGCGACCCGACATCCGCCACGGGGGTCGCACGGCCACGGCCCACGGCTGAAGCGGCACACCGGCCTCGCGGGCCACGATCAGCGCCCCCGGCTTTGCCCGGCGATACGGGCCGCTCGGGCCGTCGGGGCTGACGACCGGCGACGCGCCGTCGCGTCCGAGACGCGCCAGCTCGCGCGACAGGCGAGCCCCCTCCGACCGATCACCCTCCGCCGGCAGCTCGACCGAGCCGGAGTCCAGGGCCAGCAGCATGGAGGTCATCACGACCCCGCGGAACGTCTGGGTGCTGAAGCTGACGTGGTGCTGGTGACGGCGCAGCCGCCATGCGGCGATGGCGGCCGCCAGGTTGTACTCGTGCCAGAACGCGAGCACCACCTGGTCCTGGGTGACCTCCGCGCCGCGCACCCGGCAGGTCGTCCCCACCAGCCGCACATACCACGACAGGCAGCGCCCCACCCCGCGCGCCAGCCAGGCATGCCGGATGGGCCGGCTCAGAGGTAGCGCTCCCCGACGGTGCGGGCGATCTCGTCGAGCACCGGCTTGATCTCCTCGGCCCGGTCACGATGACAGACCAGCAGCGCGTCCGGCGTGTCGACGATGATGAGGTCCTCGAGGCCGACCGTGACCACCAGGCGCTCGCCGCCGTGCACGAGCACGCGGTGCGAACCGCGGTCGAGGTGACGGCCGCTGGCCACGAGGTCGGCGCCGCTCGCGCTCGATAGGGCCTCGAGCAGTGCGGACCAGGAGCCGATGTCCGACCAGCCCGCGGCCAGCGGCACCACGGCCATCCGACCCTCGGCGGCCGCTGGCTCCGCGATCCCGACATCGATGGTGATGGCGGGGATGGGCTCGAGCATCGTTCGGACCTCGGTCATCCAGCCCGGGGTGCGATGGAGCGCCTCCACGCGATCAAGCGCCGATGCGAGCGCCGGCTGGAATCGCTCCACCGCCTGGCGGAAGGCATAGGCTCTCCACACGAAGACGCCCGAGTTCCAGTAGTAGCCGCCCGCTTCGATGAACGAACCCGCCTGCGCGGCATCCGGCTTCTCCACGAATCGCTCGACCACCGCGGTCGACGTGCTGGCGTGCATCGGCGCGCCGGCCTTGATGTAGCCATACGCGGTCGCGGCATGCGTCGGCGAGACTCCCAGCGTCACGAGGTACCCGCGCTCTGCGGTGCGTGCCGCTTCCCGCAGGGCTTCGAGGAATGCCCCTTCGTCCGCCACGAAATGATCCGCCGGCAGCACCACGGCCACCTCGTCCGACTCGCGACGCGCGAGGATCATGGCCAGGCCGGCCGCCACTGCCGTCGAGCGCGCAAGTGGCTCGCCGAGCACGTTGTCCTCGGGCAGCTGCGGAAGCTGACGCTGGGTGACGCGAACGTGCGCCTGGCTGGTGATCACGTAGATGTCGTGCGGCTTCAGCAGCCCGCCAAGCCGCGCGACGGTCTGCTGAAGGAGGCTCGTGTCGCCGACGAGCGGCAGCAGCTGCTTCGGCGTCTCACGCCGCGAGAGCGGCCAGAGACGGGTGCCGGACCCGCCGGCCATGACGATCGCGAACATCGGCTGAGGCTAGCAGACGGCCTCAGTCGGGGGTGTCCGTGGGCGTCTCGCGCTCCACGTCCGCCTCGAGTCGATCGCCGAGCTCAAGCGTGCGCCGGTACGCGGCCCATACGGCATCGCTGAAGACCGTCCTGATCCGGCCCTTCTCGAGCTCGTAGATCGCCGCCGCGCTCGTCCCGCCGGGCGACGTCACGGCATTCCGCAGCTGGGCGGGATGCAGCTCAGACTGCTGGGCGTACTCGGCCGAACCCACCAGGGTCCCGACCACGAGATCGTGCGCCAGCTCCCGCGGAAATCCGAGATGCACGCCCGCGTCGATGAGCGCCTCCATGACGGCGAACAGGTACGTCGGCCCCGTTCCCGAGAGCGCCGTGGCCATCGCCACGAATGACTCGTCCGCCACTTCGCGCTCGTCACCCAGGGATCGCAGTGCGGCACGAGCGAGGTCGCGCTGCCGCGGCGTGCATGCCGGCGACGGGCTCCAGACCGTGATCCCCCGCCGGATCTGCGACGGCGTGTTCGGCATGGCGCGCACCACCGCGGTGTGCTGCAGCCCATCGACCAGCGAGCGAATCGTCGCGCCCGCCACGATCGAGAGGACGACCTGCTCCGGCCCGATCGCACCACGCAGCTCGCGCATCACGCGGCCGAGCATCTGCGGCTTCACGGCCAGGACCACCAGCTCGGCATCGGTCAGCGCGTCGCGGTTCGTCTCGACGGGCCGGATGCCGTGGCGCTCGGCAAGAATGTCGCGCCGCTCCTGGCGCGGGTGCGATGCGACCAGCAGCTCGGGTCCGAGCGCACGATTGGCCAACAGGCCGGCGATCATCGCCTCGGCCATCACGCCCGCACCGACGATGCCCACCCGCATGGGTCCGCGCTCCGTCATCCGATCTCCTCCGTCCGCTCGCCGACCGCGACCTCGGTTCCGATCAACTCCCGCGCCGACTCGATCTCGGTGGCCGGCGCCCCGGCGCGATCGAGGAGCGTCACCGCCGCGGCCCCCATGCGCCGCGCCGTCGTCACCTCCCCGCGCTCGAGCAGCGCACGACCCAGACCCAGCGAGGCGAGTCCCTGTTCCAGCTCGGCACCGATGTCCCTGGCCTCGCCGATCGCCTCGGCATAGTAGCGGCGGGCGCTGTCCGGATCTCCCGCGGCCGCCCGAACGTCGCCGATCAGGCGCGCGGCCCGCACCGCCTCCAGGGTCATCTCCGCCTGCTCGTAGTGCCAGAGCGCCCGATGGCCCCATAGATCGGCGGGCCACCACGCCTGCTCCAGGACGGCCCGTTCCATGGCCGATGTCGCCGCCGTCGCGGCGGCGGCGTGGTCACGCGACCGATCGGCCGCGAGATACGCGGCGGCGCGTTCGTCTCGTCGGAGCGCGGGCGGCAGGTCACGAAGGCCGCCGACCGGCGCCAGCGGCTCGAGGTGGAGCAGCGATCCGGCGCGAGCCATCATTCGCCTGAGCGGACCCGGTGCCGGCTCGCCCCAATGGCGATCAGGACGCCGATGCTGGTGTCCGGTGCCCATGTGCAGAATCAGCTGCTGCCGCTCGCGCGGAGCTCGTCGATTCGGTCGGTGCGCTCCCAGGGCAGATCCAGGTCGTCTCGCCCGAAGTGGCCGTAGGCAGCGGTCTGGCGATAGATCGGCCGCCGCAGGTCGAGGTCGCGGATGATGGCGCCCGGCCGCAGGTCGAACGTGCGATCGACGATCCCAACCAGCCGTTCGTCGGGCATGGTCCCCGTCCCGAACGTCTCGACGTTGATCGCAAGCGGGCGGGCCACGCCAATCGCGTAGGCGAGCTGGACCTCGCACCGTCGCGCGAGGCCGGCGGCGACGACGTTCTTGGCCACGTAGCGCGCCATGTAGGCACCCGAGCGGTCCACCTTCGTCGGATCCTTGCCACTGAAGCTGCCGCCGCCATGGCGCGCCATGCCGCCGTAGGTGTCGACGATGATCTTCCGGCCCGAGAGCCCCGAGTCGCCCATTGGACCGCCGATCACGAAGCGCCCGGTGGGGTTGACCAGGTGTCGGGTCCGATCGTCGAGCAGGGCGCTGGGAATCGCCGCCTCGACCACGTGGGTGCGGATCGCCGAGGCGAGCTCGTCCAGGTCGACATCGGGGTCGTGCTGCGTGCTCACCAGCACCGTGTGCACCCGGCGCGGCCGACCGTCGAGGTCGTATTCGACGGTCACCTGGCTCTTGCCGTCGGGCCGCAGGTACGGCAGCGTGCCATCCTTCCGGACCTGCGCCAGCCGACGAGCGACGCGGTGTGCCAGCATGACGGGCATCGGCATCAGCTCCTCGGACTCGTCGGATGCGTAGCCGAACATCATCCCCTGGTCGCCTGCTCCGAGCTCGTCCGGATCGCGACCTTCCCGCGCCTCGAGCGCATGGTCCACGCCGAGGGCGATGTCCGGCGACTGCTCCTTGATGGCCGTCATGGTCCCGCAGGTTTCCCAGTCGAAGCCGAGACGGCTGTCGTTGTAGCCGATCTCGCGCACGGTCCGCCGCACCACCTCCTGCACATCGACGTAATGCGTCGTGGTCAGCTCACCGATGACGATCACCAATCCCGTGGTGGTCGCCACCTCGACCGCGGCACGCGCGGCCGGATCGTGGGCGAGCACATCGTCGAGGATGGCGTCGGCCACGGCGTCGCAGAGCTTGTCCGGGTGTCCCTCGGTCACTGACTCCGAGGTGAAGAGATAGGACGGCTTGTCGTCTGGCATGCGGTCTCCGATGGTCGTCATGGGGCCCGGGGAGTGTAGCGTGGCACGTCGCATGATCGCCGGCCGAGGCCGGACTGGCGGTCCCCACACTATGCTCTGGGTCCATGCCAACACTGATCACGCGCCACCCCGACCTCCTCGACTATCGCGCCGAGTTTCCCCTGCTCGCCCGCTCCACGTACCTCAACACCTGCTCGCTCGGAGCTCGCTCCGAGCGCTCTAGGCACCGCCTGGACCGGTTCCTCGACGAGTGGGACAGCCTGGGTGCCCGGGCCTGGTATCGGCTCTGGCTCGGCGAGCTCGACGCGTTGCGCGCCGATTTCGGGACGCTGGTGGGCGTCCCCGGTCGCGAGATCTCGCTGGCACCGAGCGTCAGCGCCGCCCTTGCCGTGGTCGCATCGGCGCTCGACCCCGTCCACCGCGGGGATCCGGCCGCACTCGGCCGGCTGCGGGAGGCGGGGGTCCCGGTCGGGGGCCGCGGACGCACGCGAATCGTGACCACGGCGCTCGACTTTCCGACCATCGGACACCAATGGCTGGCCCGAGAACCGCTCGGCGTCGAGGTGGTCGTGGTGCCGACCCACGACGGACTCACCGTGCGCATGGAGGACATCGCCGCCGCGGTCGACGAGCGCACCGCCCTGCTGGCCATCGGCCACGTCTTCTTCACCTCGGGCGCCGTGAACGACCTGGGGGCACTGGCGCGCATGTGTCGCGAGCGCGGCGCGCTGCTCCTGGTCGACGCCTACCAGGCCACCGGCATCGTCCCCACCGACCTCCTGGCGGACGATGTCGATATCTACGTATCCGGCACCCTGAAGTGGCTGCACGGGGGGCCGGGCACGGCGTTCCTCCGCGTGCGTCCCGGCCTGTGGGACGCGCTCGTGCCGACCACGACCGGATGGTTCAGCAGCGCCCGCCAGTTCGACTTCGATGTCTCGCACCTTGACCTTGCCGACGACGGCCGGCGCTACGAGCTCGGCACGCCATCGGTGCCTTCGGCCGTGATCGCGCGCGGCGGCACCGAGCTCGTGCTCGAGATCGGCGTGGGGCGCCTGGCCGAGCGGACCGGTGACCTCGGCGATCTGCTCATCGGCGTGGCCGATGCGGCCGGGCTGGAGGTTCGGGCCGTCAGGGATCAACGGCGGCGCGGGGGCATCGTGGCGGTCGCGGCTCCGGATCCATCCGCCGTCGTCCGAGCGCTGGCTGATGACGACGGCATCATCGTCGACTTCCGGCCCGGGATCGTCCGCTGCTCCCCTGCCTTCTACAACACCGAGGAGGAAGTGGGTCGCCTGGTCGATCGCCTGGCGGCGGGCATCGGTGCCGCGGAGCCGTCGGTCAGCTGAGGCCGAACAGGCCGAGCCGATGTGCCAACGCGGCCGCCTGACTGCGACGGGTGACGCCGAGCTTGCCGAGGATGTTGCTGACGTGGACTCCCGCCGTGCTCTCGGCGACGAACAGGACCTCCGCGATCCGGCGGTTGCTGCAGCCGTCGGCCACCAGCGCAAGGACCTCACGCTCGCGCGGCGTGAGGCCCAATCTGGCGACGGCATCGTCCGCCGTGTCGACGCCTTCGAGTCCGATACGCGCGCGACGGGCGAGCGCCTCGACCGAATCACGGAGCGGCACCGCACCCAGCTCGATGGCGATGGCGTGCGCCTCGGACAGGGCCGCAGCTCCGTCCTCGCGACGTCGAGCACGCAGGGCGTCCGAGGCGAGTCCGACCAGCGCTCGGCCGAGATCGAACGGTCGGCCCAGGGGTCGAGCTGCGGACACAACCGCCTCCCACGAAGCCACCACCGTCTCGCCGTGGCCACGTGCCACGAGCGCGTCACCCAGGACAAGGTCCGCGGCAATCGGGGGCACCGGGTTGGATGCCACTTCTCGCACGCGGGCAACGTGCGCGCGGAGCCGTCCGTGCAGCTCGGTGGCGCGCGCAGCGGCCGCGGCCTCACGACGACGATCACCGATCTCGCGTGCCGCATCGGCCTCGTCGGCCTCAGCTCGCAGCCCCGTGACCATCAGGCGCCGGGAGTCGGTGTCGAGATCCGGCTCCTCGAGCTGGTCCAGGGTGTCCGCGACGAGGCGTCGGGCGACGCGCGGCTGGCCGGTCATGATCGCGAACTCGGCTCGGCGGGCTGCGATGAGGTCCGGATCAGGGCCGACGACGCGCTCACCAAGTCCCGCATACGTCTGCAGGTCGGCCTCGATCGCCGCTCGCCTTCCGCGCCCGACATTGAGAAGGATCCGATTCGAGAGCAGCCAGCGCATCGCGTAGCGGTTGGGATCTCCGGCGATCTCGTCATCGAGGACGCGGCCCGCCTCCTCCCAGCGTCCAAGCTCGTAGAGGGCACGCCCCAACTTCGAGCCGATCTGGCCACCGAAGCGCGCATCCGCCCCGAGCGCGCGCACGCGCTCGCGAGCCGCGGTCGCCACCTCGACGGCCTCGGCGTGGAGCGCCGCTTCGTCGAGGGACCATCCGAGACCCACGGCGGTGAGAAAGATGGCCTGGGGATCGCCCGCGTCCAGCGCGAGGCGATATGCGTCGCGCAGCATCGGGATGCCACGCTCGAGGTCCGACCGGCAGGCGAGATCAAGTCCCAGCGCGGTGAGCGCGCGCGTCTCGGCCTGGCGGGAGCCCACGCTGCGGGAGATGGCGAGCGCCGCCTCCGCCAGGCCCATGGATTCGGTGAACCGCCCGCGGATCATGAGGGAGTGGGCGAGGTCGGCGATGACCCCGGCCCGCTCGTGCGTCGGGGGTTCGAGCGGGATGAGCTCGACTGCGCGTTCCATCGCCTGGACGCCCGATTGCCAATCCCCCGCCTCGTTGAGGTACCACGCCAGCCTGTGGTGCAGCACGCCGGCGCGCATCGGTTCCGCGACCGCATTCGTCTCCGCAAGGGCCGAGCGCACGAGGTCGATCGATCGCCGCGTGTCCCCCGACTGCGCCGCCGCCTCGGCTGCCTCTTCCAGGATCACGGTGCGATCCAGGCCGGCTGGCAGCCGGTCCGGTGCCACCCTCGCCCATAACTCGAGCGCTCGTTCGAGCAGGGCCTGGGCTTCGTGATGGGCGAATGTCTGGACCGCAGCTCGCGCGGCGGCAATCGAGGCCGCCAAGGCGTGCTCGACGTCGTGCGCCAGCAACCAGTGATGCGCGAGCAGAGCCGCGACGCCGGCACGCTCCTGGGGATTGCGATCCGCATGACCGTCCAGGGCCATCGCGTACGCCGCGTGAATCCGGGTCCGCTCATTCGGCAGCAGGTCCTCGTACACGACCTCCTGCACCAGGGCATGCCGGAATCGATAGCCGGGTGTCTCTTCCGGGTCGGTGGGAACCAGCAGGTGATGCTCGACCGACGTGCGGATGGCGTCCGTCAGCCTGGCGTCGGAGAGGTCGGCAACCTCTGCGAGGAGTGCGTGGTCCACCCGCGGACCGGCGACCGACGCAAGTCGCAGGATGTGCTGCGCCTGATCCGGGAGCTGGCGGATCCGGTCGTCGAGCGTGTCCCGGAGGCTGCGTGGCATGGCAAGCCCGCCCTTTCCGGCCGCCATGAGCTCCTCGACGAAGAGCGGATTCCCTCCCGATCGGGCGAGGACCGTCGTGACAAGGTCGGCCGATGGAGCGGTGTCGGTGATCCCGGTCAGGAGCAACTCGAGCTCGCCGTGGTCGAGTGCCGCCAGCTCCACGGTATCGACCCCTTCCTGACGAGTGAGCTCCGCGATCAGGGGACGTAGGGGATGGCGGCGATGAAGCTCGTCGGAGCGATACGTCCCGATGATGAGCAGCCGCGCGTCGCGGCCGCTGCGCACCAGGAATCGGAGCAGGTCGCGGGTCGACGGGTCAGACCAGTGAAGGTCCTCGAGCACCAGCACCACCGGCGCATCCTCCGACAGCCGACGCAGGAGGCCGAGCACCACCTCGAAGAGCCGGGCCTGATCGGCCGCCTGGCTCGTTGGCCCGGCGGACCGTGACGGTATCGGGTCGTACCCAAGGTCGGGAAGGAGGTGCGACAGGTCCGCACGCCCCGCGCCGATGAGCTCGTCGAGGCGCTCGCGCGGCAGCGAACGGAGGAGGGGTCGAAGGGCACCGACGAACGGAGCGTACGGCAGCCCGGTATCGCCCAGCTGCAGACAGTCGCCGGACAGGACGTGGGCACCGGCGGAGCGTGCCTGCTCCGTGAACTCGGCCATGAGCCGCGACTTGCCGATCCCGGCATCGCCGGCCACGAGGCACACCGTCGGCATGCGTCGGGACGCGACCGCCAGGGCGGCGTGCAGGCCCTGAAGCTGGGCGCGTCTCCCAACGAAGGTCGGACTGCTCACGCGGGCCATGTCGGCGATCATACCCATGAGGGGCCCTTGCGTTGATATCGCCGCGGGCCGGCAGGGTGCGGCGGATGCGGCGACCGGCTCCCCCCGGGCGTCCCCCGCGCCACGGTCGCCGTACCCCTCCCCCCGGCCGAACCCAACGAAGCGCAGGCTACCCTAAAGGTTTGCGCCGCGCATCTGGAAAACCTTTATTTCCCGGTCTTCAGGTACCCGATTCCCACGACTCGCTGTACGCCTTCTGCTCCGGGGTCATCGAGTCCATCTGGATCCCCATGCTCTCCAGCTTCAGGCGCGCGATATCGCGGTCGATGTCGTCGGGAATGCCGTACACGATCGGCTCGAGCTCATCGACGTGGGCGCGCAGCCATTCGAGCCCCAACGCCTGATTCGCGAAGCTCATGTCCATCACGAGCGCCGGATGTCCCTCCGCCGCACCCAGGTTGACGAGCCGGCCATCGGCCAGCACGTAGATGCGCCGGCCGTCCGGCATGAGGTACTCCCTGGTGAAGGGTCGGACCTCGCGATTCGACTCCGACTGCTCCTCGAGCGCGGCCAGCTCGAACTCGTCGTTGAAGTGACCGGCGTTGGCGAGGATCGCGCCGTCCGGCATGAGGCCGAAGTGGTCCCGCCCCCAGACGTTCAGATTGCCGGTCCCGCTGATGAAGACGTCGCCGACGGCCGCAGCGGACGCGGCGTTCATCACGCGGAATCCGTCCATGGCCGCCTCGAGGCCGCGAATGGGGTCGACCTCGCACACCACCACGTTGGCTCCCATGCCGTGGGCACGCGAGGCGATGCCGCGTCCGACCCAGCCGTAGCCACCCACCACCACGGTCTTGCCGGCGAAGAGGATGTTCGTCGCGCGCAGGATGCCGTCGATGGCGCTCTGGCCGGTGCCGTAGCGGTTGTCGAACAGGTGCTTGGTCAGGGCCTCGTTGACCGCCACCACGGGGTAGCGGAGCATGCTGGCGTTGGCCATCGCACGGAGCCTGATGACCCCGGTTGTCGTCTCCTCGGTCCCGCCGATCACCTCATCCAGGAGCTCCGTCCGCTTCGTGTGAAGCTCGTTCACCAGGTCCGCTCCATCGTCCATGGTGATGTGCGGGCGGTGGTCGAGAGCCGCGCCGATGTGCGCGTAGTAGGAGTCGCGATCCTCGCCCTTGATCGCGTACACCGGGATGCCGTAGTGCGCGACCAGCGACGCAGCGACGTCATCCTGGGTCGACAGCGGGTTCGAGCTGCACAGCACGATGTCGGCGCCGCCGTCGGCCAGTGTCCGCACCAGGTTCGCCGTCTCCGCGGTGACGTGGAGGCAGGCACTGACCCGCCAGCCGGCCAGCGGCTGCTCGCGTGCGAAACGCTCGCGAATTGCGGCGAGGACCGGCATCTGGCGGTCGGCCCACTCGATCTTCAGGCGTCCGGCATCGGCCAGGCCGATGTCGGCGACGTCGTGCTTCACTTCGGTTCGCGTTGCCACGGGATTCGCATTGCCTCTCTAATCGGTCGCATGAGTCCC
The DNA here is from genome assembly GCA_963825525.1 of uncultured Chloroflexia bacterium. Classification (GTDB taxonomy): domain Bacteria; phylum Chloroflexota; class Limnocylindria; order QHBO01; family QHBO01; genus JACDBZ01. Next base: position 747,422 of record CAWGTN010000002.1, read on the forward strand.
CAGCCGCCTCCGGTCCGCCGTCGGGCGAGCCGCTCGATGAGCTGGCTATGGGTACGGTAGCCGAGCCGTCCGTAGGCGGCCACGGCGGGTCCATTGTCGGCGTGAACATTGAGGGCGACGTCACTCATCCGTCCGAGGAGCTCGCCGGTGACAGCGCTCGTCACCATCTTGGCGAAGTCGTGGCCGCGAAAGTCGACGTGTGTCATGACGTTGCCGACCACGGCGATGTCCTCGCGCGGGTTGATGGCATGGGTGCCGGCCGCGCTCACGAGCCGGCCCCGGACGCGCACTCCGTAGTACACGCCATCCTCGACAACCGCGGCGGGAAAGCCCGCCCGGTACCCCAGCTGGTAGAGCTGGTTCAGATCGTCGATGTCGAGTGCGGTCAGGCGTTGTGCCGGCCCCGCGAACGGCGTGAACGAGTCTCGGTTGACCACCATGCGCAGCATCGCCACCGGCGTGTCGAGCTCGTAGAGCTCCGCGATCGTCGCCTGATGCCGCTCGGTGGCCTGGAGGTACGCGTCGCGTGGCTTCAGCACCGACTCCAGGATCGTTCGACAGCCCTCGGGGTCGCCCATGAGGAAGAGCGGCTGGGGCACCAGCCCTTCGTGGTGCATGACGAGGGCGGTGGCGCGCCCCGCCTCGTCGTAGGCCATCGCCCACGCGACTCGGGCTCGATTCGGTCCGTCGAGGTCACCCAGCGCGTACGCCGCGTAGAGCCGATCCCGCCGCAGGTACGCGGCGATCTCGTCGCGATCGCCGACGGACCGCGCGCGAGATCGGGAAGTTGCAGCTACGGCCATCGGCGCCGCGGCCCTCAGTACGTGAGCAGCGCGTGGATCTCGAACTCGTCGAGCTTCTCGCGTCCGTTGAGCGCGCCCAGCTCGACCATGAACGAGAGCGCGGCGATCTCGCCGCCCAGCCGTCTCACGAGCTCGATGGTGCCCATGACGGTGCCACCTGTCGCAAGGAGGTCATCGACCAGCAGGACGCGCTGGCCCTTGGTGATCGCGTCGGAGTGGATCTCGAGCGTGGCGGTCCCGTACTCGAGCTCGTATTCGACTTCGATCGTCTCAGCGGGAAGCTTGCCGAGCTTCCGCACCGGCACGAACCCTGCACCGAGCTTGTAGGCGAGTGGCGCGGAGAAGATGAACCCGCGCGACTCCATGCCGACGACGACGTCAACCGGCGTGTCGCCGACCTGCTCGGCCATGCGATCGATCACCTCGCGGAACGCATCGGGGACCTTGAGGAGGGTGGTGATGTCATAGAACAGGATGCCCGGCTTCGGGAAGTCCGGGACCTCCCTGATCAGGGCACGCAGATCATCGACTGACGAAACGGTCACGGTGCTGGAGGCACTCCAAGCGAGTTGAGCGGCCGGACGGCTGCGGCGTGAGTCTAGCCCGATGCATACGCGGCAGGCAATGCGGCCTCCGTTTCAACCCGCTCGGGCACCACCACCGGGTCAGGCGGTGGCAAGGCGCCGCAGCACGGTCTGGAGCACACCGCCATTTCGCAGGTACGTGACGTCGATGGCACCATCGAGCCGAGCAATCGTTCGGAACCGGATCTCTCGGCCGTCGTCGCCCCGCGCGACGACCGTCACCTCCTGGCGCGGTCGCAGGCCGCCGGCCAGGCCGATCACATCGAAGGTCTCGCGCCCGGTGATGCCGAGCGAGCCCGCGGTCTCGCTCGGCAGGTACTGCAGCGGCAGGATCCCCATGCCCACCAGGTTCGACCGGTGGATCCTCTCGTAGGACTCGGCGATGACCGCGCGAACGCCCTGGAGCATCGGCCCCTTGGCCGCCCAGTCGCGCGATGATCCCGAACCGTACTCACGACCCGCCAGGATGATGAGCGGCGTGCCTTCGTCGTGGTAGCGCGCCGCGGCGTCGAAGATGCTCATCCGCTCTCCGGAGGGGACGTGCTCGGTCACGTTGCCCTCCGCATCCGGCGTGAGCAGGTTGTGGAGCCGGATGTTGGCAAAGGTTCCGCGCACCATCACCTCGTGGTGACCGCGCCGTGACCCGTAGGAGTTGAAGTCGCGCGGCTCGACGCCGTGCGCCACGAGCCACTCGCCGGCCGGCGAGGAGCGGGCGATCGAGCCGGCCGGTGAAATGTGATCGGTCGTCACGCTGTCGCCGAGGACCGCCAGCGCTCGAGCGCCGATGATGTCGTCCGGATCCGACGGCGCGTCGGCCAGTCCTTCGAAGAACGGAGGGCGAGTCACATACGTCGACTCGGGATCCCACGCGTACCGATCCCCGTCCGGAACGGGCAGGTCGCGCCAGCGCTCGTCGCCGTCGAAGACCGATGCGTAGTTGCGCTTGAACACGTCGCCACTGACCGCTTCCAGCACCACGCCGGCGATCTCCTCGGCCGTCGGCCAGATGTCGGCGAGCATGACCGGCTTGTCGTCGGAATCAGTGCCGATCGGCTCCGTGGTGAGGTCGATATCGATGCGACCGGCCAGCGCGAATGCGACGACCAGCGGCGGTGATGCCAGGTAGCTGGCCCGCGCCAGCGGGTGGATGCGGCCCTCGAAGTTCCGATTGCCGGACAGCACGGCGACGCCCGCGATGCCGTTGGCCTCGATGGCCTCCGCGATGGGCTCGGCCAGCGGGCCGGAGTTGCCGATGCAGGTGGTGCAGCCGTATCCGACCAGGTGGAAGCGCAGCGCTTCCAGCGGGTCCATCAGGCCGGCCGCCTGCAGGTAGTCGGTCACCGCGCGCGAGCCGGGTGCGAGCGATGTCTTGACCCACGGCTTGGTCGTCAGCCCGCGTTCCACCGCGTTTCGTGCGACCAGGCCGGCCGCCACCATGACCGATGGGTTGCTGGTGTTGGTGCACGACGTGATCGCGGCGATCACGACTGATCCGGTGCGGATCTTGTGGCTCTCGCCGTCGAGGCGGATCTCCGCCGCCTTGTAATGGGCATCGGAAGGAAGTCGTAGCGGCTGGTGCCGGGCGGGGGCCCCCGTGGCGTTTTCGGCCGCATGCGGGTCGCGCGTGTACGCGGGCGGGTCGGAGGCCGGGAAGGACTCGTTGCTCGCCTCGTCGACCGTGCCGCGTTCGCCATGCACGCCCTCGCCGGGATGCTGGTGCTCGGTGCCATCGGCGTGCGAGTGGAGGCCATTCGGGAACGCAGCCTGGAAGTTGTCTCGGATGTCGGACAGTGCGACACGATCCTGCGGCCGCTTCGGGCCGGCCAGCGACGGGACAACGGTCGACAGGTCGAGACTGAGCGACTCGCTGAAGATCGGCTCGGGCGAGTCATCCGTCCGGAACAGGCCCTGCGCCTTCGCGTACGCCTCGACGCGCGCCACGACATCGTCCGGCCGGCCGGTCATGCGCAGATAGCGCAGGGTTTCGGCATCGACCGGGAAGAGGGTGGCGGTCGCGCCGAACTCCGGTGACATGTTGCTGATCGTGGCGCGATCGGCCAGGCCGAGACGCGACAGGCCGGGACCGTGAAACTCGACGAACTTGCCCACGACGCCGTGCGCTCGGAGCATCTCGGTCACGTACAGGACGAGGTCTGTGGCGGTCGCACCGGACGGCATGTCGCCGTCGAGCCGGAAACCGACCACGATCGGCATCGGCTGGTAGAGCGGCTGGCCGAGGAGCGCGGCCTCTGCCTCGATGCCGCCCACGCCCCAGCCGACGACGCCGAGCCCGTTGATCATGGTGGTGTGCGAATCGGTCCCCACCAGCGTGTCAGGGAACGCGGTCAGCACGCCGTCGATCTCGCGCGCGCCGACGACGTCGGCGAGGAACTCCAGGTTGACCTGGTGCACGATGCCGGTGCCCGGCGGCACGACGCGGAAGTCGGTGAATGCCTGCTGCGCCCAGCGGAGCAGGGCGTAGCGCTCGCCGTTGCGCTCGTACTCGCGCTCGACGTTGATGAGGAACGCGGCGTCGGTGCCGAACTGGTCGACCTGCACGCTGTGGTCGATGACGAGATCAGCGGGAACCAGTGGATTCACCCGGGCCGGATCTCCGCCCATCTGCGCGATGGCGTCGCGCATGGCGGCCAGGTCGACGACGCACGGCACGCCCGTGAAGTCCTGCAGGATGACGCGGGCCGGCATGAACGGCAGCTCGGCCTCGCCCGGCTGGCCCGCCTCCCACGACGCCAGCGCAGCGACATCGTCGGCGCTCACGAGGTCGGGGTGCGTCGCGGCTCCCCGCAGCATGTTCTCGAGCAGCACCTTCACCGTGAACGGCAGGTGCACGAGATCCTTCGCGCCCGCGGCATCGAGACGGTAATAGGCGAAGGACTGGTCGCCGACGCGAAGGGTGTCGCGGGCGTTGGCCGGGTCGATGGGCTGGTGGGACGTCACGGTCGCCTCCTGATCGTCGCCGCGCACGTGCGGCTGCGGTGAGAGTCGGCGCCGGACGGGTGCGCCCGTCCCGGGTCGAGTAAGGCATCCAGTATACCTCCCACCGGCCCGATCGCCGTCTCGCCGAGTGCCCTCAGGAAGGCGCCGGCGCTGCCCCGAGCGCGACGAGCGCCCGCATGGCGACGTCCACCGGATCGCGGCCCGGTGCAACCGGGATTCGAACCTGGTTCGACGCGCTGTCGGGACGCAGCCCGGCGACCTGCAACGCCACGCTCACCTCGTGACGGTCGGGCATCCGGGTCCACTTCAGGGTGACCTGTCGCTCCTCGGCCCGAACCTCGGGCACCCCGGCGGCCTCGGCCGCCAAGCGCACGCGAACCGCGGTGAACAGCCCCTCGACGGGGGTCGGGATCGGCCCGTAGCGATCAACGAGCTCCGCCCTGAGGGCATTGGCGTCGGCATCGGATCGAAGCTGAGCGAACCGTCGGTAGGCCTCCAGCTTGGCTCCCGAGTCCTCGACGTAGTCGTCGGGCAGGAAGGCGGAGCCGGGAAGGTCCAGGCGGACGGCTGCCGGCTCGGGAATGGAAAGCCGGCCGCGCAGCGTGTCGACCGCCTCGGCCAGCAGCCGCGTGTACATCTCGAACCCCACCGCCGCCATGAAGCCGTGCTGCTCGGCGCCCAGGATGTTGCCGGCGCCCCGGATCTCGAGGTCCGAGAGCGCGATCTGGTATCCGGCGCCCAGGTCCGAGGCGCTGAAGATGGCATGCAGCCGCTTCCTGGCGATCGGCGTCAGGGGCGTGCCGCGACGGTGGAGCAGGTAGGCATGGGCCCGGCGATCGGATCGGCCGACCCGCCCGCGGAGCTGGTAGAGCTGGGCCAGGCCGAAGGTGTCGGCACGCACGATGATGATCGTGTTGGCGTTCGGGATGTCCAGTCCGGATTCGATGATCGTCGTGCACACCAGAACGTCGAACCGGCCGCTGTCGAAGTCGAGCATCACGCGCTCGAGCATGCCCTCGGCCATCTGGCCGTGGCCGATCCCGACCCGCGCGCCGGGGACGAGGCGCCGCACGCGCGCCGCGGCCGCCTCGATCGTCTCGACGCGGTTGTGGACGTAGAAGACCTGTCCGCCTCGATCGACCTCTCGGCTGATCGCGTCACGCACCAGCCCGTCATCGTCCTCGGCGATCCGGGTCTGGATCGGCAGGCGCGCCTCCGGCGGCGTCTCGATGACAGAGAGGTCGCGGATGCCGACGAGGCTCAGGTGCAGGGTTCGCGGAATCGGCGTTGCGGACAGGGTCAGCACGTCGACCTCGCGCCGCATGGCCTTGATGCGCTCCTTGTGCGAGACCCCGAATCGCTGCTCCTCGTCCACGATGAGCAGGCCGAGATCGGCGAAGCTGATGTCCTTCGACAGGATCCGATGCGTCCCGATGAGGATGTCCACGCTTCCCTCCGCCACGCCGGCGACGATTTGCAACTGGTCCTTCTTCGAGACGAATCGGCTCAGCATCGCCACCTCGATCGGAAACGCGGCGAGACGACGCTGCAGCGTCAGCAGGTGCTGCTGGGCGAGCACCGTGGTGGGTACCAGGAGCGCCACCTGCTTCCCGTCCTGGATGGCCTTGAACGCCGCGCGCAGGGCGACCTCGGTCTTGCCGTAGCCGACGTCACCCACCACCAGCCGGTCCATCGGCCGCCGCCGGAGCATGTCGGCCTTGACCTCCTCGATGCTCCGGGCCTGGTCGGGCGTCTCGGTGTACGGGAAAGCTCTCCTCGAGCTCGCGCTGCCATGTCGTGTCGGCGCTGAACGCGAAGCCCGGCGCCGATTCGCGTGCCGCGTAGATCTCGACGAGCTCGCGCGCGAGGTCCCCGACCGCGCGCCGGACCCGAGTCTTCGTCCGCTCCCATTCGGTCCCGCCGAGCTTCGAGAGCGCAGGAGCCGGTCCGCCGGCGTAGCGAGTGATCCGGCCGATCTGGTCGGCGGGCAGAAATATCTTGTCGGTTCCCGCGAAGTCGAGCTGGAGGTATTCCTTCACGTCGTCGCCGAACGTCCGCTGGGTCATGCCGACGTAGCGAGCGATTCCATGATCGACATGAACGACGTGGTCGCCGGGTTGGAGCTTGCCGATCAGGTCTCGCGTCACCACCCGCTTCGAGGTCGCAAGGCGGCGCACGCGGGTCGCCCCGAACAGCTCGCGGTCGCTCAGCACGATGAGGCCGCTCGCGTCGTGGGTCATGCCCCCGGACAGGGAGGTGTGCACGAGTCCGATGTCTCCCCGCTCCGGCAGCTGGCGCAGGGCGGCGAGCGACGCGACCGGGCGGCCGGCCTCTTCGAGCAGCTCGCTGACGCGGCTCGCCTGGTCGGTCGTCACCACGACTCTTCGGTCCCGCGCGGCCAGATCATTCAGCCATGTACCCGCCCGATCGGCCCTGCCAGGCAGTGGAGGGGCTGGCCCGAAGCCGGAGTCCGCCCCGTCCCCCTCCTCGAGGCGCTCGGCGACGACGGCCTCGAGATCCCGGAGCGTATCCACCGCCGCATACGGTGCCGGCCATGAATCGGGGATCTCGCCGGCTGCGACGAGCCCGGCATGTCGTTCGGCTGCCTGGGCGTCGAGGTCCCCTGCCAACGCGGTGAGCTCGGCCGTGTCCGTGAGCACGACGTGTGCGCCGGCGGGTATGTGCTTCGCCGCCGCTCCGGCGGTCAGGTGCGCGGCCCACGTCTCGGCCGACTCCGCCAGGTCGCCCTGGTCGAGGCGAACGGCATCCTCGCGCAGCATCTCCGAGTCCAGGTCGGAGTGGCGCGCCGACATGCCCTCCCAGCCGTCCTCCGGCAAGAACTCGGACGCCGGCAGCAGCACGACCTCGTCCAGGCGGCGACGCGAGCCCTGGGACATCGGGTCGAATGAGCGGATCGACTCGACCTCGTTCCCGAACAGTTCGATGCGGACAGGCTCGGTTGATCCCGGGGGCCAGGCGTCCACCAGGCCGCCACGATGCGCGAACTCCGCGATGCCGGTCACCTCGACCGTCGGCTCGTAGCCGCCCGCGACCAGGGCCGCCAGAAGGTCACGCTGGTCGATCCGTCCCCCTACCCGGATGCTCGAGCGGCCATCTCGCAGCTGGTCGACGCCAAGTGTTCGCTGCACCACCGCCAGCAGCGAGGTGACGACCACGAGGTCTCGTTCGACGGCCAGATCGGCGAGCACCACCAGGCGCTCCGACGACTCGTCATGCTCCGGCAGGGCACGCTCCAGCGGAAGCGCTGCCCGCTCGGGAAGGAGACGAAGCCGATCCCCGCCCAACCACGCGGAGAGGTCATCGACGAGCCGGTGCGCTTCTTCGTCGGTGCGCGCCACGACGACCATCGGCCGCTCGGAAGGCAGCCCTGCCCGGCGCGCGGCGACGAACGCGGGACGCGCGACGGCGGGCACACGAAGGACGCCCGCGGGCGGCAGATGAGGCCCCAGGGCGTCGATGAGCGGAGCAACGCGGCCGTCACCGCCGCGTGAGGAAGACATGGACCGGTCCATGGTAGCGGTACGGCGAACTACTCGACCTCGAGCCCGTTGAACCCATTCATCGCGCCCTCGATCCCCTCCGCCAGCCACCGTTCGGCCGCGTCCGCACCGACGGCGATCATCTCGTCTGCCAGCTCGCGCTCCGGGGGCTGAAAGGTGGCAAGCACGTGGTCGACGACCGCGCCCGTCCGACCGACGCCGATCCGCAGCCGCGAGAACTCGTTGGTGCCAAAGGTGCTGATGATGTCGCGCAGGCCGTTATGACCGCCGGCCGAGCCTGACCGTCGCAGTCGCACGCGCCCCAGGGGCAGGTCGATGTCATCGGTGATGACGAGCAGATCCTCGAGTGGATCGACCTCGGTCTGGCGCAGGGCAGCGTGGAGGGGGCCGCCGGACCGGTTCATGTAGCGCATCGGCTTGACGAGCAGGACGCGCTCCGCGAATTCGGGCCGCGCGACCTCGAGGAGCGCGGCACCATCCTTTACCCGGCCGTCCCCGGTGTGGCCCCAGCGATCGGCGAGAAGGTCGACGACGCGGAAGCCGACGCTGTGCCGGGTCAGCCGGTAGCGCTCGCCGGGGTTTCCGAGCCCGCAGATGACCTTCATGGCGGCCGATGGTAGCCGCACGCCGGGATCGAGTGGCCGGTGGCGTCGCACAGCCGACGCATCGGCGCTTCGCTATGCTCGATGGGTGAGGAGCGAGATCGTGATCATCGGCGGCGGCATCATCGGCTGCTCGGCCGCGGCGATTCTCGCGTCGCGCGGTGCGCGAGTCTCGCTCGTCGAACGCACCGCCATTGCTGCCGGCGCGTCGGGCCGCAACCTCGGAGCGATCCAGCATCCGTTCGATGCGGTGCTGGCGCCGCTCTACCGAGAGAGCCTCGTTCGCTACCAGGCCCTCGCCGACGAGACGGGTGAATTCGCCATCGGCGCCGAGCCCGCCGGGCTGATGTTGCTGAACCGCGACGAGGCGGCGGCGGCCGAGCAGGCACGACGGCAGCAGGCCAGCCTGCCCGAGCTCCTTCCGCGCTTCATGGACGCCGACGAGGTCGCGCGGGTCGAACCGTCGCTCAGCCCCGGCCTGGCGGCAGTCCGGCTCGCGACGGGGTTCCCGGTGCCGCCCGCCTCCGCGACGGCGGCCTGGGCGCGATTGGCCGAGGAACGCGGCGCACGGGTGCGCATCGGCAGCGCGGCGACGCCCGTGATCGAGCACGACAACGTGACAGGCGTCCAGCTTGCCGACGGAACGCGCATCGCTGCCGATGCCGTGCTGGTCGCGGCCGGGCCGTGGACCCCGCCCCTCGTTGACCCGAGCAGAGGGTGGGAACCGATCCGCGCGACATGGGGCGTGACCGTCCAGCTGCGGCTCGATGGAGCGGCGCCACGTCACATCGTCGAGGAGGACGAGGTCGACGCGATCAACCGATCGGCCGCGGCGACGGCCCGTGCCGCGGCCTCCGACGCACCATCGGAAGAGCCGTCGTCGCTGTTCAGTCTGGCCAGCGCACGTGGCATCAGTACCCTCGGCTCCACGTTCCTGCCTGACGAACCTGATCCATCGCGCATCGCAGCCCTGCTCCTGCGACGCGGCGTTGCGTTCCTCCCGGCAATCGGCGACGCGGAGGTGGTGGAGCGGCGGATCTGCGCGCGTCCACAGTCGGTGGATGGCCGACCCTTCATCGGGGCGTACCCGGGGGTCGGTGGCCTGTATGTCTGTGCGGGCCATGGACCCTGGGGGATCAGTACCGGCCCCGCTTCGGCGGCCATGGCAGCGAGAGCCATCCTGGATGGGACGTCGCCGCCACGCGAGCTGGATGCCGGCCGCGCATTCTGAGCTTCATGCAGTGACATTGTGCGATCTGCACAACGTCGCAACCAATCGACAACCCGCGGCGGGATCGCTATACGCCATCGTCGGACTTAGGCTGCCTGCACAACGTCCATTCGACCGACGCAGGAGCGCCCGATGCCCACGATCGATTCCGGAGACACCGCCTGGGTGATGATGAGCGCCGCGCTCGTCATGCTCATGACCCCAGGGCTTGCCCTCTTCTATGGCGGGCTGGTCCGCCGCAAGAACGTGCTCAGCACGATCATGCACAGCTTCTTCATCCTGGGCCTGGTCAGCGTGACCTGGGTGCTGTGGGGGTACACCCTGGCATTCGGCCCTGACACCGGACTCGGCCTCATCGGCGGCCTCGAATGGCTTGCGCTCGAGGGAGTGACCGGGGACCCGTCCGACGTCTACGCCACGACCGTCCCCCACCTTGCCTTCATGGCCTTTCAGATGATGTTCGCCATCATCACGCCCGCCCTCATCAGCGGGGCGTTCGCCGAGCGCAAACGCTTCAAGGCCTTTGTGCTCTTTGCGGTCGCATGGTCGACCTTTGTCTACGCGCCGATCGCCCACTGGGTGTGGTCGCCGGATGGCTGGCTGTTCGGCCTCGGCGTGCTCGACTTCGCAGGGGGGACGGTCGTCCATCTCTCCAGCGGGGTCGCCGCGCTGGTCGCTGCGCTGTTCATCGGACGCCGCACCGGCCTCATCGAGCCCGCCACCGAGCCGCACGACGTTCCCATGACCGTGCTCGGTGCCGGGCTGCTCTGGTTCGGCTGGTTCGGCTTCAACGCCGGCAGCGCGGTTGGCGCCAACGGCCTGGCGGCCACAGCATTCGTCACCACCAATACGGCGGCCGCCATGGCCGCGATCACCTGGGTCACCATCAGCTGGCTCCACAAGGGCACGCCATCCGTCCTGGGAGCGGCGATCGGCGCCGTGGCCGGGTTGGTGGCCATCACCCCAGCAGCCGGATTCGTGACACCCGCTGCCGCCATCCTCATCGGCCTGGGCGTCGGCATCGTCTGCTACGGCGCGGCCCAGCTTCGGTTGCGGGCCCGGGTCGACGACGCCCTTGATGTCTTTGCCGTCCACGGGGTTGGCGGGGCGTTCGGTGCCCTGGCGACCGGCGTCTTCGCCACTGCCGCGGTCGGCGGCATCGACGGTGCGCTGGCCGGCAACTCCGGACAGCTCGTCACCCAGATGATCGGCGTGGCCGTGGTGGCCGCCTACTCCGCGCTCGCCACCGGCGCCATTCTCTTCCTGGTCAACCTCGTCACTCCGATCCGCGTGACCGGCGAGGCCGAAGCGGCCGGATTGGACCTGGCCCAGCACGGCGAAGTTGCCTACCAGCCCTGACCGGCACCCCCACGGAAGGAGCACCACCCATGGTCATCGCCGCACTCGTCTCGTTCGCCATCCTGCTCATCGCCTGGATCGTCGCGCCCAGCGCCTCCTCGGTCGCGGCCCCGGACACGTCGCAGTCCGACACCGACTCCCGCGCAGCCCCGGTGGCAGCCGCCCTCTGAATCGGGCGACGTCGCCGATATTTCGGTCGGGGCACGCCGCGACGGCATGCCCGGAGAGGTCAGCTGCCGCTGGAGACGGCGTGGCCCGCCCGGTCGAACAGGGAGCCGGGCTGCCATTCGATCTCGCGATGGCGGCGGTGAAGGAGGCCCAGGACCTCGCGCTCCATCCCGCGCATGCGCTCCTCCTCGTCGATCTCGGCGTGGTCGTGACCCAGGAGATGGAGCGTGCCATGGATGGCCAGCAGCACGAGCTCTTCGACGACGCCCCAGTTGCCCTCGGCAGCCTGGCGAAGCGCCTGGTCGATGTCGATCACCACGTCCCCTAGCAGGAGCGGGCCCGGCGGTGAGATGCCGTCGTCATCGGTCAGGTGCGACTCGCGTCCGTTGAGCGCCCACTCGTGCAGGGGAAAGGAGAGGACGTCGGTCGGGCCGCGTTCGCCCATGTGGTCGAAATTCAGCCGTTCCATCTCGCCGTCGCCCGCCAGGGTCAGCTCGACTTCGGCATCCTCGATCCCGAAGGCGACCCCCACCGTTTCGCACACGGCCGACTCGAGCAGGGCAAGGGCCGCATCGGCGTCCAGGGGCTCGACCGCGTTGGCGATGCGATCGGGCCCGATGCGGTCGTGGAACCTGACCGAGCAGCCCATGTCGACCATCCTAGTCCCCTGACCGCCCGAGGCTCAAGGGCTCACCCCGCGGTCAGGCCTCTTCGCGGGCCTGTCCCAGCGGCAGCACGTTGTCCGGGTACTTGATCCGCGAGTGGTACATCCCCAGGAGCTGGCCGACGAACGCGTCCTTGATCTGGCTGATGTTCTTCAGCGTCAGCTCCGCATCGTCCAGCTGGCCGTCTTCCACCCGCGCGTCGATGATGCGATCGACCATGCCGCGGATGCTCTCCTCGTCCTTTTCGTCGAGCGAGCGCACCGAGGCCTCAACGCCATCGGCGAGCATGATGATGGCGGCCTCCCGGGTCTGTGGCTTGGGGCCGGGGTAGCGGTAGGTCCGCTCGTTGACGAGGTCCTCGCGACCGCCCACCTCGCGCAGTGCCTTCTGGTGGAAGTAGCTCATCACGCTCGTCCCGTGGTGCTGCGGGATGTAGCCGATGACCTGCACCGGGAGCCCGTGCTCGTAGCCGAGGTCGATGCCATCGCGGATGTGGCCGGCGATGATCCGGGCGCTCGTCTCGGCGTTGAGGTCGTCGTGGATGTTGTGGGCGCCCGCCTGGTTTTCGATGAATGCCAGCGGATTCTTCATCTTGCCGATGTCGTGGTAGTAGGCCGCCACTCGCGCCAGCAGCGGGTCGGCGCCGATCGTCTCGGCCGCGCGCTCGGCGAGGTTTCCGACCATGACACTGTGGTGATAGGTGCCGGGCGTCTCGAGCAGGAGACGGCGAAGCAGCCGGTTCGACGGGTTGGCCAATTCGAGGAGCTGGAAGACCGTCATGATCCCGAACACGTTGCCGAGCATCGCGAAGCTGCCGACCGCCAGGATGACCGAGAGGACGGCGTTGACGATGCCCATGCCTCCCAGCTGGACGACGGCGGCGATGTCGCGCTGCTCGAGGAGGCTGAAGGCGACGACAACGGCAACGTTGGTCGCGGCGAGCGCGGCGAAGACCCGCACAAAGGCGTTGAGTCGCTCGGCACGCGTGATCGTCAGCAGCGCCGCGATGCCACCGGCGAGTACATAGACTGCCGGCTCGAGCGCCTCGCGGTTCATCACGCCGGTGAGGACCGCCAGCCCGATGGCCATCGCGGCGCCGACCGAGTTCCGCAACAGGATGCCGACGAGCAGGACGCTGGCCGATGCCGGCACCGCGAACGCCCACAGCGTCCGATCGGCCGCAACCCGGACCGCCAGGGCCGAGACGACCAGGACAAGGAAGAAGAGAAGGACCGATCGGTTGCGGTGCCAGATCTCCGGCTCGAACCGAAGCAGGTAGCCGACCAGCAGGCCGGCCACCAGCAGGGCGATGAGGGCGTTGCCGACCACGGTTCCCGCCTCGACCCGAGGCCTGGTGAGTCCCAGCTCCTCCAGCTTCTCGATGTCGCCTTCGGTCAGCCGCTGACCCTCGGCCACGATCATCTCGCCGGCAAGCACCTCGACCGATACGGGCGGAATCGAGGCGCGGGCCTGGTTCCGGGCATCCGCCGTGAGCTCGTCGCTGATGATCACGTTCGGTTCGACCAGGGACGCCGCCAGATTGCCGGCCAGGGATCGCTCATCCTGGCCGAGGTCATTGGTGATGAGGTCGCGCACCGAGCTTCGCACCCGGATCACCTCGTCCTCCCTGACCGAGGTGGCCAGGGTCGTCTCGAGTGCCGATCGCGCCGCGCCGGCGACCACGTCCCAGCGGGGAATCGACATCGCGCCAACGAGATCCCGGTGCCGCACCGCGATCTCGGGCACGTCGCTGGCCAATCGGGTGATGGCCTCCTCGGCCGTGATCGTCTCCGCGTCCCGCTGCTCGAGAATGCGGGTCACGCGCCGCGCAAGCGAGTCGAACTTGGCGAGTTGGTCCGCCTGGTTGTCGGCCGGCGGCTCGAGGTTCAGGGTGACGTCCTGCACCGCCGCAGCCGCCGCGTCTCGCTCCGCCTCCGTCTCCGACAAGGAGTCGAACGTCGCATCACGCGGAGCTCGAATGTCACGCTCGGCCACTTCGCCGGCGACCAGGTTCTCCTGCCCCAGCGTGATGTTCGCCGAGAGAATGAGGAACAGGGAGGCTGCGACGATCGCGGCGACCGCCAAGGCGCGCCACACCGTGGAGCTGCCACCGGTGTCGCTGAGGGTGCGTGGAATGAACACGGGCTAGCCGACCAACAGCCGGCGCACGACCTCGCTCACGACGCGCCCGTCGGCCCGACCGCGCGTCTGCGGCGATATGCGGCCCATGACCCGTCCGAGGTCGCCGGGCGCCGTGGCGCCGGTCTCGGCGATGGCCTGCCGGACCATGGCCTCGATCTCATCCTCGCTCAGCTGCTCGGGGAGGAACTCGGCGAGGATCCTTGCCTCGGCCTCCTCGGCGGCGGCACGCTCCTCTCGTCCGGCATCGCGAAACATGGCGATACTCTCGCGGCGCTGCTTCACCTGCTTCGTCAGGACGTCGACGACCTCGTCATCGGTGAGTTCCCGACGAAGCGCAATCCGCTGATTCTGGGCAGCGGCCATCGCCATGCGGAGCGTCTGGGTCCGCTGCTCGTCGCGGGCGCGCATGGCATCCCGCATGGCGGACTCGATGCGACCGGAGAGGGTCGCGACTGCATCGGCGTCCGGCGTCATCGGTCTCGAGGTCCTCCTTGCGCCGGAGCTATGGTCTGGGGCGGGCGTCTGGCGACTAGGCGCGCGAGGTTACCTTTCGCTTCTTGGCTTCCTTGCGCTTTCGCTTCACGCTGGGCTTCTCGTAGTGCTCGCGGCGTCGTGCCTCAGCCAGAATTCCCGATTGCTGGATCTTCTTGTTGAAACGACGCAGCGCGCTTTCGAACGTCTCGTTCTCGCCCACGCGGACTTCTGCCAAACGTCTCGCCTCCTTCCTGCTTCGATAGTCGTGCCGATTGCATGACGGGACGACCCCGCCGGGCACGCAAGCGGTCCGCAGCGTACCAGCGAGGCCGATGAGGGTCAATCGGGCACGGCCGCTCCCGATGGCCGCGATCAGCCGGGCGGCCAGCTCATGGCACGCCCGGCGAGCAGGTGGAAGTGGAGATGGAACACGCTCTGCCCGGCTCCCGCTCCGACATTGGTGACGATCCGGTAGTCGTGCAGGCCGGCGTCCTGCGCCACGGTCCGCAGCGCGCCGAACAGGGCGCCGATAAGCTCGGTGTCGTCGTCGGTCAGATCAGCAGCCGACGGCACGTGGACGCGCGGAATGGCGAGGACGTGCGTCGGCGCCTGCGGGTTGACGTCACGGAAGACGATGATGCGGTCGTCCTCGAGAAGCCGATCCGACGGGATCTCGCCCGCCACGATTCGGCAGAAGAGGCAGTTCGGGTCGCGTTCGGTCATGGACATGAGGCTAGGCGAAATCGCCGGTCCGCGACAGGATCACCGCGCCGGCCGCCACGGCGACGGTCTGCGAGCGAAGGATCCGTGGGCCGAGTCCAGCCACCACGACTCCGGCGGCGCGAGCCGCCGCCACCTCGGCATCGGTCCAGCCGCCCTCGGGGCCGACGATCACGGTGGCTGGCCGATCCACCTCGATCAGCCTGATTTCGCCCTGGCGCTCGTGGAGCAGGACGGCGCCGCGCGACAGGGACTCCGTCAGCGCCACGGGTGACTCCACCGCCGGGACGATCCCCCGCTCCGATTGCTCCGCCGCCTCGCGCGCGATCGATCGCAGGCGCTCGAGCTTTCGATCCGAGATCTCGCGGGCCACGCATCGCTCCGCGACCACCAACCGAAATGCAGCGATCCCGATCTCGGTGCCGTGCTGGATGACGTCCTCGAGCGCGTCGCCCTTGAGAAGGGCCTGCGCGACGGTCAGACGGTGCGTCGGCTTCGCCTCGGGTCGGCCGTCGATCGACGATGACGCAGTCGGTTCCCCGGAGCTCGCACTCGGCCTCCATGCCATCGCCGCTGAGCAGCACGATCCGAGCACCGTCCCGCAGCCGGAGGACGCCACGTACCTGGCGCTCGATGGACGCCGGCACCGGAAACCGATCCCCGATCAGGGCATCGGCCGCGACGAAGAAGCGGTGCGTCGTCATGAGGCGTGCTCCAGCCGCAGGCTGACCCACTCGCCATCGTCCCGCCGCGCGGCGACGCGAAGTCCGGCGGCGCGCATGGCATCGATCACCTCGGGGCCGCGTGGCTCGATGATGCCGCTGGCAAGCAGCGTCCCGCGTCGTTCCGAGGTGGGCTGCCAGCCGAGGTGCGAGATCGATCAGCACCGCCGCCACCAGGTTGGCGACAGATCAGCTCGTACGGTCCGCCGCGCTCGTCGAGCGAGCCCTGCCGCACCTCGATCGCATCGGCCAGGCCGTTGCGGCTCGCATTCTCCCGGGTGGAATCCACGGCCAGCGGATCAGTGTCGAGGGCAAGCGCGTGCTCCGCTCCGAGCTTCAGGGCAGCCAGCGCAAGCACGCCTGATCCGCACCCCACGTCCAGGATGTCGGCAGGCATCGGCGAGACATCCTGCAGGAGCTCGAGGCAGCCGCGGGTCGTGGGATGAAGGCCGGTGCCGAAGGCCATGCCCGGATCGAGCACGATGACGGCGTCCGCCGGATCAGGATCCTCGGCCGGGCTCCACGACGGCCTGATCACGACGCGCCCGATGCGCTGAGGCACGTAGTGTGCCTTCCAGGCGTCGGACCACTCGGCGTCGTCCACGCGGCGGACGCCCAGGGCTCCGAGCGGTCGCAGGTCGAACGCCCGGAGGTGCCACAGAGCGCGCTCCGTGGCATCGATGGCGGCCGCGGCATCAGGCCCATCGGCAAGGTGGGCGGTCACCACGAAGCCCGCGTCGGGATCGGCACGAGCGGACAGCTCATCATCGGGGTCGCGGATCAGGCGAGTCGGATGGACCGCCGTGCCGTTTGCCACGCGCCCGAGAATCTCGGAGACGGCCTCCACGGCCTCGACGTCCGCTTCGACGGTGAGCTCGAGCCAGCGCATCGGCTGCGTGCTCAGCCGAACATGTCGCGCAGTCGGTCGATGACGGAGCCGCTGCTCTTCGGCACCACAGGAGGCCCGCTGACCTCGCTCAGCTCCTGGAGCAGCTCTCGCTCACGCTTCCCGAGCTTCGCCGGCACCACGACATTGACGATGACGTGCAGGTCGCCGCGGCCGGCGCCGCGCAGGCGGGGAACGCCCTTGCCGCGCAGGCGGATCTCGCGGCCGGACTGTGATCCGGCCGGGACTTCGACTTCCTCGCTGCCCTCCACGGTCGGAACCGACAGCGTTGCGCCCAGTGCGGCCTGTGGAAATGTGACGGCAAGCTCGTGGAACAGCTCGGTCCCGCGGCGCAGCAGCTCCGGGTGGGGACGCACGCTCACCGCCACGTACAGGTCGCCGCTCGGGCCGCCACGCGGGCCCGCCTCTCCCTCCCCTTCAAGCGCAATGCGCTGGCCGTCGTCGATGCCGGCCGGGATGTTGACGGTGACCGTTCGATCCTCGCGGGTCCGACCGTCACCGTTGCAGATCCCACATGGCGTGGTGATCACCGTGCCCTCGCCATGGCAGCGCGGACAGGCCACGATGTTCACCATCTGCCCCAGGATCGTCTGGGCCACTCGCCGCTTCTCGCCGCTCCCGTTGCACTCCGGGCAGGTCTCGGGCTCGGTGCCCGGTTCGCCGCCCACCCCGTCGCAGCGCGAACAGGTCACCAGGGTCGGAAAGCTGATCTCCTTGGTGATACCGAAGACGGCCTCCTCGAAGTCGATCGCCAGGTCGTATCGCAGGTCGGCGCCGGCCACGACCCTCGTCCGACGGCGTGTCCCGGCCGGAGCCCCACCGAAGAACGCGTCGAAGATGTCGCCGAACGGCCCGAATCCACCTCCGAAGCCCTCGAAACCGCCGGCGGCGGCACCCTCGACTCCGGCGTGGCCGAACATGTCGTACGACGAGCGACGCTGCCGATCCGACAGCACCCGGTACGCCTCATTCAGCTCCTTGAATCGGTCCTCCGCGCCGTCGTTCTTGTCGACGTCGGGGTGATGCTGCTGGGCGAGGCGACGGAATGCCCGCTTGATCTCGGCATCGTCGGCGTCTCGGGCGACCCCGAGCACCTCGTAGTAGTCACGTTTCACGGCCATGGCGCGCCGATCATACCAACTGGCACTCAACATCGGCGAGTGCCAGAATCTGGGCCGCCGCCGCGTGCCTGCGCAGCCCGCTACGATCCGCGGATGCCCGCCATCGCCATCTCCGCCGACCACGCACGCCGGTTCCTCGTGCTCCGGCACCTCCTGGCTCCGCCTCGGGCCCTGCCTCCGGATGCCGAATCGGTGATGACCGTGATCGGTCGACTCGGCCTCCTGCAGTTCGACCCGCTCGAGGTGCCCGGTGCACGCAACCACGACCTGGTGCTCCACGCCCGTATCGCCGGCTATCGTCGCGAGTGGTGTGAGCAGCATCTCTATGGGCCGGACCGACGGCTGATCGAGCTCTACAACAAGAGCCTCAACCTCGTGCCGATCGACGAGCTGCCCCGCTACCGCGTGACGTGGGACCGGAACCGCGCCGAGGTCGAGGCCGGGATCCTGACCGAGCAGGCACACGTGTCGAGTGCAATCCTCGAGCGCCTGGCCGCCGACGGGCCGCTCACCACCGCGGCATTCGCCGAGCACGCGCACGCCGTCGACTGGTGGTGGGCTCCGACCCGCGCCAGCCGTGCCGTGATGGAGGCGCTCTTCGTCACCGGCCGCATCGGCATCGCACGACGCGAGGGAAATCGGCGCCACTACGACCTCATCGAACGCATCGTCCCGGCTGACCTGCTCGAGCGGCGGGAGGGCGACGAAGCCGGCATGACGCATCGGCTCCTCAGCCGTTTCCGCGCAACGGGCATGACCACGCCGACGGGGACGCAGGCCGAGGTGATGTACAGCGCCGGCTCATCGCCCGATCGGGTTCGCCGCACCGCCGAGCTGGTTGATCGCGGCGTGCTCGCCCCGGTGCAGGTCGAGGGACTGAAGGGCGACCGCTACGTGATGGCCGATGAGCTGCCGATCCTTGCCCATGCGCAGGGACCCGCCAGCATCGGCGATCCGTCCGTGGCGTTCCTGGCGCCGCTGGACCCGATCGTCTGGGATCGTCGCCTCCTCCGCGAGCTGTGGGGCTTCGACTACCTGTGGGAGGTCTACGTCCCGGAGAAGAAGCGACGCTGGGGCTACTACGTGCTCCCCATCCTGTTCGGGAACCGGCTCGTCGGCCGCATCGAGCCGCGGATCGACCGAAAGGCCGGGGTGCTCCGCATCCTTGCCATCTGGTTCGAGGACTCGTTTGCGCCGATGGAGTCGGCGGGCTTCATCCCCGCGCTGGCTGACGCCATCGAAGCCTATCGCCTCTTCGTCGGAGCGACGCGGGTCAGCTGGGCGCGAACGCGCACCTCACGCGAGATATCCGCCGCCCTGCGCGGACAGCGCCGTGGCTCCTGACCCCATCACGACCAATCAGGCTCGTTCGGCGAAGTCGACGATGATCGGGGCGTGGTCGGAAGGGATGCCCGGGTAGGTCGATGGCTTGCGTGCGTCGCGGTCTCGCTCGGCGGCAATGGCCCGCGCGGCCAGCGGCTCGGAGACGTACACGTGGTCGATCCGCATGCCGAAGTTCTTGTGGAAATGGCCGGCGCGGTAATCCCACCAGCTGAAGAATCCGGATTCGGGATGGAATCGGCGCACGACGTCGACCATCCCCCATTCACGCAGCCTTGCCACCGCCGCCCGCTCTCGAGGGGAGACGTGGGTCGCACCATGGACGGCGTTCTCGTCCCACACGTCAATGTCCTCCGGCGCCACGTTGTAATCGCCGCAGATCGCGATCTCGGTCGACGGCTCATGGCCGTTCAGCCAGGCCGACAGGCGAGCCAGCCACTCGAGCTTCTCGAGGTAGAACTCCGAGTCGACAACGCGTCCGTTCGGCACATAGACGTTCGCCACGCGCACGCCACCGCACGTGGCAGCCAGGAAGCGGCCGCCGTCATCGGCCCAGCCGTCAGGGGACGGAATTCCGGCGACGACGTCGTCGATCCCGACCCGTGACACGATCGCGACCCCATTCCAGCGCCCCGGACCGTGATGGACGACCTCGTATCCCAGGGCGCCGAAGTCCAACATCGGCACCTGCGCATCCGACAGCTTCGTCTCCTGCATGCACAGGATGTCGGGCTGCATGCGCTCGACCCACGCCAGGACGCGGTCGAGGCGTGCCTTGAGCGAGTTCACATTCCAGGTGGCGAGTCGCATGCGGAGAGCGTAGCGGAGCCCGCCGCACCCAGCAGGCCATACACTTCGGCGTGGGGCTCCGGCCGGACGCCCCGAATTGGAGGAACAGCCCATGGCTCGCGAGTTTCGCGAATTCCTGATGCGCGGCAACGTCGTCGACCTGGCGGTTGCCGTCGTCATCGGCGCCGCGTTCGGCACCGTGGTCGCGTCGTTCGTGGCCGATATCCTGACGCCCCTGCTCGGGCTGATCGGTGTTCCAGACTTCGCGGCCGCTTCGTTCACCATCGGGGACGATGCCGAGGTCCGCTACGGCCTCTTCCTGAACGCGCTCATCGCATTCATCCTCGTTGCCGCCGCCATCTTCTTCTTCGTGGTCAAGCCGATGAACACGCTCGAGGCACGACGTCAGGCGGGAGCCGAGGTCACACCCACCACCAAGCCGTGCCCGTATTGCGCGAGCGAGATCGCCCTCATGGCCACCCGCTGCCCGATGTGCACGAGCGAGCTCACCACCTAGCTCCGCGGGCATGGCCGGCCAACCCACGCAATAGGGCCGGGCATCTCGCCCGGCCCCATGTGTCGCAGCGGCGCGAGGGTCAGACTTCCTTGTACTCGCCCTCGATCGTCTCGCCCTCGTCCTCCGATGCGGGCTCGGCCCCCTCGCCATCCGGCGAGCCGCCATCGGCCCCGTCACCACCTTCGGTTCCGTTGCCGTCACCCGAGTCGGTGGCCTCGTACGCCTTGGTGCCGATACGCTGCAGCACCTCGGCCAGCTGACCCTTGGTGGAGTCCACGGCTCCGGCGTCCTCCCCGCCGAGCGCCTCCTTGACCGATTCGATCCGCGCGGTGACCTCGGCCTTCTCCTCGTCCGACAGCTTGTCGTCGAGATCCTTGAGCAACCGCTCTCCCTGGTAGACCAGGGCATCGGCCTCGTTGCGCGACTCGGTCGCGGCACGACGCGCCTTGTCCTCCTCGGCGTGCTCGGCGGCGTCGCGGACCATCTTGTCCACGTCCTCCTTGGCAAGCATCGAGGAGGCGGTGATCGTCACCTTCTGCTCCTTGTTGGTGGCCTTGTCCTTGGCGGCCACGTTGAGGATGCCGTTGGCGTCGATGTCGAACGTCACTTCGATCTGCGGCACGCCTCGGGGTGCCGGCGGAATGCCGTCGAGCCGGAACGTCGCCAGCTTCTTGTTGTCGGATGCCATCTCGCGCTCTCCCTGGAGCACGACGATGTCGACCGACGGCTGGTTGTCCGATGCCGTCGAGAAGATCTGGGTGTGCGACGTCGGGATCGTGGTGTTGCGGTTGATCATCTTCGTCGCCACGCCGCCCATGGTCTCGATTCCGAGGCTCAGGGGGGTGACGTCCAGGAGCAGGACGTCCTTGACCTCGCCGGCCAATACGCCCGCCTGGATCGCGGCACCGACCGCCACCACCTCGTCGGGGTTGACGCCCTTGTGCGGCTCCTTGCCGCCGAACATCTTCTTCACGGCCTCGACGACCGCAGGCATGCGGGTCATGCCGCCGACGAGGATCACCTCGTCGATGTCCGCGGGCTTCATGCCGGCATCGGCCAATGCCTTCTTGACCGGCTCGGCGGTCTTCGTCACGAGATCGGCGACGAGGTCATCCAGCTTGGCGCGCGTGAGGTTGAGCACGAGGTGCTTGGGCCCGGACGCATCGGCGCTGATGAACGGCAGGTTGATCTCGGTCGAGGTCGTGCTCGACAGCTCGATCTTGGCCTTCTCGGCCGCCTCCTTCAGGCGCTGCAGGGCGATGCGGTCCTTGGTGAGGTCGATGCCCTCGGCCTTCTTGAACTCCTCGCCCAGCCAGTCGATGATCCGCTGGTCGAAGTCATCGCCGCCGAGGTGGGTGTCGCCATTGGTCGATCGGACCTCGAAGACGCCCTCCGACAGCTCGAGGATCGAGATGTCGAACGTGCCGCCACCAAGGTCGTAGACGGCGATCTTCTCGTCCTTCTGCTTGTCGAGCCCGTAGGCAAGGGCCGATGCCGTCGGCTCGTTGACGATCCGCTTCACGTCGAGTCCGGCGATGCGTCCGGCGTCCTTGGTCGCCTGGCGCTGGGTGTCGTCGAAGTAGGCGGGGACGGTGATGACGGCCTCGGTCACCTTCTCGCCGAGGTACGCCTCCGCATCGGCCTTCAGCTTCTGGAGGATCATCGCGCTGATCTCCGGTGGGCTGAAGTGCTTCTCGTTTCCGAGCTTCACCACCACGCCGTCGGACTTCGGATCCTTGACGACGTCGTAGGGAACCAGGCCCTTGCTGCGCTGAACCTCGGGATCGTCGAATCGACGTCCCATGAAGCGCTTGATGGAGAAGACAGTGTTCTCCGGGTTGGTGATCGCCTGCCGCTTGGCCACCTGGCCGATGAGGCGCTCACCGCTCTTCGGGAAGCCGACGACCGACGGCGTGGTGCGGCCGCCCTCCGCGTTCGTGATGACCTGGGGCTCGCCGCCCTCCATGACGGCGACGACCGAGTTCGTCGTGCCGAGGTCGATTCCGATGATCTTGCCCATGGGTCGTTCAGTGCTCCTTCGGGTTGTTCGCCACTCGGACGAGACTCGGCCGGATGATCCGGTCGTGCAGGCGGTATCCGCGCTGCAGCTCGCCGATCACTTGGTTATCGGGGTAGTCGGCGGTGTCCTCGTGGACGACCGCCTCGTGGATGTTCGGATCGAACGGCTCGCCGACCGCTTCGATCGGGGTCACACCCTCGGACTCGAGGACACCGCGCAGCTTTCGCTCGGTGAGCTGGACGCCCTCGATCCACGGATCGTGGGCTTCGGCGGGCACGTTCTCGAGTGCTCGGTCGAAGTCGTCGAGGACGCTCAGCAGCTTGCCGATGAGGATGGCATTGCTGAACTGCGTCAGCGTCGCCCGCTCCTCGTCCGTTCGTCGCTTGTAATTCGCGAAGTCGGCCGCGGATCGATGCCAGTTGTTCTGGTGCTCCGCATCGCTGCGGCGCACCTCCTCCAGCTCGCGTTCGAGCAGCTCGATGCGCTCGGCAAGCTCGAGCCGCGTGGGGGCCGCGATGGCCTCCGCGCGCTCCTCGCCGCGGGTCTTCGCGCCGCGGGCACGGTGCCCGCCGTTCGTGGGTTGATCGGTCATTGGGTCTCGCCGTAGTGACTGTTGATGAGCTCGTTCATGAGAGACGAGAGATAGCGCACGGTCGGGATGGCCCGCGGGTATCGCATGCGGGTCGGCCCCAGCACCCCGAGCAAGCCGAGTGCCCGGTCGGGCGCGCCGTACGGTGCGAACACGAGGCTGACTTCGTGCATCGCGTCGTTCGAGTTCTCGCGGCCGATGATCACGTGCACGCCGCCGGACCTCGTCAGGACCGGCACCAGCTGCTCCAGGAAATCGCTGCGCTGCAGCGCCTCGAGCACGGGCCGCAGCCGCGATCCCTCGGCGAACTCGGGCTGCTCGAGGACGTTGACGATGCCGTCGGTGAAGACATCCTCGACCACCACCGAGTCGGCCTCCTCCAGCAGCTGGATGATGTCAGTGGCGATCCGCCGGGAAAGGGCCGGAAGCTTCTCCGACCGCCGCCGGACCTGCGGAGCCGCGAGACCTGCGAGCTCGGAGTTCAGGAGCCCTGCGGCCGCATCCAGCTCAGCCTGGTCGAGCGGGCTGTCCGGCAGCTCGCGCTGGAGCGCCCCGCGGTCGAGTCGCCGCTGGGTCACGTTTCCATCGCCGAGGACCAGGACGACGAGGCGTGTTCCGTCGTCGAGGGCCACGAGCTGTACGTGCCCGAACTTCGCGCGACGCGAGCGGGCCGGGGTGACGACCGCCGCCGAGCGCGTGCTGCCGGCAAGGATCGACGCCGCAAGCCGCAGCCATTCGTTGCTCGTCAGCTGGACCTGGCTGAACTGGTGTCGAATCATGAGCCGATCGGCCTGGTCGAGCTCCGCCTCGCGCATGAGCGACTCCACGTACAGCCGATATCCGAGGTCGGACGGCACGCGGCCGGCGCTCGTGTGCGGATGGCTCAGCAACCCGAGGGACTCGAGCTCGGCCATCGCGCTGCGGACGGTCGCGGGCGAGACACCCAGCGAGTAGCGTCCGACGAGTGCCTTCGAACCCACCGGTACGGCCGTGATCACGTAGTCCTCGACGACGGCACGAAGCACGGTCCGCTGCCGGTCCGTCAGCTGGTGGGCCTGTTGGACCGGTTCGGCGCGCTGGCGCGGCGCGGGGCGCTCGATCGTCATGGCGACCTCCGGAACTCGGTTAGCACTCTACACGTGAGAGTGCCAAATGGTGATTGTGGCATGGTACCGCCCACCCCGAGCCGGTGTCAACGGCGGGCGGTGGCCTCGGGCATGAACGCCAGGAGCACCTCGCTGGCCAGCAGCCGTCCTCGATCGGTCAGGCGGACGCGATCGCCATCCACCTCGAGGAGGCCCGCACGGACCACCTCGTCGACGGCCGCCCGGTCACGTTCCAACGGGTCCTCGCCGAACTCCGCGATCACCTCCGATCGCCGAATTCCGTCGATGCGACGCAGGCCGAGGGCCACCGCCTCGAACGCGCGAGTCGCCGCGTCGAGCGCCTCGCGCCCGGCAACGGGACGCTCACCCACCTCGAGGCCGGCGAGGTAGGCATCGAGCTCACGCACGTTCCACGAGCGCTCGGCGGCGCCGTCGTACGAGTGCGCGCCGGCGCCGATCCCCGTGTATGGCCGCCGTGCCCAGTACGCGGCGTTATGCCGGCTCTCGTGTCCCGGCCGCGCCCACGAGCTCAGCTCGTAGTGCACGTATCCCGCGCTCCCCAGAACCTCGGCGGCGAGCATGTACTGGTCGCCGGCGAGCTCGTCGTCCTGCCGTCGTACCATCCGGTCGCGCCAGCGCAACGCACCGGGACGCGGACGCGCGGCCCACTCGTCGGGCTGGAGCGCGAGCTGGAGCGCATAGCAGCTGACGTGGTCCGGCTCGAGATCGATCGCCCGTTCGAGCCCGTCGCGCCAGTCGTCGAGCGTCTGGCCGCCGATGCCGTAGATGAGGTCGATGCTGACGTCCTCGAACCGGGCTGATCGAGCCGCCGCGAAGGCGTCCCGCGCCTCCGCCGCCGAGTGGCCGCGGGCAAGGGAGACGAGCTCCTGGTCGCGCAGGGATTGCACTCCGAGGCTGATCCGCGTGACGCCCGCCGCGCGGTAGCCAGCCCAGTCGGGCGTTTCGCGCGAGCTGGGATTCGCCTCGATGGTCACCTCGTCGAGCGCGGTCGGCCACCGCTCGCGGGCAGCGTCGAGGATGGCCCCGATCGTCGCCCCATCGAGCAGCGACGGCGTGCCGCCGCCGAAGTACACGGTCCGCAGCTCGCCCGCCGCCGGGCGCAGCTCGAGCTCGCGCCGCAGGGCATCGGCGTAGCGCCCGATGTCGTCCGCGCGTCCGCCGACCGTCACAAAGTCGCAGTACGCGCACACGAGCCGGCAGAACGGCACGTGGACGTAGAGATGGTGGGATGGCGACGGCATGGCGCGAGTCTACGGCCACCGGACCGGATGCCCACATCCCGGATGGATGGGGCAGGCTCTGACGCTGGCCGAGGCACCGCGATCTGCACCCCGCCGCCACGCCCGCTTGTCTATCCGGGGCG
Source organism: uncultured Chloroflexia bacterium (assembly GCA_963825525.1). Taxonomy (GTDB): domain Bacteria; phylum Chloroflexota; class Limnocylindria; order QHBO01; family QHBO01; genus JACDBZ01. The sequence goes on from CAWGTN010000002.1 coordinate 773,145, forward strand.
ACGCATGTCTGCAACAATTGTCGACAAGGCGACTGACAGTACGCCCAAGGAGGGAATCCATGGCTCGTGCACTCCTCATCGCTCTGCTGACACTCGCCGCGTGCGCCGCTCCGGCTGGCGAGAGCGTCGAAGAGAGCACCGATCCGCCCAGCCCAACCGTCACGCCGACGACGGCCACTTCGGCGACAACGGGCGCGGTTCCTTCGTCTGCGCCACCTTCCCCGTCGCCGAGCGTGGCCGTCGAGCCGCCGACCGACGTGTATTCCGATTGGTGCGCTGGTTCGCGCGACCGCCGACGGTCTGCGACTACGCGCCGGACCCTCCGTGACGCGGGACATCGCGGGCACAGTGAACGAGGGCGACCTCCTCTATGTCACCCAGACCGGCAGCCCCGATCTGGCACCTCGTCAGGCCGACGGGTACGAGTGGTATCCCATCGCGCACGCTCCCGGCTACACGAACTGGCCGATCGAACCTCCAGTTGAGGACCGCATCGTCGGGTACGTCGCCGCCCGATCCGATACCGAGCAGTTCGTCGAATTGGTGCCGGCCACCTGTCCGGCCAATCCGCCGGAGACACTTGGCGTGGCCGATCTGGTGGCGCTCACTCCGTACGAGCGAGTCGTCTGTCTTGGGAGTCAGACCCTGACGGTCGAGGGCACCTTCGGCTGCCCCTACTGTGACTCGCTGGGCCATCCCTACCGCATGGAACCCGCGTGGCTCGCAGCCTGGCAGCTGCATCTCAACATCCTGGTGCCGAGCTGGTCGACGTACCCCCCATTTCCCGGTTCGATCGTGCTGGCAACGCCGCCGGACATCCGTGCGTTCGAGCCTGCTGATCGAGGTGCGATCGTGCGCGTCACCGGTCACTTCAACGACGAGCGCGCCACCGCGTGCACCATCACGCCAGGTCCCGAGGCCGGCACGGAACCCGTGCAGGAAGAGGCGGCGCAGTGGTACTGCCGAGAGCGCTTCGTCGTGGAATCATGGGAGATCATCGGCGCCGACCCCGCGTTCGAGGGCCTCATCCCGGGGTAGCCGCCGCTCAGAAAAACGCCTGACTCTCGATGGAGGAGTAACGCCCATGCCCGTCCGCACCGTCGTCGACCGAGGCCCGAAGGGCAAACGCGCGGTGGCCTTCGGCCTCGACTGGCCTGGATGGAGCCGGGGTGCCAAGACGGCGGAGCTCGCGGTGGAGGTGCTCGAGTCCTATCGCGCGCGCTATCGGCCGATCGCCGAAATTGCGGGAATGGCGGACGAGTTCGACGCCGCCGGACCCATCGAAATCGTGGAGGACAAGGTCGGCACGCCCTCGACCGACTTCTGGGCGATCTCCTTCGCTCCATCCACCGCCGAGCAGGACCCGATGGACCACGCCGATCTGGAACGAGGCATCACGCTCCTGCGCGCCGCTTGGGCATTCTTCGACTCCGTCCATGCGCGGGTCTCGCCGGAGTTGCGCAAGGGGCCACGCGGCGGCGGGCGCGACCGCCATGAGATCTATCGCCACGTCATCCGCAATGAGAGCGAGAGCTTCGCGAAGTCGGTCGGCCTGCGGATCGCCGAGGAGGGGGCCCTGAGCCCCGATGGGCTGCGCGAGTATCGGGACGCCTACGTCCAGGCGATGCGTGACTACAACGCCGGCAGGGTCGAGAAGAAGATGCGGTCGGGGTCACTGGCGTACCTCATCCGGCACTCCGCCTTCCATACGCTCGACCACGCCTGGGAGATGGAGGACAAGGACCTCTCGGCCCAGCGAGAGCATCGCGCCTCCATCGGCCCCTAGATCGGTCGCTGGCGGAGCCGCCCTCCGGCGAAGGCGAAGAGGCTCATCGTGACCGCGAAATGCCCGACGACGGCCGGGATGACCGAGCCGGTCTCAATGGTGGCCACGCCGGCGGCCCAGCCAAGCAACACCGAACCCGCCATGAAGTACCAATCGCGCTCGTGCCAGAGGCGCCGATGCGCCAGGCCGTAGACGAGGGCCTGGAGCGCAATCGCCCAGCCCGCCGGAACGCCCGCGAACAGGAGCATGCCCAGTACGATCGAGCGGAACTGGAGCTCCTCGCTGATGGCATTCGCCGCGGCGCCCAGCACCCGGCTCGGCACCAGCTCCATCGGCAACGGCAGGATCCCGCCGTAGCGCAGGAAGGCGAGAGCGACGCCGTTCACCAGCGCCACGAAGGTGAACAGCACCATGACGATCAGCATGTTGTTGGGGTCGCCGCCGGTCAGGAACAGCTGGGCCCGACCGGAAGGCAGGATGATGGCGATCCCGATCGCGAAGCCGACCACCAGGATGTAGTACGAGACGGGTCCCATCCAGGGCGTGCGGTAGCGGAAGTAGTCCGAGCGAATGATTCGTTCCGAGTCGAACCGCAACAGCACCAGGAAGAGGGTCAGGCCCAGGGCGATCGCGAGCCTGAGCGATTCGAAGAAGCTCACCCGGCGGTCTCGTTCATGCGAAGCACGGCGAGGAAGGCCTCCTGCGGGATCTCGACCGAGCCGATCCGCTTCATCCGCTGCTTCCCTTCCTTCTGCTTCTCGAGCAGCTTGCGCTTTCGCGTGATGTCGCCGCCGTAGCACTTGGCGAGCACGTTCTTGCGCATGGCCCGGATCGTCTCGCGGCTGATGATATGCGAGCCGATGGCAGCCTGGACCGGCACTTCGAACATCTGGCGCGGGATGAGCTCCTTGAGCTTCTCGACCAGCGCCTTGCCCGAGCGGTAGGCATTCGACCGATGCACGATGAGGCTCAGCGCGTCGACCGGCTCACCGCTCACGAGCACGTCGAGCTTGACGAGATCGCCGACCCGGTAGCCGATGTAGCTGTAGTCGAGGCTGGCATAGCCGCTGGATCGGCTCTTGAGCTGGTCATAGAAGTCGATGATGAGCTCGCCCAGCGGCATCTCGAAGTGCATGTTCACCCGCTTCGGGTCGAGATACTCCATGTTCTGGAACTCGCCGCGCCGGCTGGTGGCCAGCTCCATGAGCGGCCCGATGTAGTCGGTCGGGGTGATGACCTGGGTCGAGACCCACGGCTCGCTGATCTGCTCGATCTCGCCGGGCCCCGGCATCTGGGCCGGGTTGTCGACCACGAGCTCGTCCTCGCGGTGGTGGAGCTTGACGCGGTACTCGACGCTGGGCGCCGAAGCGATGAGGTCGAGATCGAACTCCCGCTCGAGACGCTCCTGGGTGATCTCCATGTGGAGCAGACCAAGGAAGCCGCATCGAAACCCGAACCCCAGGGCCACGGATGACTCGGGCTCATAGACGAATCCGGCGTCGTTGAGATGAAGCTTGTCGAGCGCCTCGCGCAGCTCGGGGTAATCGTCACCGCGCAGTGGATAGATTCCCGCGAAGACGAGCGGCAACGGCTCCTGGTAGCCCGGCAACGGCCCCGTGGCCGGGTGTACCGCCGAGGTGAGCGTGTCGCCAACCTGCACCTCCCGGATGCTCTTCAGGCCGGTGGCGACGTATCCGACCTCGCCGGCCACGAGTCGCTTGGTGGGAACCGGCTGCGGTCGGAAGTAGCCGAGCTCCAGGATGTCGGTCTCGGCATCGGTGGCCATGAAACGGATGCGGTCATGGTCGCGAAGCACGCCGGCTGCCAGCCGAACGTAGGCGACGACGCCCTTGTACTGGTCGTAGTGGCTGTCGAAGACCAGGCCGGCCAACGGCGCGCTGGCGTCGTGCGCCGGCGGCGGGACACGTTGGACGATCGCCTCGAGAATCTCCCGGATGCCGGTACCGTCCTTGGCACTCGCCAGGAGCACCTCTTCACGCGGGATGGCAAGGGTCTCCTCGAGCTCGTCCATGACCATCTCGGGGTCGGCCGACGGCAGGTCGATCTTGTTGATGACCGGGATGATGGTCAGGTTCTGCGCCATCGCCAGGTGGACGTTGGCGAGGGTCTGGGCCTCGATCCCCTGGGTCGCGTCGACCACCAGGATCGCTCCCTCACAGGCCTGCAGTGATCGGCTGACCTCGTAGGTGAAGTCGACGTGGCCGGGCGTGTCGATCAGGTTGAGGGCGTAGGTGTGCCCATCGGCGGCGTCGTAGTGGACGCGAACGGCACGGGCCTTGATCGTGATGCCCTTCTCGCGCTCGAGATCCATCGAGTCGAGCACCTGCGACTGCATGAGCCGCTTGTCGATCGTCTGGGTCACCTCCAGCAGGCGATCGGCCAGCGTCGACTTTCCGTGGTCGATGTGCGCGACGATGCTGAAGTTGCGAATGCGCTCCGGGGGGATCACGGGGCGGAAGTCTAGCCGAGACGCGTCATCCTCACCCGGATCCGTCAGGGAGTGGCAGTCTCGGCGGGCGGTTCCGCCGGCTTCGGGGCCGGGGCCGGGCCGACCTGCGTGATGCCATTCACCGTTCGATACGAGCTGAAGTACGTGTTGCGATGGATCTCGTTGCCCTGGGCGTCGTACACGAACCGGGTGCGGCTGACGTCGTGCCCGTTGTGCGGGTACTCGACACGCTTGCTCGTTCCGGGGGCCATGCTCGAGACGAGCTGCGTGGTCTCGATGGCCGTCCGATGGTTGCTGGTGGCGGGATCGGTGAGGACGACCGACCGACCGGTCGGGACGGTCCACAGCTGGAAGGTCACGAAGCCGTTGCCGCCGAATCCGCGGATCACGATCGGATGCTCAGTGTCGTTGCGGAAGGTCATGTCCTGGACCCAGTCGTCCGCCATGTAGACCGTGGCGTCCAGGCCATCCGGGTAACGGTCGATGTAGTAGTAGTGATTGGCCCGATCGCCCATCTCCAGTCCGGCCCGCAGGGCGGCGTTGAAGATGGTGGTCGAGGTTGAGCAGATGCCGCCGCCGATGGCACCGCCGGCCACGCTGCGGCCGCCGATGATCACGCCGCCATAGTGGTAGCCGCGCTCGACGGTCACCGGACCGATGCTGTCCCAGAAGCTGAACCACTCGCCCGGCGCCAGGTTGCGACCATCGATGTCCCAGGCGCCGATGTTGATGTTCGCGCCGAAGCCGTTCCCATCGCCCGGGACGTAGTACGTCGTCCATGATGAGACGAGCTGCATCTGCGGCAGTACGGCTTCCGCCGCGGCCGTGGTGATCGAGGGCTCCGTCACGCCCACGACGAGCCCGACCGATGCCAATGGTGCCCCCGCGCCGCGCCGCGAGAGCACGCGCTGCAGGGCGTCCTGGGTGGCCGCCACGTCAAGTCGACGGCCTTCCTGCCCGGCAACGACGCCCCCCAGACCGCCGCCCGCGGCGACCGCGATACGTGCGTTGACGGGGTCTCGGTCAACGGTCGCCGCCAGCGCCGCGACCGCCGTGGCGACCGCAGCCTCGTCGACATCGACGGCATACGCGACCCCGCCGTAGTCAGGACCGAATGTCAGCCACGACGCGATCGTCTCGGGCGCGAGGGTCATCGGCTCGTCCCCCTCGCCGGCGCCCGGCAGGTCCAGGGTCAGGGCCGCGGTCATGGAACGTGCCGAAGCCGCAACGGCGTCGGCGGCGGCCGTCGAGACGGCGGGCTGCACGATGGTCGGTTCGAGGGACAGCCGCACATCTGCGGGATCTGAGGTGTCGACCGCCTGTGCCAGGGCCGATCCGACCGCTGCGGCGTCGAGCGACAGGCCGCTGGCGCCGGGGCTCACGGTGAAGGTTGCTCCATCGGCGACCACGAACGCGTCGACCGCCGGAACGGTGGCCCGAGCGGCGATCCCGGCCGCGATCTCGTCGAGTGCGGCCGGATCGTAGGCATGGACGACGATCGGCATGGCCGTGGCGTGAACGAGCGAGCGCAGGCGAGCCACTCCGTCGGCGAATGGGTTGCCGGCGCGGCCGACGCCGAAGGCCGAATCGGCCATGGCGTCCAGCTCGTATCGGCGGCCGAGATCGGCGAAGGAGACGGTCTCGGTTTCATCACCGACCAGGATCACGGCCGAGCCGGTCGTGAGCGATGGCAGCTCTGACCCCAGGCGCCCGATGGCAGCGGCCCGGTCCAGCCCTGCCAGGTTGACGCCGCCGATGGTGACGCCGGAGTGGACGGTGTTCGCCGCGGCGACGCCGATGGCAATGGAGATGCCTGAGATCACCAGCATGCCAGTCGCGAGCGTCGCGAGGAAGCCGACGGCAAGCCCACGGCGGGCAGGCGGCGACGCCATGGGTCGAATCAGTCGGCTCGGGAAGGTGGTGGTGGTCATACGTCAGTGGGAGACGCGCTGTCGCGGAAGCTCGTTTCACGGCGCCAGGACATCCGGACATGCGCCCGGATCTCTCCCCGTCTCATACTCCTTGCATCCGACGGTCAACCGGCGGGCAGGCCGGCGGAAGTCGGTCGTGGGATTGTCGCGGTTGAGGGCCCTCTTGTCGAGTCCCCCGATGGTCCAATCGGCAGTCCGATGCTATACTCACCGACCCGCCGCGCTCTGTGGAGCGTGTGTTCGGTATGCATCCATTCGATTCGAGTTGAGGATTCCACGTGGCAAGAACGGCACGAACCTGGAAGGGCGCACGCACGCCCTCCGCCCTGAAGCGCGTGCGCCAGTCGCTTCGCCGCCGCGCCGTGAATCGTCGAACGCTGAGTGAGACCAAGACCCTCGTCCAGCATGCCTCCGAGATCGCTCTCGGACGGGGCAGCGGGGACGGCCCGGCCGCCGTGACCGCCGCCATCAGTGCCCTCGACAAGGCTGCCGAGAAGGGGATGATTCACCCGAACAACGCCGCCCGTCGCAAGAGCCGGCTGATGGCCAAGGTCAACGCGGCTCATCTGCTCGACGGCGCCGCGGCTGAGTCTGCGACGACCGCCAAGAAGCGCACGACGGCCAGCAAGACCGCTCAGCGCAAGAAGGTGCAGGCGGCCAAGGCATCCAAGGCAGCCGCCGGCAAGGCGACCGACCGACCGCGAACCGCAGCCGGCAAGGCAAAGGTCGCCGTCACGCGCGCCAGCCGCGAGTCGGCTGCGGCGCGCCGGCGAGCCAAGACCACGGACGAGCCCGAGGACTAGCTCCTCTTGCCAGCCTGACCCGAAACCCCGGTTGCACGACCGGGGTTTCGTGCATTCCCCCTGCCGTCCGTCACGCGCTAGCCCCGATTGGCGGCAAAGGCCGCCCGCCCTGCATAGACGGCGGCGTCGCCCAGCTCCTCCTCGATCCGCAGGAGACGGTTGTACTTGGCGATGCGCTCCGATCGGCTGATCGAGCCGGTCTTGATCTGGCCGGTGTTCAGCCCCACGACGAGGTCGGCGATGGTGGTGTCCTCGGTCTCGCCCGACCGGTGGCTGATGACCGCCGTCCACCCCGCGCGGTGCGCCATCTCGATGGCCTCGAGCGTCTCGGTCAGCGTGCCGATCTGGTTCAGCTTGACGAGAATGCTGTTGGCCGCGCGCTCCCGGATCCCCCGCGCCAGGCGCTCGGTATTCGTCACCAGGAGATCGTCACCGACCAGCTGGATCCGTGAGCCGAGGCGCTGGGTCAGTTCGGTCCATCCCTCCCAATCGTCCTCGGCCAGGCCGTCCTCGAGGCTCACGATCGGGTATCGGGCCGCCCAGTCCGCCCAGAATTCGACGAACTCGGCAGACGTCAGCTCGCGGCCCTCTCGGGTCAGCGTGTACCGCCCGTCGCTGAACAGCTCGGTGCTGGCGGGATCGAGGGCAATCGCAATCTGCTCGCCCGGCACGTAGCCGGCGCGCTCGATCGCGGTGAGGACCGCCGAGATCGCTGCCTCGTTGGTCCCGAGGCTGGGGGCATATCCGCCCTCGTCGCCGACGGTCGTGGCGAACCCATCGTCATGGAGCAGGGCCCCCAGGGCATGGAAGGTCTCGGCGGCCCAGCGCAGCCCCTCGCGAAACGTGGGTGCACCGAGCGGAGCGATCATGAACTCCTGGAAGTCGGTGGAGTCGACCGCATGTTTTCCCCCGTTGAGGATGTTGACGAGGGGCACGGGCAGGGTCCGCGCACCGGCGCCTCCGAGATAGCGGTAGAGCGGCAGACCCACTCCTTCGGCGGCGGCATGCGCGGCAGCCAGGCTCACCCCGAGCAGCGCGTTCGCGCCGAGCTTCTCCTTGTTCGGCGTCCCGTCGAGGTCGATGAGCAGGCGGTCGAGACTCACCTGGTCGACCGCGTCGATCCCGAGCAGCTCCGGCCGGATGGTCGTGTTGATATGGCCGACCGCCTCCAGAACACCCTTGCCGCGGTACCTGGCAGGGTCGTCATCCCGCAGCTCGACGGCCTCGTGGGCGCCGGTCGACGCGCCGGACGGGACCAGGGCCGTACCGACGGCGCCGCCCTCCAGGAAGACATCCACCTCGACCGTCGGATTGCCGCGCGAGTCGAGAATCTCGCGCCCGATGACGTCCTCGATCAGGGTGCTCATACGTCCTCCTTGGGGAAGGTGATCTCCGCATCCGCGGGCAGCAGGGCCTCGACGCCCGGAAGCACCTTGCCCTCGATGAACTCGAGCGACGCTCCCCCGCCGGTGCTGACATGCGTCATCCGGTCGGCCAGCCCGAGCTGTTCGACGGCGGCTACCGAGTCACCGCCCCCGACGATGGAGACGACCTTCGAGGACGTGCGTCGCGCGATCACCCGCGCGATCTCGTTCGTGCCATCGGCAAACTGCGGAATCTCGAACACGCCCATCGGCCCGTTCCAGAAGATGGTCCTGGCCTTGGCCAGATGGTCGCTGTAGGCGGCACGAGTTCGAGGGCCGATGTCCACCACCATCTGGTCCTTCGGCACAGCGTCCACCGCCACCGTCTGTGTCTTCGCCCGGATGTGGATCTGCGGCGCGACGATCGCGTCGGTGGGCAGCATCAGACGCACCCGCTTCCGCCGAGCCTCCGACATGATGCGGTCTGCGTTCTCCAGCTGGTCGGCCTCCACCAGGCTCTTGCCGAGCTCGAGGCCGCGTGCGGCCAGGAACGTGTTCGCCATGCCGCCGCCGACGAGGATGGCCTGGCAGCGGGACAGGAGCGCTTCGAGAACCTCGAGCTTGCCCGAGACCTTGGCACCGCCGATGACCGCGTGGAATGGTCGGGCCGGCTTGACGAGCAGGCGCGTCAGTGCGTCCACCTCACGCTCCATGAGCAGTCCCGCGACGGCCGGCAGGTGATGCGTGATGCCCTCGGTGCTGGCATGGGCGCGATGTGCCGCCCCGAACGCGTCGTTGACATACAGGTCCGCCAGTCCAGCGAGCGCGGCCGCGAACTCGGGATCATTCGCCTCCTCGTCGGCGCGGAAACGCAGGTTTTCGAGCAGGATGAGGTCCCCGGGGCGCAGCTTGTCGATTGCCACCTGGACACCCGGGCCCAGCGCGTCCCCCGTCATCCGGACGGTGCGGCCCAGGAGCTGGCCCAGGCGGTCAGCCACGGGCTTCAGGCGCAGCGCATCGTTCACCTTTCCCTTGGGGCGACCGAGGTGACTGGCCAGGATGACGATCGCACCACGCTCGAGCAGGTTGACGATGGTCGGGAGGCTGGCCCGAATGCGGGTGTCGTCCGTGATGCGGCCGTCGTCGATCGGCACGTTGAGGTCGGCGCGCACGAACACGCGACGTCCCCCGACATCGACATCACGGATGGTCTTCGCGTTCATCGGCACCCTAGAGCCGCTCGGCCATGTAGGCGGCCAGGTCGGAGACGCGACACGAGTAGCCCCACTCGTTGTCATACCACGCGATGACCTTCACGAGGTTGTCGCCGGTGGCCATGGTCGAGGCGGCATCGATGATCGAGCTCCGCGGGTCGCCCTTGAAGTCCATGCTCACGAGCTCCTCCTCGGTGTAGCCCAGCAGGTCCTTCATCGGCCCTTCGGCAGCCGCCCTCAGCGCGTCGTTGACGGCCTCGGCGGTCACCGGCTTCTCGGTGAGCGCGACGAAATCGATGATGCTGACCGTAGGCGTCGGGACGCGGAGGGAGAAGCCGTCGAATCGGCCCTTGAGCTCGGGAATGACCAGCGCCAGCGCCTTTGCGGCGCCGGTGGTGGTCGGGATGATGTTCTGGCCGGCGCTGCGGGCCCGCCGCAGGTCCTTGTGGTACACGTCGAGCACGTTCTGGTCGTTCGTGTAGCTGTGGATCGTGGTCATCAGCCCGCGCTCGATGCCGAACGCGTCGAAGATGACCTTGGCCGGCAGCGCGAGCCCGTTCGTGGTGCAGCTCGCGTTGCTCACGATGTGGTGCTGGGCGGACTCGTAGAGTCCCTCGTTCACGCCGAGAACGATCGTGATGTCCTCGTTCTTGGCCGGGGCCGAGATGATCACCTTTTTCGCGCCGGCATCGCGATGGGCGGCCGCCTTCTCGGCATCGGTGAAGATGCCGGTCGACTCGATGACGATGTCGACGCCGATGTCGCCCCACGGCAGTGCGGCAGGATCCCGCTCGCTGAAGGATCGAATGCTCTTGCCGTTCACGACGATCTCGTTGTCGCCCGCCCGTACCTCACCGTCGAACCGGCCGTAGGTCGAGTCGTACTTGAACAGGTGGGCGTTCGTCTCGTCATCGGCCAGATCGTTGACTGCGACGACCTCGAGTTCGTCGGGATGTCGCTCGAGGATGGCCTTGAGCGTCTGCCGGCCGATGCGGCCGAAGCCGTTGATGCCGATGCGGGTGGTGGTCACGGGATGGGGTGCTCCTCTGTGGTTGCGCTTCAGGCCGGAGACCCGGGGATCGCGCCGAAGGCCGGGTCGGCCCAACGATCGGCGATGATCGCCCGGAGGCCGATGAGAGAGACGTCGTCCTTGAGGCTCGCGGGGGATACCCGCACACGGGATGCCGGGATCTCGAACGCACGTCGGGTGATCTCGATGCGCACCGCATCGAACAGCGCCGGGCGATGCTCGGCGATGCTGCCACCGATGACGATGACGTCAGGGTTGAGGACGTTGACGAGTGACGCGCACACGGCGCCTAGGGCGGTCCAGGCGTGCGCGAGGATGCCTGCCGCCGCGTCATCACCCTCGTCGGCTGCGCGCGCAAGAAGCTGTGCGTCGATTTCGCCGCCGCCCGATGCAAGCCCGGCGAGGTGGCCCGAGGGTGATGCGCCGATGAGCGCCAGCGCGTCGCGCGCCAGCGCCGTCCCCGAGGCAATGGCCTCGATGTGGCCGACGCGGCCACATCCGCAGCGCGGGCCGTCGAGGTCCACCACGATGTGTCCGACTTCCCCGGCCGCGCCGTCGGGGCCGAGCACGGGCCGGCCGTCGATGATGAATCCGCCGCCGATGCCGGTCGAGACGGTGATGTAGATGGCCGTCCGGGTGCCGCGCGCCGCTCCGTGCTGCCACTCGGCCAGGACGGCGACATTCGTGTCTCGTTCGAGGTAGGTCGGCAGCCGGTGCGACTCGGCGACCTCGTCGGCAAGGGCGACGTCTCGCCAGCCGGTCAGGTTCGGGGGCGCCACGACGACGCCACGCCAGGGATCGAGCGGGCCGGGGGCGGATATCCCGATCGCGGCGGGCTCGGGCAGCCCTTCGCCGCGCGCGGCCTCACGCACCTCGGCGGCCAACCCGCAGATCCGGCTCACGACGGCCTCGACCCCCTCCTCGTCCGAGGTGAGCACGGCGCGCCGCGCGTGAACGACGCGGTCGGGGGTGATGAGCGCAGCGCGAATCTGGGTGCCACCGAGGTCGATCGCCAGGATCGACCGATCGGCGAGCTCCTCCACGTGGCGACCATTCTACCGGCCGCCGGATACGACGAGAGGCGCGCCGGCGATCCGGCGCGCCTCTCGTGCTCGATGCGATGGGCGGCTCAGCCGCCGATCTTGAACATCTTGGTGCTGCACACGGGGCACACGCCCTCAGTGGCGGGCTTGCCGTTCTTCATCGTGATCTTGTTCTCGTTCAGCATCTCGCGCTTTGCCTTGCACTTGACGCAGTACGCCTCAGTCGCCATCGGTTCAGTTGCCTCCCTATTCGCCGGCCTCGGGACCGGTCGATTGTTGAGGTTCCCCCGCCTGTCGGTCGAACGATGCTCCGCGGCGGGCGATGAAATCGCCACCGTCGGCGTCGACCTGCCAGAGCAGGTGGATGCCGGCAAGTCCGGCATCGATGCAGCGTGCCTCCGCGGCCTCCTTAGCCGCGCCTTCCAGGAACGTGCCATCGGTCCGTTGTGCGTAGGCCGCACAAACTGTTCCCGACCGCAGTCCCGCCAGGTGTGCCAGCACGAAGAGTGCCGACGACTCCATTTCGAGATTCGCCACTCGTTGGCGACGAAGCTCTTCTGCGAGCTCAGGATACCGAACGGGGAGCGTGCGCATCGCCCGTCCCTGCGGAGCGTAAAAGCCAGAAGCGGTGGCTGTCAGCCCCACGTGGTACCTGATCCCCAGGTCACGGCAGCCCTGCTCGAGGGCCCAGATCACGTCACGGTGCGCGATCGCCGGGAATCCGGGGTGGACGTAGAAGTCCGTGGTGTTCTCGAGCCGGACCGCGCCGGTCGACACGATGAGGTCGCCCAAGGCGATCTCGGGCTGGAGTGCGCCGGACGACCCGACGCGAATGAGCGTCGGCCGATCCGTGATCTCCATGACCTCGGCCATGACGATCTCCACGTTGTCGGTGCCCATGCCGGTCGACATGCAGCTGATCGGCATCCCGCGGTACGTTCCGGTCGCCGTCGTGATCTCGCGGTTGCTGCGCTGGACGTCGACCGAGTCCCAGTGGGCGGCAACCTTCGCGACCCGTCCAGGGTCACCGACCAGCAGCACGTACTCCGCGAGCTCGCCACGGGCGAGGTCGATGTGATACTGGCGATCTCCGGTTGTCGGTGCGTCCGCCCGGGTCAGTTGGGACAAGCGTGGCTCCTCGTGCCTGAACGGGCGGGAGTATACGCCGCCCCACGCTCACGATTCGTGCTCACGCGTGCGTCTCACGAGCGTGAGAGCCGGCGAGCCCGCGAGCGTGTCGTCCCCCGAGCGCGTCTCAACCCGCGCTGCAGGGGCAATGCGCGCCCCGAAACGACGCCCAAGCGTGATCGCCACCCCGGCCATCCCGCCGGCCAGGATGAGGGCCGCACCCAGCCAACGCTGCGGCTCGCCGGTCGAGGTGTCGACCGCGCCCAGGGACGACAGGGGCTCGACGACGATCCGTTCCCGGGTCAGGTGCGCCACCATGGCCAGGGACGGGGCGCGGCGAATCCCTTCGCAACCGACCACGAGCCGTGCCGGGCTGGACAGGGCGATGCCGGTGATCGAGATCGGTCCGTTGGGAATCCGCTCCCGCCGACGGCAGATGACCTCGATGCGGACGCTGCCCTGCTTCAGCTGGAGCATCGGCTGGGAGCCACCGCCCACCATCCGGCCGACCAGGGAGACCCATGCCGGATCACTGCCCTCCGCGGGCATTGCAGCCATCGGCGCCGCGACCGGCATGACCCCGACCACGGTCTGGCCCGCATCGCGTCCCAGCTCCACCATCCGAATTCCCGTCTGTGGCTGGACACCGACTCCGTGCAATCCCTCGAGCTCGAGGGAGATCGGTAAGCCGGCGCCGCCCGCGACGGCATCGAGGCGCGCTCCAGAGGCGGAGCCGATGGCGACCAGGCGCGACCCGTCCCACAGGAGCCCGGAGACTCCGAGCTCCGGCCAGGCGGTCGATACCAGGGTTGCCCCAACCCGAAGGGCGGCGAGGTCGGCCCGGCCCAGGACGTCGAGCGCAACGCCCGCCACGCCGCCCCCACCATCCGATGTGGAGCCCGAGCCGTCGCCGCCTCCGCTCGACCCCGTGGGCACGGCCACGACCCGAACATCACTCGCCGCGGCGGGCCAGACCCGATACCCACGCTGTGGGAGCGCGCCGGTCGTTTCCTGGCCCAGGATGCCGCGCACTTCCACCCACGCACCGGCGGCCAGGGGGCCGGGATCCGCCGCCAGTTCGGCCCCGAGATACACGCGCAGCGGACCGCTGCCGTCGTCGACATCCACGGTGACCGAACCGCTCGACGCCCGCCGCGCCGACGCGACGAGTGCCCCGCGCACGACCACCAGCTGCGCCTCGCGAGACTCGGCGGCATCCCCGGTCCGCATCGGAAGCGCCGGCGGAAGCTCCGTGGTTCCCAGGCGTCGAGGTGGGACCGTCACTCGCAGGGTCTCCATCCCGCTCTTCGTCGAGCGCGTTCCATGGACTTCGAGCAGCGCGCCGAGCTCGACGCGCCCGGACTCGTCGCCCAGGCGGATGAGGATCGCGCCGCTGGCATCCTGGATGGCGGCACTCGAAGCATCGACGATCCCTGATGGCAGGGTCACAACGCCGCGCACGATGACCTTCGCGTTCTTCGCCCGGGCCCTCGCCGAGGCAATGCTGATCACGTCGCCGTCGCTTGGGGCAGCCGACGGCGTCGGCGACGCGCCGGCGGGGGCGGAAGCAGTCGGCTGGGGCGTGGCCTCGTCTCCCACGCTCACGTCCTGCGCGTCTCGTGGCTGCAGGCGATAGCCGGCAGCGCCCGTGCCCGATGAGTCGCGCTGACCCAGCACGCCGACCACGGTGAGCGACCGTCCCGCGCCCCAGCTGTCGGTGGCAATCCCCGTCTCGCTGCCCACGATGACGCGAACGGCACCGCTGCCATCATCGACGTCGAACGCGATGGCGCCGCTCAGGGCGGTGCCGCTACCCACCACGTGGCCCGCGATCCGAAGCAGTGTGGCCTCGTGCGTCTCCGCGATGGCCCCGGTCGCAGCCGCGACCGCCGCCGGTGCCACGCCCGTGCCGATGATCTCAACGTCGGCCGCGACCGCGCGCAGCGTCCGCTGGGCGTATCGATCGCTGATGACGCCCCTGATGCGCACGCGCTCACCGCGTTCGAATCCCCCACCGTCGACGATCACGGCGATCCCCGCGCTTTCGTCCGCCACGTAGCCACCGCCATCGCTGAACGTCGCGCCGGTCAGTGCGTCGCCCTCGATGGTCGCCGTGCTGCCGTCAGGCAGCGAGCGCGCTGCGGCGATCGACACGCTGGCCGGGGCCGGCGCGGTCGGCGTGGGGGTCGCAGGTGGCGGCGTGCCGACCGCGGGAGTCGGCGTCGGAGATGGGGTCGGGGTTGGAACGGCGGTCGGGGTCGGGGTGGGGGTGCCCAGGGGATCCGGCACGGGTGCCGATCCTCGGTTCTGCGGGTCGGGAAGGAGGCGGACGACGAAGTCGGCGGCATTGTCGTGGGTGTCCTGCGTCGATCCGGCGCTGCCGCCGGGAAGCCGCTCGATGCTCGACCCGGCGGGAGGTGCGGCTGCGGCACCGCCCTCGAGCCACGAGCCGGCGGCCGTGCCCCAGCCAACGGCATCGATGGCGGTGACGGCGCCCTGGATGCGAAGGGCGACACTGCCGCCGGTCGCCGCCATCCCGCTCCCGTAGGTGGCATCGGCGATGGCCGCATAGATCCCAAGCTCGTGGGCGACGAGCAGGTGTCCCCCCGGCGGCAACGGCGCGTCGCCGGTATCCCATGCAGCGCGGCGCGTGACCGTGGCACCGCTCGACGTGATGTAGACGAGCTCCAGGCCCTCGACAGGAAGCGCCTCGTCGGCGGGGTTGTAGATTTCGATCAGCTCGTCGCTGGCACTCGTGCCCCCGGTTGCCAACTCACTGATCACGAGGTGATCGGTCACGGCGTCCACCGGCCGCGCCGACCCGATGGAGAACAGCGCCCCCACGATCGACGCACCGAGCATCAGACGGAACCAGGTCGACAAGCGCACGGAACACCTCCTGTCGGAGGCGCAGGCGGACGAAGTCTGCCGAGTGCCCGATTACCGTGCGATCTCGCGTCCGCTTACCGGGCAGGGCGAGCCACAGTACAATCGGCGGCCATGTCCTCAGATGAACGAACCCGCCGTGCCGAGGCCCGGCGACGTCGCCGCATGGCGGCACGCGGTGAACAAGCGGAGACGGTAGAGCCCGAAGTCGAGCCCGAGGTCGCCCAACGACGGGGCGGCATCCTCGATCGTCTGTTCCCACCGGCTCCGCCCCTGCCCAACCGACCGGATCCGCTCGCCGGCTATGCCGGAGACGGGCCCCTGTCGCCCATCACCAAGCGCATCTTCCTGCTGCGAAGCAACCCACTGGCCTGGCTGGTTCCCGGTGTGATCTCGTCCATCGGCCTCTACGCCTCGATCACGTACGTCAACAATCCGATCGGGCTCTTCGGCACGTTCCTCCTGTTCGGCGGGCTGATCGCCGCCGGATGGTTCGGATGGCAGCGCCCGAGCCTCTTTGGAGTCGCGGCCGCGATCCTGGGTTTCGTGATTGCCACGGCCATCGTCCTCTTCTCGTTCTCTGCGCAGGGGGCGACGCCGGATACATTCGCCGCGAGCGCCGTGATCCTGAACCTGTTCATCCAGGCCCTCTACCAGTCGGCGCTCGGTTTCCTGGGAGGCTGGTACGGCGGATATCTACGGCGACGCCAGACGCAGCTCAGCGGGCAGCAGCCGGGTCGAACGCGTAAGCGGTAGCGGACGCGCGAAATCGGCACGCCACTTGCTGGTGGATATGGCGTGGACGCGGGAGCGACCCGGTTCGCGCGGAATAGCGAGTGAATGCCCGTCGCTGACGGAAGCTCGGGCCAGACGCGACATGTTGCGGCACTCCTCGTTTGCGTGAACCCGCTCACCGGTCTCACGGGGCCGTCGGATTCCAGGACCCTCCGTACTGGAATCCGGCGGCCTCTCGTCTCCCCCTGGCTGCAACCGACGTCAGGGTTGTCCGTGCGCCGCCACCGCCAGGCGCGCCATCTCCGTCGCCTCTTCGGCCGTGTCGCCGATGCCGAGCACCTCTCCGGTGGATCGCATCTCGGGGCCAAGCTCGTGACTGACGCCCGGCAGGCGCCAGAGTGATCCGACCGGCGCCTTCACCGCCACGCGTGGAGCGTCCAACGCAAGCCCGCGCGGCAGGCCCACATCCGCCAGGGACTCACCGAGCGCGCATCTGACGGCGGCTGCCACGATGTCGATGCCGGTCGCCTTTGCGACGATGGGAACGGTGCGACTGGCCCGCGGGTTGGCCTCGATCACCACCACGCGGTCCCCGGTCACGATCATCTGGACGTTGACGATGCCGCGCAACCCGAGAGCCATGGCAATCCGCCCGGCCGCTTCCGCTGCCAGTTCCTGCATCCCTCGACTCACGCGTTGTGGCGGCAGGACGGCGACACTGTCGCCCGAGTGCACCCCCGGCGGGTCGATCTGCTCCAGGATTCCCGGCACCGCCCAGTCGACCCCGTCGCTTATGGCATCGACATCCAGCTCGATCCCATCCACCAGCTCGTCGACCCGGAGTGGCCACCCCACGTCCGTCGCGAGGTAGCCCCGGACGTCCGACTCGTCGCGCAGTACCGCGATGCCACGCCCGCCGATGACCCATGACGGGCGGACGATGACGGGGAGGCCTCCGAGTCCGGCGATGGCAGCCCGCAACCCCGTCTCGTCGGTGGCCAATGCTCCCCGTGGCCCGGCGATGCCGAGCTCGTCCAGGAGCGCCGCGAACCGCTCGCGATCCTCGGTGACGTCGATCGCCTCCGCCGAGAGCCCGGCGATCGGTACGTCGGCGTAGGCGAGGTCGCGCGCCAGGTCGATCGCCGTCTGGCCGCCGAACGTCAGCACCACCATCGGCGGCGTGCCGGTCAGCGCTCGTTCGTGGTCGATGATGTCGAGCACGCTCTCGGTGTCGAGCGGTTCGAAATAGAGGCGCGTGCATGCGTCGTAGTCCGTCGAGACCGTCTCGGGGTTGTTGTTGATCACGACGGCGTCGAGCCCCATCTCGCGCACCGCCCACGCCGCGCGGACACTGCAGTAGTCGAACTCGATGCCCTGCCCGATGCGGATCGGACCTGATCCGACCACGATCACGCTCTGCCGTTCGGCCGGGGGCGCCACCTCCGGATCGGCGTAGCTCGAGTAGAAGTACGGCGTCTCGGCCGGGAACTCGCCGGCGCACGTGTCGACCCGCCGATAGGACGGGTGGATGCCCGATCGAACGCGGGCACGCCGAATCGCGGCCCATGGAACGCCCGACAGGGTCGCCACGTCGGCGTCACCGAAGCCGGTCCGCTTTGCGTCGAGCAGCGACGAGCCGACGAGTGCAGCTTCGGCGGTGACCAGCTCGGCGATCCGGTCGGTGAACCATGGCGCGATGCCGGTCGCCTCCGCGATATCCGCGGCATCGGCCCAGCCATGCCGCATGAGTCCGATGATCCGCCACAGGCGTGTATCGGTCGGTGCCAGGAATGCGCGCAGATCGTCCGGTGCTCGATGGCTGAGCCCCCAGGCCGGGTCCTCCCACAGCCACCCTCGTCCCCTCGGCTCGAGCGATCTGATCGCCTTGAGCAGCGCCGCACCGAACTCACGGTCGATGGCCATCGCTTCGCCGGTCGCCTTCATCTGGACGCCCAGGCTGCGGTCGGCGCCGGGGAACTTGTCGAACGGCCAGCGTGGGAGCTTGACGACGACGTAGTCGACCGCTGGCTCGAAGGCGGCGCTGTTGCCGTTGGTGGCCGGGTTCGGCATCTCGTGCAGCCGCTTCCCCAGCGCGATCAGCGCCGCGATGCGCGCGATCGGATAGCCGGTGGCCTTGGACGCCAGCGCCGATGAGCGCGAGACGCGCGGGTTGACCTCGATCACCCGGTAGTCGGAGCCATCGGGCGCCACCGCCAGCTGGACGTTGCAGCCACCCTCCAGCCTCAGGGCGCGCACGATCTTCAGCGCGCATCGACGCAGGCGCTGGACCACTGGATCGGGCAGTGTCTGGATCGGGGCCACCACGATGCTGTCGCCGGTGTGCACGCCCATCGGGTCCAGGTTCTCCATCCCGCAGATCGCGATCGTGGTATCCACCGCGTCGCGCAGCACCTCGAACTCGATCTCGTACCAGCCCAGCAGGCTTCGCTCGACCAGCACCTGGCCGATGGGACTGGCGGCGATGCCGGCGGCGATGCGAACCCGTGCCTCGTCCGGGGTCGAGGCGAAGCCGCCGCCACCGCCGCCCAGCGTGAACGCGGGGCGAATGACGATCGGCGCCCCCAGGTCATGGAAGAACGTCATGCCGTCCTCGACTCGACTCGACCACCGCACTCTCGGGCACGGGCTCCCCGATCCCCGTCACGAGGTCGCGAAAGCCACCGCGATCCTCCGCCGCCCGGACCGCCGCCAGTGGAGTGCCGAGCACGCGGACCCCATAGCGAGCAAGCACGCCTGCGTCGTCGAGCGCGACGGCGAGGTTGAGTCCCGTCTGTCCCCCGAGCGTCGGCAGCAGGGCATCGGGACGGTGCTCCTCGATGACCCGCGTCACGTAGGCGAGCGTGAGCGGGCCGATGAGCACCGTTCCGCCCACGTCGGGGTCGGTCATGACCGTCGCCGGGTTCGAGTTGACCAGGATCGTCTCGACCCCTTCGCCCCGCAGCGCCAGGCAGGCCTGGACACCCGCGTAATCGAACTCGGCGGCCTGGCCGATGAGGATCGGGCCGGAGCCGATGACCAGGACCTTGCGCGGCACCGTCATGCCAGCGCCTGCTCCACCGCCAGGTCGAAGACGCGCGTCGCATCGATCGGTCCGGGCGCCCCCTCCGGATGGAACTGCACCGACGCGACGCGGCCGCCGTGGTGCATTAGGCCCTCGACCGTTCCGTCGTTGAGGTCCCGGTGGCTGACCGCGTAGCCGGCGGCTCCCAGTGCCGGACCATCGACCACCGCCACCTCGTGGTTGTGGGCGCCGATATCGACGCGCCCGGTCTCGGCCTCCAGCACCGCGTGGTTGCCGCCGTGGTGACCGACGCCGAGCCGTGATGTCACCGCGCCGGCGGCCAGGGCAAGCAGCTGGTGCCCGAGACAGACGCCGAGGACCGGTGTGCCGCCGCCGATTGCGGCGTCCGCGAGCTGGCGCGCGACCTCGATCTGTGGTGCCATGCGCGAGGGATCTCCCGGCCCGGGCGACAGGACCACCAGGCTCGGTGCGGTGCTCGCGACATCTGCCGCGCTCGCATCGGGCGGAAGAACGGTGATGTCGAGCCCGCGGGAGGCAAGCGCCGCGAGCAGCGATCGCTTGACGCCGTAGTCGATCAGAGTCGCCCGCCCACGCGCCGGGCCGACGGCAGCGACCCGGTACGAGGTGAGCGTCGCGACCGAGGAGACGTGGTCGATGGAGGCCCAGGCCCGGGTGGCAGCTGCCAGCTCGACGGCTTCCTCGTCGGACTCCTCGCCGTCACGTATCACCGCCCGCCGCAGCGTCCCGCGTCGCAGCTCAAGGGTCAGCGCACGGGTGTCTGTCCCGCTGAGGATGGGAATGCCGGCGTCGACGGCAAGCTCCTCCAGCGAGACGCCCGGTCCGTCGGGCGGGGTGACGAGCCGCGAACAGACGAGCCCCCGCGCATGAACACGGCTCGACTCGAGCTCATCGGGCGTGATGCGGTAGTTGCCGGCCATCGGGTGCGTGAGGACGACGATCTGTCCCGCGTACGACGGATCGGTCAGGATCTCCCCCCAGCCGGTCGCCGCCGTGGTGAAGATCAGGTCGCCTTCCGCGGCTGTGCCGGACCCGCGAAGGATCCCCCGCTGCACCCGGCCGCCCTCGAGCGCGACCAGGCCCGGAATGGAACGAGGCACCGTCCGCGATGCTGCGGCTGGCGCCTCGGAATGCTGCTCGAGATTCGAGATGGTCTGCACCTGTGCTCCTTCCCGGCCTCACCGTGCCGGTCTTAAAGGACCGTCGTGGAGTCTAGACGATCCTTCGCCTCGTCGATCGAATTCGGTAGCGCACCACGCGATGGCGATCCACGAGTTGCATGATCATGCATCAGAGTGTATGAATACTCAAGTGAACGACCCGCGACAGTCCGCCCTGTGGGGTGGCCGCTTCCAGTCCCCCGCCGCCGATGCCGCCCTCGACCTGTCGGGCTCGCTCGACATCGACCTGCCCCTGGCCACCCACGACGTGGCAGCCAGCCGTGCCCACGTGGACGAACTCCTGGCACTCGGCATGGTCGAAGAGGGGCAGGCCGCACAGCTCGACGCTGCCCTGGCCTCGATCGGCGAACGCCTGGCGAACGGGACGTTCGAATGGCGGCCCGAACACGAGGACGTCCACATGAACGTGGAGGCCGCCCTCATCGGGGAGGTCGGGCCCGAGCTCGGTGGAATGCTCCAGGCCGGTCGGAGCCGCAACGAGGAGATCGTCACCGACGAGCGCATGTGGCTGCGGGGCGCGGTCGCCGAGCTGGTCGCCGGCGTTCGTGGCCTGCAGACGATCCTCATCGATCGCGCGGAATCGGAGATCGGCACGATTCTGCCCGCCCACACCCATACCCAACCCGCCCAGCCCGTGCTGCTGGCGCATCACCTCATGGCCTACGCCGAGATGCTCGACCGGGATGCTGCACGGCTCGCTGCCGCCGCCGCCCGGGCCAACCGCTCGCCCTCCGGTTCCGGCGCCGTGGCGGGCTCGGGGCTGGCGCTTGATCGCCATCGTGTCGCCGCCACGCTGGGCTTCGACGACGTCACCGACAACTCGATCGATGCGGTGGCCGATCGCGACTACGCGCTCGAGGCCGTGTCGGCGATCGCCATCCTCATGGGCCACCTGTCGCGCATGGGCGGCGAGCTGGTGCTGTGGTCGACCCCGTATCTCGGGTTTGCCCGTCTCGACGACGCGTACTCGAGCGGCAGCTCGATGCTGCCGAACAAGCGGAACCCGGACAGCGCCGAGCTGGTGCGTGCCCGCGCGGCGCGCGTTGAGGGCGACCTCCTCGTCCTCCTGACGATCGCTCGCGGACTCCCGCTGGCCTACCACCGCGACCTCCAGGAGACGCGCCGACCGATGTTCGATGCCGTGGCCTCGGCACGGCTGTGCCTGGAGGTCATGGGCGGCATCTTCGCCACCGTGACGTTCGATCGGGAGCGGATGCAGGCAGCCGCGGGGGGCGGACACTCCCGGGCGGTGATCCTCGCCGATCGCCTCGTGGCGCGCGGGGTGCCGTTTCGCGAGGCCCACCAGCGCATTGGTCGGATGGTGGCATCCGCCGAAGCTTCGGGCATCGACCTCGCCGAGCTGCCGAGTGCCGAGCTCGCGGCACAGCTGCCCGAGCTCGACGCTGATCCGATGCCGACGCTGCTCGACGCGGTCGAGGCGGCCGATGTGCACGGGGGGACGGCGCCGGGCCGCGTCCGGGCCGCGCTCGACGCCCTTCGCGCTCGGCTCGACGCGGCGGCACGCACATGAGCGCATCGATTCGCGTCGCCGTGGTGGGTGCCGCGGGCTATGCGGGCGGTGAGCTGGTGCGACTCCTGGCCGGACACCCGTCGGTCGAGCTCACATCGGTCCACGCGCGTGGACGGGACGGCGACGTCCTGGCCAGTGCACAGCCGCACCTGGCGCCCCTCGGCCTCCGCCTGAGCGGCGACGAGCCCGAGAACGTCGACGTGGCATTCCTGGCGCTGCCCCACGGCGCATCGGCGCCGCTCGCGTCACGCCTCGTCGCCGCGGGAACCACCGTGATCGACATCGGCGCCGACTTCCGGCTCCGCGATCCCGCCGCGTACGCGACCTGGTACGGAGCCGAGCATCCGGCCCCCGAGCTGCTTCCGAGCGCGGTGTACGGCCTGACCGAGTGGTCGCGCGATTCGTTGAAGGATGCCCGCCTCATCGCGAATCCCGGGTGCTACCCGACTGCCGCGCTCCTGGCGCTGAGCCCCTTCGCGCGCGCCGGCCTGGTGGACGGGGACGTCATTGTCGACGCCAAGTCGGGCATCAGCGGAGCGGGCCGCGGTGCCGGGGCGGACTACCTGTTCACCGAGCTCACCGAATCGACCCGGGCGTACGGACTCGACGGTCATCGTCATCGGCCGGAGATCGAACAGGGACTGGCGGACGCCGGCGCATCGGTCGCGGTGACGTTCGTCCCGCACCTCGTGCCGCAGTCGCGGGGACTGCTGGCGACCTGCTACGTCACCCTCACGGCGGACCTCGACGACGCGCAGCTGGCCGCCATCCTGGACGAGGCCTACGCCGCCGAGCGGTTCGTGCATGTCGTCGACGCGCCGCCTGCCACCAAGCAGGCGACCGGGTCGAATCACGCGTTCGTCCACGTCCGGCGCGTTGGCCCGAGCAGGGCGGTCGTGCTGTGTGCCATCGACAACCTCGGGAAGGGGGCTGCCGGCCAGGCGATCCAGAACATGAACGTCGCGCTCGGCCTCGAGGAGTCGGCCGGTATCGGCGCGCTCGGAGTCCACCCGTGAGCGTTCGCTCGATCGATGGAGGCGTGACGGCGCCGCTCGGATTCAGGGTCGCCAGCGGCGATGCCGGCATCCGCGAGACGCCCGGGCCCGACCTCGTACTGCTCGTCTCCGACGGTCCGGCCAGCGCGGCAGCGACCCTCACCACCAATCGGATGCGCGCTGCGCCCGTCCTGCTGGCGGCGGAGTCGCTGGCAGCAACCCGCGGTCGGGCGCGGGCCATCGTCATCAATGCCGGCTGTGCGAACGCTGGCACTGGCGGCGGCGGGCTCGAGGACGCTCGCACGGTCGTGGAGGCAGCCGCGGAGCGTGTGGGATGCCCGAGCAATCAGATCCTGCCGGCGTCGACCGGACTCATCGGTTCGCGCCTGCCCGTCGATGCCATGCGCGCCGCGCTGGCGGGCTTCGCGTTCGAGCGCTCGGTGGCGAGTGATCAGCACGCGGCGCTGGCGATCATGACGACCGACACCCGGCCCAAGCAGGTCGCGGTGTCGCTCAGCCTGGCCGACGGACGCGAGGTGCGCATCGGCGGCATGGCCAAGGGCTCGGGCATGATCCATCCGCAGATGGCGACGATGCTCGCCTTCGTGACGACCGACGCGCCGGTTGCGGCCGATCGCCTCGCCGTCATCCTCCGTTCCGCCGTCGAGCTGACGTTCAACCAGGTGACCGTCGACGGCGACACGTCGACGAACGACGCCGTGATGGTCCTCGCCAACGGTCTGGCCGGCGGCCCGAACCTCGAAGCCGGCGACGAGGAGGCGTTCGCCGATGCGCTCGCAGAGACGTGTCGACGCCTGGCGATCGCGATCGCCCAGGACGGCGAGGGCGCCCGGCATCTCATCGAGGTCACCGTGCGCGGCGCACGATCCGATGCCGATGCGCGGGCGGTTGCCCGGACCGTGGCGGGATCGTCATTGGTCAAGACGGCCGTCCACGGGGCCGATCCGAACTGGGGCCGCATTGCCGCCGCCGCCGGACGAGCGGGTGTCGAGCTGGATGCCGACGCCATGCGGATCTGCATCGGCGACATCCCGGTCTACGACGGCAGCCCGGTTGACTTCGACGAAGCTTCGGCCCAGCGAATCCTCGGCGGCGATCGCGTGCCGCTGCTCATCGACCTGCTGGACGGTGACGGCACGGGGGTGGCGTGGGGCTGCGATCTGTCGGCCGAGTACGTGGCGATCAACAGCGAGTACACGACATGAGCGCGACGCCGCTGACGGTCAAGCTGGGCGGGGCCGCCGGAGCGCACGCCGCATCGTTGTCGATCCTCGTCGAGCGCGCCGAACCGGGCTGGGCGGTCGTGCACGGTGGCGGGTCCGAGATCAGGGCATGGTCCGACCGGCTCGGCATGGCAAGCGAATTCGTCGACGGCCTCCGCGTGACCGACGCGGCCACGCTCGACGTCGCCATCGGCGTGCTGCGCGGGATCGTCAATGCCCGCCTGGTCGCGGCGTTTGCCGCCGGCGGCGTTCCGGCAATCGGCCTGGGCGGCGCTGACGGAGATCTCCTGCGTGCCGAGCGCTTTGACGACCGGCTGGGCCACGTCGGCCGAATCCGCCACGTGAACGGCGAGCTGCTCGCCTCGATCGCGTCGGATGGCTACGTCCCGGTCATCGCGCCGATTGCCCGCGGAGCCGGAACCGAGCTGCTCAATGTCAACGCTGACGAGGCAGCCGGTGCCGTAGCCGCCGCCCGGGGCGGCCGGCTGCTGCTGCTCACCGACGTGCCGGCTGTGCTGCAGGACGGCAACCCGGTGGCCATCGCCGATGCGGCCTCGGTCGAGCGGATGCTGGCCGATGACACCGCCACCGGGGGCATGCGACCGAAGCTGAGGGCGGCGCTGGATGCCGCACGAGCGGGCTGCGCCGTGCAGATCGTGAATGGAACGGATCCGGGAGCCGTCCGCGCGGCCCTGGACGGCGAAGTGATCGGTACCACCGTGACGGCCTCGCCGATGGCGGGGATCGGCTGAGATGAAGAAGGAGCGTCCCATGGGGAGCATCGAACGACGCGACCTCGTTCGGCGGCTGATTGCCGCCGGCGGCGTCCACACGCAGGGCGAGCTGGTCGCCGCCCTCCGAGATCGCGGGGTCGACGTGACCCAGGCCACGATCTCGCGTGACCTCGCGAGCCTCGGCGTGGCCCGCGGGTTCAGAGGCGGCCAGGTCACGTACCTGCTGCCTGACGACATGACAACCGGGGCCGCGGAGGCGGCCGAGGGACGACTGCGCCGGCTGCTCGCCGACCTGCCGCTGACCATCGGCGAGACGGCGCCGCTCGTCGTCCTGCGCACGTCACCGGGCGGGGCCAACGCAATTGCATCGGCCATTGACCTGTCCTCTTGGGATGACGTGGTCGGGACCATCGCCGGCGACGACACGATCTTCGTGGCCTGCACCGATCGCGACGGCATGCGCCGCTTCCGGGCTCGCCTCGAAGCCCTGCTCGGTCGAACCGCCGTGGGCGCCTCGACGACCGTGGGCGGCCCGGCATGAGCGAGACCGTCGTCCTCGCCTACTCGGGCGGCCTCGACACCTCGGTCGCCGTTCCGTGGCTGCGCGAGACCCATGGACACGAGGTCGTCACCCTGACCGTCGACGTCGGGGGCGGTGTCGACGCCGGTGCGGTCCAGGCGCGGGCATTGGCCGGCGGCGCGCGACGCGCCGTGGTCGTCGACGCTCGGGCCGCCTTCGTCACCGACTACATCTGGCCGGCGCTGCAGGCAGGATCCCTCTACCAGGGCCAGTACCCGCTTGCCACGGCGCTCGCCCGCCCGCTCATCGCTCGGCTGCTCGTCGAGGCGGCGCACGAGGCCGGCGCAAACCTGGTGGCGCATGGCTGCACGGGCAAGGGCAACGACCAGGTGCGCTTCGACGTGGCGGTTGCCGCGCTCGATCCGTCGCTGCAGGTCATCGCGCCGATGCGCGTCGGCATGGGCATGACCCGTGACGAAGAGCTGGCCTACGCCCGCGAGCGCGGCATCGATGTCCCGTCCGGTCCGAGCTCCCCCTTCAGCATCGATGTGAACCTGTGGGGCCGCTCGATCGAGGCCGGCCAGCTCGAGGATCCATGGACCGAGCCACCGGCCGATGCCTTTGACTGGACCGTCGACCCGGCCGATGCCCCGCGCACGGCCCGCGACCTCGTGATCGGCTTCGAGGAGGGGGTGCCCGTCTCGATCGACGGCGAGCCGCTCGACGGCGTGACGCTGGTGGAGCGGCTCAACGCCGAGGCTGGCGCCTACGGCATCGGCCGCATCGACCACGTGGAGGACAGACTCATCGGGATCAAGAGCCGCGAGATCTACGAGGCGCCGGCCGCGGTCGTCCTGCACGCGGCGCATGCAGCCCTCGAGGGGATGACCCTCTCTCGCGAGCTGCTCGCCTACAAGCGATCGGTCGGCGACCGGCTGGCCACGCTGGCCTATGACGGGCTGTGGTTCAGCGAGCTGGGCGTCGCCCTGCGGGCGTTCGTCACCCACACCCAGCGCTACGTCAGCGGCGAGGTGCGCATGCGTCTCGCCGCGGGCAGCGCATCGGTCACCGGGCGACGATCGCCGCACTCGCTCTATGACATCGGCCTGGCGACCTACGACAGCGGCGACCGCTTCGACCACGCCTCGGCCGTCGGCTTCATCGCCCTGTGGGGCCTGCCCGTTCGGACGCAGGCCGCGGCCCGCGGCAACGGCGTCATCGGCGGCCAGGACGAGAAGAGCCTGCTCGACGAGCTCGGTGCGGATCGTCTCGACGCCGAAGCCATGGCGGGGGCCGGACGATGAGCGAGAAGCAGGATCCGGGTGGGCTGCGCATGGCCGGGACGATTGCCGCCCTGACCTCCGATTCGTCGTACGTGCGTCGTGCCCGGACCCGTGATGTCGACGCCATCCTGGCGGTCATCGGGACCTACGTGGAGCAGCACGTGCTGCTGCCGCGAACGCGCGAGGAGATCCTCGCGCACATCGACACCTGGTGGGTCAGCGACCTGAACGGCGACGTGGTCGGCTGCGCTGCGCTGCGTGACTTCGGAGACGGCCTGGGCGAGCTTCGATCCCTGAGCGTCGTCGCCGAGGCTCATGGCCGCGGGCTCGGCGAGTCCCTGGTGCATGCCGTCGTCCGCGAGGCCGGGCGCCACGAGATGACGCGCCTGTTTGCCATCACCAGCAACCCGGGCTACTTCGCCCGACACGGCTTCGCCGAGATCGAGATGCAGGACGTCCCGGAGATCCTGCACGTGGATCGCGTTCCGTGGCCACGGCGCAGCGGTACCGGGCACGCCATGGAGCTTGCGCTGTGAGCGAGGCCGCAGCCGCCCACGTCAGCGGCGCCGTGGCCCACGAGGCACGAGTCCACCTCCAGACCTACGCCCGCCAGCCGATCACGCTCGTGCGCGGCCGAGGCTCCTGGGTGACCGACGATGCGGGCCGCGAGTACCTGGATCTCGTGGCGGGCATCGCCGTCAATGTGCTCGGCCACGCCCACCCTGCCGTGGCCGCGGCGGTCGCGGACCAGGCATCGACATTGGTACAGGTCTCGAACCTCTACTACACGCTGCCGCAGCTCGAGCTTGCCGATGCGCTGATCGAGCGCTCACCGTTCGATCGCGTCTTCTTCACGAACTCCGGGACCGAGGCCAACGAGGCGGCCCTCAAGCTGGCGCGACGACACGGTCGGGAGCGCGGCGCGCACGAAGTCGTGTCGCTCCTCGGCTCGTTCCACGGCCGGACCTTCGGCTCGCTCGCGGCGACCGGGCAGCCGAAGTACCAGGCGCCGTTCGCCCCGCTGCCGCCCGGATTCCGTCATGTCGCCCCGAACGACATCGCGGCGCTCGACGCGGCGGTCAGCGAGGCCACCTGCGCGGTCCTGCTGGAGCCGATCATGGGCGAAGGAGGCATCCATCCGCTGACCGACGATTTCCTTCGCGCCGCTCGGGCCGCCTGCGACCGTGTCGGAGCTCTCCTGATCCTCGATGAAGTGCAGACGGCCATCGGACGCACGGGCACCTTCTTCGCGTTCGAGGCGAGCTCCATCGTTCCCGACGCGGTGACCCTGGCCAAGGGCCTGGCCGGCGGGATCCCGATCGGCGCGCTCCTCGTCCGCCAGTCGGCGGCGTCATTCCAGGTCGGTGATCACGGCACCACGCTCGGGGGCAACCCGGTGTCGTGCGCCGCCGCGCTTGCGACCCTGCGCGTGCTGGACGATGCCGACCTCATGGCGAACGCGCGCGGGCGCGGCGCACAGCTCGTGGCCGGCCTGGCGCCGCTGGCCGACAACGGCCTGCTCGTCGAGGTGCGTGGGCGCGGCCTGATGCTCGGGCTGGAGACGGCCGCGCCGATCGCCCGCGCGACGGTCGCGGCCGCGCGCGACCACCACGGACTGCTCGTGAACGCCACCGGCGACACGACATTGCGGCTCGTGCCCCCGCTCACCATCAGCCAGGACGAGATCGCGATCGCGATCGAGCGCCTGGGAGCCGCGCTGGCCGAGGCGGCGGTGCCCGCATGACCGTCATCCGCGCGGCGTCGCGCCACGTGGTCCCCGCCTCGGTGCTTCATGTGCTGGGCTCCGAGGACTTCGGGACCCTTGGCCTCGACCGCCTCCTGGATCGGGCCGACGTCGCCCGCGCGGAGCGCGCGGCACCGGACGCGGCGCGACCGCTCGTCGGGCGCCAGGTGGCGCTGTTGTTCGAGAAGCCGAGCCTCCGGACGCGGGTGAGCTTCGAGGTCGCGGTCACGGCACTCGGTGGCCACGCGATCGCACTCGGGCCCGATGAGGTCGGGCTCGGTCGCCGAGAGACCGCAGCCGACGTGGCGCGCAACCTGTCGCGCCTGGTGGACATCATCGTGCTGCGCACGTTCGCCCACGCGACCCTGACCGAGATGGCCGCCGTGTCGTCGATTCCGGTCATCAATGCGCTCACCGACGATGAGCACCCGTGCCAGGCCCTGGCCGATCTGCTCACCCTGCGCCGGCAGTTCGGGAACCTCTCGGCGCTGACGCTCGCGTACGTGGGAGATGGGAACAATGTCGCGCACTCGCTCCTCCTGGCCGGCGCCGTTGCCGGAATGGAGGTCCGGCTCGCGACACCGGTCGGCTACGCGCCGAGCCCGGCGGTCGTGGCGCGTGCCGCATCGCTGTCCGACCGCATGGGCGGCCGACACGCCGTGATCGCGACCGACCCCGTCGAGGCCGTTCGCGGCGCAGATGCCGTGTACACCGACGTGTGGGCCAGCATGGGTCGCGAGGCGGAGGCCGATGAGCGGCGCGACCGCTTCGCCGCCTACCAGGTCAACGAGCAGCTGCTGGCTCACGCCGCACCCCACGTGGTGGCGATGCACTGCATGCCCGCGCATCGGGGCGAGGAGATCTCCGCCGAAGTGCTGGATGGGCCGCGCTCGCTGGCCCTCGAGCAGGCCGAGAACCGCCGGTACGTCCAGGAGGCGATCCTCGCGACGGTGCTTGCCCCGACGGCCTGATCATCGACGGTCGCGCTCCGCTAGCATCGGCGCATGGAGCAGCGCACCGCCGAACTCATGGCCGATGAGGAGTCCCGTGCCGACATGTCGGCCAGCGACTTCGACCACGACTTCCTGGCGGCTCACCTGACCGAAGAACGGCGGCGCGCCGGCATCCTCGGTGAAATCCGCGAGGCGATCTTCGGCGCGCAGGACGGCCTCGTCAGCACCCTCGCGGTCGTGAGCACCGTGGCCGGCGCCACGAGCGACCGGTACGCCGTGCTCATCGCCGGCATCGCATCCGGGCTGGCGGGCATCTTCAGCATGGGCGCCGGCGAGTACATCGGCAGCAAGAGCCAGCGCGAGATCTTCGAGGCGCAGATCGCCGACGAGCGCCACGAGGTCCACGACCGACCCGGCGAGGCGGAGGCCGAGGTCGCCTTCATGTTCGAAGAAGACGGTCTGCCCCACGACCAGGCACTGGCCGTCGCCCAAGTCATGGCGCGGCATCCGGAGGTCTTGCTCAAGACGATGGTGGAAAAGGAGCTGGGCCTCACCCTCGAGGAGGGAGGCGGATCGCCGATGCAGGGCGCGCTGGTGATGGGCGGCGCATTCGCTCTCGGGACCATCCCGCCCATCGTGCCTCACCTCTTCGTGAACGGCGGGGCGGCCGTGCTCGTATCGGCGGTCGCCACGCTGTCCGTGCTCTTTGCGATCGGAGCGGTGAAGAGCCGCTGGACGCACAGGTCGTGGTGGGCTTCAGGGCTCGAGATCATGTTGCTCGGCGCGATTGCCGGAGTGGCCGGCTACTTCTTCGGCAGCATCCTGCCCGTCCTCCTGGGAGCGCCGGAGGTGGCCGCCTAGGAAGCCGGCAGCTCCGCGCCACAGCCCTTGCAGAACTTCGCGTCGCCGGCATTGGCGGTCCGACATGCGTCACACACCAGCCGCAGGGCAGCGCCACAATCGTCGCAATACGCCGCGTCGGCGGCGTTCGTCCCGCCGCATTTGGCGCACGTCTCCTGGCCCGAGCCGAGGCCGAGTGCGCCGAGCGTGTCGCGGATCGTCGGCGTCACCTCACCGGCGACGAATCGCGACGCGGGCCCGAGATACGCGAACTTCGTGATGGCGCTGCCGATGGCGATGAGCGGAAGGCCGATGAACGCCATCCAGAAGTTGCCCGGGATGCCCATCCCACCGAAGGCCGCGAAGAAGTCGATCATCGCGATCGCGGTGAACAACAGGCCCACGCCGACCATGGCCGGACCGATGATCCGCAACGAGCTCCGCAGGCTCGCCTGCTCGGGAAGCCCGGGATCGGGCGATGGCATTGGTCGATCCCCTTTGGATGCGGGTTGGGCGGAGGACTCACGGGTGTCGAGAACGCGGTGCGCTCCGGAGTATATGAGCGGGATCAACCGCTGACGGTGACCACGCCCACCATGCCATAGGCCTCATGCCCCGGCAGGTGGCAGATGAAGGCCAGCTGCCCGGCCGTGTCGAACGTGATGGTCGTCGATACGGTCTCGAGCGCCGGAACAGTGACCTCGGTGGGGATCGTGTCATGCCGCTCGTGCGTCCCCGTGCGATGAGCCTGGTGGAACGCCTCATCGCCGATCAGCCATTCATGATCGATCGGATCCTCGTTCACCAGGACGAAGGTCACCGGGACGCCGCGCGCGACGCTGACATTGGTCACGTCAAAGCCCGAATGGCGGATCCTGATCGTCACCTCCTGCGCAGCCGGCCCGCTGGCCGCGGTCGTGGCCGCCGCGAGGAGCAGCGCCACGACCGCGATGATCAATCCGGCACGGCGGGTCATGCGCCGGCGAACGGAGGCATGTGATCCGAGCCCCGTTCCGATCGTGTGATGGCGACCGGTACCGCGATCACCATGAGCGCCGCGAGCAGCAGGTAGAGCGCAACCGGCGGACGGGGCGCCGGATTGTCCGTGAACGGGAGATAGCCCGCGTCGACCGCCGAAGGTCGACCGGCGCCGGACGCATCGATGGCGAGATCGAAGTCGAGCTGGCCCGCGCTCGACGCGATGACCACCTTGGTCAGCCATGCCGATTCGGGCACCCACTCCATGCCGGCGTCCGATCGCAGGTCGCTCAGCAGGAGATCGGTGGCCGCCGCGCTGTGGTCGAGGATCAGCCCGTCCGACTCCGCGAACACGCCGGCACGAGGCAGGAGGGTCGGGCGGATGTCGGTCAGGAGATAGACGTCCGCCTCGACGAGCTCCGCATCGGCCTTGCCGAGGCCCAGGATGCGCAGGGGCACCCAGGGGTTGTCGGTCGGGATGACGAGGTGCACCGGCGTGCCATCGCCGATGGCCTGGCCGCGGGCAGCGGCCGCATCGGCATCGAAGGCAGCGGCCATGAAGATCGGTGAGCGATCGGCGTAGAAGTCGAGGACCTCGGGCGCATCGGGCGGGAGGCTGAAGCCGTGGTTCTTGGCCCACAGCCCCACCTCATCACCCCCGCCGCGCAGGATCGTGATATCGAGCGCGTCGATGGTCGTCTCGAGGAGGACCTCTGCCTCATCTGAGGCAGCCGCGCTCAACTCGGCTCCGCGAAAGAAGAGGTCGGGCTGGGGATCGGTCTCGCGGAGGAGGCGCTGGAGCGTCCAGTCGCCGCCGCGGATGACATCGGTCGGGATGCCCGGGAGGGGCGTGATCGAACCGAACTTGCCACCACCACCGGCGAACTCGAACGAGGTGACGTAGTGCTCGACACCATCGTGATAGCCGGCGAAGGTCGTGGTGCGGAGCAGGTTGACGGCACCGTTGGGGCCGATGAGGCCGCCGCATGCGAGTGCGGGCGCCGCGGTGATGAGCAGGGCGGCCGAAGCGACCACCAGGGAGAGCCATGGACGTCGCATCGACCGTCCTCCTTGCATATGGGCGTGGGATCGATGCTGCAGCACCGGGTCTGACGCCCCGGCGGGCCATTCGGTTCCGCCGGGAACGGCCTGCGGGAGGCCCGCCGGTTTGCCATCACCGTCAATACTGTGTGCGCTCGCGCTTCCCGTTGCCCGACGCGAGCAGCACGGAGGGATGACGTTTGCACCTGTTCGCGATCGGCTGGGGCCTGTCCGACGAGCTGGGCCAGCGCCTGCGCGACGAGGTGCGGCGGACTGCCCGGGGGTTCCCGCACCTCGACCCGGAGACGCACTGGTCGCGCGGCCTCCCGGGAGGGGTCCTTGCGACCGGGATCACGTCCTCGGCCGAGATCATTCGCCCTCGCGAATACGTGCATGACGACGGAGACATTCTCACGCGTGTTCGATGGTCTGCCGCTGGCTCCGACCATCCGGTTCGCGGCCCACCGCGCGAGCGAGCTGGCGCGGGAGTGGGAACGTCTTCCCGACATCCTCGAAGGCCGATTCATCGCCGCCCGGATCCGCGCGACTGCGGGGGATATCGAGATCCTGAACGACCCGCTCGGCGTGGGCCAGCTGTACGTGTGGGAGTCAGGCGGGGCGTCGATCGTCTCGAACAGCGCCGGGGTCATCCAGCGCGCCATCGGTGTCACCGATCCGGATCCACTCGGGGTCAGCATGTTCCTGGCCATGGATTGGGTCGGAGCCGACCGAACGCTCCGTCGCGACGTCCGCGTCGCCCCGGCCGGCCAACGCTGGCGTTGGCGTAGCGGCGACCGCCAATGGTCGCGGAGCACGTATTGGAGCGTGGCAAGCGCGGATCTCCGCCCCGAGCGGATCATGGATGACGCGATCACCGACGGAGTGATCGAAGGTCTAGGTGGCGTGGTCGAGGCGGCGGCAGGTCATCGGCTCGATCAACGCGCCGCTGACCGGCGGGAAGGACTCGCGCATGCTCGCGGCCGTGCTGCTGGCTAAGGGGATCGATGCGCGCTACTGGACCAAGGGAGACGCCGGATCGGTTGACGTCGGCATCGCCATCGACATCGCGGAGCGCCATGGGCTCAACCATCGGGTCGCGAATCGGCCGACCCAGGCCGAGGACGGACGCGATCCGACCCAGGACGTGGCCGCCGAATGGGAGTCGATCACGCGCGAGTTCGTTCATCAGACCGATGGGCTGGCGAGCATCTTCCTGGTCGGCAACATCCAGGGCCAGCCTCGCCGGGTCTCCAACCTCGAGGTGACCTTGTCCGCCATGTGCGCCGAGAGCGCGCGTGCGATGTACGCGCAGGACTACCTGTGCGCCCCCGACGCGAGCGTCGCGCGCATCCGTCGCTACATGCCGTACGCCGAAACCCAGATCCCGCGGGGTCTGGTGAGCGGCGAGGCCTACGCTGCCGCGAGACGCCAGATCGCGGAGTGGGTCGATGGGGCGGATGGCATCGCGACGGTCAACCGGCCGGCTGCCTTCTACCTCGACGAGCGGTGTCGCCGATGGGCGTCGAACAACCCGCGCGAGCTCGGCCAGACCGAGGACAAGGTCCTCCCGTTCGTGACTCGCCCGTACGTCGAGGCGGTCCTCGGTCTCCATCCTGACGAGCGGGAGACGCACCAGGTGCACAAGCGCGTCATCCGCCG
The DNA here is from genome assembly GCA_963825525.1 of uncultured Chloroflexia bacterium. Lineage (GTDB taxonomy): Bacteria > Chloroflexota > Limnocylindria > QHBO01 > QHBO01 > JACDBZ01. The sequence continues at coordinate 807,299 of CAWGTN010000002.1, forward strand.
CACGGTGCCCGACCTCGAGCACGATCCGCCGTTGGACCTCCCCTGGCACAGCGAGATCCCGCCCCGGGCATCCGCACGACGCAAGCTCATCAACGTCGTGATGGCAGGCATGCCGTACCCGGCGCGTCGTGCGCTGGTCGAGACCCGTGAACGGCTGCGTCCCACGCGCGTGACCCGCGCTCCGTGGTCGCCATACGACGAGGCCAGCTGGCTCGAGGCCAATCTCGCGCACGCCCGCGACACCATCCTGTCGCGGTCGCGGTCACCACTCTGGGACTACCTCAACCGCCCGATGCTCGAGCGGCTGCTCGATCCGACGACGGAGCCCGACCGGCGGCGCCTCCACCAGCTGCCGCTGTTCGCCACGTACACGATGTTCATGTACGAGGCGCTCGAGGCCGAGCTGGCAAACGAGCGCCGCTGACCGTCTACCTCACGGGAACAGGGCGTTGATCTTGGTGATCACCGAGTTCGAGACGACCGACGGGCCACCGAGCACGAAGATGCGGGCCGGCTTGAGCCGCTGAAGCTGCTGGCCCGTCGGGCTCGGCACGCTCGTACCCGAGACGAGCAGCAGCGGTCCCCCGAAGGCGCCTGCCGATGGGCCGCCGGCCAACGCATCGGGGAATCCCAGGCCGTTGGCGACGAACGCGGTGCCCGCTGACTGAAATACGTCCTGGGCGACCTTCGCTGCGGTGGCGTAGCGGTCGGCGCCGGACATGCGAATGACCGTCCCGCTGTAACTGCCGAGCTGGGTCGCCACCGCGTTGGACACGACCGCTGTGCCACCCAGGATGACGATGCGCGCCGGCCGGAGCCGCGACAGCTCGGTGGCGGTCGCCGAGGGGATCCCGGTCTTCGTCACCAGCAGAAGCGGGCCACCGAGCTGCGCACTGGCCGGAGCTCCCGCGAGTGCATCGGGGAAGGTGGCGCCGGTCGCGATGAATGCCGTCGGACCGCCGGGATCGAAGGCCGCTCGCGAGATGGCGGCTGCGGTTGCATAGCGGTCCGCGCCGGCAAGGCGGTACGGTCCACCGCTGGTCGGATCGTCGTAGGAGGCGAGCTGGTTGCGCACGGTGTCGGAGACGACACCGGTCCCTCCCAGCACGTAGATGTGGTACGGCTTGAGCCGCCTTGATCTCCGCCAGGGTCGGGCCGGGAATCGCCGACTTCGACACCAGCAGGAGCGGCGACCCTGTTTGGGCGGCGAGCGCCGCTCCGGCGAGAGCATCCGGGAAGCCCGATCCCGGTGGCGATGAACAGGTAGGGAACGTGCGGGGTGAACGTGGCTGCAGAAATCGCGGCGGCCGTCGCGTAGCGGTCGGTGCCCGACAGCCGTCGGACGTCGGGTCGGGTCACCACCGCGGCCCGTGCGTCGATGAGCCGTGGCACCGCGATCCATCCCAGGACGGAGGGAAGGGCGCGGGCAGTTCGGACCAGGTGCTGCTTCATGGTCTCGCCACCGGCCGCCAGCAGGGCCGGGTTAGCCGATGCCACCAGCGCCGCCACGCCACTGGTGTTTGCGGCGGCCATCGAGGTTCCGGAGAAGTAGCTGCCACAGGTCGCCCGGATCGTCGTCGGGGACGGAGCTGAGGATGTCCTCGCCAGGCGCGGCGATGTCGACGCTCCTGGTGCCGTAGTTGGTTGCGTCGCTCAGGAATCCCTCGTTGTGCGCCGATGCGACGGCCAGGATGTTCGAGAGGTCGAACGAGGCCGGATAGACCGAGTACGTACCGTCGTTGTCGTTGTTGTCGTTACCGGCCGCGGCGACGAACAGCGTGTCGCTGACATTGTCGATCGCCGCATAGATGGTGCTGCTGTAGTCGTAGCCGCCCCACGAGGCGTTGACGATGCGAGCGCCCTTGGCGTGCGCGTATTCGATCGCCTGCACGGCCTGGAAGTCGGTGCTGCAGGACGGGTCGTCGCTGATGAACTTCAGGGCCATGATCTTGACCGACGGGGCGACGCCGGCAATGCCGGTGCCATTGCCCGAAGCGGCGATCGATCCCGCCACGTGCGTGCCGTGGAAATCGCCGGCGTCGTGGAGGGTGGCGTCGTCGTTGCAGAAGTCCCAGCCGTTGATGTCGTCGATGTGGCCGTTGGCGTCGTTGTCGATCCCGTCGCCGGGGGTCTCGCCGGGGTTCACCCAGGCCCGGCCCGCCAGGTCGGGATGCGAGAAGTCGACCCCGTCGTCGATGACCGCGACCACCACGTTGGGGCTGCCGGTCGTGATCTGCCAGGCCTCGGGGACGTTCATGTCGACGTCCTTGACCCCGGCGAAGCCCCCTACCGTCTGCCCCGTGTTGTTCAGGGCCCACTGCTGTCCGAAAACGGCTCGCCGGTGGGGCCGGCGAACACATGGCGCCGATACTCACGCTCGACCGATGCGACCTCGGGCCGATGTTCGAGCGAGGTGGCGGCTGCGGCCAGCGCACCCAGACCTCCCGCCGGCTTGACGAGCTCGGTATCCGGGAGGGGGACATCGGCCACAAGCTCCAGGCGCTCGGTTGCGCGGACGGCCCGACGCTGGTCGGGCGAGGAACCGGGCCGATACGTGACGAACAGCCTGCCGGTTGGATCGCTCGGCGCGGGCTGCCCCTCGCCCTTCGGCACACCGCTTCGGGTGGGCATCGGCGCGGGTCCGGTGAGATCCGGCTCGGCGGCCGCCGATGGGGCGGGCCAGCTGCCGGAGGCGATCAGCAGGCCGGTCAGCAGCAGGCTGACGGCGGTCGCGCGAGGGCGCGATGAGGACACGCAGGATGCGGGCACAGACTTCCCCCTAACTTCCGAGATGCGCGGAGTCGCACCGCGAGTCTAGGGGCGGCGGTTGGATGACGGCAAGGGGGACTATCGGAACATCCGTTGCTGCTTCGCCAGGTCGAACGGTTCCGAGGGACCGCCGAGAGCATCATCGACCGAGCGCAGACGGGTTGCGACGACATTGAGGACGCTGCCCTCCACCTGGAGGCGGCCATCGATGACGAGCAGCGGATGGCGATGGAGCAGTGCGCGGTGTGCCTGGTAGACCTGGGGACGCAGGGTGACGTTCATCATCCCCGTTTCATCCTCGAGCGCGATGAAGACGAAGTTCTTTGCCGTCATCGGATGCTGGATGCTGACCGCCAGGCCGGCCAGCCGGATGATGGCCCGATCGCGTAGCCCGGCCGCATCGGCCACGGTGATCACGCCACGGCCGGTGAGCCGCTCGCGGAAGAGCTCGACCGCGTGGAGGTTGGGGGACACGCCGGTGTCGCGGTAGTCGGCCGCGACCTTCTCGGCATCGGTCATCGGCGGCAGGGACGCACCCAGGGCGCGCTGGGCGTCATCGGTCAGACCGAGGGCGGGATGCTCCGGATCCGCATCGGCCAGGGTGGTGCGCAGCTGCCAGAGGAGCTCGCGGCGCGGCGCATCGGTCCAGTCGAAAGCACCGATGCTGATCAGCCGCTCGACCACCTGCTCGCCGAGCCCCGTCCGCGCCACGAAATCGCGGACGTTCTGGTACGGGCCGCGATGCCGTTCGACTTCCAGGACCTCGCGCGCCCGATCGTCGATCCCCTTCACCTGGCGCAGCCCGAGCCGGATGGCCCAGGTGCCGTCGACGCCGATCCGTCGCGTGTCATGCTCCCAGGCCGATTCATTGACGTCGATCGGCAGCACCCGGATCCCGTGACGCTTCGCGTCGTTGATGACGACCGCGGGCGAGTAGAAGCCCATCGGCTGGTTATTCAGGACGCCGACGGTGTAGTGCGCCGGGTAGTAGCGCTTGAGCCAGGCCGTGTCGTAGCTGATCTTTGCGAACGCCGCGGCATGGGCGCGAGCGAAGCCGAACTCGGCAAAGGCGGAGCACTTCTGGAACAGCTCCTCGGCGTCGTGCTCCGTCAGGCCGGTGCGCATGGCGCCACCGACGAAACGGCCGCGCTCCGCCTGCATCTTGGCGTGAGAGCGGTGTGAGCCCATGGCCTTGCGGAAGATATCGGCCTCGACCGCGGTGTAGCCGCAGACGTCGATGGCGACCTGCATGACCTGCTCCTGGTAGAGGATCACGCCCAGCGTGTCCTCGAGAATGGGCTGCAGGGTGGGATGCGCGTAGGTGACCTCCTCCTCGCCGGCGCGGCGTCGCAGGTAGGGGTGGACGGCGTTGCCCTGGACCGGGCCGGGCCGGATGATCGCCACCTGGACGACGAGATCCTCGAAGCGCTCGGGGCGTGCCTTGGGGAGGCTCTGCATCTGGGCGCGGCTCTCGATCTGGAACATGCCGACCGTATCGGCTGCCTGGATTGACCGATAGACCTCGGGGTCGTCGTGCGGGAGCGAGTCGAGGTCGATGCGTTTGCCCGTATCGCGCTCGATGCGGTCCAGGGCATCGCTCACCACGCCCAGCGTCCGGAGGCTGAGCAGGTCGATCTTCACCAGGCCGAGCTGCTCGATGTCCTCCTTGTCGTACTGGGTGACGACCCGGTCGGGCATGGTGGCACGCTCGATCGGGACGAGGTCGATGAGCGGCGTGCGGGTCACGAGCATGCCGCCGACATGGATGCCCAGGTGGCGCGGAAAGCCGTCGATCTCGGCGCACATGGTGAGGAGCCACTGCCACCGGTTGCGCGTCGGATGGGCGGAGGCGTGGGCGGGGGCGGGGGCGGGGGCAGTGGTCCCAGGCCGAAATTGCCACATGTCGTTCTGGACGACGTTAGGCGGGCCGTTGTCTCCCGAACTATCGGTAAATCTATGTCGCCGGACATCGAATTTCGGCTCCGAGCCACCTAACGTCGCTGAGACAGGCAGATGACGATTTCCTGTCCGCGAGCCCCCGGCTTCGGAGCCCCCCTCCTCCTCGGAGTCCCCAGCACCCTCCGGCACCACCCGCGGACGGCGGCGCTCCTCCACCGGCATTCCGCTCTCCGGATCCACCCGAACCAGGGCCTGGCGTCCGCTCGACGGACCCGGTGACCCGTTGTCGCGCGGCGTCGGCAGCCGAAGCTCGGCACCGCTCAGCTCCCCGCTCCGCGCGTAGCGCTTCGTCGTCTCCGACTCGTGCCGAACGCTCGTGACCGATGCGTCGAGAACCCGAGCCTTCTTCGCCGGATACCAGCCGCCCTCGCTCACCGTCCGCGGATCGAGCGTCGGCCGCGGACGCGAGTTCCACGAGGAATCGGAGCTCGGATGCACGTGTCCGGAGCCACGACCGTCGCGCCCGGGTGGGACGGCGGCATCGGCCATGTCGACGCCGAGCTCCTCGAACAGCCACGCAAACGAGCCATCCAGCGCCAGGTCACGAGCGACATCGGTCGCGTCCCGGGTGTCGAGCGCCTTGGCCAGCGCGTCGATCCCCTCGGCCGGGAAGCCGAGCGCCTTGGCCACCTCGCGCACTGCGGAGCGCGCCCGGTACGTGATGATCGTGCAGACCATGGCGGCGTGATCGGCGCCGTAGCGGGTGTAGAGGTACTGGATCACCTCCTCGCGCCGGTTCACGTCGAAGTCGATATCGATATCGGGCAGCGCGCGCGCCTCGTTGATGAAACGCTCGAAGAGGAGCTTGTGCTCGATCGGGTCGACCTTGGTGATGCCCAGGCAGTAGGCCACGATCGAGTCGCCGGCGCTCCCCCGCCCCTGGCCGATGATCCCGCCCTTGCGAGCGAACTCCATCAGGTCCCACACGATGAGGAAGAACTCGGAGAGGTTGGTGCGGTCGATGATGTCCAGCTCGTGGGTCAGCTGCGACAGCGCACGCTTGGTAATCGGCCGATAACGGACCCGTAAGCCGTCGTGCGCAAGCTGGTAGAGATATGAGAACGCGGTCTCGCCGGCCTTGGCACGGTGAACCCCGGAAACCGATACCGCTCGAAGCCGAGCTCGAGCCGGCAGCGTTCGCCGATGAACGCGCTGCGCGCCATGCCGTCCTCCCATGCGCGGCGACTGCGCGCGTCCGGCAGCTGCTCGCCGATGGCGGCCATCTCGTGGCCGGCCTTGAGCCGGTATTCGGCGTTCGGCAGCAGCAGCTCCCGCGCCTCCTCGAGCGTTGCCCCGTGGCGAATGCAGACGAGGACGTCCTGGAGCCGATGCCCGTGGGAGTCGGCGTAGTGGACCTCGTTCGTGACCACGGTCGGCAGACCGGCTCCCGCGGCCAGCTCTGCCAGCTGCGCGACGAGCCAGTCATCATCGGCCTCGAGGTGGTGGCTGAGCTCAACGTGGAAGTCGCCATCGGCGAAATGGCGGCTCCAGGTGCGGGCTGCCTGGAGCGCCGCGGCATGGTCACCGGCGAGGAGAAGCCGCGGACACCTGGCCATTCCGGCACCCGGAGAGGCCGATGAGGTGCCCGCGCGCCTCGTCGAGCGTCGTGGTCACGAGCGTGCGTTCGAAGACCGGGAACTGCTTTTCGCCCGCCAGGTGGCCGCGTGAGACGAGGCGACTGAGCGCCGTGTAACCGTCCACGTCTCGCGCAAGAAGGACGAGATGGTCACCGGGAATCGGTCCGGCATGATGCTCTCCGGGCCAGCCGCGGCTCGCCCTGGCGCCGCGAAGCGGATCGTTCAGCTTCCGGCCCCGCTGAACACGTCGAACCTCCTCGGTGGTGCGCGGGATCGTCAGCTCCAGCCCGATGACCGGCCGAACCGGTGTGAGCCCGGCCTCGCGGGCGGCGTCGGTCTTGGTCTCCTGGCCGGCCTTCCAGGTTCGGACTGCCGCATACAGGCCGGCGTGGTCGGTGATGGCCAGCGAGGGCAGGCGGAGCTGTGCTGCGCGGGCAATCAGCTCTTCGGGGTGCGAGGCACCATCGAGGAAGCTGAAATTGCTGTGTGCGTGGAGTTCGCAGTAGTCGTCCGGCATGCCCATCTGGACGGCCGATGATAGAACGTTTGTTCTAAGACGGGAAGACCCGAACCGGATTGCGACCCGCGCCAGATTGAACCGATCCCATGACGCCGACGCCATACCCTGTGACTGCACCGAGAGCGCGACATGAGGACGGAATGGACGAGCTGGTGGAACGGGCCCGTGCCGGCGACCACGACGCCTATGCGGCCGTCATCGGCATGACCATCGATCGGATGCACGCCACCGCCACGCTGATGACTCGCGATCGAGCGCTCGCCGAGGACGCCGTCCAGGAAGCATGTCTCCGTGCGTGGCGAGATCTCCCCGGCCTGCGCGAGCCGGCGCGCTACGAGGCCTGGATGCGACGCCTCCTCGTCCGCTCCTGTCTCGACCTGCTGCGGCGCCAGCGTCGAGGCCCACCCGATCGCCGCGTCGATGCCGGCGACCACTACGCCCGTGACGCGTCCGACGGCGTGGCGCTCCGTGATGCGCTGGAGCGAGCCTTTCGTCGCCTCACCCCCGAGCATCGGGCCGTCGTGGTCCTCACCCACTACGAGGACCTCTCCATCCTCGAGGTCGCCGATGCTCTGCGCATCCCGCCGGGGACCGTCAAATCGCGTCTCCATCACGCGCTGCGTGCCATGCGAGCCGCTCTCGAGGCCGATTCGCGCGCGCCCGGCCGCGCGGAAGGAGAGCTGCAATGACGGACTTCGAGCGTGACCCTGTGATTGCCGAATGGTTGGACGGCGAGGCGCCGAGTGCCGCCGACCCGGCACTCGTCGACCGAATCGTGTCAGCCAGCGCGCGGTCCCGCCAGAGAAGTGGCCGGCAGATCTGGGTCGCATCGCCCGTCGGGCGAGCGCTCGCCGCTGGGGCAGCCGCGATGGCGATCGTCCTCGTCGGCTGGATGATCTCAACGTCCGGCCCCCCCATCGGCCCGACGCCGTCGACGGGTCCGTCATCGGCAGCGACGCCCAGTGACCTGGCGACGGGAACAGCCGCGCCGTCGCCATCGGCATCCGTGCCCGCCCCGAGTCCGTCAATCTCGCCGGTGGACGCCTGGTCGGGCCGCGACATCCCAAACGCCGAAGCCGGCGGGTGGACCGGAGCAATCCCGCACGATGTCGTTGCGACCGAGGCCGGCCTGGTGGCGGTCGGCGAGGTCTACCCGTGCTGCGCCGACGCCAAGTATGAAGACACCTGGCAGGTCGTGATCTGGACCTCACCGGACGGGCGGAGATGGGAGCTCGTGCCGGATCTCGAGACCTTCGGAAAGGCGGGCATGCGTGCCGTGACGGCGAATGACGCGGGTCTCCTGGTTGCGGCCGGGTACGAGACCGTCCTGCCGACCAACGCTGCACGTGAGCGCGGGCGCCTCTACCAACAGGAAGGGCGGCTGTGGCGGAGCAGCAACGGGACGGATTGGATCTCGCTCCCCGCCCCCGCCGCCGGTGGGTTCGCTGACATCGGCTGGAGCTCCTCGGGATGGGTCGCAGCGGGAACGGTCGTGGACGAGGCGGGCGAAGAGACTTCCGCAATCTTCACCTCATCCGACCTGGCGAGCTGGTCGACGGTGGACATGGGTCCCGGCTACTTCGGGCATGTGGCGACGGATGGCGCAGGCCGCGTCGTGGCCGTCGGCTGTCTCGGCCCGCGGGGCGACTGCCAGACGAGGGCCATGGCCCGAGGCGACGGGATCGAATGGAGTGCCTCCGACCTGGACGGCACGGTCTCGTCGGTCATCGGACTGCCCGACGGCGGCTTCGTGGCAGTCGGCGAGTGGTCGCAGCAACCGGCGGCATGGTCCAGCGCCGATGGCATCACCTGGCAGCCACGGCACTTCACCGACCGGAATGCCACCGGCTTCTCCGCCATCGCCCTCGACGGCCAGGGCGTGGTCGCGACCGGTGTCCCGGCGCGCACCACCGATGCGGTCGGGGTGTGGTCCTCGGTCGATGCGGGCCAGCTCTGGACGCAGGTGGCCGAGCTCGAGCTGGTTGCCGGCGCAATAGAGACCCGGATCACGGCCGCTGCGTACCGCGACGCGCAGTACATCGTGCTCGGAACCGTGTTCGACACAGGGGGCCGGCCAGCCGCCTGGCACGGCCCCTAGAGAGGAGGCCGGGGCCGGTCAGCCACCCGTCGCGGTGAGCGTGATCACGACGTCGACGAGCTCCCCACACGGGATGTCGACGATGGTCGTCGCCGGGGCATAGTGCGCATCGACCGTCGAGATCGTGAACCGGCCGGCGACGTCGGTCGCCTCGAACTTGCCGTCGGATCCGGTCCGCGTCGAACCGGTGAACCCGTCGCCGGCCACGACCTGGATGAAGATGTCGTCGAGCGGCGTCCCATCGGTGTCGGTGACCAACCCGTCGATTCCACCGCCCGACACGTCGTCCCGCCCGCATGCCACCACGGAGGGGGACGGCGCGGCAGGTTCGGATGACGGCGCGGAGTTGCACGAGGCCAGCGCAACCACGAACGCAACGGCCAAGGCCGGAAGCCAGCGCCCGGCGTATCTGTGGGTCGAGATGGACATCGCGCACAGTATGCCGAGGCTCGGCCGGCCGTGCCAATTGGCCGATGCCTCAGGCCGGACGCGGAACGGCGACGCCCCTGCGCCCGACGAGCAGGATCGTCGCCGCGGGCACGAGCAGTGCGCCCGCCACCAGGGCGAGGGTCGCGTAGGACGTCCATGCCAGCACGAATCCTGAGGCCAGGCCGGCGCCCGCGGCCGATGTCCAGATCAGCCCATCGGCGAGGCCCTGGACCCGTGTCCGTTCTCCAAGCTCCAGCCCGCGCGTCAGCATGGCTGAACCGGCCACGAACCCGAGGTTCCACCCGTAGCCGAGAAGGAACAGGGCCGCGATCAAGAGGATGCTGCTCTCCGGCGGGCTCACCGCAGCGAGGATCGCCGCGATCAGAAGGATTCCGAGCCCGGCGCCGATGACCGGTGGGCTCCCGAATCGATCGGTCAGGCGGCCGGACAATGGCGACAGCGCGAACATTCCGAAGACGTGCGCCGAGAGGACGATCCCGACCGTCCCCAGGCCATGCCCATGCTCGGCGAGGTGCAGTGGCGTCATCGTCATGATGAGCATCATCACGACCTGGCCGGTCGCCAGGGTCGCGAACGCCACCATGACCGCCGGCCGGCGGATCAGCTCCCTGAGCGGTGCCGACGACGGGGTGGACGTCCCGGCGATCGGGGTCGAGGCACTCACCAGGCTGAAGGGTTCGGGACGCAGGAAGACGAAGGCGACCAGCAGTGCCAGCCCGATGAAGACCGCCGTCGTCGCGTACGTGCCGGCCAGCGGCGGAAGCCCCATGGATGCTGCGATCTCGCCTGCCGGCCCCACCAGATTAGGACCTGCCACGGCGCCCACGGTCGCACCCCAGACAACGAGGCCGATCGTGCTCGCCCGCTTCTCAGGCGGGAACAGGTCGGCGGCCACGTACCGACCCAGCTGGGCCGAGCCGTTGGCGAACCCCGCCAGCGCGCTTCCGGCCAGGAGCAGCGGCAACGACGCACCCAACACCCCGACCAGGGCAATTCCACCACCCACCATGCCGATCGTCACGCCGAGCAACATGCCGCGCCGACGCCCGACCCGGAGCATGACGATCGAAAGCAGGCTTGCAGCTGCGGCAGTTCCGAGGGTGCTCAGGGCCGTGGGCAGTCCGCCGGAGGCTGCGCCGCCGGCGATATCCGCGGCCGCCAGCGTCCCGGCAGTGACGGCCGCGAGGTAGCCGGTACTCCCGAGAGCGGAGATCGTGAACAGCGTCCAGACGATCCGTCGCCGTGCCGCCACGAGCGGGTCGGAGGTGACGCTCGCAGTCATCCGTTCACGAAGCGTTCGAGAAATTGGCGCGGATACAGCCCGCTCGCCCGCAGCTCAGCTGCCGCGTCTCTCCCGATCCAGCGGTAATGCCACGGTTCGTACGAGAAGCAGGTCGACGCCTGGCTGCCAGCCGGGTAGCTCATGACGAAACCATATTCCCATCCGTGCGCCGCCATCCACGCGCCCTCGGGCGATTCGACGGCCCAGTCACCGAACCGTCCACCCCAGCCGGGCGACGACAGGTCCAGCGCCGTCCCAAGCTGATGTTCCGAGTGACCCGGGCGCGCGCTGCGCGCCAGGGCTGCCGCGTAGCCCAGCCGTGCGACCCAGCTGTTGAAGGTCGAGCTCTGGCTTCCGTACGACCGATACGCCGAGTCGATGATCACCGTGAGCCCGGCCGCCTTCCACGCCGCGGCCATCGCCGCCAGGTCATCGAGCATGGCAGCCCGCACGAGCTTGGTACCCGATGCGCCCCCCAGCCCCGCCGCCGACGCGGCCACCAGATCCGGCGGCACATACCCGGCCGGCAACGCGTAGGTCCGATCCAGGACCACCAGGTTGAGATCAGCGGCCGACGGCGCGGCGAGGTCTCGGTCGACGCAGTGATCGGCGACCAGTGCGGCGCGGAACGACGCGACCATGGCCGGCTCGGGCGGACGGACGGTTGCGCCCCTGGCCACCACGCGTTCCGGACCGAGTACCGCATCGGGCCTCGGCGATGCTGCCTCGGTGCCCGTCGGAACAATCGAGGGGTCGAGACGCGGCGATGGCGCGTCGCCGCCGGAGCAGGCGTTCACGACCAATGCCACGGCTATCAGGCCGCTGCCGAGGAAGGAGCGCACGCCGCGCCTCATGCCGGCGCCAGGTGCTCGAGGGTCGCCATGTTCTCCGTGGTCCCGTCCGCCGCGAGCGGGATGATCGCCACGTGGTCGGCGCCGGCGGCATGCATCAGCCCAATCCTGTCGCGCGCCTCGTCAATGGAGCCGATCGCGACCATCGCCTCGACCAGGCGGTCACTCCCCGGGGGCTCCCAGTCCGTGGCCTCGAAGCCCTGGAGCTCCCATGATGCCTGGTAGGTGGGCGTTCGCAGGTACGGCCTGAGATAGGCGCGCGCGGCGTCTCGATTGTCAACGTGTCCGATGGCCACCGGCAGGGTCACGGCGAGACGCGGACGCGACTCGCCGCCCACCGCGTCGAGTCGGCCCCGCATCCACGCCACCCGCTCCGCGGTGACCAGGTACGGCAGCGCACCATCGGCTTCGCTGGCGGCCAGGTCGGTCATGCGTTCGCGAAGGGCCGCGAGCATGACCGGCGGCTCGTGCCCGGGATCGGATGACGGTCCGCGATAGATTGCCGATCGGTACGCGGCCAGGTATTCGCGCATGCGCGTGAGCGGACGTTCGAAGTGGTGCCCTCGCAGCTTTCCGGCCAGGTGCGGATGACTGACGCCCAGGCCCAGCACGAATCGACCGCCGCTTGCCTCCGCCAGTGTTCCGGCCGCCATCCGGGTCGTCTGGGCGTCGCGGCCCCAGATGCTCACGATGCTCGTCGCCAGGATGATGCGGTCGGTTCCCCCCGCGAGAAGGGCCAGCAGAGCGATCGGCTCGCGGCCGACGGTCTCGGGAACCCAGAGCGTCCCGTACCCCAGCGCCTCCGCCCGCTGGACGTACGCCGTCGCGTCGGCAGCGTTGAGCGAGTCGAGGTGACCCCACACGCCGAGCGTCCCGAGATCGAAGTCCGTCATGAGCCGATGCTAGCCGCAGCCTCGAATCGGTAACGGAGAAAGAGCTCGCTCTCGTGCCGCAGGACACTCGTCAAGCGGCCCGTGCGCGGAGTGCCGGCGAACGGCGATGCCGGACGAATCGGCGCGATCATGGACAAAGCATCGGTCCCCAGCAGATGCGCCCCGACGGTCCAATACACCTCGTCGATGAGGTCGGCGGCGAGGAACGAAGCATTCAGCCCGGGACCACCTTCCAGCAGCAGGGAGCGGACGCCACGCTCGGCTAGGACGGCCAGCACCTCGGCCGGTTCGGGTCGCTCGCCCGCAACCCGGATGAGCTCAGTGCCGGCCGGGGCATGGTGGACCGGACTTTCGGCGCCGACCACCAGCAGGCGCGGCTCATCGCCCTCGAACCACGATGCCTCCAGGGGCACGGGACCACCGCCGGCAATCACGATGCCGATGGGATTCGGCGTTCGGCCGAGGGCCTCACGCCGTTCGGCGAGGTCGTTCCCGACTCGCAGCCATATCCCGGTTGCCCGCAGCGTTCCGACTCCGCTGCCCACGGCGTCGAAGGCGGCGCGATAGAGGCGCATGAGTCGCCGATCGGCGCGGCTGCCCAGACCCTCCGCCGTGCCGTTGAGCTGAGCCCGCCCGTCGATGCTCGTCACCATATTGATGGCGACGGACGGCCGTCCGGGTGGGGCCGCCGGCGGCACGAAATCGGCCATGACGGCATCGAGGTCCTGGTCCGCCGACGGATCCGGCCAGAGTCGATCGACTCGGTATCGGTGAGGCTGCATCGAGCCGATGCTAGACCGGGCGGTGCTCCTCTGCCGCCGCCAGCTGCTCCTCGTCCCACGCAATGTGGACGTTCGACGATGTGAGTCGAGTCACGGAGTCCGCCGGGACCACGTGGACCTTGCCGTCCCGATAGGACGTGACGGCAACGCCATGAAAGATGTTCTCGGTCTCGGTCCCCAGCATCTCGCTGACGCGGCCCAGCTCCTCGCCGGCCGGTCCCACGACAAGGGTGTCTGCCTCGACATACGCCCAGGCGACCGGGTCGTCGGGCCCGGGGAGATCGAGCTCCGCGGCCTCCGGCTCACCCGAGCCACCGGTGTTGCCCGCGCTGTCGCCAGGCGGCAGTCGGTCCTGGTCCGGATCGAGGCCGCCCTTCATGCCCGGGTCATCGATGGCCCCTGGCTGCCGATCAAAATCGTTCATGCCTCCACCCTATCGCACGTCGGATGCCCGATACGACCTACAGCACGAAGGGTGGGGTAAATCCGAGATATCGGTCGAACTGTCCGAATGGGCGGCTGGCCATGAGCAGGGTGAGGAACGGGTCGACTCGGAAGCCGCGGCCCAGCAGGTGACGCATTGCCACGATGTTGGGTGCGGGCACCTCGAACCCGAGGCTCTCACGGCCCATTGCCACGGCGCGCCCCTCGAGATGGAGCAGCACATCGGGCTGGTGATGGGGCTCCAGGGCCGCGATCGGCCCGACCCCGTCCGCGCCGATGAAGGCAAATGCGGCCGGGCGGCCGTCCGGGCTCAGATAGACGTAACCCTCCCGCCGCGCCAGGATCCAGTCGAGCTCGCCACCGCGATCAGCACCAAGCACCGCGCGTTCGATCTCCATGACGGTAGCGAGCGACGCGGGCCCGCTCTGTGCCTCGATCAGGACGGGCGACAGGGCGTCGGCCGGCGGTGATCCATCGGTTCGCGGCTCCCCGGTGAATCCGATGATCGGGAACTGGATGGCGGTGCCGGCACGAAGATAGCGGGCCAGCGCCCGAACGTCGGCGGTGGCAATGATGAGGCGCACTTCGCCACGGTCGACCGGAAACGCGCGTTCGAGCAGCTGCCGGCCGATGCCAGCCGATTGTCGGTCGACGCGCACAAAGAACTCCGTGAGCTCGAACAGCCCCCCGCGCTCCAGCGAGCGGGCGTATCCGAGCAGGCCCTCGCCGCCGTGACCCTCGGCCACCCACCACTCCGCGGCAATGTCAGCCAGGTGCTGGTAGAGCGCCTCGAAACGGGGCCATGCCTCCTCGGCGGTGCCGTCCCAGGCTGTGCCGAGCCGCACGGCGAGATCCTGGATGGAGCCCCAGAAGAGGGCGAAGCAATCGAACGAGTCGTTGCGGTTCCCTGGGCGCAGATGGGGAAGCTCCGCGGACATTGGAGGCCTCGCTAGCGACTGCTGACCGCCGGATCGTACTCCGCAGGTTCCGCGCGATCTCAGTCGTACAGGCGCTCGAGATGCCAGGTGCCGCGAATCTCGTCGAGGAAGATCGTGCACAGCAGGCCCGAACGGGTGACGACCTTGAAGCAGGCGCGTGCCACCGGCTCGCGCCACCAGGCATCGTCGACCCGCCAGCGGTTGCAGATGCCGAGCTCGCCATGGTCGGTGCCGTCCATTTTCAGGCGGACCGGCACGCCGGTGGCATCGGTCTCGACCTGGACCAGCGGGAGATCGGGATAGCGTCGAGTCATGCGCCGATATCCACCAGCTGCGACCGATGCTCGGGTAGCGCCGCGGTCGGGCGGTCCGCGGTGGCTCGCCACAGGCGCCCCTCTCCGAACCGATGCCGCATCCGTTCGAGCGACCAGCGCAGCTCCTCCCAGCGAGCGGCGCGGGCCTCGAAGGCGGGAAGCTGGCTGGTCGACGGGTCGCTCAGACGATCCAACGCGAGGAGCATCGCGACGACCCGGGGCTCGGCAACCTCCTCTTCCGGCTGAAATTGCCCCGGAGCGGGACTGACGGCCACCTTGGGCAGACGGAGCCGGGCCGCTGCCTCGAGGCGGGAGAGCAGCAGCCGCGCGATCCAGTCCGGCTCGAGGGCCGGCTGGGGGAAGGGCTGGGCGACGTGCAGTGCCGGTGCGTCCTCCAGGGTGAGGCGCAGGACCGCGCGGCCGGGCGCCACGTGCCGATCACGCAGGCGGTCGCACAGCTCGGCCGCCAGGCGCCGAAGCGTCAGGCTCACGGCACCGATCCCGTCGAGCGGCGTCTCGAACGAGATGCGGGCCTCCACGCGTTCCGGGCGCCGGCGCGGCACGATCGGCCGCGGGTCATGGCCGCGAGCCAGGGCCTGGAGCCGCTCCCCCACCACGCCGAACTGGGAACCGACCGCGGAGCGCGGCAGATCGGCGAGCTGGCGCATGCGGGTCAGCCCGAAGAGCGCAAAGCGCTGTCGCATCGCCGGATCGGCGGGCAACAGGGTCAATGGCAGGTCGGTGAGCTCCTCGCGTTCGAGCGTGCGAAACGCGGCCGGGGCTTCGGGACGTTCGAATCGGGCAAGGCGCGCGGCGAGCGACGCCAGCCAGCGGTTGTCACCGATGCCGCAGCGGGTGCGCAGTGGGGCCACCGATCGCGCGAGCATCACGGCCCGAGCCGCGATCCTTCGTTCCGGCCCCCACATCGGCTGGAGGCCGGTGATATCCACGAGCGCGACACCGGTATCCACGGCCTCAATGCGCGGGGAGAGGTCGTCGAGCGCATCGAGGATTCGCTCGAACGGCCGCGCGTCCGCATCGGCGCTGCGGAGGTCGGGCCAGACGAGAGCCAGGAGACGAGTCACGACGGCGAGTCGTCGATCGCTTCCCATGGGGTGGGCGCAGGCATCACGCGCTCACCACCCGGAGTGCGGGGCGGGCTTCTGACACCGGCTGCGGGCGAGCCAACGTGACGAGGAGTGGATCGATGCGCCGGCCCTCGCCGAAGAAGAGGTCCAGCTCCGCGGATCCACCGGCCAGCGCCCATCGATGACGCTCCACGGTTGCGCTCACGCGCTGACCGACGAGGTCACGACCGACGGTCAGCCAGGCAGTGCGCCGAAGCAATACCCGGACCCCGACCGCCACCCCGGCCACCGTGCGCCCGGCCGGGGCCAGGACGATCGCCGAGGTGCTGCCCGAACGCGCCAGCAGCGAGCCGAGCCGATCCAGCGCGCGACGCTCCGGCATCGAACGCTCCCCGAGGTCGAGGACCAGCGCATCGATCAGGCCCGAGCGCCCCAGCCAGGCCGCCAGCTCGATCGCCTCGGCGGGATCACGCGGGCGCACGACAAGGAGCCACTCGAGGCTCAGCCCGAGGCGCGCGGCCACGGCCAGGTCGAGGGTGCCGTCGAGATCGAGCCAGGCCGTCAGCCCCCCGGCGGCCTGCGCAGCGACCAGCGAGGTCAATGCCAGCGTGCTTCCCCCGCCCCCCACGGGCGCGTCCAGGAATGCCAGCGCACCGCGTGGCCAGCCCCCGGTTCCGAGCGCGGCATCGAGCGACGCATGCCCGCTCGAGACCGATGGACGCGCCTGCTCCGGCATCGGCGCATCACTGCCGCGGCGCAGCCCGAGGCCGCGTTCGCGGAGGGCCTCGAGGGCGTTGGCCAGGGATGGCGTAACGGCGGTATCGGTCAGCATCGGACCATGGATGATAGAACAGATGTTCTAGTTGGGGAAGGTCCGAAATCCCTTTGCTATACTCGCCGCCGGTCCCGCACCGTCCGTTTGGGGATGTAGCTCAGCTGGGAGAGCACTGCGTTCGCATCGCAGGGGTCAGGGGTTCGAGTCCCCTCATCTCCACCACCTCCTGCCTCCTCTGCGTGGGAGTCGCTCGCGGGTCTCATTCACGGCCCCCCCCTCGAAATATCGGCTGAACTTCACGGGAGTGCGGTTCTGGGTGCCGATCTCGCGATATATCGAGTGTCGGCGTGCGGGAAGCGCACCACGGCGGGCTGCTCACGCTGCGAGACACTCGACATTTCGCGGGAACGACGCGCCAATGAGCCTTCCGGTGAAATCCACTCGATCAATCGAGAGTCTGCAAAGGCCGCCACCTCACGCCCGCCACCTCACGCCCGCCACCTCACGCCCGGCCACCCGACGCCCGACCCCCCACGGCTGCGCGCTGCGCCACACGCTCGGCACGCGGCCGTCGGATCTTCGCTTTCGCACGAGCAACATCCACCCGGGACCAGGCGTCTCAGGGCCGATCCACGCGTCACACGGAGTTCTCCGCCCATGGTCCGAACGCTGGTCAGCGCTGCCGCCGTGTGCATCGCGTCCTGGCTGGGTCTTCTCGTCGGCGCCGGCAACGTCGGCCTTCAGCGCTCCGTGTCGATCGGGCCGCTGACGCTCTTCGAGCACCCGCTCGCCATCGTGCTGGCCAGCGGGATGGCCTTCGTGATGGCGTTCGCGGCGACCGCGCTGCGCAGATCGAGCCACCCTCGGCCCCGAGGTCTCGTTGCCGCCGTCCTGGCCGGAGACACGTTGGGAGCCGTCGTGATCGCGCCGCTGGCAGTGGGCGAGCTGACGCCGATCAACGCCCCGGCGATCTTCGTCGCTCTTGCCGTCCTCGGGCTGCAGCCACTCGCCACGCTTGCCGGCGCGACTGTGCCGCGCGTGCTGCGTCCCGCCTGACCACCGTCATGCGGCCATGGTTCGTGCTGCTTGTTCTCACGGCGTGCAGCGGCGTCCAACCATCGCCACCGGCCTCGAACGCCGCGGGGGAGTGGCTCAGGTGTGACGGCGACGAATGGTCGGTCCAGTACCCGCCGGAGTGGGTCGTTCACGAGGCCGATGAGGCGCGCGATCTGGCCGTCTGCGCCCTGTTCGCGCGCGAGCCCTTCCAGGCTGAGCCGGAGGACGACTGGGGATGGAGCGGCGCGCAGATCGTCCTCGGTCTCAAGGCGGGCTGCCGCGGCTCGTTCGAGGTATCAACGTCCGAGGAAGAGATCGAGATCGAAGGCTTCCCGGCATGGCGCCGAGCACTCCGCGACGGGCATCTCGACGACGGTCCGCCAACCGCCTACGAGTACTTCATCAACCTGAGTCCGGGTGAGGAGTGCGAGGTTGGACGGTGGTTCTACGGTCGCACCGAGGGCGACGACCCAGGCGACTTCGAGGAGAACCGCGTGGTCCTGGACGCGATGATGGCCACGCTGAGCCTGCGAAACGCCGATTAGGGCACCTCTGTCAGCAAGGTGACGAAACCTGCCGCGAGTTGCGCACTGCACGTACGATGGTGAATGGCCCGCCCGGGCCGGCGACCAAGCGAGGTCGTTCTGACAGGGAGGTTTTCCAACATGCCCCGATTTGGACTGTCCATCATCGGCCTCGTGGTCCTCGCACTGGTCATCACGGCCTGTGGCGACACCCCGCCGCCATCCTCAGCTGCACCCGGTTCGAGCACCGATGCCAGCCCAACCGACGCGCCGACGGCTGGCGAAAGCGCCGAGCCCACCGACGCACCCTCCGGCGAGGGTCGCCTGGCGGCTGTCCAGGACCGCGGCCAGCTGATCTGCGGCGTGAACGGAAGCTTGCCCGGCTTCAGCTTCCTCGATGACAGCGGCAACACCGTCGGCTTCGACGCTGACTTCTGCCGCGCCGTCGCAGCGGCCGTCCTTGGTGACTCCGAGGCCGTTGAGTTCCGCGCCCTTTCTGCCGACCAGCGCGGTCCGGCTCTCCAGACCGGCGAGGTCGACGTCCTCATCCGCAACACGACCTGGACCGTCAGCCGCGACACGAGCTGGGGCATCTTCGCTCCGACCACGTTCTATGACGGCCAGGCAATCATGGTGAACTCCACCCTGACCGACGCCAGCACCCTGGCCGACCTCGACGGCGCCACGGTGTGCGTCCAGTCCGGCACGACGACCGAGCTGAACCTGGCCGATGCATTCCGCCTCGCGGGCATCGAGCTCGGCGAGCCGGCAGTCTTCCCGGAGATCGATCCCACCTACCAGGCGTACGAGGAAGAGCGCTGCGACGCGGTCACCAGCGACCGATCGCAGCTTGTCGCGCGGCGCACGGGCTTCGAGAACCCCGATGACCACGTCATCCTCGATGATGTCCTCTCCAAGGAGCCGCTTGGCCCGGTCGTTCCGATCGGCGACGACCAGTGGTTCAACGTGGTGAAGTGGGTCGTATTCGCGACCATCGAGGCCGAGGAGCAGGGCATCGACTCGACCAACGTCGAGGAGACCGCCTCGTCCACGGACAACCCGATCGTCCAGCGATTCCTGGGCGTCACGCCCGAGGGCAGCGATCCGTTCGAGTCCGGCCTCGGCCTGGACGCCGAGTGGGTCGTGGACGTGATCGGCCAGGTCGGCAACTACGCCGAGATCTACGATCGCAACCTCGGGCCGGGCACGCCGTTCGACCTCGAGCGCGGGCTGAACAGCCTGTGGAGCGACGACGGGCTGCTGTACGCACCACCGTACCGATAGGCATCGGCTAGCAATCGGGGCGGGAGCAATTCCCGCCCCGATCCGTTAAGTCCTCGGAGCCGAGATCTTGCGTTTGCGTTTGATCCGAAGGTTGAGGACGCTGCCCGCCTGGCTCGCGGCCCGCATGCCGCGTCGCGCATCCGGAGGCGTTCCGCTGTGGCGCGACGTCCGCTTCCTGGAGATCGCGGCCCAGGCCGCGGTCGTCGTCGTCATCGGCCTCGTGGTCTGGTTCATGGTCAGCAACATGATGTCGGCCATGAGCCAACGGAACCTCGGGTTCGGGTTCAGCTTCCTGGGACGCCAGGCGGGCTTCGAGATCAGCGAGAGCCCGATCCCCTACTCGTCGCGAGACACGTACGGCACGGCATTCATCGTCGGCCTGCTCAACACCCTCTTCGTCAGCTTCCTCGGCATCATCCTGGCCACCGTGCTCGGCCTGATCGTCGGCGTGGCACGCCTGTCACCGAACTGGCTCGTCGCGAGGATCGCGGCCGGCTACGTCGAGATCATCCGCAACACCCCGCTGCTCGTGCAGCTCGTCCTCATCTACTTCGCCGTCCTGCTCCAGCTTCCAAGCGTCTCGAGCAGCATCACGATCGGCGAGGGCTTCTTCCTCAACCAGCGCGGCGTGTTCGTGCCCGGCCCACAGGTCGCCGACGGCTTCGGCATCCTCGTCGCGTCGATCGTGATCGGCATCGTCGGGCTCATCGTCGCCAACGTGGTCGCCGGGCGGCGGGAGGATGCCGGGAAACCCTCGTACCGCATGCGGACGATCGCCACCGTCGCCCTTGTCGCGCTGCCGGTCCTCGGCTGGTTTGCCGCCGGCGGCCAGCCGCTGACGTTCGACCTGCCGGTGAAGGAGCGGTTCAACTTTGCCGGCGGCCTGCGCCTGTCACCCGAATTCTCGGCGCTGCTCTTCGGGCTGGTGCTGTACACCGCCGCCTTCATCGGTGAGGTCGTGCGCGGTGGGATCCAGGCCGTGCGTCGCGGACAGCTCGAGGCGGCTCGCGCGCTCGGGTTCACCGAGGGTCAGACGCTGCGACTCGTCATCTTCCCGCAGGCGCTGCGCATCATCGTCCCGCCGCTCACGAACCAGTACCTCAACCTGGCGAAGAACTCGAGCCTGGCGATCGCGGTGGGCTACCCGGACCTGTTCAAGGTGGGCCAGACCATGGCCAACCAGACGGGCCAGCCAGTGCCGGTGCTCATCATGATCATGGGCACCTACCTGGCGATCAGCCTCTTCACCTCGCTGCTCATGAACATCTACAACCGACGCGTCCAGGTGCTGGAGCGATGACCGCCGAGTCGATCCGACCACCGCGCACCGTCATCGGCCCGATCGCCTGGCTGCGCGAAAACCTGTTCTCCGGCCCGATCAGCTCGATCATCACCATCCTGCTCGGCGCCCTGCTGGTGTGGGTGGCCATCCAGGTCGGGCAGTGGGCGTTGACGGAAGCGCGCTGGAGTGTCGTCAGCAACAACCTGCGCCTCTTCCTCATCGGACAGTACCCCGCAGACCAGGCATGGCGCCTGTGGGCGGCGATGGCGATCCTGTCGATCCTGGCAGGCGCCTCGGCCGGCATCTTCGGGCTGGCGTCACGCATGCTCGCAGTCACCCTTTCGGCCGTCCAGCTGCTCCTGGCGCTGCTCATGCTCTTCTCGCCGATCGGCCTGACGGCGGTCGTCGCCTTCGCCTTCAACGCCGGCATCGTGTGGATCGCCATGATCGCCGGGTTCCGTGGATGGGTGCCGCGCCGGCCGCTCGGCTGGGCATGGATCGCCTCGCTGCCGGCCGCGTTGTACCTGCTCAGCGGGTTCTCCGGGACGCCCCTGAGCTCGGTCAGCTCGAACGTGTGGGGCGGACTCCTGCTCACGGTCCTGCTGGCCGTGGTCGGCATCGTGCTCTCGTTCCCGCTCGGCGTGGTGCTCGCCCTTGGACGGCGTTCGGAGCTGCCGGTGCTGCGGATCCTGAGCACCGGCTACATCGAGCTCATCCGCGGCGTGCCGCTGGTCACGATCCTGTTCATGGCCGACATCATCCTGCCCCTCTTCCTGCCGGGCGAGTGGCGGCTGGACCGCATCGCGCGAGCGATGGGTGGCATCACGCTCTTCTCCGCCGCCTACGTGGCGGAGAACGTCCGCGGCGGCCTCCAGGCCATCCCCAGTGGCCAGATCGAGGCGGCCCAGGCGCTCGGGCTCGGGGGCGTGCAGACCAATCGCTACATCGTGCTGCCGCAGGCATTGCGGGCCGTGATCCCGGCCAATGTCGGCCTCTTCATCAGCCTCCTCAAGGACACGACGCTGGTCACGATCATCGGCCTCCTCGAGCTGCTCGGCATCAGCCGCGCGGTGCTGGCCCAGTCCGAATCGTTCGGTGCAAGCCTGGAGGTCTACGTGTTCATCGCCGCCGTCTTCTTCGTCCTCTCCTACGCCATGTCCCAGGCAAGCTATCGGCTCGAACGCGCCCTCGGGGTGGGCACGCGCTGATGGAAACGCAACCGACCCCCGATCGAGGTGAACCGATGACCGATCAGTCCTCCCCAGCCCCAGCGCCGGCCGAAGACGACATCATCGTCGCGCGCGACGTGCACAAGTGGTTCGGCGAGCTCCACGTGCTGAAGGGCATCAGCCTGACCGTGAAGGCAGGCGAGGTGGTTGTCGTGTTCGGGGCGTCCGGCTCGGGGAAGTCGACGTTCATCCGCACGATCAATCGCCTGGAGCAGCATCAGCGCGGCGAGATCATCGTCGACGGCATCGAGATGACGAACGACATTCGCAACATCGCGGCCATCCGAAGCGAGATCGGGATGGTCTTCCAGTCGTTCAACCTGTTCCCTCATCTCACGGCCCTCGAGAACATCACGCTGGCCCCGCGAAAGGTCAAGAAGTACCCGAAGGCCGAGGCCGATGCCGTTGGGATGAAGCTCCTCGAGCGCGTCGGGATCCCGGAGCAGGCGCACAAGCATCCGGCGCAGCTGTCGGGCGGCCAGCAGCAGCGCGTGGCCATCGCCCGCGCCCTGGCCATGAACCCGAAGATCATGCTGTTCGACGAGCCGACCTCGGCGCTCGACCCCGAGATGATCAGCGAGGTGCTCGACGTCATGCAGTCGCTGGCGCGCGACTCGGGCATGACGATGATCGTGGTGACCCACGAGATGGGCTTCGCCCGCGCCGTGGCCAACCGGATGGTCTTCTTCGATCACGGCGAGATCGTCGAGATCGGCACGCCGAAGCAGATCTTCGAGGAGCCCGAGCAGGAGCGAACGAAGCAGTTCCTGTCGCAGATCCTGCACTGACCTCGCTCCACACACATGCGAATCTGCGCAAATCTATGACTTAGGTTTGACGCGCGAGCCTTGCCGCCCCGTAGCCTCCGGTCGCCGCCCACTTCGACCCCGCTCGAATCGGTGACCGATCGACCTTGTCCCGACCATCCGTCGACATCGACCGTATCCGCGTGCGATTCGCGACCTTCCGTGGTCATGCCGCGCCCGACCGTGAGCGCCTGGCGCGTGAGCTCCGCGCATCACCGGCCATCGAGCACGTCCTGCTCGAGACCTGCCACCGGGTCGAGCTGGCGTCCGTGGAGGATGGGCCCTCACCACGACGGTCAGCTGAGCGGCCGGGACGCCATTCGTCGCGTGTTCGAGGTGGTGGCCGGCTTCGACTCGGCCGTGGTTGCCGAGGAGCAGCTGCTGGGCCAGGCCCGTGGTGCGTACGAGGCGGCGCTCGCCGCCGGGACGACCGGACCGATCCTCAACGAGCTCTTCCAGCGCGCGCTCCGGTTCGGCCGGAGCGTCCGCAGCCACGCGCGCCCCGGAAGCGACCGATCGCTGGCCGACCTGGGCGCCGGGTGGCTCGAGGAGCACCTGCCGCAGTCGCCGGCGACGACACTTGTCGCCGGAACCGGTGAGATGGGACGCATCGTCGGGCATCGGCTCGCCGCTGGCGGCCACCGGGTCATCGTGGCCTCGGGGTCGGCGGAGCGCGGTGGACGCCTGGTGGAGGAGCTGGAAGGCGACGGGCACCAGTTGCATGTCGGGCCGCTGACTCGCGGCCGTCTCGACCACGTTGACGCCATGGCGCTGGCCGTCAGACCTCGCGGAGCGATCGTCCAGGGCGAGCAACTCGGATCCGCGCGACCGTGGGTCCTCGACCTATCGACGCCGAGCGTCGTCGATGCCGAGGCGGCCACGGTGCTCGGCGAGCGGCTGCTCACGATCGACGCGCTCGCAACGCTCGGCGGTGGCCGTCGGGTGCTGGCGCCGGCCATCGAGCGGCGACTGCGTGCCGAGCTGGTGGCAGAAGTCGAATCGTTCATCGAATGGCTCGACGTCCGTGGGTCTGCCGATGCCCTGCGACTGTTGCACGCCGAGGCTGAGGCAGTGCGCCGGCGGCACCTGGAACGCCTCCGCACCCGCGGAGGACTAGATGATCGGCAGCTCGCCGCCGTTGAGGCTGCGGCCACGGCCATGGTCGGTGAGCTCATGCACGGCCCCACCGTGGCGCTGCGACGCGGTGGGGCGGACGCCGAGACCGTGCGCCGCCTGTTCAACCTCGAATCGTGACGACGGTCAGCACGGTCCGAATCGGGACGCGCGAGAGCCGCCTGGCGCTGGCCCAGGCACGAATCGCGGCGACCGCCGTCGCGCAGCGCCTCGGTCCCACCCGGTTGGTGCCGATCACGACGCGCGGCGATGCCATCAGCGCACGACGCCCGAACGCCGGATGGGTCGAGGTCGACGGACAGTTCACGCGCGAGCTCGAACGCGCGCTGCTCGAAGGACGCGTCGATCTGGTGGTGCACTCCTACAAGGACCTGCCCACCGAACCGGTCCCCGGCCTCCACATCGGCGCGGTTCTCGAGCGGGCCGACGCACGCGATTGCCTGGTGACCGCCGACGACCGAACGCTCGATGACCTTCCGTTCGGCGCGCGGATCGGCACGAGCTCGCCGCGACGCGCCGCGCAGCTGGCAGCAGCACGCTCGGACCTCATCGCGGTGCCGGTGCGCGGCAACGTGGAGTCACGGCTCGGCCGGCTGTACGCCGGAGAATTCGACGGCCTGATGCTCGCCGCGGCCGGACTGGATCGGCTCGGCATCGCAGTTCCCGCTCATGCGCGTCTGCCGTTCGACCTCGTCCTCCCTGCCCCGGCACAGGGCGCCCTGGCCATCCAGATCCGTGCCGGCGACGCGTCGCTGCAAGCAGCGCTCGAAGGCGTGGACCATGGGCCGACGCGGGTCGGGGTGGAGGCGGAGCGGACGCTGCTACGGGCCATCGGCGGTGGCTGTCTCGCCCCACTCGGCGCTCTCGGGGAAGTGGCCCATGACGAGCTTCGCCTGCGCGCGACCTTCGAGGACGCCGACGGCGCCATTCGACGAGCGGATTGCCGCGGCCCAGTCACGGACGCGGCCACGGTCATCGCCGATGTGGCCGCCCGGATCAGCCGACGCATGACCCGTCCCATTCTTGTGACGCGCCCCGCGGGCCAGGCCAATGAGCTCCTGGCGCTCCTCGAGCAGCGTGGCGTTGGCGCGGTCAGCGTGCCCACCGTGGCGATCGACACGGCATCGGCGGCCGAGGACCTCGACGCCATGCTCGACGGGCTCGCAGATGCCGATTGGCTGGTCCTGACCAGCGCGAACGGCGCCGAGGCGCTGGCCTCGCGGATCGTGGCCACGGGCCAGGAGCTGCCGGCCGCGATCCGGGTGGCGGCCGTCGGTCCCGCGACCGCCGACGCCCTCGCGCAGGCCGGGATCCGCGTTGACCACGTGCCGTCCGACTACCTCACGGTGGCGATCGCCGAAGGGCTCGGCGATGTCTCCGGCCGCCGCGTGGTGCTCGCCCGCGCCGATGCCGCAACACCGGACCTGCACCGGGCACTGGTGGCGCGGGGGGCCCGAGTGGAGGAGGTCGTGGCCTATCGCACGGTCGAGGGACCGGGCGTCAACAGGGATCGGTTGCAGTCGCTCCTCCAGGGCGACCTCGCCGGCGTCGCGTTCACGAGCGGATCGACCGTCCGCGGCCTGACGCGCCTTGCCGGCGGAGTCCATCGCGCGCGGGCGCGGCTGCTCCCTGCCTACTGCATCGGCCCGGTGACGGCGGCCGAGGCCCGCCAATCGGGCTTCCACATCGCCGGCGTCGCCACCGTCCACACGGCCGAAGCCCTCGCCGATCTCATCGCCACCGACCTTTCACGGGAGAACCCATGACCCTCATCTCCGAAGCACGAACCGCCGCCGCGATCCACCGCGGTCGCCGGCTTCGACGTACGCCGGCACTCCGTGCGCTCGTGCGCGAGACGCGACTCGATCCGGGCATGCTCGTCGCGCCGCTCTTCGTGCGGCCCGGCCGGGGAGTGCGCGAAGAGATCGGCTCCATGCCCGGTCAGCACCGCCTCAGCGTGGACCTCGCTGGCCGAGCACGCCTTGCAGCTCATGCGGGCCGGTGTCCGATCGGTCCTCCTCTTCGGGCTGCCGGATGGCAAGGACGGCGAGGGGTCCGGGGCATGGGCCGATGACGGCATCGTCCAGCAGGCGCTGCGCGCGATTCGGCTTGCGGTGGGCGACGAGCTCGCGGTCATCGCCGACGTCTGCCTGTGCGAATACACCTCGCACGGCCACTGCGGCGTCCTCGATGGCACGAGCCATCGACAACGACGCAACCCTGCCGCTCCTCGCGCGCGCTGCCGCATCGTTGGCGCGGGCCGGGCGCCGACATCGTGGCGCCGAGCGCGATGATGGACGGCCAGGTCGCCGCCCTCCGATCCGCACCTCGACGAGCAGGACCTGGTCGACACGGCGATCCTCGCCTACGCGGCGAAGCACGCATCGGCCTTCTATGGGCCATTCCGGGAAGCTGCCGATTCGGCGCCGGCCTTCGGCGACCGGCGTGCGTACCAGATGGACGCCGCCAACGGTCGGGAGGCGTTGACCGAGATCCTGGCTGACGTCGACGAGGGCGCCGACATGATCATGGTCAAGCCGGCCCTGCCGGCCCTCGATATCGTCGCCGCGGCGCGCGCCGCCATCGATCTGCCGATCGCTGCC
Source organism: uncultured Chloroflexia bacterium (assembly GCA_963825525.1). GTDB lineage: Bacteria > Chloroflexota > Limnocylindria > QHBO01 > QHBO01 > JACDBZ01. The sequence goes on from CAWGTN010000002.1 coordinate 833,957, forward strand.
TACCAGGTCAGCGGCGAGTATGCCGCCATCTGCGCGGCCGCCGAGCGTGGCTGGCTGGACCGCCGAGGCGCGGCGCTCGAGTCGCTCACCGCCATCGCACGGGCCGGCGCCGGCATCATCGTCACCTACTTCGCGCTCGAGGCCGCCGGCTGGCTGCGGGAGACGGACCGATGAGCGACGAGCGATTCGTCCACGCCTGGCTCCTGCGCCTCGACCCGGCCTGGCGCCGACTGGACGCCGCGGCGCGCCGGGCGGACATCGACGCGTTCTGTGTCGCTGCTGCGCGCACCGACCAACGGCTGATGCAACACAGCTACTCGACCATCGGCCTTCGCGCGGAAGGCGACCTCCTGCTGTGGCGCATGAGCGAGTCCATCGAGGCGGTCGAGGAGACCGCGGCTGACCTCCTCTCGACCGGGATCGGTCGCTGGCTGACGCCGGCCATCAGCATGATCGGGCTCACCCGTCCCTCGCAGTACGTGAAGCGGCCGACGGCCCAGGAGCAGTCGCTGTTCAGCGGCGAGCGCTCGAAGTACGTCGTCGTCTATCCGTTCACGAAGTCGGTCGAGTGGTACCTCACCCCGGCCGAGGAACGACAGGAGGTGATGAAGGGCCACATGCGGGTCGGACACCGCTACCCGCAGGTCCGCCAGCTGCTGGCGTACTCCTTCGGGCTCGACGACCAGGAGTTCATCGTCGCGTACGAGACCGATGAGCTCATCGCCTTCCAGGACCTCGTCCGCGAGCTGCGCGAGACCGAGTCACGCCGTTCAACCATCCGCGACACGCCGATCATCACCGGCATCCATCGGCCACTCGGCGAGATCCTGGATATGCTGTCGGGACCCGATCGATGAGCGTCGCGCTGCCCACGTCCCGGTCAGCCGAGCTCATGGCCCGCGCCGGCGGCCTCTTCCCCGGCGGCGTGAGCTCCCCGGTCCGGGCGTTCCGCGCCGTGGGCGGCGCTCCGCGGGTCATCGAGCGTGCCGCCGGCGCCCGGCTGTGGGATGTCGACGGCAACGAGCTCATCGACTACCTCGGCTCCTGGGGGCCGATGATCCTCGGCCACGCCCATCCGGCGGTCGTCGACGCAGTCACCGACGCCGCGCGGCGCGGGACCAGCTACGGCGCCCCGAACCCGCACGAGGTCGAACTGGGCGAGCTGATCCGCGACGCCATGCCATCCATCGAGCGGCTGCGGTTCGTGAGCTCCGGCACCGAGGCGGCCATGAGCGCCATCCGCGCTCGCCCGCGCGGCAACCGGCCGCGACCCGATCATGAAGATGGCCGGCGGCTACCACGGACACGCCGATGCGCTCCTCGTCCAGCCCGGATCCGGGCGCCATCGGCATGCCGGCCAGCGCCGGCGTGACCGCCGGGGCGGCGCGCGACACCCTGGTCGCCCCGTTCAACGACCTCGAGGCCGTCGAACGGCTGCTGGCGACCACGCAGGTCGCCGCGGTCATCGTGGAACCGGTCGCCGCGAACATGGGCGTCGTACCTCCGGCCGACGGCTACCTGGCGGGGCTGCGTGAGCTCACCATCCGGTCGGGCGCCCTGTTGATCTTCGACGAGGTGATCACCGGCTTCCGCGTGGCCCGCGGCGGCGCCCAGGAGCGGTACGGCGTCATCCCCGATCTCACCGTCCTCGGCAAGATCATCGGCGGCGGGTTGCCGGTCGGCGCCTACGGCGGTCGCGCCGAGCTCATGGCGCTCGTGGCGCCGGACGGACCCGTCTACCAGGCCGGAACGCTGTCCGGGAACCCGCTGGCCATGGCCGCCGGCGCGGCCACACTGCGCCAGCTCACGCCGCGGACCTACGACCTGCTCGAGGCCGCCGGTTCCACGCTGGAGAACGGGCTCCGTGCCGCCGCGCATGCATCCGACAGCAGCGTCCGTATCGAGCGCGTGGGCAGCCTGCTGACAGCCTTCCTCGTGGAGAGAAGCCACCCCGCGTTCTTCCACGCCATGCTCGACGCCGGGATCATGCTGCCGCCCAGCCAGCACGAGGCCTGGTTCATTTCCACCGCCCACACGGACGAGGATTTCGCCGCCACGGCCGATGCCGCGCGGGCCGCGTTCGCCGCCGCACACGCCCCAGCAGAGGAATCATGATCGAGAGCATCCCCTCACCCACCACCGCCTGGACCGGCGAGGCCCGGTTCTGCGCCGCCCTGGGCCACGAGCAGCCCGATCGCACGCCGATCTGGTTCATGCGGCAGGCCGGTCGCTGCCTGGCCGACTATCGGAAGCTGCGCGAGCGCTACCCGATCCTGACGCTGGCCAAGACGCCCGAGCTGTGCGCGGAAGTGACCGTCATGCCGGTCGATGCCTTCGGCGTCGACGCGGCGGTCCTGTTCGCCGACATCATGATCCCGCTCGAGCCGATGGGCGTCAGCCTCGAGATCCAGCCCGACGTGGGGCCGATCATCCATGACCCGATCCGCTCGCGGGCACAGATCGATGCCCTGCGCTCCTTCGATCCGGCCGACGAGACCGCCTTCGTCATGGATGCCATCCGGCTCGTCCGACAGCAGCTCGACGGGAAACAGGCCGTCATCGGCTTCAGCGGCTCGCCGTTCACCCTGGCCTGCTACCTCATCGAGGGCAGACCATCGCGCGACTACGCGATCGCCAAGGCCTTCATGTACCGCGAGCCCGAGGCGTGGCACGCGCTGATGGAGAAGCTGTCGACGTGTCGTCATCGACTACCTCAACGCCCAGATCGAGGCCGGGGTGCACGTCGTCCAGCTCTTCGACTCGTGGGTGGGATCGCTCGGGCCGTCTGACTACGTGACGTATGTCCAGCCACACGTGGCTCGCATCTTCGCGGGCATCCGGGGTGCGCCGGCCATCCACTTCGGGACCGGCACCGCCGCGCTCCTGGAGCCGATGACGGTCGCCGGCGGCGACATCATTGGCGTCGACCATCGCCAGTCGCTCGATCGAGCCTGGGAGCGCATCGGCTTCGACCGGGGCGTGCAGGGCAACCTGGACAGCACCCGCGTCATCGCGGGTTGGGAGGCGACTGCCGACGGCGCACGGGACGTCCTGCGTCGCGCGGCGAACCGGCCCGGCCACATCTTCAACCTCGGGCACGGCGTCCTGCCCGACAGCGACCCGGACGTGCTCCGACGGCTCGTCGACCTCGTGCACACCGAGTCGGCGCGATGAGTGATCGCCTCGGCGTCCTGCTCATGACGTACGGCTCGCCGGCCGACGACCTCCACGACCTGCCCGAGTACCTCGCGGCAGTGCGGGGTGGACGCGCGCCCGATGACGAGCTGGTCGCCGAGTTCCGGCGGCGCTACGAGCTCATCGGCGGGTCACCGCTCATCCAGATCACCCGTGCCCAGGCGGCGGCCGTGGAAGACCGCCTTCGGGCGGACGGCATCGACGCCTCAGCGACCGTCGGCATGCGCTTCTCCGCGCCCACGGTCCTCGACGGCCTCCGCGAGCTGCGCGAGCTCGGATGCGAACGAGTGAGCGCCATCGTCATGAGCCCGCAGTACTCGGAGCTGCTCATGGCCGGGTACCGGCGCGCGATCGACGGCGGCGGTGGAAGAGCTGGGCACGTCCGCTCCGGCGGTGGAGCTGGCACCGGCATGGCATCGCGAGCCCGGGTTCATCGAGGCGGTGGCGGAGAAGGTGCGCGACGGCCTGGCGGAGCTTCCGGCCGGCACGCCGGTGCTGCTCACCGCCCATTCGCTTCCGCGCCGCGTCGCCGATGCTGAGCCTGGGTACCTCGACCAGCTGCAGCGTCACGGCGGAGGCGGTGGCCGCGTGCCGCCGGCATCCCCGACGACGGCTGGCACTTCTGCTGGCAGTCGGCCGGCCACGAGCCCGGCGAGTGGATGAAGCCCGACTTCAGCGACCTCCTGCCCGCAGCTGCGTGACGCCGGTCACCGGTCGGTCCTCGTCGCGCCGATCCAGTTCCTGGCCGACCACCTCGAGATCCTCTACGACGTCGACATCGGCGCACGCGAGCAGGCGACGGCCGCCGGCATGGCGTTCGCCCGGATCGAGTCACTCAACGTCTCGCCCACCTTCATCGGCACGCTCGCCACGATCGCCGCTCGGAGCCTCGCGCCAGCGGAGGCCTGACGCGCGGCGACGGCCTCATCGGCTAGGGTGAGCCGATGCAGCGAGTCGAACGGCGCGCGACGATCCAGGCACCACCCGACGAGGTCTTCGCGTACCTCGCGGACCTCGATCGGCTGGCCGAGTGGCAGAGCGGCGTCACGGAGGCGCGCCGCACGTCCGACGGCGAGATGCGTGTCGGTGCCACCGCTCACGTCACGCGCCAGCTGATGGGCCAGCGCATCGATGCGCCCCTGACCGTGACCGCCTACGAGCCGCCGCGCCGGCTGGCCATCGAGAGCGAGGTGAGCGGCGTCCGCGCGGACGCCACGCTCGAGGTCGCACCGTCCGGCACGGGCAGCGAGGTCACGTTCGCCATGGAGATCCGCGGCTCGATGCTGACCGCGTTCATGGAGCCGATGATCGCCTCGGCAGCCGGGGGCGACATCCAGGCCAGCCTCGAGCGCCTGAGCTCCCGCCTCGAGGGCGGCCCGAAGCCGGCCGCCTAGCCCCCGAGCGCGATCGTCACGGCCACCTGGTTGCTGTACGCGCTCGTCCAGCCGGGCGACAGCGAGCGCACGACGTAGTAGTAGGTCGTGAGCGTCGAGAGCGCCCCGTTGTCCGTCCAGCTCGCCGTGGTCCGACCCGCGGCCGTCGCCACGAGCACGTAGCCTGACCCATTCGTCGTGGAGCGCCACACCTCGTACCCGGTGGCGAAGGCGTCGGGCGTCGGGGTCCACGACAGCTGCGGACGCGAGACGAGTCCGGCCGTGCAGATCACGAGGGTCGCGGCGCACGTGACGTTGGACGGCGGATCGAGTACCTGGACCGAGGACGTTACCGGCTGGGCCCCGACACTCGAGAACGCCGCCATGGAGCTGTTGCCGCCACCGGAGAAGGCGACCGCGACGAGCACGGCGACGCCGAGCCAGCTCGCGAGGCGTCGCCGGCCGCGGGTGTGCCAGGTGGATACCGGGTCCATGCGGCTTCGAGTGTCGGGCGCCTCAGCGCCGAGCGAAACCCATCGATGCGCCGTGGATCGCCACCGATGGTCCTATTGGTCGCCGTGCGCGCGTGCCCCACGCTGGAGCCAAGACATTCGTCACTTTGCGGGGAGACTCCACTCGATGGTCACCAAGACCACCTCCATGCGCGAGCGTGCGCTCGCGTTCCTTCTTCCGGGTGTTGCCATGGTCGGCATCGGGGCCGGCAGCCTCAGCCTCGCGCTGTTCACCGACAGCGCCAGCGTCGACGGGACGTTCACGGCAGGCACGATCAGCCTCGACCCCAGCGACGTCGCATCGCTGTCGCTCTCGTCCGGCGCGCTGCTGCCCGGCGACGTGCTGACCGACGACGTCACGATCACGAACGACGGCACCGCCGAGCTGCGCTACAGCGTCGCGACCTCGAGCACGAACGCCGACACCCTCGCGCTGCGCGACGTCCTGACGCTGACCGTGCGCGAGGTCGACACAACGACGCCCGTCACGCCCTGCAACGACTTCGACGGCACGCTGGTCGTCGCACAGACGGCCTTCGGGGCCAGCTCGGTCGGCATCGGCGATGCCACCGCAGGCGAGCAGGCCGGTGACCGCACCCTGGCTGCCGCCAGCAGCGAGACGCTCTGCTTCCGCATGAGCCTCCCGTCGGCGACCGGCAACGCCTACCAGGGCGCGACGACCACTACGACGTTCACCTTCAACGCCGAGCAGACCGCCAACAACCCGTAGCGGCCGTGAGATCCACGCGATGATCGAGCTGCTCGTCCTCCGGACGTGGCGGGTCATCCTGGGCGGCCTGATCGTCATCCTGTCCGCCACGGTGCTGCTGCTCGGGATCGGCGCGCGCGTCGGACCTGCCATGGGCTACGAGCTCTATGCGATCCGCAGCGGGTCCATGGAGCCGTCCATCGGCGTGGGGTCGCTCACCGTGGTGGACCGCTCGCGGACGCCCGGCGTGGGCGAGGTCGCCACCTTCCGGCTGTCGAACGGCACCGCCGTGACGCACCGCGTGACCCGGGTCGTCGAGATGGACGGGCAGCGCTGGATCGAGACCCGTGGCGACGCGAACGCGGCACCTGACCCGGCGCTCATCCCGTCGGACGCCGTCGTCGGCGTGGTGGCGACCCGCATCGCCTTCCTGGGCTACCTCCTGGCGCTCCTGGCCATGCCGACCGGCATCGTCACGCTGCTGGCGACCGGTGCCACGCTCCTCGTCGCGAACCGGCTCGTCGAGGGCGCGGAGGGACGAGCCATCGAGCGACGCGACCGTCGACATCGGCGATCTGCGCTGAGCCATCGCCGAACGCTGGCCCCGCTCTCCGGCCACTGACGACCACCTGACGGCTAAAGCTCGCCAGTCCACCAGCCCCAGTACCTTGACACGCCAAGGTAGTATTGCCGAGGATGGACGAGACGAAACGCATCGCCCTGCGCAAGGGCCTGCTCGAGTACCTGATTCTCGCGATCGCCTCGAACGACCGCGTCTACGCCGCCGACATCCTGGAACGCCTCCAAACGACCGACTTCGCCACCCAGGAGGGAACGCTCTATCCCCTGCTGAGCAAGATGCGCAGGGAGCAGCTGCTGGACTACGAGTGGCGCGAGTCGGCCTCCGGGCCGCCGCGCAAGTACTACGGGCTCACGGATGCCGGCCGAACGCAGCTGACCGGCTTCCGAGCGTATTGGGGGTCGATCAACCACCTCATCGACGAACTGGGCAGGAGCCACCATGCACCGAGTGATTGACATCAGCCTGGCCGGGCACCCCGCCCCGTTCCGGCTCCACGACGACGCCTACGACATGCTCCAGCGCTACCTCGAGGGCGCGCGGTCCGGACTGGCCGACGAGGCCGATCTGGCCGAAGTCATCGACGATCTCGAGCGATCCATCGGCGAGAAGCTGACGGCCGGCTTGAACAACGACCGAGGGGTGGTCAGCTCGACGCAGATGCTTTCCGTGCTCGACGAGATGGGGACGGTCGAGCCGGGCACGCCTCCCCTGTCGGCGCCGACTCCGGCGGCACCGGGCACGGGGCGCCGCCGTCTCCTGCGCATCCGGAAAGGCCAGGAGGTAGCGGGCGTATGTAACGGCCTCGCCGAGTACTCGGGGTCCAACCTCACCCTGGTCCGGTGGATCTTTGCCCTCCTCACGATCTTCACCGGCGGACTGTTCGGCCTCGTCTACCTGGTCGCCATGTTCATCCTGCCGATCGTCGAGACGCACGCCGACTTCCGCGCAGCGCAGCCGATCGCCAAGGTGGCGTAAGCGCGTCGGCAGGGCCTCGGACGACCGCCGGCTCAGACCTTGGGCCGGCTCCAGCCCCTCAGGAGGATTTCGAACCTTGGGCCTTCCGCGATCGGTCATAGCCGCGACACTGAGCATCTGCCTGGCCAGCTGTTCGGCCGCCACTCAGACTCCGGAGGTGTGCCGAGGTGTGCCTGCGGACCTCGGCGGCTGTGATGAGAATCAGCCCACGTTCTCAGGCACGACGTGTTCGGAGGTCGGGATGCAATTCGGTGAGCAGCTGGATCGGCGATTGGTGGCCGTCATAGACGGCCCGGCGATTGTCGATGGTCGCGCACGATCGTCACAGGCCCTGGCGTTCACGATTCTGGTGACCCAGCGTGCGAATGAGTACCTGCGCGGCGCCGGGATGGTTCAGGCCTGTGACGCCGACGAGTTCATGCTGGCGGCGGAAGAGGCATTCACGGATCAACTGATAGATCACGCTGGCTCACTCGTGTCCGAGATCGAGCCACATGACTATGAGGACTGGCTGGCCGATCTCCGAGAAGTCGTGCAAGTCATCGATCAGGACGAAGGTCTTCCGTACGAGGGCGTCACTCCATCGGCCTGACGGGATGCTTGCCGGCACGCCGCTCATGCCGAGTACCCAGAAAGCGCGGTGGGACGCGGCAACTTCAGCGCGCTCTATCTACTACCCCTACCCTCGATTGAGGGGGTAGTAGATAGAGCGGCCCAAAGTTGCCGGTTCAGGTTGCGAACACATCCGAGAGAACTACGTCCCATCGCTCAGACCGTGGTGACCCGGCCTCGGCCGACCTCCTCGCCGCACGTCCGAACCGCAAGACGCTAACAAGGCGTAGCCGTCAGCCGAGGCGCACTGCTCCTGGACTCGGGCGGCCGTGTCGATCGTGCGGGCAACCACCGGGATCCGCCGATCTCGGTGATCGTGCCGGCATGGGCTTGCGGGCACGCTTCTTCTTGGCCGGGTAAGGCTACGGCAGCGGCTCAGTGAGCGACGATTTGCCATTTGCGTCCACGAACCAAGCGATCTGGTCGTAGAACTGCCCCTCGTCCGCGTCCCGAAGGATGGTCCTCGGCAGAGTCTCGAGCTTCGTAGGCGGCTCGCGCCGGGGCGCCACGAAGGCCTGGTACAGCGGATCGTCCTTTGCGGGTCGATGTTGTCCTCGCCGAGGACCATCAAGTTCTCGCCGAACCGTCGCCGCCGTCCCCTGCCTACCGCCCGACCTCGAGCTGGCGTGCTCCGTTCACGCCGTACGTGACCTTGATAGTGGACTCGCTGAACGTGGCCTGACATCCGGCGGTGCAGTCGGCGTCGTCGACATTCGCATCGACAAATTTGGCGGCCTCGCTGTCTTCGCCGCCCAGCAGCGCACTCGCCAGCGCGTTGAATAGTGGTTTGGCAAGACCCTTATCGATACCTGAGTCGTCGGCAGAGATGACGGCACTGGTTATGCCATCGACATAGTCGGTGGCCCAATAGGCAGCGTTGACCATGTACGAGACATCACCATCAGATCCTTGACAGTCAAGGCCATAAGTCGCGCCCATCTCAGGGGATTGAGCATATGACTGGCATTCAAGCCCGAATTCTGCAGCAGCCGCGGCGACATCGAAGATAGTCGCGCCCGCGACGCCTGCAGGCCTTGGTGGAATGGAGGCATCAGCACCTGGCAACTCGCCCGCAATCTCCGGGGACGAAGGCGCAGTTGGCTCTGGCGTAGCCGCGGAGGGACTCGCGCCGTTCGACGGGGCTGGCGCCAGGGACTCCTCAGGCGCTGGAGTGGCTGAGGGCGCGGGAGCAACGCTGGACGGCTGCGCCTGACTAGGAGACGCCGGCGGTCCGAATCCAACACCCAAGTTCGCTGCCCAGTTGAGCGCCGTCGCTGACAACACGGCTGCCACGACGATCGTCGCGACAGCAGGCACCACGGGCCACCATGGACGTCGCGAGCGATCAGTGAAGCGCGCAAGATCCAGGCTAGGCGCACGGCGAGCCCCACTGTCCGCGTACCTCCGCAGCCGTTCGCCCAATACCTGATCCGGATTCGGGGAGTCGCTCATGACAGATCCTTTCGCAACCTACTTACTGCGCGTGAAGTGCGAACCCTTGCCCCTGATGGGGACAGGCCCGTGGCTCTAGCGATTTCGGCGGACGTCCAACCCAACACGAACTTGAGGGCCAACACCTGGCGGTCGAGCGCGCTCAGGCGAGCAAGGGCGGCGGCAAGATCCGGGTCCGCGTAACGGTCAGCTGAACTAATGGCCGCCGTGGGATCGTCCAGCGTAGTCTCGCGTGCCGTTCGCCTGTTGCGCGATCGACGATGCTCACGGGCTCTATTGCACGCGATCGCGGTGACCCATGCTCGGAATCGTTCGGGCTCGTTGAGCTGTTTGCGGCGCGACCACGCGGTGTCCCAAGCGTCTTGAACCGCCTCCCTAGCCGCAGTGGAATCGCCGGTAATTACGAAGCAGGCGCGGACCAAATCGACGTCGTACGCCAGGACCAACTGCGTAAACGCAGCATGGTCGCCATGCGCTGCGCGCCTTGCGAGGGACACCGAAGGGGACTGCTCCGTACTGATCGCCACGGGTAGTAGATGCCTCACCTGCTGGAAGTGTTTCAGCCTCGCTCGAGCCTGATCGAGCCCTCAACGTGGCTCCTTCCGCGTATTAGAGATCAGGGGAGGAGCAGCGCAAGTAGGGATTCTCCTAATTGCGATGAGACCGATCCGCTCACAGGCTCACCTTTGCGGCCAAGTGCCGCGCAACAGTGCACGGGAAGCAGAGGACGGAGGACGGTTTCGTGCGTCGCAGAGTACGAGCACTATCGGTGAGCTTGGTCGTCGCGGTAGCGCTGCAAGTGCTGACCGTGGCAGCCGTCAGCGCGGCAACGGGGCCGTATACGCTGCCCTTCTTCGATCCAAGCATTATCCGGACACAAAACTGTCACCAGGGCTGCGCGTACGACTATGGGATGAGCTACCAGGACGTGGCATCGACCCGGCAGGGTGTCGTTGCCTTTGTCGTTACTGGCAACGGCGTCGGCGAGTGCAATCCGAACACGACGAAGAAGGCCAACTACGTCTTCATACGGCACAGTGATAACCAGCACACCCTCTACTACCACCTCAGTACCGTGAGCGTCGCGCAGGGGCAACTGGTATCGGCCGGTCAAAAGATTGGCGTCTCCGGCGCGTCGGGGTACTCGTGCGGTGCACACCTCCACTACGTTCTCTACTCAAGCGCTACCCGCTCGGACGCCACATCATTGGTCCCAGATGGACGGTGGACTACTTCTCCGGGGCGTGTTCCCTGGCTGGCCAGGTATGTCACAGAGGCGAGCCCTAGTGGGTATACCAGGCTGGGCGGGACTACATGGACCACTTGGGTTGAGTTCCGCAACGACGGCGGACGCACCTGGGACTGGCAGAACGACAGTTATGGGCGAGCAAGAGTGTTTCTTTCCGCGGTGAACTCGACCGGCACGGCGACGCGCAACAGCAGCTTCTACGTTTCGGGAGACTGGTCGTCGGCCTACGAGGCTACTATGGCCGATGTCGATGACATCGCTCCTGGCGTTACAGCGCGTTTCACCTTCAAGCTCAAGGCACCTTTGGCCGGGGGGACCTTCACCGAACGCTTCAGTCTGCGGGCTAACAGCCTTTGGTGGTTCAACTACGCCACTCTCGGGAATTACTACATCCCAATCTCGGTGACCCATTGCTGCTGAGGGCTTCGTTTCCTCGGGGCGCGGGGAAGTCGTTCGCATTCGCACCCCGAGCGTCCAGCCCGCTTACAGCGGACACAACGTGCGTGGCGTTAGGGCGACGGAGTGGCCCCGGGGAAGGCAGGTACTCGGTCCCCTAGGAGTGAATTACTGCTTGCCCGGTGGTAGAAGGAAATGGGCACGTCCAGCCAACGCCCGCGGTGTGCTTTGACGGCGAGCTCCGTTCTTGACAGCGAACTCGTTCTGGCGAGGAGGCGCGATAGGTGGGCCTCAACGGTCTTGTGGCTGATGTTGAGGGCAAATGCGATCTCGTCGTTGGTCCGGGCGTCCACAACCCGCTCCAGCACCGCTCGTTCCCGTGGGCTCAAGCGCAAATAGTCCTCAGGCCCACCGAGCACATCAGCTTCGTATGCCGCCTCGCCGCGTGCCACCCGGGCAAGTGCTGCGATCATCTGCGAGGGACCGTATGACTTGAGGAGAAAGCCGGCAGCACCGAGACGGAGGCTTGCCTGTGCGATATGGGGGGCCGCCGTTGCGGAGACCAACACCACGGCTGGTGGTGGCGACCGGCGAGCGGCCTCAGCCAGCAAGTCGAAACCGGTCCCGTCAGGCAGGTGAAGAGCGCTGACAACAATCCGTATCCCGGCGTGCATCGACCTTCGGGCGTCCGCGAAGGTCGCGCATCTGGCGGTCACACGCATGTGTGACGTTGAGTGGATAGCCGAAGCGAGGCCTTCCAGAAAGAACGGTTGATCGTCGACCACCACTACATGGCTCATGGGGGGTCGCCGCGCTACTCCAGGATGTTGCACAACCGCTGTTATGGCACCCGGCCGCTTACCAGCCACTAGTGCGGCAGCGGACGGAAAGGGGAAGCCCGCCTATTCGGGGAAGTGGAGGCGCGCTCGGCGGCTTCGGTCGCGGGTGGACTGCTCGGGAAAGTGTCCATGCCCAATCTCCCCACCGTGGTCTCATGACATGAGACCATCGCGAGCGACAATGCGCTTGCTCGTTGCCGATTGTCAATAAGCAATACTTGACACTTCAGCTCCCGCCGGAAAAGGAGTGGTCGCACCTTGTTAGACCGTCGATCGCTCCTCACGAGCAGAACCACGACCGAGGTCCCTTCGATGCGTTGGTTGATCTCGTCCGCGACGGTGCGGCGGCGCTCGTCGCCAACGACGTGCCGATCGGCGAGGTGTATGGCGCACTGTGGTCGAGGGAGTTCCCGGTATTCCATCGAATCGCGTTGCACTTGCTTAGCGAGAACCCGACGCTCGCCCCCGAGGAAACTCGATCCGCCGTGCTGAATATCGACAGCTTCTACAACTCAGCGGTGCTGCACGAGTACACGGAGCTTGTAAGAGCTTCGTACGGTGTGCTCGACCAGGAGGCTCGGAGGTCCTACCTGCGGTTGATCGGCAACGGTTCACGGGACTCGGACATGACGGAGGAGCAGGCTGACTATTGGCGATTGGTGCGTTACGCAGTCATCGTCGACGACCTAGCAGGCGAGGATCGCGCTACCTACGAACGACTAGAGAGCCGGTTCGGCAAGGTCGACGAACCATATATGCCTTTTCACTCGCGATCGTGGCGCGGGCCAACAAGCCCCCGTAGTCCCGCAGAGCTCGCCAACATGACTATCGAGGAGATCGTCGACTACGTCCAAACGTGGAAGGCCCCCGATGGGCCGTTTGACCATAGCGAGGAAGGCCTAGGTCGAGCTATCGCATCCGCGATAGGCGATGACCCCACTCGCTTCGCTACCGCTGCGGTGGAGTTCCTTCGGCTCCCAGCCGCCTATGGACGTAGTGTGGTGAGCGGGCTGCGCGACGCCATACGAGCAGAGCAGACCTTTGAATGGCAACCGGTTCTACAGCTCTGCGAATCGCTCATCAGTCCGGACGAGTCGTCCGACGAGACGAGGTGGACACGACGGGAAATAGGGCACCTGATCGAGCAAGGGATGGCGGACGGACCGACTCAGATACCGGCCGACCTGTGGCCAGTCGCGTGGAGGGTAATCACACGACTGGCAGCGGACTTGGAGCCAGATCTCGAATACGAAGGGCGGTATGGGGAAGACAACATGGATCCATACACGCTGTCCATCAACACGGTTCGGGGGCAGGCTATCCATGCAGCCATCGCATTTGCCCTTGCCGGACATCGTGCATCGGATAGCGCCGGCCGTCCCTGGTCGCTGCCTTCCGAAATTCGCGAGTTCTTCGAAAGGCATGTTGATCCAGCGCGAGATCCGTCTCCCGCCATTCAATCGGTGTTTGGTGCTCTCTTACCGCAGGTCCAACTCCTTGATCCTGTGGGATTCGAGAGCCTGACTAGAAGACTCTTTTCTAACGATCACGCGCTGATAACACGGGCCGCGGGGGAGGCCTACCTTGTATTCGCGCGGCCGTATCGGGCCGTGTACCCCCACGTCGACCACCTGTATCTAGCCTCAGCGCAGTCGTGGGAAGGCTCGGGCTGGCGCTGGATGCGCTCGCCGAGTGAAGGACTGGTCAGCCACCTGGTCACGTACTACCTGATCGGTGTTATCGATCTGCAGGGTGGATCGCCTCTGCGTCTCTTGCTCGACAATGCGAGCGCGGAGACGAGGGCCGAAGTCATCGAGCATGTCGGTCGCATAGTGCGCGACGAGGAGCATCCACTTAGGCCGGACCAACTTGCGCTCTGTCAGGCGCTGTGGCTTGACCGCCTGAACGCCGCACATCGGGACCGCGAGCACGTGCGAGCAGAACTTTCACAGTTCGGATGGTGGTTCTCGTCTACGCAACTTGATTCCGGATGGGTACTGGAGAATGCCTTGGCCGTATTGGGTCTCGGCGTGTCCCTTGATCCCGAGTTCGCTGTCTTTCCCCGGCTTGCGGAACTTGCACCATCGCATCCGCGAGAGGCGATCCGAGTCGTGTCGGAGACCGTCGACCTCGAGCACGAGATGTGCCGCGTCCACAGCGAGCGGGATCACATCCGAGACATCGTCGCAACTGCACAAGCCAGTGACGACCCTGACGCGCGCCAAGGGGCAAGTGACGTTCTCAATCAGCTCGCGGCGCGGGGAATCAGCCTCGAACCTTGATATCCGTGGGCCGGCGGCAACTTCGTAGCGCTCTATCTACTACCCTACCCTCGATTGAGGGCCCGCCGAGCCCTGTGCTATCCTCGGCCGCGAACGCGTCGACGCGGGAGCAGTACGCGCTGCGCCTCGTTCACAGCGAGCCGGGATGGGTGGAAGCCGGCGAACCGAGGAGCGCGGAACTCACCTGCCGAGCAGTCCGGGCGAGGAGTCCGACCGGGTGGCGCCCGATACCACGCCGACGAGTGGACCGATGAAATTCGTGGGGTTGTAGCTCAGCTGGGAGAGCACCTGCATGGCATGCAGGGGGTCGGGGGTTCGAGTCCCCCCAGCTCCACCATCCTCTACCGAAGAGGCATCGGCCAAGCTCAGGTGGTACCGCGGAGATGTGAGCCCCTTCGTCCCGAGCAGACGGAGGGGTTTGTCGTGTCTGGAGAACCTGATGATCATGACCGGGAACGGCGAGGCGAAGACGGCGCGGGACGGCCGGCGCTGGACGATGCGTCCGGGTCGCCCGACTGACGGCCGCGCGCTGGCCCGGCTGTTCGCCGAGGTGCGCGAGGAGGGCCGCTGGCTGATCACCACCCCGGGCTCGGTCAGCGAGCCGTCGGAAGCGTTCTGGATCAGCGAGCTGATCCGGGCTTCGGAACACCTGGCCCTGGTGGCCGAGGTGGACGGGGAGGCGATCGGAAACGTGCTGGTCAGCGTCGATCGAGGGCGCGCAACCGAGCACATCGGCGTGCTCTCGATCTGCATCGGGCGCGACTGGCGCGACGTCGGGATCGGCAGTGAGCTGGTCGGGGCCGCCCAAACATGGGCGCGCGAGCGGGGCCTGCGCAAGATCTCACTCGGCGTCTTTCCCGACAACGAGCGTGCGATTGCCGTCTACGAGCGCCGCGGGTTCGTCCGCGAAGGCGTTCGCCGCATGCAATATCGATCGGGCGACGAGTACCGCGACGAGGTGCTGATGGCCTGGTTCCCGCAGGAGGCTGAGGACCGATGACGACCGAGAGCGAAACCGCCGCCCGAGCCGGGCGCTCGCGCTTCGATCCGGCATCGTACGAATCGAAGTGGCGCGAACGCTGGGCCGCGGACGAGCTGTACGTGGCACGGGACGACGACCCGCGTCCGAAGCGCTACGTCCTGACGATGTACCCGTATCCGTCGGGCGACCTCCACATCGGCCACTGGTATGCGGCGACCGGGCCCGACATCTATGCCCGTATGCAGCGGATGCGCGGTGACAACGTCATGTTCCCGATGGGCTTCGACAGCTTCGGGCTGCCCGCCGAGAACGCCGCCATCGACCGGAACATTCACCCGGCCACCTGGACGGCGGCGAACATCGAGCGCATGCGGACCCAGTTCCGCAGCATGGGTGCGATGTTCGACTGGTCGCGCGAGCTCGCAACCTCGGACCCCGACTACTACCGCTGGACGCAGTGGATCTTCCTCCAGTTCTTCAACGCGGGGCTCGCCTACCGGGCCATGGCGCCGGTGGACTGGTGCCCGAAGGACCAGGTCGTGCTGGCGCGCGAGCAGGTCGAGGGTACGGATCGGCACTGCTGGCGCTGCGGCACGCCGGTCATCAAGCGCGACCTCGAGCAGTGGTGGTTCCGCATCACGAACTACTCCGACGAGCTGCTCGACTTCAGCGGCCTCGATTACCCCGAGCCGATCAAGCTCATGCAGACGAACTGGATCGGCCGCTCGGAGGGGGCGGAGATCGACTTTCCCACCGAGGCCGATGATGTCGAGCCGATCCGCGTCTTCACCACGCGGCCGGACACGGTGTTCGGTGCCACGTTCATGGTGCTGGCGCCGGAGCACCCGCTCGTCGCAACCCTCACGACCGAGGATCGGCGAGCGGAGGTCGACGCCTACGTGGCCACGGCGCGGCGAGAGACCGAGATCGAGCGCATGAACACCGAGCGCGAGAAGACCGGGGTCTTCATCGGCGCCTATGCGGTCAACCCGATGACGAATGAGCGGATCCCGATCTGGATCGCCGACTACGTGCTGCCCGGCTACGGAACGGGGGCGATCATGGCCGTCCCCGCCCACGACGAGCGTGACTATGAGTTCGCGACGAAGTTCGACCTGCCCATCCGATACGTCGTGGCACCTCCGTCCGGCGAGGTGCCCGATGGCCGGGCCCTTGTCTCGCACGCCGCCGACGAGGTGCTCATCGACTCCGGCGAATTCACCGGGATGCGAGCCGAGGACGCGATCGGCGCGATCACGAAGTCACTCGAGGAGTCCGGGCGCGGGCAGATGGCGGTCACGTACCGTCAACGCGATTGGCTCGTCAGCCGGCAGCGGTACTGGGGCGCGCCGATCCCGATCGTGTACTGCGAGGAGCATGGCGCGGTCCCGGTGCCCGAGGATCAGCTGCCGATCGTGCTGCCCGAGGACGTGGACTTCGCGCCGACCGGCGTCTCGCCGCTCCAGTCGCATGCCGAGTGGCTGGCCGCGGAGTGCCCGACCTGCGGTGGGCCGGGGCGCCGTGAGACCGATACCCTCGACACGTTCATCGATTCGAGCTGGTATTTCCTCCGCTACTGCTCGCCGCACGACCGAGAGCGAGCCTGGAACCAGGACGAGGTTGCGGCATGGATGCCGATCGACCTCTACACCGGCGGCGCCGAGCACGCGGTCATGCACCTGATGTACTTCCGGTTCTTCGTGAAGGCCCTGCGTGACCTCGGACACCTGACGATCGACGAGCCGACGATGAGGCTGCGGAACCAGGGCCAGATCCTGGGCGCCGATCACAACCGGATGAGCAAGTCACGCGGCAACGTCCAGGCGCCTGACGAGCTCGTCGAGCGCTACGGGTCCGACACGGTGCGCGCCTTCCTGATGTTCATCGGGCCGTGGGACCAGGGCGGACCCTGGAACCCCACCGGCATGGAGGGCATTCACCGCTGGCTGGGACGGGTGTGGGGAGCCGCGCTGCCAGAGGAACGTCGCCGCGCCGCAGGAGGCCAGGCGCCGGGAACGTCGGAGGACCTGGAGCGCGCACTTCGCCGCGTGACCCACGCGACGGTCGCTGCAGTGACGGACGATTACACCGGCCTGCGCTTCAACACCGCGATTGCCAAGCTCATGGAGCTGACGAACGCGATCATCCGCGCCCGCGAAGCGGGCCAGGCTCAGTCGGGCGCCTACGCCGACGCCGTCGACACGCTGCTCCTGCTGCTCGCGCCGCTCACCCCGCACATCGCGGAGGAGCTGTGGGAGCGACGGGGCGGCACGTACAGCGTGCATCAGCAGGCCTGGCCGGAGGCCGATCCGGCACTGGTCGCATCCGACGTGGTCGAGCTGCCGATCCAGGTGGACGGCAAGCTGCGTGATCGGCTGGTGGTGAACGCCGATACGCCCGCCGAGGAGATCGAGCGCCTGGCGCTCGCCTCCGATCATGTCCAGCGCTACCTGGCCGGGCGTGCGCCCCGACGGGTGATTCAGATCCCCGGGAAGCTCGTGAATATCGTCACGCCACGGGACTGAACGGCCGGCTCGATAAGGTCCGGGTAACCGCGGGGTAACGGCGCCCGCCGTAGAGTGCGGTCCTGCTTCCGACGCCCGGCGCCGAGTGCCCGGGTGCCGGGCGTCGGACGCAGCTGCTCGCCTTCACCTCATCCTTCGCCTCCCCGACGGGAGGCTCCACGATGTCTCGTTCCGATCGCATCACGCTCGCCGCCGGTGGATGCGCGCTGGTGCTTGCGCTGGCCGGCGGGTGGTTGCTGTTCGTGCCATCGGATCCGGCCGCACTGGGTGTGTCAGCCATCGCGACCGTCCTTCCATCCGGTGCCGCCGTGCCCGAGTCCAGCCCGACCAGCTCCCCCGTCGCGTTGATCGTCGTGGATGTCCAAGGCGCCGTCGAGACCCCCGGGATCCGCGAGCTTCGAGGCGGCGCGAGGGTGGCAGATGCCATCGCGGCGGCCGGTGGCTACGCTTCCGACGCCGACCTGGCGGCGGCCGCCGCAACGCTCAACCTCGCCCAGCCACTGAGCGACGGTGAGCAGATCCGCGTCCCGCGCATCGGCGAGACCGCCGCGCCCGGAGTCGCTACGGGCGGCGGGCCGCCGACGGCACCGGGGGCCGGGGGTGCCGGCGGGCTGGTGGATCTGAACACGGCCACGCCCGAGGCCCTCGAGGCCCTGCCGGGGATCGGGCCCGTCACGGTGCAGAAGATCGTGGCGGCCCGGCAGGAGCAGCCGTTCACCTCGCTTGACGACGCCGTGCAGCGCGGCGTCATCAACCGCGGCCAGCTGGAGGACATCCAGGCCCTCGCCACGGCCGGCTGAGGTGGGTGCGACTCGCCTCGTCCTTCCGGGAATCGTGGCCGGCGCCGCATCCGGGATCCTCGCCGCCGATCAGGGGTGGCTGCCTCCGGTTGGCGGTGTCGCTCTGGGCGGACTCGCCCTCCTGGCCGGCGCGTTTGCGCTCTCCGGCACCATCACCGGCGCTCGGTTGGCCTTCGCAGCCGCTGTGGCCATCGGTATGGCCGCCGGCGGGTGGCGGTTCGACGCCGTGGCCTCATCCAGCCTCGAATCCGGCCCGTCCCTGGCGACGCTGGTCGATGGCGCAGACCATGACCTGGTGGGGACGGTCGCCGACGATCCGCGCCCGCGCCAGGATCGGCTTCAGCTCGTGCTGACGGACGTGTCCGCCGATATCGCGGGAGTCCCGACGCCGATGTCGGACGGGCTGGTTGCCTGGACGCCGCGGGGGCTCGACATCGGAAGCGGCGATCGCGTCTGGCTCCGCTCGCGGCTCGAGCTACCCGAGGACTTTGACGGTTTCGCGTATCGCGAGTATCTCGCGCGCCAGGACGTGTCAGTCATCGGACGACCGCGGGATGTTCGCCTGGTTTCGAGGGTCGCGGGGCCGCAGGCGATCCTGTACGGCACGCGCCGCGCACTTCTCGACGGCCTCAACTCGCTGGTCCCGGAGCCCGAGGCGGCACTGGGAGCAGGCATCCTGCTGGGGGTCCGCGCGGCCATCGCCCCGGAGATCAGCGACGCGTTCGCCGTCGCCGGGCTGACCCACGTGGTCGCCATCTCGGGTTGGAATATCGCGATCGTGACGGCACTCGTCGCGGCCGCCGTGCGACCCCTCGAAGCCGGCCCCGGCGGCCGCTGGACGACCGCGCTGATCGCCGCGGGGGTGGTTGGGGCCTACGTGCTGTTGACCGGAGCCAGCCCGTCCGTCGTTCGGGCAGCGCTCATGGCCGCCGCGATGCTCATCGCCAGGCTCGGTGGGTCCCGTGCCCACGCCGCATCGGCGCTCGGCGTGGCCGCGCTGGCCATGCTGCTGGTCGCGCCCGCCGTCCTGTGGGACGTGGGGTTCCAGCTCTCGCTGCTCGCCACCGGTGGGCTCATCTGGTTCGGCGCGAGCATCGAGCGGCGGCTGCACGGGTGGCCGGCATGGATTCGCGAGCCGGTGGCCCTGACACTGGCCGCCCAGCTGACCACGCTGCCGGTCATCCTCGTGAACTTCGAGCGGCTCTCGCTCGTCGCCCCGCTCGCGAACGTGCTCGTGGTTCCGTTCGTGCCGGTGGCCATGCTCTTCGGCGCAATCGCTTCGGCGGTCGGCATGCTCGATGGTGTCGTCCACCTGTCGCTGGTGGGCGACCTCGCGGGTTGGCTGGCAGGTGGGGCCGAGTGGCTGACCCTGCGGGTCATCATCGTCCTCGGCAGCCTGATGGCATCGGTACCGCTGGCGGCGGTCGACGTCTCGCTCCCTCCAGTCCTGGCAGCGGCATGGCTTCCGGTCCTCGGACTTGCCAGCTGGGCGATGTCGGCTCCGTCCACAGATCCGGTCGCAGAGCCGATGCGCTCCGGTCAAACCGCACCGCCGGCCGTTATCGCGCGCGTGGCGCGCCCCGCGCCCATCGCCGCGTTCCTCGTGGCCATCCTGGTGGTTGTCACCGTTGGCTCGCGGCCCGACGGCCGTCTGCACATCACGGTTCTCGATATCGGCCAGGGGGATGCGATCCTGGTCGAGGCCCCGACCGGCGCCACCATGCTCGTCGACGGAGGCCCCGATCCTGAGCTGACCCTGCGACGGATCGGCGCAAATCTGCCCTACTTCGCCCGCCGCATCGATGTCCTGGTGCTCAGCCACCCGCACCAGGATCATGTCGCCGGACTCGTCGACGCGCTGCACCGGCATCGGGTGGGTGTGATCCTCCACGCCGGGATCGAGTTCGAGAACCCGGCCAACGACCGCCTCCTGGCCGATGCCGCCGCTCGAGGCGTCTCGGTGCAGGCGGTGACTGCCGGCAATCGCATCCGGTTGGACCCGACCACCTCGATCGAGGTCATCTATCCGGCCGCGACCGATGTCGCTTCACCGCTCCCCGACGGCGATATCAACAACGGCTCGCTCGTGATCGTGCTGCGCCATGGTGCCTTCACGGCGCTGTTGACCGGCGACGCCGAGGCTCCCGTCGAGGAGCGGCTCGCCGCGCGTGGCGAGCTGCCGGTGGCCGACATGCTCAAGGTCGGGCATCACGGCTCCACGTCCTCGACGTCGGAGATCCTGCTCGCCCGTGTCGATCCCTACGTCGCGGTGATCTCCTCGGGAGCCGGGAACGAGTACGGCCACCCGGCCCCCGAGACGCTGGCCGCCCTCGCCGCGCGCCCCGCGACCGAGGTGTATCGGACCGATCTCCAGGGCGACATCGAGCTCGTGACCGATGGCAGCCGGTTCATGGTGAGGACCGATGCCGGATGGAGCACGTCACGGGCAGTGCACGGGGGCGGGGTGGCGGGTAGCATCGGACCGTGGCCGTACCCGATCGACTCACCGCGCGGAGGCTGCTCGACGAGGCGGGCCTGCCAGACGGCATCGTCCGCCATTCCGAGGGGGTGGCCCGGGTTGCCGGCGCCGCGGCGGCACTGCTGGCCGAGGCGCAGATCCCGATCGACGGCGCGCTGGTGGAGGCCGCGGCGCTGCTCCACGACATCGACAAGATCGAGATCCGACGCACCGGCGGCGAGCATGGAATCGTGGGCGCCCGACGGCTCGAGGCAGCAGGGTACGAGGAGCTCTCGATCCCGGTCGCCTCCCATCCGGTCACCGCGCTGCTGGATGACGATCGATTTCCGATCGGCTGGCCATCGGTCGTGGTGGCGATCGCGGACCGCCACGTCGCGCAGGACTTCGTCACCATCGACGAGCGCCTGGACGACATGAAGACACGTCATCCCGAGCATGCCGACGACATCGAAGCCGCTCGGCGACCGTCGCACGCCCTCGAGGCGGAGCTTGCCGAGATGGTCGGCCTGGCCGTCGATGATTTGGTCGACCGGCTGCGCGACGCGTGGGCGGCGGGCTCATGACCGCCAACCTGCTCCTCATCCACGGTGACGACGGTTTCGGCCTGGACCTCGCCCTCCGCGCGTTCGCGGGCGACGTCGACGCCAGTGACCTCGCGGAGATCGTGCCTGAGCGAACGCCCGACGAGGCGGCAATCGACCGGGCGCGCCTGGAAGCCGGCACCATGAGCATGTTCGGGCTCCACCTCGCCGTGCTTCGTCAGCCACTCCGCGCGGCGGGCCGGTCCACGGCGGCGGCCGATCGGCTGCTGGCCCTGGTGAACGACCTCCCGGACGGTACGGCACTGGCGCTTGTCGAGGAACGGCCATCGCGGGACATCTCGAAGCCGCCGGCCCTGCTGAAGCGCCTGGCCGAGGCAGTCAAGGGGCGCGGGGGACGCGTCGAGGAGCATGCCGCTCCGAGGCGGGGCGAGCTGCGGGGATGGATCGTGGCCCATGCCGCGCGCCTCAGCCTCCCCATCGAGATGCGGGCCGCCCACGTGCTGGCCGAGCGAATCGGCGGGGCCATCTGGGAGACCGACATCGAGCGCGGGGAGATGACGCGCATCGCGGATGGCGAGCTTCGCAAGCTGGCGACGTACGCGGGTGACCGCTCGATCAGCGTGGCGGATGTCGAGGCGCTGACCCCCGACACGCGGCCCGCATCGGTGTTTGCGATCACCAACGCGCTCGATCGGCGGGAGCCGGCCGCGGCGGCCGATGCCCTGCGACGAGCGCTCGAGGACGGTCAGCCCGGGTTGCGCATCCTTGCGTCACTGGCAGGTCGAGTCTCGGACCTCATCGTCGCCCGGGACTTGGTGGCTTCGAAAACGCCCCCGAACGAGATTGCCCGTCGCCTGGCTCGAGGCAACGCCAGGATGGCCGAGCGCATCGTGGACGCGGCTCGCCGCTATCGGGGGGAGGAGCTCGAGCGGATGCTCATCGGCCTCCACGAGGCGGACGTGGCCATCAAGGCGAACATCATGGACGAGGAGCCGGCGCTGGTCGCCTGGCTCGGGGAGCACCTGCTGGCCTCGCGGCCCGCCTGAGCTGTCGCTAGGCGGCGGGCGCCTGTCCGGCGGAGCCGGCGCTCAGGACTCGATCGGACTCGATCGCGAACGTGCACCGGGCGCCATCGAGCCCGAGGATGCCGATGAGCTGCTGGTCGACGTACAGCTGGCGACACGGCACGCACAGGGCACCGGGGATGGCGAAGAAGAGGCGCTCGTCGGCTTCCGGATCACGGAACACGGTGTCGAAGACGCTCGTGAGGAGGCTGCCACTGCAGAAGCGGCAGGTCTCGATTGATCGCGAGCGACGCGTCTGATCGGTCATGCATGGAGCATGCGAACGCCGAGGCGCCCTCTCAATGGGACCGATGGGCCATGCCCGACGGCCCGGGCTGGTACTTCCGGCCCCTGGCTCAGACGATGCGAACGACCTGCGCAGCCTTGCCCCACAGGCGCTCGAGACCGTAGAACTCGCGCTCCTCGGGCGCGAACACGTGGACGATCACCGTCCCGAAGTCGATGAGCACCCAGCGTGCCGACTGCCGCCCCTCGGTCCCGCGCGGCCGAATGCCCTCGTCGCGCAGCTCGTCGATGATGGCGCCGGAGAGCGCCGCGACCTGCCGATCGCTGCGCCCGGAGCAGATGACGAAGAAATCGGCCATGGTGGTGAGCTCCGCCGTGCGCAGCATGACGATGTCGTTGCCCTTCTTGTCCGACGCGATCTCGACGATCCGATGCGCCAGGGCAGCCGCATCCTCCGGGATATCGACCCGCTCGGTCGCCACCTTGTCGTCCGCCGCCTCGTCAACCACGGCGGTACAGCGCTCGTTCGATGATGAGCTCCTCCACGTCGCGCGGCACAAGGTAGCGGATGGTGTGCCCCGCCGCCACCCGCCTCCTGATCTCGGACGAGCTCACGTCGAGGGATGGCCCCTCGAGGAGCCTGATCCGGCCCGCTCGGTCACCGAATCGCTCGGCCAGGAGGCCCCGGGGCGGCATCGGAGTCCCTGGTCGCGGCCCCACAACCCATTCGATCTCCTCGAGCAGCCGGTCGGGCTCACGCCACGAGTCGATCTGGGCCAGCGAGTCGGCTGCCATGATCAGCGTCAGCTCGGCGTCCGGGTGGAGCCGCTTCAGTTCGAGAACGCTGTCGATCGTGTACGACGGTCCGGGGCGCTCCATCTCGAGGCCGCTGAGCTCGAACGTGGGTTCGTCCTGGATCGCCAGCCGCGTCATGAGCAGCCGATCCGCGGCGCGCGTGACCGGTCGCCCACCCTTGTGAGGAGGTTGGGCCGCGGGCATGAACAGCACCCGGTCGAACCCAACCGTGTCGGCCGCCAAAGCAGCCAGCCAGAGGTGCCCGACATGGGGAGGGTCGAACGTTCCGCCGAATACACCGATGCGATGCGGGGCATCATCGCGGGCGGTGGGAGCCCGTCGGGTCCCAGGACCGGCGTCGGGGGCCATCAGGAGAGCGGGGCTCAATCGTCTTCACCCCACTCAAGGTCGATCGGGCCGACGTGCACGGTCGAGCCCGCCGACGCGCCGGCGCGCCGCAGCTCGACGTCGACGCCGAGCCGCTCGAGCAGACGCCAGAAGCGATCCCGGGACTCCTCGTTCTCGAAGTTGGTCCGTGCCGCCTGCAGCTCCAGGCGACGCCCTCGGACACGGAAGCCGTCTCCATCCGCAACGACCTCCCAGCCCTCGGCCAGCGGATCGAAGCGGTGGACGCGCATCTCCCGATCCGGGTGCTCTTCCTCCTGGATGGCCGCGTCGGCGATGGCGCTGGCCAGGCGAGCTCGGAGCTCGTCAAGTCCGGTTCCGTCATGGGCGCTGACGCCGATGGGTGCGTCGCCACCTGCGGCGAGCGCGCGTCGCAGCTCGGGCCATCGCTCCCCCACCTCGGGCAGATCGAGCTTGGTGACGACCAGCGGCAGAGGTCGATCGAGCAGGCTGGCATCGTGGAGCCGAAGCTCATCGGCGACCGCCCGCCATTCCTCGACCGGCTCGCGTCCCGCGCCATCCACGACGCCGACGATGACCCGCGTCCGCTCCACGTGGCGCAGGAAGTGATGTCCTAGCCCACGGCCTTCGTGAGCTCCCTCGATCAACCCGGGCACATCGGCGATGACGACCGTGTGCTCCTCGTCGATCGCCATCACGCCGAGGTTGGGCGTGATGGTGGTGAAGGGATAGGCGCCGACCTCGGGTCGGGCCTCCGTCAACGCGGCCAGGAGCGTCGACTTGCCGGCATTCGGGGCACCGACCAGGCCGATATCGGCAATGAGCTTCAGTTCGAGCTCGATCCAGCGCTCCTCGCCCGGGGTGCCCTTCTCGGCATGCTTCGGCGCGCGATGCGTGGCGCTCGCGAAGTGGACGTTTCCGCGGCCGCCGCGGCCGCCGTGCGCGACAACGAGGCGCGCGTCCGCCTCCATGAGCTCACCGAGGTAATCGCCGTCGGGGTGCGAGCGGACGAGCGTGCCGGGGGGGACGCGGATCGTGACATCCGGCGAATTCTTGCCGTGAGCGCGGCGACCCATGCCCTTGCCGCCGGGCGCCGCTCGGAAGTGGCGGCGGCGCTTGAAGTCCCCCAATGTCGTCATGCCGGCCTCGACGACCAGGATGACGCTGCCGCCTCGTCCCCCGTCGCCGCCGTCGGGGCCACCGCGCGGGACGTGGGCCTCGCGCCGGAAGCTGGATGCGCCGTCGCCGCCCGTTCCGCCGGAGACGAGGATGCGCGCGCGGTCAGCGAACACGGGACGGGGCATAGCAACGCACGCGGCCGGCGCCGTCGAGGGTCGGGGGGGACGCCGAGACTAGAAGTATCGCTGGGGGTTGTCGATCACGCCGTTCACGATCACTTCGAAGTGAACGTGCGGACCGGTGCACATGCCGGTGCATCCCACGGCGCCGATGCCCTGCCCGGCACCGACGGCCTGCCCGGGGCTGACCCAGATCTGGTTGAGGTGGTTATACACGGTCTGCATGCCGTTGCCGTGGTCGATGGTGATCACGTTGCCGCCGCCATTGTTGCGCCAGCCGGCACCAATCACCACGCCACCCTGGGCGGCCACGACCTGCGAGCCGTAGGGCGCGGCGATGTCGAGAGCAAGATGGCCAGCGTGGTAGTACTGGCTGATGCCGCCCACGGGCACGGGCCATACCAGGCGACCGGTGGCGGGTGCGGGTGCGGCACCGCGCGTCGACGGGCCGGAATTCGCGTTGCCGACGCTGGTCGGCGCGGGAAGCGGTGTCGCATTCGGATCGATGGCGAACGGTGTCGGCAGCGGCTGCGAAGGAATCTGGGCGGGAGCGGCGCGGTTGACGGACGGCAGGTCATCGGCGCGGCTCGAAGTCACGCTGAACGTGGACGGCGAGCTGAGGTCCTGCGCATCTCCGGCGCCGCGAACGGTTGAGACGATGGTCGGGAATCCCGTCTCGGCGCGACTCTGGCCCACGGAGCCCGTGGCCTGCGACTGTGCGACCCCGGCGGCCGTGGCGAGCACCACGAGGCTAACGACCGAGAGATGGGCGATCACCCTGGCGGGCAGGTTGCTGTCGGCAACGCGGCGGGTCAGCCGTCGCAGATGAGGCAATAGAAACTCAGCTCCGCTTGCGGATGGTCAGGTTCGACGCAGTCACATGAACCGCCACAGCCGTGCAACGCCCTCGATCACTCCCCCGTCGTCGAAGGGCCGGTTTCATGCGGGCACCATCGTAGCAGCGGCGCCGCGGGCGGGTCAAACCAAAGATCAGGGCACGGTGAACCGGACCATCGGGTGGTACGGAGCGGTGCGCTCCGATCGGGATCAGGGCGCTTCGGAGCTGAGCTGAAGCGCCGGGGATCCGAGATCCGCGGTGGTCGTGCTCCCATCACGTAGCGAGATCCATGCCACGGCGCGACCCTGCGACTCGTGGGCGAGGTGCACCTGGAGCGTCACCGCCTCTCCCGGCGCGAGCGCTGGAACTTCGACGGGCAGTGGGGCCAGCTCGGCCGGCGGCGAGGCGAGGTAAGGCTGATCAGTCTCTTCCCAGCCCACCATCAACTCCAATCCGGGGGGCCACGGCTCGGATCCGGAATTCGTGAGGCGCAGCCCGACAATGTCTTCGTCGATCGAGTCGACCCAGAACATCGGTCCCTCGCCGTCCACCGCGGTCGGCGTACGCGCCGTGTCGTCGGCCAGGCCGATGCTGGCCGCAAGGCTCCGCTGAGCCAGGTACGCGGCCAGCCCGTCCATCAGGCCCTGCGCCACGCCCTCCTGTCCGGCATCCGACGCGAGAAGGTCGTGTTCCGCGCGCAGGGTGATCGAGCCTACCTCTGCCAGGACGACCGGCATCAAGCCGCCGCGCGTGGGCTGCTTGGCCGGATCGGGCCGATCGGGTGTCGGCTCGAACAGCGGCGGCGCGACGATGTAGAGGTTGTGGGCCGTGATGCCACGGTCGCCGCGCTCGTAGCCGGCGAGCGGCGCGAGCCGCGAGACGACGCCGTCCTGTACGCCCTGCGCCAGTTTCGCGGTCTGCTCCGCACCCCACGGAGTCTCGTCGGTGTAGAAGGTCTCGGTGAACGCAATCTCGATGCGTGCTCCGCCCTCGCTCGGCGAGTTGATGTGGATGCTGATCAGCGCATCCGCGCGCGCCACGTTGGCCAGGTCCAGGCGAGCCTGGAGCTCGTCACGGGTTCTTGTGGCCTCGGGAACGTCAGGCCCGAAGCCGACGACACCGTCACCGTTGACGTCGCGCCACGGGGGACCATCGCACCCCAGCGGCGGGTAGTCATCACCAGCAAGGGCGTTATCGGCGTCGCGGATCATCACGACCTCCACGCCATCGGCGGTCAGCCGATCGCGCAGATGCCGGGCAATGCCCAGCGTCAGGGACTTCTCCGCGAGCTCGACACCGCGTTCCGACGGGTCGGGTACGCCCCAGTCGAGGCAGCCGCCGTGGCCGGCGTCGATCGCCACCGTGATCGCGCTGGGGTTCGGGGCGTACAGGGCACTCGTGGACCCCGGTGCCGGCACGATGTTCCCGTCGGTCGGCGGCGAGCTCGGCTCGTTGCTGGGCGGGTTCAGCGTCGGGGCGGCATCGCTCGTGGTGCGTGGCGTCGCGTCCACGTCTGCGAGGCCGCAGCCAGCCAGCAGCACGACGAACGCCAGCGACAGCCGGAGCGAGCCAAGACGCGTGCTGAACCTCATCGGGACGCGAGACCTGGAGATCAGGTGCGCTCGGACGCCTCGACGCTCTTGCTCAGCGAGACGAGGAACTCCGCGTTGTTCTTCGTCTTGCCGAGACGCTGCATGAGCAACTCGATCCCCTCGTTGGGGCCGACGGCGCTCAGCATGCGGCGCATGGTCCACACCATCCGCAGCTCGTTCTCGTCGAGCAGGAGCTCCTCGCGCCGGGTACCGGAGCGGAGCACGTCGATGGCCGGGAAGATGCGCTTCTCGCTGAGCTTCCGGTCGAGCGCCAGCTCCATGTTGCCGGTGCCCTTGAACTCCTCGTAGATCACGTCGTCCATGCGGCTGCCGGTATCGACCAGGCAGGTGGCGATGATCGTGAGCGAGCCGCCATGTTCGATGTTGCGCGCCGCACCGAAGAATCGCTTCGGTGGGTACAACGCCACGGGATCCACGCCACCCGAGAGGGTCTTGCCGGAGGCCGGCAGGGCCAGGTTGTAGGCGCGCGCCAGGCGGGTGATCGAGTCGAGCAGGATCACCACGTCCCGACCGGTCTCGACCTGGCGCTTGGCGATCTCGAGGCACATCTCCGCCACGCGGGTGTGGTTCTCGGTCGGCTCGTCGAAGGTCGAGGAGTAGATCTCGCCATCGACGCTGCGCTGCATGTCGGTGACTTCCTCGGGGCGCTCTCCGATGAGCGCAACCATGAGGAGGGCCTCGGGCGCGTTTTCGGTGATGCCCGCCGCGATCTGCTTGAGCACCGTCGTCTTGCCGGCCTTGGCCGGCGACAGGATGAGACCGCGCTGCCCCTTGCCGATGGGGCTGATGAGGTTGATCAGTCGCTGGGTGAGGTTCTTCTGGTCGGTCTCGATGTCGAACATCTCGTCGGGGAAGACCGGCACCAGCGAGTCGAAGTAGGGGCGGCGCTTGGCCACCTCCGGCTCAACCCCGTTGACCGTGTCGACGCGCAGCATGCCCCAGTACTTCTCCTGGTCCTTGGGCGGGCGCGTCTGCCCCGTCACACGGTCGCCGGTGCGCAGCCCGAAACGGCGAACCTGCGAGGTGCTGACGTAGATGTCCTCGTTCGACGGCATGACGCCGTTCACGCGAAGGAAGCCGAATCCCTCGTCGACGATCTCGAGGATGCCCTCGGCCTCGCCCGACTGCCCGTTGCGCTCGGACTGCGGTGGGGCCAACGGCACGACGTCGAGCAGCTTGAGGATGAGGTCGGAATGCTCGAGCTCCTCGAAGCCGGTGATCTGGTGGTCGGAAGCGAGCTCCCGCAGCTCCTCGATCGGCTTCGCCTGCAGGTCGGCGAGGTTCATCCCCGGATCGTCGGCATCCGATGGAAACGGCCCGGTGAAGATGGACGAGTACTGGCCCGACGCGTAGTCGTTCCGGCGGCGCGGGGCATAGCCACCGCGCTGCTGTCCCTGCTGAGGGCGCCGAGGTGCGGATTCTTGCCGGCGTCGCGATCGGCGACGCTGCTGTGGTCGCGCGTCGTCGTTCATGGTCGCCTCGGCTGCCAGCAGTGCTTCATGTAGGACCTGACCTCGATGAGCTTCGGGGAGCCGTCCCTGCTGCACCACCCTCGATTCGTCATGAGGGTCTGGGTAAAACGTCGGCAGGAGCGGCAGTTGAAGAGGTCGACCCGGGGGTCGTCGGAGCGGCCGGGGGTCGGGGGCTGGTGATCGGGATCACGTGCGGTCAAACGGTCAGACCTTGCGGGTCCCGGCACGGGTGGTGATGTTGGGTCCCCCATATCCGCTCATCTCACCGATGAGACGCGTCCGAATCTGACGCAGGAGGGGTCTCCAGTCCAGGGCATCATACCCGACCTGCGCAAGCGCGTCCTCGATGCTCGACGCGCCCTCCAGGTTCGCCACGGCGTCCCGGGCCCCATCCGATGACCACCAGGCGGCCCCGAACCGCGTCTCGAGCCGCTCAGCCATTGCGCCGGCCACGATGGCCCGCTCGACGATGGCCAGGGACGAGCGCGGCGGCCCGAGGAATCGGAGATATGCGGCCTCCGGCATGGCCACGCCGATCATATGGCCGACGATGCCGGAGAAGTAGGCTCGCTCCAGCGCATCGTCGCGGGTCTCCGCGAGGCGCACCTCGTACAGCGCGACGCCGATGGCCAGCCGCACCTGCCACAGCCGGGAAAATGCGGCGAAGTCCGCGAACGGTGCGATCTCGTCGGAGGCCATGCCGAGGACGCTGCCGAGCCAGGTCGGGTCGCCGACCAACCAGCCGTACAGGTCGCGAACCACCCCGGCCCCGAAGGTCGCGGCCTCTCCGTCACCGGCCAGGGCGGACCATCCACCGCGCCAGCCGTCCACGAGGTCGCCTTCGGGCGCCGGTCGTCCGGTCTCCACCGCCGCCCGCGCCGCGTCGCGCGCACCGAACCAATTCGACCACGCCGCGCCGCGCTCGATGTGCCAGGCGTCTGCCAGGGTGGCGTCTCCATGCTCGATGCCGATGAGCGCCAGGTAGCGCCGCAGCGCCGCATGGTATTCCGTCTCGGACATGACGGCGAAGCGCCCGAGCTCTGTCGCGAGGGGCTCCGCCTCGGCCGCCGTGGGCCGCGACTCCCTGACGGCGATGTGTCTCGCGCGGTACACGGGATTGAGGGCCTCGACCGCCTCCATGGCGCTGGTGAACAGGCCATCCCGTTCGATGCGACTGTCGGTCTCCGCGATGCGGTCGGGCATGGCCATGAACGGGATCCGCTCCCCGCGCCACACCACGACGGCGTCGCGCTCGGCGGCATGGATGGCCGCGTCGAAATCGGTCCCCTGGGTGATCATCCTCGGGCCTCAGCGGGTGTGGTCGATCGCGTCGTTGCGCGACGAGGGCGCGGTGCAGGGGCGAGCCGCTGGGCGGCGGCGCCGACGAAGTCACGGAAGAGCGGATGGGGCCGATTTGGGCGGCTCTTGAGCTCAGGGTGCGCCTGCGTCGCCACGAACCACGGGTGCTCGCGCAGCTCAATGTACTCGACCAGCCGGCCATCGGGCGAGACACCGCTGAACTCCATGCCCGCGGCGGACAGCCGATCACGATACGCGTTGTTGACCTCGAAACGGTGCCGATGGCGCTCGTACGCGATCTCGGTCCCGTAGGCCTCCCGGACCTTCGATCCCTCGTCGAGCCGGGCGGGGTAGAGGCCGAGCCTCATGGTTCCGCCCTTGTCGGTGACATCGGTCTGGTCCGGCATGAGGTCGATGACCGGGTGCTCGGTGAACACGTTGAACTCGCTCGAATTGGCATCGTCGGTGCCGAGCGCCTCGCGGGCGAACTCGATCACCGCGCATTGCAGTCCCAGGCACAGTCCGAGGAACGGGACGTTGTTGCGTCGCGCCCATCGAATGGCCCGCACCTTGCCCTCGACCCCGCGGTAGCCGAAGCCACCCGGCACCAGGACGCCATGGACGCCCTCGAGCTCGTCCGCGACCTGCTGTGACTCGATGCGCTCGAGATGCTCGGAACGGATCCAGCGCACCTTGACCTCGACGTTGTGATGGAGCGCTGCGTGCTTGAGTGCCTCGGTCACGCTGATGTAGGCGTCGGGCAGCTCGGTGTACTTGCCGACGATCGCGACCTCGACCTCGGGACGGGGAGTGCGGATGCGCGCGACGAGCTCCTGCCAATCGGCCAGATCCGGCTCGCCACCGGGGAGATCGAGCTCGCGCGCCACGAGCTTGCCCAGGCCAGCGCGTTCCAGCTGGATCGGCACCTCGTAGATGCTCTTCGCGGTCTTCAACGGGATGACGGCATGCACGTCGACATCGGTGAACAGGCTGACCTTGTCGAGGATCTCGTCGTTGATCGGCTCGTCGCTGCGCAGGATGATCACATCGGGCTGGATGCCGATGCCGCGCAGCTCCTTGACCGAGTGCTGGGTTGGCTTCGTCTTCAGCTCGCCGGTGGCGCCGATCTCGGGCAGCCACGTGACATGGACGTACAGGACGTTGCGCCGGCCGACATCCTTGCGCATCTGCCGGATGGCCTCGAGGAAGGGCAGCGACTCGATGTCGCCCACCGTGCCGCCGACTTCGACGATCACGACTCCGTGCGCCGCCAGCCCGCTGGTCGCCACGGACCCGGTGCCCTCCCGGGCAACGCGCGCGATGCGTTCCTTGATCTCGTTCGTGATGTGCGGGATGACTTGCACGGTCCCGCCGAGGTAGTCGCCTCGCCGTTCCTTGGCGATCACGCTCTGGTAGATGCGGCCGGTGGTGACATTTGAAGCCTGCGACAGGTTCTCGTCGATGAAGCGCTCGTAATGCCCGAGGTCCAGGTCGGTCTCGGCGCCGTCGTCGGTCACGAACACTTCGCCATGTTGGTACGGCGACATCGTTCCGGGGTCGATGTTGATGTACGGGTCCAGCTTCAGGATGCTGACCGGGACGCCGCGCGCCTTGAGGATGCGACCGATGCTGGCGGCGGTGATGCCCTTGCCGAGCGAGCTGGTGACGCCGCCCGTGACAAAGACGTACTTGGGCATCCGGTGGGACCTCCGCAGTGGGGGCTTGGCGTGTCGGAATGGGGCACGACACGCGAGCAGAGGCGCCTAGGTCTACTCGGGAGCCGATCTTACCTCAGTCGGCGATTGCTCGCGCGGATGTTCGATCCCGCACCGAGCCCCACCGCGGGCAGATCAATGGCGGCGGTCTACTCCTGCGTTCCCTCGGCCGACCCCGTGGTCTCGCTGCCGTCCTCCCCGACCTTGAGCGTGCACACGATCTCGCGGTCGCCCTCGTCCCACGTCTCCTGCGATGGAGTGACCGAGGTGATCCAGTACAGCGAGTCGTTGTAATCGGTCCCGACGTACTCCTCGAATGGCGGCTGACACGCGGCATCGGCGTACTCGACCATCGGATCGTCTCCCGGGTAATCCGCGTCCTCACCGCCCTCGTGATCGAGCACGGCAAAGACCTCGTAGATGTGCGTTCGGTCACAGCCGACCACGGTCACCGACCCCACGGAGTCACCCGAGGCGCTGAAGCAGTCGCCGATCGC
The DNA here is from genome assembly GCA_963825525.1 of uncultured Chloroflexia bacterium. Lineage (GTDB taxonomy): Bacteria > Chloroflexota > Limnocylindria > QHBO01 > QHBO01 > JACDBZ01. The sequence goes on from CAWGTN010000002.1 coordinate 866,665, forward strand.
GAGGTCGAAGACGCTCGTCTCTTCCCCATTGCCGTCGGTCGGTTCCGCGGATACCGACTCGATCGCCGCCGATGCCGCTCCTGTGGGAGTGGCCGTCGAAACGACGGCCGACATGGTCGGGTCACCGTCCGCAGCGTCGGATTGGCAACCGGCCAACGCGACGCCAAGCGAAAGGGCAATAGGCGTTAGGAAACGCTGAAGCTGACGCTTCATGGGGCTCGTGTCCTCCACTCGTTCATGGCCATGTCGACCCGCACCGGCCGTCCGCGATACTTCGTCCATGATATGGCGCATGGCGGCGCCGATGCGCCTCGTCCACCCGGCCCCGACCGCAGCCGTCGTGGCGCTCGCGACCGCGCTCGGAGCCGTCCTCCTCATCCAGGCCGGGCAGCCGGCCCTCGACGCGAGGCTTATTTTGACCAGCCTTGCGGTGCTCGGATCGCAGATTCTGACCGGTGCCACCAATGACTGGGTCGACCGCGATCGAGACCGGCTGGTACAGCCGGACAAGCCGATCCCGGCGGGCACGGTTTCGCCACGGGCTGCCCTCGGGATCGCCGCATCGGGCGCAATGCTCCAGGTCATGGCCTCGCTGCCGCTCGGCCCATCGGCCCTGCTGCTTGGGGCCGCCGCATCGGCGTCCGCCGCGGCCTACAACCTGTGGCTGTCGCGCGGTCCGTGGTCGGTCGTCCCCTACCTCGTCAGCTTCGGGCTCCTCCCACTGTGGGTGGCGGCCGGAGTCGCGGTTCCCCTGGAACGTGTGATCGTCGCCCCCCTGCTGGTCGGACCCTTCGCTGCGGCGGCGCACATCGCCAACGCATTGCGCGACTTCGACGCCGATCAACGCATCGGATCGCGCAACCTGGCCCAGGTCCTGGGCCGGCGCCCCGCGCTGCTTGCCGCGTGGCTATCGGCGGCTGCCGTCGGCGTCGCGGTCGGGGCGGGGCTGTGGCTCGACGGCCGCCTCGAGCCCATCTCGCTTGCACTCGGAGTCGTGGGGCTGATCGCGATCGCGCAGGGAATCGCCGGACCCCGCCAGCTGTGGGGCGGCATGCTCGTGGCGGCGGTGGTGTGGACCACTGCCTGGGCGCTCGCGACGGGCTGAGCGCCCGCGGCGGGCGTGTCAGCTCGATCGCAAGTCAGATTGCGTCGTCGAGCTCCATCATCTCGTCGTCGGTCTCTTCGGTGAGCTTCAGCCACACGAAGAGGCCCGCGAGGATGGTGAGCGGAATGACGATCATCGCCGCGATGAGGGCGGTGATGCCGATGAGAAGAACCTTGATCGCCTTCATGGGTGACTCCCCTGGCTACGACGCCCCGCTCTTCGGGGGGGCGCTCTTCTGACGCTGCTCGTGTGCAGACTCGATCATAGCCAAGATCTCGTCCTTCGTGAATTCGGCAAGGTGGTGGCCGCTGCTGCGCGGACCGCCGACCTTGAAGAGCCGAAGCACGAACGAGCCGTCCTGCTCGAACAGGAACACGTCATGTGCCTTCTCGCCATCGACGTAGGCGCCGATGATCCTCATCCCGAGCTCGTAGTAGTTGATGAGGTCCGGGTGGGCGCGATCAGAATCGGCGCTGCCGCGGCGCTCTGCCGACGCATCCATCATCTCCGCGACCTGTTCATCAGTCAGCTCATGGGTGCGCTTGACCATGGATCCGTAACTGTCGGAGTCGGCCGACCCCTGCGCCACGCCCAGGCCCTGCAGCAGGAACCCGCCCTCGAGCTCGAGCAGCAGGATCTCCTTGAGTCGCTCACTGTCGACAAAGGCCCCGATGCTGCGCAGAACCTCTTCCCAATCCTGACGCGGGCTGCCGTCGTAGATCCGCATGGCTCGCGCATCACCCTCCGCTTGGCTTGCCTGTCGGCCGCCCGAGCATAGCGTCCGACGCCGTCAGGTCAAGGCCGATGCGACCACGCCGGCGGTCCTGGCGTTGGCGACGATGAGGGCGATATTCACGGCAAGCGTCCGCCCGCCGGAGGCGCGCGCAACGTAAGCCAGCAGGTGGGGAGTGACGAGCGCGCCGCGGACCGCGTTGGCCTCCGCATCGTCGAGGCCTGCCGCGATCCAGGCCTCCACCTCGGCAGCATCCAGCGCGACCTCGGCAGGCGGTGGTTGGACGATGAGCATGCCACCAGCGCCGGGGAGTGCTCGATGCGCCCGAATCGCGTCGGCGGCAGCAATCGGTCCGTCGACGCGATGCGGCAGTCGCAGCCCGGACGTGGTGCTGTAGAACGCCGGCAGCTCGTCCACCCCGTAGCCCACCACCGGCACACGTCGCGTCTCGAGCATCTCTAGCGTCGCGGGAAGGTCGAGGATCGACTTCGCCCCGGCACAGATCACGGCGACCGGGGTGGCCGCGAGCTCATCGATGTCGCTCGACACGTCGAAGCCGGTCGCCGCGCCACGATGGACCCCGCCGATGCCGCCGGTGGCAAACACCACGATCCCGCTCATGTGCGCGATGCGCATGGTCGCGCTGACGGTCGTGGATGCCAGGCGTCCAGCGGCGAGAAGCGGGCCGAGGTCGCGGGATCCGGCCTTCGCGACGTCGCGATCGGGATCGGCCAATCGCTCGAGCAGCTCGCGCGGTGCGCCCACGATGAGCCGTCCGCCCTCCAGGGCCGTGGTTGCCGGGACGGCGCCCGATTCACGAATCGCCGCCTCGGCCGCCAACGCCGTCTCGAGATTGTGAGGCACCGGAAGGCCCTGCGCTATCAGGCTGGACTCGAGGGCCACGACCGGCCGGCCATTCTCGAACGCCACACGCACCTCGTCCGCGATGAGCAGCGCTGGCGTCATCGGGATGCCACCCCGATCGACTCGGATGGGAGCCGCGCCTGGGCGCCGATGAGCAGCGCCACCCCACCGGCAACACGCGCCGCTTCCCTCAGCGAGGACTGCAGGCTCTCGCCCGATGGAGGCCACGATTCGTCCATGAGGCCATCCAGCATGGCCGCTGCGAACGCGTCCCCGGCACCCGTGGTGTCGACGGCCGGAGGCGAGTCGGGAAGGGCCAGGCTGGTCGATGCGCCATCTACGGTGCAGCGAACCTCGGTCGCCGACGTGGTAACGACAACCGTGGCGAGGTCATCAACGGAGCCGAGCTGCGCCGCCTCGTCGCTGTTGAGGATCACCAGATCGGCTCGCAGCGCCTGCAGCGCGGTACGCCATGCCGCCAGGAGGGGAGCCGGGACCGCGCAGCCAACGACCACGCGACGCGTGTCGAGCGCTCCGACCAGCCGGACGAGGTCCGGCGCCCCAGGTTCGAGCAGCAGGTATCCGGAGATCAGGGTCCAGGGTGCGGCAGGCATGTCCAACCCTGACAGCGATGCGGCGAATGGCGACCGCTGGCTCATCATCGTCCGCTCCCCGGATGCGTCGCGCAGCACGACCACGCTTCCGCTGGCCGCCACGTTGACCGAGGAGACGTGCACGGTTTCGGCGCGCAGCGCATCGGCCACCAGGCGCCCCACGCCGTCGTCGGCGAGACCGCACACGAGGTGAACCCTTCGCCCGCGCCGGGCGAGGCGGACGGCGAGATTCGCACCCTGGCCGCCGGGCAGCGCCTGGACCGCTGCGGGGACATCCGCCCCGGGCCGCATCGGCTCCGACGGCGCGACTGACACGTCCAGCAGCCCATCACCCAGCACGACAACCTCGGGAGCGTGATCCGTCACAGGGGTCGCCTCGCGGTGAATCCCTCGCGCGTCGTGTGCCAATAGCCCAGCTGAGGATCCGACAGGCGCCAGCACAGCCACGCACGCTCACCGTCCCGGACCGTCGGGATATCCACCAGTCCGTCGTCGAGGTCCCGCACCACGAGCCCGAGAGACTCGAGATGGTCGAGCAGATCGCGGACGCGGGACTGGAGCTCGGCGTTCATTGCCTCGAGGCGCTCCCGCTCCCGACCCCCACTCGCGTCCCGAACCCGGAGCCGATGGTGGAGCGTGTCGTGGGCGTCGTCAGCCCGCTGGCGTTCGATCGCCAGTTGAAGCAGCGAACCGCGAATCAGCGGCAACAGGGCCTGGGCCTGGTCGACGGTGTAGGTGGGGTCTTCATCCATGGGTCACGGGCGATGGTAGCGTGCTAGGATCGGCGACCGGATGGCCTGCTCCGCTCCGCGACGGCGCCGATCCGACCCGCCGGAGGTGAGCGCAGGCGCGCCATGACCGACGAGAGACCGCAATTCGCGCGCAGCATCAACGACGAGGCCGAGCCGAACGGCGACCCGTACACCGCGTACGACGACTTCAACCTCCCGGCGTACGCCGGACTCCCGAGCTTCCAGAAGCTGCCATGGATCACCGACGCCGATGCGCTGGCCGCGGCACGCCCCGATGTGGCCATCGTGGGCGCACCGTTCGACGACGCCGTCAGCCACCGGCCGGGCGCCCGCTTCGGGCCGCGTGCGATTCGCCAGGCCAGCTATCACTCGGGCGCCATCAACTCGCTGCAGCTCGGCATCGAGCCGTACGACTGGCTGCGGATCGTGGACGCCGGCGATGCGCCCGTGACGCCGATGAACATCGAGCGCGCGCACGAGGTCATCGAGCGCAAGGTGCTCGAGGTCGCCGCCACCGGCGCCATCCCGATCATCCTGGGCGGTGATCACTCGATCACCTACCCGGCGGCGACTGCCATCGCGCGTCACGTCGCGCCGCGCGGCCTGGGCATCGTGCATTTCGATGCGCACGCTGACGCTGCCAACTCCACCTGGGGCACGCTGCGATCCCATGGCGCCCCGATGCGACGGCTCATCGAATCCGGTGCGGTCTCCGGCCGCAACTTCGTGCAGGTCGGCCTGCGCGGCTACTGGCCCGGTGCCGAGACAATGGAATGGATGCGCGCGCAGGGCATGCGCTGGCACCTCATGACCGAGATCGAGGAGCGCGGCGCGGAGGCGGTCATCGACGATGCCATTGCCGAGGCCCTCGACGGGCCCGAGGTGATCTACCTGTCGGTCGATATCGACGTCATCGATCCGGGCATGGCACCCGGCACCGGCACGCCCGAGCCCGGCGGCATGCTGACCCGCGAGCTGCTCAGGGCCGTGCGCCAGATCGTCGGCTCGGTGGAGCTTGCCGGGATGGACGTCGTGGAGGTCTCCCCGCCCTTCGACCAGGCAGAGGTCACGGCGGCCGCTGCCCATCGCTGCGTGCTCGAGGCGATCAGCGCGCTGGCGGCGAGGCGTCGCGCATCGGGTGCCTCCCCGATTGCCAGCATGGGAGCAGGCAGCGATTCCTCCGGCGGAGGCTAGGCCCCTCAGCCCCGGCGCTTGACGAGTTCGGTGGTGGCGACCACCTCGCCATTGCGCGTTGCCGTCAACGTGTACTCCCCCGAGGGCAGCGACCGCGCCTGGAAGGTCGAGTAGTAGTAGCCGTTCCCACCACCCTGGAGGGTGTATGCCCCGCCCGGGGCACTGCCGCCCGGGCCGCTCAGAACAACGTTGATCACGTCACCCGCCCGGGCATCGGTGAAGCGCACGAGCGCGGTGAAGGTCGCCAGGTCGCGCGGAATGCGCTCGATCCGACCGTCGCAATCCGAGCCGGACAGGGAACGGCACGCGACGACCTCGGCGCTGAACGTGTCCGGCACTGGTACCGGCGTCGGTGTGACGGGAGCGGGCGTGGGCTCGGGGGTTGCGGTCGACGCCGGGGTGAGCGTCGGCAACGGAGACGCGGATGCGGGATCGGGAGAAGGCGTCACCACCGCGCCACCCGGCTCCCCGGCGATCACGGTCGGGCTCGCCGTCTCGCGGTCGGAGGCCGAACGAGCCGCGTCCCCGCCGCGAGGCCACAGCACGACCACCGCGATGACGAGGAGAACGAGTGCGGCGGGGATCCTCAGCAGCTCGAAGGTGGACCGTGACATGGGGCACGCATCTGCAGGTTGTTGACCAGCCCGCGGCTCAGGAAACCTCGAAGCTGGTCGAGCTTGCGGGTTGGCCGTTTCGCGTGATCTCGACGTCGTACGTGCCCGGTCCGAGGCCGCTGAACGGGAAGTAGGTCCAGCCACCGGGGCAACGCGGGCTGCAGCCGATGCGCGCCAGGTCGATTGATCCCTCACCGACGGTGGAGCCATCCGGACCGATGATCTCGGCGCCGATCACGTCGTTCTGCGTCCCGTTCGTGAACCCGACCCAGACCCAGACGTTGCCGCTGTTGCTCACCGCATTGGAGTCGCAGCCGTCTGCACCGGCGCTGCCGGGAATGCAGGGCTGGGCCTCGGCGGTGAAGCCGTCGGGGAAGACGACCGGGTCGCCGCTGGCCGTCGGGTCGCCGCTGGCCCCGCTGGGGTCCGTGCTCGGCTCGCTGCTCGGCTGCTGGCTGGGGATCGCGCTCTCGGTCAGGGTCGGGCTGGGGGTGAGGGTCGGGTCGACGGAGCCGGTGTTCGGGTCGCCGTTGAAGACGCCGGCCAGGACCGCGCCGCCGAGCAGCGCCAGGACCCCGAGCCCCAGGAAGCCGAGGACGGCAAACGCGCCCGCCCCCGTGGACCGGCGGCCACCGTCGTCATCCCACTCGTCGTACTCGTAGGGGTACTCCGCGGGATCGTAGGCAGCCTCGTCGTAGTTGTCGATGTGCTCCGGCGGGTCGGTGGGCGCCGCGAGATCGACCGGCGCCGCGACCGGCGGCACCGTTCGAGTCCGATCCGCCCAATCGTCTCGGTCCCTGGTGAGATCCGGGCGCTCCGACGGTGTCGACGCCGCCGGTTGGATCGGCTCGGCGGGAGGCGCTGGCGTCGCGGGCGGCGATACCGGCACGCCGGTCTCACCCAGCTCGTCGCGTCGGCGCGATTCCTGGCGATGAGATCGGCGCGCGCGAGCATCTTCCGGCTCCGGCTCGAAGCGCTCGTAGGCCGGCGCCGCGTCATCGTCGGCGGCAGCGCCGCGGCGGTATGGATCGGCGCCCGAGCGTCGCGCCCGGATCCGATCCTGCAGCTCGTCGCGATCCATGCCACGTGGACGAATCCGGGCGTCCTGCGGGATCGCCGACCCGCACTGGGTGCAGAACGCCGCCGGAACCGTCGAGCGGTGGCAGGTCGGACACCGGATCTCGCCCGGTTTGGGGGTTGCCATGTGCGGCATTGTGCCTTCCCCGGTCACGATTTGCACGCCGCCGACGGGCGGGATCGCGTCATCAGAGAATTGCGAGCTCCGAGGCCAGCGCCGGTGTGATCGCATCCGCCCAGAAGCCGTAGCCGACCGGCGAGGGGTGGAATCCATCCTCGCTCGTCGCGTCCGGCCGCCCGATGAACCGGGGGCTGGCATCGGCCGCGATGTCCACGAATCTCACCCCGGGGACGCCTTCCGCGGCCGAGCGCTGCTCGGCTCGCAGCACGCCCGCGTAGCGGTCCACCAGCGTGCGCAACGGCTCGGGGATGATCCTGGTGCCGGCAAATCTCGGTGTTCCGGCGAGAACGACAGGCACGCCCAGCGCACGCGCCCGCAGGAGCAGTGCCCTCGTCTGATGGCGCACCCGAGTCCATGGGGTGCCATGGGTGGCGTCGTTCGAGCCAACCACCACCACCACGGCGTCGAACTCATCGCTCACCCGCGGCAGCTGCTCCGCGAGCACGCTGGCCGTCCGAGCGCCCGAAACGCCGAACCCGACGACGTCGACGGGCCGCTCCAGGCGATCGGCCGCCCGCTGCGCAATCAGGAACGGCAGCGACTCGCGCTCGGTGTGCGAGCCGACGCCGGCCACCGTCGAGTCGCCGAGAACCGCAAGCCGCAGCGGGCGCTTGTCGCGGCCCGCACCGTCCCGCGGGACCACGCGGGCATCGACGCGGTAGCCGGGGTCCGTCGGCAGGTACGTCCGCCGCGTCAGCAGGTAGACCTCGGTGGCAAGGAGCGCGACCGTGCCACCGACCGCGAGGCCCAGACCCAGCGCGAAGCCACGGGTCATGCTCCGGGCCGCTTCCACTCGCTGCCATCGGCGTAGCGTTCCCGCTTCCAGATCGGCAGGCGCTCCTTGATGGCCTCGATCACGAACCGGTTGGCCTCGTAGGCCTCTGCCCGATGCGCTGCCGCGACGACGATGGCGACGGCCGCTTCACCGATCGGCACGACCCCGTGTCGGTGCTGAACCCCGACCCTGACCGGCCAGCGACGCTCCGCCTCATCTGCGATCTCGAGCAGGACATTCGACGCCATCTCGGGGTACACCTCGTACTCGAGTTCGGTGACCGGTCGGCCATCATCGGCGTGGTCCCGTGCGCGACCGACGAACGTCACGAGCGCCCCGTGTTCACGGCCGGCAACGAGCGTCTCGAGGGCCTCGACGTCGATCGGCCCCGGACCGAGGGCCGTCGTCGCACCACCGCTGACGGGAGGCAGGAGGGCGAGGACGTCGTCATCGGCCAGTTGATCGTTCCATGTCGCGTATACGCCGTTGCGCGCCACCCGCACGTACTGCCGATGCGGGTCGAGGTCGGGATGGCGCAGCACCATTGCCTCCCAGGCATCGGTCACGGTCGCCGATGCCACGAGCTCAAGGGTCGTCTCGCTCCCCGCGATCTCACGCAGGGACGCGAAGCATCGAATGCTGACGCGCACGATCAGACCGGGACGCCGGTGATATACGTGATGCTCCACCCCGCGATCGAGCCGGCCATGATGAGCGCCAACCCGATGTAGAGCAGTCCGGTCGTGGCCTGGAGCGATGCGGCGCGCGAGGCGAGCATCGCGAGGAGCGTGACCAGCATCGGCAGGAGAATGCCGACACCGAGCCGCAGCCAGGCCAACCACGCGAGCCCACCCTCCAGCGAGTCGCTGCCGGCCACCACCAGGGCCAGCATGAAGACGCCGGCCTGCGCGACGAGCACCCCGCCGAGCAGCCACATCATGCGTCGCAGTGGCGCCGGCGAGAGCTTAGGGGTGACGAGGTACCAGTGCCCCAACAGCATCGCCGAGTTCACCGCGCCCAGCGCGAGCGCTCCCAGGAGCAGCTGACCCGAGAAGATGGCCTCACTCCGACTGCCGCCCGCGGCAGCCAGGACGGCCAGCGCGACCAGCCCGAGCAGACCGGTGCCGATGGCGATCCAGCTCCGGGGCCGATCGGCCACGGAGGCCACGAGGTAGACGACGGCGCCGGCGGCAAACGCCAGGGCCAATGGCCGGCGCAGGTCGGCGGTCGCTGCGGCAGCCACGCCCGTCGGGAGCGCGAGGTCGCTGAGCACCAGGATGAGCGCGAACGGCAGGAGCAGCCAGGCCATGAACAGCCGATAGCCGCGGGTCGTTCCGCCGATCGCCTCGGTCGCCCCCACGACCAGCAGGGTCCCCGACGAGAGGCCGGCCCAGAAGATCCAGTTGACGAATGGAAGCGCCTCGATCCGCATGTGGCCTCAGGCCGCGCTCTCGGGCGCAAGACTGCCGGTCAGGCCGATCTCGACCCACCCCTCGCTCACGCGCACCGGAAACGTCTCGACCGGCTCCGTGGCGGGTGGGACGACCGCTCGACCGGACCGGATGTCGAAACAGCCGCCGTGCCACGCGCAGACGAGCACACCGTCCCGCGGGTCGAAGCCGGCTTCCGACAACGGGAAGTCGCGATGGCTGCAATTGTTCTGGACGGCAAAGAACTCGCCGTCATGGCGCACCAGCACCACCGGCGTGCCGTCGATCTCGACGGGCAGCAGCTCGCCGTCGCGCAGCTCCGCGGCTTGGATGACGCGTGCATAGCGGACGCGTGTCGCAAGCTCATTCATGGCTGAGGCCGGGTGCATGCGGGGCATTCTACGGTTGCCGTGCCGATGAGGCCCGAACCGGGCAGGGAAGCGCCATGCATTCGAACCGGCCGGGGCGTCCGTATCATCGGCGTCATGGACCCCCTCTACCTGCTGCTCGAGGTCGCCACGGCCGGCTTCTTCGCGGTGGCCGCCTGGCTCGCGCTGCGGCGCGGGCGGCTGCCGTTCCTCGAGCTCATCAGTGCGGCCTCGTTCGGCCTCCTGCTCGAGGAGGGAGACCAGCTGATCTTCGAGACCTATCACTACTCGGATGCCTGGGTGCTGGCGATCGATCGGGCGCCGATCGTCATCGGCCTCACGTGGGCCCTGATCATCGCGGGTGCCATGCGAATCACGGACGCACTCGGCGTGCGGCGTCGCTACGCGCCGGTGGTGGACAGCGTGCTGGCCATCATGCTCGACCTGGCCTTCGACGCGGTGGCCATCCGGATGGGGCTGTGGACCTGGCGCGAAATCGGTGCGACCGACGGATGGTTCGGGGTCCCGGCCGGGAACTTCTATGCCTGGTTGTTCGTGACGCTGGCCTTCAGTCTCGTCTCGCGCTGGGTGCGAGATATGGCGGAGCGACGCCGAGCCGTCGAATGGCTTCAGCTGCTCGTGCCACTCCCCGCGTTCGCGATTCTGCTACTCAGCCTCGTCCCGTTCACGCTGATCCAGCCCCTGGTCGACCCCGCTCCCGGCGGCGGCCTCATCCTCTTCGGGCTCACCCTCGCCGTGTTCCTCGCGATCTCGGCATGGGCCGTGTTCGGGCCTGACAGGGTGCTGTCCGACGGCGCGCGGCTCGCGATCCTCGACCTTCGGCTCGCATTCGCGACGCGCGTCGCGATCCACGCGTTCTTCCTGGCGGCGCTCATCGTGCTGGGAATCGCGACCAGCGAGCCGGTCCTGCTGGTCACGGCCCTCGCGATGCTCGCGCTGGAGCTGCCGTTGGGCATGATGGCATCCCGGCGTCGCCCACAGCACCCGGAGACCGGGCGATAGGCGCTACCCTCGACGGCATGACGGCCGATCCTGCCTCCCTCCTGGACCTCGACGAGTGCGTCGAGCTGCTGCGCGCGCTCATCCGGATTCCATCGGTGAATCCTCCGGGCAACATCGAGGCCGCGGGGGGCCGCGACTCGACCGGCGGTGAGCGCGACGCGGCCCAGCTGTGCGCGGACACCCTTGCTGCGGCCGGCGTCGAAGGCGAGGTGATCGAGCTCGAACCTGGACGTGGCAGCTGCCTCGCGCGGCTGCCGGCCACCGTGCCCAACCCGGAGCCCCCGCTCATCCTTCTCAGCCACCTGGACGTCGTGCCGGTCGACATCGAATCGTGGAGCCGTGACCCATTCGGCGGCGAGCTCGTCGATGGGTACGTCTGGGGACGCGGTGCGGTCGACATGAAGGACATGGTCGCCATGGAGCTCTCGGTGATGCTGGCACTCGCGCGGGCGGGCTCCGAGCGCCGCCGCGACGTGATCTTCGCCGCGGTGGCGGACGAGGAGGCCGGCGGCGAGCACGGAGCGAGGGGCCTGGTCGAGCGCCGGCCCGAACTCTTCGGTGACGCGAGCGGCAGGCCGGCCGCGGCGGCCATCAACGAGGTCGGCGGCTATTCGATGACGCTGGGCGGACAGAGGTTCTACACCATTCAGGTGGCGGAGAAGGGCATCGCGTGGACGCGACTCCGGGTCAGCGGCCCTCCGGGCCACGCGTCGATGCCCCATGCCGACAACGCGGCGGTCAAGCTCGCGCGGGCCGTGGCCGCGATCGCGGAGGACCAGGCGCTCCGGGCAGCGGTGGTCACGCCCCTTGTCGGCCAGATGCTGTCATCCATCGGCCTCGCTGACGTGGCCGCACTCGCCGAGTCGGATCCGGACGGCGCGCGCTCGGTGCTGGAGGCGCACGTCACGGATCCGGCCACCCGGCGCTCGCTCGACGCAATGCTTCGGGACACGGTCACGCCGACCGTCCTGCGCTCGGGGAAGAAGGTCAACGTCATGCCCGGCGACGGGGAGGCCGAGCTCGACATTCGCACGCTGCCCGGCACGGACCAGGCGGCATTGCTGGCCCACGTCCAGTCGGTCGTCGGCAGCGACGCCATCGTGGAGCCCGTCGTGATGCTGCCGGCCATCGAGTGGCCGGCAGACAGTGAGATCGTTGGGCTGATGCGGGAGGCCCTGGAGCGGGCCGATCCCGAGGGAATCCCGCTGCCGATGATGATCACGCCGGGAACCGACGCCAAGGCGCTCGCCCAGCTGGGCATTCCGTGCTATGGCTTCGCGCCGCTGCGGATCGACGAGGACTTTCCCTTCCTCGACCTGTTCCACGGCCACGACGAACGCGTTCCGGTCAGCGCGCTCGCGTTCGGGCTCCCGGTGCTGTTTGACGTGGTCAGCGCCTTCGTCGCGCCCTGACCCGCGCGGCGCTGGTGGGAGCTTGCTCGGCTATACTCGCGCCTGCATTCTGGGTATGAATTCATGACTCACCGAAACGAAGCGAGCGAACGCCAGCGCTCGCGCAGCATCGCCTTCGTCTTCCCGGGCCAGGGCTCGCAGTACGTCGGCATGGGCGCAGAGCTGATTGCCCGTTCGCCGGCGGCTGCTGACGCCTTCGAGCGCGCGGATGCCGCACTTGGCATGCCCCTTTCGCGCCTGATCCTCGAAGGACCGGCCGAGGAGCTGGATCAGACCGTGAACGCCCAGCCCGCCATCCTGGCCACGAGCGTCGCTTTCCTGGAAGCGATCCGGGCGGAGGCGCGTGATGCCGGGGTCGAGATCCGCCCCGCCGCCATGGCCGGCCACTCGGCCGGGCAGTATGCGGCGGCGGTCGCGGCTGACGCTCTCGACTACGCGGACGCGCTGCGTCTCGTGCGCGAGCGTGGCCGGATCATGCAGGAGCGCGGGATCGCGGGCGGCATGGGCGCCGTCGTCGGCCTGTCGGACGACCAGGTGCACGAGATCGTGGCCGAGGCTCGCCAGCACGGCGAGATCAGCGTCGCGAATGCGAATGCTCCCGGGCAGATCGTGCTCTCGGGAGTCATTCCGGCCCTCGTGTTCGCGCTCGAGATGAGCAAGACGGTCGGGGCCCGCAAGGCAGCGCGGCTCACCGTCAGCGTGGCGAGCCACTCCCCACTCATGCGACGCGCGCGCGACGAGTTCGGCAAGATCCTGAGCAAGGTCCCGTTCCGGGATCCGCAGGTGCCGATGCTCGGCAATGTCCACGCCACGGTCATCAACACCGCCGACGGCCTGCGCAGCGAGCTGAGCGAGCACCTCGTGCACGGCGTGCAATGGACCGGGACGATCCGCCACCTGGTCGCGGACGGGGTGACCGACTTCGTCGAAGTCGGACCCGGCAGGGTGCTCTCCGGACTCATTCGACGCATCAGTCCCGAGGCGGAGACCCACGTTGCCGACGGTCCGAGCGAGCGCTCGTTCCTGGCAACCCTGCGCGAGCTGCCCGCGTGACAGCCCGGCGCGCCGTCGTCACCGGGCTGGGAATCGTCTCCCCGGTCGGGATCGGAGCCGATGCCAGCTGGGACGCCCTGGTCGCCGGTCACTCCGGCATCGCCGACATCACCCTGTTCGACGCTTCGCCGTTCGAGGTCCGGGTGGCCGGCGAGGTCAAGAACTTCGACGCAACCCGGTACATGGATGCCAAGGACGTGCGGCGTCACGATCGGAACACGCACTTCGCGGTCGCGGCCAGCGGAGAGGCACTGCGAGATGCCGGACTGCTGGGTGACAACGGACTCGTCAACGCCGACGTGGATGCCGATCGCTTCGGAATGGTGTTCGGGACGGGCATCGGCGGCATCGGCATGATGCTCGAGGGCCACAGGACGCTCCTCGAGCGCGGACCACGCCGGGTATCGCCCTTCATGCTCCCGCACATGCTCCCCGACTCGGCGTCGGGTCAGGTGGCGATCCAGTATGGGATTCGTGGGCCGAACATGGCCGTGGTGAGCGCCTGCGCCACCGGAGGACATGCCGTGGGCGAGGCGATGGAGGCCATCGTGCGTGGGCAGGCCGACATCATGCTGGGCGCCGGGACCGAGGCCCCGCTCGTTCCATTGGCGTTCGCCGGATTTGGCCAGATGCGCGCCCTGGGCACCCCGAAGGATCCGGACACTGGCGAGTACAGCCCGGCGATGGCCTCACGGCCATTCGACGCGACGCGCGACGGGTTCGTGGTTGCCGAGGGCTCGGCCGTTCTCGTCCTCGAGGAGCTCCAGCATGCCCTGGCGCGCGGCGCTCGACCGATCGCCGAGGTCATCGGCTACGGGTCCTCCGCCGATGCGTTCGACATGGCTGCCCCCGCCGACCGTGGAGAGGGGAATCAGCGCGCCATGCGCGCGGCGCTCGCTCGCGCGGGGATCGAGCCTGCGGACGTCGACTACATCAACGCCCATGGAACCAGCACGCCGCTCAACGACCGATACGAGACGATGGCAATCCGCGACGTGTTCGGTGAGCACGCCGACGCCCTGGCAGTGAGCAGCACGAAGTCGATGACCGGGCACGCCATGGGCGCCGCCGGTGCGATCGAGACCTTCGTGTGCGCAAAGGTGATCGCCACCGGCTGCATCCCGCCGACCATCAACTATCGGCACCCGGATCCCGAGCTGACCCTGGACTACGTTCCCAACGAGGCGCGCGCCGCCGATGTCCGGGTCGCGCTCTCGAACTCGATGGGGCTCGGCGGCCACAACAGCACGGTGATCCTCCGCCGCTACGCGGAGTAGGACCGCATGACCCGTCCGCCACCTGCCCGCGACCCAGCTCGACGCGCGGTCGTCACCGGCCTGGGCGCCGTGACGCCCATCGGCAACGACGTGGCCGAGTTCTGGAAGAACCTCGTCGGGGGCATTTCCGGAGTGGCACCGATCAGCCTGTTCGATGCGTCCGATCTCGAGGTTCGAATTGCCGCTGAGGTCAAGGGCTTCGAGCCTCGCGACTGGATGGACTTCAAACAGGCGCGCCGCATGAGCCGCTTCTCGCAGCTGGCGGTGGCCGCCGCGCGGCAGGCGATCGACGCATCGGGCCTCGAGATCGGTGACGCCAACCGGGACGACGTGGCGGTCGTCATCAACACCGGCGGCGGCGGCCTCCAGGAAGTCGCGCTGGGTGAGGTGACGCTCACCACCCGCGGCCCGGATCGTGTCAGCCCCTTCATGGTGCCGATGATGTCCCCGTCCATGGCGGCCTGCCAGGTCAGCATCCAGAACGGCATCCGCGGGCCGGTGATCACCTCGGTGGCCGCCTGTGCGTCGGGGATCCAGGCGTTCGTCGAGGCTCAGCGCCTCATCGAGCACGGGGACGTGGACGTCGTCATCGCCGGCGGCACCGAGAGCGCCATCCTGCCGGTCGCCTTTGCCGCGCTGGCGAACATGGGCGCGCTGTCGAAGCGGAATGACGACCCGACGGCCGCGTCGCGGCCGTTCGAGGCCAACCGCGACGGCTTCGTGTTCGGCGAGGCGGCAGCCGTGATGGTCGTGGAGGCCGCGGAGCACGCCGAGGCCCGCGGTGCATCCATCATCGGCGAGATCGCCGGGGGTGCGCTCAGCGGCGACGCATTTCACATCTCGGCACCGGACCCCGCGGGCTACGGCGCCACGATCGCCATGCAGCGCGCCGTCCGCGACGCCCACCTGGAGCGCGAGCAGGTCGACTACGTGGTTGCCCACGGGACATCGACGCCCGCTCAACGACGCCACCGAGACGAAGGCGATTCGATCGGCCTTTGGTGCCCATGCCGATCGGCTGGCCGTGAGCAGCAACAAGAGCATGGTCGGACACACCCTGGGGGCAGCCGGAGCGATCTCGGGCCTGGCGGCCGTGCTCGCAATCCGCGACGGCGTCATCCCGCCGACGATCAACTACGAGACGCCCGACCCCGCCTGCGACCTCGACTACGTCCCGAACCAGGCGCGCCACGCGACGGTCGAGGTGGCAATCGCGAACGGGTTCGGCTTCGGTGGCCAGAATGCGGTGAGCGTCTTCAGGCGCTACGCGGGCTGAGGGCCAGCGGCGCGGGTACGGGGCCGGACCGGACCTTCGATCCGCTCCGATTCGTCGCTGCGGGGGCATACCCTCGACGTGTGACCGACATCAACGGACTGCGCCTGGCATATCGCGGCCTGATCGCGGGGCTCGCGGGAGCCTACGTGTGGGCGGCCGTTGCCATGGCCGTCGCCGGGGTGGCGCGGCGGCGATCCCCTCGCTCCACTGCGACCGATCGCCCTCGCGCTGTCTCCGCTCGCCGTCTCGTCGGAGCTCGGCTTCGTCCTCGGCTTCGCCGGCGTGCAGGCGGGAGGTGCCCTGTTCGGGATGTGCTTTGCCTACTTCTTCGCGCGGTTCTTCACGATCAGGACGACGCTGGCGATCGCGGCACCGGCATTCGCCCTCCTCCTCTGGGCGCTGGTGAGCGCTGCCATCGCGCGTGACACCGGGATCGCCGCGTTCGCGACCCACCCGGTTCCGGCGCTCGCCTCACTGGCCTACGGCGTTCTGCTCGGTGCCGCCGTGCCGGTGCGCGGCGAGGTGGTTCGTCATGCCGGGTCGCCCTCGACGTAGAGCTCGGGCTCGAACGACGGCCCCCTGCCGGGCAATGATGCGACCCAGTCGCGGAGCGCGCTCTCGACGGTACTGAACGACAGCTCGGCCCAGGGAATCTCGTCGGGACCGAACGTGCGGACCTCGCTGGTCTCGGCCGCCGGCTCGGGCCGACCACCCACCACGCCGGCCTCGAACACGATCGCCACGATCCCGGCATGCGGCCGCGAGTAGACGCCGACCAGGCGACCGATCTCGACCAGGAGCTCGGTCTCCTCCTCCGTCTCGCGCCGCGCCCCCTCCTGCGCCGACTCGCCGACCTCGAGGAAGCCGCCCGGATAGGTCCAGCGATCCCGTGCCGGCTCGATCGCTCGACTTCCCCAGCACGACGCGACCGCCGATGACCGGGATGGCACCCGACCACCACCCGCGGATTGCGCCAGGTCACGTGGCCGCGAGCGCAGACGAGCCGCGCTCGTTGATCGGCCTCGACGGGTCGCGGCTCGACCGGCTCGCCACAGGCCGGGCAGAATCTCGGATCCTCGCCGAGGGTGAGCGGGAGGCTGTCGCTGGCGTCGCGCTGGGGCATGCCGGTCATGGTACCGGCACGCAACTTCCCTCTTCCGCTGCGAAGCGGTCAGGAGTTACGCTAGCGACCACGCCCAAGCGCATAGGAGCATTCGGTTGGCCCACGACGAGAAGATCGATCTGCTGCGCACCGTCCCCCTGTTCCGCGGTCTCGGCAATCGGGAGCTCGAGCGTATCTCTGCCCTCACCGACATCATCGACCTGCCGTCCGATCGGCAGATCATGGTCCAGGGCGAGCGCGGCGCCGAGATGTTCGTGCTCGTGAGCGGCGCCGCTCACGTGGAACGTGACGGGCAGTCGCTCGGCGAGCGAGAGCCGGGCACCGTGCTGGGAGAGATCGCGCTCATCGACGGAGGTCCTCGCACCGCCACGGTGACGCTCACGACCGATTCCCGGCTGCTGGTGCTCGCGCGTCGCGAGTTCCGCGCGATGCTCGACGAGTTCCCCGACGTTCGGATGCAGGTCCTCGAAACGGTGGCGCATCGGCTTCGCTCGCTGGAGCACGACGCCGTCCACTGAGGCCGCCCTTCGCCGACCGGGCAGGACGGGCATCGCAAGCTCGTTGATTACAATGCGCGGGCCATGACGGAATCCCTTCCGCAGGTGCGCCTGCACAACACGCTCACGCGAACCTTGGAGCTGCTCGAGCCGATCGAGCCGGGTCGCGTGACGATCTACACCTGCGGCAGCACCGTCTACAAGTACGCCCATATCGGCAACCTTCGAACGTACCTCTTCGGCGACCTCCTGCACCGCACGCTCGAGTACCTCGGCTACGAGGTCCGCTACGTGAAGAACATCACCGATGTCGGCCACATGCGCAACGACGACCACGACGCGCTCGAGGCACTCGACAAGGTGGAGGAGGCGGCGGAGACCGAGGGCAAGTCACCGGCCGAGATCGCGGCGTTCTACACGAGCGCCTGGCTGGAGGACGAGGCCCTCATCAACATCCTGCCCGCGGACGTCATGCCGAGGGCCACCGACCACATCCCGGAGATGATCGACATCACCCGGCGACTGCTCGAGGCCGATCTCGCCTACGAGACCGACGGCACCATCTATTTCGACGTGTCCGCGTTCCCATCGTACGGCCAGCTCTCCGGACAGCGCGTGGACGAGACGCACGCCGGCCATCGGGTGGAGGTCGAGGACGACAAGCGCAATCCCGCGGACTTCGCCCTGTGGAAACGCGCGACGGAACATCGACGCATGCGATGGCCGTCGCCGTGGGGCGAGGGTTTCCCCGGCTGGCACATCGAGTGCTCGGCGATGTCGCTCAAGCACCTCGGAGAGCGATTCGACATCCACACCGGTGGGATCGACCTGAAGTTCCCGCATCACGAGGACGAGATCGCCCAGTCGGAGGGTGCCCTCGGGCACCGCGTCGTGAACATCTGGATGCACGGCGAGTTTCTCACGCTCAAGGATGCCAAGATGGCGAAGAGCGCGGGAAATATCATCCGCATCTCCGACCTGCCGGCCACCGGCTACGAACCGCTCGCGTTCCGATACCTGGCGCTGACGGCGCACTACCGATCCAAGCTCGACTTTACGGAGCCGGCGATGCACGCCGCGGCATCTGGCCTGGCGCGTCTGCGTCGGGCCGCTGGAGGACCGGACGCGATCGTCGACCTCGAAGCGGAACCGATGCGGGGGCTCACGGCTCGGTTCGCCGAGGCCGTGGCGGATGACCTCGCGACGCCACGGGCGCTCGCCATAGCTCACGAAGTTGCCGCATCTCCCGAGCTCACTGACGAGCAACGGCGCGCAGTGCTGATCGACTTCGACCGCGTCCTCGGGTTGGACCTCTGGTTGCGCACGTCCGGTGCGATCGAGCTACCCGAGGGTGCCGGTGACCTGATCGACCGGCGTGCAGCAGCCCGGGAGTCGCGAGACTGGGAGACGGCGGACGCACTGCGCGATCAGCTCATGGCGCTGGGCGTCGAGGTCCGCGATACGCCGGACGGGCAGGTGGCCACCCGCCGCGGTTCCGCGTGAGCTCCGCGGCGCCCGCACAGCGATGCATCCGCTGCGGGCGCTTCATGCAGCGATCCCGCGTGAAGTTCTGCCCGTCGTGCGCCGGCGCGGTTCGCACGAACATCGCCTCGGACGCCGGCTCGCGCGGCCCGCCGGGCGAGGCCGCCAAGCCGCCTTCCTACCGTCGCCAGGAGGACGTCTTCGTTCCCCTGCCCAGCCGCCTCCATCCTGACCGCGGAGGTCCGATCGCCGGCACGGTCCCGGTGCCGGAAGGACCATCGCCGACACGTCGCCGGCGTTGGCGGCCGAGGATGGGAGACGACACGGTTCGTGCGCTGATGATCTCACTCGTGATCGCGCTTGCGGTGGGAGTGGCGACGCTCATGGCGTTTGCACTGTCGGCGATCGAATAGCGGTTGCCTGCGGTAGGCGCGTGGTGCCGACCGGCACCGGTAATGGGTCCAGCAGTACTTTTCACCCCGAGGTGGTGGTGCTACGCTCCGTGCCCGAGCCGCATCACTCTCATGACGGACGGGCAGTGGGGAACGAAAAAGTGCCTGTCGCCTTCAGTCTGTCGCACATTCGCGGCAGACACCTCATCGCAATCGACCTGATCGCCATCGGGCTATCGGTTGTGATCGCACTCTTTCTCTGGGATGCGGGGGGCATCGTGCGCGACCTCCGACCCTACCTGCCGATGCTGGTCATGCCGCTCCTCGTCCGCCCCCTGCTCAACGTCCGCTTCGGGCTGTATCGCCAGCTGTGGCGGCACGCCAGCATCCCGGAGATGCTCCAGATCATGATGGCCATTGCCGCAGGCTCGCTCGTGTCGATCGGAGCTGTTGGCCTCCTCGACGCTGCGATCAGCGGCGTGTCCGTGCTCACGACGAGCACGTTCTGGGTTCTCGAGGGATTCCTGAGCCTTGCCGCACTGGGTGGCGTGCGGTTCGCGATCCGCGCCTCGGCTGAAG
Organism: uncultured Chloroflexia bacterium; assembly: GCA_963825525.1. Taxonomy (GTDB): domain Bacteria; phylum Chloroflexota; class Limnocylindria; order QHBO01; family QHBO01; genus JACDBZ01. The sequence continues at coordinate 886,486 of CAWGTN010000002.1, forward strand.
CCCGCGCCAATCAGCTCGAGGCCCCAACCGAGGGCATTCCGACCATCCTGTATGGCGCCGGCATCGGCGGCGTGATGGTGGTCCGATCGGCTCGAGACCCACGCTCACGCATTCGGCCCATCGGGTTCCTGGATGACGACGAGCGACTCCACGGCAACGACGTCGCCGGCCTGATGGTGCACGGCGGTCTCGACAAGCTCGAGGAGCTCATGGCCGAGACCGGCGCGCGACGACTTCTGATCACGACGGCCAACGCCAGCGGCAAGGCGATGCGCCGAATCGTTCGCGAGGCGACCCGGGTCGGCCTCGAGGTACGAACGGTGCCGCGCATCTACGAGTTGTTCGACGGCACGGTCGACGCGCACCGCATCCGCCGCGTCCAGGTGGATGACCTGCTGCATCGGCCGGCGGTTGCCGAGCACGTTGACGGCGTCACCGACCTGATCGCCGGCCAGACTGTGCTCATCACCGGAGCAGGCGGCTCCATCGGCTCCGAGCTGGCCCGACAGGTGCATTCCATGCGCCCGGCACGCCTGATCCTGGTGGATCGTGCCGAAGGACCGCTCTACGGAATCCAGCGCGAGCTCCAGGTCGCTGCCCAGCGGAACACCGGCGGCGGCGAGTTGTCGGTGCACATCGCGAACGTCGCGACGCGGGCGACCATGCGCAGGCTGGTCCGCACGGGCCGCCCGGACATCATCTTCCACGCGGCGGCGTACAAGCACGTGCCGATGATGGAGGAGCATCCTTCCGACGCCGTGCAGGTGAACATCGGCGGCACGCTGTCCGTCCTTGAGGCGGCTGAGGCCTATAACGTCCCGCATCTCATCTTCGTCTCGACCGATAAGGCAGTCAGACCATCGAGCGTGATGGGGGCCACGAAGCGCGTAGCCGAGGGGCTGATCAGCGAAGCCGCCTCACGGACTGGGAACCGCTACGTGTCGGTCCGGTTCGGGAACGTGCTCGGGTCATCCGGCAGCGTCGTCCCGATCTTCCAGCAGCAGCTGGAGAAGGGCGAGCCGCTGACGATCACCCACCCCGATATCACCCGGTACTTCATGACGATCCGCGAGGCTGTGTGGCTGATCCTGGACGCAACGGCCATCGGGTCGCCGGGCAGCCTGCTCGTGCTCGACATGGGCGAGCCGGTCAAGATCGTGGACCTCGCCCAGGACCTCATTCGCCTGTCGGGCCGCGGCCCGGAATCGGTCGCCATCGAGTTCACCGGCCTCAGGCCCGGCGAGAAGCTCCACGAGGAGCTGTTCTACGCCGCCGAACGCATCACGCCGACGGTCAGCGAGAAGGTCATGCTCGCGGCTGCGCAGCCCCCACTGGCCGATATCCGCGACCACACGGCACACCTGATCTCTCTCGCCACCGGCGACTCCGACGACGAGCTCCGAGTCGAGCTGTTCCGCACGACCGATCTTCTCGAGAAGCGGCAGGACGCTCGCCCCCGCGACACGAACCGACGGCCCCGCCCGGTGCCCGCACCGGCGACCTTCGCCCAGCGCTGATCCCCGCCGGAGGCCGAACCGCATGCCACGCGGCTAGGCGGTATGCTGCCCATCCAATGGAGGGCTGAGATGGACGTTCGCGGGTGGCTGCTCTTCCTGCGCGATTGGTTCGTCGTTCTGCTGGTCGGAACGACCCTGGCTGGTGGTGCCGCCTTTGCCGTCTCGTCCGTGCTTCCTCGCACGTACGAGGCACAAGCAACACTGCTCGTCGGCCAATCCCTCACCGCGCCGAACCCCGATTACAGCCAGCTGCTCGCATCGCAGGTCATCGCCCAGACCTACGCGGAGGTCGCCACCGCACGACCGAACCTGGAGAATGTCATCGCCGCGCTGACACTCGCCATGACCCCCGAGGAGCTCGCCCAGGCCGTCGAGGCTCGGGCCCCGGCCAACAGCACGCTCGTCATCGTCACCGCCACGGCCGGTGATGCTGCCCTGGCCGCATCGATGTCGAATGCGCTCTCACAGTCGTTGCTCGATATCGTCAGCGACACGGGTACCGGCGTCACGGATGCCGACGTGGTCGAGATCGACGCCGAGATCGACGCCGCGACCGGGCGCATCGACGAGCTCCTCGCCCTCGGCTCGCTCACCGACGGACAGCAGGCCACGATCAACGCGCTGCGGGACCAGGTGACGACGCTCCGGGGACAGCGAAGTGACCTGCTCGCCGAGCTGACCGGCTCCTCGAACCGGCTGAGCGTCATCGAGCCCGCCATCACGCCCGTGGAGCCGGTTTCTCCACGCGTCATCCTCAACACGGCCATCGGCGCGTTCCTGGGGCTGGTCATCGCCACCCTGGCCGCCTACGCATTCGAATCGGCCGTGCGTCCGGAGGCGCTGACTCGCCGATCGACGAGCATGGCCGCACCGTTGCCGGGCCTGCGCGCCCGCAACAGGTAAGTCCGCCTCGGGAGCTAGCGACGGCGAGCCGGCTCCAGGATCGCCTCGAGGGCAGCCACCACTCGGTCAACGGCGTCGTCGCCCATTCCCGGCCACAGTGGCAGTGAGAGCACGCGGTTGAACTCCCGGGTTGCCACCGGGAACGCCTCCGCCGTCGCGCCCAGGCGGTCCCGATAGAAGGGATGCAGGTGGAGCGGAATGAAATGAACGCTGCTGCCGATGCCGGCCTCGCGCAGCCGCTCGATGACCTCCCCACGATCAACTGACAGCCGATCGAGCATCAGCCGCAGGATGAACAGGTGCCACGCGTGTCCCGGACCATCAGCAGGAAGCTCGACCAGGTCAGACACCGATGAGCTCTCGAATCGGGCGCGGTAGGCGGTGGCGAGCGCAGAGCGTGCGTGGAGGAGCTCATCGGCCCGACCGAGCTGGACGAGGCCCAGCGCCGCTGCCAGATCCGTCATGTTGTACTTGTAGCCCGCCTCCGCAACTTCGTAGTACCAGCTGCCCGTGGCCGAGTATCGGTTCCACGCGTCGTGGCTGATGCCGTGCAGTGCCATCATCCGGGCGCGGGCTGCGATCGCATCGTCATCGGTAACGAGCATCCCTCCCTCCCCGGTGGTGATGGTCTTGGTGGCATAGAAGGAGTAGGCGCCCGCGGCGCCGATTGTCCCGGCCAGACGACCCTCGAGTGATGGGATCGGACTCGGGAAGGCGTGGGCTGCGTCCTCGACCACCGGAATGCCACGGGGCGCCGTGTGCGACAGCAGCCCGGCCAGATCAATCGGAAGCCCGCCGAGGTGCACCGCCATGACTGCCTTCGTTCGCTCGGTGACCGCGGCCGCGACGGCGTCCGGCGTCGCGTTCAGGGTGATCGGGTCGACGTCGACGAGGACCGGACGCGCGCCAAGGTAGACAGCGACCTCGGCGGTGGCCGTGAAGGTCCAGGTCGGGACGATGATCTCGTCCCCGGGCCCGACCCCCAGCGCCTCGAGCGCGAGGTGCAGGCCGGCGGTGGCTGAGTTCAGCGCAATGGCGTGCTTGACGCCGACCCGAGTCGCGAACGCCGCTTCGAACTCCCTGGTCCGTGGCCCGGTGGTCAGCCACCCTGAGCGGAGCACCTCGACGACCGCCTCGATCTCCCGCGGGGTGATCGAGGGCCGAGCGAAGGCGAGGAAGTCGTCGCGATGATCCATTTGCGCTGAGAGCCTATCGCGTTCGCGCGCGAAGGGTCACGCGGCTCACCACCAGGGCGGCCGTACCCAGGATGATCCGGACGTCCAGTCGCATCGACCGGGTCATGAGGTAGCGGTGATCGAGCTCGAGCTTCCCCGGAAGGATGTCCGATCGGTATCGATGGATCGGATCGCCGTCGCGATGAAGTGACTCCTCATCCGCGAACGCCAGCTGCGCAAGGCCGGTGATCCCCGGGCGGCTCGCGAAGACCACCCGGTGGACCGGATTCGTCCAGTCGACGAACTGCTCATCCTCTGGACGCGGTCCTACCAGCGTCATCTCGCCGCGGATCACGTTCCAGAGCTGTGGCAGCTCATCCACCTTCGATCGTCTCAGGAGCCGCCCGACGCGCGTCACGCGCGGGTCGTCGTGGCCGGTGAGCGGTCCCCCACTCAGCCCATCCCGCATCGTTCGCAGCTTGATCACGCGAAACGGGCGGCCGTGCTCACCGACGCGCACCGCGCGATACAGGACCGGGCCGCGGTCGCCGGACATTCGATTTACGAGCGACACGATGCCGACCAGGGGGATGAGCGCCACGCCCATCGGAAGGGCGATCGCCAGGTCGAGCAGTCGCTTGCCGATCGTCATTCCGGCGGCGCTCCGTTCGGGCGGCCCGTCTCGCGGGACCCCGACTCCACCACGGCACGGTAGATCTCTGCCAACCGGAGCCCATTGCGGTCGACGTCGTAATGCTCCTCGACGTGTCCTCGGAGGGCGTCCCCGGTCACTTCGGCCACCGATGGATCGGCAACCAGGTGCCTGAGGGCACGCGACACGGCCTGGGGCGAGATCTCGTCGAGGAGGATGCCTCGCCCTCCTTCAAGGAGCTCGGGGATCCCACCGACGCGTGAGGCGATCACCGCGCGTCCCAGCGACCCGGCCTCGACCACGACCGTGGGAAGGCCCTCGCCATGAGAGGGCAGCACCAGGACGTCCGCGGCAGCCAGGTGGCGCGCCACGTCGGCATTGGGCAGGCTGCCGAGCCACCGAATCTGGTCGCCACTCCGCTCCTCGAGCGAGCGGCGCTCCGGTCCGTCACCGATGACCCACCCGACGACCGGTCCCCCGGCCAGCTCGACCCCCTCCACGAACTCGTGGATCCCCTTCGCGATCTGGAGGTTGCCGATGAAGACCGCCACGAGCGCCGTCGGCGGGATCGCAAGCGCCTGTCGCACCATCTCGCGAGCTCCGTGCGAGGCGCGCCGAAACGCGTCGTGGTCGATCCCCAGCGGGAGTGGCGTGGCCCGAACGCCGGCGAGCTGGTGAACCCGGCCGGCGAGCGCCTGGCTGACCGAGATGACGGCCGAGGCGCCGCGCAGCGCTGCGATGAGGGGCGCTCGCCACTCCGGACGGTCATCGGGCCACGTGTTCACGTCATCGCCGTGCATCGTGAGCACGTAGGGAACGCCCGCGCGGCGGGCGACGCGTCCGGCGGCGATTCCCGCGACGGAGAAGTGACCGTGGATCAGTCCGGCGCCCCGCCAGGCCCTCCGAACGCGCCACGCGGCGGAGGCAACGGCCCGGTCCGGAGCAAGCACCCGGAGGTCTTGAGGCGGCGCCGGGTACCGCGGGCGGAGGATGGTGACCCCGTCAGTCGACTCGACCCTCGGAGCTCTTCGGTATCGGTCCCACCGCGGCTGAAGCCTGTTGATCGGCCACGGAGCCCAGGGAGTCGGAGCCACCACGGTCAGCTCGACACCGGCCCGCGCCAGCGCCATCGCCTGGGTGCGGTAGAAGATGCCACTCACGTGGTCATCCGCCCACGGGTAGTTGGGGACGAGCCACATCACCGGCGGCACTGGCGTGTCCGGCATCAGGGCTCGCTCACCCACGTCTGACGAATTCGATCGACGCGTCGGCGGTGCTCCTCGTCGTCCTCGCGACGCGCCTGGAGACGCAACGATGTCGCATGCCACGCGTATCCCAGGGCGATGGCGATCATGAGCCAGACCTGCTTTCGGTTGAATACGTCAAGAAACAGTGACTGGGCGAGCAGCGCCAACAGGATCGTTCGGGTCGCACCGCCGTCGGCCTGCCAACCGTCGCGCAGCAGGGCGGTGAGGAGGAAGATGGCCAGCAGGAAGCCACCCACCAACCCGAGCTCGGTGAGCGTGCCGACCACGCTGGAGTGCGGTGCGAGCCCGGGAATCAGGACCCCTGGGTTCAGGCCCGGAACGTTGACGTCGCGGATGATCTCCGGCGTGAATGCGACCGGGAAGTTGCCGTAGCCGACCCCGATGAACGGGTGGTCGGCGAAGATCGCCAGGCCGACCGACCAGATGTCGACCCGGCCGGCGCCCCCGGTCTCGAGCGCCGATCCAGCCCTGCCCCCCACGTAGTCGCCGATCTCCGGGATCTGGATGACGGCCACGACAGACAGGGTCAGGAGGAGCGCCGGAACGACGGCGCGCGTTCCGAGCCGGGGAACGACGCCCAGCAGGAAGCCGATGCCGACTGCGAGCCAGGCACTCCGAGTACCACTCAGCAGGATCGCGCCCGCCAGCACCACGAGGCTGAATGCCACGCGACCGATGCGCTGGCGGCCTCGCAGCTCGAAGATCATGAAGAAGAACGCGGGTATCAGGATCGCGGCGAACTGGGCAGGATCCTGCGACTCGAAGGCCTCCGCCCGTCCGAAGGCGAGGAACGAAGCACCGGTCGCGAATGCGCCGATCGCGATCGCGGCGGTGGCCACCGCCGCCACCGAGTAGGTCCACATGATCACGCGAACGAGCTCCGGTCTACCGGCCACCAGATCGGCCACCACCACGGTCATGAGGAACAGCTGGACCACCGTCAGGACCTGCGTGACCGTCACGGCAGGATCCAGTGCCCACAGCGCGCTCACGGCCGCCCACGCGACGAATCCCCAACCGGCCAATGGCATGGCCCGCAGCTCGAGATGTCCGAAGCGCCGGAGGGCATACCCTGCGAAGAACACGATCCCCACCAGTCGGGTGACGGTCGCGGCCTCACCGAGGACGAGGATCGACTCGATCGGAATGAGGACGACGTAGAGGAGCAGGAACGGAACCGGTCGGGCGAGCGTGATGACGATGCCGGCTACGCTCAATGCCCCCAGCGCAACGATTCCGAGCAGCCCGCGGAAGGTCGCTGCGGCGACCAGCGGCGGAAGGATGACGATGATCGCCGCCAGATACAGCCACGGTGGGACCGAGGTCAGGAGCCAGCGGCTGGCGTCGCGCATCATCGGCGCACGTCCGATGTCACGGCGTCGTCGAGCACCGCACCGAGCCGGGCAACGACCCTGCCGCGCTCGAACTTCCGCTCAGGATCCGCAACCGATCGACGATCGCGCTCGATGACGAAGCGGTGCAACGCGTCCGCCACCGACTGAGCGGAAGGCGACGCGATGGTCCCCCACCCGATGTCGGTCAGCAGGTCACGAGCGTCGCCCTGCGGAAGCATGGCGAAGATGGGGCGATCCGCTCCGAGGTACTCGTAGAGCTTTCCGCCGATGAAAAGACCCATGCCCGGCCCCTCGCCGAGCAGCAGGAGGGCCCCGTCGGCCTGATCAAGGCGACGCCTGGCCTCGGCCCGAGGAACGAACCCCGCATGCGAGATCACGTCCCGCCCGAGGTCCTCGCGCGCGGCTGCAATGAGCTTGCGGCACGCGTCCGTCGCATGACCGAGGAACTCGACGCGGATGACCGGCCGATCCGCCTGCCAGGCCCGATATCGACGCAGGCCGTCGAGGAAGATCGCGAGCTCAGCCGGCCGATCGAGCGTTCCCGCGTACACGATCGATACTCCGGGGCCATCCACCGCCGGCTCGAGGGGGCGGGCAGGTTGGTCGGCACCGGCCGATCGGAGGTCGTAGGCGTTCGTCACCGTCGAGAATCGATCCGCCCGTGACGGATAGCGGCGCCGATACAGCTCGGTGAGGGATGGAGTCACGAAGACGCACCTCTCCGCCGTACCGACGATCCAGCGCTCGATGCGCCGTGCCAGCACGCGCTGCATCCATGGCGCCGGATGCGCCAGCGCGTTGCCCACCCACGGGTCCCGGAACTCCGCGATCCACGGGACGCCGGTCACGCGGGCAATGAGACCGGCGGCCAGGTGTGCGCTGACCGGCGACGAGCTCGAAAGCACGGCCGCGACGGGCTCGCGCCGATGCTGACGAATCCCGGCCAGGATGGCAAAGGGAACCCATCCCACCTGGTCGTCCGGGAAGAACAGGAGCCGGCGGAGCCGCTCCAGCGGGCTACGGGGCCCCGTTACGGCCGCCGCGTCGACATCCGCATCGGCCGTCCCGTAGCCCGGCCGCACGTTCAGACCCAGGACGCGCCGAACTGCCCGCTTCATGCCGGCAGGCTCGATGATCATGGTGCGGATGCTCCGGGTGCCGGCCGGGACGCTCGACAGCAGGCCCGGGTCCTGGAGGTGATAGGCCGAGTGCCTTGGCGTCACCACGGTCACGTCCCAGCCATGGTCGGGCAGGTGGCGCACGTGACCGAGGGTGCGCGGCACGCTCACGCCTCCGATGGGTGGGAAGAAGAACGCGATGAACAGCAGGCGCCGGCTCATGTGGACCGCGCCAGCTCGAGATAGTGGGCTTCGACCGCGAGCATGTTGCGGGCGTGATCGGCCCGGCTCATGACTTCCTCACGGCCCCGCCGCAGGAGATCATCGCGGGCCTCGTCGGGGAGATCCAACGCGCGCCCGATGGCCGCCGCAATGCTCGCCGCATCGGGATTGCGCACCACAAGATCGCCCCGACCGCCCGAGTACCACTCGCGCAGACTGGGAAGATCGCCGACCACGGTGGGCCGGCCACACGCCATAGCCTCCAGCAGGGTCACCGGCGTTCCGTCACTGATGGGCACGCTGACCACCACATCGGCCGCATTCAGGTAGGTCGGCATCTCGTCATGCGGGATCTCGGGGACGATCACGAGGCGATCGGCGATGCCGGCGCGTACGGCGGCATCGTGCAGCTGCCGAACGGCCTCTGGCTGTGCGCCACGAGCGCTCACCACCATGACCAGGTCGTCGGGAAGGCAGGCCATGGCATCGACCACCAGCTCGTGGCGGTACAACGGCAGCAGGGTCCGCGGCGAGAGAACGATCCGGCCGCCGGCGGGGGCCAGGCGTTGACGGAGGTCGGCCGCATCGCCGGGGGCAAACGCCTGGGTGTCGACCCCGAACTGGATGACCTCGGTCCGTGACCGCCGCGCCCCGGCACTCACGGCCGCGCGAGCGAGGTGAGCCGAGTCAGCGGTCACGAGCGCGGCGCCGCGCAGCGCGAGACGACCGAGTGCCCGCGCCTTGAACCCTGCCAGATCGAGGTAGACGTCAGACCCCCACACGGTGATGGCGTACGGACGAAATCCGCTGGCCCAGGCGAGCCAGCCCTGGGCCGTCAGGTAGTGCGCGTGGACGACGTGAGGATCCACCTTGCGCACGACGCGTCGCAGCCGGCGAATCATGTCCACGGCGCGTGCCGGCTGGCGGGAGCGTCCCGGCGGCTCGATCCGTATGATGGACGGGCCGTTGGGATCGTCCGGCGGAACCGGTCGATCATGGCGGACGATGACTGCCACGTCGTGCCCGCGCGCCACAAAGAAGCGAGCCCACCGCTGCGTGTGGGTCTCGGTGGGGTCCGCGAAGAACGCAAGGCGGAGGCGGGTCGTCATGGGCGGCCAATCATACAGTCGTGCTGCGGTACGCCCCGGTGGCCGATTCGGGGACTCGGGGCGCGGAAATGGGGCTATGCCGACCATCACCTACTCGTCGTCAGATCCCGCCCCCGGTGCGCGTGCCGCGATCGCATACCTGCTGGATGCCGCCGGCGTACCCGCACGGCCGGCGGACCCCGGCGAGGCCGCCACGCTCGTCCACGGGGACATCGCGATGGCCGAGGGTGGCCTGCGCATCCCCATCGGACCCGGTGATCGAACCTGGCCGGAGCTGGCGGCAGGTGAGGTCGATCACCGCGAGATCGGCGAAACCTTGCCGGTGGACCTCGTCGCATTGGTTCGGGCGCACCTCGACGACGCGGTGCACGACTCGCTGCCGGCCGAGTCGTTCGACCTCTACGGCCGCCTCAATCGCGACGCCTCATTCAGCGCGACCGCCGGCATTGCGCACGTCCCGATCGTCAACCGCGCCGTCGTGCTCCTGTCGACCCTGGCGACCGAGCGATTCAAGATCACGCCCCACCCAGCGTGGCCCGGCGGGCGTCGCGCCGCGGTCGGCCTCTCGCACGACGTCGACCTTCCCGAGCGATATGCCATGGCGGGCGATCTGCTCCGACCCTGGCGGTTCCGGCACGCTCCGAGGACCCAGATGCTTGCCGCCCTGCGCCTGGCACGCGAGCGGCTCGTCGACCGATCCCCCGACGATCATTGGGCCTTCGATGAGCTTCTGGCCGCGGAGGAGAAGCTCGGCCTGCGATCCACGTTTCTGTTCAGCGTCACTCCCTACCACGCCCGATTCGGATCGACGCTGGACCCGGCCTACGACGCCTCCGGTCCGCGGTATCGGCGGCTGTACGAGCGCCTCCGCTCCGGGGGCTGGGAGATCGGCCTGCACGCCAGCTACCGCGCCCACGAGGATCCACTCCGGCTGGTTGCCGAGCGCCATCGGCTTGGCGACCTGGCCGGGGGTGAGATCGCCGGACTCCGCCACCACTACTGGCAGCTCGGCCCGGACGTCGCGGCAACCCTGCGGGCGCACGAGGCTGCCGGCTTCGCCTACGACGCGTCGCTGGCATTCAACGACGCGCCGGGCTATCGACGGGGAGCGGCACTTCCGTTTCATCCGTACGATGCCGAGATGCAACGCCCACTCACCACGCTGCAGCTGCCAACCACGCTCATGGACGGCAACCTGTTCTACCGGCCGACGGGCGTGGAGGCGGCCATCACGGCGGCCACCGACCAGGTCGAGGCCATCGCCGATCTCGGGGGTCTCGCCGTCATCGACTGGCACGCTCACACGTCGGTCAGCTCGAATCGTCGGTTCCAGGACTGGGGATCGGCCTACGAGGGCATCCTCACCTGGCTCGGAAGCAGATCGGACCTGTGGGTCACCACGTTGGGCGAGATTACCCAGTGGCGCGAGCGTCGATCGGCCGAGCTCCGAGCAGCGGCGGCGACCGGCTGATGTGCGGGATCGCGGGCCTGGTCGCCCTCGACGGCCGGCCGATCGACGGGCGTGCCGCCGAACGAGCCCTTGACCGGCTGACGCACCGCGGGCCGAACGGCAGCGGCGTGCTCGTGGCCGGGCCGGTTGCGTTGGCGCATCGGCGGCTGAGCATCCTCGACCCGACGGATGCCGGCGCGCAGCCGATGACCCGACATGGGATCTCGCTGATCCACAACGGGGAGGTCTACAACTTCCTCGAGCTGGCGACGGAGCTCCGGGCACTGGGCGCCACCATCACGACGGCGACCGACACCGAGGTCGTGATCGAGGCGTACCGCGCTTGGGGCATCGACGCATTCGAGCGATTCAATGGCATGTGGGCCATGGCGCTCTGGGACGCACCCCGCCGTCGGCTCGTCCTTTCGCGCGACAGGCTCGGGATCAAGCCGCTCTACACGCGCCGATCGAGCCGATCGCTGGCCTGGGCGTCCGAGCCGCCGGCGCTCGTTGCGGCGTCGCCGCTCGATGACGGTGACGGCTGGCGTCCCGAACCATACGCGCCGGTCGTGCGCGACTTCCTGGTTCGGGGCCTCGTCGATCACCGCGACACGGGATTCATCGACGGAATCGAGTCGGTGCCGGCCGGACACCACCTGGTGATCGAGAACGGACACGTCGAGGTGCGCCGCTACTGGGATCCGCCGCCACTCGCGGACGACGACTCGCCTCGCGCGGGGCCGCACGACGGCCGGCTGGTCGAGGAGTTCGGCGCCTGCCTGGCGGATGCGGTCCGCCTGCGCCTTCGCTCCGACGTCCCGCTGGGCAGCTGCCTGTCGGGAGGGCTGGACTCGAGTGCCATCGTGCAGACGGTCGCCAACCATCTCGCCGCCGGCGCGGGCGACCGCGAGCAGATCCCCCGCTTCGCCTTCCACGCGCGATTCCCCGACCAGGGAGTTGACGAGTCTGGATACGCGAGGATCGTCGCGGAGCAGGCCGATGTGGCCCTCGTCATGGCCGATGAGCCTGGCGCCCTCTTCTCGGCGGCGGAGACTGTCATGGCATTCCAGGGAGAGCCGTTCGCCTCGAGCTCGATCATCGCCCAGCACCAGGTCATGCGCGCGGCTGCGACGGCGGGGGTCACCGTCCTCCTCGACGGCCAGGGTGCGGACGAGCTGCTCGGCGGCTACCCCCGTTACCTGGGCTACCGCGCCGCGGCACTTGCGACACGCCATCCGCTGGAGGCCGCCGCGGAGCTCCGGGCGAGCGTCGCCCACGGGACGGTCGATGCCTCAACGGCCATGCTCGGTCTCGCGCGCGGCCTCTTCGGCGATGGGGCACGAGAGCTCGTGCGAGGAGCGTCCGGGGGACGATTCGGGATGCAGCTCGGCCCGACGCTGGGCCACGTGCCGACCGCGCACGTCGTGCACTCGGAGCCTGGCACGGCCCTGGCCCGACGCCTGTGGCAGGACATCCGCCACGAGGGACTTCCCGCGTTGCTGCGCTACGAGGACAGAAACAGCATGGCGTTCGGCATTGAGGCCCGCGTGCCGTTCCTGGACTACCGCCTCGTCGAATTCTCGTGCCGGCTCCCCGACCGCCTGCGGGTTGGAGGTGGGGTCACCAAGGTGATCCTGCGTCAGGCGATGCGCGGGATCCTCCCCGACAAGATCGTGGATCGTCGCGACAAGATGGGGTTCGTCACGCCGCAGTCGAGCTGGACCCGCGACGCACAGGACGAGATCGCTCGAACGATCCGCGGAGGAGGCGCCGTTTCGCGGGGCTGGGTCACGGCCCGCGAGGTCGAACGGCTTGTCGCCGCCGCGGCCGGCGGCGGAAGCGCGAACGAACAGGTGTGGCGGCTTTTCGTGACCGAGCTGTGGCTCGCTCAGCTCGAGCGATCGGCTTCGGGTCAGCCTTCACCTGGGTCATGAGCAACCCTGCTCAGAACACACGAACACCGGAGACCAACGCTTGACCATTCGATCATCGGTCCGCAGCCTCCTCGCCACCGGGGCCTGGCGACCCGCGAGCGCTCGCCTTCTGCTCCGCGATCGGCGCACGTCGAGACCCCCGATCGGCACGGATCAGGCCCACCTGGCTGGCGCCGCAGCCTGGCTCGCTCGAGCTCAGGACGCGCGGTCGGACGGCGGCATCAGCGGACGGTACTTCCTCTCGACAGGATGGAGCGCGTCGTACCCGGAAACCACGGGCTACATCATCCCCACGTTCCTGGCACTGGCCGACGAGCTCGACGATTCGGCGTGGCGGACGCGTGCCGAACGTGCGCTGCGTTTCCTCCTGGCGCTTCAACTGCCCGACGGCGCGTTCCCGGGGGGGGAAATCGACGAGAACACCACGGCACCGTCGGTCTTCAACACCGGGCAGATCCTGAACGGGCTCGTCTCGTGGCACGAGGCAACCGGCGATCCGGAGGTGGCGACGGCCGCCCGGCGCGCAGGAGAGTGGCTGTGCAGCGTGCAGGAGGCCGATGGATCGTTCCGGCGACACACCTACCTCGATGTCGCCGCCACGTACCACGCACACGCAACCTGCTGGCTGGCTGACGCGTCGATCGCACTGGATGACGAGCCGATGCGGAGGGCCGTCCGGCGCCATGTGGCCTGGTGCCTCGAACAGTACGATCCGGCCGCGCGCTGGCTCGACCGCTCGGGGTTCACCGCGGCGGACCAGGCAGCACGCCGATCCGTGACCCACACGTTCGCGTATGCCCTGTTCGGCATCCTCCACGCATCACAGCAACTGGGCATCACGGAGGGCGTGGCCATGGTGACCGATGTGGCAGGCCGAGCCGCGGAGCTCACGGTCGAGCGCGGGACGCTGCCGGGTCATGTCGACGCCGAGTGGGCCGCGACCGATCGATACACCTGCCTGACCGGGAGCGTCCAGATGGCGCTGGTCTGGCAGCGGTTGGCCGAGCTCCAGCCGAGCGACACCCTGCGCCGAGCGACCGACATCGCCATCGACGAGGTCAAGGCCTCGCAGCCGATGCGGAGCGCGGACCCCGGACTCCGCGGTGGCGTGCCCGGCTCGCGCCCGATCTGGGGACCCTACATCCCGCTGGCACTGCCGAACTGGGCAGCGAAGTTCCTCATCGATGCACTGGTGGTCCGCCAGGGTGGCCGTCAGCCAGGTCGAATGGGCTGATCAGGCCGGTCGTCGAGCGACGATCGCCACCCGGGCACCTGGCCCGGACCGGACCACGTTGACCTCGGCGCCCGCGTCGCGAAGCGTGGATGCCACGTCCTCGGCCCGTGGATACCGGGCAACCAGGTAGAAGCGCGGCACCAGGGGAATGCGGAGGTATCGGGTGATCGCTTTCCGGATCTCCATCCGGCGACCCGGGCGGCTCGCCGCATCCTGGTCGAAGATCGCGAGCGTGCCACCGCTGCCGAGCCGACGGTACAGCGCGCGGACACCGTCCTGCTGGAGGGAGCGCGGCAGCTGCTGGATCACGTCATAGGCGTAGATCAATCCAAATTCCGGCGCGCCGGGAAACTCGTACGGCTCCGATGAGAGAAGGTCGCCGACGCGGAGGTGCTCGGCCGGCAGCTCCGGGCCGATGACGTCGGCTGCCAGGCTGACCATCTCCGGGGTGAGGTCGAATCCGTACCGGCGCTGCGGTGAGTGTCCAGCCCGCGCGAGGAGCTCCCCCACCAGGTGCAGCCAGTCACCGACTCCACAGCCGGCCTCGAGCACCGCCGCTCCGGGGGCCAGGTTCTCGATCAGCGGCGCCAACGTCACCGAGACGAAGTTACGGTCGTCGTCGGAGTGGCGAAAGCGGGCGGAGTAGACGCCGGCGTCGACCATGCGCGCGTACGTGGCACGGACGCCACCTTGCCAGCCGGCGCCATCGGGCGCCGCCGCGCTCACCGACCCAGGACGTTGTTGTTCGGCGAGTTCCCGCTGACGGCCACGTTGACGGCGCTGCTCCACACCTCGATGTTAGCTTGGCGGTTCCCCGAGAAGGCATTGTTGCGAATCGTGACGCCGTTGGCGGACGAGGCCACGATGACGCCCCAGTAGCCATTCCGAATCACGTTGCCCTCGATCAGGACGTTGCGCGGGCCGGGATCGTGGTACAGGTGGATCGCACCTCCACTCAGGCCGCCCGCGTCGAGGACGTTGTTGCGGATCGTGATGTTGTACGGGGACGCGCCGGGATAGATGAGGTGCTCGATCGGCGTCGCCGAGGTGCCGCGGTTGCCCGCCATGACCAGGTTCTGGAGCACGATGTCGTGCGAGCCGCCGATCAACAGCAGGATCCCGTTCTGGACCGGATGGTAGTTCTGGACTCGGAGGCCATCCACGATGATGTTGTGGATCTGGTCGTAGAAGATCAGGAACTGCTCCTGCGCGTTTCCACCGTCGAACACCGGGACCTCGCCAGGGTAAGCGGCGAACCAGATCGGTGCCCCTGGGGTTCCGGAGGCACCGGCGCTCCACGAATAGCCGCCCTGCCCGTAGTAGACGCCGCCGCGGGCATACAGCGTGTCGCCCGGCTGGAGGAACTTCGATGCGTGGCCGTAGGTCAGCCACGGCGAGGCGATCGTCCCCGCGCCGCCGTCGGAGCCGTTGGGAGCCATGACGAAGACCCGGCCGGTGCCCTTGGCAACGGGCGCCGGCGGCGCGGGTGCGACCGGGGCCGCCGTCACGACCGGCGCGGCCGTCGGGGCAAGAGGAGCGGCGGTGACCACCGGTGCCACGGTGGGGACCGGAGTTGGGCTCGGCGTTGCGGGCGGACGTGGCGACGGGGTGGTGAGCTCGGGTGTCGCGGTCGGCGCCGCCGTCGGAGTGTTCGAGGCCACGATGCTCGAGAGCTTCCGAGGCTCGACGCGGATGCTGGTCCGTGCAATCTCACGGACTGGGCGCCCGGCTGCGTCGAGCTCCACGGCGACCACGCGATGCCGTCCGTTCTTCATGGTCGCCGGAATGGTCAGCTGGACGGCGAACCGCCCACTCGGCGCGACCTGGTAGGCGATCGTCTGCCGATCGAGCACGATCCTGCCGCGAGCACCAGGTGAAAAGTCGTTGCCGGTGACCGTGATCGTGGCTCCCGCCACCGTCGTGCCCGGGGCAGCGAGTGTTGGCTGCGCCGCGCGCACGAGCAGAGTCGGGACGACGAGGGCCGGGATGAGGAGCACCATGACCAGGGTCGCAAGCCAGGCGGCGACCGGATTCGAGCGAGAGATCGGACGGGCCGGTCGGGGCTGCGGAGCCTTCGGGCGGGGGTATCGGCTCGAAAGCGGAGTGGACTTGTACCTCACGGAGTGGGCACCCTCTGGTGAGTGGGTTTGCGCGGGAGTGCGAACACCACCTACCGTAGGGAAGCCCGGCCCGTCGGTCTACGAGCCTTATCGTCCGGGTGTCGTCCTAGTACCGGGTCCCAGTGAATGCGCGCGGAGATGGCGATGTGAAGGTTCTTGTCTGGGGTATGGGTTACGTCGGTTCGGTCACGGCAGCGGCATTGGCCAGCCGAGGCCATGACGTCGTGGGCATCGAGACAAATGGCGCCAAGGTCGACTCGATCAATGCCGGGAGGAGCCCCGTCGCGGAGCCGGGCCTCCCCGAATTGCTCGGTGCTCAGGTTAGCGCCGGGCGTCTTCGCGCGTCGGGTGACGCTGCGACGGAGCTCGCCGATGCCGACATTTCGCTGATCTGCGTCGGGACGCCGACCGGCCCGGATGGCACCCCCGATCTCTCGCACATCGGGGCGGTTGCCAGCGAGATCGGTCGCTGCCTCGCCGGCACAACCGGCCGCCACGTGGTCGTCATGCGCAGCACCGTCCCGCCCGGAACGGCACGCGGCATGGTGCGAGAGTGGATCGAGACCGCATCCGGACGTACTGCCGGCGACGGGTTCGGCCTCGCGGTGAACCCGGAGTTCCTGCGTGAGGCGACCGCACTCGCCGACTTCGATCGGCCCGCCATGACCGTCATCGGCGCGCTCGACGACGCGTCGTTCGAGACCGTGGAAGCGCTGTTCGCCGGGATCGACGCGCCGGTGCGGCGGATGTCGCTCGAGGAGGCGGAGCTCCTCAAGCTGACGAACAACGCCTTCCACGCCCTCAAGGTCGGATTCGCGAACGAGGTCGGGCGCCTCTGCGACCGGCTCGGAATCGACAGCCACGTGTTGATGGGAGCGCTGGTGGCCGACACCCGGCTCAACATCTCGCCGGCGTACCTGATGCCCGGCTTCGCGTTCGGTGGATCGTGCCTCCCCAAGGACCTGCGCAGCATGGGCCATCAGCTGCGCATGGCAGGGGTGCGCGCGCCGATCCTGGACGGACTGCTCGCCAGCAATCACCAGCAGGTGGAGGAGGCACTGCGCAAGGTGCACGCCAGCGGCGCGCGCCGCATCGCCGTCCTGGGGCTTGCCTTCAAGGCAGGGACCGATGACCTGCGCGAGAGCCCGATGGTGGCCCTCGTCGACTCCCTGTGGCGCGATGGATACACGGTCGGCGTCTTCGATCCTGATGTCGATCTTGACGCCATGATCGGCACGAACCGAGAGTTCGTGGAGCGACAGCTGCCGCAGATCGCTGAGATCCTGCGTCCCAGCCTGGCCGAAGCCCTCTCGGGAGCGGAGCTGGTGATCATCGGGCAGCGTCGGCCCACCTTCGCCGAGGCGATCGCGGGGCTCGAGGGGGTGTCGATCCTGGACCTCGTCCGCATCAGCTCGGATCGTGTGCCGCCCACGGTGTCGCCGTATGCCGGCCTTTCGTGGTGAGCCGACGGCCGCGCTGGCTCATTCTCAGCCAGTACTACGCCCCCGAGCTGGGTGCACCGCAGATCCGTCTCGGGTCGCTCGTGCGCCAGCTCAAGCACCACGGGATCGATGTCAGCGTCCTGACGGCCATGCCCAACTACCCGGCGGGGCGTACGTTCGACGGCTATCAGAACCGGCTCGCGATGCGCGACGAGGTCGACGGAACGCCAGTGGTGCGCACCTGGCTGCTGCCGGGCGCCGGGCATTCCTCCCTTCTGCGCCTGGCGAACTACCTGAGCTTCACCGCGACCGCCATGGTCGCCGCTGCCGCCGCTCGCCGACCTGACGTGCTGTTCGTCGAGAGCCAGCCGCTGTCACTCGGCCTCATCGGCGTGGCGATGAAGCGACTGCGCGGCGTGCCGTACGTCTACAACGTCCCAGACCTCCAGGTGGATGTCGCGCGCGAGCTGGGGTTCATCCGGAGCGATCGCATGCTGCAGGTCGCCAAGGAGATGGAGGACCTCTTCCTCCGTGAGGCGTGGAAGGTTGCCACCGTCACCGACGGCTTCGTCGAGCACTTCGCGGCACGCGGGATCCCGCGCGATCGGATCACGTTCCTACCGAATGGCGCCGACGCCGACTTCCTGCGCCCGATGCCGGCGGACCCCGAGCTCACCGCCCGCTGGGGCCTGGCCGGCAAGATCGTGTTCACCTATGTCGGTACCCATGCGATCTACCATGGCCTCGATACGCTCGTGCGCGCCGCCGCCATCCTTCGCGAGCGAGACCCGCGCATCCACGTCCTGTTCATCGGCGACGGTCCGGAGCGAGAGCCCCTCAAGCGCCTCGCCGCCGATCTGGGATTGGACAACGTCACGTTCGGTAGCTCGCCGTATGACGAGATGGCGCGCCTCTACTCGCTGGCCCGGGGTTCGGTCGCCACCCTCCGGGACATGCCGGTGGCCGACGGCATGCGCCTGTCGAAAGTGTTTCCTGCGCTCAGCTGCGGCGTCCCGGTGGTCTACTCGGGGCGCGGAGAGGCCGCCAACCTGCTCGAGCGGGAAGGGTGCGGGCTGGTGACGCCTCCGGAGGATCCCGGCGCGCTGGCCGAGGCGATGCTTCGCCTGGCGGAGGACGACGAGCTGCACGCGACGCTGTCAACGAGCGGTCGGGCGCTCGTGGAGCGTGAATTTGCCTGGAGCTCGATCGTCTCTCGCTGGCTCGAATCGCTCGGCTCGCCCTACGGGCCGGGCGGCGATCCCGAGATGCCCGCCAGCCGATCGTAGAGCTCAACCAGGCGCTGCCCCTCGGGCTGCCAGCTCCAACGACGGAGGACCGCGTCGCGCCCGCGTCTGCCCATGGCCTCGGCTTCGGCGGGATCGTCGAGCAGGGTGTCGATCGCGGCCGCGATCGACGCGGGGTCGAGAGGATCCACGAGTAGTCCACATCCGGCGTCATCGACGATCGACCGCCACAGCGGAAAGTCGGATGCGATGACCGGCAGCCCCGCGGCCATGTACTCGAAGAGCTTCACCGGATAGCTCTCCACGTAGGACGGCGTCGGGTGCAGGCAGACCAGGCCGAGGCGTGCCCCGCCGAGCAGACGAGCGACGCCCAGCCGATCCTGCCAGCCCAGCGGGTCCACGCGTGCCCAGCCGGGCAACGATTCGAGCTCATCACGGAGCGACGACGGTGAGAAATCCCCCGCGATGCGAAGTCTCGCGGTCGATGCTCCGACGGCATCCATGGCCTCGATCATCTCGCGCGCGCCGCGAGGCGCACTCACGTTACCCACGTAGGCGGCGATCCTGTCGCGATCCACGTACGCCATCGCCTCGCCGGCGGCCGCGAACTCCTCGCTGCGCGCCAGGTTGCGGATCACCACCGTGCGGTCTGACGGGAAGTGGGCGGCCACCGGCGGCGTGGCCGCCACCACCGCCGACAGCTGTCGAGCCACCAGGCGCTCGACACCCGAGGCAAGGCGTGCGACCCCGGGCCGCAGCCATCGCGGAATCCACGGCTTGTGGCGCACCTGGTTTCCGAGATCCTCGTGGGCGTCGTAGATCACTGCCCGACCCCGGTGCCGGAGGAGCAGGCCGATGGGCAGAAGCTCGGGGTCGTGGAGGTGATAGATCGCAGCGTCCTGCTGACGCGCCGCCCGGAGGACGGCGGGCACCGTGCGAAGCAGGCGGCTGAACCGACCGGAGCGTCGCGGAACCGTCACGTGGCGGACTCCGGAGGCGGTATCGACGAGCGGCGTGGGAGCGATGAGCCGTACGTCGTACCCAGCCTCGGCCAGCGTCGCGCATTCCTTGGCCAGGATTCGCGGGTCATCGGCCCGGTGGACCGAGCTGAGGTGGCAGACGCGAACCGCAGCACGACGAGGCCCTTCAGGCGTCATGAGGCCTCGTCAGGGAAGCCGGAAGGCGCCAGGAGGTCCATCGGGGTTGGCACGGCGACAGTCTGCTCTCCACGCGGTGGCCTCCGCCGTTGTGGTCCGGAGTGCCGGCAGAGGGTAGGGCGGACGGTCAGGCCGGTCAACATCGGCCCGGCGTGCCCGTGGCCCGGTGGCAAATCCGCCGCGCACGAATCACTCGTGAATGCACGATACTGGCGCGACTACTTCACGAGGACATCGAACTGGCCGTTGACCACCCACCGGGCGCGGTGCTTCACAACGCGCGGTCCGAACACATCACGGTCATCCAGGCCGGCCACGGGCTCCGCGACTACTGGCGTGACCTGGTGGCGTATCGGGAGCTCTTCGTCTTTCTCGCCTGGCGTGACCTGGCGGTGCGATACAAGCAGACCGTCATCGGCGTCGCCTGGAGCGTCATCCGCCCCGTGCTGACGATGGTGGTCTTCACGCTCGTCTTCGGCTCGATCGCGAATCTGCCGTCCGGCGGCGCGCCGTATCCGGTCCTGGTCTTCGCCGCAATGCTGCCGTGGCAGTTCTTCTCGGCCGGCCTTGTCGAGAGCAGCGGAAGCCTCGTGGCCAACGCCAACATGATCACCAAGGTCTACTTCCCGCGGCTCGCGCTGCCTGTTGCGTCCCTGATCGTCGCCCTCGTGGACCTGCTGATCTCTCTCGTGATCCTGGGGATCATGATGGTCATCTTCGGAGTCGCCCCCACCTGGCGGCTGCTGGCACTGCCCGGGCTGATCCTCATCGCCGGCCTTGCTGCCCTGGGCGCCGGGGTGTACCTCGCGGCGCTCAACGTCAAGTACCGTGACTTCCGCTACATCGTGCCGTTCATCGCGCAGCTCGGCCTGTACATCTCGCCGGTCGGCTTCTCCAGCGATGTCGTCCCGGAGGGGTGGAGGCTCATCTACTCGCTCAATCCGATGGTCGGTGTGATCGACGGGTTCCGGTGGGCGATCCTGGGTGGCGAGGCCCAGATCTTCCTGCCGGGCTTCCTGATCTCGCTTGCGGTCGTGGGGGTCCTGCTCATCGTCGGGCTGGGCTACTTCCGCGCGACCGAGCGCGGCTTCGCGGACGTCATCTGAGATGGAGTCTCCCGCCATCCACGCCGAGAACCTCGGCAAGCAGTACACCATCTCGCACGGCGGGGAGCGCTATGTCGCGCTTCGCGACGTGCTCGCCGAGCGGGCTCGTGGCGTCGCCCGCACCCTGACCCGCCGACGGCCCGAGCGTGACACGAGCGGACGCGAGATCCTGTGGGCCCTGCGAGACGTTACGTTCGAGGTCGGCCAGGGGGAACGGCTCGGCATCATCGGACGAAACGGGGCCGGTAAGTCGACGCTTCTCAAGATCCTGTCGCGGATCACTCACCCGACGGAGGGCGAAGTCCGGCTGCGTGGGCGGGTGGCCAGCCTGCTCGAAGTCGGCACCGGCTTCCATCCCGAGTTGACCGGCCGCGAGAACGTGTACCTGAACGGGACGATCCTCGGGATCAGCAAGCGCGAGATTGATTCGCGATTCAACGAGATCGTCGAGTTCGCCGAGGTCGAGCGATTCCTCGACACGCCGGTGAAGCGCTACTCGAGCGGCATGTACGTCCGCCTCGCGTTCGCCGTTGCCGCTCACCTCGAGCCGGAGATCCTGCTGGTGGACGAGGTCCTTGCCGTCGGCGACGCCGCATTCCAACGCAAGTGCCTGGGCAAGATGTCCGAGGTTGCCAAGGGCGGGCGCACCGTCATCCTGGTGAGCCACAACATGGTCGCAATCGAGGAATTGTCGACGACGGTGATGTGGGTGGACGGCGGACGCATCCATCGCATGGGGTCGCCGCGCGAGGTCACCAGCGAGTATGCCGAGGCATCCTCCGGGCAGACCGCGGGTGAGATCAACGCGCGCTCGGTGACCGGCGACGGGACGGTCGAGCTGCTCTCCTATCGGGTGCTCAATGCCGAAGGGCAGGAGCGTCCCCTGCCCCGTACCGGCGAGGACATTCGCCTGCGGCTGACGCTGCGTCTGGAGAAGCCACTTCGATACGTGGCCTGCGGACTGTCGATCTGGAACGAGCGGGGCGTGCTGATGACCAGCATCAACTCGGTCCAGCAGGGTCTCGAGCTCGGACCATGGCCGGCAGGCGAGCAGGAGCTGGAGGTCACGCTCCGCAACGTCGCATTCCTGGCCGGCCGATATCGCGTCGACTTCTGGGTAATGAGCCCGCAGTCCTACATCTACGCCCAGGCGGATGGGGCCATCGAGTTCGAGATTGCCCAGAGCGCGATCTTCGGTTCGACGTCCCAGGTCGGCCCGGGCTGGGGCGCCGTGTATACCGAAGTCGCCTACTCGGAGCCGACGCCGATCGGCTGAGGCACGCGCCGCGTGCCCAGGGCAACCGCCAGCACGACGGCGATCAAGGCCAGCTGGCTCACGAGGATCCGCTCCGGCTCGATCGGATACGCCAACCACTGCGCTCCCGCGGCGACCAGAGCAAGCACCAGGATTCCGGACATCAGGTTGCGCTCCGGCCCGCCGACCCTGGCCAGGGCAAGCGCGCCGGCCGAGGCGATGAAGAGGAACAGCAGCGCGGACCCGTATTGGAATGCCAGGAGCTCATGGACGTACTGGCGGGGATAGTCGAGCAAGGTCAACGGCGAGGTGAAGTCGGCGGGATATGCGAGATATTCGACCAGCGCGTGATAGAACAGGGTCGGGAACGAGTAATAGCCCGCCCACCACGTGAGCCCGCCGTAGATCGCAAGCGCCGCACCCGCCGCCCCCGCCGCGACCCAGCGAGGCGGTCGCCAGGTCGACGGGACCCAGAAAGCAACGTACGCGGCGAGCAGGATCACCCAGACCGCATTGTTCGGACGCACGAAGATCGAGAGGATCGCAACGGTCAGGGCGATACCCGCCCGCCGCCGTTCGACCAGGAGATAAGCACTCGCCACGATCGTCAGCAGCGACAACGAGTCGGGCGTGGACAGGCGCGCGAGGATCGAGAACGGCGGGCTCAGGACGAGGAGCGTCGCGAGTCCGTAGGCCAGCAGGGGAGGGTGGTGGCGCCGCAGCCACGCAGCGAGCAGCAGCGCGAACGCCACGTAGGCCGCCGATGCGATGAGGACCGACGCATCGAACGGATCGATGCCCAGGAGCGAGACCCCGGCGATGAGAAGCGGGTAGGCGGGCTTCACGAGGTAGAACGGCAGCTGCTGGATGAAGGCCCGCGGATCTTTCGCCGTCGCCTCGAGGAAGGGCAGGCTGGTTGTGGCTTCCGAACTCGTGCCGGTGAGCGCCTCGACATCCGAGGCCGGAACAGAACGGCGAAGGAGCCGATACACCTCGGCGTGCAGCTCATTGGCGTCGTTGACTTCGATCGAGCGAGCGATGCCGACGTACGCCAGCATGTCCCAATTGTTCACGGGCCGAATCTGCGCGTAGGCCACCAGGATGAGGAGCATGAGCAGGTACGCGACCGCGGCGATGCGGCGGACGTTCGGCGTGTCACGGCCCCACCACCTGGAATGTGCCGTGTGCTGCTCCATCAGGTCAGGATACGAAATGCGGCGCTCCGAGTGCGCAGCGCGAGCTTACGGGCCGCAGGCCAGGCGTGCATCGGCCCAGTCGGCGTGGTCATACGAGGCGCCGTTGGTCGAGACGTCGACCACCAGGCGCAGCTCGCTGCCGGCGCTGACGGCCAGGTCGAGCGGGACGGTGGCGCTGGCGCCGGTGAGCGTCGCCGAGGTGTAGACGGTGGCCCCGCCCACGAGGACACGGAACACGACGGAGCCGTTCGAGCCGACCTCGTCATCGAGGCCGATGTGCGCCAGGAAGCGGGTGCAGCCGGTGGGCACCGTGTATCGAAGGTCGCTCGCGGCATGGACTCCCAGGCCCTTGGCGTAGGTGGTTCCGTTGAGCATGAGGCCCACCCCGTCGCCGGCAGCCTGCTCGCCATTGCTCATGTCGCGCTCATACGGTCCCCAGCCGTTGGTGGCGCTGGTGGGTGTCAGCGACGACAGGTAGGTGGTCCCGGTCGGCGGTGGGGTGGTGGTGTACGTCGCGGTATAGGTCGCGGCCGTCGCCGGTGCGACGATATTGTGCGTCGCCGCGCCGCTATCGGACCAGGTACTGAAGGTATGCGTTCCGGCGCCCGACGTCTGCGGAGTGGGAGCACTGATCGAGTTGCTCGAGCCCACGATGACCGTTCGGTTGAATGGCGCGGTCGCCGTCGCGCCGTTCACGACGAGCTGCAGGCCAGCCGGCGACGTGGCAAAGCCGAGCGTCACGGTCTTCGGGTTCAGGAGCACGGACGTCGAAGTCGTCGCGCCAGCCGAATCCTGGGCCGTCAGCCGCAGCTCGAGGTGCGACGGATACTCGTGATCCGGAGCGGAGAATGATCCACCCGCGACCCCGGGATAGGTCTGAATCGAATGAGGATGGCAATTCGATGGGCAGTGCTGGATGAGCAGCTCCCACGTGAGGCGCGACGCAGCCAACGTTCCGTCCTCGGGGTCGGTGGCGGAGCCGGAGAACGTGATGTTCTGCCCGACCGACCAGGTGACGGAGCTCGCCGGACCGGCGATCACCGGAGTCGGAGGCTGGTTCGCGCCCCCACCGGCGCAGGCCAGGCGTGCATCGGCCCAGTCGGCGTGGTCATACGAGGCGCCGTTGGTCGAGACGTCGACCACCAGGCGCAGCTCGCTGCCGGCGCTGACGGCCAGGTCGAGCGGGACGGTGGCGCTGGCGCCGGTGAGCGTCGCCGAGGTGTAGACGGTGGCCCCGCCCACGAGGACACGGAACACGACGGAGCCGTTCGAGCCGACCTCGTCATCGAGGCCGATGTGCGCCAGGAAGCGGGTGCAGCCGGTGGGCACCGTGTATCGAAGGTCGCTCGCGGCATGGACTCCCAGGCCCTTGGCGTAGGTGGTTCCGTTGAGCATGAGGCCCACCCCGTCGCCGGCAGCCTGCTCGCCATTGCTCATGTCGCGCTCATACGGTCCCCAGCCGTTGGTGGCGCTGGTGGGTGTCAGCGACGACAGGTAGGTGGTCCCGGTCGGCGGTGGAGTGGTGGTGGCGACCGTGAAGCTCCACACGACATCCGCAGCCATCGGGTTGCCCGCCACGTCCGTCACGCCCGCCGAGCCGCCCTTGACCGTCGCGGTATAGGTCGCGGCCGCCTGGAGCGCCTGCGTCGGGGTAAATGACGCGACCCGCGTTGCACCGTCGTACGTCACCGTGCCCGTCACCGGAGTCGATGCGCCCTGCCGCAGGGTGAAGCTCGAGGTAGAGATCGATGAGCTCAACATCGGCTCGCTGAACGTCGCGCGGACCACGGTGGCGGCCGCGACGCCGGTCGCCCCGGCGGTCGGTACCGTCTGCGACACCACCGGCGGCGTGGAGTCGGTTCCGCAGGTGAACCGTGCATTCGCCCAATCGCCGTGGTCGTACGACAGGCCGCCCGCCCCCTCGCCCACCACGAGTCGGAGCTCGACTCCGGGTGTGACCGGGATGCTCAACGGTATCGTCGCGCTCGCTCCGGTCAGAGCCGGGGATGTATAGACGGAGGTCCCGCCCACGTACACCGTGAAGGTTGCCGAGCCGAAGGACCCGACTTCGTCGTCGAGACCGATGTCGGCGACGAACGTCGTGCAGGTCGACGGGACCGTGTAACGCAGGTCGCTGACCGCGTGCACGCCCAGGCCCTTGGAGTACGAAACTCCGGCCAGGGTCATGATGTTTCCGTCGCCGGCAGCCGCTTCGCCGTTGCTGCGATCGCGTTCGTACGGACCCCAGCCATTGGTGGCGCTCGTCGGTTGCAGGTCGGAGAGAAAGACGCCCGAAGGGGGCGGCGGGACGTTGGCCGTGATGCGCCTGATCGTGCCGCCATCGAAGTCGACGTAGAAGAGGTCGCCGCCTGGCCCGATCTCGAGGTTCACCGGATTGGCGGCCTGCGCGACGAACGTCGCTCGCTGCGCCGGATCGGGAAGGCCATTACTGCCCTTCGACATGAACCAGATGCAATCGCGCGAATAGTCGGAGAAGAAGAGGCCGTCGTTGTAGCTGGCCGGGTAGCTGCCGCCCTGGTAGAACGCGATGCCGGAGATCGACGAGCTACCTGTGGAACACGACTCGCCCGACACGACCTTGTCTGAGTGGTGATACGCGTAGTACGGGGCAACGACGGCCCCGGCGCCGGCCGTGTAGAGCGATTCGCAGAGGTTCAGGTTCGCCGAGTCGTATCCGCTCTGGCGTGGGGTGCCCTCGTAACACGGCCAGCCGAAGTTGGCGACCGTCGGCGCCACCGGCGAGACGATGCGGTTGATCTCTTCGTACGTTCCCCATCCCACATCGGCAATCCACAGCTCGTTGGTCCCGGGACGGAACCCGAAACGGAAGGGATTCCTGAGGCCGTGTGCCACGATCCGTCGATTGTTGGCATCCGAGCTGCTCGCCAGTGGGTTGGTCGAAAGGCCGAGCCCCGTCTGCTTGTCGATGCGGATGACCGAACCGTCGAGCGTCGTCGGATCCGCACTCGAGCGCAGATCCTGGGAGCGCAGGGCGCCGCCCTCCGCCGTGGGCGGTGTCAGCGTGGCACCGACCCCTCCGGGCGGATCGCCGCACGGATTGAGCGGATTCCCATCCTGGCCGTAATCGGCGAAGTCGAACGATGCCCCGTCGCCGGCGCTCGCGTAGAGGGCGCCATCCGCGCCGAACTGCAGTGAGCCGACTGAGTGGCTCGGGTACTGCTGGCACCAGTCGTCGATGAGCACCTGTTCCGGTCCCGCGGAGTTCCCCGTCGCCGTGAGTCGAGACAGCCGCCCGCTGATGACGCAACCGTCCGACGTCGGACCTGGCGGCGTGGGACATGGATCGGAGGTGGTGCCGGCCGTCCCCCAGCGTGGCGCCGTTCCAGCGACAGGGGCATCCCGCGCATAGAGCACGTAGGCATCGGGGGTCGCCGGGAAGTTCGGATCCAGCACGAAACCCAACAGACCCCGGTCCCAGTAGTTGTGGACCTGGGTACGAAGATCGGCAAAGACGGTGGCCGTGGTGTCATTGAGGTCGTCGAAGACCTTGATCAGGCCGCTCTTCTCCGCCACGAATATCCGGCCGTCGGGGCTGAATCGCACGACCGTCGGATTCGTGAGCCCACTGAAGGCCGTGGACTCGGTGAATCCCGGGGGAAGTGTGGCAGCATGAGCTGTCTGCCCAGGGAGGACCGGGAGGAGGGACGCAAGCAAGGCCGCAACCGCAGCCAGAACCCCCAGCCGACGGTGCTTCGGTGACGCCATTGGGAAGACTCCCCCATCTCGGCACGGCGCAGCCCCTCCGAGGATCGAACGGGGCACGCTGATGGTCGGACAGTAGGACCATCGTCCTATACCGGTCAAGGAGAATCGGTGGCGTCGCGGTGCTGGCAAGCACCGCATCCGACCCGGTCGGCGCACCAGTGGCACAATTCGGCCGTGAACACGACCACGAATCGAGCCGCTCTCAGTGGCCTCGCCGCGCTCGCCGCGGTTGGGATCAGCGTGGGACTGCTCCTGGCGTCCACCGTGCCGAACCTCGTGTTCTCCGACAACCTCATCATCGACACGGTCGTTCGAAAGATCGGGCATTTCGTGGCGTTCGGCGTGTTCGCGGTGGCCGGCTGCATCGGGCTCCACCACCTGCTGCCGGTCGGCCGCGCAGCCCGGCTGGTGGTGCTGGTTGCGATCGCGATCGCACTCGCCGATGAGCTGACGCAGACCCGGGTCGTCGGTCGCCTGGCCTCTCCGATCGACGTCGGGATCGACGTCGCCGGGGCCGTGACCGGGGCGTTTCTCTATCGCCGTCGCGTAGAGGGCTGATCGGCCAGGAGCGTGTCCAGCTTCCTGATGAGGGCGCTGCGCGCGAGCATCGGCCCGAGACCGGCCGCCTTCGCTGCGGCATGGGCGTCCAGGTCGACATGGGGTCCGAAAACGATCAGACGAGCTCCGCCGTCCCGAAGGCCGGCCAGGCGCGGGGCCCATCCGTCCGCCCGCTCGGACCAGTCGACGAGGAGGAGGTCGGTGCCCGATGGAACCCGAGAGGGGTCATCGACGCGCACGATCGAGGCGCCCGCACGGACCGCCGCATCATCGAGCCGGCTGAAGAGCATGAGGTCGCGCATGACCGCGGCGACCTTCATTCGGCGGGCCCGGGGCTCGGGGCGTGGTCAGGCGCGGGTTGATGATCGGGGGTGAGGTGCGCTGCAGGCCCACCGGGCGCACCATTGGTCGCCTGTTCGATGACGAAGCGCGCCACGCGCATCGGGTAGAGGCCCACCACCACAGGTGCCCGAACCTCGACCGACAGCTCCACGCCGACCTCGTCGCGCTGCCACAGGTCCTGGATCTTCGTCGCCTCACGCTCGGGCAGGCCGATGTACGCCGTCGTCCCGTTGCGCCGGAGGGCGCTCATCGCATCGGGCTCAAGGCCGAATCGGCGCCGGATGTCGGCGACGGCGATGTACGGCCGGGAGGTCAGATATCGGCGGAGGCTCGAGGTGCTCGGCCGTTTGCTGGCAGACATGGGCTGTGTCGCCAGTCTACCGTCGCTGCGAAAACGCGTCAGGAACGCTCGCCGAAGACGCTGCGCAGCACGAAGAGGACATTGGCCGGTCGCTCGGCCAGCCGCCGCATGAAGTACGGATACCACTCGGTCCCGAACGGAACGTAGATCCGAAGCCGATAGCCTCGTTCGATGAGCTGCCGCTGAAGGTCGCGCCGCACGCCGTACAGCATCTGGAACTCGAATCGATCGAGGCCGATGCCGCGCTCTCGGACAAAGGCCGCGACCCGATCGATCATCTCCGGGTCGTGGGTTGCGACCGCCGGGTAGGCATCGGCGCGCAGCAGCTCCTCGCACAGCGAGACAAAGGCGTCTCCGACCGCGACGCGGTCCTGGTGCGCGATCTCGGGCGGCTCGGCGTAGGCGCCCTTGCAGATCCGGACCCGCACCCCGTCCGCTGCCAGGCGCTCGACGTCGCCGGGTGAGCGACGGAGATAGGACTGGATCACCGGACCGACGTCGTGACCGGCAGACCGCAGCCTGGCGACGACCTCGAGGGTTCGATCCGTGTATGCCGACCCCTCCATGTCGATCCGGATGAAGGTGCCCACCCGCTTGCCGGCCGCGACCACCGGTGCGAGGACCGTCGACGCACTCGTCAACGCCCAGGTCGAGCCCCATCTGCGTCAGCTTGATGCTGACGTTGGCATCGAGACCTTCCTGCCCGATGCGTTCGATGGCCGCAACGTACGCCCCCGCGGCCCGATCCGCCGACGCCCGCCCGTCGACCGATTCCCCCAGGACATCGAGCGTGGCGCTGGCCCCTGATCGGTTGAGCGCTCGGACGGCCCCGATTGCCTGGTCCAGCGTGGTGCCCGCCACGAACCGCAGCGGCATGCGTCGCAGCAGCGGTGTTCCCAGAGCGATGCGAGCCATCCAGCGCCGGTTGCTGAGCCACAGGAAGAAGGCGCGGAGCGCGGAGGCGAACACGGCCGCAGTCTACCGGCCGAACGACACGGGCCGTGTCCGCGAGAGCGCCCGTGGCCTCAGCTGGTGAGGAAGAACGCGACGAGCGCCACGGCCCCGATCACGCCGAGCGCCGCGCCCACCAGGACACGGCGCCGTTCCTCGCCCGTCATTCCCTCGCGAATCGGCGATGAACGGCCGCGAACGGCGCGACCGCGCCACGCGAGATAGCGTTCGGCGTTGAGGTCACGCGCGTCCCGGGCCTGTGAGGCGCGCCAGGCGGGCCATCCCACGAGGAATCCAGCCGCACCGGCCACGAGCGCCACGAGCAACAGGACCAGCGGGAGCATCAGCTCAGGGCTCCTCCGCTGCCGCCGACACGTACGCTTCCGCCAGCAGGTCATCGATCGCGCGCTGATCACGATTGCGTCCGAAGTACCAGGCGAGGTACAGCCCGTTCACGGCAGCCCACGCCACGACGGCCGGGACGAAGAAGGTCGACCACGGCTCGCCGATGCGGGCGACCGTTGCGTTGGCGACGAGCGTGCCGACCGCGAAGAACGCCGCGCCGGCGATGGTGAAGTGCCAGGTCTCGGCGGCAAGCATGGTCAACGGCCGTCGGATGGGCGCCGCCACGATCTTCGGGTCACCTGGAGCGCCGAAGTACACCTCCTCGAGACGGTGAGCGATGAGCACGTCCTTCCCGAGGCCCGCGTTGATCCGGCGCTCGAGCGCCGCCGCGTAGGTGCGGGCGAAGATCACGTAGCTGAACAGGTACGCCGCGTGGAACCCGACGTACAGGATCGCGAACGGGAGCAGCAGGGCCGCGGCCTGGGTTGGAGGGAAGAAGGCGGCCACGAACAGCACGCCACTCGCCACGAGTCCGCCGGCCGTGAACCGGAAGAAGAGCTCGTAATAGCGGAAGATCATGCCGCGCATCCTGCCAAGCTGGGCTTCAAGCAGTCGCAGCTCGTCCCCGGCGAGCGGCCCGGGCGTGGCGATCACGACTCGGGACTTCCGGCGGCGGCACGATCGACGATCCATTCCACGGCGTCGCCGGTCACGCGCGCTGCCGGAAGCTCTGCGGATCCTCCTCGGATCTGTTGCAGCGCGGGCGCCTTGTCGGCGCCGGTCACCGCGAAGATCGTGGCGCGCGCGGCGTTGAGAACGGGGAACGTCAGCGTCATGCGCCATGTCTGCTGCGACGGCGCCCAGTTGCCGACCACCCAGCGCTCCGTCTCGTCGAGGGCCTTCGAGTCCGGGAAGAGGCTCGCCGTGTGGCCGTCGGGGCCCATGCCCAGCCACACAAGGTCGAAGGCCGGCACCTCGTCACCGTGCGTCGAGAACGCGAGACGCAGCTCGCTCTCGTAGGACAGCGCGGCCGCGTCGAGATCGGCGGCTTCGGCGGGCATGCGATGGATTCGATCGGGGCGCACGCCGGGTAGCTGCGAGACCAGCATCCCGTACGCCACGCCGAAGTTCGACTCCGGATGGTCGGGCGGCACGCTGCGCTCGTCGCCCCAGAAGAACTCCACCGCGCTCCAGTCGACTGCACCGCGGCGCTCGGGCTCGAGCAGGAGCGGGTAGACCTGCTTCGGCGTCCCCCCGCCGGAGAGCGCGACCCGGAATACCCCGCGCTCGTCGATGGCAGCGATCGCGGCCGCGATGAAGCGATCGGCGACGGCAATCGCGACCGCCTCGTCATCCGCGAGAACCGTGAATCGCGTCATGCCGCCGCCGCCTCGCGGGACGAGGCGAGGAGGATGGCCGCCGCACGCACCGCCGACTCGTAGACCGAATCGGCGACATCGAGGGTCAGCTGCGAGCTCAGCAGCTCAGCCTCCGTCGGCGACTCCATCGCCACGCGCCGCAGGAGTGCCGTCATGCCGTCGGCGTTGGTGGCCACGATCGCGTCGTCGGCATCGCGGTCGATGATGAACTCGGCGGCACCGGTCTCCCCCAGCGATCGCAGGCGGATGGAGAGGAGGTCGCCGGGGCGGACCGCATCGGTCGGCGTCGGCTCCAGGATGAGCTCCACCATCTCGTGACGTCCCTCGAGCTTGAGGCGGAATGCCCCGTCGGACAACGGCTCGAGCGTCCGGTACCGTCGCCAACCGAGCCGCGTCGCGATCCAGCCGGCGTACAGCAGCGCCTGGGCCATCGGCGCCGGCACTCCGGGGGCGACCTCTTGATCCTCTTCGTGGCGGTCGGACGCCGGAGATGGGACGGCATAGCGGATCGCGAGCCGGCTGAGATTCGGCAGGTACCGGCGGAAACGCCGCGAATCGAAGAATTGGGCGGTCAGCTCCTGCCACCACGCCAGGCGTTCCCAGGAGAGATCACCGACGCCGCTGCGACGGCGCAGGTTGGCCGTACGCCGGAGCCCGACGAGCAGGTCGCCGAAGTCGGACGAATCGACGATGACCCGGTCGCCCATGTCAACCAGCTGGTCGAAGATCGGATCGTGCCAGGGCGGATCCCCGGGCCACCAGATGTGCGTTGGCAGATCGTGGATGAGGAGCGGGGCGACGATGCCCGAGAGGTGCTCGGAGGCCTCACCGCGAACCGTCAGCACGACCTCCTCGTAGCAGATCTGGTCCGCCCCGCCCGCAATCGCGTTGCAGTGCGTGCTGATGCGCCCGTCGATCGGCTTGCCCGCCGCCCCGTGCTCGGGCACGAGAACGATGGCGCGCGATGGGTGGCGGACGCCGAGGCCCTCCATGGTGCGGACGACGCGATCGGCGGCCGGTTCGTCCACCACGGTGACGATGAGGTTGAGCACCGATGCACGACCGTGCGGCAGGCCCTTCTCGGTGACGAGCGGGTCGCCTCCGTCATCCCGGCTCGGCGAGGAATCCCATAGCGACGCGAGGTGGCCGGCAATCGACTGGACACTCGTGCCGCGCTCCTCCCACAGCGGGCGTGCCAGGCTCTCGGCGTCGCCGAAGCGCATGAGCCGCCGATGCACGGCATGCTCGGGGGTCGGAGATGGCCGGCCGACGCTCACGGGCGCCTCCAGGAACGTCCGTCGCGGGCGAGGAGCTCCTCCGCCGCGGGCGGACCCCAGGACCCGGCGCCGTAGAAGTGGAGCGGACCGCCATCTCCCGCCCGCCAGGCGCTGAGGATGGGGTCGAGGATCTCCCACGCCCGCTCCACCTCGTCGTCGCGCGTGAACAGGCTGGCGTCTCCGACCATCGCGTCGAGCAGCAGCGTCTCGTACGCGTCCGGCGAATCGACCGCGAAGCTCGAGCCGTAGCGAAAGTCCATGTTGACCGTGCGGATCTGAAGGCCCTGCCCGGGCACCTTGGCCCCGAAGCGCAGGAGGATGCCCTCGTCGGGCTGAACGCGGATGGCGAGCACGTTCGGCTCGATCTGCGGCACCCCGGCGCGCGCGAAGAGCGCCAATGGCGCCTGCTTGAACTGGACGGCGATCTCGGTGACCCGGCTCGGCAGCGCCTTCCCGGTGCGCAGGTAGAAGGGGACGCCGGCCCAGCGCCAGGAGTCGATGCCGAGCTTGAGGGCGGCGAACGTCTCGGTATCGGAATCGGGGACGACCTTCTCGTCGTCGCGGTAGCTGACGACCTTCTCGCCCTCCACCCAACCCGACACGTACTGGCCGCGGACCGTGTTGGTTGCCACGTCGGCGGGCGACATCGGCTTCACCGCTCGCAGCACCTTGAGCTTCTCGTCACGCAGGTCCTCCGCGTGGAACTCGACCGGTGGATCCATGGCGAACATGGCCATGAGCTGGAGGGCATGCCCCTGGACGATGTCGCGCAGGGCACCGGTGGCGTCGTAGAACTCCCCGCGCCCCTCGACGCCGACCGTCTCAGCCACCGTGATCTGAACCGAGTCGATGTAGCGGCGGTTCCAGATCGGCTCGAACAGCCCATTCCCGAACCGGAAGACGGCCAGGTTCTGGACCGTCTCCTTGCCCAGGTAGTGGTCGATCCGATACACCTGCGTCTCATCGAACACCTCGGCCAGCTCGCGATTCAAGCGTGCGCGCGCTGCTCAGGTCCGATCCGAACGGCTTCTCCACGATGACGCGGGTCCAGCCGCGCCGAGGACCGCTCCGGCGCCGATCGCCATGTGAGGCGAGTCCCGCCCGGTCCAGCTGATTGACGATCTCGGGGTACAGGGACGGCGGGACGGCAAGGTAGAAGAGCCGATTGCCCGACGTGCCCCGATCGCGGTCGATCCGGTCGAGGCGCTTGGCGAGCGCTACATAGGCGGCCGGATCGTCGAAATCCCCCTGGTGATACTCGATGCCCCGCGCAAACGAGTCCCAGATGGCGGGCTTGGCAGGCTTGTTCCGGCTGAATCGGTTGATCCCACCGAGCAGGTGATCGCGGAACGCATTGTCGTCGAGGTCGCGCCGCGCAAAGCCGACCACCGTGAACTCCGGGGGCAGAAACCCCCCGAGCAGCGTGTTGTAGAGGGCGGGACCCAGCTTTCGCTCGGTCAGGTCGCCGGTCGCACCGCAGATGACCATGGTGCATGGCTCGGCCATCCGCTCGAGACGAAGGCCCTCCCGCAGCGGGTTCGGGCCCGGCTGTCGTGGATCGGGCTGCACACGCTGCGCGGAGGGAGGATCACCGGCGATCGCCTGCTCGGGCTCGGTGCGGGTCGTCATCGACTACTCGCGGTCCTTCAGCGCGTGACCGCCGAACTCGTTGCGCAGCGCCGCGAGGACGCGGTCGGCGTAGGAGTCGGGCTCGCGCCGGCTCCGGAAGCGCTCGATGAGGCTCAGGGTGATGACGGGGGCCGGCACATCGTGATCGATGGCCTCCGCCACCGTCCAGCGGCCCTCGCCGGAATCGGCCACCCAGCCCTTGATGTTCTCGAGGTCGCTGCCCTCCTTCTCGAAGGCGTCGCCCGCAAGCTCGAGAAGCCACGAGCGGATCACGGATCCGTTGTTCCACATCCGCGCCACCGCGGCGAGGTCGAGGTCGTACTCGCCGGCGTGCAGGATGTCGAATCCCTCGCCGTAGGCCTGCATGAGTCCGTACTCGATGCCGTTGTGGACCATCTTGGTGTAGTGACCCGCTCCGGCGGCACCGCAGTACAGGTAGCCGTTCTCCGGGGCAAGCGTCTTCACCACCGGCTCGAAGCGGTCGAAGACCTCGCGCTTGCCACCGAGCATGGCGCAGAAGCCGACCTGCAGCCCCCAGACGCCCCCGGAGACGCCCATGTCGAGCCACTCGATGCCGCGCTCCTCGAGCTCAGCGGCGTGCCGCTTCGAGTCGTGGAACCGGCTGTTCCCGGCGTCGATGATCACGTCCCCGGGTTCCAGGATGCCCGCAAGCTGGTCGATCATGGCGTCCGTGGCGGCCCCGGACGGAACGCTGATCACGACATGCCGCGGAGCCGGCATCATCTCGAGCAGGCGCTCGATCGGTTCGGCGACCGCAATGCGACCCTCGTTCTCGGGTTCGCCCGCAATCTCGGCGGCGACCGACTCCGTGCGGTTCCAGGCGACGACGTCGTGCCCGCCCCGCGCCGCCCGTCGGGCCATTCCGGCCCCCATCCTTCCCAATCCCGCGATTGCGACCTGCATGCTGTGTGTTACCTCGTTGATGTCATCGGGCCGGCTCGCCGACGGCTGCCAGGATATGCCTCGAGCCGATCAAGCCCGGCATCGAGATCGGTGAGATGAATGCGCATGGCCCGCCGGCCACGTCGCTGGAGAGAGGAGAGATCCCCGAGCGCCTGCGCGGCGATGAGCGTCCCGAATGACTCCTCCCAACCGGGAATCGGCAGGTCCTTCGACGGCTCGGCGGTGAGCTGGAGGAACACCCCGCTGTCGGGCCCTCCCTTGTGCATCTGTCCCGTCGAGTGCAGGAAGCGCGGTCCGAATCCGAGCGTCGTGGCAGCGCCGCGCGCGCCTCGGACCTGACCCCGAATCCGCTGCAGGCGCTCTTCGATGCCGCGGTCCGAGGGGAGGTAGGCCAGGATGGCGAAGTAGTCGCGTCCAGGTTCGATGAGGCCCAGGAGCTGGCCCACGGCCCCATCGACGGTCACCGGCGTATCACCGATGGCCTCGGGGTCCGCGTAGACCGAGATTCCAGGCTCACTGACCAGGGGGCCCGGCTGAGGCAACGATCCGCGGCTGCGGTATGCCTCGAGCAGGTCGCGCGTCGCGTCCTTGCTCTCCTGCACGTTCGGCTGGTCGAACGGATCGATGCCCAGGATGATCCCGGCAACCGCCGTTGCCACCTCCCAGCGCACGAACTCGGCGCCGATGTCCAGCGGGCTCGAGAGCACGATCTCCTCGTCAGCCAGTGCCTGCAGCTCCGGGGCTGACTCATCCGCCAGGCGAACGTGGATGAAGAGCCGATCGTCGCCGTAGGACGACCGGTCGCCGAGCGGCTCGCCCACGATCGGGACGATGCCGCGGCCCGCCTTGCCGGTGCTCTCGGCGATGAGCTGCTCGGCCCAGTCACCGAACGACGCCAGGCGATCCGAGGTGAGGATCGTCAGCTTGTCACGCCCTGCCAGTGCCGCCTCGCCGATCAATGCCCCGAGTCGCAGTCCGGGGTTGTCCGCGGCATCGGACGCCCGGCAGGCATCGGCCATTCCGCGCGCTCGGTCGAGGAGCCCGGCCACATCCACCCCGGCGAGAACAGCGGGCACGAGACCGAACACGGTCAGCGCGGAGTAGCGCCCGCCGACGTCCGGCGGCGCCTCGATGATGCCCCGGAACTCCTGCGCACGCGCCAGATCTCCCAGCACCGTTCCCGGATCGGTGATGGCCAGGAAGTCGAGTGCGGGAGCCACTTCGCCCATTGCCGCCTGGTAGGCGTTCGGCTCGGTGGTGGAACCGGATTTGGAGCTGACGCAGAAGATCGTTCGCTGCTCTTCGGCCCATGAGCGGAAGCCGCGGACCACGTCGGGATGCGTCGAGTCAAGGATGCGCAGCTCCAGGCCGTCGGCCGAGGCGGCCCCCGTTCCCGCCGGGCCGCCCGCCCACCCGAAGACGCGACTGAACAGCTCGGGGGCGAGGCTCGATCCACCCATGCCGAGCACCGCGGCCCGGCGATAGCCGTCCTCGCGCACGTCACGCGCGAGGTGCTCGAGCTCGTCGACGCGCGCCGTCATCGCCTCGGGAAGGTCTAGCCAGCCGAGCCAGGCCGCCACCTCGTGGGCGCTCTTGCCCGATGCCGCCCACAGCGAGCCGTCTCGCGCCCATAGACGATCGGCGACTCGGTCGGCCGTCAACGCCGTCAACCGCGACGCGACCGAGGCCTCGAGACCCGTCATGCCGGGGCGAGTTCCTTGCGCTTGGACTCGATCGATGCGATCAGCTCCTCGAAGCTCTTTGCGAACGACGCAACGCCCTCGTCGATGAGCTCGTCGGTCACCTGCTGCATGCTCACGCCCTGGGCCTCGATCTCGCGCAGCGCCTGCCGGGCGCCGGCGATATCGGTGTCGAGGCGCCGCTCGACGTTCCCGTGGTCCAGGAATGCCTCAATCGTCTCGAGCGGCATGGTGTCGACCGTCTGGGGGCCGATGAGTTCCTCGACGTACAGGACGTCACGATAGTCGGGGTTCTTGGTGCTGGTGCTGGCCCACAGGCAGCGCTGGACCTGGGCGCCCGTGGCGCGAAGGTCGGCGAACTCGTTGCCGCCGAAGATTCGCTCGAAGCTGTCGTATGCCAGCCGCGCATTCGCGATGGCCGCCTTGCCACGCGCCTCGAGGGCGCTCCGAGTCCCGATCTCCGCCAGCATCTTGTCGACCTTGGTGTCGACCCGGCTGACGAAGAAGCTGGCCACGCTGGCCACGCGGCTCAGGTCGCCGCCCTCTTCATGCCGTCGGCGCAGGCCGGCGATGTAGGCCCTGGCCACGCGCTCGTAGACCTCGACGCTGAACATGAGCGTGACGTTGACGTTGATGCCCTCCGCGATGGCGCCCTCGATGGCGGGGATGCCGGCCTCGGTGGCCGGGATCTTGACGAAGATGTTCGGGCGATCGAGCAGCTTCCACAGCTCGCGGGCCCGCGCCAGCGTGCCCTCGCTGTCATCGGCGAGATCGGGCTCGACCTCGATGCTGGCGAAGCCGTCGGTGCCGTCGGACGCGTCGTACACGCCACGCAGCAGGTCGGCCGCGTCACCCACATCGCGCACGGCGATCTGCTGGTAGATCGCCTGGGCGTCGTCCCCAGCCTCGATCTCACGCTTGACGAGGTCGTCGTACTGACCGGTGGCAACGGCCTTGGCGAAGATCGTCGGATTACTCGTCAGCCCGCGGATCCCGTCGCCAACCATCTCGGCCAGGCGACCGCTCTCGATGAGCTCGCGGTCGATGAAGTCGATCCACGGGCTCTGGTCCTGCGCGGCGTGCAGCCGCTGGAGCGTGTTCGTCGCGTCCGCGCGTTCGGCAACTTCGGCAGCCTTTCCGTCCTGGTCGACCGCCTTGTCGCGCTGTCGGTCCTGCTCTGCTCCTGTCATCTCGGCTTCTCCCATCTCTCTACTGGCGCCGACCGGAGCCGACCTCGGTGGTGTCTCGTCGTGTCGCCGCGGTGCGCGACACGAGATCGCGCGCCGCATCGGCGATGTGTTCCGCGTCGATGCCTGCCGCCCTCAGCAGCTCGGCCGGCTTACCGGACCCGGGCATGTCCCGCACCGCCAGCTTCACGACGATCGGATGTGGCTGCTCCTCGGCGAGCGCTTCGAGGACGGCATCGCCGATCCCACCCTCCGGCCAGTGGTCCTCGACAGTCACGATGGCCCCCGTCTCACGGGCGGCCTGCCGGATCGTCTCGGCGTCGATCGGCTTGAGGCTGTAGAGATCGATCACGCGCGCTGAGATGCCCTCGGCCGCGAGCGCATCGGCGGCCTTGAGCGCCTCGTGGAGGGTGATCCCGGCACCGATCAGCGCGATCGCGTCAGCGTCGGACTCGCGCACCACGCGCGAGCCTCCGATCAGGAAGTCGTCGCCCGGCTCGTACAGGATCGGCGTCTTCTCGCGGGTGGTCCGCATGTAGACGATCCCCTCCCGGTCGGCCATCTGCGGCACGAGGGCCGCGGTCTGGTTCGGGTCCGAGGGGTACAGCACGGTCGAGCCATGGATGGCGCGGTAGCTGGCAAGGTCCTCGAGGGCCATCTGCGACGGCCCGTCCTCGCCGATGCTGACGCCGGCATGCGACCCGGCCACGGCGATGTTGGCGCGGCTGACGGCCGCCATGCGCACGAAGTCGTACGCGCGACTCAGGAACGCGGCGAACGTGACGGCGAACGGCTTCAAGCCGCGAACCTGCAGTCCGACCGCGGTCGCGATCATCTGCTGCTCCGCGATGTACACCTGCACGAACCGCTCGGCCAGTGCTTCGCTGAACTCTTCGGTGTAGGTGCTGTTGCCGACCTCGCCGTCGATTGCGATGACGTCGCCGCGCGACCGGCCGAGCGCAACGAGCGCATCCCCGAACGCCTTGCGCGTCGCTTCCTTGGTGCCGGGCTCGTACGAGGGCAGCGTCAGCGCCTCGGTGGGAAAGACGTGCGGCTCACCGGCGAAGTCGGGCTTCGGAACGTCGACGTGGATGTC
Source organism: uncultured Chloroflexia bacterium (assembly GCA_963825525.1). GTDB lineage: Bacteria > Chloroflexota > Limnocylindria > QHBO01 > QHBO01 > JACDBZ01. Next base: position 925,439 of record CAWGTN010000002.1, read on the forward strand.
CCGCCGGCCGCCGAGCTCGGCGATCGCCGCCTCCTCGTCGTCGAGCGGCTTGCCGTGCTTGCCGGGCAGGTTCTCCACGGCCTTGACGCCTCGGCCCTTCTCGGTGCGAGCGATGATCACCGTGGGCCGGCCATCGGTGGCGACGGCCTGGCCGAGCGCCTCGTCGATGGCGGCGACATCGTGGCCGTCGATCTCGATCGCCTTCCACCCGAAGCCCTCGGCGCGCCGTCGGTAGGCATCGAGGTCCCAGCCGTGCATCGTCTCTCCGGTCTGACCCAGCCGGTTCACGTCGATGATCGCCGTCAGGTGGTCGAGCGCGTGGAAGCTGGCGAACTCGAAGGCCTCCCACATCGAGCCCTCGGCCATCTCGGAGTCGCCGCACAGCGCCCAGACGCGGTACGGGAGCCGATCGAACGACTTCCCGGCGAGGGCCACGGCCGCGGCGATCGGCAGGCCCTGGCCCAGGGACCCGGTCGCGACGTCGACCCAGGGCAGGATCGGCGTCGGATGTCCCTCGATCCGGCTGCCGAACTGGCGGAACGTGAGCATCTCGTCGTCGGTGATGGCCCCCGCCGCCTTGTAGACCGCGTACAGCAGCGGTGACGCGTGCCCCTTGCTGAAGATGAGGTGGTCGTTGCGCGGGTCGTCGGGCCTGTCGAAGTCGTAGTGGAGATATTTCGACATGAGCACGGCCATCAGGTCGGCCGCGGACATCGATGAGGTGGGGTGGCCGCTCGCCGCGGCACTGCTGGATCGAACGGAATCAACGCGGAGCTGCTGGCCGAGCTCGCGCCAATCGTCATGCTGACTCGTCATGGGGATGTGGCTCCGCAAGTTATCTGCCGGATCTGGGTGGGTACCCATGATACGGCCAGTCGCCATATCGGCCGCCGTGCGGGCAAGCGGAACGGGCGGCCATCGGCTGACCGCCCGTCGTTGGCGCGTGAGAGGTTGGTGAGTCAGCCGCGCATGGTTCGGAAGCAATCCGAGCAGTAGACCGGCCGGGCGCCCGTCGGCCGGAACGGGACCTGTGTCTCGCTCCCGCACTGCGCGCAGGTCGCATCGTGCATCTCACGCGGTCCGCGTGAGAATCCGGAGTCTCCGCCATATCCCCCACCGTTGCCGTAGCTGCTGGCGCCGCCGTTCGACGCCCGTCGCTGTGCACGGCACGACCCACAGCGTTTCGGAGCGGACGCGAAGCCCTTCTCCGCAAAGAACTCCTGCTCGGAGGCCGAAAACACGAACTCGATGCCGCAATCGCCGCAGGTGATCACCTGATCGGTGTACGTCATGCCAACCCCTTCCAAGGCACAGTGTTGAACCACGCCGCTCTGCGGATCGACGCCGGCCCGGGATCTTGCCGCTGCCCCGAGGCCGACGGTTGGACGTGGTGAGGGGAGAGGAAGGGAAAGGCTGGTGGCGCCGGGTCCCTGCGGCCCGACCGGCGGAGTATGCCAAGAGCGACGCACGCCCCGCAAGCGAAATTCAGCGGTAGCATCGGCCGATGCGCCGGGGCCTGATGATCATCGGCATCTTCGTGATCCTGTCCGGGCTGGTGTGGATCGCGCAGGGGCTCGACCTGCCGTTTGCTCCGGGCAGCTTCATGACGGCCGACCGCAGCTGGGTGGTGATCGGGTCGATCACCGCCTTGGCGGGCCTTGTCATCGTGGACCGAGCGCGGCACCCGCGCGATTGAGGGCGAGGGCTCAGGCCCGTGAGACCCCGGCAGCCGCCATTTCGTCCAGTGCGCGTGGTCCGTCGAGCGGGTCCAGGTTGACGGCCGCAGTCGCGTTCTCGAGCACGGTCACCTCGAAACCTAGCCGGCGCGCATCGAGCGCCGTGGCCCTCACGCAGTAGTCGGTGGCCAGCCCGCACACGACGACGTGCGTCACACCGGATGCCCGCAGCAACGACTCCAGCTCGGTCGGCCGCTCGTCCCCGGTGACCGGATCACGGGTCGTGAAGCCCGAGTAGCCGTCCTCGCCGTTCACACCCTTGCGGACGCGCGGCGCACCGGGTGGAAGGTCGAATGCCGGATGCAGCTCCGATCCCCACGTGTCGGCCACGCAATGCACCGGCCAGATGCCGCCGTCCTTCGCAAAGTGGGGTGTCGATGCCGGATGCCAATCCTGGGTCGCAACGACCATCGCGCCGCGGTCAACGGCATCCCGCACGGTCCGGTTGACGGCCGGGATGATCTCGGCGCCGCCGTGCACGGCGAGGCCACCCGTCGGATCGGCAAAGTCGTTCTGGAGATCGACGACCACGATGGCAACCGTCGAGTCGATCGCGGGCATCAGCGTCCGATCAATTGGGAAAGATCCGCCGGAGTCGCCGATACGCGCGCGAAGCGGGACTCGGGAGCTCCACCGTGCGGGCGGCGGTGGCGGAGGGCGTGGCCTGCGCCGATGGGACTTCCGGCTCCTCGACGGCCGAGGCGTCTCCTGCGCTGCAAGGGTGGCGAGCGCCTCATCCAGCTCCGCAACGCCCGGGAGTGATGGGGCTCGGTGCTGTCACGTGTCTGCGCCGAGGTACGCGAGCTGGCCGGGCCACCTCGATCTCGTCGGCGGGCTCGGACGGGCGCGACCCGAACCAGAGCATCGTCTCTTCCGACTCGAGCGGTGCGTCGAGCCCGATCGACGCCGCGAAATCCGGCTCACTCTCCGGCTCGTCCGAGCCGCTGCGAATCCTGCGACTCGGACGCCTCCACACCGGCGTCGTCGAGCGACTCGACGTCCTCGGCGCGTTCGTTGGGTGCGTCAGTGCAGCGCCGATGGGGCAGTCGGCTCCGCCTTCGGCAACGGGTCATCCCAGCCTGCGGCGTCCGGCGTCCACCAGTCGGGCTCCTCGATCACCGCTGTGTAGCGGTTCCGGTCCCAGGATTCCTCCCGCACGATGCCCGAATCTTCAGCGGGCGGTGGCTCGGTGCCAGCCGCCGACTCCATCGCGGCCACGGGTTCTGGCTCTGGTTCGGGCTCGGGCTCTGGCTCTGGTTCTGGTTGCGGTTCTGGTTCGGGCTCTGGGCTGGCTCCGGTTCTGGTTCTGGCGCTGGCGCTGGTTCCGGCTCGCGGCTGGCGCAGGTTCCGGCTCGCGGCTCAGGTTCCGGCTCGGACTCAGGTTCCGGCTCGGACTCATGCTCGGGTTCCGGCTCGGGCTCAGGCTCGGGTTCCGGCTCGGCATCGGCGTCGATCATCTGTTCGGCAACCGGCAGCTCGCGGGGCAGGCTGGCGTCTGCGCCATCGACAGAGCCAGCGACCGCCTCGTCGCCCGCGTCGAGGGCTGCCTGCAGAGCCGCGAAGGCAGCTCCCGCCTCGACGCTGCCGGGAAGCTCGGCCGGGCTCGGGTCCTCCGCTCGGGCAAGGGCCTCGGCGAAGTCCTCGACGAAGTGGGCCCGACTGCGACGCCGCGGCGTGGGTGTCTCGGCGACATCATCGGCGGACTCATTCGACGCCTCACGGTCCGGCGCCTGCCGCGGGCTCGTGGCCGCCGACGGGGTGCCGGCCACGGGCTGCTCGGCCGCGGCCATCGGTTCCGGCTCGGGCTCCGGCCCCGGCTCCGGTGGCGGACTCGCGCGGGGAGCCGACGGTCGTGGCGTCGGGGCCGGAGCCGGACCACCGAACGGCAGCCGCAGATCCATGCGTGCCTCGAGCACGTCCACGCGCGACCGGAGCGACGCGACCTCGCCGCGAGCCTCCCCCAGGGCGAGGAGGGCCTGGCCATATCGCTCGGTCAGGTTGCGAAACTCGGTCAGGAGCTCACGGAACGGCGACGCCTCCACCTCGGTGCTCGACGCATCACGATGACCGTTCGAGCGCGGAGCCTCACCCACCGCGGCGGGGGCCGGACGTGGCTGGAGGAAGACGCGCATGCCCGTCTCTCCCTCCGGCGTCCCGGAGAGGACACCGCGGGCCAGCAGCTCCCAGACGCGCTCCGTTGGCACGCCGAGCACTGATGCCGCCTCGGTGACCGAATAGCCATCCATTGAGCCGCTAGGGTAGCGTTTCGGCTCAAGCGCAGGAACGAGCTCCCCTGATCAGCCGGTCAGCTCGAGCAGCGAGTCCCGAAGCCGATCCAGCTCCTCGAGCGTGTTGTAGTGGACGAAGCCGATGCGGAGCAGCCCGCCAGCATCGGCGAGTCCCATGTGTCGCACGAGCTCCCACGCGTAGAAGTCGCCGTCCCATGCGCTGATCCCCCGCCTCGCCAGGTGCTCGGCGATCTCTCGCGGTTCATGCCCGGCGAGCGTGAACGAGAAGGTCGGCACCCGTTCGCCGACCCGTGCCGGATCGACGATGCCGTGCATCGTCAGTCCGGGCAGGCTCCCGATTCGCTCGAGCACGGCCAGCGACATCACGCGCTCGTGGACGTGGATCGCCGACATCGCGGCACGCAGTCGGCCCCGCCGATCCGAGCGATCGCCGGCCTCGCCGTAGGCGGCACCCAGCGATTCAAGATATTCGAACGTCCCGAGCAGGCCCGCCAGCGCCTCGTGGTTCTGGGTACCCACCTCGAGCTTGCCCGGCAACTCGGCGCCGGCGGGGCGCACGCGATACGCGTCAAGCCGCTCGAGAAGGTCGCGCCGCCCGTAGAGCATGCCGAGGTGCGGGGCGAAGAACTTGTAGGGACTCGTGACCAGGAGGTCCGCTTGCAGCGCCGATACGTCGATCGGCAGGTGCGGTGCCGCGTGGACCGCATCGACGTAGACGATGGCGCCCACCGCGTGTGCCGCCTCGATGACGCGGCCCGACATCGGTGACGGTCCCGAGGGCATTCGAGGCCAGGCCGATGGCCACGATCCGCGTCCGTGAGCCCACGACCTCCGAGAGTGCGTCAAGGTCGAGTGCCGTGCGGTCGTCGGTGAGCTCGAGCCAGCGCACCGTCGCGCCGCGGTCGGCGGCGACGGCAAGCCAGGGAGCAACGTTCGCATCGTGATCCAGACGCGTGACGACGACCTCGTCACCGGGACCCAGATCCCGCCCGAGCGCGCGGCTGGTGCTGAACGTGATCGTGGTCATGTTCGGCCCGAACGAGATCTCGTCCGGATCATGGGCTCCCAGGAAATCGGCGCCCGCCGAATGGACTTCGTGGAGGAGCGCATCGGTCTCGACCGATGCCGTGAAGGCACCGCCATGGTTCGCGTTCGAGCGCTCGAGGTAGGTCGAGATCGCCGCGATGCACTCGCGCGGGACCTGGGTCCCGCCCGGGCCGTCGAGGTAGGCGACCGGCACCCCGTTCACCATCCGTGAGAGGGCCGGGAAGTGATCGCGCACGGCGGCCACGATCCAGGCCCCGGCGCTCGCTCAACGACGTCATGGCGTCCATGCTACGACGCATCGCCGCTATCATCCCCCCTCGTGACCACATCCCTCCGCGTCCCGACCGTCTCGGGCCACGAATTCAACCTGCCGGCCGGGCTCGAGGGCCTCGGTGAGCTCGCCTACAACCTGTGGTGGAGCTGGACGCCCCGGGCACAGGCGATCTTCAGCCGCATCGATTCCGGCATGTGGATTCGCTATCGAAACCCCATCCGGGTGTTGCGCGCGGTCGACGCCGCACGCTGGGCCGAGTTGGCGGGTGACGAGGACTTCCTTGTCGATGTGAGCCGCGTCCTCGACGAGTTCGAGCGCTACCTGGGCAACGGCTCGGACTCGTGGTACGCGGACTCGCCCGAGCGCGCGCTGGCCGGCCCGGTCGCCTACTTCTGCGCGGAGTTCGGGATCCACGAGTCGATGCAGATCTACTCAGGTGGTCTCGGTGTCCTCGCCGGCGACCACTGCAAGTCCGCGTCCGACGCTGCCATCCCGTTCATCGCGCGTCGGACTCCTGTATCGGCGCGGCTACTTCCGGCAGCAGATCGACGCCGACGGACACCAGGAGCATGCGCAGCCGGACCTCGACCCGTCACAGCTGCCACTTCGACGCGCCCGGGGGCGCGATGGGGCGCCGCTGCAGGTCAGCGTCGAGATCGCGGACCGGGTGGTGCACGCCGCGGTCTGGGTCGCGCAGGTCGGTCGGGCACCGGTCCTGCTGCTCGACACCGACGTTCCCGCCAACGACCCGTCCGATCGGCCGATCACGCACATCCTCTATGTGCGCGGCCGCGAGATGCGGCTGTGCCAGGAGCTCGTGCTCGGCATCGGCGGCGTACGTGCACTTCGCGCCCTGGGGATCGATCCGGCCGTGTGGCACCTCAACGAGGGCCACTCGGCGTTCCTCCTCGTCGAGCGCGCGGGCGAGCTCATGGACGCCGAGCCGGGCCTGTCCGCTGCCGAGGCGCTGCGGCGCGTGGGCCGCTCGTCGGTCTTCACCATCCACACGCCCGTCCCCGCCGGCAACGAGGTGTTCGCCCGGGACCTGGTCGCCGGAGCGCTCGACCGCTGGTTCCGCAGCGCGCACATGGAGCCGACGGAGCTGCTCGAGCTGGGCCGGGGACATACCGATGATCCCAACGCCCCGTTCGACATGACCGCGTTCGTGCTGCGCCACGCGGTGGGGGCGAACGCCGTGAGCAGGCTCCACGCCGACACCGCCACCGCGACGTGGCAGGACCTGGCGGGCCACCCCATCGACGCCATCACGAACGGGGTCCACGTGCCGACCTGGCTCGGCCGGCCCGTACGGCGGTTGATCCAGCGCGCGATCGGCGTCCCACTCGGAAGCGACATGCATGGCCCGGAGATGCTGGGCAAGCTCGGCGAGGTCGACGGCCGCGAGCTGTGGGCCGCGCATCAGCAGCAGAAGCGCGAGATGGGTGGCTTCCTGGAAGGAAGGCTGGCGCGCCAATTTGCGCGTCACGGCGAGTCGCCGGGCACGCTGCGCTCAATCCGCGGAGTGCTCAACGAGGACGCCCTGACCATCGGCTTCGCGCGACGGTTTGCGACCTACAAGCGAGCCGCCCTCCTGTTCAGCGACGAGGAGCGCCTGTCCCGGATCCTGGATGCCGCCGATCGGCCGGTGCAGATCATCATCGCCGGCAAGGCGCACCCGGCCGATCGCCCTGGCCAGCAGGTGATCCAGCACATCTTCGAGCTCTCCCGCTCGGAGCGGCTGCGCGGGCGCGTGTTCATCGTCGAGGACTACGACATGCGCATCGGAAGATTCCTGGTCGGCGGGGTCGACATCTGGCTCAACAACCCGCGCCGTCCGCATGGAGGCGTCGGGCACCTCGGGCATGAAGGCGGCGATCAACGGGATCCCGTCCCTCTCGGTCCTGGACGGTTGGTGGGACGAGGGCTTCAACGGTGAGAACGGGTGGGCCATCGGCGGCCGTGAGCCGATCGGTGACGAGGCCGCCCAGGACGCTGCCGACGCCGGCGAGCTCTACCGGTTGCTGGAGGACGAGATCGTTCCGAAGTTCTTCGCTCGCGACGCCGATGGGCTGCCTGTCGATTGGCTGCCCGTGATGCGCGCGTCCATCGAGGGTGCCCTGTGGCAGTTCAGCACCGCCCGGATGCTGACCGAGTACGTGGACCGGCTGTACCTGCCCGCGGTCCGCAGCACGGTCGGCTCCTGAGCCGATCCCGCCTGCTAGGGCAGGTAGTTCCGAGGGTTCTCCCAGACGCCGCTGTGGTTGACGGCGAAGTGCACGTGGCATCCGGTCGAGTTGCCGGTTGATCCCTCGTAGCCGATGACCGATTCGCTGGTCACGATCGTTCCGGGCCCCACGACCACTCGCGGCTGCATGTGCCAGTACCACGTCTGGATCCCGTTCCCATGGTCGACGACGACCCCGATAGCCGGAATCCCACGGCCGCAACGGCTGGCCCGAGGCAACGACGACGCCTGCGCCGACGGAGTAGATCGGGGTGCCACACCCGTTGGCGAAGTCGATGCCGGCATGGAAGTGCGGGTAGTACGTGCCGCCGATAGGTGTACGGCGGCTCAAGGACGAAGTTCGGTCGGCCCCCATTCCTGGGTGACGCGAACGGGCGCTCGGGCCATCGGAACCCGTAGTTGGAGGTCGCATTGGCGGCGGCGGCGGCATCGCGGGCCGCCTGGTCAGGTGCCGCCTGCTCCTGCGCTCGTCGGGCGGCTTCGGCGGCGGCGCGGGCCTTTGCTTCGGCGATGGCCGCCTGCTGTGCCGAGGCCTGCTGCTGGAGCTGCTGAGCCAGGCTGGTGGCTGCCGCGCGCGGCGGCCTCGTTGTCGGCGATCTGCTGCTCGACGTTGCCCTTGGCCTCGAGCGCCGCATTCAGCGCCGCGGCCTGCTCCGCGCGTCGACGATCGGCCGCTGCCTGGAGCTCCTTGAGCCGGGCCTCGAGTGCCGTCAGCTCGTCTCGACGCTGCTTCAGGCTCGCTTCCTCGTCGCGCGCGACCGCGCGCGCATCGGCGAGGGCGCGTCGGCCCTCGGCCAACGTGGCGCGGCGCGTCTCGAGCTCTTCGCGAATGGCGCGGATGTCGTTGGCCAGGGCAGTGTCCTGCTCCGACACGTTCATCAGATAGCCGACCTGGGTCGTCGCCTGGTCGAGCGAACCGGCGGACAGGATGACTTCGAGCAGCGAGGTCTGGCTGCGTTCGTAGGCGGAGCGAAGGTGGTCCTGGAGGAGCGCCTCGCGCGCCTCGAGGTCCGTCGTCCGTCGATGGATGTCGTTCGCCACCTGGATCAGCTCGACATCCAGCTCGGCGATCTGCGCTCGCAGCTCCGCGATTCGGGCCTCGATGTCCGCCACCTGGGTGCGAACCTGCTCGAGCAGCGCCGCCACGCGCTCGTATTCGGCGGTCACGGCGCCAAGCTCGGCCTCGGCCAGGTCGAGCTGCGTGTCGAGGTCGGCGGACTTGCGCTGAAGCTGTGCGAGCTGGGCGCGCTGCTGCTGGAGGGTAGCCTCCAGCGACTGCTGCGCCGACTGTGCGTCTGCGAGCTGTGCGCGGGTCTCGGCCAGCTTGGCCTCGGGATCAGCGGCAAGGGCCGAGCCGCTGGGCTGAGTTGTGACGACGCTCCATCCAACCGTCAGCAGGGCGACGAACGTGACGGCGAGACGAGACCGCCGCCTCATCGAGCGGTGATCAGGTGCTGCACTATGCCCTTTGCCCCGTAGCGAGAGATGTTCGGGGCGATGGTGCCCGAAGCCTGGTGGCCGCGGAACGGGCCCCAAAGTACTACACCTGTCTAGTCCGTGTGGGTCTCGGCCTTGCCCGACACCCGGTACCTGCGCCGATCAGTCGTCCTCGTCGCGCTTCGTCAAGCGGCCGATCACGACGCCCAGCAGCGCGCCCGCGCCGAGCACCACCGCCCGCGGAATCCCTCGTTTCGGCATGCCGGCGGGGACCGGTGGCGGCTCGGTCAGCACCGGCAGCAGCCGCGGATCGGCAACCGTTGTCGGGGCGCGCTGGTCGTCGATGGCGCTGGCACGCGCGAACTCCGCGCCCAACAGCACGATCACGCTCGCGAAGTACAGGAACACGAGCAGCGTGATACCGGTCGAGATCGGGCCGAAGGCGCTCTCGTAGTTCGCGACGCTGGTGGCGTACCAGGTAAAGCCGAAGCGCAGGATCGTCCACAGGACGGCCGCCACGATGGCGCCCGGCAGGACCTCGCCCCAGGTCACCGGGCGGTTCGGGACCACGCGGTAGATGACCCAGAACGCCAGGAAGATGAGGAGGATGGGTACGAAGAAGCCGATGAGCCACAGCGCCGTCGCCCCGCCCGGAATGCCCGCGACCACGTCCGCAGCCGCCTCCTGCAGGATGCCGGTCACGATCCCGATGACCACCGACCCGACCGCCAGGATCCCGGTCAGAGCCATGAGGAACAGGCCGATGAGCTTGTCCTTGAGGAACGGCCGCGGCGGGGCATTCTCGAAGACGCGACCGATCCCGGTCGAGATGGCGGAGAAGACCCCCAGGGCGCTCCAGGCCAGGAACGCGACGCTGATGAGCGTCATGCTGCCCCGGGACTCGATGACCGAGTCGATGATCCCGCCGATCGTGTCGGCGTCGAGCGGCGAGCCGGCCCCGGCCTGGTCGATGATGAACTGCCGCGCCTCGCCGTCGCCGAGAAAGATCGAGCCGAGCACGACGCCGAGGACCAGCAGCTGGAAGACGGAGAGCACCGCGAAGTAGGCCATGCTCCCGGCGAACTGCAGCGCCTGGTGGCTCATGAACCCGCTCATAGCGCGGCGCGAGACCCGGGGGATGCGGTGACTGAGGCTCCACTCGTCGAGGTCGGCGAGGAGCCCCTTTGCTCGGTTGATCATCGGGTCATCCTTTCCGCAAGGCACGTGCCCGCTCGATCTTCAGGCTACCCTGTCACCCATGCCGCGCCGCGAAACCGAGCTCCTGCAGCTCGACGGTCACGAGGTCACGATCAGCAACCCGGGGAAGGTCTTCTTCGCCGATGCGGGCGTCACGAAGCTCGACCTCGTCCGGTACTACGTCGACGTCGCCGAGGGCGCATTACTCGGCGTCCGCGATCGACCGATGGCGCTCAAGCGGTTCGTGGACGGTGCCGGTGGTGAGGCCTTCTTCCAGAAGCGCGCTCCGAAATCGGTCCCGGAGTTCGTGCGGACCGTGGAGCTTTCGTTTCCATCGGGCCGCACGGCGGACGAGGTGGTGGTCGACAACGCCGCGGCGCTGGCGTGGGTCATCAACCTCGGCTGCATCGACCTCAACCCGCACCCGGTGCGATCCGGGGACCTTGATCATCCGGACGAGCTGCGCGTGGATCTCGACCCCGGCCCGGGCGTAGGATTCGATGACGTGCGGTCCGTGGCGCTCGTCGTGCGCGAGGTGCTCGAGGAGCTCGGCTACACCGCTTGGCCGAAGACCTCGGGATCACGTGGCATCCACGTCTACGTCCGGATCGAGCCCAACTGGGCCTTCAGTGACGTCCGACGCAGCGCGCTGGCTCTGGCCCGCGAGGTTGAACGTCGCGCCCCGGAGATCGCCACCAGCAAGTGGTGGAAGGAGGAGCGCCACGGCGTCTTCCTCGACTACAACCAGAACGCGAAGGACCGCACGGTGGCATCGGTCTACTCCGTGCGCCCACGCCCTGATGCCACGGTCAGCGCGCCGCTGACCTGGGACGAGCTGCCGGACGCGGAGCTCGGCGACTTCACCGTGCGGACGGTCCCGGAACGCTACGCGCGACTCGGCGACGTGGGTGCCGGCATCGAGGAACGCCGTCACTCATTGGAACCGCTGCTCGAGCTGGTCGAGCGTCAGGAGCGCGAGGGACTGGGCGACGCGCCATGGCCGCCCCACTACGCCAAGCAGGCCGGGGAGCCGCCTCGGGTGCAGCCGTCCAAGCGTCGTCGCGCTCCGACGGGCACGCCCACTGATCCCACCGCCCCGCGCGGTCGAGCGGGTTCGGTGGCGCCCCCCATGCCACAGGCCCCGGCTCGGAACCCGGACGGCAGCGTCCCGCCGACCGGAAGGCGCCGGTCGACCCAGCCGCTGCTCGTCATCGGCCAGGCCGCCGACAAGGCGGACGCACTGGCGGGGCTCGATCGATGGCGCGACCGCCACCCGGACGCCGCGAACCACGTCCGCGACCCCGAGGATGTCCTGGTCGACGCCATGCGCGGCCGGTACAAGGTGTGGTGGCGGGTTCGCGTCAATCTCCGCAACGTCCCGGAGGCGCTGCGCCCCGCCGCCGAGCCACCGGACCCCGACTACGACCCGACGACCGAGTGGATTGATCCCGTCACCCCGGATGAGGAGGCATCGAGTTGACCGACCGCCAGGAGCTGCTGCGCCGATACGAATCCGGCGCGGACGAAGTGGATGCCGCGCTTGCCGGAGTCACCGACGAGAAGCTCGACCAGCGCCCCGCCGATGGAGGATGGACGGCACGCCAGGTGGCGCACCATCTGGCCGACAGCGAGGCCATGGCATACATCCGGCTGCGCCGCCTGGTGGCCGACGACGAGGCTCGCATCGAGGGCTACGACGAGCCGCGCTGGGCGATGCGCCTGCACTATGAACGTCCGATCCCCGACTCGATGGCGGTGGTCCGGGCCGTCCGCGCCGGCAGCCTCGGGCTGCTCAAGATGCTCAGCGAGGAGGAGTGGGGCCGCAGCGGAACCCATTCGGAGTCGGGCGCATACTCCATCCAGGACTGGCTGCGCATCTACGCCGACCATTGCCACGAGCACGCCGACCAGATCCGTGCCGCGGTGGGCCGCTGAAGGGCCGCTAGGGAGGGCCGATCCGCGCTGACAGGCGTTCCCGGATGGCAGGCCACTCGTCGCGGAGGATCGAGTAGTAGACCGTGTCGCGGATGTGGCCGTCGGGCAGGCGCATGTGACGACGCAGGACCCCTTCGCGGACGGCTCCGAGACGCTCGATTGCCGCCTGCGACTGTGCATTTCTGCCATCGGTCTTGAGTGCGACGCGGCCCGCTCCAAGCTCATCGAAGGCATGGGTGAGCTGGAGCAGCTTCACCTCGCTGTTCAGCGCGGTCCGCCAGCGAGATGGCGCGAGCCACGTCCATCCGATCTCCAGCCGCTCGGAAGGCAGGTCGATGTCCCCGAACCGGCTCGACCCGACGGCCCGCCCCGTATCGAGGGCCACGGTCGCCCATACCACGAAGCGACCATCGGCCACGCCGGACGCGGCTTCGCCGTACCACGCGTCCCACCCCATCCGGGCGAGGTCGGTGGCGAGGTAGCGCATGGCCGATGGGTCCTCGCCCGCCGCGAGCTCGAGGTCGGCTCGATGCCGGTCGGCCAGCGGCTCGAGCCGCACGGAACGCCCGGTGAGGGTGACCGGGACAGGCTGCCTCACCGTCCGCGAGCGACGGCGGCCTCGACCCAGCCGGGGATCTCGCGGCGCAGGGTTGCCAGGGGCAGCGAGCCGTGGGCCAGGACCTCGTCGTGGAAGGCGCGAAGGTCGAACCGATCCCCCATCGCCGCGGTCACTTCCTCTCGAGCGCGCTCGATCTCACGCTGGCCGAGCTTGTAGCTGAGCGCCTGGCCGGGCCAGATCGTGTAGCGGTCGACTTCGATGGCCGCATCGACGGCTGGCAGCGAACCACGCTCGTGCATGAACTCGATGGCCTGCTCCCGGGTCCAGCCCATGGCATGCAACCCCGAGTCGACCACCAACCGAGCGGCGCGGAACGACTGGGCGTCGAGCATGCCGAGTCGCTCCTCATCCGACGCGTAGAGGCCCATCTCGTCGGCGAGTCGCTCGCAGTACAGACCCCATCCCTCGCTGTAGGCGACGCCCGCCATGCGCGAGCCGAGCGTTCGGAAGGCGGGCAGTCCCTGGAGCTCCATCTCGATCGCGATCTGGAAATGGTGGCCGGGCGTCGCTTCGTGGAAGGTGATGGACGCGATCTTGTGGAGCTCGCGCTCGGCCGGCTGATAGGTGTTGATGTAGTACTGCCCCTGGCGCGATCCATCGACCGATGGCGGCATGTAGAAGGCCGGGGGCGAGTCGGCCTCGCGGTAGGCCTCGACAGCCTTCACGTAGCAGTTGGCCGATGGCAGGCGACCGAAGTACTCCGGAGCCACGGCGTAGGCGCGGTCGGTCTGCTCCTGTGCCAGGCGGACCAGATCGCCGGGCTCGTCGGTGTGATTCGACGGGTCCCCGGCGAGTGCCTTGCGAAGCGCGTGGCGATCGGCATGACCGAGCCTGCGGGCGATCTCGTCCTTCTCCGCTTCGATCGACTCGAGGTCCGCGAGCCCGAACGCATGAACCTCCTCGGCCGACGTATCGATCGTGGTCTGCATCCGAATCGCGAGCCGATACGCTGCCTCGCCACCCGGGGTGGCCGACAGCCCCGGCTGTTGGCGCGCATGAGGCTCGTACTCGTCCACGAGGTAGGCGCGAAGGCGGCGCAGTGCCGCGTACACGTGGGTGCCGACGGCATCGGCGACCGTCGGTCGGTCGTCTTCGCGCACCTGGGCCATGGTGGTCGCCGCCGCCTCCGACGGGTCGACGCCGAGCATCCGATCGATCTGCTCGATCGTCCGTCGCACGGGCACCGCGGCCGCCGTGCGGCCATCGGCAACGCCCTCGGCCAGGGTGGTGATGTACTGCTCGATGAGCGCGGGGTATCGCTCGAGCCGGGTCAGCAGCATGGCCAGGCGCTCGTCCGTATCCGCCGGCTGGTACTGCGCGATCTCGGCGGGCCAGATCTGGGGGCCACTCATGTGGTCGATGGCCAGCTGGTACTGCTTCTGCGCCAGCGCCTCGAGGTGATTTTCGGTGACCAGGATGAGCAGGTCCCGCGTGATGATCTCCTCGGGACTGAGGCCGTCGGGCGCGATGGCCTGCGCCTCGGCGAGCGCCGAGCGGAAGGCGGCCTCCTCCTCTGCCCGACCATCGGCTCCGAGGTTCGGCCATCGATCGTTGAAGCGCTCGTCGCCGAGGACGGTGGCCCACGTGCGGATCGCGCTGGAGCACGCCATCCCAGAATCGATCGGCGAGGTCGTTGACGGCGCTCGGCTGAAGGCTGACGGTCACGAGAATGAAGCTCTCCCTGGCACTGCGAACACTCTGACCCGCTGAGTCTAGCGTCCGCGCATCAGACGCCGAACAGGTCCGCAAGGAGGGCGGGCGGAGTCTCCTCGAGCTGGTCGTAGCGGCAATCGGCCGGCGACCGATCCGGCCGCCAGCGCTTGAATGTCGTCGCGTGCCGGAAGCGATCTCGCTGGAGATGGTCGAACGCGACCTCGACCACGAGTTCGGGGCGCACCGGCTCCCAGGACAGATCCTTGCCTCGGTTCCAGCGCGACTGGGCGCCGGGCAGACGGCGGCCCTGCTCGACGGCCGATGCCTCGGCCAATGCCCAGTCGCGCCACGGGTGGTCCTTCATCCCATCACGCCGATACGGCGCAAGGAACTCGACGAGCTCGGCCCGCTTCTCCATCGTGAACGAGGAGGTGACGCCAACCGACTGCAGGTCTCCCGCGTCGTTGTACAGGCCGAGCATGAGTGAGCCGATGAGGGTGCCCGGGCCGTTCTTGTGCCATCGAAAGCCGGCGACGACACAGTCCGCCGTTCGGACATGCTTGATCTTCGCCATGGTTCGCTTGCCCGGCGAATACGGGTCATCGGACTTCTTGGCGATGACCCCGTCGAGGCCCGCGCCCTCGAAGACCTCGAACCAGTGCCGTGCGACCGCCGGATCAGTGGACGAGGGGGTCAGCCGAACGGACTCCGGAAGGCCCGTGGCGATGCGCGCGAGCCGCGTGCGGCGCTCGGCGAATGGCCGCGCCATCGCGTCACCGTCGCCATCGGCAAGGCAGTCGAAGGCCACAAATGATGCGGGCGCCTCCTCGGCCAGCATCTTCACCCGCGACGCCGCGGGATGGATGCGGAGGAGGAGCGCGTCGAAATCGAGGCCGGTCTCAGGACGAGCGATGACGATCTCGCCGTCGAGCACGAACCGGGCATCGGCCCCGCCGATGGCGCGCATCGGCGCTTCGAGCTCCGGAAAGTAGCGGTTGAGCGGCTTGAGGTCCCGCGACTGGATGTACACCTCCGAGCCATCTCGGAACACGAGGGCCCGGAAGCCGTCCCATTTCGGCTCATAGATCCATTCGTCGCCCTCGGGTATGGCTGCCGCCGGCTTCGCGAGCATGGGCGCGATGGGCGGTTCGAGGGGAAAGGCCATGGCGCCGATGATACGGCCCGGCATGGCATCATCCACGACGTGCGTGACCTCGGGCGACGACTGCTCATCGGACTGGCCGTGCTCGCCGCCGGGACGATGGCGGTCGGCTACGCGTTCATCTTCAGCGGGATCGCAACGCCGCCGGGTGGCGACCTCGGCGTCGTCCAGGTCCCCGACCCCGGCGAGGCGACCGCCGTGCTGCTCGACGATGGGCGCCCGGTCTTCGTTGTCAGGGACGCCGGCGCGCGGCCATGGGTGTTCGACGCGGAGGCGCCGGCTGGTCGTGGGCGCCTTCGCTCGCTCGTTGCATGGTGCCCGACCAACCAGACGTTCAGCGACCCGTTGTCCGGATCGGTGTACGCCGCCGACGGCCGGTTGATCGACGGCTCCGGCACGACCGGGCTGCTGGAGTACGCCAAGCGGTCCGAGGTCGTAGACCATCCGACCTCGTTCATCGTGCAGCCGGAGACCCAGGCCCGCGGCGTGCGCCGCGACGGGGTCAAGCCGGCCCTGACGTGTCCCGAGGACGGCTGGATCACCCACCGCCCCGAGGGCGGCGAGACCTTCGACCCGTCCGTTGCCGCGGACCAGGAGCCGCCGGGATGGACGTGGCTCGAGGGATCCCTGCAGGTGGTGGATGGCGAGGTGCGACTGTGCGACGGCCTCGATGGGGCGTGCCACCGATCCGCGTCGGTGGTCGGCATCGATCCTGCCTCGGTCGCGAGCGGTGACCGCTTCAGCGTGGGCCTCTATTTCGGCCGTGTCCACGATGGCGACATCGAGGGACTGGCCTGGGTCCCAATATACGAGGAGGGTTCGTGAGCATCAGCATTCAGTTCCTTGGCGCCGCTGGCGGCGTCACCGGTTCCCAGTTCCTCGTCACCGCCGGAGAGCGACGCATCCTGGTCGACTGCGGGATGTTCCAGGGCTCCCCGGAGGAGGTGGAACGCAATCGGATGCCGTTCGCGTTCGAGCCCGACATCCTCGACGCCGTCATCCTGACCCACGCCCACCTCGACCATTGCGGGCGGCTGCCGGCCCTCGTCAAGGCTGGCTACCACGGGCCGATTCACGCCACGCGCGCAACCGTTGACCTCGCGGAGATCGTGCTCCGCGACTCGGCCAAGCTCCAGGTCGAGTTCACGAACCGGTGGAACCGGCGACAGGCGAAGCGTGCCAGCGAGGAGGCGGCCGCGGTCGAATCGGAGGCCGAGGCCCGAGAGGTCGACGACGAGTCACTCCCCGAGCGCATGCGCAGCGCGCCGCCCGAGGGCCGAACGGAGACGCGCGAGGCTCTGTACGACGAACATGACGTCGACGCCACGATGGAGCTGTTCGTGGGGTCCGACTACACCACCGAGATCGCCGTGACCGACGGTGTCAGCGCCATGCTCCACGACGCCGGCCACATCCTGGGTTCCGCGATCGTGGAGCTGCGGGTCAGCGACGGCGAGACGGACCGCATGATCGTCTTCTCCGGGGACCTCGGGCGGGACGGGTCGCCGATCCTCCGAGACCCGACGCCGATCACCCATGCGGACCACGTGGTCGTGGAGTCGACCTACGGCAACCGGGAGCACGCCCCGCACGACGAGGCGATCGATGAGCTGGTCGCGGCGATCTCCGAGGTGAGCGAGGACCGCGGCGTGCTGCTGGTTCCGGCGTTCGCCATCGGTCGCACCCAGGAGATCATCTGGGTGCTGGATGAGCTCGTTCGCGACGGGCGCATTCCGCGAGTGCCCCTCTACCTCGACTCACCGATGGCATCCCGGGCAACCACCGTCTACCTGGACCATCCCGAGACCTACGACGAAGAGACCGCACAGCTCTTGCGCTCGGGGGAGTCGCCGCTGGCCTATCCGGGACAGCAGTTCACCGATTCGGTCGAGGAGTCGAAGGCCATCCGAACGGCCGACCGTCCGATCATGGTCGTGGCGTCGTCCGGCATGCTCACCGGCGGCCGGATCATGCACCACCTCAAGGATTTCCTCCCAGATCCGCGCTGCACGCTGCTGTTCATCGGCTATCAGGGCCAGGGCACGCTGGGCCGACACCTCCAGGACGGTGGGAAATCCGCGCGGATCGACGGACAGGAGGTCGACGTGCGCTGCCGCGTCCGATCCATCTCCGGATTCTCCGCCCACGCGGACCAGGAGGAGCTCGAGGCCTGGCTCGGCCACTTCGCCGCCAAGGGGAAGCCGAAGACGGTGTTCATCGTCCATGGCGATCCGGATGCGGCAGAGGCGTTCGCCGCGCGGATTCGGACCGAGATGGGTCTCGACGCCGTGATCCCGAAGCACCGGCAGACGATCACGCTCACCTGAGCCTCGGTAAGCCAGGGGTGAGCGGCTGCTAACCCGCCGTCGCTATGTTGCCGGTGTGCAAGTCTCTTGCACACCGGACTCATTCGCGCTGCCCGCTAGCATTGTGCGCATGCCCACCGAGCGACCACCGTTCATCTCGTTCCTGACCGACTTCGGCCTCGACGGCGCGGCCGCGACCTGCCGCGGCGTCATGCTCGATATCTGCCCCACCGCCCGGGTCGTCGATGTGTCGCACACCGTGTCCAAGTACGCGATCAGCGACGGAGCCATGATCCTGCGGGCCGCGCTGCCGTTCATGCCGGTCGGCATCCACGTTGCCGTCGTCGATCCGGGCGTCGGCACGGAACGCCGGCCGATCGGCATCCAGACCGAGCGAGGTGACGTCCTCATCGGTCCGGATAACGGGCTGCTCCAGCTCGCCGCCGATGCGCTGGGTGGCGCAACCGCCGTCCGTGAGCTGGCCAACCGAACGTGGTGGCTGCCCGCCACCACCGCCACCTTCCATGGCCGCGACATCTTCTCGCCCGTGGCAGCTCACCTTGCCGCAGGCAACGCAACGTTCGGAGACGTCGGCGCCGAGATCGACTCTCGCGGACCTTGTTCCGCTCGCGCTTCCGGCCCCTCACATCGTGGACGGCGCGCTCGAGACCGAGATCTCGTACGTCGACAGCTTCGGAAATGTCCGGTTGGCCGCTCGAGCGGATGCCCTGGCGGCGGCATTCGGCGGCTCGGGCGGCATCGGCACGCTCCGAGCCCGCATCGGGCAGATGTCCCTGGATGACGTGACGTTCGCGCCGAGCTTCGGCCACGTCGCCCGCGGAGCGACGCTCCTCTATGTCGATTCGACCGGCGACCTTGCCCTCGCCGATAACCAGGCGAACCTGGCCGAACGCATCGCCGCCAAGCGCGGAATCGGGGTGCGCCTGGAACGCGGGGATTGAGTCCAGCGCACGAGGAAGTACACTCGGCGCGTTCAGCACCACGCACCGGAGCGCACGACGACATGCCCAGGGTTTTCCGAGCGGCCACCATTGCTGCGATCGCCGCACTCACCGTCGCTTGCACCAGCGGCACAACCACCAGCGGCGGAGCGAGTTCCCCGAGCGCGGCGAGCACGCCCACCATGGCGCCGTCGGAATCGGCGGTGGCCGATACCTGCTCGCCCGAATCCCTCGATACCAAGACCGCCGGACGCCTGACGATCGGCACCGACAACCCCGCCTTCCCACCCTACTGGGATCCCCCGGCTGACGGCGAGACGGCGACCGACCCCTGGGAGCTGGGCGACCCGACGAACAA
The DNA here is from genome assembly GCA_963825525.1 of uncultured Chloroflexia bacterium. GTDB lineage: Bacteria > Chloroflexota > Limnocylindria > QHBO01 > QHBO01 > JACDBZ01. The sequence continues at coordinate 944,619 of CAWGTN010000002.1, forward strand.
GCGCGGGTTCGAAGGCGCCGTGGCGTGGGCCGTTGCCGAGCAGCTCGGCTACGGTGACGAGGCCGTGGACTTCATCGCCGTGCCGTTCGACAACTCGTATGCCCCGGGCGAGAAGGACTTCGACTTCTACCTGGCGCAGGTCAGCTTCTCCGAGGAGCGAGCCACCGCCGTCGACATGAGCGACGGGTACTACTTCTCGAACCAGTCGCTCGTGGCAAATGCCGGTACGCCGATCACGGAGGCCTCCTCATTGGCGGACGTGGCGGACTTCCGGCTCGGCGTGCAGATCGGAACGACGAGCCTCTCGTACATCGAGGAGCAGATTCAGCCGACCACCGAGGCGTCGGTGTACAACTCCAACGACGCGGCGATCGCGGCACTGAATGCCGGCCAGGTCGACGGAATCGTGGTCGACCTGCCGACGGCCTTCTTCGTCACGGCAGTCCAGATGGACGATGGCGTGGTGGTCGGCCAGTTCCCTGCGGCCGGCGACGAGCAGGAGCACTTCAGCCTGGTCCTCGAGCAGGACAGCCCGCTGACCGAGTGCGTCAACGAGGCCATCGCCGCGCTCGACGAGAGCGGCGAGCTGGAGCAGATCACCAACGAGTGGCTGTCCGAGGCCGTCGACGTACCGGTGCTCGAATAGTCGCAGGTAGACGCTCATGGCGCGCCTGACGGTCGGTGGGTCCGGCCGTCGGGCCGTGGTCATCGCGCTCGCCAGCACGGTCGTCCTTTTCGGCCTGCTGGTCTTCGTGGTGGTCAACGCTCCCGGCTGGGAGCGGGTCCAGGCCTCGTTCTTCGACTGGGAGAACTTCGGCGAATCGGCGCCGAAGATCGTCGCCAAGTTCGAGGTCAATATCCGGCTCTTTCTCATCGCCGAGGTCCTCATCCTGGGCCTGGGCCTGGTCCTTGCCGTGCTCCGCGGCCTGCCCGGCCCGGTCTTCTTCCCCGTTCGGCTCCTGGCCACGGTCTACACCGACCTGTTCCGCGCCCTGCCGGGCGTGCTCGTGATCTACGTGCTCGGATTCGGCATTCCCGGGCTGCGGCTGCCGGGCGTCCCGAACGACCCGTTCCTGTGGGGCGTCGTGGCGCTCACCCTCGTGTACTCGGCCTACGTGTCCGAGGTGTACCGCGCCGGCATCGACTCGGTGCACCCCAGCCAGGCGGCGGCGGCCCGATCTCTCGGCATGACCCAGGGGCAGGCACTGCGATTCGTCGTCCTTCCCCAGGCCGTTCGGCGCGTGATCCCGCCCCTGCTCAATGACTTCATCGGCCTGCAGAAGGACACCGTGCTCGTCTCCTTCATCGGGGTGGTGGAGGTCTTCCGGCAGTCGCAGATCCGCCAGTCGGCCACCTTCAACTTCACCCCGTATCTCGTGACCGCCCTCGTCTTCCTGCTCGTCACCATCCCGCTGGCCCGGATCACGGACTGGCTCGTCTCGCGTGAGCGAGATCGGCGCTATGCGACTGCGGTGCGCAGCGCAGGTCGCGCGGGACGGCGCGGCCGATTGCTCGGGATGGGCCGATGACAGCCACCGCCGCTCCCCCGCTCCACATCGAGGGGCTGCACAAGTCGTTCGGCGACCTCGAGGTCCTCAAGGGGATCGATCTCGACGTGGCCGAGCATGAGGTCGTGTGCCTCATCGGCGCGTCCGGCTCCGGAAAGTCGACCCTGCTGCGCTGCATCAACCTCATCGAGCCGATCGACGGAGGGCGGGTCGTGGTCAACGGCGAGGAGATCACCGCGCAGGGCGTGGACGTCGACCGCATCCGGCGCCACATCGGGATCGTGTTCCAGGCCTTCAACCTGTTCCCGCACATGACGGTGCTCGACAACGTGACGCTCGCGCCGCGGCGCGTCCTGCGCCTCGATCGCCGGGTGGCGGAAGAGCGTGCCACCGAGCTGCTCGAGCGATTTGGCCTGGCCGACAAGCGGCTCGACTACCCCGATCGCCTGTCGGGGGGCCAGCAACAGCGCGTGGCGATTGTGCGGGCGCTTGCCATGGATCCGCGCCTCCTCCTGCTTGATGAGGTCACGAGCGCCCTCGACCCCGAGCTGATCGCCGAAGTGCTCTCGGTGATCCGTGAGCTGGCGGCCGATGGGATGACCATGATCATCGCGACCCACGAGATGGGCTTCGCTCGCGACATCGCCAACCGGGTCGTCTTCCTCGACGACGGCCAGATCCTCGAGGAAGGGCCACCGGACCGCATCTTCCGAGAGCCGCGCGAGGCTCGCACGCGCGAGTTCCTGCAGCGGATCATCGAGGCCGGCCGCCTGTAGCCGGTCACCCACCACCCCCGTGGACGACCGGTGGATAACCGCCGGTACAGCCTCCAAGGTTGTGGAAAAACCCCCTTGGCAGTCGGTGCTGATGACCGTACTGTGGTTCTTGTCCCGGAGGAGTCCGTGGACCCGGAGATTGCATCAAAGGGTCTCGTGGTTCCTTCGGGACACTTCTGTGCCCGGCGGACTTCCACCTGACGGAGGGAAGGTGAACGACGCGCCGTATCCCCCGCTCCGACCGCAGCACCCGGTGCGGGCGCACCGCCGTGATCGGAACCGGTGGCCGATGGTCGTGGGCATCATCCTGCTCGCCTTCCTGGCGACCGTACTCGCCGTCCTGCTGCTGGGGGGAACCGGCGAGGACCCGGGAGTCGGTGCTGTCAGCTCGAGCCCGCCGGCATCCACGAATGCCTCAGCGACCGCCGGCCCGTCGACCGACACCCCATCGATCGCCCCCAGTGCCGACGCGAGCGAGTCTCCGGCCCCCAGCGGGATTGCGGTCGACTCGCTGGTCGAGACGACCGTCGAGAACCTTTCGGTGCGGAGAGCCCCATCAACGGGCGCCGAGCGGCTCGGGAGCCTGGGTCTCGGGACCGTCGGGTACGTCGTCGACGGGCCGGTCGACGCCGACGGATTCAGCTGGTACGCGGTCTCGGCGCTCGGACTGCCGCCCAATTCGGGCTGCATCACACCCATCGAGACGGATCCGTACGGGTGCCCGGTGTGGTTCGGCTGGCTTGCCGGCCGTGCGTCCAACGGCGACCCGTGGCTGGAGCCGCACGCCATCGAGTGTCCGATCGCGCCGCTCGACGCCGAGCGCCTGATCCTGGCTCGCTCGGACATCGAGCGTCTCGCGTGTTTCGATTCCGAGTCGATCACCTTCCGCGCGTTCTGGCCCGAAATCCCTGACGACGCCGGCCTCGGCGGCGCCTGCGCGGCAGCATCCGCACCGAGCGGGTGGCTCTATTGCCAGAACATCAACATCGACTACGTCACGCTCAACGAGGGCGAGGGCTTCGGAGGCGTGGGCGTTGCCCTATCCATCGACCCGGCGTCCAACGTGGTGATGCCTCCGCGCGGCACCTGGATCGAGCTCACGGTCCACCTCGACGATCCGGCGGCCGATGGCTGCGCGGACGCCGCCGACATGGCGGGTGACGAATACCGTGAGCTCGCCCAGGTCATCCTCGACTGCCGAGCCGAAATGGTGGTCGAGACGGTCTTGGCGGTCGCGGGACCATAGCTGCGCCGTCGGCCGGCGATCGCGCCCCGATGCCCTGCGCCGCGTGCCCGGCATGGACTCCCGCGTCGGCCGGGACTTGGCCGCGAATGACCAACACGGACTGGTCAGCCTTGACGACGAGCTGGTGTGCCACGCTCCCGAGGAACAGTCGCTGGACATCGCCGAGGCCGCGCGATGCGACGATGATGAGGTCGCACCCATGGTCATCGGCGGCGTGAATGATTTCCTCGGCGGGATCGCCGGTGCGCGACACGGTCGCGCCAACACGCCAGCCGGCCGCTCGCAGTCGCTTGGCAACCCGCTCGGTCGCTGCCCCATGGTCAGCCGCCCCGCGGCTCCGCGCCGGGACGGGCTCCGACCACGGGGTGATGAAGGATTGGTCGGACGACGGTGGCCGGGACACCGTCACCAGGTCCACCGGGAGACGACGGAACCCGGGCCAATGCCCGACGATGCGGGGAATGGTCTCAGCTGCCGGTGATCCATCGGTCGCGAGCAGCAGCCGCGTCACCTCGGGGTACCTGGCGACCAGGACCGGACACGGCGCGTGATCGGCGACCTCCCCTGACACCGAGCCGAGCAGCACGCTCGCGGTCGGGCCGCGACCCCGGTTGCCGACCACGATGAGATCAGCAGCGACAGATCGCGCCATGTCGATCAGCGCGGCAGCCGGTCGGTTCGACTCGATGTGCGAGAAGACGATCAGGCCCGGAGCGGCGCAGAACGTTCGCGATGTCGTCGAGCGTCCGGTTCAGTGCCCGCTGTGTGGCGGGATCCTCGCCAGGAAACCACTCCCCACCTGGGACGTGAGCAGCCCACTCGGTGGGTCGCTCGTGAGCCCACACCAGGTGGATGTCTGTCGGCTGCGGCCAGGTCATGCCGGCTACGAGCTCGGCAGCAACGAGCGAATGCGGGGAACAGTCGACGCCGATCACGATCCGGGTCATCGGTGTGTTCCTCACGCATGGGTTGGGACGGCGGCCGGGAGCGGGCGAAGCGACTCGGGCGCCACCACCTCGGCGACGAGGCCGGTGCGCCTCACCCGCTCCCGACTCTCATCCTCGCGCGCGACGGCGGTGCGGCCCAGATACCGACGGACCGCTGGGAGGGGGCCATTCGGCTCATGTCCGGCATGTCATGAACCGCCCAGGCGTAGCGAGTCAGAGACGGCGCAGGACGTAGCCCCGGTAACTCGTATGGAATCCGACCTCGCGAAGGGCATCGGCCAGGAGAGATTCGGCGACGGGTCCACGATCAACCCGCTCGAGTCGGAGCTCGCGCATCGGCCCGCCGGGCGCGACGAGTGATGGAAGAGCGGCAACCGCTCGACGGGCTGTATCCGGATCGGCTGCGGCGGGCAGCTGCAGGAGGCCCCGCCCGCCGCGCTCGAGGTAGAGCGCCGCTTCGCCGTCGACGAGCACCACGTACGCGCCCGCTGCGCGCTGGAGGGGCAATCGCTCGTCATCTGCGGAACGCGGCCAGGCGAGCGCCGCTCCGTAGGGCTGCGCCGGATCGGTCGCGGCCAGGATATGGACCTCGGCCGATGGATCCTCGTCCTCGCGCGCCGCGCGCAGTCGGTCGACCGCTCCGGGCAGAGCGAACTGCGCTGCGCCGAGCCCAGCCACGAAGTACCCGCGACGAGCGCGGCCGGACTCCTCCATGGCCTTGAGGACGGGGTACACCGAGGCGTACCCACCGGCGATCCCCTCCGACGCCACGGCTTCGCGGGTCACGACACCATGGCGCTCGAGGAGTGTGGTGGCCAGACCGTGGCCGCGTTCGGTCGGCGTTCGCTCCTCGCCCACCAGGTCGGCAACCAGCGACCAGCGCCCGGCGGCGCGAGGCGGCCCGAGGGCCGTGATGCGCCCCGGTCGCGGCTGGGACTTCGACCGAGACCGTGGCAGCGACAGGGCGCGCAGCGCGGCGAAGGTGTCGTTCGTCACCTCGCCCGCCCAGACCAGGTCCCAGACCGCGTCGAGGAGCTCGGCCTCGCTGCCGGCCTCGCCGATGCTGCTCCGCAGCTGGGGGTAGAAGGTCGCGCCGCGCCGCTGGAGATGCGTGCGAATGGCCTCGTGAAGCGGCTCGGATGGCCGATCATCGGCCGATCCGGCGCTCGCCAGCAGGTCGACCCGGTCCCTGCGATAGAGGGCCACCCGGCCGTCGTCCCGACCCAGCGTGCCGCGACCGATCCAGACGACCTCGCCCGCCGCCCCCAGCTCATCGAGCAGGCGAGGCGTGTACCCCGAGACGCGGGCCGACAGGACATCTCGCTCCAGGACCGATGCCGGGATCGGCACACCCTCGAGCTGCGCGACCGCCTCGACCAATCGACCGATCCCCCCGGCGCTCGAGCCGACGCCGTGCCAGGCCGGAAGGAAGCGCGCCAGCACCTGCGGCTCGACCGGCTCGACCTCACGGCGCAATCGGGCGAGCGACCGCCGGCGGAGCTGGCGCAGAACGTCGGGGTCCGTGAACTCGTGGGCCGCGCCGCCGGGGCGGAATGCTCCTTCGAGGAGGGTGCCGGCGGCGGCCATGAGCTTCAGACGGCCCTCGACCGTGGCCCGGGCGAGGCCCCAGCGCGTGGCAGGCGCATCTGCGACGAACGGGGTGTGGGTGCGTGCCCATCGGCGCCAGCAGGAGGTCGAGCGGCGGGGCCTCCGACGGCTCGAGAAATGTCTCCGCCACGCCGGCAGGCGGGCTGGCTCCCACGGCATCCCGGTAGCGCGCCGCATCCTCGACCGCGATCCAGCGCTCCTCGCCGGCGATCCGCACGCGGATGGCGCGGCGTGAACGCTCGAGCTCAGCCAGCGCGGCGGCGGCGTCGAGCTCGTCGCTGATGCGCGCCGCCACCTCGTCGCTGCGCAGGTCGCCGATCCGACGGAGGAGGTCGCTCACGCCGTCGACGGTGCGGGCGCGCCGCGATTCGACGAGGGCCTGCAGCTCGAGCTCGAGATCGGCAACGGCGTCCGGGTCGAGCAGCTCGCGGAGCTCCTCGGTGCCGAGCAGCTCGGCAAGGAGCTCCCGGTCGAGGGCCAGGGCCTGCGCCCGGCGCTCGGCCAGCGGCGCGTCGCCTTCGTACATGAAGGAACCGATGTAATCGAACAGGAGCGAGGAAGCGAATGGGGATGCCGATCGCGACTCGACGCTCACGGTCCGGATCCGTCGCGCGCGGATCTCGCCGAGCAGCTCGACGAGGGCCGGCATGTCGAACACGTCGCGCAGGATCTCGCGATACGTCTCGAGGATGATCGGGAACGAACCGTAGCGGCTGGCGACCGCCAGCAGGTCAGCCGATTTCTGGCGCTGCATCCACAGCGGCGTGCGTTGGCCCGGGCGGCGCCGAGGCAGCAGGAGCGCCCGTGCCGCATTTTCGCGGAACCGCGCGGCAAACAGCGCGGATCCGCCGAGCTCGGACATCAGCAGCTCTTCGATGGCATCGGGGTCGAGCAGCAGGGTGGCGTCGATGTTCGCGCCATCGGCCTCGATGCCTTCCGGCAACCGCACGGCGATGCCGTCATCCGACCAGATCGTCTGAACATCCAGGCCATGCTCCTCGCGCAGGCGCGACTCGATGGCCATCGACCACGGGGCGTGAACACGGCCGCCGAACGGCGAGAGCAGCACAACCCGCCAGTCGCCGAGCTCGTCGCGGAAGCGTTCGATCACGATGGTGCGATCCGTTGGCAGCACCCCGGTCACCTCGCGCTGCTCCGCGAGGTAGGCGACGAGATTGCGAGCTGCCAGCGGGTCGAGGGCGTTGGACTCGCGCAAGCGGATGACGGCAGCCTCGACCTTCATCGGCTCGATCTCGCGGAGAAAGGCGCCGATGGCACGCCCCAGCTCGATCGGCCGGCCGATGGCGTCGCCATGCCAGAACGGCATCTTCCCCGGTTCCCCGGGTGCCGGGGTGACGATCACGCGATCCGGCTTGATCTCCTCGATCCGCCAGGTCGAGGCGCCGAGCAGAAACGTCTCGCCGACTCGCGACTCGTAGACCATCTCCTCGTCGAGCTCCCCGACCCGCCGCCCGCCGCGGCCGGCGTCGTCCCCGGGCAGGAAGACCCCGTACAGCCCACGGTCCGGGATGGTCCCGCCGGACGTGATGGCCACCACCCGCGCGTCGTTGCGCGATGCCACCTCGTCCGTCTGGCGGTCCCACACCAGCCGCGGCTTGAGGTCGGCGAACTCGTCGGATGGATAGCGTCCCGAGAGCATGTCGAGCACTCCCGTGAGCTGCTCGCGCGACAGGTCGCGGAAGCTCTCCGCACGGGTCACGAGCCGATGGAGGTCGTCCACCGTCCAGCGGCCGTCGACGCAGATGGCGACAAGCTGCTGCGCCAGGACGTCGAGCGGATTGCGCGGGATCCGCGTCTCCTCGATCTGGGCCGCCTTCATGCGCTCCACGACCACCGCCGCCTCCACGAGGTCGCCGCGGTACTTCGGGAAGATCTTGCCGACGCTCGGCTCGCCGACCTGGTGACCGGCGCGGCCGATGCGCTGCATGCCCGACGCAACCGACGGCGGTGCCTCGATCTGCACCACGAGGTCGATGGCGCCCATGTCGATCCCAAGCTCGAGGCTCGAGGTGGCGACCAGCGCCGGCAGGCGTCCCTGCTTGAGGTCCTCCTCGATCTGGAGCCGCTGCTCGCGCGCCACGCTGCCGTGATGGGCTCGGACGAGCTCCTCCCCCGCAAGCTCGTTGAGGCGGGCGGCGAGGCGCTCGGCCAGGCGGCGCGAGTTCACGAAGATCAGCGTCGACCGATGGGCCCGGATGAGTTCGAGCAGCTTCGGGTGAATCGACGGCCAGATCGAGTGCCGAGCCTCTGGCCCCGCGGCCGGGCCGCCGGGTGCCTCGTCGACGTCCATGACCTCGCCCATCCGGGCCATGTCCTCCACCGGCACGATGACCTCGAGGTCGAGCTCCTTGCGTGCTCCGGCATCGACGATCTCGACCTCACGCCCCACGCCTCCCATGAACGCACCGATTGCCTCCAGCGGCCGCTGAGTGGCAGACAGGCCGATGCGCTGCGGATCGGCATGGGCCAGGTGGCTCAGGCGCTCGAGGCTGAGGGCCAGGTGCGAGCCGCGCTTCGTGGCGGCGATGGCGTGGACCTCGTCGATGATCACGTGCTCCACGCCGCGCAGGATCTCGCGCGCCTGGCTGGTGAGGAGCAGGTAGAGCGATTCCGGCGTGGTGACGAGGATGTCCGGTGGGGTCCTGACGAGCTGGCGGCGCGCATCGGCCGGGGTGTCTCCGGTGCGGCTGGCAACCGCAATCTCGGGCACCGGGGTTCCAAGCAGATCGGCGGTCCGGCGGATCCCCGCCAGCGGCGCGCGCAGGTTGCGCTCGACGTCGTAGGTGAGTGCCTTCAGCGGGCTGATGTACAGGACGCGGACCGTCCGCTTCGCGGGCGCCGACTCGGTCATGAGGCGGTCGAGGCACCACAGGAAGGCGGCGAGGGTCTTCCCGCTCCCCGTGGGTGCGTGAATCAGGGTGTGGCGACCACCGCTGATGGCAGGCCAGCCGAGCTCCTGGGCACGAGTCGGATCGGCGAACGCCTCGCGAAACCAGGTACGGGTGGGCTCGCTGAACGGCGCGAGGGGGTCAACGGGTTGGCGGGGGCTCACGGCACAGGTGAGTGTAGCGCCGCCTCACGATTCGAACAAACGTTCTCATTGGCTACGAACTCGAATGGCGGCCCGATATCGGGCCTGACCTGCGGGGCCAACCGCGCCAGTTGTAGCTGGGTCGGCGCCATCCCAGTGAGGGCAGTTGCCGGGCGCGCCGGACCCATGTCCCCACCACCACGGTGAACGTCAGCCATGGGGGGTACGCTACGCCGATGTCGCGCGTAAGCCCAACGTCGGCGTCTTCTGCGGGAGACCATCGACCGTTCCTCCCACTGCCCGATGTGCTCGAGGCCCTAGAGGCCTGGCGCGCCGCGCCCGGCGCCGAGGCGACCGATCGCCTGCGGGCCACGCTCGACGTGGCGGCTGCGGCGCTCGACCTCGAAATCGGTCGCCTCACCGTCATCATGCCTCCACTCCCCGAGCTCGACCTGGTCGTTGGCTCAGGAACGACCGGCGCCGAGATCGTGCTCCGCGCCCCCGGCGAGAACGCGCCCATCGGCTCGGTACGGATCACGGGCGACCGTGATTCGGCGAGCTCGTTGGCGCGCGCCGTGGAGCTGCTGCTCGTCGCGACGCGCAACAGCGCGAAGGCAAGCCGGGCGGCGCGTCAGCTGAACGCCCTGGACCAGGCGGTGCGGGGAATCAGCGGCGTCCTCGACGTCGATCGCGTGCTCCAGCTCATCGTCGATCGCGTTCGCGAGCTGGCGGACGCGCAGTACGCCGCACTCGGCATCGTTGACGACACCGGCTCGATCGAGCGCTTCATCACCAGCGGGCTGGACGATGAGGAGCGTGCGCGAATCGGGGACCTCCCGCACGGGCGAGGCCTTCTGGGCCTCATCATCCGAGAGAACCGGACCTACCGGATTCCCGAGATCAGCGTTCACCCCGAGCGATACGGCTTCCCACCGAACCATCCGGAGATGCACTCCTTCCTCGGCATGCCGATCACGAGCCGGGGCGAGACCGTGGGACTGCTCTACCTGACCAACAAGATCGACGCCGCACAGTTCAGCGACGAAGACCAGGCGCTGGTCGAGATGTTCGCGCTCCACGCCGGGATCGCGATCGAGAATACGCGGCTGCTGCACCAGGTACGCCGGCTCGCCGTGGTCGACGAGCGCGACCGAATCAGCCGCGATCTGCACGACAGCGTGATCCAGTCGATCTACGCACAGACACTCGCGCTTGACGACGTACCCGAGCTGATGGGCGAGGATGCAGCGGAAGCGAGCCGCCGGGTCGACAGCGCCATCGACGCGCTCCACGCGGTGATCCGCGACATCCGCAACTTCATCTTCGGTCTTCGGCCCATCCTGCTCGAGTCAGGTGACCTGGCCGCGGGGCTGGAGCATCTCGCCGCCGAGCTCCGCCGCAATGGCGGCGTGGAGGTCCACGTCTCGGTCTCGGACGATGCGGCGCTTTTTCCCCAGCTGCCAATGGAGCACATCGCTGAGCTGCTGGCCATCACGCAGGAGGGATTAAGCAATGTCGCACGGCACGCCGCCGCCTCGCGAGCCGATGTGAACCTTGCGCTGGCGGACGGCGCGCTCCAGCTCGAGCTCGCCGACGACGGTCGCGGGTTCGATGCAGAGCGTGCGACGGAGAAGGGGCATCATGGCCTTGGCAACATTCACGCGCGGGTGGACAGGCTGGGCGGCACACTGACCGTGGCGAGTAGTTTCGACTCGGGGACCCGTATCATCGTCTCGATACCCCAACCATCGGTGAAGGAGTCGCAGCGATGACCGGCGACGGAACGGCGCCCCCGCTCAGGCTCCTGGTCGTCGACGACCATGAGGTCGTTCGGCAGGGACTGGTGGCGCTTCTCGATCGGCGTTCCGGCTTCGACGTGGTGGCCCACGCGGGCACGGTCGCGGATGCCATCGCCGCGGCCGCGAAGTTCGAGCCGGACGTCGTTGTCATGGACGTGCGGCTCCCCGACGGCTCGGGCATCGAAGCCTGCCGCGAGATCCGCGCCCACCGGCCCGAGACTCGCGTGGTGATGCTCACGAGCTACCCGGACGAAGAAGCGGTGCTGTCCGCGATCATCGCCGGGGCCTCGGGCTACCTCCTCAAGCAGGTTCGCGGTCGCGACCTGGTGGCGGCTCTCGAGGCCGTCGGGCGCGGCGACTCCCTCCTCGATCCGGCGGTGACTGAGAAGGTGCTCCAGCGTGTGCGAGCGGCCGCAGGCGGAGGCGCCAACGACGAGCTCTCCGAACTGACCGCACAGGAGAGAAAGATCCTCCTTCTCATTGCCGAGGGAAAGACGAACAAGGAGATTGCCGGGGACGTGTTCCTGTCGGACAAGACGGTGAAGAACTACGTCAGCAGCATCCTGTCGAAGCTCAACCTGCAGCGCCGCGCCCAAGCCGCGGCCTTCGTCGCCAAGCATCACCTCGGGGACGACCAGGGCTAGCCTCGCGCCGGACAACGTCCCTTCTCTCGGATGTCGGGGCTGGCAGAATGTCGAGCGTAATCTCTTCGACTCCCATGTCGATCGAGTCACCCACGATCCGGCAGCCGAGCCCCTGTGTCCCGTACGCAAGCTTCCGCATCGCGCCGTTGTCGGCGTAGGTCGCCGCCGACAGGTGCCGCAGGCCCAGGCGTCGAGCATGGTCGACCAGCGCCCGCATCAGCGCGGTGCCGATGCCCTGTCGGTGGAAATCGTCAGCCACTACGAAGGCGACCTCGGCGCCACCTTCGCCGTCCGGGTACAGCGTTGCGTGGCCGATGACTCGCCCATCGTTGAGCCCCTGCTCCTCGATGACCGCGACGACACCAAGGGACGCCGGCGGCAAACTCAGTGCGTCACTTCCAGAACCACCAAGGAACCGTCGGCGACGCGACTCGGGTGACAGCCCCGCCAGCAGATCCGACATGCCCGGTGTATCGAACTCGTCCGCGACACGGATCCTGAACCGGCCGTCGGTCTTCGGATCGTTGCGCGCTGACGATCTGGGTGACTGGATGAGCATCGGCGTTTCCTCGTTCGCTGGCACCATCGTCGGCACCCCAACGGGCTGGGCGGAGTGCCATAGGTCCCGAACCCACGAGACAGATGACCCCAGCCATTCGGCGACGCAGTTCCTACACTGAACTCATGCAGGTGGTCAGCGTCGAGCGAGCAGTTGCGGGCGTCCGCTCAGGCGAGCAGATCTTCGTGCACGGCGGTGCCGCCACCCCGACCGCGCTCCTGCTCGCGCTCGTGGCCCGAGCGTCCGACCTGCGCGACGTGGGGATGATCCATTTCCACACGGAGGGGCCCGCGCCGCACCTCGCCCCGGAGATGGCTTCGCACTTCCGACACCGCGCGCTGTTCATCGGCGCCAATGCACGCAACGCCGTGAACGAGGGCCGCGCCGACTACGTCCCCATCTTCCTGTCCGACGTACCCGAGCTGTTCACCAGCGGTGTCCTGCCACTCGACGTCGCCCTCGTCAACGTCTCGCCTCCCGATGCCCACGGTTACTGCTCCCTCGGCACGAGCGTCGACGCCGCGATGGCGGCGACGCGTGCGGCGCGCACCGTCATCGCGCAGCTCAATCCCTCCATGCCACGCACACTCGGCGACTCGTTCATCCATGTCGATGAGATCGACCTGGCCGTCGAGGTCGATCTACCGCCGTTCGAGCATCACGAGGGGCCGATCGGCGAGGTCGAGCGACGGATCGGCGAACATGTGGCCGAGCTCGTTCCGGATGGCGCGACCGTCCAGATGGGGATCGGATCGATCCCCGCCGCCGTCGGGCTTGCCCTGCGCGACAAGAGAGACCTCGGCATCCATACGGAGCTGTTCACCGATCCCGTGCTCGACCTGGTCGAATGCGGCGCGGTCACGGGCGCTCGCAAGGAGATCAACCGCGGAAAGATCGTGACGGCATTCCTGATGGGGAGCAAGCGCCTGTACAGCTTCGTCAACGACAACCCGATGATCGAGATGCGACCGGTCGATTACACCAACGACACTTCAGTCATCCGGCGCTTCAGGCGGATGGTCGCTGTGAACTCCGCGATCTCGATCGACCTCACCGGACAGGTGAGCGCGGACTCGATCGGTACCAGGTTCTACTCCGGCGTCGGCGGGCAGATGGACTTCATGCGGGGCGCGGCGCTGTCGGAACACGGCCGAGCAATCATCGCGCTGCCATCAACCGCGGCCGGAGGATCCATCTCGCGGATCGCGGCGGTCCTTGCCGAGGGGGCAGGCGTCGTCACCAGCCGCGCACACGTCCGGACCGTCGTCACCGAGTACGGAGTCGCCGAGCTCTTCGGACGGAGCATCCGCGAGCGCGCGTCCGGCCTGATCGCCATCGCACATCCCGACTTCCGCGACGCGCTGGCGGCCGAGGCCCGCCGCCTGTACAACGTCTGATCGATGACCGGCGCGGATGTTCCATCCAGCCTGGGCCGTCGTGCCACACGGCACTCGCGGCGCAACCACCGTACGGGTAGGTTGTAGGTCACATCCACGCACGGAGATCGACGATGTCCACCCAGCGCGCGACGCTCTACGACGACTTCATCGCCTGGCTCAACGACCATTCGGTCGAATATGAGCTCCACGAAGTGGGCCCGCTCCGTTCCCGCGCCCGGTGACAGCGTCGACGACCGCCGACATCGCGCGCTGGCGAGCCAACCTCCAGGGCGAGGTCGACGGCGCTCACGTCTATCGGGGCATGGCAGCGAACGCGGGCGATCCCCGAATTGCCACGGTCTACGCCGAGCTGGCGGCGGCGGAGGAGCGTCACGCGGATTTCTGGCGCGAGCGACTCGCCGGCGCGGGGGCTTCTGCGCGGATCAGCCCGTCGCCCCGGGCCCGCGTGATGGCTCTTCTCGCCCGTCGACTCGGCGCCGGCATCGTCGCCCCGACCATGGCGAGCCAGGAACGCCAGGGACGGACAATGTACGACGACCAGCCCGAAGCTGCCGGCACCAGCCTCCCCGACGACGAGCGCTCGCACGCACGGACTCTGCACAAGATCACCGGCGGGCTCTCGGGTTCGATGCTCGCTCGTTTCGAGGGACGGCATCGCCAGATCGGCGGCAATGCCCTGCGAGCCGCCGTCCTCGGAGCGAACGACGGGCTCGTCTCCAACTTCAGCCTGGTCATGGGCGTCGCGGGCGCCACCGCGACCCGCGAGCCGATCATCATCGCCGGGGTGGCCGGCCTGCTGGCGGGCTCCCTGTCGATGGCTCTTGGTGAGTGGCTGAGCGTGCAGAGCTCCCGTGAGCTGTACGAAAACCAGATCGCAGCTGAACGGGACGAGATCGAGGCATTCCCGGCCGAAGAGGAAGAGGAGCTTCGTCTCATCTACGAAGCCAAGGGCATCGACGCACAGGATGCGCGTCACCTGGCGCATCGGATCATCACCGGCGATCCGCAGGTCGCCCTGGACACCATGGCGCGCGAGGAGCTCGGCATCGATCCGGATGAGCTCGGAGGGTCAGCCTGGGTCGCCGCCCTCACGTCATTCGTGCTCTTCTCCCTGGGGGCCATCGTTCCTGTCGTGCCGTTCCTGGTTACGTCCGGGCTCGGGGCGATCGTTGCCTCGGCCGCGTTCTCGGCGGCCGCGCTCTTCGGCCTTGGTGCCGCGATCACCGTGCTTACCGGTCAGCGCCCGATTCATGCCGGTCTTCGGCAGGTCGCCTTCGGGCTCACTGCCGCCGCCGTCACGTTCGGCATCGGCAGTCTGCTGGGGACGGCCATGGGCTGATCGAAGATGAAGGCTGGTACGCTCGTGAGGCAATGGCCCTCCGCGAGGCTTCCATGACGACCACAACCGATGGCATGTCCACGCTCGACCAGGACGAGCTCGACCGACTTGACGCCTACTGGCGCGCGGCCAACTTCCTCTCCGTCGGCCAGATCTACCTTCTCGACAATCCACTCCTGCGCGAACCGCTTCGGGCGGAGCACATCAAGCCCCGTCTCCTTGGCCACTTCGGCACCGTGCCAGGCCTCAACCTCGTCTACACCCACCTCAACCGTGCGATTCGCGACCGCGACCTCGATGCCATCTTCATCGCCGGGCCTGGCCATGGCGGCCCCGGAATCGTGGCGAACGCGTACCTGGAGGGCACGTACTCGGAGGTCTATCCAGCTGTCGGCCGCGACCTCGATGGCATGCGCGCCCTGTTCCGCCAGTTCAGCTTCCCCGGCGGGATCCCGAGCCACGTTGCGCCGGAGACACCCGGCTCCATCCACGAGGGCGGTGAGCTCGGTTATGCCCTCTCCCACGCATACGGAGCCGCCTTCGACAATCCCGACCTGCTGGTCGCGTGCGTCATCGGCGACGGGGAAGCCGAGACCGGGCCGCTCGCCGCGAGCTGGCACTCGAACAAGTTCATCGACCCCGCCCGCGATGGCGCGGTGCTCCCGATCCTCCACCTCAATGGCTACAAGATCGCCAACCCCGCCGTACTCGCTCGAATCCCCGAGGATGAACTGCGGAGCATGCTCACCGGCTTCGGGTACGAGGTCCATTTCGTCGCCGGCGACGTGCCCGCCGATGTCCATCAGCAGATGGCTTCCACCCTGGACTCCTGCCTCGACGCCATCGTCGAGATTCAACGCCGGGCACGGAGAGGCAATGGCGCTACGGGACGACCGCGGTGGCCGATGATCGTGCTCCGCACACCGAAGGGATGGACCGGCCCGAAGACGGTTGACGGAACGCCGGTCGAGGGCACATGGCGCGCGCACCAGGTGCCGATGGCCGACGTGCGCGACAACCCGGCCCATCTCGCCCTCCTCGAAGGCTGGATGCGCAGCTACCGGCCGGATGAGCTCTTCGACGCCGGAGGCGCGCTGCGGGCGGATCTCGCGAACCTCGCTCCGACAGGCGAGCGGCGAATGAGCGCCAACCCCCACGCGAACGGTGGCGCCCTGCTCCGCGATCTCCGTCTGCCGGACTTCCGGGACTACGCCGTGACGGTCCCGACCCCCGGAGGAACGACTGCCGAGGCTACCCGCGTCCTTGGCGAGCTGATCCGTGACGTCATCACGCTCAACCCGGAATCGTTCCGCCTGTTCGGTCCGGACGAGACGGCCTCGAATCGGCTCCAGGCGGTGTTCGAGGCAACCGACAAGGCCTGGATGGCGGACATGCTGCCGGTCGACGAGCACCTGGCCCCCGATGGCCGAGTGTTGGAGATCCTGTCCGAGCACACGTGCCAGGGTTGGCTGGAGGGATACCTCCTCACAGGCCGACACGGTCTCTTCAACTGCTACGAGGCGTTCATCCACATCGTCGACTCGATGTTCAACCAGCACGCCAAGTGGTTGAAGACGACCCGGGAGATCCCCTGGCGGCGTCCGATCGCGTCGCTGAACTATCTGTTGAGCTCGCACGTCTGGCGCCAGGACCACAATGGATTCAGCCACCAGGACCCGGGATTCATCGACCACGTCGTGAACAAGAAGCCGGACGTCATCCGCGTCTATCTTCCGCCCGACGCCAACACGCTCCTCAGCGTGGCCGATCACTGCCTGCGCAGCCGCGATTACGTGAACGTGATCGTCGCCGGAAAGCAGCCATCGCCCCAGTGGCTGTCAATGGACGAGGCCGTGATCCATGGCGCACGCGGAATCGGGATCTGGCGATGGGCCAGCAGCGACGGAGGCGGAGCGCCGGACGTCGTTCTCGGCTGCGCCGGGGACGTTCCGACCCTGGAGACCCTGGCCGCGGTCAGCATCCTCCGCGAGGAGCTGCCGGACGTGAAGGTCCGAGTGGTCAACGTCGTGGACCTCATGCGGCTGGTGGACGAGAAGGAACACCCTCACGGGCTGCCCGACAGCGAGTTTGACGCGATCTTCACGGTCGATCGACCGATCGTCTTCGCGTACCACGGATATCCCTGGCTGATTCATCGCCTGACGTATCGGCGCACGAATCACGACAACCTCCACGTTCGCGGATATCGCGAGGAGGGCACGACCACGACGCCGTTCGACATGGTGATGCTCAACGACCTCGACCGATATCACCTCGTCATGGATGTGATCGACCGGGTGCCCGGTCTCGCCGCCCGCGCGGGCCATGTGCGGCAGCTCATGCTGGATCGTCGAGTCGCGGCACGTACCCACACACGCGACCACGGCGAAGACAGCCCCGAGGTTCGCGACTGGCGCTGGAGCAGCTGAGCTCGAAACCGGTCAGGCTGGAGCCTCTCTGGTCGATGGCGCCGGCATCAGGTTGACCTGTTCGAGCAGCCAGCGGGCGGTGGCTTGGGCCGCGGTGTGCAGCAGGACGCGATCGGCGATTCTTCCCAGCGAACCGCCCGGGGGCGCGTAGAGGCCCTCGATCATGAGCTGGACCGGGCCGATCTTCAGTTGTCCCGAGAACACCGGGAAGAGCGGTGCGGCCCCTGACGCACGCCAGCCGATCTCGGCTGCCCAACCTCCAGTACCGCGTTGCGGCGAGCCGAGATCCAGCAGGGCGGCCTTTCGGAAGGTTAGAAGGGAGCGGTCGCCCGGACCGACACGGAACCGCAGGTCGACCGCAAAACGACGCAGGCCATTCACGGTCTCGAGCTCAGTCGCGCCCGGAAGCCACGCAGCATCCTTCCCTGTCAGGGCTGCAGCCACATCCGCGGCGTCCACCCGCAGAAGCGTCGACACGCGCAGCGGTACGAACTCCCCGTCGCCGACCACATCGATCGGTAGCTTGTCGACTGCTGCGGTCATCGCTCGACCCTTCGCGTGCATGGCGCCTCCACCCCCCATTGGCCGTGGAGCCCGATCCACGCATGCCAATTGAACCCGGTGGTGCCCCCGCCGGGCAGGGCCGAAGTGCCTGCGCACCACGGGCCATTGGGTCCCGCGGCTTGGGACCCCGGACAGGTGCCTCGTGGTCGACTGGGGCTTAGGCTGGACGCGTTCCGCTCACGAGAGCCATCCATGCCGCTCATCGGGGACCTGCCACTCGCTTCGCTGGTCGCGATCTTCTTGATCTCGGCGGTCGTTGTCATCGGTGCCGGTATCGTGCTTGCCCGAAACGGCGACGCGATCGCGGTTCACACCCGCCTCGGGGGCCTGTTCATCGGAATGCTCCTCCTCGCCGGAGCCACCTCGCTGCCCGAGCTGGCCACTGACGTGACGGCCGCGGTCGCGGGGGCACCGGACCTGGCCATTGGAGACTTGTTCGGCAGCAGCATGGCGAACATGGCCATCCTGGCGATCATCGATCTGGTCCACCATGGCCGCGTATGGCCCGCCACCGGCCTCGGCCATGCGCGTGTCGCGGCGATCGCGATGGCCCTCACGGCCATCCTCCTGCTGGGACTCGTCGCGCCAACCGGCATCACGGTCGGCTGGATCGGCATCGAGCCGATAGTGGTCGTCGTCGCCTACGTTTTGGCGGCGGCATGGGTACGCCGTGCCCCCGCCGAGCTCTCGTCGTCGGTGCCGACGAACGGTGACGTTGAGCTCATCGCGCCGCTCGGATTGGAACCGAGACCCGTGTCCCGACCGATGAGGGTCCACGTGCTTGCGTTCGCGGGCGCCGCCATCATCATCCTTGCCGCGGCACCGACCATGGCGCTCAGTGCCCAGGCGATGGCGGAGCGGATCGGGGTTGCGCAGACGTTTCTCGGCGTCACGCTACTGGCCATCGCCACCTCTCTGCCGGAGCTAGCCACGTCGCTTGCTGCCGTCCGAATCGGCGCCTACGACCTCGCGGTCGGCAACCTGTTCGGCAGCAATGCGCTCAACGCGACCATCGTGTTCGCGGCGGACGCGGCCACGACGTCCGGTCCCATCCTCGGCGTCGTGTCCGGCAGCGCCGCCATCACGGCCGGCCTGGGAGCACTCCTCCTCATGGCGATCGCGCTGGGTGGGGTCGCGCATGGGGCGCGCACGCGCTTCGAGCGCGGCGAGCCCGACGCCGTGCTGGTGCTCGTCACCTACGGCGTGCTGCTGTGGGTCCTGTGGAACGCCTCGTGACGTCGCCGCACGCGCGAGGCGCGGACGCGGTTCTTACCGCCCTTGGCACATCTCCGGATGGCCTGTCCAGCGCCGAGGCCGCGATCCGGCTCGAGCGACACGGCACGAACGAGCTGCGCTCCGTCCCGGGAGTCCCTGCCTGGCGCCTGGCGCTCGACGAGGCGCGAAACCCCCTCGTGCTCGTCCTCGCCGGCGCGATCATCGTGCTCATCGCGCTGAGCCTCATCGAGCCGGCCGAGTCTCGCTGGGGTGACGCCGGGCTCATCGCGGCGATCGTCGTGCTGAACGGCGGTCTCGGGTTCATCCAGAACTACCGAGCGCAGCGGGGCATCGAGGCGTTGAGGGGGCTCGAAGCGCCATCCGTCGGAGTCCTGCGCGACGCACGGCTGGTGGTGGTCGAGGCCACCCGGCTGGTGCCGGGTGACGTTGTCATGGTCGAGGAAGGCGACCGGATTCCCGCGGACGGGCGGCTGATCCGTGCGCATGATCTGTATGTCGACGAGGCGTCGCTCACCGGCGAAAGCCTCCCCACGGCCAAGGCATCCGACGCGCTGGCGCTCGAAACGCCGCTCTCGGAACGGCGCGACATGCTCTACATGGGTACGTCGGTAGCGAGCGGCCGCGGCCGTTTCGTGGTGACCGCCACCGGGATGCGCTCGGAGATCGGCAGCATCGCGGAGGCCATGCAGGCGGCTGAAGACGGTCCCACGCCGTTCCAGCGCGAGGTAAACGAGCTTGGACGGCGCATCACCGGCATCGTCCTCGTACTGATCGCGATCATCGCCGTGCTCCAGCTCACGGTGGGTGGGCGCGACCCGCTCGAGACGTTCATCACGGCCGTGGCACTCGCGGTCGCGGCCATCCCGGAAGGGCTGCCCGTGGTGCTGACCCTGGCCCTGGCGTTCGGCACGCGACGGATGCTCGAGCGCCGCGCTCTGGTGCGGTCGCTGCCGGTGGTTGAGATCATCGGCGCCGCGGACCTCATCTGCACGGACAAGACGGGCACCATCACCGAGGGCCGGATGAGCCTTCGCCGCCTTGCCTGGCGCGGAGGCGTGCTCGAGGTCACCGGCGCAGCGGACGAGGCCGTCGGCGAGTTCGTGGCGGATGGGCGCCCCACCGACCAGCGCCAAAACCTGGCGCTGCTTGCCGGTGCGGCGTGCAACAACGCACAGCGAGCGGACGGCGGCGGCTTCCGTGGCGATCCCACCGAGGTCGCGCTCCTGATCGGTGCGATGAAGGCCGGCGTCGACCTCGAGCCGTTCGAACGCGTCGACGAGATCCCGTTCTCGTCAGAGCGCAGGCGGATGAGCGTGGTTCTCGAGGGAGCTGCGGGACAGATGACACTCGTCAAGGGCGCACTCGAGGCGATTCTGCCGCGATGTATCCAGATCGATGCACCAGAGGGCGCTCGCCCCTTGACCGACGACGACCGCCGCTGGATTGCTGACGCCAACGAACTGCTGACAGGCGAGGCGTTTCGGGTGCTCGCCCTCGCCGGGAAGGCGGCGGCCGCGTCTGAGCGCGATGAGATCGAGCGCGACCTCGTCTTCTACGGCCTGGCCGGCATCGCAGATCCACCGCGTCAGGCGGCTGGCCCGGCGCTGGCGGCCGCCGCACGAGCCGGCGTGCGGGTCGTGATGATCACCGGTGACAACCCGCGAACGGCAGAGGCGGTTGGCCGGGAGATCGGCCTTCGGGGAACAGTCATCGAAGGTCGGATGCTCGAGGGGATCGACGACGACGAGATCGTCCGACGGGGCAGGATCTTCGCCCGCGTGGAGCCCGGCCACAAGCTGCGCATCCTCAACGCCTTTCGTCGCCGTGGACACGTCGTCATCATGACCGGCGACGGCGTGAACGACGCACCGGCGCTCAAGGGCGCGGATGTCGGCATCGCGATGGGCGCACGCGGCACGGACGTCGCACGCGACGCGGCCGACATGGTGCTGCTCGACGACAACTTCGCGACGATCGTGGCGGCAATCGAGGAAGGGCGCCGCATCGCTGCCAACATCAAGAAGTTCCTCAACTACCTGCTCACCGGCAACCTTGCCGAGGTCATCGTCATCCTCGTCGCATCGCTGTTCGGCATGCTGCCCATCACGGCGGTCCAGATCCTGTGGATCAACCTGGTGACCGACAGCGGACCGGCGATTGCGCTGGCCGTCGATTCGCCGTCGCCGCGACTGATGGATCATCCTCCGCGTCGTGGAGCGGTCATCGGCCGCGCCATGCTTGCGCTCGTCGGCGGCGTGGGATCGGTCATTGCGGCCATCGTTCTTGCCACCTTCTTCATCGGCCGTACGCTCTTCGATCTACCGACTGCCCAGACACTGACCTTCACCGCCCTCGTGGTGCAGGAGTACCTCCGCCTGGTCGTGATCCGGGTGCACGAGGGTGCCCCGCTGTTGGCGAACCGATGGCTGGTCGTGGCGGTTGTCGTGAGCCTGGCACTGCAGCTCGTCCTCCTCTACTCCCCGCTCGGGGAGCTGTTCGGAGTCGTGCCGCTTGGCGCGGGTGCATGGGGCCTGATCGTCGCCGGCGTGGTCATCGGTTTCCCTGCCGCCCTCCTCGTGACCCGGCTCGTTCGACGCCTGCTCGGTCCTCTCTGAGGCGCGCAGGATGGGCCGGATCGGCCCATCCACGGTGGGCCGTTCGGCAGATGCCCGACCGTCCATGTGCTGCCACCCTCGAGCCATGATGACCACACATCACGCTCCATCACACCCGGTGACCTCGTGGGCACCGAAGGCACGACCAGTGAAGGTGCTACTGGCCCTCGACGGCTCGGAAGCGTCGCTCACCGGCCGCGATCTCGTCGCCAGCCTGGACTGGCCAAGCGAAAGCACAATTCACCTCGTGACCGGGTATCACGTCCCGGTGGACTGGACCGGCGGCGTCGGGGCAACCATGGACTGGATCGGCGACCTCGAGGACCAGTATCGTGACGAGCTGGTCGACGAGCTGAAGACGATGGCCGAACCACTGGTCGAACGCGGACTTGCCACCGTCCCGCACGCGATCCGTGGCCGGCCGGCAACCGTGATCGTCCAGGCCGCCCGTGAGCTGGACGTCGACCTGGTCGTGATCGGCTCCCGCGGCCACGGCAGGCTCCATTCGATGCTCCTGGGGTCCGTGGCCACCGAGGTGTGCACGGATGCGCCATGCTCCGTCCTGGTGGCGCGGTCGGGGTCAGCACGGCGAGTGCTCGTTGCCACTGATGGGTCCGACACTGCGCGGGCGATCCCGCATCACCTTGCGACGTTGGGCATCTTCGAGGACCTCCCGTGCGATGTCGTGTCGGTGCTGGTCCGGGATCCGGGCCTGTTCCAGTTGTTCACCGGCCTCTACACGCTCGGTGATGATCGACTTCGCCGCATGCGCGAGGGACTCGAGGAGCAGCGGCAGGCGGCACTGGACAGTGCGATCGGTGACCTCGCCGCAACTGGCGTTGCGGCGACACCCCACGCGGCGGAGGGAGACCCGGCGCACGAGATCATCGCGATGGCCGAGCAGTGCCGGTCCGACCTCATCGTGACCGGCGATCGGGGGCTGCGCGGTCTGGAACGGATGGTCCTGGGGAGCGTCGCGCGCAACCTCCTGACGCACGCGACCGCCTCGGTGCTCGTGACACGTCCTGACCTGCAGGCGGCGCCGTCTGCAGGCCGAGCAGCCCACGTGGGAGCAATCCGATGAAGATTCGGGACGTGATGACCGATGCGGTGGCGACCGTCTCCCCGGAAACGACGCTTCATGAGGTAGCCCAGGTGCTGACCGACCGGCGGGTGTCGGGGTTGCCGGTCGTGACCAGCGATGGCACGTGCGTCGGCGTGATCTCGGAGGCCGACCTCATCGCGAAGCAAGCGGGACCGCAGACGGCGCGCCGAAGGCCCCTGGATTGGATTCTCGGCGAGTCGCCGGACCCCGAACAGCAGCGACGCCGCGCAGCCACCACCGCGAGCGAGGCCATGTCCTCGCCGGTCTTCACGGTGGAAGCGGATCGCCCGCTGCGGGATGCCGCGGACCGAATGGTGGCAAGTCACGTCAACCGTCTCCCTGTCGTCGACAACGGCCGGCTGGTGGGCATCGTGACGCGCGCCGATCTCGTGCGAGCCTACCTGCACATGGACGAGGAGATCGAGCATGCCATCCGCGATGACCTGCTCGATCACACGATGTGGCTGGATCCGTCGCGCTTCCGGATCAACGTGCGTGAGGGCCACGTCACCATTCGGGGTACCGTCGACCGACGGTCGACCGCAACCATCGTCGCCAAGCTCATCGGCCTGCTCGACGGCGTGGCCGATGTGACGAGCGAGCTCGCCTGGGAGCTCGACGACTCGAAATTCGGGCCGCCGATGGCCGGGGAGCGGGAGCCGGGCGCCGCGTCGATGTCTTCACGCGAACGTCCACGCGCCAGCCACCGCTGACGCTGGGTGGCCGCGCCCGAACCACTTGGCGCGGTACGCTCGTCTTCCAATGCGGGTACTTGTCCTCAACCCCGGCTCCAGCACGCTCAAGGTGAGCGTGATCGGGCCGCCAGCGGACGCCTCGGCCACCAGCACGCTCGAGTGGCCCGTCGACGAGCCGGGCGCCGCCAGGGTGCTCGACCGAGCGATCCAAACGCTGGAGACCGAAGGGGTGACTGCGGTCGGGTATCGGGTCGTCCACGGCGGCCCTGACCATGTTGAACCGGAACCGGTCAGCGCCGAGCTGATCACGGCCGTGGAGGGCCTCGATTCGCTCGCGCCGCTCCACAACCGCCGCGCGGCCGCCGTCATGCGGGCGGGATTGAGCCAACTGGCTGAGTTGACTCACATCGCCTGCTTCGACACCGCGTTTCACGCCGACCTCCCGGATCAAGCTCGCAGCTACGCAATCCCGACCAAGTGGGTGGCGGCGCACGGCATCCGTCGCTTCGGCTTCCACGGGCTGTCGGTCGCATGGTCGACGCGCCGGGCGTCGGAACTCCTCGAAGCCCCGACCGGCGGCCTCGCGCTGGTGATCGCCCACCTCGGGTCCGGATGCTCGGTCACCGCGGTGCTCGACGGCCGATCGATGGCCACCAGCATGGGCATGACGCCCCTGGAGGGCCTGGTGATGGGGACCCGCTCGGGTTCGATCGACCCGGGAGTCATGATCCAGCTGCTGCGCGGTGGGATCGACGTCGATGAGCTTGCCGAGGGTCTGTCCGAGCGCTCGGGCCTGCTGGCGCTCTCCGGGGAGGCGCGCGTCGAGGCGCTGGAGCGTCGAGCAGAGAGCGGTGATGGGCGCGCCGAGCGCGCTCTCGCGATCTTCGTCCAGAGCGCAGCGGCCGGGATCGCTGCCGCTTCCACGATGCTTCCCCGGCTCGACGCCCTGATTTTCACCGGTGGGGTCGGCGAGAACTCGCCGACCGTGCGGGACGCCATCGTGGCGCGCCTCGGATCGATGAACGTCCCGTCGCGTCTCGAGGCTCGACGCGGCGATGCGATCGTTGCCGCCGGGCCGCCGGCGGTTCTCGTCGTCGGCGCCCGCGAAGACCGCGTGATCGCCGACGCGATCGCCCAGTACCTCGCTGCCGGCCGACCCTGAGGGCCAGAACGGAACGGACAGGAGGCCATTGGGCCGCTGGCGGCAAGGGACTGCCGCGCCGAGCTCTCCTGGTGTGATCGTCGGTGACCGCCGGCCGGGTCGGGACCTTCGGCACGCATGATCGGGCCGGAAGGCCGTCGATCCGCCCGCACGCCGACGACATGCTGACCAGGCAACTTGACTTCAGACCCCACGGGAAAGGAGAGCCCGATGACGCTCATCACCAACGAGCTCCGCGTCGCTGACCTCATGACCATCGATCCGATCTCCGTCCGCTCGGATGCCGGGATCGAAGAAGCCGAACAGCTGATGCGCGACCATCGCATCACGGGCCTGCCGGTCGTGGATGACCAGGAGCACCTGGTCGGCGTCATCAGCCAGACCGACCTGCTGTACCTGGCCATTCCCAGCGTGCGCTCGCTCATCCGTCATCGCGACCCGAAGGTCCGCGTCGGCGAGGTCATGAGCACGCCGCCGGTCACGATCGATGACAGCGCGACACTCCGAGACGCAGCGCGCCTCATGCACCAGGAGCGCCTGCATCGGCTCGTGGCGGTCGACACACATGGGCGTCCCGTCGGTGTGATCGCCGCCATGGACTACGTCGCGCTGGCTGCGGATTCCTGAGGCGAGGACCACATCGCGCGAAGCGCGCGCCAAAGCCGAACGGCCCGCCCCACGTGGGAATGTCCCGCGTCGAGGGGTCCGCTCGTTATCCAACCCCCGATACGCGAGGACCATCACCATGCAACAGCCCTATGCCACCGACGAGGTCGAGCGGATCGCGCGCGTCCTCGGCGTTGAGCGCGAAGTCGACCTTGAGCAGCTGCGACGCGGCATGAGCGTGGAGCTCGAGCACGGCAGGCGCGACCCGCTCACCAACGTCACCGACGACGACCCGCTGATGACGGCGAAGATCGCCCTCGCGCACCTTCGCGAGTTCCCGGACTACTACGACCGCCTTGAGCGGATGGAAGCCGAAGGCAGGGTTGATGCCGGCTCTCGGTGACCGTCGCATCGCCATCCTGGGCGCTCTCGTCGGGCTCTTTGCCTCGACCTACCTCCTTGTCGATTATGTCTTCGGGTCGGGGATATGCCTCACCGGGTCGGGCTGCGATGTCGTCCGAGCCAGCTCGCTTGCGTATCCGCTCGGCATCCCGATGCCGCTGTTCGGGGTCGCGTACTTCGTGGTCGCGCTGGCCCTCGTGCTCACCGACAGGGCGGAAGTGGGCGGCCTCGCACTGCGGCCAGCCATCATCACGTGGAGCCTGATCGGCGTCGCGGTCATGGGCATCCTGACGTTCGTCGAGCTCGTCGTTATCGGGGCAGCATGCAGCTGGTGCCTGTTGGCTGCCCTGGCCAGCGTCACCCTCGTCGTTGGTGCATTCCGTATCTGGGAGGACGGGTCCGGCTCGGACGGCGGTGCTGGCCGGTCGTCCCGTGCGCGACGCCGTCAGTCCGCCGCCGAGGCCGCCACGCGAAGTGGTACCCGCCGATTCACCGTGGCGTTGACGGCGTCGCTCGCCGCGGCGCTCGCGGTGCTCATCACGGTCCCTCTGCTGGCGGGCACAGGAGCGATCGTGGGCACCGGCATCTCGGATGCCAGCGCACCCACCCTGGGCACCGGCCGGCACGAGGTCGTGGTCTTCAGTGATTTCCAGTGCCCCGCGTGCGCCGTGGCGGCACCGCTGCTGACGCAGCTGGCGCAGGAGGAATCGATCCAGCTCGTATACCGCTACTTCCCCCTTACCGCCATCCATGCCAATGCCGCGGCCGCCGCCAGGTCGGCCGAGGCAGCCGCGGCCCAGGACCGCTTCTGGGACTTCCACGATGCGCTCTTCGACCGGCAGACAAGCTGGGCCGAGCTCAGCGCGCCGGACGCAGACGTGGCCTTCGAACAGATCGCATCGGAGATTGGCCTTGACGTCGAACGCTGGCGGTCCGATGCGGCATCTGCCGCGGTGGCCACCGAGGTCGCCGCCGACGAGCGGGCCGCGCGCGAGATGCAGCTGGCCGGGACCCCGACGATCTTCATCGACGGAGCACGCTACGCCGGTCCCCTTGATTACCTCTCCCTGAGACAGGTCCTCGACGGCGGCTGATCGCCGTTGCGGCCAGGAGCCATTCGGCTCCCAAAAACAGGTCAGCTGGGAATGGTCCCAGCGCCCGCAGCCGGACAGGATGACGATATGGAACAGGCAGTCCGTCCACCGCTTTCGCAGGGATCTGGCGTTCTCGTCAGCGTGGCGTCGAAGCACGGCGCCACCCGCGAGATCGCCAATGCGATCGCCGATGAGCTGCGTCGGGCCGGCATGAACGTCAACGTCGACGAGCCCGATGCCGTCGAATCGATCGCGCCCTACGCGGCCGTCGTACTGGGCAGTGCCGTCTACGCAGGCCGTTGGCTCGCATCGGCCCGGCGTTTCGCCGATCGGCACCAGGCCGAGCTGCGACAGCGCAACGTCTGGCTCTTCTCGAGCGGCCCGGTGGGAACCCCCCTCGCACCAACGGAAGTGACGGGGGACGGCAGCCGCCTCCTTGCACGGCTCGAGGCGCGAGATCACCAGACGTTCGCGGGGCGGGTGGACGCGGTCGAGCTGAGCTGGGTCGAGCGCACCATCACGCACATGATCAGCGCGCCCGATGGTGACTTCCGCGACTGGGCGGTCATCCGTGACTGGGCAAGCGGCATCGCTCGTGAAGTGAGCAGCACCATCGAGCCGAGAGGAGCCTGAACATGTCGGGCCGACTCCATCAAGAGACCCATCGCCGAACGCGCGGTTCGAGGTCATGGATCCAATGCCGAGGCGACATCCGCGACTCGGGCAATGGGTTCGTCGACTGCCCGCTCCAGGGGACCATCAACGCAGCCGAGTGCCTCGACTGTCACTATCTCGAAACGCTTTCCGACGAGCGCAGCCGGCGGGTGAGCTGTCAGCTCCCGGACGACACCTGACCTTCGCCTGAGCCAGGGTGAGGAAGTCGGGCCGCGGGCTCGATCATCCCTCGACGATGATCATCGCCCGCATCCACGGATGCGGGAGGCAGTAGTACTCGTACTCGCCCGGGGCGTCAAACGTGAACGAGAAGGTGTCGCCAGGGTCGAGGAAGCCGGAGTCGAACGACCCGTCGACGTCGGTCACGGTGTGGAGCATGTCGGGATCATCATTCATCCACGTTACCGTCGTCCCCACCGGGATTCGAAGGACGTTCACGCTGTAGTCGCCCGGCGATTCGGCGTCGGCGAATTCATCCGCGGCACCATCGGGCTGGAACGTCCCGCTTCCCGGCAGGATGCTGACCGACTCAACGGCACCCGACGCGGTGCCTGATGCCGATGGCTCCGGCGAGCTGGATGCGTCGGGCGCGGGCGTACCTCCGGGCTCGGCAGCGCCGAGAGCTTCGAAGATCTCGGGGTTCGCGTCGCCCTCGATCACGATCTGGCCGATGGCGCCCTTGTCGAACGCGCGCGCCAGTGCATGGTCCACCAGGACCACGGTCTGCGGCACCTGGGCGATGAGGTCCACCACCACACCACCGCCGGCCGGGACCAGTGTGGTCTGCGACCCTCGAATCGGCGCATTCAGGAGGGCACCCTCGGGGTACACCGCATCCCAGTGCGAGCCGATCGGGTGGAAGTTTGAATCGAGGTTGAGGCCGGCGTTGACGAAGTAGATACGCATCGCCTCGCCGACCTGCATTCGCGGCGCGTTGTCGCCCGTCAGGGAGCCCACCGCCCCGTTGAAGACGACGAACTCGGGATGCTCGTCAGTGATTGCGGCCCGGTCGGTCTCGACGGTGCCAGCCTCATCGCTCGTGGTGTAGTACTCGGACTGGACCATGTAGAGCTCGTGCTCGACTTCGGGAAGTGGCTCTGCTGGATCCACCAGAATGCCGCCGTACATGCCCTGCGCGATGTGGACCGGCACGTCGCCGTAGGCGCAGTGGTACATGAAAATCCCCGGATACAGGAGCCGCGCCTCGATCGCCACCGTCTCACCTGGTGCGACCGTCGTGTCGGCGGCTCCCCCTCCCTGCCCCGTCACGGCATGGAAGTCGACGTTGTGCGGGTGCATGTTGTTCGCCAGATTGGTGATCGTGAAGCGCAGGACATCACCGACCCGGGCCCGCACCATCGGCCCCGGCGTGCCGGTCTCGACGTCCTCACCGCCATTGATCCGATAGCCCCATGTCTCGTACTCGACTCCGGTCGCGGGATCGATCGACTGCATCCCTTCCACGATGTCGAAGTGCACCTCCACGATGGCCTGAGAGGTCCGTCCAGACGCCGGAGGGACGTCCGGCGCCACCGACACGTTGACCTCCGACTCCGGTGCCGGCGGCAGTTCGGCCTTCGGGGTGAGTTCGGGGATCACCGAGCCGACCAGGTCGGCACCGGGGCCGGCACTTGCTGCCGGTGACTCAGCGCCTGACGTCCCTGGTTCCCCGGCCACGGCTGGATCGCCGCCGAGGGCGATCGCGGCCAGCAGCAACGGGGTCGCAAACAGGGCCGCCCCGCCACAGAAGGCAAGGAACAGGACCAGTGGTCGGGGAAGGCTCACGTCTCGGGCACCTCTTGATTGCGTGGAGATGCGTCCGGCGCGTGTCAGCGCCGAACGTCATCTGCGAGCATCGTCCGGCGTCCAGTGTCCGGCGGACAGTGCCGTGCGTCCCGTGCACACCGTGCCGAACGGCATTGGGACTGGGCGCGTTACAGAACGCGCCCAGTCATCGACCGATGCGCCCCAGGTGCGTGTCGCGAAAGTCGGTGGGTAGCTTGAGACCGTATCCAAGGGATCGGTCCATCCCGACGTGGGCGATGAGGATTGCGCCGGCGAGGGCGACCGGCGCGAGCGCCACGAACCAGCCGATCGCCAGCACCACCAGCGCGGTCGCGAGATTGTGGGCGAGGTTGTAGGTCACGGCGCCCGACCGCGGTCCCCGCACGTAGCCGATCATCGAGAGGTCCGGCACCAGCAGCAAGGGGAGGAGCCACAGCGGATGACCATTCAGCTGGAGGTAGAGCAGCACGCCGGCGACGAAGAGGGCGATCGCCTCGACCCTCAGGACCACGTCCGCCGTGCGCATCAGCCGATCAGCCTGATTCGGCGTGGCGACCGTCATCCACGTGGTCGGTGCGCTCCGGCTCACCTTGCTCGGTCGCGTGCGGATCGTCGAGTCGGCCTCGTACGTGCTCGTCGTGACGCAGACGCTGGCCCTTGTCGGGGATCCACCGTCGCTCGAGACGCGCAACGCGCCTGCGCAGCCAATTGATCATCTTCCGGCCTCCGGCCTGACGGAAATCGATGCCGGGTAGCCGGCGTATGACCTCCACAGAGTAGGGCGCTTCGGCAGGCGGCGTGGCCACTCCCGGCGTCGGCCATCAGCGCCGCCCTATTCGATGAGCGTCCGGTACAGGTCCGCGGTCTGGCGCGCAATGGCATCCCAGCTGAAGTGCTCGACCGCCCGTCGACGGCCCGCACGGCCCATCACCTCCCGCGTCCCGGCATCGGCCATCAGCGCGTTGATCGCGCCGGCCAGGTTGCGCTCAAACCGATCGGGGTCCTCGGGAAGCATCGGATCGTCGATGGACAGGGGGACCGGCACCAAGAGCCCCGTCTCGCCGTCCACCACGACCTCCGGAATGCCGCCCACGGCGGACGCGACAACCGGGGTCTCGCACGCCGCCGCCTCGAGGTTGATGATGCCGAACGGCTCGTAGACCGACGGGCAGCAGAACACGGCAGCGTGGCTGTACAGCTGGCGGACGTCGGTTCGACTGACCATCTCGCCGATCCAGACCACGTTGTCGCGCTCGGCCTGCGCCGCGCGCACGCCCTCTTCCATCTCGCGGCCGATCTCCGGCGTGTCCGGCTGCCCGGCGCACAGCACGACGCCGATGCCCGGGTCGAGATGCTGGATGGCCCGAACGAGATGGACGATCCCCTTCTGCCGCGTGATGCGGCCCACGAACAGCACGTAGGGCACGGTCGGGTCGACGCCGTGGCGCTCGAGGGCGTCCGTCGCCTCATCGGGCCGGTAGAAGTCCGGATCGATCCCGTTGTGAATCACGTGGATCCGCTCGGGCGCGATGTCGAACAGCCGAAGGACGTCCTGTCGCGTGCCCTCGCTGACGGCGATGACCGCGTCCGCCGACTCGAGCGTCGTCCGCTCGATCCAGGAGCTCACGTCATACCCCCCGCCCAGCTGCTCCCGCTTCCAGGGTCGAAGCGGCTCGAGTGAGTGGACGGTCACGACGAGCGGGATCCCGTACGCCAGCCGCGTCAGCAGGCCGGCAAGATGGGTGTACCAGGTGTGGGCGTGGACGATGTCCGCCCCGACCGGATCGGCGACCATCGCGAGATCGCGCGACAGGGCGGACAGCATCGGCCTGAGACGCTCGTCGGTGGTGGCCAGGTCGTGGACCGCTGGGTAGCCCTGGACGCGCCATCCGGCTTCAGCCTGGGCCTGGTCCCCGAAGGTTCGAACATCGAGCTCGATGAGCGTGCGCAGGTGTCGCGTCAGCTCGTCGACATGGACGCCCGCGCCGCCATAGATCGTCGGCGGAAACTCGTTGGTCAGGATCAGGGCGCGCACGCGCCCAGCCTACCCTGCCCGCTCCCGGGCGACGCCGTCGGAACGGCGGTGCGCGCGTTCCGCGGTGGCGGCCAGGAACGCGTCGATCTGGGCCAGGTCAAACGGCTTGGCGACGACCGGCACCCACGCGCCGATCTCGGCCCGCCGAACGTGGTGTGCTGCCGTGCAGACCAGCAGCGGCAGGTCGGCCGTCCGCGGGTGGGTGCGCAGCTCGCGGACGAAGTCACCGCCGCGGCCATCCGGCAGATCATCATCCAGGATGAGCAGCGTCGGCACCGCCTGCTCAAGGGTCGACCGCAACTGGTCCAGGCGCGAGAAGCCGTGAGCCTCCCAGCCGGCGTCGCGAGCCACCTCGCACAGCAGGTCTCGGGTGGCCGGATGATCATCCACCACGTACACGCCCGGTGCCTCTCGAACCCCGTGGCGCTGGTCGGCCTCGACGGCCGGCTGTTCGTCCCCCGGTGACATACGTTCCATCCGTGCTTGCTCTACGTTCGTCGAACAACTGCAAGGGATATGCCCAGCCCACTTGCCGATATACTCCCCTCTAGTATCATGGACGCATGACATCCGCGACTCCGACCGTTCCCGCCCCCGCGCATTCCGAGCCCGACGAGATCAGCCTGCCGGTGGTGGGCATGACGTGCGCGAGCTGCGTCAACCGGATCGAGCGACACCTCAATCGGGCTGATGGCGTGGCCCAGGCGACGGTCAACCTGGCCACCGAGAGGGCCACGGTTCGGTTCGACCCGGCCGTGATCGATCGGTCGCGAATCGTGGCGACCATCGAGTCGGCCGGCTACGAGGTCGGGCGCGAGGCGAGTGGCAGCGACACGAGCAGCGACGTGGCGGAAGCGGCCGATGAGGCCGAACGTGCGGGCGAGCGACGCGAGCTGCTGACGGGTGCGGTGGTCTCGGTCTCGGTTGGGCTGGCGATGATGGCCGTCATGTTCTGGCCCGGCGGCACGCCGTGGCCGATGATCGACATCAATCGCTGGTTCCTCATCCCCGCCACGATCGTCCAGTTCGTGTACGGCAGGCGCTTCCTGGTGGCCGCACTGCGCGGGGCTCGTCATCTCGAGGCGAACATGAACACGCTGGTCGCCATGGGCACCCTGGCGGCATATGGCTACTCGGTGTTCATCACCCTGCTTCCGAACATCGTCATGGAGTCCGGGCTCGGGCATGAGACGTACTTCGACTCGGCGGCATTGATCATCGGCCTCATCCTGTTCGGTCGCTGGCTCGAGGCCCGCGCCAAGGGCCAGGCGGCAGGTGCGGTCAAGGCGCTCCTCAAGCTGCGCCCCGACACCGCCCGCGTGCTGCGTGAGGGGGGCGAGCGCGAAGTCCCGATCGACCAGGTCGTCGTCGGTGACCTCGTCCGGGTCCGGCCCGGCGACCGAGTCCCGGTCGATGGGGTGCTGATCGACGGCGCCTCGGCGGTGGACGAGTCGATGCTCACCGGCGAATCGCTGCCCGTCGAGAAGCGCGTCGGGGACAGGGCCATCGGGGCGACGATCAACTCGAGTGGCTCCTTCGTGATGCGGGCGGAGCGCATCGGACGCGACACGACGCTGGCCCAGATCGTGACCCTCGTCGAGCGGGCTCAGGGCTCGAAGGCGCCGATCCAGCGCGTTGCCGACCGCGTGACCGGCTGGTTCGTGCCCGCGGTCATCGTCATCGCGGCGCTGACGTTCGCCGGCTGGCTGGTCATCGGCCCCGAGCCGAAGCTCACCTACGCGCTGACGAGCGCGATCGCGGTCCTCATCATCGCCTGCCCGTGCGCGATGGGCCTCGCGACACCGACCGCGATCATGGTCGGCACCGGCAAGGGTGCCGAGAACGGCATCCTCATCCGCGACGGTGCGGCGCTCGAGCACGCGCAGCGCATCACGACCGTGGTCCTCGACAAGACCGGCACCATCACGCGCGGCGAGCCTGCCGTAACGGTCGTCCGTCCGATCCCCGGCGTGGATGAGGATGAGCTGCTCCGCATCACCGCAACCCTCGAGCGCGGGAGCGAGCACCCCCTGGCGGAGGCGATCGTCCGTCACGCAACGGCGAGCGAGATTCCGATCGGTGAGGCGGCGGACTTCGAGTCCGTCGCCGGGCGCGGCGTGCGCGGCACGATCGACGCCCAGGCCGTGCTGGCCGGTACCCCCGCATTCCTCACCGATGCCGGCATCACGCTTCCGGACGCCGACGCCATTGACATCGGCGACGCCTCGGGCGTGTTCGTTGCGCGGGACGGCAGGTACATCGGCGCCATCGGCCTCGCCGATACGGTCAAGCCAGCATCCGCGGCGGCAATCGAACGGCTGCAGCGAGCGGGCCTGGACGTGTGGATGATCAGTGGGGACCGACGAGCGACCGCCAATGCCATCGGCGCCGAGGTCGGCATCCCGGCCGATCGCATCCTCGCCGAGGTGATGCCGGGCGACAAGGCGGCACGCGTCGAGGAGCTGCAGCAGGCCGGGGGGGTCGTGGCCATGGTCGGCGACGGCGTGAACGATGCGCCCGCACTGGCACAGGCCGATCTCGGAATCGCCATCGGCACCGGGGCGGATGTCGCCCTCGAGGCATCCGACATCACCCTGGTCGGCGACGACCTCGGGGGCGTGCCCACGGCGGTCCGGCTGTCGCGCGCCACCATGCGCACGATCCGCCAGAACCTCGGCTGGGCCTTCGGCTACAACATCCTTCTCATCCCGGTTGCGGCCGGCCTCCTCTTCCCGCTGGCAGGGGTCCTGCTGAATCCGGCCCTGGCGGCTGGCGCCATGGCGCTCTCGAGCGTCAGCGTGGTCACTAACTCCCTGCGACTGCGGGCCTTCCGCGCAGCCTGAACCCCACAACCCGTCAACGGAGACGCATGCAATGAACGAGCTCGAAATGGCGATGGCCAAGGACCCGGTGTGCGGCATGGATGTCAACCGCGAGATTGCGTCGGCCCAGGGCCTGACCGCTGAGCACGAGGGCGAGACGTACTACTTCTGCGGCAAGGGCTGCAAGCTCGACTTCGACGAGGGACCGGCGAAGTTCTTCGACCCGTCGTACCAACCGCACATGTAACCCTGGGCACGGCGAGGTCGGGGGCGTCGCGCTTGCCGGTTTCCGCCACATTCATGCCCGGTGCGCATGGGTGAGTGGATACGGGTCGATTCCCGCCATCCTGCAGGTTGAGACGCGCATCTGACGACCATCCGGCTGTGCTGGCCCACGGATGTGCACCCCGCATGAATCTGGCGACGACTGCCTCCGCTCGCCGGACCGACCGCGCGGGCCGTCTCGCTGCCGACCATCCCCGTACACTGACGCGGCATGCCCCTCATCAGCACCCGGGCGCTGACGAAGCGCTATCCCGGCGTCACCGCGCTCGACGGCCTTAATCTCGAGCTGGAACCGGGAATCATCGGCCTCGTCGGAGCCAACGGCGCCGGCAAGAGCACGCTGATCAAGATCCTCCTCGGCCTGCTCGATCCCACCGAGGGTGACGCCCGCGTCCTCGACCTCGATACCGCCACGCAGGGCGCGCGGATTCGCGAGCTCGTCGGCTACATGCCGGAGCAC
The DNA here is from genome assembly GCA_963825525.1 of uncultured Chloroflexia bacterium. Classification (GTDB taxonomy): domain Bacteria; phylum Chloroflexota; class Limnocylindria; order QHBO01; family QHBO01; genus JACDBZ01. The sequence continues at coordinate 979,467 of CAWGTN010000002.1, forward strand.
GACAGCCTGCCGCCCGATGTCTCCGCCACCGAGTTCGTCTCTCACATGGCCCGCGTCTCGGGCCTCCCGATCGGCGCGGCACGCGAGCGAACCGCCGATGTCCTGCGCCATGTGGGCCTGTACGAGGAGCGCTACCGGCCGATCGGCGGCTACTCGACCGGCATGAAGCAACGGGTCAAACTGGCCCAGGCGCTCGTCCACGACCCCCGGCTCCTCTTCCTGGACGAGCCGACCAACGGGCTCGATCCCGCCGGCCGTGACGACATGCTGGCGCTCATCGAGCGCATCGGGCGCGAGTTCGGGATCGCCGTGATCGTCGCCAGCCACCTGCTGGGCGAGATCGAGCGCGTCGCCACCTGGCTGGTGGCCATCGACGCGGGCCGTCTCCTGCGGACCGCCCCGCTTGAGTCGTTCACCGGACAGACCGGCCAGCTGCTCGTCGAGACGGAGGAACCCGCCGACGGTCTCGCGCAGCGGCTCGCGACGCGCGGCTACACCGTGCGAGCCGACGGCCGGACGCTGCTGGTCGACCTCGCGGGAGCCGAGGCCGACGCCCTGGCTCGAATCTACGACGCCGTCCGAGACGAAGCCGTCGACGGAGGTCTGGCGCTCATCCGGATCGAAGCCGGACGCCATCAGCTCGAGGACCTGTTCCGGGATGGAGGAGCCGATGACCGCGTCGCCTGAGCAGGCAGGCACGATCTACGACATCGGCTACCGCCGCTACGACGGCCCGCGGCTGGGCCGGCGGGGCGCGTTCGGCGCCATTGTCGCGGCCGGGCTGCGGGCCTCCTTCGGGCTTGGACGGTCAGGCCGCTCGAAGATCATTCCGTGGGGCGCGGTGATCCTCGGGTTGCTTCCGGCCGCAGTTGCCGTCGCCATCCGGGTGCTGGTCGGCGACATCGTCGACCTGTACAGCTACGAGAACTACGTGTGGGGCATCGGCGGCCTCCTGCCGATCTTCATGGCTGCCCAGGCGCCCGAGCTTGTCGTCAACGACCTGCGGCATCGAGTCCTGCCGCTCTACTTCAGCCGCCCGATCGGGCGTTTGGACTACGTCGCGGCCAAGCTCGTCGCGCTCAGCCTGGCGCTGCTCAGCCTCACGCTGCTACCAGTGCTCATCCTGTTCCTGGGCCGCGTGCTGGCCGCCGAAGATCTCATCGGCGCCTTCGGTGACGAGATCGGCGCACTGCCCGCCATCGTCGGCAGCGGCGTCATCCACGCGGTGGCCCTGGCGAGCCTCGGCCTCGCCATCTGCTCCCTCGCCGCGCGGCGCGCGTACGCGGCTGGCGCGGTGCTCGCCGTCTTCCTGATCGGTGGCGTCATCAGTGGCACGCTGGAGGAGGTCGGCGGAGGCCTCGAGGCCTATGCGCCATTCACGAATCCCCTCGCGATCCTCGACGGCACGCGCGAGTGGCTGTTCGGCGGAGCCGTGGCGGAGTCGCCGGTCACCAGGGCCGGCGTGCCGCTCGAGGTCTATGGGCTGGCATCCGTGTTCCTCCTGGCAGGATCCCTCGCCGTGCTGGCCATCCGCTACCGGCGCGTGACGACATGACCGTGCTCACCCTGGCTGGCGTCTCGCGCTGGTACGGCAACGTGGTGGCGGTCAACGACGTCAGCTTCGAGGTCGGGCCGGGCATCACGGGCCTCCTCGGTCCGAACGGAGCGGGCAAGACGACGCTCCTCCATCTCATGGCAGGCTTCCTCGCCCCCTCCGCCGGGACGGTGGAGCTCGAGGGAACCCCCACGTGGCGGCACCCGGAGATCTACGAGCGGGTCGGCTTCGTGCCGGAGCGCGAGGCGTTCTACCCGTTCCTCACGGCGCGACAGTTTGTCCACGCCTCCGCGCGGCTTTCCCGCGTCGACAACGCGGATGACAGCACGCGGCGCGCGATCGAGATGGTCGGCCTCGCCGATGCCGCCGATCGCAGCATGGGCGGCTACTCGAAGGGCATGCGCCAGCGCGCCAAGGTTGCGGCGGCCCTCGTCCACGATCCCGAGACGCTCATCCTGGATGAGCCGTTCAACGGCATGGACCCGCGTCAGCGCCTGTCGATGATGGACCTCCTTCGACGCATGGCGGCCGACGGTCGCACGATCCTGTTCAGCAGCCACATCCTGGAGGAGGTCGAGCGCCTGTCGGACCGCGTGCTGGTGGTCGTCGCCGGTCGACTGGCCGCTTCGGGCGACTTCCGGCGCATTCGGCGACTCATGACCGATCGGCCGCACCAGTTCACCCTCCGCTCGAGTGACGATCGGAGGCTGGCGCGAGAGCTGCTCGGCGGGTCGGAGGTCGAGTCGGTTGAGATCCGCGACGGCCGCCTGTCGATCCGAACCGGCGACTACGGGGCGCTGACCCGTGCCGTGGCACCGGCCGCGCAGCGCGCCGGCGTGACGCTGTTCGAGATGCGGCCCGCCGACGAGTCGCTCGAATCGGTCTTCAGCTACCTGGTGCGCCGATGATCACGGCCCTCGTTGCCCTCACCTTCCGCGCCCTCCTCAACCGGCGCCGGACCCTGCTGCTCGGGTTGCTCGGCGCGCTGCTCGTGCTGGTTGCCGTCGTCTTCCGGCTCGGCAGTCCCGATGCAGCCGCGGCGACGAGCTTCAGCGGGCGGCTCATGGCCGACTTCGGACTGGCGGTTCTGTTGCCGCTGGTCACGGTCATCGTTGGAACCGCGGCGGTCGGATCCGAGCTCGATGACGGCACGATCGTCTACCTGCTCGCCAAGCCGGTGCCGCGCTGGCTCATCGTCCTCGTCAAGTTCGTCGTGGCGTGGGTCGTGAGCTCATTGCTCGTCGCGGTCCCGATCCTCGTCGGTGGGCTGGTGGGAGCCGGCGGCGACCCCGCGATCGGCATCGGGTATGCGATGGCATCGGTGGTCGGGGCGCTCGAGTACACCGCCGTGTTCCTGGCGTTGTCGCTCGTGACCTCGCGCGCACTGGTGGTCGGGCTGGCGTACGTCGTCATCTGGGAAGGCGTGGTGGCCGGCCTCTTTGCCGGCACCCGGATCCTGTCGGTCAGGCAGCACGCGCTGGCCGTGGGGGATGCACTGGTCGCGGATGGCGCGGTTGCCGCCGAGCTGGAACCGGCGATCGCACTGCTGATCGGTGGCGCGGTGGTGGTGCTTGCCCTGGGCCTCGCCATGCGCCGCCTGACCACCGTCGAGCTGCGGGGGGAGACCGGGTGACGGGCAACGGGCTCCCACCGCCGTGGGGACACACCTGGCACGGGCGTCTCGATGAGCTCGTGATCGACTCCGAGGCGCTGACCGGCAACCCGCTGGGCGACCCGCATCGCCGGCCCGTCTGGGTCTATACGCCGCCCGGGTACGACGAGGCGGACGAGCGCCGCTACCCGACGATCTACGTCCTCCAGGGGTTGACCGGGCAGGTCGACATGTGGCGCAACCGAAAGGCCTTCACGCCCACCGTGATTGAGGCGATCGACGATCGATTCGCCGGCGACGGGGCGGCACCCGCGATCATCGTCTTCGTGGACGCCTGGACCAGTCTCGGCGGCGCGCAGTTCCTCGACTCGGCGGCGACCGGGCGCTACCACACCTACCTGTGCGACGAGGTCGTGCCGTTCGTCGACTCCCGATACCGAACCGTGGCGGACGCCCGACATCGTGGCGTGGCGGGGAAGAGCTCAGGGGGTTACGGCGCCATGATCACGCCGATGCTCCGCCCCGACCTGTTCGGCGGTCTCGTCACGCACGCGGGGGACGCGCTGTTCGAGGTCTGCTACGCGCCCGAATTCCGCGAGGCTGCTCGCGCGCTGCGCGACGTCTACGACGGATCGTACGAAGCGTTCTGGGCAGATGTCCGGTCGCGGCCCGGCCGTTCCCAGCGGACCGATGGCGCGCTCCTCGACGTGTGGTGCATGGCCGCCTGCTACTCCGCCGATCCGGACGGCACGGTCCACCTGCCGTTCGACCCCGCCACCGGCCGCGATGTGCCCGAGGTCTGGGACCGCTGGCTGGCCCGAGACCCGGTTCGCATGGCGCCCATGCACGCCGATGCGCTGCGCGGACTGCGCGCCATCTGGATCGACGCCGGACGCAGCGACGACTTCTATCTCGATCTCGGCGCCATCGCCTTCCGCGACGAGCTCGCGAAGCTCGGGATCGAGGACGACCGAGTCCACTTCGAGCTGTTCGACGGCACCCACTCGGGCATCGACTGGCGCTACCCCGATGCGCTCGCCTGGCTCGCGGAACGCATGGGCGCTTAAGCGCCCACGGCCCGGTCGCGCCCGGCCATGAGCCCGACCGTCACGGCCCAGCACCTCGCCCGCAGTCAGACGTGGCACGCTGGACGCTATGCTCACCGGCGGGGTCGGTGCATTTCCCCGCGATTCGACTTGCTACGGAGAGCCTCGACATGACATTTCGGCCGGACGTGAAGCTCGATCCGGGCCGCGTGCAGGACGGACGAGGGCGGCGTGTGCGTGGCGGCGGGGTCGCCATCGGCGGAGGGCTCGGCAGCCTCGTCATCCTGGGGCTGTTTCTGCTGCTGGGCGGGGATCTCGGCGACCTGGGCGGCCTCGGTGCAGGCACGCCCGATACCGGTCCGCTGTCGAGTGAGATCGCCAGCCAGTGCCAGACCGGCGAGGACGCGAACAATCGGACCGATTGCCGGGTCGTGGGAACGAGCCAGAGCCTTGACGCCTACTGGTCCGATGCATTCGCCGCGTCGGACGTGTCGTACACGCCGCCGACGGTGAGACTCTTCACCGACCAGGTCAACACCGCGTGCGGAGGCGCCACGAGTGCGGTAGGGCCGTTCTACTGCCCGGTCGACCAGACCATCTACCTGGACCTCGGGTTCTTCGAGGACCTCGAGTCGCGGTTTGGGGCACAGGGCGGTCCGTTTGCCGAGGAGTACGTGGTGGCACACGAGTACGGGCACCACATGCAGAACCTGCTCGGCCTGCTGGACACGGGTCGCGACGCGGGCGCGGAGGGTGGTGCCGTCAGAACCGAGCTGCAGGCCGATTGCTTCGCGGGTGTGTGGGGCGGCAATGCCGTCGACACCGGATTCCTCGAGCCCCTCACTCCCGAGCAGATCGCGCAGGCACTGGATGCCGCCAGCGTCATCGGCGACGACCGGATTCAGGAGCAGACCCAGGGCCAGGTCAACCCCGAGACGTGGACGCACGGATCGTCCGAGCAGCGTCAACAGTGGTTCCGGACCGGGCTCGACCAGCAGGACCCGAACGCCTGCGACACGTTCAACGCCGACATCTGACGGGACCTTTGGCGGTTGGCTCCTGCGGGCTGACGTGCGAGACTGTCGGACCCACGCCGGAGATGGCCGATGTCAACGAATGGACGCGCAGAGGGGCGCGACCACGTCGCGCCTCGCACCCCGCTGAGCACATCACCGTTTCCGCCAATCGGCGAGTACGGGTTCCTCTCGGACGGCGAAGCCACGATGCTCATCGCCCCGAGCGGCAACATCGAGTGGTTCTGCGTGCCGCGGATGGACTCCCCCAGCGTGTTCGGTGCGATCCTGGACCGCGATGCCGGGGGATTCCGGCTCGGACCCTCGGACCTCCAGGTTCCTGCCGCGCGCCGATATCTGCCCGGAACCATGGTCCTGGAGACGAGCTGGGGGTCGCCCAGCGGCTGGATCATCGTCCGTGACGTGATGCTGCTCGGTCCCTGGCGCCACTCCCAGGAGCGGTCGAAGACCCAGCGCCGGCCCCCGACCGACTACGACGCCAGCCATGTCCTTGTTCGCATCGTCCGCTGCGTGAACGGCGAGATGCAGCTCACGCTCGACTGTGAGCCGGTCTTCGACTACGGCCGATCCATCGGGACCTGGCGATACACGGAGGACGGCTACCGACAGGGTGCCGTCACGGCCGAGGGCTCCGACATCGAGCTCGTCCTGACGAGTGACATGAACATCGGCTTCGAGGGCCCACGCGCCATGGCCCGAACCCTGATCAAGGAGGGTGAGACGCGCTTCTGCGCGCTGTCATGGAACGGCGCGACACCGCCACGGACGGAGAAGCAGGCCTACAAGCGCATGGTGTGGACAGCCCATCACTGGCAGCATTGGCTGGCGCGAGGAACCTTCCCCGACCATCCATGGCGCTCGTACCTCGAGCGGTCCGCGCTGACCCTCAAGGGCCTCACCTACGCACCGAGCGGAGCCGTCGTCGCCGCGGCCACCACCTCCCTGCCCGAGACGCCGGGCGGAGAGCGCAACTGGGACTATCGCTACAGCTGGATCCGCGACTCCACCTTCGCTCTGTGGGGGCTCTACACGCTTGGGTTCGAGTGGGAGGCCAACGATTACCTCCACTTCATCGCGGACCTCGCCGAACGTGACACCGACCTCCAGGTCATGTACGGAATCGACGGTGAGAAGGCGCTCGAGGAGCGGGAGCTGACGCACCTGACCGGCTACCAGGGCGCTCGACCGGTCCGCATCGGCAACGGCGCCTATGGTCAGCGCCAGCACGACATGTGGGGCGCCGTCCTGGATTCGGTCTACCTCCACACCAAGTCACGCGATCACCTGGACGAGCGCATGTGGCCGATCATGGTGCGCCAGGTCGAGGCCGCACTCGAGCACTGGCGGGAACCGGATCGCGGGATCTGGGAGGTCCGCGGGGAGCCGAAGCACTTCACCAGCTCGAAGGTGATGTGCTGGGTCGCGGCCGACCGCGGAGCGCGCCTGGCCCGCATCCGCGAGGCGCACGATCTCGCCGAAGAGTGGCAGGCGGCGGCCGACGAGATCCACGCCGATATCTGCGCCAATGGCGTCGACGAGCGCGGCGTCTTCACCCAGCACTACGAGACCGATGCGCTCGACGCGTCGGCCCTGCTCATGCCGCTCGTGCGATTCCTTCCGCCGACCGACCCGCGGATCCGGCGCACCGTGCTGGCCATCGCCGATGAGCTGACCGACGATGGATTGGTGCTCCGTTACCGCCCCGAGCTGACCGACGATGGGCTTTCAGGAGCCGAGGGAAGCTTCACGATCTGCTCGTTCTGGCTCGTCTCCGCGCTGGTGGAGATCGGCGAGGTGACCCGTGGCGCACGGCTGTGCGAGAAGCTCCTGTCGTTCTCGAGCTCGCTGGGGCTGTACGGCGAGGAGATCGATCCAGATACGGGACGACATCTCGGCAACTTCCCGCAGGCGTTCACCCACCTGTCGCTCATCAACGCGGTCATGCACGTCATCCAGGCCGAGCGCGGGACCGCATCTGGCGGCTCGGCGCCGCTCACACCCCAGGCGCCAGCAACAGTCAGCAGGCGGAAACGGTGCGAAGCAACCCAAGCAGCCAGCCGTGGCCGACGGGCCGAAGTCCGGCTGAGCGCCCTACTCCTCGTAGGGAAGGCCGCGCTCGACAGCTGACCATCCGGCGGCCAGGAGGCGAATTGCGACGCGCGCGTCACGGACCGGCGGATGGTCCGGAGCGATCAGCACGCCGGCAAGGGTCGGCAGCAGCGGAGCCGGCCCGAATGTGACCGCGATCAGGGACGCACCCGCGGCGGGACCGTCCACGACGTGGAACAGGGTCTCCTGCGGCGTCCGGTCGTACGTCACCCAGGCGGGATCGGTGCTGGTGATGCGCCGGAGCCTGGTCCCGATTCCCAGCCGCCGATCGCGCGCCGTGACCGGCATGGCCGGCGCACCTGCGTACCAGACCGGGCCCGACTGGTGGAGGTGCTCGAGCGACTCGTTCCAGTCGCCCCACCATGACGAGCGACGGGGGGCGGCGGGATCGAGCGCGATGTCACTGAGTATCACGAAGTCGTCGGGGTCGTGAGCGAGGTCGGTGCACCGGCCGTCACACCCGGGCAGGATGAGCCGCGGAAGCTCGGCGATCGTCAGACGGGCACGCAGCCACTGGCTGAACGCGTCAGGGTTGCGGCCCCGCGCGCCTGGGTCGATGAGCGTGAGCACCGTCTCGCCGCGACGGATCAGATCGACGGCAACGGACAACGGATCGTGTCCCTGGCCTCGATCAGACCGGCGGCTCGGGGCTCGGTCCCGGGCAGTCATACCCCGATTGGACCATCGGCGACAGGACCCAGCAAGCCGTCGCAACCTCCCCGGACCGCACCAGACCGCACCACCCGCAGGGTCCGATGAGCCTCAAACACGCGATTCGGCCACAATACCGGGCGTGTCACGACCATTTCGATTCCTCGCCGATGCGCGCGAAATCGCGACGATCCGCGAGCTGACCGAGACCGTTCGCAAGGCCGAGGCCATCGGGATCGACACCCTGGTCGTGCCCGATCACCTCATTCCCCAGCTGGCGCCGATGCCGGCCATGGCGGCCATCGTCGCGCTGTCGGATCGGCTGCGGGTCAGCGGCTTCGTCCTCAACAACGATCTGCGCCATCCGGCGGTGATGGCTCAGGATCTCGCGAGCCTCGACGTCCTGAGCGAGGGACGGCTCGACATCGCCATCGGCGCCGGCTGGAACCGGCCCGAGTACGAGGCCATCGGCATCGCGTTCGACCGAGCTCCGACGCGCCAGGCCCGGCTGGCAGAGGCCATCGCGGTCCTCAAGGGCTGCTTCGCGGACGGGCCGTTCAGCTTTGCCGGCGAGCACTACACGATCACCGACTACGACGCGTTCCCCAAGCCCGTTCAGCGACCGCATCCGCCGATCCTCATCGGCGGTGGCGGACGGCGAACCCTGGAGCTGGCTGCGCGCGAGGCGAACATCGTCGGCCTGGCTCCGCGCATCCTCCCCAACGCGGCGGGCGATCCCGGCTCGATCACCGTTGCCGCAAGCGCGGAGAAGATCGAGTGGGTGCGCGAGGCCGCCGGTGAGCGCTTCGCCGATCTCGAGCTCAACGTCTACCCCTCGATGACCGGCGTGAGCATCACCGACCAGCCCTTGGGCGAGGCACGCGAGGTGGCCGAGCGGCTCGAGGCGCGGAGCGGCGTCGCGGTGAGCCCGGAGGAGCTGCTGGATTCGCCGCACATCTTCATCAACACGGTCGACGGCTTCGTCGAGAAGTTCGTCCGCCTGCGCGATGAGCTGGGCATCAGCTCGATCATGGTCGGGAGCGTCGACGAGCTGGCCCCGGTCGTCGAGCGACTGGCCGGGACCTGAACCGGCCCCGTCGCACCGGATTGGTGCGACAGGGCCGCGCGGAAACCTACTGGCCGAAGCCGAAGGACGCGAGGAAGGCCAGGTCATCGGCCTGGTCCACCCGGTAGCCCCCACCGTTGGTGCAGTTCGGGCTGATGCCGAACGAGTTCACGGCCACGATGGTGGTGGTGGTTCCGGCGAAGATCGGACCGCCGGAGTCGCCGAAGCACGTGCCGCCCTTCACGTTGTTCGAGAAGTTGGCGGCGATCCCCTTGCCGGTGCCATATACGCCATTGAGGTTGTTCAGCTTCAGCGTGGCAACACGGCGCGTGTCACCCCCGCTGAGGCGCTCCTCGAGCCCGTACCCGACCGCCGTGTATGTCTGGCCCTTGACCTTGGACAGGGCGTCCAGCTGACCGAGGGTCGGCAGCGACGCGTACTGCGCGCCGGCGGGAAGGGCCACGGCCTGGCCGAGCTTCACGACGCCCAGGTCGTACAGATAGAACGCCGCGTCGTCGTACTGCGGGTGCGGCGTGGCCACACCGCGCGTCCACTCGGAGCTTGCGTCCAGGGCAGCGCTCCACCCGACGTAGCGGTCGGCATTCGAGGTGAACGTGCTGCTCGGCGGGAGGATGTCGTAGTTCGGGACCTCGGCAAAGCTGACCCATACGTCGTTGCCGCCAGAACCGCCGGTCGAGGTCGTCTCGACGCCATTGCTGCCCACGCCGAACGTGCAGTGGCCGGCGGACAGCACGGTGGTGCCATCCAGCAGCGCGCCGGTGCAGTTGAACCAGCCGCCCGGATCGTCGAATCGGGTGCTCGCCACATCGGGAACGTAGAAGAGCAGCTGACCGACCTGGGGATGAGCCCCACCGTCCGGGTCACCGTGGGTGATGGCGGCGGCCGGAGCGGCCAGGACAAGGCTCGCGACGAGTGCGAGAAGCAGGGGAAGTTTGCGCAGCATCAAGTGTCTCCGAGGAGGTTTGGCGGGGACCGACAGTGAGGCGATCGACCCTGGAGCAGAAACCGTACACGGATTCCGGCGCGTGCGCGTCGGGCTCGGTGCCGTCAAGCACCACGCAATTCGGAACCGGCCGCCCCTGCTGCCAATTGGCGGGCGGGCCAGACTCGGGTATCGTTCCGGTCTTGCGATGCGGGAGTAGCTCAGCTGGCAGAGCGGCAGCCTTCCAAGCTGCATGTCGCGGGTTCGATCCCCGTCTCCCGCTCCACTCACCACACGCGCTGATTATCGTGCTCAGATTGGCCCTTGACAGGCCTTCGGGCTCGCCGAGTCTTCCGAGTCTGATAGAGCAAGACATGCAGCGCACACGACCTCCCTATCGCGGGCACACGTAGCGCGCAGATCCTGGCTTCTGTTGGGCTAGGGCGAGGTCGTCTCAGCAGCCGACACGAGTTCTCGGCGCGGCTTCGCCACCGCGGAGCCAAGCAGCATGCCCGGCAAGACGACCGACGAATCACGCGACTATCGCGCTGGCCACGCCGACGCCTACGACGCGACCGCACCACTAGAGCCGCAGTTCATCGAGTTCCTCGAGGACTCGGCGGCGGTGATCAACGCCCGCACCGAGTTCAAGTATCGCGCCGACTTTGCCCGCTTCACCGAGTGGCTAACCGCCGAAGACATCCCGGCCACGCTGGCAGCCCTCGAGCGCCGCGTGCTCAACAGGTACGTGGCCTGGCTCAAGTCACGCCCGGCGCCACCGGACGGAACGGCACGCTCTCGAACCACACCATCGACTCCTATATCCGCACCCTGCGCACCTTCGCGCGCTACCTGGTCGGCGACGGCCGCTTCCCGCGTGATCCCTTCTACGGGCCGCGTGCGCCTCGTCCGCACCTCGGTCAACGTATCCAGCGCGCCGCGGCCGCGGCCGATGTCGCCGCCTCGAGCAGGGTACCGCCGGGACAGAGCCGCTTTGCCTGCGTGACCGCGCCGTGCTGCTCATCGTCCTCGACGCGGGGTTGCGTACCGGCGAGTTCACCCGGCTCAACCTCGAAGACGTGGCTCTCGACGGCGGGTACCTGGAGATCCACGAGAGCAAGTGGAATAACAGCGCGTGGTCCCCATCGGCAAGCCGGTGGTGGTCGCTCTACGGCGCTACCTGCGCTGGGGCAGTCCGAAGCTGACCGGCATCGCGCTCGATGATGCTCCGGGGACAGCTCCACTGTTGGTCGGTCGCACGGGTGAGCGGCTGACCGAGAACGGGTTGTACCAGGCGGTGCGGCGCGCCTACCGCCGTGGCGGGGGCAAAGGATCACTGGGGCTGCACGCCTTTCGTCGCCTGTTTGCTGCGCACACCCAAGACGAAGGGGTCGATCAGCGCGTCACGCAGGACAACATGGGTCACGAAGACGCTCGTGTTACCAAGCTCTACGCCGGAGCCACCCGAATTGACACCGCCCGTGCGGCTCTCAGCGGTAGGACGCCGCTGGCGTTGTTGCGAACGCGCGTTCGCCGATAGGGTGATGCAGCATCACGCGCGCGCTTGCTCGGCTTTTCACAAATCTAGTCCGAAGGAGGCAGCGGGCCCGTTGGAGATTCGGCACATACGGCCCGGCTTCCAGCGTGCACGCCGGCCAGATGCTGCGCGCCAACGTCGACCCTCTGGTCGACCTCGCGCACCAGGGCGCTTTCTCCTCGATACCGAGACCCCCGACTTGCTGATCCGAAGTCAGGAGACCGCCGCTCGCTGCGACTGCCCTATCGCACGCTCACACTTGAGCCTAGCAGCCATGTCAGTACCAAAACCGACTTGATCGGAACGGGGCCCTCGCTGCCGCTACCGCGAGATTCAACGACCTGGGCCGCGCCTGACCGCATTGCTGGAGGGGCACGCCTATGCGGTCTCGCTGCTCGCGCAGTCTGGTCGGGATCCGCGTAGGCGCGCCGCTGGAGAGCGTCGAGTTCGGTAGGCAGCGCGGTCGGATTGCGCTGCCGCGCGGCGATGACGAAGCTCCGCGACAGCTCGTGAGGTCAGCCCAGCGCTTCGCGATAGGTGTCGATCGCAGCCGTAGATCCGCCGAGCTCGTTGAGGTAATCCGCGTACTGCGTCAGCACCTGGCGCTGTAGAGCCGCTGAGCCGCCGGACTTGGCAAGGGCTACCGCGCTCCCGAAGGCCGCACGTGCAGCCTCCGTCGCACGTCGGTCTCCGGGGTGAGGACTGCACTGCCGAAGTTTCGACGCCACCGACGCTTTCCGCGTTGTTGTGGATCTTTCCTAGCGCGAACTAGCGTCGGAGACTGCGACGAGGATTCGTCGTCTCGGCCGATCCGCCGCGGTCTTCGAATCGACCATTAGTCCACACTACCGCGAGCGGAAACTCGCGACTGAGCCACAGGACACGGTCTCGAGGTTGCTACATTTCAACCGGTGACCTTGATGCCGATCGAAGCGGACCGGATATGGCGGATGCTCGCACCGCGCCCGTCGGAGCGAGTACAACGGTCTCGGTCAATTGAGGGTGATGCGCGTCCCGCGTGCTCGCTTCGCCTGCGTGAAGGTCGCCATTGCCCTTGGCGCGAGCGGCTTCCTGCTGAAAACCTCGCCGACAGAGGAGATCGTGGGTCGGCGCGCCGCGGGCGGCGGCCGCGTATTCGGGGCGCATCAGCTCGGCTTAGCCGCGTAGAGCTGGCACGGCAGCTCAGCGAGCTTCGCACGGGTCCACGTAGCCGAAGACTCACTTTCGCTCTGGCGGGTCGCGTGCAGATCACGATTGCGGGAGCAGCAACACGGGCCCGACCTGGTGGCGCGCCGCAGATTCGCGGACTCTCGGCGAGGTCGAGGCATGTACCGAAGTTCGCGATGTCACGCCGCGGGCCTAGTCACCACCGAGCAACCGCGTCAACACCTCATCACGGAGTCCGTCGGGAACTGGCGTGCCGCACCGCTCACAGTCAACCTCTTCCCACTCACCGTGGTCTTCGTACTCATAGGCCAGTTGGGGCTGGCTGTCCTGATCGCCAATCGACCACCAGCGTTCTACCTGAGCCCGATAGGTACCTCTCCAGGCCTTGGCCCTACAGGCCGGGCAGCTGGGGGTTGCCATCTGTCGAGTCCTCCGTCGCATACTGCGACTGAGGCTAGTTCAGAGCGAATGTCAAGGTTCAGGCCCGCTCCGCAATCGCACGTTCCAGACGGGGAGCAATCGCCTGATAGACACTCGGCCGGCTAACCGCATCTTCTTGGGAGCTTGCGCTCCTCGAGCGTCAGTTGGCGACGATGATGCCAACGGCGAGCCCGTAGCGGTCGGGCCGCACGTTCAGGGTCTCGTCGATGGCGCCTTGACGATCGTGCGCAGGTAATCGGCCATGCCGAGAAGTACTTGTTCAGCACGATCGTCGGGATCAGCTCCTCGACAATCGGCTGCGCTCAGCTGAATTGTCCGCTACAGGTTGCATTCCCACAGTGGCGTGACCACAACAAATCGTAAATCGAACTGCTCGACACCGTGCTGGCGATGTTTTGCTGAGGTCCGTAACGCGTGACGTAGCAGACGCCTTCGAGATACCAGCGGACGACGACTTGGACGTTGTCACAGCTTGAGAGTTCGTCGGACTCTGCGCGGGCGTCATTATCCGTTTCTTCCTGGTGCAGCCAGTTCACGTCACAAGGGCCTGGATATTGATGAGGTCGCCGGCATGACGGTGTCGGATGGCCCCGAGGGTGATCGTGCTGAGAACGAGAAGCGAGGTGAACGCAAGGAGCAGGGCTGTTGTCATTGAGCGTTTGGACACCGAACTACCTCCTTCATGCAGGTTTGCTTATCACACCTTTTACTGCACCGCATTGACGCATTCACCCAGTCGTCCAGGGACCCACCTTGATCCTCAACAGCCTGGCGTAAGGATTGCGCTTCCTCGACATAGGACGGCATTTCGTACCGAGCTCGCGCAGGCATTCGGACAGATCGGCCAGAAGGGACTTCTCTGTAAGATCCGGATGCAGTCCTAAGCGATAGCTCTCGGCGACATGGACGTAGAACTCGGCCTTACACTCGTAGACAATGGGAGACGGGTCGTTCTCCGGATCTTCTCCGCCACCCACCGTTAGTGCGTCGATCTGACCGTACTCATCGAGCTCAAGGTCCACCACAGTAACGCCAGCGTCCTCGATGCAGCCGACATAGGCCAGGCGAGCTCGCTCGTGCTCCGCTTCGCTGACCGAACCGTCCTCGAGAATAGCGCGTTGGAATTCCGAGGTCTCAGGCAAGATCGAGCTCAGTCTTGACTGCCAATCATCGAGTTGAGTGCTCGGAGAGGGGATCGAATCGCCGCCGGAGCATGCCGCGAACAGGATGGTCGCGAAGCCGGCGGCCATCGCCTTAGGAGAGCTGTGCGGAACACGTTGCGTTGCCGCAGTGGCGTGACATAGGATGCTGTAAATCTGAGCGGAGGTCACGCTCGAGAAGAGGTTCTGCTGCGGGCCGTAGCGTGTCACATAACCGAGGTCCTGCATGTACCAGCGCACAACGGCCTGGACATTGGCGCAGTTGGCCAGTTCGTCTGTAGTAACCCAGGCGTCGTTATTGGTGTAATTGATGTGCTCCAAGCGATGTCGCACGAGTCCTGAATGTTCTGAAAATCGTCCCCATGAACGTGACGGACATGGGTTGCTGCGACGGTGTGGCCGCCAGGATCAACAAGGTGACAAACACAATGGCGCGTGTCGCGGCCCCCGGAGTCTCATGACGGCTGAATGCATCCGGCGGCGATGCCGTCAGAGCCGCAATGTTGGGACCACAGGATAGAGAGAACGTCTACCGAAGCAACGCTGCTGAAGAGATTCTGCTGAGGACCAACCACTGTCACGTAACCGAGGCCCCACTGATACCACCTGGCCCGTACCTCGACCACTGGCAACTGCTGCGCTCGTCCGTCCACGCGCTGGCCGAGTCGTCGGTGTAGTTGACATGCTTCCAACTGATGTCGCACGCCCCGCCGTTCAGATTGTTCACCATGCCACTGTGAGCATGCCTGACGGTAACGGCCGATACCGGCGCAGACAGAAGGGATAGGAGCAGGGCAAGCCCAGCAAGCGCGACCGTAGCTTTGTGACGCCTCGACATGGCAACGTCTCGCTGCGGGTTCTCCAATTGCTATGGTGCCACTGCTGTCAAGTAGCATTTACTCGCGAGTTGAATGTGCTCCTCTGGGGCCAGGATGCCCGGTACTGGCCCTAGCTTTCCTTCAGCTGCGAGAGGATGGAGCCTCGGCCGTGTACAAGTGACGCCAGTGGCCCTACGATCAAGGCCAGCGCCAGCGCGCTACCTACGCTCCGCGACGCGAAGGCAATGTGGTCGACGGGCGGTAGGGATCCCACGGCAGCCTGGAGAGCCACGGACCAAGCTAGGGCACACGCGGCAGCCAGCCGAATCACTAGGGCATGCTCGATCGCGCACATCACATATATCCCCACAATTCCGAGACCTAGCGAGCGGTAGAGCCCGATTTCGCGCCTGCGCCCAGGTACACGCGGCGAGTGCCATGACGATCAGCGCGGCCCCCACGGCCCAGCCACTTGCCGAGGGCCGCGAGCGCAACTGTGCTTCGGGCTTCGCGGCCAAGCGCTCGTCCGGAAGCGCAGCGACTACTAGTGGATCGTTCTCCTCACGAAACCAGTAGCGCAGGGTCTCGTCAGCTGAGGGGCTCGGCGCCGCAAACTCGACCCAGCATTCCTCGACCAGCGCGTCCGGCGACAACGGCATGAGGATCCACCGATCGCCGGGAGCGGCACGCGCTTCGGTGTCTAGAACTGCACCAATTGGCATGGGTTCCACAGCGCCTGAGGCAATAAGTAGCCACCGACACTGAGGTGCAGCTCATCCGCTAGACCTGCGCCCACCACTAGTGCATCTGGCAGCCGCGATCGGGTTGATGTCCGGTTGCTACACCGACGTACCCGCCAATGTACCCACCGAGCTGAATCCTCGTGCACGGTGCTGTCGTGAGGGTAGTGACCTCGTAAGGGTGACGCCCGGCACAGGTATGACGCCGTCAACCGCCCACATCGCCAAGCACGTGGACGCTCGAAGGCCATAGGAACTGCTGACTATGTATGTCGCTTCGCCGTGACGGAGCCGCTAGCGATGCAAGTCTGCGTCGTCACTCGCCGCCCGCAGCTCAACGCTGCCGACGGCAAAAAGGAGCACTGAGACGATACTTGCGATCAGGAGCGAGCGCGGACCGCCGGCGGCGAGGTTGCGAATGCCTCGGACGCGAGCACGCGTACTGTCCATCCCATTGGTCAAGCTCCGCCTTCTAGGACACCATCTCGAAGGCTGTAGCGGAAACTGCAGCGCTCCGCGAGATCAGAGTCGTGCGTAGCGATGATCAACGCGGAATTCTGGGGGACAGAGCGAACCAGCAGGCTGGCGACGCGCGCCGACGTGCTGGCGTCGAGATTGCCGGTTGGCTCGTCGGCCAGGATCAGATCTGGTTCACCCACGAGCGCTCGGGCGATGCAGACGCGCTGCATTTCGCCGCCCGAGAGCGTATCGGCACGACGGTGCCCAAAGCCAACAAGACCGACAGTCTCGAGGTTACCTCGGATACGTCCTTCGAGCTCGACTACGGGAGCAGCGAGCGCATAGCACCGAAGTTGCACATGTCCTTGACGCTCCGTCGTGACAGCAGATTAGCCCCTTGATGGATATAGGCAATGGTGGGCTGGTCGCCCCGAGTGGTAACGCCAACGGATCCGCGCGTAGGGTGTTGTAGGCCTCCGATGATGCTTAGAAGCGTTGTCTTGCCAGACCCGGAGGGTCCCATGATCGCAGTCGAGCTGCCGGATGGGAAGACGATGGAGATATCTTGCAGCGACCACCGGTCACGGCCGTAGCGGTGCCACACCGACGTCAGCTCGACCGACATGGCTGCGGCTCCAGGATCTCCATCGGATTCGCGAGGATCGGCGTGCCCGACTCAATACCGGTCCCCGATACCTCGACATGCGTAAACGATCCAGCTCCGACCTCGACGGCGACCGGAGAGAATCCCGGGCCGTCTTGGACCCAAACGCAATACAGGCCGGCGGCGTCGGTAATCAGCGCCGAAACCGGCACCGCAAGCGCGGTGACGCTGGTCGATGGCCGCGCAGTGGCCGCAACCGTCTCGCCCGCATCGACGACGCCTTCATATGCTTGCGGGTCTGCGAGGTAGATGCCATCCGATGACGTCACTAGCTCATAGCTGGATGACCCGATCTCAACCTCCCAATCGACCGTCGGGTTAAGCACCGGCGTCGTCCCGTCCTGACTCGCGAACGTCATAGAGACTAGTGGGGCCCGAGACTGCAGAATCGAAGATCCCGCCGACGGCGCCTGCTGCCCGGTCTCGATGTTGATCTCAGCAATCTGAACCGCGGTGCCGGGCAACCATACGATCCAGGTTGGGTCGAATGGTTGGGCGGAGTCGCGGCCAAGCGACCTCGCCCACTCGGCAACCGTGATGGACAGTTCCTGATCGAATATGGATGGCGTCGCAGACTCTGGCGGCTCGAGTCCGAGGGCTATCAGCAGCTTGCGTAGTTGAACGACGTCAGGACCAGTTGTCCCTACAGAGAGTTCCCTCCAAAAGGGCGTGTCGGCCGCGATAGCCATGATCGTGATGCCCGAAACGGCGTATGCCGGATCACCTTGTTCGAGTTTGTCACCAACGCTAATGGGGACACCGGTGACGACTCCAGACGCGCCAGAGGCGTACACTGCGGGAGCATTGCCAAGTACCGGCGTTCCAACAAGGGGAATTGGCCGGTGCAATGAAATCTCGCCGACGCTAACGACTATCGGTTCGGGTCTGCTTGGCACGTTCGCCAGGCGCTCGTCTGCTGCAAACCGCAGGAGTGCGAGAAAGACGATGGGCGCGGCGAGGAAGAAGACGGCCACCAATGCCGTGTGCCGCCATGACGAACTCATCGTCAAATGGTACTTGCACGGTAAACACAGCACGTAGGCGCGGAGACGATGCCGTGGACAAGCGCAGCAGACGGTCGCGGGCGCACGTCTCAACATGGCTCCTTGGCGTGGGATCGCTCGTAGGGCTTCTGGCCGTATTGGGTGTCATCGCGATGGTCAGCACTCTGGGGGAGCGAGCTGGTCAAGCCGTCTTGGCACCAACGGCCGCCTCACCAGCGCAATCGATTGGCGTACGGCCAACCGGCCTTCTGAAGAGCCAGACTCCCGTTCTGGGCCAAACCTGCGTAGTGGTTCGATTTGATGACGCCGCCTATCGGGACGGCGAGGTGCCGATCTGGCTATGGCGTTCGAACCAGCCGGACCTGTGCGGTGACCCGCTCGATGAGACGGTCGTCGCGAGTACGGCGATCCTCGAGCCGCGGCTTACGGCGGGGGGTTCCATGCGCTACGACGTGATGTTCGCGGTTGAGCGACCTGCCGGTTCTGGTCAAGATACATTCCTGAGCTTCTTGACCACCCGAGAACCAGGCGACCAGTTTCGGGCGATTGGGCCTGCTGACAGGAACACCCTCTTCGGTCCGCTCCCGCAATTCGAATCGGGAGACGGGTAGAGGTGATGACGGGCACTGACTCGCGCTGAGACTGGGCCCTTGGCGACGATGAATTCTCGGCTTGCCGCGGCAGAAGTCCGGGGGGAGACCTTGGCCTTGCTAGTCAGTAGTTGACTTGATATTGTCCGCGTAGCACACTGACGCCGTCCAGCAGCTCAGGAGAGCTCCGCGCTCCGTGAAGACAGGCAGCCTTCCAAGCTGCATGTCGCGGGTTCGATCCCCGTCTCCCGCTCCACACCTCCACCTATCGGCAGGGCGTCTCCTCGCTCCAGGCGGGGTCATCGGGGTAGCGGCCAAGGATGTAGTCGACTTCGCACGGCGCCCCGAGTCCGAACAGGGGCCGCCGGATCACGAGCTGAGCAAGATCCTGCATCTCGAACGTGGTCGAGGGCGGCCCGGCACCCAACAGGTCATCGCCCCAGGCCAGACATGCCTCGGCCGATGCGGCGGACGCCTCGCAATGGATCGTGACGTCGGGGTCGACCGTCGAGGTCGCCTGCACCGAAGGACGCGTCACCACGAAGCCGCCGATGACGATGATCATCACCACCGCCACTCCCAGGATGCCCACCCGCGCTCGCATGAGCCCAGTATGCCGCGCGGGGCCGGGGACGAGGTGGCTATCCTCGAACCCGATGCGTCCCCTCGAACCGCCCTATGACTCCATCGCCGCCGGCCGCCCGGCCCGCATCGCGATCGACGGGACGCATCTTCTCAGCAATCGCCTGCTGACCAAGGACTTCGCGTTCCCGGCCGACGAACGCGAGGCGTTCAACCTCAACGGACTGCTCCCGGATCGGGTCATGACCATCGAGGAGCAGGTGGAGCTCGAGCTCACTCGACTGCGGCGCAAGGACGACCCGCTCGAGCAGTACATCGGCCTCGCTGCACTGCAGGACCGCAACGCGACGCTCTTCTATCGGGTCCTGGCCGAGAACCTGGAGGAGCTCCTGCCGATCGTCTACACCCCAACCGTCGGCCTTGCCTGCCAGGAGTTCAGCCATGTCCTGCGCCGCACGCGAGGCGCGTGGATCACCCCGAACGACCGCGACCGCATCGGCGAGATCCTGCGGAACGGTCCCTACGACGACGTGCGCCTCATCGTCGTCACCGACAACGAGCGCATCCTGGGACTCGGCGACCTCGGCGCCGGCGGGATGGCCATCCCGATCGGGAAGCTGGCGCTCTACACCGGCGCCTGCGGCATCTACCCCGGCGTGACGCTGCCGGTGAGCCTGGACGTGGGCACCGACAACGCCGACCTGCTCGCCGATCCGCTCTACATCGGCCACCGGGCGCCTCGCCTGCGCGGCGCCGAGTACGACGCATTGGTCGACGCCTTTGTCGGCGCCGTGCAGGAGACCTGGCCCGGCTGCGTGATCCAGTGGGAGGACTTCAAGCAGCACAACGCCCTGCGCATCCTGGATCGATACCGCGATCGCGTCCCGAGCTTCAACGACGACATCCAGGGCACGGCAGCCGTGGTGCTGGCCGGCGTCCTTTCCGCGGGCCGGCTGCTGGAACGGCCATTGGCGTCGCAGCGGATCCTGCTGGTGGGATCAGGGGCGGCGGGCATCGGGATAGCCCGGCTGCTGCGCGCCGCGATGAGCGCGGAGGGCATGACGGATGACGAGATGTCGGCGGCGGTGACGCTGGTCGACTCGCGCGGGCTCGTCCACGCCAGTCGAGACGATCTCGATGATGCGAAGCGGGCGCTCGCCACGCCGGAAGCGGTGATCTCGTACGTGCCGGAGCGACTGCTCGAGGCGACGATCGAGGCGTATCGGCCGACCGTGCTGGTCGGAACGACCGGCGTCGCCGGCACGTTCACGGAGGCCGTGGTGAGGTCCATGACAGCCGTATCCGAGCGGCCGGTCGTCATGCCGCTCTCGAATCCGACCCCGTTGGCCGAGGCTCGCCCGGCCGACATCGCCGCCTGGTCCGATGGTCGCGCAATCACGGCCACCGGCAGCCCGTTCCCGCCGGTCGACGGTCGCGAGATCGGCCAGGCCAACAACGTCTTCGTCTTCCCCGGCCTGGGGCTCGGGGCGATCGTCTCCGGTGCGCGCCGCATCAGCGACGGAATGGTGGTTGCCGCTGCGCGGGCCCTCGCCGATGCGGTCGACGCGAACCGCCTTGCCGGGGGCGTGATCTATCCGTCCGTCGGCGATCTGCGATCGGTGGCTCGAGCGGTCGCGGTGGCGGTGGCCCACGAGGCGGTCGCGACCGGCCTGGCCGATGCAAACGACCACCTGGATGCCGATATCGACGCCGCGATGTGGTGGCCCGAGTACGTGCCCTACATCCGCGCCTCGGACACCTGAGCGTGCTGCGCACGCTGAGCGAGGACCCGCGCAACGCCGAGACGGACCTGTCGGCGCTCTCTGAGGGCATGACACCCACCGATCGCTTCTACGTTCGCTGCAACTTCGCGATCCCCGATCTGGCCGCCGATACGTGGAGCCTCGAGCTCGGCGGCGCGTTCGAGCGACGGGGGTCGTGGTCACTCGCCGAGCTCAGGACGCTCCCGCCTGTCGAGCGGATCGTGCTCCTCGAGTGCGCGGGCAACGGCCGCTCCCTGATGTCGCCGGTCCCGGGCGGCACGCCATGGAACCTCGGCGCGGTGAGCATCGCGCGCTTCGGCGGCATTCGATTGGCTGACCTGCTCGTGTCGGCCGGCGCCCGCGCATCTGCCGTGAACCTCGTGTTCACCGGTGCCGACATCGGTTCGGTCGAGCCCGACGGCGATATCCCCTACCAATTCGATCTCGCGGTTGATCGGCTCGCGACGACCGACCCGATCCTGGCGTGGACCATGAATGACGAGCCGCTGGCTCCTGAGCACGGATTCCCCGTGCGCCTCGTGGTGCCGGGCGACTACGGGATGCGATCGGTGAAGTGGCTGACCCGAATCGACGCCCGGGAGCATGGTGAGTTCGACGCGCACTTTCCACGCAAGTACCGCTACCGTGGCCAGGCCGGGGTGCCGGACGACACCCCGGTCGCCGAGATGCGAGTCCGCTCGCTCATCACCTCGCATGCCACAGGAGACACGCTCGACGCCGGCTCGGTTCTCGTGAGCGGAATCGCGTGGTCGGGCACGACGGAGATCGCGCATGTCTCCGCGCTCCTCGACGGCCGGTGGCATCCGGCACCCATCGTCGAGCGCATCGGCAACGCCGCCGTTCGCTGGGAGCTCGAGTGGGAGGCGACGCCCGGCGTGCACGAGATCGCCGTGAGCGCCACCGATGCCGCCGGCAACCGACAGCCCGAGGACCCGATCTGGAACGAGGGCGGCTACGGCAACAACGTCATCCAGCGCGTCCGCGTCGAGGTGCGCTGAGCTCGGCCAACACCTCCGCCGTGTGCTCCCCGAGCAACGGCGGGGCCCGGCGAACCGGCAGGTGTGATCCGTCGACGATGATCGGGTTGGGCGCCATCCGAATCCCATCGGCCTCCTGGACCCAGCCGCCCGCGCGCTCCATGGCGGCGAGGGCTGCGCTGACCCCGTTGACTGGGCCGGCGGGCACATCGGCCGCGGTCAGGGCCGCAACCAGCGCGTCACGCTCCCACCCTTCGATGCGCTCGCCGAGCCAGGCGCTTAGCGCCTCGCGTTGCTGCAGGCGCTGCGGGTTCGTCGCGTAGCGACCGTCCTCGCTCAGCCCCAGGACCTCCAGCAGTCGCGCGAACTGGAGGTCATTGCCGACCGCGACGACGAGATGGCCATCCCGCGCAGCGAAGGACTCATACGGCACGATGTTCGGATGCGCATTGCCGTGACGCAGGGGCTCGCCACCGGTGACGAGATGGTTGCCAAGCACGTTGACGAGCGACGCGACTCCCGCCTCCACCAGGTTCACCTGGATCCGTCCGGCACTCCCACGACCGACGAGGGCGGCCAGCGCCCCGACCGCGCACTCGAGCCCGGCGATGAGATCGAGCAGTGCGACACCAACCTTCATGGGTGGGCCATCGGCCTCGCCGGTGACCGACATCAGGCCACTCACCGCCTGAGCCAGCAGGTCGTAGGCGGGTCGATCGGCTTCTGAACCGCCGAATCCGCCCACCGACGCCACGATGAGACGCGGATGGCGAGCCTCCAGAGCGGCCGACTCGAGGCCCAGCCGGGCGGCCGTGGCCGGCCGATAGTTGTGCACCAGCACATCGGCGTCGCCCAACAGCCGGTCGAGGGTGTCGCGGCCGTCGACCGTTCGGAGGTCGAGCACCACGCTCCGCTTGTTGCGGTTGACCGATGCGAAGTACGCGCTGCGCCGATCGTCGGGATCGCCCCACCAGGGCGGCCCCCAGGTGCGGGTCTCGTCGCCATCAGGAGGCTCGACCTTGATGACATCGGCCCCGAGGTCGGCCAGCAGCATGGACGCGAACGGTCCCGCCAGCACGCGGCTGGCGTCGATCACCCGGACCCCGTCGAGAGGCAACGCGCTCATGCGGTGAGGGTAGCCCGAGGGTTGGCACGTTCGCCGCTAGCATTGACCGCATGAAGATCGGATTGATGCTTCCCCTCGGGGACGAAGAGAGCAACGGCTACGCGGGCATCCGCGATATGGCGCTCACCGCGGAGGACGCCGGCCTCGACTCCATCTGGGGCGCGGACCACCTGCTCTTTCGCGAGAACGGCGAGACAGACGGGATACACGAGGGCTGGACGGTGCTCACGGCGCTCGCGGCGCTGACCTCGCGGGTGGAGATCGGTCCGCTGGTGCTGGCGCTTCCGTTCCGCAACCCGGCGCTGACCGCCAAGATGGCGGCCGAGCTCGACGAGGTGAGTGCCGGCCGGCTGATCCTGGGTGTCGGGTGTGGATGGCATGAGCCGGAGTTCGATGCCTTCGGCTATCCGTTCGACCATCGCGTCTCGCGCTTCGACGAGGCGCTGCAGGTGTTGATCCCGCTCCTCCGCGACGGAAGCGTGACGTTCGAGGGCCGATACCATCGCGCCATCGATGCCACCCTGCTGCCGCGCCCGATTCGCGACGGCGGGCCGCCGATCCTCATCGCCGGCAAGCAACCACGCATGCTCGATCTGGTCGTGCGCCACGCGGATCAGTGGAACGCCGCATGGTTCGGCCACCCCGACCAGGCTGACGAGCTCCACATCCGGCTCGGCAACCTTCGGCGCGCGCTCGAGGCGGCCGATCGCGATCCAGCGACCTTGGACATCACGGTCGGGATCTTCGTGGCATTCGAGGGAGCCGATGCGGACACGCCGGCGCGCGCGATCCGCGGCTCGACCGAGGAGGTCGCCGATGCGTTGGCCGCCTACGCTGGCGTGAACGCGAAGCACCTCATCGCTCATGTCTTCCCGCCCACGCCCGACTCCGTCCGGCGCCTGGCCGAGGCGGCGGCCGTGGCTCGCGAGCGGCTCGGAGCCCCCGCGACCGCCTGAGCGCTTCTACGAAGCCGATGTCATGAGCACGTGGCTCACCGGACGTCGCGCACGCCGAATTCGAGCGAGCGTCACGCCCACGACTTTCTGGCCGCAGGTCGCGCAGATGGTCCATCGGCCGTCGCGCTGCAGCCGGATGCGATGCTCACCGACGAGCACGCGCCAGCGACGACGCGGACGCGCGCGGAGGGCCGCACGATGTTCGGCGAGCGCTGCCACGGCCCCGGGGATGCCGAGCGCCACCGCATGGCGCAATGAGCTCCGATAGCGAGCCGACTCGAGCCGCAGCGCATCGGCACTGGAGATCCCGTGCTCCCGGTACAGCACAAAGGCCGTCGCGTAGAACGCGGCGCCGTGATGGATCGTGCGGGGCGTCCGCCGCGCGAGCCGGAGCGAGCCAGTGCGCGAGCTCGTGGAGCAGCGTCAGGCGCTGGTCAACGTCGTCACTGCCGGCTCGAACGGCCACCGTGCCGTCATGGCGCCGGGTCACTCCGGTCGAGTGCTCGCCGGCCCGGGTGCGCCACGCCAGACGGGGTTCCTGCACGTCGCGCTGCGCGCATACGACCGTCACCAGCTCGCGCGCCCAGGCCGGCGCGGTCATCGATGGTTCGTCGGGCGGTTCACTCCGGGAGCGTACTGCGAGCAGCGGGTCCGGTGTCGCGCGATATATCGGCTCGTTTGCGCCAAATGACGCCTTCAGGCGCTCCCTGGCCGAAATATCGGCTGGCAACCAGCATGCGTGGCGCCCCGCGGCGCCGTCCACGCGAGAGGCTGACCGAAATCTCGGCGCCACGGCGTTTCACCGGGCTCAGGCCACTCCCATCCGAAACCGGCCACAGGGGCAAGAACACGGTCTCAGGCGGCGACGGACTCCGGGCCACCCTCGTACAACCCCAGCCGTGCCACGCCCCGCTGAACCCAGCGCGGCGCCCACCAGTTCACCGAGCCCATGACGCGCATGAAGGCCGGAACCAGGATGCCGCGCACGATGGTGGCGTCGATCAGCACGGCCAGCGCCATGCTGAATCCGAGCGCCTTGATGAGCGTCACCGAGCTCAGGGCAAAGGCCCCGAAGACCGCGACCATGATGAGTGCGGCGCCGGTGATGATCCCGCCGGTGATGCCGATGCCCTCGGCCACCGCCCGCGTGTTGTCCCCGGTCACGAGGTAGCGCTCGCGAATGCGCGACAGGAGGAAGACCTCGTAGTCCATCGAGAGGCCGAAGAGGATCGCGAACATGAGGATCGGCGTGCTGGCAATGATGGTGCCCGATGGATCGAAGTCCAGGATGCCCGACAGGTTCCCGTCCTGGAAGATCCAGACCAGCGCACCGAAGCTGGCCGTGACGCTCAGCAGGCTCATGAGCACCGCCTTGAGCGGCAGGAACACCGATCCGAAGGTCAGGAACAGGACGGCACCCGTCACGCCGACCACGATCGCGACGGCGAACGGCACCGAGCCCGCGAAGCTGGCCATGAAGTCGCGCGAGCGGGACGAGAGTCCGGCCGTCAGCGTTTCGGATGCGCCGGGGGGTGGCGGCAGGTCGCGAATGGCGTCGACCACGCGGCGCCCATCCGACGAGTCGGCGAGGGCCGAGGAGAACACGTCGAGGCGCGTCACGTCATCGGCAACTGATTGACGCCACCCAGGCGGCCAGGCCGGACGCCTCGGCCGGCCGCTGTGATTCGGGCAGCTGGATGAGCTGGAGGTACGTGGCGCGGTCCATGCCGGCCGGTGGGTCGAGCACGCTGCCCACCTCGGTCACGGCGTCGAGAGCCGCCAGGTCGTCGGTATACGAGGAGAGGGCCTCGATCCAGTCCGCGGAGAGGGCTCCGTCCTCGAGGATGGCGCCGGGCGCCTGGACCGCCACCTCGATGGGGTCGGCACCGCCACCGGGAAACTCATCGGCCAGGGTGCGGAAGCCGGCCACGCTCTCCGACGGTGGCAGGTCATCCAGATTGCCACCGGTCGAGAGCTGGATGCCGAAGAACGGCAGGCCGGCGATGATGAGCACCAGGAGAACGGGAGTGGCGATCAGGACGGGATGGCGCATGACCCTGCCCGCGATCCTCGACCAGACGCCGTGTCCCTGGCGCGCGTCGGCGGCCACCGGGTCGTCCTCGACCAGCCGCAGCGAGCCGGGCAGCGGGACGCGCAGCCGGTTGATACGAGGACCGAGCAGGCCCAACAGCGCGGGCAGGACGGTCAGGCCGAACACCAGCGTCGAGAGCACGGTCACCACCCCACCGATGCCCATGCTGCGCAGGGCGGGCGACTCGAACACGATGAGGCTGGACAGGCCGATGGCGACCGCCACCCCACTGATCGCAACCGCCTTGCCCACGGTGGCCATGGTGCGCTCGACGGCGTCGGCAACGGACCGATGGCGCAGCTCCTCGCGGAAGCGGCTGACGGTGAACAGCGAGTAGTCGATCGACAGGGCCAGCCCGATCATGGTCGCCACGTTCGTCACGAAGATGCTCATCTCGGTGACGTTGGCGAGGAGGCCGATGCCGGCCATCGAGGCCGGCAGCGCCATGCCCGCGATGACGATCGGCAGAACGGCGCCGACGAGGGTTCCGAACACGACGAGCAGGATGAGCATGGCGATCGGCAGGCTGACGATCTCCGCCTTGAAGAGGTCCTCCTCGATGGCCTGGTTGAACTCGTGCTGAACCAGGGGGATGCCGGTGACGACAGTATCCACACCGTCGGGAACGGCGACGAGCGATGCGATGTGCTCGGCGTCGTCGATGGCCTCCTCGAGGTCCTCGTCGATACGGATGAGGGCGAACGTCTTCGCTCCATCGCGGCTGACGAACCCGGAGTCCCCGACATCGGCGAACGTGAGCACGGAAGCGACGAGTGGATCATCGGCGACCGGCGCCATGGCATCGGCGACGGTGGCCTGGAACGCCGCGGAGCCGGCGTTGGCGTCCGGATCGGTGAACAGGACGAGCATCGTGGTCGCCTGCTCGCCGTAGCGGTCGGCGAGCAGGGCCTCGGCTTCCGCAGCCTCGGAACCGGGAACCTGCCAGCCACCCTGGCTCAGGCGCCCGCCGGCCATGACCCCCCACACGTTGAGGCCGATGACGAGAGCAATGCCCACGATCGGCAACCAGCGGCGCGCGCGGTACGTCCCCCGCCCGAGCGCGGCGAAGATTCCGTTGTGGCCGATCCGGTCATCGATCGCCGGCTGGACGGCCGGGTCGAGAGCCGGGTAGCTGTCGGGCACCCCGACCGGCGGTCGAGCGCCGCGACGAGCGAGCCACAGGCCGGCAATGGCGGCGAGCACGCCGCCGACGATCAGCGGACGCTTCACGATACTGAACGCTCGTTCATCAACACGTGCGCCACTCTAGTGTTGCCAGCAGCCGTCGTCAAGGCTAAAGTGAATGGTGATTCATACGAAGGAGCCGCGCAGCAGTGCCACGAACAAGCGCAGCGCATGCAGCCGAGATGCGAGAGCGGATCCTGGGTGGTGCCCATCGAGCGATGCTGTCGGGCGGCTACCGCGGAACGACCATGCCGGCGATCGCCGCGGAGGCGGACGTCAGCGTCGGGCTCCTCTACCGCTACTTCGACAGCAAGGAAGAGCTGTACCTGGCCATGTGCGAGGCCGTGACCCAGGCTCAGCTGGACGAGCTCGCGGTGCAGATGTCGACGATCACCGACGCGCGCGAGCGACTTGCGAGTGCCGTCGGCTTCTTCGTCGAGAGTCTCGAGGCGGAGCGCTGGGGTCCCATCGTCACCACCGGCTGGGCCGAGGCCGATATCCGCCCGGCGCTGCGAGACATGCTCCGTCGCCGCTGCGACCAGATTCGCGCGTTCGCGGCCATGTTCCTGCGCGAGGCGGTGGCACGCTCGGAGGTGGAGCCGGAGATCGACATCGAGGAGCTCAGCCTGTCGATCGCGATGCTCATGGACGGCGTCATCGCACACCAGGCGGAGAGCGGCGATCGCTTCGACCCGGACCTCGTCCAGCGCGCGGTGATCGCCCTCGTCGGGCGAACGCTCGAACGCTGAGCGGCCGGTATCATCCGCACGTGATCGCATCATCAGGGATGGGGAGGAACGCGTGACCACGGTCGTTGCCCACCGCGGCGCCTCGCAGCAGGCTCCCGAGAACACGATGGAGGCCTTCCGGCTGGCCGTGAAGGCCGGAGCCGACGCCATCGAGCTCGACGTGCACCTCACGGCCGACGGTCAGCTCGCCGTCATCCACGACGACTCGCTGGATCGCACGACCGACCGCACCGGTCCCGTTGCCTCCCGGACGATGGATGAGATCCGCGAGGCCGACGCCGGCGCAACCTTCGCCCGCGACGATGACTCCGGCTTCCCGTTCTCCGGCAAGGGGCTCACGGTCCCGACCCTTGCCGAAGTGCTTGCCTGGCTCCCCGAGGAGACCGGGCTGGTGATCGAGATCAAGGCGCGCGGGGCGGCCGATGCCGTGGTCGAAGCGGTCGCCGGACATCGGGTCCTGGCGAGCGGGCGCCTGGCCGTCATCAGCTTCGACGAGCCGGCCATCGACCGTGTCCGCGAGCTCAATCCCGACATCCGGACCGGGTACCTCCTCGTGCCCGGGCAACCCACCGAGCCGGCCCTCACCTGGGCCACCGAGCGTGGCCACACGGGCATCTTCCCGTGGGAAGGCGACCTCGGCATGGATCCGCTGCCGCTCATCGCCCAGGCCGCGGCATTCGGACGCGAGATCGGCTGTTACGTCGTCAACGAGCCGATGCGGATGCAACACCTTGCCGCCTGCGGCATCTGGGGGTTCGTGACGGACGTGCCCGACGTCGCTCGTGAAGCGCTGAAGCGCTGAGGCCGTCTCAGCGACGCTTGCTGAGGATTCCGAGCACCGAGCGCAGAATGGTGTTGAACGTCCCGGAGCGCGCGAAGCGGGCGCCCTCCTCGGCCACGTTCGACCAGTCCACCCCCTTTTCGGGCGCTCGGGTCGGGCGCATGCCCCCCTTGCCCGGCTTGTCGGGATCCTCCACCTTCGGGCCGGAGGCCTCCTCATCGGTGGCCACGCTCTTCATTCGAGCGGCGAGGAGCTCCTTGGCGGACTCCGGGTCCGTGTCGGTGGCGTAGGTGGGAACGATCAGTGACGCGGCGGCCACTGCGTCGAACACGGACGGGTCGACCTGGGCCATGAGCGACATCGGCGGCCGCAGCATGGTGCGAACGGTGGGCATCGGCCTGCCCTTGAGGTCGAGTGCGGTGATCAGCGCCTCACCGGTGCCGAGACGCGTGAGCTCCTCCTCCACGTCATAGAACGTCGTGGTCGGGAACGTGCGGGCCGTGGCTCGGACGGTGTCGAGATCGTCCGGCGTGAATGCCCGCAGCGCGTGCTGGACGCGGTTGCCGAGCTGACCGAGCACCTCGGATGGGACGTCGGTCGGCGAGTGGGTGACGAAGAAGACGCCGACGCCCTTCGATCGAATGAGGCGCGCCACGAGCTCGATCTGCCCCATGAACGTCTTGTTCGCGTCGCGAAAGAGGAGATGAGCCTCGTCGAAGAAGAAGACGAGCTTCGGCTTGTCCGGGTCACCGACCTCGGGCAGGGACTCGTAGAGGTTGGCGAGCAGCCACATCATGAACGTGGAGAACAGCGCCGGCCGATCCTGCATGTCCGCCAGCTCGAGGATGCTGATGACACCGCGGCCGTCGTCGCCGACGCGCAGGAAGTCATCGACCTCGAACTCCGGTGAGCCGAAGAACGCATCGGCTTCCTGCTGCTCGAGCTCGACGATCTTGCGAATGATCACGCCGACGGTGGCGGTCGCCACGCCGCCGTATTCGGTCATCTCGGACTTGCCCTCGTCCGAGCTGAGATGGTTCAGCAACGCGCGCAGGTCATCCAGGTTCAGCAGCGGGAGTTGCTTGTCGTCGGCGTACTTGAAGGCGAGCGCCAGGACCGACTGCTGCGTCTCGTTGAGGTCCAGCACCTTGGCCATGAGGATCGGGCCGAAGCTCGAGACCGACGCCCGGAGTCGAACGCCCTTGCCGCCGCGATCCAGCGTGAAGAACTCGACCGGAAACGACTGCGCCGCGTAGTCGCCGAAGCCAATGGCCGCAGCGCGCGCGGTGATCTTTTCGTTCATGGCGGCGGGCGCGGCCAGGCCACTGATGTCGCCCTTGATGTC
Organism: uncultured Chloroflexia bacterium; assembly: GCA_963825525.1. Taxonomy (GTDB): domain Bacteria; phylum Chloroflexota; class Limnocylindria; order QHBO01; family QHBO01; genus JACDBZ01. Next base: position 1,009,640 of record CAWGTN010000002.1, read on the forward strand.
GCTGATGAAGACCGGGACGCCGGCCGCCGAGAGCTGCTCGGCCAGGACCTGGAGCGTCTTCGTCTTGCCGGTGCCGGTTGCTCCGGCCACCAGCCCGTGGCGGTTCATCATCGCCAGCGGAACGCGGACCTGGACGCTGGGCACGGCATCCTCGCCCTGCATCCCGGCACCGAACGTCACCGCCGGTGCGTCAAATCCGTAGCCTTCGGCCAGGGTCTTCTCGAATTCGGTGGTCATCGCAGGAGTCTACCCGCCGGGGCACGCTCAGCCCCGCGCCGGATCCACCTTCGGCAGCCGCGTCTTGCCCTCGACCAGGAAGTGGCGGAACCACTCGTCGATCAGGCGCAGGTTATCCACCCGCCGGAACGGCGTCCCGGAACGGGTCAGCTCGTGCGACTCGTCCGGTACCCGCATGAGCCGCACGGTCTTGCGCAGCGAGCGCAGGACGGAGAACAGCTCCTCCGCCTGGGTGACCGTGCAGCGCAGATCCTTCTCGCTGTGCTGGATGAGGAGCGGCGTCGTCATCTGGGTGACGTAGGTCAACGGAGAGTGACGGCGATAGAGGTCCCAGTCCTCCCACGGATGCACGCCGTACTCGTACAGGCCGAAGGTCGGGCCGCCGATGTCGCCGGAAAGCATCTGGCTCACCATGTCGTTCACGCTTCGGCAGGTCACCGCGGCCTTGAAGCGGTCCGTGTGGCCGACGATCCAGCTGGTCAGGTACCCGCCGTACGAGCCACCCGTGACCCCCATGCGGTCGGGATCGGCGAGGCCATCGGCCACGAGGCCGTCCAGGCCGGCCATGCAGTCGCGCATCGGGCCGTCTCCCCAATCGGCCATGTTGGCCGTGAGGAACGCCCGGCCGTATCCCTGCGAACCGCGGGGGTTGCAGGCGTAGACGCTGATGCCCGACGCGGCCAGCAGCTGCCACTCCCAGATCAGCGACCAGCCGTACAGGGTGCCCGGCCCACCGTGGATCTCGAGGATCACGGGCGCAGGCGCACGCTTCGTGCTCGCCGGGGACTCCAGGAACCAGCCCTGGATGCGTCGCCCATCGACCTCGTGCCAGCGCTCGACCGGCGTCACCAGCCGGACGTCGCCCCACGCCTCGGCCATCAGGCGGCTCAGCGGGCGCAGCCCGACGCTGTCGTCACCGGTCAGGCGCCCGGCCGGAACCTCGCCCACCACGACGTCGGGCGGCTCCGTCGCACTGGCCCGCACCGCGGCGATCCGCGCACCGCCGCGCGATGCTGCCGCGCTTGAGAATCGAGTCAGCTGATGACGCCCGTTGGTGAGCCGTTCCAACCGGCCACCGTCGAGCTCGACCCGCCACAGCTCCAGGCTGCCGTCCACGGGAGCCCCGAACATGAGCCAGCGGCCGTCGCCGATCCAGTGCAGCGATGCCTCGCCGCCACCGAGCAGGTCGCTGTTCATTGCGGCGGCGGCCTCGAGATCGGCATCGGCGATGAGGTCCTCGGCGTGGCCATCGCGCAGCCTGAAGCGCCATACCGACGCCTGCTGGATCTCGCCACGCTTCCAATCCCGCGTCCCGACCGCAGCGATCCATTTCCCGTCCGGCGACCACGCCGGCGCGCCCCACGACTGCCGGCCTCGACCCGGTGACAGCTGGGTCACCTTCCGGCTGCCGACGTCGACCAGGTGAATGTCGGTGCGCCAACCGAGGTCGGGGTTGGGATGGCGATCGGAGACGAACGCGATTCGCCGGCCGTCGGGTGACCAGCGAGGGTCTCGGTCGTGGTGATCGCCACGCGTCAGGAGCTCATTGGCGCCCGTGGTGGCGTTCACCAGCCAGAGGTGCTGGAACTGGTCGTGAACAAAGCCGGCGCCGTTGAACTGGTAGCCCAGCCGGTCGATGAGTCGGGTGTCGGGCGCGGGCGGGTCTCCGGGCCGGCGGTCCTTCGGCTTTTCGGGCTCGGTCGAGGTGGCGCCGCTCACGACACACAGCCGCCCCCCGTCCGGCGACCAGTCGATGGCCCCGACATCCTTCGGCAGGTCCGTCAGCTGTCGAGCCTCGCCGCCGTCGGCAAACGGGAGGAGCCAGACCTGCGTTCGCCCCTCTTTCGGGGCCTCGCTGCTGCCGGGCTTCGCGCCGCCGCCTCCGGCCTGCAGGATCGCCGCACGATCCGAGAGGAAGGCGAGGGTCCTGCTGTCCGGGCTCCAGCGCGGCGCGGTGTCGCTCGTCGACCCGACCGTGATCTGCCGCGCCTCGGTCGATCCGTCAGCCGCCGCGACCCAGAGTGAGCTGCGGTAGCCATCCTTGCCGGGGGCAACCGACTTGACGCTGAACGCCACGTGGCGGCCGTCGGGGGACAGGGCGACGTTGGTCGGGACGCGGAGCTGGTAGAGGTCCTCGGGACGCGGCGCGCGAGCGGCCATCGGCGGCGGTACTCCACTGCGGTGCTTGACGGGACGGGCGGATGGTCAGTGTAGCCAAGGACACCCGACGAACGGTGGTCGGCCACCTCCGCTGCTGCTGCTGCTGCTCGGCGCGATGGAGGCCTAGATATCGGCGGGACTAGTACCAGTTCGTTGTCGTCGACGCCTCGATCTCACCGGCCGACGTAGGGAGTGCGGCTTGTTCAGCTCCGGTGCGCGTTGCGCTCGGGGACACGGCCGAGCTCGTCCTCGATCGTGGAGCCACCGATACGGCCCACGTACTTGAACCGATCCGCCGCTACGATCGCATCGGTCCGTTCACGGTCCCGCGCGGCCGAGAGGCCGGCACGTCGGCCCGGGTCATGCTCGTTCCCCCGTCGCGAGAAGCGGCGGCCAATCCTGCCGAGCTGTGCGATGAGCCACGCCATGTCGCCCCTCCCCGCATTGTCGCTACCAGTTCGTGGCGGTCGACGCCTCGATCTCGCCGACCGACGCGAGCCATCGCTCGGCGTCAATCGCCGCCTTGCAGCCGTCGCCGGCCGCCGTCACCGCCTGGCGATAGTGGCTGTCATGGACGTCACCGGCCACGAAGACGCCCTCGATCCCCGATCCCGTTTCGCCGACGACCTCGAGGTAGCCGCCCTTGCCGACCTTCAGCTGGCCCTCGAACAGGTCGGTGTTCGGCTTGTACCCGATCGCGACGAAGAGCCCCTGCACCGGCAGCTCGCTCGTCTCGCCGCTGTCGGTGTCGCGCACCGTGAGGGATGTGACGGTCATCTCGCCCTTCACCTCGGTGACCTCGCGGTTGAACTGGATCTCGATCTTCGGATCCTTGGCCGCGCGGTCCTGCATGATCTTGCTGCCGCGGAACTCGTCGCGGCGAACGAGCATGGTGACCTTGTCGGCAAACCGGGTGAGGAAGGTCGCCTCCTCGAGCGCCGTATCTCCCCCACCGACCACGGCGACCTCGCGTCCACGGAAGAAGAAGCCGTCGCAGGTCGCGCATGCGCTGACGCCGCGCCCGCGGAACTCCTCCTCGGAGGGCAATCCCAGCCACAGGGCCGATGCGCCGGTCGCGATGATCACGGCATCGGCGCGGTACTCGTCGTCGCCGACCCAGATCCGGTGCGGACGCTGGCTGAAGTCGACCCTCGTGGCGTCCTTTTCGATGATCGTGGAACCGAATCGCTCCGCCTGCTCGCGGAACTGCTGCATGAGCTCGGGCCCCTGGATGCCGTGCGGGAATCCGGGGTAGTTCTCGACATCGGAGGTGATCATGAGCTGGCCCATCGGCACATTGCCGGCGATGACGAGCGGCTCGAGGTTGGCGCGAGCGGCATAGATGGCGGCGGTCAGTCCGGCAGGTCCGGAGCCGATGATGACGACCTTGCGGTGGCGGGTATCGGCGTGGTCGTGATCGGGGATCGGGTTGGCGGTCGAAGGGGGAACGGTGGCGGTCATATCGTCTCAAGTGTAACGCGGCGAGGAAGGCGCCACTGTGAGTCGGCTGACGCCGTCGAGTCATGCGCAACCGCACCGGGCAGCGTAGAGGGGACGTGCACGACGAGGGCCTATCATCGATCGGTGAACCCGGTCGATCCTTGCTGACCGCGCTGGAGCGCGTGCGCCGGACGCTGCCCCTATCGTCACGCGCCGACCTGGACGAGCTCCTCGACAGCGGCCAGCTGAGCACGAGCGAGGTTGCGGCAAACCTTCGCGACCTGGCGCGGCTCAACCGGCTGCCCGGCGGGAGCGCAACCAGCGCGCGGGCGATCGAGCGCCTCACCGCATCGCGGAGCGCGAGTGTCATCGATGTCGGAACCGGCCTGGCGGACATCGCGCGGGCGTTCGCGCGTCGATCGTGGAGCATCACCGCCGTCGACACCAATGCCCAGGTGCTGGCCCAGGCGCGGCGTCATGTCGGCGAAGCCGTGAAGCTCATCGAAGCCGATGCGCGCGCCCTTCCCTTCCCCGACGGGTCATTCGACGTGGCGCACTGCTCGCTGCTCATCCACCACCTCGACCCGTCCGACGCCATCGCCGTCCTTCGTGAGATGGCCCGGGTCGCGCGATGCGGCGTGATCATCAACGACCTGCGGCGCGGACTGCTTCCGCTGGTCGCGACCGCGGTGAGCGTCGGAGCCCTCGGGCGGAGCCGCGTCACGCGGGTCGATGGCATCACGTCCGTACGGCGCGCCTACACCATCGGCGAGCTCGACGAACTCATCGTCGCCGCCGGATTGCGCGTCGCATGGCGTTCCGCGGGCTGGATGCCAAGGGTCGTCACCGCCGCCACGCGGTCCGTCTCATGACGCGGCTCGACGTCCTCGTGATCGGCGCCGGACCCGCCGGATCGGCGCTGGCAGCCGGCCTCGCCCGTGGTGGCGCCTCCGTCGCGATGGTGGAGGCCGCCTCGCATCCGCGCCCCAAGGTGTGTGCGGAGTACGCCAGCCCGCGCATCGTCGAAGAGCTGGCTCGCATCGGCATGCCCGGCTCGTGGCGCTCCACGGCCGTCGCGCTGGACGGGATGGACCTTCACGCCGGCCGTCGTCTCGCGCCGATCCGCTACGCGGACGCAGGCGGAAATCGCACGGCCTGGGGCGTTGATCGGATGACATTCGACGCGGCCCTCGCCGATCACGCGTCCGCCTCAGGGGCTGCGCTCCGTGAAGGGACAAGGCTCGTCTCCCTCATCGCCGATGGGACGCGGGTTCGCGGTGCACGGGTGCGCGACGCGCGCAGCGGCGCCGAGGAGGTGCTGCATGCCGATTGGGTCGTGGGCGCCGATGGCACGCGCTCGACGGTCAGCCATCTGCTCGGGGTGGATCGCGCCGTTCGATTCCCGCGACGTCTCGGGCTGGTGGCGCACTACTCGGGCGTCGAGGGGCTCACGAATCACGGCGAGATGCACGCCGGCCATGGCTTCTATGTCGGCCTGGCGCCGACGCCCGGCGGCGAGCTGAACGTGGGCATGGCACTCCCGATGACCGACCGCAGACCCGCAGCCGAACGCTTCGCCGAGGCAATCGCACTGCTTCCCGCAGTCGCCGACCGATTGCGCGGCAGCCGACGGCTGACCCCGATCCGGGGCGCGTCACCGATCGGGCACCGCGTGTCCGACACCGCAGGCGCGGGGTGGCTGCTCGTGGGTGACGCGGCGGGGTTCGTGGACCCGTTCACCGGCGAGGGCATCCATCGCGCGCTCCGATCCGCACGGGCCGCAGCAGGCGCCATCCTGGGCGGTGGCGACGTGGCATCGGCCTACCGCGCCGAGCGACGTCGCGCCTTCGCCGCAAAGAGCGCGCTGAGCTGGCTCGTCCAGGGCTTCCTGGCGGCACCGGCGGCCCTCGAGCACGTGGTCGGACGCCTGGAGTCGCGGCCGGGGGCGGCCCTGCGCCTCGGCTCGGCGCTCGGCGACCTTCGCCCGGCGACCGATGCGCTCACGCCGCGGGCCGTTCTCGAGGTGCTGGCCCCGTGAAGAGCACGTTGCACGAGATCATGCGAGCGCCGTGGGAGCGCATCTTCCCCCTGGCCGCCGATGTCGAGCGCTGGCCGGAGATCCTGCCCCACTACCGCTACGTCCGCCCGGTCGCGGATCCCGACGGTGAGCGACGCTTCGCCATGGGCGCGCGGCGCGGCGCGATCCCCGTCAAGTGGGAGGCGATCATCCGGCCGATGCGCGAGCAACGCACGATCGAGTTCGTCCACACCGGTGGCGTGACCCGCGGGATGTGGGTCGCCTGGCGCTTCGAGCCGGTCGACGACGGCACCGACGTCAGCATCGAACATCGGCTCGACCTGGGATGGCCCGTCATCGGCGAGTTCGCGGCACATCGGGTGATCGGCCCCCACTTCATCGAGGCGATCGCCGGTAAGACGCTGCGCCGGATCCGTGCGATCGCCGAAGGAGGGCCGGCATGAGGCGGCGCGTGGTCATCACCGGGATCGGCGCGGTGACCCCGATCGGGACCGGGGCCAGCGGGCTGTGGGATGGCGTGATGGCGAACGCCTCGGCGGTGCGCCGCATCGACCGCTTCGACGCGAGCCCCTTCCCCTCCCGGATCGCGGCCCAGATCGACGACTTCGACCCCGCCGACCACCTCGAGGCACGGCGAGCGCGCCGCCTGGATCGGTTCAGCGCGCTGGCGGTCGTCGCAGCCCGCCAGGCCTATGAGGCCGGCGGGCTCGAGGCCCACGCGGGTGAGCGAACCGGCGTCTTCATCGGCTCGGCGCTGGGCGGGACCGCCTTTGGCGAGGAGCAGCATGCCGCGTATGTCGCCCGGGGCGTGCGGGGCGTGGCACCGACCCTGGCGCTGGCCGTGTTCGGCGGGGCGGGGGCCAGCAACATCGCCATCGACCTCGGCCTGACCGGGCCGGCGGTGGGAAACGCCAACTCCTGCGCGTCGGGGGCGGTGGCCATCGGCCAGGCGCTGGATGCCATTCGTGGCGGCACCGTGGACGCGGCGCTGGCCGGCGGATCGGAGGCGCCGCTGGCACCACTCACGTTCGGTGCCTTCGCCATGATCCGCGTGCTGTCCCAGCGCAACGATGATCCGGAGCACGCGTCCCGCCCGTTCGACGTCGCGCGCGACGGGTTCGTGATGGGCGAGGGCGCCGCGGTGATGGCGCTCGAGGAGCGCGAGGCCGCCCTGGCACGAGGCGCCCGCGTGATCGCCGAGGTCGTGGGGTACGGGGCAAGCAACGACGCGTACCACATGACCGCGCCCCGTCCCGATGGACGCGAGGCGGCGCGCGCCGCGCGTACCGCGATCGAGGATTCGGGCATCGATGTCAGGCGCATCGGCTACATCAACGCCCACGCATCCAGCACGCCACTCAACGAGCCGGCCGAAGCTCGGGCCATCCGCGCAGCACTCGGCGACGCGGCGGGCGACATCCCGGTCTCGGGCACGAAGGGGCTGTACGGGCACGCCCTGGGCGCGTCGGGAGCCATCGAGGCGGCGATCACCGCCATGGCAATTGATCGGGGCATCCTGCCGGGCACCTGCAACCTCGAAACGCAGGATCCCGACGTGGACCTTCGCGTTCTGCGCGAGGCCACGCCGCTGCGCGTTGATGCCGCCCTGTCGACATCATTCGGCTTCGGCGGCATGAACGCGGCGCTGGTCCTGGCCCGGCACGACTAGCCGGTGGCGCCCTCTTCAACCGACTGGTGGATGGCCCACTCCAGGGCGTCCTCGAACGCCCTCGTCCCGGCGGCCTTGTCCACGACGACCGTGGCGCGGTCCTCGCAGATCATCGACGGCAATGAGTCGACCGAGCTCCCGGTCCAGTAGATGACGGGCATGTGCGGATACCGGTGGCGGGTGGCCAGGAAGAGTGCGGCGCTCAGCTCGTGCTCGAGGCGCCAGTCCAGGATGACGATGTCCGGCTCGGGAGCCGTGCGCAGCGCCGCCAGGAAGGCGATCGGCATTCGAAAGACCGATGGCGCCATCTCGTTCGCCTGGCACAGGTCGGCCGCCAGCGTCGCGGCCTGGATCTCGTCCTCGACGATCCATACCTGTCGCGCACTCATGGCCCCCGGCCCCCGCTCACTGTCCACGCCCCGTCGGGGGTGCACGCCGCGTGCCGATCTCACGGTCCCGCTCTACCATGAAGCGGCATGACCACCATCAACCGCCGCCAGAGCGTCACCGTCACGGTCGGCGGCATCCCGGTGGGGTCGGACCATCCGGTGGTGGTGCAGTCGATGACGAACACCGACACCGCCGATGCGGACGCCACCGCCATCCAGGTCGCACAGCTGGCCCATGCCGGTTCGGAGCTGGTTCGCATCACGGTGAACAACGATGCGGCGGCCGAAGCGGTTCCCGTCATCCGCGAGAAGCTCGACCGCCTGGGCGTTGACGTGCCGCTCATCGGAGACTTCCACTACAACGGGCACCTCCTTCTCACGAAGTACCCCGCTGCGGCGGCGGCGTTGGCCAAGTATCGGATCAACCCCGGCAACGTGGGCACGAAGCGCCGCGACGAGCAGTTCGTGCAGATCATCGAAGTGGCGATCGCGAACGACAAGCCGGTCCGCATCGGCGTCAACTGGGGCTCTCTCGACCAGCAGCTGCTGACCCAGATGATGGACGCCAACGCGCTCCTGCCCGAGCCGGCCGACAGCCGCGAGGTGATGATCGAGGCCATGCTCGAGTCGGCGCTGCGCTCCGGGCGACTGGCCGAGGAGACGGGCCTGCCGCACGACCGGATCATCATCAGCGCCAAGGTCTCCGGGGTGCAGGACCTGGTGGAGGTCTACACCCGACTCGCCGAACGTTGCGACTATCCCCTCCACCTCGGCCTGACCGAGGCGGGCATGGGCGCCAAGGGCATCATCACCTCGACCGCCGGGCTGGCGATCCTGCTCCAACGTGGGATCGGCGACACCATCCGCGTCTCGCTCACGCCGGAGCCCGGCGGAGACCGCACCCAGGAGGTCCAGGTCGCGCAGCAGGTCCTCCAGTCGATGGGCATGCGCTCCTTCCTCCCGCAGGTATCGGCCTGTCCCGGCTGCGGACGCACCACGAGCACCTTCTTCCAGGAGATGGCGCGCGACATCCAGGCCTATCTCGTCGAGCAGATGCCCGCGTGGCGTGAGACGCGTCCCGGCGTCGAGGAGCTGCGCGTGGCGGTCATGGGTTGCGTCGTGAACGGGCCGGGTGAGTCGAAGCACGCCGACATCGGGATCAGCCTGCCGGGCACCTTCGAGGAGCCGGTGGCGCCGGTCTTCGTCGACGGCGAGAAGACCGAGACCCTGCGCGGCGACGACATCGTGCCGCGCTTCCTGGCCATCCTCGACGACTACATCGAACGCAGGTATCCGGCGCCGGGGAGCGTCAAGGGCAATCCGGGATGACACTCGGCAGCTGCTGGCCGGGGAATTCCTCGTCGCGTGGCCAGGCCGTTGCCAGCGCAGGGCCACGTGCCGGCAGAAGGATCCGAACGGGGTAAGCGTCGCCGGCCTGGAGGTCGGCCGGCACCGCTGCACGGTAGATCGTGGTCCCGTCAACGAACACCCGCAGCGACCCGCTGACCTCGTACAGCGGGATGATGACGTCCCGGCAGCTTTCGATCAGGGCCGAGCCAACGTCAAGCGCCCCTGCATCGGACGCAAAGCCCACCTCGACATGCGCGGGTCCGAAGTTGCGAACCGCCAGGTACAGGGTCGGACCGTCGGTGTTGGGTACGGCCGGATCGAGATCGCGACCGAGCGGGTTGCAGGCGGCGAGCAGCAAGGCGGCGGCGACCAAGCAAGGTTGCACGTATCGCCAGGTCAGCCGCACCCGGGCATGACCATCGGGATGGGCGGTGGAAGGGTGGCGACCACGAGTCGCCCGCCAACCTCGGGAACCCCGTCGGCTCCGATATCGACCTGGAGCACGAGATACGCATCGGCGGCGATCCCAGCCGGAACGGTGTCCTCGTGGACGAGGGCCCCGTTCACGAAAACCTGGAAGGATCCCAATATCGGACCAAACGGGATCGGTCAGCCGCTGGCACGCTCCGACGCTCCCTACCCGCCGCCGCTGGAGTTGGGGGCTGTGGAATCGTATCCGACGTCGACCATCTCCGGCGATCTGTTGAAGACCAGCAGCGCGAGCGTCGGCCCGAGGACCCCGGCCCGACCGGTTGTGCCGGCCCTTCCTCGATCCGCTGCCCGACGGGGAAGCATGCGCTGAGCAGCACGCAGAGAACGGCCGCCACCGCAGGGATCCTCATCGGGCTACCTGCGCGGCTCCCAGCTGAAGAAGCGCAGGGCACCGACGACGCCGATGAGCCCCCATCCGGCGATCACTCCGAGCTCCACCCACGGGAAGTCCGTCGCGCCACCGGTCGTGTAGAGGCCGATCATCGCGTCGGCGAAGTGGCGGACCGGCAGGATGTGGCTGACCGCATCGATCCAGTCGGGCGCGTTCTCGATCGGGATGAATACGTTGCTGATGAACAGCACGGGCAGGATGGTGGCGTTCACGACGGCCGGCGCGGCGTCCGAGTTCGGGATGAGGCCGGTCACGGCCAGCCCCAGGGCACAGAACGACGCCGATCCGACGACAAGCACGAGCAGGACGGTGGGCATGGCCGCCCACGGGATCTCCACGTTGTAGGCCAGCGCGCCGAACCCGGCGACGATGACGACCAGCAGGAAGCCGATGATGACGGCGTGTCCGATCCGTCCGGCGAGATACGCCCACGGCGGCAACGGGGTGCCGCGGATTCGCTTGAGAATCCCCTCGTCGCGGGCGATCGTCACCGTCATGGCGAGGTTCGTGTACGTCGCGGTGATCACGCTGAAGACGATGATCGCCGGCGTGAAGAAGGCCGATGCCCCCTCCCCGAACAGGACGTTGAAGATGACCATGAAGATGAGCGGGAAGGCGAACGTGAAGAACGCGGCGGGCGGATTGCGCCAGAACGCGCGGTTCTCGTAGCGGATCTGGCGCAGTGCCAGCGCGAGGCCATTCATTCGACCACCTCCGCATCGGCGGTGAGCTGGAGGTAGACGTCCTCGAGCGATCGCCGGCTGACCTCGAGGTCGACGAGGTCCGTTGCCGTCTCCATTGCCCAGCCGGTGAGAAGGTTCAACGTTCGGGTTGGCGCGTCGGTCTCGACCTCCCAGCCCGACGTGGTCCGCGCCGCACGCACCGACTCCGGGGGCACCGCATCGCCAGCCAGGCGGAATCGAATGCGGGTCGCGGACGACGTCGCGCCGATCAGCTCGTCCGCGGTTCCCCTGGCCACGATCAGGCCATCGGCAATGATCGCAAGACGGTCGGCCAACGCCTGCGCTTCGTCCATGAAGTGGGTGGTCAGGAAGATCGTCTTGCCCAGTGCCGCCAGCCCGCGGATCGTCTCCCATGCCTGGCGGCGCGCCGATGGATCGAAGCCGGTGGTCGGCTCGTCGAGGAAGAGCAGCTCCGGGTCTCCCGCCAGCGCCACCGCCAGGTCGACGCGTCGCCGCTGTCCACCCGACAGCTTCTTGACCCGCTGGTTTCGCTGCTCGGTCAGCCCGGCCAGGCCGATCACCTCGTCCACGTCACGAGGCGCCGGGTAGTACCCCGCGATCATCTCGACGACCTCGCGGACGGTGAGGTAGAGGTCGACGCCGGTCTGCTGCAGCACGATCCCGACACGCTGCTTGAGGGCGGCCTCGTTGCGGCCGGGGTCGTGGCCAAGCACGCTGACCTCGCCCGCGGTCCGGGCGCGGTGCCCCTCGAGGATCTCGACGGTGGTCGTCTTGCCGGCGCCATTCGGCCCGAGCAGTGCGAACACTTCGCCGCGCTCGACGCGCAGGTCGATGCCGCGGACGGCTTCGAGAGAGCCGTAGGTCTTGCGGAGGCCGCGCAGGTCGATGGCTGCGTCAGCCAACGTCATGTCGCGGTGGCCAGGAAGGTCCAGGCGGCCATGATGAGAGCGAGCAGGACGAACGTGACCAGGGCGAGCGGCATGAGGGCCACGTGGAGCGGACGCGCCGGCGTGAGCGGCGAGGATTCGACGGCCGGCTCCACGTCGCTGCGCGTGGCGGGAAGGTTGCTGTCCATGATCACTCCTCGATGATGGCGGCGAGCTTCTCGTCCAGCGAGCTGGCCGAGATCTGGCCGATCTGCCGTGCCACGATAGTCCCATCGCGGCCGATGAAGTAGGTCTCCGGCGCCCCGAGGATGCCATAGTCGGTCGCCACGCGTTCGCCCGGATCCATGGCCGCGGCCCAGGTCGCCCCGTTGCGGACCATGAAGTCGCGTGCGGCCTCCGAGCGGTCGCGATACACGATGCCGATCACCACCAGCCCCTCGCCGGCATGCCGTGCGGCGGCATCTCGCAGGAGGGGGAACTCCTCCACGCACGGACCGCACCAGCTCGCCCAGAAGTTCACGACCACGGGCCGGCCGCGCAGGTCGGTGAGTCGGATCGGGGTGCCATCAAGGTCGGTGACCGTGAAGTCGGGGGCGTTGCGGCCAATTGCCGTCGGCGTGCCGCCGCTTCCACGATTCACGAGGATCAGGCCGAGCACCGCGAGCATGGCGAGCGGCACCACGGCGGCGACGACCAGGATGGACAGGCGGAGGCGCCGAAGGTCCGTCCGGCGCGGATCGGCGGCGGGTGCGCCGCTCATCGGCTCTTCAGTGGGCGGCGGAATCGTCGTGCGAACCACGCTCCGTGTCGCGCCATTCGTGGTTCGCCGCTCGTACCCAGGCGATGACGCCGATGACGAGCACGAGCAACCCGGGAATCGCCAGGAAGGGGTTGGCCAGCTCCTCCTTGCCACGGAATGCCAGCCCGGCGCCCATGAGCGCGGCCGCCAGCGAGACGGCCACGGGCAGGAAGCTCGGCGCGGGCAGGTGAACGCCGCGCGGCGGAGTGGCCGGGCCGGATGACCCCCCGGCGCGCGCCGAGATCGCGAAGACAACACCGAGAATCACCAGGATTCCGATCCCGATGATGGCGTAGCCGATGGCGGAGTCGGGCATGTCTCGGTGTCCCTAGCGCAGGAAGTAGATGGTTGAGAAGACGGCGATCCACACGACGTCGACGAAGTGCCAGTAGATGCTGACCGCCTCGACCGCGACGTGGTTCTTCGCGCTGAACTGGCCGCGCAATGATCGCGCGAGGATGATGGTTAGGCCCACGGCACCTCCAAAGACGTGCGCGCCGTGGAAGCCGGTGAGTGTGTAGAAGGTCGTCCCGAACACCCCGTCGGCGATTCCGAACCCGAGCTGGCTGTAGTCGTACAGCTGACCCATGAGGAACAGGATGCCGAGGACCAGGGTGATCCCGGTCCACATCTTGAGCTTGCCGGTGTCGCCACGGCGGATTGCCCACACGCCGAACTGCATCGTGAAGCTCGAGACAACGAGGATCACGGTCAGCGCTCCGGCCAGTGCGAGCTCGAGCTCCGGGGCGCCCTCCGGCGGCCCCCAGTGGCCCGGCGTGGTCGCCTTGGCGTTGAAGTAGGTGGCAAACAGTCCGCCGAAGAACATCACCTCACTGGCGATGAACAGCAGCATCCCCAGCAGCGCGGTTGGCATCCCCGACCCGCCATGGGCGATGGCCGCGGCGGCCTCGTGCTCGCCGGCCGGGTGCGCCTGCATGGTGCGCGTGCTCATACCAGCGGATCCTCTCGTCGCTCGACGTCGTCCTCGGGCTCCTCCTCGAGATCCTTTGGACGCTCGGCCGCATGGCCATGACCGTGGGTGAGGAAGAAGAGCGGTCGCTCCGAGTGGATCGGCGGCAGGCGGTCGAAGTTGTAGGGCGGCGGCGGTGAGGAGGTCGCCCACTCGAGCGTGTTGCCCTCCCACGGATCATCGCCGGCCGGCTCACCGTTGATGAGCGTCGCGATCACGTTGATGAGGAACGGAATGATGCTGACCGCGATCATGAAGGCACCGACGGTCGAGGCGATGTTCAGCAGGGTCCATCCCGCATCGGGGCTGTAGTCGCTGATGCGTCGCGGCATGCCGTCCAGGCCGAGCTGGTGCATCGGGAAGAAGGCCAGGTTGAAGCCGATGAAATGGATCCAGAAGTGGATCTTGCCGAGCGGCTCGTTGAGCTTGCGACCGGTCATCTTCGGGAACCAGTAGTACGTGGCAGCGAAGACGCCAAACACCGACCCGCCGAAGAACACGTAATGCAGGTGCGCCACCACGAAGTACGTGTCCTGGACGTGGAAGTCGATCGGCGGTGAGGCAAGCATCACGCCGCTGATGCCGCCGATGAGGAACATCGACAGGAAGCCCAGGGCGAAGAGCATGGGCGTCGTGAAGATCAGCTTGCCGCGCCACAGCGTTGCGAGCCAGTTGAACATCTTGATCCCGGTCGGAATGGCGATGAGTGCGGTCATGAAGCTGAAGAAGGGCAGGAACACCGAACCGGTGGTGAACATGTGGTGGGCCCAGACGCTGAAGCTCAGCAGGCCGATGCCGACCGTGGCGAACACGAAGGCCCGGTAGCCGAACAGTGGCTTGCGGCTGAACACCGGGAGGATCTCGCTTACCACGCCCATCGCCGGAAGGATGACGATGTAGACCTCGGGGTGGCCGAAGAACCAGAAGATGTGCTGCCACAGGACCGGGTTGCCGCCGACGCTGGGATCGAAGAACGAGCCGCCGTAGTTGCGGTCGATGAACAGCGCGATGAGGCCCGCGGTCAGGACCGGGGTGGCGAGCAGGATGAGGACCGCTGTCACGAGCACCGTCCATACGAAGATCGGCATCCGGAACAGGGTCATGCCCGGCGCGCGCATCTTGAAGATCGTGGCGATGAAGTTCACCGCGCCCAGGATCGAGGCGGTGCCGACCAGGGTCAGGCCGATGACCCACAGGTCCGTGCCGACACCGGGCGAGTACTGGTCACTCGTGAGCGGCGAGTAGGCCGTCCAACCCTCGGCCGCCGCCCCACCGAACAGGTACCCGCTGAAGATGAGTCCGCCGCCGAGCGGCAGCAGCCAGAAGCTCAGGGCGTTGATGCGCGGGAAGGCCATATCCGGAGCGCCGAGCTGGAGCGGAACGATGTAGTTTCCGAAGCCCGACAGCGCGGGGATGATGAACAGGAACAGCATGATCGTGCCGTGCATCGTGAACGCCTGGTTGTAGGTGTTCTGATCCAGGAACTGCATGCCAGGGACGGCGAGCTCGGTCCGGATGACGAGGGCAAGGATGCCGGCCGCGAAGAAGAACAGGAAGCTGTTCAGGATGTACAGGATCCCGATCTTCTTGTGGTCGACGGTCGTCAGCCAGTCGATGACCCAGGAGCGTCGAATGGAACCGGCGCGGGGGTCAAGAGTCGTGGTTGCCATGGATCTGTGCTCGCGCTCCGCTATTCGGTGACCGTCACGTCGCCCACCATCGCCTGTGGGTGGACGTCGCAGATGAACCTGAAATCGCCGGCGGGTAGTGCGGGGACGTTGTACACGATCTCGCCCGCCGTGTTCAGGATCTCGCCGTTGAAGAGCGCCTCGCCGCCGTCATAGATCGCGACGTTGTGCGGGACGTCCTCCTGGTTCTCGAAGGCGATGCAGAACGCCGTGTCGGCCGGAACCTCGAACTCGCTGATGTCGAAGGCAATGTCATTGGCCTTGATCTCGATGGTCGTCGCGCAGTCTCCACCGCCGCCCGGTGGTGGCGGAGGCGGCGAGCCACTGGCCAGTGCGGCCATGTACGCGTCGTAGTCCGCCCGGGTCATGGCGTTGACCACGAACTTCATGTCCGCGTGGGAGGTCCCGCAGAACTCGGCGCACTGGCCGGCGTAGGTCCCGGCCTCGGTGATGGTGAACTCGAGCTCGTTGTCGCGTCCGTTGTTGCCCAGGTCGATGAGGTCGCGCTTGATGAGGAACTGCGGCACGTAGAAGGCGTGGTTGACGTCCACCGAGTTCAGCACCAGGCGCACCGGCTCGTTGATCGGCACCGCCAGCACGGGCGGCTCGCCGCCCCGCGGCCCGACCTTGGTGCCATCCTCGTAGACGAACGTCCAGTTCCACTGGAAGCCGTCGACCTGGATCGTGACGCCGGGATTGTCGCTCCGGGCCTCGACGTCACCGAGAGTGCTCATGCTGAACCCGAAGAGAACGAGCACGATCACGGTCGGGATGATCGTCCAGATGATCTCGACCAGCGTGTTGCCGTGGTGCTGCTCGGGCAACGTCTCGTCGCCCGGCTGCCGCCGGTAGCGAACGATCGCGTAGATGATGAAGCCCTCGACGCCCACGAACACGATCCCGGCCAGTACGAGCACGATGACGTACAGGTTGAAGACCTCGCGCCCGGTCTCGGTCACCGGCTGCGGCGGGAGCATGCACCCGGCGAGCAGGGCGATCAGCAGGGAGGGGGCTGCGGTACGAATGATCGTCCGCAGCCGAGATCGGGCCACCGTTCGTTGCATCAGATGGTCTCGAGGCTCCTGGTTCAACCGACACGTCGCTGGCGCGGAGGTTTTCAGGCACGCACGCTCAGGCGGGCTGACGGCGGCACGGAGCACATTGTAGCGAAGGCCGTGGCCGCGGTGCGACCCGCAACGACGGCCCGTGGGTCAGGCGGCTCCGTCCAGGTCAGGGCAGGCCGGATCCTCGTTCGGCAGCAGCGGCCGCGGCAGGACGACGAAGCGCCGATCGCCATCGTCCGTCCAGCGCGTCATCTGGTTCGAGGCGGCGAGCTCGGCCAGCCACGCAGCGCCCAGCTCGCCATCCACGACGCCACAGCGCGTCCCGTTGCCGAAGAACGAGACCTCGTCGCCGAATGCCGCCGGATCGTCGTCGGTGGGCCACTCTCGAACCTGTTCCGGGAGATCGCCGCCCTCGACCTGGTCGCCGGTCGCGTCGCGGACGTAGAGGCGGAATGACTCAGGCTCATACGGCTGCCAGCCCTCGGCCTCCCACGAGCCGTCGGGCAGCCACGTGTCCAGGGTCATGAGTCCGTCATTCAGCAGCCCCAGGATCCGATGCGCCTCGAGCTCGCCCGAGGTGATGCCCGGCGCCGGCTCCATCCCGGGGATGAGAGCGCCAAGTCCGTAGATGCTGACGGTGACGTCCTGGCCGCCGGCATTGAGGATGAAGAGGGTGTCGGCCGCATCGGCCACCATGCTCTGCGCGCCGCGAAGGTCGAGGTCGCTGGTGAACAGGTTCGTCTCCTCGACCGATCTCAGGACCGCCTGGATGCCATCCTCGGTAAGCGTGCGCTCGATGAGCGCGGGATATGCCGGTCCCGGGAACTCGAGCGTCTGCGGCCCCTGCATGATCACGCGTCCGTCGCCGAGCAGCACGAACATCGGGAGCCGCGTGGCAAGGAACTCGACCGGCACGAACCCGCCGGCCGAGTCAAGGATCAGGATGGCTTCGCTCCCGCCCGGATGCTCGATCCCGCCGGTCCCGCCAGACCCACCGGTTGGGTCAGGGCCGGGAGACTCCCCGGTGGGAGACGGATCCGGCGAGCTGCCGGGTGCCGCACACGCCGAAATTGTCAGGAGCACCACGAAAAGGCCGGGCATCGTTCGTTTCATGGCCGCTCTGACGCCGGCGGGGGCCGGGCGGTTCCAACGAATTGCGGCGAGAATGAGCCGATGCGTCGCGCGCTCCCGTTTCCGGTCCTCGGTGTCCTGCTCGCCCTGCCCGGAGCGGCGCTGGCCCACGGGCTGGCGACGCCGGCGCCCACGCTGCCCGGCGTGCTGCTGGAATGGAGCTTCGACCCCCTCGCCGTCATCGCCCTGGTTGCTGCGGGGGCGGCCTACCGCTGGGCCACGGTCCGGGTTCGCCGGAGTCACCCTGGGAATCCGCACCCTGCCCACCGATCGTGGCTGTTCGGGGCCGGCCTCCTGACCATCGGCCTTGCCCTCCTCTCACCCATCGAGGCGTACGAGGGCACGCTGTTCAGCGTGCACATGGTCCAGCACATGCTCCTCGAGCTGGTGGCGGCCCCACTGTTGCTGGCCGGGGCGCCGATCACGCTGACCCTGCGCGTCGCCAGCCCGGGCGTCCGGCGCCGGTTGCTGGCCGTGCTCCGGAGTCGCGCGGTGCACGTGATCTCGTTCCCGGTGGTCGCCTGGCTCCTGTTCGCCGCCGTGAACTGGGGCTGGCACTTCAGCTCGCTCTACAACGACGCGCTCGAGAACGTGGCGCTCCACTACGTCCAGCACGCCACCTTCCTGGGTGCCGCCCTGCTCTTCTGGTGGCCGGCCATCGGCGCCGATCCGTCACCCTGGCGGCTTCCCCACCCCGTCCGGCTGCTCTACCTCTTCCTTGCGATGCCGCAGAACTCGTTCCTCGGCGTCGCGCTCATGTCGGCCTCCACCGTGCTCTACCCGCATTACGTGACCAACGTCCGAGACTGGGGCATGACGCCGCTCGAGGACCAGGCATTGGGCGGCGTCCTCATGTGGGTGGTCGGCGACCTGGCGTTCCTTGCGGCGATGATGCTGGTCGTCGTCGGGTGGATGCGGCACGAGGATCGGCGAACCGCACGGATGGACGCGCGCCTTGCCGCCGAGCGGAGGAGCGTGCCGGGCACTCGGTATACCGAGTAGAACTCGCGCGAGTGGGAAGCCCCGAGGCGGGGGCGCTCAGGCCAGCGGCAGACGCACCAGTGCATCGGCCGCGACCGCGGCGAACAGCAGGGTCAGGTACGTGATCGAGTAGCGGAACAGGCCGATGGCTGCCCGCCCGCTCCCGGCATCGGCGCGAAGCCGGAGCGCCTGCACCAGGAAGAGGCCACCGAGCACGACCGCCGCCACCAGGTAGACCCAGCCCATGCCGGCGGCCGGCAGCAGGAGCAGGCTGACGCCGATGAGCAGCACGGTGTACAGCACGATCTGGCGCGCCGTCTCGGCCTCCCCACGGACAACGGGCAGCATCGGGACATTCGCCGCGGCGTAGTCGCCGCGGTAGCGCAGCGCAAGCGCCCAGAAGTGCGGCGGTGTCCAGTAGAAGACGATGGCGAACAGCACGAACGCCGGCAATCCGACCTCGCCGGTCACGGCGGCCCAGGCCACCAGCACCGGAACACAGCCCGCCGCACCGCCGATCACGATGTTCTGTGGAGTCGTCCGCTTCAGCCACATCGTGTAGACGAAGACGTAGAAGGCGGTGGCGCTCATCGCCAGCAGGGCGCTCAGCAGGTTGACGGTGAGCAGCAGGAAGACGAATGCCAGCACGCTCAGGCCGATGCCGAACCAGAGCGCGGCCGATGGATTCACGGCGTGCCGCGGCAAAGGCCGGTGCCGGGTCCGGCGCATGACGTCGTCGATATCGCGGTCCACGTACATGTTGATGGCGTTCGCTCCGCCGGCGGCCAGCGTCCCGCCGATCACCACGGCCGCCATCAGCCACAGCGAGGGGATGCCGCCCTGGGCGAGGACCATGGTCGGGACGGTCGTCACCAGCAACAGCTCGATGATCCGCGGCTTGGTCAGGGCCACGTAGCTGCGGACGGTGTCCATCGGCCCTGATTGACGCTCGTCCTCGCGCGCGCCGTGCGGGGCCTCGGCCGGTCGCAGGCGTCGGGTCGAGAGCAGCAGCCAGACGGCGATCCCCCACATCGCGGCGCCGACCGCGAGGTGCGGGACCACGAAGACGGCCGAGAGCCGAGAGATGACGTTCAGTCCGCCCAGGGCAACCTGGACGACGATGAGTACCGCCAGCCAGCGGCTCAGGCTGCGCGGGCCGGGCGCGGCGGTCGCTGCCCAGACCGCAAGCGCCGTCCACGCCACGAGCGCCGCGACCACCACGCTGATCGCCCGATGCACGAGCTGAATTGCCTGGCGCGGGTCGCCGATCGCCGGTGCCAGCGAACCGTTCATGAGCGGGAAGTCGGAGAAGGCCAGCCCCGCGGCGTGGCCGGTGACCCAGGATCCGACGAGCATCTGGACGAAGATCGCGAGGGCGGTGACTGCCACGAGCCGCGTCAGCCCCGGTCGTGCATGGGCCCTCGGCATCGGTCCGTGGACCGCACGCTCGGCAATGAAGATCGTGGCCGCCAGGACGGTGAGGGCCATGGCGAGGTGCGCGGTGACGAGCTCGGCGGCGAGGCCCTGGAGCACGACGGCGGCGCCGAGCAGCGACTGTACGATGACCAGCACCCCCGCCACGATGGCGGCGCCGAGGAGTGGACGATCTCGTCGGCGACGGGTGAAGACGGTGATGAGGCCGACCGCGCCGACCAATGGACCCACGAACACCGCGGCCGTGAGTCGGTGCGAATGCTCGATCCAGGCGTTGAGGTCGGCCGGGGGCAGCCAGTCACCGAAGCACAGCGGCCAGTCGGGGCACCCGAGACCCGAGTCCGTGGCACGCACCAGCCCACCGACGGCGATCAGGACGAATGTTGCGGCAGCAGCCGCCACCGCCAATTTGGCGAATCGGGTCAATTCGGGTACCTCTCGCCGCTCGCGGGGCATCGCCGAGCGGGCGACGCCATGATAGCCGCCGCGGTCGGGGGTCACCATCGGCGCGGCGTGGCGCGATGCAGGACCGCTACGATGCCGCCATGAGTGACGCGCGCGTGGTCCAGGTCAACGTCTCGGGCGGTGGCGTCCCGAAGCTTCCGGTCGCCGTCGGCCCGGGTGACGACATACGGCGTCGAGGGCGATCGGCAACAGGCCGACACGGTGCACGGCGGGCCGCATCGTGCCGTCACGGTGCTCGGGATCGAGGCCATCGAGCGATTGCGCGCGGAGGGCCACCCGATCGCTCCGGGGACCACGGGCGAGAATCTCACGACCTCGGGCTTCGACGTCTCGATGCTGCCGGTCGGCACCCGCCTGATGGTCGGTGCCGAGCTGGTCCTCGAGGTCTCGCAGCCGGCGAGCCCGTGCCGCACCATCCGGAATTCGTTCATCGGCGGCCGATTCGGGCGACTCTCGATCAAGACGAACCCGGGGGACAGCCGGATGTACGCGCGCGTGCTACGAGAGGGGACGGTGCAGCCAGGCGATCCCATCCGGATCGAGCGGCAGGCGCCCGGCCAGGCGACGTCCGCCGCCGCATTCGGGTTGGCCGATCGGCTCGACCAGGCTGAGCGGGAAGCGTCCGTGATCTTCTGGCAGTCCGCCATCGCTGCCGGCATCGACGTGGATCTGCTCGACGACGGCGAGATCGCAGTGGCCGCGACGCCGTCCCTTCCGGGCGCCATCTTCAACCAGGCGCTCGGGTTCGCCCATCTCCCGAACCTCGTTGATCGCGCGCGAGATCACTTCAGGCGGCGAGGGGTGGATGGCTGGCTGCTGGCCGATGATCCACCCTGGGACAACGCGCGAGCCGAGGCGACGCTGGCCCGCTATGTCCTCACCTCCCCACTCGAGGCCCCAACGCCGGGCGGACTCACGATCCGCGAGCTCGCTCGTCGTGAGATCGGCCCTTGGGCCAACGTGATCGCGGAGGCGTCCGAGCTGCCGAGCGACGTCGCCGACGCGTGGCGCCGGCTCGAGAGCCACATCGCGGCGGCTGCCCACCATCATCGATTCGTGGCGGAGGTGGACGGGGTGGCTGTCGGCGCCGGCAGCCTCCACATCCACCATCAGCTTGGCTGGCTGCGCGCCGGATCGGTACTTCCCTCGCACCGCGGGCAGGGCGTGCAACGCGCGCTGATCGCCGGTCGGGCGGACCACGCGCGCCGGCTCGGCGCGGACGCCATCGGCGCATCGGCAGTCGAGGGCGGCGCATCGGCCGCCAACCTCGAGCGGCTCGGATTCGAGCGGATCGGGACCCGGCGCAGCTACATGGTGCCGGCGGGCGCCTGACGCACGCGCCGGTCGGCGGCGCGAGCCCGAGGGGCATGGCGCAGCACGGACGGAAGCAGCGGCAGCCCGCGCCGACTCACCGCCGCCAGGCGTTCCACGCCGCGCTCGCGCGCCTGCGACCATCGGATCCCGTACCCGCGGCGCAGCTCGGGTGGAAGTGTGGCCAGCGAGACGAGGTGCGCCACGTCATAGAGGCGACCGGGAACCACCGGGAACGGACGCAGGATCGTGCGCGCGATGGCGCGCGCCTCCGGCGTCACCCTGACCGTGCCGTCCGCCATTCGATCAGCCATCCAGGCTCGCAGACCAACGATCGTCGGCGGCAGCAGCTCCGCCGGGACCCCGAGGAGGAGCGCAACGCGCCCGCTCTCCTCGTGATACGCCTGCTCGTCGGCGGCGCTGAGCCGCCCGACGAATCGATCGTGGACGCGGAGCGCGGTATCGACCAGCGTGGCGTGGACCCAGAGCAGCGCATCGGGATCGGTGGCGCGGTAGGGCCGCCCGTCGGACATCTCGCCGCGCACCGCCCGGTGAATGGCATTCACGCGGCGAATGGCGGCCTCGGCGGTCGAGCGGCTGCCGAACACGACGTCGAAGCTGCTCTCCAGCGTGCGCGTCAGCCGGCGGACCGGGTCGGACGCATATGAGGAATGCTCCGTCACCCCCGCCGCGACGACCGGGTGCGCGGCCTGCATCAGCAGTGCGCACGAGCCTCCGGCCAGCACGACGAGCTCACGGTCGATCCGCCACGAGGCCGAACCCGGGCCGAACAACCCGATCGCCTCGTCCAGCGCGCTCATCCGATGGCGGCATTGCGGGGCCGGCGCGGGTCGCGGAACACGGTCCGGAACACCAATCCGGCCAGCACTCCGGCCGCAAATCCGCCGATATGGGCCATGTACGCGACCCCGCCGGCTGTCTCCTCGGTGACGGCGAACGCGCCGATCCCGTTGACGAACTGGAAGACGGCCCACAGCCCGATGGCCACCAGCGCCGGTACGCGCATCGGGAACCGCAGGAAGAGGACCGTGACGCGGTTGGTCGGGAACATGACCAGGTACGCACCCAGCACCCCGGAGATCGCGCCGGACGCACCCAGGGTCGGGATCACGGACCCGGGATCCACCAGGATCTGCGCGAAGCTGGCCACGATCCCGGCGACGAGGTAGAAGCCGATGAACAGCACGTGGCCGATGCGATGCTCGACGTTGTCGCCGAAGATCCAGAGGAACAGCATGTTGCCGGCGATGTGGAGCCAGCCCCCGTGCATGAACAGGCTCGTCAGGAGGGTGAGGAAGATCGGGGACGGGCCCGGCTCCTGCGGAATCTCGAGTGATTGGCCACCGACCGTGATCTCCTCCGGGCCGACGAGATCGACGCCATTGGTGATCTCGTAGGGCACGGCGCTGTAGCCGTACGTGAAGTCCTCGCCGCTCGCCCCACCGGCTCCCTGCAGAAGAAGGAAGACGGCCACGTTGAGCGCGATGAAAGCCAGGCTCACGACGGCCGGGCCGTGGCCGCGCTCGTTCTCGTCGCCGATGGGGAACATCGCGGGATTCTAGAGCACGTCTCGCGCCATAATCGCGCGGTGCCCATTGACGTCAGACCCTACGACGGGACCGCCCGTGACTTCCTCGCCGCGGCTGAAACTGCCTTCGGTGAGCACCTGCGTGACGAGGACGCCGCCGTCTTCGAGCCGATCTTCGAGCCTGACCGAGCCATCGGAACGTGGGACGGCGAGCGACTGGTCGGTACCGCTGCCGCATTCAGCTTCGAGATGACGGTCCCCGGCGGGGTGCTGCCGACCGCCGGCATCACGATGGTCGGGGTGCAACCGACGCATCGACGGCGCGGAGCGCTGCGGCAGATGATGCGGATGCAGCTCGACGACATCCATGATCGCGGCGAGGCGCTCGCCATCCTGTGGGCCAGCGAGGGGAGCATCTACCAACGGTTCGGATATGGGATGTCGACCATGGCGGCACGAGTGGAGGTGGCGCGCGAGCGCTCCGCCTTCGGACGGCCGCATGCGCCGTCTGGCGAGATCCGATTCGTGGACGTGGACGAGGCACGGCGGCTGTTCCCTCCGATCTACGACGCGGTCCGTCCCGGACGACCCGGCTTCTTCGTTCGGACGCCCGCGTTCTGGGACGAGACACTCCACGATCCGGAGCATTGGCGTCGCGGGGCGGGAGCGGCGTTCCACGTCGTGCACGAGGTGAATGGCGTGGCCGATGGATACGCGCGTTACCGCATCAACCACAAGTGGGACGACGACGGTCCGAACTCTTCCCTCATCGTCAGCGAGCTGATGGCAACCAACTCGGCCGCTCACCTCGACCTGTGGCGGTTCCTCCTCGACGTCGACCTCATCGGCAAGATCGAAGCGTGGAACATCGCACCCGACGATTCGCTGTTCCTCTCCGTCCTCGAGCCGCGCAGGCTGGAACTGGGATTCGGCGACGGCATCTGGCTGCGGGTGGTGGACGTGGGGGCGGCGCTGGCGGGGCGGCGGTACGGAACCGACGGACGCCTGGTCATCGACGTCGTGGATCCGTTCTGCTCGTGGAACGAGGGCCGCTGGTCGCTCCTTGTCGAAGGAGGCGTGCCACGCGTGGAGCGCACGGACGACGCGCCCGATCTGGCGGCTGAGATCAATGACCTGGGCGCTGCATACCTTGGCGGATTCTCGTTCCGTGCGCTCACCGACGCGATGCGCGTGACGGAGGCGGCACCTGGCGGAGTCGCGCGCGCCGATCTCCTGTTCCGCACGGAACGACCACCGTGGTGCCCGCGAGTCTTCTGACCGACTAGCCCGCGACGGGCGCGGCCGCCGCGGACGCCTCCGAGTCCTTGGCTGACGGGTTGCGAATTCCCACCGCGTTGATCGCCGCGCCCGCGAACAGGAGGAGCGCGGAGACGAACATCGCGAGATGGAACGCGTCGGTGGACGCCTCCCGCACGGCTGCTGCCAGCGTCGCGTCGGTGCCGGGGGGAACGCTGGTCAAGGGCTGGATCTGCTGTGCGCGGGCGTCATCGGCGCTCAAGCCGGGGACCCGCTCGGCGAGGAGTGGGTAGAAGCTGGCCGTGATCGCGATGAACAGGACGGCGCTCATGAGGGGCGCCCCGACCCGCGACACCGCGTTGTTGATGGCCGAGCCGAGTCCGGCACGCCGCACCGGCACCGAGCTCATGAGAGCCGTGGTGAGGGGCGCCACGAGGAGCGAGATGCCGATTCCGAAGACCAGCAGTGGCAGGATCACGTCAATGATGGCGTCGCCCGGTGGGACGAGGGAGGACGGGACGGTGAGATCCGCGGCCCACGCCTGGCTGTCTGCCGGGATGCGCGCCAGCCACAGCAGGCCGAGTCCCATGATGATGGGGCCGATGGTGAGGAACAGGCGCGGACCCAGGCGGCCGGCCAGCTGCCCGGCGGGCGTCGAGAGGAATGTGAGGCAGATCCCGACCGGCAGGCCGATCGCGCCGGCGGCGACCGGCGAGTAGGCCAGCGTGCCCTGCAGGAACAGGCTCTGGAAGATGAGCGTCACGTACAGCGCGCCGTAGATCACGAACGTGGACAGGTTGACCACCGTGAAGTTGCGCGACGAGAACAGGCTCATCGGCACCAGCGGGTTCGCGCGCATGCGCATGAGGAACGGAAAGGCGATGGTCGCCACCGCTCCGATGGCCAGGGATATCCACGCGATGACGTCCTGCCACTGGCGTTCCGCCCCGCGGGTGGCACCGAATGCCAGCCCGCCGACCCCGATCGCGATGACGATGGCCCCCAGCCAGTCGAACGAGCCATCGGCCTCCTCGTCGCGGCTCTCGGCGACGACCGACGTGGCGTACAGGGCAATGAGCACGAGCGGCACGTTGATGAGGAATGCGGCACGCCAGCTGATCGACTGGACCAGGAATCCGCCGAGGAACGGGCCGAGGATCATGGTGGCCGAGGTGCCGGCCGCCCACAGGCCGATCGCCCGTCCGCGGTCCTCGCCCTCGAACGTGGCGGTGATGATCGAGAGGCTGCCGGGTACGAGCAGCGCTCCGAAGGCACCCTGCACCAGCCGGGCCAGGATGAGGAGCTCCATGTTCGGCGCCAGCCCGCAGGCTATCGACGCAGCACCGAATCCGACCAGGCCGATGCGGAACATGCGCCGCCGTCCATAGAAGTCGCTGATGCCGCCGGCCAGGATGAGCAGCGCGGCCAGGACCGCGAGGTAGCCGCTGTTGACGTACGTGAGGCCCTCGACGCGGCCCACCAGGGTCGACGGAAGCTCGCGACCGATCGTTTCGAGGGCGACGTTCACGATCGTGCCGTCCAGGAAGACGATGGCCGATCCGAGAATGACCGCCAGCAGGGTGCCGAAACGGGTGCTCACGCCGTCATCCTACGCCCGCATTGCCCGGTCACGCGATCGGTTCGAAGCGGGCCGTGAAGTGCCGTAGCGCGGCAGGTTGTTCGACGATCCGGTAGCCGCGCAGCTCCGACGCGCGCTCGGCCACCCAGCAGATGACCTCGATGCAGTAGTCGACGTGCGACTGGGTGTACATCCGGCGCGGGATCGCGAGGCGGACCAGCTCCATGGGCGCCGGCGTCTCGGTGCCGTCGGGATGCATGCCGAACATGACGCTGCCGATCTCCACCGACCGGATCCCGCCTTCCCGATACAGGGCTGCGGACAGTGACTGGCCCGGATACTCGAGCGGCGGGATGTGCGGGAGGAGCGCCCGGGCGTCGATGTACACGGCATGCCCGCCGATCGGCTGGACGCAGGGGACGCCCGCGGCAACCAGCGCCTCACCGAGGTAGGCGGTCGAGCGGATCCTGTAGCGCAGGTAATCGTCCTCCACGACCTCGCGCAGTCCCTGCGCCATGGCTTCGAGATCACGGCCAGAGAGGCCGCCGTAGGTGGGGAATCCCTCGGTCAGGATGAGCAGGTTGCGGCACTGCTCGGCCCATGCGTCGTTGTTCATGGCCAGCCAGCCGCCGATGTTGGCGAGCGCGTCCTTCTTGCCGGACATCGTCATGCCATCGGCCAGGGCCGCGATCTCGCGCACGATGTCCGGGATCGCGGCGTCGGCGTAGCCGTCCTCGCGCTGCTTGATGAACCACGCGTTCTCGGCGAAGCGACAGGCATCCAGGAACAGGGGCAGGCCGTAGCGGTCGCAGACCTCGCGGACCGCCCGGAGATTTGCGAGCGACACGGGTTGACCCCCGCCCGAGTTGTTGGTGATGGTCACGAACACCACGGGGATGGCATCGGGGCCGCGGTCGCGGATGAGCGCGTCGAGGGCATCGGTGTCCATGTTGCCTTTGAACGGGTGGATGGTTGCCGGCTCGCGACCCTCGGGGATCACGAGGTCGACGGCCTCGGCGCCGGTGAACTCGACATTGGCGCGGGTCGTGTCGAAGTGCGTGTTCGACGGGATGACCTTGCCCGGCCCGCCGATGACGCTGAACAGGATCTTCTCGGCCGCCCTGCCCTGGTGAGTCGGGATGACGTGGCGGAACGGCCAGAGCTCGGTGACCGACTCGAGGAATCGGAACCAGGAGGGGGAGCCGGCGTACGATTCGTCACCGCGCTGCACGCCCGCCCACTGCTCGCTGCTCATGGCGCCGGTCCCGGAGTCGGTGAGCAGGTCGATGAGCACGTCCGCGGCGTGAAGGTTGAACAGGTTATAGCCCGCCTCACGCAGCCTCTCATCGCGCTCCGCGACGCTGGTCAGGCGTATCGGCTCGACGCTCTTGATGCGGAAGGGCTCGATGATCGTGGTGAATCGGTCCATCGGCGCCGATGGTAGTCCGTTGCACGTGCTCGCCGATGATCCGGGTGGCGTCCGACGATCCGGCCATCCATGATGGCCACATGGGTCGAGCATTGGCGATCTGCGGTTGGCTTGCGTGGCAGACGCGCCGCCGCGTGGGCGGGTTCGTGGGTCAGGCCATTGCGCCGGCGCTTGCCCTCGTCCTCGTCATCGTCGGCCTGCTGCCGGCCGTGCTCCCCCTCCTCGACCCTCAGCCCCAGGACGCAACCGTCGAGGACGTGATCGGCGGCGACGTGAGCCAGCCCGACGGCTGGGTGCGGCTCGTCGGACGGACGATCCCGCTCGAGATGTCTCCGACCGGGGCTCCGGGACGCTATGCCCTGCTCATCGACGCCGCCAACCAGCTACGCGCAATCGTGATCCGGGCCCCGACGCTGGTTGCCCGCGACGAGATCGCGGTCACGGGCCATCTGACCGATGCCACCGTCCTCGTGACGGAGGACCTGCCGATCGAGGCGACCGTGGCCGGCACCCCACCGGTCATCGTGAGCGACCAGCTGTTGACCCTCGACGCGACACCGAAACCGGTCCGGGCCGTGATGTGGCCACTGGGCATTCCCGCCCTGATGATGGCCGCGGTCCTGCTCGTCGGCGCAAGGGTCGGCTATCCGATCTTCCGACCTACCGTGTCGGTCGACGTCCTGGCCCGCCCGCTGGCGGTCGGCGAGCGGATCCCGACCGCCTTCGGCGGTCGAGTCGGGCCTCTCGCCGCCGACCTGGCTGACCCTGCCGGCGCGCTGCTGCTCATGCGTCGCGACGAGCGCGCCAATCTGCTGACCGTGCAGCCGCTGGCATCGGAGCACGGTCCAGCGCCGAAGCCGGTGCTCATCGGCGGCGGCTGGACGGCCGGCCGCATCGGCTCGGTCCACACCATCTCCGAGACGATCGCCGCCCTTGAGGTCCGCTCCGAGCTGGTCGAAGCCACCTTCCTGTTTGCCCGAGACGCGGAGCGCGACCGAGTCGCGGCCCACATCAGCATCGACCGATGAGCCCAGGGCTTGCCCTGGCGCGAGAAGATACGTCGTCACACACCGCATTCGGAGGACACGCCGATGGCCTGGGAGTCACTCGGTGGCGAGCTCGCTTCTGCACCCGCGGTGACCAGCTGGGCGGCCAACGAGATGCAGGTCTTCGCGATCCAACCTGACGGCGCCCTGTGGAACCGCTACTGGGACGGACGCCGCTGGCATGACTGGGAGTCGCTCGGCGGCGAGCTGGTGGGCAACCCGTCGGCCTGCAGCTGGGGCGCCGACCGCATCGATCTCTTTGCCCGCGGAGCCGATGGCTCGCTGCAGCACTGCTGGTATCAGCCCGGTGGCTGGACGGGCTGGGAATCGCTCGGCGGCGACCTGACCTCCGATCCGGCGGCAGCAAGCTGGGGGCCGAATCGGCTCGACGTGTTCGGGCGCGGTCCGGCGGGCGATCTTCAGCACGCGTGGTGGGACGGGTCTTCCTGGTCCTGGGACTGATCCAGGCGGAGGGCATCGACCGTATCGGTGACATGACCACCCATCGCGTCCCGCATCCGTCGTCCGACACCCGCGAATCCGCCTGGGACTACCCACGGCCACCGGCGATCAGCCCGTCGGATCGGCTCGTCCGAATCGTGCATGGCGGGGAGCTGATCGCCGAATCCCGACGCGCCCTGCGCGTGCTCGAGACCGCCGGCGCACCGGTCTGGTACCTGCCGTCCGCCGACGTGCGGCTCGACCTGCTGCGCCCCGCCATCGGCCATCAGACCCTTTGCGAGTGGAAGGGGGTGGCCGTGTACCTGGACATCGTGGTCGGCGGGCTGATCAGTGCCCGGGCCGCGTGGTCGTATCCGCATCCCATGGCCGGATACGAGCCGATTGCCGGCCATCTCGCGTTCTACGCGTCGCGCGTGGACGCCGCGACCGTGGATGGCGAGCTCGTCCGACCGCAGCCGGGTGGCTTCTACGGCGGCTGGGTCACCGATGACGTCGTCGGTCCGTTCAAGGGCGAGCCCGGCACCGAGGGCTGGTAGCTCCCGCTGCAGCCGGTCCGGGCTCAGGCCAGCAGCATCACCACGATGGTCACCACGTAGGCGACGAGCAGCAACCCTCCCACCGCGAGGTTGAGGTTCACGTTGGTGCCCATCACCGCCATGAGCGTGTACGGGCTGTCGTAGTGGACCTTGATTCCCCGGTGGACGCGGAACACGATCGGCAGCGCAGCCAGCGCGATGAGGGTGGGCCAGGGAAGCACGCCCGCGGCCGCGCCGATGACGACCACGCCGAAGGCCGCCAGGGCCGCCACCAGGTAGGCCGCCTGGATGATCCGTGGCGAGAACCGGACCGGCAAGGTGCGCTTTCCGGCCTCGGCATCGCTGCGCCGATCGGGTATCTCGTTCACGAACAGGATGAGGGAGATGAGAATGCCCGGCACGAACGACAGCACCAGCGGCTCCACGGCGATTTCGCCGGTCTGGACCACGTAGGCGCCCAGCAGCATGATCGGGCCGAAGCCGATGGCGACCGCGAACTCGCCGAGCCCCCGATAGACGAGCTTCAGCGGGGGCGCCGTATAGGCGATGCCGACCACGATCCCGGCCACGCCGATCCACAGCAGCGTCATCGAACCGGTGACTGCCACGAGGAGGAGGCCGATGAGCGCTGCAACACCGAACAGGCCAACGCTGAGCTGGGTCAGGCCACGGATCGTCACGAGATCGTACACCGCCACCCGCGAGCCTCCCGAGAACTGGGTGGGGGTTGTGTTGGCGTCATCGGCCCCTGAGAGCGTGTCGAAGATGTCGTTCGAAACGTTGATGGCAAGGTGCGCGAATGAACCGCCGATGAGGGTCAGCAGCGCCGTCCACCAGGTGAACGCCCCGTGGCTGGCGGCCACCGCGATCCCCAGCAGCACCGGGACTGCGGTCGCCGAAAGGAACGGCAGGCGCGTCGTGCGCAGGGCGAGCCAGAACGGGCTCAGTTTGGGCCGGATGGTCCGGCCCTTCTCGATCGAGAGCTGACCCAGGTAGCGCCGGGACTGCGGGACGGATCGCTCGGAATACTCGAAGAACGGGACCTCGGTCTCGTCCCATCCCCAGGCCCGGGTCGGCGTGAAGGTGACTCCGTCGGTGGTCCGACCCCAGAGCTGGATATAGCGACGCTCGTCGTAGCCGATCCCCTCCTGTGGGTGAATGTGGCTGCCCATCACGCTGACCTCGCGATCGGCCGGAATCGGCATGGCGGCCGGGACGCTCAGGGTCACGCGCCCGGCGGGCGCGTCCACCGCGAACGATGTGGCCACGCTGGTCGGATACCCCGCATCATCGATCCAGCTCACGATCACGTGCGGGTACGCGGCGAGTCGCTCGAGGTCGGCCGGGGTCGGATCGTGGGCCGGGATGGAGCCGGACCGCATCGGGGTGGCGGTGGTCATCACGCGACCTCCTGGCGCGGGGCGAGGCTCTCGATCGGAGGCCGGTCCGTTCGACCGTCGGGCCAGTACAGCGCGCGCTCCGGGGTGATCTCGATCACGGCACGCTCGAAGAACAGCGGCAGCGCGACGCGTGCCTTGAGGAAGTCGTTGATGGCCGGCTCCTTCGCCCGCCACAGATCGAGAATCAGGCGCTCCCAGTCGGCGTGCGGGTCGTCGTCGATGACCCGGGCCGTTCCCTGGATCGTGGCGCGGTCGAGATTGCCCTTCATGGCGACCGGATCGGTCAGCGCCAGGCTGACTCGCGGATCGCGCTTGATGTGCTCGAGCTTCTTGCTGAACAGCGTGGACGAGTGAAGGTAGATCTTGTCGCCGTCATAGAGCGGGATGAGCGGGTGGCTGACCGGTCGCCCGTTGCGCCCGATGACGGTGAGCTCACCGACCAGCGCGACCTCAAGCAGGCGCTCGATCGGTTCTGCCAGCCATCCCATCGGGGTCTCCATCTGATGCAAATAACGTGGTACCTGATCCTAGCATGATTACGTCTCAGGGTCCGCCGACGCATCAGTCAGCGGGTGGCACGCGGGCTGCATCTCGCGATGGCATGACGATCCAGCAACCGCCGCCCGACCACGTTCCGGACACGCCTGACGAAGACCCGGCCCGCGACGGGGCCCCGGAGCCCGAACAGCAAGCACCCGGTGCCGATGAGACACCCGTCGGGGCACCGCGGGACGAGCCCGACCCGGTGGAATGACCGTGAGCGACCCGGCCCGTCCGGCCGGATCGCTCACACGGAGCCGATCAGCGGTGGATCTTGATCTGGCCGTTGCGGATCGCCGCCGGCGCCCCGGTGTCGATGACGACGTCGCCCGTCGCCAGCTCCCAGATTCGGATCGCGAGGCGGTCCGGGCCATCGGTCACCGACACGCGGTAGGCGTAGCCCGAGGCACCGTTCACGGTACCGGTCCCGGCGTAGCGGGCGGCCGAGCCGTCCGGCTCCGCCACCAGCCACTCCACGTTGGACGACACGAATGACATCCCGGGCAGGGTGAACGTCGTGTCGCCGCTCGGCACCAGGGACTGGTTCTGGTACTTCGCCGACAGCTCGAACGATGCGATCCCGGAGCCGGTCGTGATTCGTCCTCCGCCGGTCACCTTGCTGTGCAGGGCGGGGTTGAGACCCACGAGCACCGGATCGTGATCGGACGATCGGAACGGGTCAGGCGCATACAGGGTCGTCCGGTGGTTGGCCGACTTGAACTCCACGTTGTAGTCGAGGACGGGAGGCTCGTCGGTGTTGATGTGCCACGGGGCGGCATCGATGACCTGCGCCTGGAACGACGCCGTTGCCTGGGCATGATCCAGGTAGCCCGATGCCCCCTGGAACACGTAGGTGTACGCGGCGGGACCCTCGAATTCCCACAGCAGGTCGTGGAAGCCGGCATCGGCGAGGGCGTCGATCGGCGTCTCCATGGCGTAGCTGTTGAGGTCGCCGATGATCACCGCATCGGGATCGCCGGACGCCGTCGGATCGGCCAGCAGCCAGTCCGCGAGGGCCTCAGCCGCCGAGGTGCGTGTCTCGTTGCAGTTGCCGCCCAGATGGTCCGGCTGGTCGTCACCGATCCCACAGCCCGAACCCTTCGACTTCAGGTGGTTGACGGCCACGGTGAAGACGGCGCCGGTCGCCGTCTCGGTGAACGACTGCGCGAGAGCCGGGCGGCTGCGCGTGTCGTCGAACCGCGGATCCACGCTCGAGTCGAGGATCGCAAAGGCTCCCGTCGGGCTCACCTCGGCCGGCTGATAGATGATCGCGACCGCGATCTCGTCGGTGCCGACGACGCCGGTGCGGACATAGTCGTACGTCCCCGCCCCGACGCTGGCGTTGAGGCCGGCCACCAGGGTCGCGATGGCCGGGGTCGCATCGGCCCCGTCATTCTCGATCTCCATGAGGCCGACCACCTCCGCATCCATGGCGGCTATGGCGGAGACGATCTTGGCGTGCTGCCGATCAAACTCGGCGGGGGTGTTCGCCCCACGGGCGGTGGGGAAGCCACCACCGGCACCATCACCGTTGAAGTAGTTCAGGACGTTGAAGGCGGCGACCTGGATGCGCCCACCAACGGCCGGCGGAGCGGTCGGGCGGCTTGCCGCGCCGTCGAACGTGATCTCACCCAGCGGCTGGAGCCGATACGAGCCGAATCCCTCGTGCACGATGGCGGTCAGGCCCGAGACGGATGCCCCGGTTCGCAGGGTGTTGGTGGCGGACAGACCCCCGGTCGGATATCGGGTCGGATCCGCGTTCTGACTGGTGTTGGCGTCGTCCAGGATGATCCTGGTTCGCGCGTTGAGATCGGAGACCGCCAGCGCGTCCGCACCCGGCTCGGCCTGGTGGGTGCCCTGGTACTGGCGACCGAGCGAGCTGAGCACGACTTCACCGAATCGGCCGAGGCTGAAGTTCTCGGTCACCGTCATGGTCTGGGTGAAGCTGGCCAGCATCCCCTCCCAGCGCTCCCAGTCCCCCGTCGCGCTGACGGGAAGCGTGATCTGGGCCGGCGACGCCGAGTATCCCGTGTCGCAGACGGTGACCCGGGTGCCGACCTGGTCGATCTGGGTCAGTCCGCTGAACTCCGTCGCGCGTCCCGTCACGCTGACGAGATCGCCGGGCGCGACCGGCACGCTGTTGGTGCCATCGAAGACGAAGATGGCCTCCGAGGTCATCGGGTCCGCATCGGCGTCCGCATCCTCCTCCTGGACGAAGAAGCCACGGAGCGTCGGGGATGACCCCTGGTAGTCACCGACCACGACACCCTGGACCGTCACCGTGGTCCCGGAGATCGGAGTGCTGGTGCCTGATCCCTGGACGTCGTGGATCAGGTGGGTTGCCGGCGCACAGAATGTGCCGACACTGAAGGAGAACACGTGATCCGCGGCCATCGCGTCCGGAGGATCCTCGACGTCCTGGTCGCTCACGTTGGCGGCGACCACGGTGACCGTGCAGGTGTCCCCGTTCACGAAATTGGCGTCCGGGTCGAGCGAGAAGGTGCTCGGGCCGCCGGATGCGACCGCGGTGTGCGCCCCGCTCGTGCAACCGATGCTGAACCACGCCCCGCTGACGTTGACGGGCTCGCTGAAGGTGATGTCGACGTTGGCATCGACCGTGACCCCGGTCGCACCGCTGGCAGGGGACGTGACACTCACCACGGGGGCCGCGTCGCCCTGGGTCACGGTGTGGGCTCCGAGGCCGTTGAACGTGTCGGTGGCGTAGCCGTCCCACTCAACCGACGGGTCGAACGCATCGGCGCCGTTGGTGTCGCCGGCGGCAATCGCCACCTTGCGTCGCAGGGTGTTGTCGGCGGTGCTGGTGAGGCCGGTGCCCCACTCCGTTCCCGGGTCGAAGCCGATCTGGCCGACGACGTCGAGGATGGTCGTCCCGTGGCGGAGGACGACGGCATCGTCGCCGTTGTACCAACTGGCTCCGTTCGTCTGGTCTGCCTGTGCAAGGATCGCCGCGCTGGCAGCCGACTGGGCCAAAACGTACACATCACCGTTCGCCACGGATCCGGTCAGGTTGACCGTGGTACCGACGGTCACACCGCCGTTGAAGTACATCTGGACGCTGTAGGCCTCGGCGGCAAGGTCGATGGTCGCGCCGGTCCCGTTGTAGATCTCGAGCGCCTTGTTGTTGCTCGACCCCTCGATGTACTCGCTGAAGAAGAGCTCGGACGAAGCGGCGCGGGTCGTCGCAGGGGCGACGAAGGGCACCAGCGCGGCGAGCACCAGCGCGAGCGTCGTGAGGAGCGCGAAGCCGCGCTGCATGGGCATCGAGACGGTCGTGGACACGGGTCAGAGGCCTCCGGCGAGCATGATGGGGTGGTGCTCAACCTTATCGCGGATCGAACCGGTCACAATGGGATTTCGGTCATTGCCACATGAAACGATCAGTGCCTCCACCATCCGTCGCAGACTGGCCCGGACTGTGCAGAACCTGTGCACATGCCCACCGAATCGTCACCGCACGGGGCAGCGAGTTCTGGCGGTGTCGCCTGTCCGATGCCGACGCACGCTTCGCGCGTTACCCCCAGCTGCCGGTCGTTCGCTGCATCGGACATGCTGCGCCGGAACTTCCCACCGAACGAGGTCGTCTGAACACACCGTGAACCATCGAAGCTCCACCCCCGTGCTGACGGGCATCGTGGCGGTGTTCCTCGCAGCGTGCGCCGCGCCCGGCGTCACCATCGATCCGTCATCCCTCGAGTCATTCCCGGCGGCTTCTACGCCCGCCAGCGCCAGCCACGGTGCCAGCCCGTCAGGAGCCGAGGCTGCCGATGCGCCGACGGGGATCCCGAACGAGGTGTGGACAGCGGTCCTCGACGATCTCAGCCGCCGTCTCCAGCGGCCGGTCACCGACCCGGTGGTCACCTCGGCGGAACCCATGACCTGGAATGACGGATCCCTTGGCTGCCCGAAGCCAGGCCAGGTGTACACGCAGGCGCTGGTGGATGGCTTCCAGGTCGTGGTGGAGGTGGACGGCGAGCAGTTCGACTATCGATCCTCCGGCGGCGACAGCGTTCGCCTGTGCGAGGGCATGATCGAGGGCGGCTGACCGGACACAGAAAATGCCCCCGCCGGCGGACCGGCGGGGGCATTCCATTTGGACTCCCAGGGGCGTCGGACCGCTACTGGCCCGTTCTTGTTCCCCGGAACATTGATGAGCTGGACCTCGGCCCCTGCCGCGTCATCGGGTGACACGATCATGACGCCGAGCGGCTTCTGCTTCGCGTAGGCGGTGGCGCTCATCGCCAGGTCGAAGCTATCGGTGCCACCGGGTGCGACCACCCGGAACGGGAACTCCTCGTCAGAGACCAGGGCCGGGTTCCACGGATCGAAGCGAGCCGTGCCGGACATGGCGTCCGAACCGGCGCCCTCGAGCGAGAAGCTCTGAACGCTATACGAGAAGCCGTTGTTCGCCGCAGTCAGGCCGAGATCGCTCGACAGCACGGGCAGCAGGTACGTGCTGCTGTCTGTCGGCGCCGACGCCCCGAACCCGGTGAACGACAGACCTCCCGTTGCCAGGTCGAGCACGAACGACGCCGGGATGCCGTTGAAGCTTCCCGTCGTGAGCGCGCCCAGGTCGAAGCCGATCACGACGTAGTCGGGCTGGCCATCTCCGTTGACGTCCACGATGACGTCGTACTCGTTGACGGCCGCGTTCGACCAACGGTCATGGGTGCTCAGCGCGAATACGATGAGCTCCTCGCCACCACCCAGGTCGAATGACTGGACGCCGGCCGCCTGCAGGTCGTAGCCCGAGCCTCCGAGCACTGCCTCGTTGACGTCGTTCTTGTCCTGCAGACCCCACTGGTACACGTCTGCCGAGCCGGCGATCACGCCGTTCGGATTCGTCACCGTGAACGTGGAGGCCTTGCCGTTCGCCGTGAGCTTGCCGGTCGTCTCGATGGTCGACAGTGCTCGCGGAACGAGCAGGTACGGAACACGCAGGGTGACCGCGTCATTCGAGAGCACC
Source organism: uncultured Chloroflexia bacterium (assembly GCA_963825525.1). Classification (GTDB taxonomy): domain Bacteria; phylum Chloroflexota; class Limnocylindria; order QHBO01; family QHBO01; genus JACDBZ01. The sequence continues at coordinate 1,046,022 of CAWGTN010000002.1, forward strand.
ACGTTGCCGCTCACCTGCCGGAAACCGGCAGAGTTGCCCGCCGAGGCGGCCGGGACATTGAGGGTCACCGCCAGGGTGACCTCGCCGCCCGCCGGGACGAGCACGCTGCCCGACCCCGGGACCACCGAGTGCGTCCGGCTCCCCGGGCCGGCGACTGACGACGTGTTCAACGTGACGTCGGCGTCGCTGACGTTGCGCACGGTGATCTCGCGAGTCTCGCTGTGGTTCGCTCCCAGCTCATCGAACCCGAAGCTCAGGTTCGAATTGTGGAAGTCAGCAAGGCCGAGGTCCGGATTGCCGGCGACCATGTCGCCCAGTGCCACGACGGGCGTCGAGATCGCCGATGCCGGCGATACCAGCCCGGTTCCGGCTCGGGTAACGAGGTATCCGGCCATTGCGTTCGGATCTCCCGTATTCGAGATGGCCGCCTTGACCTCCTCGACCGTCCAATCCGGATGTGCCTGGCGGACGAGGGCCGCGACACCCGCCACGTGCGGCGAGGCCATGGACGTGCCCGACAGGATGTGGCCCTTGGTACCGGTGCCGGCGGCCGTGGACATCGTGCTCACACCCGGAGCTGAAATGTCCGGCTTGAGCGCGCTGTCCCCGTTGCGGGGGCCGCCGGAGCTGAAGCTGGCGAACCCGCGGAAGCCGGGGTTCGGAAGGTCGACGATCGTCGTGGTCGCCGTTGCCGCGGCACGCAGGGCCGTTGCATCGGCGCTGTTGAGCGGACCCTGGACGCCGAGGAACGGAATCGTCACCTCGAACGTCTCGCCGGTGTCCGGGTTGCCGGCGATCGGCCCCTCGTACGGCGGGTAGCCGGCGCTCGAGTTGATCATGGCGACCGCATCGGCCCCGGCCTGCTGGCCGAACACCGCGCGGGCGACGCGGGCGCACGTTCCGCGCTCGGTCACCGCCAGGACGTTGTCGTCGCCCTCGCTGATCCCGTTACTGGTGAATGCCTCGACCGAGCAGCCGAGACGCTCGTTCTCCGCGGTTCCCGCAACATCCTGCAGCACCACGATGTCGTACACCGTGCCGTCCGCCGGAGCGACACCGTTGGCCGCGAGGGCCACGATGCTGGTGCCGGTATTCAGCGCCAGCTGGACGCCGGTGAAGTTCTCGGTGCTATCGACCGCCGCGGTGGAAATGGCACCGGTGCCGGTTCCGGGCGAGCCGGTGATGTACTGCGACGAGCCGCTGTTGCCGGCCGACGTCACCACGATGACACCGCTGGCCGCGGCATTCGTCGAGGCAACGGCCGACGGGTCGTCGCCGCGCCCGAACGAGGACCCGAGCGACATGTTGATGACGTCCATGTCGTGATCAACGGCCCATTCGATGGCCTCGACGGTCACGTCCGTCGAACCATCGCAGCCGAAGACCCGAAGGCCGTAGAGCTCGGCCTGCGGCGCGACGCCGGGACCGATCTCGAAATCGTTGTCGTGAGTCGTGCTGTCGTACGGCCCGGCATACGTCGATCCGTCATCGAGCACGCCGAAGCCGGTCGCCGTCCCTGAGACGTGGGATCCGTGGCCGCTGCTGCCATCGGTGTAGACGCAGTCGAGCGGATCTGGGTCGGGATGCGGGATCAGCTGTGGCGATCCCTCGTCAGCGGCGGCGTCGTAGTCGTCGCCGACGAAGTCGTATCCGCCCTTGACCTTCGGAGCCGCGGCGCCGAACCAGGCGGCATCCTCCGCTCCGAGCGTCGTGTCGGCCGCATTGGCGGCCTCGTAGGCCTCGACCGTGCCCGGGCCACCGAAGTTGGCGTGGGTGTAGTCGACGCCGGTGTCGATGACGGCGATCTTGACGCCGGTCCCGGTGTAGCCGAGATCCTCCCAGACTCCGGCCGGAACGCCGAGGAAGGGAACGCTGGATTCGTTGCCGGGAGTCTGCAGCTGCAGTCCGCGCACGGCGATCACGTTTGGAAGGCCGGCCAGCGCCGCGACGTCCTTGCGCGCGACCTGGACCTTGATGCCGTTATAGGCGGACTGAAGCTGAGCGAGGACGCGGCCACCGTTGGCATTGATCTGGCCCTTGATGGCGTCCTGTCGGCCCTTCAGCTCGGCCTTGATCCGGGCGCGCTCGGCCTTGGAGAGCTCGCGATTCTTTGCGCGAGACTCGACGACCGCGACCGGGTCGCCACGGAGCTCGAGCATCACGTTGATGATGCGAGCGTCATCGACGGCGTTCGGAAGGATGTCGGGATCGATGGGGCCGGCGCCCGGCAGGGTGGGGAAGAATCGGTCGATCTGGGATGGGTCACGCGCCAGGGTGGTGCTCGGAATGAGGAGCGCCAACAGGGTCACGATGACCGTCAATCGTCGTAACACGAATTCGGAAACCTCCGCTCGGGCAGGGAACAATTGCTCGACCGCAGGGCGGTCGATTGCGGAACAGGTCGATCCGAAACTGGGTCGATAGGCGACGTCCCCCGTGCAGGCTCGACCGAGCCAGGGCGTAGGCAAGGGTGAGGCGGTCGATGCTAGTCCCGCCGCTTCCGGCGCGTCAAATCTATGACGACCGTGGACGATCCACCGCGTTGACCCTATGCACCACCAAGCAGGCAACCGATCAAGCGAGTCACGGTCAGCGCCGAGAGCTGGTTGACGTCCCGATCGGGGACGAGCTCGGTGAACACGGCCCCGACCACGCGGTCGCGAACGCCGGCAAGGAGGTCCCACGCCTCGGGGTAGGTCAGGCCACCCGGCGTCAGTGCCGAAACAGCCGGTATGACCGAGGGGTCCATCCCGTCGCAGTCGAAGCTCACGAAGACCGATGCGTCCGGCGGGCACATGCTCGAGCACCCAGGCGATGCCCCGCTCGCGAACATCCCGCGCGGTGATCAGCAGGTTGCCGGCGGCACGCGCCGCCTCGACGTCCTCGCCGCGCGCCGACCCGACGCCCCGCAGGCCGACCTGGATGATGCGGGCCACGTGGTCCATCTCGGACGCGCGACGCATCGGCGACGAGTAGCCCTCGCGCACCCCGTCAACTTCGTCCCGGAAGTCGAGGTGGGCGTCGACCTGCAGGATCGTCAGCGGTCCGCGGTTCGCGAACGCGCGGAGGATCGGGATCGGGACGGAGTCGTCACCGCCCAGGCAGATCGGCATCGCGCCGCGGTCGAGGATGGCGGCCACGGCCTCGGTGATCCGCGCGCTGTTTCCCGGGCCGTCATCGGCGGCACCGGGGACGTCGCCGGCATCGGTGAACGGGCGCGGGCGCACGGCGCATCGGCGTCGAAGTCCCAGTGATCGAGGAAGCGGGCAAGGCCCGCAGCGCGGTCGCGGATCGCGGCGGGGGCATCGGCGCATCCGACGGTCGCGCCCGGGCTCGGGTAGGGCCATCCGAAGGGAACGCCGAGCACCGCGATCCCCGGCTCGAGGCGATCGAGGTCGGTCTCGATGGGCGCACCGAGGAATCCCACGTCGGGGCGGTTCGTTCTCACGGAGGCAGCCTATCAGCCGGCGGTGGCGCACTCGCGACAGCGGCCGACCAGCGTGACGTGGCCGATGTCGATCTCGAACCCATCGTCCGCACGCAGGGCGTTCGCCACGGCATCGCCGCGTTCAGCGTCGATCTCCCAGCTCCGCCCGCACTCGGCGCAGTGCAGGTGTCCGTGCTCGTCGAGCGGCCGGACGTGGAACTCCTCGTGGCCATCGGGTCCATGGCCGTGGCGGAGCAGCCCAAGCTCCTCGAGGACATCAAGCGTCCGATACACGGTCGAGGCGATCGTCTTCGCGTCGCGAGCCCGACAGCGTTCGAGCAGCTCCGCGCCGGAGATGTGGCCGTCGGCGCGTGCCAGCACCTCGATCACGGTTCGGCGCTGCGGCGTCCAGCGCAGGCCCCGAGCTCGCAGTCGTTCACCGACGGAATCCCACGGTGCGGGGAGTGATTCGGTCGCGTCCATTGCCCGTAGTCTATGCTGATCGCCGTTGTTGCAAGCCGTTGCAATAGCCTTGTCCCCCACCGATCGACTCGACGGGAGTGCCGATGTCTCAGCTCCTCGCCCTGGCCGGATTCGGATTTCTGCTCGGCATGCGCCACGCGACCGATGCCGATCACGTCATCGCCGTGACCACGATCCTCAACCGCAGCCGACGGTTCGCGCACACGACGCTCATCGGCGCTCTGTGGGGATTGGGCCACACGATCACCGTCGTCATCGTGGGCGTGCTGATCATCGCGTTCAACGTCGTCATCCCGCCGCCGGTCGGGCTGGCCATGGAGTTTGCCGTGGCGCTCATGCTCATCGGGCTCGGCATCCTGAACCTCACCGGCGGGATGCGGGCATTCACCGAGCGCCTCACGCCGCCGGCCCCGATCCATGGCCATGAGCATGAGCACGTCCATGCCCACGATGACGAGCCATCAGACCACGCCCACGGGCATGCCCACCTCCATGGACACGGCACCGATCCGCACCTCGGTGGGCCGGCAGGCATCGTCGCCACCTTCGGCTGGTATCAGCTGCTGCGGCCCGTGGTCGTTGGCCTGGTGCACGGTCTGGCGGGCAGCGCGGCCGTGGCGCTCCTGGTGCTTGCCACCATCGAGGACACCGGCACCGCGATCGGCTACCTCGTGATCTTCTGCATTGGCGTGGCCGCCGGGATGGCCGCACTGACCACCGTCATCGGCCTTCCGTTCTGGGTGGCGCGCGCGCGGTCCCAGCAGATCAACCGATGGCTGACCCTCGGCTCCGGAATCCTGTCACTGGCGTTCGGGATCTACCTGGGCTACCAGATCGGGATCGTCGACGGCCTGTTCACCGGCAACTTCCAGTGGGATCCCGCCTGAGCCCTGGTGCCTGGGGCGGTCAACCCGGACTGCGGGTGAACCAGCTGCCGGAGACCGCGAGCACGTAGATCACGAACGCGTTGGCCGCGACGAGCGCAAGGTTGAGGACGGCACCGTCCGAGCTCCCGAGGCCCCCGAGGGCCAGGAGACCGGCGATGGCCGCAACGACGATCCCGGTGATCCGCGCCCAGCTCGCGCCGGAGAGCACCTTGATGCCGGACACGAGCTGCAGTGCGCCGAAGCCCACCACGATGATCACGACCACGAAGATCGCCCCGGCAAACGCGCCGAAGGCGGAGCCGAGGCCCGGCAGGTCCGTCTGAGACGCCGCGCCACCGGCGGCCCCGGCAAAGATCGCGACCCCGAGCAGAAGGATGACTCCGATGAGCAGCGTGATCGCCCCGAGCACGATGAGCGTCACGCCCGCTGCGGTGACCAGTCCTGGCCGGCCTCCGGTGGCCGGCATGGCGTTGGAAACGGGTGATGGCGTCGGCGGGGGCATGGACTCGGTCACGGATCTGGTCCTCCACACGTGATCGGGCGGTCTCGGTGCCGCCCGTTCGGTTGAGTCTACCGGGCGCTTGTCCGCCACACGGCCATGCCGCTGCGAGCACGACCCGGGGCGTCGTCTGGCGCCCCGGGCCGGTCCCTCAGTCGCGAACGCCCTCCGCCACCGGATAGCTGATCTCGAGCGGCTTTCCGGTCTCGAGCAGCGTCTTCATGCTCGACAGGATCGGCACCCAGCCGTGGGCAACCGACTTGTACGTCTCGGTCTCGGACTCGAAACCATCGTGGACGAGGGTCAGCAGCGAGGTCTCGCCACGAGCCTCGATCGACCAGGTGCATCGGCTTGACTCGTCGCTGCCGGGGAAGCCGAAGGTGTGGACGAGCTTGTTCGGCGGATCGGCCTCCATCACCTCGCACGAGATGGCGACGCTGCCGTCCGGGTTGCGATAGGTCAGCGGTGAGCCGGGTTTCCAATCGGACTCGACGCTGTTGCTGTAGTAGTACTGCTTCGTGAACTCGGACTCGGTCAGCGCCTGCCACACCTGCTCGGGCTTGGCGGCGATGTAGACCTCGAAGACGTGCTTGAGATCGGTCATGGGTCGTTTCTCCACGCTGTACTTGATGTCCGCCATCGTGTTGACCAGGGGCTCCGCGTAGCGGCTGATCCAGCGGTCGGCGATGAGGCGGATGGGAACCGGGTTGAGGAAGTGGAGCTTTCGGCGGCCGTCGCGGCGGGTCGTGACGAGGTGCGCATCCTCGAGCACCCGCAGGTGCTTCATGACGCCGAAGCGGGTCATCTGGGGCAGCGCTTCCTCCAGGTCACCCAGCGTCAATCCGTCCTGCTCGCGAAGCCGATCCAGGAGCCTGCGCCGATGCGGATCGGCGAGCGCCCGGAATGCAGCCTCCAGCTCTTCCATGCCGGCGACTATAGGTGACCGTGTGGTCACGTGTCAATCCAGCCGGTGGGCCGCCTCGCGCGCCTCGCATGCCTGCCAAATTCATCCCACATGCACACGCCACGACCAACGTGGGCGAATCTTCGCCACCCTGCAGCCCGAACGCTGCAGGTGGCAAGGTCTGGCCAGCTCCCCGCGCCGCATGCGCGGGCCACATGAATCTGGCGAAATCCGGCCGGTACCCGGGCCCGTTCGACGAACCTCAGCTCGTCGGGATCGGCGCTCCACGGGCAATCACCTTGACCGGGCGCTATCCGGGACCGACGATGTGACGAGCGGCTCCAGCCAGCCGCAGTGGAGGGACGACAATGGAGCGAGAAGCCTCAGCTCAATCTCGCCGCAATCCGACCTCGGTGAAGGCTTGGTGGATCGTAGCGGCCATCGTCGCAGCGATCCTCCTCCTCGGCGTGTTGCCGTGGCGCCTGACGGGCCAGCACGTCAATCTCGTGGTGGTGAACGAGTCCGGCCGGCCGGTGCAGTTCCAATGGCAGCCGGGCCTGTTCCTCGAGAAGGCGTCCGTGACCCGGAATGGCTGCGAGTCCAGTTCGATGGATCTTCAGGCGGGACTGGAATGGAGCCTGACCGCGGACGACGGCGCGACGGTTCTCGACTCTGCGGCAGTCGAGGTTCCGCTCTTCACCGAGCGAGTCCTCGTCGAGGTTCGGCTCAGTGAGCAGGGCGATGTCAGCATCGGCCCGCCGCGATCCGTCGACACGCCGATCGACGCACCCGATTTGGACTGCGTGGGCAACACTGCAGCGGAGGGCTGATGAGGCGGCCGTGCCACCGGTCTCGCCGCCACTCCCCGCGACGAGTCGACTACTCCTGATTCGTCCTGCCGAACCCGATGTCCACCACTTCCCGGGTGCCATCTGCGAAGTGGGCGATCACCTGGCCGACCCCTTCGCCGGCGTCGCAATGCTCCGCGTCGCACGTCACAACGACTTGAACGACGGCGGGATGCTCAGGGGAGAGGCTGAGCAGGCCGACTCTGGCGCGCGACAGGCAGTGCTCCGGAGCCATCTCATCAGCGCAGGCGACGGGCACTCCGTCGACCGTCAGAGCCGGAGCGGTCGGGGCGGGGGCAGTCGGGAGCGGAGTCGGCGACGTATCGAACGGACCGCAGGCGCCGATGAGGGTCAGCGCCGCCAGGACCGCGGCGGTTCTCGCAGCAGATCGCACCAGATCCTCGAACGTGCCGGTCACGATGATCCTCGCTGTTTCTCACTATCGGGCAGGTCGCGCAACATCTTGACAGCGCCGTCCGATGACTGACCACAGGCTACACTTGGCGAATGTCAGAGCCGATGGTCTGCGATTCGTGCGGCAAGAGCGTCGCACCGGGCACCCCGGCATTCGGCGACCGACGGCGGATCGACGAGGGGCGATTCCTGTGCGGCGAGTGCGCCAGGGCCGACAAGGCTGCTGAACCGCCCGGCGCCCCGGTATCGATGCCGAATACGAACTTCCCGAACACGCACTGACGGCGCCACCGCGCCGGAGAACCGACCGCTCAGAGGAAGCGCAGCTCGTCGGCCTCGGGGCGATCCACGGCGCGGGCGCAGGTCGGGCACCACAGCCGCGCCTCGACGGGCGTGCCGCACAGGGCGTGACGCATCGGCTCCGCGTGGGCCGAACCGCGAGACCCCCAGTCGGCAAGCAAGCGCAGGACGCCGGCCAGCTCCAAACCTTCGTCAGTGAGCGCATAGGTGAAACGTGGCGGCCGCTCCGAGTAGGGAGTGGCGCGCAGGATCTTCTCCCCCTCCAGGCGCTTCAGGCGATCGGACAGGATGTTCGGCGCAATCCCATCCACGGTCTCCGATAGCTCACCGAATCGGCGCGGGCCGTCGAGCAGCGCCTCGATGAGCAGGAGGCTCCATCGATCTCCGACGCGTTCGAGCGCCGCGGCAAGGGGTGTCTGGGAGGCCATCGGCTGATCGTAGGGCATCGGCCTTGACACCGGCTGTCGAAGGAGTAACTTGCGCATTGCAAGTCACATGCTACTGACGGAGATGGGAATGACAAGCCTGGCTGAGCTGGGACAGGAAATCGGCGGAATCGCGGAGCGCGTCGGACCATCGGTGGTCGGGATCGGCAACCGATGGCGTGGCGGCTCCGGCGTGGTCATCGGCGAGAACCGGATCCTGACGAATGCGCACAACCTCCACGGCGACGAGGTGACGATCACCTTCGCCGATGGACGAACCGCCGAGGCGAAGGCACTCGGCGTCGACACCGACGGCGACCTCGCCGTCCTCGAGGCATCGACAGAAGGCGCCGCGGCGCTGGAGCTGGGCGCCGATGCACCCGGCGTCGGCGCAGCCGTGGTGGCCCTCGGCAACCCGAACGGCCACGGGCCGCGGGTCACGTTCGGCTTCGTGTCGGGCACCGGCCGGTCCTTCCGTGGGCCGCGCGGCCGCCGTGTTGCCGGAGCCATCGAGCACACCGCGCCGCTCATGCCGGGCTCGTCCGGCGGACCGGTCGTCGACCTCGACGGCAGGCTGCTCGGCATCAACACCAACCGGCTCGGCAACGGCTTCTACCTGGCGATCGCCGCCGATGCGACCCTGCGCGACCGAGTCACCGCCCTGGGCCGGGGCGAGTCGCCGACCCGTCGCCGTCTTGGCGTTGGCCTGGCCCCATCCCACGTTGCGCGACAGCTGCGTCGCGCCGTCGGACTTCCCGAGCGCGATGGGCTCCTCGTCCGCGAGGTGGAGGACGACTCCCCCGCCGCGAAGGCCGGGATCGCCGAGGGCGACCTCATCGTGGCGGTCGGTGGCAACGGAGATCACCAGCGCCGACGACCTGTTCGAGGCGCTGGGCGGCATCGACCCGCTCGAGATCACGCGTCGTGCGCGGCGCGGACGAGAAGCAGGTGACGGTGAGCGAGTGATCGGTTTGGGCCCGACGCATTGCCGCGGCCCTCAAGCGCGGCCAGGTGATCGACATCACGACCACCGGCCGCAAGTCCGGCGAACCGCGGCGCATCGAGCTCGTGTACCACAACGTGGATGGCAAGGGATCTGATCAGCGGCCAGCCGGGCTACCCGCGCGGCTGGATCGCCAACCTGGCGCCGACCCGGCATGACCTTCCACCTGAAGCGCGACGTGGTTGCCGACCTGCCGGCTACGCGGGCGGGTCGATCACGGATCGAGCCGAACGAGAGCGCGTTCTCGAGCCGATCGCCCGCGCTATGGGAAGGTCGACCTGGGCGTGATGGTCGCCTCCGCGCCACTGGTCGAGGTGACCTTCCCGGAGGGGTAGCCGAGCCACCTGGCCGGCGGCGTAGGCTGCGCGAATGTACGAGTACATCGTGCTTCTCCACGTCATCGGCGCCTTCACCTTCGCCCTGGCCCACGGAGTCTCGATGGCAGTGGCGCTGCGGTTGCGGGGCGTCCAATCTCGGGAGCAGGTGGCGGCGCTCCTCGACCTCTCGGGGCTCTCGATCATGGCGCTCTACATCGGCCTGCTCCTCCTCCTGGTCGGTGGCGTGTGGGCCGGCTTCGCCGGCGACCACTGGGGCCAGCCGTGGATCTGGGCGTCGGTCGGCGTCCTCGTCGTCGTCATCGTGGCGATGTACGCGATCGCGACGCCGTTCTACGGTCGAATGCGTGCGGCGGCCGGCGTGCTCACCGATCCGAAGCAGGTCGCGAAGTTCGGCGAGTTCGCGCCCGATGACCTCGACCGCATGCGCCGATCGTCGCGCCCGATCTGGCTGACGATCATCGGCTCGGTGGGGTTCCTGGCGCTCCTGTGGCTCATGGTGGTCAAGCCGTTCTGACCGACGCGGTCGGTGCGTCGTCCCCTCTAGACTTCGCGCCATGTTCCAGGCCATCCACATCATCGGCACCGGCCGCGCCGGGGGCGCGATTCGCGCCCGCCTGGTCGGGAGCATGGCCTGGCGGTCACCGATGGCCGCGACGTGGAGCCCGACGCGGAGCTCGTGGTCATCTGCGTTCCCGACTCCGCGATCCCCGAGGTTGCGGCGACGGTGGAGATCGGACCGTGGGTGGCGCACGTCAGCGGAGCTACCCGGCTCGCCGCTCTCACACCGCACGAGCGTAGGTTCAGCATCCATCCCCTTCAGACGCTGAGCACGAGCCGCGGACCGGAGCAGCTCGACGGTGCCTGGGCGGCGGTCAGCGGCGAGAACCCCGAGGCGCTGAAGCGGGCGCGATGGCTCGCCGAGACGCTCGGCCTCCGACCATTCGAGATCGCCGAGGCCGACCGGGCGCTCTACCACGCGGCGGCGGTGATGGGTGGAAACTTCCTCGTCACCCTGCACCGGGCGGCCAGCCGTCTGCTCGACGAGGTGGGAGTCCCGCCGGAGGCCATCGTCCCGCTCATGCGGCGCACGATCGAGAACGAGTTCGAACTCACCGGGCCCATCGCGCGGGGGGACTGGGCGACCGTCGAGGCGCACCTCGCGGCGCTCGAGGAGCGGGCACCTGACCTGGTGCCGCTCTACCGGGTCATGGCCGAGGCCACACGCGAATGAGGATCGTCCGAACGGTCGCCGATGTCCGAGAGGCGCTGGCGCCGGCCCGCGAGCGCGGCGATCGGATCGGGCTGGTGCCGACCATGGGCGCCTTCCATGCGGGCCACCTCGCGCTCATGCGAGCCGCCCGGGCTTCCGTCGGACCTCGTGGTCGTCAGCCTGTTCGTCAACCCCGCGCAGTTCACCGCGGCGGAAGACCTCGCCCGCTACCCGCGCGACGAGGAGCGCGATGCCCGGGACGCCGGGGCGGAAGGGGTCGATCTGCTCTTCGCTCCGAACGTCGAGGAGCTGTATCCCGCCGGCTTCGAGACCCGGATTGATCCAGGCTCCCTGGCGACCGTTCTCGAGGGAGCGGCTCGCCCCGGCCACTTCGCCGCGGTGGCCACCATCTGCACGAAGCTGTTCGCGATCGTCCAGCCCCACGCCGCGTGGTTCGGGCAGAAGGACGCTCAGCAGATCGCCGTCGTGCGGCGGGTGGTGGCGGACCTGGACCTGCCGCTCGAGATCACCGCGCTGCCAACGGTGCGAGCGGATGACGGCCTGGCGCTCTCGTCACGCAACGTCTTCCTGTCCGCGAACGAGCGAGCGGCGGCATTGAGCCTGCCGCGGGCACTCGAGGCCGGCCTGGCGGCGCACGCCGAAGGGCGCGACGCGGTCGAGGCGGCAGCCAGCATCCTGCGCACCGCACCGGGACCTGACCGTCGAGTACGTCGAGGTCGCCGACTTCGACGGTCCCACGCTGGTCGCCGCAATCCGCGTCGGGTCGACGCGGCTGATCGACAACGTCCGGCTCGGATGACGGCCCGGGCCCGGCGCAAATTGACAACCGATCGGCGCGGGTGGACGCTAGCCCGATGATGAAGGCCCACGCGCCAATCGGCCTGCCCGAGATCGCCGCCATGAAACGCGACGGCACGAAGATCGTGATGGTGACGGCCTACGACCACCCATCGGCTCGACTGGCGTCCGAGGCCGGAATCGACATGATCCTGGTGGGTGATTCGGCGGGCAACAACGTCCTCGGATACGACTCCACCGTTCCGGTGACCATGGACGAGGCCGTCATGCTCACCGCGGCCGTGGCCCGCGCTCGGCCGCACTCGCTGGTCGTTGGCGACATGCCGTTCGGGTCCTTCCAGGCATCGGATCGTGACGCGATCGGCAACGCGGTCCGCCTGGTCAAGGCCGGTGCCGATGCCGTGAAGCTCGAAGGGGCGGGGCCGATGGTGTCGCGCGTTCGCGCGATCGTCGACGGCGGGGTGCCGGTCATGGGCCACGTGGGCCTGACTCCGCAATCGGCGACGATGCTGGGCGGCATGAAAGCACAGGGACGGACGGCAGCCACGGCGCGCCGTCTGCTTCGCGACGCTCGAGAGCTCGAGGCGGCCGGCGCCTTCGCCCTGGTGCTCGAGTCGGTGCCGGCCCGGATTGCGGCACATGTGACGGAGACCCTCACCATCCCGACCATCGGGATCGGGGCCGGACCCGGTTGCGATGGACAGGTGCTCGTCTGGCACGACCTGCTGGGCATCAACGAGGGAGAGGCCCCGCGCTTCGTGAAGCGCTACGCGGACCTCGCCAACCAGACGCGAGTCGGGCTGGCCGGCTTCGCAGCCGACGTCCGCGCGGGCGCTTACCCGGCCGACGAACACGAGTACAAGATCGCGAGCGAGGAGCTGAAGGCCTTCGAGGCCGATCTCGAGCGCACCAAGACCTAGGCGTCGAGCCGAACGCTCCGTTCGATCGCTTCGCCGAGCGCGTCGTCCAACGCCGACGAGAGGGCGAACACCGTCTCAATGGTTGCGCGGCTGCCGTCGCCGCTGCTGACGGCAAAGACGACGTCCCCGTCCCACATCGTGTGGGCCGGCCGGATCAATCGGGCCAGGGTGTCATGAGCCAGCCCCGCCAGCGCCTGGCATTGCGCCCGATCCAGTGCGGCATCCGTTGCCACGACCACGAGGACGGTGTTGCCGGCCACGGGCGACGGTGCCGCTGGATCCGCCGCGGCAAGGACGCGACCGTCGCGGGCCGTGACGTTGCCAAGGCAGTTGTTGGCGACCAGCGCACCCACCAGGTGGCCATCGGTCATCCGTCGCGCAGCGCTGCCGATGCCCGCCGGCACGCCCGCCCCGCCGAGCTTTGCGACGGTGGCGCCGGTGCCTGCGCCCACCCGGCCCTCGAGCGGTCCCTCGTTCGCCTCGGCAGCCAGCGTGGCGAGATGGCCGGCATCCGGGCCGGGGAACGCCGTCGGATCGCCGATCCCGAGGTCGTAGAGGATGGCGGCCGGCACGATCGGCACCGGTCGGACCGGCGTGACGAAGCCGACGCCGCGTTCCGCCAGGCGGCGCATGACCCCGTCCGCCGCACCGAGCCCGAACGCAGACCCGCCGGCAAGGCAGATGGCGTTCACCCGCTCGACGAGTGCCGTCGGACGAAGCAGGTCCGTTTCGCGGGTGCCCGGCGCGGAGCCGCGCACGTCGACCCCGGCGACCATCCCGTCGTCATCGGCAAGGATCACGGTGCAGCCGGTTGCCGCGGCGGTATCGGTCCAGTGGCCAACCCGGATGCCGGGCACGTCGCGGATGGTGAGGCGCGGCACGGTGCTCATCGGCGCAACCAGTCGAGGACGAGCCGCAGGTAGTCGTCGAAACGGTCGCGGTGGACCGTGTGACCGGAGTCCGCGACGTGGATGCGGGAGTGCGGCGGCAGGGTGGACTCGAGCTGCCGTCGCGCGGCACCCCACAGGACGGATCGGTCCTCGGCGGCAAGGACGTAGAGCGCAGGCGGCGCGAGCTGTGGAGCGACCTCGAGCACGCGGGCGCCGGTGTGACGCCGGAACGACGCCATGAGCCCCGGCCGATCCGCCAGCTGCTTGCCCTCCACGTCCTGGCGCGCATCCTCCTCGAGCCAGGATGGATTCTCCGCGAGCTCGCGGGCGACCTCACCCTCCGGGTCATCGACCGCGGCGAGCAGCTCGCGCTCGAGATTCTCCTGCCAGTCGACGTCGTCGGCGCGGACCACCGACGGCGGGTCCTCGAGGACGAGGCGTCCGATCAGCTCCGGCCGGAGGAAGGCGAGCTCCGCCGCCACCGCTCCCCCCAGGGAGTGCCCGATGAGGGCATCGACGTGCCCACCCATGCCCTCGATGAGCGATCCGACATCGGCCGCCAACTGGCCGACGGTCGCGTAGCCGTCAATCCGTGGGCTGTGGCCATGCCCGCGCAGGTCGACCGCAACGACGTGCCAGCCCGCGCTGGCGAGGGCCGGACCCACTCGCCACCAGGTGCGCCACCACCCCGTCACGCCATGGACGAGCACCACGGTCGGCGCCGATCCGTCGGCATCTTCCGCCGGCCATTCGTGGGTGGCGAGGGCAAGCGGCTCGTTCATCAGCCGATGCTACGGCACCCGCGGTACGTGGCGTGCAAGGGCTGGCGACATGAGCCTCGAAGCGACCAGCGACCTGTGGTGGAAGAACGCGATCATCTACTGCGTCGACACCCAGGCCTTTCTCGACACGAACGGCGACGGCGTCGGCGACCTCGACGGGCTGACCCAGCGCATCGACTACCTGGCCGGCCTGGGCGTGACCTGCCTGTGGCTGATGCCGATCTACCCGTCCCCTGAACGCGACTACGGCTACGACGTGGCCGACTACTACGGCGTGGCCGACAAGTACGGCAGCCTGGGCGACCTCGTCGAGCTGGTGCGAACCGCGAAGGAGCGCGGCATCCGGGTCATCGCCGACCTCGTGGTCAACCACACCTCGGTCGACCATCCCTGGTTCCAGATGGCGCGCCAGGGCCACCCGATCTACCGCGACTTCTACGTCTGGGCCGATGAGAAGCCGCCGAACGCCGAGGAAGGAATCATCTTCCCGGGCAAGCAGGAGAGCATCTGGTCCTACGACCGAGCGGCGAAGCGCTGGTACATGCACCGCTTCTATCCGTTCCAGCCGGACCTCAACATCAACAACCCGCTCGTGCGCAACGAGATCCACAAGGTCATCGGCTTCTGGCTCGAGCTCGGGCTGTCGGGATTCCGCGTGGATGCCGTGCCGTTCCTCATCGAGCAGGTCAGCCCGGGCAACCCCGCCGTCACCGACCCGCACGACTACCTCCGCGACCTCGGCGACTTCATGGTTCGGCGCCGCGGCGACGCCATGCTGCTGGCCGAGGCGAACGAACCGGCTGACAAGCTCGCGACCTACTTCGGTGAGCGCGGCAACCAGATGGACATGCTGTTCAGCTTCATCACCAACCAGGCGCTCTACCTGTCGTTCGTGCGCGGCGACGCCACGCCGGTCGCCGATGCGCTGCGCTCGCTGCCGCCCATCCCGTCGCAGGCCCAGTGGGCGAACTTCATCAAGAACCACGACGAGGCGTCGCTCGACAAGCTGTCCGACTCGGAGCGCGAGGAGGTCTTCGCGGCCTTCGCCCCGAAGAAGTCGATGCGCCTGTTCGACCGTGGCATCCGGCGGCGCTTCCCACCGATGGTCGACGGCGACCGGCGTCGCATGGAGCTCGCGTACAGCCTGCTGTTCAGCCTGCCGGGCACGCCTGTCCTGTTCTACGGCGAGGAGATCGGCCTGGGTGACAACCTGGCCATGACCGACCGCGAGGCGGTGCGCCTGCCGATGCAATGGTCGGATCGGCCCGGCGGCGGGTTCACGACCGCGGACGAGGGCGACCTGCCGCGACCGATGCTCAAGGACGGACCGTTCGGCTATCCCAAGCTCAACGTCGAGGAGCAGCGCCGCGACCCGGGCTCGTTCCTGAACTGGACCGAGCGCGCGATCCGGACGCGCAAGGAATGGCCGGAGTTCGGCTGGGGCACCTGGCAGGTCGTCGGAACGCGCAATCCCGCGGTGCTGGCCCACGTCGCCACCTGGGACGGTGCGTCCGTGCTGGCGGTCCACAACTTCTCCGACGCGCCGGCCAAGCTGACAGTGCAGATCCCACCGGACGCGCGTGGTGAACGCTGGCGGCACATCTTCGGGGCCGGCGACGAAGAGGCACCCGAGATCTCGGGCGATCGGCTCACCTGCGAGATGGCGCCCTACGGCTATCACTGGTACGGACGAAAGGAGGGCGTCTGATGGCCCCGATCATCGGCTTCCACGCCAGCCACGAGCAGTTCCGGCCGGATCGGCTGCTGCGCCTGGTGCAGTCGGCGGAGGCGGCGGGCTTCGGGGCCGCGATGTGCTCGGATCACTGGGCGCCGTGGAGCGAGGCCCAGGGCGAGTCTGGCTTCGCATGGTCGTGGCTGGGGGCGGCGCTCCAGGCCACCTCGCTCCAGTTCGGCGTGGTGAACGCTCCCGGCCAGCGCTACCACCCGGCGATCATCGCCCAGGCCGCCGCAACCCTGAACGTCATGTTCCCCGAGCGCTTCTGGATCGCGGTCGGATCCGGCCAGCTGCTGAACGAGCACATCACCGGCGAGCGCTGGCCGGCGAAGCCGGAGCGCAACGAGCGGCTGCGCGAAAGCGCTGACATCATGCGTCGTCTGTGGGACGGTGAGACGGTCTCACATGACGGCCACGTCACGGTCTCCGAGGCAACGCTCTGGACGCGTCCCGAGCGGCCGACGATGCTCGTCGGCGCGGCCGTGACCCCGGAGACCGCGGGCTGGGTCGCCGAATGGGCCGATGCACTGATCACCGTGGTCCAGGCCGATGACCAGCTGGATCGCATCGTCGACGCGTTCCGGTCCAACGGTGGCGAGGGCAAGCCGATGTACCTCCAGGTGCATCTTGCCTACGCCCCCACCGAATCCGAGGCGCGCGACGCAGCCTTCGCCCAGTGGGGCCAGAACTGCCTGCCGAACTCGGTCATGACCGACCTGTCCCACCCGTCGCAGATCAAGGATGCGTCGCAGCACGTGGCCCCACAGGACCTCGATGACGCGGTGCGCATCTCGTCGGACACTGGGCAGCACGTCGAGTGGCTGCAGCGCGAGCTTGCGCGCGGGTTCGATCGGCTCTACCTCCACGAGGTCGGCCCTGAGCAGGAACGGTTCGTCGAGACCTTCGGCCGGGATGTGCTCCCCCGCCTTCGCTGAAGGTCTGCGATCATGGCATGACCATGGCCGCACTCGGAGCGAAGGAACGGGCGAAGCTCCCGGATTCCGCCTTCGCCTACATCGACGCCGACAAGCGTCGCCTGCTCCCGATTCACGACGAGCCGCACGTCCGCAATGCGCTGGCGCGATTCAACCGAGTCGTCTTCGAGGACGAGGAGGCGCGCGATCGTGCCCGTTCGCGGCTGCTCAAGGCGGCAAAGCGTCACGGCCTGGTCCCGGTCGGGTTCATCGAGGGCCAGCTCCGACCCAAGCTGCCGACCGGTCAGCTCACGCTTCTGTTCGCCGATGTCGAGAACTCGAGTCGCCTGACCTCGGAGCTCGGAGAGCGATACGGCTCCCTCCTCAATGCGGTTCGGCGCATCGAGCGCACGGCCATTCGCCGCACCGGCGGCTTCGAGGTGGATGCCAGGGCCGATGAATTCTTTGCCGTGTTCGAGCGGGCCGCCGATGCCCTGGAAGCATCGATCGCCATGCAGCGCGCATTCGGGTCGCACGCATGGCCCGACGAGGCCTCGGTCCGCGTCAGGATCGGGCTGCACACCGGACGCCCGACCCGCACGCCGGGCGGCTACCAGGGGATCGCGGTCAATGCCGGCGCCCGGCTGTGCTCGTGCGGCCACGGGGGCCAGATCCTCGTCTCGCGTACCGCCCGGGCGGCGCTGGGCGAGGACACTACGGTCGAGCTGCGACATCTCGGGACGTATCGGCTGCGCGGCATCCCCGACGAGCACGAGATCTACCAGGTCGTGGCTAAGGATCTCCTCGACGGATTCCCGGCACTGCGCATCGAGGCTTAGCCTCCGGCCGGTCCGAGCTCACGGATTGGCACGCCGTTCACCTCGCTGAGCGAGTGGACACCGAATGCTCCGTCGAGCGAGCAGGCTGGATCGGGCTCGTTCGCCCAATTTGCACCTTCCCCGAGACCATACTCACCGCCGCCGAATCTCACATGGTCTCCGTGACGGAGCTCGATGGCCACGTCGCCGACTGGATCCCAGAACGTGATCGACTCGCGATCGACATTCCAGCGCACCTGGGCGCTGCGGAAGATCATGGTCGCGCCGCTCACGCTGACGCACTCGGCGTCGACCCGCAGCAAACCGCCGAATGCCGCCAAGTCCCCGCTGTCGGCCTCCGCCTCGACGACGGCAAGCGGACCCCACGGGCCATCTCCGAACTCCGGCACCGGGCGGACAGGGACCGGTGGCAAACGCTCGACGCGCTCCTCGATCTCCATCGCCGACATGAGGAGTGACAACCGCTCGAACATCGGGTAGCCAGAGGTCTCGATCGCGGCGAGCAAATCGCCCGAGAGCATCGGGCTCAGTGTTTCGGCGAAGTCGGCATACAGGCATTCGCCACCCAGGCCGGCAGTGAACACGTGGTCAACGGTGATCCCCGCGAGTGACTCGGTCGATCGTTCGATGAGGTCATGAGCTGCGCCCGCGGAGCCCGCGGTCGCAATCCGAGGAATCCAGGCGTCCGATGAGCTCGCGCGAGAATTCCGCCGCAACTTCGTCGCATGTCGTTCCCACAAAGCCCGGCGCGATGGCTGATCATCGGGGCTTCAGTCCCCACCGTGGAGGGCGTCGGGGCATCGGCGGCGCAGGCGCTCACGAGGAGCACGATTCCCAAGATTCCCCAGCTAGCGCGCCGCACGGCAGCAGTGTACTGGCGCTGATGAGGGGAGCTGGTCGGGGCGAGAGGACTCGAACCTCCGACCTCGTCGTCCCGAACGACGCGCGCTACCTACTGCGCCACGCCCCGACCGAAGAGTCGCATCCTAGCAGGCGGGCCGTGGGGGGTCCAACGTACCCACTGGCCGGCGGACACGGAAATGTCCCGAAGGAACCGTGGCGACCGTTGATGTGATCTCGGACCGCCGACTGCCCCTTCGGGACGACATCATCATGGCGCCCGACCTGGCGCGTGATCAATCCCCTTTGTCCACGAGATCGAGCGGCCGATCAGGACTTATCCACACCCCATCAAGATCCGCCTGACGTCGGCAGCTCGACCAGGCGAGCGTCCAGGATGCCGTCGATGTCGCGAATCTGCCGGAGGACGGCATCGGTGACCGGATCGTCGACCGAGACGAACATCATCGCCTCGCCGCGCTCGGACATGCGTGACAGCTCGAGCGAGCTGATGTTGATCTCCGCATCGGCCAGGAGGGTGCCCACCGATCCGACGATGCCGGGCTTGTCGCGGTGCCGGGTCATGAGCATGAGGCCGATGAGCTCGGCATCGATGGCGAAGCCGTCGAGTCCCGCGAGGTGTGGCCGGCCGTGGGCGGTGGACCCGGCGAGGGTGAGGATCGGCTCGCCGTCCGCCGGCCCGATCGAGAGCGCGACGAGCGATGCCCACGGCTCCGACGCGGCGGTTCGCTCCTCGCGGATCGTCATCCCTCGCTCGTGGGCCACCAGGTCGGCATTCACCGCGTTCACGCGCTGATCGGTGACGGCCTCCAGGATGCCGGCAATCGCCGCCGTCCGGATCGGGGCGCAGTCGCCCGCGGCGATCTCGCCGGCATACGAAAGGGACAGCGTGTCGAATGCGCCCGGGGCGAGCTGGCGCGCCAGGAGCGCGAGCCGCCGGCCGAGCTCGACGTACGGGCGCAGCTTCTGCCCCGACTCCGGGGCCAGGGCCGGAGCGTTCACCGCGTGCGGTGGCGTCACGCCGGCCAGTGCCATGAGCACCTGCTCGGCCATCTCGGTGCCGACCCGGTCCTGTGCCTCGGCCGTCGACGCGCCGAGGTGGGGCGTCAGGATGACGTTGGGAGCCGAGCGCAGCGGGTTGTCCTGGGCCATCGGCTCCGAGGTGAAGACGTCCACGGCAGCCCCGGCCAGGTGTCCGGACGCCAGCGCGTCGGCCAGGGCCGCCTCGTCGATGATCCCGCCGCGCGCCACGTTGAGCACGAATGCCCCCGGCTTGGTGGCCTCCAGCTGCGCCCTCCCCAGCAGCCCCCGGGTGTGGGTCGACAGCGGCGTGTGGACGGTGATGACGTCCGAGCGATGCAGCAGCTCGGCCATCCCGACCAGTCGTGCGCCGGCCTCGCCGACCTGGTCCTCGGTCAGGTACGGGTCGCTGGCGATCACCTTCATCTCGAACCCGAGCGCACGCCGCGCAACCGCCTTGCCGATCTTCCCGAGCCCCACGATGCCGAGCGTCTTGCCGCGCAGCTCGCGCCCGGTATGCGCGCCACGCTCCCACTCCCCGCGTCGCAGTGACGCATCCGCGGCCGGGATGCGCCGCAGGAGCGCGAGCATCAGCGCCATGGTGTGCTCGGCGGCCGCGACCGTGTTGCCGGTGGGCGCGTTGACCACCATGACGCCGGCCCGCGTCGCCGCGTCCACGTCGATGCGGTCGATGCCGACGCTGGCCACGCCGACCACGCTCAATCGCGGCGCCGCCGCCGCCAGGAGCTCCGCGTCGACGCGGGTCTGCGACCGCACGATGAGCGCGTCCCAGCCGCCGCCCTCCGACAGCGCGCTCAGCAGGGCGTCGCGCTCGAGGCCGGGACGCAGCACGGTCTCGTGGGCGGCCCGGATCAGCTCGATTCCGGGGTCCGCCACCGGCTCGACGACGAGGATGCGTGCCATGCCGCGAGTCTAGCGGGGGTCGGAGTGGTGACTCCGACCAGCGAGCTTCGCGAGTCCCGCGGAGAGACTCACGGACGGCTCCCAGCCGAGATCACGGCGAATCGCGTCCACGCGCAGGACGGACGACCGAACGTCGCCCGGCCGGCGTGCGGTGCGTGCGACGTCGAGCGTGACTCCGTACGCCGCCTCCACCGCGGTTACCAGCTGGTTGATCGTGGTGGCGACGCCGCTCGCGACGTTCCACGTTCCGGAGTCAGACGAGAGAAGCATCGCTTCCAGCGCGCCCACAACGTCGTCGACGTGAACGAAGTCGCGAACCTGCTCCCCGTCGCCGTGCACGGTGATCGGTGCTCCCTGGCTGGCGGCGCGGCAGAAGATCGCGATGACCCCGCCCTCGAGATCTGCGCGTTGCCCGGCACCGAACGCATTGGAGAGCCGCGCGACGGCGTGCGACATGCCGCTCAGGCGCACATATCCCTCGGCCGCGAGCTTGTGGATTCCGTAGTAGCTCTCCGGCGCTGAAGTCGTGCTCTCGTCAGCGCCAGTCGTGTCCCCGTAGATGGCGCCGCCGCTGGAGATGAACACGAGCCGTTGTGCCTTGGCCCGCCGAGCACCCTCGATGACGTGCGCGGTTCCGATGAGGTTCACCGCACGGTCGGCCGCAGGATCTTCCATCGACCTGTGGACACTGACCTGGGCCGCCGCATGGACGATGTGCGTCGGCCGGAGCTCGGCGATCGCCGTGACCGTATCGGCGGAGGTGATGTCCTGGCGCACGAGCCGCACCTCCGACGGGAGCCGTTCTCCTTCGCCGGAGCTCAGGTCATCGATGACGACAACCTCGGTGCCCTGCTCACACAGCCGATGCACGAGGTGCGACCCGATGAACCCGGCACCGCCGGTCACGAGGACCTTCATCGCGCCGCCCGCGATCGGTGACGCGGCGCGCAGCGCGTTTGGATCGGCGAGGAGGGGAGGTGCATGGCCGAAGTCTAACGCGTGCCCACGCGCGGTCGGAGGTGTCACAATCGGTCAATGCATGGATCCACGCGGGCACTCGTGGACGTCGCACAACAAGGGTGGGCTCGGATTTGATCCGACGGCACATGATGGCCCTGCGCCTCGGGCTGATGGTCGGTGACGCGGCAAGCGCGATTCTCGTGTTCCTGGCCGTCTCAGCTCTTCGCTTCCGTGACGGGGACTCCGGCCAGCTGTGGCAGGCGCTGGGCATCGACATCCGATTCGCTGCGGCCAGCTTCGCACTGACCTGGGTCGCG
Organism: uncultured Chloroflexia bacterium; assembly: GCA_963825525.1. Classification (GTDB taxonomy): domain Bacteria; phylum Chloroflexota; class Limnocylindria; order QHBO01; family QHBO01; genus JACDBZ01. The sequence continues at coordinate 1,067,741 of CAWGTN010000002.1, forward strand.
GTGCTGTGGATGTCCGGCCTGTACCGTCTCAGCGTTCGCTGGCGCCTGTGGACCGAGGTGCGCGACATCGCTCGCGCGACACTGCTGGTCATCGCATTGACCCTGTCGTTCCTGTTCCTGGTCAAGCAGGACGACGTCAGCCGCCTCTTCCTCGCATTTTTGTTCATCGCGCAGCCGTCGGTCACCCTGCTGGGTCGGATCGCCCTCCGCGGCGTCTTCGAGGCACTCCGCAGCCAAGGCCGTGACCCCCGCTACATGCTCATCGCCGGGACCGGGACGTTCGCCCAGGAGTTTGCCGATCGGGTCGAGAGCCACCCGGGGCTCGGGTTGAACGTCATCGGGCATCTCGTCGCCCCCGAGGAACGCGAGTGGGCGGTCACCCGCCCGATCCTGGGTTCCGTCGAGGACATCGAGGACATCCTCCACTCGCGCGTGGTTGACGAGGTCGCCGTCTGTCTGCCACCCGTGGCGGCTCACTTCCTGGAGCCGATCACGGGCGTGGCTGCCGGTGAGGGCAAGACCGTCCGCGTCGCGGTCGACCCCGTCGAAGAGGTCCTCCCCGGTGCGGTCCAGGAGGAGTTCGACGGCTTCCTGGTGCGGTCGCTCATCCACGATGGTCAACGCGAAGTCGGGCTCGTCGTCAAGCGGGTCATCGACATCGTGGGTGCCGCAGTGGGACTCGTCGTGCTGAGCCCGGTCCTTGTCGCGACCGCGCTGGCCGTTCGCATCTCCGATGGCTCGCCCATCATGTTCCGGCAGACGCGCGTCGGGCTCCAGGGTCGGCCGTTCACCATCTATAAGTTCCGCACCATGGTGGTCGGCGCGGAGGATCGGCTGGGGGAGGTTCGCCACCTGAACGAGCGGAGCGGGGCGGCGTTCAAGGCAGCCGACGACCCGCGCATGACCAGCATCGGGCGATGGTTGCGCAAGACGTCCGTCGACGAGCTACCGCAGCTGTGGAACGTGCTCACCGGCTCGATGAGCCTCGTGGGTCCGCGGCCGCCGCTGCCGGACGAGGTCGCCGAGTACGACGTGTGGCATCGGCGCCGGCTCAGCATGAAGCCCGGCATCACCGGCCTGTGGCAGGTCGAAGCCCGCCACGAGCCCGACTTTGACCGCTGGGTCGAGCACGACCTGATCTACATCGATGGCTGGTCCATCTGGCTCGACCTGAAGATCCTGGCGAAGACCATCCCCGCACTCGTGATGCACGGCGGCCACTGAGGGTCACTCACCACCGGCGCTCGGCGCCGCCCCACCCGTCGGATCGTACCGGTATGCCGTGCGACTCAGGAGGAGCCCGTACACCAGGTGGCTCCCCGCCATGCCGAGCGCAATGCCGGTGATACCGAGCAGCGAGCCCCCGACCACCATCAGGAGAACCGAGACTGCGGCGGCTGCCAGCTGGGCTGCCAGATACCGCCACTGACCGCCCATCACGTTCAGGTAGTTGCCGTACCCGGTGAGGAGAGCGAGGAGCACGTAGCCGATGCTCAGGATCACGACGGCCGCCCGCGCCGCCTCGTAGTCGGGCAGGAGGATAGGGATCGCCATGACCGAGAACAGCACGAGCCCCAGCGCGATCGGGGCCACGACTGCCGCGGCCACGAGGCCCTGCCGCCTCGCCATGGACAGGAGCTCCGCGCGGCCAGCTCCGTGCCCGAGCGCCATCGCCATGCGCGGGTACGTCTGCTGTGACACGACGCCGGGGATCACGAGCATCGCCGTCGCGATGAGACTCGCCAGCGCATACGGCGCGGCGTCCACCAGGCCCAGGAGGGTGATCGCCATCCAGCGGTCGAGCGTCACGAAAATGCTGAACACGAGTCCGGCAACCATGATCGGGAAGCCGATGGACGCGAGTCGAGTCAGGTCCTGGGTCGTCCATCCGCCCCACTGGCGCGGAGCCGTCCCGAACATGCCCGCGCCCATCGCGATCACCGTCGGCGCGGCGTAGAGCAATGCTGCGCCCACGAGATCGTCCGCGATCCCGACCCACAGGATCAGCGTGGAGACGGCCATGAGGACGCCGAAGAGCGCCTGCTGAGCCGCAGCTGCGCCGAACCGGAGCGTGGAACGGAGGATGAACTGCTGGATGCCGACAACGATCGTGGCCGGCACCAGGAGCGCCATTGCCACCCCGAGCGATGCCGCGGACGGCGCCAGAAGGACCACCATGAGCGCCGCGAACAGCACGGCGGCTACTGCGGCAAGCGTCGCAAACCACGTCGCGGCGATCCCTCGATCCGCATCGCTGCTGCGGCCGCTGGCGATGAGAATGGGCAGCTCGCGGCTGAGCCCATTGCTCACGCCGAGGAGGAGTGAGGGCGCGTACACGAGCACCGAGATCACCAGCACCCACGACGTGAAGTCCGCCGGCTCGAGAGCTCGTGCCGCGGCGAGCGAGAAGGCGAAGCGGGCACCCTGGTAGATGACGGTCGACGTCGTGAGCATCGCGAATTCGCGTGGCCTGAAGGACCGGAGATCTGGTCGCGGTGATTCGCGGACGACTTCGGGTCGCGCGGACCTCATTCGGGCTCGATCATGTCCCAGGTCAGCGGCGTCCCGCGCGATACGTCGCGCTCAGCCGTGCGTCCGATCACCTCGTCGAGGTGGCGTGTGTGGAGGCCATGCCCCGGGCGGATGCTGCGGACATTCTCAGGGGTGAAGCTTTCGCCTGCGGCAACGTCCTCAACGATGAACAGAGAACGTCGCAGCGCTCGGTTACCGAGCTCGCGCTCCGTGGGCGTGTAACTCACCTCGCCCAGGGCCTGCTCAGCGACGCGGATCTGGCTGACCATCTCGGCGAACTCATGGGGTTCAAGTGAGAATCCGCTGTCCGGTCCGCCATCGCTGCGGCGCAGGGTGAAGTGCTTCTCCACGATGGCTGCCCCCCTCGCCACGGCGGCCACCGGAACGGCGATTCCCATGGTGTGGTCGGAAAGGCCAACCGGAACGTCGAACGCGTCGGCCATGTGCGGAATGGTGTTGAGGTTGACCTCGCTCGGGGGCGCCGGGTAGGCACTGGTGCACTTGAGAAGTGCAATCTCGGCGGCTCCCGCCTCCCGAGCCGCACTGAGCGCTTCCGCGATCTCTTCGAAGCTCGCCATGCCGGTCGAGATGATCACCGGCTTCCCGGTGGACGCGACCCGCTTGATGAGGCCCATGTCGACGATCTCGTTGGATGCAATCTTGTATGCCGGGACGTCGAGCGTCTCGAGGAGGGCGACTGCGCTGTCGTCGAACGGGGACGAGAAGAACTGGATCTCGCTGATCGCAGCCTGGCGTGCGAGCTCGGGGAACCAATCCCACGGCGTGAATGCTTCCCGGTAGAGGTCGTAGAGCATGCGGCCATCCCAGACGGTGCCGGCGGCAATCCGAAACTCCGGCCGGTCGGAGTCGATCGTGATCGTGTCGGCCGTGTAGGTCTGAAACTTCACCGCGTCCGCGCCCGCGCGCGCCGCCTCGTGAATCATCGCCACCGCGCGCTCGAGCTCCTGGTTGTGGTTGGCAGAGATCTCGGCGATGACGTAGGTCGGTGAACCGGGCCCGATGAGCCGGTTTCCGATGCGAATGTGGCGAGAATTGCCCATGCCTGCGACCATACCACCGTGCCATCTCGCACCGCAGACCCGACCGTGACGACGAGACCGTCACCTCCGCTGGCAGTGATCGTCCAGGCTCGGATGGGCTCCACTCGACTGCCCGGCAAGGTCCTGCGCGAGGTTGACGGTCGGCCCCTGCTCGATGTCCTTCTTGAACGGCTCGAGCGTGTCGCAACGCCGCACGTGACGGTTGTCGCCACCACCACCCTCGCCGAGGACGACCCGATCGAGCGCCTCTGCACGAAGCGTGGAGTCCTGACCTACCGAGGAAGCTCCGATGACGTGCTGGATCGGTACCAGCGAGCGGCGGCGGAAGTCGGCGCACAGGTCATCGTCCGCGTCACCGGGGACTGCCCGATCATCGACCCCGACATCATCGACAGGGTGATCAATCTCTTCGCTGCTGATGACTGCGACTACGCGTCGAATACGCTGGAGCGGACATTTCCTCGTGGGCTGGATGTCGAGGTCTGCTCGCGCAGCGCACTCGACGAGGCGGCGGCCGAAGCGCGCGCGCCCTTCGAGCGGGAACACGTCACGCCCTTTCTCTACGGCCACCCCGAACGGTTCCGGCTCTGCAACCTTGCGAACGATCGTGATGAGGGCAACGAGCGTTGGACGGTCGACACGGCCGAGGACTTCGACCTGATTGCTCGGATCATTCGAGCGCTTCCCCCGGCTCCCCTCGAGTCGGGCCTCGACACCGTCCGGGCGCTCCTCGACGCGCACCCGGAGTGGCGGCAGATCAACGCTCACGTCGGCCAGAAGAGGCTGGGAGATTGATCAGGAGCTGAGCAACAGCTCCGCGATGGTCGAGAACGGATCGGCGTACCGATCGGCCTCGACCTCGATGCTGTCGGGAAGAATCGGAAACGTCGCCGAAGGCGCACGGACTCGAATCGTTGCCATGCCGGCGGTCCGGGCGCCACCGAAGTCCTTGTACGGATCGTTCCCGACGTAGGTGATGTGCGAGGGGGCGATCCCCAGCAGCTCCGCCGCCACGCGATAGGGCGCGGGGGACGGCTTTGCCATCTCGATCGGCAGCTCCCCCACGATCACGATGGCGTCAAAGTCCAGCCCGAGAGCCGGAGCCAGGGCCGCGAGCTTCCGACGCTGCACGCTGGGCGATCCGTCGGTGAGGACTCCCATGCGGAACTCGGCCGCAGCGAGTTCCTGCAGGATGGCCGGCACATCGGGATACGGCGTCGAGGGTCGGAACATGCGACCGGTAGAGGTAGAGCATGGTCGGCAACGTCTCGGGCCCGGCCGCCAGGTTCAGCTCCTCGAGCAGGAGGTCAAACACCCTGCCCCGGCCTTGCTCATGCAGAAGGGTCCACATCCGGGACGCTGCAGCCGTTCCGTCGACGCCGTGGCGGCGCTCGAGATACTCGGCAACTGCGGCAAATCCTCCTCGGACGAAGTCCAGCTCCGGATAGAGCGTGTCGTCGAGGTCGAAGACGACGGCCCTCATCGCTGCTTCACCAGCTGATCCGAGGGCAGGAACACGTCGTCGGTATGGCGGAGCATGACCAATCCATCCGTGATCGTCCGCGCGTCGTGCAGCACGTCGTGGCCGCGGACAAGGCGGACGAGGTACTCCGGGGTCGGTGCGCCCGCGGCCCAGCCGAGCGCTGCCGCACCACCGAACCGTGGGTTGACCTCGATCGCGAGAACTCCCGCATCCGAGACGAAGGCCTGGATCGTGACGTGGCCGCGGAACGACAGGACCTCGGCCATGCGTCGTGAGACCGACAGGAGGTCCTCTCGCATCTCCACGCGGCCAACCCAACTCTCGCCGCTCACCGTGCGGATCCTCTGACGGGAAACGACAGAGACCACATCCCCGTCGAAGTCGGCGAGCAGGTCGATCGTGTACTCGGGCGCCTCGATGAGGTCCTGCACGACGAACTGATCCCAGGCGCCGCCCGTGGCACGATCGAGCTCTGCACGGTCGCGCACGGCCGCGACACCGATCCCCCCCTTCCCCGACCTCGGGCGCACGAATGCGGGGAACCTCACGTCGCCAGGGTTGGCATATCGACCCGCCACCCCGATATCGTTCTCGACACAGAAGCCGTGGAAGGCGAGCTTATCCTGGCAGGTCTCCACGGTGTGAAGGTCCGACACCGCGACGCGGACGCCGAGCCCCTCGAGCCGATTCCGCGCGGCCGCAAATACCGGCAGCTCCTCGTCACGGGTCGGAACGATGAGATCGATCTGGTGGCGTTCGCAGATCTCGACCATGGCGTCGACGAACGCGGGCGCATCACTTCGGGGCACGATCTCGATCATGTCAGCCACGTAGAGGGCGGCCGAAAGGGGATCCACGTCGGCAGCAACGACCTCGCCACCGCCCGTCCGTTCGAGCGCCGCCCTGAATGCACGCACCAGGGAAACCTTGTTCGATGCGCTGGTGATGAGAACCCTCACCGCGCGCGCCTCCCGACGATCATCGAGTTCCGGCCCATGCCCACGCTGACCATGGCACGACCGAACTCTCGACGGGCGTCGGCGCCCATTGCCAGATCGGCCTCGCGCCGACGCAGATGGCATTCTCGGCCGACCTCGGGGTCGTCCAGATAGTTCGATCCCATCAGGAGGAACAGCTCCATCGGAAAGTCGGTCTGGGTGCTCAGGACCTCGAACCCACGATCCTCCAGGAGCTGGCCCAGGCTTTCATGGTCGAAGTAGTTGATGTGGTCCGGGGCAACGATCCACCACGGGGCCCGTCCCAGCTTCGTCTGAGCAGCCAGCTGGAGCGGATTGAAATCGTTCGGGACCCGCACCACGACCAGGCCGCCCACGGGCAGCAGGTCGCGTACGCGGTCGCAGAAGGCGACCGGGTCCGGCAGATGCTCGAGCACGTTGAGTGCGGAGACGACGCCAAACGTCGTATCTCGCGGGTGAGTGACCAGGTATTCCTCGAGCATCAGGGGCAGGACACGGCGACCGTGCGATTGGGCGAAGGCCGCAGCACCCTCGGATGGCTCGAGTCCGAGCGGCTGGTCCCACCCCGCGGTCGCCAGCTCCTCGAGCCACTCGCCAGTTCCTGCGCCGATATCCAGCGCCGAGCGGGGCAGGTTTGGGTCGCGATGCTGCTCGAGCGTGGAGAGGATGTCCGCGAAGAGCGTTTGACGGAGCCAGTCGCGTTCTGCGTCCGCTTCCGGGCCTCCGGCGAGGAGACGCCGCAGATCGGGTGCGCGCCGCTGTCGCGATGCGAGATCGGCGTAGGCGCTCTGGTAGAACCGCTGAAGATCGTCGGCGCTTGGGATCGGGTCGAGGCGGCGGTAGCCCCATGGCAGCACCTCGACGGTGTTCGGCTCGTGCGAACTCACCGCTGAGCGCGCTCCCAATCGATGACCTTGCGGATCCCATCCGCGAGGTCCGTCGGCGGAGTCCAACCCACGACCTCGCGCAGCCGGCTCGTATCCGCCGCACTCGCCTCGAACGGTGCGTCGCGTGACTCCTGGATCGTTCGTGTGCCCGGCAGCTCGGTTTGCAGCAGGCTGATGACCTCGCTCACCGGGCGACTTCGGCCCGTGCCAAGGTTGACCACCCCTTCGGCATCCGGGGCGGTCGCCAGGCGCAGGAGGCCCTCCGCAACGTCGCCCGCGTAGATGTAGTCAAACCGGTTCTCCGACTGGAACACGGTCAGCGGCTCACCCGCCAGTGCTGCTCGGATCCAGCGCGATATCACGTCACGCGAGCCCCTGCCGAACACGCGAAAGATGCGTGCGCATGAGATCTGCGCAGGCCCGCCCAGGAGCTCGCGAGCGAACGCGTACTCCTTCTCGGCATACAGCTTCGCGGCGCCACACAGATTGCGAGGATCCTGCCGCATGTCCTCGCGGAGGCTCACGCCATCCGACCGTGGCTCGGCCGATAGGTACAGCCGGGGATCGTAGATGAGGTAGCTCGACGCGAACACGAGGGCCCTGACTCCCCGATCGAGACGTGCGCCCTCCGCCAGGCGGTGGCTCACAACGACATTGTCCTGCCAATTCGGGAGCCAGAAATCGGGGCTCTCCTCGGAGCGCTCGAACGTGGCAGCCAGGTGGAAGATGAGCTCGGGGCGAAACTGCCACAGCGGCTCCAGGTCGTCCGTTGCAAGGTCGGTCTCGACGTGCGTCACGCCACGCGGCGGGGGCCCGGGGAGTGGCAGCCGATCGGCACTCAGGACGTCCGCGCCGCTGGCTCCCAGCAGTTCGAGCAGCTCTCGGCCAATGACTCCCGAGCCGCCGGTGACAAGGGCTCGCGCACCAGAGAGATCGATCAATGCGTGGCTCCCATGGTCAGGTCGATGATTCGGTCGATCCCCCGCCCGTCGACCGTCTGCATCCCGCGCTGCGACATCGCCGTCCTCCACTCGGTGTCGTCCATCCGCTCCTCCAAGGCCGACGCCACCGCGCGCGAGTCGAGCGCTTCGGCCCGTCCGATAGCCTCGAACAGGTCGATGCTCGCGAGGCCGGCGAGCATCAGCTTCTCCGCCTCACCCGCTTCGATGAGCAGGGACGGTACGCCCAGATACGCTAGCTCCCACACCGTGGTCCCTGCCGTCGAAATTGCGATGTCCGCTGCAGCGATGTGCTCGCGCATTTCACTGGCCGCGTGAACGACCTGCACGTTGAGCCCGACTTCAGCGACCAGGCCGGCAATCTGTTCGTGGCGAGGGTTGGATCCACCAACAACAACGGTCCCCGTGACCGAGGGCCTCCCCGACATGACCAATCCCAGGGCCTTCACCACGACCTCGGTGGCGCGATGGGGATCGGCTCCTCCCAGTGTCACCAGGATGTGGCCGACGGTTGGCGGGGTGCGGGGATCAGGGGCGGAGTCGCGAAACTCGGCCCGCAGGACGGCGTAACGAGGACCGCACAGCACCTTCGTGTCGGGTGATGTCCGATACCTCAAGAGGCCGGCGTGGGCGTTCTGATTCACCACCACGTCCACCGGATACTCGGCGAGGTGGGCCATGTCATCGAAGACGATCACCCTGGTCCCCGCCGACCGAGTGTCCCGAAGGTAGCCGCTGTCAAAGTCGTATCCGTCCACCACCACCCAATCCGGACGCGACGCCTGGATCAGCTCGGCCATCCGTCGTGCGTCTGCGGGGTCCGGGCATGCGGCATCAAGCCCGTGAACGATCACGCCCAGTTCCCGGAAGGGATCGAGGAGCTGCGGCTCGACGCAGGCGGTCAACAGACTCAGTCGCGCCCCACGTCGTCGGTACTCCTCGGCCATGGTGCGCATGCGCATCAGGTGGCCGGTCCCGATCGCTTCGCCGGCATCCGCGCGCAGGAGCACATGCATTTCGGTCACAGAGTCTCAGCCGCGGCCTGCCGCGCGACGGCGATGACCTGGTCGACCTCGTCATCGGTCATCCGCGGAAAGATCGGCAGCGATACCGCGCGGGCAGAGAAGTCCTCGGCAACAGGGCAGATGCCGCGTTCAAAGCCGAGCCGCTGATAGAACGGGTGGTGGTGCACCGGAATGTAGTGCACCTGCACGCCGATCCCGAGTTCACGGAGCCTGTCGAAGAACCGGCGCCTGCGGCTTGACTCCGACACGCGCACGACGAAGAGGTGCCATCCCGGTTCGACGCCCTCGCGAATGTGCGGCAACGTGAGGCCGCCGACATCAGCGAGCGCCTCGAGGTACCTGGCCGCGATGGCACGACGCCGTGCGACGAACATGTCGAGGCGCCGAAGCTGGCTGAGGCCCAGGGCGGCATGGATGTCCGTCATTCGATAGTTGAATCCCAGGTCGTGCTGCTCGTAGTGCCACGCGCCATGAGCACGCATCGCGTCCGGGTTTCGCTCGATCCCATGAGTTCGGAATCGGGCCGCCAGGTCGGCGATCCCCTCGTCATCGGACACAATGGCTCCACCCTCGCCGGTGGTGATGGGCTTGACGGGGTGGAAGCTGAGTTCGCTGGCGGCAGCCAGCGTTCCCACGGGGCGGCCGTGGTACGTCGCGCCGAACGAGTGCGCCGCGTCGGCGACCAGCGTCACACCGCGCGCTGCGCAGACCGCCGACAGGTCGTCGTAGTCAGCCGGATGGCCGGTGTAGTCCACCGCCACCACAAGGCGGGTACGTGATCCGATCGCGGCCTCGACAGCAGCGGGATCGATGTTGCCCGTATCGGCCTGGACGTCCACGAAGCGGACTGACGCTCCGAGATACAGCGCCGCGTTGGCGGTGGCGGCGAACGTCAGGGGGGTGGTGACGATCTCGTCCCCCGCGCTGAGCCCGGCCGCAAAGTACATGGCATGTAGGGCGGATGTGCCCGAGTTCACCGCCACCGCCCGAGCAACACCGGCGGCTGCCGCGACGGCGCGCTCGAATGCCTCCACCGTCGGACCGGTCGTCAGATAGTCGGATCGCAGGACCTCGACGACAGCCGCGATGTCCTCTTCGTCCAGCCATTGGCGGCCGTAGGGAAGGGGAGGCTCAGACATCCGCCACCATGGTCCGGAGTTGGTCGAGCGTGAGCCACTGGGTGTTCGTGTCGCTCGCGTAGCTGAAGCCATCTTCAACTGGCGAGCCATCCAGCTCGTGGGCCGGCCACCAGTCCATCTCGGGCTGGATGACGTAATAGGCGCCCATGTCGATCGTCCGTCGCGAGTCGGCCGCGCTGATCATCTCCTCGTGGAGCTTCTCTCCGGGCCTGATGCCGACAACGTTGAGGCGAGCGTCCGGCGCAAATGCCTTCGCGAGATCCGTGACCTTCATGCTCGGGATCTTGGGCACGAAGAGCTCTCCCCCGTGCATCCGGTCGAGGGACTCCATCACGAAGTCCACCCCCTGCTGAAGCGTGATCCAGAACCGCGTCATGCGCTCGTCGGTGATCGGAAGCTCACCCGTCTCGGCCAGCCGTTTGAACAGCGGGACCACGCTTCCGCGACTCCCGACGACGTTGCCGTACCGGACGACCGCGAAACGGGTCGGCGTGCCCGCCGCGTAAGCGTTGCCGTTGATGAACAGCTTGTCGCTGACCAGCTTGGTCGCGCCGTACAGGTTCACGGGGCTGCATGCCTTATCGGTGCTCAGGGCGATCACATGCTTCACGCCCCGTTCGATCGACGCTTCGATCACGTTCTGGGCACCGTGGACGTTGGTCTTCACCGCCTCGAATGGGTTGTATTCCGCAGCTGGCACCTGCTTCAACGCGGCCGCGTGGACGACGACATCGACGCCGTGGAGCGCGCGGTACAACCGTTGGTAGTCACGAACGTCGCCGATGAAGAAGCGGATCCGCTTCTCGTCCGGATAGTCCTGCTGCATCTCGGATTGCTTCAGCTCGTCACGGCTGAAGACGATGACCTTGCTCACGTCGGTCGTCGTCAGCAGGACCTTCGTGAAGAGCTTGCCAAAGGATCCGGTTCCGCCGGTCACCAGCACCGTCTGGCCATCGAAGAACGACATCAGCACCCCATGTTCCGCTTGCCCGGATCAGCTGCCTCGGGCGTCTCCCCAACGCGACCCCGACCGCATGATATGCCGTCGCTCGGGGCCAGACCCCTCCGGATGCGCCCGCTCATGCGCCCGTCGCGTCGCTCATCGTCCTAGGCTCGCGTCGCATTGGACTGCCCCAGGACGCTTGCCACGTAGTCGTCAGCGGCCGCGCTCCATGCCGGCAGCGCTGCGCCCAGTGCCGGGTCCTGTGATGCGAGCACTCCCCACGGCGGCGGCACCGAACGCCGATCGAGTGATTCGCCGCGAACCGGTTCGATGAGCTTGGCAGGCCGTGCCCGTCTCAGCACGTCCTCGGCCCACGCAAACCGCGAGAGGCTCTCGGGACCAACGAGGTGTCGAGTGCCCGCGTGACCACTCATCGCGAGGTCGACGACGACTCGCGCCAGGTGCGGGGTCGAGGTCGGCGAACCGATCTCATCGTCGACGACCTTGAGCGGCTCGTCCGGGGCCCGGTCGGCGGCGGTGACGATCTTGGAGGGGAAGTCTGCGCCGGCCGGACCGAACAGCCACGCGGTTCGAACGATGGTCAACAACGGGCGACCGCCAAATGCCTCGAGCGCGGCGTGCTCGCCAGCCAGTTTGGACGCGCCGTACGCGTTCCCGGGACGTGGGTCGTCGGTCTCGAGGTATCCGCGGCCATCGGTCCGCCGCCCATCGAACACCTCGTTCGTACTGATCAGAACGAGCGCTCCGTCGCGTTCGGCAAGGGCGCTGGCGAGCTCGGACGTGGCAACCGCGTTCCGGCGCTCCGCCACCGCGGGCTCCCGCGCGCAACCCTCGACGTCCACCCAGGCCGCGCAATGGATGACGATGTCGGGGCGATCTCGCTCGGCCAGGCGCCGTGCGGCGGCCGGATCGTCGAGATCGTAGTCGGGACGTCTCCATGGGAGCGGTGTCATCCCGCGCCTGGCGAGCTCCGCGAGCATCGCAACACCGAGGCGTCCGCCGGGGCCGGTGACGGCAATACGGGGCGACTGGTCGACTGTCATCGCTCCTCGAGCCACCACGGGTTCGCACGCGTCCAGGTGATGGTCCGTTCGATCCCGTCGCGCAACGACGTCGTTGCCTCCCAGCCGAGCACCCGCCGAGCTTTCTCTACCCCGGGAACCCGCCGGCCGATGTCCTCGTAGGTGGCCCCGTACAGCTCGGTCGTGCTGAGGCGCTCCGGCTCGAGCGTGCTGCCGGCACCCTCGCTGGTGGCCGCGACCACCTCGGCCACGGTGGACTCGCGATTGCTGCCGAGATTGAAGGCCTCACCCACCGCCGCGTCGCTCTCGGCAGCCAGGATCGTGCCCGCCACTGCATCGGCCACGTAGGTGAAGCAGCGCGTCTGCTGGCCGTCGTCGTAGACGATCGGTGGCTTCCCGTTGAGAACCCGGTGGATGCTCTGCGAGACCACGTAGATCGGCGACTGTCGGGGGCCGTAGGCGTTGAAGTAGCGGACCACCGTGACCGGCAGCGCCCGATGCCGGTGCATGGCGAAGGCGAGGTGCTCGGACATCGCCTTGCTCGTGCTATAGCTCCACCGATCCACCGTCGTGCTCCCCAGCACGCGGTCGTCGTCCTCATCCCACGGCACCTTTGGATTGCGGCCGAACACCTCGCTGGTCGAGGTCAGCACCGTCCGGGTGCCGTGACGCGACGCGTGCTCGAGGACGTTGCGCGTCCCGATGACGTTGACGTCGAGCACGGACAGCGGATCGCTGATGTAGTTCGACACGCCGACGATGGCGGCCAGGTGGTAGATGACGTCGACGCTGCCGTCGATCACGTCGCCGAGGGCCGAGGCATCGCGGACGTCGCCCTCCACGAAGCGGAACCCCGGATGCGTCGCAGCCTCGTCGAGATTTCGGCCACGCTGGGCGTCGAAGCAGATCACCTCGCTCCCGCGAGCCAGGAGCTGGTCGATGAGATGGCTCCCGATGAAGCCGCTGCCACCGGTCACGAGCGCGGTCGTCACCGGCCGATGCCGCGATAGCGCAGGCCATGGGCCTCCATGTCCTGGATCTGCTCCCGGGTGAAGTACATCCGCCCATCCAGGATGAGAGCGCCGGGCGCCCGCTCGGCGATATCGGCGATCCGAAGCCGTCGGAAGTCGTCGTGACCTGTGAAGAATGCGACGCAGTCGGCGCCCTCGATGGCCGCCCACACGTCGTCGGTGATGGGCGCCGCGGTGACCTCTCGCGCTTCGGCCGGGTTGACCCAGGGATCGCAGACGATCAGGTCGCAGCCGCTGGCCTCGAGCAGGTTGATCGCTTCCTTGGTCGGGGTGAAACGGACGTCACCGGTGTTGTTCTTGAATGCCATGCCGAGGACGGCCACGCGCGAGTCCGGCAGCTGCTTGCCGAGCGCCTTCAGCTCCCGTTCGATGAGCCCGAAGGTGAACGCGGGCATCGCGTCGTTCACCGTCCGCGACGTGACCGGAGTCTGAAGCTCGATCCCCCGCTCGCGACCCATGTGGTGCACGAACCACGGGTCCTTGGTGAGGCAGTAGCCACCGACCCCGATCGACGGCGCCAGCACATTCACGAAGTGCTGGCCCTTCGGCAACGTGTTGGCTGCCTCGATGACCTCGAGCACGTCGACCTCGATCGCGTCGCTCAGGATCGCCAGCTCATTGGCGAGCGCCACGTTGAGGTCGATCCACAGGTTGCAGGCCAGCTTCACCATCTCGGCGGTGTGCGCGTTCTGAACCGGGATGGTCTCGATCTCGAGCGCCTCGTGGAAGAACGCGGCGGCCGCGGCCGTGCTACGCGGGTCGACGCCACCCACCACGACCGGGATCGTCTCGAACTCATGGAGCGCACGACCCTCGGCCAGCCGCTCCGGGCAGAAGGAGAGGAAGAAGTCCGTTCCGGCCACCAGGCCGCCACGCTCCAGGATGGGCTTCACGATGCGGTCCGTCGCGAACGGCGGGAGCGTGCTCTTGAGGATGACGTTGTGCCCCGGCCGCAGATTGGCGGCAATGCCCTCGGCGGCGGCCTCGATCTGGCTGACGTCCGGGTCGAAGTCCTGCCCGAGCGGCGTGCCGACCGTCACCACGATGACCTCGGCCTCGCTCACCGCGGCATAGTCGGTCGTTGCGCTGAGGCGGCCATGGTCCACCGCATCCTTGATCGCCGAGGCAAGACCCGGTTCGTTGATGCTGGTCTCGCCGCGGTTCGTCTCGTCAACCACGGCCTGCCGGTTGTCGATCCCGATGACGCGGTAGCGCTTCTCCGCGAGCACCGCGCCGATGCAGGCGCCGATGTATCCGAATCCGACGACGGCCACCGTCTTGGCGTGGGATCCCATTCAACTCCTCTGCAACGCTGACCGCGCTATCGGCGGTCCGGGGAAATGCGCGCTACCACGCGGGCAGATCGGCTTCGATGTCACGCAGGACCGGGTTGGCTCGGTCACGATCGGTCACGATTGCCGGCGTCACCGGCCAGGGGATCGCCAGTGCGTCGTCGTCCCACCTGATGCCGACCTCGGCCGTGGGATCGTACAGGCTCCCGACCTTGTAGACAAAGTCCGTGTCGTCCTCGAGAGCCTGCAGACCATGGGCGAACCCCACCGGGATGTAGAGCTGCCGATGGAGCTGGTCGTCGAGCTCGAATGCCTCCCATTCGCCGAACGTGGGCGAGCTGCGGCGGACGTCGATGACCACGTCGAAGACGCGGCCGCGTGCGCAGCGGACGAGCTTCGGCTGGCCTGGGGTCCGCTGGAAGTGCATGCCGCGGATCGCCCCGCTGCGGCTGCGGGAGTGGTTGTCCTGCACGAAGTCCGCATCGATGCCCGCTTCGGCGTAGCGCGAGCGGCTGAACGTCTCGAGAAAGTAGCCGCGCTCGTCCGAAAAGACCCGCGGCTGAATGAGACGCAGTCCGTCGAGACGGGTCGGCAGGATCTCCATCAGGCGGCTGCCGGTCGGCGGCCGTCCGGGCCATCCAGCAGCTCGCGGAACCAGGTCTCGTAGGCGTCGGTGACGGCGGCCCAGCCGTATCGCTCCTCCACGCGCCTCGCCGCCAGCTCGCGGTAGCGATCGACCTGCGCCGGATCGGCGATGAGAGATGACATGTGCCGCGCCAGGTCCGACGTGTCGCGATACCCGTAGTATGCGCCGGCATCGCCCAGCACCTCGCGGTGCTCCGGCACGTCGTGCGCCAGGACCGCGTTGCGATGGCCCATCGCCTCGACCAGGGCGGGATGGGTTCCGCCCACCTCGGTGGCCTGGACGTGGAGGTAGGCGTTGGCGCCCAGGGCGTGGTAATCATCGCCGTACACGAAGCCCGGGAACTTGACGCGCGGATCCGCGGCCCGCTTCACGCGTTCCACGTAATCACGAGCGTAGGGCGCGTCACCAACCATGACCAGCGGAAGGTCCGTTTCGACCTGGCGATACGCCTCCACCACCATCAACGCGTTGTTCTCCGGTTCCATGCGACTGACGTACAGGAGATAACGGTCCGGCTCCAGTCCGTAGGCCCCCAATCGCTCGGACAGCGAGCCTCGGTCCCATAGCTTCGTGCCGTAGACGAAGCAGCGTGTCTCGCGGCCGAGTCGCTCACGGTAGTAGTCCTGGATCACGTCGGCGTCGGTCACCACGTTGATCGGCATGCGAGCGGCCAGCTTCGCGGCCCAGCGGTAGTAGCGACGAGCGAAGCGGCCCCACTTTTTGCGACGCCATTCCAGCCCGTCGACGTTGAGGACGGTGGCCTGGCCGCGCAGCCAGGGGATGTAGCAGATCGGCGCGTTCGCGCTGTTGCAGACATAGACGATGTCGAAGTTCCGGAGCGCGGCGTGGAGCGCGGAGAGCAACGTGTGCGACAGGGTCTCGGCGTGCTTCTGCGGAATGGCCGGCAGCCGCACCAGGCTCATGCCCCGATACGTTCGCATGTCCGCCGGGACATACGCCGAGCGGCAGTAGACGGTGACCTCGTGACCTCGTGACGCAAGCTCGGCACCGAATTCGTCGGCGAACGTCTCGAAGCCACCATAGGTGGCTGGCACGCCACGCGTGCCCAGGATGGCAATCCGCAAGCTCGTACTCCCGTGCGGCGCAAGCGCAGAATTGCAGCTCAGCGCGCTGTCGCCACCGGTCGGGTCGGTCGCGATCCCAATTGCTCGTCGAGGATACCCGCTTCGCGGGCCAGTCGCAGTTGCTCCAGACGGGTCAGGCGCAGGTCCTGGACCGTCTTGGCCACGAGCCCCACCCGTCGATAGTGATCGACCAGCTCCTGGATGGATCCAGCCACTCGCCGCCGGATTCTTGCCTCGGGCAGGAGGCGCTCGACGAGCTCGAAACGCACCCGGTAGCTGCGACGATCGACCCAGGCGCCGGGGTCCGCGCGGACAACCGACTCCGGTACCGCATCGGCGGCGATCTCGGCCAGCTCCGCGATGGCGTGGTTGTTCTCGGCCGAGCCGACGTTGATCGGCCCCACTGATAGCAGCCGATAGTCGTCGTCCGACCGCCGCAGGATGGCCGCCGTCACATCGACGAGATCGTCGATGTGCAGCTGCGGACGAAAGGCGTCGCCGGTACTGATGAGTCGGACGACGCCGGTGGTAAGCGCCCAGGCAGCCATGCCGTTGACCAGCAGGTCGAGGCGCAGCGCCGGCGAGTAGCCGAAGACCGTCGCGTTTCGGAGGATCACCGGCTGGAAGCGCTCATCGGCCATGGCGGACAGCGCCTGCTCCATGCGGACCTTCGAATCGGCATACGGGGTCAGCACCCGGGGCGGCGTCTGCTCGTTCACAAAGCCGTCCGCATGGCCGTACACCGAGCACGAGCTGTAGAACACGAACCGCCCGATGCCCCGCGCCCGAGCCATCTCGGCCAGGCGCAGCGAGGCATCGACGTTGATCTCCCGCGTCACCGCCGGGTTGACATCGGCCATCGGGTCATTCGAGACCGCGGCGAGGTGACAGACCGCATCGACCCGGCCCAGCAACGCGTCGACCCAGGCCGGATCATCGCCGATGACCTGGCGCAGATCGACCACGTGCTGTTCATCGACCGCGGGCCGCTCCTCCACGAGGTCGTCGGCGAACCACCCGGCGTCGAGACCGATGACGGTGTGCCCCTCCCTCCGCAGCCGCTGGCCGAGGACGGTGCCGATGTAACCGAGGTTGCCGGTGACGAGAACTCGCACCTACGGTGCCTTCGCCCTTGTGTCACGCACCGCGGCAGACGCCTCGAACAGCGCGTCGATGGTGCCGGCGTCGGCCCACCTCCCCACGTACTCGTGGTGCACGAGCGATCCCGCCGCGAGGTAGTGGTTGAGCAGGTCGGTGATCTCGAATTCACCGCGCGCCGATGGGCGCAGCGAGTCGATGACGTCGAACACGTCCGGGCGGAAGAAGTAGACGCCGATCGGGATGAGGTTGCTGGCCGGCGCGTCCGGCTTCTCCTCGAAGCTGGCCAGCGTCCCGTCGGGGTTGAACGAGGCGACGCCGAAGCGCTCCGGATCCGGGACCGCGGTGAGGACGGCTCCGCCCATCGCTTCACCATCGACGAACGATCGGGAGGCATCGCTGATCGGGTCCAGCAGGATGTTGTCGCCAAGGACGATGCAGACCGGGTCGGACCCGGTGAACTCGCGGCCGAGCGCGATGGCGTGGGCGATGCCGCGAGCTGCCGGCTGATAGCGATACGTGATCCTGAGGCCAAGCTCCGACCCGTCCTGGAGGAGCTCCACGATCTCGCCCACCGATCGACCGCCCAGAACGACCAGCACGTCGGTGACGCCCATCTCGCGCAGCGTCTGCAGCGGGAAGTGGATCATGGGCCGATCCCAGACCGGGAGCAGGTGCTTGTTCGTGACGTTGGTCAGCGGGGCGAGGCGCGATCCGCTGCCTCCGGCGAGCACGATTCCCTTGAGCGGCACGTTCCCTCCTGGGCGTTGTGGACCGCTCGAGGATAGACGACCGGAACGGACCCCGAGGCGATCGACGGGGCCGTCGCTGGTAGACTTGCCGCTGTTCCCTGCCGAGGAAGAACAACGCTGTCCGACATCATTCTCGCGGTGGGCGTGGGCATGGCCATCGCGCTCGGAATCGTCATGTGGCAGCCGGGGTGGAGACTGCCGGCGCTCGCGTTCGCACTGCTGGCGATCCCGGGCAACGTGGACAACCTCGGGCCCCAGATGCTGCTCGATCCGAATGCGCTGACGAACAACACGGCGCCCGTGATCTCGGTCATCGATCTCCTCATCGGCCTGGGCCTGGCGCTCTCCCTGCGGGAGCGAGGCCGGTCTGTTCTCGACGGCGCCGGACGGTGGGTGATCCCCGCGGCGCTGCTGGTCTTCGCGCTCGCCTCGATGGTCAGCCTCGTCAACCTGGCCCAGGGAGCTCCCCTGCCGTCCACGGTGCGCGCCATCCTTCTCTTCGGCCGAATTCCGGCCCTGATCGTCATTGCGGTCGCCACCGCCAACCACCTGGGTGACGGACGCCGTTTGGCGGCCGGCATCGGCCTCGGGCTCATTCCACTGCTGGGCAACGGGCTGTACACCTCGACCCAGCTCGAGGCCACGCGCTTCACGGCGTCGACGTTCGGTCGCAACGGCTTCTCTCTTGCCCTCGTGCTCGGCGTGTTCGCCGCTGCGGGCGTGGCCATCGCCCTGCTGGCACGGGGAGGATCCACCCGACGGATGGTCGTGGGCATCGGCGCCACCATCCTCGCCTGCCTGGGGCTGTTCGCCGCAATCGCCACCGGGACCCGAATGTCGATCCTCGCCGCGGTTCCGGCAGCGGGGCTGGCCCTGCTCCTGAATCGTGGCTGGCATTCGCGGCGCGGCCTCGCGAGCCTCGCCATGGTCGGCGTCCTCGTGCTCATGACGGGAGCCGCGGCCGTGATGTGGACTCCCGAGGGACAGCGGGCCATCTCGGCGATCATCGATCCCGGCGGGACGGTCGACATGGTGACGAACCCCGACGACGAGCCGTGGTATTCGCCGATGCGCACTCGCGCCCGCTGGTGGGCGCAGGCTCGGGCCATGGTGGTGGCCGACCCCCTGACCGGCGTGGGCGCCTGGCAATGGAACCACGTGCGGTACGAATCCGATCCAGATGCGATCGTGGCGGTGGCGGACCCCCATAACACCTTCCTCCAGCTGGCCGCCGAACTCGGGCTGCCCGTGCTCGTGGCCTACGCGGCGCTGCTCGTCGCGGTGATCGGGTCCGGCCTGGTGGGGGCGTGGCATCGCGCCTCCCTCGTCGCGACCGCCTGGCCCCTCACCCTGCTCGCCGTGGCCACGCTCATGATCCCGATCACCGAGATGACCAACTCGCACCTGTTCAACGTGCGGCTCGGCCCGCTGACGTGGCTGTTGCTCGGCGCGTTCCACGTCGCGACGGCACCGGGAGTTGCCCCGGGCTGGGCCGCAATCCGGCGTCGCTTTGGGCGAGGGTCGAGTGCCCCGGGTGGTCATGCCGCAGACCCTGCCTGAGGGAGCGGGCGCCGCGGACGTCGCCCTGCGCTGGGCACAACACTGGGCGCAGCGCTGGTTTCTCGACGACGACGGCCACGATCGCCTCCGCATCGGCTCCATCGAAGCGGGATGGGCCACCCACGTGGAGGCCTACTACCTGCTCCACGCATTCGCACAGCGTCACCTGGGGCAGGACGCTGGACGGGCGAGTCTCGCCTCGCGCCTCAAGGCGTCCGGACACGACCGGCTGATTCGCGCCGTGGGACTGCGCGCGATGTCGAGCACCTCGACGGCGCGAGTGGTGCCGGGCCGCATTGCCTGCATCCTCGAGATCCCCACCCCGTCGATGTCCGATGGTGTCATCGCCGTCGCCCGGGCAGCAGGGCCGGACACCGCTGTGCTCGCTGCCGACCATCGCGCCATGCGCCGGGCGGGTCGTGCCGGCCTGCGCCCAGCGGCCCTCCAACTATCGCCAACTGATCAGGCCCGCCTCCTGCGCCGGGCGGCACGAGCCTCGGCCAGGGGCTATGGCGAGGTGGTCCGGCGTCCTCCGGTCATGGACCTCGATGGCGACGACGTCGCGGAGGCGGCGCTCCGAGCCCTCGCGCCACTCGTCCTGCGCTCGGTCCCCTGGCTCGTGCCAGAGGCTGCGGCGCTCGAGAAGGCTCTCGACTCCGTGCGTCCGGTGTCCGTCGTCCTAGCCACCGACCAGCACCGTATCGGCAGGCTGGCCGTGAGCATTGCGCGGCGGCGAGGGATCCAGTCGATCGCGATCCAGCATGGCCTGCCGCAGGCGCGGGTGGGCCTGGTTCCGGTGGTGGCGGACACCGTCGCCGTCTGGTCATCGGAATCACGCGACTGGTTCCTCAGCCACGATACTGACCCGGGCCGCGTCGCGGTCACCGGGAACCCGCGATGGTCCGGGGCAGCACACGGCCCGAGTCGGGCAACGCCCACGGTCGTGGTTGCCCTGTCGCCGACTGACGTCGGGGCCAACCGTGCCGCTGTCCGCATGGCGATCTCCGCCGTCGAGCGCGCGCCGGAGTCAATGCGCCTGATCGTCAAGCTTCATCCCGGCCACCGTGACTGGGGCTGGGTGCGCGAAGAGATCGGCGATCGACGCTCGGTTCGCGCGGTGATGCACGAACCGATCGAACCACTGCTCGAGGCTGCGCAGGTCGTCATCGTGCTGCGATCGACCGTGGCCATGGATGCATTGGCCGCGGGGACGCCGGTTGTCCTGCTGCGCGTTCCGCATGGGTCGAGCGCCGCGGACCTGGAGCTCGCCGGATTGGGGCTGCCGGTCGCGTCCGATTCGGAGCAGCTGGGGCGCGAGCTCGCGGCGCTGCGAGGGACAGCGGCGCGAGACCGCTATTTCGCAGATCGCTCATCGGCGCTCCAGGCATACCTGGGACCGGTCGGGTCCGGGGCGGCCACGATCGCCGCGCTCGCCGCGGATGGCTCCTCGACACGCCGCTGATCACGGCGGGCGCGCGCTCTACGGCGTGGTCGCGCCGCCGGCCGACGCATTATCGAAGATCCGCGCTCCCAGCTCCAGGATGGCCTCGAAATCGGGAATGAGGATGTAGCCGGCCGCACTGTTGGTCTCCACGGTCACGTACCCGTCGTCGGGCGTGAGCACCACCTGCTCGAGTGAGCCGAGGTCGGCGTCCTGGGCCTCGGCGGCGATGGCCGGGATGCGATCCGATGGGATATCGGTGGCGACGTTGTCGCGGATGGCGTCGAGCAGTCCGGGAAGCGTGACCAGCAGGTTGCCGGCCGTCAGCTTCTCGGCAATGGCGGTCAGCAGGACCTGCTGGCGGGCCGCGCGGGTGAAGTCGCTGTCCCCGGCCCCGAGGCGTGATCGGGCGAACGCCAGGGCGGCCTGCCCGTCGAGATGGTGGCGACCCGGCGAGATATAGAAGCCACGCGTGCCGGTGAGCGTGTCGACGTACCGCGGGTCGTCGATCGCTCGCTCGACGAAGACCTCGACGCCGCCGATGGTGTCGACCACCTGCCGCATGCCGTCGATGTCGATCGCCGCGAAATAGTGAATTCGGGTGCCGAGCAGCTCCCCGATCGCCGCCTTGAGCGTGCCCGGCCCGCCGAGCGGGAACGTCTCGAGATCGGCGCCCGCCGATGACATGAGCGAGTTCAGCTTCGCGTTGTACACCCGCCCGTCACCGAGCGGCACGCCGTACAGATCGCGCGGCACCGAGATCATGGCGCCCTCCCCGGTGTGCGGGTCCAGCGTGGCGACGAGCATCGTGTCGGTCAGGTGCTCGTCGCGCCCCTGGGCGAAATCAATGCCCACCAGCAGGACGGTGAGCCGCTCTCCGAGACCCAGATCGGGCTGGAACGAGGGTGTCGAGATGGCCACATCCTCGCCTCCCCGATCATCGAACAGTGCGCCGCCACCCTCCAGGGCCACCGAGTCGAGGGCATCGATCGCCTTCGACGCGTAGTAGGCGGGCACGCCGTGCATCGCGACGGTCACGATCACGAGAACCGCGGTGAGCCAGGTCGGCCACGAATGGACGTCGAAGCGCGAGCGCTCGTGATGGGCCTGGAGGATCGAGACGAGACGCCAGCCGAGGAGCGCCAGGTCGAGCACGATGAGCGCGATAAGAACCCGAACGTCGAGCATGCGACTGATGGCGGCCGTCCCGCCCTGCGCGACCACGATCAGGATGAGCGCCACCACCAGCACCACGGGCAGGGCGAACAGCGACGCCAGGGCCCACTGGCGGTTGTAGGCCTGGCCGACGCCGGGGAAGACGAACGAGAGCAGCGCCGCCGCCGCGGAGCGCGAGCCCGCGGGGTGCGCTGGACGTGATCGGATCACTGAACTCCGGGTGACAGAGGGCGGCGAGGGCGAGTATACCCAGACGCCGCCGCACGACCAGATGTTGCGACCGATCCGGCATACTGCGGCCATGACAGCCGCGTCGCCTCGCGGTCCGGTGGAGGTCACCGTCGAGATCCCGTCCGGCAGCCGCAACAAGTACGAGTACGACCACGTACGCCACCGTTTCGTGCTGGATCGCACGCTCTACTCGAGCGTCCACTACCCGTGCGACTACGGATTCATCGAGGGCAGCATGGCCGATGACGGAGACCCGCTCGACGTGCTCGTCGTCCTTGCCGAGCCGACGTTCCCCGGCTGCGTTGTCCGTGTCCGGCCCATCGGCGTGCTCGACATGGCCGATGAGAAGGGCCACGACTTCAAGATCCTGGCGGTGGCGTCGGACGATCCGCGCTGGGATGCCATGCACAAGCTCGAGGACCTCTCGCCGCATCGGCTGCTCGAGATCGAGAACTTCTTCAAGACCTACAAGACGCTCGAGAAGCGGCCGACGGACGTGCGCGGCTGGCTCGGCGTCGATGACGCGTGGCGAATCATCGACGCGGCGATGGCCACCGGGGCGAGTGGCGACCCCTCGGCATCGGCTCCGGGAACCTGGCGCTAGCGGTCAGCTCCAGCCGGCTCCGAGCCGGAGCACCTGGCCGGGTCTTACCTTCCGATCGCGCGACGCGTCGCGCGTGTCGACGATGAGATCGGCCCGGGCGAAGACCGCGTCCCAGTCGATGTCGCGATGCGCGGTCACGATGACGACGCAATCCGGCTCGGCCCCCAGCCCGTCCTCAAGCGAGACGCTCTCCAGTGGCGTACCGCCCACGCCGGGGACCTCGTGGCTGGCGCCGGGATCGAAGGCAGGGAGACGCGGGTCGTGGTAGCTGACCTCGGCGCCCGCGGCCTGGAGGCCGGCGATGATCGGCGCGGCCGGAGAATTCCGGTCGTCCGACACATCGGGCTTGAAGGCCACCCCGAGCACGAGGATCCTGGCGCCGCGCAGCGCCCTGCCGCGTGAGTTGAGGGCGGTCATGACCAGCGTGATGACGTGCTCGGGCATGCGCGAGTTGATGTCGCCGGCGGTCTCGATGAAGCGCTCGTGGAATCCGACCTCGCGAGCGCGGGAGGCGAGGTAGTACGGATCGACCGGGATGCAGTGGCCGCCGACGCCCGGTCCGGGGAAGAACGGCATGAAGCCGAACGGCTTGGTGGAGGCGCCCCGGATGACCTCCCACACGTCGAGGCCGAGCCGCTCACAGATCAGCGCCAGCTCGTTGACGAGCGCAATGTTCACGTTGCGGAAGACGTTCTCGAACAGCTTCGCCAGCTCCGCGGCATCCGGGCTCGTCATCTCGGTCACCGACGGCGAGATGGGGCGCAGGATGGCGGCCGCTCGAGCCGTGGTCGCCTCGTCGATGCCGCCGACCAGGCGAGGGATGCTCGACGACGGCCGTCCCTCACCCGGACTGACACGTTCCGGAGAGAAGGCAAGGCCGAAGTCCGCGCCGGCGCGCAGGCCATCCTCCTCGAGCAGGGACCGCAGCGGGCCCATGGTGGTGCCGGGATACGTGGTGCTCTGGAGAACGACGAGGTCGCCCTGGCGCAGCCCGCGCCGGACATAGGCGCCGGCCGCCCTGATCGGGCCGAGATCGGGCTCGCGGCTGGCGGTGACCGGCGTCGGAACGCAGATGAAGGCGACACTGGCATCGGTCCAGTCCGTCTCGGGGGTGACCGGCGTGAAGCTCCCGTTGTCGATGGCCGCGGCGATCCGCGCGCCGTCGACATCATCGATGTAGCTCACGCCGCCACGCAGCTGATCGAGACGCTCCGCGGAAGCATCCACGCCCATGACCCGGTGCCCGGCGTCAGCCAGGTCAAGCGCCAGTGGCAGGCCGACGTAGCCAAGGCCCACCACGGCCACCGCCTCATCCGCCATGCCGACCTCCTTCATGCTGGATCTCCGATTCTCCGATATCGACGCAGCAGCTCGTCGGCCGAAGTCTGCCAGTTGAAGCGCTCGGTGACGGCCTGGCGGCCCCGGTCCCCCATGGCGCGCGCCGTCGCCGGATCGTCGAGGATGTTCCGCAGGGCGGCCGCCACCGCCGCGGGGTCCTCTGGATTGACCACGACTCCGGCGCCGCTCCCCTCGACCACGTCGCGAACGTCGGGAAAGTCGCTCGACACCTGAGGAATGCCTGCCGCCATGTACTGGAACAGCTTGTTGGGAAGCGCCAGGCGATAGCTCAGTGAGGCGGGCTGAACGATGGACACCCCGACCGTCGCCGAGGCGGCGAACGGAACCACCTCGCCGGACGGGACGGACGGGACGAGATGCGCGCGATCGGTCAGGGATCGGCGCGCGATCTCGGCCGCGATCTCCTCGGTCGAACCGCCGCCGGCGCCGAGGCAGACCAGGTGTGCCTGCGGCAGCTGCTCCATGGCCGCGACGAGCTGCTCCAGGCCGCGGTGCGGCATGATGCCGCCGATGTAGAGCACGATCGGCGCGTCCGGAGGGACGGTCGAAGCTGCGGGCAGCTCGCGAAGGTCGCGCCGGACGACCGGTGCGGACTCGGTCGGATAGTTCGGGACGATGGCGACGTCGCTCACCCCGTACCGGCGCTCGAGCTCCGGCCCGACGCCGGGATTGGCGACCATCACGAACGCCGCCCGGGGCACGTAGCGCGCCTCGACCCGGCCGTACCACTGCCGGTTCAGGAAGTCATAGGCCGGCGACCGGCCGCGTGCCGTGCGCCCGAGCCACAGCTCGTGCGAGTCGTAGACGAACGGGATGCGCATCGCGCTCGCCAGCGGGCCGATGACGGCCAGTGCATCGGCGTCGTGCGCGTGAAGGATGTCGGGGCGGGTGCGGCGCACTGCCGCCGAGAGACGGCCGTGATGCATGGCGAAGCGCAGGCCCGGAACGCGCGGGCCGCGGCGCGAGATGCGGTGGACCGACGCTCCGTCGCGCTGCTCCGAGGACGGCAGGTCCGCCCGACCATCGGCGATGATGGTGACCGCGTAGCCGGCATCCATCAGGGTCCGCGCCTCACGTTCGACGCGCGTGTCGTTGGTGAACGGGTTTCTGACGAGCATCGTGACCCGGGGGCGGGATGCGGTGCGCGAGGACATCGGCCTAGCCTAGCCGAGCCGTGGAATCGCGAGCGGCGGCATACTGGCGCCATGAGGAGCCACGCGTGAGAGTGCTGGTCACCGGGGCCACCGGCTTCGTCGGCGGGCACCTGGTACGGGAGCTGACGGTGGCCGGCCACGAGGTCGTGGCTGCCCCGGCGGCACGTGATCTGGACATCGCCGACGCACCGGCCGTTCGCGCCTTCGTCTCAGCGGCGCAACCGCAGGTGATCGCCCACCTCGCGGCGGTGGCATCCAGCCAGAGAGCGGCCGGCAACACGGAGCTCGCCGTCCGCACGAACCTCGGCGGAACGCTGGCGGTGGCACGGGCGATCTCGGCCGTCGATCCTCGGCCCGGGCTCCTCCTCGTCTCCTCGGCGGAGGTCTATGCGACCCCGGCCGACGCCGCCGTCGCCATCGACGAGAGCTCGCCGACCACGCCGCGCGGCACGTACGGGCTGCTCAAGCTGGCACAGGAGGCAATTGCGCTCGAACGTTCCGCCGAGGACGGATTCCCGCTCGTGATCGTCCGACCCTTCAACCACGTGGGGCCTGGGCAGCCCCCGATCGCCGCGGTGCCGTCCTTCGCCGCCGGCATCGTCTCCATTCGTGAGGGCACGGCAGACCGGTTGCGGGTGGGAAACCTGGACGTGGAGCGCGACATCGGAGACGTGCGCGACGTTGCGGCGGCCTATCGGCTCCTCCTGGAGGGGCTGGTGGAGGGCACCCGGGGCAGGCCGGCGGAAACGTTCAACGTATCGACGGGGACGCCCACCCTGCTGCGATGGGTGGTCGAGGAGCTCGGGCGCCTGGCCTCCGTCGAGCCGATGGTGGTCGTGGACGAGACGCTCGTCCGAAGCGACGAACCGCGGCGCATCGTCGGGGACGCCACCCGCCTTCGCGACGCCACCGGCTGGCAACCACGGTTCGATCCGAGCACCACCCTCGCCGACCTGCTGGCAGCGCTGGGCGGCTGAGCCGGTGCCGAAGCCCCCCGGGCCACTCGAGCTCGTCTTCATCGCCAACCCGGGTCACATCCTGGTCCAGCGCTGGATCTCGTTCTTCGCGCGGCGGGGCCACCGGGTGACGGTGCTCGAGGGCTTCGGCAACGGCGCCGGAGCCGATCCGGGCCACGGGATCCGGGTGATTCGATACGAGGCCAGGAGCAGGGTCCCTCTGCCGTTTGCGTCGATGCTCCACGCACGGCGGACGGTCCGACAGCTGCTGCGCGAGATCGGCCCGGACGTGGTCCACGCCCACACCGTGCGTCCCTACGGATGGCAGGCGGGCGTCGCCGGCGTCCATCCCTACGTGATATCGACCTGGGGATCGGACGTCCTGCTTCCCCTCCCCGGCCGGCGGGCGCAGTTCTGGCAGCGGCGAACCCTCTCGCGGGCCGATCTCGTCACGGCCGTATCCCCGCACATGCGGGACGCGGCCATTCGGCACGGCGCTCGGCCGGAGCGCGTGGTCCAGGTTCAGTTCGGCGTGGACACTGCCCGCCATGCCCCCGCGTCAACGGTTCCGGCGGAAACCACGCGCCTCGGCCTCGATGGACGTCCGTTCGTGTTCTCGCCTCGAGCAATGAAGCCGATCTACAACCACCGCACCATCCTGGATGCCTTCGCCCGCCTCACGGGCTCGCCGGTGCTGGTGATGACCGGCCGCAACGCCGATGCGGGCCACGCCGGCGAGCTCGGCGTCCAGATGGACGAGCTCGGAATTCGCGACCGGGTGCGGATCGTGGACGACGCCAGCGAGGACGAGATGCTGGCCCTCTACCAGTCGGCGGCGGTCGTGGTCTCCGCTCCGCACAGCGACAGCTTTCCGCTCAGCCTGCTCGAGGCCATGGCCTGCGGCACGCCGGTCGTGGCCGGTGATCTCCCGCCGGTGAGGGCAGTGCTCGACCCGATCGCGCCCGACCGCGTGGTGGCCACTGGTGACGCATCGGCCATGGCTGCGGTGCTGGAATCGACCCTGGCCCTCGACCGGGACGCGCGCGAGAAGCTGGGACAGCGCCTGCGATCGGTCGTCATCGACACTGCGGACTACGAGACGAACATGCTGCGCATGGAGGGCCTGTACCGCGACCTGGCGGGCCGGAGCGTCTAGCGCTCGGGAAGAAGTCGGGACCGGATCTCCGCGAACTCGACATTGGCGCGGTCGTAGTCCTCCGGCCGGCCGATGTCGAGCCAGAACCCGTCGAAGTCATGGCTGAGCGGACCGGCATCGGCCTCGATGAGATCACGCATGAGCCCGTCGAATCCCAGCGGACTGCCGGCCGAATAGCGTTGCAGCGTCGATCGGCTGACGGCGTAGACGCCGATGGCAACCGTGTACGGGATCGCCGGCTTCTCTCGGAATCCGACAACGCGTCCGCCCTCCACGTCCAGGACGCCGAACTCGATGCGCGCCTCGCGCCGTGCGGTCGCCACCGTGATCGGCGCACCGCTGGCGGCGTGCGTGGCGAGCATGGCCGCGTAGTCCATCTCGGTCAGCGTGTCGCCGTTGAGGACCAGGAAGTGCTCCGGCAATCGATCGGCGACCTGCACCACCGGGCCCATGGTGCCCAGCGGCTCCTGCTCACGCGCATAGTCGATCGCCAGGCCCCACTGCGATCCGTCGCCGACGTAGGCCTCGATCAGCTCGCCGAAGTGGCCGATCGCGAGCGTCGCGGAGCCGAAGCCCTGGTGCGCCAGCTGACGGATCACGATCTCGAGCACCGAGCTCTCGTCGCCGATGGGAACCAGCGGCTTCGGCAGCGTGATGGTGAACGGCCGAAGGCGGGTGCCCTTGCCGCCCGCCAGGATGACCGCGTGCGGCGCGGTCACAGCGTGAACCGATCCGTGCGGTAGCGCGCCAGGTTCTCCGGCCGGGTGAACCAGTCGATGGTGACGTCCAGCCCGGTCTCAAGCGTGTGGTCGGGCGACCAGCCGGTCAGGGTGCGCAGGCGAGTCGAGTCGCTAACCAGGCGCATCACCTCGGACGCGTCCGGGCGCATCCGCTCCTCCTGGCGCGCGAGCTTCAACGGCCGCCCCATCCGATCGGCGATGAGCTGCGCGAGGTCGCCGATCGAGATCTCGTTGCCGGTTCCGGCGTTCAGCACCTTGCCGGCCACCGCCTCGAGCGGCGCGTCGGCCGCGGCCATGAAGGCGCGTGCGGTGTCGCCGGCGAAGGTCAGGTCGCGGGTCGGGGTCAGCGCACCGAGCGCCACCTCCTCGTGGCCCGCCGCCAGCTGGGTGATGATCGTCGGGATCACCGCGCGGGTCGATTGCCGCGGGCCGTAGGTGTTGAACGGGCGAAGCGTGACGACCGGCACTCCGAACGCGGCGTGGTAGCTCTCCGCCAGCTTGTCGGCCGCGACCTTGGTGGCCGAGTACGGCGACTGGGCCTGGATCGGATGGTCCTCGTCGATCGGGACGCGCAGCGCGGTTCCGTAGACCTCGCTGGTCGAGGTGTGGACCATCCTCGGCGTGCCGAGCTCGCGCACGGCCTCGAGCACGTTCATGGTTCCACCCGCGTTCGTCTCGAGATACGAGTGCGGCGCGTGATAGGAGTACGGAATGGCGATGAGGGCTGCCAGGTGGTAGACGACATCCGCGTCGCCGATGAACTCGCGCGTGGCCCGCGGGTCCCGCACGTCTCCCATGACCACCTCGACCGAGGCAAGCACCTCGGGAGGCAGCGTGTCCAGCCAGCCGTGGGAGTCGAACGAGTTGTAGAGCACCAGGGCGCGGACCCGAGCGCCGCTCGCAACGAGCGCCTCGACCAGGTGCGAACCGATG
This sequence comes from uncultured Chloroflexia bacterium, assembly GCA_963825525.1. Classification (GTDB taxonomy): domain Bacteria; phylum Chloroflexota; class Limnocylindria; order QHBO01; family QHBO01; genus JACDBZ01. The sequence goes on from CAWGTN010000002.1 coordinate 1,097,004, forward strand.
AATCCCTCAGCGCCGGTGACCGCTGCAAGCACGCCGTTTCCTCGTGAGTCGATGGGCTTCGAACGTGCGCCAGTATGGCGGAGGCCGGTCGCTGCACGACGGCCACGGGTACAATCCGCGACCGTGACCGATGGCAGCGTCGACCGGCCAGCTTCGACCGCGTCCGAGGGCGAGCCGCCTCGGCGCCGGCCCCTCCTGCGCCGGCTTCTCGGCGAATCGGCCGTCTACGGTCTGGGTGGCGTCGCCAACCAGGCGCTCGCCATCATCCTCGTCCCGATCTACGCGCGGCAGCTGGGACTGGAGAACTACGGCATCGTCGCGCTGCTGACGACGACGCTGTCCCTCTCGACCCTCGTCTCCACCCTCGCCCTGCCACATGCCTTCTTCCGGTCATACCTCAAGGAGTCGGACGATGAGCGGCAGCGCGCCCACGTCCTGAGAACAACCCTGGGGCTTCGGCTCGTCGTCTCGCTGATTGCGCTCGCGATCCTGCTGGCCCTCGCGTTTCCGGTCGCCGGGCTCCTCATCGGCACCGAGGGGGCATGGGTGCTGCTGGCGCTCATCGGTCCGATCGTCTTCTTCGACACCCTGAACCTGGTCCCCCTCTCCTTCCTGCGAGCGGAGCGCCGCCCGATTCCCTACGCCACGATCGCCTTCAGCCGCGCGGTCATCGGCAGCCTCCTCATCATCCTGTTCGTCGTGGTGCTCGACATGGGCGTGATGGGGGTTGTCCTGGGGTCGGCACTTTCGGCGACGATCACGGCGACCAGTGGGTTGGTCCTGCTTGCCCGGGACGGAAGGCTGGGCATCGGGTTCGACCGGGCGCTCGTTCGTCATATGCTGGCCTTCAGCCTTCCACTGGTGCCGGCATCGATCGCCAGCTGGACGCTCAACCTCTCGGACCGGTACCTGATCAGCGCGTTCGACGGCGCGGCGGCGGTCGGCACCTACTCCGCCGGATATACCGTCGGACTGGCCATCAACGCCCTCGCCATCTCACCGTTCACGCTTGCCTGGGGAGCGGCGTACTGGGAGATCGCCCGCCACGATGACGCGCGGGCCGTGATCGGGCGGGTGCTCACGGGGTTCACCGCGCTGGCGTCGTTCGCGGCGCTCGGGCTGGCCGCGCTGTCGACGGATGTCTTCCGCATCCTGCTCACCCCGGAGTTCGAGCCGGGGCGCTACGTCACCCCCTTCAGCGCCTTCGCCTACGTCTTCTACGGGATCTTCACGATCGTCACCACCGGCCTCAATCTCGAGAGCCAGACGCGCCGCCTGCCACTGGTGATGGGCGCGACCGCCGTGGTCAACGTCGTGCTCAACCTCCTGCTCATCCCCCGTCTTGGCTACCTCGGGGCGGCGATCTCGACCCTGGCGAGCTACGGGATGCTGGCGCTGGTCGCCGGGCGTGTCTCGCAGCGCTATTACCCGGTGCCGTGGGAGCTGGCGCGCGTCGCTGCCCTGCTGGGGCTGGCCGGCGTCCTGGCGGCGGCGGCGTTGCTCGGGCCCGACCACGTGGCGTGGCGACTGGCGTGCATCGCCGCCTACCCGATCCTGGTGTTCATCCTGCGCCTGGTGCCAGCCCAGCTCCTCGATCCGATCACACGCGCACTGCGCCGATCCTGATCCGTCACGGGGTCGGCGGCGCCAGGTCATCCCAGATCCGAGCCATCGCCTCCTGCCAGCGCACGAGGCTGTACCGCTCGGCCGTGTCGGCGACCGCCCGCGGGTCATAGTCGGGCACGGCCCGCAGCGCCTCCGCGAAGTCGCCGTCGCGCACCAGCGTCCCGTTCGTCCCGTCGACGATGATGTCGCGCAACCCACCGACATCGCTGGCGACCACCCATCGCCCGCTGGCAAGGGCCTCGACCGCGACGAGGCCGAACGGCTCGGCAACCGACGGCACGAGGACCACGTCGTGATCGGCCATGAGGACGGGCACCTCCTCGGGGGCCACGTCACGCAACCAGGGACCGACCATGGTGGTCGCCAGCGGGAGGGCGACCTGGTACCCCTTGCGAGGATTCTTGCCGCCCAGGTAGAGCACGCGATCGGCGCGCGGTCGTGGCGTGACGGCGAACCGGTCGAGATCGACCCCGGGCGGCTCCACCATCGGCTCGACGCCCATCCTGCGGATATGGGCCGCCGTGTCCTGCGAATTCGTCACCACGCGCGACGCGCGACGGATGACGAACCGGGTGAGCCAGCGGATGGGCAACGGCCTGTGCTCCCAGTCGCGCACGTCGCCCCCATGTGAGTACACGACCAGCGGCACCCTCCTCAGTCGCGCAACGGCAAGTCCGACGAGCCCGGTCGGGACGGCCATGTGGGCCTCGACCCCGCGGATGGGCCCCGCGACCCGCAGAGCGTTGACGAACAGCAGGGCGTAGAGCAGCGGCCACGGTTCGCGGCCGGTGCGGGGACGAACGACGACGAGGCCGTCGACCCCGCTCACACGATCACGAACGTAGCTTCCGAGGCTGGGGCGCGCGCGCGACGGCCAGATGCGCGTGAGGACGAGGATGCGCTCCCCGCCACGATCAGGCATCGGCGCCCACCAGGGCCGAAACGATGTCCGACGCCCGCCCGGACCACGATGCGGCACGTGCCGCACCGCGCGCGTTGGCCGACCATGCATCGAGCTCCTCGGCCGATGCGGCGGCCAGGCGGCCGATGGCGACGGCAAGCTCGCGGGCGCTGTCGCCGGAGACGATGCCGGCGTCGGCCGATGTGACGACGCGGGCCTGCTCCTCGCAGTCGGTCACGAGCAGCGGCCGCCCATACGAGAGGTAGTCGAACAGCTTGATCGGCAGCGCCAGGTCGTTGTACGGGCTGCGCGGACGCGGGATCACCGTGGCCAACACCGCCGGCAGGAGATCGACGATCGCCGATCCTTCGGCCCGCACGATCCGCATCCACTCCGGATGCGGCGGTGGTGGCTCCTGCCCCGGACGGCAGACGATCGTGAGCTCGACGGCCACTCCGTTGGTCCGCGCCAGGCCGGTCGCCTCGATCAGCCGATCGGCGCCCTGCGCCGGAAGTCGGGCATCCCCCACGAACAGCAGCTGACGCGCGTCACGCTCCCTGGTGACCTCGACCGGCGCGGGTGAACCGGGTGGGAGCAGCAGTGGATGGCCGCCCGAACCGAGGACCGCACGGGCGAGGCCCAAGGTCGGGAATGCGAGCCGGGTTGACACCGCGCCGAGCGCGCGAACGGCAGGCAGAAAGGCCCGGGCGCCCATCCGCCGTCGCAGCGTATCGGCCCGGTAGTAGTCCTCGAAGAGCTGGTAGGCATCACGGATGTAGGTCAGCACCGGAATGCCGAGCGCGCGCGCCAAGGCCAGGGCGGCATAGTCCGCCTCCGCGGGCAGGAAGCTCGAGCTCTCGACGTAGATACCGGCCAGACCGCGCATTCGACCCGACAGCGTGTAGCGGGCAAGGGCGGCGCGCCGAGGTCCGCGATATCCACTGACCACGTCGAGGTCCACCAGCCGATCGAGCTCGTCACGCAGGTGAGTGATCCGAACCGTCGGCCCCCACATGCCCTGGTCCAGGGGGTACATCGAGAGCAGAAGCAGCCGGGGGCGTGGTCGGACCAGGACGAACCTCCGAGTACCGTGTGCGGGCGCTGTGATTCTAGCCGCTGCGCGGCAGGGACCTTTGAAGGGCCGGCGGACGGCGCTGCGCGCGCCGCCCGCCGATCACCGTGCCCTAGAAGGCCTCGAGGTAGCGGTCGACCTCCCACTTGCTGACCTGGGTGCGGTACTCGTCCCACTCCTCGGTCTTGGCCTCGACGAAGCGCTCGAACACGTGGTCACCCAGCGCGTCGCGGATGACCTCGTCCTTCTTCAGCTCCTCGAGCGCCTCGCGCAGGGTGCCGGGCAGCTGCCGGATCTTGCGAGACTCGAGCTTGGCGGCGTCGAAGTGATAGAGGTTCTCTTCGATCGGGTCGGGCGGCGTGAGCTTGCGCTCGACGCCGTCCAGGCCGGCGGCCAGCATGGCGGCAAAGGCCAGGTACGGGTTGGCCGACGGGTCCGGGCAGCGCAGCTCGATGCGGACCGAGTTGAGGCTGCCGTGGCTGATCTGCGGGATGCGGATCAGCGCCGATCGGTTGATTCGGGCCCAGCCGACGTAGACCGGCGCCTCGTAGCCGGGGACGAGACGCTTGTACGAGTTCACCAGCGGGGCGAGGACCGCGATCATGCCGCGCGCGTGCTCCAGCGTGCCGGCGATGTACTGCCGCGCCAGCGTGCTGAGGCCATAGGCGTCCTTCGGGTCGCTGAACGCGTTCTTGCCCTTCTTGATGTCCCACAGGGACTGATGGGTGTGCATGCCGGATCCGTTGATGCCGAAGAACGGCTTCGGCATGAAGGTGGCGTACAGGCCCTTCGACGCGGCGACCGCCTTGAGCGTCGTCTTGAAGGTGACCGCGTTATCGGCCGTGCGGAGCGCCTCGGCGTACTCGAAGTCGATCTCGTGCTGTCCGGTCGCCACTTCGTGGTGCGCCGTCTCGACCTTGATCCCGAAGTCCTCGAGCGAGTTCATCATCTCCTTGCGAACCTCGGTGCCGAGGTCCTCGGAGAGGTCGAAGTAGCCGGCCGCATCGTGCGGAAGGGTCTCGACCCCGTCGGCCGACCGGCGCAGGAGGAAGAACTCGAGCTCGGGACCGGTGTTCAGGACGAAGCCGAGCTTCTTGACGCGCTCGAGCTGTCGCTTCAGCACGCCACGCGGATCACCCGGGAACGGGTCGCCGTTCGGGGTGAAGACGTCGCAGATCACGCGCGCCGAGCCGGTGTGCAGCTTCTCCTTGCCGTCGGGACCGATGCCGGGCTCCCACGGGATCGGACTGAACGTGTCGAGGTCCGGCACGAGGAACATGTCGGACTCGGCGATGCGGGCGAAGCCCTCGATGCTCGAGCCGTCGAACCACTTGCCGCCGCTGACGGCCCCTTCGAGCTGGTGCATCGGCACCTGGACCGACTTCACCTGCCCGACGATGTCGGTGAACTGGAGACTGACGAATCGCAGGTTGCGGTCCTCGGCCAGCTTCATGACGGAAGCGAGCTTGGTTGGTGCCATGGAAAACCTCAATGGGTGGGACGAACATGGATCGTCCTTCAGCCTATCGAGCCGGCTCCGTCACGAGCGGGCGGAGAAGGCCGATCAGTCGCCGATGTCTTGTGCAATCTGCACAATGCCGATCAGCCGTGCGGGTCGTCATCCCGGAGCAGGTCGAGAGCGTCATCCGGCCGGCGAGGATCGATCCCGAGCTCGGTGGCCGCCCGGCGCAGGCGGTAGAGGACGGTATTGCGATGGACGCCGAGTGCGCGGGCGGCCGGTGCCACGCGCCCGTTCGCGCGGGCCACGGCCACGAGGGTGTCGCGCAGCGGATCACCGCTCGACGGCCTGCTCTTCGGGAGGCGCCTGCCCCGAGCCGGTTCCGCCGCGCGGCGCCGCAGGAGCGCGCGGAGAGTGACCGCCAGCGACTCGAGTCCCACCTCGTCGATGCGCGCGGGCGGAAGATCGTCGAACAGCCAGGCCGATGCACCCGGGCGAATCTCTCGCTCGAGGACCCACAGACCGTCGCGGGTGCGACGCGCCATGGCTCCGGCGTCCGATCGGTCGGCCAGGAGGCGCGCATGGGTGGCGGCGAAACGCGTGGCGAGCGCGCGTCCCGCAGGGCGCGGGTTGAGCGCGGCCAGGGCGCCATCCACCGTGACCGCGACGCCGCGCCGCAGGCGGGTGGCCAGCACGCCCGCCGGTGCAGCCGGCCTGCGGATCGGCGAGGGCGGCTTCGGCGCCCGCCAGACGGAGGTCGGAGGCAAAGGCCCGCAGCTCATCGGCCTCGTGCTCGAGATGGCGAACGGCCGTCGCCAGCACGCTGGCGGGCGAGGCCGCTCCGGCCAGGATCGGCAGATCGGCGCGCGCGGCATCGAGCCGCAGATCACCGTCACCTGCGATCCATACGGCCGACGGGGCGAGCGCCGCTTGGGCCAGCGCGTCCACCAGCACGTCGGCGGCCGCACCCGCCACGATCGACGGGTCGGCGATGAGCAGCTCCCCATCCGACAGCGGGGGAAGGTACGGCGTTGCGGCACGAGTGCGCGCCACACCCCGGACGGGACGCGACAGCTGGTCGGGCGAGCCCGACACCAGCCGAGCCGCAGGGTCGACGCTGCGCCACAGGTCGAGGACGCTGGTCACGCTGACGCCCCGAAGGCCGACGAGAGGCGGCGGAGCTCGTCCTCCGCCCGATCGAACCGTTCGCCGCGCAGCAGCAGCTCCAGGCTCCCGGCACGTCGGCGGACGGTGAGCCGGCGCCGAGGCAGCCAGAACCCGATGGCCAGCGCGGCGCTCATGGCCGCCGCACCGCCGAATACGATCATCACTCCCGGATCGCGCCGCGACACGAAGGTGACCCAGGCGTCGAACGCCTGGACCTCGACCTCGACCGGACCCAGCCGCGCTCGTTCGCCCGGGCGCAGCCGCACGGTGTCGATGAGCCCATCGGCCCCGATGGCGCTGACGCCCAGTTCGTTCCGCGCCGCATCGGCCAGGGCAAGCCCCAGTGTGATGCCGGCGCTCGGCAGCTCCGCGGATCCGACGGCAGCCCCTCCCTGCGAGCCGTCGAGCGGAATGGCGGCGTCGAGCAGGGTCGCGCCGCCAAGCGTGGCCACCCGCAGGCGCACGGCCGGACCGTAGGTCCACGGATGGACCAGGTAGCCGTCGAAGCCGGCCGGCTCGTTCACCCGCAGGATCGATCGGTCGACCGCCTCACCGTGACGCAGGAACGTCACGGTCGTGTCGAGACGCCGCGGACGGGCATCAGGTCCGAACTCGGCATCGAACTCCTCGAGGCGCACGGCCGATGCGAACCCCGGACGAGGGGCATCCAGAAGGGCCTGGTCGCCGCGCAGCAGCGAGAAGACGACCTCGGACCCGAACGCCGATCCGATCGCGACGCCGAGCACCACCACCACGAGGGCCAGGTGGCTGCCCAGGGCCGCATAGCGCGACCATCCGCGCCGAACGCCGTGGATCGCGGCGTGCGACCGTCCCGTCTCAGTTCGTGTCCGATAGCCCGAGGCACGCAGAACGAGGACGAGCCGCTCATCGCTCATCTCCGGCAGGGCCAGGCGCAGGGTTCCGGGTGCCGCCTGCACGGGGGTTGGCCGCCGCCACTCCCGCCACACCGTTGGCGAGCGAACCGCGACGGCCGCGATGCCGGTGAGGGCCACCAGTCCCAGCAGGACCGCGTACGGCCAGCCATCGAGGCTCGCTGGCCCGCCGGGCAACAGTGCGGCCACCGCGTTGGACGCGCCGGCCAACAGGAGCAATGCCAATCCCAGCCGTGCATCGCCGAGGAGGCGAAGTGTCCGTTCTCCCGCTCGAGCAAGGCGCTCGCCGACCGGCGTCGCCGCGGTCGCTACGGGCGACGCGCTCACGTCCGGGGTCTGGCTGCGCCGACGAGATCCTCGATCAGGTCCGCCACATCCTCGAGGCCGATCGAGATGCGCACCGTTCCCGCGGTCATGCCGGCGGCCGCCAGCTCCGCGTCGTCGAGCTGCCGATGTGACGAGCTCGCCGGATGGCTCACCAGCGTCTCGGCGCTCCCCAGGCTCGTGGCGTGGACCGCCACGCGCACCGCGTCAAGGAACTGCTCGCCGTGTGCCTGGCCTCCCTCCAGCTCAACGGCGAGCATGCCACCGGCCATGCCCCGATGGAGGATCCGCATCGCGAGATCGTGCTGCGGATGCGAGGGCAGGCCTGGGTAGCGGACCGCCCCGACTCCGGGAGCCCGTTCGAGCGCCTCGGCCACGGCCAGGGCGTTCGACGAGTGGCGTTCCATGCGGAGCATCAGGGTCTTGAGGCCACGGAGCGCCAGGAATGCCTCGAGCGGCGCCGCATTGCCGCCGACCGTGACCGCCACGCGTCGAGCTGCCCGGATGAGATCGGCCGAGCCCGCGACGGCACCGCCCATCAGGTCGGAATGGCCGCCGATGTACTTGGTGGTCGAATGCACCACCAGGTCGGCGCCGAGCTGCAACGGGTTCGCGAGCGCCGGCGACGCGAAGGTGCTGTCCACGCAGACGAGGACGCCATGCCGATGAGCAAGTTCCGAAAGCGTGGCAATGTCGGCGACGGCGGTCGTCGGGTTGCTGATCGTCTCGAGCCACAGGAGGCGGGTGTGTTCGCCGATCGCCGCCTCGACGGCGGCGGCATCGGTCGTGTCGACCGCGGTGTGCCTGATGCCGGATCGATCGAGGACGACGCTGGCCAGTCCGACCAAGCCGCCGTACACGGCACGGGGCATGATCAGCTCCTCGCCTGACCGAAGCATGGCGAGCACGACGGCGTGGATGGCTGCCATGCCCGATCCGGTGACGAGCGCTGCCTCGGCCCCTTCGAGCTCGGCCAGCGCATCCTCGAGCGCGGTGTGGGTCGGGTTCGAGTAGCGAGAGTACGAGTGGCCCGGGCGTGAGAACTCGAGGAGCTCCGCGAGCTCGGTCGCATCGCCCACTTCGAACGTGCTGGTCTGATAGATCGGCACGTTGACCGGCGGCTGTGGCGCCGCAGGCGCGTGACTGGCCGCGCGAATGGCGCGTGTGGAGAAGCCCGGCATGGCTGAGGAGTCTACAGGCGCATCGCGGCATCCACCGGGCGGAGCCGGTAGCATGGGCGACCCATGCAACGCTTCCGTTCCCGCTCCGCGCTGCTCGCCGCCGTCGGACTCATCCTCATTCTCGCGTTGGCGATCGCCGGAGCCGTGATCCTGACCGGCACACCGGAGCCGACGCCGACACCGTCACCGACGCCGTCACCGTCCCCCAGTCCGTCGCCGAGCCCGAGCCCGTCTCCGTCCCCGAGCCCGAGCCCCTCGCCGAGCCCCACCCCGGTCGCGGTCTGCCCGATGAATGGCACGGCCATCGCCAGTCCCGAGCTTGCCGAACGCGTCCCGATCCTCGTGCAGATCGAGAACAACCCGACAGCCCGACCGCCATCCGGCCTCAACCTGGCCGACCTCGTGATCGAGGCGCCGGTCGAGGGCGACACCACGCGGTTCGCCGCGGTCTACATGTGCAGCGAGTCGGTCGACGCCGCCGTCGGCCCCGTCCGTTCTGCGCGCTACTTCAACATCGATTACTGGCAGCAGATGGGCGCCGTGACCTTCCACTTCGGCGGCGCATCAAAGGTGTTGGCCCGCTTCAACGGCGCCGCCATGCCGTACGCGAACGGGCTGACCGGTGGATGGGGCTTCTTCTTCCGTGCCGGCCCGTGGGCCGCACCCCACAACGTGTACTTCGACGTGGATGCCGGCCGCGCCGAGCTCGAGGACGGATTCCTGGCTCCACTGGCGGAAGCCGCGGGCGAGGTGCGGGCGCCCTTCGAGTTCGAGGACGAGCCGGACCTCCCGGAGGGGCGGGCCGTTGGTGCTGTCGGACTCCAGACTTCGAGCTTCTGGCGCTTCGGCTGGGAGTGGGATGCAACCGCGGGAGCGTGGCTCCGTACCGATGGCGGAGGTGCCAACTTCGATCGGCTCAGCGGCGACCGGATCAGCGCCCGGACGGTCATCGTCCAGGTTGTCCAGCAGGACGTGCTGGTCGGTGAGAACGATCCGGGTGGATTCCCGCGCCGCTTCCAGCACCTCGTCGGCGAGGGAACCGGCGTGCTCTACGTCAACGGCCGAGCCCACGACGTTCGGTGGAATCGCGCTGCCGCGGAGGACGTGACGAGCTGGACGTACGCGGACTCGGGCGAGCCCGTGATCCTGCCTCCAGGCCGGATCTGGTGGGAGATCGTGCCGGTCGGCAGCGGGATCAGCGAGGGCTGACGGCCGGCCCGCTCAGTGGTCCGGTGTCGGCCGCTCCGGATCGGCGGCTGCGGGTGACAGAAACGCGTCCATTGCCCGCCGGATCTGGTGGTCGGGGTCGAAGGAACGGCTGGCGCTGACGATACGGCGCCTGACCTCGAGCGGATCCGCGTCGTCCTCCTCCTCGTTGCGGGACGGCGGCGGAGCATCAGCCACCACGACTGGCCCCAGCTCCACGGCCACGGAACGGTCCGCCATCGCAGCGGCGGCCGGCTCAGGCTCCTCCTCCGGCGCCGCTGCGGCGACCGGGAGCGGCTGCGCGCTCTCGGCGACCACGGTGGCCGCCACGGGACCTGAACGGCGAGCCAGCAGGGCCGGGCGAGGCCGCGGGTTTCCGCTGATCTGGTTCTTCCCCTGCCGCTTCGCCTGGTACATCGCGCGATCGGCGGCGGCCATGAGGTCCTCGGCCGAGAGCCCGTCTTCCGGATGTGACACGAGCCCGATGCTGACGCTGGTGATCGGCTCGGGTCCGGCCATCGCCATGCCGACTTCCTCGGCCCCGCCACGGATCTTCTCGGCGACCACGAAGGCACCGACGATGTCGGTTTCGGGAAGGAGCACGACAAATTCGTCACCCCCATAGCGGTACGCGCTGTCCACGGTCCGAATCGACGTGCGAATCACCCCACCGACCGCCCGAAGAACCTCGTCGCCCCGGAGGTGGCCACCGCTGTCGTTGATGGCCTTGAGGCCGTCAAGGTCGATCATCAGGACGCAGAATCCGCGGTCGCTGCGGCGCGTACGGCTCACCTCCTGCTCGAGGGTCACGAACAGCTGCGCGCGGTTGAACAGACTCGTGAGCGGGTCCGTGCGAGCCTGCTGGATGGCTCGCGCCATGGCGCGTCGCTGATGTCCGGCGTAGGCGACTGCGACGAACGCCAGCAGCCACGTTGCGCCGAGCCCGATCGAGAGCCGGAGCGAGTCCTCCGCGCCATACGTCGTCAGCTGGGGATCGAACGCTAGGACCGCGCCGAAGGCCAGCGTTGCGAGGGCGGCTGCCGTGACGCCCGCACGCGGACCGTACGCCAGCGCAGCCGCCACCGACACGAGTGCGAACAACATCGCGAACGGCGAGGACGCGAACCCGGTGAGTGCCAGCAGACCGCCGATGAGCGCGACGGCGGCGACGATCTCCGCGAAACGAAGAAGTCGCGAGTCGGCGCTCGCGCCGAGCAGCTCGTGGAAGATCACGACGGTCACCACGGCCGCGGCGCCCAGGAGGAAGATCGGTGCCTGATCGGCAGCGAAGGATCCGCTGATCCCCACGCCCAGCAGGACGATGGCGATCGTCAACCACCACACGACACGCAGCGTCGAGGCCGGCGCGCGGCCCTCGCCGGTGGCCGTCGTTGGCTGGAGGGCTGCGGCCGAACGGTTCGAGGCGTCACTCATGTGGAGCTCATGCTCGCCACCGGGAACGCGACGGCCCGCCAGCATGACCCCGACCAGCAGGAGCCCGGCCAGGAGCGCGGTGAGGGCGATGATGGTCTGCTCTGGTGGCACGGGAGCTGGCTTCCCCACTTTCGCCTGTGTAACCGACGTGCGTCGGCCGGGTCAGTATGGGACGCGGCAGGCGGATGGCGCAAACGTACTAACCCATCCGTACTACCCAGTCGTGGACCGGACGCACCACTTGCAGGCGACGCAGGAGGGCGTCGGGGAAGCGCCGCGCCGCGACCGCGCAATTCACGTACCCTGACGAGGCGCGGTCAACGTGGCCGTGCACCTCCAAGACGCGTTGCACCAGGGTTGCCGCACACATGAAATTCGAGGGCACGGCGCTGCGGACGCCGATGACGCGGGACCTCGTCGCCCCGCTCATGGTGGGGGCGCTCGCACTTCTCCTGCTCGTCGGGGCGGTCATCGCCGCCCGATCTTCGGCGATCGCGTTCGGTGCGTTCGGTGCCGGACTCATCCTTCTGGCTGCGTACGCCGCTTCGCGGTGGCCGCGCGCCAGCCTGGTCATCGTGGTCCTGAGCCCGCTCGTCGATCGCTACATCGTGGCGGACATCCTGCCCCCGACGCTCGAGACGGTCGCCCATCTCCTGTCCGAGGTCCTGCTCCTCGCCGTCGGGCTGGTGATCGTGGTGAGGGCATGGCTTGATGGACGCCTGACGCAGGCATTCCGCCACCCGGTCACGGTCGCGCTGGTGGCATTCACCCTGATCGCGCTGGCTGCGGCCGTCCTCAACGGCGTGCCGCCGCGCATCGCCGCCCTGGGCCTGCTCTTCACGCTGGATGCCACCGTTCTGTTCTTCCTGCCGCGGCTCGTGGGCTTTTCGCTTCGGCAGTCGACGTATGCGATCGGCGCGATGCTCGCGATCGTCACGGGTTCGGCCGTGCTCGCGATCGGCCAGGCGCTCCTGTCGCCGCGAATTCTCGGGCTCGAGCCATCGCGCGGCCGGTTCGGCGAGGTGGCACGGCTGGCGTCGATCTTCGGCGATCCGAACGTGTTCGGCGCATTCCTGGTGGTCGCGGCGCCGTTCGCGCTCTTCATGGCAACGCATCTGCCGACGCCACGCCTGCGACGCGTGGCGCTCGGGATTGCGTTCATTCTCGTTCTTGCCCTCTGGCTGAGCTACTCCCGTGGCGCATGGATCGCCATCGTCCTCGGGGTCGGAGTGGCACTGGCACTCATCGATCGGCGCACGCTGCTCCTTGGCCTGCTGGTCGCCGTCGTCAGCTTCGGGACCGCGGCGGTCATGCCGCGCAACCTCCTGGTACCGCGGGGCAATGGCGAAGAGCCGGCGCTCATCGATTCCACCATCGACCGCGTCGGTGCCATCGGGCTCGGTGGCGATCTGCGCACCCTGTTCATCATCAACGCCATCCCGATCGTTCGCGACCACCCGCTGCTCGGCGTTGGCCCCGGTCGGTATGGCGGGGCGGTGGCCGGCAACCACGGGACGCCGATCTACGACATCTACGGGACGAACCGCCTGTTCTGGAACCCGCTCCAGCTCACTGTCGACAACTTCTGGCTCCACATCCTGGTCGAGGTGGGGATCCTCGGCTTTGCCGCGTTGCTCGCGGCCGTCCTGATCCCCGGCATCAGGATCCTGCGCGCAGCGCGGCATGCCACGGGCTGGCGCCGAATCATGCTGGGCGGCACGGCGGCCGCGGCGGCCGGGGTTGCGGTCAGCTCACTGACCACGATGCTGCTGGAAGCGAACAGCATCGGCTTCCTGTTCTGGTTCCTCCTGGGGGTCGGCAGCCTGGTGGCAGCGGCCGCCGCGCCCGGCCGCGACGTCCCTCAGTCGAGCTGACCCAGCATCACCGCGACCACGGCCAGCCCGGCCGAAACGGCGGTGAGCAGGAGCATCGCGTCACGCTGGCTCAGGCCCACCCGCAGCAGCTGATGGTGAATGTGGCCGCGATCCGCCACGAAGAAGTGCTCACCGGCTGCCGTCCGACGCACCACGGCCCAGGCGGTGTCGGCGATCGGCAGGCCCAGTGCGATGATCGGCACCCATGGCGCAACCGGGTTCACGCCGTCCTGCGTGATCGAGATGGCCAGGGCGCCGATCACGAAGCCGAGGAACATGGAGCCGGTGTCGCCCATGATGATCGTGGCGGGATGGAGGTTGTAGGCCAGGAACCCGACCGCCGCGCCGATCATGGCGGCGATCAGGGGCAGTGTCGGGTCCACGCCGTCCACCGCGGCGAGGAGGCCGAATGCGCCCAGCGCGGTCAGCGCCACACCGGATGCGAGTCCGTCGAGCCCGTCGATGAGATTCACGGCGTTGATGACGCCCACGATCCAGGCAACGGTGAGCGGAAGCGTGAGAACGCCGACGTTGACCATGTCCCACGGCAGGAAGAGCCACTCGATTCTCAGTCCCATCCACCACGCGATGACGGCCGCCGCGACCTGGAACGTCAGCTTGACGAGGGCGCGCATGCCCCTGATGTCGTCGATGACGCCCACGACGAGGAGGAGCGATGCGCCGGCCAGGATGGCGGGGGCGCGGTTCGGTCGCAGTCCGCCTACGGCGTCGAGATCGGGCGACAGGAGGATGGCGACTCCCATCGCGGTGCCGAATGCGATGGCCATGGCGACCCCGCCGAGGCGCGGGATCGGGACGGCGTGAACCTTGCGTCCCCCGGGCTGGTCGAGCCAGCTCCGTCCATGCGCGAAACCCCGAACGATCGGAGTCGCAAGCAGGGCGACGACGAGAGCCGTGGCAAACGTGAGGGAGATCAGCATTGGCTGGGCCGATCTTACCGGGCCGGAGACCGGTTGGTCGGGGCGGCCGGATTCGAACCGGCGGCCTCCTGCTCCCAAAGCAGGCGATCTGCCAGACTGATCTACGCCCCGACGTCTGGCCATCGTACCCGGACAGCGTTCGCCGAGTGCACCGAGGCGCTCCAGCGCGTGGTAGCGTGCTCGATCAGTGAGCCGCGTCATCCAGGCCCTCGTGCCGTCCCGCCTTGGCACGAGCTTCCGATGGCTCCTCGCCTCCACGTGGACGAGCAATCTCGGCGACGGTATCGCGCTCGCCGCCGGTCCACTGCTGGTGGCTTCACAGACGGACGATCCCCTGCTGGTCGCGCTCGCCGCGCTGGTCCAGTGGCTCCCGCCACTCCTGTTCGGCCTGGTCGCCGGCGTCCTCTCCGACCGCCTCGACCGTCGGCTCCTGGTCGTCACCGTCGACGCCGTCCGCGCCGGCGTTCTCGCCCTGATCGCTGTCTCGATCGTCACCGACACGGTTTCGATCGGACTCGTGCTGGGGTCACTCTTCGTCCTGGCCACCGCCGAGGTATTCGCCGACAACGCCTCCCAGACGCTGCTGCCGATGCTCGTGCCACGAGAGGATCTCGGCGTGGCCAACGCCCGACTCCAGACCGGGTTCATCACCGTCAATCAGCTGGCCGGACCGCCGATCGGTGCCGCGCTGTTCGCCACCGGCATGGCCGTGCCGTTCATCGGCAATGCGATCCTGGTGGGCATGGCCGGGTTGCTGGTGCTGCGGATCGGGCTCCCCGCCCATGGCCGGACCGGCGACCGGTCGACGCGAATCCGCGAGGAGATCGCCGAGGGACTCCGTTGGGTCCGGGGACACGCGGCGGTGCGCACCCTGGTCCTCACGATCTTCACGTTCAACATCACGTTCGGCGCCGCGTGGTCGGTCCTCGTGCTCTACGCGACGGGTCGCCTTGGCCTTGGCGCAGTCGGCTTCGGCCTGATCACGACCGCGATCGCCATCGGCGGCATCCTGGGCACGTTCTCATACGGCTGGATCACGCGCCGGGTCAGCCTCGGGAACATCATGCGCATCGGCCTGGTGATCGAAACCCTGACTCACCTCGGCCTGGCCGTGACCAGCAGCGCGCTGGTGGCCATGGGCATCTTCTTCGTCTTCGGGGCGCATGCGTTCGTGTGGGGAACCACGTCCATCACCATCCGTCAGCGGGCGGTGCCGGATGCCCTCCAGGGACGAGTTGGCAGCGTCAATACCATCGGCGTCTTCGGCGGCCTGGTCGTCGGATCGGCGATCGGCGGCGTGCTGGCACGGCAATTCGGCATCACGGCGCCGTTCTGGTTCGCGTTCCTCGGATCAGCGGTGTTCCTGGTGCTGATCTGGAAGCAGCTCGAGCACATCGCTCACGCCGACTAGCGCGCGCCGCTCCTACGGCCACAGCGCCCGGATCTGGGTGCGCACGGCCTCCCGAACGATCGACGTGCCACCCACGATGATCACGCTGGTGGGATCAAGACGCCGAAGCTCGGCTGCCACGCTGGCGGGCAACGCCGTGGATGGGACGAGCAGCAGCGGAGCCCCGTGCCGCCCGGCCACCGGCCCGGTGGCAAGGCCATCCGGGAACGAGTTCCCGGCGGCGACGTAGACCTTCCCCACGCTGTTCGGCGCGAATCCCGCCACGCTCAACTTCACGGCCGTCTCATAGCGGTCCGAGCCCGAGATGCGGGTGACGGTCGCGGCATGGGCCTTGAGCTGCTGCGCGACGCTGTCGGAGATCATCCCGGTCCCGCCCATCACGATGATCTGATCGGGCGCCAGTCGGCTGAGTTCGGCTGCCGTGGCGGATGGGACGCTGGTCTGCTTGACGAGAAGGATCGGCGCCTGGGCACGCGCGGCGGCGGCCCCGGCCGCCAGCGCATCGGGGAAGTTGGCCCCCGTCGCGACATAGACGACCGACGCGCCGGGCGCGAAGGCAGATGCGCTGATCGCCGCCGCGGTGGCATAGCGATCCGAGCCTGCCAGCCGTGTCACGTCACCCGTGGTGAATGCCTCCAGCTGTGAGGCGACACTGCTCGCCACGGAGCCGGTGCCACCAAGGATCACGATGCGCCCCGGCTTGAGGCGCGACAGCTCGTTCGCGGTGGCGCCAGGCAGCGACGTCCGGCTGGTGAGCAGCAGCGGGCCGCCACTCACGCGTGCCGCCGGCCCGCCGGCCAGGGCATCCGGATACGAGGCTCCGGTGGCGATGAATGCAACCGGCACTCCGGGCCCGTACGCCAGCTTGCTCACGGAGGCCGCGGTCGCGTACCGATCCGCCCCGGCGACGCGCGGCGCGCTCTTGCCGGTGGTGAAGCTCCACGATGCCGGGGCCAACAGGTTTCCGGCCGAATCCTTGATCCCGGAGGTCAGCGTTGCGGTGTACGACTGCTCGGCAGCGAGCGGGGCAGATGGCGTCAGGGTGGCCCGGCGAGCCGATGACGAGTAGGTGACCGTTGCGGGGATGACCTTGGCGGATGCGTCCTTGAGCACAAAGCTGCTGCTGCTGACCCCGACCACGGCCTCGTCGAAGGTGGCCGTCAGTGGCCCGTCGTAGCTGACCGAGGTCGCCGCCGGTGCCGGGCTGCGGCCGGAGAGCTTCGGGGCCACGTTGTCGAGGAACGTCGGCGTGATCGAATAGGCGCTCCGGCTGCCGTTGGCGTAGAAGTTCAGGACGCGAACGACGATCTTGGTCGAACCGGTGACCGAGACGGAGGCGAGCTCGGTGCCGCCCTCGTACTGGGCATCGACCCGCTTCAGCAGCTGCCCGGCGGCCGTGTAGAGCTCGACGATCGGGTCGATCGGCAGCGAACTGCGATTCCACGGGTAGTTACGAGTATCGACGACGCCGGTCACCCGAACATCGAGGCGACCCGAGCGCGGAACCTGCACCGAGAAGTAGTCCACGTCACCGGCGGGGTAGATCGACGGTCGTGTCGTGGTGCCGAGCGCGAGGGCCTTGGCCGATGACAGTGCGTTGTTCGACTCGAGCGCGTCACCGCCGGCGACCGACGGTGCGCCGACGCTGCCGCCAAGGGCCCGATACGCGTTGACTCGACCCCGACCGTATCGCACGTCATACCCGCCATATCCGAGGTCATCGACCGTGGCGATGAGGCGGCTGACAACCTGTGACGGCGTATAGCTCGGGTACCGCGCCCGGATGAGCGCAATGACGCCGGCCACGTTCGGCGTGGCGAAGCTGGTGCCGCTGATGTAGGTGTGGTCGCCCCAGGTGTCGTGGCCGCCGTAGGTGCAGACGGTGCAGTTCGTGGTCTGGACCGACGCGCCGGGGGCGCTGACATCGACCTTGGGACCGAAGCTCGACCAGTGGGCGAACTCGTCGTCCACCTGGGTGGCGCTGACGCTCACGACGTTGGTGAAGGCCGCCGGGTAGAAGTCCTCCTGCCGCCCGTTGTTCCCCGCGGCGCCGACCAGGACCACGCCCTTGTTCCACGCGTAGTTCACGGCATCCTGGACATACGAGGTGGCGGGGAACCCACCGACGCTCATGTTGATGACGGTTGCGCCGTGATCGGCGGCCCAGATGATGCCGGCCGTGAGGTCTGATGTGTCGCCGGTTCCCTCGCGGCTCATGATCTTGACCGGCAGGATCTTGTCGGACCAGCTGATGCCCGCGATGCCATAGCCGTCATTGGGCTTTGCGCCGATGATGCCCGCCACCCACGTTCCGTGTCCGTTGTCATCGGCGGCATTCGAGTCGGTGTTCACGAAGTCATAGCCCGGGAGCACACGACCGGCGAGGTCGGGATGGTTGGCCTGGACGCCAGTGTCGAGCACCGCGACCACGCCGGTGCCGCCCTTGGACAATGACCACGCGTCGCGCACGCGCATGCGGTCGAGTGAGTACTGGCCGGCGGTCTTCGGATCGTTGACGCTCACGGCGGCCACCGCGCCCTCGTCGGCAAGGTGCACGACGTAGTTCGGCTCGGCGTAGGCCACGGCCGGATCGGAGCGCAGCTCGGCGAGGACCTCGCCCACCGGACGGCCCTGTGTGGAGACCACCTCCGGCAACGACGGATCCTCCGGCCCCAGGTCGGCCTGGATCGACAGGCCGCGGATGCGGGCCACCTCCGGACCGCGGGCCGGGTCACGCCACTTGACGATCACCTCGCCGGGGACGATCTCGCCCGCCTCAGGGGTCGTGGGAGGCGGCGGTTCGTCGGCAGCCGCCGGCGCGGCGGTGCTCAGCAGAAAGGTGACGGCGAGGAGGGTCGAGATGGCTCGGGACACGCGAGGTGGACTCCGGTGTGGTTCGCTGGGCTGGGCATCATCCGCTGCGTGCCCGGCGTGATGGGAGAACGGTACGCGCGCCGAACGGGGGGGACGACCGGACGATGGTCGCGGCATCGACCCGGACCGATGGGCCACGCGGTGTGCCGAGCCTACTCCGGGTCGCCCTCGAGGATTGCGGTGATGTGATCGAGCGCGGCGGCCACCGCGCGCCCGCGATGGCTGATCCGATCCTTGTCGCCTTCGGGGAGCTGGGCCGTGGTGAGGCCGCCGGGCAGCTCGAACACGGGGTCGTACCCGAAACCGCCGCCTCCGCGGGCATGCCGCGCAATTGCGCCATCGATGGTTCCGGTGAAGACCTCGACCACCGGCTGATCGTCGACGATTCGCGCCACGGCCAGCGCGCAGATCATCCGTGCGCGTCGGTCGTCGGCATCGCCGAGTGCCTCGAGAATTCGATCGGCGTTCCGGCCCTGGCCCCAGCGGGCGCTCCTGACTCCGGGGCCCCAGCCGAGCGCCGCGACCTCGATGCCCGAGTCGTCGGCCACCGTGAGCAGGCCGGAGGCGGACGCGTAGGCCATGGCCTTGGCCGTGGCATTCTCGGCGTACGTCTCGAATGGCTCATCCACATCGAGGTCCACGTCGACCTCGTCCGGGGTCACGATCTCACCCGGCACGGAAGCGAGCAGGCGCCGGAACTCGACCTGCTTTCCCGAATTCGTCGTGGCGATCAGCAGACGGCTCACTCGCCGGGCGGTGCCTCGATGGCCGTGCGTTGGATCGTGAACAGCTGGCGGATGCCGGCGGCGGCGAGGTCGACCATCTGATCAAGCTGCTGCCGGGTGAAGGCACCGTGCTCGGCGGTGCCCTGCACTTCGATCAGCCGATCGTCATCGGTCATGACAACGTTGAAATCCACCTCCGCGGTGGAGTCCTCCGAGTAGTCGAGGTCGAGGTGTGGCACGGCCCTCACGATGCCCACGCTGACCGCTGCCACCTGCCCGGTCAACAGGTGAGCCATGCCGTACTTGTGCAGGGCGCGGGCGAGCGCGACGTACGCGCCGGTGATGCTGGCGGTCCGCGTTCCGCCATCGGCCTGGATCACATCGCAGTCGAGGGTGATCGTCCGTTCGCCTAGCTTCCCCATGTCGATCACGCCTCGAAGCGAGCGGCCGATGAGGCGCTGGATCTCGTGCGTTCGACCCCCGATCGAGCCGCGGGCCGCCTCGCGTTGGCTGCGTTCGGTGCCCGCGCGAGGGAGCATGCTGTACTCGGCGGTGACCCAGCCGCGGCCCTTGCCGCGCATCCAGCCGGGTACCCGATCCTCGATCGTCGCCGCGCAGATGACGCGCGTGTCACCAACCCGGATGAGCACCGACCCTTCGGCGAACTTCAGGTAGTCGGGGACGATCTTGATCGGCCGCAGCTGGTTCGGTACGCGCCCGTCGTTGCGTCGTGCGGTGCCGGCCGGCGGAGTGGTGGTGGTCATTGGCTGCCGATTCTACCCGGCAGCCGCGTCGCTCAGGGCAGGGTGTTGTCGATGCTGCGAACGACGCCGTCCGAAACCGACCCCGTTCCGCCCAGCACGTAGACCGTATCGGGACCGAGGCGCGAGAGCTCGCTGGCGACGGCACTCGGCAGGCTCGACTGCGACACGAGCAGCAGCGGTCCGGGGACGAGCGCGGCCACCGGGCCGCCGGCCAGGCCATCGGGGAAGTTCGAGCCGGTCGCCACGAACACCGCGTCGCTGCCGCCGCTTCCGTAGCTTGCCCGACTGACCTGGACGCTCGTCGCGTAGCGATCGGCTCCGGCGAGCCGGCTGACCGAGCCGGAGTAGGCCTTGAGGGCCTCCGCCACAGCGGCATTGATCGCTCCCGTTCCCCCCAGGATGACGATCTTGGCGGGGTTCAGGCGATCGAGCTCACGGGCAGTGGCGATGGGGAGCGAGTTCGATTTGGCCAGGAGGATCGGCCCGCCGTTGCGCCCGGCGAGCGCTCCGCCGGATAGGGCGTCGGGGAATGTCATGCCGGTTGCGACATAGGCCACCGGAACTCCCGGCGAAAAGGACTTCTCGCTGACCATGGCCGCGGTCGCGAACCGATCAGCACCGGCCCATCGGACGACCGAACCGGCAAACGATCCCAACCGGGTGGCGACGTTCGCGCTGACGGCGCCGGTGCCGCCGAGAATCACGATGCGGGACGGCTTGAGCCGGGCGAGCTCGGTCTCGGTGGCACTCGAGAGCGTCCAGCGATCGGTGAGCAGGATCGGGCCGTTGGCGCGAGCGGCCGCCGGCGAGCCGGCAAGCGCGTCCGGGAACGATGCGCCGGTGGCGATGAACACGGTGGATGCCCCGCCGCCGAATCGGGACCGGCTGATCGCCGCTGCGGTCGCGTAGCGGTCCCCACCGGCGAGCCGGAGGATGTCCGTGCTGCTCTCGGGAGCGCAGGTCCGAACGAACACCATGACCGAGTAGGTCTTGCCGCTGCTGGTGGAGGTGCGGTGGCTGCCACCGGCGACGGTGTAGTTGCCGACGATGATGTCGTGATGGCCCTGTGACTTCCACCACGACTCCATGGTGCGGGCCGGATCGTACGAGGAGTACCCGCGCTCCCAGGCAATGATCTCGCCGTGTGCCGTGAAGCAGACGCCGAGGGCCTTGAGGCGGGACGCGATGTAGTTCGCCTCGTGGCCGAAGGTGTCGGAGCTCGCCATTCGCGAAGCACGCTCGTCGGCAATCTTGTCGACGGCCGAGGAGAGGCTGACCGGCGGGAGGTTGACCGATGCGCGCTTGGCGTTCGCCAGGTCGACGTAGCGATTGCCGTCCACGGCCGCGGCCGGAGCCGCGAACGCCAGGACCAGCGACATGGAGACGAGGGCGCCGAACGTGCGGCGGAGGGATGCGGAACGAATCATGGGACGCGGGGCTCCGAGGGATGGGATCAGGACACGTCGACCCTACCAACCAACCTCGGCCTTCGACCATGGCCCGATGGGGCCGTCACGCGCCTGAGCGGAGTACCGTGCGAGCGCGCCCCATTAGTCCCACAGTGCTGCGATCTGCGCCGCCACGGAGGCCGAGACGGAGCTCGTGCCGCCCAGGATGATGATCCGCGGCGGATTCAGGCGCCGCAGCTCGGCGGCCACCGCTGCCGGCAACGTTCCGTTCGGCACGATGATCAACGGGCCATCGGCCTTGGCGGCCGCCGGCGTCCCGGCCAGGCCGTCGGCGAAGTTCGCCCCCGTGGCCACGTACACGGTCCGCGGCGCATCACTGCCGGTTGTTGCCTTGGAGACCGCGACCGCGGTGGCATAGCGATCGGCCCCCGCCAGGCGCGTGACCGAACCTCCGGTGGCGTAGGGACGCAGCCGCGACAGCACCGCGTCGCTGACCACGGACGTTCCGCCAAGGACGACGATCTTGACCGGCTTCAGCCGCTCCAGCTCGCTCGCGGTCGATGAGGGAAGCGACCCACCTGCGACGAGCAGGATGGGTCCGTCCTGCCGGCCTGCGGCAACGCCACCGGCCAGCGCATCGGGGAAGGACCCACCGGCCGCCACGTAGGCCACCGGCACACCCTGGGGAAAGACCGCAGAGCTGGTGCGCGCGGCCGTGGCATAGCGATCAGGGCCGGCGATGCGCGTCACGACACCGCTGGTGGCGTAGGAACGCAGCTGCGCAGCAACCGAGTCGCTGACCATGGCGGTGCCGCCCAACACCACGATCCGGGCCGGCCGCAGCCGAGCAAGTTCCCCGGCCGTGGCAGATGGCAGCGAGGTCCCCAGCGTGAGCAGGACCGGGCCACCCTCCCGCGCCGCAGCCGGGCCGGCAGCCAGGGCATCGGGAAATGACGAGCCGGTGGCAACGTACGCAACCGGAACCCCCGGTGCGTAGCTGGCGGAGCTGACCCGGGCAGCGGTGCCGAATCGATCCTGGCCGGCAAACCGGGCCTGGAGCTTGAGGAATCGGTCCTCGATCAGCGTCCAGAGCTCGCCAACGCCGGTGTCCATGCCAAGGCTCCAGATGCCGATGCCGGCTGCGCCGTTGGCGCGGACCATCTGGTACTTGGCCCGCAGCGAGACCGGATCGTCGTAGTAGCCCTGCCGATAGCCGCCGTCGGCGGCATGCCAGACGAACCAGGGAACCTGTCCGACCGAGTCCCACTTGCGCCCGTACTGGGCCGCCAGGACCTTGCCGCCGTACGGCGTTCCGCCATCACTGCCGTAGTAGCTGAAGGCAGTGCTGCTGACCGGCGAGCGCACGGGCGAGTTGACCGCGGCGGTGGTCGTGTTCCAGGCACGACCGTAGTACGGCACGCCCCAGATGAGCTTGGATGCCGGGACGCGGGCCACGTGGTCGCGCATCGCGTCCCCGGCGTCATAGATCGTGGAGCTGTCCATCGGCGCCACGCCACCGGCTCGGGCCGAGCCCGCGTAGCTGAAGTCGTAGGCCATCACCATCAGCGCGTCCGCCGCGCCAGCCGCGGTGAGTCCCTGGACGTCATACCCGGTCGACCAGGCGGCGGCACCGGCCATCGTGTCGACGGTCACGAACGAACCGACCCGCGCCTTCACGAGGCCCGCCTTCATCTCGCGGACGAACGAGGTGAACTGCGAGCGCAGGCTGGACGGCACCGGCTCGAAGTCGATGTTCACGCCATCCACGCGTCGATCGCCGACCACCTTCACGACGTCCGCGACAATGCGGGCCCGATAGGTGGGGCTGTTGAGCAGCGTGGACATCTCGGTGTAGTCGCCGTTCCAGGCCATCATGGTGATGGTCGGAACCACGCGGACGCCGCGCGCGTGGGCCGCGTTGATGACCTCGGTCATGGCCGACGAGGTCCACCCCGACCAGCCGACGGTGGGCGTCGACACCG
Source organism: uncultured Chloroflexia bacterium (assembly GCA_963825525.1). Lineage (GTDB taxonomy): Bacteria > Chloroflexota > Limnocylindria > QHBO01 > QHBO01 > JACDBZ01. The sequence continues at coordinate 1,120,247 of CAWGTN010000002.1, forward strand.
GCCCGCGGGCGAGGTACCCGTTCGACTGCACGCCGATGCTGAAGTAGGCGATCGTCGACAGCAGGTCCATGCGCAGCGCGGCACGGGTCGTCGTATCGAGCTTCCAGTACGGCAGGAATCCCAGGACTTCATGCGTCAGCTGGTTCGGCAGCGCGCCGGCGGGACCGGCCACCGAGCTCTCGGCGACGACCAGCGGGTTCGCCGCCTCGGCCGTGACACCCCCAGCGTCGAGGGGCGTCTGAACGGACATCGTGCCAATGCCGCCACTCGTCGGTGCGATCAGGCCGCCGTGCTCCTCGAGCATCTCGGACTGGGCCGATCGGCTGATGAGGTCGGCTGGCATCGGCGGCAGGACCGTCCCGTCCTCCAGGACGACCGCGTCACCCAGCGATGGCTCGTCCGCGGTGGCCGGCGCCGGGACGGCAATGACCAGGAGTGCGACGAGCAAGAGCGAAAGTCGGCGGGAGCGGACGGGCATCGGTTTCCTCACGGGGGTTCTGGCCGAACGGGCGAGCAGAGGCTCGCGACCGCACCGCACGCTACCCCTCTGTCGCTGACCGCCCAATGGTACGTCCGACCCATGCGGGCCGTCGCGGGGTCACTCTGCCAGGATCGAGGCGATCTGCGCGGCCACGCCATCCGACACGGCGCTCGTCCCGCCCAGGATCACGACCCGGTCCGGATTCAGGCGCCGAAGCTCGCTGCTGACGCCCGAGGGGATCCAGCTTCCGGGCACCAGGAGCAGCGGTCCCGGCAGGGCTCCGGCCACCGGACCGCCGCCCAGCGCATCCGGGAAGGTGACACCGGTCGCGACGAAGACGGTGGTGCCCGATGCGAACGTGCCCGTCGAGACCGCGACCGCGGTCGCATAGCGGTCACTCCCGGCGAGCCGGCTGACCCCACCACTCGTCGCGTAGCGGGCCAGGCCCGCCTCGACGCCACTCGACACGACGGCCGCCGCGCCGAGGACCACGATGCGCCCGGGCCGAAGCCGATTGAGCTCGGCAACCGTTTCGGCCGGGATCGAGTTGCGTTCGACCAGGAGAATCGGCCCGTCATTCGAACCTGCGGCGGCCACGCCGGCCAGCGCATCCGGGAACATCTCGCCCGTCGCGACGTAGGCGACCGCTACGCCGATCGGGAACGTGTCGGCACTCACCTTCGCGGCGGTCGCGTATCGGTTGCTGCCGGCGATCCTATTCACCGTCCCGCTGGTGGCGTAGCCCTTCAGGCCCTGCTCCACGCCGGACGAGACCATGGCGGTTCCGCCGATGACCTTGATCACCTGCGGGCGCAGCCGTGAAAGCTCGGTGGCCGTCTGGGACGGAATCCAGGTCGAGCCGACGAGGAGCACGGGTCCGTTCAAGCGAGCGGCGGCGGCTCCCGCCGACAGCGCATCCGGGAAGGTGGCGCCGGTGGCCACGTAGGCGACCGCGACACCCGGCGCGAAGCTTGCCGCACTGACCGCGGCCGCGGTGGCGTATCGATCGCTGCCGGCGATGCGATCGACATCCTCCGAACCGGGCGGTGGTGGCGTCCCCGTGGGAGTGCCCGGGACGGCATCGGGGTTGGCGGCAAGGGCATACCAGTAGTCGGGCTCACCGAAGTGCATCGATCCGGCCACCGTCTCCTGGACCCAGACCTTGGCCCCGGGGATGTCCGGATGGTTCATCGGCTTCAGGGCCGCTGCGTCGTAGCCCACGCCCTCCTGGAACGTCTCACCATACGAGCGTTCCGGGTGGGTGAGGACGCGCGAGACGATGTCGTCTGCGTCGCCGTAAGCCGTGGCGAAGTAGGCGCCGGCGCCGAGCTTGAGCACCGGGTAGCTGTAGTTGCGGACGCGCTGCTGCGCCTCGGACAGGGTGGTCCGGGGATCCGTCCGGAGGTAGCGCTCGCCGAAGCCGGGGGCGTAGTGGGCCTGGGCATAGACCATCGTGAACCCGGGGGCGGGGCTGATCCCGTCGGTGTTGGTCGATCCGCCGCAGTAGCTCCACTGCGCGGCCCCGTCGCCGGATGTCAGGGTGCCGAGCAGAGCCTTCTCGCCGCAGTAGACCAGGGTCGTCGACCAGTTGTCCTGGTCGCCATTCGTCGTCGTGCGGTTCAGGCCCCAGCCGTTCACGCGATCGATGCTTTCCGTGCCGCTGTACGGGTTCGGGTACCCGTTGCCGTGGCCGAAGTAGACGACGACGTTGGCGCCGTTGACGGCGGACCGGACGTTGGCCCAGGTGGCGTTCGGGGTGTAGGCCTTCACCACGGTGGCACCGGCAGCGGTCGCCGCGCTGGCGACCTCGTTGGCCATGTTCCGATAGGTGGTGGAGAGGGATCCAACGGGTCCGACGATGATCGCCACCTTCGGCGACGCGGCCGCAACCGGGGTCGGAAGGGCGGCCATGGCGGCGACGGCGAACATGAGAGCCGCAAGGGCGGCGGCGCGGATGCGGTCTGGCAACAGGTGCTCCTGGGCTTTGCGGGCGGTCTGGGTGGCGGGTACTGCCACCGGCGTCCGATGCTAGGCGCGCCCCTGGGGGGCCGCCATGGCCCCATGGTCCAGTGCCTCGCCCACCGATGGGTCCAGTCAGGGTGGGACCGCGCGGTTCAGCCCGGCGACGAATCGGAGATGAGGCGATCGATGATCGCGACGTATCGGGCCTTCTGCGCGCCCCAGTCATAGGACGCCGCCTGCCGCTGCGCCTCCTTGCCCATGGCCACGGTTCCCGCCGGGTCGTCGACCATCGCCTCGATCGCGCGGGCCAGGGCCGCCGGATCGCCCCCGGGGACGAGACGGAGCGCGTCGGCCGTGAAGTGATGGCGGAAGGTGGCGAGGTCGCTGGCGACCGTCGGCACCCCCATCGCCGCGTACTCCAGCAGCTTCGTGCTGAGGGAATACTCGAGGTACGGCTCGGCCAGGGATGGAACCAGGCCGATGTCCGCCGCGGCGAGCAGTCTCGGCAGGTCATCCATCGGGACCCGCCCGTGGAGCGTGACCCGGTCCGCCGTCCCCGAGCGATCGATGGCGGACTCGATCTGCGGCCGCCATGGACCGTCGCCGTAGACGTCGAGATGCCATCCCAGGCCTGGCCGCAGGTCCGCGAGGCCCGCCACGGCGACATCCAGACCATAGATGCGCTGGAAGTTCGAGTGATGCACCAGCCGGAGCACACCATCGGCCATGAACTCGCGTCGCTCGTGGCGGCTCGGATCAAAGAGGCGTCCGTCGGCGCTGTTCATGACCACGTGGATCTTCTCCGGCGGGACCCCACGAGCGATCGAGAGCTGCCGAAGAGGCTCATGGACCGTGATCAGCTCGTCCACCACCGCTGCCGACGCCCGCGTCACCGCGGTGACGATGGGCATGAGCGGTCGAAGGACCGGTGCGGCGAACCGATCGCGGAAGAACTCGGGCATGTCCTCGTGCAGATCCAGGAGGACCGGCACGCGCCCGAGCCGCTCGGGCAGCGCGGCGAAGCTCAGGAAGTCCGGGACGGTGGCGACCTGGACGAGATCATACGAACGTCGCCGATGCTCGCGCGCCAGGCGCCAGGCGACCATGGCCGTGAAGGCCACGTACTCGGCCATGTGGCCGGCAAAGCCGACGAAGCCGCGATTGATCGGCAGACGCACGATGCGCATCGGTCCGTCCCGCTCCTCGGCCGGCTCACCTGGCTGGCGGAGGCAGATGACGTCGACCTCGTATCCGGCATCGATGAGCGCGTCACTCTGCCTTCGAATCCGCGGATCGCCGGGAACGACCGCGTGGACCACCATCACAATCCGGCGCGGCTGGGTCACGTCGACTTCACCTCGTCCCACAGCCGGTCCTTGTCGGCCAGCGGCATGGCGGCCAGATCGAGCCCGCGACTCGCCGCCAGCTCCTCCACGCGGGCATGGCGCGACACCCAGCGATGGTTCGCGGCGCGCAGCGCCTCCTCGGGGTCGAGCTTCATCCAGCGCGCCAGGTTCACGATGGCAAACAGGACATCCCCAAGCTCGTGCAATCGCTCGTCGTGGCCATCCGCCGCTCGCAGCTCGTCGATCTCCTCGGCGACCTTGTCCCAGACCCCCTCGATGGCGTCCCAGTCCCATCCGAGGGTAGCCGCCCGTTCCTGGATCTCACGGCTGCCGGCGAGAGCGGGAAGGGCGCGCGCGATCGCGGCAAACGGACCCTGGCGCGACTGACCGCGGTCGGCGCGCTCATCGGCCTTGATCGCCTCCCAGTTGCTGACCACCTGGTCCACTCCATCGACCTCCACGCTCCCGAAGACGTGCGGGTGGCGGCGCACGATCTTCGTCGCGATCGAGCGATACACGTCGGTCAGGTCGAAGGCGCCCTCCTCGGCAGCGAATTGGGCGTGGAGGATCACCTGCAGCAGGACGTCACCAAGCTCGTCGGCCAGGTCGGCAGGGCTTCCGTGCTCGATGGCATCGACCGTCTCGTACGCCTCCTCGAGCAGGAACGGACGAAGGCTGCGGTGTGTCTGCCGGCGGTCCCACGGACAGCCGTCCGGCGCCCGAAGGCGCGCGCTGATCGCGGCCATGCCGTGCGGGCTGGCGAGATTGTCGAGCGGTTCCAGGGCGGGAACCAGCCACGAGCCGGAGGCGAGGAGCGCATCGTCGATCTCCTCCAGCCGATGCCGGTGCCGCTCGGGCAGGCTGACGAGCTCGTGGCCCCCCGGATAGAGCGCTGACAGGACGGCGTGCGGCCCCGACCTGGCGTGACGGCCGGGCAGGATAGTCGCGGCGTCCGCCGCGGGGTCGTCGAGCAGGACGAGCGGCATCGACGGGTCGAACGCTACGCCGGCCAGATTGGACACGGAGACGATCTGGACGCCGGCCAGCGGATCGACGGCCGCCGCCGCCAGCACCTCGTCAACACCGCGCTTCGGCCCGGCGCTCATCGGATCAGGCGGCGGAGGACGCGAACTGCGGGTCGACCCAGGTGTCGACGTTGGCTCGGACCTCGCTCTCGAGCCAGCGGTCGAACCCGTTGGTGCGGATCTGGGTCAACCGATCGTCCTCGATCTCACGGCTGTCACTGCGCTCCAGGAGCTTGTAGATCCGGATGCCCTCCGCCCCGAGGTCGATCGGTTCGCTGATCTCACCGACCTCGTCGAGCGCGAAAACCGCCTCCTCGGCCGTCTGATCGAGCTGATATGGCGCTACCCATCCCAGCTCGCCGCCCTCGCGCGAGGTCGTGGGATCCTCGCTGAGGCGCGACGCCACCTCGGCGAACGTGTCGGGGTCGGCGCGCAGCTCTTCGACCAGGGCAGTTGCCTCGGCCTGCGGGCTCTCCCGTTCCCCGGTCTTCTGGATGATGTGATATCCGAATTCGCTCCGGACCGGATCGCTGAGCTCGCCGACCTCGAGCTCGGCAAGGGCCGATGCGAACTCCTCCACGAACCCGGGGGCCGCCGGGTCATACCAGCCGAGGTCTCCGCCGCGCGCACCCGACCCGGGGTCGTCGCTGTGCTCCTCCGCGATCGCGAACCAATCGGCATCGTCGGCAGCCAGCATGTCGTGCACCGACTCCGCCTCCTCGAGCGCGGCCGCCCATTGCTCGTCGGTCGCCACCGCGTCCTGCGCCGCATCCTCGGGCAGCGGGTTGATGAGGACGTGCCGCGCGCGCTCCTGCGGAATGATCCCCTGCGTCGGTGCATTGATCACGATCTGCGCGATGCGCTGCTGCGCGGTGGGTGACGCAATCACGGATTCGGCGAAATGATCCCGGAATCCATCGACCAGGAGCTGATCACGAACGTAGGACCGATACGACGACGCGTCGATGCCCTGCCGCGCAAGGAGCTCAGGCAGCGGGCCCTCTGCCGCCGCCTCGCGCCGTCCGAGGACCTCGAGGACGGCATAGCCGCGATCGGTCTCCACCGGGCCAACGAGGTCGCCGACCTCGGCGTCGCCGATCGCGGTGAAGTAGACGCCGTACGCGGTGTCATCGGCCGCAAACCAGCCCAGGACGCCGCCCCCGGCCGCCGTGAAGTCGTCGCTGACGTCGGTCACCACGGTCGCGAAGTCCTCGCCGCCGTCGACCCGGTCGAGCGCCGCCTGCGCCTCCTGCTTCGCCGCGTCGAGCTGTGCCTGGGTCGGCTCGGCATCGGGCTCCGCGTCCTCCGGCAGCGCCTCGACCAGGATGAGCCGGGCACGCACCATTGCCCCGAGCGCGTAGCGTTCGGCAATGGCGGCGTCGACGTCCTCGTCGCTGACCGACACGTCGAACGCATCGGCCTGGGCCGCCAGCACGGCGCTCTCGACCAGCGAGTCGGCGGCCGTCGTCTCCAGGCTGGAGAACTGAAGGCTGAGCTGGTCGATCTGCTGCTGGATGATCTGATCGCGCGCTCCGCCCAGCTGGCTCTGCAGCTCCGCGATGGTGGCCGATGTCTCCGCGACCAGGATGCGCTGACGCTCCGCCAGGTCCGAGCGGTCATACATCTGGCCGTCGACGGCCGCCACCGGGCGGAAGTGGGCCTCCCAGTAGCCGCTCCAGGCCGCGGCGCCGAAGATGCCGAGGGCGAGGGCGATCGCGATGGCGAAGGCGACGACGGTGAGCTGCTGCGTGCGCAGCTCATCCTGCCAGCGCGGGCGATGCTTGCGGTCGAGAACGGGTCGGGATCGAAAGCTCATCGGTTCACGGTCATGCGGCGGCTCGGCTGCGGCCCTCGCGGCCGCCGGGCGGGGCGAGGCGCCATGCTAGCGGATGCCGTGGCCGGGCGCACGAACGACGGCATGCGCCGGAGCCGGCTATCGGCGGCGGAGGGCATCGCGAATCGCACGAAGCCGAAGCTGCACGACGAGCATCATCGCTTCGCCCACGATGCCGCCGCTCATCTTCGACGAGCCGGCCACCCGCTCGCGGAAGATGATCGGCACCTGCACGATGCGGGCACCGCGCCGGTGGGCCCACCAGGTGGTCTCGATCTGGAAGCCGTACCCGGAGCCGGCAGACTCGCGCAGCCGCACCGACTCGAGAGTCTCGCGCCGCCACGCCTTGAAGCCACCTGTCAGGTCGCGGTACGGAAGCAGGAGCACGGTGCGTGCGAACAGGGTCCCTCCGCGGCTGATGAGCTTGCGGTACCAGGGCCAACCGACCGTGTCGCCGCCGGGCATGTAGCGAGTGCCGAGGACGAGGTCCGCATCGCGCATGAGGGGCTCGAGGAGCCGGGGGAGCGCCGCCGGATCGTGACTGAAGTCCGCGTCCATCTGCACGATGGCGCGAGTGTCCGAGCGGGCCAGGACCCAGGCAAACGCTTCGCGGTAGGCGACCCCCAGACCCTGCTTGGCCGCGCGATGCAGCACGGTGACGCGGGACTCGCGCGACGCAATCGTGTCGGCGAGCTCGCCGGTGCCATCCGGCGAGGCATCGTCCACCACGAGCAGCGACGCCTCCGGCAGTGCGCTCAGGATCGCCGCCGCGAGCGGTTCGAGATTGTCCCGCTCGTTGTAGGTGGGCAGGACGACCCAGGTGCCCCGGCCGGCGGCCAGCCCGACCCCCGGCGTCTCGGGCGGGTCAGCGCCCGATGCCGACATACGCAATCCCTGCAGCGTCGAATGGGGCGCGATCCACGGCATTCCGGCCATCCACGAACAGCTCGAGCTCCGGGATCAGGCGTGGATCGAGGGTGCGGTAGGCATCATGGTCCGCCTGGAGCACCACGACGCTCGCCGGCTCCGGGTGCTCGAGGTCGTAGGGCTCGAACCCCACGCTTCGCAGGTGGTCGCTGTCGTAGTACGGATCATGTCCGTAGACTCGCGCACCGGCCGCCAGCAGCTCGTCGCGAAGGCGGAAGGCGGAGCTGAAGGCGTCCTCGCGGACGTCACCGCGATACGCGACGCCGAGGACGAGGACGTTCCGGCCATCCAGCGATCCGATGCGATCCTCGATGGTATCGACGGCGAATGCGCCCATCCCCTCGTTGATCTCGCGCGCCAGCGGCGGAATCCGCAGCTCCGGGTCATCGTTGAACAGAAAGTGCGGATAGACCGGGATGCAGTGGCCGCCGACACCAACGCCGGGCTGGTGAATGTGGCTGTACGGCTGCGAGTTGGCGGCATCGATGACCTCCGTGACGTTGATGCCGTTGCGAGCGGCGAACTGGGCCAGCTCGTTGGCGTAGGCGATGTTCACGTCGCGGTAGGTCGTCTCGGCCAGCTTCGTCATCTCGGCTGTCTCCGCCGACGCCACCGCCCGGACCTCCGTCCCGGGATCAAGCGCGGCGCGGTAGAACTCGGCCGCGCGACGCGTGCTCTCGTCGCTCGTCCCGCCCACGATCTTCGGATAGCGCCCAAGGTCCAGGAACACGCGTCCCACCAGCACCCGTTCGGGACTGAACGCGAGGAAGAGATCCTCGTCCAGCGTCCGGCCGCTGCCAGCGGCCAGCATCGGCCCGAACCGCTTGCGGGTGGTGCCGACCGGCAGGGTGGTCTCGTACACCACCAGCGCGTGCTCTCCCAGGTTGGCGGCGATGTCGCGGGTGGCCGCGTCGATCGGGCCGAAGTCGATCTGTCGGTCGGCATCGACCACCACCGGGACGATGACCACCACGACCTCCGCATCGGAGAACCCGCTCGCATCGGCCCAGGTCGTGGCGCGCAGCTTGCCGGCGGCCACCAGGCCGGGAACCCGGTCGATGAGCGCCTGTTCGTCCCTGTGTGGCGACTCGCCACGATTGAGGGTGTCGACGATCCGCGAATCGACGTCGACGCCCAGCACGTCATGTCCACGCGACGCGTACTGGACCGCCAGCGGCAACCCGATGTGACCCAGCCCGACCACGGCGACCCTCATGCCAGTGCCTCCGACAGCGCGGTGCCGGAAATCGCCTCACCGGAGTTCGCGGACTCGACCATCTTGCGGGCGAGCAGCAGGGCGACCATGGCATCGTGCGGCTCGACCGGCGGCGGACCGCCATCGCGGACGGCCCGGGCGAACTCATCGAGCTCCACGGCCAGCGGCTCCGCGCGGCGGATCGACCGCCGGGTCATCTCGCCCTCCGCCACCGAGTTGATCGGCGTCCCGAAGCCATCGGCGCCGCGATTCTGCCAGGTCCGATCAGCATCCGGGTTGGCGTAGAAGTCGAGGTGCTGGGCGATGTAGTCGGCGACGTAGAAGCCGCGCTCGCCGGTGACCGTCAACGTCCTGCGCTTGGTTGCCGTGAGCCAGTTGATGTTGAGAATGCCGATCACTCCGTTCTCGAACTTCATGATGCCGTTGAAGAGATCCTCGTGCTCGGTATGAATTCGCCGCTCGGCCTCCGCGAAGATGCGGATCGGCTCGGAGCCGATGAGGTAGCGCATGACGTCCAGGTCGTGCGGCGCCAGGTCCACCACGACCCCGACGTCGCGAATCCGCGCCGGGAACGGCCCCAGGCGGGTGGCGCTGATCTGGAAGATCCGGCCCAGCTCGCCATCCGCGAGGCGCCGATGAAGCTCTCGAATGGCCGGGTTGAAGCGCTCGATATGGCCGACAGTCAGCATTCGATCGGCCACGCCGGCCGCGTCAATCATGCGCATCGCCTCGTCTCGCGTCGCGGCGATCGGCTTCTCGACCAGGACGTTGGCACCGGCCCCCAGCGCGGCCAGCGTCACCGGCAGGTGCAGGCTGGTGGGCGCCACGATGCTCACGAGGTCCAGGCCCTCCTCGGCCAGCATGCGCTCCGGGTCCTGATAGCCTCGCGCGCGTCGCCCGGCCGTCGCGCGTGCGACCGCCGACTCGTCCGGGTCGGCCACGGCGACCAGCTCGACGCCGTCGACCGCCTCGTCCCACACCCGCACGTGATTCCGGCCCATCATGCCGAGGCCGATGACGCCGGCACGCAGGGTCGGCAGGCTGGCGGACGTCATCCCTGACCCGCGCTCGGCTCGATCGGACCCAGGGTCCGTGCCGTGGCGTTGACCGCCTCGATGACCGCGGAAACCTCGTCATCGGTCAGGCTGGGATGCACCGGGATCGACAGGACCTCCCCGGTCAGGCGATCGGTCACCGGGAGGTCGGCATCGCCATAGCCCATGGCGATGAACGGCTTCTGGCGATGAACCGGGATCGGGTAGTAGATGCCGCTTCCCACACCACGTTCGCGGAGCGCATCGGCAAACGCGTCGCGCTCACGCACGCGGATCGTGTACTGGTGATAGACGTGGGTCACGCCGGGTCGGGACCGCGGAACCGCCACGCCCTCGAGCTCGGCGTCGTAGCGTGCCGCGATCTGGCGGCGACGCTCGTTATTGGCGGGGAGCTTCTGGAGCTGGGCCAGGCCGATCGACGCGGCGATATCGGTCATTCGGAAGTTGTAGCCCACGATGTCGTGGTGATACCGGACATTCATGCCGTGCTCACGCAGCAGCCGGACGCGAGCGGCCAGCTCCGCGTCATCGGTCGTCATGGCCCCGCCCTCGCCGGTCGTCATGTTCTTGGTCGGGTAGAAGCTGAACGTGCCGGCGCCCCAGGTGCCGGACCGCCGGTCACCGATGGAGGCGCCATGGGCCTGGCAGGCGTCCTCGATCACCGCAAGGCCGTGGCGCTCGGCGATCTCGGCGATTGCCGTCATGTCGGCCGGCTGGCCGTACAGGCTGACCGGCATGATGGCCTTCGTGCGCGGCGTGATGGCGGCCTCGATGCGGGCGGGGTCGATGCAGAAGTCACGCTCGTCGATGTCGACCAGTACCGGGCGCGCTCCGGTGTACAGGATGCTGTTCGCGCTCGCGATGAAGGTGAATGAGACGGTGATGACCTCGTCCTCGGCGCCGATGCCGTAGCCGAGCAGGGCAAGGTGGAGCGCCGTGGTCCCGGAGCTGGTCGCCACGGCGTGCTCGACGCCGATGTAGGCGGCGAAGGCCTCCTCGAACTCGCGTACGCGAGGGCCCTGGGCCAGCGACCCGGAGTCCAGCGCCTGCCAGACTCGCTCCTTCTCTTCCTCCCCCATCTGGGGACGCGCGATCGGGATCACGTTGCGGTTGCCTCCTGGGCTGCGGGCGCGGTTCGATGATGGCGACGCTCGAGTGCGTCCACGATGCGGTCCGAGGCTCGGCCATCACCGTAGAGCGCGGGGCGTGGTCGTGAACGGTCCATGAATGCAGGATCGGCGAGGGCTGCTGCGAGCGCACGAGGGTCCGCGTCGACGACGCGGTTCCAGCCGGCGCGCACGGTCTCGACCCATTCTGTTTCAGAGCGGAGCGTGATGCACGGCACGCCCGACAGGTAGGCCTCCTTCTGGACGCCACCGGAGTCGGTGGCGATGGCATGCGCTCGCGCCTCGAGCGCCACCATCTGAAGGTATCCGACCGGCTCGATCGGGATGACGTTGGCCGGCAGTGGACCCACCGTTGCGAGGAGCGCTCGCGTCCGCGGGTGCACGGGAAAGATCACCGGCAGATCGATGGCCAGGCCCTCCAGGATCGGCGCGAAACGGCGAGGATCATCGACGTTCTCGGCGCGATGCATGGTGAGGAGCACGAACCGGTCCAGGCCCCTGGCCACCTCGGGGAGATGGTCGTCCGAGCGGGCGGAGGCCCAGGCATGGGCGTCGACCATCACGTCTCCCACGAGCTCGGCGCGATCCTCGAGCCCCTCGCGACCGAGGTGCTCCATCGCCGTCTCGGTGGGCGCCAGGAGCACATCGGACAGGTGGTCGGCGACGATCCGATTCCGCTCCTCCGGCATCCGCGGATTGAACGAGCGCAGGCCGGCCTCGACGTGCGCCAGCCATGGCCGGCGATCGTCGGGGTACGCGAGCTTCGACGCGACGACCGCCGCGGCCAGCGTGGAGTTCGTGTCGCCGTAGACCATGACCCCATCCGGCTGATGCTCGAGCATGATCGGCTCGAGACGGCGCAACATCTCGCCCGTCATCACGCCGTGGGTACCGCTGCCGACCTCCAGGTTGACGTCCGGCGCCGGAATCTCGAGGTCGCGGAAGAACGCGGCGCTCATGGCGTCGTCGTAGTGCTGGCCGGTGTGGACCAGGATCTCGGTGTGCCGAGCACGGAGCGCACGGCTGACGGGGGCCGCCTTGACGAACTGCGGCCGCGCGCCGACGACGGTGAGGACCCTCACCCGCCGCCCCGCGCTTCGATGGTTGCCCCGCAGCGTGGGCATGGCCCGCTGAACGGGACGCCGTCCTCATCATCTCGCAATGCCTGGCCGCAGCGGCAGGCCGTCCCCAGCCGCCGCGCCGGATTCCCGACGACCAGCTCGTGATCGGCGACGTCGCGCGTCACGACGCTGCCGGATCCGACCATGGCCCACGCGCCGATCGTGACGCCGGGCAGGATCGTGCTGTTGGCGCCCAGGGCGGCACCGTGGCGGACGAGAATCGGCCCGACCACCCAGTCGTCGTCGGACTTCAGGCTTCCATCGGCATTGATGGCGCGCGGCAGTCGATCATTGGTGAAGCAGACGTGCGGACCGATGAAGACGCCATCCTCGACGGTCACCCCGTGATAGAGGCTGACGTTGTTCTGCACCTTGCATCGGTCGCCGATGACGACGCCGGCGTCCACGTACACGTTCTTCCCGATGATGCAGTCGGCGCCGATCCGGGCGCGCTCGCGCACCTGGGCCTGGTTCCAGATGCTCGTTCCCGGACCGATCATCGCGTCGGCCGACACGTCGGCCGTGGCGTGGACGCGCACGTTCGTACGCTCGGTCATGTGATCTCCTTGGGCGGCGCCCATTCTACTGTGGCGTCAGCCCTGGCTGAAGTCGAGCACCACGAGGAGTCGCTCGATCGTTGACATGTCGAATGCCGGACGCACGAATGCGGTCTGGGTCAGGGCGTTCGGGTCCGGCTCGACCGCCTGGATCTGACCGATGAGGAGCCCACCCGGATATCGGCTCGACGCGTCGTCGAAGGTGAGGCCGGCGCTGACCACGCTGCCGCCGACCGGAAGCGCCTCGGTGATCGGCACATTGACCATGATGAGCTGTCCGCCCGGCTGCCCGCGGACCTCGCCCAGGGCGCGGGTCGACTGCTCGAGCGCGATGACGACCGAGCGGGTGTCGACCACCAGCTGGACCCGCGCCGTGTCGTCGGTGACGGCGACCACGGTCCCGGCCAGTGCCCCCGCGCCGTCGGCGTTCCCGACCACGGGCATGCCCACGCGCAGCCCGTCGCTCGAGCCGGCATCGATCCCCACCTCCCAGGCCAGGTTGGAGGGGTCCCGGCTGATGACCCGCACGGGCAGCAGGTCCATCTCGAGCGCCCGACCGATGCCGAGCAGCTGGCGAAGCTCGTTGTTCTCGCGGGATGCCTCCGTCAGCTCGGCGATCCGCTGCTCGGCGCCGGACAGCTCGCGACGCAACCGATCGTTCTCGGACCGCAGCCGGTCGATCTCACCGACGGCACCCACCAGCCCCGCCACGCCCTCGCCGATGCCGGTCAGGGTGCCGCGGACTGGATCGAGCGCGCGGGTGGTCGCGCGCTGGAGAGCCAGGGCGGGCTCGGTCGAGCTGGCGAGAAGCATCAGCAGGCTCGCGATCGTGAATCCGGCGAACCACAGTCCGCTCCGACGCCGCCGATTCGGGCTGGGTGGCCCGTACATCTCGCGCCGCCCGAATCAGCGCGGCGCGCGCGTGAACTGCTCGCTGACCAGCACCCGCTCGAGCGTGTCGAGGTCCTCGAGCACCCGGCCGGTGCCGCGCACCACGCAGGTCAGCGGATCATCGGCGATGTGCACCGGCATCTGGGTCGACTCCGCCACCCGCTTGTCGAGCCCCACGAGCAGGGCACCGCCGCCGGCGAGCACGATTCCCTGGTCCATGATGTCGGCAACCAGCTCCGGCGGCGTCTCCTCGATCGTCTCCTTGATGGCCTCGATGATCTGGACGATCGATGGCTCGAGCGCCTCGCGGATCTGGTCGCCGCCGACCTCGACGCTGCGCGGCAGGCCGGTGAGCAGGTCGCGGCCACGGAACGTGACGGTGTGCTCCGAATTCTCCTCGGGGTACGCGGAGCCGACGGCGATCTTGATGTCCTCGGCGGTCCGCTCACCCATCAGCAGGTTGTACTCGCGCCGGGCGAAGCTGACGATGTCGGTGTCCATCTCGTCGCCGCCGATGCGAATCGATCGGCTGACGACGATCCCACCCAGGCTGACGACGGCCACCTCGGTGGTTCCACCGCCGATGTCGACGATGAGGCTGCCGGACGGCTCGCTCACCGGGAGGCCGGCGCCGATGGCCGCCGCCATGGGCTCCTCGATGAGGCGCGCCCAGCGTGCGCCGGCATTGATCGTGGCGTCGCGGACCGCGCGCTTCTCGACCTCGGTCACGCCCGACGGGATGCCGACCAGGACGCGCGGCCGCGGGATGCGGGCGTATCGGTCGTGCACCTTGTTGATGAAGTACCGAATCATCTGCTCGGTGACGTCGAAGTCGCTGATCACGCCGTCGCGCAGCGGCCGGATGGCCACGATGTTCGCCGGCGTCCGCCCCACCATGCGCTTGGCCTCGGCACCGATGGCCAAGACGCGCTTCGAGCGAGTGTCCATGGCCACGACCGATGGCTCGCTGATGACGATCCCGCGGTTCCGGACGGTGACGAGCGTGTTCGCCGTCCCGAGGTCGATCCCGACGTCGTGGCTGAGGAGGCCGAGCAGGCCGTCGAAGAGTCCCAAGGTCCCTCTCGTGATCGTTCGTTGCGGGCCCGTGGCACGTCTGGGCGGCGCGATGGAATCCGATGGTGCGTCCGGGCACCCGCGGGCGCGGCGATACCCTACCACGCAGTCGGTGGCGGGCCAGCAGGACCTTCGTCGTGTGCGGCGATTCGGTGCGCCTCGATTTGTGCTTCTCTTGGACAAACAAGTCTGATACCGTCGGTCCAGAGCAGCGGCGGCGGCGCCATCGGCTCGTGAACATCACGCAGGAGGCTCGGTGTGGCTGGCTTTTTCCCCGACGTCCCGGGACGCATTCCGTTCGGCGGCCTCGATGCGAGCGAGCCGCTCGCGTTCCGCGTGTACGAGCCGGACCGACTGGTGCGCGGCGTGCGGATGGAGGATCACCTCCGTATCGCCGTGTGCCTGTGGCACTCGTTCAACTGGCCCGGCTCCGACGTGTTCGGCACCGGAACCTTCGACCGCCCCTGGTTGGCGGCCGATGCGGACCCGATGCCGGCCGCGCACGACAAGCTCGAGGCTGCCTTCGAGTTCGTATCGGCGCTCGGCGTCCCCTTCTTCACGTTCCACGATCGCGACGTGGCACCCGAGGGCCGCGACTTTGCCGAGACGCGGGCGAATCTCGACGCGGTCGCGGCGGCCATGGAAGGCCACATGGAGCGCACCGGCCTCCGTCTCCTGTGGGGCACCGCCAACCTCTTCAGCCATCCCCGCTACGCCGCCGGCGCGGCAACCAACCCCGATCCCGAGGTCTTCGCCTACGCCGCGGCGCAGGTCAAGGTGATGCTCGAGACGACGCATCGGCTGGGCGGCGCGAACTACGTCCTGTGGGGAGGGCGCGAGGGCTACGAGACGCTCCTCAACACCGACCTCGGCCGCGAGGAGCAGCAGTTCGCGCGCTTCCTCAGCCTCGTGGCCGAGCACAAGCACCGCATCGGCTTCGAAGGGAGGCTCCTCCTCGAGCCGAAGCCGCAGGAGCCGACGAAGCACCAGTACGACTACGACTCGGCGACCGTCGACGGCTTCCTCCTGCGCCACGACCTGGCCGGCGAGTACGGCGTGAACCTCGAGGCCAACCACGCCACCCTGGCCGGGCACTCGTTCCATCACGAGGTCGCGGTGG
The DNA here is from genome assembly GCA_963825525.1 of uncultured Chloroflexia bacterium. Classification (GTDB taxonomy): domain Bacteria; phylum Chloroflexota; class Limnocylindria; order QHBO01; family QHBO01; genus JACDBZ01. The sequence continues at coordinate 1,135,983 of CAWGTN010000002.1, forward strand.
CGATCTCGCGCGGCATCTTCGGCAGCATCGATGCCAACCGCGGTGACCCCCAGAACGGCTGGGACACGGACCAGTTCCCGAACTCGGTGGACGAGCTCAGCCTTGCCCTGTACGAGATCGTGCGGGCCGGAGGCTTCACGACCGGCGGCTTCAACTTCGACGCCAAGCTGCGCCGCCAGAGCATGGACCGCAACGACCTGTTCCACGCCCACATCGGCGGCATCGACACCCTGGCCCGGGCGCTGCTCGTCGCTGCCGACCTCATCGAGGCCGGAGACCTGGAGCGGTATCGGACCGAGCGCTACGCCGGCTGGGACGACGGCCTCGGGGCCGATCTGCTGGGCGGCAGCCTGTCGCTGCCCGAGATCGAGGCGCGGGTCGTCGACGGCGGGATCGAGCCACGACCGCGTCTCGGGAGCGCAGGAGCGACTCGAGAACGTGGTGAACCAGCGCATCTGGGCGGTCGACCGGAAGCGCTGAGCCGATGACCCTGCTGCTCGGCATCGACGTCTCGACCACCGCCACCAAGGCGATCCTGGTGGGCGGAGACGGGGCGGTGCGCGGGATCGGCACGGCGGCCTACGACTACGACCGCCCACGCCCGGGTTGGAGCGAGCAGGACCCGGCCCTGTGGTGGGACGGCGCCACCGTGGCCATCCGGGCGGCGCTCCAGGACGCGCGGGCGAGCGGTGACGACATCGCCGCCGTCGGCCTCACCGGGCAGATGCATGGAGCCGTCCTGCTCGACGCAGCCGATACGCCGATCAGGCCCGCGATCCTGTGGAACGACCAGCGCACGAGCGTCGAGTGCGACGCGATCCGCGACGCGGTCGGCCCTGACCGCCTGATCGAGGTCACCGGCAACGATGCACTCACCGGCTTCACCGCACCGAAGCTGCTCTGGGTGCGCCGCCATGAGCCCGATGCATGGCGTCGCGTGGCCCACCTGCTCCTGCCGAAGGACTACGTCCGACTGAAGCTGACCGGGGAGCGTGTCGTCGACAAGGCGGACGGCAGCGGAACGCTGCTGTTCGATCTCGCGCGCCGCGACTGGTCGGCGGAGGTCGTCTCAGCCCTCGGACTGGATCCGGCCATCCTGCCGCGGAGCGCGGAAGGCCCGGAATCGACCGGCGCCATCACCTCCGCCGCGGCCGAAGCCACCGGACTGCGAATCGGCACGCCCGTCGTCGCCGGAGGCGGCGACCAGGCAGCGAATGCGGTCGGGGTCGGCGCCCTCGACCCGGGTGTGGTCGCACTCTCGCTCGGCACATCCGGCGTCGTGTTCGCGGCAACCGACCGGCCGATCGTGGAGCCGCGGGGGCGGGTGCACGCCTTCTGTCATGCCGTACCCGACCGCTGGCACCTCATGTCGGTCATGCTCTCGGCCGCCGGAAGCCTGCGCTGGTTCCGCGACGCGATGGCCCCCGGCACCCCGTTCGATGATCTCGTGGCCGAGGCGGATGGTGTTCCCGCCGGCAGCGACGGCCTCTGGTTCCTCCCCTATCTCACCGGGGAGCGGAGCCCGCATCCCGACCCCAATGCGCGCGGCGCGTTCATCGGCCTCACCGTTGCCCACGAGCGCCGGCACCTGACCCGGGCGGTGCTCGAAGGAGTTGCCCACGGCCTGCGCGACGGCCTCGACCTGATGGAGGATGCCGGCATGCCGCACCCCCACCAGATCCGGGCCTCGGGCGGCGGCCTGGCAAGCCGGCTGTGGCGCCAGATCCTGGCGGATGTGCTCGAGGTCGAGATTGCCGGGACGGGCACCGTCGAAGGGGCAGCATTCGGGGCTGCGTTGCTCGCGGCGCCGGCCGGGGGACTGGCCAGCAGCGTTTCCGAGATCGTCGATCGCGTCACCGAGGTCCGGCCCTTGGCCGAGCCCGGACCGGCGGCCGCCGTCTATGCCGAACGACATGCCGTGTACCGCGAGCTCTACCCGGCGCTGGCGCCGCTCTTCTCGCGGATGTGACGTCGTCCCGTCAGTGCAGCGAGGCCAGCTCCTCGCTGGTGACCTCGTCGGGACGCTTGCCGAGGATGATCATGGCCAGCACCTGGTCCGTCGTCACGTCGGTCCGCTTGACGGTGCCGACGATCTCACCGTGGTGCATCACGCTGATGCGGTCCGAGAGATCGAACACGTCGTGGATGTCGTGGCTGATCAGGAAGATGCCGATCCCCTCCGCCTTCAGCTGTCGGATGAGCTCGCGGACCTGTGCCGTCTCGGCCGGTCCGAGGGCGGCGGTCGGCTCATCCATGATCAGGATCGTTGCGTTGAACTCGATGGCACGGGCGATGGCGACCGACTGTCGCTGGCCGCCCGATAGCGAGGCGACCGCCGTCTTGAAGTTCTTGAACCGGGGATTGAGCCGCTCCATGAGACTGCGTGTGGCCGATTCCATGGCCGCGTCGTCGAGCGTCCCGAAGCCGCTCACCTTCTCGCGGCCGAGGAACACGTTGGCCGGCGCGTCGAGGTTGTCGGCCAGTGCCAGTGTCTGGTAGATCGTCTCGATGCCATGCGCTCGCGCATCACGCGGGTTATGGATCGTGACCCTGTGGCCGTTGATGCGGATCTCGCCCGAGTCGGCAGGCTGCGCGCCCGACAGGACGCGCATGAGCGTCGACTTGCCGGCGCCGTTGCCGCCGACCAGGCCCATGACCTCGCCGGGGTACAGGTCGATGCTGACCCCATCGACGGCGTGAACGCCTCCGAACGAGACGCGGATATTCGTCAGCTCCACCATGGGCGTCGTGTCGGTCGCCGCGGCCGCGCGACTGGCCGCCCCGGGGTCGGGGGTGGTCTGCACTCCGGTGGGATCCGGTATGGCGGTCATGCGTCTCCTCTCGGGTTCCTAGGTCGTCCGTCGCCGCAACAGGGCGTCGAGCCCCACCGCCGCCACGAGCACGATCCCCACCACGATATCCTGCATCGGCGAGTCGACACGCATGAGCACCATCCCCGAACGCAGGGATTGCATGACCACCGCGCCGAGGATGGCGCCGGGAATCGTGCCGACACCCCCGGTGAAGGATGTGCCGCCGATCACCGCGGCCGAGATCACGTCGAGCTCATTCTGGACCCCCAGGCCCGTCACCGCGGCATTGAGGCGAGCCGTCTGGACCGCGGCGCTGACGGCGGCGAGGATGCCCATGACGACGAATGTGAGCATGACCGCGCGGCGGGTGTTGATCCCGCTCAGCTCGGCCGCGACCGGGTTGCCGCCGATCGCATACACATTGCGACCGAACCGACGCCGCTCGGCCAGGTGGGTCATGACAATGGCAACGGCGATCATGATGAGCACCGGATAGGCGATACCGGTGGGGATGATGAGCCCGCCCTCCGGGACCGGAATGTTGTTCTGCTCCGCGTATTGGGCCGCCAGCGCGCTCGGCCACGGATACGCGTTCGCCACCCACACGCCGCCGAGCACCACGGCGATCCCGACTGCCCCGAGCACGATCATGGCCCAGGGCGGCCGCACCTGGAACCCGTACGCGGATCGCCTTCTGCGGTTGAGCAGCAGGCCGATGACGATGGCGACGCAGGCAACGCCGCCGAGTGCCCAGCTTCCGAACTCCCCAAGCGAGCCCTGCGGTCCCCCGCCCAGGAAACGGAAGGTGGTGTCGAGCGGGGCGATGGTCTGGCCCTGCGCGTACTGGAAGATGAGCCCGCGCCACACGAGCAAGCCGCCGAGGGTGACGATGAACGATGGGACTCCGCCATAGGCGATGACGAAGCCCTGGATGCCACCCAGCAGGGCGCCGAGCGCCAGGCCGAGCGCCAGGGTGATGATCCACGTCAGCGGATGCCCGAGGCCCAGGCCGAGTCCGTCCGGAATCCACTGCGTCTGGGCCATGGCCATCGTGTAGCCGGTGAACCCCAGCAATGCACCGACCGACAGGTCGATATTGCGCGACACGATGATGAGGACCATGCCGGTCGCCATGATCGCGATCGACGCGCTCTGCACCGAGAGATTCCACAGGTTGCGGGCCGAGAGGAACGTCCCGTCGGATGCGATGTTGAAGCCAATCCAGATGATCGCCAGGCCAGCCACGAGGCCGACCAGGCGGGTGTCGACATCGGCGGTGCGAATGATGCCGCCGACCACCTGCGGAACACGACGCAGCCATGCCACGAACGCCTGAAGCCGCTCCCCGATGGAGCGACGCTGGGCGGACGGTTCGTCAGACATGCAATGCCACCTCGCGGTAGGGAGCGGGGTAGTGCTCCGCGCCCGCCATGGCGGCGGGCGCGGAGCGTGGGCTCAGCTCAGCGGCGGGTCAGCAGCCGTCGACGCTGCCGGCCTCGACGCCCTGGCAGAGCGTGGCCTCATCGATCCAGCCCGCATCGAGCACCACACTCAGGTTGTCCTGGGTGATCGGAATCGGCTCGAGCAGGATGGAGGTCATGGCATTGCCTCCGGGGCTGTCGAAGGTCGCGGTGCCCGCGACCGTCGAGATGTCCGGGTTGTCGCACAGGGCCACGGCCGCCTCGGCAGCCGCCGTTCCCAGCTCGCGGGCATCCTTCCAGACGCTCACGCTCTGGGTGCCGAGCGCCACACGATTCAGGGCCGCCTGCTCGCCGTCCTGTCCGGAGACAGGAATGTCACCGGCAAGTCCCTGGGCGTCGAGCGCGGCGACGACGCCGCCGGCCATGCCGTCGTTCTCGGCGAGGACCGCATCGACATCATTGTCGTTGTCGGTGAGGAACTGCTCCATGTGGTCCTGGGCTATCGACGGATCCCAGTTGTCGGTGTAGGTCTCGCCGACAATCTCGATGTCGCCGGCAGCGACCGCATCGCCGATGACCTCGTCCATGCCCGCACGCAGGAAGTCCGCGTTGGCGTCGGCCGAGTTGCCCTTGATGATCACGTACTTGCCGCTCGGCACGAGGTCGAAGATGACTTCTGCCTCGAGCCGGCCAACGCCGACGTTGTCGAACGTGATGTACAGCGCGTTGGGATCTTCGATGAGCCGGTCGTAGGCGATGACCGGAACGCCCTCGTTGATGGCGGCCTCGACCGATGGCAGGATCGCCGTGCCGTCCTGAGCCAGGATGATGAGCACGTCAGCCCCATCGGCGATGAGGTTCTCGACGTTGCTGGCCTGGGTCTCTGCCGACGACGCGGCGTCGTTCGAGACGTACTCAGCGCCCGCGGCCTCGAGCGCATCCTGGATGGCGGGCTCGTCCCACAGCGCCCAGCGCTCTTCCTGGTAGTTGTTCCACGAGACGCCGACCGTGCAGTCGCCGCTCGCTGCCTGGGACTCGGGGGCGTTCGAGGTCGGAGCCTGCGACTCCGCGTCGCTCGGTGCCGTCGATGTGCCGGGACTGCTGCATGCGGCGAGCAGCAGGGCAAGAATGCCCAGGAGCGCCGCCAACTTGCGTATGACCATGAGTGTGCTCTCCTCCGATATGGAACCAAAGCTGCGTCGGTGATGGGGCGCCGGATCAGGCTACTCTTCTGTCAACCCCCTCCTCGCTTCGCTTCTCGATCGCTCGGGTTGCGGCCGTGCGCATCTCCCGATCGTGAACGGAGCATCAATCAGGCGCTCGCCAGCGCGGGCGTTCGCGGCCTGAGCCGCGCGGCTGGATCGAGGAGCAGGTCCTCGAAGGCAAGCTCGGCGGCGCCGAGGATCGGCGCATCAACGCCCAGCGAGCCGGGAACGATCCGAACGAGCTCGGACGACGGCCACAGCGCGCGCCGCGTCACCGCCTGCTCGATCGTCGTGCCGACCAGCGGATGGATGCGCTCGAAGACTCCGCCGAGAACCACGAGCTGCGGATTGAGGACGTTGACCAGGGCGGCGAGACCGGTGCCGAGCCAGGTTGCGACATGCTCGAGGGCGGCCAGCGCCCGCTCCTCCCCGTGGTGGGCGGCCTCGATGAGCTCCGTGACGGCAGCCCGTCCCCCATCGGGATCGCGCTCGGCACGAACCAGGAGCGCGCGTTCCCCGATCTCGGTTTCCCAGCACCCGGACGAGCCGCATCTGCAGGCCGCCCCCGCCGGGTTGACCGGCATGTGGCCCACCTCGCCGCCGTAGCCCGCCGCACCAACCAGCGGGCGACCATCGACAATGATGTTCCCACCCACGCCGACCTCGCCCATGACGTAGATGACGTGGTCGAACCCTATCGCGGCGCCTCGCCGATGCTCCGCCAGTCCGCCCAGGTCGGCCTCGTTGGCGACCATCACCGGCACGTCGAGATCCAGCGCCGCCGAGATCCGGTCGGCCAGGGGGACGTCACGCCATCCGAGGTTGGGCGCCTGGCGCACCACGCCATCGCTGCGGCGGACCACGCCTGCGACCGCGACACCGACGCCGGCAAGGACGTCCGCGTCGAGCCCGGGCAGCAGGGGTCGGGCGAGATCCACGAGGTCGGCCACGATTTCGTCGACCGTCTCGTGGGCGCGCGGTCGATCGACGCGCTCGAGGCGATGAATCGTGCCCCCGAGGCCGACCAGCGCGACCGCCAGAGAGTCGACGTTCGCCTCGAGCGCGAGAGCCATCGACTGGTCGGAGCGCGCGCGGACCACGGGCGAGGGCCGCCCCGGCGTGCCGACCGGGAGGCTCCGGCGCTCGTCCACGAGATTCGCGGCCACCAGCTCTCCGATCAGCCCCCGGATGGCACTCCGCGTCAGGCCGGTACGGATGACGAGCTCCGAGCGGGACAGCGGCCCGTGCACATGGAGCTCGCGGACGATGGCGCTGAGATTGGCCCGGCGGACCGTCTCGCTGCGCTGGCCCACGACATCCCGAGGTGGTGACACCCGGTTTGTGCTCCTCTTGCCCAAATGGTTTGGCGTAGACTCCACCAAATAGGCGGCGCATGTCAATAGCATCGGCCGGCCCGGACCCTCTCGACGAGTCCTCACCAGCGCCGCGGTCCCCCGGCCGGAGTCACAGGAGCGATCGATGGACAGCCTCACCGGGCGCGTGGCCCTCATCACCGGAGCGAGCCGCGGCATCGGTGCCGCGGTGGCGCGCCAGCTCGACGCCGCGGGCGTCCGGGTCGGATTGGCCTCGCGCAGTGGGGACGACCTGGGGATCGAAGGGGCGGTGGGCGTCGCCGCGGACGTCCGTGATGCGTCCTCCATCGGGAGCGCGGTCGCGACCGTCGTCGAGCGACTCGGCCGGCTCGACATCCTGGTGGTGAATGCGGGCGTCGGAGCCTATGGACCGATCCTCGACCTCCCGGCGGAGCAGGTCGACGAGATGATCGACGTGAACGTCAAGGGTGCGATCCACTCGGTGCGGGCGGCCCTGCCTCATCTCATGAAGAGCCCCGCCGCGGACGTCGTGACGCTGGCAAGCGAAGCGGGGCGGCGCGGCCTTCCGCTCGAGGCCGTGTACTGCGCCTCGAAGTTCGCGCAGGTCGGACTCACCCGCGCCCTCGACCACGAGCTGCGCGAGCACGGCATCCGCTGCACCAACGTCTGTCCGGGCGGGGTGGCGACCGACTTCGCGATGGGCCGTGGGCGGACGCCCGACATGCCCGAGCTCGCCGGCATGATGCAGCCCGACGAGGTGGCCGAGACCGTCATGTTCGTGCTCACGCGTCCGCGAACGCATCGCATCCTCGAGGTTGCCTTCCGACCGGTCAGCGAAGCGTCCTGGGGCTGAGCCGATGAGCGTGCTGCGCTGGGGGATCCTCTCGACGGCGAAGATCGCGCGTACCAAGGTGATTCCCGGAATCCGGGGCGCGACGGAACTGCGAGGTCGTGGCGATCGCGTCGCGCGACGGCGACACCGCACGCACCGTGGCCACTGAGCTCGGCATCGCGCGGGCCCACGCCTCCTACGAGGAGCTGCTGGCCGATCCTGACGTCGACGCGGTCTACATCCCGCTCCCCAACCACCTCCACGCGGAATGGACGATCGCCGCCGCCCGTGCCGGCAAGCACGTCCTGTGCGAGAAGCCGCTTGCGCTGACCGTCGCCGAAGCCGAGCGCATGGTGGAGGCCTGCGACGTCGCCGGCGTCCAGCTCATGGAAGCGTTCATGTATCGCCACCACGCGTCATGGTTGGCGGTACGGGAGGCAGTCGCATCGGGACGCATCGGCCGGCTGGTGGCGGTCCAGAGCTGGTTCAGCTACTTCAACGACGACCCGGCGAACATTCGGAACATCCTCGAAGCAGGCGGCGGCGCGCTCTACGACATCGGCTGCTACTGCGTCAATCTCTCGCGGTTCCTGTTCGCTGCCGAGCCGACGCGCGTAGTGGGGTCGGTGATGCGGGATCCGATGGGCGGCACCGACATCGTGGCGGCCGGAGTCCTCGAGTTCGGCGATGGCGTGGCCACCTTCACGACCTCGACTCGCGCAGAAGACGACCAGCACGTCAATGTCTATGGCACCGAGGGCAGGATCTCCGTCGAGATCCCGTTCAACATCCCGCCGACCCTCCCCACCCGCATCCACATCGCGGCCGGCGGCGACCCCCCGGTTGCGGCGCAGGTCGAGACGCTCACCTTCGAGCCGGCCGACCCCTATACCGATGAGGCCTCGGCCTTCGCCGAGGCCGTCCTTGCCGGCCGGCCGGTTCCCGTTTCAGCCGCCGACGCCGTTGCCAACCTGCGGGTGATCGAGGCACTCTTCGACTCCGCCGAGGGCAGCTGAGAAGGGACGATGCCGAGCACCCGGTCCTGGCGCGCGATCATCGGGGCGATTGTCATCGCCGGCATCCTCGCGACCGGGGCTGTTCTCGGCGTGGCGCGCCCATGGGACACCGGGTCAGCATGTCCCGCACCGACGGAGCATCCCGAGTGGAGCGTGGCTCGGCGCTGGGACGAGGCGCTGCTTGACGCCATCCGCCGCGCACTCCCCGCGCCGACCGTCCACGCGCGGAACCTGTACCACGCCTCCGCCGCGATGTGGGACGCCTGGGCGGCGTACGACCCGACGGCATCGGGCATCTTCGTGACCGACAAGGTCCGGGCCGCCGACGTGGCGGCCGCCCGCGATGAGGCGATCAGCTATGCCGCCTACGGCGTCCTGAGCCGTCGCTATGTCGACTCCGTGGGCGGCGACGAGTCACTCTCCGAGTTCGCCGATGTCATGGACGCGCTCTGCCATCCGCTCGATCCGGCCGTCATCGGTGCCGACTCGCCGGCGGCGCTCGGCAGCCGCATCGCGGAGGCGGTGCTTGCCGCCACGGCCGACGATCATTCGAACGAGGCCAACGGCTACGCCCCGCTGGACTATGAGCCGGTGAATGCGCCGCTGGTGGTGGACGGGTCGACGATCGAGCTGGCGGACCCGAACCGCTGGCAGCCACTCCAGATCGAGCACATGGTCTCGCAGAACGGCATCCCGGTCGTGAACGGGGTCCAGCAGGCGATCGGGCCCCACTGGGGCCACGTGACGCCGTTCGCGGTGGCCCCGGGCGGGGCGAGCGGCGTGCCCATCGACCCCGGTCCGCCCCCTCGATTCGGCTCCCGCGAGTACCGGGACCAGGCAGTCGACGTCCTCCGCCTCAGCAGCTTCCTGGATCCGGCCGATCCGACGACGGTCGACGTGTCGCCCGCGGCCCTCGGCAACAACTCGCTCGGCACGAATGACGGCGAGGGCCACTCGATCAACCCGATCACCGGCGAGCCCTACGAACCGGAGGTCGTCCGCCGGGCGGACTTTGGCCGCGCCCTGGCCGAGTTCTGGGCGGACGGACCGAGGTCCGAGACGCCGCCCGGGCACTGGAACGTGATCGCCAACAGCGTCGGCGACGAGCTCGGGGCCGATCTCCGCATCGGTGGCGGCGGGCCGCCCGTCGATCGGCTCGAGTGGGACGTCAAGGCCTACCTGGCGCTCAACGGAGCCGTCCACGACGCAGCCATTGCCGCGTGGGGCCTCAAGGGCCACTACGACTCGATCCGGCCGATCTCGATGATCCGCTACCTCGGCAGCCTCGGCCAGTCGAGTGACCCGCAGGCACAGGCCTATGACCCTGACGGGCTGCCCCTGGTAGACGACCTGGTCGAGGTCATCACCGACGGGACCACCGCGTCGGGCGAGCGCCACGAGGACCTCGCGGGCCATGAGGGCGAGATCGCGGTGCGGGCGTGGGCAGGACCTCCAGATGACCCGCAGACCCAGGCGGGCGGCGTGCGCTGGATGCTCGCCACCGAATGGGTCCCCTACCAGCAGCCGACCTTCGTCACGCCCTCGTTTCCCGGCTATGTGTCCGGCCACAGCACGTTCAGCCGGGCGGCCTCCGAGGTGCTCACGAGCCTGACCGGCAGCGAGTACTTCCCGGGCGGCTTGAGTGTCTACACCGTGGAAGCCGGCGAACTGAAGTTCGAGAGCGGCCCCGCCACCACCATGCGGCTGCAATGGGCGACCTTCGCCGATGCCGCCGACCAGGCCGGCCGTTCGCGGCTATGGGGCGGGATTCACATCGAGGCCGATGACCTTGGCCGGGCGTCGTGCCGGGTCGGCCTGCGGCCAAGCGGCCTGGGCACGTGCCATGGCGATCTTCGGGTCCGGTTCGTGACGGGCCGTCTCGCGGCGTCGAGACGCGTGATGGCAGGGGTCGGCATCGTCGCCCTGCTGGGAGGCGGGGCGGCATTGATCGGCCTGCGGGAAGACACCACCACCCCGACCGCTGCGCTCGGCGCGCCGAGATTCGTGGACGAGGCGGCATCGGGCGGCCTCACCCACACATACACGGGCGACACGCCGTTCTTCGTTGGCGGCGGACTCGCCTCCCTCGATTGCGACGCGGATGGCCTTTCCGATCTCTTTCTCGCCGGGGGCAGCCGGCCTGCTGCCCTGTACCGCAATCGCAGCCAGATCGGTGGAGCGCTCAGCTTCGAGCGACTTCCGGATGCGGCGACTGACCTGGCCGAAGTGACCGGCGCCTATCCACTCGACATTGACAGCGATGGCACCACGGATCTCGCCGTTCTCCGCGCCGGCGAGAATGTTCTCCTGCGCGGACTCGGCGACTGCCGTTTCGAGCGCGCCAACGAACCCTGGGGCTTCTCGGGCGGAACTGCTCGAACCATGGCGTTCAGCGCGACCTGGGAGGGTTCGGCCGCCCTGCCGACGCTCGCGATCGGCGACTACATCGCGGTTGATGAGCTGGGGACCCCACTGCCCCCGTGCCCGGACAACGAGCTGCATCGCCCGCTGGCCAATGGGAGCGGGTATGGCCCTCCGACACCACTCGGCCCCGGCTACTGCCCGCTCTCGATGCTGTTCAGCGACTGGGACCGCTCCGGCCGACGCGACCTGAGGATCAGCAACGACCGGCAGTACTACACCGACGGCCAGGAGCAGCTGTGGCGGATCGAGCAGGGGTCGGCGCCGGCGGCCTACACCGCCGACGACGGATGGGCCAGGATGCAGATCTGGGGGATGGGAATCGCGAGTCGCGACGTCACCGGCGACGGATATCCGGAGGTCTACCTCACGAGCCAGGGCGACAACAAGCTGCAGACACTGACGGCCGGCACATCCCAGCCGGCGTTCCGGGACATCGCCGCGCGTCGTGGCGTGAATGCGGCGCAGCCGTTCACCGGCGGGGAGGCCCTGCCGTCGACGGCCTGGCATCCCGAGTTCGCCGACGTCAACAACGACGGCTTCGCCGACCTCTTCGTGAGCAAGGGCAACGTCAGCCAGCAGGAGGGCTACGCGACGCGCGATCCGAGCGAGCTGCTCCTGGGTCAGCCGGACGGGACGTTCTCCCAGGCGGCCGATGCAGCGGGGATCGTTCGCTACGACCGCGGTCGTGGCGCGGCGCTGGTCGACCTCAACCTCGACGGGCTGCCCGATCTGGTGGAGGTGTTCCTCGACGCGCCCGTGGGACTGTGGCGCAATGTCGGGTCGGGCACCGCGTCAGATCCCGCGCCGATGGGGCACTGGATCCAGGTGCGTCTCGAGCAGCCGGCACCCAATCGCGACGCGGTCGGAGCCTGGATCGAGACGCGCATCGGCGAGACGACGATCCTCCAGGAGGTCACCGTGGGGGGCGGCCACCTCAGCGGAGAGGCAGGCTGGACCCATGTCGGCATCGGGCCCTCGCAGCGCGCCGAGGTGCGGGTGACATGGCCGGACGGCGAGATGGGCGCATGGCAGACGATCGATGCCGACGAGTTCGCGGTGATCGAGCGAGACGCCGATGGTCCACGCAGCTGGGCGCCGTCGCGGTGAGCGCGCGGCTGGCCGACATCGTCCTGCCCGAGTTCGGAATGCCGGACCGCATGCCGGAGATCCCGGCGGCGACCTACGCCGACCGCATGCGACGGTTCAGCGAGCGGGCCGATGCCGCCGGCCTGGACCGCGTGCTGGTGTACGCGGACCGCGAGCACAGCGCCAACATCTCCTACCTGACCGGGTTCGACCCGCGGTTCGAGGAGGCGCTGCTCGTCGTCGGGCCGGCCAATGAGCCGGCCATCCTGGTCGGAAACGAGTGCTTCGGCATGGCCGGCGCCGCCCCGCTCCCGATGCGCCGGCATCTCTTCCAGGACTTCAGCCTGCCGAGCCAGCCGCGCGACCGATCGCGAACCCTGCGCGAGCTCCTGTCCGAGGAGGGCGTGGCCGCGGGGAGCCGGATCGGCCTTGTCGGCTGGAAGACCTACGGCGACCCCGGACGCAGCGACCTCCCGAGCTACGTGGTGGACGAGGTCCGCGACCTGGTGGGTGACAAGGGAACGGTGACGAACGCCACCGACATCCTCATCGACGCCGCCGATGGCCTGAGGATCATCAACGAGCCGGAGCAGCTTGCGGCATTCGAGTGGGCCAGCTGCCAGACCTCGGAGGGTGTGCGGCGGCTGCTCGCCGGCATCGAGCCCGGGATGACCGAGCGGGAGGCCGTCCGCCTGCTCGGCTGGAACGGCTGGCCGCTGTCCTGCCACCTCATGCTCAGCGCCGGGCCACGGGCCTCGTTCGGGCTGCTGAGCCCGAGCGATCGCCCGATCGAGCGAGGCGATCGCTTCACCGTGGCCTTCGGCATCTGGGGCGCGCTCACGTGCCGAGCCGGCTTCGTGGTCGAGTCTGCCGATGAGCTCGCGGCCCCCATCCGCGACTACGTGGATCGCCTCGTGGCGCCCTACTTCGCTGCGATTGCCGAGTGGTACTCCACGATCCGCATCGGCGTCACCGGCGGCGCGCTCGACGAGATCGTGCGGCAGGCACCTGGGCGACCCGTTCTTCGGCATATTCCTGAACCCGGGCCACCAGCTCCACCTCGACGAGTGGGTGAACTCGCCCATCGGGCCCGGCTCGACGGTCGAGCTGCGCTCGGGCATGTGCTTCCAGGTCGACGTCATCCCGGCCACGGGCACCGACTACTTCACGACGAACATCGAAGACGGCATCGCCCTCGCCGATGCTTCGCTGCGCGGCGAGCTGGCCGATCGCTTCCCGGAGGCCTGGCGGCGGATCGAGCGACGTCGCGCGTTCATGGCCGATCAGCTCGGGATCGAGCTGCATCCAGACGTCCTGCCGCTCTCGAATCTCGCGGCGCACCTTCCGCCGTTCCTGTTGCGGCCGGACCGGGCCATGACGATGCGGCCGTGAGGGAGGTCCTCGTCGCGTCCGACGCGCTCGAGGCCGTGCTTCTGCCCGAAGTCGGCGCGCGGCTGCATCGGCTGCGCGCCTTCGGCGTCGACCTCCTGCGGACGCCGCCCGACCCCGCGACCCACGCGGACGATCCGTTCTTCTGGGGCTGCTACGTCCTGGCGCCGTGGGGCAACCGTCTCGATCCCGGCCCGACCGTCGTCGCTGGCGGGACGGTTGACCTGGAGCCGAACTTCGACGACGGCTCCGCCATCCACGGCCAGGTGTACGCCCGCCCCTGGGAGGTCGTGGGCGATGGCCGCCTGCGGGTTGCCGGTGGAGGTGACGGCTGGCCGTGGCCGTACGAGGTCACGCTCGACGTGACCGCGGTTGATCTGACGCTCACGCTGCACCTCGAGCTCCGAAACCTCGGCGACTCGCCGATGCCGGCGGGGCTCGGCCTCCACCCCTGGTTCCGACGGCCGGTGCGCGTCGCGGTGCACGCCGCCTCGGTCTTCCCCTCGAACGCGGAACCAGAGCCGGTTCCCGAGGCCGTCGAGGGTGCGCTCGATCTGCGCGAGCTGGGCACGATGGCCGACGACCTGGACGCAACATGGGCCGAACTCGCTGATCCGCCGGTCGACCTCGCCTGGCCCGAGGACGGCATCACCGCGCGGCTCGAGTTCGACGCGCCGGCGCGCTACGTCACGGCTGCCAGCCCGTCCGGCCTCGGGGCCATCGCGGTCGAGCCACAGACTCACGTGCCGCAGGGGCTGCGCCGGCTGCGTGACGGACAGAGCGGCGGCCTCGCGCTGCTCGCCCCCGGCGAGACGCTTCCACTCTCGGTCCGACTCACGCTCGGCCAGGTGACTGTCGACACCTGAAGCGTGATGCCCCGACCCCCGGCAAGATGCGCTCGCACGAGTCTTGCGGGGGATGGGGCGTATGGTTACTGACATGACGACCGCCCAGCTCGCACCACCGACCGACGAGATCGCCCGCCTGGCGCGCGGGGTACATCACGATCCGCACAGCATTCTCGGCGCCCATCCGACGGTCGGCGGGACCGTGGTTCGCGCCTTCCATCCGGACGCCAGTGGGGCAGAGCTCGTCGCGCCGAACGGCGGCCGGGCGCCCATGGAGCCGATGGGCCAGGGCCTGTGGGCCGGCCTCGTCCCCGACCTCGCGCCCGGACAGTTCGGCTATCGGTTGAGCTTCACCTTCTCGGATGGCAACAGCTGGGAGCACGAGGACCCGTATCGCTTCGGCCCCACGCTGGGCGAGGTCGACCTCCACCTCATCGGCGAGGGGACGCACGAGCGGCTGTATGACGTCCTCGGCGCGCACCCTCGGATCCACGAGGGCACCAGCGGTGTGGCCTTCGCGGTCTGGGCGCCGAACGCCCGCAGCGTTCGGATCGTGGGCGATTTCGACCGCTGGGACGGTCGCCTCATGCCCATGCGATCCATGGGGGCGAGCGGTGTGTGGGAGCTCTTCGTCCCGGACATCGGCCCCGGCGAGCTCTACAAGTACGAGATCCTCGGCCAGGACGGCACCCTGCGCCTGAAGGCCGATCCACTCGCCTTCGCGATGCAGGTGCGTCCCGAGACGGCGTCGAAGGTCTGGGATGCGACGAGCTTCACCTGGACCGATGACGTCTGGATGGCCGACCGGGCCACGCGGAACCCCTATCGCTCGCCGATGGCGGCCTACGAGGTCCACCTCGGCTCGTGGATGCGCAACGAGGACGGCTCATGGCTCGGCTACCGCCAGGCGGCCGAGAAGCTGGTGGCCCACTGCCTGCGCTTCGGGTTCACCCACGTCGAGCTGCTGCCCGTGGCCGAGCATCCCTTCGACGGATCGTGGGGCTACCAGGTCACCGGCTACTTCGCCCCGACCGCGCGCTTCGGCTCACCGGACGACTTCGCGGCCATGGTCGACATCCTCCACAACGCCGGGATCGGTGTCCTGGTGGACTGGGTCCCCGCCCACTTCCCGATGGACGACTTCGCCCTGCGTCGCTTCGACGGCACGCCGCTCTACGAGCACGCCGACCCGCAGCGCGGCGAGCATCCGGACTGGGGCACGCTGATCTTCGACTTCGGCCGGGCCGAGGTCCGCAACTTCCTGGTGTCGAACGCGATGTTCTGGCTGGATCGCTATCACATCGACGGCCTGCGGGTGGATGCGGTGGCTTCGATGCTCTACCTCGACTATTCGCGCGAGCCCGGCGAGTGGACGCCGAACATCCATGGCGGGCGCGAGAACCTCGAGGCCGTCACCTTCCTGCGTGAGATGAACGAGCGCGTCTACGCACGCTTCCCGGGCGTGGTGACGATCGCCGAGGAGTCGACGGCCTTCCCGGGCATCACCCGCCCGACCTACCTCGGCGGCATCGGCTTCGGCTTCAAGTGGGACATGGGCTGGATGCACGACACGCTCGCCTTCTTCAAGGAGGACCCGGTCCATCGTCGCTTCCACCACGACAAGCTGACGTTCCGCGCCCTCTACCAGGGAACCGAGCAGTTCGTCCTGCCCCTGAGCCACGACGAGGTGGTGCACGGCAAGGGCTCGCTGCTGCGCAAGATGCCCGGCGACGAGTGGCAGCGCTTCGCGAACCTGCGCGCCCTGCTCGTCGACATGTGGGGCCAGCCGGGCAAGAAGCTCCTCTTCATGGGTGCCGAGATGGCTCCATGGACCGAGTGGGCACACGACGGCGCGCTTCCGTGGGAGCTCCTGGATCAGCCGATGCACGGCGGGATGGCCCATTTCATGGAGGACCTCGGCCGCGTCTACGCCGATACGCCCGCCCTCTGGGCGGCCGATCACGATCCGGACGGCTTCGCCTGGATCGATGCGTCGGACGTCGAGGCATCGGTCTACGCCTGGATCCGCCGCGCCGATGAGAACCTGGCAGTCATCGTCCTCAACCTGACACCGATCCCCCGCCACGACTACCGGCTGGGCCTGCCGCGCGCCGGCCGCTGGATGGAGGCCATCAACTCGGACTCGGAGCACTACGGAGGGTCGAACCTCGGCAACCTGGGCGGCATCGTGGCCCACGAGGAGTCATGGCACGGTCAGCCGGCCTCCGGAACGCTCTCGCTTCCCCCGCTGAGCGGCCTGATCCTGCGTCCCGCCTCCGACTGATCGCCGCTACGGACGGCGCAGCGCCTCGGTCGCGGCCTCGATGCCGGGATGATCTGGCAGGTCCTCGATCGGCACCGGCAGGGCCAGCGACCAATTCGGTCGTTGCGCGCCGACCGTTCCCGGCAGGTTCGGGCGCTCCGGCACGTCGAGGGCGTCCTCCAGCGTCGCGGCCACCAGGGCAGATGGAGACGCCGCCAGCCGCCGATGCAGCGCCACGCTGATCTCGTTGGCGGTGGCCGTCGGACCGATGCTGGCGGCCGCGGCGAGGCGTGACCGCAGGTGGGCGGCGCCGTCCGGGTCGGGAACAATGGCGGCGGCGGCCTGGTCCCCCAGGTCGGCACCGCTCCACAGTCCAGCGACCGTCGGCAGGTCGTGCGTCGTCACGCCCGCGAACGACTGCCGAGGGTACGCCTCCGGTGGTTTCCGCTCGAACAGGACCAGCCGGGTGGAGAGAAGCCGATGACGCCGAAGACTGTCCCGAACTCCCGGCGGAACGGTGCCGAGGTCCTCGCCGATGACCACCGCCTCGGCGCGGTGGCTCTCGAGCGCCACGATCTCGAGCAGCTCTTCGGTCGGATAGCGGACGTAGGCGCCGTGGGCCGGACCCAGACCGGCCGGCACCCACCACAGGCGAAACAGTCCGAGCACGTGGTCGATGCGCAGCCCGCCCGCGTGGCGCAGCTGGGCGCGGATGGTGTCGATGAAGGGCCGATAGCCGGCTTGTCGCAGCCGATGCGGGATGAATGGCGGCAGCCCCCAATCCTGTCCGGCCTTGTTGAACCGATCAGGTGGCGCCCCGACCGTCATGTCCTGGGCCACCTGGTCCTGCCAGTCCCAGGCGTCGAACCCGCCGGGATCCACGCCGACCGGCATATCGGCGATGCGCGGGAGATGGCTCGACGCGTCGGCAAGCTGGCGGTCGAATGCATATTGGATCCAGGCGTTGAAGGCGACGGCGTCGGCGGAGTCAGACGCAGCTCGGGCGACGGCGGACCCGTCGGGATCGCGAAATTCCTCCGGCCAGGCGTGCCAGCCGGGCCCGAAGCGCTCGCTCAGGACGCAGAACACCGCCCAGCGCTCGAGTGAGACCCCCCGCTCAGCGCGCCACGACTCGAAGGCCGGGCGATCGGGAATGCCGGCGCCCCAGATCCGCTCGAGCGCTTCCCGCTTGAGCTCGAGCACACGACCGCGGTCGACGAGCCGATCCTCGTCGAGCGCCATTCCCCGCGCCGCGAGATCGGCCACGTCAACGGTCCCCGCGAGCGGTCCGACATCGAGGTGCAGCGGGCTGCCGAAGCGTCGCGTGCTTGGGTAGTACGGACTCGGCTCCGGCCGCGGTCCCGGATTCGGCGCCCCGAGCGGGCTGACCGCCACGAAGCCGGCCCCGGCAGCAGCCGACCAGCGCGATAGCGCGCCGAGGTCGCCCAGGTCACCGATGCCCCAGCTGCGACGCGATCGCGTCGTCGCCAGCTGGATCGCCCAGCCCCAGGCGCGCAGGCCGGTGGGCAGGTGACAACGACCCGGCCCGGTGATGAGGACCTGCGGCTGCCCACCGTCCGGCTCGAGCCGGTGATAGCCGAACGGTACGTCGCGCGGCAGGGCATCGATGCGGCCGAGCCCGGTCCCGTCCTCGAGGGTCACCGATCCGGGCGCCGGCAGCGCGGCGCCCGGGCGAGCGATGGCGACGCCCTGGCCATCGTCCCGGCCCTCCCGCATGGCGGCGACGACGGCCGCGCGGACCTCCGGTGCGATCGTGCGCTGCTGTCCCAGCGCGTCGGTGTAGGTGGGGTCGACCAGGTCGAGGCTCATCGCGGCATCTCGGTGACGATCACGCCGTCGGGCGGAATCACGGCAGACCCGCCGACCGGCGCGAGCTCCTCGGGCCATCCCAGGCGCACCTCCCCGCCCACCTCGACCTCGACCGGAGACGGACCGAGGTTGGCGGCGACGGTGATGCCGCCGCGGAGTACGCGGATCCAGCCCGCGTCGGCGTCGTAGGCGACCTGCACCGCATCGCGATCGGCGTCGCGCAGTGAGGGCGACTGCCGGCGCAGCGCGAGCAGCTCGCGATACCAGCCGAGGATCGCGGCATGCGGCGCTCGATCGCGCTCGTCCCAGTCGAGCTTCGAAGCCTCGAAGGTGGCGGGGTCCTGCGGGTCGGGGACGCTCGCCACGTCCTCGACGAAGTCGCCGAACTCCTCGCGGCGCCCGCGGCGGACCGCGCGGGCCAGCTGCGGCGACGCATGCGACGTGAAGTAGCGGAATGGCGACGACGCGCCCCACTCCGCGCCGGCGAACAGGAGCGGCACGTACGGCATCACGAGCAGCAGCGCCGCGCCGATCCGAATGCGCCCGGGCGAGACGAGGTGGCCAAGCCGATCCCCGAGCGCTCGGTTGCCGACCTGGTCGTGGTTCTGGAGCGCGGCGACGAAGTGGTCGCCCGGAAGGTCCTCGGCCGGCCGGCCGTGGAGCCGGTCGCGCACCGCGGAGTAGTGGCCGGCGTACACGAAGGGATCGCTGATCGCGCGCGCCAGCGCATCGGCATCGGCGAAGTCGGCGTAGTAGCCGGTCTCCTCGTTGGTCAGCGCCACGTGGAGGGCGTGGTGGACGTCATCGGCCCAGACGGCATCCAGGCCGTAGCCGCCCTCGCTCACCGGCTTGACCAGGCGCGGGTCGTTGAGGTCTGACTCCGCGATCAATACAAGGCGACGGCCGACCTCAGCTCCCAGGGCGTGGGTCGAGGTGGCGAGCTCCTCGAGGATGTGGACCGCCGACTGATCGAAGATGGCATGCACGGCATCCAGTCGCAGGCCGTCGATGTGGTAGTCGCGCATCCACATCGACGCGTTGTCGATGACGAACTGACGGACCTCGTGGCTGCCCGCGTCGTCGAAGTTCACGGCGTCGCCCCATGGCGTCCCGTAGCGGGAGGTGAAGTACGGGCCGAACAGCGGAAGGTAGTTGCCCTCCGGGCCGAGATGGTTGTAGACGACGTCCATGAGCACCGCCAGACCGCGGGCGTGGGCCGCGTCGACCAGTCGCTTCAGGCCTTCCGGACCACCGTATGCGTGATGCGGGGCGTAGAGATCGACCCCGTCGTAGCCCCAGCCGCGATCGCCGCTGAATTCGGCGACCGGCATGAGCTCGAGGTGGGTGATGCCCAGCTCCGCGAGATCGTCGAGCCGATCGATCGCCGATTCGAACGTCCCGTCCGGCGTGAAGGTGCCGACGTGCAGCTCGTAGAGCACCGCCTCGGCCAGCGGCTTGGCGTCGAACGCGGAATCGGTCCAGTCGAAGGCGGCGTGATCGACGGGTCGCGACAGGCCCAGCGCGCCGCTCGGCTGCCATCCCGAGCGCGGGTCCGGGTACGGGCCCTCGCCGTCCAGGACGTAGCCGTACTCGGTGCCGATCTCGATCTCACGCTCCGCGATCCACCACCCCGTCTCCTGGCGCTGCATCGGGATCCGATCGTCGCCGACCGCGACCTCGACGCGCTCCGGGATCGGGGCCCACACCTCGAGTCGAACGCTCATCGAGCCCTCTCGAGGACGGCGACCGGAAATGCCTCGAACAGGTCGCCGAGGGTCGTCGGGCCGCGCAGCGTCGCCCCGTCGAGCGCCGTCCACTCCCCGGCCGGCAGCCTCAGCTCGACGTCGGGCGACGTTGTGACGGGAACCAGCGGGACGGCAACCACGACGGCACCGCCACGGACGTAGGCAATGGTGCCGTCGGCTCGGATCGGCTCGTAGGATGCGCCCGGGGCAAACGCATCCGGACGCCGCGCCCGCAGCTCGAGGAGACGCCGATGCAGCCACAGCTTCGGCATGCCCCCGTCGCGACGCTCCCAGGCGGCGGACGGACCGAGGTCACCTGCCTCGTCCAGCAGCCGTCGCCGGACGTCGTAGTCGACCGGGCGGCGGTTGTCGGGGTCGACCAGCGCGAGATCCCAGAGCTCGCCGCCCTGGTAGATGTCGGGAACGCCCGGAGCGGTGAGGTGCAGGGTCACCTGGGCCAGGGCCGCGCGCCATCCTGCCTCGGCAAGGTCCGCCACGAAGGCCTCGAGCACCCCCACGACCGACGCATCGGCCAGGCTCTCGCGGACGAATCGGACGACCGCGGCATCGTAGGCGGCATCGGGGGCCGTCCAGCTGGTCCGCAGCTTGGCCTCATGCGTGGCCTTGGCCATGTAGGCGGCCGCACGATCGGCATCGATCGGCCAGGCGCCGACCAGCACCTGGAGCAGCAGGTACGCATCGGCGTCGGTGGGTCGCTCCGAATCGGTTCGGTACGCGGCGCTGAGCTCGATCCAACGCTCGACGAGCACGCGCCACCCGGCGGGATCCGCGGTGACGATGGCAAGCCGCGCCCGGACGTCCGCGCTGCGCTTGGTGTCGTGGGTCGAGAGGACGAGACCGGCGGCCGGCCAGGTGCGCGCGGCCTCCTGCATCGCCCCGTGGAAGTCACCGGCGCTGACGCCGAATCGGCCGGGATCACCACCGACCTCGTTGAGCGCCACGAGCCGATGGTGCCGATAGAACGAGGTGTCCTCCACTCCCTTGGCCATCGCCGGCGGGGTCAGCTGCTGGAAGCGCATCGCCAGCTCGTGTGCCAGCGGTCCGTCGAGCTCGAGCCTCAGGACGCGACCGAGCAGCTCGAACAGCTCGGGGTCGAGGTCGGGACGGCCGGCCGCAGCGCGCTCGACCATTTTGCTGATCAGGGCCGCGTCTCCCGGCGCGACAAAGCCATCGGCGGCGCGGACGTAGGTCCGGTACACCGGCAAGGCCGCAGCGGTGGCGCGGAGCGCATGGTGCAGCTCGTGGCGCGTGAAGTCGCGGTAGCGGCGGTGCGCCTCGCAGACCGCCAGGAACAGGTCCGTCAGGCGATTCACGTCGCTTCCGAGGACGGTCGAGAGCACCTCGGCACGGGCGCCGGCAACCACGGTCTCCCACTCCGGACCGGCATCGGCGAGGCTGGTCCAGAGCTCGGTCATCGTGGCCTCGGCGGCGGGCGCGACCTGGAGGCCGGTCGCCAGGTTGGCGAAGCCGTAGCCGGTGGTGCCGTCGACCGGCCAGTCGGGCGGGAGCGCCTCGTCGAGCTCGAGGATCTTCTCGGCCACGATCCATGCGTCCGGCGCCGCGGCACGCAGCCGCGTGAAATAGCCCGCCGGGTCACGCAGCCCATCGGGATGATCGATGCGCAGGCCGTCGACGCGTCCCTCGGCCACCCAGCGCAGCGGCAGCGCGTGGGTCTCGGCGAACACCCGCTCGTCCTCCACGCGCAGGCCGACCAGGTCGTCGATGTCGAAGAAGCGCCGATATCCAAGGTCCCGTGAGGCGGCCCGCCAATGCGCCAGGCGGTAGTGCTGGCGGTTCAGGAGGGCATCGAGCGCGTCGACATCGGCATTGAGCGCCTCGACCGATGCCACGAGCGATGCACCGCCCACGGCATCCACCGAGGCTGGATCGAGCGGGAACGACCGTTCCGCTGCCAGCACGATCGGCCGGTCGTCCCGGACGGCCAGCCGGATGCCGCCGGCCTCGAGGACCCGCCCGTAGTGGTCGGCGAGGACCGGGAGGAGGATCACGTCGCGCAGGCGGCTCTCGGGCGGGTCCCACTCGATGTCGAAGAACGGGGCGAACTCGCTGGCGCGGCCGTGGGTGAGCACGTCCCACCACCATCGATTGCCCTCCCCGATGGCCATATGGTTCGGCACGATGTCGAGCACGGTTCCCATGCCGTGGTCACGCACGGCGTCGGTGAGACGCAGCCAGGCCTCCTCTCCGCCGAGCTCGGCGCTGACCCGTCCGTGGTCCACCACGTCGTAGCCATGCGTCGAGCCCGCCGCGGCCTGGAGAACCGGGGAGCAGAACAGGTGGCTGATCCCGAGGTCGCGCAGGTACGGCACGATCGCGCGCGCGTCGTCAAAGGTGAAGCCTGCATGGAGCTGGACGCGATAGGTCGCGCGCGGAACGGAGCGTCTCGCGGCGCTCATCGGCCCGCACCCCACCGCGGAGTGCACGGACCGATCATCCCGCGCTCGTGCGCCGGACGCGGGGGAGGCGCCGCAGGCAGACGACCGAGCGCTCCGCCACGCGGTACACGGCACCCTCCTCGAACTCGCCGTGGGCGCCGCCGAAGGTCGGGTGCACGGTGTCGAACACCACTTCCCATCGCTTGGCCGTCTCATGGTTCGGGAGTTCGAAGGCGACCGGCTTGTCGTCGGCGTTGAGGATGATGAGCAGGGTGTCGTCGGTGACCCGCTCGCCGCGCGGACCACGCTCCTCGATGGCGTCGCCGGCGAACTGAACGCCAAGCGTCTTCACGCCGGGCGCCTGCCACTCGTCGTCGTTCATCTCGACACCGTTCGGCGCGTACCACGTCAGGTCCTTCACTCGTGAACCACGAATCTGGCGGCCCTGGAAGAATCGGCGGCGGCGCAGCACCGGGTGGAGGCTGAAGAGGCGAATCAGTGACCGCGTGAAGGCGAGGAGCTGCCGATCCCGACGCTTGAGGTCCCAGTCGAACCAGCTGATCTCGTTGTCCTGGGCGTACCCGTTGTTGCTGCCGCGCTGGGTCCGCCCGATCTCGTCGCCGCCGAGCAGCATCGGCACGCCCTGGCTCAGCAGCAGCGTGGCGAGATAGTTGCGCTTCTGACGCTCCCGGATCTCGATGATCCCCTCGTCATCGGTCTCGCCCTCGACGCCGAAGTTCATCGATTCGTTGTTGTTGTCGCCGTCGTTGTTGTCCTCGCCGTTCGCCTCGTTGTGCTTGGACTCGTAACTGACGAGATCGTTGAGGGTGAAGCCGTCATGCGCGGTGACGAAGTTGATGCTGGCATGTGGCTGGCGGCCGGAGCTGGCGTACAGGTCCGACGATCCGCTGAGTCGATACGCGAGCTCCGCTGTCTGGCCGCCGATGCCCTTCCAGAAGCGGCGCACGCTGTCGCGGTACTTGCCGTTCCATTCGGCCCATCCCACGGGGAAGTTCCCTACCTGGTAGCCGCCCGGGCCGACATCCCACGGCTCGGCGATGAGCTTGACCTGGCTGATGACCGGGTCCTGGTGAATGATGTCGAAAAAGCTGCCGAGCTTGTCGACGTCGTACATCTCGCGGGCGAGAGCCGATGCCAGGTCGAAGCGGAAACCATCGACGTGCATCTCGATGACCCAGTAGCGCAGCGAGTCCATGATCAGCTGGAGCACCTTCGGGCTCGTGGCGTCGAGGGTGTTGCCGGTCCCGGTGTAGTCAACGTAGTAGCGCTGGTCCTCGGGGCTCAGCCGGTAGTAGGCAACGTTATCGACGCCCCGGAAGCTGATCGTGGGACCCTGGTGGTTGCCCTCACCGGTGTGGTTGTAGACCACGTCGAGGATGACCTCGATCCCGGCGTCGTGGAGCCGCTTGACCATCGACTTGAACTCGCTCACCGGTTCGCCGGTGGCGCTGTAGCGCACGTCCGGCGCGAAGAAGCCGATGGTGTTGTAGCCCCAGTAGTTATTCAGGCCACGCTCGACGAGGTGGCGGTCGTTCACGTACTGGTGGACCGGTAGCAGCTCGACGGCAGTGACTCCGAGGCCAGTGAAATAATCTATGGCCGGCCCCGAGGCAAGGCCGGCGTACGTGCCCTGCAGCTCCTCGGGCACGTCCGGATGGAGCTTCGTGAAGCCCTTGACGTGGACCTCGTAGATCAAGGTACGGTCGAAGGGCGTGCGCGGCGGGAGGTCGCCGCCCCACACGAACGCGGGGTTGACCACGACGCTCTTCGGCACGAAGGCGGCGCTGTCGCGGTCATCAGGCTCGAGGTCCTCCGCCTCGGACCCGATCTGGTAACCGAAGAGAGAGTCGTCCCAGCTGATCGTGCCGTCGATGCGCTTGGCGTACGGATCGATCAACAGCTTTGCGGGGTTGAAACGGTGACCGTCCTGCGGGGCGTACGGACCGTGGACGCGGTACCCATAGCGTTGGCCGGGGCGCACGTCGGGCAGGTAACAGTGCCAGACGAGATTCGTCTGCTCGGTGAGACGGACGCGCTGCTCGGTGCCCTCGCCATCGAACAGGCACAGGTCCACGGCCTCCGCGTTCTCGCTGAAGATTGCGAAATTGACGCCCGACCCATCCCACGTCGCCCCGAGCGGGTACGGGGTGCCGCGCCAGACCCTCAACGCCATCGGGGCGAGGGGCGCGCAGCGGCGAAGGGGCGGACGAGGATCATGAAGTGGTCAGCATAGCGGTGATGGCTCGTCGCACGGATCATGCCACCAGCCGCTCGACCGCGGCCAGGGGCAGCCACAGCCAGTCAGGGCGATTGTTCGCCTCGTAGCGGACCTCGTAACAGGCCTTCTCGAGCTCGAATGCCTGGAGCAGGCCCGACTGTTCCGGACCGATCGACCCGTAGGCGTCGAGAAACGCGGCGCGGGCCATCGCCAGCCACCGGTCACCATCGAATGCCGGATGCTCCCGCTGCGTGGTGCGCGCCGCGTAGTCCAGGCTGCGCAGCAGACCCGCAACGTCGCGCAGCGGCGAGGCGGCAGCCCGTCGCTCGGCCATCGGGCGTGCTGGCTCGCCCTCGAAATCGATGACGCTGAACCCGCCATCGGGCCGTGCCAGCAGCTGTCCGAGGTGGTAGTCACCATGGACGCGAGACACCGGTGCGTCGCCGGTGGCGGCCCCGAAGGTGTCGGCGAAGCGCGCGGTGATCGCCGGCGCCATGGCGACCAGCTGCGCGTGAGGAGCGCCACTGACCGCAGTCACGGCCTGTGCCAGCTGTTGTTCGGCCGATGCTCGCCATCTCGCCGTCTCCTCCACCGTCGCGGCACGGGCGGGGAAGGCCGGGTCGTCAGCGGCCGATGCGAGCGCCCGGTGCAATCGCGCCGTTGTGTCGCCCACCTCCCGGGCCATCTCGATGCCGCGGTTGGGCTCGCCGGCGAGGGCCCTGAGCATCGCGCCCCACGCGTCGCCGTGGGAGGGCACGAATGCCTGGAGCATCGCGGCGGCGGCAGGTTCGCCGTCGTCGGGCTGATAGATCAGTCCGCCCGCGACCGGCGGCGTATCGGCGAATCCGGCCCGGGTCAGGAATGCGCTGACCTCGAGGTCCGGGTTGTCTCCGGCCTCGAGCAGCCGATACAGCTTGAGGATCAGCCGATCGCCCAGGACAACGGACGTATTCGACTGCTCAACCGTGAGCCGGCGCTCGGCCAGCGCGGGAAGGGCCGTGACGGCCGAGGGCACGATCTCGTCGAGGGCCGGCGTGCGCCAGCCCGAGAAACGGCCGTGACGACCACGCGCCTCGGCGTCCCCGACCATGAGCCGCGCGATCGCGTGCCAGGCGCCATCGCCGTCAGACGGCTCGCGGCCACCGACAGTCGGCACCAGGTACCGGTCCGACGAGCCGCCGTCGACGTAGGCGACATCCAGGACCCGCAACTCCGCGCCATCCAGGGATGCCATGTCCACCTCGCTCACCGCCGCGATCGGACGCTGCTTGGCGCGGAACCAGCGCTGTCGGACGAGGTCTTCGGGGTTCATCGGCGCTCGTCCGCCGGCCAGTCACCTCGAAAGCGGATGATCGGGCAGGGGATCTCCCCGAGCACCCAGTCGTGCGCGGCGTCCAGCCGCAACCCGCGCGCCAGGTAGAAGCGCGTCGCACGCTCGTTATGGCGGAAGGCCCACACCACGAATGGGGCAAAGTCGCGCTCGCGGAGATCTGCCACCGCATGCTCGTACAGCGAGCGCCCGAGCCCGGTGCCGATCGCGTCCGGATCGACGTAGAGGTTCGTCAGCTCACCGGCCCCATCGGGCGGTGGCAGCCAGGTTGATTCACCCGGGGCGGTGGTGGCGTAGCCGAGCAGGACACCGCCGCGTTGGCCGACCCAGCGTCGCGCGGCGCCGGGCGGGCCTGCAGCCGTCAGCGTGTCACGCCATTGCTGCGGGACCGTCGCGATCCACTCGTCGAGCACGGGGTCCGGGACGATGCCCCGATAGGTGACCTCCCACGTCCGCTGGCTGATGCGTCCCAGCGCCTCCGCGTCCGAAGGCTCTGCCGCGCGGATGACCGTGTCGGGGTCACCCGCCATCGGTGAGCTCGAACCAGAAGAAGTCGTGCGGCCCCAGCGTCAGCAGATACGGCAGCTCGCCGACCGCCGGGAAGTGCACGCGCCCGATGAGCTCGACCGGCACGCGGCCGGCGAAGCGGCCGAGATCCAGCTCCACGTACTGGGCGAATCGCGACAGGTTCGCCACGCACAGGATCGAGACGCCCTCGTGCTCGCGGAGGTAGGCAAGCACCTTTCGGTTCTCCGGATGCAGGAAGTCCAGCGAGCCGCGGCCGAAGACAGGATGCGTGCGGCGGACGCGGATGAGGCGCTTCATCCAGTTGAGCAGCGAACCCGGGACGCGATCCTGCGATTCGACATTGACCGCCTGGTATCCGTAGACCGGGTCGGCGACCAGCGGCGCGTACAGCGCATGGATATCCGACTTGCTGAAGCCCGCGTTGCGATCGCCGGTCCACTGCATCGGCGTGCGGACGCCGTTGCGGTCGCCCAGGTAGACGTTGTCGCCCATCCCGATCTCGTCACCGTAGTAGATGACCGGCGTGCCGTGCATGCTGAAGAGCAGCGAGTTCAGGAGCTCGATCCGGCGCCGGGAGTTGTCGACCAGCGGGGCGAGGCGCCGCCGGATGCCAACGTTGATCCGCATCCGCGCGTCCTTCGCGTACTCGGTGTACATGTAGTCACGCTCTTCATCCGTGACCATCTCGAGCGTCAGCTCGTCGTGGTTGCGCAGGAAGAGCGCCCATTGCGCTCCATCGGGCAGCTCCGGCGTCTGTTCCATGATCTCGACGATCGGAAATCGATCCTCTCGTCGAAGCGCGATCCAGATCC
The DNA here is from genome assembly GCA_963825525.1 of uncultured Chloroflexia bacterium. Taxonomy (GTDB): domain Bacteria; phylum Chloroflexota; class Limnocylindria; order QHBO01; family QHBO01; genus JACDBZ01. Next base: position 1,163,515 of record CAWGTN010000002.1, read on the forward strand.
TGGGCATGAGCGGAAAGTGGAACGCCATGTGGCATTCGGGCTCCTCGGCGGTGCCGAAGTACGGCAGCACGTCCGGGGCCCACTGGTTCGCCTCGGCCAGCAGCATGCGGCCCTCGTAGCGCGCATCCATGTCCGCCCGAATGCGCCGCAGGACCGCATGCGTCTCCGGAAGGTTCTCCCCGCTCGTGCCCTCGCGTTCGACGAGATAGGGCACCGCGTCGAGCCGGAGCCCATCGACGCCCAGGTCCAGCCAGAAGCGCATGACCCGGATCACGGCCTTGACGACCTGGGGGTTGTCGAAGTTCAGATCAGGCTGGTGGCTGAAGAAGCGATGCCAGTAATACTGCTGCGACTCCTGGTCCCAGGTCCAGTTGCTGGTCTCGGTGTCGGTGAAGATGATCCGGGCATCGCTGTACTTCTGGTCGGTGTCGCTCCACACGTACCAGTCGCGCTTCGGATTCTTCCTGCTCGATCGCGACTCGACGAACCACGGGTGCTGGTCGCTGGTGTGGTTGATGACCAGCTCGGTGATGACCCGCAGCCCGCGCCGATGCGCCTCGCGCACGAATGCCCGGAACTCCTTGAGCGACCCATAGTCCGGATGGACCTGGGTGAACGCCGCGATGTCGTACCCGTCATCGCGCAGGGGCGACGGGTAGAACGGCAATAGCCAGACGGCGGTAACGCCCAGGCTGGCGATGTAGTCGAGACGCTCCGCCAATCCCAGGAAGTCGCCCACGCCATCGTTCGTCGAGTCCATGAAGGCCTTGACGTGGAGCTGGTAGATGATCGCATCGCGGTACCACTCGGGGTCATCGCGCAGCAGCTGCGGTGCGCCACTCACGGTCATCGGCCTGGGTGCCTCCTGCGTTTGAGAACTGGTGTGCGCCGGGCGGGTCAGCCGCGGGCCGGCCGGTCCACGGGAGAAATCGTGAAGATGCGGAACGGGTCCCCCGCCGGGTCGAGAACCATCGACAGGTCGGCGCCGACCTCGCGGGATGTCGCTCCGCTGAGGAGATCGGTCACCACGTACGGTTCGTCCCATGCGATGCCGACTGCCGGAAGGTCCGGGTGCAGGATGGCACGCTCGGGGGCCGTCGGGTCGCAGTTCACCGCCACGTACACCGGATCTCGCCACCCTTGCGGGTGACCGGTGAGCGGATCGAGCGGGCCGTCCGGCAGTGCCTTTCGATAGAAGAGCGTCCGGGTTCCCGAAACGTTCTCGAATCGGAGGTTGTCGTACAGCTGGAGCGGCGCGAGCTCGTGGCGCAGCCGGTTGAGCTCGCCCAGCAGCAACTTGATGTTGCCCCCGGCGTCCCAGTCACGCACGCGAACCTCGTACTTCTCGCTGTCCAGGTACTCCTCCCGCTCGCCGAGTCGCGCCGACTCGCACAGCTCCCAGCCGGAGTAGATGCCGAAGCTCGACGAGAGGGTCGCGGCCAGCACGCTGCGAATGACAAACGCCGGACGGCCATGGTCCAGGTGGTGCGGATTGATGTCGTGCGTGTTCGTGAACAGGTTGCCGCGGAAGTACTCGCGCATCTCGGATTGCGTCAGCTCGGCGAGGTAATCGCGCAGGTCCGCCGCCGATTCACGCCAGGTGAAGTACGTGTAGCTCTGGGTGAAGCCGATCTTGGCCAGCATGCGCATCATCTTCGGCTTGGTGAAGGCCTCTGACAGGAAGATCACGTCCGGATGCTGCGACTGGATCTCCCGAATCAGCCACGCCCAGAACGGAATCGGCTTGGTGTGCGGATTGTCGACCCGAAAGATTTTCACGCCTCGCTCGATCCAGACCTCGAAGACCCGCTTGAGCTCGGTCCACAGGGCGGCGCGCTCCGTCGCATTCTCGCCCTCGAAGAAGACCGGGTAGATGTCCTGGTACTTCTTCGGCGGATTCTCGGCGTACTTGATCGAACCGTCGGGCGCCCGCCGGAACCAGTCGGGATGCGAGGACACATAGGGATGGTCGGGCGAGGCCTGGATCGCGATGTCGATCGCAACCTCCATGCCGTGGGCCTCGACCTGCTCCCGGAAGTGGAGGAACTGTTCGAGGCCGCCCAACTCTGGGGCCACGGCATCGTGTCCGCCCTCGGGTGAGCCGATGCCGTACGGCGAGCCGACGTCGTCGGCGGCGGCCTCGAGCGCGTTGTTGCGCCCCTTGCGATTCGTCGTGCCGATCGGATGGATGGGCATCAGGTACAGGACGTCGAAGCCCATGGCCGCGATGTCGCGGGATGCGCCACTCGGCCTCGGCGAAGGTGGTGGCCGTCGAGCGCTTCGGATCCGGGCCCTGGGAGCGGGGGAACATCGCGTACCAGGCCCCGAAACGGGCGAGCTCGCGATCGACCATCAGCGGCAGCTCGGCCGAGCGCGATGCGTGGCTTCGGTCCGGATGGCGGCGCATGGCCGCCAGCACGTCCTCGTCCGTGAAGGCGGCGATGCGCGTCGCCGCCGATCGAGCCCGCTTCCCAGCAGCCAACGCCGCGCCGATGCGCTTGACGTCCCCGGCTACTCTCCCGGCCCTGGCCCGCGTGAGCGCCTCCTCGATCAGGAGGCGTCCCTCCTCGAGCTCCGTCGGTACCGGCAGCCCGGCCTCGACCTTGCGCATCAGTCCGTCACGCCACGACCCGAAGCGATCGCGCCAGGCCTCGACCGCGTAGACGTGGCGTCGGTTGCGAGCCAGGTCGATCTCGCCGGACCAGCGGTCGTTCTCGATCATCCGCATCGGCGCCTCGCGCCACGGCGTCCTCGTCATCGGCCCGCAGCAGGAGCACCGCGTCAAGCAGGTCGTGCCCGTCGGCGAAGATGTCCGCGGTGACGAGAAGGCGATCACCGACCACGCGCTTCACGGCGTGACGTCCCCCGTCGATCTCGGGCGCAACGCGCTCGATCACGACGCTGCGCCGGTGGCCGATGGCGTCAGCACCGGGCTCGGCATCCGGGGTCACCGTGGCGATGGCGTGGCGAACGCCGGCTTTCGTGGAGGTCATCGGTAGGTAAAACCCTACCCGATCAGTTCGCTCTCCGGCAGAAACAGCCGAAGTCCGCCAGAATTCGCGGCGATGCATCATCCTCGCGCAGCCGCGGCGCTCCTGGTCGGGGCGCTCGGCCTCTCGCTCACAGCGTGCGGCACCCCGGACACCTCGCCGAGCCACGGGGTTTCGCCCACGGCCTCGGCCAGCGATCAGCCGTCGACGTCTCCGGAGTCGGCATCTGCCTCGGTCACGCCCTCGGCGAGCCCCCGCGTGTCAGCGACGCCTCCGCCGGTGGCGCTCGAGGCGGTGGCCGAGGGCCTGTCGTCACCGATCGGCATCGCACCGGCCCCGGCCGGCTGGATCATCGTCAACGAGCAGGCGGGCCGGGCGGTGGCCGTCGACCCGGCGAGCGGCGAAACGGTCACGACCCTGGATATCCGCGACCGGGTCGGCTCCGGAGGCGAGCGTGGCCTGCTGGGCCTCGCCCTTCATCCCGACTGGCCTCGCGACGATCGCGCCTTCGTGCACTACAGCGACGCGGACGGGAACACCGTGCTCGCCGAATTCACCGGGTCACAGGATGGCGATTCGGCGCCGGTACTGGATCCGGCGTCCGAGACCGTCCTGCTCACCGCCCAGCAGCCGTTCCCGAACCACAACGGCGGCCAGGTGGCGTTCGGACCCGATGGATACCTGTGGATGGCACTCGGGGACGGCGGCGCCGGCGGCGACCCGATGGGCAACGGACAGGAACCGGCCACGCTCCTGGGCAGCATCCTGCGACTGGACGTCTCGGCACGAGGGTCCTATGCCATCCCGGAGGACAACCCGTTCGCCGACGGTACGGGCGGAGCCCCCGAGGTCTACCTCTACGGTCTCCGCAATCCGTGGCGCTTCAGCTTCGACAACCAGACCGGCGCGCTGTGGGTCGCCGATGTCGGTCAGGGCGCCCGCGAGGAGGTCAACCGCCTGGATCCGACAGAGGGCGGGGCGAATCTCGGCTGGAACGTGATGGAGGGCAGCGCCTGCTACGAGGCGGCCGAATGCGCCACGGATGGCCTGGTGCTGCCGGTGGCCGAGTACGGCCACGACATCGGCTGCTCGGTGACGGGCGGGGCGGTCTACCGCGGGGATGCGATCGAGGACCTCGTCGGCTGGTACCTCATGTCCGACTACTGCAGCGGGCTCCTGTTCGGAGTCCGCTCTGACACCCCGTCGAACGCGGTCGCCGAGCCGCTCGTGATGCTGGAAACCGGTGCCCGCGTCAGCAGCATCGGAGCCGACGAAGGTGGCGAGCTGTACCTCACGGATCTCAGCAGCGGCACCCTCTACCGGATCGTCTCCGGAGGCTGAGCCAGCGCGCCGACGGCGCGCATCGAGGTCCAGCGACCTCGGCCGATCACGAGGTGGTCGAGCAGCTCAATGTCGAGCAGCCGACCGGCCTGCGCCGAGTTCGGTGGTGATCCGCAGGTCCTCGCCCGAGGGAGCGACGTCTCCCGATGGATGGTTGTGAACGACGATGATCGCCGCGGCGCAGCGCGCGCACCGCATCCCGGAACACCTCGCCCACGCGCACGGACGAGCCTGCCAGGTTGCCCCGATACACGGTGCGCTCTGCGGTGACGACGTTCTTGGTGTCGAGGATGAGGACCCGGAGCTCCTCGCGATCAAGCGACGCCATGGCGTCCACCAGTGGCTCAGCCGCATCGGTCGGTGAGCGGATCACCCACGGCTGGGCGGGGAAGTCCGCGCGACGCGCCGGCCGACCTCCGTGCAGGCCGCGACCCGCAGGTGCGGCCGCCGCGGACAGCCCTGCCAGCCGCAGCTCCACCGGGTGTGCCCGCGTCACCGCCCCGAGCGAGCCGAACCGATCGATCAGGCGCCGCGCGATCCTCGGCTGAGGGCCGCGCTCGCCCAATACCGTCGCGAGCAGCTCTTCCTCACTGGCCGCTTCGACGCCGTGGCGGTCGATGATGCCCGACACGCGGCCAGCCGCGGCGGCGATGGGCATCGGGGTCGGGAGCCGGTCGCGAGTCATTGCCCGGACGGTATCGAGCGCCGATGATCGACCGCTTACGAACCGATTATCGAGCCGATCAGACCGGGAGCCGAATGACCTCGAATCGCGCGAGCAGGGCAACGGCCACGGAGATTCCGTTGACGGTGGCGTGCATCGCCATCGGCGCCAGGAGGTTGCCGGTGCGCGTGTAGATCCAGGCGAGCGCCAGCCCCAGCAGGAAGATCGGTACCACCGCCACCAGCGAGACATGGATCACCGCGAACAGTGCCGCCGAGCCGATGAAGGCCCAGCGCCGGCCGCGTTCACGGAGCCAGGCATTGAAGACCACGCCGCGGAAGAAGACCTCCTCCGCGATCGGCGCCAGGATGACCACGGCAACGACGACCAGCACCGGATCGACCGTCGCGATGGCCCGCTCCGCGGCCTGCGGCTCAACGCCGATCCCCACGCGCTCCAGGATCCACACCACGGCCGCCACGACGAGCGTGGAGCCGACCCACGCGACGATCCCCCAGCCGAAGCCGCGACGCAGGGCACCGATCGGGTCGCGACCGGGGAGGGACGGCAGCGCGCTCAGGGCCCCGGGCAGAAAGACGAGGAACCAGCTGACGAGCAGGAGCGACACCTGCGTCGCCATGAGAATGACGGCGGCTCCCAGGGCTGTCAGCACGCCCGTGCCCAGGACGAGGGAGGTGGCATCACGCCCGAACGGCGCGGTGAGGATCGTGGTGATCACGAAGACCAGCAGCAGGAGGAGGAGGACCGACGGTCCCCGGTACCGTTCGGGGGCCAGGAAACGCCTCACCCGCAGCTGCCGGATTGCGACGTACAGCAGGCCGGCAACGAACAGGAAGGCGCCAAGGATGGCCAACCACCCGTAGATCCGCGTATCGCCGATGTCCAGGGCAAGCTCGGGACTGGTGGCAGCGCCGATGACGCCCAGCGATCCGACGGCGAGGAGCCCGCCGAGTACCGCCATCACCGGTCCCGGCCAGCCGGGCATGGTCACGGATCCCGGACCCACGGTGGGATGCGGCCCGGTCGGCAGGGTGCTCGGTCCAGCGGGCTCGCCCGGTTCGGGGCCAGTCGGTGGCCGGTCGGGGGTCAGGTGTTCGGAGCCTCGCGCAGACGCCCGTGCTCAGCGGTGGCGTCCGGCTCGTGCGAAGCGGCGGACGTTGCGCTGCGACGCGACGGTCGATGCGACTCGCCGCCGAAGTCCGTGCCGCAGAACGCGCACAGCGGCCAGGTCGGATCGGCCAGTCGGTTGCAGGAGGGACAGACCCGATGCAGACGCGTGCGGCAGTTCGGGCAGACCAGCCATTCGGAGTCGACGCGATCGCGGCAGACCGGACACAGCTCGTTCTTCTCGACCTCGGCCAGCAGGCTCTCCTCCGCCAGCGAGCGCTCGTAGACCTCGGCCAGCGATTCGCGCGGGCGCACGATGAGGTAAAGAACGACGGCGAAGATGAAGAGCAGCGGCGTGAAGAAGATGATCAGCGCGGCCGCGAAATACGGGAGGATCGGGTTCTCCGTGCGGGCCTGCATGTCGCGGAATGCCCAGTAGGCGGTCCCGAGCCACAGCAGGACGACGTAGATCACGATCAGCTGGCTTGCCAGCTGTACGACCGGATTGCCGAGGAATCCGTCCCAGAACTCGCCGATCGGTCCGAGAATCGCGTCCATCAGTACCTGTCTGGCCTCTCCTGCGTGGTCTGCGCACCACTCGGAGCGCCACCGATCATGCTAGCACGCATCGTGCCCGCGGCCGGACGGGCCATGAGGGCCAGGGTCGACACCAGCAGCCGGTGCTCGACGGCGAGAACGCGAGCTGCCAGGCCATCGGCGTCGTCGCCCGCCAGGACCGCGACTCGCTCCTGCGCGAGAACGGGTCCCGCATCCAGGTCCGCCGTGACTTCGTGAATCGTCACGCCGGTCTCGCGGTCCCCCGCCGCCAGCACGGCGCGGTGGACTGCCAGTCCGACCATCCCCGCACCACCGTGGGAGGGCAGCAGGCTGGGATGGATGTTGACCGTCCGGCCACCGTAGGCGGCGAAGTACGAGGGTCGAAGCACCTGGTCGTAGCCGGCGAGGACGACCAGGTCCACGGCCGCCAGGCGCAGCGCACTGCCGATGGCCGCATCCCGCTCGGTCGCGTCCGGATGATCAGCGCGACGCATGACCGATGTCGGGACGCCATGGCCCTCGGCAACGTCGAGGGCAGGGACGCCGGGGCGATTGCTGATGACGAGGACGGTGTCGACGAACGGGATCCGGCCCTCGAGGATGGCCCGCAGGTTCGAGCCTCGCCCGGAGACAAGGACCGCGACCCTCATGCGAACCGGACGCGCGGCTCGTCCTCGGCGACTGCCACGACGCGGCCGATGCGGTGCGCGTCCTCGACCGCGGCCAGCGCCGTCGCGACGTGCGCCTCGGGCACGACAACCGTCATGCCGATCCCGAGGTTGAACGTTCGGACCATCTCCTCGTCGGCGATGTCGGCGCTGGCCTGGATGAGCGTGAAGATCGATGGGATCGGCCACGAGCCTGACTCGACCAGGACGCCAAGTCCCGCCGGCAGCGTGCGTGGCACGTTGCCCTCCCAGCCGCCACCCGTGATGTGGGCCAACGCGCCGATATCGGATCCGGCCTTCCTCATCGCGGCCCGCATGGCCCGCACGTCGTCCAGGTACGACCGATGTGGCTCCAGCAGTGCATCCCCGACGGTGCGGCCGCCCTCCGGCATCGGCCTGGTCCAGGTCTCCTCCGGCAGAACGCGACGCGCCAGGCTGTAGCCGTTGGTGTGCAGGCCGGACGATGCCAGCCCGATGACCGCGTCGCCGGGCTCCACCCGCGAGCCGTCGATGAGGTCCGCCCGCGAGACCACGCCCACCACGAACCCGGCAAGGTCGTACTCGGCGCCCCGGTAGAGGTCGGGCATCTGCGCCGTCTCGCCGCCGACCAGCGGGACGCCCGCGGCCGCACATCCCGCGGCGACGCCGCCCACGATCTCCTCGACGATGTCCGCGCGCAGGTCGCCCATGGCGAGGTAGTCGAGGAAGAAGAGCGGGGTCGCTCCGCTGACCACGATGTCGTTGACGCAGGCGTTGACCAGGTCGACCCCGATCGTGTCATGCCGTCCGAGGCCGATCGCGACCATGAGCTTCGTCCCCACCCCGTCGGTGCTGCTGACAAGGATCGGCTCGGGGTGCAGCGAGGGATCGAAGCGGACCATGCCGCCGAATCCTCCGATCTCGCCGAGCACCGACGGGTTCATCGTGGCCGCGGCGGCACGTGCAATGCGCTCGACGGCGCGATCGGCCTCCTCCACGTCGACCCCGCCTCGCGGTACGTGCGAGCCACCGCTCAGCGGCCCTCCATGGCGAGCTTGTCGAGCTCGAGCGGGACGTCGGTCGGGTACACGCCGTCGAAGCAGGCCGTGCAGCGTCGACCGCCACGACCACCGACCGCCTCGAGCAGTGCCTCCTGCGAGAGATAGCCGAGCGTGTCGGCACCGATCGCCGCTCGGACTCCCTCGAGCGAGTGGGTGGCCGCGATGAGCTCGTCGCGCCGTCCGGTGTCGACGCCCATGTAGCACGGGTGTCGCATCTGCGGCGAGTGGATCCGCACGTGGACCTCGCGAGCACCGGCCCGTTTCAGCATCTCGACGATCGGCCCGGTGGTGGTGCCGCGCACGATGGAGTCATCGACGACCACGACCCGCTTGTCGCGCAGCAGCTCGGGCAGCGGGTTGAACTTCATGCGAACCGCTTCGTCGCGGCTGCGCTGTGCCGGCTGGATGAAGGTGCGCCCGACGTATCGCGACTTGATGAGGCCTTCCCGGTACGGCAATCCCGATTCCTCGGCGTAGCCGATGGCGGCCGGGATCGCAGAATCCGGCACCGCGATGACGAGGTCGGCGTCCGCCGGGTGCTCCCTGGCCAGGCGTCTACCCATCTCGAGCCGCGCCTCGTACAGCAGCCGACCGTCGATGACCGAGTCCGGCCGTGCGAGGTAGACGAACTCGAACACACAGAGTCGCTCACGCTCCGGGGCGGCGCGCGCGGAACGGAACGACTGGACCCCATCATCATCGATCGTGACGACCTCGCCGGCATCCACGTCGCGCACGAACTGCGCACCCATGGCGTCCAGCGCCGCGCTCTCCGATGCGATGGCCCAACCTCCGCCGGGCAGCCGGCCAAGGCACAGCGGCCGGAATCCGATCGGGTCGCGAGCGGCCACCAGCGCGGTCTCGGTCAGCATGGTGAATGTGAAGGCGCCCACCGCACGATGGAACGCATGGTCGACGCGCTGTGCCCATGTTCGGCCCGGAGCATGGGCGATGAGCTTGGCGAGCACCTCGGTGTCGGACGCGGAGCCGAACTCGACCCCCTGCTCGGTCAGCTCGTCCCGCAGCCATGTCGCATTGGTGAGGTTGCCGTTATGGCCGAGCATCAGCTCGCCGATATCGGCCCGTGCATAGACCGGCTGGACGTTGGGCAGGGTGTTGGACCCGGTGGTGCTGTACCGCGTATGGCCGATCGCGGCCTTCGGTGGACGTCCGTCGTCGTCGCGTCCCTCCAGCCGGATCAAGGTCTCCTCGTCGAACACGGTGCTCACCAGGCCGAGGCGCTTGTGCAGCCTCAGCTGTGTGCCGTCGGTCGTCGCGATGCCGGCGGACTCCTGGCCCCGGTGCTGAAGGGCGTGGAGGCCGATGTACGCGAGCCTGGCCACCGAGGCGTTCGGCGCCCAGATCCCCACCACGCCGCACTCTTCCCGTGGTCCATGCGGCTCGTACACGGGTAGCGCCTCACCCGAATGGTGCGTCAGGCTGATGGGCGCGCGCACGGGGTGGGTCAAGCGGATCGGTGCTGGCCGGGCACGGGCTCATGATAGCCGTCCGGGCGCTGACGGGACCGGTCGCGCAGCCACGCGGCCGACGGTACCGGGGCAGTACTGCACCAATCCCCACTCGGCCGTTTGGAGCTCGTCGGCGCGCCCGACGCCAACGCGGCGAGGGACCATCGACCCATGGTGGAGCCGGACCCCACCCGCCATGCTTCGGCGCAATGTTGCTTCTGATTCGGCTCCTTGGCTTCCTCGCCCCGATGGCCGTCGCCGGCCTGCTGCTCATCGCCTTCGGCGTGGCGGCCCAGGTCCCGGCCGACGAGCGGTGGCGCGTCCTGGTCGTCGTGCTCGCGGCGGCGGTCGCCGGTCTGACGAGCATGGCGCTCATCGGTTGGAGCTATTTCGGGTGGCGGTTGAACCACATCGCGCGTGACCTGGAGCGAACGCTCGAGACTGACGCGCCGATTCGACTTCGCGAGACCGGCATCCCCGGCGAACGCCGCCTGGCCCGCGCACTGAACGCGGCGAGCGGCGCCTTCATCCAGGTCGAGGCGCGTGCGACGCACGACCGGCTCACCGGCATCCCCAACCGCGAGACGCTGCTCACGATCCTCGGCGCCGAGGTCGAGCGCTCGGCGCGGCACTCGAAGCCACTCAGCGTCGCGTTCATCGACATCGACCGCTTCAAGCCGATCAACGACACGCATGGGCATGCGAGCGGCGACGCGGTGCTGCGCCAGGTCGCTCGGCTCGTCTCGGACGGCGTGCGGGTCAACGACACCTTCGGCCGCTACGGCGGTGAGGAATTCATGCTGATCCTGCCCGAGACCCTGCCGGAGGACGCCGTGCGCCTCGCCGAGGAGCTGCGGCGGCTCGTCCAGCAGGAGCCGCTCCGCATCCCCGGCGGCGGAACCACGAAGATCACGATCAGCCTCGGGATCGCCGGTGGTCATGGTGCCGAGCTTCAGCTCGACATGCTGGTCGACCGCGCCGACGCTGCGATGTACGCCGCCAAGTCACTCGGCCGCAATCGCACCTACCTGTACCGCGAGCTCGACGAAGGCGCGCCCGTTCGCCGCGCGCCGATCTCGAACGAGCGACGCCTGCAGGCCACCGCCATCGGCCAGTGGGCCAGCGATACCGCCACCCAGGCCCTGGCATCGGTCCTTGCGCCACAGCCCAATCATCGCGGCCGCCCGTCCGACATGATCGCGTCGCTCGCGACCGGGATCGGCATCGAGCTCGGGTTGCCGGCCGAGGAGATCGAGCGCATCCGAATTGCCGCCCTCCTCCACGATCTCGGCAAGATCGCCGTTCCCGAAGAGATCCTCGACAAGCCGACGGCACTGACGGATGCCGAGTGGCAGGCCATCGGCGAGCATCCGCGCATCGGACAGGTCATCCTCGAGCAGGCCTCGAATCTGCGTGAGGCCATCCCGGTGGTCCTTCACCACCACGAGCGGTTCAACGGCGGCGGCTACCCGCACGGGCTGAAGGGGAATGAGATTCCCCTGGGAGCGCGGATCGTGGCGGTCGCGGACGCATATCACGCCATGGTCCATGAACGGCCGTACAGCGCGGCGCTGAGCCACGACGAGGCGGTGGCCGAGCTGGAGAAGCACGCCGGGACGCAGTTCGACCCGGACATCGTGGCGAAGTTCCGCAGCATCTACGCGCGGTCCGTGCCGCCCGACGGCCTGGAGGAGGTGTACCGCCTCAACCAGCGTGCGCGCGGCGGGCTCTCGCACCTGGGCGAGACGACGCCGGTCTCGCTCCCCGGAGCCGAAGGCCAGCCCGCGGCCGCGGAGACGGCGAGCGGCCGGGGCCCTACGCGAGGCGTCGCAGTGACGCTCGAGTCGCTCTCCACGCTCGCCATCCTCGGCGGCGTGGTGGCCGTGCTGCTGGTCGGGACGCTGCTGGCGTTGGAGCCCGACCGACCCGACGATGAGACGGCCGAGATCGGCGCGGCCGACGAAGGGTCAGCGGAAGACGCCGTTGCCGCCACCCTCCGACGGCGCACCCTGCGGGCGTCAAAGCGGATCTCGACCGGTGGCCCGGCGCAGTCCTCGGCCGGCCCCGAGCCCGCGGTCCGTCACAAGTCCTAGAACCCGGCTCGCCAGCGGTCCTCGAGCCGCGTGACATCCGCCTCGATCTTGACGCTGCCATCCCCGATCTGGAGACGCGTCCCGCCGACAACTCCGAGCCGCAGGGCCGGGACACCGGCCCTGGCACACGTCTCCTCCAGTTCACCCGAGCGATCGCCCGCCACGGTCACGATGGCCCGGCCGGCACGCTCGCCCAGGACGGCCGCCATGGGCGCGTCACCGAACGCCGGCACCGCCACCCGGGCGCCGATGCCCGAGGCAATCGCCATCCGGGCAAGCGCCACCCCGAGTCCCCCGACCGACAGGTCGTGCGCCGCGTGCGCGATCTTCGATGAGGCCAGGGCAGGGAGCAGGCCGATGACGCGCGCCGCGGCCGCCAGGTCGAGCGTCGGCTGGCCGCCCCGCGCCCCGCGCTGCCAGGCAAGCTCTGACGCCGCCAGCGCATCGGCATCCCACGCCGGATCGCCGAGCAGCCAGATCTCATCCGAGTCGACCCAGCCCATGGTGAGCACCAGCGATCGATCCTGCAGGAGCCCCACGGTGCCGACCACCGGGGTCGGCAGGATCGGCCCGTCGGGCGTCTCGTTGTAGAGGCTGACGTTGCCCGACACGACCGGGATCTCGAGTGCCCGGCAGGCGTCGGCGATCCCGTCGATCGCCCGTGTCAGCTGCCACGCCCCCAGCGCATGCTCGGGCGACCCGAAGTTCAGGCAGTCCGTGATGCCGATGGGCTTGGCGCCGCTGACGGCGACGTTGAGTGCGCCCTCGATCACCGCCGAAGCGCCCGCGAGATGCGGGTCGAGCGTCCCGACCCGCGCCGGCCCGGGGCCATCGATCGACAGCGCGATGGCCCGTTGGGTGCCCTTCACCCGCAGCACCGCCGAGTCACCGCGCCCCGGTCCGACGATGGTGTTCGTCCCGTTCATGTGGTCGTACCGGCGCCAGATCGGCTTGCGGTCCCGGGCATTCGCGGATCCCAGCACATCGAGCAGGTCATCGATCGTCGGGACGGCGGACGCGAGGGCGACGAGCGCGGGGTCGGCAGAGGCCGCGAACGGGCCGCCGTGGACGGCGTACCTGGGCGCGTCGTCGGCCAGTGAGCGTCCGGCCACCTCGCACACCAGCTCGTTACCGGCGCGGCAGCGGATGATCGGCTCATCGATGACGGTGCCGATCCGGGCTGCGTGGAGCTCGTAGCGCGTGAACACGGCACTCGCCGCCTCGACGGCCTCGGGCGTGACCACGATCAGCATCCGCTCCTGCGACTCGCTGAGGAGAACCTCGTACGGGGTCATCCCACGCTCACGTCGCGGCACGGCACCCAGGTCGACGTCGGCGCCCACGCCACCTCGGGCCGTCAGCTCGGCCAGCGCGCAGGTGAGGCCCGCCGCCCCCAGGTCCTGCATCGCGACGATCCCCGGCATGTTCGCGAGCTCGAGGCATGCCTCCATCAGCAGCTTCTCGAGGAACGGGTTGCCGACCTGCACCGCCGGGCGACGCTCCTCGACGTCATGGCCCAGGTTGGCCGAAGCGAAGCTTGCCCCCTGGATGCCGTCGCGCCCCGTCGCCGCGCCGACGAGCAGGAGCACGTTGCCGGCGCCGGCCGCGCGCGCCAGGGTGATGTCGTCGTGGCGGGCAATGCCCACGCACATGGCGTTGACGAGGGGATTGCCCGAGTAGCTCGGGTCGAAGGTGACCTCGCCGCCCACGTCCGGGATCCCGATGCAGTTGCCGTAGCCGGCGATGCCGCCGATCACGCCATCGAACAGGTAGCGGTTGCGAGCGGCCGCATCCACCGCGGTCTCCGCGCCGGCCTCCAGCGGTCCGAAGCGCAGGCTGTTGAGCAGCGCGATGGGCCGGGCGCCCATGGTGAAGATGTCGCGGATGATGCCGCCGACGCCGGTGGCCGCGCCCTGGTACGGCTCCACCGCACTCGGATGGTTGTGCGACTCGACCTTGAACACCACCGCCAGGCCGTCGCCGATGTCGATCGCCCCGGCATTCTCGCCGGGCCCCACCAGGACGGCGTCGCCGGTCGAGGGCAGGCGGCCCAGGAGGGATCTCGAGTGCTTGTAGGCGCAGTGCTCGGACCACATGGCGCCGAACATCCCGAGCTCGACGGCATTCGGCTCGCGGCCGAGGGCGGAAACGACGAGCTGATACTCGGACTCGGTCAGGCCGTGGAGCTGGTCGGCCGGCGGTGGTGCGAGTGTCATCCGATCAGGGCTGGCGGCCACCCAGCGGTTGGTCGCGCCCGAGCTCGACGATCACGGCGCCGATTGCGCCGGCGGCCGTCCCGAAGAAGAACAGCAGCTCGCCGATGCCGGCGCCCCCGAGGCCGACGCGATCCAATGCCATCCCGAAGCCGATGAGCATCACGCCCAGGATCGCCAGCCGCAGGTTGGGGATTTCGGGGATCCGCGCCGAGAAGAAGACGGTGGCGGCGATCCCGAGCAGCAGGAGCAAGGCGATGAGGTCGATCGCGCTCACCGTCCGCCCGAACAGGCTGATGAGGACGCCGATCGCGGCAATGATGGCGCCGACGCCGATGAGCCATGCCGAGAGCATGACCGGCATGGTCAGTGGCAGGTTGATCGATGGCGTCCGGCTCGACCGTTCGGATCGACGGGGCGACGGAGGCATGGCCGGCGGGGGTTCCGAACGGTCGAACGTGGCGGCCTCGCCGACGCGTGTGGGCTCCTCCACCCGTTCAACGCGATCCGGCTCGGCGTCACGCTCCTCGTCCGGCGCGCGCTCTTCCCGCTGGTACGCGCGGCGATCGGGCGGTGCGGCTGATCGGCTTCGGCGTGATCCGGCCAGGCCGGAGCGGCCGGGATCTCGGTCTCCTGTTCCTGGTCGATGGGCTGGCCGCAGGTCGGACAGAAGACGGCAGTGTCCTCGACCTCCGTTCCGCACGCGGCGCAGTATCGGGCCATGCCTCAGCTTCGGCCGAAGCGCGTGAGTGTGCCGATCACGGTGATCAGCGATGCGAGGAAGAAGATGATGCCGGCCGGGGTCATGACCCGCAGCATCGCGACGATGTCGCCGCTCCAGTTACCGGCCAGCTCGACCACTCCGAAGCTGACGATGAGCCCGACACTCCACAGCAACGCGATCCCGAGACCCAGGACCTGGAGGCGGCCCGGTACGGCCCGGGCAAAGCCGGCGATCGCCAGCGCCAGCAGCAGAAGGGCCAGCAGCGGGATCGGGCCGGTGAGGCCGTAGTACACCTGGTCCGCCAGCCCGGCGCCGACGGCCGGGTAGTCCGTCCAGAACGCCACGCCAGTGCCACCGTCGCCAACGGCACGCTCGAACAGGGAGCCGGTGCCGTACAGGAACGGCAGCAGATAGCCGGTGATGATGCCGATCAGGCCGATGAGCAGGACGACCGGCCCAAGCACGGCGCCTCCCGACCGCACGGCGGATTCCGCGGCGGGTTCGCCCGCGACCGATGGCGGAACGTAACCGGGGGCCGTGCCTCGCAGGTTGGCTCCGCAGTTCTGGCAGAAGCCCACGCCCGCGCGGTTGTGCGTGCCGCAGCGCGGACAGGCCATGGTGCCCTCGGGGGTTCCGGGTCGCTCGACGGTGCTCGCCACACCGGCAGCCACCAGGCGCTGGCCACAGTTGTTGCAGAACGACAGGCCGGGACGGTTCTCGGTCCCGCAGCGCGGGCACTTGGTGCTCTCGCCGACCGCCTCCTCGCCGGCGGGAACGGCATGCGCGGCCGTGGCGTCAACTTCGACATTGCTCGCCGGGGCGACGTACGCTTCCACCTCGCTGGGTGGCGGCTCGGTCGCGCCTGACACGTCCTCGGCGGAGCTCCAATCGGGCGCAAGGATCGGCGGCTCTCCCCGCTCCGGTGGCTCGGTCGGCCAGGCTTCCTCGTCCGCCGACCCGGCGGCAGGAGCGTCGGTCGGCCACGCCGGGCTCAACAGGTTCAGCGGGCGCGCTGCTCGGCCAGCTCTCGATCTCGGCCGGATCCGGATCGGGGGGCGGGACCACAGGCTCGCTCACGGCGTCGCCCGACAGGTCGGTCGATTCCGTCGGCGTCGGCTCAGCCGAGCCCGATGACGCGTCATCCGCGTCGGGCGAGTCGCGTCGGTCGCGCTCGAGGTCGTCCACTCGTTCGCCTCCTGCGGCAGGTCTGGGCGGGGTCAGAGCGATGATACCCGACGTTCCGCGGGCGCCGGCTGCTCCTGCAGCCAGCGTTCCAGCGACCGAAAGACCCGCAATCCATCGGTGCCACCGACCTCGGGCTCGGCCGCCCGCTCGGGGTGCGGCATGAGGCCCAGGACGTTCCCGCGCTCGTTGACGATGCCCGCGATTCCGCGCTCCGACCCGTTCGGGTTTGCTTCGTCGGCCAGCGTGCCATCCGGCATCGCGTAGCGCAGGACCACCCTGCCGTCGCGCTCGAGTAGGTCGAGCGTGGGCTCGTCGGCGACGTAGCGGCCCTCGCCGTGACTGATCGGCAGCTCGATGGTCTCCCCATCGGAGAACTCGCCGAGCCAGGCGGGCGCGGCGGACGCATGCTCGACGCGCAGCGTCTGCCAATCACAGCGGAACTCGAGATGGTCATTGCGCAGCAACGCCCCAGGCAGCATCCCTGCCTCGGTCAGGATCTGGAAGCCGTTGCAGGAGCCGATGACCGGTCCGCCCGCATCGGCGAACGCCTCGACCGCCGCCATCAACGGCGAGAAACGTGCGATGGCGCCGGTTCGAAGGTGGTCACCGTGAGCGAACCCACCAGGCAGTACCACCGCGTCAACGGCGCCCAGCTCGCGCTCCGTGTGCCACACCAGGCGCGTCTCCCAGCCGAGCACGGACTCGGCGACGTGCGCGAAGTCGCGCTCCGACCACGTTCCGGGAAAGACCGCGATCGCCACCCGAGGCCGCGCTCCGGCCCTGGTCACGGGTTGGCGGCCTCGGCGTCCTGCTGCTCGTCCGCCCGCAGCTCCCAGCTCGCCGTCTCCATGACCGGGTTGGCAAGCAGTCGTCGGCACATCTCGCCGACGGCAGCCTCGGCTTCGTTCGACCCATCGGCCTCGAACGCGATCCGCATGAGCTTGCCGCTCCGCACTTCGCGGACCGTCGGATAGCCCAGCGAGCGCAGCGCAGCACCGATCGTCTGACCCTCCGGGTCGGCGATGCCCGATCGGAGCGCGACATGCACCTCGGCGATCCAGCGCACGGTCAGGCCGGCTCGTGCCACGGTCGGCCGGTCAGGCGCTCGAATGCGGCAACGTATCGGTCGCGCGTGCCCTCGATCACGTCGGCGGGGAGCTCTGGGGCGGGCGGCTCCTTGTTCCATCCGGCGTTGGCCACGAAGTCCCGGACGAACTGCTTGTCGAAGCTCTGAGGGCTCGAGCCGGGCGCATACGTCGCGCCATCCCAGAAGCGCGAGGAGTCGGGCGTGAGCACCTCGTCGATCAGGGCCAGCTCATCGTCGATGAATCCGAACTCGAACTTCGTGTCGGCCAGGATCAATCCGACCTCCTCGGCACGCCGCGCGCCCTCGCGGTACAGGGCGATCGACCGCTGCTCGAGGTCACGCGCGAGATCGGAGCCGACCATGTCGGCGAGCTGCTCGCGGCTGATGTTCTCGTCGTGTCCCACTTCCGCCTTGGTGGAAGGCGTGAAGATCGGCTCGGGGAGGCGCTCGGCCTCGCGCATGCCCTCCGGCAGTCGATGACCGCAGACCATGCCGGTGCGCTGGTACTCCGCCCAGCCGGAGCCCGCGAGGTAGCCGCGGACGACGCACTCGGCATCGACGCGCTGGGCGCGGCGCACGAGCATCGAGCGCGGCGCGAGGTCCGGGGTGCGGGCAGCTTCCGGCAGCGATTGGATGTCGGCACTCACGAAGTGCGTGCGGCCAAGGTCGGCGAGCTGCTCGAACCACCACGTGCTGAGGCGAGTCAGCACCGCACCCTTGTCCGGAATCGGCTGGGAGAAGACGACGTCGAATGCCGATAGTCGGTCGGTCGCCACCAGCAGCAGATGACGCTCATCGACCTCGTAGGTCTCGCGCACCTTGCCGCGATGGATGAGCGGCAGCCCCTCGACCTCGGCCTGCAGCATGGCGTTCGTCATCTCAGTCACCCTCCTCGGCTTCATCGTCGGCCAGCGCTGGTGCGCGGCCGGTTGGAATCTTGAGTCGTCGCTTGATCACATGCTCGAGTCGCTGGAACACCTCGAGGGCCACGATGACCAGCGCCGCGCTGACGGTGGCCATCACCAGGAGCCCGGCGCCTGCGGCCATGCCCACGGCGGCAACCGCCCACAGCGAGGCGGCCGTCGTGAGGCCGCGCACCGTACCGCCGTAATGGAGAATGGCGCCACCGCCCAGGAACCCGATGCCCGACACGATCTGGGCCGCCACCCGGGTCGGATCGGCACTCGAGCCGGTGAAGGCGTAGGCCCCCACGATGGTGAAGATCGCCGCCCCGAGAGCAACCAGTGCGTGCGTTCGGAATCCCGCCGGCATGCGCTGGAGCTCCCGCTCCCAGCCGATCACGGCGCCGAGCACGAGCGCCACCACCAGGCGCACCGTGAGCTCGATCTGCGTCCCGATGCTCAGATCTTCCACGTCGAGTTCAGATCCCTCCGGGTGGGTCGGCCGCAAGGATTCGCGACCAGGTGACGGCGGACCAGGCGTGAAGCGCGCCGCCGGCAAGGACGATGCACAGCCACACCCCCACGAAGCCTATCAGCAGGAGCCCCGTGGCGAGATCGAAGTCACCGAATGCACCGAGGGAGGCGCCGATGGGTGCCCACAGCACGCCGAGGAGCATGGTGGCCAGCACGAGGAGGACGACTCCTGCGAGCACTGATGCTGCCAGGTGGATGGCAACTGCGGGCCGCAGCAGGATCGGACCCACCCGGCGAATCGCCCGGGACATCCCCACCCCGCGGGTCACCATGATCCGGCCTCCAACGGCCGAGATCGCCAGCGCGGCGAGGGCGAGTGCCGCCGTGACGGCAAGCTGGGGCACCAGCCGCAGGAGCGTGCTGACCACCGGGCCACCGGGCGGGTCAGGCGCGTTGAACTGGCCGGGGGCCACGATCGACGCCGTGAGCAGCAGGAATCCGAGCGCGATGCCGGCCGGTACCGCCGCCACCGCCGATATCCGAAGAAGACGGAGCGCATCGTCGAATCGGAACGCGCGCGCACCCACCGTCGCGATGAGGCTCGCGTTCGCGAGCGCCACCGCCGCAAACCCCAGGGCGATCAGCGAGAGAAGGCCGGCGGCGATGAGCACCGCACTCCACGGCCATGCGCCAGAGGTGACCAGGCGCGCGCCGAGGAAGGTGAGGTCGGACACCGACGGTGGGCGCGCGACGACCACGATCAACGGCAGCCATCCGATCGCGACCAGCCAGGCGAGGGCCCCTGGGACCCAGAGCTCGGGACGGACCGATACGTCGCGGGCGGATGCGCCCGCTGCTCGGCGCCAGCGATTCATGCGCGCGGCCACCACTAGCCGCGCTCGTCGAGGCCGAGCGCCTGATACGTGATCGGAATACCGGCGAGGTGATGCTCCAGATCCATGGCCCGCGCGATCTCATCCGCCGACAGCCAGGACGCAATCTCAGGATCCTCGCTCAATGCCTGGTGGAAGCTCGCGTCCCCTGCCCATGCACGCTTCGCGGCCCCCTGGACGAGCCGATACGCCGCCTGCCGCTCGGCGCCCTTCGCGACCATCGCCAGGAGCAGTGCCTCGGAATAGACCATGCCCCCGAGCTCATCGAGGTTTCGCCGCATGCGTTCGGCGTCCACCTCGAGCCCGTCGAGGATGTCGCCCAGCGTCCGGACCGCGTACGCGGCAACACCCAGCGCCCGCTCGAACACGAAGCGCTCGGTCGAGCTGTGGCTGATGTCGCGCTCATGCCAGAGCGCCATGTTCTCGAGGGCCACGAGCGCGTCGGCTCGGAGCAGCCGCGCCATGCCCGAGACCCGCTCGGCGAGGATCGGGTTGCGCTTGTGGGGCATGGCGCTGCTCCCCTGCTGGCCGGATCCGAACGGCTCGAACGCCTCGCCGACCTCGGTGCGCTGGAGGTGACGCAGCTCGATGGCGATGCGCTCGATCGTTCCGCCCAAGATCGCCAGGGTCGTGATCAGCTCGGCATGGCGATCGCGGCTGACGACCTGTGTCGGCGCAGGGTCGACGGCGAGGCCAAGCCCATCGAGGATGTGACGCTCCACCTCGCCACTCACGTTGGCGTGAGTTCCGACGGCACCCGAGATCGAGCCGTAGGCGACCTGCTCCCGCGCCCGGGCGACCCGATCCCCGTCCCTCTGAAGCTCCGCCAGCCAGCCGGCGACCTTGAACCCGAACGTGATCGGCTCCGCATGGATGCCGTGGCTGCGACCGACCATCGGCGTGTCGCGGTACTGGATCGCGAGGCGGCGCGTGATCTCGGTGAGGCGAGCGAGCTCGCCCTCCACGACGGCAGTCGCGTCACGCAGAACCGCTGCCGTTGCGGTGTCGAGCACGTCGGAGCTGGTGAGGCCGAAGTGGAGCCACCGGCCCTCCGGACCCAGCTGCTCCGTCACCGAGCGCAGGAACGCGATGACGTCGTGCTGCGACTCCTTCTCGATCTCGCGGGCTCGCTCCGGATCGACCTCCGTCGCCGCGGCACGGATCCGCTCCCAATCGGCGTCGGGAACAACGCCCGACGCGTTGAGGGCCTCGACGGCCAGGACCTCGATCCGGAGCCAGAGGGCAAGCTTGCGCGCCTCGCCGAAGATCTCCCGCAGTTCGGGCAGGGCGTACCGATCGATCACGTCCGGAGGATACCGATGCGGGCGGCGGCCCGCGCCGATCGCCTACGATCGATCGTCGAACGTCCCGATTTGAGGAGAGCCGCCATGGCGCACGAGTTCCGGCATCCGGTCAACCGCAGCCTGGTGGCCGGTGCGCCGTTCGGCGCCCGAGTCGCGGATCGCGTGACCGGCTTCATGGGCAGCTGGGCGTTCATCGTGATCCAGACCATCATCGTCATCGGCTGGATCTCCACCAACGTCTACCACCTCCTCAACGTCGGATTCGACCCGTTCCCCTTCATCCTGCTCAACCTGGCGTTCTCGACGCAGGCCGCGTACGCCGCCCCCCTCATCCTGCTGGCCAGCAACCGCGCGGCCAAACGGGATCGCATGACGCTCGAGCACGCGGCCGACGTGTCGGACATCGAGGAGCAGCAGAACGAGCGGCTGCTCCTCGGCAACCGGGAGATCCTCGAACACGTTGACCGGCTCGAGGAGCAGATCCTCAAGCTCGAGTCCCGGATCGTCGATCTTCTCGAGCGGCCGCCGACGGGCTGACGTCAGGCGCGCGGGTCGATGCGCAGCTCCGCCTTCGCTGCCTGCTCGGTCCGGAACGCGGCGACCCGCTCCGCGATCTCGGCATCGGCCAAGGCCAGGATTCGCGCCGCCAGGTGGGCCGCGTTTTTCGCGCCGGCACTGCCGATCGCAACCGTCGCCACGGGTACGCCGGGTGGCATCTGCACCACTGCGTAGAGCGCATCGGCACCCCCCAGCGCGCCACCGTCCAGCGGAATGCCGATGACCGGCTTGCCCGTCAGGCTGGCGAGAACGCCGGGAAGGTGCGCGGCGAGTCCGGCCGCGCCGATGAACAGCTGGACGCCGGCCGCCTCCGCCTCGGCGACGTAGGCATGGAGCGCATCGGCCTGGCGGTGGGCGCTGATGACCGATGCCTCCCAGCTGATCCCGTAGGAATCGAGCGTATCGAAGCATCCCTTGAGCGTCGAGAGATCGGAGCGGGAGCCGCACACGACGGCGATGGCAGGCATGCGGCGAAGCATAGCCCGGCGTCGGTGTCCCGCGCCGAGGGGCCCGGCGTCAGCTGGTGAGCTCCCGCGCGGCGATATCGGTCCGGAACTGTCCGCCCTCCATCTGGGCCCCGGCCAGGCCGTCGTAGGCCTCCTTCCGGGCCGAGGCGAGGTCGACGCCTCGCCCCACGAATGTCGCCACGCGGCCGCCGGCTGCCTCGTAGCCGCCATCGGATCGGCGCCGGGTGCCCCCGTGGAAGCAGAGGAGGTTTCCATCGTCGTCGGAGGACGAGGGATCCGCGCCGTCCAGCTGCTGTCCGATGGCAGGATCGGCCGGATAGCCGCCCGATGCCAGGACGACGCCGACCGCGGCCCCTCGCCTCTGGCCGAGTGCGCCCTCCATCAGGGTGCGGTCACCCGTCGCGCAGCCGAGGAGCGCGGAGGACAGGTCCCCGTCCAACATCGGCAACAGCACCTGCGCTTCCGGATCGCCGAACCGGGCATTGAACTCGATGACCACCGGACCCCCATCGGTGAGCATGAGGCCCGCGTACAGGATGCCGCGGTACGGGAAGCCGTCGCGAGCCATCCGCCATGCGATCGGCTCGAAGACCTCCGCGGCCACCGTCTCGAGCTCTCGCTGGCCGAACCACGGGACCGGGCTGTACGCGCCCATGCCGCCGGTGTTCGGCCCGGCATCGTCATCCGCGAGCCGCTTGTAGTCGCATGCGGCGGCGAGCGGCACCACCGCCTCGTCGCTGATCAGCGCGAAGGCGCTGACCTCCGGGCCGTCGAGTCGCTCCTCGAGCAGCACGCTGGCGCCGGGCGCGACGCTGGCGAACAGGTCGCGCACGGCAGCCTCGGCCGATTCCAGCGTCTCGGGCACGACCACGCCCTTTCCGGCGGCCAGCCAGTCGGCCTTCACGACGGGTGGTCGCTCGAGCGTTCGGAGGTGTGCCAGGGCGGCATCGGGGTCGGTGAAGCTGGTGGCGGCGGCGGTGGAAACGCCCGCCCGACGCATCTGGGCCTTGGCGAATGACTTGCTCGATTCGAGCCGAGCCGCAGCCCGCGATGGACCGAAGGTCGGAATGCGGGCTGCGTTCAGCTCGTCAGCCAGGCCCGCAGCCAGCGGACCTTCCGGCCCGATGACCACAAGGCCGTAGCGCTCACCAACGGCATGACGAGCCACCGCCTCGACCTGCGAGATGTCGACGTTCACGCTCTCGGCGACGGCCGGGGTGCCCCCATTCCCGGGCGCGATCCGCACGCGACGCACGCCGTCGTCGCGCGACAGCCGCCAGGCCAGCGCGTGCTCGCGGCCGCCCGATCCAATCACCAGCACATCCATGGATCCCCGAGTCTACGGGTTGCAGTACACGCATCCTCGCCCCTCCGGCCGCCGACCGGGAGCGGGTACGGGTGGCGGCTGCCGCTTAAGGGGAGAGAGCCTCGAGGGCGTCGAGCACGTCGGCCAGGGCGTTGATCCGATCCTGGTACGTGCCAAGGTCGCCGCGGTCGAGGGCCGATTGGGCCTCGCCATACAGCCGCTGGGCCTCGGCGATGAGGCCGGCGGCGTCCTGCGGCAGCTCGCCCGGCGATCCACCCGGTGACGGCTCCGGCGACGGTGACTCGCCCGGGGAAGGACTCGGCTCCGGGGTTTCCGGCGGGGGCGGCTCGGCCTCGCCGAGCAGCTGGCGCAGGCCCTCCTCGACCGTCTCGGCGAATGCCACCCGTCGCTGGTCGGCCATGATGACCCGCACGAACTCCGGGAACGGCGCGCCGTCGGCCTGGAGGAAGATCGGCTCGACGTAGAGCAGCCCGTCCTCGCCGACCGGCAGGACCAGCAGGTTGCCGCGCACAACCGTCGATCCGGCGTTCGACCACAGGGTGAACTGCTCACTGATCGCGTCGTCGGCGCCGATGCGGCCCTCGATCTGCCCCGGTCCCTGCGTCGTGGTGCCGGTCGGGAACTGGTAGGCGATGCGTTCGCCGTAGACGCCCGGATCCATCCGAGCGGCCACCCAGGCGATCATGTTGGCGCGGCCCTCCGGCACCATGGGCTGGATGAGGACGAATTCGGCCTCGTCCTCGCCGGGGATGCGCATGATCACGTAGTACGGCTCCATCGGCTCACCGCTGCCCTTGACCACGTCGACCGGGATCGCCCAGCGGTCGTCCTCGTTGTAGAGCGTCGTGGCGCCGGTGTCGGTGGCCGGCAGGTGGTAGAGACGGAACGCCTCGTTCTGGGCGACGAACAGGTCCTCGGGGTAGCGCAGGTGAGCCTGGAGGCCATCGGGAATGGCATCCAGCGGCTCGAAGAGGTCCGGGAAAATCCGGGCGTAGGCCGCGATGATCGGCTCGGTCGGATCGGTGATGAAGAAGCGGACGGTGCCGTTGTAGGCGTCGACCACGACCTTGACGCTGTTGCGCACGTAGTTTGCGCCGGCGAAGCGGCTGTCGGCCGGCAGCGGCTGGGCGTTCGGGTAGCGATTCGACACGGTGTAGGCGTCCCACACCCACAGCAGTCGCTCGTCGACGCTCACCAGGTAGGGGTCGCCGTCGTAGGCGAGAAACGGCGCGATGTCCGGGACCCGTTCCTGGATGGCGCGCTTGAAGAGGACCTGTGAGTCGTCGGTCAGCTGGTTGCTGACCATGAGGTTGAAGTCGCCGAATCGAAGGGCGAATAGCGCCTTGACGACGATGTTGTCGATCCCGACGCCCGTCGTGCCGGTCCAGGTCGTGGTCGCGCCGGCATCGGTCGAGCCATCGGCATCGAGCGGGTAGTCGAACTCATCGGTCGAGGTGCCGGTCACGATGTACGTGTCGGTCTCTTCGCCGAAGTAGATCCGGGGCTCGCCGATCGGCAGCTGCGGGTCGCGGTTGATGCCGCTGACGAGATAGTCCGGCGTGCCCTGGTCGGTGACCGCGTCGACCGGCACCGCGGTGATGCCGTACCCGTGGGTGTAGACCAGCTTCTCGTTCGTCCAGCTGCGACTGGCGCCGAACAGGTCGACGTCGAGCTCGCGAGCGCTGAGCATGATCTGTCGCTGCTCGCCGGCGACCTCGTAGCGATCGATATCGACGTCGCTGAACGTGTAATAGCGACGGAGGATCTGCTGCTGGCCGAAGGTGGTGAGCAGCGGCCGGTAGTCCCACAGACGCAGGTTGTCGATCGTGGCCGAGTCCTGCTCGAACACGCTCCGGGTCAGCTGCTGCTCGCCGGTGAACCGGCGCTGATCGATGGCGTCGAGGTCGAAGGCGGCGCGCGTCGCCTCGATGTGGTTGCGCAGGTACGGCCGCTCGACATTCACCTCGTTCGGCGTCACCTGGACGCCCTGCACGAAGCTGGGATAGAGGCCGCCGACCAGGATCGACAGGACGAACCATGCTCCGCCGGCCAGACCCAGCAGCCAGAGCGTGCGGAAGAAGGTGTTGAGCAGGAGGAGCACGGCCGATGCGAGCGCCACCACGGTGAGGATCACGTAGGCAGGCAGCTGGGCGTTCATGTCGGTGTAGGTCGCCGCCTGTACCGACCCGCCCACGCCGCGAGTCGAATAGGCAAGCTCGGAGATGTCGAGCTGGTAGCCCGCCGCGATGGTAATCAGCAGGAGTGCGCCCAGGACCGACAGGTGGGCACGCACCGGTGCACTCAGGTGGAACTGCCAGCGGAGCGCGCGCGCCGCGTAGGTGCCGATGGTGATCAGGAGAATCACGATCAGGGTGGTCGATGCCCAGCCCAGCAGGAAGCGCCAGAACGGCAGATCGAACACGTAGAAGCCGACGTCACGGCCGAGCGTCGGATCCGTGGTGCCCCACTCCCCGCCGTTGACGAAGAGAAGGACGGTCTCCCAGCTGCCACTCCAGGCGGCGCCCGAGCCGAGCGCCAGCAGAACGGCCAGGACGGCAAGGCCAAGGCCGATGAGCCGCGACAGGTCCGGCATCTCGATGCCGCCGAGCTGCCTGACCGGGGCCTGAGGTGCGATCCGGCCGACGAGCCAGACGCTGACCAGGACCGGGATCAGCATGGCCACGAAGCCGATCCCGAACAGCGCGACCTGTGACCACAGGCGGGTCGTGAGCACGTCGCGCCGGCCGAGGGCGTCGTACCACATGACATCGGTGATCAGGTTGACGATGCCGCCGAGCAGGCCGAAGACCACGAGCAGCGCGATGATCCCGCCACCGACCAGGATCCATCGCCGCCATGGCAGGTCCGCGCCGGCAACCGGCGGGAAGGTCGGGCCGTTGCCGCCGCCATTCGTCGGTCCCGAGCGGCGCTGCTTGCGCTCGTCGTCGATCGGCGTGACGTTGCGCTCGGATCGGTCGCGTCGCGCGGAGCGATCGAAGGGCCGCCCCTCGCTGCGCGCGTCGGCCTCTTCCTGGCGGCGTTGCAGCTCGTCGAGGAGCTTGTCGAACCAAGATGACATGTGGTGAACCATGCTACCGGCTTGCCCGCTCGACCGTATTCCGGACGGGCCGGCGCACGTCAGGGCTGGTTTGGCGCGCGCATGGTCAGGCGGTCGAGCTCATCGCCATCCGCGCCGAGTGCGACGAGCGAATTCGGGACGAGCCCCGGCAGGTAGATGAGGAAGACGCTCGCGTCTATTTCCGCGGGCTCGAGGGAGATGAGCAGCGCGGACGCCCGCGACCCGTCCTCGAGCTCGAGCACGACCGAGGCGACATCCGGACCGACGGTACCTGCGACCTCGAACACCGGGTCACCCTCTCCACTAGTCGACACTGGACCGAATGGTCCCTGCTCTCCGCCCTCGCCCGGGATGGGCCCGCACGCCGTGGAGCCGTGTCCGCCACGAAATATCGCCAGGCACAGGCCACCCGCGTCGCGCTGGACGACCACCGAGAGAATCTCGTCGACCCGGCCGCGAAGGATCTCGACTGCCGGTCCGGTCGGAACGTCGGCCGGACCATCGGTCTCGATTCGCCTGGGTGTCGTGTCAAGCTCGGCGATCTGGATCCCGACGTCGGGCGCGGGCAGGGCCCCGCATCCCGCAAGCGCGGTCGCCAGGATCAGACCGACCGGCACCCCCCGCATCGGCTCACTCCCACTCGATGGTGGCGGGAGGCTTGGAGCTGATGTCGTAGACCACGCGGTTCACGCCCGATACCTCGTTGACGATCCGGCTGCTGATCTTGGCGAGCACCTCGTACGGCAGCCGCGCCCAGTCGGCGGTCATGCCGTCGTCGCTCGTCACCGCGCGGATGGCGACGACGTTGGCGTAGGTGCGGCCGTCTCCCATCACGCCGACCGAGCGCACCGGCGTCAGGATGGCGAACGACTGCCACAACGACCGATACAGCCCGGCCCCCTTGATCTCGTCGATGACGATCCAATCGGCCTCGCGCAGCGTATCGAGCCGTTCTGCGGTCACTTCGCCGATGATTCGGATGGCCAGGCCCGGACCGGGAAACGGCTGGCGCTGGACCATGGCATCCGGCAGGCCGAGCTCCAGGCCGACCTTGCGCACCTCGTCCTTGAACAGGTAGCGCAATGGCTCGATGAGCTTGAAGCGCAGGTCGGACGGCAGCCCACCCACGTTGTGATGGGTCTTGATCTTCTGTGACGTCTTGGTCTCCGACGTCTTCGACTCGATGACGTCCGGGTACAGCGTGCCCTGGGTGAGGAAGTCGATCTGCCCGATCTTGGCGGCCTCTTCCTCGAAGACGCGGATGAACTCGTCGCCGATGATCCGACGCTTCTCCTCGGGATCCTCGACTCCGGCGAGCCGGGCAAGGAAGCGCTCGCGGGCGTCGACCATGACGAGGTTCATCCCCAGATCGCGCTCGAAGGTGACGCGCAGCAGCTCGGACTCGCGCTTGCGCATCAGGCCGTGATCGACATAGATGCAGGTGAGCTGGTCGCCGATGGCCCGATGCACCAGGGTGGCCGCCACGGCGCTGTCCACGCCGCCGGACAGTGCGCAGATGACGTGCCCCTCCCCCACCCGCTCGCGGATCTCGGCGACGGTCGTCTCGACGAGGTTCGCGGCGGTCCAGTTGTCACGGACGCCGGCGATGCCGACCACGAAGTTGCGCAGCACGTCGCGGCCGATCGGCGTATGAACCACCTCGGGGTGGAACTGGATGCCGTACAGGTTGCGGCCCGCATCGGCAAGGCCGGCATACGGGGTCGAATCGGTCTGGGCCGTGGATGCGAACCCTTCGGGCGGCCGCAGGATCGAGTCGCCATGGCTCATCCAGACCGGCTGCTCGCGCTCGATCCCCGCGAACAGGCCCGAGGCATCGGTCACACTCACGGTGGCCGGGCCGTATTCGCGCTTTGTCGACGGGACGACCTCGCCACCGAGCTCGTGGGCCATGAGCTGCAGGCCGTAGCAGATGCCCAGGACCGGGATCCGTCCCGACCACAGCGCCGGATCGGCCCTCGGCGCGTCCGTGTCGTAGACGGAGGACGGACCGCCGGACAGGATGACCGCCTTGACCCCGCGCCGCTCGAGCTCGGCCATCGGCGTGTCATGCGGCAGGAGCTCCGAGTAGACGTTCAGCTCCCGAACCCGACGCGCGATGAGCTGGGCGAACTGGCTGCCAAAGTCGAGCACGGCCACGGTGTCCGGCTGTTCCGCTGCCTCGGTCTCCACGCGGAGCGGCGGCGGCGCGTGGAGTGCCTGCTCGAGGTAGGCCTCGACCTCCGCATCGTCGGGGGCGAGGACGCGATGGCCCGCATTGGCAGCTTCGCCGTGGACGGTGCGGCCGCGCTCTCGCGGGACGGGCTGTTCGGCGTCGATTCTCGGTTCCTTGGACTCTGTCAATGCCGCTCCGTCGGGCGATGATCAACTGTGAGCCAGAGTCTAATCGTCACCACGCAGGTCAATCCGCGCCGCCGAGCGCCTTCTCCAGGCCGTCGCCCGTCATGGCGGCGTCGATGTAGGTCGAGGTCCCGGCGCGCTGCAATTCCTCGGCGGCTGCGGCCAACGCTCCGTAGGCAGCACGGGCCAGGGCACCGCCGGTGGAGACCCGACGGACGCCCATCGCCTCGAGCTCGCGCACGGATGGGGCGTTGCGCACCGCCAGCACGTTGGCCGGCGCGTCGGTGGCGTCCACCACGCGCCGGATGTCATCGGCGTCGGAAAGACGTGGCGCATAGACGACATCGGCTCCGGCTTCGCGATAGGCGATGAGCCGCTGAACAGTATCGTCGAGGTCACCGAGGTCGTAGACGTGGTTCTCCGCCCGGGCCGTCAGGATGACGCCATGCCGATGCGCCGCCTCCGCGGCGGCGGCGACGCGCTCGACGGCGACCTCCAGCGCATCGATCCTGCCGGTCGCCGGGTCGTAGTCCTCGATCGAGCAGCCGGCCGCGCCGCGTGTGGCCATCTCGGCCACGGTCTCCGCAACGCCCGCCGGATCATCGGCGAAGCAGCGCTGGGCATCCACGTTGAGGGGCAGGTCGACGGCCGACGCCAGGGCCTCGACGTGATCGAGCATCTCGTCGCGGGTCACCGTCAGATCCAACTTGCCGAGTGCCGCCGCATGTCCGAGGCTCGTGGTTGCCAGTGCCTCGAACCCCATGCTGGCAAGGATCCGTGCCGACCCGATATCCCAGGCGTTCGGCATGATGAACAGCCCGCGCTCGTGAAGGCGGCGGAACCGATCGCGACGGTCACCGACGGAGATCGACATCAGGCTCAGGATACAGGCCGGGCGAGCTCATCGGCTGCCGCCGCGGCCACCGCCGAACGCTGGATGCCGAGGCGCTCCAGGAGCTGCGCGACCGTGCCGTGCTCCATGTCGGCAACGGCGGCAACGACATGCGCTCCCACCAGGGGCCGTCGGGCCGATCGGGCCATGGCCCCCGCGCGTTGAAACGCCTCCTGGGCCGACGGGCTGGATCGATAGATGCCGGACCCGGTCGGCGGTTCGAGCGGAGGCGCATCGCTGAGCTCCGTGGCGAGGTCAGGTCGCATGCCCGCGGCCACGAGTGCGGCGGCATGCTGCTCGGTGATCGCGCCCCGGAGGCGGTCGCGTTCCAGCCCAAAGCGGCCCATCACGCGATCGGCCGAACCATCGGGAAGGTCGAAGGCCGCCAGGAGCAGATGCTCGGCCGCCGGCTGCTCGTCACCCATGGAGCGGCCGATGTTCTCCGCGTTGGTCAGGAGATCCTTGATCGCCCGCATCTCGCGGAACATCTTCATCGGGTTCATCTGTCCTCCTTGGTTGCTGCATGACCGCGAAGTCGGTGGGCGTGCCGCTTGTGGGCTGCCTGGCGCGTGACCCCCAACCCCTGTGCCATCTGCTGCCAGGTCCAACCGCGCGCCAGCGCCTCGTCGACCGCCTCCCGCTCCATGCGGTCGGCGAGGCGACGCAGCGCGATTACCGCCGCGAAGGCGGTTGCGGGGTCGCCGGTCTGCAGGTCATCGGCCATCGGCCCGAGGTTAGTGCGCTGCTGTCCTGGTGTCAACTGTAGTTGACAGCACTCTGACGCTAGGCCGGCCCGTCAAGCCACTCCCGTGGATGGGTCGAGAGGAAGTCCTCGATCGGGATCCCGCCGGGACCCACGATGAGAGCCCGCGCTCCCCGGTGCGTGTGGGTGAACGCAACGGTGCCGGGCGTGCCACGCGGATGACCGGTTTTCACCTCGATCGCCATCGGCGCATCGCGTGACCGCATCAGCTTGCCGGGCCGAACCACCCAGTCGACCTCGTTGTTGCCCTCCCGCCAATAGCCCAGCTCATCCGGATCGGCATGGGCCCACAGGTGCGCACCCACCGCGGTCTCAACCAGGCGGCCCCACGTCTCGTGATCGGCCTTTGCCCGCGCCATGGTCGTGCGTGCCGTTGCCGTGATGAGCGCGGTGTTGAGCGCCAGCAGCTTGGGGCTCGACGCGCGGCGCCGAACGGCGGAGCCGGAGTACTTGCCGATCCCGGTCACCATTCCCGCTCCCCCGAGCAGCTCCAGGTAGTGGGCCAGGGTGACCGTGTTGCCGGCGTCGGTGAGCGTCCCGAGCATCTTCGTGTAGCTCAGGACCTGTCCCGAGTACGAGCACGCGAGACGGAAGAGCTGACGCAGCAGCGCGGGCTTCTCCACTCGATTGAGGAGCAGGATGTCGCGCGACAGGTTGGTCTCGACGATCGAGTCGAGGATGTACTCCTCCCACCGCTCGTGGCGCCTGATGAGCGGCGCGGCGCCCGGGTAGCCGCCATAGAAGAGATAGGTGTCGAGATCCCAGCCGAACGCGTCGCGCATCTCGGCGAAGGTCCAGTGCGTGACCCGGATGACCTCGAAGCGACCGGCGAGACTGTCGGACAGTCCCTTGCGCACCAGCAGCGGCGCCGATCCCAGCAACATCACGCGCAGCGACGTCCCGGTCGCTGTGTCCTCGTCCCACAGCTCCTTCACCACGTCGGACCAGTCCCGGATCTTCTGCACCTCGTCGAGGATCAAGAGTCCGCCGGCACGCCCTCCCATTGCTGCCTGCTGCCGACCGATCTGCCACTGGGTGTAGATCCAGCCGATGTCCTCGGGGTCTGGAGCGTCGGCGGATGCGAAGTGTCCGGGGATGCCGATTGCGTCCATGACCTGACGGGCCACGGTCGTCTTGCCAACCTGGCGGGGACCCGCCAGGACCTGGATGAACTGCCGCGGCTCGTGGGCGCGTTCGAGGATCTCCTCGTAGATCGGGCGCCGATAGACCTTCGGAGCTCGACTCATTCGCTCACCATGGTGAGTTGTTTTACTCAGACGTGCGAGTAAGTTTACTCACTCAACTCGAGCCGCGTGCGTTCCAGCGCCTCGCTGGTGGGCTCCGGCGGAAACGGCGACTCGCGGATCAGCTCGTCGATCCCGATCCGTCCGGCCATGGTGTCACGACACAGCTCGGCGACCGTGCGCAGGCTGGCGACCTGGCGTTCGGCAAAGGCGCGGTCGAAAGGATCGCCATGACCGGGAACCACGGCTCCATCGACGAGGGCCAGGAGCCGCTCTCCGGTGTCGGGCCACGAGATGGGATAGCTGTCGCCGAATGCCGGAGCGGGCGCGTTCTCGAGAAGATCGCCCGCGAACAGCACGGCGGCATCGGGCACGGTGATGACCACGTCATTGTCCGTGTGTCCGCGTCCCAGGTGGATGAGCTCGACCTGTCGATCCTCGAGGTCGAGGGTCGCGGAATCCTCGAAGCTGTGCGTCGGCGGGGTCAGCACGACCTCGTCGAACGGTTCGCCGGGATCCTGGCGCATCAGTCGAGCGCGGGCCTCCTCACCGCGCTCGGTGATCATTCGAGCACAGCGCGCGTGACCCCAGATCGGCAGCGGCGCGAACCGGGCGTTCCCAAACGCGTGGTCCCAATGACCGTGGGTGTTGACGACCGCGACCACCTCTCCGGGAAGCGTGCGCAGATCGTGACGCAGCT
This sequence comes from uncultured Chloroflexia bacterium, assembly GCA_963825525.1. Taxonomy (GTDB): domain Bacteria; phylum Chloroflexota; class Limnocylindria; order QHBO01; family QHBO01; genus JACDBZ01. Next base: position 1,195,636 of record CAWGTN010000002.1, read on the forward strand.
CGTCCGCAGCTCGATGATGGGCGCGGGTGTCGATGACGACCAGGCCGCTGTGGCCGCCGATGACACCGATCGTCTGGTCGAGCGATTCGTATCGCCGTATCCAGACGCGATCGGCGACCTCGCGCCAGACCGTGCTCAGGTCCCTTCGAGCATGTAGTACTCGTGGAACTCGGCGCAACGACCATCCGGCGAGAAGCGGAGAAGGAAGGCGTTGTGGTACATCCTCTCCGGCGCGTCACCGACGGAGTCGTATCGGCTCCAGCCGATGGCGACTGCTCGGTCATCTTCGACCACGTACGGCTCGTAGTGTGCGTCCCATGTTCCGGGCGCATCCGCATCCTCGAGCCAGTTCGCCACGATCGCCTCGCGGCCGCGAACGGTGTGGTCGCCAGTCTCCCAGGGACGGTAGGCGTAGACCGCGTCGTCGGTGAAGAGCTCCTCGACCGCGGTGCGCTCGTTGGTGCGCCACGCTTCGACGTAGCGGTCGAGCCATGCCTGCACGTCGGTTCGATTCATGCGGCCAATCCTACGCCGATGCCTCCCGGTGGAAGGCCGCAAGTCGCTCGCCTTCCTCATCGACGGCCTGCCGCTCATCGGGCGAGAGCGGGCGCAGCTCATCCACGCGGATCTGGTCGACATCCCAGCGCCAGGTGGCCGCCACCTGGCCATCGACCAGGACGGTCGGGTACGAGGAGGGCATCGTGGTATGGAAGATCATGGGCCGATACGGCTCCGGGATCACCCCCGTCCGGCGCGCGTGGACGAGCAGCATCGCGTCCCATGTCGGAAGGAAGCGAACGGGCGCCGCGGTGTGTTCGTCAGGCAACGGGGCATCGGGAAGGTCGAGCAGCTGCTTCCCGGCCTCGTCCCGAAATTCGCGCAGCTCCATCGAGCCGAGGACCGGCTTCAGGGGTGTGAGGGGCATGCCGATGAAGCTCGCGATGTCCTTGACGGCGGCAGGTCCGAATGCGCCGAGATAGCGGCGTACGAGGTGCTCGAGGCCATCCGCCTCACTGACATCGGCGTGGCCGATGCGGTCGTCCGCCAGGGCATAGAGGTCGGCACGGCGACGCTTCCAGGTGCCCGATGGCGGAACGCGGATCAGCTCGGCATCCGTGTCGATGGTCGCGGTGACGGACGGCTCAGCGCCCTCGAGCAGGGCAAGCAACCCCGCACGCGGGAGGGTGCGGCCGGACAGGGCGCGGCGGACGGTGGCAACGGTGACGTCGCGGTCGGCATCGGTTCCGCGGTGCACTCGGCGCGCCCACGCTCGCCGCACGCCGCGAAGCCCCGCCACCATCGGGTGGTAGTCGTTGGCGGAGACGGCGTGGATCGTGCCGCGCATCAGGGTGCCCTGCACCACCTCGCCCCCCTCGTAGGCCGCGGTCAGATCCACGGCGCGAAACTCGGTGAGGCACGACCACAGGCGGAGGTAGGCGTTGGGCGCGTACTGGTTCTGGATGCCGGCCAGCCGCTCGAGGGCATCCGGAATCGGCAGATCGTGGCGCTCGAGCAGCAGCTGCCGAGCCAGGAGTGCGCGGTTGAGACGACGGGTCGAGAGGTGGTCGATCAGGAGACGTGCCCCGGATTGGCGGACATCGTGGGCGGGACTACTCCCCGCCGGCGAGCTGCCAGGACTTCCCCTCGGTGGCAATCGATGGTGCGATCACCATCTCGACTTCGTGCATCTCCCGGATGGTGCGCACCCCGAGGGCGGCCATCGACTGACGGAGCGCTCCGACCAGGTTCTGCGTGCCGTGCGTCGTCTCCGCGGGGCCGAACAGGATCTGCTCCAGCGGCAGCCGCGTGCCGATCTTGATGCGCGTGCCGCGCGGGAGCGTCGGTGACGGGGCCGCCATCCCCCAATTGAATCCTCGTCCTGGGGCCTCGACGGCACCGGCAAACGGTGAGCCAAGCATGACCGCGTCCGCGCCCGAGGCGATGGCCTTGGCCACGTCGCCGCCGGTCTTCATGCCGCCGTCGGTGACGATCGGAACATAGCGCCCAGTCTCTCGCTCGAATCGGTCGCGAGCGGCCGCAACCTCGAGCGTGGCGCTCACCTGGGGGACGCCGATGCCGAGCACCTCGCGGGTCGTGCAGGCGGCGCCGGGGCCGACGCCCACGAAGATGCCGGCGGCGCCCTGGTGCATGAGCTGGTAGGCGGCCTCGCCGCTCACCGTGTTGCCGACGAGGACGGGGATCTTCAGCCCGCCGGTGAGATCCGACAGCGACAGCACCCGCGTGGATGTCGAGATGTGCCGGGCCGATGACACCTGCGACTGAACGAGGAGCAGGTCGGCACCCGCCTCGGCCGCGATCTCGGCGTGACTCCAGGCCGATGCCGGCGTCGTGGCAACCGCGGCGATCCCGCCCTGCGCCTTGACGCGGGTGATGAGCGCCGTGATCAGGTCCTCACGAATCGGCTGCTGATATGCCTCCGCCAGGATATGGGCCGCCGTGCGGCCATCCTCGGCGGCAATGACCCTGTCGATGATCGGCGAGGCGTCCTCGTAGCGGGTGTAGAGGCCCTCGAGGTTGATGAATGCGGCGCCGCCGTGACGGCTCATGCGGACGGCGAAATCGGCGTCGGCCACGGCGTCCATGGCGGCCGCAAGGAACGGCACCTGGAGGCGGAAGCCGCCGATGTCGACACCCAGGTCCACTTCGGCCGGATCCGCCGTCACAGCACCCGGGACCAACGCCACTTCCTCGAAGCCATAGGCTCGGCGCAGCCGCGTCCCGCTCGCGTCGCCGATGGCGGCGTGGTCGATCAACGCAATCTCCTCGAGATGTGGCAAACCCGCGCGGCATGGCGGCGCGGGCTTCGGTCGGCGCGGTGATTGACGACGGCTCGGATCGGGTGCAAGAAAAGGGTCGCTGCGGCTTTGGGGCAGTATACCGGCGAGTCTCGCGGGGAATGCCCGCCCGCGACGCCCGTGCTGGCCCGTACCGGCATCCGTGGGTCGCTGCAGCCGTATCATCCCGGCGATTGCGCGATCAGGTCCCGCGTTTCGGGGCCACGCGCCGAGAGTTCGGAGGGTGCGCGATGCGCTTCTGGATCACAGCGTCCCGCTCGATTGTCATGGTGATCGGCATCGCTTCGCTGCTTTTGGCGGCCGGGAACCTGCTCACCGGAGGAGGATCGATCACGGATCCGGTGATGCCGGGTGGGCTCATCCTCGGACTGCTCGCAATCGGAGCTGCAGCGTGGACCACGGCGGAGGGAATCCTTCGTGCGGCCGTCGTATGGCTCGGGGTCGTGAGCATTGTCGTGGCGGTCGCAATCATGGTGGCGAACCTCGCGGACATCCAGACCCGCGATCTGATCGTCTACGTGGGTGTTCCGGCCGCGATCGTTCTGGTGTCCGCTCTCGGAGTTGCGATCGGTCGGGCGCGGTCGGGCGCGCTCGGAGCATGAACGACCCCCGGAGAAGGCTCTCCGAGGGTCGTTTCGCGTTCAGGGTATGACCGAGTCAGGCGGTGATGCCTGAGAACGCTCGTCGCCCGAGGTACAGGCCCGCCAGCAACAGCGCGATTCCGGCGAGGATGATCGGTGAGTTCGACGGGCTGTTCGCCCCCATCGCAGTGTCCGGCACAGAGCCGGTGTCGTCCGCCACGATGACCTGGACGCCGGCGTCGCCGCCATCCATGGCGATGGCGGTGTAGTTCATGCCGGACTCGAGGGTCGCATCCAGCGTCAGGGCGGCATCAGGCTCGCCCGCAGCACGGATCTCGAGGGCATAGGTGCCCGGATCGACCGTCAAGTAGTCGGTCCCTTCGGGATACGCGAGCCCCTCCACGAGAACCGGCCCGTCGGTGACGGCCACATCGACCGACGCCGGCGCTGAAGGCGACGCGTGGAACACGCGGAGCTTGCTCATGTCACCGTCGGGAGCTCGGTCGTCGGTGAGTACTGTCGCGCTGATCTCGGCGACCGGCCCGATGGCGGCGACGCTGTAGGACGTCCCGGCCTCCAGCGTGAGGTCGGCGTCGATCACCGGGTCAGTGGAACCGGTGGCGGTCACCTGGACGTTGTGCTCGCCTGCGGGAACGGCGAGATACTCGCTGACGGCTGTGAACGGGACGTCCGAAAGCACGATGGTGCCATCAAGCCAGACATCAACGTTCGGTGCATCCGGGGACGCATGGATGACGCGCACCATGGCGTCGTCGGCGGCGGCCACTGGAACGGCCGCAACCAGGATCAGACTGGCGGCCGCGAACGTGGCGGCCAGGCGTGAAATGGGGTTGCGCATTGTCGTCAAAGCCTCTGTGTGTACTGTTTGTACACTGTTTGTACGGCATAGGAGTGCGTTTGTCAAGGCTTTCGGGTCGATTCGGGGGCTAACCCTAGACAAAGTGCCTTCGCGCCGAGTCGTACCGAGCCAACGTCCGCTCGCGAGCCTGCAGGTGGTCCACGACCGGCCGCGGGTAGGCCGAGGCACCGCTGCCGGCACGCCATGGTTCGTGGATCAGGTCGTCCGGAACTGCCGCCAGCTCGGTCAGCCATCGGCGGACGTAGCTCCCATGGGGGTCGAAGCGCTTGGCCTGCAGGGTCGGATTGAACACGCGGAAGTACGGCGCGGCGTCGGTGCCCACGCCGGCGACCCACTGCCAATTGCCGTTGTTCTGCTGCACGTCGGCGTCGAGGAGCAGGTCGCTGAACACGCGTTCTCCTCGTCGCCAATCGAGACCCAGGTCCTTAACGAGAAAGCTCGCCGTCACCAACCGAGCCCGATTGTGCATCCACCCGGTTGCGGCCAGCTGACGCATGCCGGCGTCGACCAGCGGATAGCCGGTCTGGCCCGACCGCCACGCTTCGAGCAGTCGGTCAGCGGTCGTGCCGGTCTCCCATTCGAGGTCGTCGTACTCGCGACGAAAGCTTTCGACTGCCAGGCGTGGGTTGGCCGCCAGGACGTGCGCGAAGAACTCACGCCACACCAGCTGCCGACGCCACGAGACCGCGCTGCCCGCGATCTCGGCGCTGCCGACCATGCGTGCCCGATCCTGTGCGGCGATCATCGCGCGCCAGCACGCACGGATGCTGACGGCGCCGACCCGAAGGTACGGCGAGAGCCGGGAGGTGGCGTCCAGGTCGGGCCGATCATGATCAGAGCGGTACGCGACCAGGTCCGTGCGCACGAACGAGTTGAGACGCTCGACCGCCGCGCCCTCCCCGGCAACCGGCAAGCCTTCCGCCTCCTCGTCGCCGGGCTCGACGGTGGTGTCCGCCCGCGGCGGCGCCAGGCGGGACACATCGAAGTCGGCCGGCGCGAGGCGTTCATCACTTGCATCGGAGAGCTCGCGCTCGAGCGCGCGGCGGAACGGCGTGAATACCGAGAAGGCATGCCCCTCGCCCGTGCGCAGGGCATCGGGCGGCACGATGCGCTGGTCGTTCACGAGCTCGAGGTCGATGGCTTGGGTGACGCGACCGTCGCGCGCCACGGCCACCGGATCCTCGTCGGCGGCAGCCACGACGCGCTCCGCGCCGACCGAGGCTGCAAATTGCGGAAGCACGACGGACGGCTGACCACGGAGCACCGTGAGCCCCGAGCCTCGTGCACGGAGTCGCTCATCCAGCGCACGAACGGACAGGTCGAACCACGCCCGCCGTCTCGGGGCATCACGATGGGCCTCGACGAGGGACGGATCCGCCACGAAGACCGGCCAGGCCATGCCCGTTGCGGTCGCGTGTTCGAGCATGCGGTTGTCACCCAGGCGCAGATCGCGACGGAACCAGGCAATGCTTCGACGGACTTCACTCATGCCGAGAACTACGGGTTCTCGGTCTCCCCCGCATGCCCCGCCGGGGTCTCAGCCGGCGGCGAGCTCCACGCCGGCGGCGCGCGCGTCGTCCACGAGGCCGTCGAGAGCAGCGTCGTCCTCCGCTGATGCCTGCAGGAGGCCCATGACGCGACTCACGCCGAGCCCCGCGTAGTCGGCGAGCAACTGCTGCCGGGCCTTGCCCGACGCCTTCCAGGCTGGATTGCCCCACCAGATGTGGACCGAGATGCTGAGCGAGTCGGGGTCGCGGTCGATCTCCTCACAGCGCGCGCGGATCGTCGGCAGCGCCCCTTGCACCTCGTCGGGCGACAGGCCGTCGAGATTGAGCTCATCGGCGTAGCGCGCCGCCAGCCGCCAGGTCACATTCGGGCCGTTGCCCCCAACCATGACCGGCATCCCGGTGGCCTGGATCGGCTTCGGCAGGTTGATGGCATTCGTGACGCGGTGATGGTCACCGTCCCACGTCGCGTGCGCCGTCGGATCCGGCTCGAGCATCCGGGTGATGACCTCGAGTGCGTCGTGGAGCATGGCCAGCCGCTCGCGGGTCTCGGGGAAGCCGTAGCCATACGCATTCCACTCGTCCTTCTTCCAGCCGGCACCGATGCCGAGCTCGAACCGCCCTCCCGAGATGGTGTCGAGCGTCGAAGCCATCTTTGCGGTCAGAGCGGGGTTGCGGAACCCGTTGCAAATCACGATCTGGCCGAGTCGCACCCGCTCGGTCAAGCACGCCAGCGCCGATAGCGACGCGAAGGACTCGAAGGTCAGCTCGTCGGTCGGCCTCGGGGTCGTCGTGAAGTGATCGAAGAGCCAGATGGACTCGACGCCGAGCCGCTCCGCCTGTTGGGCCACTTCGGTCGTCCGCCGCCAGGCGCGCGCGGGCTCCCATCCGTCGTAGTCCCCGGTCCACCCCTGCGGAAGGATCGCGCCAAGCTTCATATCGATCTCCTCGGTTCGTCGCCGCTATCGAACGATCATCTGCGCACGTTCCGGGCCAACGCTCACGTGGCTGATCGGCACACCGGCCAGCTCCTGGAGCCGATGCACGTAAGCGCGCGCGGCGGGTGGCAGGTCGTCCCAGGCGCGACAGGCGGTCGTATCGGCCTGCCAGCCGGGCAGCTCCTCGTACACCGGCTCGAGGCGCTCATAGATCGACGTGGAGGCCGGGACCGTGGTCCACTCCCGCCCGTCAATCGGGTCGCGGTAGGCACGCGCGACCAGGAGCCGCTCGAACCCGTCGAGGACGTCGAGCTTGGTGAGCGCGATGCTCGAGTAGCCCGCCAGGCGCACGCTGAATCGCACGGCGACCGCGTCATACCAACCGCACCGGCGAGCGCGCCCGGTGGATGTGCCGTACTCCACGCCGCGATCGCGGAGGCGCTCCCCGTCCGCATCCTCGAGCTCAGTCGGCAGCGGGCCCGAGCCGACGGCCGTGGTATAGGCCTTGGCGACGCCGAGCACCTGGTCGATCGCGACGGCCGGAAGCCCCGCGCCCAGGCTCGCACCCCCCGGAATCGGGGAGGAGCTGGTCACGTACGGATAGATTCCCCAATCGAGATCGCGCATGGTGCCGAGCTGGCCCTCGAGCAAGATGCGCTTGCCGGCATCCAGCGCCTCGTCCACCAATACACGGCCGTCCACGACATGACGGGCAAGCCGCTCACCGGCCGCGAGATATTCTTCGCCGATGCGCCGCTCGTCGGTTGCCTCGGCGATCTCGTCGGCCATCTCCTGCGCCGCGCCGTGATACCCGGCGATGACGCGCTGGATCCTCGGGAGCGCCGCGGAAAGGCGCAGGCGAAAACTCTCCGGTTCCACGAGGTCGATGACACGCAGGCCGCGTCGAGCGACCTTGTCGACATAGGCCGGCCCGATGCCGCGGGACGTCGTCCCCAACCGCCCAGCGCCGCGCTCGCGCTCCTCCAGCTGGTCGAGCAGTACGTGGTACGGCATGACGAGATGAGCGCGGTCGCTGATGAACAGGTTGTCGCCGTCAAAGCCGGCTTGGTGAAGCCCGTCGAGCTCCGCGACCAGGGCGGGGGGATTGATCACGACGCCATTGCCGAGCAGGTTCTGCGTTCCCGGATGGAAGATGCCCGACGGGATCAGGTGGAGCTTGAAGTGCCCGTGCGGGTTGACCACCGTGTGGCCGGCATTGTTCCCTCCGCCGTAGCGGACGACAAGGTCGGCGCCTTCGGCGAGGTAGTCGACCACGCGACCCTTTCCCTCATCGCCCCATTGGGCGCCGACGACCGCGATGACGGACATGCGTGGCGACAGCGACCTCAACCTGCGGGGAAGGCGTCCATCCTACCGCCGCGGCCGCGGACCCGCCTCGACCTCAGCCGCCGGAGCCGTTCATCCACAGCCACTCGCGCAGGGTGAGACCCGAGTCACGCACCTGGGCGGCTGCCGCGCGGCCGATGTATCGGTAGTGCCAGGGCTCGTAGTCGTAGCAGACCTTGGCAAAGCTGTTCCGCGGATAGCTGAGGACGAAGCCGTACCGCCACCCGTTGGCGGCCATCCATGATCCGGCCGGGGTCGCGGCCCAGTCGGCGTACTCCCACGGCGGTCGGCCTCCCTGGCTGGTGAAATCGAAGGTCGTACCAAGCTGATGCTCCGAGTGGCCGGGGCGTGCAGAGGTTCGCAGCGCCTGCTCATATCCACCGACTGCGACCCAGTGGTCGAACGTCGCCTTCTGGGTGGTGTAGCTCCGATACGCGCTCGAGAGCTGGATCGGCCGTCCCGCCGTCCGCGCCGCCGCGGCCATGGCCCGGAGGTCTGCGGCGACATGGGCTCGCAGCGCGTACCCGCCGTTGAGGCCCGCCGTGCCGCTGTCGACGAGGTCTCCGGGCGCGTACGAGGACGGGACCATGAGGATCGTGTCGACCAGCGTGCGATGCCAGTCTCCGTATCCGACCAGCGGCGTGAGCTGGTCCTGGTACGCGCAGGTCGGGAGAGGTCGCAGGTCACCCAGCGCGACGCGCAGGTCGAAGCGCACGCGGTCGGTGATGACGTGCGGACCACCGAGCAGCGTCAGGCCCGACGGCGCGAGCCGGATGGCCTCGGTCCGGACGGCCGACGGAACCGACGTGCGGGGCACGAGGAGCAGCGCGCCCCCCGATCGGGCAGCGGCCGGCACGGCGACCAGAGCATCAGGGAACGCGGTCCCCGTCGCCACGAACAGGACCGACGCTGACGGGATCGTGGCCCGGCTGATTGCGGCAGCGGTCTCGTAGCGGTCGGCGCCATGCAGGCGGCCGACGCCGCCTGGCGGAGCAAGGGCCTGGAGCCGGGCCCGGACAGCCTCGCTCACCACTGCCGGGCCGCCGAGGATCACGATGCGGTTCGGCGCCAGCCTGCGGAGCTCTGCCTCGGTGGCGGCGGGCAGCGCGTCGCGCTTCGTGAGGAGAACGGGCGCGCCAGCGCGCGCGGCTGCGACGCCCCCGACCAGCGCATCCGGGAAAGCGGAGCCGGTCGCGACATACGCGACAGAACCGCCGGGAGCGTACGTCGCCGCGCTCACCGCGGCAGCGGTCGCATAGCGATCCGCGCCCCCGATTCGGTGCACGCCGCCGCCCGTGTCATAGGCGTCGAGCGCGGTGGCAACGCCAGTGCTGACCACGTTGGAGCCCCCCAGGATCACGATCTTGCCGGGGCGAAGCCGGTTGAGCTCGGCAGCGATCGGAGATGGGATTGACGAGCGGGTGACCAGCAGGATGGGGCCGCCGGCCTGGGCCGCAGCCGGCCCTCCGGACAGTGCGTCGGGGAAGTCGGCTCCGGTGGCGATGTACACCGCGGGCACTCCGGCCGGGAAGTGCGCCGCGCTGACCGCCGCAGCGGTGGCGAAGCGGTCCGCTCCGGCGAAGCGCTGGACCGCCATGGCGGCATCGACGTGGTCGGGTGCTTGGGCGAACAGCGCGCCGAGCGAGATGGCGAGAGCGGCGGCCAGCCGCGGAAGTCTGAAACGCATGGTCGGGACAAGTTCCTGCAATCGGGAGTCCCATTGTTGCAAGCCTGGCGGCCGGGAGCACCGGACGAATGTCCCGTCGCAGGTGGGGACGTCCGGCAGTCAGGCGTCCGTCAAGCGTCCGTCATGGCATGACCGGGTACAGGTGCCATGGGCCTGGCACCCGATCAGCGCGTGGTCTCGGGCGCCCTGCACGAGTACCCGCTGGGGGCGAGGCATGCCGAACGGCGCCGCGCGAGCGCGGCGCCGTCCCTGGCTTCTGGAGGCTCAGGCGCGGGCACGCACCTTGTCGAAGCAGTTCGAGCAGTAGACCGGACGGTCGTTGCGCGGGAGGAATGGCACCAGGGCCTGTCCGCCACACTCGGCGCAGACCGCGGCATGCATCTCGCGCTGACCGCCGTCCCCGTTGCCTCCCCCTCCGATCCCCAGGGCTCGATTCTGCTTTGCGATGGCTCGGCAGCTCTGGCAGCGCTGGGGCTCGTTGACCAGCCCCTTGCTTGCGTAGAACTCCTGCTCGCCCGCTGAAAACACGAAGTCCATCCCGCAGTCTCGACAGCGGATGGTCTTGTCGGCGTACACCCTCTCCAGTGCCTCCTGTCTCGCACGCTCGGCCATGCTTGGACGGTCGCGGTCTGCGGGAGAGAGCTGGATCTGCAGAGAAACGGCGCGGATCGGAGCGAACTCGGGTCAGACGTTGAAAAGGCCGGTCGTTACAGCGCCCGAGTGTACACCCCGATTTCAAGCCGATACGAAGCGATCGCTCGCCGAGCGTCCGAGCTCAGTATGCAGCGATTTCCTCGCGCGCGGCGACGGTGTAGAAGCGCGTGTTTGCCTTTCGGAACTGGAGCGGCACTTCGCCGATCGGGCCGTTGCGGTGCTTCGCGACCTTCGCCTTGATGAGCTCGACCTCGGCTTCTGGATTCTGCTCCCCGTCGCGGTACAGGAAGATGACGACGTCGGCGTCCTGTTCGATGCTGCCGGACTCTCGAAGGTCGCTGAGGCGGGGCTCCGCCGTTCCACGCTGCTCGACCCCTCGCGACAGCTGCGACAGAGCAACGACTGGGACCTTCAGCTCACGCGCGAGCTGCTTGAGTCCTCGGCTGATCTCCGACACCTCCTGCACCCGGTTCGCGTCCTTGCTCGGCGACGAGGCCTGCATGAGCTGGAGATAGTCGACGATGACCAGGTCGAGGCCGCGCTGCTCAGCCTCGAGCCGGCGGGCCTTGGTGCGCAGCTCCATGACCGAGAGCGCCGGGGAGTCGTCGATCCACATCGGCGCTGTGGCCATGTCGTTCATGACGGTCGCGATCTTGGTCCAGTCGGTCTCGTCCACGAATCCGGTCTGAAGCGGACGCGGGTTGATCCCGCTCTCGGCCGAGAGCAGGCGCAGTGCGAGCTGTTCCTTGCTCATCTCCAGGCTGAAGACCGCCACCTTCTTGGCCTCCCGCACGGCAGCGTGCTGGGCCAGGTTCAGCGCGAGCGATGTCTTTCCCACCGATGGACGGGCCGCCAGGATGATGAGGTCCGAGGGCTGGAATCCGCCGAGCAGCGCATCCAGCTGGGAGAGCCCGGTCGGAACCCCGAGGATCTGGCCTCGATGCTCATGGAGATACTCGAGGCGGTCATAGGCCTGCCCCAGCAGGATCGACAGCGACTCGAATCCGCCGTCCGTCCGCCGCTGGCTGATCTCGAACAGGATCGACTCCGCGCGATCGATGGCCACTTCGGCATCATTCGCCTCCTCGTACCCGACCGCGGCAATCTTTCCGGCGGCGCCGATCAGGTTGCGGAGCACGGCCTTGCGCTCGACGATGCGTCCGTAGTGCTCGGCGTGAACCGCGGTCGGCACGGCGTTCATGAGCGAGGTCAGGTACGCCGGACCGCCGACGGCATCGAGCCGATCACGGCGTCGGAGCTCATCGCCAAGGGTCACGAGGTCGATCGGCTCGCGCTGGCCGTGGAGGGCGAGCATGGCTTCGTAGATGTCGCGGTGCTGGGCTCGGTAGAAGTCAGCGGGCTTCAGGAAGTCGCCGACCCTGAGAACGGCGTCCGCGTCGATGAGAATCGAGCCGAGCACGCTCTGCTCAGCCTCGACGGCCTGCGGTGCCAGCTTGTCGATGCTCACGAATGGATCACGGGCAAAGCGCGGCGAACTCCTGTCTCCGGGTGGCGGCAAGCGCCCTCTCGTCTGGGCAGTGGACTGCGTCCACGGCCAAACGGGCGCAGGATCATCGTCGCAGGAGCATCAAGGGGCTTTTGCACGGCGGGGCTTGTCACGAGCCAATGCTCGTGGATATCAGCCGGTACGCTGTGGAAAACGGCAGTGTTGCGAGCACGATCCCCGTACTATAGAACATGGGTTCTATTCCGGCACCTGTGCCCGGATGGTCGCGTCGTTCGTCCCGGTTCGACTGCGTGTTGATCAGCCTGCGAATGGGGCCGGGTCCGGAGGCTCACTCCCACCGGGGCGATGGTTCCAGGTGTCCCATTGCTCGACGACGAGTCCGGCGGCGTCGAACCGCAGCACCGAGGTGCCGGCGAGCGTGGCCTCCTGGCCGTCGTCTACCAGGCTCGCCCACCACGACACCGACGCCCGATCCCCCTGCACGATCGGTTCGCTCATCCAGACCCGCGGCTCCCGTTCCTCGGCAAACACTCGGCGCGTGTATTCGCGAATGCCAGCGAGTCCGTGGCAGGGCTCGCGGAATGGCTGGGTGGAGACGATCGCGTCCTCGGAGTAGCGGGCGATGATCGCCTCGGCGTCGAGCGCTTCCCATCCGTCCTTCCACGCAACGGCCCAACGTCGAGCCGCGTCGGTCGGACTCACGGGTCTCGCCATCGGTTCAGGACTCGGCCGCCACCACGCTGACGCTGACGACCGTCTCGACACCGGGCATGAGCTTGACGTCGATCCTGTAGTCGCCGAGCGCCTTGATCGGCTCGCGAAGATGAACGGCGTGCCGGTCGAGCTCGATACCCTCGCGGTTGATGAGCTCGCTGATCTGGTGGCCCGTCACGGCGCCGAACAACCGGCCCCGCTCTCCGGCCTTGACGGGAACCACGAGCTTCAGCTCGCCGAGCTTGGCGGCGATGGCATCGGCCTCGGCGCGGACGGCTCGGTCGCGCTCCTCGCGCTGTTCGCGATGACGCTCCCAGTTTGCGACCGCTCCCTTATCGGCCACGACGGCCGCGGTCGTCGGCAGCAGGAAGTTTCGGGCGTACCCGTCCTTGACGTCCTTGAGATCTCCCTCGCGTCCGAGGCCTTTGACATCTCGCTTGAGAATGACCTTCATTCGAGCTCCTTCGGGGGTGTGGTGGTGAGTGACCGCCTGCGACGCCAGGCCGCCAGGGTGCGCTTCACTTCGTCGGGGTCGCGCATGCGGCCGTAGCGATCGATGAGGTCCGGGAGGTCGTCGCGGATCCGATCGAACCGAGCGCCCATCAGGTTGCGAAGGCGGGCGAGGTCGCGATCAAGATCCGCCGTGCCGCTCCGGGCGCGAGCCGCATGCTCGGCCCGAACGTCTGCCGGGGAGTTCTGAATGAACAGGTCCAGCACCAGCAGCAGCACGGTCAGGTCATCGGCCTGCCCCAGGATCGGAATCACGTCCGGGATGAGGTCCACCGGCATGACGACGTAGGCGAGGGCGGCCAGGAGCATGCCCTTGAGGCCGATGGGGGTACGCGGATCGCGCACCAGGCCCCACACCATGCGGGCATAGGTCGGAAGCTTCACGACGAGGCGCGCCATGCGCAGATAGCGCGACGACGAGGACAGGTTCACGCGGGAACTCCGGCGGTCTGAAATGGGGCGATCATGATAGCAGGGCGGAAACGGTCGGCTGGTTTGACATTAGAACAGGCGTTCTGCTACCGTCATCGGAGAACCGAGCGAATCTCACGTGGTTTCGGAGGACGACAGATGACCAGGCATGACGCCGAGCGACGTCAGCGCATCCTCGACTGCATCGCGCAGACCGTCGAGGAGCGTGGCTATCCGCCGTCCGTACGCGAAATCGCCGATGCCGTCGGACTGGCGTCCACGAGCGCCGTTCACCACCACCTCCTCGCACTCGAACGAGATGGCCTCCTGGAGCGCGGCACGCACTCCTCGCGCGCGCTCCGCGTCATGAGCCCCAAGACCGCCCCCGCTGCACCCTCGAAGGTCACGCCGTTCCGGATGCCCGTCGAGCGAGAGACGTTGACCCTGCCCGTGATGGGCGAGATCGCAGCCGGACAGCCGATCGAGGCCTACGCCGATGCGGCCGAAACCCTCGAGGTGCCCCGATCGCTCGAGGCTCGGGAGGACTCCTATGTCCTCCGTGTCCGTGGCAAGAGCATGATCGACGCACTGATCGACGATGGCGATTTCGTGATCGTCCAGCCCCAGGCAACCGCCCGAGACGGGGACATCGTGGTCGCCCTGCTCGAGGACAACGGCGTGACGCTGAAGCGCTACTTCCGCGAGAAGGACCGCATCCGCCTGCAGCCGGCCAACGCGGAGATGGAACCCATCTACGCCACCGATGTCCAGATCCAGGGCAAGGTCGTCGGCGTCATCCGCCGCCTGACTTAGCACACGCGCGTGGCGCGGATCACGCTGCCCGAGCTCAATCGCGCGACGCTCGCCCGCCAGGGCCTGCTCGAGCCGATCGGCGGATCGGCGCCCGCCACGGTCGTCCGCCAGCTCGGATCCCTCCAGGCACAGCATCCGGAGTGGCCGCCCGTCGCGCTCGCTACCCGTGCGACCGACGCCGCGACGGCGGATCTGAGTGCCGCGCTGGAGCAGAGGAGCGTCGTCCGCAGCTCGCTCATGCGAATCACCATTCACGTCGTGTCAGCCAGCGACTACTGGCCGATGTTCGTCGCGTGCCAACCGCTGCGCCTCAACCAGTGGCGGCTCCTGCTCAAGGCCGATCCGGTCGACTCTCCGCTCGGGCGGCGCATGGTCGCTGCCCACGCCACCGCGATCGCGGCCCTTCGGGAGTCGCCGCGCTCGTCGCTGGAGCTGGATCGCCTCATCGCGGCGGAAGTCGGGCCCGACGCAACGTCGATGTCCCGGCCGGCCTGGCGGCAGCCCGGATCGCAGATCGTGGTCCGAGCCGCGTGGCGTCACTTCGCCGCGTTCGTACCCCTGGTCCATGTGCCGCACTCGGGTGAGGGCTACGGCAGATCCCGATACGCGTTGGCTCGCGAATGGCTGGGACCCGGAGCCGGAACCCTCGATCGAGGATGCGCGGGTGGCGGTGGCGCGGCGCTACCTCGCCGCGTTCGGACCGGCAAGCCTGGAGGACCTGGTCGCCTACGTCGGACGCGGGCCGGGCGGCGTCGGCGTGTGGCGCACGGCACTCGAGGCTCTGGCCGACGAGACGGTCTCCTTCACCGATGAGACCGGCCGGATCGTCGATCGATATGGCCGATGCGCCACGTCCAGATCCGACGGTCGATGCTCCGCCGCGGCTTCTCGCCCGCTGGGACAGCCTCCTGTTGTCACATCACCCGAAACGACGCGATCGGGTTCTGGCCGAGCAGCACCGGGCGCTCGTCTTCTCCAGGAACGCGGACGTGCTCCCGACATTCCTGATCGGCGGGATGGTCGCGGGCACCTGGGCCCTGAATGTCGACGCGGCCGAAAACGATGCGACGATCGAGCTTCGCCCGTTCGATCGCCTCGAACGCCGGGATCAGGAACGGCTTGTCGCGGAGGCGGAACGGGTGCTCTCGCTGCTCGCACCGCGCCACGCCGAGCGTTCCGTCAGCATCGCGACCTGACGAGCCATGCGCACGATCCTGCACGCCGATCTCGATGCGTTCTACGCGAGCGTCGAGCAGCTCGACGACCCTTCGCTCAGGGGCAAGCCGGTCATCGTTGGTGGACGGCCGGGAGATCGAGGAGTCGTCAGCGCGTCCTCGTACGAGGCGCGCGCCTTCGGGGTGTTCTCGGCGATGCCGCTCAGGACGGCCGCACGCCGATGCCCGCAGGGCGTGTTCCTCCCCGGCCGGCCGGACCGCTACCGCGAGCTGTCGAACCAGGTCATGGCGATCTTCGCCTCGTACACCCCGATGGTCGAACCGATCAGCCTGGACGAGGCGTTTCTCGACGTCTCGAACAGCGCGAAGGCATTCGGCGACGGCCCGACGATCGCCGCGCAGCTCAAGCGCCGCGTGCTCGACGAGGTGGGGCTCGTGGTGTCGGTCGGTGTGGCGACCAACAAGCTGTGCGCCAAGGTTGCATCCGACCTCCGCAAGCCGGATGCGCTCGTCATTGTCCAACCGGGCGACGAGGCGACGTTCCTTGCACCGCTCCCCATTCGCCGACTGTGGGGCGTGGGGCCCCAGGCGCAGCAGGCGCTGGGCGACTATGGGGTGACCACCATCGGTCAGCTGGCCGCGCTCTCGCCCGCCACCCTCGAGCGTCGCTTCGGCAGCCATGGCTCCGACCTCTCGTCCCGCGCACGGGGCATTGATCGCAGCGCCGTCGCGCCGATGCAGGCGCCCAAGAGCATCGGCCATGAGCATACGTTCGATGTCGACAATGCCGATCCCGGCCGCCTGGAAGCGACCCTGCTCGACCTCGCCGAATCCGTCGCGACCCGCCTGCGGCGCCACGACCTTGCTGCCCGTGCAGTGCAGTTGAAGCTGCGCTACGAGGGATTCGAGACGCTCACGCGGCAGGGGGCGCTCCCCTACGCGACGCGCGACAGCCGCCCGCTGTACGAGACAGCGCTGGCACTCCTGCGTCGAACCCAGGCGCCGGGACGCGGCGTGCGACTCGTCGGATTGACGGCCATCTCCCTGACCGATGCCCAGCAGCTCACACTGTTCGAAGCACCCGATCGCGAGGATCGGCTGTCCCGATCCATCGACGCGGTGCGCGAACGGTTCGGCGATGCAGCGATCACGCGAGCTCGACTGCTGACCGAGCGACCGCACCGCAGATTCGACTTCGGGGAACGGCCCAGGGTCGTCGCAGATGACGAAGAATGAGGGCTTGACGTATCGAACGGGTGTTCTGTATGATCGCCTCCTGAATCGAACACCTGTTCGAGTGCCCGAGCAGGTAGATACCGTGAGGAGCATCCACACCATGGCTCTCGTCCAGATCCGCCCCATCGAGGCACGCGTTCGGTGGGACCGCATTGCCGACCGTCCATCCCAGATCTCCTGGGAGGGTCACTCTCTGCGCGTGACCGAACTCGACGCCGTCCGCGACGAACGCGCGGCCTACCCAGCCAGCCGCGGCCCTCGCGTGACCTTCGTTCTGCGCAGCGCCGACGGCAGCCGCGCGTCAGTCGTTTTCGACGGCCGCAGGCGCCGGTGGTACCTGGAGGCCGTCGAGCCCGCCGCCTGATCCGCCCTCTGACCTGCCTACAATCGGCTCGGTGTCGTCCGGGCCGATTGCGGTACCCGGGACAGCCAGACCCGAGGACGATCCCGCCGTTGGACGAGCACCTCGTCGATCTTCCGCTGCGTGATCTCGTCGCGCGCATGGCGACCACTGACCCGGTGCCGGGTGGCGGCAGCGCGTCCGCCGTCGCCGGGGCGTTGGGAGCGGCGCTGACGCACATGGTGGTCGCGCTGAGTCGCGGGCGGCCGGACGCGGCGCCTCACGAAGTCGAGCTGACCGAGATCGGGACGGCGGCGGCGCAGTTCCAGTCCGAGCTGCTGGCACTTGCCGAGGCCGACGCGACCGCGTACGCGTCCGTGGTGGCGGCACGCCGCCTGCCGCGCGACACGCCACGCGACCAGGAAGCCCGTCGAGTGATGATCGACGCATCCGTCCGCGAGGCCATCCGCGCTCCGCGAGCGATCGCCCGCGCGGCGCTGGAGGTCATGCGATTGACCGAGCGATTGGCCCCCATCGGCCACGCACGTGCGATCAGCGATGTCGGCGTGGCAACCCTTCTGGCAGGAGCGGCATTGCGAGGGGCGGCCATGAATGTCGAGATCAATCTCCCCTCCCTCCCCGACGATGATCCGCTGCGGGGCGAGGCAGCCACCGAGATCGGCGATCTCCTGGCAGGGGCGGACGACCTCGAGCCGCGCGTGCGAGCCCGGGTGGCGGAGCGTCTTCGATGACGGCCAGGCTGCTCGACGGACGCGACGTCGCGTCCCACCTGAGGCGGGAGCTGCGCCACCGCGTCGAACGGCTGGTCGGCGCTGACTCGGATCGGCCGCCGCAGCTCGCGATCCTGCGCTCGGGAAGAAGCGAAGCGTCCGAGCTGTACGCGTCGAGCCTCGACCGTGCGGCGCGCAGCGTCGGCGTCGAGCCGCTGGCCCTGACCGAGGAGTCCGGCTCGCTGGCCGACGCGATCGACCGGCTCAACGACGATCCTCGCGTCGCCGGCATCGTCGTGGCCCAGCCGCTCGGCGATCCCGAGCACGGCCGCCAGCTGGTCGAGCGCATCGATCCGGCGAAGGACGTGGACGGCGCCACGCCCGCGAACGCCGGCTGGTTGGCGCGTGGCGAACCCGCCTTCGTTCCGGCGACCGCGCTGGCGGTGATCGCCCTGCTCGGCGCCTACGACATCCCCATCGCCGGACAGCGCGCCGTGATCATCGGCCGCTCGGCGGTGGTCGGTCGCCCGGTCGCCTCGCTGTTGCTGGCGCGGGACGCCACGGTCGTCATCTGCCACCGCTCGACCCACAACCTTGCCCGGGAGACTCGTCGCGCAGAGCTGCTCATTGCCGCCGCCGGGTCGCCTGGCCTGGTTCGCAGCGAGATGGTCAATCGGTCGGCGGTGGTGGTCGACTGTGGGATCAACGCCACACCATCGGGGATTGTCGGAGACGTCGACTTCGCGACCGTCTCGCCGGTTGTGCAGGCCATCAGCCCGGTGCCCGGGGGGATCGGCCCGGTGACGCCCATGATGGTGCTGCGCCAGACGATCGAGTCAGCCGAGCGCGACGCCGGAAGCGACCGGCCCTAGGGCGACGGATCGGCGACCATCTCCGCCAGCGCCACGCTGCCGTCGATGAACCCCAGCCGGACCATCGTGTCGTAGCCGGCGGCCCACGTGACCTGGTCGATCTCCCCATTGTCGAAACCGTCGCCGCGCCACAGCTCGATGGTCGCGTCGAGCACCGCGCGCGCCACCTCCGGGTCCTCGGCGATGGTCGGCACCGTCGCTTCCGCGGCCGCGAAGGCGGTGTCCGGATCGGCGATCGCCTCCGCCTGTGCCAGGGCCGTTGCCTCGACGAATGCACGCACCAGGGCGGGGTCCTCTTCGAGCAGCGCGTCACCCACGATCAGGCCGGGACCGGGAAGCGGCGCGACGTCATCGACCGTCAACAGCCCGACATCCATGCCACGCGCCTCGAGCCGCAGCGGCTCGTTGTTCCGAAAGCCCGTGATGAGGTCGACGTCCCCGTTCGAGAGCCCATCGACCTGGTTGAACTGGGGGTACTCGCGGATGGTCACGTCATCTACGGTGAGGTCGCCCGCCTCCAGCAGCGCCAGCAGCGCATGCCAGGATGACCCGAAACGACCCGGCGTCCCGATGGTCGAGCCGGACAGGTCGGCCGGATCGGATGGGACGGCACCTGCCTCGCCGATGATCGCCACCGGAAAGCCCTGGTAGAGCGTGCTCACGTACTTGACCGGAATCCCCTGGGTCCGGGCGATCATGACGTCGGTGGCATCGGCCACGCCGAACTCCGCCCGCCCATCGGCCACCAGGCGCTGGACGTCGGGCGCCTGCTCGTGGCGGATGGTCACCTCGAGCCCCGCCGTTGCGTAGAAACCCTCCCGTTGCGCGACGTAGAACGGCGCGAACTGAACGTCCGGTCGATATCCGAGAACCAGCGTCACCGGACGTAGCTCCGGGGCGCTTGCTGGGCATGCCGCGAAGGGGCCGCACTCGCATGCGGCAACCAGCGGCAGGATGGCGAGAACGAGGACGAGTCGCACGGAACGCATCGATGGTCCTTTCACTGGCTGATGAGGCGACGCTCGACGACGACCACCAGCCCGTAGAAGACGAGGCCGATGATGGCGAGCGCGGCGAGGGCTACGAACATGAGGGGCGTGTCGAACAGGCCCTGGTTGGCGATGTTGATGAGGACGCCGAGACCCGTGGACGCCCCGGCCCACTCGGCCACGACGGCACCGATCACGGCCAGGGTCACTCCGACTCGAAGCCCGCCGAAGATGACCGGCAGCGCTGACGGAATCTCGAGCAGCCGCGTCCGCTGGGCCGGTCCGGCGCCGAGGCTGTGCAGCATCTCGGCGAGCTGCGGATCAGTCGAACGGACGCCGACCATGGTGGCGATGGCAATCGGGAAGAAGACGATGAGGGCGCAGATGACGACCCGAGCCAGCAGGCCACCGCCGAACCAGATGTCGAGCAGTGGCGCGAGGGCCAGGATCGGCACCGCCTGCGCGGCAACGATGTACGGCGACAGCACGCGCTCGACCAGCACGCTCTTGCCGAGCGCGATCCCGGTCAGGATTGCCGTCGAGGCGCCGGCCGCGAAACCGAGGACGATCTCGAGCAGCGTGACCGCGGTGTGCTCCCAGAGGACTCCCGAGCCAATCGCACGCACCGCACGCTCCGCCACGATCCCGGGAGCCGGAAGGATGTACTCCGGATAGCCGCCGACGGCGACGACCAATGTCCACACGGCGAGGAACGCGGCCAGGCTGAGGACAGCGGCGCCGATGCGCTTCACGCCACGCCCTCCGACCAGGGTCTCAGCTCGACGGCGTGGGACGCGGCCAGTGCCTCGCGCACGTCGGCTGCGAGCGCCGCCGTGGCGGGCTCGCCGATGAGCCCCGGTCCGCGGGGCCGCGGCAGCGCGACGTCCACGGTGCGGGTCACGCGCCCCGGGCGCGGCGCCATGACGACCACGCGATCAGCAAGCTGGATTGCCTCGATGACGCTGTGAGTCACGAGCACGACGGTGCGCGGGCGGTCCATCCACAGCCGCTGGAGCTCGGTGTTGAAGGTTTCGCGGGTGAGCGCATCGAGGGCGCTGAAAGGCTCGTCGAGGAGCAGGACCGGTGGGTCGCTGATGAGCGCGCGAGCCAGTCCGGCCCGCTGCGCCATACCTCCGGACAGCTCGCGCGGCCGAAGCCCGGCGGCGACTCCCAGGCCGACCCTTTCGAGCGCGGCCAGCGCCCGCTCGCGACGCGCTCTCGGAGCAACGCCGGTGATCTCGAGTGGCAGGGCCACGTTGTCCAGGGTGGAGCGCCACGGAACGAGCCGCGGCTGCTGGAATGCGAGACCCACCCGTCCGTAGCCCGGGCGCGGTGTCCGGCCACCGACCGCCACGCTTCCGCCGGACGGCGCGAGAAGACCGGCAATGAGCCTTAGGAGTGTGCTCTTGCCGCACCCGTTCGGCCCGATCACGACGTTGAACGACCCTGCCGCGATGTCCAGGTTGAGGCCGCCGAGCGCCTGCACCTCGCCCGCGGGCGACGAGAAGCGCATGTCGACCTCACGGATCGAGATGTCCAGGCCCGGGTCGTCCGCGCTGTTCACGCTCATCGGGTGCTCCCATGTCGTCGATTCGATCGCGCACGGGGCCACGCCATCGCTCCCCACCACGACACGGCGGGGCGCGTGGTCGTCTTCTCCCTTCCGGACTGTGACCGTCGGCCCTGTCTGCTCCGGCGTGCGCCGGAGGTCAGGTCAGCCGCACCAGCGACAGTGCCGATGCGGTTCGCGGGCTGGCTCGGTGAGGAGCCGACCGCCGGTGGGGACTTTCACCCCGCCCCGAAGACGATTTGGTTCGATTGGCATCGATCGTGGCATGGCCGACTCGCGCGGTCAACCGGCCTCGGCATCGCCTCGCTTGGCGAGCAGCCATCGCACCACCAGCAGGCCGATGACGGCCAGCACCACGGCATAGATGACGTACTCGTACGGCTTGAGCGCCGCCTCGA
Organism: uncultured Chloroflexia bacterium; assembly: GCA_963825525.1. Classification (GTDB taxonomy): domain Bacteria; phylum Chloroflexota; class Limnocylindria; order QHBO01; family QHBO01; genus JACDBZ01. The sequence goes on from CAWGTN010000002.1 coordinate 1,217,271, forward strand.
TCTCGACGTAGTTCTCGCCGACCACGAAGCCGGCGTAGATGAGCGCGGCATTCCAGGGCAGCGAGCCCAGGGTGCTGAAGAGGAGGAAGCGACCCATCGGCATGCGACTGATGCCGGCCGGGTAGCTCACGAAGGTGCGGACCAGCGGCACCATGCGGCCGAAGAAGACGGCCCACGAACCCCATCGCTCGAACCATCGGTCCGCCCTGTCGAGATCGGGTGCGCCGATACCGACATAGCGGCCGAATCGGTCCAGCAGGGGTCGGCCTCCCCACGCGCCGATGTAGTAGCCGACCAGCGCCCCGACGACGCTGCCCACCGTCGCCAGGATCACCGCGAGCGGGATGTTCCACGGCAGCCCGGTGAGTGGTTCGAGCACCGATGGATCGGCGGCGGACTGGCTGACCTTCCATCCCGCCATCGGCAGGATGACCTCGGACGGGATGGGCGCGACGATGGTCTCGAGTGCCACGGCCACCCCGACGCCGACGTAGCCGACCGAGTCGTACATCTGAAGGACGAACGGGATGACCTGCTGGTCGATGAAGTCGAGCAGTGCCCCTAGCCCCCGGCCTGGGTGCGTCGTGGTACCGCCACGCGTCGCTCGCCCGAGGCGGCGCGCTCGGCCTGGGCAGCCAGCTCACGGGCGCGCGCCCGCTCGTCAACCCTGAGGACGTGGACCGCGACAAGGATCGCGAGCAGCGCGGCGCCGGCCATCAGGCCGCCCACGATGTCCATCGGGTAGTGCGCTCCGAGATAGATGCGGGTGGCGCTGATGGCGCCGACGAAGATCGCCGCCACGACGTACGCGATCTGGCCCTGGCGGTAATCGTGGGCGAGCCGCGCAACGCTGAACGCGGCGATGCCATACAGGACCGTGGCCCGCAATGCGTGACCGGCAGGAAAGTCGGCGATGTCATCGAGCCCCACGTTGTTGACGTTGACGATCGCGCCGAGGAGCGCGGTGAAGCTGATGGCGTCGGACGAGGTGAAGTACTTCAGCGCCCACTCCATCGGGAAGGCGAGCGTCCCGAGCGCGAAGAGCAGCGCCAGGTCGCGCCGGCCCTTGGCCAGCGACAGGAGCCCGAGACCGGCAAAGGCCAGGGCCACGAACCATCCACTTCCCAGCGCGCTGATGGCAATCACCAGGAACTCGACCGGAGCAAGGTTGCTCTCGACCCACCCCCGGATGGCCGGGATGATGGTCGTCATCATCCATTCCTCGGGGGCCGTGTAGACGGTCGTGCGCTTGAGCATCACGAGCCAGAACAGCCCGGGCAGGGCGATCACCGCCAGCAGGAAGGCCGCGGCCGGGCTGGGCACTGCTCCTCCGAGGTCATGCGCTGCCTCGTCGCTCACCACGAGGCGTCTCATCGGGTCAGGCAGCCGTCGCACGGTGCGTAGTATAGGGATCGATGCCGCCGCTACCGCTCTCTGGCCGGGACCTCACCATCGACAACGTGATCGAGGTGGCGCGTGGACGACGGCAGGTCGCGCTGGACCCCCATGCCGCCACCCGGATGCGGGCGTCACGCCAGATCGTCGAGAAGCTCGTGGCCGACGGCGCCACGGCGTATGGCATCACCACCGGCTTCGGTGACCTCGCCGATGTCCGCATCGAGCCGGATCTGACCGCCGAGCTACAGCGGAACCTCGTCCGATCCCACGCGGCCGGTGTGGGCCAGCCATTGCCCGACGACGTGGTGCGCGCGATGCTCGTCCTGCGAGCCAATACCCTTGCCATCGGCCTGTCGGGCGCGCGCGTCGAAGTGGCAGACCTGCTGATCGGCATGCTCAACGGCGCCGTTCACCCGGTGATCCCGGCGCGGGGCAGCCTCGGCGCCTCCGGGGACCTCGCGCCGCTCGCGCACCTGGCCCTGGTGATGATCGGAGAGGGCGCGGCGACCGTCGACGGCGCCGGACCGGGGCCGGGTGCCGAGGCACTCGAACGTGCCGGACTCGCACCGCTCGAGCTGCAGGCCAAGGAGGGCCTCGCACTGCTGAACGGGACGCAGCTGATGGCTGGCATCGGCGCCCTCGCGCACCACGATGCGCTGAGGCTGGCCCTGACCGCCGACGTGGTGGGTGCCATGAGCCTCGAGGCGATGCTCGGCACCGGCGCGGCATTCGACGAGCGACTGGTGGCGGCGCGACCACACGCCGGCCAGGTGGCATCGGCGGCACACCTCCGAGCGCTGCTGGCCGACAGCCAGATCGCCGCCTCGCACGCGCAGAGCGATCACCGCGTGCAGGACGCCTACAGCCTGCGCTGCATGCCCCAGGTCCACGGCGCTGCGCGGGACGCCATCGCCGAGCTGGCCAGGGTGCTCTCGGTGGAGATCAATTCCGTCACGGACAACCCGCTCGTCTTCCCGACCGGCGAGATCGTCTCGGGCGGCAATTTCCACGGTGAGCCGGTGGCCATGGCACTCGACTACGCGACGATCGCGGTCGCCGAGCTGGCCTCGATCTCTGAACGTCGTACGGCTCGCCTGGTGGACGCGCACCTCTCCGGGTTGCCCGCCTTCCTCGCGGAGCGGCCGGGGGTCGAGAGCGGGCTGATGATCGCGCACTACACCGCGGCGGCCCTCGTCAACGAGCTCCAGACGCTGGCCCACCCATCGTCCGTCGACACCATCCCGACCAGCGCCAACCAGGAGGACCACGTGAGCATGGGCGGGACGGCGGCGCTGCACCTGCGCGAGGCGGTCGACCGCGCCGAGCTCGTCCTTGCCATCGAAGCGCTGTGCGCCGCCCAAGGCCTGGACTTTCGGGCGCCGATGCGTCCGGGAGCCGGCGTGGCGGCGGCGCATGCCCGCATCAGGACCCGGGTGCCCCACCTCGACGCGGACCGACCCCCGTCGCCGGACATCTCGGCCGTCCGCGAGCTGGTCCACTCTGGCGAGCTCCTCGCCAATGGCGCGACGCAGACGGCACATGGCTGACCTGCACTTCGAGCTCGTCGACGAGCAGAGCCTCGAGCGGATTCCCGCGCCCGCCCGGCCCGGGGCCCGATGCCAGACCTGCGACTACTGGGAGCGAATCGACGGGACCCGTGACGCTCCGGCGAGCGACGCCACGGATGCCGCCGCGCGGGCCGCGCTCAAGCGCCGGCGTCTCCTGGCGGGCCAGGAGGTTGCGGGTGCGTACGCCATGATCGCGTATCGGCGCGTCGGCCCCGACCGACCGGCCGTTGGCTACGCGCAGTTCGGACCACTCAGCGCCTATCCGCGTGCACAGTCGATCCGTGAGCGGTACCCCCAGCTGCCGGACTCGCCGGCTCCGTGGGTCATCACCTGCCTGCAGGTCCTGGCGGGCGTCGACGATCGCGACGAGGCAGCGGCCGCGCTGCTGGACGCCGTGTGTGACGAGCTCGACGGTCGGGGCATCACGGCGGTGGAGGCGTATCCCGAGAGCGCCAGCGACCCATGGATCCCCTCTCCGGGACCGGCATCGGTCTACGCGGCGGCGCACTTCGACCTGGCCGCCGGCGACGAGCGGTATCCCGTCTTCCGCCGCGAGCTGACGGGCGAGACGGATGCCGATGCGTGGGCCGGCCTGCTGGCGGCGAGTGCGCCTGACGAGGGCGACGATTGGCCGCTGCCGCTCCCGCCCACTCGCGACCCGGATGACCTGTTCCGGCTGCCGCCCGACGGTCCGAAGCGGCCCAATCCGTTCGGCGAGGACTGAGGCTGCAAGAATCCGGGCATCTCGGCTGTTGTACGAGATGACATGGAGGGGATCGCCCAGATGACCCAGGCCTCGGACCGCGAATCGGCCTTCGCCGATATCGTTGCTGAGCACTATCCGGGACTCGTTCGACGGCTGACCGCGGTCCTGCGCGACCCGGAGGCAGCACGGGACCTCGCGCAGGAAACATATCTCCGCGCTCATCGCTCGTGGCATCGATTCGACGGCGCCGATCCCCGCGCCTGGCTGCACACGATCGGTCTCCGGCTCGCCTTCAACGAGCGCGATCGACGGGCCAGATGGGGACGGCTGGTGAGCACCGGTGCCGAGAACGCAAGCTGGGTCGCCCCGGAAGACCACGGCCTGCACGAGGCCCTCGGGCTCTTGCGGCGCGAGCATCGGGCCGCGCTCCTGCTGACGATGGTCGACGGCTATACCCAGGCCGAGGCAGCCGCGATGCTCGACGTCGCCCCCGGGACGGTGGCGAGCTGGATCTCACGGGCCAGGACACAGCTGCGGGAGGCGCTCCGAGATGCGTGACGATCAATTCGACGAAGCTCTCGCGCGTCGCCTGCGCGCCTACGAGGACCACCTGTCGGTCGCCGACGGACCAGCCTCCGCCGGGAGGCCTCGGTCCCGCGGCGTCGGATGGGCGGTGCTGGCAGGAGGCGGGGCGGCGGCCCTCGCGGCTGGCGCGCTGGCGTTCGCCGTGTTCAACGGGGCGCTAAGCGGTCCCACCGGTGGGCCATCAACGGCATCCGCATCGCCGTCTCCGTCAGCCTCCGCGGTGCCATCGGAGGTGCCATCGGCCAGCGCCACGTCGGAGCCGTCGGCCCCACCGGCGAGCAACGCTCCGACGCCGGGGCCGATCACGGGTCTGCCTGACTCTTGGACGGTCTCGGCGCAATTTACCGATCCCGAAGGACGCTACCTGGTGACCGATCTCGTCGAGTGGTCGGACGAGCTCGTCGCCGTGGGCGCGCGCTGGAGCGCTCCGTCCCAGGGCGTCTACGGACCGCCGCCGGTGCTGGCCGGGACCGTGTGGCGATCCGGCGACGGCTTGACGTGGACGGACGTGTCACCGGTCGGCCCCGATGAAGGCGAGCAATTGTTCGTCGAACTGTCCCTCGAGCATGTGTTTGTGACATCGGACGGCTCACTGGTCGTCGTCGGCGAGTCGTGGCCGGAAGCCCGCACCGGGACCCAACCATCGGGATTCGCGTGGGAGACACACGACGGAGAGACCTGGAATCCGTACGTGTTCACGGGCATGCCGGCCGGTGTCCACGTCCCGCTGATGGAGAGTGGAGCGCGAGGGCACGTGGCCGCAACGCGCGACGATGCCGGGATGGCGATCTGGCATTCGCCGGACGGACGGCAATGGGCGAAGGCCCTCGACATCGCATCCGTCGCCGACCTCGGTGCCGGCGACGAGGGGTTCGCTGCCGTGGTGCGCGACGAGGGCAGCGATTTCCTGGAGGCGCGCATCATCGCGTCGGGCGACGGCCTGACATGGGTGGATGCGGACACTCCATCGGGTGAGGTGTCGGCCGTCGGCGCCATCGGTCCCGACTGGTTGACAGCGGGCACGGCGTTCGACGGCGACGTGGAAACTGAAAACACAGCCCGGACGTGGACGTCGGAGAACGCACTGACCTGGAGCGAGATCGTGAGCCTTCGCCTCGGTCGAATCGGTGAGGACCCGCCGTGTCTCGAGACCGTTGGTGGCCTCGAGATCACCGGCCCGATCGCGATCTTGACCACGGGTCGGTGCGGGGAGGGCGGCGTGGTCACGGCGGGAAGTGCTTACGGAAGCTTCGATGCCGGAGGTTGGGAGCCGCTGCCGTTCGGTGACTACGCCCGCGTCAGCGGGATCGCGCGCATCGGCGATCGCCTCGTCGTGGTCACCGACACGCTGACGGGAAACGCGCCGGAGATCGGCGTGACGTTCTGGGTGGGCGCGCTGCCATGATCGGGTGAGGTCCGCGCGTATCATCGGCGGGTGACCGCCACCATTTCCGGCCCTCGCGCCGTTCGCGCCCCCCGCGGTACCGAGCTGTCGTGCAAGGGCTGGCAGCAGGAAGCCGCCCTGCGCATGCTCATGAACAACCTCGACCCCGAGGTGGCCGAGGATCCCGACAACCTCGTCGTGTACGGCGGCACCGGTCGTGCGGCGCGGAGCTGGGAGGCGTTCGATGCCATCGTCGCCGAGCTGCGCGACCTCGAGAACGACGAAACGCTGTTGGTCCAGTCGGGCAAGCCCGTCGGCGTCTTCCGCACCACGCCGGATGTGCCGCGGGTCCTCATCGCGAATGCGAACCTCGTGCCGCACTGGGCGACGTGGGAGAAGTTCCGTGAGCTCGAGCGTGCCGGCCTGACGATGTATGGGCAGATGACCGCCGGCTCGTGGATCTACATCGCGACGCAGGGGATCATCCAGGGCACCTACGAGACGTTCGGGGAAGCGGCTCGCCAGCACTTCGGCGGCTCGCTGGCCGGAACCGCGACCCTGACCGCGGGACTCGGCGGGATGGGTGGTGCCCAACCGTTGGCGGTCACGATGAACGGCGGCGTGGCACTGGTGGTCGAGGTCGACCCGGCCCGGGCCGGGAGGCGCCTCGACGTCGGCTACGTCGACGAGATGACCGACTCGCTGGAGCGGGCGGTGGCCCTGGTGGACGGCTGGCGAGCGGCGGGCGAGGCGCACAGCGTCGCCCTCATCGGCAACGCCGCCGATGATCCTTCCGGCACTCGTCGACCGGGGGTGGCACGCCGACCTCGTGACCGACCAGACGTCGGCCCACGATCCACTGGAGGGCTACGTTCCGGCAGGCATGCCCCTCGACGAGGCCGTTGCCCTGCGGCGAGCGGATCCCGACGAGTACGTTCGACGCAGCACTGCGTCCATGGCGGATCACGTCCGCGCCATGCTCGCCTTTCAATCGACCGGATCGGTCACCTTTGACTACGGCAACAACATCCGCCAGCACGCTCACGACGCCGGCGTGGCCAATGCATACGACTTCCCCGGCTTCGTGCCCGCCTTCATTCGTCCGCTGTTCTGCGAGGGCCGCGGCCCGTTCCGGGTGGCGGCACTGTCAGGTGACCCGAACGACATCGCGCGCATCGATCGTGCGCTGGCCGACCTCTTCCCTGACGACGAGGGGCTTCAGCGCTGGCTGCGCCTGGCCGCCGAGAAGGTGCCGATCCAGGGGCTGCCGGCGCGCATCTGCTGGCTGGGCTATGGCGAACGGGCCCGGGCCGGCGCCGCCATCAACGACCTCGTCGCCAATGGCGAGATCAGCGCCCCCATCGTCATCGGCCGCGATCACCTCGATGCCGGCTCGGTGGCGTCGCCGCACCGCGAGACCGAGGCGATGCGCGACGGTTCCGACGCGATCGCGGACTGGCCGATCCTCAACGCCCTGGTGAACACCGCAGCCGGCGCCACATGGGTCAGCTTCCATCATGGCGGCGGAGTCGGCATCGGCTACTCGCTCCATGCCGGGATGGTGGTCGTCGCCGATGGAACACCCGAGGCCGCGGCCCGGCTGGAACGCGTGCTGACCAGCGATCCGGGCATGGGCGTCATCCGCCATGCCGACGCGGGCTATCGGCGAGCCCTCGACGTGGCGGCGGAGCGCGGCGTCCGGATCCCGATGCCTCCGACCGCGGAGTGACCGCCTGATGACGAGGCGCTCGGCCGACGAGCCGTTGCCCGGTCCGCCCGATCCATGGGAGCCGTCGCAGATGCCGGCCTTCCGGGGGAGGGCGCCGTACCTGATGAGCGAGATGATCGCCGCCGAACCGGCCATGGCGGAACGGCTGCTCCATCGCCTTCCCGCCCAGCCCGGCTTCGAGCAGCTGGTTCTGGAGATCCAGGCTGCCAGGCAGCGTGGGCAGCCGATCATCACCACCGGGTGCGGGACATCCGAGCACGCGGCAATGGCCGTGGCCGCCCTCCTGAACGAGGCGCTCGACCTGCCGGCCGGGGCAGACATCCACTCCGTCCAGGCGCTGGAGCTGCTCGCCCGCCCGCCCTCTCGCGGCCTGCTCATCGCGGTCTCCCACGAGGGCGGGACGGCCATGACCAATGCGGCCCTGCGTTCCGCAAGGGATGCGGGTGCCGCCACCGCGCTCATCACCGTCGGCCCCGGCTCACCGGGAGCCGAGCTGGCGCAGACTATCGTCACAACCGAGGAGCAGGATCAGAGCTGGTGTCACACGGTCGGCTATCTCTCGCCGGTCCTCGTCGGGGTGGCGCTGGCCGCCCGACTCGGCGGGCGGAAGCTCGACGTTCTCGGCGTCCGGGCCCTGCTCGACGGCGGGCGTGAGCCGCAGGCCGCGGCGACGCTCGCTTCGGCGCTGGCCGAGTGCGATCGAATCCTGGTCGCGGGATCGGGCGTCGACCACGTATCGGCCCGTGAGCTGGCCCTGAAGATCGCCGAGGGAGCGCATCTGCCCACATCGGCCCACGAACTCGAAACCCTCCTCCACGGACACCTCGCCGCAGCCACGCGCTGGACGGGGTTGGTCCTGGTGATGGCGGGGTCGGCCCCGAGCGCCGCGGTCCGAGAGCGCGGCGCGGCACTGCTGGCAGCCGCCGCCGCATTGTCGATCCCGACGGCAGCAATCCTGTCCGCCGCGGTTGCCGCGACCATTTCATCCGACGCGACGCCGGCCGGCCGGGTCGTCCTGCCACGAGAGGGAAGGATGCCCGGGTCGACCCCCGCGCTGCTCGGCGCGGCAATGGCGCTTCAGCTGATCACCGAACGCCTGGCGCGCACGAGGAATATCAACCCCGACACGCTGGGTCGTGAGGATGTAGCGCAGGCCGCCGCCCACGCCTGATCAGCCGCGCCTGAGAAGCTCGAACAGGCGGACGTAGAAGCGAAGGTTGTGCAACGTGGCGAGCCGTTCCGCGGAGACATCCCCCACCTTGAAGAGGTGATGGAGATAGGCGGCGGAGTGCTTCGCGCACAGCGGGCAGTCGCATCCGTCCTCGACCGGCATATGGTCCACGCGGTACTCCGGGTCATGGATACGCACCGCGCGGTAGAAGTGGTCCCCTGACGACGGCGCCCGATCGGCCCAGCCGGTTCGAAAGGCATACAGCCGCCCATGCCGCGCATCGCGCGTCGGCAGGGCGCAGTCGAAGATCGAGTAGCCCAGCTCGAATGCCGTGACGACGTGGTCAGGCCGGCCGATGCCGAGGGCGTGCTTGGGGGCTTCGGGTGGCAGGGATTGCGCGACCCAGCCCAATGGGTCGGCGAGGAGCGCACTGTCGGCGTCGAGTGGCCAGCCGCCGAAGCCATAGCCGTCGAACCCGATCGACGCCAGCTCGGTTGCGCACTGCCGCCTCAGAACCTCGGATCCCCCGCCCTGGACGACCGCGAAGATCTGCGGCGGATCGTCGAGCTTGCGCTCCGCGACCTGCCGATCAAACTCCTCGCGGCTCCGCCGTGCCCAGCGCACGGTCCGCTCGACCGACCGTTCCTGCTCGGCCTCTGGCGCATCGGCGTCCGTGCAGTCGTCCAGGCAGACCGCGATGTCGCTGCCGAGCTGAAACTGGAGGCCGATGATCCGTTCGGGCGTCAGGTTCCACTTCTCGCCGGTCGATGGCTCGCGGAAGATGACCTCGTTGTCGCGGATGACCCCGCGGTTCGGATCCTGGCGGATGAGGCTCCAGACCTGGAAGCCGCCCGAGTCGGACAGGATCGGCCCATCCCAGTCCATGAAGCGATGGATCCCGCCTGCCGACTGGATGACCCGCGCCCCCGGCCGCCGCAGGAGATGGAAGGCGTTGACGACCAGGGCCTCGATGCCGACGCGCCGCAGATCGTCGCTGGATACGGCGCGCACGCCGGCCCGGGTGGCATCGGGCAGGAAGGTCGGCACCGCCAGGGCTCCGCGTCGTGAGACGAGCCGTTCAGCCACGGAGCGTGACCACCGCGATGAGCTCGTTGGGAACCGAGACCTCGGTCACGTCGACCACACGCGACGAGGCCGCAAGCAGCCTCTCGAGGCGATCCCGATACGCGCGCTCCATGCCTCGACCTCGACCGCCGAGGGAGCGCGTCGTGAAGCTGACGACTGCGTGCCGGACCCGCAGGCCCGCGATGAGCCGGTCCGCCGCCGCCGGGTCCTGCCGATCGAGGGTTGTGACCAGCTTGAAGAGCAGCCCGACGTCGGCGACGTCGGTCGGGGGACGCGCGACCAGGTCCAGGACCTCGACGCCGCCGGGCTGGCCGACGAGCTCGAGAAAGGCGGCGACCGTCCGCAGCACGCGCAGGTCAACATCGGATGCGGTAACCCGGGCGTCCGCGGCCAGGCCCATCCACGGCAGCGTGAGCGGATTCAGTCCGCATCCGAGGTCCAGCACCGACTTCGGTTGGCCGGTGACGGCCCAGATGGCCGGGTAGAGATCATCGAGGACCGCGACACGTTCGCTCGTCGAGGCATGGGCACGGAGGACGCGCACGCAGGCGGCACGGAAGCCGGGATCGGTCAGCTCGCCGCTCCACGCCGCGGCCATGCCCGCATCGGAGATGGCTCCTCGGAACGCCCCCACAGCCTGGTGGAGCCGCCGCTTCACGCGCTTCACCGTCTCATCCGGCGACCTGGACGGGGCCATCTCGTCGTCCACCAGCCGACCGAGGAACGCGGGAGCGACGTCACGGTACCGGGAAGATTCGAGCACGCGGTCCACGATCTCGCGCGTCACCGCCCGCGCGCTGCCAGCACGAGGGCGTACGCGTCCCGCTTCGACAGCCCGTGACGCTGGATCAACAGCTCCTGGACGGCGCGCGATGGCGTGTCGTGCGACAGAAGCAGGTTGGCATCGGCAGTGGCCGCATCGACCGAGGGCGAGCGATCGAGCGCCCCACCGACCAGCAGCGTGCACTCACCCCGAATGTCGCCCTCGCGCTCGAGGCCCTCGATGAGGGCGGAAACCGAGGCTCGCTGATAGTTCTCGTGTGACTTCGTGATGCTGCGGGCCAGGCAGGCGGGGCGATCGCCAAGCACCGAGAGTACGTCGCCCAGCGTGGCCACCAGACGTCGGGGCGCCTCGAAGGCGATCAATGTCGCCGGATCGTCGCGCAGCGCCGCGAGCGCCGATCGTCGCGCGGCCGACGTGCGCGGCAGGAAGCCGATGAAGCGGAACGGATGAGGCGGCAGGCCGGAGACAGCCAGGGCGGTGGTCACGGCGGATGCGCCCGGGAGGCTGGTCACCTCCACCCCGGCCTCGAGGGCGGCACGTACGAGCCGATAGCCGGGATCGCTCACGAGCGGCGTTCCGGCATCGGACACCAGGGCCACGTCTTCGCCCGCCACCAGGCGCGCGACCAGCTCGCGGGCCCGGCCCTCCTCGTTGTGATCGTGGTAGCTGACCGCCGGCGTCTCGATACCGTGCCGCCGCGCCAGGGTTCGGAAGTGCCGCGTATCCTCGGCGGCCACCACGCCGACCGCGCTGAGGGTGGCGATGGCGCGCAGGGTGAGGTCGTCGGGATTTCCGATCGGAACGGCCACGACGAAGAGTCGCCCGCTCACGCTGAGATGCCGTCCATGGCTTGGAGCGTACCAGTCGCGGCGTGGAGTCCGGCAGTCGGCCACGGGCGCAGCTACGATCTGGACGTGCCGGGACTGATTGAATGCGTGCCGAACTTCAGCGAAGGGCGGCGCGGCGACGTGGTCGAGCAGATCGTGCATGCCGTCGCGTCGATCGACGGAGTGACCGTGCTCGATCACACCCGCGACGTGACCCACAATCGCAGTGTGATCACGTTCGCGGGCAGCGCCGAGCCGGTGGTCAGGGCGGCGACGGCCGCGGTGGGTCGCGCCCTCGAGCTCATCGACATGTCGCAGCACCAGGGCGCCCACCCGCGCATCGGTGCGGTTGATGTCATCCCCTTCGTTCCGCTCGGACTCACCCGGATCGAGGAGTGCGTCGATCTGGCGCGTCGCTTCGGCGAGCAGATCGCGAGCCGATTCGACATCCCGGTGTACCTGTATGGCGATGCCGCCCTCCGTCCCGAGCGCCAGCGCCTGGCCGAGGTCCGGCGCGGCCAGTACGAGGCGATCCGCGACGAGATCGCGACCGTGCCGCATCGCGCCCCGGATTTCGGGCCACTGCGGGTCCATCCTCGAGGCGGCGCCGTCGCGGTCGGCGCACGAAAGCCCCTCATCGCCTTCAACGTGAACCTCCGCACCGACGACCTGGCGGTGGCCATCAAGATCGCGCATCAGATCCGCGAGAGCTCGGGTGGCATGCCGGCGGTCCAGGCCATGGGCATCCTCCTCGAGAATCCCGGCCGGCCGCCGATGGCCCAGGTGAGCACGAACCTGGTGGACTGGGAGCGCACCGGGATCGCCCAGGTGGTCGGCGAGGTCAGGCGACTCGCGCGCGAGGCAGGGACGGATATCGATCACTGCGAGCTGATCGGCCTGGCCCCCACGGGGGCGCTGCTCGAGGTCGCGGCCGACGCTCTCGGCCTCGCGGATTTCAGCGTCGATCAGGCGCTCGAATTGCGACTCGCGCGCGACCGCTGATTCAACCGGTGCGCGTGCGCACCGGGTGCCCGCTCGGTCTGGCAAGGCACATGCATTGGACGTCGGTACCAGGGGGGATGCAACACCGGACACAACGACGATGCAGCGAGAAAGACGCCCAAGGTATCGATGAAGCCCACCGCCCGGACGGCTGCCCACAGCCGCCCCAACCGCCTGCTGATTGCCCTCGCGGCGGCCTGGATGATCCTCTCCCTCGCCATCGGCGGCGCCGTGAACGCGGGTTCGAGCCCGACAGGCGTCACGACCACCTCCGCGATCAGCGAGACCGTCCAGCCCTGAACTCGGGCCCCGTGGCGTCGCGCTAGACTCGACGCCCCATGAGCCTCCGGACCGACTTGACGCGAGCACTCGCCGATGCGCGAGACCGTGCCCTTGAGCGCGAGGGCTGGTCGGTGGCCGAGGGTCGGAGCCTCCCCGCCGTCGGCCTTGAACATCCGGCCAAGCCGGAGCACGGAGACTGGGCAAGCAACGTGGCCATGCAGCTCGCCCCGGTCGTGCGCAGTTCACCGATGAGGATTGCCGAGGCGATCATCGCGAACTTTGAACCGACGCCGGCCGTGGCCGCCATCGAGTCCGCACCCCCGGGATTCCTCAACCTCAGGCTCGATCCGGGATGGGTCGCCGCGCAGGTTGGGCCGATCCGCGAGTCCGGACCCTCCTTCGGGCGGGCGACGATCGCGGAGCCACTCAACGTCAACGTCGAGTTCGTGAGCGCGAATCCCACCGGACCGCTGACGGTCGGCAACGCCCGCGGGGCATTCGTGGGTGACGTGCTCAGCCGCGTGCTCGAGGCCGCCGGTCATCGCGTGACGCGTGAGTACTACTTCAACGACTACAACGAGCAGATCCGAAACCTGGGTCTCACCCTGCTGGCCGTTCGGCACGGCGAACCGGTCCCACCCGACGGGTATCACGGCGAGTACGTCAACGACCTCGCAGCGGCCGTGCCGGACGATGTCTGGAAGGCGGCCGCAGGCCCGGACGCCGATGCCGGTGAGATCCTCGGTCGATGGGCCTCGGATCGCGTCCGAAGCGGGATCGAGTCCAGCCTCGAGCACCTTGGGGTCACCTTTGACGTGTGGACGAGCGAGGGGGCGCTTCACGCCGCGGGATGGGTCGAGCGTGGCATCGAACAGCTTCGCGCGGCCGGTCACATGTACGACGCCGACGGGGCACTCTGGTTCCGCTCGACCGAATTCGGCGACGACAAAGATCGTGTCGTGATCCGCTCGAATGGACGCCCGACCTATTTTGCGGCGGACATCGGCTATGTCGCGGAGAAGTTCAGCCGCGGATTCGATGAGCTCATCTACGTCTGGGGCGAAGACCATCACGGTACCGTCGCGCGCAACCGAGCCGCAGCCGTCGGGCTCGGCTTCAACGCCGATGCGGTGCGCTGGCCGCTGATCGCGTGGGTGCGCTTCGTGCGCGACGGCGTCGAGATCCCGATGAGCAAGCGAGCCGGGGAGTTCATCACCCTCGATGAGCTCCTCGCCGAGGTCGGAGTGGACGCCGCGCGCTGGTACTTCAGCTCACGCGCCTACACGACCGGCATCGACTTCGACCTCGAGCTCGCCAAGAAGCAGAGTAACGAGAATCCCGTGTACTACGTGCAGTACGCGCACGCGCGCGCTTCCTCGATCCTGCGCCTTGGCGCCGATGCTGGTCTCCGGCCCGACCCGTCGAACTCCGGTGCGTTGCTTCGGCACCCGTCCGAGCAGGCCCTGATCCATCAGCTGTTGGACTTCCCCGCCGCGTTGGCCACGGCCGCGGAGCGCCGCGAGACCCACGAGGTGCCCCGCTACTGCTACGAAGTCGCATCGGCGTTTTCGGCGTTCTATCGCGACTGCAAGGTGCTCACCGATGACACGGCACTGTCCGGCGCCCGCCTGGCGCTGGTGGACGCCACGCGCGCGGTGCTCGCCAACGGCCTCGACCTGCTCGGAATCTCCGCCCCGGAGTCGATGTAGCCTCAGCTCGCCGCGTTGACCGTTCGCGTGACGAGCTCGTCAGTCGTCGCGTGGACAACCAGGATGTCGCCATCGGGCAGCTCGATGACCGTCGCGGCGAAATCGAACGTTGAGATGACCGATTCATAGGCCGTGATGAACTCGGTGGCGTCGGTGGCCGTGTCCCAGCTCAGGCGCCACAACGCGGCGAACTCGTCGTCCGGACCTGCGGCGACCACCACTCGATCACCACCCCACCCGGCGGCCGCCTCCCGGGCTTCGACGGGGGAGGTTCCAAAGTGCTCGAGCATGATGGCGATCGTCGCCTGTCCGATCGGGGTTGCGTCCACGTCGCGCCACCCCGTGCCAAGCGCCCCCGCCAGGTCGACTGGGTCGATCTCGTCCGGACCCTCCCGTGGTTCCCACTTATCGACATCGATCACCTGCTCCGTGCTGTCGGGTGGATCGGCGAACGCCGCGTCCAGCTCGGTGAAGTCGGGCCGGGTCGGATCGCCACCGGCCAGGACGGTCGTCCAGTTGAGGCCGGCCTCGTACGGGAACGCGAGCTGCGCGACCATCCAGGACGGGATGCCGGTGGTATCGGGGATGTCGACGCTGCCGAAGTACTCGAGAATCTCGGACTGGCTGAGGTTCTGAAGCATCCAGGCCAGCATCGTCACCGTGGCATCGCCCTCGATCAGTGCCGTCCGAGCAAGTCCCCGGTCGTCCTCCCCGGGCACATCGATCTCGAGGCTGTCGAGGTCGAACGCGGCGTCCTGCAGCGCGTGGGTGTACTCGTGTGCGTACGTGATCCGAGCCGCCACGTCGAGGCCGGCATCCGACACCACCACCATCCGCCGCTCGATGTCGTCGTAGAAGCCGAGCACCTGGTCACCGAGCAGCTCGAGCTGAAGCTCGGCAACGTCCTCGTCGGGGGCCAGCAGTCCGAGGGCGCGAAGGGTGAGATTGTCCCGGTCACGTTCGTCCTGCGGATACTGCTCGTCGAACAGGGTCCTGAGTTCGACGGCCAGCTCCTCCCGGCTGATGATCTCCGCGGGGCCGATGTCCGGCGCCGGGAGGCCCCGGATGGCAATCACCTGCTCCTCGATATCCGCAAGGATCTGCATCACCTCCGCATCGGTTGGGGCGGACCCGGCGGGGACGACGGACGGGGTCGGCGTGCTCGGCAGCGAGGGGGCCGATGGATCCGCACTGGCGGACGACCCGGGGGATGGACCCTCGGCAATGCCGGCGCCGCCGGCCGACAGGCCGAGCACCAGCACGGCGATCACGACGAGGATGGCCACCAGGATCGAGACGAGGCGTTGCGGGGTCGACATCCGCGCCATTCTACGCAGCCGTCTTCAAGCGACCGGCCAAGGTTCAGGTTTCTTAAGACGCGGCAAGCCCGCGGTTTAGATCGGCCTCTTAGTGTTCACGGTGCGAGATGGAGATCCCCGTGGTTTCCGCCTCCACCCTCCCTCCTTCGAGCCCCGGTGTCATTGGGCGGGCACCGGGGCTCGTGCTATCTCCCGATCGGCTACCATCGGTGAACCGATGGAGATCACCTGGTACGGGCGTGCCTGCTTCCGACTCAAGGGAAGAGAGGCCACCGTCATCACCGACCCCTGCCCGCCGTCGACCGGCTTTGTCGCCGGGAAGCACGACGTGGAGCTGTTGACGATCAGCCACGATCACCCCGATCACAACTACACGCGCTCGATCAAGGCCGGCCTGACCCTCACCCGTCCGGGCGAGTACGAGTTCAGCGACCTCCTCGTGACGGGAATCCGGACGTTCCACGACGGCGAGGCCGGCTCGGTCCGTGGCGAGAACATGATCTTTGCCGTCGAGATCGACGGCGTCCACGTCTGCCACCTGGGCGACCTCGGACATCTGCTCACCGACGAGCAGGTCAGTGAGCTCGGGCCGGTGGATGTCCTCCTGGTTCCAGTCGGCGGCGAAACGACGCTCACCCCATCAGAGGCGGCGGAGGTCGTGTCCCAGATCGGACCCAAGATCGTCATCCCCATGCACTTCGGCGTGGATGGCGCCTCGAAGGACCTCGGAGGCCCCGAGAAGTTCCTTCACGAGATGGCCACCGAGCCGATCCGGCAGCCCAAGGCGCAGTTCACCGTGAACTCGCTGCCTGACGAGACCCAGGTCGTCGTGCTGGAGGCTCGCGGCCGCACCGGCTGAGCTATTCACGCTGGCGGTCTCTGGTGCGTCCATGCACCGTGCGCCCTCCTGAGTTGATGCGATCTCGTGGCGTCCCCCGTACTTCCGCCGACGCCAGCGGTACTTCGGTACCGAACCTGCAATAGCTCTCCCTCTGGCGCCGGAGGGAGGCGCCCCGCTCACCGTCGCGACTCCATGCGCAATCCGTCGCGACAGCAAGGAAGGATCAGCCGATGTTCAACGGCTCTACCGACACCATCGCCACGTCCACTGCCCGGACGCTGCTCGCGATCGTCGCCGTCATTTCGCTCGCGTTCTCGGTGGTTGCGATCGCCGGCCCGACGCTCGCGAATGACCACGCTGGGACCGATGTCCAGCAATCCACACCCGCGTCGTCCGATGGCGACAGCTCGGCCAGCCCGAGCGCCAGCGAGTCCGCCAGCCCGAGCGCCAGCGAGTCCGCCAGCCCGAGCGCCAGCGAGTCCGCCAGCCCGAGCGCCAGCGAATCCGCCAGCCCGAGCGCCAGCGAATCCGCCAGCCCGAGCGCCGAGCGCGACGTGACCGTGATGGTCATGAAGCACAACTGCGCCAACGTCACCACCGAGGGTGAGTTCGAGGCCGTCGAGGCACGTGCCGCGACCAATCCGACGACCCCCGACGCCGCCTTCGGCCCGACGGTCGAGACGGTCCTGGAGTGCCCGACCGTGGTGCTCGACGGTGACGTCCAGACGCCCGGCGCGGTGGCCGGTGGCACAAGTGCCTACGACTTCACCGTGGCCGACGGATCGTCCATCCAGACCCTGAGCACCGACGGCGACTTCAGCCAGGTCGGCGCGTGCGAGACCGACGTCGCCTACGACGCCACTCGCAACGGCACCCTGGACGCCGACGTGTGCCTCGACCTGAGCCACTACGGGTTTGATGTCGAGGATGGCGCGGTGACCATCACCGAGACCGAGGCGCCCGCTGGCTTCTCGTTCGGTGCACTGCGCTTCACCCCCGGCAGCGGCGACAGTGCCGCCCTCATCTCCGCCGAGGCTGGCGTCATCGTGCTCGACACGACCGCCGACAGCGACGGGATGATCATGCTCCACGTTTACAACTTCGCCGACGCGGCGGAGGAGAGTCCGAGCCCAACGGCTTCGGAGGAGCCCGATCGCGACGTGACCGTGATGGTCATGAAGCACAACTGCGCCAACGTCACCACCGAGGGTGAGTTCGAGGCCGTCGAGGCACGTGCCGCGACCAATCCGACGACCCCCGACGCCGCCTTCGGCCCGACGGTCGAGACGGTCCTGGAGTGCCCGACCGTGGTGCTCGACGGTGACGTCCAGACGCCCGGCGCGGTGGCCGGTGGCACAAGTGCCTACGACTTCACCGTGGCCGACGGATCGTCCATCCAGACCCTGAGCACCGACGGCGACTTCAGCCAGGTCGGCGCGTGCGAGACCGACGTCGCCTACGACGCCACTCGCAACGGCACCCTGGACGCCGACGTGTGCCTCGACCTGAGCCACTACGGGTTTGATGTCGAGGATGGCGCGGTGACCATCACCGAGACCGAGGCGCCCGCTGGCTTCTCGTTCGGTGCACTGCGCTTCACCCCCGGCAGCGGCGACAATGCCGCCCTCATCTCCGCCGAGGCTGGCGTCATCGTGCTCGACACGACCGCCGACACCGACGGGATGATCATGCTCCACGTCTACAACTTCGCCGACGCGGCGGAGGAGAGCGTGAGCCCCAGTGCAAGCGAGTCAGCTTCACCGTCGGAAAGCCCGCGCGAGAGCGAGCTCGGCGGCAATCCGACACCCGCCGCGGGCGGCAATCTGCCGGACACCGCGACGGGAGGTCCGGCCTCACCGCTGGTCCCGATGCTTGCCCTGATTGCGCTGGCGTCGTTCGGGCTCGTCGCCCGACGGAGCCTCGCATCGGTGATGGCCCGCCGCTAGCGGCTTCACCCGTACGGCAACAAGAGAAGGGCTCCCGGTTCCGACCGGGGGCCCTTCCTGCTACTCCCCGACCGCGAAGATTCGGTACTCCTCGTTCTCGAACGCGATCGGGTAGCGAGACGCAAAGCCCTCGAGGTTCGCGCCGAGCTCACGCACCTCCCATGGCCCGATCTCGACGTAGTCGACCCCGTACCGATCGATGAGCTCCTCGGCATTGGGCTCGAGCCGCATGATGCTGCGCAGATCGGCCTCCTGCCGGCTCGAGTCGAGCCCGATGCTGCGGAGCCACGGCGCGTAGCTGGCGATCACGCGTCGGCCCGCAAGCATCGGAATCGGATCGGAGTGCTCGAGGCCCGCGGCGAACACCGCCTGCGGGTCCGTCGCGGTCCGCGCCCACTCGGCCAGCTCGAGATCCACTGGCCGATTCATCTGGATCCGGTCGAAGCCGGCTGCCTGGCCGTAGTTCGTGAGAACGCCCGAGCCCACCATCGTTGCCACGGCGAGGACGATGAGGGAACGGCTGAGCAGATCGCGCTGGAGCCGCCAGATCGCGACCAGGGTGGCCGCGGAAAGGATTGCCAGCGCCAGAAAGAAGAAGAGCAAGACCTTGGAGTTGTCCCACTTGAAGACGGAGAGAATGAACGTGTTCGCCACAACGAAAATCGGCATGAAGGCGAACAGGAGCCGCCGCGAATCAGCGGGTAGCACCGTTCGAGCCAGCAGGCCAACGGCACCGAGCGGCAGGAACAGCCCGAGATTCTTGACCCAGAACCACGGCCACGGGTCGTCTCCGGTCAGCCAGCCGGGATCCCAGCGCAATCCACTGCTCGAACGGGCTTCGCCCCCCTGGACGCCGAACAGAAACGCGCCGCCGATCACGATCCAGACAGCGAAGAACGCGAACCAACCGCGCCGGGGGAAGGCGAGAACCAGGAATGGAGTGATCAACGCCAGGGCTGCGAAGCTTCCGAGGTGCGCAAGGGGAAGGACCCCCGCCACCACGCCGGCGACGACGTAGGGTCGCCAGTCGTTCGAGCGCGTCGCGTCGAGAAGGATCGAGAGGATGAGCATGACCAGCGGAATGCCATACATCGCGGCCCGCTGGGACATGATCAACGCGAAGTAGGGATTGAACCACCAGAAGTTGGCGTCCTGCTGGGCCTGGTAGTCCCACGGATTCGCACCGAGGGCTGCGATCGGACCTCCCCCGGACGGGTCGAACAGCAGGAGCCACCCGAGGCTGCCACCCACAAGGAACAGCACGAGGCTCAGCACGGCAATCATCCGATCGCCGGTCAGGCGAAGCGCGAAGGCATAGATGGCCAGGACGAGAATGACGGAGTAGACGAAGCTCTGGAGGGGCAGGGCCGCCGTGGCGTCCATGCCGAGCACGACCATCCCGGCGGCCGTCAGGGAGATCAGGTAGTGATACGCGAGTGGGGCGTCTGCGAGTCGGGGATGCGTCGGGGGGAAGTTGTCTCCGTAGGCGAATGCCGTGGTATCACCGAGGTGAACGCTCCAGTCGCCCCACACGTAGACGTGTCCGGCGATCAACCCGTCGTCGCCGATCGTGAGCATGCCGGACCACATGAGTGCAAGGCGGCCGACCATGAGGCCGATGACGACGAGCACCCAGGTGCCATGCCGCGCATGGACCCGCGCGGCCACCCGCCGAACTCTGGCGGACAAGCCGCCGATGGGGACGGATGGCGCATAGAGCGCTGATCCCACCAGGCAGAAGATGGTCACCGCGATGACCGCGGGGAGCAGCCCGATCGGCCCGGCAAGACCCAGGATGAGGACGGTCCCGAGGACGGTCCCGAGGACCGATCCGTACACCATGGTCTCGAGCGCCGACAGCTGCGGCACGGCCTGGCGCAGCAGCGCGATCCCCAGGGCGCACAAGGACGCCAGAAAACCGAGAGCCAGCAGCACGCTCATGGTGCTCCTCGCGACCCCCCGTACCTCGGTACCGGGCCCGCATGTTGCCTCTCGGCACCGCATAAGGACCTCAGACCCATCGGAACCACTCCGGAGTGCACTTTTCTGCCCCGCGACCCCCTTACCAAAGTACCGGGCGCCGTCCTATACTCCCCTTTCCGACTGGTGGCCGGTTCTACCGGCGTTTGAGACTCAAGGGGAAGTCGGACGGAGCCCAGAGGGGCAAGGAAGGGAATCATCATCGTGGGTACCATGTTCCACCGGTCGACGGGACGTACAGCGTTCGGCATTCTGGCCACACTCGGCCTGGTGTTTTCGCTGTTTGCGCTCGCGGCCCCCGTGTTCGCGGACGGGGACGACAGTCCCGCGGCCTGCGACACCGCCATCAACGTTGACGCCGAGGACGCCGGCCAGAGCGAGGACGAAGTCTCGTACGAGGCTGCCTCGGGCGAGATCGTCACCGGCCTCTGCATCAAGTCCGGCAATGATGCGTTCGGCCCGGACAATAAGCACAGCGACCTGATCACCGCTGACGGGACGGTCGGCTTCGGCTGCTACACCGTCACCGGCATTGGCACGGACAGCGTCAGTGTCACGAAGCTCGACAGTGACAACTGCCATGGCATCAGTCACATCGACGTCGTGACCGGCCCTGGCGAGTCACCTGAGGAGTCCGTCGAGGCTTCACCCGAGGAGAGCCCTGAGGCTTCCCCCGAGGAGTCGCCCGAAGTGAGCCCTGAGGAGTCCGTCGAGGCTTCACCCGAGGAGAGCCCTGAGGCTTCCCCCGAGGAGTCGCCCGAAGTGAGCCCTGAGGAGTCCGTCGAGGCTTCACCCGAGGAGAGCCCTGAGGCTTCCCCCGAGGAGTCGCCCGAAGTGAGCCCCGAGGAGTCCGTCGAGGCTTCACCCGAGGAGAGCCCGTGAGGAGTCCGTCGAGGCTTCACCCGAGGAGAGCCCGGAGGAGTCCGTCGAGGCTTCACCCGAGGAGTCCGTCGAGGCCTCACCCGAGGAGAGCCCGGAGGAGTCCGTCGAGGCTTCACCCGAGGAGAGCCCGGAGGAGTCCGTCGAGGCTTCACCTGAGGAGAGCCCGGAGGAGTCCGTCGAGGCTTCACCCGAGGAGAGCCCGGAGGAGTCCGTCGAGGCTTCACCCGAGCAGAGCCCGCGTGAGAGCGTTGCCGGTGGCAACCCGACCCCGACGCCTGGTGGCGGGACCGTTCCGGACACCGCGCTCGGCTCAGAGGGCATCCCCGCCTGGCCGCTGGCCCTGCTGACGATGCTTTCGTTCGGTGGCCTGATCTACCTCCGCCTCACCGCGGAGACCGAGCTGGAGCGCAACCGGTAGGTAGCGCGCCAACAGACCTGGGGTGCTAGCGGGCCAGACCCGCCGATCACCAGCCCCCCTGGCAGGAACGGAGTAGAGGTTCGTCCTCTACTCCGTTTTCTGATATCTGAGCCAACACGGACCGTGGTACCAGGACCGTCGGTGCGTGGCGTCAACGACGATTTCATCACCTCACCACACCAGACCTCCGCGGTCTCATCTGGAGCCCACGGGGGAGGGGGTACCAATGGGGGATGACAGGTCCTAGTGTCCAATCCATGCCTCGCGATGATCGCGGGGAACAAGCGAGCCAGAGGGGCTTGGAAGGGGACACACTCGTGGAACACCTGTTCGTAAGATCGACGGCACGAACAGCGCTCGGCATCCTGGCCGCTCTCGGCCTGACCTTGTCGCTGTTCACCATGGTCGCACCGGTCATGGCCGGTGCGCCGGGCAACAACGGCACCGTGAAGGTTCACGACGGCGCCACCGATGAGGAGCCGATCGTCGCCAATGAACCGCACGTCTGCACATTCCATCTCCACTTCTTCTTCGGCGATGACGTCCAGTCCGGCGACTGGTGGATTGAGTCCTGGCCGCCGACCGGCGACGGGACGGTCGTTCTCGACGGCAGCTATGACGCAACGGGCGGCGAGGATCGCCAGCCCGGCGACAGCGATGATCCGAACGTCTACAGCCTTGCCGATGGGCACTACAAGCTCTTTTGGGAAGGGGCCGTAAATCCCGGGGGCCAGCTTGAAATCAAGCACAAGGTCTTCTGGGTGGGATGCGCCCCCGAGGAGAGCCCCGAGGAGAGCCCTGAGGCTTCACCCGAGGAGAGCCCTGAGGCTTCACCCGGAGGAAGAGCCCTCGAGGCTTCACCCGAGGAGAGCCCGGAAGAGTCCGTCGAGGCTTCACCCGAAGTGAGCCCGGAAGAGTCCGTCGAGGCTTCACCCGAAGTGAGCCCGGAAGAGTCCGTCGAGGCTTCACCCGAGGAGTCACCGAACGACAAGATCGTGATTTGCCACGCAGCGGGCCTGGATGGCACCACGAAGTACGTCGAGCTTGAACTCCCCTACAACGCGGTGTACGGACAAGGCGGACACTTCAACGAGAATGGAACGACTCAGGCGGGACACGAGGACGATTACCTCGGTCCGTGCGAGCCCGAGGCTTCGCCCGAGGAGTCACCAGAGGAGTCACCAGAGGCTTCGCCCGAGGAGTCACCCGAGGAGTCACCAGAGGCTTCGCCCGAGGAGTCACCGGAGATGAGCCCCGAGGAGAGCCCTGAGGCTTCACCCGAGCAGAGCCCGCGTGAGAGCACTGCCGGTGGCAACCCGACCCCGACGCCCGGTGGCGGGACAATCCCCGACACGGCGTTTGGCTCCGAGAGCGTCCCGACGTGGCCGCTGGCCCTGCTGATGATGCTTTCGTTCGGTGGCCTGATCTACCTCCGCCTCACCGCGGAGACCGAGCTGGAGCGCAACCGGTAGGTAGCGCGCCAACAGACCTGGGGTGCTAGCGGGCCAGACCCGCCGATCACCAGCCCCCCTGGCAGGAACGGAGTAGAGGTTCGTCCTCTACTCCGTTTTCTGATATCTGGATGAACGGCACGGCGCTCACTCGGATGATGGGCTGCCCTTGGGAGTCGGGTGGGCGTTATCGTGTGGGGGATCCTGCGACGGCGCCGCGCCGCCGGAGTCTCCGCCCTGATTCTTGGATCCGCCCCGGTCGCTGTCGTTGCCGTTGCCACCCGAACCGCCCTGGTTGTTGCCGCTGGGATTCCCGGAACTGTTGTCACCCGGGCCGGTCCCACCTGCGCCACCTGCGCCACCTGCGCCACCTGCGCCACCTGCGCCACCGGCGCCACCTGCGGAACTGTTGCCATCCAATCCCGGGCCGCCCCCCTGACCCGAGCCGTTGCCGCCCGAGCCGTTGGTTCCGGAGCCGGCCCCGCCGGGACTCGTCGTCGCCGGGGGTTCGCCGGCGCCGGGCCTGCTGGTCAGCTCGTCCCAGGACCGCCGGATCGCGGCCTGGGCCTGCGCGGGCAGCCGATTGATGAGCTCGTCCAGGACCTGGAGCTGATGCGCGACGCCGTCGCCGCCTTGTCCGGAATCGGCAAGGCGCTCGATCTCGCGTTTCACCACCGGTCCCATCGCCACGGCATCGTCCAGCCTGCCAGCGTCGACCAGGCGCGACATCTCCTCCAGTCGCTCCCCCACCACGATCGCCACGAGCATGGGCTGCAGCTCCGCCGGAGCCACCGTGAAGCGCAGCTCCTCGACACGGAGCTTCACGCCGTAGAGAGCGTCGCCGGGCAACGCCTCCTGCGAGACACCCAGAACAGCCGCCGCGCTCATCGCCAGCGCGACGCTGGCGAACAGTGACGCCCGACCGAGCCTCCCCATTCGGCTCTGCCGTCCGGACGAGAGTTCGCGGACGTCGTGTCGCTCGCGAGAAGCGACAAAGTGATTGATGGTGTGACTCCGCAACCGACGGCGGAAGAGCGGATCGGGAAGCAGCTCACCGCGAAGACGTGCGAAGTGGCGCTCAAGCGCCGCATCGGTCTCGGGGGCGTCCGAGTCCACGAGACGTGAGCATCGGCTCATGGCGTGCGGTCCTCTCGGAGATGGCGGCGCAGTGACTCGATTGCGCGGAATGTCAGGCCGCGGATGGTGCCGGCCCGGCGTCCCATGATCCGGGCGGCATCATCGGCGGACAGCCCGGCGGCGTAGCGTAGGGCGATGGCTTCCTGCTGATCGGGCGTCAAGCGCCGGATGGCCGCCCGAAGCTCGCGAAGCTCCTCCTCTTCCAGGCTCCTGGCCTCGAGGCCGGAGCCGTCGGACGGCTCCGCGATCGACGCGAGGGGCTCGATCGGCCGCTGGCGACGCTGATGGTCGATCACGGCGTTGCGCGCGATTCGGTATGCCCAGGCCGTGAACGGCCGTCCCTGGTGACGATAGCGCGGGAGAGCACCGACGATCCGCTCGAACACCAGCTGTGTCACGTCCTGGGCGTCCTCGCGATGGCGCACGCGAACGGCGACGTAGCGATAGATCGGATCGAAGAGAGCGTCGTACAGGCGGCCGACGGCCTCCAGGTCGCCGGCAGTGGCCGCGACCGCGAGCTCGTCAACGGTCGGCTCATCGCTGAGATGCGCCGGCACAACCCGTGGCCGGGCATCCGCGTCCACGAGGGTGGATCGCAGGATGGCTTCCAGGGATCGTTCACGCATCGGGCAGCACGCTTGAAACGGGAGAGTTCGGCAACCCTAGCATCGGATTTGGGACAACGGTGCCACCTCGGTGCCTGCGGGCACCGAGACCTGCCTCAGATGATGGCGAGCTCGCGCCCCACACGCTCGAAGACGTCGAGGCAGGTGTCCAGTTCTTCGCGCGAGTGCTCGGCGGTGACGATCGTGCGGACCCGGCTCTTCTCCTCGGGGACGGTCGGGAAGCCGATGCCCATGGCGAACACGCCCTCCTCGAAGAGCCGATCGCTGAACCGATGGGCCAGCGCGCCGGCACCCACGATGACCGGGGTGATGGGTGTCTCGCTGTGGCCGGTGTCGAATCCGAGCCTCTCGAGCCCCGCCTTGAAATGGCGGGCGTTGTCCCACAGGCGGTCGATCAGCTCCGGCTCGGTCTCGAGGACGTCGATCGCGGCCAGGCACGCGGCCGCAACTGCCGGTGGATGCGATGTCGAGAAGAGGAATGGGCGGGCCCGATGCTCCAGGACCGTGCGCAGCGAAGCCGGTCCGGCAACGTAGCCGCCCAGCACGCCAATCGCCTTCGAGAGCGTCCCGACCTGCACGTGGACGCGGCCGTGGAGCTCGAAATGGTCCACCGTTCCGCGACCATTGCGGCCGAGGACGCCGGAGGCGTGGGCGTCGTCGACCATGACGACCGCATCGGCCTCGTCCGCGGCGTCGACGATCTCGGGCAGCTTCGCAATGTCGCCGTCCATGCTGAACACGCCGTCGGTGATGACCAGGATCGTTCGGCCGGCGTCACCCTTCCGAATCTCGCGCAGCGTGTCGCGGAGCGCATCGGTGTCGGCGTGCGGGAAGATCTTGCGCTCGGCCTTGGTGAGCCGGATGCCGTCGATGATGCTGGCGTGGTTCAGCGCGTCGCTGACGATGACCGCGCCCTCCGGAGCGAGGATCGGAATCACGCCGGTGTTGGCGGTGAAGCCCGACTGGAAGGTGAGGACCGCTTCCGTGTGCTTGAAGGTGGCCAGGCGCTGCTCGAGCTCCTCATGGAGGCTCATCGTGCCGGCAATCGTGCGGACGGCGCCCGACCCGGCACCATAGCGCTCGACCGCGTCGAGGGCCGCCTGTCGCAGCCTGGGGTGCGTGTTCAGGCCCAGGTAGTTGTTGCTGCTGAGCGTGATGACCTCGCGTCCGTCGATGACGCATCGGCTCTTCTGCTCGCTCTCGACGACCCGCAGGCGTCGGTAGAGACCCTTGGCCTTCAGGTCCTCGATCTCGGCATCCAGGAATGCGAGCGGATGGTGCGCTCGGGCGGGTGCATCGGTCATGCGGCAAGTCTACCCGCGGCCCGCGACCGCTTACGGCAGGAGAACGACCTTTCCGGCGTGGCGCGAGGCGATGAGGTCGAAGGCAGCCGGCCACTCGGCGAGGTCGAGCCGATGAGTGATGATGGGTGACACGTCGAGCGCGCCGGAGCGGAGCAGGGCCTGGGTCCGCTCCCACGTGTCGTAGATCCGCCGTCCGTAGATCCCGTGCATGCGGATGCCCTTCATGATCACGAGTTCGGACAACTCGACCGGGACGGCTTCGCTGAAGATCCCGAGGAGGCTGACCCGACCTCCGCGCGTTGTCATGCGGAGTGCCTGCTCGAGGGCCTGCGGTGCGCCGCTCATCTCGAGCACGACCTCGACGCCGTCGCCCCCGGTGGCTTCCTCGACCCGCTGCTCGGCGTCGGCCGTCGATGCGTCGATGGCGAGGTCGGCGCCCATCGCACGTGCGAGGTCGAGCCGATATGGCTCGGTGTCGGTGGCGATCACCACGGAAGCGCCGGCGGCCCTGGCGATCCCGACCGCGCACAGCCCGATCGGTCCGCAGCCGGTCACGAGCACCGATTTGCCCTCGATCGGCTCAACGAACGCGGCGTGCACGGCGTTGCCCATCGGCTCCTGGAGAGCAACCACCGCCGGGTCGAGCCCGTTCGACTCGATGGCGTTCGTTTCCGGGATCACGACGTGTTCGGCGAACCCTCCGTCGGTGTGGACGCCGATGACTCGCAGGTTGCGGCACAGGTGCTCGTCGCCCCGACGACACTGCGCACACGTCCAGTCGACGAGGTGCGACTCAACGCCGACGAGGTCACCCTCCTTCACCCGGCTCACGCCGCTGCCTGCGGCGGCCACGGTGCCGGCCAGCTCGTGACCGAGGATCCGCGGAGGCACGAGGTTCTCGGCGGCCCAGTCGTCCCATGTGAAGAGGTGATGGTCGGTGCCGCAGATGCTCGCGGCCTCGACGCGCAGCAGGACCTCGCCAGGGCCCGGATCGGGGACCGGCCGCTCGATGAGCTCGAGGCCGGGGCCGGGCGCGGTCTTGGCCAGCGCACGCATGGTCGGCCGAGTGCCGGCAGCGGTCATCGCGGCGGCTGGTCGATCTCGCCGACCCCAGCGGCGGTGGCGTGATCGTCGCCGCGCGGCAGCTCGTCGATGACCGGGTTCTCGAGGATCCCGATGCCCTCGATCTCGAGTCGCATCCCATCCCCGTTGACGAGGTAGCGGGGCGGGTGCTGGTAATGCCCGACACCCGCCGGGGTACCGGTCGCGATGACGTCGCCCGGCTCGAGCGTGATCGTGCGCGACGCGAAGGCAACGATGGTCGCCACGTCGAACACCATCTCCGCCGTTGTCGAGTCCTGCCACGGCTCACCGTTGACCCATGAGCGGAGGCGGAGGGCCTGCGGATCCGGGATCTCGTCGGCCGTCACGACGACCGGGCCCATCGGCGCGAAACCGTCCGAGCCTTTTGCCCGCAGCCACTGCCGATCCTCCTTCTGGAGGTCACGCATCGTGACGTCGTTGACGATCGTGTATCCGAAGACATGGCCCAGCGCCTCGGACCGGCCGATGCGTGACGCCCGCTGACCGATCACGACACCGAGCTCGCATTCGAGGTCCAGCTTGTCCGTGGCGCGCGGCCGTGTCACGGGCTGGCCCGGATCGGCGACGGCGTTGGCGAACTTGCTGAAGAGCATCGGGTAGTCAGGGGGGTCGATCGACTGCTCGCGGCAGTGGTCGTGGTAGTTGAGCCCGACGCAGATGATCTTGCCCGGCCGCGCGATCGGCGCCAGGTGTACCCCCTCGTCATCGACGGTTGGCCCAGCGATGCTGTCGAGCTGATCGGCCGTGATGCCCGCAGCCAGGAGCTCGCCGATGTCAGTGACGCCGGTGGCGTCGGTCAGGTCACGGATGCCACCCGCGACGCGCACGGCAAGGCGGCGGTGTCCGTTGATGGCGTGGGAGATCAGCTGCACGCGGCCGAGTATAGGAAGGTCAGGGCTCGGTGAAATACGCGCGTGCCGCGGGACGCAGCAGGCCAACGACGAGCCCGATGGTCAGCAACGCGCCGAGTGGCACCGTGAGCAGGTACCAGCCGTTGGCCGCCTGTGGCGGGAAGTCGAGCAGCACTGGGGGCAGCCCCGCGAGGATCGGCACCGGCAGGAACGCGATTCCCACGGCGAACCGATGAGCGATGCGCTTGCGCTGGAGGGCGGTTGTCACGCCGAACAGCACTGCAGCCAGCTCTAGCATCATGAAGATGCCCAGGATGCTGAACGGCGCCCGCTCGCTGAAGTCGATGAACTGGACGATGCGGCCCAGGAGCAGCCCGGTGATGGCCAGGAGACCGAACGCCCAGGCGAACCAGAGGCGGACGGCTACCGGCGTGTCACCCGGCTGAAAGTCGTTGCGAGGATCCATGCACAGGGATCGTAGCAAGGTGGCGCGGGACGGCGACCATCGGGCCGGTCAGCCACGTCTTGACAGGTTCGCGCGGGGCAGCGTATCGTCCACGACCTAAACCGGTTCACTAAATCGGTTTACGGGCGGGACATCCCCCGCCGCAGACGAGGGATCGAAGCACTTGGCTCGTCCGCGCATTGACGATGTGGCCCGCGTTGCCGGCGTGAGCAAGACGTCGGTCAGCTTCGCATTCAACCAGCCGGACAACCTCAACGCGGCGACGCGTGATCGGATTCTGGCCGCGGCCGCGGAGCTCGGCTACCGCCCATCGCC
Organism: uncultured Chloroflexia bacterium; assembly: GCA_963825525.1. Classification (GTDB taxonomy): domain Bacteria; phylum Chloroflexota; class Limnocylindria; order QHBO01; family QHBO01; genus JACDBZ01. The sequence goes on from CAWGTN010000002.1 coordinate 1,246,142, forward strand.
CATCGCGCGTCGCCTGGCATCCCGAAAGACGGACCAGATCGGCCTCGTGGTGCCGCAGGCGACCCACCACGTGTTCGCAAACCCGTTCCTGCCCGAGCTCCTGCGCGGCATCGGAGACGTCTGTGACGCGGCTGGCATCTCGCTGGTCATCGTGCCGCCCGTGGGTGGCTCAATCGCGCGAGCCGTCGAGGGGGCCCTCGTGGACGGCCTGGTGCTCCTTGGGCTCGAGCCCGACCACGTGGAGCTGGAGCTGGTCCGCAAGTCGGGCGTACCGGTCGTGGCCCTCGACGTCGATACCTGGGAGGACGCGGAGGTGATCTCCGTCGATGAAGCGGGAGGCGCGGCCGAGGCCGCCCGGCACCTGCACGCGCTCGGCCACCGCGACGTCGCGGTCGTCCTCATCGCCGAGCATCCCGACTCCGGCGTCGACGAGAGCCGCGGCATCTCGGCCCGGCGGCTGCGCGGCATCCGGGAAGGCTTCGCGTCCGCGGCACGCGAGTCGGACGGTGAGGACATCTCGCTGCGCATCTTGTCGGCGACGGTCTCGGAGGACGGCGGACGTGGGGCGTTCGCCGAGCTGCAGGCCGATGGGCTACCGTCCGCGATCATCGCGATCACCGACATCACCGCCATCGGCATCCTGCTGGCGGCACGCGACGCCGGAATCTCGGTCCCCGCCTCCCTGTCAGTCATCGGCTATGACGACGTCCCGGCAGCCGCATGGACCCATCCGGCATTGACCACGGTCCACCAGCCGATCCGAGAGAAGGGCCGGCTCGCGGCCCAACGACTGGTCGACCTGCTGAGCGGCCGAGACGGCCGCCGGCCCATCAGCGAGCTCCTTGCGACCCATCTGGTCGTGCGCGGCTCCACGGCACCGGCCGCACCCGGTCGACACCTCTCCGGCGCCTCACCCCAGGGGGGAGGAGGTGTCGCCCATCCCTGACTCGTCACCCGATCAGCAACGACGCAACCGTAACGAGGAACCACTCTCCATGAATCTCAAACTTCATCGCTCGATCGTGCCCGTCGGCATGGCCGTCGCACTCGCGCTCTCGGCATGCTCGGGCGGCGGCACGTCGCCGAGCGCCGCGGCCTCGGTCGATCCGTCCAGCGCGTGCAGCGGCGTCGACTCGCTCACGTTCACCCACACCATGAACGATCAGGAGTCGCCGGTCATCGCCGAGATCGCCGAGGCATTCGAGGGGACGAGTGTCGAGGTGACGCAGATCCCGTTCGACGGTGCCCAGCAGGCCTATGACCAGCAGGCGGCCGGCGGCGAAGCACCGGATGTCTTCCGCGCGGAGATCGCCTGGATCGCCGACTACGCCGACAAGGGCTACCTGCTCGACCTGACAAGCATGATTCCGCAGTCGGAATGGGATGACTTCCTGGCCGGCCCGCTGGCGTACGGCCAGTGGCAGGGTGGCACGTACGCCGTCCCGCAGGTGACCGACGCCCTCGCACTCCTCTACAACAAGTCCATGCTCGAAGAGGCCAATGTCGAGGCGCCCGCCACGATGGACGACTTCATCGCGGCCGGCGAGACGCTCCAGACCGAGCTCGATCTCGAAAATGCCTTCTACATGCGTGGTGATGCGTACTGGCTCCAGCCCTTCCTCTGGGCATTTGGTGGCGGCCTTCTGACCGTCGACGACGAGGGCCAGGTCACCGACATCCTGGTCAACAACGAAGGCTCGGTCGCGGGTCTCGAGTTCCTCCTCAACGATGTGCTCGGCACGATCGCGGCCGAGGACGTCGACTTCGCGAACGACTATGGCAATGCGATGACCGCCTTCAAGGAGGGCGAGGTGGCCATGATCTTCAACGGACCATGGTCGACCGCCGATGTGCTCTCGGGCAGTGAGTTCGCCGATCCGGAGAACCTCGGCATCGGCGTCATTCCGGCCGGACCGGATGGCGACAAGGGCTCGCCGATCGGTGGGCACAGCTACGTGCTGTACGCCGGCATGGAGGAGGCGGAGCAGGCATGTGCCGCCGCGTTCGTGCAGTACCTCAGCTCGGCTGAGAACCAGGGCCGCCTGGCGACCGAGCTCAACCTCCTCCCGACGCGCACCAGCGCGTACGAGCTGCCCGAGGTTGCCGAGAATCGGCTGATCGCCGACTTCGGCACCGTGATCGAGAACGCCACTGCGCGCCCGGTCGTACCGGAAGGCGGCGGGATCTACGCGGACTTCGGTCCGAACTTCCAGGCTGCCTGGACCGAGGACAAGTCGGCGCAGCAGGCGCTCGACGACGTTGCCGCAGCGTGGGAGACCCTTCTCGGAGATCGGCTCGCGCAGTAAAGTCGGATCGCCGCTCCCAGGCCGGGCGCCACGCTCGGTCTGGGAGCCATCCGTGGCTGGCACCTTGACCAATCGGCACTGGAGAAGCCCCGATGCGTGAACGGATGTGGGTGGCCTACGCCTTCATGGCACCGGTCGCCGTGGTGATGACGATCATCGTCATCTACCCGCTCATCGGATCCGTGGTGTCGAGCTTCACCGACCTGGACCGGAGCAACTCGGCCACGGTCTTCCGCCCCGGATCAGAGCAGTTCATCGGAATCGACAACTACGTCAGGGTGCTGACCAGCGACGAGTTTCGCGGCAGGCTGACCTGGACGATCGTCTGGACGGCCGCCAACGTCTTCTTCCACTTCACGTTTGGGCTTGGCCTGGCCCTGCTGCTGAACCAGCGCTTCCGCGGCCGAACCGTGTATCGGCTCATCCTCATGCTGCCGTGGGCGGTACCCGCGTTCATCAGCGCGGTGAGCTGGCGCTACATCTTCAACGGTCAGTACGGCGTTCTGAACCTCATGCTCGATGGCATCGGGATCGACGGACCAAACTGGCTATCCGATCCCTTCTGGGCCTACGTTGCTCCGATCATCGTCAACGTCTGGCTCGGCGTTCCGTTCATGATGGTGGCGCTGCTCGGCGGGATGCAGTCGATCCCAAGCGACCTCTACGAGGCGGCTCGGGTCGACGGCGCGAATCGTCGACAGGCGTTCTGGAACGTGACGATCCCGCAGCTGAAGTCGGTCTCCGTGGCCGTGACCATGCTCGGCATCATCTGGACCTTCAACCTGTTCGTGGTGATCTTCCTGACGACCGGCGGCGGACCAGGTGGCCGAACCGACATCCTCGTCACGGAGTCGTTCAATCTCTTCCAGGCGGGTCAGTACGCCGTGGCTGCCACGTACTCGGTGATCATTCTGTCGCTGCTGCTCGTCTTCGTGACGTTCTACCAGCGAATCTTCCGCACGGAGGACGTCGCCCGATGAAGCAGCCGCTGTGGGAGAAGGTCGCGACCCACGTGATCCTCATCTTCGCCTCGTTCATCGCCATCTTCCCGATCCTGTGGATCATCTCGACATCGTTCAAGAACCGGTTCGACGTGCTGTCGACCGAGATCCACCTCATTCCGGAGGAGCCGACGCTCGAGAACTACGAGTCGCTGTTCGACCCGGGCAGCGCGACCGGCGGCTTCTTCTGGAGCTGGTTCGGGAACTCGCTGCTGATCGCCGTCCTGACCACGATCCTGTCGGTGTTCCTGGCGTCGACCGCAGCGTACGCACTGAGCCGGTATCGCTTCTGGGGCAAGCGGCCGATGACCAGCTTCTTCCTGACCAGCCAGATGTTTCCCGCTGTGATCCTGCTGGTGCCCCTGTTCCAGCTCCTCGCCGTTCAGTTTCGTCTCCTGAACACGCCGTGGGCGCTCGTCCTTGCCTACGCCACCACGGCCATCCCGTTCTGCGTGCTGATGCTGAAGAGCTATTTCGACACACTGCCGATCGAGCTGGAGGAGGCCGCCAAGATCGATGGGCTTGGCCCGTTCGGAGCGTTCTGGCGCATCGTCGTGCCCCTCTCGACGCCCGGCATCGCGGTCACCGCGTTCTATGCCTTCATCACCGCCTGGAACGAGTTCCTCTACGCCCTGGTATTCCTCACCAAGCCGGAGGCGTTCACGCTGCCGATCGGCGTCCGCCTGTTCATCAACCAGTTCACGCAGAACTGGGGCGGGACCATGGCACTGTCGGTCATCGTGACCATTCCGGTGATGGTGTTCTTCTACATCGCCCAGCGCTACCTGATCAGCGGGCTCTCCACCGGCGGCGTCAAGGGATAGTCAGGCTAGGCGCCACCGACGCCGCACTGACCACGAACCTGGCGCCGCCACCGAGCCGGGTCACGTACGCCCTACCATGCGGCCATGGGCTGGCTTGCGGAGCTGTTCGAAACCAACCGAATCATCGTGCTGTCGGTGTACGGCCAGGTCTTCTTCGTGATGGGATTGGCCGTCGCGCTCCAGAGCCGGCGACGATCGCAGCTTCCGCTGGCGGCTCCGCTCGCCTGGCTCGCGGGCTTTGGAATCGTCCACGGGCTCATGGAGTGGGGCTACCTGTTCATCCCGATCCAGGCCGGGTTTCTGCCACAGCCCGTGATCGAGGGGCTGCTGGTCCTCCAGCTCCTGCTCAAGCCTCTCAGCTTCGCGCTGTTGTTCCAATTCGGCGTCGAGCTCATCCACAGCGCGCGCGGCTCGAGCGCGGGACGGAATGTGATCCTCAGGCTCATCCCCGCGCTGAGCCTGTTGCTGTGGGTCGTGGCAACCGTAGCGATCTCCGCCTTCGTCGCTCCGGGTCAGGTTCCGGACCCTCGACCATGGCTTCCGTCGACCGACCTGGTTCCGGCGCTTGCCGACGTCGGAGCGCCACTGGCGGTCGGTGACGTGGTGGCGCGGTTCATGATCGCCCTGCCCGCCTCGCTGGTGGTGGCGATCGGACTGCAGAGGGTTGCCCGATTGCTGGGAGGCGCCGTGGTTCCGGCCGCAGCCGTCGCCCTGCGCGCGGCGTCAATCGCCTTTGTCGGATATGCGGTGGTGGCCGGCCTGGTGCCACTACCGGCGCCGCTTCCGCCGGCCTCGATCATCAACAGCCAGGTGGTGTTGGAGACGCTGGGCATCCCGATCGAGGTCTTTCGATCGCTCGCCGGCCTCACCATCGCGGTCGCCGTCATCCTCAGTCTCGAGATCTTCGAGCACGAAACCGACCGCACCCTCGCCGAGGCAAGGCGACGCGAGCTGTTGCTCAGGGAGCGCGAGCGCATCGGGCGAGACCTCCACGACGGCATCATCCAATCCATCTATGCCGCCGGATTGCATCTCGAGCAGGCATCGTCGGACGTCGGTGCGGACCCGGCGGCGACGCGGTCGCGGATCGCCACCGTGATGGCCGAGCTGAATCGGATCACCTCGGACATCCGCGGCACGATTTTCGACCTTCGCTCGGGCGAGGTCAGTGGGCGAGATGCCGAGGCCATCGTGCTGGCGGTGGCCGACGAGCTCCAGGCACACACGCTGGTGCAACTGCAGATTCGCTCCGAGGGAGGCTTCCGCCCGCAGCTCGGCGCCGAACAGTCCGAGCATCTTCGACACATCGTGATCGAGGCCTTCAGCAACATCCTGCGTCACGCCAACGCGAGCAACGTGCTCGTCGAGACGCGGGGCGAGCCCGACTTCTTCACGCTCGAGATCAGGGATGACGGCCACGGCTTCGAGTCGGGGGCCGTCGCGGGCGCGGACGCCGGCCAGGCGCAGGGGCTCGTGAACATGCGTCGTCGGGCCGAGCTGCTCGGTGCCGAGCTGGAGGTCAGGTCGGCGAGCGGGCAGGGCACGGCGCTGTCGCTTAGGATGCCGGTGGCCACCGTTCGCCGGACCCCATGAACCAACCCACCACTCCGACAACCCCCGATGCCGATGTCCGAATCCTCATTGCCGATGACCATGAGGTGGTGCGCATCGGACTCGCCTCGCTGCTCGATCGTCAGCCGGGCTTCAGTGTCGTGGCCGAGGCCGGCTCCGGCGAGGAGGCCATTCGTGCGGCGCGCAGCCTGCGACCGGACGTCATCGTGATGGACATTCGCATGCCGGGCGGATCCGGCATCGACGCGTGCCGAACGATCACCGCCGAGATGCCGACCATCCCGGTCATCATGCTGACCAGCTATGCCGATTCGGAGGCGCTGTTCGAGGCCATCGACGCGGGAGCCTCCGGCTACGTGCTCAAGCGCGTCGGCTCCACCGAGCTTGTCGACGCCGTGCGAACTGTTGCCGCTGGGGGCTCGCTGCTCGACCCGGCCGTCACGCGGCGTGTGCTCGACCGCATCCGAAGCACGGCACGGGCGGAGGAGGCCGGTGCTTTCCGCGACCTGACCGAGCAGGAGCGTCGGGTGCTGGCGCACGTGGCTGACGGGGCATCCAACCGGGAGATCGCGACGCGGATGGGCCTCGCCGAGAAGACCGTGCGGAACTACGTCTCGAACATCCTGGCCAAGCTCGCCCTCGACAGCCGGGCCCAGGCGGCCGGACACGCCATCCGCAACCGGCTTCCCGAACTCGAGGAGCTGAAGCCATGAGCCGATGGACAACCGCCTCGCTCACGATCGTGATGAGCATCTCGCTCGTCGCGTGTGCCGGAGACCAGCCGCCGACCGGCTCGTCATCGTCGACCGCTGGCGAGTCGAGTTCTCCGACGGCGGCCCCGTCCGCCACGACCCCGGCGTCGGTCGTGCCGACGACCTCTCCCGCGCCCTCGCTCGCCCTCGACCTCCCGTCAACGGTCGACTCGCGGGTCGTGGCCGTGCAGGTGGATCAGCGGCTCGAAGCCTCGAGCGGTGCCGTCGTGGTGACCGTGACGAGCCTGGCCAGCGAGCGGATCGACGAGCTCGTCCTTCGTTGGCCGACGGCACTCAACGACCTGCTGTACCTCGCCCCGTTCACGCCCAGCGACGAGCGAATCCGGGATGGCGGCGACCCTCTCGTCCAGCCCTGGACGAAGTGGGTGATCGGACCCGGTGAGCGCGGTGAACCCGCAGGCGCCATCTCGCTGGGTTGGGGACCCCTCATGCCCGGGGCTACCCTGATCATCGAGCTCGACGCGGTGCGCCGAGTGCCCGGACCGATCGAGTTCGATCTCCAGGTCCTGTCGTCAAATGATCTGCTCAGCCGGGACGACGGCACACCGGCGGAGTTGCGGGTGACCGTTCCCTGATGCGACCGATCCTGCCGGCCTGGACCGATTCTGACCCCGTGCTCCACGCACGGCTCGGCGCTGCCATCGACCCCGACCGCAAGGTGCTCGACGCCATGGAGCGCATCGTCCCCCTCCGCGGGCTCCGCATCGCGGACGTCGGCACCGGCATCGGTCACTATCCGATGTTGTTGGCGCGGCGAACCGGCCGGACCTATGGCGTGGAGTCCGACCCCGCCCTGCGGGCCGAGGCCCAGCGGCGCGCCGCGGACTCGCACCAACCCAACATCAGGATCGTGGACGGAACACCGCACGCGCTGCCTCTCCGTGACGGCGCCGTGGATGTAGTCCTGACATCGCTCATCGATCCCGATGACGCGTCGCTGCCGGCAGTGGCGGAGGCACTTCGTGTGCTCCGCCCCGGCGGTCGGCTGATCGTGATCGCGCACTATGGCCGAGACGACGTTTCGAGCCTGCTCGAACCCGAGGTCGTCACGCATGGCGTCGAGGCGACTCGACGCCGGACGGGCTGGTGGCAGCGCAACGGCTTCAAGATCAAGGTCGTCCACTCGCGCCTGGACCTCGGCGATAGCCGCACTGCCCATGATCTGCTTCCCCGCCTGTACGGCGATCGCGGCCGCGCTTACCTCATGGGCCCGCACGCCTCGTCCCTCAGCCTCAATCTCGGCCTCTACCACCACCAGGTGCGCGACGCGACCCACTGAGATTCGGCGCGATTTTCTGGCGGCCGATGCTGAACCGTCTTGCGGGCGCGCGGGGGGCCGGATATCATCGGGGCGTCCGAAGGCCAGGCTCTTCTCCCCCCGGAGCCTGGCCTTCGGCATGCCCGCCGACCTTCCGATGCGATAATGGCCGTCACGTCCTTGTTCCCACCCCGGTCGAGTTCGACCCGCCCACGCAGGAGGCACGCGTCCGCTCACATGGCCACCACGCCGCGCATGAAGATCACGTACGCCACGCTCTCGGCCGACAACGAGGAGCTCCAGCAATCGTTCGACGCGGCCGTCGAGCGAGCCCGCACCGGCCTGGGACGCACCTACCCGATGCTCATCGGCGGCGAGGAGCGCATGCGGGACGAGACCTTCGAGGACCGTTCCCCGATCGACACCGACGTCGTCATCGCGCGCTTCCCGGTCGGCACCCGCGAGGACGTTCGGGATGCCATCGCCGCGGCTCGGGCGGCGTTCCCAGCCTGGCGCAACACGCCGTGGCGCGAGCGTCTGGCCATCCTGCGCCGCGCGGCGGACCTCATCAGCGAGCGGCAGTTCGACTACGCGGCGCTCATGGCGCTCGAGGTCGGCAAGAACCGGCTCGAGGCACTCGGTGACGTCGAGGAGACGGCGGACCTGCTGCGCTACTACGGCGACGAGTTCGAGAAGGCCGATGGCTTCGTGAAGCCACTCGGATCGCTCTCGCCGATCGAGTCCACGCGTTCCGTCCTGCGCCCATACGGCGTCTTCGGCGTCATCAGCCCGTTCAACTTCCCGATGGCGCTGGCAGGCGGCCCCGCCGGCGGCGCGATGATCGCCGGCAACACCGTGGTCCTGAAGCCCAGCAGCGACGCCCCGTTGAGCGGCTGGAAGTTCGGCGAGGCCCTCCGCGACGCGGGATTGCCGGACGGGGTCTTCAACCTTGTCACCGGCCCGGGCGAGACGGTCGGGGCCGAGCTCCAGGAGAACCCGGGGATCGACGGCATGGTCTTCACCGGCTCGTACGAGGTCGGGATGAAGCTGTATCGCAGCTTCACGAAGGACTATCCGCGACCGATCATCACCGAGATGGGTGGAAAGAACCCGGCCATCGTGACCCGCCACGCCGACCTCGACGAGGCGGCGGAGGGTGTCATGCGCTCGGCATTCGGCTTTGACGGGCAGAAGTGCAGCGCGAACTCGCGCGTCTACGTCGAGAAGCCGGTGGCCGCCGAATTCGTGCAGAAGCTCGTCGAAAAGGCCCGCGACATCACGGTCGGCGACCCGACGAAGCGCGAGACCTGGATGGGTCCGGTCATCAACCAGCGCGCGCTGGACACGTTCCAGCGCGCCGTCGACGACGCGAAGGCCGACGGCGGCTCCATCGAGCTCGGCGGCGAGGTCCTGCGCACGGCGGACACCGAACGCGGCTTCTTCCCCACCCCCACCGTCGTGACCGGGCTCCCGCTGGAGCATCGGCTCTACCGCGACGAGCTCTTCGTCCCGTTCCTGGTGGTGGGCGAGGTGGATTCGCTCGACCAGGCCCTCACCGAGGCGAACGCCAGCGAGTACGGGCTCACGGCCGGCATCTTCAGTCATGACGAGGCCGAGGTGACGCGCTTCCTCGACACAATCCAGGCGGGCGTCGTCTACGTGAACCGGCGCGCTGGTGCGACGACGGGCGCCTGGCCGGGGATCCAGAGCTTCGGCGGCTGGAAGGGATCCGGGTCGTCGGGAAAGAGCGGCCTCGGTCCCTACTACGTGCAGCAGTTCCTGCGTGAGCAGTCGCAGACCGTCATCGGCGACGAGCCGCCGACCCTGTGACGAATGACGCCACGATCGTCGAGCCGTCCGGCTGGTTTTCGATCCAGCTCCGATACGCGTACCTCGCGGGTGAGCACGAGACGGTGACTCTCGTCGAGGACCGCGTGATCCTGGTGGAAGGCTCGGACGAGGAGGCCGCATTGGGCCGAGCGGTCGAGATGGCCCCCGACTACGAGGACGACTACGAGACCGAGGACGGCGAGTCCGGGGCCATTCGCTTCGAGGGCATCGTCGCCATCAAGGAGCTAGACGATCCGCCCGGCGCCGGTGCCGAGGTCTGGCATGAGTTCATGTCGCCGGACCCATCGCGCTCGCAGATCGACGACGGAGGGGAACCCCTGCCGCCGGTCTATCCCGAGGAGATGGCCTTTCCCCGCGCTCGCGACGACTGACCGGTGAGCTGGCGCATGGCGGCCTACCGAGCCGTCCGCCCGCTCCTCTTCCTGGCCGACGCCGAGGGAATCCATGCTGCCACCCTGGCGGCGCTGCGCGTTGCCGGCAGCAGCGGACCGGGCCGCGCCGTGGCGAGGATGGCGTCGGGCGTTGGCGGAGCCGATGCGTCCCGCGCACCGGTCGAGCTCATGGGCTTGCGCTTCCGCAACCGAATCGGCCTGGGTGCCGGCTTCGACAAGGATGGCGTCGCCATCCGGGGATGGGCCGCCCTCGGCCTCGGGTTTGTTGAGCTGGGAACCGTCACCCCGCGCCCACAGCCCGGCAATCCGCGTCCGCGCCTGGCTCGGCTGACCGCGGACGAGGCGCTCGTCAATCGGATGGGCTTCAACAATGACGGGGCCGATGCGCTGGCGGTCCGGATCGAGGAAGCGCGCCCGCACCTCCCGCGCGAATTCGTCATCGGGGTGAACATCGGGCGCAACCGCGACACGCCAGATGAGCGCTCCGCCGATGACTACCGCGCCGCTGCCCGCGCCGTGGCTCCGAGCGCCGACTACCTCGTCATCAACGTCAGCAGCCCGAACACGCCCGGTCTCCGAGACCTCCAGCGTGGCGACCGCCTCCGGGGCCTGGTGGACGAGGTCCGCCAGGTGGCGAATGACGTGCCGATCCTCGTCAAGCTCTCCCCGGACCTCGACCCGGACGAGTGCGATCGGCTCATCTCGATGCTCGCCGAGTCCGCGGCACAGGGCGCCATCCTGTCGAACACGTCCTCAACCGCCGAGGGTGGCCTGTCCGGGCGACCGCTGGTTGACCGAACGGCGTCCGCCGTGCGGCGAGCGCGCCAGCTGGCTGGAGATCGGCTCGTGATCGTGGCGTCGGGCGGCATCACGCACCGGCGCAACGAACTGCAGACCATCCGAGCGGCTGGCTCCGATCTCGAGCAGATCTGGACCGGGCTGGTCTATGCAGGGCCGGGGCTGATCGGCGAGACTGTGCGCGCATGATTCCGATTGAGATCCTGTTCAGCCCCCTGGCGATTGCGGGGTTCGTCACGGGCGTCGTGGTCGCCTATCTCGCCGGGAAGTCGAGGGGCGATTCGTCCCAGATCATCGGCATGTCGGCCATCGGCAGCGGCCTGGCCCTGGCGGGGCTGGTGTGGGCAAACTCATTCGGCGGCGGCCCGCTCTTCGCGGCGGCGTCGGTCGGGCTTGGGGCCAGCCTGTGGGCCATCGGGATCGAACGCTCGCGGAGACCGACCATCCGCTGACCGGGTCGGTGAGTGCGCCTGCTAGGATGGACTGGTCTAGCCAAGGTGCGCGGGCAGGACGCGCCGCTCCGAATCCGGAGTGCACCACCTCATGACGACCATGGAGGCCCCGACCTCAGACGACGCTGCCCGCAAGCAGGGCGCGCCGTACATTCACACCGAACTGCCGGGACCGAAGGGACGCGCGCTCATCGAGCGCGACGAATCGGTTGCCAGTCCCTCGCTCACCCGCGCCTACCCCCTGGTTGCCGAGACCGGCTCCGGGATGGTCATCACCGACGTCGACGGCAATCGCTTCCTCGACTTCGCCGCCGGCATCGCGGTCTGCTCGACAGGGCACAGCCACCCGAAGGTCGTCCAGGCCATCAAGGACCAGGCCGATCGGCTGATCCACATTGCCGCGACCGACTTCTATGAGCCCCGGTACACGGAGTTCATGGAACGCCTGGCCGCCATCGCCCCGTTCCAGGAGAAGGCACGCGTCTTCCTCACCAACTCGGGGACCGAGGCGGTCGAGGGCGCCATGAAGCTGGCGCGCTACCACACCCATCGGCCCGGAATCATCGCGTTCGAGGGCGGCTTCCACGGCCGGACGATGGGCGCGCTGTCGCTGACGAACTCCAAGGTGAAGCAGCGTGCCGGCTTCGGGCCGTTGATTCCCATGGTCCACCACGCACCGTTCCCGCGCGTCCGCGCCTGGCGCGAGGGGTCCGGTGGGGACGGGACGGCCGAGCTGGCCCACCTGAAGAACACGATCTTCGGGCGCCAGATCGCCCCATCCGACGTCGCCGCCATCGTGGTCGAGCCGATCCAGGGCGAGGGTGGCTACTTCCCGGCTCCGAAGGCCTTCATGCAGGGCCTGCGCGAGCTGTGCGACGAGCACGGCATCCTGCTCGTTGCCGACGAGATCCAGTCGGGCATGGGCCGCACCGGCAGCTGGTGGGCGATCGAGCACACCGGCGTCGAGCCGGACATCATCATGACCGCCAAGGGCATCGCCTCGGGCATGCCCATCGGGGCGTTCATCGCCCGTGACTCGGTCTGGACCTGGCCGCCCGGCGCGCACGGCTCAACCTTCGCCGGCAACCCGGTCTGCGCGGCTGCCGGCCTCGCCACCCTCGAGATCATCGAGTCCGAGGGACTGGCGAACGCGGCATCGATGGGTGCCCGCCTTCGAACGGGGCTCGAGCGCGTCGCCGAGGGTTCAGGAGAGATTCGCGACATCCGCGGCGCCGGCCTCATGCTCGGCGTCGAGTTCACCTCGGCCCAGGCCGCCGGAGCCGTGCAGGACGCGGCATTCCGTCGTGGCCTGCTGACGCTGGAGTGCGGCGAGTCATCGCTGCGCTTCAGCCCGCCGCTGATCGTGGACGCGGACTCGGTCGACGTGGCGATCCGCATCTTCGGCGAGGCGGTCGATGCGCTCGGGTCGTCGCCCGGTATCTGAACCCGACAACTGGATCCACGAGGAGGGCGTGGCGAGAGCCGCGTCCTCCTCCGTCTCCGTCAGTTCAGCAGGTCAGAGAGGCTCGTCAGGCTGAAGCCGCGATCGCGGAGGCCGGGAACGATCAGCCGCAGCGCGCCCAGTGTCTCGTAGCCACCCAGGTGGAACAGGACGTTCGATCCGTTCACGCTGTTGTTGATGACCTTGCCGGCGATCTGCTGTGCCGACGGGCCGCCATCGGCCATCGGCTTCCAGTCGATGGTGTCGATGTCCCACATGAATGTCTTGGTGTAGCCCACTGACGCGGCCGCGGCGATCACTCCGTCGCTGATCGAGCCGTACGGCGGTCGCCAGTACGGCTGCGGGTTCTGGCCAGTGCCGGCCCGCAGAATCGCCTCGGCATCGGTCAGCTCCCTGCGAATGCGATCGGCCGTGAAAGCGCCACCGGTGCAGGGTTGTGTCGACGGTGACCCGCCGCCACCGCGCACCAGGTCGCAGTGGTACATCGTGTGATTCGCAATCTCGAACAGCTCCGGATGCGCCGCGATGATGCTCATCACCTGCTGCCCCTGGGGCGTCTGGCTCATGATCCCGGTCGCAAAGATCGTCGCGCACACGCGATTCGCGACCAGGAAGTTCATGATGTCGATGGCGGGATCCATCCGCCCACCCATGTCGAAGGTCAGGGCGACACCGGGCCCCGCGCCGGGGATTGTGCGGAACGTCTGAGCGGAGCCCGCCGCCACGCGGTTGCCGGCCGTGCAGCCCGCGGACGACGGCGGTGGTGTGGGCCCAGGCGTGCGGGGCGGTGCCGTGGGGTTCGGTCGCGGCGTGACTCCCGGCGCGACGCTCACGAAGAGCACCCAGCCCGGCTCGATCACGTTCGGATTGGCGGCCATCGAGGGGTAGCGATCGCGATTCCAGTCCTGGAGCTGCCCCGCGCTCGTACCGAAGGCACGGGCAATGGCGGAGAGCGAGTCGCCGCGCTGCACCGTGTACTCGGTGCCTGCCACCGCAGTCGCGGTCGGCTCGGGCGAACTCGACGGTGACCCGGTCGGCTGGGAGGTCGGCGAAGCGCTGGGACTGTCGGTCGGCGACGGCTCCGGGGTCGGGGTGAACGTCCCGCCGGGGATCGACGGAGTCTCGGTCGGTGGAGTCGCGACCGCCGACGAGCATGCGGCCATCACCACGAGCAACGCGAGGAAGATGGCCGACGGACGCATCGTCTAGTTCGGGTTGTAGCCGAGGTCGCCGGTCGGAATCGGCGGCATGGCACCGTCGTCCAGCAGGCTCGCCTCGCGACGCAGCAGGTCGAGCTCGGCCCCGAGCCGGGTGGCCGCATCAGGCAGCTCGAGCAGCCGTTGCTTTCGAGTGGAGCTCGACCTGGAGCATGCCGCCCACCGCGTAGCTTGCGGCGACCGGGTCGTCGGGCAGTCGAATGGGCTTGAGAACTTCGTCCAGGGATGCGGTCACGTTGTTGGCCTCGGCGGATGCGTCTCCCACTGACGCTGTGCGGGCCACGAAACGTTTCACGGTCGCGAGATACGCATCAAGCGCCGCCTGGACTCGCGGCAGCAGGGAGCTTGCATCGGCCCCCGCCGGTTCGTCCAACACGACGACGTCGGCCACCGCATATGGTCCCGACCGGTCCATGGCCGTGACGCGGGCACGTGCCGCCCCGACCACCAGGAGGAGCCATCGACCGTCAGGGAACTGCTCGGCGGTGTGGACCTCGCACACCGTCCCGATACCCTGGCTCTCGGCGTCGCCGCCGACCTCGGGACCGTCGGTGATCATGCTCACCACGAACCGACCGCCGTACGGCGAGTCGTCGGCCATGACGTCAGCGGCCATGGCGCGGTAGCGCTCCTCGAAGACATGCACGGGAAGCGGCATGTGCGGGAACAGGACCACGTGGAGCGGGAAATGGGGAAGGCGCATCGCTCGGCATGCTCGCACGCCCCGAGCCCGGCGGCAAACTCAGGCCGGGCGCCTCGCCCGGCCCGCGCCGGGCTACTGCTCGTCGACGAACGTCGTGTCGATCTGCGCCCGCTGCAGCTTGCCGGAGTAGTCGATGTAGACGCTCTTCCATTCGCTGAAGAAGTCGAGCGCCGCCTGACCGACCTCGCGATGGCCGTTGCCGGTCGCCTTCGTGCCGCCGAAGGGCAGGTGCGCCTCGGCGCCGATGGTGCCGTGGTTCACGTACCCCAGCCCTGACTCGAAGTCCCGGATGCTTCGGAATGCGAGGTTGACGTCCTGCGTGAAGAGCGAGGTCGAGAGGCCGTACTTCACGCCGTTCACGATGCGCACCATCTCATCCCAGTCGGTGACGGGGATGACCGAGGCGACCGGCCCGAAGATCTCCTCCTGGGCAATGCGGGCGTCGGGCTTCACCTCGGTGAAGATGGTGGGTTCGAAGAACGAGCCCTTTGCCAGCTTCCCGTCGCGTGCCGCATGACCGCCGATCACGAGGTCAGCCTCATCGCGTCCGATGGCGGCGTACGAGGCGATGCGCTCGACCGCCGCCTCGTTGATGACCGGACCGACATCGGTTGTCTCGTCGAGCCCGTCTCCCAGGACGAGCTTTGCGACACGCTGCTGCAGTCGGTGCACGAAGTCGTCGTGAATGTTCCGGTGCACGATCAGGCGCGATGCTGCCGTGCAGCGCTGGCCCGACGTGCCGAATGAGGACCAGATGACGCTGTCGAGCGCGAGGTCGAGGTCGGCGTCCTCCCAGATCACGATCGGGTTCTTGCCGCCGAGCTCGAGGCTGACACGCTTCAGCGTCTTCGCGGCACGGGTGCTGATCTCGACGCCGGTATCGGTGTGGCCGGTGAAGCTGATGACCCGGACGTCCGCATGGTCGACGATCGCGTTGCCGACTTCTCCCCCGGACCCTGTGACCACGTTCACGACTCCGTCGGGCAGACCGCCCTCGATGAGCAGCTCGACGAAGCGAACGAGGCAGGCCGGAGTGTCCGATGCGGGCTTGATGACCGCGGTATTGCCGCAGATGAGCGCCGGGAACAGCTTCCAGGCCGGGATCGCGACCGGGAAGTTCCAGGGCGTGATGATGCCGACCACGCCGATGGGACGGCGAATCGCCATCGCGAACTTGTCGGGCATCTCCGATGGGACCGTCTGGCCGAAGAGCCGGCGGCCCTCGCCGGCCATGTAGTACGCGACGTCGATCGCTTCCTGGACGTCGCCACGGGCCTCCGGCAGAACCTTGCCCATCTCCCGCGTCATGAGCTTGCTCAGCTCTTCCTTATGCTCCGCCAGCACGCGCGCAATGCGGAACATGATCTCGCCACGCTTCGGGGCGGGCATCGAGCTCCAGCTCGGGTACGCCCGGCTGGCGGCCCGGACGGCCGCCTCGACATCGGCCGGGCCAGACGCCGGAAACTCTCCGATGACGTCGTCGTGATCGGCCGGGCTCACGCTGGTGAAGGTGGCCCCGGCTTCGGCGGGCTGCCACTCGCCGCCGATCAGGTTCTGGTAGGACTTCGTCACGAGGAAGGGTCTCCTGGAGAGGCAGGGCGCGCGGAATGGCGCTGCTCGGCTGCCGGTCAATTCTAGTCGGGTGAGCCGAATCCCGGCCCACCCGGGACATTCGCCACTGGAGCGCCGCCGCGTGGGTCACGATGATGGATCCACAAGTGAACATCCGTCGCGCCGGGATCCTGTGATCCAACGATAACGGGGCTGAAGTAGTGGCACCCCGGAGCGAACGGTCGACAACGCCGGTCCCCAACGGGCCGGCGTTGTCACGTCCGGCAGTCCGCCCCGCGCCGATAAGGGACCAGTAAGCGTCGGATACCAGACTGCCGGCCAAGATGCTGAGGACGCCGCCCGAACCCCAACTCGCCTCCGATAGACAGGAGGCTGCTTCATGTTCTCGAGAAGAACCGCGATGGCGGTCATCGGCGCCGTGATGATCACGACGACGGTGGCGGTGCCCGTATCGGCCGCGAAACCCACGAAGCCACCGGCGCCCGCAGCGACCGAGCGTCCGCTGACGCCGAAGGAACGGGCCGCGGCGGATCGCAAAGTCGCCGCATCCGATGCGTACCTGGCGTCAATCGAGGGGTCGGGCTCGGACCTTCCGTCTCTCTCGTGCCCCACGCCGACGATCGTCGGCCCACAGGCGGTGACGCCGGACGCCTGTACGGTGCCGCAGGCCTACCTCGCGGTCGAGGCACGCAATCAGATCGCCGACCACTACTGCGGACCGGCAACCGGGCAGGTCATCGCAAACTATGCGTGGGCGGTGCCGACCGGTGTGAACAAGTACACCCAGCAGGTCCTCGCGGGCTGGATGCTGACCGACCAGAACGGGCTGACGAACGCGCCTGAGCTCGAAGTCGGGCTCGAGCGCGGCACCCAGGGGGCACCTCGTCGGCCGGCCGGGTGGGACTGGGTTGTGATGGATGTGCGCGACCGCAACGGCAACGGGATGACGGGTGACGAGGTCCATGGCTACGTGCGGAGCAACGTCAGCAGCTCGAGGATGCCGCTCGCGATTCCGGTGAAGCCGCACGACCCCGCGTCGAACTTCTACCTCGTCAGCTGGCCGAAAGCTGTGAAGTCCCCCGGTCACTGGATCGCGGCCTATGGCTGGTACGGAACGTATACCGGCACCACGTTCGCGCGGGTCTACTACGCGGACTCGTCGAAGGACCAGGGCGGTAGTACCGGCAAGTTCTGGGACCCAACGCGCGACATCGCAGCGCTGATTGCCGAGCACACGCGGCGGATCGTGTGGTGAATCTGATGCTGGGCACCATCGCGATCCTGGTCGCGGTGACGGTCATGGGGTCGGCGTGCAGCGCTGCCGGCCCCACCCGGCCGCTCGCCGCGACGCTGTCGCCCTCCTCGCCTTCGATCGGCCCGTCCTCCACGCCGACGGCGACGCCGCCACCGACCAGCGCACGATCGCCGCGTCCGAGCGCGAACCGGCTCGATCTCGAGGTGGGCACCATCGATCCTGACTGGCTCTGGCCGATGCTCGACTTCGCGAGCGACAGTTACGCCATCATCTGGTCGTCCGGCGTCGCCGATGGGCCCGGGGGCAGCAACGCCCCGGATCTGTGGCGCTGGGTCCCGGGATGGGGCAAGCCCGAGCTCCTGTGGCGCAATCCGGCCCGTGACCGGCAGCTGGCGAAGGTCGCGGGCGACACGGATGTCTGGGCATTCGCCGAGATCAGCTCGAACGGAGAGGAATGGTGGAAGCTGTGGCTTCTCGAGGAAGGCTCGAGTGAGCCGATCCTCCTCGACTCCCAGGCGGGCGACCCAGGCGTTCCGAGCCTCGTTCCGTCGTTCGACGTGGACAGTGGACGAATCGCATGGGCCTCGTTCGATCGCGGCCACGAGGCAGGCTCCAGCGTCAGCGAACTATGGATGGCCGAGGCCCCCGGATGGGAGCCCCGCCTGCTGGTTCGACATGACGACGCCACGAAGCATGCGCTCTGGCTGCCGTCCCTCTACGGCCAGCAACTGGCCTACGTCGACGTGACGCTCGCCGAGGACACGTCCGACGATGTCCGGCACGTGATGCTCCTCGACCTCGTCGAGCCGGCAGCGCCCGCCCGCCAGCTCGACACGTCCGGAAACGCGACGATGCCGGTGCTCACCTCGAATGAAGTCGTCTGGAAGGAGCCGGACGCCGGCTTCGCGATGTTCAACTGGGGGCGCCTGTACCGGTACTCGTTCGAGACCGGGACAGTCAGCGCTTTGTCGACGGGAGCCCAGGAGTACGTGAACTACCCGTCGGGTGGAGGTCGATTCGTCGCGACATGGGGCGCCGATTCATCGGTCTTCACCGTTCATGACCTGGATCGGCGTGCCAGCCGCCTCGTGGTCCAGTACGAGGACCAGACCGAGGGTGTCGCGCGGCCGCATCTCGCGGGCGACCTGCTGGTGTGGATGCACCGCCAGGAGGCCGACACGGGTGACACCCCTCCGGCACCGCTCGAGTGGGCCTGGCTGCCCGAGCCCGGGTCCGACCGAGGCAATTGAGCGGCGGGGCGAGGCGCGGGCAGGAGCCTAGGGATGCGTCATGCGCATCACGTCGAGCGCTTTGTCGAGCTCCTCTACCGTGATGCGGCCGGCCTCGATGTGGCCGCGTTCGACGACGACCTGGCGGATGGTCTTGCGCTCGGCGAGCGACTGCTTGGCGATGCTGGCCGCCTCCTCGTACCCGAGGTGCCGGTTCAACGGCGTCACGATGGCGGGCGAGCTCTCGGCCATCTCGCGCAGACGCTCGACATTGGCGGTGATCCCGTCGATGCACCGGTCCGCCAGGAGCCTGGTCGCGCTGGAGAGGAGCCGGATCGACTCGAGCACGTTCCGCCCGATCATCGGCAGCATGACGTTGAGCTCGAAGTTCCCCGCCGCACCGCCCCAGGCGACCGCCGCGTCGTTCCCCACGACCTGGGCACAGACCATGAGGGTGGCCTCCGGAATCACCGGATTGACCTTTCCGGGCATGATGCTGCTCCCCGGCTGCAGATCGGGCAGGTTGATCTCGCCCAGACCGGCGCGAGGCCCGGACCCCATCCAGCGCAGGTCGTTCGCGATCTTGGTCAGGCTGACGGCGATCGTCCGCAGCTGCCCAGACAGCTCGACGAGCCCGTCGCGCGCTCCCTGCGCCTCGAAGTGATCCCGAGCCTCGGTCAGCGGCAGTCCGCTGGAGGCCGCCAGGCGGGCGATGACGCTGGCCCCGAAGCCCGGCGGGGAGTTGATGCCCGTCCCGACAGCCGTGCCGCCGAGCGGCAGCTCCGCGACTCGCGGAAGCGTGGCCCGGAGGCGCTCGACCCCCATGCGAGCCTGGGCCGCGTAGCCGCCGAACTCCTGCCCCAGGGTGACCGGCGTGGCGTCCATGAGATGCGTGCGACCCGCCTTCACGACGCCGGCGAACTCATCGCGCTTGCGCTCGAGCGATTCGGCGAGATGCTCGAGGGCCGGGACGAGCTCGGTGACGACGCCCGTCGTTGCCGCTACGTGGATCGAGGCCGGGAACAGGTCATTCGAGGACATCGGGTGGTTGACGTCATCGTTCGGGTGGACGTCGCGGCCGATCGACTCGCTGGCAAGCGAGGCGAGCACCTCGTTCATGTTCATGTTGCTCGACGTGCCCGAACCGGTCTGGAAGACATCGATCGGGAACTGGTCGTCGTGCACTCCGTCCGCCACCTCGCGGGCCGCGGCGCGAATCGCGTCCCCGGTCTCCGGATCGATCATGCCCAGCTCGACCTTCACCGCGATGACCGCGTCCTTGATCCGGGCGAGCGCTTCGATCTGCGACCGTTCGAGGGTCCGGCCCGAGATCGGGAAGTTCTCGACCGCGCGCTGCGTCTGGGCACGCCACTTTGCGTCAGCCGGGACGCGGACCTCGCCCATCGAGTCGCGCTCGATTCGATCCTCGGTCATCGGCTGAAGTCGGGCGTCTCGGTCTCCGTGAACCGGATGACCGGCGGGATGAGGTAGGGAAGGTGGCCGTCGTCGAGATCCGACAGGATGCGTGACGCTTCCCCGATGAGCTCGTTGACGAACACGCCGTGATGGGCCGGCTGGTAGGGCCGAAGCTTGTCGAGGCCCTCGCGCAGCTTGTTCCGCGCACCACGCCGGTTGCGACGCTGAAGATGCAGCAGGCCGGCGGCAACCTGGATGAGGCCCTGGTAGAAATCGCGATCCTCGTCGACGGCGGCGCGCCACAGCGTCTCCAAGGCCTCGTGGGCATGCCAGTAGCGGACCCCGTTGAAGAGTGCGACGGCCGTCCCGAAAAGACGGGCATGCTCCGCAGGGTCCAGCGGTCCCGTGCGGCCACGTTGGGGCGGAGAATCTGCAGCTGCCGGAATGGCGACGGTGTCGGTCATGGCCGAGCGATCCTAACAGGCCTCGACATCCTGATCGGCGATCGTCGATTCATCCGGCGCGATCGCGGGCGATTTTGGCTAGCCTTCGTCCATGCAGGATCAATCACCGCGGTGGTGGCAGAGCGCAGTCGTCTACCAGGTCTACCCGCGAAGCTTCGCGGACTCGGACGGCGACGGCACGGGCGACCTCAACGGGATCAGCGAGCGGCTGGACTACCTCGCCTGGCTGGGTGTCGACGCCATCTGGATCTCTCCCTTCTATCCCTCGCCGATGGCCGACTTCGGCTACGACGTGGCCGATTACACGGACGTGGATCCCATCTTCGGCACGCTCGCCGACTTCGATCGATTGGTGGCCGCCGCGCACGAGCGGAACATTCGAGTCCTCATCGACTACGTCCCGAATCACACCAGCGATCGACACCCGTGGTTCGCCGAATCGCGAGCGTCGCGCGACAACCCGAAGGCCGACTGGTACGTGTGGCGTGACCCAAAGCCGGATGGCGGCCTGCCGAACAACTGGATCAGCATGTTCGCCGGCCCTACCTGGACCTGGGACGAGACGCGCGCGCAGTACTACCTCCACACCTTCCTTGCCGAGCAGCCGGACCTGAACTGGCGGAACCCCGAGGTCCGAGACGCGATGTTCGACGTGGCGCGCTTCTGGCTTGACCGTGGCGTGGACGGCTTTCGGATCGATGTGGCGCCGATGGTGATGAAGGACCCGGAGCTGCGCGACAACCCGCCGAACCCCAACCCGGGATGGGAGCATTCGCGCCTCGGATCATGGCTGACGCAGCTCCACGTGAACGACCACAACCACCCGGACATGCACGAGCTGTATCGGTCCTTCCGCGCGCTCCTCGACTCGTATCCGGGGGACCGCGTCAGCATCGGGGAGCTGCACCACCCCGATTTCGATCGTTGGGCCGAGTACTACGGTGAGCGCCAGGACGAGATCCACGTCCCGTTCAACTTCCACGTCATCAACAGCCCCTGGAACGCCGATGCGGTCCGCCACGCCGTCGAGGGCGTGCAACGCGTCCTCCCCGCCGGCGCCTGGGCCAGCTGGGTGCTCGGCAATCATGACCAGCCGCGGATCGCCTCGGCCGAGCGTGCCGGGCGCGACCAGGCGAGGGCCGCGATGTTGCTGCTGCTCACCCTGCGCGGCACCCCGACCCTCTACTACGGGGACGAGATCGGCATGGTCGACGTGCCGGTCGCCGCCGCCGACGCCCGCGACCCGCTCGAGCGACGCGAACCCGGGCGAGGCCGTGACCCGGAGCGGTCGCCGATGCAGTGGGACGCCTCACCGAACGCCGGCTTCACCGCGTCCGGCGTCGAGCCCTGGCTGCCCGTCGCACCCGATTTCGCCGAAGTCAACGTCGCCGGGCAGGCCGAGAATCCGGGATCGCTCCTCACGCTGACCCGCGACCTGCTTCGCCTCCGGCGCGAGCACCCGATCTTGCGGCTCGGCGACTTCGAGCCGTTCGGCCCGACGCCGAGTGGAGTGCTCGCATTCCGGCGCATCGGCCGCGCGGGCGGTCAGCTGGACGTGATCCTGAACCTGACCGCCGAGTCTCGCGCGGCCCGCATATCCGGGGCCGGGCGCGTCGTCATCGGCACCCAGCGTGAGCGAGACGGCGAACCCGTCGGTGCCGACGTGGAGCTCCGGCCCGAACGAGGCCCTCGTCGTCGAGGTCGGTCGCTGATCAGCGACGGGTGCTGCACCGGCCTGCGATCGGCGTGGCCTCAACCGATGCGGATCATCTTCTTGTTCACGAACTCGTCGGCGCCCAGGCGGCCCATCTCGCGGCCGGTGCCCGAGCGCTTGACGCCACCGAACGGCAGTTCGGCGCCGTCGGCGAGCACGACATTCACGAACACCATCCCGGCCTCGATGCCATCGGCGACGCGGAGCGCCTGCTCATGGTCGGTTGTGTACACGTACGAGCCGAGGCCGTACGGCGTGTCGTTCGCGATCCGCACGGCGTCGGCCTCATCCTTGGCGCGGTACACCTGGGCGACGGGGCCGAAGAACTCCTCCCTGGAGGCGGGGTTCTCAGGCGTGACATCCGTCAGCACGGTCGTCTCGAAGAACGCGCCGTTGCGGGTGCCCCCATGGACCAGCCTGGCTCCATGCTCGATCGCGCGCTTGACCTGCTCGTCGAGACGCTCGGCGGCCTTCAGCGAGGAGAGCGGACCGAGCGCCGAGTCGGCCGACGTCGGGTCGGTCGCCTCGACCTCGGCGAGCTTTGCGGTGAACGTCTCGAGGAACGGCTCATACAGATCGTCAGCGACGACGAATCGCTTTGCCGCGTTGCAGGACTGGCCACTGTTGTCGAGGCGGGCGTCGACCGCGGCCTGGGCGGCGGCGTCCAGGTCGTTCGTTGACAGCAGGATGAAGGGATCCGAGCCCCCGAGCTCGAGCACGACCTTCTTGAGGTGACGGCCGGCGATCTCGGCCACCTCAGCTCCTGCGCGCTCCGAGCCGGTGAGCGAGACGCCCTGCACGCGGGGGTCCGCGATGATTCGCTCGATCTGGTCGTGCGCCGCGTAGAGATTCACGTACGCGCCGGTCGGGAACCCCACCTCGCGGAAGATCTGCTCCATGGCGGCGGCCGACCCGGGGCACTGGCCGGCGTGCTTCAGCAGGATCGTGTTGCCGATGATGAGGTTCGGGCCCGCAAAGCGGGCGACCTGGTAGTACGGGAAGTTCCACGGCATGATGCCGAGCAGGACCCCGAGCGATGAACGGCGGATGACCGCCGTACCCTCACCGGCGAGGAGCTCGATAGGCTCATCCTTGAGGAAGTCCGACGAGTGATCGGCGTAGTACTCGTAGATGTCCGCCGCGAAGTCGACTTCGGAGAGCGCCTGGGCGATCGGCTTACCCATCTCGGGCACGATGAGTTCGGCCAGCTCCTGGCGGCGCTCGCGGTGGAGCTCGGCGACGCGGCGGATGAGGCCAGCCCGCTCCTCGACCGTGGTGGACCTCGACCAGGTCCGATGCGCCTCGTCGGCGGCGGCGATCGCGGCCTCGAGCTCACCATCGGTGATCGTGTCGTATGTCTTGACCGTCTCCCCGGTCGCGGGGTTGGTCACGGCATAGCCCATCGTTCAGTTCTCCTTCGGGAAGCCCGATATTACGCGTCGGTTCGGACCGGCTGGAACCCCCCATCGGCAACTCGCGCGGCGACGAATAGTAGGTCCGCCAGCCGGTTGAGGTATGGCAGCACGTGCGAGTCCGGAAGTCCGTCCGCGGCCGCGAGCTCGACGCATCGGCGTTCTGCCCGGCGCACCGTCGTCCGGGCCAGGTCGAGCGCGGCGCCGGTCATCGACCCGCCTGGGAGGACGAACTCCTTCGGCTGCTCGACCAGCTCCTCGAGCTCGTCGATGTCGTGCTCGAGGGCCGTCACCATCGCCTCGGTCACCCGCGTCACCCCGTCGGAGAGCCGGTCGCGCCGATCGACATGGGTGGCGAGCTCGGCGCCGACCACGAACAGCTCCCGCTGGAGCCGGACAATGAGCTCGTCGAGCCTGGCATCCGTGCCGTCGGGCGCCGGACCGATCGAGGACCGGGCTATGCCGAGCGCTGCAACGGCCTCATCGGTCGTGCCATAAGCCTCGGTCCGGGGATCGGCCTTGCTTACCCGCTCCCCGCCGTACAGGAGGCCGGTCGAGCCGTCGTCGCCCTTGCGCGTGTAGATCCGCATCTAGAACAGGCCGGGCGGGGGCTCCCAACGATCCGCCAGCAGGGTGACCTTGACCGGCGGCCCGACGACCTCTTCGGCCTTCGCCTTCACCGTCTGGATCAGCTCGCCCGCCCACGGGCAGAACGGCGTGGTCAGGATCATCTTGATCTCGGTCGGCGCGCCGTCCGCGCCGATCTCCACGGCTTTGATCAGGTCGAGGTCCACGATGCTCATCCCGATCTCCGGGTCCTGGATCTCGTACAGCGCGGTCATCACCTCGTCGACCTTGCCGAGGTTGGAGTCAATCGTCATGTCCCAAGGATACGCCCTGACGCGTGCAACGGCTCAGAGCAGAGTCGTGTCGAACTGCGGGTGAGGGCTGGGAACGAGCGGCCGAACACGGTGATAGCCCTCGTGGATCGGCTGACTGGCCTCGATCGCGGCGCGGAGGGCTGAGATCTCATGGGCAACGTCGGACTGGCTGGCGTGGCACTCGAGCGCGTCGGCCTTGCGCGAGGCGACCGCCGTGATCGCGATGCGGTGCGTGGCAGCCTGCTCCTCGGCGGAGAGGTCGTACGTGGTCCCGCTGGGGTCGAAGATCGGGCTGATGACATAGACCGCGTTCGGTGCGATCCCGAGATCCGACAGGCGCTCGACGGCCCATCGGGTCGCGCTGCCGACCACGATGTGGTCCGGGTGCCCGGTCACTCCGTGCGGGCCGAAGGTGATGACGGCTGCCGGACGGCGATCGGCCAGCCACGCGGCGATCTCGTCGACGAGCCGGTCGAACGGCTGGTCGGCAACGCCTCCGTCCGGATAGCCATCGAGCAGCGAGACCTCGTCCAGCCCGATCGCCCGAGCCGAGCAGATCAGCTCCGCCTCGCGCTGATCCCCCAGAGCAGGATCGCCCTGGCCGTCGGCGGATCCGGCCTCACCGCGCGTCACGACCAGCAGGCGCGTGGTGGCTCCCGCGTCGTGGGCGAGGGACAGCGCTCCGGCGCATCCGAAACTCTCATCGTCGGGATGGGCAAGAACGGCGGCAAGCCCGCCGGGTGCAATGGGATAGCTCACCGATTCTCCTCGGTCAGGTCGTTTCCGGATCGTCGTCGGAGAGCAGGGTCCATCCCTGCCGCTCGACGCTCGTCCTCATCGTACGCAGGACCGCCAGCTTCCCGCCGGCCACCTCTGCAATGAAGCGTCGCGTTCCGGCGTCATCGAGCGAGGCGCCGGGTGGTGCCGTCCCACGGCCGACGTTGAGCCACGCGAGGTGGTATCGATCCATTCGTCCCCATACTCGCTCGAGCAGCGCGTCGGACTCGATCAGCCAGGCGCGGAATGTCTCCCAATCCGGGTCCAGCACCAACGCATCGCCCGTGGCGATGAGCGCGTCGGTCGCGGCGAGGAATGCCGAGCGGGTCATGACGGCGGTTCTGGCGTTCATCGGCTGCCGAGTATAGGTCGGTCCTTGACCACCCTCGTTCGTACCATTGTTGCAGGGAATCGGCCCGTCGAGACTCGGGACATGACCGCGTCCCTTGGAGCGTCCGTCACGCGGACGCTTCTGATGGTGCTCACGGCCGGTGCCCTCGTGGTACCCGTCGTGCTGCTCCATGCGCTGCCCGCCGCCGACCTCGGCGCGGCTGGCCTCGGCTGGCTGCCCCCGGCATTGGCCGGTGGGCTGCTGATCTCCGGGGGCGGCGCCACCGTGGCGGCGCTCATCGCCGGGATCCGACACGGCTCGTTGGCAGCGCTCCTCATCGCCGGCATGTCCGCGTCGCTGGTCGGGGCGGCCCTGCTGGCATTGAGCGGCGGCGGCTCGCTTGCGCTGCCGGTCACCGCGGCCGGCGGCTTCGGCCTGGCTGCGGCGATTGCGGATCGGGCCGAGCACATCATTGCCGGGACGCGATCCCGGGTGTTCATGGCCTCCGGGCTGGTCGTCACCGCCGAGGCGGCGGTGGTCGTTCAGCTGCTGGTGACGGCGGCAGGTCCGCCCGACGGCCTGGAGATCTCGCTCATGGCCGCCGGTGCCGTCGCCGCCGGCCTCGGCACACTCATCGCGGTCACGCGAGCGATCGGGCCTGCCATCGGCACGCTTGCGATCGGTTCGATCGCCCTGGTCGCAGCGCGCGACTCGGGAGCCGACCGGGCCCTTGGGCTGGTGGGCCTCATCGCCGCAGCGCTCCTGGCGGCCCGAAGCTCCGTGGAAGACGCACCGAGCGACGCCGGCGCGGACGAGAGCCACCTGCCGCCGCTGGCCGCGCACCTCAGCTCGGGCATCCTCATCTTCGACGGGAGCCTTCACCTTCGGGCATGGAACTCTGCTGCCGGATCACTCCTCGGACTGGCCCCGGACGCTGCCGGCTCACGCATCGAGGACCTCCTGGGAATCACCCTTGCTCAGCTGCCGGCTGGGAGCGAGACGGTGATGCAGCGGACGCCGATCGGAGGCATCGAGATGACCCTGGTTCGGGAGGGCGGATCGTTGACCGTGATCCTTCACGACCCGAGCGTCACGAGTGACACCGAGCGGCTCGGGCGCGAGCTGCGTGGAACCATCGAGGAGCTGCTCCAGGCGCGGCGCACGCTCGACCTCCAGCGAGCCGAGCTTGAACGTGCTTCGTCGACCGACCGGCTGACCGGCGTCGCGAGCCGGCCGGCCATTCTCGACCGCCTGCGGCTCGAGGTCAGCGAGGCCAGGCGATACCAGCACCCGTTCGCCGCCGTGCTGCTCGACATCGATCTCTTCACAATCATCAATGCCAGCCACGGGATCGACGGCGGTGACGCCGTGCTTCGGGAGGTCGCACTCCGCGCCCGGGTCCGCGTGCGAGAGGCCGATGCGCTCGGGCGCTCCGGCAGCGACGCCTTCCTGGCACTCCTGCCGCACACCGATGTCGCCGGCGCGATGACCTTCGCGGAAGCGCTGCGACACCGCATCGGGAAGCGCCCGATCCTCCTGTCCGACGGCGGCTCCGTCCCTGTCAGCGCCAGCATCGGCGTATCGGTCATGCACCCCGGGGATGACATTGACGCGGATGGCCTTCTGGCACGTCTCGACGAGGCATTGGCCGATGCCGTGCGGGCCGGCGGTGACCGGGTCGCGCTTGATCCGCTTCACGCCCTGGCACGGCTGACCGACGCCGGCGCGGCCGGGGATGACCAGGGAGCGCAGACCGGCGCCTGAACGCCGGCGTCATCCCGTCGAGGTCCCGGGTTTGTCCACAACATGTGCACATCGTGGGTCGCCGACCACCACATGTTGTGGATAAGGCGGCCTGTCGAGGCGGTCCCGCTGCTACACTCGCCGTACCATGCCGTCGACCTCCACGGACCTCTCAGCCAAGCTGATCTTCCCCACCAAGGAGATCGTCGAGGAGTACTACCTCCCGATCATCTACACGGCTTGCCGAACCTGCTATTCCGAGCAGGTGCCGGATCAGATCTGGGACAAGGCGGTCAGCCGCCAGATCGCCGATGAGAAGCAGCAGAACCTCGTCCGCAAGGTCATGGAGTCCGGCCACGGGTCAACCATTGAGCACGTGAACTTCACGTTCGCCATCAGTGGCGTGACGCGGACCCTGAGCCACCAGCTCGTCCGACATCGAGCCGGCACGGCGTTCGATCAGCAGTCACAGCGCTACGTCAGCTTCAAGAAGCGAGATAACTACACGGTCCCCGACTCGATCGCGAAGGGCGACCTGCCCGATGACCTGGCCGGACGATTCCAGCAGGCCGTCGACGACAACCTGGATCTCTACGGTCAGCTGCTCCAGGCGGAGGTCCCCGCCGAGGACGCACGGTTCATCTTCCCGAACGCGATGCAGACGAACCTGATCATGACCGTGAATCTGCGGCAGCTCATCCACATGTCGGGCCTCCGGCTGTGCACCATGGCGCAGTGGGAGATTCGTCAGCTCTTCAAGCAGATCCGTCACGAGGTCTTCAGGGTCAGCCCATTCTTCGGCAGTTTCCTGGTGCCGAAGTGCGTGCCGCTGGGCTACTGCGACGAGATGGGCAATCGCGACGAGCACTGCCGCATTCGCCCCCACCGCGATACGGTGATGGCGGTGTGGGAGGCATATCGGGGTGGAACGCTCGCCGAGACCGACGGCCAGGTCGTCCCGGAGACGAGCCCATTCCGTCCGAAGCCGCGCCGCGTCCCACTTCCGGTGGCGGACGGCGACGTCGCGCCACGCCGAGGAGAGCCGACCGGGGCAGCCGTCGGACAGGCCGCGGACGCCGACCGAATCTGAGGAAATGCCCGCAAGGGCCCGGCGTCGCGCTAGAGTCTCCCGCGTGAATGGCCGTCCAACCGTGACCCGATGACCATCCAGGGCAGCCGCCCGGGGGATCAGCGCGTCCGCGTTCAGCGCACGCAGCCACAGGAATTCACCGTCCGCCCGCCGAAGCGGATCGGGAAGCCACCGTCGCCGGCCCCAACCCTGCTGTCCGTGTTCGCCGTGCTGATCGCCATCGGCACAGCGCTCCTCATGCTTCCGTTTGCCACGCAGTCCGGCGATCCGACCCCGTTTGTCGATGCGTTGTTCACCGCCACGTCGGCAGCCTGTGTGACCGGACTCGTGGTCCTCGACACGGGCACGCACTGGAGCGCGTTCGGACAGGTCGTGATCATGCTGCTCATCCAGGCAGGCGGATTCGGGATCATGGCCGGATCGACGCTGTTCCTGTCCATGGTCATCGGCCGCCGCACCACGTTGCGCAACAGGGTGATCGTCCAGGAGTCTCTCGGCGGCCTGCAGCTCGGCAATGTCACCTGGATCGTGAAGCGCATTGCGATCTTCACGCTGGTAGTCGAGGGCGTCGGGGCCGTGATCCTGGCGGCAAGCTTCTCGCTGGGCGGTGAAGCGGGCGGCGTGGGCAACCCGCTCGGCCTGTGGTGGGGGCTCTTCCACTCGATCTCAGCCTTCAACAACGCCGGGTTCGACCTGACCGGCGGCTTCCAGAGCCTGACGCCATTCCGCGACGACTGGCTGGTGCTCATGACCCATGGAGTTCTCCTCATCCTGGGCGGGTTGGGGTTCGCCATCGTCGGCGACGCAATCGGCAAGCGGCGCTGGGTCCGATTCGCGCTCGAGACGAAGGTCGTCCTCCTCACCACGGCCGTGCTGCTGGTGGCCGGAGCCGTGCTCATCGCCGCCACCGAATGGTCGAATCCGGCAACCCTGGGCCAGCTGCCCGAAGAGCAGCGAGCGCTCAACGCCCTGTTCGAATCAGCCACCCTGCGGACCGCCGGCTTCACGGCCCTCGACACCGGCGGGCTGCTCGACCAGACGCTGTTCGTGGTCATGGCGCTCATGTTCATCGGCGGCGCATCGGGCTCCACGGCCGGCGGCATCAAGGTCACCACGTTCTCGGTGCTCCTCATCGCGATCGTGTCGTCGGTCCGAGGTCAGCCATCGGCCATGGCGTTTGGACGTCGCATCCAGCACCAGGTCGTCTATCGGGCGCTCTCCGTCGTGCTGCTGGGCATCGGGCTCGTGTTCGTGGTCGCCTTTCTGCTGACGGTGATGAATCCGGCGCGATTCGTCGAGACGCTGTTCGAGGCGGTGTCCGCCGCCGGGACGGTCGGGGCATCGACCGGGATCACCACCGATCTCGATGCTCCGTCGCGACTGTTGCTGGCGGTGACGATGTACGCCGGGCGCCTCGGACCGCTGACGTTGGTGCTGGCCCTTGCCGCTCGCGCACGGCCGGTCACGTCCCGTCCGGCGGTCGAGTCGATTCGGATCGGCTAGGCTTCGACGCTCAATGGATGGAGGTAGCGATGGCGGGTGACCAGGTCGTCGTGATCGGGCTGGGCCGATTCGGCTCGGCGGTGGCTCGAGAGCTCGAGCGCCTCGGGCACCAGGTGCTTGCCATCGATCGGAGCGAGCAGCGCGTCAACGACGTCGCCCCGGAGGTGACCCACGCGCTCCAGTTGGACGCCGCCGACGAGGACGCGCTCCGCGGCGCAGGGGCGGGAGACTTCAACACCGCCATCGTGGCCATCAGCAGCGACGCGGAGCCGTCGATCTTCGCGACCATGGTGCTCAAGCGTCTCGGCGTCCGGAACGTCATCGCCAAGGCGGGCAGCCGTCTGCACGGCGAGATCCTGGCGCGGGTCGGTGCCGATCGGGTGGTGTTTCCCGAGCTCGAGACCGGCCTCCGGCTGGCACATTCGTTCAACGTCCCAAACGTGATCGACTACCTCGACGTGGCTCCCAGCTTCGGCATCGAGAAGATTCGTCCGCCGAAATCGTTCATCGGAAAGTCGCTGGCCGAGCTGGATCTCAAGACGAAGATGGGGCTGACGCCGATCGCCCTGCGGCGCGGCAAGCAGGTCTTCGTCAACCCGGCGCGCGAGGAGCGAGTCGCCGAGGGTGACGAGCTCATCCTCATCGGCCGAGACGACAACCTGGAGCACCTGCGCGGCTAGTTGTCCGGCGACACTCCGTCACCCAGCGTGAACCGCCGGAGCTCGTCCTCGCACGCGTCGGCCAGGCGTCGCGCCTCGTTCACCAGGAAGTTCGTCATCTTCGTCGAGTCCACCACGAGCAGGGTGTGACCCCGCTCGTTGCGATCCAGCACGATGCGGTCGTCGCCATGGAAGCTGATCGACCAGTTCGCCTGGAGCTGGACCAGCTCGGCGATGACGACCTTCTCGCTGAAGTACCAGTCCAGGAACTCCGCATTCAGCGCGGTGGTCACGTCGCGCACCTGGAGCGTCTCGTTCCGTCGCAGCCGCGAGACGAAGTGGACGACGCGAAGGGCCGCGAACGGATCGCCGCTGCGCGCCAGCTGCGGCGGCGCGATGGTGGGGTCGGGCATGGCGTCCGGGGCATCACCCACCAGCGGCAACGCGGTGCTGCGCTCGGTCACGACGGCCGGCATGCTCGAGCCGGGTCCGGGGAGTGTGGATGCGTGGCGGCAGACATGGGTGGCGAGTATCGCCGGTCCTCGAGGATCGATCAACCGACGCGCAGTCCGTCCTCACAGCCCGGCTGCGGTTCGAGCAGATGGACCTCGCCCGACGCCCCCATGGCACCCAGCACCAGCACTTCGCTCGCGAACCCGGCGATGCGACGCACCGGGAAGTTGACGACGGCGACCACCTGGCGACCCACGAGCTCATCCGGTTCGGGGTAGGTGACGGTCAGCTGTGCGGAGCTGTTCCGCTGGCCGATGTCAGGGCCGAAGTCGATCCGCAGCTGGTAGGAGGGCTTTCGGGCCTCGGGAAAGCGACGGGCTTCGAGGACGCGGCCGATCCGCATCTCAACGCGCTGGAAATCGTCGAACTCGATCATGGCCGACACGATAGGCGATTGGCGTGCGGGTAGGACTTTCGACCCGTTGGAGATGCCTGTGCGCCGGGCTACCGTCGATCCCGGCCACGCCCGTGCCCGCGGGGCCAATCCTCATCAGGAGGCAACGTGACATTCTGGAACTGGCGCCGCGGTCCCGCCGCGACTGCGACGCAGGGTAGCGCGGCGATCGCCGCGACGCCCGAGCTCGCGCCGATCGAGCTCTACACCGCCGATTCGCGCATCGTGGCCTGGATTGCGCCGAACGGGCAGCGCGTGACCGATTTCCTCAGCGGTCGCGACGAGCTCCGCCTGTGGCGGCCAAGCCCGGGCGCCGGCGATGAGGCCCCCGAACAGATCGGTGCCGATGCCGACGGCGGGACCTGGGAGAGCCTCCCGACGGCACAGGTCATCCTGGCCATGCCACCGGAATGGCGCGCGAGCCGGCAGCTGCGTCTCCACCGCCGGCTGCGCCGCGCGGCGCTCTCCGCTGGCCCATTCAGCGTGACGGGCAACGTCCACCTTGCGCCGGGCGTCGAGGTCGGCCTGCATCTCCTTCGCAACCAATCCTTCCTGCCCCTGACGGATGCCTACATCCTTCACAGCGGCGATCAGCCGTTCGAGCACGTCGTCAGCGTGGTCATCGTCAACGCGGCGCACGTCTCCGAGATCGTCCCGCTCGTCACCCTGGCCTGAGCTGCAGCCGGACGCGGCCCCGAACTCCCGCGGTCGAGCATGACGGGCGATAATCGGCCGCGATGTCCGTCCTGCGCAGCACCTGTGACCCCCGTTCGACCGAGGCACGTGCCAATGCCGAGGCAATGCGCGAGCTCGTTGCCGACCTCCGCGAGCGGACCCACGCACTGGCGGGGCGTGGCGCCGCCGGCGACGAGCGGTCGATCGCGCGCCACCGGGAGCGCGGCAAGCTGCCGGTGCGGGAGCGCATCGAGCGGCTGATCGACCCCGGCTCGGCATTCCTCGAGCTCTCCGCCCTGGCGGCCACCGGTCTGTATGACGGTGACGCTCCCGGTGCCGGCATCGTGACCGGGATCGGTCGCGTGGAAGGCGTCGAATGCGTGGTCGTGGCCAATGACGCGACGGTCAAGGGCGGGACCTACTACCCGATGACCGTCAAGAAGCACCTCCGCGCGCAGGAAGTGGCCCTCGAGAACAGCCTGCCGTGCGTGTACCTGGTGGATTCAGGCGGCGCGTTCCTGCCCCTCCAGGACGAGGTGTTCCCCGACCGCGAGCATTTCGGCCGCATCTTCTACAACCAGGCGCAGCTGTCGGCGAGGGGGATCCCACAGGTCGCCCTGGTGATGGGGTCATGCACCGCGGGCGGAGCCTACGTGCCGGCGATGTCCGACGAGACGGTGATCGTGAAGGGCACCGGCACGATCTTCCTCGGGGGCCCGCCACTCGTGCAGGCGGCAACCGGCGAGGAGGTCACCGCCGAGGACCTCGGCGGCGCGGATGTTCATACGCGACTGTCGGGGGTGGCCGACCACTACGCCCTCGACGACGAGCACGCGCTGGCCATCGGCCGCCAGATCGTGCGCAACCTGGCTCGCCGGCGCCCCGAGGCGCCATGGGAGGTCAACGAGGCCATCTCACCGGCCGTCGCCGAGACGGAGCTGTACGGCGTCATCCCGGCCGACGCTCGACAGACGTACGACGTGCGCGAGGTGATCGCCCGCCTCGTCGACGGCTCGGACTTCCACGAGTTCAAGGCCCGCTACGGGGAGACGCTCGTCACCGGCTTCGCGCGCCTGCATGGGCTACCCGGTCGGGATCATCGCCAACAACGGGATCCTGTTCAGCGAGTCCGCGCTGAAGGGCGCTCACTTCGTGGAGCTCGCCAGCCAGCGCCGGATTCCCGCTCGTCTTCCTCCAGAACATCACGGGCTTCATGGTCGGGCGCGAGTACGAGGCCGGCGGCATCGCCCGCGATGGCGCGAAGCTCGTCACCGCGGTGGGCACGACGAACGTGCCGAAGTTCACGGTCATCATCGGCGGCTCGTTCGGGGCCGGAAACTACGGCATGGCCGGCCGCGCATATGGTCCCGCGCCAGCTGTGGATGTGGCCGAACGCGCGCATCAGCGTCATGGGCGGCCAGCAGGCGGCCCGCGTCCTGTCCACCGTCCGCGGCGGCTTCGAGACCGATGCGGACCGAGATGCCTTCGAGCGCCCCGATCCTCGACAAGTACGAACGCGAGGGTTCGCCCTACTACTCCACCGCGCGGCTCTGGGACGACGGCGTGATCGACCCCCTCGACACCCGCCGCGTGCTGGCGATGGGGATCAGCGCCGCCCTCAACGCACCCATCCCCGAACCGGGATTCAGCCTGTTCCGGATGTGACGGCCCGCGCGATCCTCAGGCCCGACTCGGCTCGGGGACCGGGAGCTCCGCGCGCTCGATGTCGAAGCGCAGGCCGAAGAGCTCGACCGTGCGCGGCGCATCGATCTCCGCGGCCAGGGTGACGACGGCCGGGACGGCCATCTCGCGAAGGGGCACGAAGCGCACGATGTGCGGGCCGATCTCCGCGACGGCGAGATCCGCCACCGCCCAGAAATCGATGCCGAGGTGCTCGTGGAAGCGTGCGGCCGCGGTCGGCGGATCTTCGGCCGCGATGTCGAGGCGCGCCAGGCGACGGGTGAGCCGAGCGGATGTCGGCACGGGCCCGCTCGGCCATGGCCGCGTGGCCCCACTCCGCGCCGACGTACGCGTGCTGGATGAGGAATGGGAGCCCATCCGGCGCCAACGCAGCTGTGGCACGGCGATCGACCATTCCACGACCTCGCCATCCGACCGAGTCCGCTACCCTGCTGGCCGGCGCCGAATGCGCCTTCGGGCAGGGCCGCGACGGTCTACTCGAGCTCGTCGTCGAGCAGGGCATAGGCCGCCAGACCTGCGCCCGAGCTTGCGCTGACGCCAGTGCCGCCGCGCCGACGGGACGCGTGCCGCGGCCTCGGCATCGTCGACGCCGATGAGCTCGAGGTACGTGCCGTCAGCCAGCCAGGCGATGCGGTTGAAGGTTCCCATGCCGGCATGCCGCCCACCGCCGGTGCACGCAGGCCGAGTGATGCCTCGAGCTCGGTTGCGGCCGCGTCGGGATCGGCGCAGACGATGACCAGGTGGTCGATGCCGCGGATCATGGGGACGATCCTACCAGCATCCGCTAGGCTCACCGGACCGATGACCCAGACCGATCGGCCCGCCCCGGGCTCCCACGACCGCAGCTCGCCGTCGGGCTCGCTCGAGACGAGTGCCGCGAATCTGTTCGACGCGATGCTTGCCGCGCGCGAGGCGGAGGAGCGCGGCGATGATCGCCGGCACGCTCGATGCGTTCTACCGGACCCTGATGAGCGGCACGCTGCTCCTTCCGGTGCCGCCGGAGCACGGCGAGCAGGCGAAGGACGCGCTCGCCTCTGCCGTCAACGACGACGAGCAGGTCGAGATCAGCGTGATGCTGGCCAAGGAGGCGGAGGGGCAACGCGGTCAGCGTGGGCTTCGGGTCAATCGGCGCGCTGGCGGCCTGGGCGCCGGCAAACACCGGCAATCTGCCGCTGCCGGCACGCATTGCGATCGCGAACCTGGCCGCGGCCGAGCTTGCCGGCGATCATGGACCCCGCCGGACCCGTCCCGTATCGATTCGACCCCGACGAGCTGGCCGCGCTGGCCGACGGCCGCATACCTGGCTCGAACCAGCCGCTCTTCGAACCCACCCGCCGGTCCTCCATCCGGGTCCGGGTTCCGCCAGGCCGATACGCGCGACCTCGAGACGAGGCTCGCCCGCGAGCTCGGCGACTACGGACGTCGAACACGCCTACCTCGTCGAGACCGAGGCCGATGACGGGAGCCCGCGCCTCCTGCTCGGGTTGGTCGGCGAGCTCGGGACCACGGCCACCGTGGACGTCCCTGACGGAACCGACGTGGTGTGGCTGGAGGAGCCGCTGCTCGCCCAGGTTCGCGCCGTGGCCGATCCGTTCCACCGGCGTTCGGGCCGATGACGAACGGCCTCGAGGTCACCCGCGACGCCGGATTCGTTCGGGTCACGCTCGCGCGGCCGGAGGTGCGCAACGCGTTCAACGCCGAGCTCATCGAGGAGCTGCGGACGACGTTCAGCCGGCTCGCCGATGAGCCGGCCGGGACCGTGCGGGGCGTTGTCCTGGCCGGCGAGGGCCGGGTCTTCTGCGCCGGGGCCGACGTGGCGTGGATGCAGTCGGCGATCGGGATGAGCATCGAGGAGAACGAGCGCGACGCAACGGCCATGCAGGCCATGTTCGAGGCCATCGACGCCTGCCCGATTCCGGTCATCGCCCGCGTGCAGGGCGCGGCACTCGGCGGCGGCATGGGACTCTGCGCCGTCGGCGACATCGTGGTCGCCAGCGCCGATGCCTCGTTCGGGTTCACGGAGACGCAAGCTTGGCCTCATCCCGGCGGTGATCAGCACCTTCGTCGTCCCCAAGATCGGTCCGTCCCATGCGCGGGCGCTCTTCTCGACCGGCGAGCGGTTCGATGCGGAGCGTGCGCGGGCGATGGGCTTGGTCCACGACGTCGTGGCGGACGAGGAGTCGCTCGACGCGCGCATCGGCGACCTGGTGGCGGAGCTGACCACCGCGGGTCCGATGGCCGCCCGCGCTTCGAAGGCGCTGCTGCGGGAGCTCGCCTCGCTCGGTCCGACCGAGGCGCGGCGCCACACGCCCCGCCATATCGCCCAGCAGCGAACGTCCAGCGAGGGGCAGGAGGGGCTTCGAGCATTCCTCGAGAAGCGGCCGCCGAGCTGGACCGACTAGCCATCCAATGACGTGCCGTCGGCTCGTGCCTGCGACAATCGCGACGTGAACGACACGCTGTCCCCCAGGGAGGTGGCCGACGCGCTCGGCGTCACGGTGCGCACGGTCCAGCGCTGGATCTCGAGCGGCCGGCTGAC
The DNA here is from genome assembly GCA_963825525.1 of uncultured Chloroflexia bacterium. Taxonomy (GTDB): domain Bacteria; phylum Chloroflexota; class Limnocylindria; order QHBO01; family QHBO01; genus JACDBZ01. The sequence continues at coordinate 1,282,619 of CAWGTN010000002.1, forward strand.
GGGGCATCGGGTCGGCGGGCGCATGCGCGTGGCACGGGCGTCATTGGGCCAGGTGACCGAGGGCGCGATGCCCGACCCGCCCCCGGCTCCCCGGATCTCGCGGCTGCTCATCGCGAACCGCGGCGAGATCGCGCGCCGCATCGCCCGGACGGCCCGCGACCTCGGGATCCTGTCGATCGGGATCCGGGCACCGGACGACCTGATTCCGCGCGACGTCGACGACGTGCAGCCGGTCACCTCGTACCTCGACGCGGAATCCATCCTGGAGGCGGCGCGCGCCGCCAATGCGGATGCGATCCACCCGGGCTACGGCTTCGTTGCCGAGAATCCCGACGTCGCGCGGCGCGTGGCCGAGGCCGGGCTCACGTGGGTCGGTCCGCCGGCAGCCGCGATCTCGGCGATGGGAGACAAGGCCTCGGCACGTCGACTGGCCGCAGCTCACGGCGTCCCGACCGTCCCCGGCTACGACGGCGACGCCCAGGATCATGCCGCGCTCGAGGCGGCCGCTGCCGAGATCGGCTATCCGCTGCTCATCAAGCCGTCCGCGGGCGGCGGCGGAAAGGGCATGCGAGTCGTCCACGATCCGGCCGAATTGGCCGACGGCCTGGCCGCCGCCCGGCGTGAGGCAACGCGCGCCTTCGGCGACGATCGCCTGGTGCTCGAACGCTTCATGGGCGGCTCGCGCCACGTCGAGATCCAGGTCCTCTTCGACGCACACGGCGCCGGCGTCCACCTGGGCGAGCGGGACTGCAGCACCCAGCGTCGCAGTCAGAAGATCGTGGAGGAGTCACCCGCGCCGGGCATGACCGACGACCTTCGCGGCCGAATGGGCCGGGCGGCCCTCGCGGTCGCCGGAGCTGTCGGATATGTCAGCGCCGGGACGGTCGAGATGCTCGTGACCGACTCCGGAGAGTTTTACTTCCTCGAGATGAATACTCGGCTCCAGGTCGAGCACCCGGTGACCGAGGCGGTCACCGGACGCGACCTCGTCGCCGATCAGCTGCGCATCGCGTCCGGCGCGACCCTGGGCGAGATCGGTCTGACGGACGCTCCGCCCTTCGTGGGGCATGCGGTGGAGGCGCGGGTCTACGCGGAGGATCCCGAAGCGGGCTTTCTGCCGGCCACCGGACGCATCGCCATGCTGCACTGGCCGACGGGCGTGAGGGTGGATGCCGGGATCGAGGAGGGCGACGAGGTCACCGATCGCTACGACCCGATGCTGGCCAAGGTCATCGCGCATGGCGCCACCCGGTCGGAGGCCATGGACCGGCTGCGATTGGCCCTGGACGCCACGACCATCCTGGGCCTCCGCACCAACGTGAGATTCCTGCGATGGCTGCTCGATCATCCGACCATGCGGTCGGGCGAGATGCGCACCGACACCCTGGGCTCCATCGAGCTGCCCGAGCCGCCGATCCCGACCGAGGCGCACTGGGGCGTGGCAGCGCGGGCTTTGGCGCCGGCGGACGCCTCCGACCCGTGGAGCGACGGCTGGCGACTCAATGGTCCAACGGTGCGACGACTCCAGCACGACGGAGTCGAGCGCAGCGTTGCCGTCGAGCTCGGTACGGCCGCGGACGTTCCGACGGTGGCAGTGGACGGCAACCAGGTCCACGTCGACGTCGAAGGCCAGTCGATGGCGTTCGCGCTGGCCGATCCCCCATCGGTCGAGACGGCCGCCGCCCACGCATCGGGCGAGGCAGGCGGCCTGGCGACCCTCACGGCGCCCATGCCCGGGCGCGTGATCTCGGTTCGGGTGATGCCCAACGCGGCCGTCGCCGCACGCGAGGCGATCGTCATCATCGAGGCGATGAAGATGGAGCACGCGGTGGTCGCCCCGATCGACGGCACGGTCGCCCGAATCAACGTCGAGGAGGGCCAGCAGGTCCAGCGCGGCGATCTCCTCGCCGAGATCGCGCCCTACCATGGCGAGCATGGTTGACCACGACGTCCGCATCTACGAGGTGGGCCCACGGGACGGGCTGCAGAACGAGGCGGCGCCGATCCCCACGGCATCCAAGCTGCGCTTCATCTCGAAGCTGGCCGATGCAGGACTGCGCGAGATCGAGGCCACCAGCTTCGTGTCGCCGCGGGCCATTCCACAGTTGGCCGATGCGGACGAGCTGATGGCGGGGCTCGAACAGCGGCCGGGGGTCAGGTATCCGGTCCTGGTTCCGAACGAGCGGGGCATGGCCCGCGCCGAGGCCAGCGGCGCCCGGGCGGCAGCCGTCTTCACGGCGGCCTCGGAGCCGTTCACTCGTGCCAACATCAACATGACGATCGCGGAGTCGATCGAAGCATTTCGGCCCGTGATCGGCCGCGCGCGCGAGCTCGGATGGTGGACCCGCGCCTATGTCAGCACCGCGTTCGGATGTCCGTACCAGGGCGAGGTCGGCGAGGCTGCCGTGGTGGCCGTCGCGCAGGAGCTCGCGGCCCTGGGCGTGGATGAGCTGAGCATCGGCGACACCATCGGCGTTGCCGGCACCGTCGGACGTACGACGTGTCATCGACGCTCTCGAGACGGCCGGAATTGGCGTGGATCGGCTGGCCATGCACTTTCACGACACTCGCGGGACGGCGCTCGCCAACGTCGGCGCGGCCCTGGAGCGCGGCATTCGGTGCTTCGACTCCTCGACCGGCGGCACCGGCGGCTGTCCATATGCCCCCGGCGCGGCCGGCAACCTCGCCACCGAGGACCTGGTCTATCTCCTCGACCGAGAGGGGCTGTCTCACGGCGTCAATCTGGACGGGGTGCTGGATGCGGCGCGCGACATCAGCGCAACCCTGAATCGCCCGCTCGCGACGAAGGTGGGCCAAGCCGGTGGCTGGCGATTACCATAGGCGCCCGATGGACGCCGACAGCCCAGCCCACCCCGAGCCGCGCCCCCTGATCCTCGACGTGGATACCGGGATCGACGACATGATCGCCCTGCTCATCGCGGCGACGAGTCCCGAGATCAACCTCCGTGGCGTCACCTGTGTCGCCGGCAACGTCGAGATCCACCACGTGGCGCGCAATACCGGCAAGATCCTGCGCATGGTCGGCCGCGGCGATGTCCCGGTCTCCATCGGGGCGGCTCGACCGCTCCAGCGACGGCTGCGGACGGCCCCCGACACGCATGGGCCAACGGGAACCGGGTACGTCGAGCTGCGCGGCGAGGATCGCCAGCTCGGCACGACCGAGTACACCGCCATCCCGGCCAGCCGCTATCTCGGCGCGCATGTCGCCCGCCATCCCGGTGATGTCACGGTCCTCGCCCTCGGGCCGCTCACCAACCTCGCCTCGGCCGTGCAGCAGAACGTCGACCTGGCCGGGGGGACCCGCGAGGTCATCTGGATGGGAGGCACGCTCGAGGAGCGCGGGAACACGACCGAGACCGGCGAGTGGAACGCGTGCGTCGACCCGGAGGCAGTCGAGATCTGCCTGGCGGCAGGCGCCGTGCATCGCATGTTTCCGCTGGACGCCACGCAGGACATCGTGTTCAGCATGGACGACCTGCGCGCCCTGCCCGACACCCATCTCGCCGGCATCGTGCGCGACGCCATCCGCTTCTACGTCGCCTTCCACCAGAAGGCGGATGGCATCGACGGCGCGTACCTCCACGATCCCGTGGTCCTCATCGGCTCACTGCTGAGGCCGGACCTGGTGACGGAGACCGTGACCGAGCGACTGGCATGCGACACGAGCTCGGATGCCCACCTGGCGGGGAGCCTGTACCGCGCCGAGAACGACGACCGACCGTCCATCTCGGTAGCCACGGCGATTGACGCCGATGGCATGAAGTCGGAGCTCATCAAGCGCCTCGGCCGCGCCGTCGGCGCCCCCAACAGCTGACCACGCGTCAAGGGACGGAGGAGAGGTCACCCATGCTGCTTCGCTGGATTGCTGCCGTTGCCGTGTTTCTCGTCGTCGCCGCCATCGGCATCGTCGGCTTTGGAAACTTCGAAACAGGCATCGACCCCGAGAGCTTCTTCGATAGCGAGGGGGCGAACTCGTTCGCGCTCGTTCTTGCAATTGCCGTCATCGTCGGGTTCGTCGCCTACGCGCTGGTCGAGTATCTCCAGACGAGGGCCCTCGCGTCGATCTCTCGCCAGTTCGACACCCGCACCATCGTGCTCATGCCGGTGGCCATCGCGATCAACATCATCCTGGGCGCGGCGGTGGCCAATGCGCTGAAGCTGCCGATCTACCTCGACAGCATCGGCACCATCCTGGTCGGCGCTCTGGCCGGACCCATTCCGGGCGCCCTGACCGGGTTCCTCTCGAACCTGCTGTGGACCTACGTGATTCCGCCTCCCTTCCAGAACGGTCCGGCCGCGGCATTCGCCATCGTGGCCGCGGTCATCGGCCTGCTCGCCGGACTGGCCGGCCGGATGGGCTGGCTGCGGCCGCGCCCGAATCGGCCCCTCGGGCAGCTCGGCGTCGGCGCGATCATCACTGTCGGCATCGTCCTGGGCATGTCCTACCTCGCCTACCTCGGCTGGACATCGCCCGCATTCGCCGGCGAGGTGAACCTCGACGTCGCGGGGTCGGATGCGATCTTCGCCGTCCTCGGCTGGATCGTCCTGCTCCTGGTGGCCGGGACCGTGATCGGGCTGCTGGCCATGCTCTTCGTGCGGCGTGACCTGACCGCGGCCTACGTGGTCGTCGCCGGTTTGGCGACCGGCATCGTGGCCGCCCTCATCAGCGCACCGATCAGCGCCGGCGTGTTCGGTGGCGTGACTGGCGGCGGCACGGACTTCCTGGTTGCCGCACTGCGCCAGGCGGGCGTCGATATCGGCGCTGCCACCCTTGGCCAGGGTCTGATCAGCGATCCGATCGACAAGATCACGACCTTCTTCGTCGTCTACCTGATCCTCAGCGCCATGGCTCGCCGGACGAAGGCTCGCTTCCCGCAGGGCGAGCGCCTGATCGACGCCGAGGAGTCCGTCGTCGACGACTCAGGAGAGTGGCGGGGAGCGCCGGCCTGACCGCGGCACACTCCGCGGGCCGGGGCATTCCCGACTTCCTGGGGCGCCCCGGCCCGAGCGCCTTCCATCGGCTCAACCCGCTCACCAAGGCGACGCTGGCCACGGTGACCGCCATCGCCGCGGTGGCCCTCGGCGGGCTCGCGGGGCCGGCGATTCTCGTGCTGGTGGCCGTGATCCTGCCGGCGCTGGTGGCCGAGGTCCTGGGCCGTCTGACGCGCACGGCGCTGCTGCTCGCGCTCCCCATCGCCGTCTCCGCGTTTCTCGTGAACCTCTTCTTCTTTCCGGGCGGCAGCACGGTGCTCTTTCAGTTCGGCCCGATCTCGGCCACCCTCGAGGGGCTCCGATTCGCTCTCGAGATCCTGGCGCGGATCCTCGCCATCAGCGGCGCGGTCACGCTCTTCTACCTGACCACGCGCCCCGCGTCCCTGGTCATCGACCTCGAACGGCGGGGAGTCAGCTCGCGCGTGGGATTCGTTGCCAACGCATCGGTCCAGACCGTGCCCGCCATGGTCGAGCGCGCGTCACAGATCACGGCCGCGCAACGGGCGCGCGGGCTCGACACCGAGGGCGGTGTGTGGCGCCGCATTCGAGGCATCGTTCCGATCGTGGGGCCGGTGATCCTCGGCTCGATCGCGGAGGTCGAGGAGCGCACCATGGCCCTCGAGGCACGCGGATTCACGCGACCCGGGCGTCGGACGCTGCTGTGGGCGCCGCCTGACTCGGGACTCCAGGCCGCCGCTCGCTGGGCGATGGTCCTCGGCCTCGTCGCGCTGATCGTGGCGCGCGTCTCCGGGGTCCTGGCATGACGCTCCAGCTCATCGGCGTCGGCTATCGCTACGCCGGATCGTCGAAGGCGGCCCTGCTTGATATCGACTTGTCATTGGACAACGGCGAGGTCGTGGGCGTCGTGGGCCCGTCCGAAGCGGGCAAGACGACCCTCTGCCTGGTGGCGGCCGGCCTCGCGCCGCGCACCGTGGGCGGGCAGGTGCGCGGGAAGATCCTGCTGGATGGTGATGCCGTCGATGACTGGCCGATGCATCGGCTCAGTGCGCAGATCGGCATCGGGTTCCAGAATCCGACGACGCAGCTGTCGCAGGTGGCCGCAACCGTATTCGAGGAGGTCGCCTTCGGCCCGATGAACCTGGGCGTGGCTCGTGACGAGGTCGTGGCGCAGACCTGGACGGCGCTCGAGACGCTCCGCATCGATGGGCTGGCGGAACGTGATCCACTGCGATTGTCGGGCGGCCAGCAGCAGCTCGTCGCGATGGCCGGGTTGCTGGCGATGCGACCGAAGTATCTCGTCCTCGACGAGCCGACGGCGCAGCTCGACCCTGCCGGCACGCGGCTGGTGGCCGAGGCCATCGCCCGACTGGCGGACGACGGTGCGAGCATCCTCATCGCGGAGCAGAAGACCGACCTCCTTGCCGAGATCGCCCGGCGGGTGGTGGTGCTGGATGGCGGGCGCATCGCCATGCAGGGTCCGGCGGGCGAGGTCCTCGCCGATCCGGGTCTTGGCGAGCTCGGCGTGCCGCTGCCCGCCTGGGTCGAGCTTCGGCGCAGGGCCGATGCCGCGGGCATCGATGTCGAGCGGCTGGAGCCTGCTCGTGGTTGACCTGCGCTGTGAGGGGCTGGTCCACGTCTATCGCGACGGAGGGGTCCGGGCACTGGACGGTGTCGACCTGCAGGTGCGGGCCGGCGAGCGCGTTGCGCTGATCGGGCAGAACGGCAGCGGCAAGACGACCCTGGTCCGGCATCTCAACGGCCTGCTGCGGCCAACCGAGGGCTCGGTCCTGGTGGACGGTGCCGATGCGGGGACGCTGACGGTGGCGCAGCTTGCCGCCCGGGTGGGCCTCGTCTTCCAGGACCCGGATCGCCAGATCTTCGCGAGCTCGGTCCAGGCCGAGGTGGAGTTCGGTCCGCGCAACCTGGGACGCTCCGGGCCGGAGCTGCGCTCGGCCGTCGCCGATGCCCTGCGCGCGACCGGCCTCGAGGCCGATACGTCCACCAACCCCTACGATCTCGGCCAGTCCCGCCGCAAGCTGCTGGCCCTCGCCTCGGTCCTGGCCATGAGCACCCCGGTCATCGTGCTCGACGAGCCGACCACCGGCCAGGATGCTCGCGGGGTGGAGCGGGTGCGTCGAGTGATCGATGCGGCCGCGGCCGCAGGCCGCACCGTCATCGCCATCAGCCACGACATGCGATTCGTCGCCGAGGCATTCGAGCGCGTGGTGGTCATGCGGAGCGGCAGCGTGATCCTGGATGGGACGCCCGCCGAGGTCTTCGCCGATGCGTCATCGGCAGCCCTGGAGTCAACGTACCTCGAGCCGCCACTCGCGGCCCGGTTGGGACATCGGCTCGGGACTGGGCCCGACGCCGACGGACGCCAGCCTGATCGCTCGGCTGGCCGCCGGTCAGTAGAAGCCGGGTGGGGGCGGCAGCGGGCGGCCTTCGGCGTCGACCCGATCGGACTCGGGGAGATCGTCGCGATGCTCGCGCTCGCCCTGCGGTCCCGGGATCGGGAGCGCCATGATCGACGACGGCACCTCGTCCAAACGGTCAGTGATGCCGCGGAGCCCCAGCCGGCGGAGTGCGGGGGCAAATCGATCGGCAAAGTCCTCGCTGCGCAGGAGCGCGAACATGAGCGATGAGTGGGCGCGGTTCAGGAGCTCGATCGCGCGAGCACCCTCCGACGCGTTGACCTGGTTCAGACCGAGCTGGTTGTCGAGAATATCGATGGCCCGATTCGCCTCGCGGCGCGTCTGCCGGCTGAAGTGGGGGGTACGGTTGACGAGCACGCGTGTGCGGTAGAGCGCGTCGCGCACGCGACTGTCACGATCGAGGTGGCCCTGGGTCATGAAGCGAATACTACGCGCTGAGGCCGGATGGCAGGAGGCCATCGCCGATGCCGTTCGCCGCGCGCCGCGCCCGATCCCCCATGACGAGCGCCTCATGGCGCGGGCGACCCTGGACGATGGATCGCGCCGGTCGTATGACCGGGCTGGCTTTCCGCCGGCGCGCCACGCATCGACCCTGCTCGCCATCTATCCGCTGGCCGACGGCCGGCTGGCCGTGCCCCTCACCGTCCGGCACGCGGACATGCGGACGCACGCCGGTGAAGTGTCGCTGCCCGGAGGCGCGGTGGACCCCGGGGATGCCAGCCCGGAGGCGGCCGCCCTCCGTGAGGCATCGGAGGAGATCGGCCTGGACCCCGCCCTGGTGACGGTGGTTGGCGCGCTCGACGACGTCTGGATTCCGGGCAGCAACTTCGAGCTGCGGCCCTTCGTCGGGACGATCGGCGAGCACCCGATCCTGGTTCCGCACGACGCCGAGGTGGCGGCCCTGGTCGAGATGCCGCTCGAGGCCCTGTTCGACGACGGCGTCATCGGCATCGAGGAGTTCAGCACTCGAGGACTCACCATCCGGGCCGGCGCGTATCGCTACGGAGGCGTGCGAGTGTGGGGTGCGACCGCCTTCACGCTCGGGATGCTCGCCCACGTCCTTAGTGGAGAGGACTGACCACCGTCAGCGGCGGGTCTGCAACCTGGTCTTGAGGCTGGCGAGCAGGTCCAGGATCGCGCGCTGCTGGGCCGGGGGTGCGGCCACGACGCTGGTTCGCGGTCCACGAAGGCTCGGATTCCACCACGGGCCGCCGGATACGTCAGTGACGGTGGCGCCCGATCGCTCGGCGATGAGCCCGGCCGCCGCCACGTCCCACGGCGAAAGGCCGCCGTTCTGGACGAACGCGTCGAAGCGGCCGTTGGCGACGTAGACGAGCGCCAGCGCCGCGCTGCCCATGCGCCGATGGATGCGGATGAGCGGCGCGATCTTCCGCTCGCGTGCCAGGCCGCCGCGCCCGATGACGGCCAGGCTGACGACATAGTCGGAGAGACTCTCCTTGCTCGACGTCACGATCTCCTCTCCGTCGAGGGTCGCCGGCCCGTCGAGGGTGGCCGCGTACATGTCGTCGCGGGCCGGATCGAACACCACGCCGACGGTCGGGACGTCGTCGACCACCAGGCCGATGCTGACGCAGTAGTACGGGATGCCGTTCGCGTAGTTCACGGTTCCGTCGAGCGGATCGATGACCCAGGTGCGGCCATTGTGGGAGCCGTCGTCACGCAGCACGCCGGCATGTTCGCCCGACTCCTCGGCGAGGATCGCGTCGCCGGGGTAGCGCGCCCTGATGGCGTCGATCACCAGCCGTTCCGACGCGTAGTCCGCATCGGTGACCACGTCGCGCTTGCTCTTGTAGTCGATGCGCTCGAGGCGCTCGTAACTGTCGGTCAGCACCACGCCGGCACGCCGAGCGAGGTCCGTGGTGAATGCGAGCTCATCGGCCCATCGGCTGGTCATCAGGTGACCGATCCTACCCCGTCGGCCGTCAGGCGGGTCCGTCGTCGTCCGATGCGGGAGGGTTGGGGGGTGCGGTATCAGAGTCGCCTTGCTGGATGAAGCTGATCTTGCCGCGAGGCTCAAGGATGCCCCACGCCACATCGCGCATCCGGACGATGCCGGCCAGCCGCATCTCGGACTCGATCTCGGAGAGGGTGAGGCGATTGCGCCGGAGGTTGGCCTCGAGGAGCTCGCCGTCGCGGATGATGACCCGTGGCTCGCCGACCAGGAAACGCTCGGCCCGCGGGCTGAGATACCCGAACCAGCTGAACACCAGGGCCCAGAACGCGATGGCCGACACCGCGATGATCGCGCCGGTCAGGCTGAAATCGTTCTGCGTCACTCCCTGCTGGATGAGGTCGCCGATCACCACGAGCACGATCAGCTCGAAGGGTGTCATCTGGCCGAGCTCGCGCTTTCCCATCAGCCGCACCAGCAGATAGAGCGCGAAGAAGATGACAGTTGCGCGGAGGACGATGTCCATCAGGGAAGCACGACGATGTCAATGGCGGCGTCCACGATCGGCTCGTCTCCGTCGTAGACCGTGATCGCCCCGGAGTTGCCCGCAACGATGTCGGGGTTCACCTGGAGATCAGCCTTGAGCATGAACTCGGTTCCCGGATTCATCGGACCGAACGTGAATCGAAACTCGCCGTCGACGGACTCCTCGTCCGTGGCGGCAGGGATCATCGTGTTCACCGTCATGTCCTCCCACAGTGATCGCCGTACGCCGATGACCAGCTCGCCGATGCGCCGATCACTCTCAACCCCGATGCGCATCTCGAGAAATTCGCCATTTCGGATGGTCTCCGGCGAGTCGATCGTCAGCACGACGTCGTCTGCCTCCGCGCTCCAGGTGCGCTCGTGCCCCAGAACGCCCGTCAATCCGAGAATCAGGACGAGGCCGAACACAACCACGGAGAGGGGGCTTGCATGCCGCCGCCAGCCCTTGATCGGGCGGATGTGCCCTTCGTAGATGCCGTCGGGCGGCGCCGGCAGCTCGTGCGACTTCGTCACACGCATCCGCAAAGCAATCTGCGGGCCAACCGGGGCATCCCGATAAGCGGCCGACAACTCGCTGGTACGCGGGCGTCTGGCAGTGTGCAAGTCTCTTGCACACTCCGTCGGTCGAGGCCGCCCGATTCCTTTCACGGTCTCGCCAGCCCTTACCCCAACAGATCGCCGACCAGCTGCGCCGGCAGATCGTTCGCGGCGAGCTTCGGATCGGCCAGAAGCTTCCGTCCATTCGCAAGCTCGCGGGTCTCTACGGGGTGAGCATCCCGACGATGGGCGCCGCGGTTCACGTCCTGGTTGCGCTCGGCCTAATCCGGACGTCCCACGGCATCGGCACGTTCGTCACAGGGCCCGGCCATCGGGCCAGCTTGCTCAATTACGCCTGGCGAGAAGCCTCGCTGCGGGAGTTGGCCATCGTTCGCTCGGCGATCGACGAGCGCGCCCCGGCCCTGTTCGCGAATCGCATGCGAACGTATCGGAGTGCGGTGCCGACGAGCGCGGTTTCCGACCTCAATTTCTTCGCCGTCGAGCGATCCGCCCGACGCCGTGGGGCTGCGGACCGCTTTGTGACGGCAGACCTGGCATTTCACCGCGCCATGCTTGACGGGCTGCAGGGCATCGAGATCGGCCGCGTCCTGTATGAGCGCATTGGCGAGCGATTGCGGCCGACGCTCGAAGCCGCGGCCGCTGACATGGCCGAGGCCGAGGAGCTTGATCTCGCACACCGGGCGCTGGCACATGCCGTAGCGGATGGTGACCTGCCGCGCGCGGTGCGGACCTCACGATTCATGGCGCGGCGCGAGCTCCACTCAACGAACGTGGCGCTCGGCTAGGCTTACGCGCATGCCACAGATCCACCTTCGCGCCGAGGAGGGCGATTACGCGCCTCTCGTCCTTCTGCCTGGCGATCCCAATCGCGCGCGCCGCATCTCCGAACGATTCGACTCCGGGTCGGCTCGGCTTGTGAACGACCATCGCGGAATGTTCGGCTACACCGGCACCTATCACGGAACTCCGGTGAGCGTCCAGACCAGTGGGATGGGCACTCCCAGCCTCAGCATCGTGGTCGAAGAGCTACTGCGCTACGGAGCGAATCGGCTCATCCGTGTCGGGACGTGCGGCGGGATCGCCAAGGGCCTGAAGACCGGCGACCTGGTGATCGCAACGGCCTCCTGCCCGGTTGACGGTGCAACGGCCACCTATCTCCACGGCGAGGCATATGCGCCGGCCGCCGACTTCTCCCTGACGCGAGCCCTGGTTGACGCCGCCGCTGCAGCCGGGATCGGGGCTCGCACCGGGCTCGTGGCATCCGTCGACGTCTTCTACAACACCGACGATGACTATGCCCAGCGATGGGCGGACCGAGGGGTGCTGGCCTTCGAGATGGAGGCGTCAGCACTCTTCTTCCTCGCCGCGCGTGCCGGCGTGCAGGCCGCGTGTGCGCTCACCGTCAGCGACGTCCTCGGTGCCGACGCCACCAGCGAAGAGACCTACATGCCGCTGGATGAGCTGGATCGCGCCATCGACCGAATGATCGATGTGGCGCTGGAGGCCGGCGCCGCCGGCTGAGGCGGCATCGGTCCTGCGGTAGACTCGATCCGCTCGAAGGGAGGCTCTCCTCATGGCCGATACGATCACGCGCGGTGCCGCGAACCAGGCCGGCGCCATCATCAACAAGAACGCGGCAGCCGAGGCGCAGGACTTCCTGCCGCTGAAGGGGATCGACCACGTCGAGTTCTGGGTCGGCAACGCCAAGCAGGCGGCCCACTACTACCGCGCCCTGTGGGGCTTCACCCCGGTCGCCTACGCGGGTCTCGAGACCGGCGTGCGCGATCGTTCGAGCTTCGTGATGGTCCAGAACGACATCCGCTTCGTGTTCACCGCACCGCTCACGTCGGACGGCGAGATCGCGGAGCACGTGGCGAAGCACGGAGACGGTGTCCACGACATCGCCTTCGCGGTGGACGATGTCACCTCCGCGTGGGAAGAGACCACGAAGCGCGGAGCCCGATCGGCCCAGGAGCCCACCGACCTCGAGGGCAAGAAGGGCATCCTGCGTCGCAGCGCAATTCATACCTACGGCGAGGTGATCCACTCGTTCGTCGATCGGTCCGACTACCACGGGACGTTTGCGCCCGGCTATCACCGGATCGCGGAACCGGCACCATCGGCGACCGGGCAGAGCCTGCTGGAGGTCGATCACTGCGTCGGGAACGTTGACCTCGGCGACATGAACAAGTTCGTCGACTTCTACAAGGAGACGCTCGGCTTCGCGCAGCTCATCCACTACGACGACAAGGTCATCCACACCGACTATTCGGCGCTGATGAGCAAGGTGATGCAGAACGGGAACGGCCGCATCAAGTTCCCGATCAATGAGCCGGCGGCCGGCAAGAAGAAGAGCCAGATCCAGGAGTTCCTCGACTACTACCTCGACGCCGGGACGCAGCACATCGCCCTGCGCACCGAGGACATCGTGGGAACGGTCCGCGTCCTGCGCGAGCGCGGCGTCGAGTTTCTCGGCATGCCCCACGCCTACTACGAGACGCTCCCCGACAGGGTGGGCGATGTGGGCGTACCGATCGAGACGCTCGAGGAGCTCGGCATCGAGGCCGATCGCGACGAGGAGGGCTACCTGCTCCAGATCTTCACCCGCCCGGTGCAGGATCGGCCGACCTTCTTCTTCGAGATCATCGAGCGCCACGGCTCCCGCGGCTTCGGCGTCGGCAACTTCAAGGCACTCTTCGAGGCGATCGAGATCGAACAGGCGCGGCGCGGCAACCTCTAGGCGCGACCGGGGGGATGCGGGCGCGTGAATGGGGTCGATGTCATCCGCGCCGGGCGCTCGGCATCTTCCTGTCCGCGGTCGCATCTCCTCGGCGAGCTGCGGCTTTCCCAGGTCGGGATCACCTCCGCGGTGGGTCAACTGATCGCGGAGGCGCTGCCGGCATGCGCGTGGGGGACGTTGGTCGATGGCGACGGGGACGGGATGGGCAGCGCGTGAGGCCGCCTCCGACGGGGCCCGCTCCGAGGGACTGTGGCACCGAGCACAGCGTTCACGGCCAGGGTCTCGATCCCGTTGCCTCCTGTTGATGCCTTCGTGGACGGGCGGGACGGCTGATCGTCGATCACGACGGCGACAAGTATCGAGGGTGATCCGATCACGCGCTACGTGCGCGTCCATGCGAGCGTGCCGGTTGAGCTCTATGTCGACTGCGCGGCGGGATAGGTTCGGCAGCGGTACATCGAGCTGATCGCCGGTGCGAGCGGCTCGTCCCGGTCGCGGAGTAGAACGATCCGCCCGGTGCCTTCGTCCCGGCGGAGGACGTGTTCGTGCGAGATGGGATGCGAGCAGGTCGGCACCAACTGACTCCGCGGCCCGCGCCCGATCGACGGGCATCGGGTAGCATCGGCCCTTCATGAGCACGAACAAGCTGCCGACGCAGGCAGAGGACTTTCCCGCCTGGTACGTCGAAGTCGTGAAGCGCGCCGAGCTGGCCGAGCACGGCCCGCCAAGGGCTCGATGATCATCAAGCCCCACGGCTACGCCATCTGGGAGCTGACCCAGCGCGCGCTGGATGATCGCTTCAAGGCGACCGGCCACGAAAACCTCTACTTCCCGCTCCTCATCCCGATGAGCCTGCTCGACAAGGAGGCCGCCCACGTCGAGGGCTTCGCCCCGCAGGTGGCGGTGGTCACGCATGGCGGCGGTGAGAAGCTCGAGGAGCCGCTGGCCATCCGGCCCACCTCCGAGGCCATCATCTGGAGCACCTACAAGCGCTGGATCCAGAGCTACCGTGACCTGCCGCTGCTCTACAACCAGTGGGCCAACGTCGTGCGCTGGGAGATGCGGACGCGCCTCTTCCTGCGAACCAGCGAGTTCCTGTGGCAGGAGGGCCATACCGCGCACGCCAGCGCCGACGAGGCCGTGGCCGAGACGCTCCAGATGCTCGAGGTCTACCGCCAGGTGGCCGAGGACGTGCTCGGCATCCCGGTCCACATGGGCCGCAAGTCACCCGGCGAGCGATTCCCCGGCGCCGTGGAGACCTACTGCATCGAGGGCCTGATGCGCGACGCCAAGGCGCTCCAGTGCGGGACCAGCCACTTCCTCGGCCAGAACTTCGCGAAGGCCTACGACGTGACCTTCCTCAACGCCGATGGGGTGCAGGAGCATGCCTGGGCGACGTCCTGGGGCTTCAGCACCCGGATGGTCGGCGGCACGATCATGGCCCACGGCGACGACGCCGGGCTGCGACTGCCTCCCGCCGTGGCGCCGATCCAGGTCGCCATCGTGCCGATCGCGCGGACCGACGAGGAGCGCGCCGAGGTCCTCGAGGTCGCGGGCAAACTGCGGACGGACCTCGCAGCGCAAGGGATCAGGGTGCGGCTTGACGACCGCGACCAGCATCGGCCCGGCTACAAGTTCGCCGAGTGGGAGCTCAAGGGCGTGCCGGTGCGCATCGAGCTCGGACCGCGTGACGTGGCGGCCGGCCGCGTCGTGATGGCCAGTCGTCTCGGCGGCGAGAAGGAGGAGGTGGCCCTCGCCGACGTGGCGAGCGGCATGGCCGCGCGCCTGGCATCGGTCCAGAAGGCCCTCTACGACGATGCCCTCGCCTATCGCGAGGCGAACACCCACCAGATCTCGTCGTTCGACGCCTTTGCCAGTGGGGTCGAGGAGCAGGGAGGATTCTGGGTCGGCGCGTGGTGCGGCGATGGTGCCTGCGAGGCCGAGATTGCCACGAAGACCAAGGCGACCATCCGGTTCCTGCCCATCGAGCCCACCGACCCCGGAGCCCCATGCGTGCACTGCGGGAAACCGGGCGTCGACATCGCGCACTGGGCCCGGGCGTACTGAGTGGCCGGCCCGCACATCGTCTCGATCGACGAGATTCGTGAGGCGGCCGGGCGCATCCGCGGAGTGGCCACCCGCACGCCGCTCCTGCAGTGGGACGACACGACCTGGCTCAAGCCCGAGTCGCTCCAGCCGATCGGCGCATTCAAGATGCGCGGCGCGTACAACAAGATCGCCTCACTGAGCCGTGACGAGCGGGCGCGCGGCGTCGTGACCTACTCATCGGGCAATCACGCCCAGGCGGTCGCGCGAGCTGCACGGCTGCTCGGCGCGAAGGCTGTCATCTGCATGCCCGAGAACGCGCCAGGGGTGAAGGTCGACGGTGTGCTGCGCGACGGCGCTGAGATCGTCACCACCGGGAACGACTCGGAGGAGCGTCACCGGCGCGCGCTTCAGCTCGTGGAGGAGCGCGGGATGGTGATGGTCGAACCGTACGACGACCCGGCCATCATCGCCGGCCAGGGGACATGCGGACTCGAGATCGTCGAGGACCTGCCCGGCGTGACGAGCGTGGTGGTCCCCGTTTCCGGCGGTGGACTGGCGGCCGGTGTCTCCACCGCGATCAAGGCCCTCGCACCCGACGCACGCATGATCGGGGTCGAGCCGGAGCTCGCGGCCGATGCCCAGCAGTCCCTGCGGCGCGGGGAGCTCGTGACCTGGACCGCCGACCAGACCGGACGGACCATGGCCGACGGTCTGCGAACGAACTCGCTCGGCCCGCTGCCGTTCGAGCACCTCCGTCGATTCATGGACGAGATCGTGACCGTGAGCGAGGACGAGATCGCCGACGCGATGCGAATGCTCGCGAAGCGTGCCCGCCTTGTCGTCGAGCCGTCAGGAGCCGCCTCGATGGCCGCGCACCTGTCCGGCCACGTGCCGAGTGGCGATGCCGACACCGCCCGCGTGGTCGTGATCTCGGGCGGCAACGTGGACCCCGACCTCTACCTCCGCATCCTGGCCGGCTGAATCAGCCCGCCAGGATCTCGAGCGCGCGATCCAGCTGCGGGTCGGCCTCGCCGGAGGGATCGGCCGCTGCAGGCACGACCACATCGGGCGTGATCCCATCGGGCGCCGCGGACTTGTGGTCGGGGGTGAACCATCGGTCGGTGGTGATGCGCAGACCGCCGCCGTTGGGGAGGTCGTTCCAGATCTGCACCGTGTTCTTGCCGAACGTGCGCTCCCCCAGGATCGTCGCCCGACCCGTATCCTGCAATGCGCCGGCCACGATCTCGGATGCGGAGGCGGATCCACGGTCAACGAGGACCACCACCGGAATTGCATCGGTCTGGGCCAGGCCTCCCGCATCGGACTGCCAGCGCTGCACGTTGCCATCCGACTCGACGGTGAAGAGCAGCTCGCCGGCCGGCACGAACTGGCTCGCAATGCCCTGCGCGGTGGTGATGAACCCGCCGGGGTTGCCCCGCAGGTCGAAGACGATCGAGGTGGCTCCCTGCTCGAGCAGCAGCCCGAGCTCCTCGCGAAACATCCCGGTGGCACGATCGGTGAATGTGGTCAACCGGATGTAGCCGATCCCACCGTCGAGCAGCTCGGACTCCACCTCCCGCAGATCGATGACGGCCCGGGTGATCGTGATGTCCATCTCGGTGCCGCCGCGCTCGACTGTCAACGTGACGTCGGTCCCCGCCTCGCCTCGCACGGTGAAGACGAGCGAGCTGACGGATCCACCGACCGTCGAGACTCCGTCGATCTCGCGGATGCGGTCGCCGGCCCGCAGACCTGCTTCCTCGGCGGGCGAGCCGGCCAGGGGGGCCACGACCACCATCGCGCACGTCTCGCTCACTACGGTGCACGCGGCCAGGTCATCCGGGGTTACAAGATTCTCCATCCCAACCTCGGCGCCTATTCCGCTGAACTCGCCGGACAGGTCGTCGAGCGCGGAACCGTATTGGTCGGGTGGGAGATAGCCGGAGTACGGGTCCTTGAGTCCGAACTCGACCATCCCTCGAACCGCACCGTCCACGAGGTCCTCGTCGCTGATCTCGTCGACGTACTCGCCCTTGATCTGGGCGTAGGTCTCGCAGAGGACCGCGAATGCCTCGGAGGGCTCGGCGCATGACACGGTCTCGAGGATCGGAGTCGGCGATGGGATCCCCTCGCCCGATGGAACGGCACCCGAGGCCGAGGGGTCGCCCGCGCCGATCCCGGGCCCGTTGCCACCGACCGCCAGGCCGGCCACGAAGGTCAGGGCTCCGAAGAGAAGCAGCACGGCGACGAGTGCCGCTGCGGATGCCGCCGGAGATCGGCGCGCGGGTTCGCGTGTGGTCATCGGCTGGGTGTCCTGTGGTACGTGAGCACGGAGGCGCATTCTCCCGCTAAACGGCTGGGCGTGCTCAGCGCATCACCTGCGGAGGGCGCGCAACCCCAGGAAGATCGGGATCTCGGCATTCCCGCGGGCGTCGCCGCGCGTCCCCTTGCCGGGCCGGCGGTCGGGCGGCAGGTCCGGGATCTCGAGCATCGCGTCCACGACGAACCCCGCCTCGGCCAGGGCGTTGACGTACGAGCTGATCGGCCGATGGAAGGAGCGCGTCGGAAGGCCGCCGCCAAGCGACTTCATGGGTACGGCCATCTCGGTCAGGTATCCATCGATGCGCCGATACGTCAGCTTGCGCCCCTCGTCGAAGCCCCAGCCGGAGTGGCGCGGCTGCCGGAAGGCCGGATGGGTCATGAGCAGGATCACGCGTCCCTCCGGCGTCAGCGCCCAGTCGAGCCCGCGCGCGACCTCGCCAAGCGCGTCCATGTCCTGGATCGAGAGCATGAACGTGGCGGCATCGTGAGCCCCCGCCTCGAGACCGGCTACGGCCGGCAGGTGGCGTGCGTCACCGACCAGGAAGCGCGCGCCGCGAAGTCGTGCGTGGCGCCGCTTCGCCGATGCGATGAGCCGCGCCGATGCGTCCACCACCACCACGCCACAACCCGCCTCGACGAGGTAGGGAGCCAGGACTCCCTGGCCGCCCCCGACATCGAGAATGGACTCGCCGTCCCTCGGCTGCAGAAGGTCCAGCACGGTTGGGATCGCCAGCTCGCGATGGTAGACGGAGCCATGGTCACCCACCCAACCGTCGTACCAGGTGGCGACGCGTTCCCAGCTCGTCTCACGCGGAGCGGACGGCGAAGGGGTCTGTCGGCGCTGGCGTGGCGCTTGGCGGGGACTCATGCGCCGAGTATGGCGCCAGCCCCCGACCGATTCACGCGGTCGGCAGCCGCTTGTGAAGGACGACCTGCTGGTCCTGCGTCACGCCGGTCGCAAACCCGGCCTCGCTCAGTGCCAGGTAGTACTCCCACGTCCGGATGAACCGGTCGTCGAAGCCCATGGCGCGGACGGCCGCCTCCTGAGCCATGAAGCGGGTGCGCCATTCGCTCAGCGTACGAACGTAATGCTGCGCGATGTCGGTGACCCGCTCGACCACGAGGCCGGTGCGGTGAAGGGTCCGCTCGATGACGGCCAGTGAGGGCAGCAGCCCGCCGGGGAAGATGTATGTCTGGATCCAGTTCGCCCCACCGGCCTGACGCTCCCAGCCGACATCCGGGACGGTGATCGTCTGCAGGCTCATCCGGCCGCCCTCCACCAGGGCGGCGTCACAGGCGCGGAAGAACGTCTCGAGGTACTCGGCCCCGACCGCCTCGAGCATCTCGATCGAGACCACGGCGTCGTAGCTGCCACTGATATCGCGGTAATCGCGCAGCTGGATGTCGACGAGGTGCTCCAGACCGGCGGCGGTGACGCGCTCGCGAGCGAGCTCCAGCTGACGCTGCGAGATCGTGATCGAGGTGACGCGGCAACCGAGCTCGCCGGCGGCGAAGATGGCGAACCCGCCCCAGCCAGACCCGATCTCCAGGACGTGCATCCCCTCGCGAATCGCCGCCCCCTCCGCGATGCGCCGGTACTTCGCGCGCTGCGCGTCGGCCAGGGACTGGTCCGGCGACTCGAACACGGCGCTCGAGTAGGTCATCGTCTCGTCGAGCCACAGACGGTAGAAGTCGTTGCCCAGGTCGTAGTGCGCCGAGATGTTCTTCCGGCTTTGCTGCTCGGTATTGCGGCGCAACCGATGCTCGATGACGCGGCGCAGCTGCATCGGCAGGCGGTACCAACCCGACGTCAGTGACAGTGCCCGGCGGTTCAGTGCGGCCAGCCGCAGGACCGACGCGATGTCGGGACTCGTCCACAGGCCGTCGACGTAGGCCTCGCCCGCGCCCGTCTCACCGCCGACCAGCATCCGGACGAACGCCTCGCGGTCGTGGATCCGGACCTCGGCCTGGAGATCGGAGGAGCGATCGCCGAACACGCGACGTGTGCCGTTCGGCATGACCGCGACCAGGCAGCCGGTGCGGATGCGTGACGCCCCGGCCAGGATGATGCGGGTTGCGGCCTGACCGAGCATTGATCCCGCTGCATCGCGCAGGCGCAGAGCCGGAAGTACGGCGGTCATGAGGCAGCCTCTCGGTGCTTGTGGAACCGCGCCCCCAACCGCCACAGCCTCAGCGCGTGCACGTGGATCATGCCGATGGTCTTCTGCGTCATGAACGGGTACCGCACCAGCATGCGCGCGACCGTCCTCGATTTCAACGGACGGCGACGAAGATCAAGGCTGGCGTGCAGCTGAAGCTCGTCGTCCTGCTCCAGGTTGATCGTCAAACGCAGCCGGTTGGATTCGTCCCGCACGCGCACCGTGTAGCTGCCGTGCAATGCGATGAACGGCGACACGTAGAACGCCTTGTCCATCGATGCCATGAATGTCTCGCCGTCGTCGGCCGCTTCCAGCGTGTACAGGTGTCGTTCCAGGTGGGTGTTATGCACCTCAACGATCACGACCCGCAGCACGCCGCCCGCATCCCGACACAGGTAGAAGCTCGCGGGGTTGAACACGTAGCCGAAGACGCGGAGGCTGGTCACGAGGGTGATGCGCCACCCCTCCGGGTCGAAGTCCGCTGCGCGCAGATGAGCCCGCACCCGCGCGCGAAGATCGTCGGCCGGCGGGTCGAGATGATCGTCGTCGCGGAAGCTCAGGATGTTGCGCCGGTTCCGCGATACGAGAGGTGTGGATCGCGCCACCTCGTCGAGCTCGTCGAGATCGAGCGCGAAGTAGTAGACCTCGTGCTCCATGTCATACACGAACGGGCGAGCACGCCGATGCCGCACGACGCCTTCGAGAAGATGCGATCTCACGCCGCCATCTCCAACGAGCTCGCGCCGATCAGCTCCGCGGCCGCGAATCCCGCGCGACACCCGTCCTCGTGAAAGCCGTAGCCGAGATGCGCGCCGGCGTACCACGTCGAGCGCGACCCCTGCAGCTCACCGATCGCGACCTGCGCCTCGAGCGTGCGGAACGTATAGAGCGGATGGCTCATCGGCCGCTCGGCGATGATCGTGTCGGGTCGGAGATCGGGCCCGGGGTTGACGGTGACGCAGTACTGCGTCGGACCGGGAATCGATTGCAGTCGATTCATGTGATAGGTCATGGTCAGCGCTTCGCCCGGCATCCGACAATCCGCCTCGACGACGTTCCATGACGCGCGAGCGGCGTGCTTGCTCGGCAGCACGCGCGCGTCCGTGTGGAGCACCACCCGGTTTTCGGTGTATTCGAAGCCACCCAGGGCAGCGCGCTCGGCCGCGTCCGCATCGCGCATCAGCCGAAGCGCGTCGTCGGCATGGGTGGCCATCACGACACCATCGAAGTGCTCGGTGTGGCCGCTCTCGGTGGAGACTGTCACGCCAGCGAGGTTGCGCCTGACGTCAACGACGCCATCACCCTGGGACACGGTGCCGGCCGGCAGCCGCTCGAGGATGCGCTCGACATACGAGCGCGATCCGCCCGCGACGGTCCTCCAGGGGTGGGCATTTCCGTAGCCGATGAGGCCGTGGTGATCCAGGAACCGGAGCAGGTAGTCGACCGGAAAGTCGAGGATCTGGTTGGCGGCAGTTGACCACACCGCGGAGGTCAGCGGGACGAGAAAGTGGCTTCGGAACTCGAGGCCGTAGCCCCTCTCGTCGAGGAACGATCCGAGCGTCTGGTGGATCACACCTTCGTCCAGCACCCCCCGCGCATCGCGGTAGAAGCGAAGGATGTCGTTGAGCATCGTCCAGTGGCGGCGCCGGCCGAGGGACTCGGGCTGGGCAAAGTAGCCGCGCAGGCCTCGTGTGCTGTACTCGAGATTGCACGAGCGGCATGACCCGCTGAGAGACATGTCGCTCGGCTGGGTCGCAACGTCCAGCTCGGCGAGGAGATTCACGAAGGTGGGGTAGGTGCGCTCGTTGTAGACGATGAACCCGGTGTCGATCGCAACCGGCCCCCGCGGCGTCTCAACCTCCACCGTCTTGACGTGCCCTCCGACCGCGGGCTCGCGCTCGAAGAGCCTCACATCGTGACCGTCGCGTGACAACGCGTAGGTCGCGGTCAGGCCGCTCACACCCGAGCCGATGACGGCAACTCTCACGAGACCCTCGGGCCCGATGCCACTCGGCTGTCGAGCGTCTTCTCCATCCCGCCGGCCGCATCTCGACCGATCCGCGCGAAGATGCTGCCCATGAACGGCTGTGCCAGCCGCAGGAGCCCGCCCATTCGAATGTCGGCGATGTACTCGATGCGCGTGCGCCCACCGCTCTCGCCGAACCGGATGTCGTCAATGGCGGATACGCCCGATCCCTTGCCCGCCAGAACAACTCGATGGGGCGCCTCGAGCGTCGTGATCTCGTACTCCATCGGCGCCGTGCGCCCGCCCATGCGGACCTGGAGCTCGTACCGGGTGCCGACCCGAATCGGCTCGTCGGCATTGCCCAGGCGCCGCGCCGATTCGACGCCGGGGTCCCACTCCGCCGAGCTCACGAAATCGGCGACGTAGTCGAACGCTTCGATGAGCGGGAGATCGGTGGTGATCTGCTCGCGGATGGTCGTCATTGGTGGCTCCGATCGATGTGGGTCATCATTGCGAGGTGCTGAACAACGTCGTGGACACGTTCCTGGAGTTATCCGTCGTCGGCAGCTTCACGCGTATTGGATACGTGATCCGGCGGCGGCTGCATGACTGGTCGGACCCCCCGTCGGCTGCCCTCTCGGGCCAGACCGTGCTTGTTACTGGGCCGACCTCCGGACTGGGGCGAGAGGCAACGAATCAGCTCGCGGCCCTTGGCGCCCGCGTGATCCTCGTAGGACGCAGTCCCGACAAGCTGTCCGCTCTTGCTGCGGAACTGACTCAACTGCACAAAGAGGACCGGTTTCCGACGGTTGAGGCCGATCTCGGTTCGCTCGAGTCGATCCGGGCGGCGGTCGAGCGGGTCCTCGCGACCGAAGAGCGGCTCGATGCGTTGATTGACAACGCCGGCGCAATCTTCCCGGAGCGTCACGAAGGACCCGATGGGATCGAAGCCAGCCTTGCGCTGCTCGTGGTCGGTCCGTTCGCGCTGACGGCCGGCCTGCTGCCCCTTCTCGAACGGACTCCCGACGCGCGCGTCATCGCCGTGACCTCCGGCGGCATGTACACCCAGCCGCTCGATCTCGACGATCTGCAGCTCGAGGACACGGAGTACTCAGGCGCGAGCGCCTATGCGCGGTCGAAGCGCGCCCAGGTGGCGCTCATCCGCGAGTGGTCGCGACGCATCGGCGGGCGGGGCGTTCGCTTCAACGCGATGCACCCCGGCTGGGCCGACACACCCGGTCTGTCCGAGATGCTCCCGGGGTTCTATCGACTCATGGGACCCGTTCTGCGCAGCCCGGCCGAGGGAATCGACACGCTCGTGTGGCTCGTGGCCGATCCGAGCGTCGGATCGCCGGGAGGAAGGCTCTTCCTCGATCGAAGGCCACGACCATTCGACCGATTGCCCTCGACCAGGCTCAGCGCGGCCGATCGGCGGCGGCTCTGGGACGAGATCGTTCGCCTCGCGAACGTCGAGGATCCGCTGCCCGAGGGTCCGATCCGAACCTGAATCAGTGCTCCGCCGCCGGCAGCTCGGCGCCGAAGTGCGCCGCGCAGAACGCGGCGAGCGCCTCGACCCAGGGCGCAATGGTCGGCGAGGCATAGCTGGTGGGATTCCAGGCAGCGAAGAGTGGAATTCGCAGCGCGTCACCGTTCGCGTCCAGGATGCTCATCGGGTGAAGGCCGTAGCGAGGGTCGTCCGACACCACTGCCACACCGTGCCCGGAGGCGGCCATGGCCTGGGCGATCTGGGGCGAGTCCGTCTGGTGCGCACGTTGGTACGCGATGCCTGCGGCGGCGGCCGCCGCGTCGAATACCCGTCGCGTCCCGTGCTCCGGGCCGAGCATGACGAGCGGCTCGGACCCCAGCTCGTGGATCGGCAGACGACGCCGCCGCGCCCAGCGATGGCTCCGGGGCACATAGGCCCACACCGCAAAGCGAACCAGGGGGCGGACCTCCATCCCACCCGGCGGCGGCCCCGAACTCACCGCGAGGTCCGCCTGGCCGGACACCAGCGCGTCGAACACGGCACTCGGCAGCTCCTCGCGAATGGTGAGGCCAGGTGCATCCGGGCCGCTCGTGGCGAGGAATGGCGCGATCACGTCCGCGACGGTCGTCGCGGGCGCCACGACACTGAACGGCGTCGGCTGTCCGGCGGCAAACGCCTCCATGGCACCTTCTGCCGCCAACGCGCGAGCGACGAGGTCACGAGCCATCGGCATGAACCGCTCCCCGGCGGGCGTGAGGCGCATGCCGGACGGGCCGCGGTCGAACAGCCGGCACCCGAGCTCCTGCTCCAACGCACGAAGCTGCCGCGACAGGGATGGCTGCGCAACGCGGACGAACGCCGCGGCGCGCGTCACCGACCGCTGGTCCGCGACAGCCAGAAAGTAGCGGGCGTGACGAAGCTCCATGGTGCGTTGGCCTCCACCGTCATGCCTGTGAAGCATGGATCAGTAGCGATACAGGTATTGGACAAGAATGCCTCATCGCGCGGAAACTGCGCGCCAACGTCGGCCACGTCATGGAGGAGGTCCGAGAACCGATGCATTCGCATCGCACCGCGCGACTCGTCGCGCTGCTCGCTGGAGCTGCACTGATCCTTGCCGCCTGCGGAACGCAGGCTCAGAGCCCGGGCACGAGCGCGGGACCCACCGATGACGGTGGAGAGACAACTCCGCCACCGAGCCAGGCGGCCGGTCCGGACCTCCTGAAGGTCGCAACGACGGCTGCGGTCACCACCTGGGATCCGGTCGCGTCATTCTCGACCGAAGCCTTCTACATGGCGAATATCTACGAGCCCCTGCTGCGGGTGAATCCGCCGGACGCCGGTGACGAATTCACGCCGGTCCTGGCGGAGACATGGGAGACGTCGGACGACGGCCTGACCTGGACCTTCAACCTGCGCGCGGGCGTCACCTTCCACGATGGCGAGCCGATGGATGCCGACGCGGTGGTCGCATCGATCGAGGCGGCCAAGGAGCGCGCCGGCGCGTCGTTCATCTGGCTTCCGCTCGACACCATCGAGGCGGTCGACGATCAGACGGTGGAGATGACGCTGAGCTACGCCGCACCCATGGATCTCGTCGCCAGCTCCCTGTACGGGGCCTGGATCATCAGCCCCGCGGCCCTGGCCGCGTTCGCGGAGGACGAGACCTACTTCGAGGACGGCGTCGACGGCGGCACCGGTCCCTACACCATCGACTCCTACACCCCGGGCGAGGAGGTCGTGCTCACGGCCTACGAGAACTACTGGGGTGGCTGGGACGACGCCAACCACTACGAGACGGTCCTCGTGTCGATCACGCCGGAGGCCGTGGTCCGGCAGCAGATGCTCGAGGGCGGCGATGTCGACCTGGCGTTCAGCCTGCCGACGGAGAACATCGACACCTTCCGGGATAATCCCGAATTCACGGTCCTCGAGGAGCCCTCGTTCTTCAACTACGTCGGCCTCTTCAATACCCAGCGCGCCCCGCTCGATGACCCGCTCGTTCGCCAGGCGCTGAGCTACGCGCTGCCGTATGACGACATCATCCAGGCCGGCGCCGGCGGCTTTGGGACGCAGTCACGAGGTCCGGTGCCGCAGGGCGTCTTCCCATGGTCGGAGGACGTGCCGCAGTACGAGCAGGACCTCGACATGGCTCGAGACCTGCTCGCCCAGGCGGGACTCGAGGATGGCTTCTCGATTGAGATGACCTATGCCAGCGAGAACCAGAACGAGGAGCGCTTCGCGCCGCTCATCGCGGACGCCTTCGGTGAGATCGGCGTCGAGGTGGAGATCACGCCGATGCTCTTCAGCCAGCAGTGGGAGCGCGCCAAGGGCGATCCCGAGGGACGCCAGGACCTGTTCCTGCTCCTCTACTGGCCGACCTACTCCGATGCCGGATCGGACAACCTGTGGTCCCTGTTCCGCAGCAGCGAGGCGCCGTTCTTCAACCTCTCCTACTGGGAGAACGCGGAGTACGACGCCCTCATCGACGAGGCTGGCGGCCTGACCGCCACCGATCGCGACGCAGCGCAGGAGAAGTACACCGACGCAATGCAGCTCCTGGTCGACCAGGCGGCTGGCCTGTTCTTCTACGACACGCAGGAGATCGTCGCAGTCCCGGCCCACGTCGGTGGCTACGACTACAACCTGAACTACCCGTTCGCGCAGTTCTTCTACCCGCTCCACCCGGCCGAGTAGCGGGCACCGGATTCATGGCGCCGGTCGGAGGATCCGTCCCCCGACCGGCGTACGATCCCTGCACCCATGAGACGCTTCCTCGGACGCCGACTCGGGACGGCGATCCTCGTCCTGTTCGGCGTCTCGCTCGTCACGTTCACCCTGGCGCGCGTCATCCCGTCGAATCCCGCGGCGCTCTATATCGGTCCGCGCGCGCGGGCGGAGGAAATCGCCCGGGTGGCGGAGGAGCTGGGGCTGAACCGGCCACTGCCACTTCAGTACGTGGATTACATGGGCGACATGCTCACCGGCGATTGGGGCACGTCGATCGGGACCAAGCGACCGGTCCTGTCCGAGATCCTCGATCGGCTGCCGGCCACGCTGGAGCTGCTCATCACCGCCATGCTCATCGCCGTCCTGGTCGGGACGCTCCTGGGGGTCCTGAGTGCCCAGTGGCGCGGACGTCCGCCCGACCTCGTGGTTCGTCTCATCGCGATCGCCGGCGTCTCGATGCCGGCGTTCTGGCTCGGACTTCTGCTGCAGGTGCTCTTCTTCCGACAGCTTGACCTGCTGCCCTTGTCCGGCCGGCTGGACACCGATATCCGCTTCCTCTCGCCGATCACCGACGTCACCGGTTTCTTCACGATCGATGCCCTGGTCACCGGCAACTGGGTCGCCTTCGGCGATGCGCTCGCCCACCTCGTCCTCCCCGCGGTGACGCTCGCCGCCTACCCGGTCGGCCTGATCGCCCGCATGACCCGCGCCTCCATGCTCGAGGCGCTGGGCCAGGACTACGTGCGGTCGGCACGGGCCTTCGGCATCGCAGAGCGGACGGTCGTGTATCGGCTGGCCCTTCGGAACGCCCTGCCGCCGACGCTCACCGTGCTGGGCCTCACGCTGGCCTACTCGCTCACCGGGGCGTTCTTCGTGGAGATCGTCTTCAACTGGCCGGGGCTCGGGCAGTTCGCGGTCGACGCGCTGCTCAACGTCGACTACCCCGCCGTCATGGGGATCGCCTTGCTCGGCGCTGCCGGCTACGTGCTCATCAACCTTGCCGTCGACATCGCCCAGGCCTGGATCGATCCGAGGGTGAGGCTCACATGATCGGCACGAACGTCGAGGCGGTCCTCGCGCCGCAGGAGCTGCCGTCGCGGGACCGGAGCCGGGTTCTGCGAGCGCTGCTCGGCGATCCACTCAGCCTGGTCGGGCTGGCGCTCATCACGGTGTTGATTGTCGCGGCCGCCTTCGGGCCATGGCTGGCCCCGTTTCCTGAGCAGGGAGCCGGCCAGACGAACATCGGCGAGGCGCTGCTGCCACCGGGCGGCGATCATCTGCTCGGGACCGATCGGCTCGGCAGGGACATGCTGAGCCGGATCATCCTCGGCGCGCGACCTGCGGTCCTCGTGTCGCTGCTGGTGGTCGGCCTGGCCGTCCTCATCGGCGCGCCGCTCGGCGCGATCGCCGGCTATCGCGGAGGTCGACTGGACGAGGCCCTCATGCGCTTCACCGACCTGTTTCTCGCATTTCCGCCGCTCCTGCTCGCGATGGCGATCATCGCCGCACTCGGGCCCGGCCTCGAACGCGCGGCGCTCGCCCTCGCCATCAGCTGGTGGCCCTGGTACGCGCGCATCACCCGGGGCGTCGCCGCCTCGCTGCGCGAGCGCCCGTTCGTCGACGCGGCGCGGTCGATCGGTGTCCCCGAGCGGACCATCGTGCGGCGACACATCCTTCCGAACGCCCTCTCTCCAATCCTGGTGCAGGCGACGGTGGACGTCGGAACCGTCATCCTTGCAGCCGGGTCACTGGCCTTCATCGGCCTGGGCGCCCGACCCCCCGCCCCTGACTGGGGCCTCATGGTCAGCGAGGGGCGCACCTTCATCCTCGACCAGTGGTGGTACGCCGGATTCCCCGGTCTCGCCATCTTTCTGTCGGTGCTCGGCTTCAACCTGGTGGGGGACACGCTTCGCGACATCTTCGACCCGCGGCAGGTACGCCGATGACGGCCGCGGGATCCGACACGCTCCTCGCAATTGACGACCTCCGCGTGGTCTTTGGTGGCCGCCACGCACCTCGGCTGACCGCGCTTGACGGTGTGGAGCTGAAGCTGGCGCCGGGAGAGTCGCTGGGGCTGGTGGGCGAGACGGGCTGCGGGAAGACGCTCACCGGGCTCTCCGTCCTGCGTCTGCTGCCGCCGGGTGCAAAGGTAAGCTCCGGGGCCATCCAGTTCGAGGGGGAGGATCTGCTCGGGATGCCCGAACGACGGGTGCAACGCCTGCGCGGTCGTCGGATCGCGATGATCTTTCAGAATCCCGCGTCGGCATTCAACCCGGTCTTCACGATCGGATGGCAGATCGACCGCGTGATGTCGCAACATCTCGATCTCGATCGACGGGGGCGCCGCGAGCGACTGGCCGAGGTGCTCGGCGAGGTGGGACTCCCCGATGTCGAGCGGATCGCCGACGCATACCCGCATCAGCTTTCGGGCGGGATGCTGCAGCGAGCGATGATCGCGATGGCACTCGTCAACCGGCCGAGCCTGGTCATCGCCGACGAGCCCACGACCGCGCTCGACGCCACGATCGCCGCACAGATCCTGGCCCTCCTGCGCCGGCTCCAGGACGAGCACGGCTTCGGCATCCTCTTCATCACCCACAATCTGCCCGCGGTGCGGCAGCTCTGTGACCGCGTCGCCGTCCTGTATGCGGGTCGCGTGATCGAGACCGCCCCAACCGAAGAGCTATTCGCGGCGGCGCAGCACCCGTACACGCGGGGCCTGCTGGCATCGGCACCTTCGGTATCAAGTCGCGGGGCGCGCCTCGCGGCCATCGAGGGTTCGGTCCCGCCCGATCCGGGTGCCGTCGTCGGCTGCACGTTCGCGCCACGCTGCCCGCTTGCGTTCGACGAGTGCCGTCGCGTACGCCCTCCGGCCGTCTCCATCAGCCCCACCCACGAGAGCGCATGCCTGCTGGCGATGGCGCCCGGGACGGCAAGGGCCAGCGCATGAGCGGCGAACGATCGAACGCGGCACCTCTGGTCGAAATTCGCGATCTCGTCGTCGAGTACGTCACTCGTGGCATCCACGGGGGACGCCCGGTGCGGGCGGTCGCCGGCGTCTCGCTCGAAATCGCCGCCGGCGAGGTCTACGCCATCGTCGGGGAGTCGGGTTCCGGGAAGACGACCCTCGCACGGACGCTGCTGCGCCTCGTTGATGCGACGTCCGGGGAGATCACGCTCGGCGGGCAGGGGATCACGCGCGTCTCCGGGGAAAGCCTTCGCCGCCTGAGGCGCCGAATGCAGATCGTCTACCAGGACCCGGCCGGGTCACTCGACCCACGGATGCCGGTGAGCGAGCTCGTGGCCGAGCCGCTGCGCACCCACGAAACGCTGCGATCCTCCGAGCTCGGAGTCGCGCGTGCTCGAGCTGCTCACGGACGTCGGCCTCGGCAGGCAGCATCTGTCGCGCCGTCCTCACGAGCTCTCCGGCGGACAGGCACAACGCGTCGCGATCGCGCGGGCACTGGCCCTGCGGCCCGAGCTGGTTGTGCTGGACGAACCCACCTCCGCACTCGATGTCTCCGTCCAGGCCCAGATCCTCAACCTGCTCGGCGACCTCCGATCCGCGCACGGGCTCACCTACCTCCTCATCTCCCACGACCTCGGGGTCGTGCGACACCTCGCCGATCGCGTCGGGGTCATGTACCTCGGCCGCATGGTCGAGGAGTCGCCAGCCGAGTCGCTGTTCGCCGATCCCGGCCACCCATACACGGAGGCCCTGCTCAGATCGGCGATCGAGCCCGGCCGACGTGACGGCGCCGACGATGGCGCCGCGCGGGCGCCGATCGGCGACATTCCGTCGCCGCTCGATCCGCCCACCGGCTGCCGATTCCATCCGCGCTGCTGGCTGCGCGAGCAGCTCGAGCATCCGGCCGTCTGCGCCAGCGACGAGCCGGTCCTGAAGCCCCCGCTGGACGGCGGCGAGCGCCGGGCCGCGTGCCATTTCGCAGATCACCTACACCCGTCATCCGAATCACGGAGAGCCTCATGAACCGTCTCTTCGGCGTCGTCGCCGCCCAGGTCGCCCCCATACCGTTCGACACCGAAGCCACCTGGGCGAAATTCGAGCGAGAGGTTCGCCTGCTCTCGAGGCTGAGCCCTGAGCTCGACCTCTACGTCTTTCCCGAGCTCTACCTCACCGCGACCGGCACCTACGGGGATGACTACCCGCCGGGCTATGAGCGGCGCGTGGCCGAGGAGATCCCCGGTCCGCTCACCGAGCGACTCTCGGCGCTCGCGAGGGCGGTTGGCCGATGGATCGTCCCCGGGTCGATCTTCGAGCGCGACGGCGAGCGGATTCACAACACGGCGCTCGTATTCGCGCCGGACGGGACCCTGCACGCGCGATATCGGAAGGTGTTCCCGTGGATGCCGTACGAGCAGACGGACCCCGGGGACGAGTACGTCACGTTCGACATTCCCGAGGTCGGTCGCTTCGGACTCGCCATCTGCTACGACGGCTGGGTCCCCGAGATCATGCGTGCCCTGGCATGGCAGGGAGCCGAGGTGATCATCCAGCCAACCCTGACGCAGACGATCGATCGCGAGCAGGAGCTGATCATCGCTCGCGCAAATGCGATCACGAACCAGGTGTACGTCATCAACCCCAACTACGGACGGCTGTTCGGCACGGGTCGCAGTGTGGTCGTGGATCCCGAGGGACGAATCCTGGCGGAGGGCGGGTCCGGCGAGGAGTTCCTGACCGTGACCGTCGACCTCGACCTCGTCCGGGCGGTGCGTGAAAACGGCACCGCTCGCCTGAATCCGGTGTGGAAGCAGCTCCGCGACTTCCCGCCGCCACCGTTCCCGCAGTACGTGAACGGGCGATTCGTCGAGGGCGACATGATGCGCA
Source organism: uncultured Chloroflexia bacterium (assembly GCA_963825525.1). Lineage (GTDB taxonomy): Bacteria > Chloroflexota > Limnocylindria > QHBO01 > QHBO01 > JACDBZ01. The sequence continues at coordinate 1,313,348 of CAWGTN010000002.1, forward strand.
ACCTGGGACCGCTGCGTCCGGAACGACGGCGCGTGGTGGCAGGCGGAAACGGGGATGGATCCGGCTGAGCCCGGCTAGGGCGCGACCTCCTCTGGAACCGGGTCATCTCGTCGTACCCCGGCCAACACAATGAGGGCAACGACCGCCACCGCGATGCCGATGGCGCCGATGGCCCCGAAGCCCCACCCGAACCCACCGACATCGGCGACGCCCCCGGCCACGAAGGGTCCGATGCCCAGGCCGGCCGACAGCGAGGTTCCGTACCCGCCCAGACCGGTGGCGCGCAGCTCCGGTCGAGCAACAGCGCTGATCGTGACCTGCACCAGCATGAGCGTGAAGGCAAGCATCACCACTCCCAGCACGAGCACCAGCAGGATTCCGGGGACGCCGGTCTGGAAGCCGAGGATGGCGATGATGCCCGCGTAGCCGCCCGCGCCGATCGCGGCGGCCAGCGGCGGAATCCGGCGACGATCGATGAGCCGGCCGAGCGGCACGCGCGATGCGGCATTCGTCAGCGACTGCGCGGCGAGCAGCAGGCCGACCGTCCCGGCCGCCAGCCCGACGCCCGTGCCGAACAGCGGGAACAGGCCGGCCACCGCGCCCCACGGGAGGCCGATTGCCAGGGCGGCCAACCAGGCGCCCACGATCGCACGCTGGCGCCCGACCTCGAAGACCATGCTCGGCAAGCGGGAGAGCTGGATCCGGGTCCGCAGGCTCGGCGCCACGAACACCGCGCCCACGATCGCGAGGATGCCGAAGAACGACGAGGCAAGGTAGGTCGGCACCGGTCCGCCGATGTCCCACACCAGGCCCCCGAGGGCCGGACCGGAGGCGACGCCGGTGTGGGTGAACAGCGTCAGCCAGCCGAACGCGCTGCCGCGCGCGTGGTCGGGCGCGCTGATGGCCACGTAGGCGCTGATGGCCGGCAGGAACAGGGAGGCGGTGATGCCCGAGAGCACGGCCCAGGCGAACAGCGGCAGGACACTCCCCGTCGAGAGTCCGATGAGGGGGACGAGGTTCACGAGGGCGTTGCCGATGATGGCAATGATCAGGACGCGCCGCGTCCCCCACGCATCGGCAACTGCCCCGAAGGGAAGCTGGAGGAAGGCCTGCAGGCCGAATCGCACCGATGCCAGCAGACCGGCATCGGCGAGCGAGCCTCCCAACAGCTGCACCTGCAGTGGAATGGCGATACCCGACGCCCACTGGCCGAGCATGAACGTGTAGGTGGCCACATACGCCGGCCACAGCGGTCGCGACTCGTCGTGGCTCATCGGCGATCGAGGCCGGCGGCCAGGGCTCCCAGGAAGGCGACCGCGTTGGCCCCGAGCGCCTCGACCGCGTAGCCACCCTCCTGGAGGGCGATGACCGGCCGAGCGAGCGCGGCGATGCTGGCGCCGATCCTGGCGTAGTCGGCGGTCTGCAGGGCCAGGTTGCAGATCGGATCCGCGTGGTACGTGTCGAAGCCGAGCGAGAGCACGATCGGCGCGTCGGGATCGAACGTCGAGATCGCCTCGAGGGCCATGTCGAGCGCGCCAAGGTAGCCGTCCCCATCGGTGGCGGGCGGGAGCGGAAGGTTGACGGTCGCGTCGATCGCCCTATCTCCTCCTCGCTCCGACGGGTGACCGGAGAAGTACGGATAGATGCCGCCGGGATCGCCGTGGAGGCTCACGTAGAGCACGTCGTCTCGCTGCCAGAAGATCTGCTGCGTGCCATTGCCATGATGGAAGTCGACATCCAGGATCGCCACCCGCGACGCGCCGCGCGCGACCAACGACTCGGCGACGATCGCGGCATTGTTGAAGAAGCAGTAGCCGCCGATGAGATTGCGCCCCGCGTGATGTCCCGGTGGGCGGCACAGGCCGTAGGCGAGCGGCTCGCCTCCGAGGACGAGATCCGCCGCGGTGAGGCCGATGTCCACGGCGGCGAATGCCGCCCCGGCAGTCCCTCCCACGATCGGCGTGGCGGTGTCGAAGCAGTAGGCGCCCAGACGCAGGTGGCGCGCGGCCGGCATCGCGTCGAGCGCCATGCCCGCTGCGTAGCCGCCAAGCAGGAACGTGTCGGGCAGGAGCGGGCGCTCCGGATCCCAGCCGGCAGCGATGGCATCGGCCCAGACGTGCTCGACGAGGTCGATCAGCTCGAGCTCGTGGACCGCCGCGATCGGGTCCGGCCCATGGGCGGTCGGGGCCACGAGCCGATAGTCGCCGGTGGCCATCAGGGCGTCGAGGATGGCCACTGCCCGCGCCGGTGACTCGTAGCAGGGCACGGGCTGGCCCCCGACCAGCTCGACCAGACCGTCGTGGGCGAGATGGTCGTCCGAAGCGATGAGGGGAATCGAGATACCGGCCATGAGCTGAACGAGAATAGCGACAGGTGCGTATCCTCCGCAGACGCATTGTTCGGAGACCCGATGACCGACGCCCATGCCGGGGCACGCCTGTGGCGGAGCTTGAGCGAGCAGGTCGCGCGTGCTGTCGTCGGGGGCGAGCCCGCCCTGCGCCTCATGGTGGTGTCCCTCCTTGCCGAGGGACACGCGCTGCTCGAGGACGTTCCCGGCGTCGGCAAGACACTGCTGGCCCGCTCGTTCGCGCGAGCACTCGGGCTCAACTTCGGTCGGGTGCAGGGCACGCCGGACCTCCTCCCGTCCGACGTCACCGGCTCGAGCGTCCTGGCCGATGGCGCCTTTCGCTTCATTCCCGGGCCGATCTTCACCAACGTCCTGCTGGTGGACGAGATCAACCGTGCCACGCCGCGGACGCAATCGGCGCTGCTGGAGGCGATGCAGGAACGCCAGGTCAGCGTCGACGGCGAGACGCGGCCGATCCCCGCGCCGTTCCTCGTCCTCGCCACCCAGAACCCGGTGGAGCTGGAGGGCACGTTCGCGCTCCCCGAGGCTCAGCTCGACAGATTCCTCGTTCGCATCGCGATCGGATATCCGGGCGAGGAGGACGAGCGCTCCATCGCGCGACGCTACCGAGCAGCCGAGGAACCGCTCGATGGCGTCTCGCCGGTCCTGGCGCCTGACGAGCTCCCCGCGCTGCGGGATGCGACCCGGGCAGTCGCGGTGAGCGCCGAGGTGGAGGCGTACCTGGTGCGGATCGTGCGCGCCACGCGGGAGCACGCCGATCTTCAGCTGGGTGCCAGTCCGCGCGCGTCGGTTGCCCTGTATCGGGCCGCGCAGGCGTGGGCGGTCCTCGACGGCCGCGACTTCGTGCTGCCCGATGACGTCGCCGCACTCGCGGGCCCGGTCCTGACGCATCGGCTGGTGGTGGATGTTGATCGCGAGCTCCGCGGCGCAACGGCCGCCGGCGTCATGAGCGACGTGCTGGCCGAGGTGCCCGTCGGGGTCGGCGCCGGCATCGGCTGAGCTTCACCATGAACGGCTGGACCCTCATCGGACTCTCGATGGTCGTCGCCGGCGCGGTGCTCGGAGCCCCGGGGCTGCTGCTGGTGGGCGGCCTGACGCTTCTGTCGAGGTGGCTCACCACGCTCTGGTCACGGTACGGACTGGAGTCGATCGGGTACGAGCGGCGCCTCGGGACGAAGCGCGCGGTGTGGGGCGACGAGGTGCCGCTCGACATCGAGGTCTGGAACCGAAAGCTGCTGCCGGTGCCCCTCCTGACGGCGGACGACCACGTCACCGACACGCTGCGACTCCGGGGCAGAGCCCTGGTCGCCAGCGAGCGACCGGGTCAGGGTGTGCTCCAGAACTCGTGGTCGCTGCTGTGGTACGAGCGCGTGATTCGACACCTCGTCATCGACGCGCGCCGGCGGGGAGCATTCACGTTCGGGCCCATTCGGCTGACGGTGAGCGACCTGTTCGAGCGCGGGACGACGAGCGAGGATCGGGAGCTGCCGGCCGAGCTGCTCGTGCGTCCGCGGACCGTCCCGGTACGGACTCCCTCGACGGCTCGGGCGCCGCTCGGGTCGGCACGATCGCGAGCCAGCCTGTTCGTCGACTACTCCCGCTACGCCGGCGTCCGCCGCTACGAGCCTGGGGATCCGCTGCGGCGCATTCACTGGCGCGCGACGGCCCGGGTCGGCACGCCCGTGAGCCGGCGATACGAGCCCGTGCACGACCGCCAGGTGGTGCTGGCACTCGATCTCCAGACGGTGCCGGGGCCGTACTGGCTCATGATCTTCGACGACGAACAGGTCGAGGCGCTGTGCGTGGCGGCCGCGTCGCTCGCTCGACGGCTCCTCCACGACGACACGGCGTGCGGGCTCCTGGTGGGGGCACAGCTGGCCGGCGGGCGCCGCTGGGCCTACCTGTCGCCGTCCGCCGGCACGGGCCAGCTGGGTCGCATCGAGGATGTGCTGGCCAGGGTGCAGCCGATCGTCTCGCTGCCGTTCGAGCGCCTGCTCGGCGTCGTCCCGCGACGGCTGGCGCCGGGCGGCACGATCCTCACCCTCTCCGCGCGTGATCCCGAGCCGTACCTGGACCGGCTGCGGAGACTGTCGCGGACGGGGTATGCGGTCACCCACCTCGCGTTCGGAGATGAGCGTGAGGCGCATAGGGCCACCATGCGGGCTGTGGGCGTCAATGTGAATGTCGCCGAGCTCGATCGCGGCTGGAGGGATGCCGATGCGCTCGTCCTTGCTGGTTGAGCGCACCATCGGCTGGCTGCTGCCGGTCCTCGCCATCGTGGCCGAGGGCGCGTGGCTGTCGGTCGTGTACGTCGCGGTCGAGACGACGGTCGACGGGCGGATCCCCATTCTCGGCACCCTCGAGCTTGCCGCGGTCGCCGGCCTGGCCGCCATCGCCGTCAACCGGCGGGCCCTGCGTCCGGACGATCAGCCCTTGACGTTCTTCACTGTCCTCGTCGCCATCGGCGCCGCCGGGTGGCTCTGGGACGACCGTGCCCGGTCGCTTGTCATGGCCGGCGATGTCACGGGCGCCATCGGCCTCCATCCCGGCGGTTGGTTGCTGCTGGTGGCTGCCATGCGCGGCGTCGGCCGTGGCTTCGAGTTCGACGATCGCGCGCTGACCCGCCTGGTCCTCGTCGGGATCCCCGCCCTCGCCCTTCCCTGGACGCTCGGACAGTTGGGTGCGGGCGACCTGCGCGGGGTGTTCGTGGAGGAGGCCTTCGTCGCCAGCCTGACCTTCATGGCCGCCGGGTTCATGGCGGCCGGCCTGTCGCGCCTCCAGGAGATCGGCCGCGAGACGGGGGTCGACTGGCGAACGAACCGATCGTGGCTCGGCACCGTGCTCGGGGTCCTGGCGATCGTCATGGCGGTCGGCATCCCGGCCTCGTATGTCCTGGGACTCCCGGTCGAGACGGTCGCGCGCGGGCTCGTCGGCCCGGTCTTGAGCCTGATCGGCTACATCCTGCTGGGGCTGGTGTTCATCGCCTCGATCCTGTCCTTCGCCCTCTACGAGCTGCTGAGCCGGCTGGGAATTGCACTCCCGCCCGCGTTGACGCCCCGCGAGCTGGCGCGACTTCCGGAACTGCGGGAGTACACGATCGAACAGCTCCAGGGGCCGATCATGACGGTCGCGATCGCCTGGGCCGCCATCGCCCTGCTGGCCATCATCGTGATCCGGGTCTGGGTGCGGCGCCGGATTCGACGGCCTGTTCGAGGCGGCGGCGAGGAGCGCTCGTTTGCGATTCCGGAACGCTCGTTCCGGTTGCGTGCGCCCCGGCTGCGTGGGTTCGGATCGGGATCGCGGCGCGGACCGCCGACCGACGCGGTCAGCGCCTACCTCGCCGCCCTCTCCGAGCTCGACGAGCGCGATGCGCCGAATCGGCGGCGCGAGCACGAAACCCCGCGAACCCATGCCGCGCGCGTCAAGCTGACCGAGATCGCCCCGTTGCAGGCCGACTATGCGCTCGCTCGCTATGGCGGTCGCACCCTCACCGCTGCTGAGCACCGTCGCGCCCTCGGCCGATGGCGTCGTCTCCGCGATCGGCTGCGCGGCCTACACTGACCCGCGATGAAGATTGCTCATATTCGAGAGCGGAATGCTCCCGCCGGCACGCCGTGGCGGCTCGCGGCGGCACTCGATGCCGAGGGCCGGCGTTGGCTGGATCTCGAGGAAGCACGACGAGCGATGGTGGCCGCTCAGCCGGGGCGCGCGCACAACAGTGCCCTGTTTCGGCAGCCGATCACGACACTCGATAACGTCCTCGCTGCCGGCATCCGAGTCGACGCGCTCGGAGACCTGCTCGCCGCAGAGCCCGAGGAGGCGCACGACGCGTCCAGCCTCTCGTTCGGACCCCCGATCCTGGCCCCGCCAACATTCCGCGACTTCTACGCATTCGAGCGCCACGTCGGAACGATGTGGAAGCGACGCGACATGGAGATTCCGGAGGCGTGGTATCGGATCCCCGTCTTCTACTTCTCGAACATCTCCGAGCTGCGCGGCCCGGGCGATCCGGTCTGGGCACCCCGCGGCTCGAGCGAGCTCGACTACGAGCTCGAGGTCGCCGCGCTCATCGACACACCGGTCGCCAACCTCGATGCCGAACGTGGCGAGGAGGCGATCGGCGGCTACATGATCCTGAACGACTGGTCGGCGCGCGACCTGCAGCGAGAGGAGACCTCGGTCCGACTGGGACCGGCCAAGGGCAAGGACTTCGCCTCATCGATCGGTCCGTGGCTCGTCACACCCGACGAGATCGCGGACGCACGCAGTGAGAAAGGGTACGACCTGACCATGACCGCGTCGGTGAACGGGCAGGAGCTGTCGCGCGGCGAGTGGTCCAGCGCGCATTTCAGCTTCGGTGAGATGGTCCAGCGCGCGTCCGCCGACGTTCGCCTGCGGCCGGGCGACCTGCTCGGCTCGGGGACGGTGGGCACCGGCTGCCTGCTTGAAATTCGCGACGAGAAATTGGGGCGATACCTGCAGCCCGGCGACGAGGTGGCGCTGTCGATCGAGCGACTCGGCGAGCTGACCTCGCCCATCATCGAGCGGCCGACACGATGAGCGCATCGGTGGATACGCTGCTGGCGCGCCTGGCCGCGGCCGAGCGTCGGTTGGTCGAGCACGCCTCGGCGCCCGTGCCGGACGGCCTCACCGAACCCGACCCGGGCGGCCAGGAACGCTGGGAGGCGGGCCAGGTGTGGGCCCACCTCGCCGAGTTTCCGGCCTATTGGCTGGGACAGGCCCGGTCCATCATCGCAGCGGATCCGGTTGACGTCGTGCCCTTTGGGCGAATCAAGACCGACCCGGAACGGATCGCCGCCATCGAGCGGGATCGCCACCAGGACCCGCCGGCGCTCCTGGCGCGGGTCCGTTCTTCCGTGGAGGAGGTCGGCGACGACGCGAGAGCCTGGGATGGCGAGACGTGGCGGAGGCTCGGCTCCCACCCGACGCGCGGCGAGATGACCGTCGAACGCATCGTCGAGGAGTTCATCGTGAACCATCTCGAGGAGCATGCCGACCAGCTCGACGCGCTGGCCGGCGACGGCAACCCGGTCACCTGACCGGGAGTCGCGACCCTACCGGACCTGGACCCCGCCAGTCCAGCGAGCTACCTCGGCCTCGAGGTCCAGAGGCAGCACGGTTGCCTGGTCGGCGTATTCGCCCCACGCCTCGCGCGGGACCTCCCACATGACCTCGAACTCGTTGCCGTCGGGGTCACGCCCGTAGAGCGACTTGCTCACTCCATGATCGGACATGCCTCCCAGGGCCCCCATTGCGCGCAGCCGATCGGCCATCTCGGCCAACGCATCGATCGTGTCGATCTGCCAGGCGAGGTGATAGAGCCCAACCGAGCCCCGCGACGGCCGCGGAGCCTGGGCACCGACCTCGAACAACCCGAGGTCGTGGTGGTTACCACCGGCCGGTGAGCGCATGAAGGCAGCGCGCATGCCGGCCGGTCGCGTCAGTTCCTCGAAGCCGAACGCCTGCCGATAGAACTCGGCCGCCGCATCGGCATCTCGAACGAACAGGACGGCGTGATTGAGCCGTGTGATCGCCATGACTCGCGCTACCTCTGCAGACGCCAGGCAGAGCTCCAGCTCCCGCCGGTTGCCATGTTGAAGCCGATGTTGACCCAGGCCATGCCCTCGAGATGTCGGGCGCTGCTCAGCGGTCCGACATCGAGCGGCGTGAAGCCCAGCGACGTCACCAGATCGATCACCGTCTGCTTCGCCTTGGCGTCGTCACCGGCCACGTACCCGTCGATCTCGGGCTTCGGGTCTGCCTGGTTGGTGGCGAAGATGGTATTGAATGCCTTGACGACATTCGCCATCGGCAGGAGGCGCTGGAGCTCTTCGGCCGCCGAGGTGCCGTCGGTAGCAAGACCCGAGTAGTCGGCATTGATCGGATTGGTCACGTCGATGATGACGCTGCCGTCAGTCACGCCGGCGATCTCGGCAGCGACCGAGTCGCGCGCCGCATACGGGACGGCGAGGATGACGATCTGGGCTCCGTCTGCCGCGGCTGCGGCGTTGGCGGACGAGCCTGAACCGATTTCGGTCGCCGCGGCCTGGGCGGACTCCGCGCTCGCGGCGGCGATGGTGACTTCGTGACCGGTGCGGATGAGAGATGACCCGAGGGCCTTCCCGACGTTGCCGGCTCCGATGATGGCGATATTCATGGTGAAATGCGTTCCCTTCGCGTGGTGAGGGGCACCAGGCCCGTCATTGGTTGCAATCGCAACTATCGCAGGGGAGTTGGATATTGTCAATAGATGTTGGTTAAGGTCATAATGAGGTCGTGAAACAACCGCGCGGTGCCGCCCGTCCGCGGCCACTCGTCGGCGAGCGCGTGCGCCGGCGTCGGACGGAGCAGAGCATGACCCTGGCGCAGGTCTCGGAGAGCACCGGCTTGAATGTCGGATATCTCTCGCAGGTGGAGAACGACAAGGCCTCGCCGAGCCTCGAGACGCTCGCCGCATTGGGTGATGCGCTCGACGTGCCCATCGCGTGGTTTCTCCTCGACTCGAGCATCGGACCTCGACTGGTGAGAGCCGCGGATCGGCCGCGGCGCAGGATTCCCGGAGGCGGCACGTTCACCCAGGTCGACGGTGGCATCGCTCGCGACATTTCGATATTTGATGGGGAGATGGCAGCCGGGCGCCGCACGGGGTCTCATGCGCATCCGGGAGACGAACACCACCTCGTCCTCTCGGGCAGGGTTCGAATCACCCAGGGCGATGCGGTGGTTGAGGCAGGACCGGGTGATTACGTGCTGCTCGACGGCACCTTGCCGCACGATGCCGAGACCATCGGCGACCAACCGGCGCGCCTGATCATCGTGTACCCGCGCGGAGGCCACTCGGAGCTGACGCGCAGCGATTGACGCGCGGTGGCAACCCTGCCATGTGGCCCTTCCCTGTTTGGGGTGGTGCGCGACGATGGGGTCATGGCAACGTTCACCACAAGCCGCGCATTCGGCTGGACTGCAGGCCTCGGACTGGTGCCGGCCGCCTGGCTGGTGGCGGGCATCGTCAGCACGTTTCTCCCCGATCCTGAGTCGTCCTTCGGTTGGGCGGTGCTCGTCAGCCTGACGGTGGTGATCGTTCTCGTGGCGTATTGGAGCGCGCGTCACGTCACATTCAGGGAAGGCGCCGTGCCGGGTTCACTCATTTCTCTGGCGGTCACGGTCGGCCTCGCCGGGCTCATCTTGCTTCTGGCACCGTGATCGCCGCCGCGCTTCCGCCTCGATGGCGGCGCCGCCTGGAGCCGTGAGCCCCTGATCCGGTGAGAGGTGGCGCGCTCTGTCAACGTCCGCACGGGACTTCTGGCGCCGCGACCTAGCCAACCGGGTACCGCTGTACTAGTCTGGGCGACCAGCAGCTCTGGCCGGGGAGTGTCCATCCCCCGGGGCCGCCCACAGTGGGGAAACGTCCAAACGTGCCGAATACCTACCCGAGCAACTCCCCGTGGCCGCGCCGAGCCCGTCGCTCCAGCGCCGCACTTGTCCTCATCGGCGTGTTTGTCGTCACCCTGTTCATCGCCAACGCGCCGGCTCAGGCTGCACGACCCAAGCCGACCCCGACGCCGACGCCGACGAACTGCATCCTTGCCCCCGCGCTTCGGGATGTCACCGTCAACCAGGGCGTCGGCACCTACTCGCCCCTGGTGCGCGGCAAGGAGACCCTCGTACGGGCATACCTGAGCAAGCCGGCCTGCGCCTCGTCATCGGACGTGATCGAGCTCACCGGAGCAAGCCTGGCAGTGACTGCCGCCGGGGTCACCACCACGATCGCCCAGCCCACGCCCGTGGTCCCGACGAATCCATCACCTCAGCTCGCGGCGTACTCCGTGGCAGCCCTCGCCGACTCGACGGCTGACCCGTTGTGGGTCGTCCCCGGTTCATTGCTCGCGCCCGCCGGCACGCTGGCGCGCTTCACCGCGACGTTCTCCATGACGATCAGCTACCGCGTCGGCGGGACGACGCAGTCCGCGACGTTCACGACCAGGACCGGCTCCTCCACCCCGATCACGGCCACGGTCGAGAAGCAGACGAACGCATTTCGCGTCCTGGTCGTGCCGATGGGCAACGCTCGGCAACCGTTCGCCGAGACGTACACCTCCGCGGGCGATGCCGCGCTCCAGGCAGCCATGCTCACGGTCTCTCGCATCTTCCCGGTTCCGGACGGCGTCGGATCGCTGACCGGCACCACCGGCGGGCTGCGCTACTCGGTGTCGCCGGGGATGCTGGACCTCTCGGATCTCCTGGGCAGCGATGGCCGGTTCTGCGGAACAGGCGGATCGTCGGGCAACTTCAATGCCATCAAGGCCTCGCTCGGGCAGTTCCTCCAGTCGTGGAACGCGGCCAACGGACCGGACCACCAGGCTGATCGGGTGCTCGGTGTGGTCGATGGCTCGTTCAGCAACGGGTCGAGCGCCGGCTGCGCCGAGGGCATGGCGGCCATCGATTCCACCGAAGCCTGGATCCGTGCCGTGCCCGAGGCAAGCGGCGCACCGTCCCAGAGCGGCCTCGTGGCGGCGCTCGAGCTGGGGCACACGTTCGGATTGGTCCCTGACGCTCGGGATGATCTGTTCAGCCGCTATCACTCGCCGAATCCCTTCGCCGATCCGCTGCGGCAGAACCGGAGCTACAACACGCGGCTGCGGACCCTGCTCTACGAGGACCGCACCTCGATGACCTACGTGAGCGCGGCGAACAACAACAACACCCTGCTCGAGCAGGCGGACTGGGCGTACCTGATCTGCAAGCTGGGTGGTGCGACGAACGCCGAGTGCCCGACCCAGTCCGTCCCCGTTGGATCCGGTGCCGGCGTCGCGGCCGGCCCGCGATTCGTGATCTCTGGAGTGACTGACGGCACGGCGGCCGGCACGAATGTCCTGGAGTCGTTCTTCAGTGCCGACATGCTGCCGACCGCCGAGGATCCGGCCTCGCCGTACCGACTCGTGTACCTGCTCGGGAACACCGTCCTCAGAGACATCGGGGTGCCGACGACGGACGAGGACTCCGCGCACGACCACGAGGGCGACGCGCACGAGGATCCCGGGCTTTCACTGTTCTCTGCCGCCTTCGACTTCAGCGAGGGCGCGGACCGCATCGAGCTTCGATCGGGAAGCGTGGTCCTGTACGCGCGTGACCGCAACGAGGTTCCGAGCCTCGACAGCCTCACCGTGGTCGGTGGGGCTGATGGCGCCCAGAACTACACCAACAATCCCTCGCTCGAGGACATCGAGCCGGCGATCAGCGCCGACGGACAGTGGGTCGCCTGGGCCGCGTACGTCGACACCGAGGGCGGATTCGACTACAGCGTTCGCGTCGCGCCGGTCGGCGATTCCGAATCAGCCACCGTCCTGGACGACGGCGAGATCGACATCCCGTCATTCCAGCCAGCCTGGTGCTCGGACGGCGATCGGCTGGCCTACGCCGATGATGGCGGCGACCTCTGGATCGTCGACGTGGACACCAGCGAAGTCCCGGTCAGCTTCGGCTCGCCCGAGCTTCTCTACAGCGGGGACTTCTTCGAGGGCCCACCCGGCGCGAGCCACCCGACGTGGTCACCCGATTGCTCACAGCTCGCCTTCGAGGCCGATGACGACATCTGGCGCATCGACGCCGAGGGCTCGGACCTGGTCGCCCTCACCGACGACGACCTGTCGCACGACCCGAGCTGGTCGCCGGACCCGGAGGACAACCGAATCGCCTTCGCCCGCGACTTCGAGGGCGAGGCGTTCGCCGGCCCGACCCTGGCCTCATTCGTGGAGCCTGGGCGCGGCCGGATGAAGACGCTGGCGTCGCATCTCGGTGTCCACTTCGTCGTCAACTCGACGGACGACGTTGACACGGCAACCTGTGATGCGACCCACTGCTCACTGCGGGAGGCGATCACGGCCGCGAACGGCACCGCCAATGTCGACGGGCCAGACGTCATCGAGTTCAACATTCCGGGCACAGGGCCGCACACGATCTCACCCGACAGTGCACTGCCCGCCATCACCGACGACGTGCTCATCGACGGCACAACGGAACCGGACTACGCCGGTACGCCAGCGATCGAGATCGACGGATCGAGCGCGGGCGAGGCGGTCAGCGGCCTCCTGATCGGCTCGGCGACGACCGGCGTCACCATCCGAGGGCTCGCCGTGAACCGCTTCGACGGTGACGGCATGGTGATCTCCGGCGACGGAGCCGCAATCGAGGGCAGCTACATCGGGCTCGGGACCGATGGCAGCACCGCGGCCGGGAACGGCGGTCGCGGCATCTTCGCGCCCGGCGCCCAGGACCTGCGCATCGGCGTTGGAGCGGACGTCGGAACCGGAAACGTCATCTCCGGCAACGGCGGGCACGGGATCTACATCCTTGGCGGCACGGCCCTCGACCCGGTGACCGGGACGGTCATCGGCGGCAATCTCATCGGGACCGACGCGGCAGGCACCACCGCCGTGGGCAACAGCCTGTACGGGCTGTTCCTCGCCGAATTCACCCAGGGTGCCCAGGTCGGCGGCCTCACGGCGGCCACGCGCAACGTGATCTCCGGAAACATCTTCGGGGTGGTCATCGCCGGCGCCGGGACGAACGCGAACGTGCTCGAGGGGAACTACATCGGCACCGACACCACCGGCGCACTCGGCCTCGGGAACACTTCGACGGGCATCGAGATCACCGGGTCGGGCGGCAACTTCATCGGCGGCGGCGCCGCGGGGGCGGGCAACGTCATCAGCGGGAACGGCGGCAAGGGCATCCGCATCACGGGGAGCGCCTACAACAACCAGATCTATGGCAACCGCATCGGCACCGACGGCACCGGCGAGGTCGCCGTCGGCAATGCGAGCGATGGGATCGCTCTCGACGGCGCCGAGGAGACGCGGGTGGGGGGCGCCTCGACCCAGAACATCATCGCCTTCAACGGAGAGGCCGGAATCCGCGTCATCGACGGTACCGGCAACACGTTCCGCGCCAACAGCATTCATGACAACGCGACCCTCGGCATCGACATCGGAGCGGAGGGCGTGACGCCCAACGACCCGGATGACGCGGACAGCGGAGCGAACGACCTCCAGAACTTCCCGGTCATCACCAGCGCCGTCGACGATGGGTCGTCGGTCACGGTCGAGGGCACGATCGACAGCGTCCCGGACGCCACGATCACCGTCGACCTCTACGTCAGCAGCGGCTGCGACGGAAGTGGCAACGGTGAAGGCACAACGTACCTTGGCGAGGTGCTTGCCAACACGGATGCGTCGGGAGATGCGACCTTCAGTCGCGCCGGCCTGAGCGCATCGATCGGCGAGGTGATCACCGCCACCGGCAGCGAGGGGGACGGCAATAGCACGTCCGAGTTCTCGGCCTGCTTTACCGTCACCGGTCCGGCGACCCCGACATTCACGGTGAACACCGCCGATGACCACGACGACGGCGAGTGCACGACGGCCGACTGCAGCCTGCGCGAGGCGATCGATCGCGCCAACGCGGAGCCCGGCATCGACACGATCTCCTTCGAGATCGGTTTGGGCGGCGCTCAGACGATCACCGTGACCGAGGTTGACCTGCCGGAGGTCACCGAGACCGTGATCATCGACGGCGAGACCCAGGCCGGCTTCGACGCCGAGCCGCTCATCCGGATCGACGGCGGCGAGGATGTCGAACTCGGGCTGGTGGTCGCGTCGCCCGCCGCCGATACCGTCATTCGCGGCCTCCTGGTCACCGGCTTCACAGGCAACGGCATCGAGCTGCATGCCGCCGATACGACCCTCGAGCGAAGCTGGATCGGGGTCGACCACCTCGGTGCCGCTGCGGGCAACGGCGGCGCCGGAGCCTTCGTGAACGGCCCACGTGCCACGCTCGCCGGTAGCGTCTTCTCGGCCAACGCCGGGCACGGCCTGCTCGTCTACGCCAATGACCTGCTGCTCACCGGCAGCCGCATCGGCACCGATCCGACGGGAACCGTCGACCTGGGGAACGGCGAGGACGGCGTGCACATCGTGTTCGCCTGGGACGCGATCCTCGGCGGCCCCGGTGCCCTCGGGAACGTGATCAGCGGCAACGCGGATGATGGCGTCGAGATCAGCAACGGCGGTGAGGGCGACTCCGGCAACCATCGAGTCTGGGGCAACCTCATCGGCGTTGACGCGACCGGAACCGCGGCCCTGCCGAACGGCGGCCACGGGATCAACCTGCGCGGCGTAGGCGAGACGTACGTCGGCGATGTGCCGAACGGCGACGACGAACCGGCGTCGAATGTCATCAGCGGGAACGCGGGATCCGGGATCTACCTGATCAGCGCTGAGTACGACCTCCAGTTCCATGGCAACCTCATCGGGACCGATGTGACCGGCACGCTGGCCATCGGCAACGGTGAATCGGGAATCTTCATCGACCTATCCACCGACGCCAGCATCGGCGCGGGTGACGCCCAGACGCGGAACGTCATCAGCGGCAACGCGGTCGGGATCACGCTGCGCAGAACGGATTTCTCATCCTTCGTGCTCGGCAACTACATCGGCACCGATGCCTCCGGCACCGCGGCCATCCCGAACGGCATCGGCATCGTCCTCGACGCGGCGACGGACGAGCGCATCGGCGGGTTCTTCGAGGGTGACGCCAACGTCATCAGCGGCAACACCGGCGACGGCATCTATGTCGCGGGTGACGGCGAGGACGATATCGTCCGCGGACGCGAACGACATCTGGGGCAACCTCATCGGCACCGATGTGACTGGCACGCTCCCGCTGGGCAACGGCGGCAATGGCATCACGCTCGACTTCGCGACCAATGACAACAACATCGACGGGAATGTCATTGCAGACAACGCGGGCAACGGGATCAGCATCGTCACCTCGTACGGCAACGTGATCCAGGACAACTTCATCGGCACAGACGCCGGACTGACAGAATCCCTGGGCAACGCGCTGGCCGGCGTGCGAATCACCGGCCCGAGCCGGGGGCAACCAGGTCGGGGCCGACCATGTCGGCACGGCAGTCAGCTGGTCCCGGCAACGTCATCGCGCACAACGGCGGCAACGGCGTCGAGGTGCTCCAGGGCACGGGAGATCCCGGTCCCGATGCCGACTTCACGTCGATCCTGTCGAATGCCATCTGGGACAACGGCGGGCTGGGGATCGACCTCGAGGCCGACGGTGTCACCGAGAACGACCTTGGCGACGACGACGACGCGTCGAATGACCTCAAGAACTTCCCCGATGACATCACCGCCGCGAGTGACGGCTTCGGGACGTACGGAACGATCACGACCTACTCGTCGGCATCTGCCGAGATCATCATCTTCCAGCTCTATGCGAACGACTCGTGCGACCCGAGCGGGAACGGCGAGGGCCAGCGGCTGCTCGACACGTACGTTACGACCGCGAACGCCGACGGCTTCGCCGAGGCCGGCTTCTTCCTCTCCGAGGACCTCGCCGGCCAGTACCTGACCGCAACGGTGGCCGACAACCAGGGACAGACGTCCGAGTTCTCCGATTGCTTCCTCGTCACCTTCGACTCCGGCGAGCCCGATCGCGAGATCTACCTGCTTGACCCGGTCGAGGATGGGGACATCGAGTACGTGACCGACGGCGACGAGCCGTTCTGGGGTGATGGCGGAATCCTCTACACCCTGGCCGGCGGCATCCGGAACATCCAGCCCGATGCAAGCGGTGACGAGCAGATCACCGATGGCTCGGACCACGCCTCGCCGACCAGCGGGGGCGGGGTCATCGGCTACTCGGCATCCGGCGAGGGAGACGCGGAGATCTTCCTGATCACCTCGGCCAACCTCATCCTCGTGTCGGCAACCGACGATCAGCCGGAGGACCTGCGGCTCGATCTGTACTACTCGTGCGGTGGCCAGGTCATGCCGATTGCCGTGGGCCTGCTGCCGGCGCAGAGCAGCGGACAGACGGCCAGCTTCCAGTACAACTTCGACTCGAGCCTGAGCTGCTCGGGCGGCGAGATCCTTGCCGCATTGACCGATGGGTTCTCGCGCGCGGTCACACCGAACGGTGCCGGCGAGCCGGTCTCAGCGACCAGGAAGCCGCCGGTGGCCGCCACCTATGGGCCGCCCCTCGGTTCGACGTATCTGACGTCGGACGTGATCCCGTTCCACGGGGCAGGTGAGGATGCCGATGACGGTCCCCTCGTGGGCGATAGCCTCGAGTGGTTCATTCGGCCGGAAGCCGATCCGTGCTGTGGGACGTTCGTCGGCACCGGTGAGCAGGTCGATCTTGCCGCGGCCACCCTTGCGCCGGGCGACTACATCGTCACGCTGGTGGTCACCGACAGCGACGGCGAGTCCGACAGCGCCGAGTCGCTCATCCACGTTCTCAAGGACACCGACAACGACGGCTTCAGCGACGCCGACGAGTCGACGACGACGTGCCTCGGAGCCAGTGCGGCGACCGACGGCAGCACGCCGTCGGGTGACGCCGACTCCGACGGAATCCCGAACGGCAGCGACCCGGAGCCTTGTGTCCGGGCCGCGGTCGACGTGCAGGCGACCGCCGACTTCGATCCCGAGATCTTCAGCATCAAGACGAACGGCACGTGGGTCACGATCTACATCCGCACGCCGGGTCGCGATATCCGGCAGGTCATCCCGTCGTCGGTGCGCATCGTCGAAATCGCGGGGGCGACGGTGAACATGGCGAACGAGGGGATCTCGTATCGCGGCGACGAGATCGTGGCCAAGTTCCGTCGCTCGACCCTCGCCGAATACTTCATATCCCGCGGGATCAGGAACGGCAACGTCCTGATCACGGTCCGTGGAACCTCGAACACTGCCCCGTCGTGGAGCTTCGAGGCCAGCGACACGACCCTGGTCAAACCCTAAGGAGGTGCCTTCAATGCGTAAATTCTTCACCGCCACCGCCACGGCCGGGCTGCTGCTCGGTGCGATGGCAATGCCGGTTGCCGCCGCAGGGCCTGCCTGCTCGCAATTCATCTCCCAGAACGCCAATGGGACGCCAAGCAGTGCCGCCTACTACGGCGAAGAGGACCGCGTCATTGGACGATTCTTCCTCGCCGGGAACGCCTGCAAGCAGGTCACGTACACCATGTACGTCCTCGACAACGAGGGCGACTCCGCACCGATCGCGATTGCATCGGTGACGGGTGACTCGTCAGCGAACGAGGCGTTCGTCATCATCGAAGCGACGGATGTCGTTTCGGCCGACGCCGACGTCTGTGTCTACATCACGGCCACGATCGGCAAGCAGAAGGTCACCGATCGGGCGCCCGACGACGGCTGCGTCCCCCTCCCTGACGACGGATCCACCCCGGGCGGGGGCAAGGGCTTCTGACCCTAGGCGTCCTCGACGCCGGACAGCTCAACCACCCGGGCGGCCGATTCGGTCGCCCGGGTCTCGTTTCCCGCCGCTCGCCAGGCGCGCTCTGCCAGCTCGAATGCCTCTGCCGCGCCGGGACGCGCATCGGCGGCCAGGAACAGCTCGGCCGATGACTCGGCCAGTCGGGCAGCCTCGTCGAAATCGCCGCGCGCCAGGCTGATCTCGCCCAGGATCTGGACCGAGTCGGCGCGCGTCATGGCATGGTCGATCTCCTCGGCCAGGTCATGGGCACGCTGCGCATACTCCGTGGCCTCGTCGAGCACGTCAGCGCGCCGCAGCTTGTCGGCGAGGTTCGCGTAGCCGATCGCCCGGCCGGCCCCGTGCCGCACGCGTTCGAACGTCGCGATCGCCTGCCGGTCGCAGATGATCGCCTCGTCCATGTTGCCCCGGTCCCGCTCGACCAGGCCCAGGTTGATGAGCGCCCCGCCGATCGCCTCCACGCTGCCGATCCGGCGCGCCAGCTCCAGGTCACGTCGCAATGAGGCGGCGGCGTCCTCCAGGCGACCCAGGCTCTGCTGGATGAGGCCCAGCACGCGGAGCACCGTCGTCTCGGCACGCAGGTCGGCGTGCTCGTGCGCGATGAGCAGCGCACGCTCCGCGTGCTCCAGGGCAGGGAGCAGGGATCCGGCGTACGACTCGGCGCGCGCAAGCTCGATGAGCAGCTGCCCGGCCACCGGATCCGAGGCGTCGGGTGCCACCGCGATGCCCTTCTCGAGCGCGGCGATCGCGTCGCCCATCGCCTCGGCCGAGGTGAGGTTCCAGCCCCGCTCCAGCCACAGCGGCCGGAGGTCCGCATCGGCCAGGTCCGGATGGACGAACGCTTCGTCGAGCACCCGCATCGCCGCGTGATAGGCGCCGCGCGTCCGATGGACGGACGCCAGCCCGCGCCACGCTCGCACGTCGGGACCCTGTTCGAGAGCGCGCTGGTACGTCCCCTGGGCATCCTCGTACGCACCGACCAGCTCCTGGAGGTCGCCCAGCTCGAGCCGGATCTCGAGCAGCCGGTCCGATGGCTCCGGTCCGGATGCCAGCTCCTCGGCGCGGCGCAGGTGAATGATCGCCTCCTCGTTCGCGAAGAGGCGCTTGGCGCGCGTCGCGGCGCGCATGAGGAACTCGACCGCGCGCGGTCCCGCCCCGCCAAGGTAGAGGTGCCGGGCCAACAGCTCGATGCTGTCATCGCTCGTCCCGTACATCTCCTCCGCCGCCTCGGCGGTCCGGCGATGCAGCTCGCGTCGCCGTCGGCGCAGGAGACGCCCGTATGCCACGTCACCGATCAACGCGTGGTGGAACATCACGATCCGATCCGGACCGCCCCCGTCGACAGTGAGCGGGTCGAGCAGGCCGGCCCCGAGCAGCTCATCGAGGTCGGATGCAACCTGCTGCGCGTCCCCGGCAACGCGCTCGAGCAGCGGGACGGCAACGCGTCGGCCGATCACGGACGCCACGGCCAGGGTCGCCTGGGCGGACGACCCGAGCGCATCCAGCCGAACGGCCAGGACGCCCTCGATGGTCGCCGGCACCTCCGAGGCATTCCATTCGGAGCGCAGGCTCCACGCACCGGCTTCGTCGCGGTGGAGGGTCCCCGCATCCTGGAGGGATCGCACGATCTCCTGGGCAAAGAACGGGTTGCCGGCGGACCGTTCGAAGATCATCTCGGCCAGCCCTGGAGGGGCTGCGTCGCCGATGACGTGATCGACCAGCTGCCCGATGGCCGCGGAATCGAGCTGACCGACGTCGATGATGACCGTCTCCGGGTGTCCCTCGGTTGAAGCCAGCCATCCGGGTACGGGGGGCCGGCTCGTGACGTAGGTCCCGACCGCCACCTCGGCTCCGAGCGTCGTGAGCTCATCGATGAGGCCCACGCTCGATGCATCGGCCCAGTGGGCGTCCTCGATCGCGAGCATCACCGGAGCCGCCGCGGCGCGGGCCGCGAGCCACGAGCGCACCGCATCGTGCAGGCCGCGTCGCAGCGCCTCGGGCTCGAGGTCGTCCAGCTCCCCATGCGCAGACAGTCCGATGAGCCGCCCCACGTACGGCGCCGCGGACCGGGACGCCGAGCGCCAGCATGCGCGGTCTGGATGCGAGCGGCGGCATCCTCGCCGCCCTCGTCCGGGCCGATGCCCAGCTCGCGGCGCAACAGGTCGGCAAAGGGCCAGTAGGCGAGGCCTGCCCCGTACGACACGCAGCGTGCCTCGATCCAATCGATCCCGCGCTCGACCGCCGATCGGCGAATCTCCTCCGTCAGGCGCGACTTTCCGACCCCCGGCTCGCCGACCAGGCCCAGGAACCCCGTGCCGGACCCTCCGGCCAGCCGCTCGAGCGTCGACCTCGCCAGGTCCAGCTCCCGGTCGCGCCCGACCAGCGGGGCGTGGCGTCGACCCACCAGCCCGGACCGCTGGTCGGCCGCGTCCCGCACGCCCATCAGCCGCCACGCCGGCACCGGTTCCGCCTTGCCCTTCAAGGTCAGCGGCGGCACCGGGACCATCTCGAATCGGTCCTGGGCGAGCTCATAGGTGGCCTGGCTGACGTAGGTCTGCCCGGATGGGGTGGCCGACTCTAGTCGCTGCGCGAGGATCACCGAGTCGCCCAGGACGGCGTAGTCCATCCGCACCTTGCTGCCGATCATGCGCGCGATCCCGCGTCCCGACGCGATGCCGATGTGGAGCGTCAAACCCTCGCCGTTCTCGCCCATCGTCTCCCGCAGCCGCGCCAGATCGCGATGCATCTCGATCGAGACCTGGATGGCTCGCGTGGCGTCGTCCTCGTGCGCGATCGGAGCACCGAACAGGGCAAGGAGCGCATCGCCCGCAAACTTCTCGACGTAACCGCCGTACCTGCCCACGAGATCCGAGAGTGCCGTGATGATCGGGTCGATCACCTCCAGCAGTTCTTCGGCATCGAGCTTCTCCGAGAGCGGAGTGAATCCCGAGAGGTCGGCGAACATCGCGGTGATCAGGCGCCGCTCCTCGGTCATGCCCGCGCCGGTCGGGTCGATGCGGTCTGACGCGAACGCCGTGAGCGCGGCCTCGCGCTCGTCCTCCGGTTCGGGTGCTGGAGCGGCCAGCGGCTTCGCGACGGGCTCCGTGGCATCGTGCGCCGGCGTCGGCGAGGTGGCGGCCACGGGCGTGCCGCAATGCCCGCAGAAGCGCATCCCCTCCGGATTCTCGCCACCGCACGATGCGCACTGCCAGACCGCCATGCGAGGCATCGTAGCCGCCATGGCAGGTGCGATGACACTTCCCGGGGGAGCGGCGATGCACCCGACCGACGACGCTGACCCGCCCATCGTGCGCGCACATCGGCTACGCTCGGAGGACCGTGCCTCCTGCCGACAGACACAGCGAACCGCCTGGAACTGGCGAAGCGACGCCGCCAGTTGATGAAGAGCGCGACTCCGCGCTGCTGCGGGGAGAGGTCGTCTTCCGACTGCTCATCGAGGCGGTCGTCGACTATGCGATCTTCCTGCTCGGGCCCGATGGGCGGGTGCTGACGTGGAACCTGGGTGCCCAGCGCATCAAGGGCTATGCCGCCGAGGAGATCATCGGACGTCACTTCTCCGAGTTCTACACGCCGGAAGACCGCGCGGCCGGGCGACCCCAGATGATCCTGGCGCGAGCCGCCGAGGAGGGCCGCATTCGAGGACGAGGGGTGGCGCGTGCGCAGGGACGGGTCGCGCTTCTGGGCTGATGTCGTCATCACCGCGCTGCGTGACGGCCCCGGCTCGCCGCCGTATGCATTCACCAAGATCACCCGTGACCTGACCGAGCGTCGTAAAGCCGAGGAGCAGCGGCGGAATCTCGAGGCGGAACAACGCGCGAGGTCAGCCGCGGAAGAGGCCCTGGCGGCCCGGGATCGCTTTCTGAGCATCGCGTCACATGAGCTGAAGACACCGGTCGCCAGCCTCCAGGTATCGATTGAGGCACTCCTTCGCGCTAAGGAGCACGAGCGCCTCGACGAACGCCGTCTCGACGGCGGCCTGCGGCGCATGGCCACGGCCACGACTCGACTGGGCGAGCTCGTGAACGAGCTGCTCGACGTCTCGCAGCTGACGTCCGGTCGCCAGACGGAGCATCGGGAGCTCACCGATCTCGTCGGGCTGGTGAATGAGACCGCCTCCCGCTTCAGGGACAGCGACGACGACGCCCGAATCACGGTCAGGGCGCCGTCCCCCGTCCGCGCCGAGGTGGATCCCGCACGCCTCGACCAGGTTGTGACGAACCTGCTGGACAACGCGCTGAAGTATTCCCGGTCCTCGGAGCCGGTCGAGGTGGATGTCGTGGGGGGCCCACACGGCATCGAGATCCGCGTCGCCGATCGTGGGATCGGCCTGGATGCATCGATGGAGGGCAGGCTCTTCGAGGCCTTCGGGCGCGGCGCCAACGCCGAGCATTACCAGGGCCTCGGACTCGGGCTGTACATCTCGCAGCAGATCGTCGTACGCCATGGCGGTTCCATCGAGGCTCGCGGCCGCAGCGACGGACCGGGGGCGATCTTCACCGTCCACCTGCCCGACCCGGGAGGGTCGGAATGAGCGTCACTCGGGTCCTGGTGGTCGAGGACGACACGATCCTGCGCGAGACCCTGGCCGAGGTGATGAGCGACGAGGGCCACGAGGTCCGAAGCGCCGCCGACGGCCAGGCCGCCCTGGATGTTCTGGCTCAGTGGGAGCCGGACGTCATCCTGCTCGACCTCATGATGCCGCGCATGGACGCCGACGAATTCCGTCGACGACAGCGCGCCGATGCCCTCGCGAGCGGGGCACGCGTGCTCATCGTCTCGGCAGCCCGGGACGTCGAATCGGCCGCCGCCCGTCTCGATGCGGATGGTTGGCTGGCCAAACCGTTCCGATTGCTCGAGGTCATCGAGGCGGTCGAGCGCCTTGTCCCCGATCGGGGTGCCTGAGCTCGTTCGCCGGGGGATAATGCTGGCCCATGTTCTACGTCCAGCGCGGAGAGATCCCGCACAAGCGTCATACCCAGTTCCGCAAGTCCGATGGCGGCCTCTACGCTGAGGAGCTGTTCGGCGTCGAGGGTTTCAGCGGGCGCGCCAGCCTCCTCTACCACCACACCCCGCCGACCCAGACGCACCAGATCGAGAAGGTGCGCGACGTGCGGATCGAGCAGAGCGAGGACGAGGCGTCAGGGCCGCATCGACATCGGCTGGTCAATACCAAGGACCTCCAGCCATCGGGTGACGGACTCACCGGTCGCGTCCCCCTCTTCTACAACGGCGACGTCACGTTCGGCGTGGTGCTCCCGGCGGAGCCGATGGAGCGCTTCTACCGCAACGGCGAGGCGGACGAGATGTACTTCGTCCACACCGGCACCGGGACGCTCGAGACGAACTTCGGGCCGATCGAATACGGCCCGGGCGACTACCTCGTGATCCCCATCGGGACGACGTTCCGCCTGCGGCCCGGCGAGCGACGAGCAGCGCATGCTGTGGGTCGAGTCACCGTCGAGCATCGTCCCGCCCAAGCGCTATCGCAACGACTTCGGCCAGCTGCTCGAGCACTCCCCCTACTGCGAGCGCGACATCCGACCGCCGGCGGAGATGGCGCCGCACCTGGAGTCGGGCGACTACGTCATCGAGGTCAAGACCCGCGGCCGGATCACGGCCTACCACTACAGGCACCACCCGTTCGACCTGGTCGGCTGGGACGGGCACCTGTGGCCGTTCGCCTTCAACATCGGCGACTTCGAGCCGATCACCGGGCGCGTCCACCAGCCGCCGCCGGTGCACCTGACCTTCCAGCCGCGGAACTACGTGATCTGCTCGTTCGTGCCGCGCAAGTTCGACTATCACCCCCTCGCCATCCCGGCGCCGTACAACCACTCGAACATCAACTCGGACGAGGTCATCTACTACGTCGCCGGCAACTTCATGAGCCGCCGCGGCGTGGACATCAGCTCCTTCACCATCCACCCGGCCGGCATCCCGCACGGGCCGCATCCGGGGTCGGTGGAGGCGAGCATCGGCAAGGAGGCGACGGAGGAGCTGGCGGTGATGATCGACACGTTCCATCCGCTCCACCTCACCCGCCAGGCGTCGGAGCTCGAGGACGACCGCTACCCGTACTCATGGATGCCGCCGGAGGACGGCGCGGAGCACGCTCGGGAGCTGTCCGAGCGCGGCCCGGAGGCCTTCCCGGACTGACGTGCGTTTGACCGGTGCCCGGACTTCCCTGTCGTCACCTGCGCGTCTTGGCGACGTTAGACGTGCCCGGGTCGGCATCGGCGCTCCCGAATATGGGTGAATGTATGACCTGGGCTGGCAACCGACCGTCGGAGGTTGGCTAGCGTCGCCAGAACGGACATCTGACGATTCACCCCGCCCTACCGCATGCAACCTGTGCAGCCGGGGTAGGATCGCCCTGACATGAGGAGCCCGCGAGATGACTGAGCCGACCGCCGTCCCCGTGAACATGTTCGAGAACGACCGCGAGCTGATGGTCGTGGCGCCGATGCCGGGTGTCTCTCCGGAGGACATCAGCGTCGACGTCACGGACGACGGCCACCTCACGCTCCGCTCCGCCCAGCACGGCGAGGGACAGGAGCGCATCGCGTACCTCCAGCGCGAGTGGTCGTACGGCCCGTACGAGCGAACGGTCGAGCTGCCATGCGCCGTCGACGCCATGCGAGCCAACCTGACCTACGGCAACGGGGTGCTCTCGGTGACCTTTCCCAAGGCCGATGCCACCGCCCCCGGAAGGGTTCTCGTCCAGCGCACCGGCCACGCGCGCGGGATCGCCGCCGGCCACAGCGGGACTCGCGGCGGAGCCGACGACGACCCCACACCGGACGACGGCAGCCGCGCCACCACGGTCGTATGACCCTCTACTTCCTGCGACACGGCGATGCGAACGCGGCCGTCGCCGGGGATGACGACGCACGTCAGCTTTCCGACGAGGGACGCGCGGCGTTGCGATCAGCCGGCCGGCTGTGGCGGCGTCTCAACCTGCGGCCCGATGTCGTGATCACCTCCCCGCTGCCTCGCGCACGCGAGACGGCCGAGCTGGCCCGTGACGCGATCGGCGGCAGCCTGGAGGTCGATGATCGGCTGCGGCCCGGCGCGTCCTGGGGCGATTTCGCCCGAGCCATGGCCGACCATCCGGACGCGCGTCGCGTGATGTTCGTCGGCCACGAGCCGGATCTCTCCGGCGCCATCGTGACGCTGAGCGGCGCCTCGTCGGTCAGGATGCGGAAGGGTGGACTTGCCTGTCTCGAGTTCTACGGAACGCCCGAGCCGGGCGGTGCCGAGATCGCCTGGCTCATCGACCCCGACCTGTACACCGAGGAAGCCATCTAGTCATGTTTCTCCAGCAGTTCTTCGTCAAGGGGCTGGGCCACGCCAGCTATCTCCTCGGCGACCCCGACGCCGGCGTGGGCGTCGTGATCGACCCTCGTCGCGACATCGGGGACTACCTGGCTGCGGCCGAAGCGGAGGGGCTGACGATCAGCCATGTGCTCGAGACGCACGTCCATAACGACTACGTCTCCGGGGCCGAGGAGCTGCGGCTGCGCGCCGGCGCCACGGTCCACGCTGCCGGGCTGGCGGATCTCACCCGGCCGCACGAGCCCCTGACCGACGGTGACGAGCTGCGAGCCGGATCCCTGCGGATCACCGTCTTGGCCACGCCTGGCCACACGCCCGATCACGTCTCGTTCCTGGTCGCCGACCTGTCGCGGACGGACGAGGACTGGGTCCTCTTCTCCGGTGGGGCGCTACTGGTGGGCACGGCCGCCCGGCCCGATCTCCTCGGCGGTCCCGACGAGGCGCGCCGCTCCGCCGCCGTGCTGTTCGAGACGATCCGCGACCGGATCGCTCCCCTCCCCGACTGGATCGAGCTCTATCCGACGCATGGGGCGGGGTCCCTGTGCGGCTCCGGCATCGGCGGCAAGCGCTGGTCGACCGTCGGCTTCGAGCGACGCCACAACCCCGCGCTCAACCAGCCGGATGCCGATGCGTTCACGCGCTTCATCCTGGAGGACCAGCCGACGGTCCCCGCCTACTGGCGCGAGATGCGGCCGATGAACCAGCGCGGTGGCGCTCCCCTCGACGACCTCACCGATCCCCGGCCGATGAGCGGAGCGCAGGTGCAGCACGCCGTCGAGCACGGTGCGACGATCATCGACGCGCGCGATTCCGCGGCCGCCGCCGCGGGATACATCCCCGGCTCGATCTCCATCGGCCTCTCGGACACCTTCGGGACCTGGGCCGGGTCGGTGGTTCCAATCGATCACGAGGTGATCCTGCTGCTCGCCGACGCCGATGACCTTGGGCCCGCCGTGACCCAGCTCCGGCGAGCGGGCTTCGACCGCGTCATCGGCTACCTCGACGGTGGGATCGCGGCCTGGCCCGGAGAACTCGAGCACCTGGACCAGGTGTCGGTGGACGATCTTCCGACGGACGCGGGCGAAACCGTGCTCGACGTGCGCGAGCCATCCGAGTGGCGCGACGGTCACATCGACGGTGCGGTTCACATTCCGGCCGCGCAGCTGCTGCGACGCCTGGACGAGGTGCCGCCGGGGCGGGTGGTGGTCATGTGCGGGAGCGGCTATCGGTCCGCCATTGCGGCCAGCATCCTGCAACGGGACGGGCGTGACGAGGTCGCCCATCTCACCGGCGGGATGGGCGCCTACCGGGACGCGGGACTCCCGCTCACCGAGGAGAGACACGCCGACGCAACGGAGATGACATGAGCTTTCTCTTCGGCCCGAAGGTGGCCGAGGCCGAGCCCGCCGCCGCGGCGGCCGATCTGGCGGATGGCAACGGCGTCCTGGTCGACGTGCGCGAGGATCACGAGTGGCGTGCCGGGCGGGCCCAGGGTGCCATCCACATCCCGCTGGCAGAGCTTCCTACCCGGATCGGCGAACTGCCACGCGATGCCCCGATCTACCTGATCTGCGCCAGCGGCAATCGCAGCGCGAAGGCGGCAGCCTTCCTCGGACGAGAGGGATTCCCGACCGCGATCAACGTGCGCGGCGGCACGACCGCCTGGTCGCGCGCGGGCCTGCCGGTCGACCGGTAGGCCGGCCTCGATCCGTGTAGGCTCCCCACATGGCCGATGTCGCGCTCCACACGCTCCTGCTGTGTGACTACGCGCTCACGGCGCAGGACGGGAAGATCAGCGCTGTCGGCGTCTTCAGCCAGATCAACGTCGCGAAGTTGCCGGCGACCCACGGCCGATGCTTCATCGTCGCGATCCTCGAAGCCACGCCCGGCCCACACGAGCTCACGTTCCAGGTCGTCTCCCCGACGGGCAAGGCGACGCTCCAGCAGGCACCGCGGCTCCGGATCGAGGTTCCCGCGGGCGCCACGTCGGCGAACATCGTGGCCGATCTCAAGGGGATGCGGCTCGAGGAGATCGGCCGCTACCGGATCGAGGTGCGTGCCGGTGACCAGATCCTTGGCAGCAGCCCCTTCCTGGTGAACCTCGTCCTCCAGCAGACCGCCGGAAACGCCTGACGCGAAACCTCACGGCGGCGGGGCGGCGGACGTTTCTCCTGGCATGAGCACCGAGATGGAACGAGCCTTCTACGCATCCGATCCCGCCTGGGATGGGCGGTTCGTGGTCGCGGTCCGGACCACCGGCATCTTCTGCCGACCGTCGTGCCGGGTACGCAAGCCGCTGCCGAAGAACATCGCCGTCATGGCCGATGCCGCCGAGGCACGGGCGGCGGGCTACCGCGCCTGCCTGCGCTGCCAGCCGGAGAATGCGACGCCGGTCGCAATCCGCCACATCAGGACCCCGATCGGGCCGATGACCATCGGCGCGACGGAGCATGCCGCCGTCCTGGCCGACTTCAGCGAGCGGGCCATGATGCCGGCCCAGCTGGCGTCCGTCCGTCGCCGCATCGGCCCCACCTCTGAGGCATCCACGCCGATGCTCGATCGGCTCGAGGGCCAGCTGCACGAGTACCTCGCCGGCGCGCGCAGCCGCTTCAACCTGCCGATCGAGATGCCGGGCAGCGAGTTCCAGGAGCGTGTCTGGTCCGAGCTGCGAGCGGATCCCCTACGGTGAGACGATCTCGTACCGCGAGCTCGCCACGCGGGTGGGATCGCCGCAGGCGCCTCGCGCGGTCGGCCGCGCCAACGGGTCGAATCGGCTGGCACTGATCGTTCCGTGCCATCGCGTGATCGCGGCGGCCGGAGGTCTGGGTGGGTACGGCGGCGGCCTGCCCGCAAAGCGCTGGCTGCTCGACCTCGAGGCTCGCCACCAGGCTCGCGCTGGCGCGCCCGCGACATCCATGGGTGCCGTCAGCAGACCCGTGTGACCGCGACATTTCGAAGGAATTGCACCCGAGGTCCGGTTTGCGAGCCGTTTCGCCGATATATCGACGGTGGCTGAGCGTGAGAGGCCCACAGCTGCGCCCTCAACGCTCCCGGGCCATCGATATATCGGCTGAATCGCGCCCAACCAAGAGCTGAGGCGCGAATTCGCCGACCTATCGAGCGTGCAGTCCGCGTCGGCCCCACGCCCAGCGCTGGTTACGCGCCGACCACCCCATACAGCTGGGCGTTCTCGAAGTAGAGAACACCGCCGGACTCCTTCAGGCCGGTGACATCGGCGTTTGCGATGTCCCAATCACCGGTCGCCTCCGGATAGTTGAGGACGCGGACGCTGGCTCCGGCGCATGCCGGCGCAGAGTCATCAGTGAGCGACTCGCACAGCCAGATGGTGCCGTCGAGATCCATCAGCAGGGCACCATTGACCAGCGTCGGATCGGTCGCGCCGGACGCAATCGCCTCGGCCAGGCTGATGCCCGGACCCCCGACGGCCACGCCGTCAACCATGGCGAACGTTCCGTCCGAACCAGGCCCCGGTGCCCCGGACGGTGAATGCGAGGGCGATGCGGTAGGTGAGGGCGAAACGGAATCGTCCGCCGGACTCGGAGTGGACCCGACCGTGCCACCGCACGCGGCAAGCGCGATGGCGAGCGTCGCGATCAGGAAGATGGGACTTCGACGGTTCATGGTTTGTCTTGACCTGTTTCGGGCGGCGCATCGTTGGCCGCGGTGCCCAGATCATCGGCGGTTCTTGCCCGCGGGTCGTCCGCCATCGGTATCAGATCCGCCTACGACAACCGGCCCAGCCTGCGTGGTCCCACCGCCCCGGGGCCAGATCCACCGGCCCATTGCTCCAGTGCTGGGACTTTCAGCCACGGATTGGCCGATCTGGTTCATTGCGGGGACTCACGGCGTTGCACCGCCGGGTTACCTTGGCCGTTGCTCCCACCCCGCGAGCAAATCGGCCAGTTCCTGGCTGGTAGTCCCAGGGGCGGTGCAACGCCCGGACGCCCCCGCCCAGGCCTAACCCTCGATGCGCGACCCGCGGATGTCGGTTCCCATGGCGTGGTAGCCGCCGTCGACGTGGATCATCTCGCCCGAGGTCATGCGCGCCCAATCGCTCAACAGGAAGCAGACCATCTGCCCGACCGGCGTCGCGTCGGTCATCGACCATTCCAGCGGCGAGCGCTCGAGCCAATGCCCGGCGATCTGGTCGAAACCCGGGATGCTCTTGCCGGCCATCGTGCGGATCGGGCCGGCCGAGACGGTGTTGACGCGGATCCCGTCGGCACCGAGGTCGCGCGCAAGGTAGCGGGTGATCGCCTCCAGCCCGGCCTTGGCGACGCCCATCCAGTCGTAGATCGGCCACGCGAAGCGACCGTCGAACGTCAGCGAGACCAGTGAACCTCCACCTCGCTCCTTTGCGGCCGCCATCGGCTCGCGCAGCCCCACGCCGAGCGCCTTGAGCGAGTAGGCGGAAGTCTGGAAGGCGGTCGCCACGCTCTCCCACGGTGTGTTGACGAAGTTGCCACCGAGCGCATCCGAAGGCGCGAAGCCGATGGCGTGCACCACCCCATCCACGTGCCCCCAGCGCTTCATGAGGTCGGCGGAGACCGCCTCGATGTGCGCCGGGTCGTTCACGTCGAGCTCCAGGATGTCCGGCGCTCCGCCCGGCAGCTTCCTCGCCACCTTCTCGGTCAGCCGCGCCGCCCGCCCGAACGACGTGAGGACGATCTCGGCTCCCGCCTCCTGCGCGACCTTGGCGATCGCGAACGCGATGCTGTCGTCGGTGAGCACGCCGGTCACGAGCAGCTTCTTGCCTTCGAGGAGCATGCGAACGGGAGCCTCCAGGTGCGTATGGGCCGATGCGCGCCACTGCGCGCGAGCGCCACGATTGTACCCGCGGCCATCCCCGGTTCCGGCATGCGATGGCGTATCGGGCTAGGATCAGGCCACCGATGATGGTTCGCCTCTACGACTACGACGTGCCCGCCGCCGATGCCGCGGCCGATGTCCCGAGCCTGCGTCCCCTGCTCGAGGCTCTACCGACCGACGAGCGCCGCGTGATCCTGACCGGGCTGTTCAAGCCGGAACGCATGCCGGGAACGATGGAGCGCCTCACCACCCTGGTCGAGGACGTGGACATCAGCTTCGCGAACGCCCTCATCACGCTCGACAACGAGAAGCGTTCGCGGCGGTTCGTGGCCATCGACGAGGCGAAGGCCATCCTGGACCGATGGCTGCCCGAATCCTCGGTGGCCGGCATCCGCGAATGGGACGTTGCCCGACTCCTCGAGCCGTACGGCGACGGCACGTATCACGGGAAGCTCCTCAAGCGAACGCGGAAGCAGCTGCGGTCGGTCTCCAATCGCCAGGCGCTGACCGTCCCATTCCTGTTCCGGCAGACCTGGGCATGAGCCGATCCCCGCGTCGCCGCCGAGGCCGACCGTACCAGCCGCTTCCCGAGCGCCGCTCGAGCGCCTGGATCGCGCGGCTGCTCATCGTGGCCGTCGGGGTGATCCTCGTCGTGGGCTCGCTGGCCTTCATCGGCGGCCGCTAGCCGGGACCGCGCTACAGGCTCTCCTCCATCAGGCTGCGGACGTGCAGGAGCAGCTTCATGAGCTCGGGCGCGGCGGCGACAAGGTCAAGGTCGTCGGGCTGCACGTGGTCGAAGAGACGGAATTCGGTGTGCGCCTCGAGGCGCCCGTTCGCGTCGAGCGCAGCCGCCAGGGCACGTGACTCGACGAACGGCACGTGGTGATCCTCGGTCTCGTGCATGAGGTGGACATCGGCACGAATCGGGGCAAGATGGCGCAGCGGCGAGATGGCATCGATGAACGACAGCGAGTCGGGCGGAAGCTGGCGGATCGATCGGTCGGCTCGGTCGAGCGATTCGGCGGTGAGAATGTCGTGAACGATCCGACCCGCGCGACTCGCCAGGTCCGACCGCAATGCCGGGTCCGCCGTCGGGCGATCGCCCGACAGCACCGCATCGCCGAACGCACGGTCGAGCTGCCGACGGTCGTCACGGTCGGAGACCTGGTCGAGCATGAACCGCAGGTAGACCTCACGCGCCAGCGGGGTGGGGGTCCACGGTATCGGCGTTCCGTCGGGGTTCCGGTAGGCATGAGCCGATACCGACGCGAGGTACGACGCCGCGTCGGCGAACGCCCCGAACGCGTTCACCCAGCCGACCTGCTCCGCAATCCTCGGATCACCGGCCGCCAGCAGGGCCAGCGACCCGCCGACGCTGAAGCCGACGATCCCGAGCCGCGATCGGTCGACCTCGGGTCGAGCGGCCAGGAGCTGAAAGGCACGGACCACGCCGTCGACCTCACCGACCTCGAGCCGTCCCTCGAGCAGCGTCTGCGAGTCCGGCACCAGGACGGCCACGCCGGTGCGGGCCAGGCCATCGGCCACTCGCTCGATCGCCGGATGGTTGCGACCCAGGTTGTTGACCCCGAATACGAGCAACATGGCACCGGCCGGTCGCTCCGCGGACGCCCAGGCGGGGAGCCACAGCTCCGCCAGGTCCGGCTCGCCGCCTGGCTCGGTGGCGCGGTACGGCACGCTGGACCGGACGGGTGTCTCACTGAACAGGTTGAGCGGCTTTGGGCCGGCGTCGAGCAGGTTCGGCAGCAGGACGGCGGTCTGGATCCCGACCCGCGTCGGCTCCCATGCCACCGCCAGCAGGGCGACGACCAGTACCCCGATCCCGATCCGCCGCGCGCGTCGCATCCGCCCATCCTACGCAGCGGCCGCGATTGGACCGCCTAGCGCGAGGCAGAACCCTTCTCTGCGGCTCGTCGTGCCACGTCGTGCTCGACCTGGAGGCGCAGCCGATACAGGACGTTCCACTCCTCGGTGTTCAGGCTCGCGACATCGATCTCGTCCTGCACCTCGTCGAGCTGCGTGCGAAGCCCGTCGAGGTCGCCGTTCGCCGATCGGTGCAGCTCCTGGAGCCGATCCTCGAAGGCCTGTGCCTCCTCGTTCCAGGTCAGGTAGGTCGGCTGGAAGGCGAGCTCCCGCGCGAGCGCGGCCCGCACCCGGTACGCATCCTCCTTGGGGCCCAGGATCGAGATGTTGGTTGCGTAGGCCAGGATCTCGAGCTCGGCGACCCGCAGGAACATCGGCCTGCCGCGCACCGCGGCACCCAGGAGATGCTCGGAGGCGAATCCCATGGTGCGCAGCGGCCACGAGCGCGGCCCACGCGCCTCCACGGCCGAGACCTCGTCAAGGCCGATCGTGGCGAGGGCGTCCCGCAGCGCCTCGACCAGATCGTCGTCATCGCTGCCGTCATGCATGACCAGCGGAACCTGGACGAGCTTGCGCTTGCGACGCCAGCGCTGGAACAGCAGGATCGGCGTGAAGACGACCATCTGGAGCACCGATGCGCCGAGCATGGCCGTGGCCGGGTAGCTCATCGGCAGCATCCGCGCCCAGGCGCCGAACGAGCGATCGTCGTGGAAATGCGCGTACACGGTCGCCGCTGCCACCGCGGGCGGTGTGAGGAAGATGGCCGCCACGAGGCCGATGTAGTGGATGGCCTCGACATCGAAGTTCTCACCGATGACGCCGGTTGCCTCGAGGATCGCCCCGGTGAAGATCGGCACGGCAAAGCCGATGATGACGACAACCCATCCGGCAGCCAGCAGGCTGACGACTGACAGGATGCGACCCTGCCGGCCGGGAACCTGGCCAAAGTAGATTGACGTCGCCCAGCCGAGGGCGAACGACGCCGATTTGCTCAGCGCCTGCCAGGCGAGGAGGAGGACGAATGGAAGGAACGGCACGACCGCTCACCAAGCAATCGGCGTGCCCGCGCGTCAGTCGATGCTGAGTGGCCGGACCGTCATGACGTCCGAGACGCGACCCTCCCATTCCTCCCGGGGCGCGTCGCAGAACAGCTCGATCTCGTTGCCGTCGGGATCGACGGTATAGAGGCTGCGGGTGACGCCATGATCCGCCGTGCCCCGCAGGAGACCGCGCTCAGCGAGCAGGCCGTGTGCCGACCGGATGGCGTCCCAATCCGCGAGCCGGAACGCCACGTGGTAGAGCCCGATCGCGTTCGGCACAGGCGACGGCGCAGAGTCGCCCACCCGCAGGAGCGCCAGGTCGTGGTGGTTCTCGCCGGTCGCAGTCAGGAAGATCATGACGTTGCTCATCTCGCTCGACACCTTGAACCCGAGGAAGTCCCGATAGAAGGCGAGCGAGCGATCCAGGTCGCGCACCTTGAGCACGACGTGACCGATGCCAAGGGGCTGGAGCATGGAGTGATGCTACTCCACGCGTCGGGTAAGGCTAGGGCAGCCCCAGCTTGGCCCGACAGGCAGGCCATGGCGCATATCCGCGGGCGGCGTGGAGCCGCTCGGCGACGGCGATCTGCTCCTCGCGCGTGGCCTCGTGCGGATAGGCCGCGTAGGCCGTCCCGCCGTAGTCCTGCCAGGTGCCGAGGTTGAACTGCAGGCCGCCGTAGTAGCCGTTGCCGGTGTTGATCGCCCAGTTGCCGCCGGACTCGCACTTTGCGAGGTCGTCCCACACGGTCGAGCCGTTGTACGTCACTACGCGCTGCGGGGGCGGGGGTGGCGAAGGCGGCGCCGGGGTGGCGATCGGTACGATGGTCGCCTCCATCGGGGCAATGACCGGTGTCGACATCGCGTCCGCCTCGAGCGTCTCCGCGGACTGCCCGCTCGTCGAGATGACGCCCATGGCCAGTGTCCCCTGGCGCCCGGAAAGCGATCCGCGGTCCACCAGCATCACCGGAGCATCAGCCACCGGGAGCAGTCGCTCGGCCATATCGGCCGGAATCTGCGTCGCCGACCGCGCGGCAACTGGAGCCAGAATGACGACACCCGCCATGCTGACCGCGGCCAGAAGGAGGATTCGTCGCGTCATTGAAAGGCCCATCATGCGCACACCAACGGCGCCATCGGCGCGGGTCGGGTGCTGCGGATGAGGTTCGGAGCGACGGCGCGTCGCGGGAAGTCCAGCAATAGAATCCAATCCAATACGTGGTCCGGCCGGCAGGCGCCCTGAGATGCAGGACACGTGCCGGCGAGCGGTCACCGTAGCATTCACCGCCAGACATGTCGAGCCAGCGGAGGTCCCATGACGCGCCGAACAAAGCAGCCGGAACGCCGTCGCGGAGCGGTGGTCGTCCGCGGTTCGGGCAGCGCCGACCGACGGACCGAGGACCAGAAGCTGCTGCGCGCCCGGCAGTCTGCGGTCCATTCTCACGAGGGTGATACCTGGCGGACGCTGCGGATCATGGGCGAGTTCGTCGAGGGCTTCGATGCGCTCGCGGAGGTGGGTCCAGCGGTCAGCATCTTCGGTTCGGCCCGCGTCGGTCGCCGGAATCGCTACTACGGTGCGGCCCGACACCTGGCCGCAGCCCTGGTGAAGGAGGGCTACGCAATCATCACCGGCGGAGGCCCGGGGGTGATGGAGGCGGCCAATCGCGGAGCCCAGGAGGCGGGCGGGCTCTCGATCGGCTGCAACATCGAGCTGCCCTTCGAACAGGGCCTCAACGAGTACGTCGATCTCGGGATGGAGTTCCGCTACTTCTTCGTGCGCAAGGTCATGTTCGTGAAGTACGCGGAGGCCTTCGTGATCTTTCCCGGAGGCTTCGGCACGCTCGACGAGCTGTTCGAGTCGCTGACGCTCATCCAGACGGGCAAGGTCCAGCACTTCCCGGTGGTCCTCTACGGCCGCGACTACTGGACCGGGCTGATCGACTGGATCAAGGAAAAGCCGCTGTACGAGGAGAAGATCTCGCCGCAGGACCTGGACCTCGTCACCATCACCGACAACGTCGAGGAGGCCTGCGCCGCGATCCTCCGCCACCGGGGCAAGGGGCGGGAGCGGGAAGAGGCCGGAAGCCGGGAAGCCACCAAGAAGGCCGTCCAGAAGGCCGACGCCGGAGCGCCATGACCCGTCGCGCGATCCAGCTGGTGCTTGCCTGCGTGGTCCTTGGCGTCGGGGTGGCGCTGCTGCTCGACGCCG
Organism: uncultured Chloroflexia bacterium; assembly: GCA_963825525.1. Classification (GTDB taxonomy): domain Bacteria; phylum Chloroflexota; class Limnocylindria; order QHBO01; family QHBO01; genus JACDBZ01. The sequence continues at coordinate 1,348,359 of CAWGTN010000002.1, forward strand.
CGCTCGGCTCGGATGGCTACGCCGCCCTGGTCAACGGCCTGAGCATCGCGACCGGATCCCCGTTCTGGATCGTGAACATCGTCGTCGGCGTCACCCTGATCGCGGCCGCGTGGCTTCGCGGACGCACGCCTGGCGCAGGCACCCTCGTGCAGCCTGTGGTGGTCGGCATCACGGTCTCGCTCGTGGCGCCCCTGCTGCCGATGCCGGCCGATCCGATCGCGCGGTGGGCCGAGCTGGCGCTCGCATTCGTGCTGTTGTCGGCCGGCGTGGCCGGCTACCTGGCAGCTGAACTCGGCGCCGGACCCTTCGAGGGCGCGGCTCTGGCGTGGGATCCGCCCGTACCCTTTCGATGGAGCTACACCGCCGTCCAGGTGGGAGGCGCACTGATCGGATGGCTGCTCGGCGCCGCCATCGGTCCGGGCACGGTCCTGGTGGTTCTGCTCATTGGCCCGGTGGTGGATTGGTGGCGCCGCGCCGTCTTCGCGCGCGGAGCGCCTCCACCCGACGCCCTCGAGGCTTGATGGAGCCGCTACGCGACGGCCAGCACGGGGCAGCAAGGAACACGAAAGGGTGAATCAGGGAGATGGCGGGCCCGACCGGATTCGAACCGGCGATCTCCAGCGTGACAGGCTGGCATGTTGGGCCACTACACCACGGGCCCGCGGGAGTGACGGTGGCGGAGCATAGCACAGGCCGCGAGGCTGCTTCAGGTGGCCGACCCGGACCGCATGTCGCGCATCAGCGCCACCAGCGCGACGACGTAGGCGAGACTTGCGAGGGCGGCGGCGACCGCGCCCGCACCCGAGGGCCGCGGCCTGGTCGGGCGTCCTCACCAGGCTGGCCACCGCGGCGGCCGCGGAGCCCAGGAGCGCAACCGCGAGCATGGCGCAAAGCAGGATGCCCGCACTTCGCGCTGCGCGCCAGTCATTCGAGAGTCCGACGCCGATGACCGCATGGACCACCCCGACCCCGAGCAGCACCATGCCCACCACCGTGACCGCGCCACCGAGCGCCTCGTCATCGATCTCCAGTGGAGGCAGCGCGGCGCTCAGCGTTCCAATGCCCGCCATCGCGAGACCCAGTGCCGCCACACCGGCCATCGACCACAGCGCCGCGCCGAACAGCAGGATGATCCGCGCCATGCGGGCCGGCAGGTCCGGCTAGCGCCGCGGTCGCAGGAGGAGAATCGCCGCTGCGCCGAACACGAGCGTGGACACGGTCAGGGCTACCCCCAGCACGGGATCGGCCGGCGGATTGGCCATTGCCACCAGCACGCCACCCGCGGACAACGCCGCGGCGACCGCCGACAGGAAGCCCGTGAAACGCCGCGCGCGCGGCGCATCGGCAAAGACGGCGATGCCGCCCCCGGTCAGGCCGCCGCCCAGGACGATGAACGCAAGTCCGAGGAGGAGGGGCATCACAATCAGTGAGCCGACGTCAGGCGGTGCATCCCCGCCATAGCGGGCCCCGATGGTGAGGGCCATGACGACGACCGCGATTCCCGTGATCAGGAGCGCGACGCCGCCCACCACGACGCCCACCGTGGCGGCGGCGGTTGCCTCGCCCAGGTGTTCCGGGGCCAGCGTGGAGTGGGAGCGGCCCCGCGCTCCGGCGGCGGAGGCGGCGCGTGCAGGTCGTCGAGTGGTCATACGGCGACGGATTGTACGCGGTGCACCGGATGGCGCGCTCGCCGGCCGTATACTCCGGCGCGGATGCCGTATGAGTTCCCGCAGGACCCGAGCACCGCGCGACGCACCCGCCTCACCCGCTGGGTGACGTTCGCGTTCGCCGCGCTGCTCGTCGCATTGGTCGCGTATCTCGGCTACGTGGGATACGAGGGCTCCCGCCAGCTCGCCGATCCACCCGACCCGTCCAGGGACTGCCGGACACCGGCCGCCCTCGGTTGGTCCTACGAGGCCATCGGCTATGACATCGCCACCGACGCGACGCTGCAGAGCGAGCCCGACCCGAAGGAGTGCTCCCGACAGGGCGCCGAGGCCACCGGCGACGTGACCGTCGGCGATGTTCACCTTGCGGGCTGGTACATCCCGGCAGCCAGCGGCGCCGGCCCGACCGCGCCGACCGTGGTGCTGGCCCATGGCTGGCGCGCGAATAAGAGCACCATGCTCGACCGCGCCGCGCTCCTCCACGACAACTACAACCTGCTGCTCTTCGACTTCCGCAACCACGGCCAGAGCAGCGACGCACCCACCACGCAGGGTGTGCGCGAGCGCGGCGACCTGCGGGCAATGCTCGACTGGCTGGAGGCGACGAAGGATCCGGGCGCCATTGCGGTCCTCGGGGTCTCGATGGGCGGCGCAACGGCGATCGCGGAAGCTGGCAGCGACGACAGGGTCGATGCCGTCATCGCCGAATCGACGCACGCATCGCTTGCCCATGCGGCCCAGGCCCGCCTCGAGGTGAGCGGGTACCCGCTCTCCCTTCCCGGCAGTTGGTCCATCCTCCTCGGCACCCTCGTGCGAACCGGCGTGGACGTATCGCTGGTGGACCCCGCCCAGACGATCGCACGGCCTGGACGAACGGCCCGTCCTCATCATCACGGGGGGCGAGGACAACTCGATCGGGCCTGACGATCCGGAGACGATGCGCGCGGCGGCGGAAGAGGCGGGTTCGCCCGTGGAGCTCGAGGTATGCGCCGATGCCGGGCACGCGGAGGCCAATGAGACCTGCCCGGAGGACTACCTCGGGTGGGTGCTAGGCTTCCTCGGTCGCGCCATGGCACCGTCCAGCTGATGCGCGCGCGAACCCCCCGTTGACCGATCCCCGCCGGCGGCGGGGAGATTCATGAGAGGTATGGAGTCAATGACCGTCGTCCCAACCGACGTCGACGCGCGCTTCGATCGCACGATCGATCGCTGGTTCCGAGACCAGCTCGCGATGCGACCCGAGACGGCGACATTCATGGGCATCCACGACCACGACGGCGCCCTGTCCTCCGGCTCCCGCGATGCCATCGAGGAGGAGGTCGCCTTCCATCGGCGCGCGATTGACGAGCTTTCGGTTCTCGACCCCGCCGAGCTGAGTCCGGACCGCGGCCTCGATCGGGATCTCGCCATTCACCAGGCGCGACTCGCCATCCACTGGCAGACCGAATACCGCCCGTGGGCCGGCGCGTCCGGCGGAGCCGAGCACATCGGTGAAGCGCTGTTCCCGCTCTTCACCCGCAACTTCGCGGCACTCGACGAGCGGCTCGAGCGCATTGCCGAGCGCCTTGAGGCGGCACCACGCTACCTGGACGAGGTTCGCGAGCGGGTCACCGCCCCGGTTCGGCTGTGGACGGAGATCGACATCGAGTCGACCGAGCATCTGCCGAGCTTCCTCGACACCATCCTGGCCGCCGCCCGTGCCGAATCGGCGGATGGGAGGCTCGTCGAACGCCTCAGTCGGGCTGCGCAGGACACCAAATCAGCCCTGGACGATCATCTCGTCTGGCTCCGGTCCGACGTCCTTCCGCGGGCGGAGGCGGATTGGAAAGCCGGACCCGAGGGCTTCGAGGAGATGATCCGGCTCCGCGAGCTCGAGGCGAACGGCGACGAGATCCTGGCGGTCGGCGAGGAGCTCCTCGCGTCCGAGAAGCAGGCGCGCGACGCGCTCGGTCCGCAGATCGCTCCGGGAGCCAGCGCGTCCGAGGTCGCCGATGTCGTCAAGGACGACCACGCGGCCACGTTCGCCGAGGCACTGGGCGAGTACCGGAGCTCGATGGATCGCGCCCGCGCATTCGTCGTCGAGCACGGGATCGCCACGCCGCCGGACGAGGACCACCTCAACGTGATCGAGACGCCGTCGTTCGTCCGTCACCTCATCCCGTTCGCCGCCTACTACGAACCGGCGAAGTTCGACGAGACACCGGTCGGCACGTACATCGTCACCCCGGCCGCCTCGCCCGAGATGATGCGCGAGCACAACCGGGCCTCGATCAGCAACACCTCGGTCCACGAGGCGTACCCGGGCCATCATCTGCAGCTCAGCGCCGCGATCACCAACCCCAGCCTGGTCCGCCTGTTCTCGGGCGCGCCGGAGTTCAGCGAGGGCTGGGCGTTCTACTGCGAGCGGATGATGAAGGAGGCGGGCTTCGACGACACGCCGACGGGTTGGTACATCGTCCACACCGACGCCATCTGGCGCGCGGTCCGCATCATCCTGGACGTCCAGCTCCATCGCGGGCTGATCAGCGTCGAGGATGCAGTCGAGCGCATGGTGGCCGAAACCGGCTTCGAGCGGCCGGCCGCACTGGCCGAGGTCAAGCGCTACACGTCATCCCCCACGTATCAGCTCTCCTACCTCTTCGGCCGTCACATGATCCAGAAGCTCAAGGCCGAGGTGGAGGCACGCGAAGGCGCCGATTTCGACATCCGTCGCTTCCACGACACCCTCATCTACGGGGGAACGATGCCGGTGAGCTATGCACGCCGGCTCTTCGAGCGCCCGGGCCGATGACACGTGGGCTGCTGGTGGCCGCTGCGGCCCTCCTGCTCGCCGGCTGCGGCCAGGAACCGACGCCCGCGCCGCCGGCCTGCCCAACCGAGCCGCCAACGACGGTCTCGGCGCAGGCGACGCTCGAGGGAGCCTCGTTTGCCATCGTCACCATTGGCGGAGCGGTCGAGGGCGAGTTCACGATCGCGCTGAACGGCTCGGCGGCGCCTACCGCGACGGCGAACTTCGTGGCGCTGGCCCGCTGCGGGTTCTACGACCAGGTCAAGTTCCACCGCGTCCTGGCCGGATTCGTCATCCAGGCCGGCGACCCGAACACGAAGGCGTACGACGGTGACTTCAGCGGCATCGGTCGCGAGGGTGCCGGCTACCGGTACGAGATCGAGCCTCCGGCCGATGAGCTGGGTTACGACCGCTACTCGGTGGCCATGGCGAACGACACGCGAACGAACGACAGCCAGTTCTTCGTGTCGCTCGACGATCTCAACGGACGCCTCGCCCGCACGTACACGATCTTCGGCATGGTGGTTGGCGGCACGGACGTCATCGACGCCATCGGAGCCGTTCCGGTGATGGATCCGCGGGTCGGCATCCCGGCCACGCCGGTCTGGATCGAATCGATCCTGATCTCGGATGAGGGCGGTCCAGTGGCATCTCCGGGGTCCTGAGAACGCCGAGACGCTTTGCTTTGTAAAGGAATCTCAACCTCTACAAGCCTTGTCTAAAGAGAACAGGCGATCTATCCTCAGGATGCTGTTCGCACAGCGATTCACCACTGGTTGCAAGGCCATGGGTAGGTTAGGGTTAGGGTAGTGCGGGAAACCGTGCGTGAAAGATGCCCTTGCGATTAGCGAATCCGGCAGCAATGAAGGCCCCCGCTTCGGCGGGGGCCTTCGTCTATCCGGCTCGGGTCGTGACGAGCATCGGAACCCCATGTACCATGCCCTCGGCCCCATCGGGGCCAGCCCATTGATCGCGCGCCGGTAGCTCAGTGGATAGAGCGTCGGCCTCCGGAGCCGAAGGTCGCAGGTTCGAATCCTGTCCGGCGCGCCAGACCCTCCCCGCACGTCCGCTAGCGCCAGCCGAGCTCCGGGGCCACGAACTGAGGATGCTCTCGATCGCGTGGGCGTTGTAGTCGACGCCGAGCTGGTTCGGGACCGTCAGCAGCAGGGTGTCAGCCGCCTGGATCGCCGTGTCTCCGGCGAGCTCCCTGGCGAGGACGTCGGGCTCCGCCGCGTACGAGCGTCCGAAGATCGCCTTGGTCTGCGCGTCGATGTAGCCGACCTGGTCCGATGACTGGTTGCCACGCCCGAAATACGCCCGATCGCGATCATCGACCAGCGCGAAGATGCTCCGGCTGACCGACACCCGCGGCTCGCGCTCATGCCCCGCCGCGGCCCACGCATCACGGAACAGCCGGATCTGCTCGGCCTGGAGCTCGTGGAACGGCACGCCGGCGTCCTCGGTCAGCAGTGTTGACGACATCAGATTCATGCCCTGCTGCCCGGTCCATTCCGCCGTGGCGCGTGTTCCGGCGCCCCACCAGATCCGGTCGCGCAGCCCGGGCGAGTGCGGCTCGGGGCGGAGCAGCCCGGGCGGGTTCGGAAACATCGGGTGTGGGTTCGGCTCGGCGAACCCGACCCCGGACAGGGCGTCGAGGAAGACCTTCGTGTGCTCGCGGGCCATGTCGGCGTCCGTCCCGCCGTCCGGCGGCACGTGGCCGAAGTGTCGGAAACCGTCGATCACCTGCTCGGGCGATCCACGGCTGATCCCGAGCTGCAGGCGACCTCCTGCAATGAGGTCGGCGGCACCGGCATCTTCGACCATGTAGAGCGGGTTCTCGTAGCGCATGTCGATGACGGCCGTCCCGATCTCGATACGCTTCGTTCGCGCCCCGATCGCCGCCAGCAGTGGGAAGGGCGACGCGAGCTGCTGCGCGAAATGGTGGACGCGGAAGTACGCGCCGTCCGCACCCAGGTCCTCGACCGCCTCGGCCAGCTCGATGGACTGAATCAGCGCGTCCGATGCCGAGCGCACCTGAGAGTGGGGTGATGCCGACCAATGACCGAACGAGAGGAACCCCAGCTTCTTCATCCACGGATTCTACGGGCGATCCCAGCCACCCGCCCAACGCGTGAACGCTGAATCGCGTCCGACGCGCCGGCCCGTTCGGGCATCATCGGCCCATGCAGGAGATCAGCGGTCCCGCCGACCTGCGACGCCGTGATCGGCTGCTGCGCGAGGCGGACGAGGCGACCCTCAGCCCATCGGCCAGCCGATCGGCAGGGTCCCGCGGCCGCGCGCGCCCCGAGGAGCCCGACGAGTTTCGGACGGCATTCGAGCGGGATCGGGATCGGATCATCCACTCGAAGGCGTTCCGCCGGCTGAAGCACAAGACACAGGTCTTCCTCAATCCCGAGGGCGACCACTACGTCACGCGCCTGACCCACACCACGCAGGTCACGCAGGTTGCGCGAGCCCTCGCCGCCGCGCTGAGCCTGAACGAGCCCCTGGCGGAGGCCATCGCGCTCGGGCACGACGTTGGACACTCGCCGTTCGGGCACACCGGCGAGGAGGCGCTCAGCCCGTACTTCGCACCCGCCGAGTGGCACCACGCCGCGCAGAGCGTCCGCGTCTTCGAGAGGCTCGAGGATACGAACCTGACCTGGGAGGTCCGCGACGGGATCCGGGCGCACTCCTGGAAGATCAATCCACCGCCCACGACCGCCGAGGCGTTCTGCGTCCGATTCGCCGATCGGATCGCCTACCTTGCGCACGACGCGCTCGATGCCCTGCGAGCCGGTGTGCTCCGAGGTGACGAGTTCCCGCCCTCGGTCATCGCCCGATTCGGCGAACCGGGCAGAGCCTGGGTCGGCTCGATGATCACCGCCGTCATCGACGAGTCCCTGCGCAGCGGGGCGGTCCGGATGGACGCTGCCACGCTCGAGGTCATGAACGAGCTGCGCGACTTCATGTTCGCGCGGGTCTACCAGGCGCCCGACCAGCTCGCCCAGCAGCGCCGTGCCATCGGGATCATCCGTGACCTCATGGATTGGCACCTGCAGCATCCCGACGAGATTCCGGCCACGTATCGCCAGGACGACGCGTCACCGGAGACGCAGGCCGCCGATTACATCGCGGGCATGACCGATCGTTTCGCGCTGGCCACCCACGAGCGACTGATCCGCCCGTCCTCGAACGGCTAGCGGAAGACCCGCAGCGCGCGACGCCGCACCTCGAATGTCACCGGAGTAACGCCGATGCTCACGCCGTCCGCGTGCGCGGGCAGGGCCCGGCGGATGCCCTCGATGGTCACGCGCTCGGCCTGGTATTCGCGGATCCGCGGCTCGCGCCGCTCCTTGCGGCGCGCGATCGACAGAAAGTGGCGGACGACCTCGAATCGGCTCATGCCGTGGAAGACGGCGACGTTGAAGAGCCCATCCGTCGGATCAGCGGAGGCGGAGACGGCGAATCCCATGCCGTGATACGGGCCGTTGCTGATCGTCACGTTCGGGCCGCCGGTTCGGTACGCCGTCCCGTCCAGGATGATCCTCATCGGCGTCTTGCGGGCGCGCATGGCACGCAGCAGCGAACGCCCGGCGCGGAGCCAGCCCCGGCGCTCGGCAACCTCGACCGCCAGGAAGCCGATGGCGTCGACGCCCACTCCGGCGGCCTCGAAGAACGGCCGTCCCTCGTCATCGGGACGAACCACCCAACCGGCGTCCATCAGGCGCGGCGTGCCCGCTCCAATCACGTCGAGCGCGGCGTCCAGCGTCACGGGAATGCCGAATCCACGGGCCATGTTGTTGAAGCTGCCCATCGCCAGGATGCCGAGTGTCGCCTTCTCGTGGCCGATCATGGCCGCCGCCACACCGGAGACCGTCCCATCACCTCCGGCCACCACCACGTCACAGCCATCGTCGGCCGCAGCACGCGCGAGCTCTCCTGCATCGTCCGCTTCCTCGAGTGCGCGGAGGCGGACCTCGACGCCCCGCTGCGCCAACGCGTCCCGCAGCGCCTCGGGTTGGAGGCGGTCAGGATCGTCATGCAGGTTCGGCCCTGAGCCGGGCTTGCCCCCGGCCACCGGATTCACTAGGAGAAGGATCGGACGTCGGGTCACTCGATGCCTCGCTGGTATGCCTGGAAGGTTCCGTCGCCGCAACCCAGTACGATGCGTTGCGGTAGTGGCTCAGCCGATGCGGGAGCGAAGCCGGGTTCCACGTAGACGTCCCAGCGCGCGAGCCCGAATGACGTGGTGCCGGCCGCCTCCAACGGTGGCTGGATTCCGTCGAGCGCCGGCGACTCGGTCGGCGAGCCGACCGGCTCGTACGCCGACGGCTGGTACGGCAGCCTGTCCGGGCATTCGGCCGGTGCCCCTGCGCGAAGGATGCCGAAGATGCCGATGGCGACGAAGACCGCCGCGGCCAGGGTCCCACATCCGAGCGCACGCCAGTTCATCGGCGCACGATCCCGAAGCGGTCGAACTCGCCACTCGCCGGGGAACGCCTGGCATCGACCGACTCGACCCGGGCGCCCTGCGGCCCGGTGCCGATGACCCGTTCGATCTCATCGAGCGCCACGCCATCGCCCTCCGCCACCAGGTCCACGGATCGTTCGTCGTCGCCGTTCATGACCCATCCGACCAATCCGAGACGCACCGCGTGGCCGCGCAGCCACCATCGAAACCCCACGCCCTGGACTCGCCCGGTGACGCGGGCGGTCAGCCGCGACCGGCTCACCGGGGCGAGGGTCCGTCGAGGCGGGGCCAGGCGAGCATGGCGGCCTCCAGTGCCAGCCGCGGTGCGCCGTTGTCGTCGAGACCCGCCAGCACGCCTTCCAGGCGGCTCGCCATGGCCCGCCACTGGTGCGCCCCCACTCGAGCGGCGACGATCTCGAGATCGGGGGCCAGCTCCCGCGACGGCGCGAGCGAGGCGCGCCCCGATGCGGCGACCAGCAGGTCCCGGGTCAACGCGAGCCATGCCTCCACGATTCGCGACGCGGCACGTCGCTGGACCGATGCGGGGGTGCGGGCCTCGGGGTCCAGCGTCTCGACCGGCAGCTGGGATGCACGGGCGGTCTCGTCCAGCAGGTCGCGGACGGAGCCGAATCGATCGGCTGGGCCGCGAGCCAGGAGTGAGAGGAGCTCTCCCTGGACGCGGCGACGCCACGTCAAGAGCTCCCCGTCGTCGGCGAATGCGATGGCGGTGCCGGCCAGACCATTCGCAATGCGAGCCATGGTGTCGGCACTGTCCGCCGAGACCCGGCGGGTGTCCACCAGGTGAGCCACCAGCTCCTCGCGCGGCACAGCGCCGATTCGCAGCGGCTGGGCGCGTGATCGGATCGTGGGCAGGACCTCGCTCGGCTCGTCGGCCACGAGGATGTAGGTGTGGCGGTCGGTCGGCTCCTCGAGGACTTTGAGCAGCGCGTTCTGGACCTGCTCTCCGGCACGGTCCACCGCTTCGATGAGCACGATGCGCCGATCGGCCACAACGGGGGCGCCGGACGCGGCCAGCAGCCAGCGGCGGGCGGCCGCGACAATGCTCTCCCCGGACGAGCGATCCTCGCGCCAGGTCTCCGGCGAACCGATCACGAGGTCGGGGTGGGTGCGCGCGCGGGCGTCATGGCAGCCGCGACACGCGTTGCATGGACGCTGATCCGCGGCGGGTCCGGCGCACAGCAGAAGGGCCAGCAGGTCGTCGACGAACGTGCCCTTCCCCGCGCCAACCGGACCGTGGACGAGGAGTGTCCGCCCACCCCGCCCGCCCTCCATGGCCCGTGTGGCCAGGCGCCGAGCCGTCGGCTGCCCGAGGCTCAGAAATCCGGACGGGGTCGCCTGCTGCATCACCCGCCGAGTATAGATTCGTTCCCGGTGCTCTCCGCCGATTGGCCCCGACGCGGAGCGGGTGGCATACTTCGTGCACCCAATTCGGCCGAACACAGGAGGAAGCCATGCCGACAGGTCCGGCGGCGACGGCCGACGATATTTCCGATTCAATCAAGACGCTCATCGACCGCGTCGCGGACGCGAAGCTCACCCAGGAGATGGCGAAGCGCGGCCAGACCGTGGCCGGCATCCTTGCCGAACGCGGCGCCGATGTCGGCGATCGCGCGGCGGAAGCGTGGCGTGAGTCACGACCGCTGCGTCGGGACGCCACCGAAACAGTCATGAAGGTCGGCGGCGACGCTGTCGAGTGGTCCGATCGGACGTGGCGCTCGGCGCTGCGCCCGGTGCTTCGGGACCTCTGGAAGCGTCGCACGCTCGCGATCGGAGCGGCCGGGGCGGCCGTGCCGGCGGGGCGCGAGCTCATGGATTCCGCGGCCGTGCGCCTCGGCCTTCGAGAGCGAACCGAGCGACGCCATTGGGGCGTCTTCTTCCTCGGACTGCTGCTCGGAGCGGTGGGCGGCGCGGTGATCGCCATGCTGACCACCCCCAAGCGCGGCAGCGAGGTTCGACGGGAGATCGGGGCACGGGCCGACGAGGTCCGCGACGAGATCGCGTCGCGGGCCCGAGACGCCGAGTGGGTGCCGATGTTCCAGCGCGAGCCGGCCACCAACGGTGACGCTGCGTCCGAGGTGACGGACAGCATTCGCGAGGCCGCCGCTGACACGAGTGACGCGAGCGAACGCGCGGCCGATGACACCGCCGAGGCGATCAACGAGTCCTTCGACACGGTCGACCGGGAGACGGACGCCTAGGTCTGCACTGGATTCCACGACGAAGGCCGGCCCACACGGGCCGGCCTTCTGTCATGTTCGGACGTGATGCCGTGGCTCAGGCGTCGGTTCCGCGTGGCTTGCGGGCTGACCGGAATCGGCCCCAGATTCCCTGGGGCTCCCCGTCCGCATCAACCTCACCCGACGGCGCGGACGCATTGGACTGTTCGCCGTCGTCCTTCTTTGCCCGGGTCGGGCGACGGGTGGCGGGCTTGGGTGCCTCGGCGGACGCGGACTGTCTCGCCGTCGTCCTTCTTGGTCCTGGTCGACCGGCGACGTGCCGGCTTCGGCGCCTCCTCGGTGCCTGCGGACTCGCCGTCGTCCTTCTTTGCCCGGGTCGGGCGACGGGTGGCGGGCTTGGGTGCCTCGGCGGACGCGGACTGTTCGCCGTCGTCCTTCTTGGTCCTGGTCGACCGGCGACGTGCCGGCTTCGGCGCCTCCTCGGTGTCTGCCGGCTCGCCCGGTGCCGCGGCCTGCATCGCGGCGATCTCCTCTTCGCTCAGACCCAGCTCAGCGAGCGTCGCGGCGTCGACCTCCTCGAACGTGTACTCGCGGGGCTCCGCGCTGCCGTCGAGCTGGCTGAGGTCGTCGAACTCTTCCCAGCCGACCTCGCCGGCCCCGTTCTCGGGAGCGGGGGCCGCCTCATCGTCACGACGCGTTCGGCCGCGACCGCGACCGCCGCGCCGGCGTCGACGCTTGCGCTCCGGATCCGCATCCGCTGCCGCGTCGGCCGGAGCCGAAGCCCGAAGCGGTGGCCGTTGGCGTGGCCGCCGGCTCCTCTGCGGGTGCGGCCGCGGGTGCGCGGCGCGGAGTCGAACGACTGCGCCGCGCGCTGTCTGACGACCCTCCGCCCTTGATGGCCGCCAGGGCGGCCGCGGCGACCGAGGGCGAGGCCTCGCGGAAGCCGAACTCGGGCGTGACCTCCTTGGCCGGCATCTCGGGTGCGCTCATGCTGTCACGCAGCGCTCGCCCCTCCTTCCGGCTGATGGAGGCGATCTTCATGATGTCCATGAACTCGTCGGCCACGGCGACCAGGTCGGACGAGGTGTTCGGCTTGAAGCTGATGACTTCGCAGCGCACGCCCTTGTCCTGGAGGGCCTTGATGGCCGGGGCAAAGTCGCCGTCACCGGAGACGATGACCGCGATGTCCATCCGGTCCGCGAGACGGAACAGGTCGACGACGAGCTCGATGTCGAGGTTCGCCTTCATCCGACCGTCGCCGAACTTGCGAATGTCCTTGATCACCGGCTTGTAGCCGTTCTTGCCCAGGAAGTCGATGAACTTGCGCTGGTTCTCGTTTTCGGGGTCGAGCCCCGTATAGGCATAGGCGCGAATGAGGTCGCGCCCCTTGGTGGCGTGCTTGAGGAGGGCGACGTAATCGACGTCGACATCCTGGCCTCGAGCCGCGTAGTACATGTTGGCGACGTCAACGAACATCGCCACGTTCTTGCTCACGGTTGAGCTCTTCTCCTGTAGGTATGTGATATGGCCGGCGCGGGTGGGTGTGCGCTCAGTCGAGCAATCGACCGAGCGTCCGACCTCGGCTCGCGAACCCCATTCGCTTCCAGAGCGACGGTTCTGCGGACGCCAGCGGTTCGGCGACTTCCACGCGCGTGCAACCTTTGTTTCGTGCCGAGGTGGCGAGGTGCTCGACGATCTCGTCGGCAACTCTCCGCCGTTCGGCGGTGTCCAGCGCCGGTTCCTGCTCGACTCCCAGCTCGTCGACAACGCCGACGAAGGGACCCGACCGCACCGATGGCCTGATGGCGAGGACCCCCACGCCCACCACGCGGCGTTCTCGCTCAGCGACGACAATCGTGGCAGAGGGAACGAAGAGCAGGTTGCGCAGGTAGTCGACGTCGTTGCGCTGCCCGGGCTCAGTGTCGACGTGCGCAAGCATGCGGACGGCGGCATCGAGATCAGTCAGACGAGCGCTGCGGACGTGTACCTCCACGAAGGCCTCATCGGGAACGGTTCGCAGTCACGAGTGCTGCGGGACGACCCTCGGGAGGATACCACGGAAAATGTCTTGCGCCGAGGAACTCCTCGCCGCTATGATGCCGCGCACCTTTGATACGCCGGGCCGCGCATGCGCGCTCTCACCCGAGCACACCAGTGGAGGAAGAAATCCGGATGCAGAAGTACATGCGATGGAGCGGCATGCTCGTCGTGCTGATGCTCATCCTTGCCGCGTGCCAGTCCGACGGAGGATCAAGCACCGAGCCGAGCACGGACGCGAGCACGGACGCGAGCACGCCCCCCGCAAGCCAGGGAGGCGGCGGCGCCGCGGACTGCGACGCCGATGAGTTCGGATGCATCGAGCTCGCCGAGGGCGACCCGATCGTCATCGGCACGGCGCTCGTCATCACCGGCGCCAATGAGTCCCTTGGTCTCGACAGCCAGTACGGCGCCCAGGTCGCGAACTCGCTCCGACCGGAGATCGCCGGCCACGAGGTCGAGTTCAACTTCCAGGACGACGGCTGCTCGACCGAGGGTGGCACCGCCGCTGCGCGTGCCCTCGTCTCGGAAGAGAACATCGCCGGCGTCATCGGCACCAGCTGCTCGAGCGCCGGCATTCCGGCTGCCGAGATCCTCAGCGCCGAGGGCATCATGCTCGTCTCGGCGTCCAACACGGCACCGTCACTGACGGCCCCCGACACGCATGAGGCGTTCTACGCGCGCACCGCGCACAACGACTCGATCCAGGGCGCGGCCATGGCCGAGTTCGTGTGCGACGTCCTGGGCCTCTCGTCCGCCGCAACCATCGACGACGGCTCGGCCTACGCCGACCAGCTCGCCGCGGTGTTCGCGGCCGAGTTCCCGTCGCAGTGCGACGGGACGATCACGGCCGAGGAGGCCATCACGGTCGGGCAGACCGACTTCACCGGTGTTCTCGAGAACATCGCTGCCGACTCGCCCGAGTTCCTCTACTACCCGATCTTCGTTGCCGAGGGTGCTCTGATCACCCAGCAGGCTGCCGAGACCTCGGGCCTCGAGGACACCGCCCTGGGCGGTGCTGATGGCATCCTCACTCCCGACTGGCTGGCCGCTGCCGGCGGTGCCGCCGAAGGCGCGTACCTGTCCGGTCCGGACCTGGCATTCAGCGGCGACTTCTACGCCGATGAGTTCCTGCCGGCCTACACGGAGATCTCCGGCGAAGATGCGCCGATCAGCGTGTTCCATGCACACGCGTTCGACGCCTACAACCTCCTCGCCAACGCGATCGAAGAGGCTGCCTTCACCGATGGGGGCACCACCTACATCCCGCGCAGCGCACTGCGTGATGCCTTCTTCGCCACTTCGGGCTTCGAGGGGATCACCGGCACGCTGACGTGCGACGAGAACGGCGACTGCGCCGACGCGAAGATCAGCGTCAGCCAGGTCGTGGATGGCGCCTTCGAGCGCATCTGGCCCGAGAGCTGAAATCGGGACAGCTCTGAGCTGCACCTGATGTAAGTGGTGCGGGTGAGTCGGTCGTCCGACTCACCCGCACCCATTTTCCGGAGACATACGCCCACGGGGACCCGAGATGCCCGGCCGACGAATTCGGTTCAACCTCGTCAACCTGTTTCTCTGGCTGCTCGGCGGGGGCCTGCTGGCGTTTGCCGGCTGGGGCTCCATCCTGACCCTGGTCGAAGGGCGCATTCAGCCCAACCAGTGGCAGAACCTCATCATCGCGGGGATCGCGCTGGGCAGCGTCTATGCCCTGATCGCCCTGGGCTACACCCTCGTCTACGGCATCCTGTTCATGATCAACTTCGCCCACGGCGAGGTGTTCATGTGGGGCGCGTTCACCGCGTTCTTCGCGGCCACGGCCCTCAACGACGCCGGACTCATGGTCTCGAACCCGGTCCTCGCGTTCTTCCTGGTCCTGGCCACCTCGATGCTCGTCAGCATGCTGGTGGCGATCATGCTCGAGCGAATCGCGTACCGGCCCCTGAGGGGCGCACCGCGGCTCGTACCATTGATCACGGCCATCGGAGCGTCGCTCTTCCTCCAATACACGGCGCGCGGCTTCTACGGCTCCGGCGTGCGCGCCTACCCTGACTACACGCTCTTCGACGGCACCATCACGCTCGGCATCCTGAGCCTGAGCGTCAAGCAGGCCGTCGTCATCCTCTCGGCAATCGGCCTGATGCTGGCGCTCTACGTCTTCATCAACCGCACCCGCACCGGTCGCGCCATGCGCGCGGTGAGCGAGGACAAGGACGTTGCGGCGATGATGGGCATCAACGTCGATCGGATCATCGTCACCACGTTTGCCATCGGCGGCCTGCTGGCCGGCGCGGCCGGCATCCTCTACACCCTGATCTTCAACCAGGTCCTGTTCTTCATGGGCTTCCTGCCGGGGATCAAGGCATTCACCGCGGCGGTCCTGGGCGGCATCGGCAACGTCATCGGCGCAGCGCTCGGCGGCCTGATCCTGGGCGTCGTGGAGCAGCTCGGCCCGAACCTCTTCCTCAGCGGCTACGGGATCCCATCGCCGAACCAGCTGAAGGACGTCATCGCGTTCTCGGTCCTCGTCCTCGTCCTCATCTTCCGACCGTCCGGTCTGCTCGGCCGCAAGGAGAACACCTGATGAGCCCGCTCATGCGCCGCGCGCTCATGACCGGCCTGTTCGGCGGCGTCGCGGGCCTCCACGTGAGCCTGGTCGGCATCGTCAACACGTTCCAGTCACGCGACCTGATCGCCGATATCGTCACCATCGGCACCGTCCTGCCCATGCTCATCGCCATCCTCGTGGGATGGCTGGCCGGCTCCCGGCCACGACACATCACCGAGCCGATCAGCGCGGGCAGCACACTGTTCAACGGCGCGATCGCCGGCGCGGTCGTCGGCATCATGCTGGCGGGACTGGCGGTGCTGGTTGACACGGTGAGCCTGAACTGGGTCCTGGTCAACGCACGCCCACAGCTCGCGGCGATCCTGCAATTCGATCAGGGGCCGGCGGTGGGCTCCGCCATCCTCATCGGCGGCGGCGCGATCCTCGGCGCGGTCGGCAGTGGGCTGCACATCCTGCCGCCCACCATCGCCCGATCCACCGCCATTGCCGGTGTGGTGACGATCATCGTTGCCCTGATGGAACCGTTCATCGGGGCCGTCCTGCGCAACCTCGAGCTGCGGGCCATCGAGGGCTTCGTGTACGAGGGCGGTGGCCTGACCGTCGCCGGGTTCATCGTCGTATTCGGGCTCATCTTCGCCGGCGTCTACGGATGGGCAACCCGTGGCGACCGGGCCAAGGCGCGGGTCGCCGCCATGCCACCCGATCGCCGACGCGCCGGCAAGCTCGTCCTCTATGCCGCGCTCTTCGGGCTTCTTCTCCTCCTGCCGCTCATCGTCGGCCAGCGCCTGTCCGAGGTCGTCGGAACGGTCGGGATCTACGTGCTGCTCGGGTTGGGCCTGAATATCGTGGTCGGCTTCGCCGGCCTCCTCGACCTTGGCTACGTGGCGTTCTACGCCGTCGGCGCCTATACGACGGCGCTGCTCACCTCGCCCGCCAGCCCGGCCTTCAACCCGGAGCTCCCGTTCTGGGGCGCCCTGCCATTCGTGATCCTCGCCGCCGCATTCATCGGCCTCATGGTCGGCGCGCCGGTCCTGCGGCTGCGCGGCGATTACCTTGCCATCGTGACCCTGGGATTCGGCGAGATCGCGCGCGAGATCTTCAAGTCCGCCTGGGCACAGCCGGTGACCGGCGGGGCGCAGGGCATTCTCTCGGTCCCTGAACCATTGCCGTTCACACGCGACCCTCAATCGATCTACTACCCGATCCTGTTCTTCTGCATCCTGGCTGCGATCGCGGCCACCACCCTCGCGTCGTCCAGGGTGGGGCGCGCGTGGAACGCGATGCGCGAGGATGAATCGGTCGCCGAGGCCACCGGGATCAACACGACGAAGTACAAGCTGCTGGCCTTCGGGCTCGGCGCGGCATTCGGCTGCCTGTCGGGTGCCTTCTTCGGAGCGAAGATCGGCGTGGTGTTCCCGGACAGCTTCAACATCCTGGTGAGCATCAACGCGCTGGCGCTGATCATCCTGGGTGGAATGGGCAACATCCCCGGCGTCGTGGTCGGGGCGCTCGTCCTCGTTGGACTGCCCGAGCTCCTGCGCGAGTTCGCCGAGTATCGGCTCCTGATCTACGGCGTCGTGCTCGTGGTCATGATGCTCCTGCGGCCGGAGGGCCTCCTCCCCAGCCGAACGCGGCGAGCCGAGCTCCACGATGTGTCAGATGAGGACGACGACAAGATGTATGCCGATGAGGCCGGCGAGGAGACGGGGCGTCCGGTGGTGACCGCATGACGAACACGGCCACCACCGCCGCGGGATCCGTGCCGGTCGTCGATGCCCTCCTCCAGGCCGATAAGGTGACCATGCGCTTCGGCGGGCTCGTCGCCAACCGCGATGTCGACTTCGTGATTCCGCGCGGCGCCATCGTTTCGCTCATCGGCCCCAATGGAGCCGGCAAGACGACGTTCTTCAACCAGCTGACCGGCATGCTGGAGCCCACCTCAGGCGACATCACGTTCGCCGGAAAGTCGCTCGTCGGCCGCACGCCCCACGAGATCGTGGAGATGGGGATCGGGCGCACGTTCCAGAACATCCGGTTGTTCGGCGCCATGACGGTGCTGGCCAACGTGATGGTCGGCCGCCATGTGCGCATGACGTCACCGTGGTGGGGCTCGCTGCTGCGGCTGCCGGCCGTGCGCGCGGAGGAGGCGGACACCAAGCGCCGTGCCCAGGAGCTCCTCGAGCTCGTCGGCCTGCCGCGTCAGTACGAGGAGGATTGGGCCAAGAACCTGCCGTACGGCGACCAGCGCCGGCTCGAGCTGGCGCGCGCCCTGGCCAGCGAGCCAAAGCTTCTCCTCCTCGACGAGCCGACCGCCGGCATGAACCCGGGTGAGACGGCCCAGATGACCGAGCTCATCAAGCACCTGCGCGACGAGCTGGATCTCACCGTCCTGCTCATCGAGCACGACATGAAGGTGGTCATGGGAATCAGCGAGCGCATCACCGTCCTCGACCACGGGGAGCTCCTGGCGGAGGGAAAGCCCGAGGAGATCCGTGCCAACCCGGCCGTCATCGAGGCCTACCTCGGCAAGCAGGCGACGAACCAATGACGCAGGCAGAGACCGCGGCGCCGGCCGCGAAGACGACGGGGACGCCGCTCCTGGATCTCCGAGACATCCACGTCTACTACGGCAACATCGAGGCGCTCAAGGGCGTGTCGATGACGGTCGAGAAGGGCGAGATCGTGACCCTCATCGGCTCGAACGGGGCCGGCAAGAGCACGACGCTGCGGGCAATCAGCGGGACGCACAAGCCGCGCACCGGCTCGATCCTGCTCGACGGTCGGGAGATCCACCACATGCCCGCCCACGAGATCGTCACGCTGGGTATCGCTCACTCTCCGGAAGGACGCAAGGTCTTCAGCCGCATGACGGTGTACGAGAACCTGCAGATGGGAGCCTTCAGCCGCAAGGGGCAGAAGATCGACGCTGACGTCGCCCGGGTCTACGACCTCTTCCCGCGCCTCAAGGAGCGCCGCACCCAGAAGGCGGGCACGATGTCGGGTGGCGAGCAGCAGATGCTGGCCATGGGTCGCGCGCTCATGGCCCATCCCACGATCCTGCTTCTCGACGAACCATCGATGGGGCTCTCCCCGATCCTGACGGAGCAGATCTTCAAGATCATCCACGAGATCAACGAGCAGGGCACGACCGTCCTCCTCGTCGAGCAGAACGCGCTGATGGCGCTCAACGCAGCGCACCGCGGCTACGTCATCCAGACCGGCAAGATCCTGCTGGCCGATACCGCCAAGAACCTTGCGGCCAACGAGCAGGTGCGCCAGGCATACCTGGGCGAGATCTGAGCCTGGGTGTCCGAGCAGCCGACCTCCGCCACGCGGCCCGGGCGACTACCGCCCGGACCTGCGGCCGATGGCAATCCTGGGCGTCCTGCTGCTGGCCGTCGTCATCGCCTGGCTCATCCTGTCGCCGCTCATCCTCCCGGGTTGAGCGCGTCTGTGCGCGTCGGGCCGCGTGGGCTTGTCAAACGCTCGCCACACGCGCATTAGCGGCGGGAGCGGACGCCAAACGCCGTCATTCGCGCTCAGCGCGCGCCACCAAAGGTCGCCGGACCTCGCTAACGCGAACCACGCGAGCAGTTGACAGGACGCGGGGCCGCGCCCCGCCAAACGCCTGCCGTGAGAGCAGTTGGCAGGAAGCGGCCACGCGCCCCGCCAAACGCCCGCAGCTCGAGCAGTTGACGAAAGGCGCCATCAGTAGCGGCGACGGACTCCGAACCCGGTCCCGGCCCCATACAGCACCAGGGCCACGCCGACCGCGGCCAGCGCCAACCCCGGCGACTGCTGCGGCAACGGCAGGTAGCCGACCGACCACAGCTCCCATCCGCGGTACATGAGTGCGGTCGCGCCGACGAGACCCAGCGCCAGGTACACGGCCGGAGCGTCAAGCAGGAATCCCCAGCGTCCGCGCATGTAACCGATGTCGAGCAACAGCAGCGCGGCGATGGCTGCTCCGAAGATCACCAGCCCGGGACCCTCGAAGCCCGATGCCCTCCTGGGCCGGGACCGGCACCCCGGATACCGAGTCACCACCGGCCCGCCACCACGGCAGGAAGCCGGAGCCGATCATGGCCAGGCTGCCGAGGAGGATCAGGAACCGGAAGCGACGCCCGCCTCCGTCCATCGGTCAGCCCTCCGGCGGTGCCCCGCCGTAGACCGACGGGCGCAGCACGCCGATGTAGGGCAGGTTGCGGTAGCGCTCCTCGTAGTCGAGGCCATACCCGATCACGAAGCGGTCGGGGATCGTGAAGCCGCGGTAATCGATCGGGATCTCGGCCAGTCGTCGCGCCGGCTTGTCCAGGAGGCAGATGATCGAGATCGAGGCGGGATGCCGCTCGGCAAGGTAGCGGAGCAGGTAGTTCAGCGTCAGCCCGGTGTCGATGATGTCCTCGACCACGATGACGTCGCGCCCCTCGATCGGCTTCGACAGGTCCTTGAGGATCCGGACCTGTCCCGACGTCTCGGTGCCGGCGTAGCTGGAGACCTCCATGAGGTCGATGCTCGACGGAAGGTCCATCGCCCGCATGAGATCCGCGAGGAAGACGAGCGAGCCCTTCAGCACGCTGATCAGGACCGGGTCTCGGCCCGCGTAGTCGGCGGTCAGCTGGGCGCCGAGCTCCGCGACGCGAGCGTCGATGGTGGCGGCGTCGATCAGGACCTCCTCGACGTCGTCGTGGAGGCTCATCGGGCGGCGCTCCCGACGGCCGGCCCGGCGCCGGTCAGCGCGTGGGCTCCGTTCGCGGCGGTGACATCGGTGAGGAAGTCCAGGCGGCCGTACTTCAGCATGAGCGCCCGGAAGTCACGAGCGTAGAAGAGCTTCACGCGGACCTCGGGATACAGCTGCCGCATCCAGCGCAGCTTGCGGTTCTTCTTGCGCACCAGGGACTGCTTCAGGGTCGTCAGCTCGATGTAGAGGTCGATGTCGGGCAGGTAGAAATCGGGCGCGAAGGACTGAATGACCTGCCCTTCGGCGTTCCAGCAGATGGGGAAGACGTCGGGTTCGTATCGCCATGCGACACCGTAGTAGTCCAGGATCCTCGCCAGCTCCGCCTCGCTGTCGTGAGCGAAACGGGGTGGCGAGTCCGAGGTCATGTGAGCCGCCACCTGACCTCGATCGTAGCCCGCTGATCGGAACCTGACGCCATTGGCCCGAGTATATCCGCGCAGGTTATCCACAGATCGGCCGAGCCTGCGTGATTGGTGGATAACTTCGCTTGTGATCCACCGGACGGCGCTGCTACGGTCGCCGTCCTGCTTCTGCGGGTGACCGAGTACGGTAACCGGTGGATGGCTCGGGGCCGATGCGAGAGCCGGCCGCGACGCCGGCCATCGCCGGGAAAACCGAAAGGGCATCCGTCAGGAGCATTTCCCATGTCCGAGGGAAGCGGGATTCGGCGCGAGCTCGAGCGTCTCCTGGCCGGGGAGGCGGCTGGTCTCGCCATCGATCTGCCTCCGAGCTTCGGGGACGCGGCCGAGCGCTATGCGCTGCTGTTGCTCGAGGCAAACACGCGGATGAACCTCACCCGGATCACCAGCCCCGACGAGGTTGCGCGTCTGCACCTGCTCGACGCGCTCAGCGCCCTGCCGCTGATCGACGCTGCGGCCCCCGCCGACGCCCTGGATCTCGGGTCCGGCGGCGGCGTTCCGGGCCTGGTCCTCGCGCTGGCCCGCCCGAAGATGCGCTGGACGCTCGTCGACTCGGTGCGCAAGAAGGCCGATGCGCTCCGCGAATTCGCCACCGCGCTCGACCTGGCGAACGTGACGGTGGTGGGCGAGCGGGCCGAGGTCCTGGGAAGGGCGGCCTCTCACCGGGGTCGCTACGGTCTCGTGACCGCCCGCGCGTGCGCCCCACTGCCCGTCCTCGCCGAGTACGCCCTGCCGTTGATCACCGAGGGCGGACTGGCAGTGGCCTGGAAGGGATCCATGACCGAGGCAGAGACCACCGCGGGCGAAGCCGCGTCGGCACGGCTTGGTGGCAGGTTGGAGCTCCATCCACCGACGAGCCCCGCGCTGGGTCAGCGCCGATTCGCGCTCATCCACAAGGTCGGCGCCACGCCGGAGCGCTACCCGCGACGGCCGGGCGAGGCCGCCAGGCGGCCGCTCCACTGACGCCGGCCCGAGCGTCGGTATACTCCGCCTTCGCATGCGCATTGCCGTCCTGTCGGACATCCACGCCAATCTGCCCGCCCTGGAGGCGGTGCGCGCCCATTTCGGTGACGTCGACCAGGTCTGGGTGCTCGGCGACATCGTCGGGTACGGCCCGCAGCCGAACGAGGTGATCTCGGCCCTGCAGGAGATGGGGGCGCGCAGCGTGCTCGGCAACCATGATGGCGCCGCCATCGGCACCGTCGACGCCGCCTACTTCAACCCGGACGCGCGCGCGGCGATCGAGTGGACGGCAGGGGTCCTCGACGCCAACGCGCGGTCCTACCTCGCGACGCTGCCCGAGGTCCGCCGGGACGGCGAGCTCACCGCGGTCCACGGGTCGCCCCGTGATCCGATCTGGGAGTACATCACCAGCAGTGGCATCGCGGCCGCCAACTTCGACCATTTCGACACGCGACTGTGCCTCTTCGGCCACACCCACCTTCCGGTCGCCTACCGAGTCACCGACGACGGGATCGAGGCGCAGCCCGCATTGCCCGGCGACGCCGTGCGCATCGGCCCCGCGCGGGCACTGCTCAATCCCGGAAGCGTCGGCCAGCCACGCGACGGGTTGCCCGACGCCGCCTACGCCGTCCTGGAGCTGGGCGAGACGATCGACGACGCGACGATGCGGTTCCACCGCGTTCGCTATGACATTGACCGCACGCAACGCCAGATGCGATCCGTGGGCCTGCCGGCACGCCTGGTCGAGCGTCTGAGCTTCGGTCGCTGATCGTCCAACGCATCCTGCACTCGCAATCGCGGTGCGGGGCGCCGTAGGATAGCCGCGCCATGGCCTTCTTTCGCCGATCAGAGAAACCCACCAATCCGTTCGAGTACGCGCGGGTCCTCGTCCCGTTGCTGGGTGTGGACGAGGTGGACGGCCCGGCCCTCAAGGTGGCCGCGCTCCTCCTGGCGGGACGCGCGGACACCGAGATCTCGCTCCTCCACGTCATCGAGGTCCCGTTCGACCAGACGCTCGATCGCGAGAACGAGGACGCGGTGGCGGCCGCCGACCAGGTCCTGTCACGAGCCGAGTCGATCCTCGTCGAGCGAGGCATCGCGGTCCGGACCAGCACGGTACAGGCGCGAGCCGCCGGCGCAGCGATCGTCGACGATGCGAATGAGCTGGGAGCGGAGCTCATCATCATGGGCCTTCGCTACAAGAAGCGATTCGGAGGACAATGGGACGCGGGACGGACTGTCCCGTACGTGATGCGCAACTCGACAGCACCGGTGTGGTGCCTGCGCGCCGAGACAAAGGAGCTGGCACACACGCCATGAGGGTCATCATCATCGGCTGCGGTCGCGTCGGTGCCCGGGTCGCTGCGGAGCTCGATACCCGCGGCGAGCACGTCACCGTCATCGACATCAGCCCGCGCGCGTTCGACCGCCTGCCCTCGACGTTCGGCGGCGAGACGGTGCGCGGCAACGGGACGGACGAGGACGTCGTCCGCAGCGCCGGAGCGGAGCAGGCGGACGTCGTCATGGCCCTGACCGAGGGCGACAACCGCAACGCGCTGGCGGCCCAGCTGGCGAAGCACACGTTCGGCGTGCCGCGCGTGATCGCGAAGATCAACGACCCGCTGCGGGGCGAGGCCTACCGGGCGCTCGGCGTTGAGACGATCTGTCGCACGATCATCCTGGGCGACGCGCTGATCACCGCCGCGCAGGAGGGAGCGGAGGCGACCAACGGCTTCGTCGAGGCGGCCACCGCCGAGCCGCGCAGGATCGCGCCGACGCTTGACACCTCGGCAGTTGAAGCCATGGATGACGTCGATGCCGCCGCATCCGACGAGGACGACGAGTCGCACGACGCAACCATCGTCCAGCCCGGCGAAGGGAGCTTCTGATGTACGTCGTTGTCGTCGGGGGCGGGAACGTGGGGTACTACCTCACCAAGGAGCTGCTGGCCGCCGGCCACGAGGTCGTGGTGATCGAGGAGGACCAGGTCAGGGCACGCCAGATCGCGGACGAGCTCGGGAGCATCGTGGTCGCCAACGATGGCTGCGAAGGCCGATACCAGGCCGAGGCGGGCATGGCGCGCGCCGATGTGATGGCCGCCGTGACCGGCGATGACGCGGTGAACCTGGCGGCATGCCAGATCGCAAAGATGCGGTTCAACGTCCCGCGTTCGATCGCCCGCATCAACGACCCGAAGAACGAGAAGCTGTTCCGAGACCTGTCGATCGACGAGACGGTCAGCCCGACTCGGTCGATCCTGGGCGTCATCGAGCACGAGATCCCGATCCACGACCTGCTCCATCTCGCCGAGCTGGAGGGCGGTGGCGTCCAGATCGTGGAGGCTCAGCTGGACGCCGACTCGCCCGCCATCGGACGCGAGCTGCGCGAGCTGAACCTGCCGGAGGGCAGCACGGTTGCCGTGCTGATCCGGGATGAGCGCGCGCAGTCGCCCCGATCGGATACCAAGCTGCGAACCGGAGACAAGGTCCTGGCCGTGACGTCGCCCGAGGGCGAGGCGGAGTTGCGGCGCCTGCTCATCGGCGAGTGACCGGCCCGGAGCCGGGAACGGTTCTGCGACGTGCCCTGGCCGCGTGGGGCCTCGGCCACCTGGCGCTCGGCCGCCGAGCGGCGGGCATTGCGCTTCTGGCAGCCGAGGCCGTGTCACTCGGGCTGGTGTGGTGGCTGACGGTGGAGCTGGCCGGCACCAGCGCGTATCTCGTCCCGTTCCTGGCGGGCATGGCCTTCATCGCGGCCTGGGCCTGGCAGGCGGTGGCCGCCTACCAGCTGGCGCACGTCACGCGCGTCGCCCGCCCACCGACCCCGGAGCGCTCGCCGGCGGCGGCCATCGGATGGCTGAGCCTTCCACTCCTGGTGTGGGGCAGCGGATTCTGGCTCATCGGCGAGGGCGCTGGAACGCCTGCCGCCGTCCTGGACTCGTTCGTCACCGAATGGAGCCGGGGTGAGCTCGGATCGGCATGGCCCTCGGAAGTGCGTTCGGCGGCACGGATCGCCGAACGTCGGCTCGGAAGCGAGTCCGATCGCTTCCACGATGTTCGATTCTCCGTGGAGGAGGTCGGTCCCGGACGCGCACGGGCCGTCGCACAGTCGATCCACTACGAGCGCCGGCCCTCGACCTTCCTGGGCGTGTTCCCCGGCAGCGAGCTGGTGCCGATCACCGATGAGCGTGTGCTGGCCCTCGAATTCGAGTCAGTGCCCGTCGAGCTGCCGATCTTCGGTGATGTCGGCGCGGTGCGATGGATCCTGGTAGGCGCAGACCCGCTTCGCTGAAGCCCAGTGCTTGTCAGCAACCTTGACAACACCATTGTCAGGGTTTATGTTGCCCTCACGTTCGCACCGATCGACGGTGCACGTGTGAAAACAAAGCGTTTTCGAGAGGGACAACACGATGGCAAACATCACCAGGTTCGATCCGATCGGTGAGATGGTCTCCCTGCGCTCGGCGATGGACCGTCTCTTCGAAGACTCGGTGGTCAGCCCGACGGGCTGGCGCACGATCGGTGCCGGAGACTCGATCACGCCCCCGTTGGACGTGCACGAGACACCGGATGAGATCGTGGTCACGGCTTCCCTGCCCGGCGTGACGGCGGATGACGTCGAGATCACCATGACCGGCCAGAGCCTCACCCTTCGGGGCGAGTTCAAGGCCAGCGACAAGGTCAAGCGTGATCAGTACCTGTACCGGGAGCGCCGCTTCGGCTCGTTCAGCCGCAGCATCCAGCTTCCGGTCCGCGTCGAAAGCGAGCGGGCCGACGCCACCTTCACCGATGGCGTTCTGACCCTCCGCATCCCGAAGGCGGAAGAGGTCAAGCCGCGCCAGATCCGGATCAATGCGGGCGTCACCGAGACATCCGAAAACGGATCCCGGGCGTAGTACTGGCGTGGATCGTCCGCGGCGCGAGGCGCCCACACCGACCGGGGCCGCGCGGCGCAACGATCAGACCCGTCCCCGATACATCATCAGCATCGCCGCCGAGCTGGCGAGCTGCCATCCGCGGACGCTGCGGATCTACGAGGAGGAGGGACTCCTCAGTCCGCAGCGCCGCAACAACCTCCGTCTCTACAGCGAGGCGGATATCAAGCGCGTTCGTATCATTCGTTTCCTGACGCGTCGACAGCGAGTCAACCTCGCCGGCGTGCGGGTCATCCTTCAGCTCGAGTCACTCGGGAAGATCCGGGTTTACGATCTGTTCGATGAGGACGATGTAGAGCGATTTGCCGAAGACCAGGACGAGCCAGGACTCGTCGAACCATCGGCTGAAGGAGCACCCAAGCGTGGCAACTGACGAGACCCAAGACATTCCCGAGGCAGCGGCCAGCGAGGAGAACGGTGCCGACCTGGAGCGAGTCCAGGTCCTGCCCCTCGTCGCCCTGCGTGACACGGTCATCTTCCCGGAGATGATCGTGCCCCTCCAGGTCGGCCGCGACCGCAGCGTCAAGGCGCTGGATCGCGCTGTTCGCACCTCGCAGCCGGTGGCCCTGGTGACCCAGCGCTCGAGTGAGCAGGAAGAGATCACCAGCGCCGACGAGCTGTATCCGATCGGCACCCTGGCCAAGATCGCCCAGGTCATCCGCCTGCAGGACGGCACCATCCGGGCCATCGTCCAGGGACAGCGCCGGATTCGACTGCTCGACCTGGTCCAGAGCGAGCCGCATCTCGAGGCACGCGTCGAGGTGATCGACGACGTCGAGGAGAAGACCCTCGAGGTCGAGGCTCTCATGGCCTCCATCCATGCCCAGATCGAGCAGTACGTCAGCAGCGGGGCATCGGTGCCGCCCGAGGTGGCGGTCGCGGCGCGCAACATCAGCGACGGCGGCCTGCTGGCCGACATGACGGCGTACAGCCCGGACATGAGCACGGAGCAGCGGCAGGAGCTGCTGGAGACCGTCAACGTGGCCGACCGGCTTCGGCTGGCCAGCCAGTTCCTGGCCAAGCAGATCGAGGTCCTGGAGCTCAAGGGCCGTATTCAGAGCGAGGTCAAGTCCGAGATGGACAAGACCCAGCGCGAGTACATCCTGCGCGAGCAGATGAAGGCCATCCAGAAGGAGCTCGGCGAGGACGATCCCGCGGTCGCCGAAGCCAGCGAGCTGCGTGAGCGCGTCGAGCAGTCGGCGATGCCCGAGGAGGTCAAGGAGCGCGCCCTCAAGGAGGTCGACCGCCTCAGCCGGATTCCCAGTGCCAGCCCGGAGCAGGGCGTCATTCGCACGTACGTCGACTGGCTCGTGAGCCTGCCGTGGGGCATCGAGACCGATGACAACCTGGACCTCGAGGACGCCGAGAAGATCCTCAACGAGGATCATTGGGGCCTGGAGAAGCCGAAGGAGCGGATCGTCGAGTACATGGCCGTGCGCAAGCTGGCCGAGAAGATCCGATCCCCCATCCTGCTGTTCGTCGGGCCGCCCGGCGTCGGCAAGACGAGCCTCGGCAAGAGCATCGCTCGGGCCATGGGCCGCAAGTTCGTGCGGATGAGCCTGGGCGGTATCCACGACGAGGCCGAGATCCGCGGACATCGGCGCACCTACATCGGGGCGCTGCCGGGCCGCGTGATGCAGAACATCAAGACGGCGGGATCGGCGAATCCGGTGTTCATGCTCGACGAGATCGACAAGGTCGGCATGGACTTCCGCGGCGATCCGTCATCGGCCCTGCTCGAGGTGCTCGATCCGGAGCAGAACAACACCTTCGCGGACAACTACCTCGAGGTGCCGTTCGACCTGAGCAAGGTGCTCTTCATCGCGACAGCGAACATGCTCGACACCATTCCGGCCGCGCTGCGTGACCGGATGGAGGTCATCCAGCTTCCCGGCTACACCCAGCTGGAGCGGGTAAGGATCGCCGAGCGATTCCTGGTGCCGAAGCAGCTGGAGAACCACGGGCTGACCGAGGACAACCTGAAGTTCGAGGAGAGCGCGCTGGTTCGCCTCATCCAGGCGTTCACGCGTGAGGCCGGGGTTCGAAATCTCGAGCG
Organism: uncultured Chloroflexia bacterium; assembly: GCA_963825525.1. Classification (GTDB taxonomy): domain Bacteria; phylum Chloroflexota; class Limnocylindria; order QHBO01; family QHBO01; genus JACDBZ01. The sequence continues at coordinate 1,376,199 of CAWGTN010000002.1, forward strand.
CGAGATCGCCAACGTCGCGCGCAAGGTTGCGCGTCGGGTCGCGAGCGACGCGACGACCAAGGTCGTGGTCAAGCCGGAGGATCTCGAGGAGTACCTCGGGCCGGGCCGCTTCGAATACGGCGAGCTCGAGGCCGAGGACCAGATCGGAATGGTCACCGGGCTCGTGGTCAGCGACGCGGGCGGCGACATCGTCCAGGTCGAGGCCACCCGCATGGACGGAAAGGACGACTTCCTGCTCACCGGCCAGCTGGGCGACGTGATGAAGGAGTCGGCGCGTGCCGGGATGAGCTACATCCGGGCCCGCACCAAGGAGCTCGGGATCGATCCCGGGGCCTTCGAGAAGAGCACGGTCCACATCCACGTCCCCGCGGGCGCGACGCCCAAGGATGGACCGAGTGCCGGCGTGACCATGGCGACCGCCATGGCCAGCCTGCTGACGGGCAAGCCGGTGCGGCGTGACCTGGCCATGACGGGCGAGATCACGCTTCGCGGCCGGGTCCTGCCGATCGGCGGCCTGAAGTCCAAGCTGCTCGCCGCGCACCTGGCGGGCGTGAAGACGGTGCTCATCCCGAAGCGGAACGAGAAGGACCTGGTTGACGTGCCCGACGAGGTTCGGCAGCAGCTCCGCATCGTTCCGGTCGAGAACATGGACCAGGTGCTGGCCGAGGCGCTCATCGATGCGCCGCGGTCGGCGGCCCGGATCAAGGCGGAGCGGGACGAGCGTCAGCAGCGCGTCGCGCGACGTCCTCGACGGCCGCGCAAGCGAGCTGGAGATGCGCCGATCCCGGCCAGCGGCGACCAGCCGTCAGACCAGCCGCCGGCCGGCCAGCCCGCCTAGGGTCCCGATGTCACCGGGGCGGCGCACCGCGCCCTGCTCGATAGATCGAGCCGGATTCACGGGAGACGTGGATCCGGCTCACTTCCCTCGATCCATCGAGCCGCCCGATCGACCGGGACGCTGACCCATGGACTACAAGGACTACTACGCGATCCTCGGCATCCCGAAGACGGCGACCCAGGCCGAGATCAAGAAGGCGTACCGCAAGCTGGCTCGTGAGCTTCACCCCGACACGAACAAGGATCCGGGGGCCGAGAAGCGGTTCAAGGAGGCGAACGAGGCACATGCCGTCCTCGCCGATCCCGAGAAGCGCAAGCAGTACGACGAGCTCGGAGCGAACTGGCAGGCCTACCAGAACACCGGGTACGGCTCGGGCGGTTCGTCCGACTGGGCCGGCTTCGGAGGCGCCCCGGGCGGCACGCGCTGGACGTATCGATCGGCGTCGCCCGATGAGATGGGCGGGTTCAGCGACTTCTTCCGCCAGTTCTTCGCCGGCGGGGCGACCGGTGCGTCCGGCGGCTCCCCGTTCGGATCGGCCGGCGGATTCGTGGACCTGGGTGGCAGCGCCCGAGCGCGATCGATTCCATCGGCACAGGCGACCGCGGAGGTGACCCTGGCCGAGGTCGTGACCGGTGCCGAACGGATGGTCAACGTGAACGGCAGGCGCCTTCACGTCAAGATTCCCGCCGGCGTCAGCGACGGCTCGAAGGTCAAGCTGAGCGGCGCCCTCGACGGCGGTGATCTCGTCATCAACGTCAAGGTCCAACCCGATGCGCGCTTCCAGCGAGACGGCACCGAGCTTCGGGTGGACGTTCCGCTGACGTTGTCCGAGGCCCTGCTCGGCGCCGAGATTCCCGTCCCGACGCCGACCGGCAGCGTCAAGCTCCGCATCCGCCCCAACACCCAGAACGGCCAGGAGATCCGGGTCAAGAACCGCGGCCTGCCCAAGCGCGGATCGGCGCAGAAGGGCGACCTCGTGGTGACCACCCGCGTCGTCCTGCCCAAGCTCAGCGACGAGGCACGGGATCGACTCGCCGAGGTCCTGGCCACGGAGCCGCAGCCCGACCCTCGAGGTTCACGATCGTGACCGCGCTCGGACTGACTCACCACTGGGACTACCGGCCAGTTCTTGGCCGATTTCCCCGCGCTGGGGACGAACAGCGAGGCAGAAGGGCGCAACCTGGCCGTTTCTCGCTCGCCCGTGGGAAATCCGGCCACCGGGTGGCCGTTGGTCCCACCACAGGGACAGCGCTATCGGGGCGGAGGGGCAACGGTGCAAACGCCATGAGGACCGACCGATTCACCCAGCGCGCGACGGAGGCCATCGTCAGCGCCCAGCAGCTGGCCGAGGCCGAGGGCCATCCGCAGCTCGAGGTCGCGCACCTGCTCCTCGTCCTCGTCGAGCAGCCCGACGGTGTCGTGCCGGCGGTGCTGAGCCGCCTGGGAATCAACCCGGCGACGGTGGCGGGGTCACTTCGGACGACGCTCGACAGGCTTCCGAAGGTCAGCGGCGCAGCACAGCAGCTGCAGCTCGCCAACGAGACCCGCCGGGTCCTCAGCGATGCGCACACGGTGTCGGAGCGCATGAAGGACGAATTCGTATCCACCGAGCATCTGCTGCTCGCGGCCCTGGAGGCCGGAGACAGCGAGGCCGCACGGGCACTGCGAGCGGCGGGCGTCGAGCCCGATGCCGTGCTCGCGGCGCTCACCGAGATCAGAGGGAGCCAGCGCGTGACGACAGATAACCCGGAGGCCACCTACGAGGCACTCGAGAAGTACGGCCGTGACCTGACCGATGCGGCACGCAAGGGCGTGCTCGACCCCGTGATCGGCCGCGACGAGGAGATCCGTCGCGTCATCCAGGTCCTGAGCCGCCGAACGAAGAACAACCCGGTCCTGATCGGCGAGCCGGGGGTCGGCAAGACGGCCATTGCCGAGGGCCTTGCCCAGCGCATCGTGCGCGGCGACGTGCCCGATGGGCTTCGGGAGCGACGCGTGGTGGCCCTGGACCTTGGCGCCCTGATCGCCGGCGCGAAATACCGCGGCGAGTTCGAGGAACGGCTCAAGGCGGTGCTCAAGGAGGTCACCGACTCGGACGGCACCATCATCCTGTTCATCGACGAGCTGCACACCGTGGTCGGTGCCGGCGCCTCGGAGGGCGCCATGGATGCCTCGAACCTGCTGAAGCCGATGCTGGCCCGTGGCGAGCTCCACGCCGTCGGCGCCACGACGCTGGACGAGTACCGCAAGCACATCGAGAAGGACGCGGCGCTCGAGCGCCGATTCCAGCCGATCATCGTCGACCAGCCCGGCGTCGAGGACACCATCAGCATTCTCCGCGGCCTGCGCGAGCGATACGAGGTCCACCACGGCGTCCGCATCACCGACTCCGCGCTCGTCGCGGCGGCCGTCCTGAGCAACCGGTACATCACCGAGCGCTTCCTGCCCGATAAGGCGATCGACCTTGTCGACGAGTCCGCCAGCCGGCTTCGGATGGAGATGGACTCCATGCCGGCCGAGCTCGACGAGATCGAGCGCCGCCGGATGCAGCTCGAGATCGAGCGCGAGGCACTCCGCAAGGAGAAGGACGACGCCTCGAAGGCGCGGCTCGATGCACTGGAGCGCGAGCTCGCCGACCTCCGCGAGCGTGGCGACGGCATGAAGGCGCAGTGGGAACGCGAGAAGGAGATCGTGGCCGGCATCCGCACCACGCGGGAGGAGCAGGAACGACTCGGGCCGGAGATCGAGGCCGCGGAGCGTGCTGCCGATTACGCCCGTGCGGCCGAGCTGAAGTACGGACGCGCTGCCGAGCTGGAGAAGCAGCTTGCCGCGCAGGAAGAGCAGCTGCGCGAGCTCAAGGCATCGGGATCGGTGCTTCTCAAGGAGGAGGTCGACGCCGACGACATCGCCCAGGTCGTGGCGCGCTGGACCGGCATCCCGGTCAGCCGGCTGATGGAGGGCGAGACCGAGAAGCTGCTCCACATGGAGGATCGGCTGCACGCCAGGCTCATCGGCCAGGAGGAGGCGGTCACCGCCGTCTCGGACGCCATCCGCCGTGCCCGCGCCGGTCTCAAGGACCCGAAGCGCCCCATCGGCTCATTCATCTTCCTGGGCCCGACGGGTGTCGGGAAGACGGAGCTCGCTCGTGCCCTCGCCGAGTTCCTGTTCGACGACGAGCAGGCCCTGGTGCGGATCGACATGAGCGAGTACATGGAGAAGTTCTCGACCTCGCGGCTTGTCGGCGCCCCACCCGGATACGTGGGTTATGACGAGGGCGGGCAGCTGACCGAGGCCGTCAGGCGCCGTCCCTACCAGGTGGTGCTCTTCGACGAGATCGAGAAGGCCCACCCCGACGTGTTCAACGTCCTGCTCCAGCTCCTGGACGACGGGCGCCTGACCGACTCGCAGGGCCGCACCGTCGACTTCAAGAACACCGTGATCATCATGACCAGCAACATCGGCTCCACCACGCTCATCGAGGCCGGAGCCGCCGGGCCCGATGCGTTCGAGGGCGCCGCCGAGAGCGTGCGGCGACAGCTGCGGGAGCACTTCCGACCCGAGTTCCTCAATCGGGTTGACGAGACCATCGTGTTCCGTCCACTGGACGAGGCGCAGCTTCGCGAGATCGTCGGCCTGCTGGTGGCCAGCGTGGCGGGCCGCCTGACCGATGTCGGCGTGACGCTCGACGTCAGCGACGATGCCCTGGGATTCCTGGCGCGCGAGGGATACGACCCGGTCTATGGCGCCCGGCCGTTGCGACGCGCGATCCAGCGCGAGCTCGAGAATCCGCTCGCCCGCCGCATCCTTGCCGGCGAGTTCAGCGATGGCCAGGTCGTGCGGATCGACGCCGCCGACGGCAGCCTGAGCTTCAACGGGGAAGTCGAGTCACGGGCGCCTCGTCCGACCACTCGGGCTCCCGGGAGCACCGGCTCGACAGTCCATTGATCGGCCCGGTGGTTCCGCGCGCGATCGTGCGTGGCCGTCGATAGATCGCGGGAAATACGCGCGGAGCGCCCACTACGCGCGGAAGCTTCGATATATCGAGCGGCTTCGCGCGTGAGGTGCGCGGGGGCGTGACCTTCACGAGCGGGACCCATCGATAAATCGAACAAAGCGCACGCAGATCGTCGGCTGCGTGCAGTTCCCGCCGATCAATCGAGAGATCGGCGGAACAACCCCGACGAGGTGCCATCCCCGCAGCCCAGGTTGGCCGATGTGGTGCACCCACGCACTCATCTCGCCGGTTGGAGCGACCCATCAAGCGGCAGACGGGGTAGGATTTGATTCCCTCACCGGCCCGCCGGAGCGTGGCCCAATCCCCTGGCAAGGAGATTTCCTCAGTGACCCGATCCCCCCGTCTTCGACGTCTCGCGGCGCTCGGGACTGCGATGGCCATGATCATGACCATGGCCGTACCCGCTGCCCTCGCGAAGAATCCGAAGCCCCCGATCGACATCCAGATCCTGGGACTCAACGACTTCCACGGTCAGCTCGAAGCCGTTCCTGCGACCTCCACCTCCGGCGCCCGCATCGGCGCGCTCCAGGGAACGTTCCCCAACCAGACCTGCATTCCCGGCGGGACGCCGAACTGCATTCCGGCCGGTGGCGTCGAGTACCTCGCGACCCACGTGGACCAGCTTCGTGCCACGAACCCGAACACGGTGTTCGTCTCGGCCGGTGACCTGATCGGCGCGACGCCGCTGCTGTCCGCGCTCTTCCACGACGAGCCCAGCATCGAGGCCATGAACCTCATGGGCCTCGACTACAACGGCGTGGGCAACCACGAGTTCGACGAGGGCATCTCCGAGCTGCTGCGCGTGGCCTATGGCGACGAGAGCGCCAAGGGATACACCCCGGCGCGAGCGGATGGCTGCCATCCGGTTGACGGCTGCGGCGACGGCGACGGCTACGCCGGCGCGAACTTCCCCTTCCTGGCGGCCAACGTCGTCTACAAGGCCAGTGGCAAGACCATCTTCCCGCCGTACGCCGTCCACAACTTCCCCGGTGGCGTGAAGGTCGCGTTCGTGGGTATGACCCTCGAGGGGACGCCGCTGATCGTCTCACCCGACGGCATCTCGTCCGTGAACTTCCTCGATGAGGCCGAGTCGGTCAACGCGCTCGTCCCGCATCTTCAGCGACGCGGCGTCGAGGCCATCGTGGTCCTGCTTCACGAGGGCGGCAGCGTGGCCGCGTCCGGCAACGGAGCCGGAAGCGTCAGCACCATCAACAGCTGCACGAACCCGACCGGCGCAATCCCGGAGATCGTGCCGATGATGGATGACGCCATCGACATCGTGATCACCGGCCACACGAACTGGGCCGTGAACTGCCTCATCGACGGCAAGGTGGTGACCGGTGCTGCGTCGCAGGGTCGCCTGATCACCGACATCGACGCCAGCATCGACCGCAAGAGCGGCGACTTCGTGCCGGGCTCGATCACCGTCAACAACCGGATCGTCACCCGAGACGTGGCTCCGGCTCCCGCGCTCACCAACCTGATCGCGGAGTACAACGTCGTCGCTGCGCCGATCGCGAACGTCGTCGTTGGCGAGACCACGGCACCGTTGGACCGAACGACGGCTCCCGGCGGCGACTCGTCTCTCGGACGCCTGATTGCCGATGCACAGCTGGCATCGGCGCAGGCTGCCGGCACCGGCTCGCAGTTCGCGCTCATGAATCCGGGTGGCATCCGCGCCAACCTGGATGCGGGTGACATCACCCACGGCGAGGCGTTCAGCGTTCAGCCGTTCAGCAACATCCTCACCACCATGACGTTGACCGGTGCGCAGATCGACACCGTGCTCGAGCAGCAGTTCACTGTGAACAGCGGATCGAGCATCGGGAATGCTCGCACCACCATCCTCCAGGTGTCCGATGGCTTCACCTACACGTGGGACGCATCGGCACCCGGCGGCAGCAAGGTGGATCCGAGCTCGATCAAGCTCAACGGTGTCACGCTGAACCCGGCATCCTCGTACACGTTCACCGTGAACAACTTCCTTGCCACCGGTGGCGATGACTTCCCGGCACTCACGCTGGGAACGAATCTCATCACCGGCGCGGACGACCTGGTTGCCCTCGAGGCGTACCTAACGGCGAACGACCCGTACACGCCGATCGCGACGTCGAGGATCACCCGGCTGAACTGACAACCGTCAGTCATCACGTGAAGGGCCGGCCCACAGGGGCCGGCCCTTTGCACGTCCGTCGCCGGTCGGGCCGGGCCGCGGTTCCGGCCCATCGATTTGTCGAGTGGAATGCCGCGGGAACCCTCCAGCTGAGTGCTGAATCCCCGATCTATCGAGTCATCGTGAGCGTGAGGGGCCCGTGGACGTGCTGGTTACGCTCAGGGTCTGCCGATATATCGAGGGATCGACACGCAGATCATCGGCTGCGTGAAAATCCCCGCGATATATCGAAAAGCCGCGAGAGAGCACCGACCACGCGGCCGCCTCAGCGATGCTTGCGGCGTCGCCCGGCGGGAGTCGGCTTGGGACGCTCACGCTCCGTCCGCCGGGGAGGCGGGACGAATCGGCGGCGCCGAATCTCGTCGTTCGCGGCCGCGATGCGCGCCGGGAATCGGACGAAGGTGGCGTGGGCCGCGAATCCCATCCCGGTCAGCACGATGATGAGCTGCAGGATGAACGGGACGCCGATGACCACGAGGAGCGGGATGACGCCCCAGGTCACGATGATCGGCCAGAAGATCCACTCGTGGAGGGCAAGCAGCTCGGGATATCGCCGATAGCGGCGCCCCGCCACGTTGTAGACCACGATGGCGCCGATGGAGATCAGGATCCCGGCCACCCACATGAGGGTGAAGAGATCGGGATACGTCGACGGAGTGAAGGGATCGGTGAGGACGTTCATCGGCCGCGGAGTCTAGCATGGCTCCGCCGTCCGACGGCCCGGGCGTCGCTATACTTCACGTCCCCCGAGCTTCTCAGACCACGCACGCACCACGAGGACGTTGATTGCGCGCCCTGCTCTCCGTCAGTGACCGAGAAGGCATCGTCGAGCTCGCGAGGGGCCTGCTCGATGCCGGGACCGAATGTTTCGCCACCGATGGGACCCGGGCCCACCTCGAGGAAGCCGGCCTGGAGGGAATCCGACCCGTCTCCGAGCTGACGGAGACGAACGAGATCCTCGGCGGCCGCGTCAAGACCCTCCATCCCAACATCTTCGCCGGCCTCCTGGCGCGCAGGGATCAGCCCGATCATCTCGCGCAGCTGGCGGAGCATGGCATCGAGCTGATCGACATCGTGGTCGTGAACCTCTACCCCTTCGCCCAGACCATTCGGCAGGCGGGGACCAGCCTGGACCAGGCGCTCGAGAAGATCGACATCGGCGGTGTCGCCCTCCTGAGGGCCGCCGCCAAGAACTTCCCTGGCGTCGCCGCCGTCAGCACGCCCACCCAGTACGCATCGGTCCTGCGCGACGTGAAGACCCAGGGCAGCGTGAGCCCGGAGACGCGGCAGAAACTGGCCGGTGAGGCGTTCGCCATGACCGCCGCCTACGACGCGCAGATCGCGAGCTATCTCAACGTCAGCGCCGGCCAGGTCTTCCCGAGCCGCTTGACCATGGTCGTCGAGAAGAAGGCCGACCTGCGCTACGGCGAGAACCCGCACCAGCTCGGCGCGTTCTACACGGACCCGGCCCACTCCGGCGGCAGTATCAGCGCCGCGCACCAGATCGCCGGCAAGGACCTCAGCTTCAACAACCTGCTGGACCTCGATGCCGCGTGGACCATCGCCAGCGACTTCAAGACGCCGGCCATCTCCATCGTCAAGCACGGGAATCCGTGCGGCCTGGCCAGCGTGGTGGACCTTGCCGAGGCATTCCGCCTGGCGCTCGAGGGTGACAGTGTGAGCGCGTACGGCGGCGTCATCGGCTCCAACCGGACGATCGACGAGGCGGCGGCCCGCGCCATCCGCCCCGGCTTCTTCGAGGCCATCGTCGCGCCCGGCTACACGCCCGAGGCGCTCGAAATCCTGCGCACCAAGCGCGGCTTCGAGATCGTCGAGGTCCCACCGGCGGAGGATGACTCCGATGAGCTTGGCATCGGCAAGTTCGACTTCAAGCGCATCGGCGGAGGCGTGCTGGTCCAGACCATCGACAACCTGGAGGAGGATCGGGACACGCTCCAGCCGGTGACCCAGCGACGCCCCACCCTCGAGGAGCTCACCGACCTGCTGTTCGCCTGGCGGGCCGTGCGCCACGTGAAGTCGAACGCGATCGTGCTGGCCAAGAAGCACGCCATGGTCGGCATGGGCGCCGGGCAGCCGAGCCGCGTCGTCAGCGTCGAGGTCGCCCTCCGCAAGGCCGGCGAGCGTGCCCCGCTCTCCGTCATGGCATCGGACGCCTACTTCCCGTTCCCGGACGGCATCCAGATCGCGGCCCAGGCCGGCGTGACCGCCATCATCCAGCCCGGCGGATCCATCCGGGACGAGATGGCAATCGAGGTGGCCGACCGTCACCATATGGCGATGGTCTTCACCGGCCGGCGCCACTTCAAGCATTGAGCCGATGAACCCGAGAGCCCCCGTCGACAAGATCATCATCGCCGAGGCGATCCGCGCCACCGAGGCCGGGGCCATCGCCGCCGCGCGCCTCATGGGCCGCGGTGACCGCGACGGCGCCGACCAGGCGGCCGTGACCGCCATGCGCAAGGCCATGGACGACGCCGACATCAGCGGCACCATCGTCATCGGCGAGGGCGAGCGCGACTCGGCGCCGATGCTCTACATCGGCGAGAAGGTCGGCAACCCGGACGCGGCAATGTCGGTGGACATCGCGGTGGATCCGCTGGAGGGCACGAACCTGGTGGCCACCGGATCGGCCAATGCAACCGCGGTGCTGGCCGCGGCAGAGCCGGGCGGCCTGATGCACGCGCCGGACACCTACCTCCAGAAGCTCATCGTGGGGCCGATGGCTGCCGGTCACGTGGACATCAACGACCCGATCGCCACCACCCTGAACACCATCGCCGAGCGGCTGGGACGCGACGTGTGGGACCTGACCGTCGTGATCCTCGAGCGGGAGCGGCACGAGGAGCTCATCGCCGAGGTCCGCGCGGCCGGCGCCCGCATCAAGCTCATCGGCGACGGAGACCTGACCGCGGCGATCAGCGTGGCGGTGTCGGGCACCGGCGTGCACGCCGTGATCGGCACCGGCGGCGCTCCGGAGGGCGTGCTGTCGGCGGCGGCCCTCAAGTGCCTGGGCGGCGAGATCCAGGCCAAGTTCCGATGGCGATCGGACGAGGAGAAGGAGCGCGCCCGCAAGATGGGCGTGGACGTGGACGACACGGAACGCGTGTACTGGACCGATGACCTGGCATCTGGAGATCACGTGGTCTTCTGTGCCACCGGCGTGACCGATGGCGAGCTCCTGCGCGGCGTCCGCTTCTTCGGCGGCGGCGCGCGCACCCATTCCCTGATGCTCAGCTACCAGGGCGGCCTGGTGCGCTTCATCGACACTGTCCACATGTGGGACCCGGGCAACCCGCCGAAGGTGCGCCTTTAGCGGCTCATTCGGAGGTGATCCGGACGGAAGGGCCGATGGAACTCACGTCAATCTCCAGCCTCAGACCGGCAACGACTCCCGTTGCGTCGCTCGCCAGCCGCTGGCCCATCCATTCGCGAACCGCATCGGCCTGCTCGCCGGAGCCGAGGATGTCCGGCACGGTGCCGGCGAGGAATCCCCTCGCCAGATCCAACTGACGTTCTGGGTCGTCCACATCCGAGAGGTCGGTCGATGCGAGGATCTCTCGGACGCCGGCCGCGTCTCCGGTGAACTGGACGTGATACGTGCCCTCCCCGACCTGCGACATGTCCACGGTGCATCGCACTGACTGCGCTCCGGCGGGCTCTGCCCCCGGGGAGTCGCAGGTAAAGCTGTGCTCGGCCCAGAAGGCGCCAGCCTCGTCCATTGAAAGCGGAAGGGGATCGCCTAAGGGAACGACGCTCGCGGGGGGAGGCATGGGCGCGCATGCCGCGAGTAGCAGTGCCGCGAGCGCAAAGACATATCTCACCGGATCACTCCAGTCGGCCTGCGTCCCGCGTGGTTCCGGGGTCAGCTCAGGCCGGCGGCCGACCTCGGGTCCGACCAGTCTGGACCGCCGACACGCAGGACTTCCTGATTCGCCACGGTGGCGAGCAGGTCGGCGACCGATACCTCGACCCGCAGGTCCGAGCAGTTCCGCCACGGAAGCAGGTTCGGATCAAGCTCGGCAATCGGCTCCAGCGCGAATCGCCGCTCGTGGAGTCGTGGGTGCGGCACGATCAGGTCGTGCTCGGTATCGGTCACGCACAGGCCGTCGAAGCTGAGGATGTCCAGGTCGATGACGCGCGGGCCCCATCGGCGACCCTGGGGATCGCGACCCAGGGCCAGCTCGAGGCGCTTGAGCTCCCGCAGGAGTTCGATCGGCGACAGATCGGTCTGCAACTCGAGGGCGGCGTTCAGGAATCGCGGCTGATCGAGCGAGTCTCGCGGAGCACTGTCGTAAAGCGAAGAGACACTGGCCACCAGGCCGTGTCCCCGCAGCTCGGCCACCGCGGCACGGAATGCCACGGCAGGCTCACCCAGGTTTCCACCAAGTCCGATAAAGGCGCGCACAGTGCCCGCACTCTAGCCGATTCCCGGTAATGGTCCGATAATCGCGCGGCGCTACGGTCACTCGAACACCGAGGCGCTCGCCGCGGGGGGCGCGACGACGACATCGGCATCTCTTCGCACAGGAGACCGGTGGATTGTCGGATATCAAATACGCCTACCCGCTGATTCTCAACAAGGTCGCCTCGCCCCAGTACGCGACGCCGACGCTTCGCCGCGCGCGCCTTCTGGAGTGGCTGGACAAGGCGTCCGACTGCCGCGCCGCCGTCATCGCGGCCGATGCGGGCTACGGCAAGACCACGCTGCTGTGGCAATGGGAGCGCGAAGCGCAGGTACCGGTGTACTGGTACAAGCTCGACCGCAACGATCGGGACTGGACGTTCCACATCAGCTACCTGATCGAGGCGATCAGCAAGCGCCATCGCGGATTCGGTCGGCGGGCGCACTCGATGCTGCAGCAGCTTGGCGGACCGGGATCGGCACGGCCGGGCGTCGCTGCGTACCTGCTGGCCGAAATGCACGAGCAACTGACGGAGCCGTGCACCTTCATCATCGATGACTGGCAGTACGTGAACTCGGCCACGGAAGTTCGCGGGCTGTGGAACCAGATCCTCCGTGACGCTCCACCGACCTGCCGCTTCATCTTTGCCTCGCGGGCCAAGCCGGGACTTCAATTCGCACGGTTCAAGACGCACTCCGGCTACGCCGAGCTTCGAACCGATGCCCTGCGCTTCACCGAAGCCGAGATCGACGAGCTGTTCCGCGACATCTACAACGACCCGCTGGACCCGACCGAGCTCGTCGAGCTGGAGCGGCGAACGGAAGGCTGGGCCGCGTCGCTGCAGCTGGTCGAGGTCTCGCTCCGCGAGCGCACGACACCCGAGGGCCGGCGCGACTTCATCCAGTCCATCACCGCGACCACGGACAGCGACCTCTTCGACTTCCTGGCCGAGGAGGTGCTCGACCAGCAGCCCGAAGAGACGCGGAACTTCCTGCTCACCACGTCCATCCTCCAACAGATCACACCGGAGGTGGCCGAGCGGCTGGCAGGGGTGCACGACGGCCGTCGCGAGCTGACCGAGCTCGAGCACCGCGGCCTGTTCACGAGTCGCCTGGACGAGGAGCGGTTCCGATACCACAACCTGTTCCGCGAGTTCCTCGAGCGGCGGCTCATCAGCGAGCGCTCGGAGGCGGAGGTCATCGGCCTGCATATTCACGCGGCCTCCTACTTCGAGACGACGGAGCAGTGGCCCGAGGCCATCCATCACTACCTGCGAGCCGGCCTCCACCGTCAGGCCGCGCGACTCATCGCCAAGCACGGTGAGGCAGTCGCAGAAGAAGGTCGGCTTGGGCTCGTGGACGTCTGGATCCGTCAGCTCCCCGCGGAGGCAATCCGACAGAACGCGCGATTGAGCCTCCTATTTGGAGAGACGTCGGGCATGCGGGGCGACTGGGATCTCGCCCTTCAGGCGCTCACCCGAGCTCGAGCCTATTTTCAGAAGAAGGGTGACAAGCGGCTTGAGTCGCTAGCGTGCTTGAAGCTCAGTTCCGTCTATTCGAACTACGGCGACAGCGAATTGTCAGCCGGTATCGCGGAGTCGGGCGCTGCCCTCGTTCCTGCTGATGCAGTCGGAACCCGGCTACGACTCGAGGGCAACCTCGCCATCACCAAGCTGTGGTCGGCGCAACCATACGATCTCGTTGTAAGGGAGTGTCAACGCATCGCAGTGGAGGCCGCGGCTAGAGGTTTCGATCACTTTGCTGCGATCGCCCTTCACAATGCGGGCGGCATTCAACTCAGGATGGGACGTGCCCAGGAGGCCGTGACCAACCTTGAAAAGGCTGCAAAATTTTGGTCGGGCACACCCACGAATCCATTTGCCGACAACTCCGAACTAGTCGGCGCACTGCTCGTAGCCGGACGTGCCGACCAGGCGCGGAAGATCGCAGTGGAAGCTGTAGAGAGAACACGGCCATGGCCACGACCTCACAGTGATGCGCTCTACGGGCATGCCGCTGTGTTGCTGCACGAGGGCCTGTTCGACTCCGCGGTCGCGGCGCTTAACGAGGCCGCAGCAACGCCCGCAGTCCTCGGAGCCGCTCACGGCCCAACTCATGCTCGTCTAGTTGAGGCGCTCTACCTCGCTGAGGCTGAGCCGTCAGTGATCCTCGATTGTTGTCAGTCGCTCAATGCGGGACCCGTCGATTCGCGTTACTCATCCGAGATTGCCCCCGCTGTAGGTATCGGAGTGCACTTAGCCGGAGGCTGCGGAAAACGCTGCCAAGACGGCTTGGCCGGTCTGCACCAGTCGGCGGCTCAGGGCGGCCAGTTTCTCGCTATCACTGGAGCCGTCAAGCTGGGCGTGCTTGGCCTCGATCACGGTGGAAAACGGGATGTCATTGCAGCGTGGCAAGCGGTCGCGCTTGCCGACCAGCACGGCTACTTGCCAATCCTGAAGTGGTGGGTCAGACGCTACGTGTCGACATCGAGGGCCGCCGTTAGTCTGCCGAACGGAGCGGACCTGATTGCTCGCCTTGTCGAGGCTGACCCGGAAGGGTGGCGGATCCCGGCCGCTCAACTCCTCCCGCTCCTGTCAGGAGCCGCGCGGTCCACCGTCCTGTCCTGCGTAGCTCGGTATGCCAATCGGGAAACGGTGGATGCCCTGAGCGATGTGCCCGGCCAGGACGTGCTCGAAATACGCCAAGCGCTTCGCACATCCCAGGCAGCTCGTCTCTTCCTGCGAACGATGGGGGGCATCAGTCTCAGGCGTGGGTCATGGGACGGTCCGGCAGTGCACATCGCGAAGCGGCGTGTTCGCGCTCTACTCGCTGTCTTGGCCGCGCATTCGCACACCATCCTGACGCGCGACCAAGCGCTGGATCTCTTGTGGCCAGACGCGGATGCGGACTCTGCGATCAACAGTTTGAACCAGACGGTCTTCCAGCTTCGCCGACACCTCGACCCCGGGTACAGGGGAGGGGAGAGTCCGGAATACATCATGAGTTCAGCGGAGTCGGTGGGACTGTCCTCTGACTTGATTCGAACTGACGTCGATGAGATCAAGCGACTTGCGCTGCGGCTCACCACAGCAAGTTGGGTTGAACGGCAGGGTGTTGCGCGCCGCCTCACTCACCTCGTTAGGGGGGAGTTTCTCGCGGACCTGCGCTACGAGTCTTGGGCATCCCGCCTCCAGGGACAGGTGCACCAGTACGTTCGATCGTGCCTGCTGCCGATCGCCAACGGAGCAGGCTCGTCATATGACAACGATGTTGCTCTTGAGGCCGCCTCGGCCCTGGTGAGCATCGATCCATTCGATGAGGCCGCGACATTAGCCTTGGCCGAATGCCTCTCTGCGGGGGGACGTCGTGTGGCGGCGCGCGACCTCCTATTGGACTTTGCAAGGCTCATACGGGACGAGCTGGACGAACCGCCGTCAGAAGCCGTCGAGCGAGCAGCCGAGCGAAACGGGACCGCTGCTATCAAGTCCTAGTGGACTACGGCTCAGGCACGACGCGGAAAGGGGTTGACTCGGATCCTAAGGCAGGATATCGTACTGCCCATCGATAGTACTTTGGTACTTCGACAAATACCGTGGGACGCCGTGATCCGCCAGCCGAATTTGGGCACTTGGGCTGTCGGGGAGCAGGTAGTGCAACCGACCGTTCCGTCACGGAGTGTGTCGGTTGTTAACCAATTCCGCGCAGAAGAGGGCACCTTCTGATGACCAATCTCACCAAGGGCTGGTAATCCAGCCGGACTAGGAGATCAGCATGCGCATGTTCGCTAGACGGCTCGCGACGCTGATTCCAGCCCTACTTTCGCTCGTGGCTTTAGCTCTAGCTGGAGGCGCAGGCTTCAGGGGTTGGTAGGCGGGAATGCTAGACTGCCAAACCGCATGAAGCGGTATCGAATTGGTGGATAGCGGAGTCCGTCGCCTAGTCATCGCGACCGCAACCGCCGCAATTATCACAATTGCGGCGGTTGTGTACCTATTCCCGCTGAACGACGCAATCGGCGGCCCTCCAGGACTAGTGTTCTGGGTCATCGCGACACTTGTCGCGAGTGCGCTACCGGTCCAGTTGCCACGAGGAACCGTCGTTTCCGTTTCTGCTTCGCCGGTGGTGGCGGCTTTCATACTTGGCGGTCCCCTGGCAGGCGTCATCGTCGCAGCCATCGGTTCGACTGACACTCGTGAGCTTCGCGGCGAAGTGCCGTGGTACGGAACGCTCTATAACCACGCGTCGATCGTCCTCGCCGTGGCCACCGCAGCGATCGTGCACCAGGCTCTGCTGGAGGTCAGTCCACCGGACGCAGGCGCGGAAATCGCCTACTCACTGCTAGCGGCCCTGGTAGCAGGAGTTGTCCTCTGGCTCGTGAACTGGACCCTAAGTGTCGGTGCGGTAAGCGTCCGGACGGGGGTTCCAATCCGAACGGTGTGGGCTCAGGACGTCTCCGGCATCGCTCTCACCATGATTGGGCTCGTCCCGCTGGCGTGGCTGATGGCTCAAGTCTTCGAACTCCCTCACGGCGCGGGTTGGTGGGCAACCGCACTATTTGCGATTCCCCTCTTCACCACTCGCTTGGCGTATGCGAGGTATGTCGAGACGCGGCTGCTGTTCGAGCAGACCATCCAGGCACTGTCGAAGGCCGTCGACGCACGCGACCGGTATACCCGTAACCATTCGAGTCGCGTGAGCCGGATCTCGGAGGCGATGGCGCGGGTGATGCGGCTGCCCGAGTCCGAGATCGAGAAGATCACGTGGGCCGGGCTGCTCCACGACATCGGGAAGATCGGCATCCGCGACAACATCCTGCTGAAGGAAGGGCCGCTCGACAAGGAGGAGCGGACGACCATGAATCGGCACCCGCGGATCGGCGCCGAGATCGTGGCACCCGCCACCCAGCTGCGGGGCGAGGCCCCGCTCATCCTGGCCCACCACGAGTGGTTCAACGGATCGGGCTATCCGGAAGGCACCGAGGCGCTGGACATTCCATTGGGCGCCCGAATCATGACGATCGCCGATGCCTACGAGGCGATGACGAGCTCGCGCCCCTACCGCAAGACGCCGCTCACCCACGAGCAGGCCGTGGATCAGCTGGAGAAGTTCGCCGGCATCCAGTTCGACCCGGACATCGTTCCCATCCTGATCAACCTGGACCGCAGCATCCTCGATCGGCCGCCCGACAGCCCCGACGAGCTCCCGACCATGCTGCATGATCCCGATCCCCGCGACACCGGCACCGACGCCGATGCGCCCGGCGACCAGGTGATCGCTGCCGCCAAGCCGCCGGCCGAGTCCCCTCCCGATCCCCGAGCGAGGCCCACGTTGGCCTCGGACGATGTTTCTTAGCGCAATCGTCCTCGCGCTGATCGTCGGCGCACTTGCCGGGGGGTCATTTCCCAGGATCGCCGATCTTCGCCTCCGCTGGAGTCTCCTCCTCGCCGTCGCTCTGGGGCTGCGTCTGCTGGTCGGCGTGAGTCGCGAGATCGCGATCCTTCCCGAGATCCCCGCCGGTGCGGCGGTGCTTGCCGCCTACGGCCTCATCCTCGCCTGGCTGTGGTTCAACTGGCGCGTACCCGGGCTCCAGATCGCAGCCGTCGGCATCGGCGCCAACCTTCTCGCCGTCCTCGTCAACCAGGGACAGATGCCGATCTGGTCGGCCGCCTACTTCTCCGCGGGGTTCACCGAGGCCGATCTCGCCAACGACGCCTTCCATTTCCTGCTGCGAACCGATTCCATCGCCGGCTTCGTCGCCGCGGGCGGCCTGTTCGGCGACGTGATTCCGCTGCCGATCCCGTACATCCGCGACGTGATCAGCATCGGCGACGTGCTCCTGGCTCTCGGGATCTTCTGGGCCATCGTGTATTCGATGACGCGAGTCGATGCACCCACCCGACGCGCGGTTGCGATCGGCTCGGTTGGACAGCGTCAGCCTGCGGCCGGCGCGTTCCAGAGCGGGCTCGTCTACGCGCAGGCATCCGCCATCCCGGCCGATGCGGGCATCCCGACGGCCGACGGTGAGGCGGCGCCGCGGTCACAGTCGCCGTACCTGAGACTGGTGCGCAACCGGAACTTCTCACTGCTGTGGGTCGGTCAGCTTGTGTCGCTGCTGGGCGATCGCATCCACGTCATTGCGCTCGGGGCACTGGTCGCGGGCCGTGGCTCGGCACTCGAGGTCGGCCTGACATTCGCCGCAACCGCGGTGCCCAGCGTGATCCTGGGTCCGCTGGCCGGCGTCCTGGTCGACCGATGGGACCGGCGCGTGACGATGGTCGCCTGCGACGTGGTCCGCGCGGTTCTCGTGCTGGCCGTGCCGTTCGCGTTCGAGATCCACATCGGCCTGGTCTACGCCTCAGCCTTCCTCATCGCGACGGTGACACTCCTGTTCCGGCCGGCGAAGACGGCGGTCGTGCCCGCCATCGTGGACGAGAAGGACCTGGTGACCGCCAACTCGGCGATGTCGGTGCCGGAGACGGCGGCCGACCTCATCGGCTTCCCGGTGGCCGGGCTCATCGTGACCGCGTTGAGCGGCGTGATCGGCGCCGCATTCATCCTGGATGCCGGGACGTACGTGGTATCCGCCGTCCTCATCTGGGCGATGCTCATCCCGCGCCAGGTTGCCGAGCCGGCCGAACGGCTGTCCATCGGCGGTGTGTGGCGCGAGATGCGCGAGGGGTTTGCCTTCCTATGGGCCGAATCGGCGCTGCTCTCGAACACGTTGCTCTCCACGCTGGCCCAGGTCGCGGTCGGCGCGGAGATCGTCGTCAGCCTCCTCTACGCACGGGACGTCGTGGCTCGCGGCGCGATGAGCTTCGAGCAGATGTACGCGCTCCTGCTCACCGCCATCGCGGTCGGGAGCGTGGTGGCCGGCGTGGCGGTCGGCGCCATCGGCGATCGAATCCCCAAGGGACCGATGGTGATCGCGGGCTTCCTGGGAATGGGGCTGTCCCTTGTCGCGGCGGGGCTCGTCACCGATCCGATCCTCGCCATGATCGCGTTCTTCTTCACCGGCGCGACGAACATGCTCTTCATCATCCCCACCGTGACGCTGTTCCAGCAGCGGACGCCGCAGCGCCTGATGGGCAGGGTGGTATCGAGCCGCCAGGCGCTGGTCTTCGGGTCGATCGCAACCTCGATGGGCCTGTCCGGCTGGTTGGCCGGCATCCTCGGACCGGCCGCAGTGCTGATGATCAGTGGCGGCATGTGCGCCGCGGCCGGGGTCATCGGCATCGTGGTGCCGCCCATGCGGAACGCCCGCTGAACGAGCGATCTGCTACTCTGCGCGCGCCGTGGGACTGATTCTCGACCTGGCGGTCGCGGCCCTCGCGCTGCTCGTCATCGCTTCGCTGGCCATGCTGGCCTGGACGCTCGGCATCAGTGCCACGAGGGCGACCCGCGAACGGCGGCGGCAGGTCGAGGAGGATCGCCGATCCATCGCGCGGACGGAAGAACGCGTTCGGTCCGCCGCCCGACGAACGTCGGCCAAGCTGGCTGAGCTCGCGGCGCGAACAACACCGACACCTGGAGAGCGACCCGACGCATGACGAAGAGCAGCCAGACGCCGAAACCTGAGGATCGCGCCGAGCGCGGATACCGAGGGGCACTCCCCGCGCAGGATGACCACCTCGCCAAGCCGTGGATTCTGACCGTGGCCGCCATCTTCCTGCTGGTGCTTCTCCTGTCCCTCGTGGGAATTCCGTCCTCCCTGATCCCCGATCCGACACCGGTGCCTCTGCCCTCGACCCCCGCTTCCAGCTCGGTCGAGCCCTCGGCTTCGGCTTCGGGGTCGGTGTCTGCTTCGCCTTCCGCTTCGGCTTCGGCTTCGGCTTCGGCCAGTCCTTCGCCGTAGGGTCGGCGCGAGCCGATGTTTCGGCTGCCGCGTGGCCCTGAAGCCGTCGCCGGCGCCCCTGCGCCGATATTTCAGGCGCCCGTCCTCGTGAGACGCGCCCCGGGGCGCCCTCCACGCTCACCACCGACCGAAATATCGGCGGCACGGCGCCTGAGGAACCCGGAGGCCACCGCCCGGCCGAAATATCGGCGTCGGGCGTCTTGGCACTCCGGGGACCGACCCGGCCTGCTCAGCCCACGGTCTGCGGCATTCTCCGCGGACGGATCCACAGCAATCCGTCGGCTCCCAGTGGCCGACCGCCTCTGATGGCGCCCAGCACCTCTCGTGATGTCCCGGGGAGTGCGGTCCCCACGAGCCGAGCGTGGGGCTCAAGGGCTGCGCGATTCCGCCTCGTGTCCTCGACGGCCATGACCAGACGCACCGGCCGTTCGTGGCGCGCGGCGAGGTAGTCTCGCTTCTGCACGTTGCGCCGATACTGCGCCTGGAAGTCGACCAGCCTTCGGTCGATCTCGATGTCGATGATCTCGAGCGGGCCGTAGAGCACGACATCGCATGCCTCCCCGTGCTCGCCGGCGGGCAACTCGAGCGCCACGGTCCAATGCTGGGTGGCCAAGCGTCGGATGTGTTCCGCAACGGTGAGCTGACCGCTGTCGCGGAGGCCGATCGGGCGGGCGCGGTAGGCGCGCAGAACGATGTCGATCCCCACGGCTTGCCCCACCGCGCAGATCGTGGAGATGCTGACGCCGGGCTCGCCAAACTCCACGCGGCGCTCGGTGTCGGGCGAGACACCGGCTCTCCGGCTCGCGGTCACGCGAGTCATTGCCTGCTCCACCCGAGCGAGACGAATCTCCTGGCCGATCGACCCCGCCTGCGCGCGAGCCCGGCGTGCCCCGGCCCTCCGCTGGCTGGGGCGTGTGACGTGAGCCATTCGGTGATCTTGCCGATGGGGACGTATCCGCGGCTTACCGGCGGGTTGTTCGGAATGGGCTTTCGGCCGTTTCCGGCGCGCCGATATCTCGGCCGCTTCGTGGCCTGGGCTTGATTCCGGCGCCCCTGCGCCGATATTTCATGCGCCGGTCCTCGTGAGAGGAGCCCCGGGGCGCCCTCCACGCTCACCACCGACCGAAATATCGGCGGCACGGCGCCTGAGGAACGCTCGGGCCACCCCCCGGCCGATATATCGGCCCGCGGCGAAGCGCCTAACCGTCACAGTGTTGTACGGAATCCGGACAGGTGCCATACTCACGCGGCTGCTCATCCCTGCGGGTTGACGAGCGCACCCACCACTGGAGGGCGGAATTCAGTTGGCCGAGACTCAGCGATCCGTGCTTGTCGTCGACGATGACGCCGATATCCGCAAGCTGCTCGAGGACCTCCTGACCGAGGAGGGTTACGCGGTCCGCCTGGCACCCGACCGGCGCCGAGGCGGCCGAACAGATCACCGCGGACCTCCCGGACCTCGTGCTGATGGACGTCAAGCTCCCCGACCAGGACGGCATCACCCTGCTTCGGCAGCTGAAGCGCGAGCACAGCGAGCTCGAGGTCATCGTGATGACCGCGTTCGGCGGCAGCTCGAGCGCCATCAAGGCCATGGAGCACGGGCGCGTATGACTACGTCACGAAGCCCTTCGAGATCGACGACCTGCTGGCCACCTTCAAGCGCGTGTTCGAGCACGCCGACATGAGCAACGAGGTCAGCGCCCTTCGCCTCGAGCTCGGCAAGCGCGAAGCCGAGCGCGAGCGGATCGTCGGCAGCAGCAAGCCGATGCTCGAGGTCTTCAAGCTCATCGGCAAGGTGGCCCCGTCGGACGCAACCGTCCTGATCACCGGGGAGTCGGGCACCGGCAAGGAGCTCATCGCCGAGGCGCTGCATCGGGCCAGCAAGCGCAACCCGCATCCGCTCGTCAAGGTGAGCTGCGCCGCGCTGCCGGAGTCGCTGCTGGAGACCGAGCTGTTCGGCCACGAGAAGGGCTCGTTCACCGGCGCCATGACCATGCGCAAGGGCCGATTCGAGAGCGCCAACAAGGGCACGATCTTCCTCGACGAGATCGGCGAGATGACGCTGGGCACCCAGACCAAGCTGCTGCGCATCCTCCAGGAGCGCGAGTTCGAGCGCATCGGCTCCAACACGCCGATCAAGATCGACATTCGCGTCATCACGGCCACGAACCGCAACCTCGCCGATGAGGTCAAGAACGGCAAGTTCCGCGAGGACCTCTACTACCGGCTGAACGTCATCCACATCCACATGCCGCCGCTGCGCGAGCGCAAGGACGACATTCCGCTGCTGGTCGAGCACTTCCTGGTGAAGTTCCGTCACGCGGCGGGTGCCATCCCCACGGCCATCAGCGAGGAGGCGCTCGAGCGGCTGGTCGACCACGACTGGCCCGGCAACGTGCGCGAGCTCGAGAACGCGATCGAGCGGGCCGTGGTGCTGTCGCGGGGCAACCCGATCACGGTTGAGCACCTGCCGTTCAGCGAGGATCGCGGGGCCCCGGAGCGTGCCACGTTCGCGGAACGGCGAACCAAGCTCGAGGGTGACGAGGCCGCGCTCTCCGGTCGGCGCGACGCCCTCGACGCGGACGAGGCCGACGCCGATGCGCGGGACGCCGCCGACACCGAATCGAACGGCGATGGTGCGTTCAAGGCGCAGGTGTCGGCGCTCGAGCGACAGCTGATCAAGGAGGCCCTGGATCGGGCCGGCGGGAACCGCTCGAAGGCCGCCGAAGACCTCGGGATCTATCGGCGCCTCCTGTACGCCAAGATCAAGGAATACGGGCTGGGCGAGTAGTAGTCCGGCGTTTTCGGGCTCGGGTCCGGGGCTCGGGTCCGGGGTCGGGGCTCGGCGTCTTCGATATATCGCGGGAAATGCACAGGAACGGTCCGCCGCCGCGCCGTTCCCTCGATACTTCGAGCGCCTCAACGCTGGAAGGGCTCGCGGGCGCGCACTTTACGCTCCGCAGCACTCGATAGATCGCGGGTTCCGCCCTCGAACACGCCGCCAAGTGACAATCCCGCGATCTATCGAGCTGAGCGGAACCTGGTAAGCGGCCGAAAATTGGCGCCCGCCACACTTCCAAGGCATGAGATCCCGTAGCAGCCGACGAAGAGCGCGCGTGCAGAGCGAACGCATCGGCGCAGAGATCACGCTCGCGCGGACGACGTTGGCGATGTCGGCGGAGCGGGTTGCCGCGAGAGCCGGCGTATCGTCGTCGACGGTGTGGCGGATCGAGCGCGGAGAACCGGGCCTGACGCTCACCTCCATTTCCGCCGTGGCCGAGGCCGTCGGACTCGACCTCGTGCTCCGGGTGTACCCCGGAACCCCGCCTTCACTGAGGGACACGGGACAGCTCGAGCTCGCTGAGCTCATCGTCACCCGCGCCGCGCCGACTTGGCAGCCGACGATCGAGCTGCTGGTCGGTCAGCACGGTGAGTCCATCGACCTTGCGCTGTTCGGCTCACTCGAGGTTTGGGCCGTGGAGATCGAGCGCATGGCAACGGACTTCCAGGCTCAGTATCGAAGGGCCGATCAGAAGCGAACGACGTTGGCGGCGGGGCATCAGCGCCAGACGCGTCTCGTGATGGTGGTCGAGGACTCGCGTCAGAATCGGCGGGTGATGGGAGCGCACCGGGATCTGATCGGACGAGCGCTTCCGGCGGGCTCGCGCGAGATCTTCCAGGCACTGGAACGCGGCGTGCCGCTGGGCCGCGACGGGCTGCTGTGGGTTCGCCGGCCTCGCAGGCCTCGCAGGGCTGGGCCAATCCCAGCGGGGTCTACTCGATAGATCGAGTGCAAGTGCACGTGAGGGCCCGTCTGAGTGCCGTTCCCGCGATATATCGACTGTCGCTACGCTTAAGCCGCACTCGGACGGGCGCTGCACGCTCCCAGCCCTCCGATATATCGAAGGAACGCCGCGCGGATCGGCCTCTATGGGAACTGCCCGCGATTTATCGAGAGAATCGGGCCCAGCACAGCCCCGGTGGTATCCTTCTTGCCACTCCAACAGGCACGAAACACCACGAAGGGCGGAAATTTCCCCATGTTCAGCCGCGTTCGAATCGCGATCAGATTCTTCTTCGTCGGGCTGGCCGTCGGAGTGCTCCTGGCCCCCCGCAGCGGCGAGGCAACTCGCCGAATGGTGCGTGAGAAGGCCGACCGCATCCTCAACGACGTCCTGGATGCTGCCTCGCTCGGCACCGTCGACACCGGAGGCGAGGGTATCGACGAAGAGGCCGATGCACCACGCCGCGCCACGCGCTCCGCGAACGGTGGCCGCACCAAGAGCCGTGCCGCCAGCACCAGCGCGAGCACCGGCGCAGGCACGAGCACCAGCGCCCCGGCGAGCTGAGCCACCAACCTCAGACGTGATCTGACCGATGCGCTGGCCGCGTTCCCCGCGGCCTCGCAATTCGGAGGAACGTGCCGCCCGCGATCGGGAGCGGATGGTGTCGGATCAGCTCGTGGCGCCGCGGGATCACCGACCCGGAGGTGCTTGCCGCCTTCGAGCGGGTTGAGCGCCATCGGTTCGTGGACGACGGCGACCCCTACGGGGACCACGCCCTTCCGCTCGGCTCCGGCCAGACCATCTCCCAGCCGTACGTCGTCGCGCTGATGACCGCCGCGGCACGACCCGCAACGGGTTGGGCCGATGCCCCGGTCCTCGAGATCGGGACCGGCTCCGGGTACCAGGCGGCCATCCTGGCGCGAGCTCGGGGCCAGGGTCGTCAGCATCGAGCGTCACGCGGACCTGGCGGACTCGGCGCGCCGGCACCTGGCGGAGACGGGCCACGGCGAACGTGTCGCGGTCATGGTCGGTGACGGCAGCCAGGGATGGGTGACGGGCGCGCCGTATCGGGCCATTTTGGTCACCGCCGGTGGCCCTGCGGTGCCACCGCCACTGCTCGAGCAGCTTGATGAGATGGGCGGGCGGCTCGTCATGCCCGTCGGCGACCGCGAGCACCAGGTGCTGACGCTGGTCGAGCGGAACGGCGAGGAGTTCACGACCCGAGACCTTGGCGCGGTCGTGTTCGTCCCCCTCATCGGCGAGCATGGTCACTCGGCGAGATAGCGGTCGTGTGGTTACTGGCACACGGCGTGCATCGGTTAGCGTGAACGCCCAACTCCCTTCCAGGAGAACGTGACCGTGACCTACGACAATCGCAACGATCCGCGCGACCCCGTGGACCCGGCTGATCCGGTGAATCCGGTGGACAGCGAGACCCGCGTGGTCGAGCGCCAGACCTACGTCGAGCGCGAGCGGCCGGTGGCCGAGCCCGTCGCCGCACAGCCGGCCGCCGCACAGCCGGCCGGCAGCCAGGTGAACGTGAACTCCGGCCAGCCGACGTACGTGGAGCCCGTGAGCGGCGGACCGCTGTACTACGTTCGCCGCGTGCTCTCGCTGCTGTTCGGGATCCTGGCCGTCCTGCTCGGCCTGCGGATCCTGATGCTGCTCCTGGTTGCGAACCAGCAGAACAGCATCGTTGACTTCGTCTACGGCGTCACCGAGCCGTTCGTCGCGCCGTTCCGCGGCATCTTCCAGTTCAACGAGGTTCGGGCCGGGGACGCAACGCTCGACGTCGCAGCACTCGTCGCGCTGATCGGATGGCTGCTCGTCTACCTGCTGCTCATGGCGATCCTGCGGCTGGGAGATCGCGACCGGGTCTAGGACCGGGTCTAGAGCGGGGGCAGCTCCAGCGCGCCGCGCTGCGAGGGCCGCTGGGCGCCTACCTCGGCGGCTCGCCCGGAGCCGATGACCCCGGCCCTCGCCAGCTCCTCGTCGTAGACGGCCTGGATCCGCCGGACCTGGGCATCGATGCTGAACCGCCCGGCCACGGTGGCATACCCCGCGCGGCCGATCCGCTCGCGCAGCGCCGGGTCGGCCAGCAACCGGCCGATGGCCGCGGCCAACGCGTCAGGATCCGAGGGCGGGACCAGCAGGCCGTCGACGCCATCGGTGATGACCTCCGGGATGCCGCCGACCGCGGAGGCCACCACCGGGCGGCATCGGGCCATGGCCTCGAGGATCGAGATGCCCTGGGCCTCGCGCAGGGACGGAATGACGGCCACGGTGAGATCCCCGGTGAGCGAGGCGATGTCCTCGCGTCGCCCGGTGAAGACGATCCGCCCCGCGACCGCGGGGCCCGAGAGCAGCGGCTCGCTCGCGCAGCGCATCGGCCTCCGAGCCCTCGCCGACGATGGCAAGCCAGGCATCGGGCGCCGCGCGAAGGATGGCCGGCATGGCGTCCACCAGGTGACGCTGCCCCTTCTCCGGCTCGAGCCGGGCGACGACGCCGACCAGCGGCGCGTCGGCCGGAATGCCGAACTCGTCACGGATCCCGCACGGCGCCGGCGCCACCGCGAAGCGCGAGAGGTCCACGCCGTTCGGAATCACCGAGAACGCGCGCCCCGACCCGCCCCTCGGCCCGGACCTTGCGCCCGATCGAGTCCGACGGGACGATCAGCCGATCCATCCGCGGCGTCAGCTGCGCGAGCAGCTCGGTATCGGCCGCCGATCGCACCCGGGACGAATGGACGGTGGCCATGATGACCGGCGTGCCGGCCGCGACGGCCGCCTGCGTCCCGATGACCTCGGCGCGATACATGTGGGCGTGAACGAGGTCGACCTCGTGCCGTTTCATCCAGGCGGCAAGCTCGGGGACTGCACGTCCGTCATCGGGTTCGTAGAGGATGTCGACCGCGACGCCCAGGCGCCCGGAGCCGCTGCACGGCCGAGCCGGCGGAGAGCGAGAGCGCGCGAACGTCGTAGCGCGAACGGTCCAGCCGCAGGAGCAGGCCGGTGTACGACTCCTGCGCGCCGCCGTTGCCGCCGGTGGCCAGCAGCTGGAGGATCCGTGGTCGCGGATGGCTCTTTGACCGATGAATGCGACGGTGCCTGGTGTACGTCGCCCCGGCGATGGCGCCCTCGTGATCGGGCGATCCTGCCCGCGTGGGGCGCTTGCTGTTCACCGCTCGATCGTACGGACGGCCGCTCTGCCCGTCAAAGCGCTCCCCCGCGGCAGTACCAATGACTCATGGCCGCCGAGCGGGCAAGCGATGTTCACTTCGCTCATGCGGTGGATCAGCGATGGCGCACCGATCGAGCGAATGATCGAGCGCTCAAGCCGATTGACGGGGGACGAGCTCCGCGCGCTCGCCGAGCGCTACGACGACCAGCTCAGCCACTCGCTGCGTGCCCCGGTCGCCGCGGATCTCAGCTTCGGCATGGCGTGGGACATGCTGCCGCCGCAGGTCCATGGCCTGTGCGACGTCGTGGCCGATGCGGCCCGCCGGGCCGGACTGCCGCCCCCGGTGGCGATGCGGGCCTGGCAGGCCATCGCCGATGCCATGACCGCGCGCCTCTTCCCCGACCTGCCCGCGCCGTCGATCGAGGCGCTCGACCGGCCGTGGCACGAAGTCGCGGACGCTCAGTCGGCCTGGTGCCAGGTGTCGTAGGCCTCGCCGACGACCGTATCGAAGCGCAGGCCCATCAGCACGATCCCGGCGAACCCCGCTTCGCGAGCACGCACCGCTGCCGCCTTCGCCGCCCGCCAGCCTTCCGCGCGTGCCTCCTTTTCGCCCAGGCCGTGAAGCCGTCGGCGCAGGTCGTCGGTGATCGGGATGGCGCCGACGGACTCCAGCCGCCGCACCCAGCGCTCGGTGAACGGCGGGGTGATCTCGAGGTAGACCGGCGGGTCCTCCGGCCGCAGCTCGAGCCGATCCGCCACTTCCTGCACGGTGTCCGGGTCCATGACCGGACCGGTGGTCAGGAACTGGGCACCAACGTCAACCCGGCGGCGGAACATCCATCGGCGTGATCGGGTGCTCATCCCGACCTCGAACTCGACCGGCGAGACCGACGGCTGGAGCTTGCGCAGGTACTCGACGATCTCGTAGCTGTTGCTCCAGTGCTCGACCTCGGGAAGCATGTCGCCCTGCACGACCAGGAACGAGGTCACGCCGTTCGCGATGGCGCCGCGCACCTCCGACTCGATGGCCAGGATGTTCCGATCGCGGGTCGAGCACACGACGGTGGGCCGAACCGCCGGGACGTCATGGGTGATTCGGGCGGCAAACGAGTACGGCGAGACGCGGACCTGCTTGAACGGGTTGTCGGTGATCAGCACGTCACGCCACCGACCCCGCAGCTGGAGATGGGTCATGCTCGGGAGGCGAGGCGGGTTCACCTCCACCATCTCCACCCAGTCGCGCCCCTCGGACAGCATCAGTGAGCTGCGCGAAGCTCGCGCGCGGCCGACACCATGTCACCCAGCTGCTGCTCGATCTCGTCCCAGCGACGGGTCTTGAGCCCGCAGTCGGGATTCACCCACAGATCGGTCGTGTCCATGAACTCGCGGAAGTGGTGGAGCCGATCCGTCATGACCTCTCGACCCGGCGTATGCGGCGAATGGACGTCGAAGACGCCGGGGCCGATCTGGAGGTGGCCATCGGTGAAGAGGCCGTAGAACTGGCGGATGTAGCTGTCGTCCTTCGAGCGGCTGAACTCGACCGATGCCACGTCCACGCCGGCGTCCGACCACAGCGGCACGATATCGCCGAAGTCTCCGTAGCACATGTGCGTGTGCATCTGGACGTTGGCCGGCTGGTTGAACACGTGGTTGAGCGAGGCTCGCACGCCGCGGGCGTAGACCTCGCGGAGTCGCGGGGCATCCTCGGTGGGAAGCGGCCAACGCTCGCGGACCGCGGGCTCGTCAACCTGGATCACCCGCGCGCCGGCAGCCACCAGATGGCCGACCTCTTCGGCAATGGGGTGCCCGACCGCCCAGAAGAGCCGATCATCCGGCACGCCCGGAGGTCGGAAGCTCCAGTTCACGATGGTGACCGGGCCGGTGAGCATGCCCTTGACCGGCTTGTCCGTTGCGTCCTGGGCGACGCGCCACTCGTCGACGGTCATCGGCGCCGAGATGGACGGCGGCGCGGCCAGGATCGGGGCCCGGACGCAGCGCGACCCGTACGAGAGCACCCAGCCGTTGTGGGTGGTGTGGAAGCCGTCCATCTGCTCCGCGAAGTACTCGACCATGTCGGTGCGCTCGAACTCGCCGTGGACCAGGACGTCCAGGCCCATGCGCTCCTGCCACGCGACCGAGTCGGTGATGAGGCGCGACATGGCGGCGTTGTACCCGTCACGGTCGAGCTCGCCGCGACCAAGGCTGACCCGCAGCTGGCGGACCTCGGTGGTCTGGGGAAGCGATCCGGTGGTCGTGGTCGGATAGGGCGGCAGGTTGAGATCGGCCTGTGCCTGCCGTCGATCGTCACGCGACGACCGCGTTGCCAGCGACCCGACCTCGGGCCACTCGACGGGCGGCGGCTGCGGAACCTGAGGAGCCGTACCGTCCGCCAGCGCCGCCGGCCATGCCGCAAGGGCGCGTGCCTTCTCGCGGGCGAACTGGAACCCGGCGGGGAGATCCTCGCCCTCCACGGTGACGGGCAGGAACATCAGGCTGGTGGATGGGACGAGATGCATCAGGCGACCGTCATCCGCCCCGTCGAGCGCGGCACGGGCGTTGTCGAAGTCATCCGGCCACACGCTGCGGCCATCCATGACGGCCACGACATGCTCCGGCTGCGCGTCCCAGGCGGCCGTCCCACGCAGCGACGCGACCGCCGAGACCGGCACCTGGACCGCCAGGCCGGCGCGGCCCAGCGCCTCGACCGTCTCCGGTGAGGCCTGGCCGAACTGCACGGTCACGATCGGTGCGGCGGCGAGGTTGAGAAGCTCGCCGGCGGTGGCATAGGCGGCGTTGCGCAGGGCGATATCGGCGGCGTCCATGACCATGCCCAGGCACGGCTCGTCCAGCTGGAGGCGGAACGACGGATCATCGGCGGCGTGATCGCGTACCCAGGTCCAGATCGCCTCGCCAGCGGCACGGGCGAGGTCCTCGGCGTCAAGCGCCGCGTCGATCTTGCTGAGCTTGATGAGCGAGTACGGGCCCAGGATGGCCCACGTGGTGTCGGCGTCGCCGGTGGGCTCGCGCCACGGCAGCGGGCGGAGGGTGGCGATCGGGCGCTCGATCTCCGGCACGACGTAGTGGTAGTTCGTGTCGAACCACTTCGTCATCTCCCAGGCCTCGCGGTCGGGCGTGCCGCGGGCCAGGTCGGTGAGCACGTCAAAGGCGTCGGCATCCAGGCGGGCGGCCTCGTTCTCGGGAGCGATCCCGAGCATCAGCGCGGTCTCGAGGACCTCGTCATAGAGGAAGTAGTCGTCAACCGCGGAGCCGATGGCGTCGCGCTGCTCGTCGAGGTGCGCCTGCCGCAGCTCGGTGATGCGGGCGGAGAATGCATCGGCATCCATGCGTCCCGACCACGCACGCTCCAGCGTGCGCTTGAGCTCGCGATTGGGACCGATGCGTGGGTAGCCGGTGAGCCGGGCGTCAATATTCATGGGCGCACATCATGAAGGGAACGGACGAATCGAGCCACCCCCCTCGTGGCAGAGCTCGACAAGGACGATCATGAAGATCGAATGGGTCAATCACGCCTCGTTCATCGTCGAGCACGACGGCGTGAGGATGATCAGCGATCCGTGGCTGGAGGGCCTGGCGTTCGACCACGGGTGGGCCCACCTGGTCCCGACGGCGATGCGCTACGACGACTTCGCCACGATCACCCACATCTGGATCTCGCACGAGCATCCGGATCACTTCGCGCCGCGCAACCTGCTGGCCATCCCGGAGGAGCATCGGCGTCGGATCACGCTCATGTTCCACGAAGGGGTGGACTTCCGCATCGGCGCCTTCTGCCGTAACGCGGGCTTCGGGAAGGTCCTCCAGCTGCGCTCGGGCAGATGGGAGCAGCTGGCGGGTGACCTGCGGGTGAAGTGCGCGGACCAGGGAGGCGACACCTGGATGGCCGTGCGATCGCGCGACACGACCCTCCTCAACCTCAACGATGCGATCTTCGCGTACCGATGGCGGATCCAGGCGCTGCGGCGCAAGGTCGGCGCACCCATCGACGTGCTCCTCTCGCAGTTCAGCTATGCGAACTGGGTTGGCAACCCGGATGAGCCGATGCGCCACCGGGCGGAGGCGACCGAGATGCTGCGCCGCCTGCGGACCCAGATGGAGGTCCTGCGGCCGCGCTACGCCATCCCGTTCGCGAGCATGGTTCGCTTCTGCCATGCCGAGAACGCGTACCTCAACGAGGCGATGAACCGGGTCGAGACGGCGAGCGAGGCAATCGCGGCCACCGGGACCACACCTGTCGTGCTCTACCCCGGCGAGACCTGGGAGGTCGGTGCGCCGCACGACAGCGAGGCCTCGATCGCCCGCTACCGGCCGCATTACGAGGCGGTAGCCGAGCAGGAGCTGGTCGAGTCGCCGTCGGTGCCGATCGAGGAGCTGCAGCGACTGGCCCAGCGGTTCTGGCGAATCATCCGGCGCCGCAATCCCTCGTGGACGTTGTGGCTCGCGGCCAAGGCCGGGCGACTGGAGCCGACGCGAGATCTGGCTCTGGGATCACGATCGCGCGGTGGAGCTGTCGCCGGACGGCACGCTCACGGAGGTGGGAATCGGCGAGGAGGCGAGCGACATCGCCATGGGATCGGGTTCGCTCGCCTACCAGCTCCGCTACCTGTGGGGCGGCTCCACGGTCCAGGTCAACGGCCGATACCGGGTGCCCCCGGGCGGGAGCCATGCCCGATGGCTGCGGCTCGTGAACCTCGCCACCCTCAACAATCGGGGCTGGACACTCATGCGCTACGCGTGGGGAGCCGCCGGCCGCCAGCGCGACAAACTCGAGCGTCGCTTGGGCCGAGCATCGCGGTCGGAGCCTGCGGCGCCATAGCGCGCCTCGCGGTTTGTGTCGCAGCGCACCGTGTCCGCCTTGACGGGCGGCGCATCATCGCCGCATGAAGGCACTGCTCGTCCTGACCCTGGTCGTCCTCATCATCGGCGGTGGCTTGAAGATGGCGGGCGTGCGGCTGCCCCTGATCGACTTCCCGCTCGGCGGCATAGGTGGACCGGGCACCGGACCCGGAATGCCGGATGTCCAGATCGAGGCGCCCGGCTTCGGTGACTTCACGGCCCCGTAGCTGGCCGCCCGGATCTCGAGACCTCCCCCTGCGGGTCAGCGAGTGACATGCCAGGTCAGGAGAGGATGAGGATCGAAGCCGTGTTCGCGGCAAAGCCGATGACGCCCAGGCTGGTGGCAGAGGCGCCACCCCAGACCAACAGACGTGGGAAACGGCTCGCGCTGACGACCAACAGGCCGATGGTCAGCAGTAGCACGGATGCCTTCGCGATGAGTACGCCGCCAAGCCCAGCAGCGTGGTAGAGGACGGTCGCAATGCCGTTGCTTTCGAGACCGATCCCAAACCGGCTCACGCCGAGCGTGAACGTGAATGCGTCCGCAAGCTGTGCGACGACAATCCCGAAGAGAATGAACCGGACGGTGAACACGCTAGTTCAACAGCACGAATTGGGCCATCAGTCCCGGGTGGCAACTGGCCCATCAGGCCCATGTGCCACTGCGGGCCGAGCACCTGATACTTCAGGCGACCGAGCAAGCCCACTACGAGGTCCGAACTCATGCAGTACCTGCCGCTATTCCTGCTCTTCATGGCCACCCTCATCGCCGCATACTTCTACCTCGAGCGGGCGAAGGCGCGCCCGAAGACCACTGATGTCGACGAAGCCACCGAGCCGGCAGCCCCAGCAGCTCCAGCCTCGACGGAGCAGGGCGAGTAGTCGAGTTTCTCGCACCCAATCATTCCCCGAGAATGGCGGAACAAACTACCGAGTCAGCGCTGAACGACCGATAGACGGCATCGCAATGTTCGATACCTCCGCGGGGCGTCTAACATCCGGGGCAGACCGCTCGCGTTGCCCAGAATTCGGGGTAGCCTCCAATTTCAAGCCTAAGTCGACGAAGGCCTGCACCTGAGAGGCCAGCCCGACCCCTTCGACGAACGACTAACACGCCGCGTGCTTCGCTCGCGCCGCTAAATGTGCCTAGGCCGTCGGCTTTGACCTTAGCGCCGGTCCTCTTGGCGCTCGCATTCGTCCTGAACGTGTATGTCGATTCCGGCGAGGTCCTAGAAACGCTGCCGCGCCCACTTGCGATAGCGGCGGGATTGGCAGCCGGGCTGCAGGTCCTCGGGACCATTCTCCTGCGATCGGTGCCGCGGGGCGCCGTCGCCGCGGTGCTCGCGCTTGTCTCGCTCGTTCACCCGATTGGCCTGGTGCTGCTAGTGGCGGCCGGCCTCATTAGTCGAATCCTCACCCGCCGCGGGCTCCTGAAGGTGCCGGTGGGCGTGGTCGGTGTGCCCATCGCGCTGCTTTTCGCCGTCTCGACGGTGCGGGTCGTGACTGGCCCTGCGTTTGACATCCGCGACTTGACCAACCCAACGGCCGCCACAAGCACCCGATCAGACCTACCAGACATCTTCACGGTCCTATTGGATGCCTATCCGCGAACCGACACATTGGCGGGTTTCGGCTATGACAATACCTGGTTCGAGGTTCAACTGGCCGCCCGAGGGTTCGATGTTGCACCACGATCTCGGAGCAACTATGCGTGGACGTACCTGGTCCTGCCGACCACCTTCCACATGGCGCACGCTGACGACATCGCAAGCCTAAGTCCGCCGCCCGGATCCCGGACAGAGCAGCGACGCGCGATCCGGGAGGCCATGAGCCATACGCCGGCCACCGCCAGAATGCGGGAGGCTGGGTATCGCGTGGTGTCCGCAGGGCTCCCAGGAAGCTCCCTGACGCTGCGCGATGTGGACGAGTATCGAGGTGACACCAGCATTACGATCTTCGAGCATCAGGTCCTCGAGCGGATGCTCATCGGTCGGATCATGGAACCTATCGTGCTGTCGGCTTATCGAGACCGGACACTAAACACTTTCAACCTGATCGAGGAGGTCGCCGACGAACCGGCTTCCACCTTCATGTTCGCGCACGTGCTAAGTCCGCACGTGCCTTTCGTATTTGACCAGGCCGGCGGCATGCCACAGCCCCAATGTTCGCCGTCATGTAATCGCTACCGCCTTCGAGTTGACGAATCGGGAATGGACACCCAGGAATTCAACACTGCGTACGCCAACCAAGTTCACTACCTCAACGGACGAATGTTGGCGGTGATCGACACCATTCTCGAGAAATCGCCCGACGCCGTGATCGTCCTGTTCTCAGACCATGGCTCACGCTCCAGTCATGATGTCGCGGATGAGTGGTACTCCACGCTATTCGCCGCGCGCACGCCTGGGCACCCCAATCTATATGGTCCCGAACCAAGGTCCATCGAGATCTTCCCGCGCCTGTTTGGCGCGTACTTCGATGACGAAGTGGTGATTCCTCCTGACACCAGCTTTCAGTCCCCGTATCGCAACCAGTTGCCTCTGACGACTGAGCCGTGGCCGAGTCGCGTTCCCTGACAAGGGAGGCGCAAACCGAGCAATGGGCGCCTGGTACGAATGGAATCAGGGCGAGGTGATCGCCGAGATCGCAAGTCCGGACGGTCGAATAGGACGTTTGGACCTTGCCGCCGATTCCACACTGCGGCAGACTGCGCTCGCACGTGTCTCAAGGGGAATCATCTCGTGGTATTTGCGTATCTCGACCCGGCAGCAGGCGGCATGATCATTCAGTCGATCGTTGCGCTCGCAGTTGCCTTGCCATTCATTCTTCGGGCCCAGATCACTCGGGGCCTCGATCGTATTCGCGGTCGGAACGCCGTCGCGAAAGCAGAGGACCAGGAGTCCTCGACGGACTGACGCCTCGAAGACCGACAGGCGCGCCGTCGCTCGTCGGCGAATTCGGCCGTCGCGGGTTCGGGCTTCTCACGGGCCAATTCGAGGTGTCCTGAGGTGGCGATGCAACCGACGAAGAGGACCGTCTATGTGGGCATGAGCGCGGACCTCGTGCACCCCGGCCACCTCAACATCATCGCGACTGCTCGCGAGCTCGGCGAGGTCACCATCGGCCTGCTGACCGACGCCGCGATCGCCAGCTACAAGCGCCTGCCGTACATGAGTCTCGAGCAGCGCCGGGTCGTGGTCGAGAACATCCAGGGCGTCGCGCGCGTGGTGCCGCAGGAGACCCTCGACTACGAGCCGAATCTGCGGCGCTACAGGCCCGACTTCGTCGTGCACGGGGATGACTGGCAGGACGGCGTCCAGGCCGCCACTGCGGCAGCGAGTGATCGACGTCCTGGCCGAGTGGGGCGGCGAGCTCGTGGAGGTCGCCGTACACCCAGGGAATCTCGTCGACGCGCGCTGAACCAGCTCGCTGAAGGAGATCGGCGTCACGCCGACCGTCCGGATGCAGCGCTTCCGGCGCCTGCTCGAGGCCAAGCCGCTGATCCGCCTGCTGGAGGCGCACAACGGGCTGACCGGCCTGATCGTGGAGCGAACGAGCGTCGAACCGAGCACGGGCCGCGGGAGTTCGACGGCATGTGGCTCAGCAGCCTCACCGACTCGACCGCCAAGGGCAAGCCGGACATCGAGGCGGTGGACGTGACCTCGACGCAGTCCAGACGGTGAATGACATCGTCGAGGTGACCACGAAGCCGATCGTCTACGACGGCGACACCGGCGGAAAGCCGGAGCACTTCGTGTTCACGGTGAAGACCCTGGAGCGACTCGGCGTGTCCGCCGTGATCATCGAGGACAAGGTCGGGCTCAAGAAGAACTCGCTGTTCGGCACCGATGCGCAGCAGATGCAGGACTCCATCGAGTCGTTCTGCGCACCGCATCGGCGCCGGCAAGAAGGCGCAAGGTCACCGACGAGTTCATGATCATCGCCCGGATCGAGAGCCTGATCCTGGGCCAGGGCGTGGATGATGCGCTGACCCGCGCGCACGGCCTATATCGACGCCGGAGCCGACGGGATCATGATCCACAGCAGCCAGCCCACGCCGGACGAGATCCTGGAGTTCTGTGCCGAGCTATCGCGGGCCTTCCGAGGCGCGTGCCCGCTGGTCGTCGTCCCGATCGACCTACAACAGCCATCCACGAGGACGAGCTCGAGGCAGCCGGCGTCAACATCGTCATCTACGCCAACCACTGCTGCGGAGCGCGTATCCGGCCATGGTGGCCACGGCGCGAGTCGATCCTGGAGCACGGGCGGTCGCTGGAGAGCGACGAGGCGCTGATGCCCATCAAGGAGATCCTGCGCCTCATCCCCGGTGGCTCGTGATCGCAGCCGGCCGACTTCTACGAGTCGATGCGGCGCCACGGGCTCACGTACTTCACCGGCGTCCCGGATTCGCTCCTCAAGGACCTCTGCGCCTACATCAACGACCAGGTTCCGGCCGGCCGACCACGTGATCAACGCGAACGAGGGATCCGCGGTCGGCCTCGCAGCGGGCTACCACCTCGCGACGGGCAAGGTCCCCGTCGTCTATCTGCAGAACTCGGGCATCGGCAACGCGATCAACCCGCTGCTGTCGCTGGCGGATCCGGCGGTCTACGCGATCCCGATGCTTTTGATCATCGGCTGGCGCGGCGAGCCCGGCGATCGAGGACGAGCCGCAGCACGTCACGCAGGGCCGCCTCATGGACGGGCTGCTCGAGGCCATCGGCATGCCGTTCGAGGTCATCGGCGCCGACACGGATGACTACCGCCGAGCATCCTCGGCCGTGCTTGCCGAGGACTTCGGTCGCGGGTGCTGATCGCGCGCGTTGCTCGATCCGGAGGGAACGTTCGCAGCGCTATGCGCTCAGACAACCCAGGAATCCGATTGGCCGAGTTGACGCGCACCGGGTGCGATCGGCTCGTCCTGGCGGAGCTCGCAGCCCGACGACATGCTGGTCTCGACGACGGGCATGACCTCGCGCGAGGTGTTGGCGTACCGGGAAGCGGCAGGAGGGCCATCACGATCGCGACTTCCTGACCGTCGGGTCCATGGGCCACAGCTCGCAGATCGCGCTCGGCATCGCCCAGCATCGCCCGCGCAGCAGGTCTTCTGCCTCGACGGTGACGGCGCGGTGATCATGCACATGGGCAGCCTCGCGATCATCGGCACGCAGCGGCCGACCGAACCTGCGCCACATCGTCATCAACAACGGTGCGCACGACTCCGTCGGCGGCCAGCCGACGGCCGCTCAGCAGATCAACCTGTCGGCAGTGGCATCTGCTTGCGGCTACGCGTACGCGGAGTCGGTTTCCGACCGTGACATGGCGCTGAGGCTCTCGACCGCCTGAAAGAGCACCCGGGCCCGACAATGCTGGAGATCCGCGTCGCCGGCAGTCCCCATACGGAAGCCGGGCGGCCGACGACGACACCCCACCAGAACAAGCTCGCCTTCATGCAGGCCATGGGTGCTCGTGAGTCCGGGTAACGCGTGGGAGTACCGCAACCCGGTCAACGTCGTGTTCGGGGCGGGGCGGCTGGACGAACTGGGCGACCACACACGTGGTCGTGCCCTGGTCGTGACGTCGGCCGGCACGACCGGCCGCGGAGTGACCGGCCGCGTCGCCGATCTGCTCGCGCACGAAGGGTCGGTGGTCTATGACGGCGTGGAGTCGAATCCGACGCTCGCCCAGGTCGGAGAAGCCATCTCCATGGCACGCGAGGAGCAGGTCGACATGATCGTCGCCATTGGTGGCGGAAGCTCGCTCGACGTGGGCAAGGTCCTGAGCCTCGCGCTCGTGGCGCCGAGCTTCGCGCTGGGCGACCTGGTGACAGGCGAGCACCCATGGAATGACATTGAGCCGCTACCCCTGGTCGCAATTCCCACGACCGCCGGCACCGGAAGCGAAGTGACGCCCACGGCCACACTCTGGGACGGAGATGCGCTGAGGAAGATGTCAGCGACGACACCGCGGCTGTTCCCCACGACCGCCCTCATCGATCCGGAGCTTGCGTTGTCACTTCCGTGGGAGGCCACGCTCGGGCCGGGACTCGACGCATACTCGCAATGCTTCGAGGCCATCTGCAATCGAAACGCGACCCCCCTGACGACACACCTCGCGGAACGTGGTCTGAGCCTGGTGCCGCGAGCCTTGCGACGGCTGCGCACCGACCCCACGTCCATCGACGCCCGAACCGAGATGGCGGAGGCCGCACTGCTGTCCGGCCTGGCGATCAGCCAGACTCGCACCGGCGCTCGGGCATTCGATGTCATACCCGATCACCGCCCACTTCGGCGTCCCCCACGGGCTCGCCTGTGCGCTCGCGCTGCCGGCGGTTTTGGCCTTCAACCTCGAGACCGATGACGGACGCCTCGCGGACGTCGCGGCTCAGACCGGCCTCGATGGTCCTGACGCCCTGGTGCCAACGCTGCTCGACCTGTATGGCGAGCTCGGCGTTGCCGATGCGATCCGACCGGGCGTGCCGGACATCCGTGCGCTCAGGGCATTCGTGCCGGAGATGCTCACTGCGGGCCGAGCCGACAACAACATCCGTCCGGCTGATCAGGCCGATGTTGCCGAAATCCTTGCAGTGACCGACGGCGTGGTTCCAGCCCGGGCAAGGTGCATCGTGAACCTTCCCGGACTGGCCTTCTTTCGCGAACAGGGTGCGATGCGGGCGTTCGAAAGCGCAGGACCCGGCGTTTCGCGAACTGGTCTTCTACTCCGAGGGCGCGGGTGACTGGCCGCACATCGGGCCGGTGATCCAGGCGCTCCTCGCCGAACACGACCAGAACATCAGCTACCTGAGCTCCGACCCGACGGATCCGGGGATGAGCATCAAGGATCCGCGGTTCCGTGCCTTCGCGATCGGCTCGGGGACGATCCGCACGATTCTCTTTGCTCGGATGGATTGCAGGCACTTCGTCATGACCCTGCCGGACCTGGGCAACCTGTGGTTGAAGCGCTCAGTGCATCCGGTCCACTACATCTACCTGTTCCACTCGATCAACAGCAGCCATACGGCCTACCGACCGGGCGCGTTCGACGAATTCGACACCGTTCTGTGTGTGGGCCCGCACCATGTGGACGAGATCCGCAAGACCGAAGCCCTCCACGACCTGCCCGCGAAGCAGCTGGTGGAGCACGGGAGCGCCAAGCTCGACACGGTGCTGGCCCAGTTCGCCGACGTGACCGACTCTCCGGAGCGCGCCGCGACCTCCGAGATCCTGGTGGCGCCGACCTGGGGTGACAGCTCGCTCATCGAGCGGCCGGTGGGGCGGGAGCTCATTGACGCGCTGGTGACCTCCGGTTTTCGAACGGTGCTGCGATTGCACCCGATGACGGTACGGCGGCTACCGGAACTCGTCGCGGACCTGCGCCGCGCCTATCGTGACGAGCCGCTGTTCCGTCTCGAGGACGACATGAACGTCACCGAGTCATGGCTCCGATCCGATCTGATGATCAGCGACTGGTCGGGGGCCGCGATCGAGTACGCCTTCGCGCTTCTTAAACCGGTCATCTACGTAAATACGCCCGCGAAGATCCTGAATGATGACTGGGAGCGGATCGGTGCCGCAGTCGTTCGAGGCGAGCATTCGGAGCCAGATCGGCCACGTCGTGGAGCCCGAGGCAGTGGCCGAGGTCCCAAGGGTGATCGAGTCGGCACTTCGCGATACGGATGGCATTCGCGACCGGCTCCTCTACTGCGCGGTCACGCCACATCTTCAACGTCGGCGAAAGCAGCCGGGCAGCGGCCGAGTTCCTGGTGTCGCTGGCCACCCCGCGTTGAGCGAGGTAGCCGCCGAGGTCGGTCGGCCACGATCAGGCACGGCCGAGCGACTGCTGCTGATCGGGCAACCGTTCCTGTTCGCGCTAGCCGCGATCGCCGAGGCGTATGTCGCGGTGCCCACGACGATCGAGTCGCTCGCGCGACCGACCCTGACTGTCCTGGCCTTCGTTGGTGGGGTGCTCATCGTTGCGCGGCTCGTGACCCGAGGCTGGGTGTGGGCGACGCTCATCACAAGCTTGTTCGTCCTCTTCTCATTCCGGCAGCTCGTTCTTGCGCTCGCCATCGCGGCGGCGGTGGCGTCTTGGCCCTTGCTCATGGGATTGCGTGGCGTCACCGGTCTCCCGCCGCCGTCGCCGACAATCCCGAGGAATGTGGCGCGCGCCAGTGGCATCTTCAGTTTGGCGCTCGCGCTGATCATGACCGTGGGCGCAACGCGCGCGGCACTGGCGGGGCGTCCCGAGATGCACCTACCGCAGTACGCGGGTGCCGGGAGTGGCGGCCCGAGCATCTACCTGGTGCTGTTGGACGGATACCCGCGAGCTGACACGTTGCAGGAGACATTTGGTATCGACAATCAACCCTTCCTGGACGAGCTGGCTGGCTTGGGCTTCAGCGTCTCTGACGCGGCCAGGACGAACTACAACAAGACATGGCTCACCCTCGCGTCAATGCTGAACGGCGCATACATCGAGGATCTGCTCGGCGATCAACCACTCCCCGCCGATGCTCCCAGTGAGCTCCGCTGGCTCCACACCTTGATCGACGAATCGAGCATCCCGAACATGCTCCGCGACCGGGGATACCTGCTCGCGACGGTGCCGTCACCTTATCTATCGACCGCGCTCACGAGTGCGGACGAGGTTCGCGACGGGGGGACTCTCAATGAGTTCGAGGTCAAGCTGCTCTCGTCGTCGCCATGGGCCACCGTGTTTCGAGATCAGGTCGCTTCCGTACTCTATGGCGGCCAAAGTCGGCAGGTCGATTGATGCCTTGGAGAGCACCTTGGACATCGCCGAGTCGAAGTCGTCCAATCCCCTGTTCGTGCTGACTCATGTCCACAGCCCTCACCCTCCATTCGTACTGCGGCCGAGCTCCAACAGTGGGCAAACATCCGTTCCGGACTGCTTTCCCGATTGTTCGTTGTGGGAGGCACGCACAGAGTTCATGGGTATAACTCCTCGACGAATACCGCGCCGGCCTGAGTCTCCAGATCGAGGCGCTCAACGAGCGGGTGTTGGCTGGGGCCCGCGGAAATTGTTGCGGCGGACCCAGAATGCAGTCGTCATCCTGATGTCGGACCACGGCACCCGGTACTCCGAGGGCGACATTGCGGAACAGTACCGGTCGTTCCTCGCCGCCCGAACGCCGGGAGCGGCTGGGCTGTTTCCCGAAGACGAGTCGCCGGTGAACATTCTCCGGCGACTCATGGCGGCCTACTTCGGCACGGATGTCGAGGCGCTGCCGTTCCAATCCTGGAGTCTTGAATGGGCCTTCAATCTCCGACTCACGCCGATCCTCCAGGATTGATCTCGGTGTTGTGGGACGATCGGACTAGTTACCGTTCGAGTCTGCCGCGAATAGCCTCCGAAGTCCCACCACCCGCACCGGACCATCTCACCAAATGTGCGCCACGAATCCATGAACACGGCTGACACGCCCCCAACGTGGCGACGGCTACGAGGCATACCCTGGCACCCGGGGCTCTTCGCGGCGTCGATCGTGCTCGCGTACTGGCTCGACACGGTGGTGAGCCCGTATGCCGCATTCCGATCCCTGGTCGTCGCCGTCATCGGCGCCGTCGTCCTGACCTTGGCGTTCTGGGCACTGACACGCAACATCGCGCGCGGCGGGATTGTGGCCAGCGCGGTCATCGGTCTCCTGTACAGCAAGCACCTTGCGGAGTTCGGGTTCGATGTCCAGGAGCTTGCGCCGACCTGGCTGTTCATCACATGGATCATTGCGATCGCCGCAGTGGCCGTTTTGGCGATCCGCATGCTTCGGAAGCGAGCGGCACAATGGCCGGCCGGCCGCGTGAACGCGGTATTGAACTGGGGCGGCGCGCTCTATCTCGGGTCGACCATCGCCATGGGGCTGCTGTCGGGCAAGTTCGCATACGCTGCCGGCGAATTGGACCAGGGCGTTCCGCTGGCGGATGCCGCAAGTGAGCCGATCACGCTCGCCGACCCAACCTCACCGGACATCTATCTCATCCTGCTGGACGGATATCCAAGGGCTGACGTCCTTGCCGAAGCCTTCGACTACGACAACACCGACTTCATCGCCGCGCTTGAGGGGCGGGGGTTCACAGTCGCTACCGAGAGCCGGTCTGACTACCTGTGGACGCGTCAGTCGCTGGCGTCGATGCTCCACATGGACTACGTCGAGCGGATCCCTGGCTTCCTGGACGTCCTCGAGGGGCGGGCGCCACAGAATCCGACTCTGCGCGAGCTCGCCAATCAGAACCCCGCGTTCACGGTGGCACGGGACCACGGTTACCAGGTCGTGGCCACTGCTTACGAGTTCGAGGAGCTCGCTTTGCGACAGGCGGACGTGTATGTCGATCCGGGGTACCTGAATGAGTTCGAGTTCAAGCTGCTCGTATCCACGTTCATCGGCGACGCGATGGCCCTAGTGGCCCCAGACTTCGCATCCGCGCAGCACCGCGACTGGATCGATTATCAGCTTGGCGCGCTGGGCGAGATCGCCGATACCGGCAGCAGCGGCGACCCGCGCCTCGTGCTCGGCCACATCCCGGCGCCGCACCAACCAACGGTCTTCGGCCCAGACGGGGAGGCGGTCGTGGTCCCGATCAGCCGATACTTTTTCGCTGATTCGCCGCTCGAGCGCGGAGAGCCCGCCGACGAGTTCGCTGACAAGTACCGAGACCAGCTTGGCTACCTGAACGAACGATTCCTCGAGATGGTGGACGACATTCTCGCCAATTCGGCTGAACCGCCGGTCATCGTGCTCTGGGCAGACCATGGATCGGCATCGCAGGTCGACTGGGTCGTCACGACCCCGGACGAGGCCGAACCCCGTGCCCTGCGTGAGCGCACAAGCGTCCTGTTCGCCGCCCTCACGCCGGGTGAGTCAGGAGTCTTTCCGAACGACATCACACCGGCGAGCATCTTCCGGTTCCTCTCCGACAGCTATTTCGGCACTGAGTACGGGCGGGTGCCGTCGTATGGTGGCTACGGCGATTGAGAACGAGGGCCGGTACCGCGTTCAGACTGGTCAGCCCGTCGGCGTTGGTTGTGGCCATGGTCCTGGTGTTGCTGGATGGCCACTCCGCACCGCTCTCGGACGCACTGGCGACCGCTCATCGTTGGCGTTGCAGTCGACGCTCATCCTGCAAGTCGCAGCGACGCTGGCGCTGCGCGACCGGCTTCGTGGAACGTACGTCACCGCCATCATCGTCTCGGGCGTGCTTGGCCTGTTTGCCGTCACGGGCATCCTGCTGGTCCTCCCGGTCTGGTGGTGGGCGGTCGGCGCGAATCGGAGACGGACCGGTCGAGCGGCCGCGCGACCGTTCCCCATGGCGTGGATCGGGCGGGCCGGGGCCATCTTGGCAGGTGTCTTCCTACTCCTCTCGATCGGCCGAGTCGCGGTGGCGTTCAACCCGCTGGTGCCCGACGCAGCGCCACATCGGCGTAGAGCTGCCCGGGTCGGGCGGTCCCGACATCTTCGTTCTCATCCTGGACGGATATCCTCGAGCTGACACGCTCGCCGAGGACTTCGGCATCGACAACACCGACTTTCTCTCGGGCACTGGAGAGCGACGGGTTCGTCGTCGATGACGCGTCGCGTTCCAACTACATGAAGACATGGCTCAGCGTCGCGTCCATGCTCCACTTGCGGTTCGTTGATGACATCCCGATGCTCCGAGAACCCGACACTGGATCCGGCCGGGCAGCACCGACTCGCAGGCCGAGCCATCGAACAGGCGCCGTTCGCCGATGCCCTCCGCGGCCGCGGGTACGAGATCGTCGCCATCACCTCGTCCTTTACCGAGACGGACCTGCTGACTGCCGACCGCGTCCTGGATTCCGGGCAACCGACCTACTTTGAAAACTACGTGATGGGGACCACGATGGTCGCCCGGATCGTGGATTCGGTCGCGCCCGGGTTGCTCGGCGGGCTCCAGGTCGAACAAGCCGATGACGGTCTCACTCACCTGCGAGAACGTCGCGCGAGAGCAATCCGCGCAGCCGCTCTTCATGCTTGCGCACATCGAGGCGCCACATACGCCGTTTGCCGTGGATGCGGCCGGAGATCCGGTCGCCGATGCCCGATTGCTACCCTGTCTCGTGCTCGGCGTTCGACCACTACTTCTCCGTCCTGGGCATGACGCGGAGTCGAGTACCGCGAGAGGCTCGAGGGCTATCTGGCCTATACCAATCGGCATGGTGCTCGATTCGGTCCATGAGCTCGTGCAAGCATCGGCCAGAGGCTGTCGTCCTGGTGCTGTCCGATCACGGTTCCCGCTACGACGCGGACGACCCGCAGGAGCATTTCCGGAATCTTTTCGCGGCGCGAACCCCAGGGATCGAGGGCGTGTTTCCGCCTGGGACACACCTCGTGAACGTGTTTCGGCATCTCTCGAACGCATACTTCGATACTGACTTCGAGCCGCTGCCCTACCGGGCCTTGTTTTCGGACGGACTCCTGCTGAATCTGGTGGAGGTCGACGTCGCGCCAGCCGACTAGGGAGGCCCGGGATACTCAGCGCGCGGTGGGCTCCAGGTGGGCAACGAGGCGTTCCGCCAGCTCGATCGAGTAGTTCTGCCCTCGGTCGTGCGGATACACCTGGAACATGTTGGCCACGTAGAGGCCCGGGATCGGGGTGTCGAAGGGCGGAATGTGATCGCGATACGCGGTCGTGACGATCGGCTGGGCGAAGGGCGCGCTGAACGACCAGCGTTCCGTGACCCACGATCGATCGAAGCCGGGAGCGATGCGCGCCAGGTGCGGAATGTAGGCGTCGACGATCTCGTCCAGCGACATGCTGAAGAGCGGGTCGTCCATCGGCCGATAGTTGCCGAGGTAGACGAGGTGACGGCCGCCATAGTCCGCGGCTGGCTGGTAGTTCGTGTGCTCCACCAGGGCCAGGAACGGGAAGCCGGGATCGTTCACGTTCATCCAGTACGAATCGGTCAATGGCCGGTCAATGGCGAGGATGAGGCAGTGGGCGCCGGACGCTCGCCGCCACTCGTGACGCGCGCGGTAGTCGTCGGGGATCCCCGGAGCCAGCCGGCACGTGAGGGTGCGTTGGCAGGGTCGATATAACGAGGTCGAACGCCGCTTCGTCCACAGCCGTTCGAACTCGCAGGTCGGATGACGCTGGGCCCCGCCCTATCTCGATCACAGCGGTCGAGAGACGCAGCTCGCCCCGCATCGCCGCGATCCGCTCAGCGAGTCGATTGTAGAAGCGCTGGAAGCCACCACGCAGATAGCCGAGCTCAGCGCTGCGATCGTGGACACGAGCCCAAAACCACGGCATCGCAATCTCCTC
The DNA here is from genome assembly GCA_963825525.1 of uncultured Chloroflexia bacterium. Taxonomy (GTDB): domain Bacteria; phylum Chloroflexota; class Limnocylindria; order QHBO01; family QHBO01; genus JACDBZ01. The sequence continues at coordinate 1,420,618 of CAWGTN010000002.1, forward strand.
CGCCGCCGCACCGAACTTGCCCTGCAGCAGCGGACCCCACACGACCTCGTAGGCGCGCTCGCCCATCCGTCGCCGGATCCAGGTTGCCGCGCTCTGTCCCTCGAGCGACGACGGCTCCCCGAGGGTGCGGAGATGGGCCAGCGCCGCGCCCATGCGCATGCGGTCGAGCGGCGGGAGCGGCGAGAAGCGCAGCAGGCTCATCGGCGAGTCGAGCTGGTGGGCACGGCCACCGCTGAAGGTGACCGTGCGTGGCCGGGACCACGTCAACGCGTCGCCGAGCCCAAGCTCGTGGATGAGAGCGATCGCGAACCGATCCGAGCGGAAGAGGTGGTGATAGAACTTCTCGAGCCACATCTCCGGCTCGATCTCGAACCCGGCTGCGAGGCCGCCGGGCAGCGACTCGCGCTCGTAGACGGTGACGCGATCGCCGCGTTGCGACAGCCGCAGCGCCACGGTCAGTCCGAGCGCACCCGCGCCAAGGACAGCGACGCGCCGATCGCTCATGGGCAGCGCTCGAGGAGCACCTGCTTCTCGTCCCGGAGGACTTCGCACCAGCCGGCGTCGGTCGCCGCACCACGCGCGATCGCCGTTTCCGGCGGGAAGAGGAGCCAGTCAGCGCCGCCGTACCTCCCCAGGATGGCCTCCCAGCCGGGGTCGGCGGCCCGGATACTCGAGTAGTCCTCAAGGATGGCCTCCGGATACATGTCGTTGCGCCCGTCGACGAAGACGCGGCCGCCGGTCGGGTGCAGCCGGTTGATGACATAGCCCGCCCAGCCGTACTCGGCCACCACACGGGCATCCGGATCCATCGCCACGAGCCGGTCGACGGCCGTCGCAGGGAACGCATTGTTGGCGACGTCGAGGCTGGCGGCATCTGGATCGCGCCGGCACGAGGATCACCCACGCCGCAATGATCACCACGAGACCGACCGACATCTCCATGATTCGCCGGCCCATGACGACCGCTGCCGGATGCTCGCGACGTGCGGGCCGGCGAGGTAGGTACGCGTCGAGGGTATGCGCCAGCGTTGGCATGGCGAGGAGCGCGGCCAGCGGTGCGTTCCGAAGAGCAACCAGTCCCATCGCGATTCCAACATAGGAGAGGAACTTCAGCCATCCCGGCCCCGACCGGCCCGCCACGGCAATCGCGACGATCAACCCGAGGAAGGCGAGATGCGCCGGATCGTGGAAGTCGGGTGACTGCCACTCCTGGATGTTGGCGAGCCCCCAGTCGCTGCCGTCTACGTAGCGGAGCGGGTAGAACAGGCCGGCAGGCCCGGCAGGGGTGGCCATCGACGCCAGGCCGGAGCCGAGTGTCGCCATCGAGCATCCATCCGCGGGCGTGCGACATCGGGGTCCTGCCGAGGAGCGTGAAGAGCAGATAGGCGCCAACGACGCCAAGGCCGATGACGTAAAGCCCGTGCAGGTTGGCCCACGCGATGAACAGGGGGATGAGCAGGAGGGATCGCATCGGACGATCCCTCCGCAGGCTCATGAGCACCACCAGCTCGATGGCCAGCAGGAGCCATGAGATCGCCTGCGGACGCGCCGTGACGTAGGGGAGGAAGACCAGGGCCGCGAGGGTCGCCGGGAGGGCGACGGCGATCGTACGCAGGCCGCGACGGGAGAGGGACAGCGCGAGGATTCCGATGGCCGTGCCCGCGACGGCCCCAAACATGACCAGCGTGGGCGTCGCGCCGATCGTTGACACCGACACGTGCATGAGGACCTCGCTCAGCCACTCATGCGGCGTCCAGGGCTGCCCCTGCCAGGTAAACGAGAACGGATCCGTGCTCGGGACGCCTGACTCGGCAATGAGCTTCCCCGCGGTCAGGTGCCAGTAGTAATCGGGATCCCCGAGACCTTTCACCAGGCTGACGGCGGCCAGGATCACGGCGAGAACCACAGCGTGGATCAGCGACGGCGAGGGAACCCAGGACGGCAGTCGAGCTTGCATTCGGCGCGAGTCTAGCCGGTGACGGTACGCACCAGCACTGACCCGAAAGGGCTACCCATCGGCGAGTGCCGCGTGCAGTAGGCTTCCGCCTCGTGGACTCCCGACGCCTCACTCGCAACATCGGCGGCTGGGCCGTGCTGGCCCTCGGGGTCGCTGCGGTCGTGCTTGCCGCGATGCGCGCTGAGCAGCAGCTGGCCGCGATCAACTTCAACGCATTCGATGACTGGCGAACCTACGCTCGGGCGGTTGACCGCTGGCTGGCCGGCGAGCCGATCTACGCCCCAACCCAGGTCACGGGGTCATACCAGCTGCGCGACACTCTCCTGACCGGATTCACCTACCCGCCGGCGGCAGTGCCGCTCCTCGCGCCTTTCGCAGCGGGCACGGCCGGGCTCATCGCGTGGATCTCCGTCAACCTCGGCACGTTCATCCTGGGGGTAGTCGCCGTGCTTCGGCACGAGCTGGGTGGCGTCGGTCCGCTTGCGATCGGCATTGCGCTCATCGGCGCGGCGGTCTTTCCCCCATTTGGGAACGCAGTCGTATCCGGCAACCTGAACCTGGGCATCGCCGGCCTTTTCGCATGGCTTTGGGTCATTCGCGCGCAGCGGCTGACGGCCGGAGTGGCGGGCATCGGAGCGGTGCTGAAGCTCTTCCCGGGCCTCCTTGCCGCGTGGCCGATGCGCCATGACGGTTGGCGCAGCTTCGGAATAGCGGCAGGCTCAGGTCTTGCCGTTGTCCTCGCGACCCTGCCGCTCGTCGGTGTGGCGTCGTGGGTCGACTTCGGCCGGGCGCTGCTCAACGCGCAGCCCGAGTGCTCGCCGCAAAGCTTCTCGATCGCCTGCGGGCTGGATGGCGCGGTTGGGCCGTCCGCCGCGCGTCTGGTTGGGGTCGTCGTCTCTCTCGCCCTGGTTGTCATCACGCTTCGTGTCAGGTCGCCGTTTGTGGCGTACGCAGCGCTTGCGGGTGCGCTGCTCGCGCCGGTGGTGGACATGCATCCGCACTACTGGCTGTTCGCCTGGATCGTGGCGTTCGTGGGCGTGGCGCGCGGGATGGGACGAAGGGCACACCGCGAGCTCGTGCCGAGGCCAGCATGAGGAGGAACGCGGCGAGGATCGGCCCCCTGATCGTGATGGGGATTCTCTCCGGCATCGCGGTCGGGGCGGTGGTCTTCGGCCTGGAATCGTGGACGCTGGAGGACATGCACGTCTACCTGGAGGCGGCGCATAGGCTGCGGGCGGGCGAGACCCTGTACTCGACCACGAATCCGCTCGCGGCCTACCAGTACGCGCCGTGGTTCGCCGCCGCCTGGGTTCCCTTCACGTTTCTGCCGGAGACCATGGTCGCCGTGGCGTGGTCGGTTGTCCTCGTCGCGGCGTCGTTCATCAGCGTCCGTCCGCTGCTCGCGAGCCGGTCTGCGCCGGCGCTGGCGTTGGCGCTGCTCATGTTTCCAATCCTCCTCTTCTCGTCCGCGCGCAGCGGCAACGTGCAGCCGATCCTCATTGCCGCACTCGTTACCGGACTCGAACGCCGATGGGGACCGGTCGCCATTGCGGCCGCAGCGTCACTCAAGGCGTTTCCGCTCGCGTTCGCCTTGGTGTACCTCGGCCGTCGCGACTGGCGACGCTTCGCGATTACCGTCGGCCTGACGGCGCTGATCGTGGCGCCTATGCTCGTCTTTGATCTGGAGCGCTACACCGTCGACGGCCCACGAGCCGGAACGCTGTACGACATCTCGCCAATTGCCTACGCGATTCCCGCCGCCGGCCTGGCCCTGGTGACAATTCTTCTCGCAAGGCGACGGTCTCGTCACGCCTGGCTGGCCGCCGCAACCACCGTCGTCGTGGGGCTACCCAGAATGCTGAGCTACGACATCACATTCCTTCTGGCCGGGACGACGACCCGCCTCACGACACCTGCAGCGGACGAGGATGTGGCCGGGCGCGGGATGGTCGGCTGATAGTGTCACCGCCGATGTCCGCAACCTCCACGCTGCTCGCCATCGCAGGCCGACGTCGCTTCCTCATTCGACTGTCCGCCGCGGCGCTGGTCGTCTATATCGCCATCGTCGTGTCCCTCGGCTTCCGCGGCGACTGGGCGATCGATTTCACGTGCTGCTACCAGCAGGCAGGGCAGCGCCTCTTGGACGGCGGCGATCTGTATGCCTGGAGCGAGACGTACACCTTCCGGTACACGCCCTGGGCGGCGGCGTTGCTCACGGTCTTCACGCCATTCCCGGAGTGGATGGCCATCTTGCTGTGGCTCGCCATCAAGGCCGTGGTGCTGGTGGCCGCCGCCGCCCTGTTCGCGCGAGCGTGGGCAGGATCCGACCGAACGTTCGCCTTTGGCCTGGCGGCGTTCTTCCCGCCGGCGATGCATGACCTCATGATCGGCAACGTCAGCGCCTTCACGCTGGTGGTGGAGATCATGCTGCTCCGGCTGCGGCCGGCCATCGCCGGCCCGGCTTTCGGCCTCCTCCTCCTCCTTGTACCCAAGCCGCACTTGGTGCCGATCCTGGTTTGGCTGCTCATTCGCCAGTCGCGAACCGGGCTCATGGCCCTGGGCGTCTGTGCCGCCGGCGTGCTGGTCGGCATCGGCCTGTTCGGCCTCGAACCGTGGCTGGGCTTCGTCGACACCCTGCGCGAGCCGCTCGGGCGGGACTTCACGGCCAACATCGGCCTCTCCGGCTTGCTCGGGCCTGTGGGCGTTGTCATCTCCGCGGTTCTTGCAGCCGGGCTGTTCGCCATGGCGGTGCAGCGGCGCGGATCGGAAGGCCTCGGATACGCGATCCTGTCGGGCATCGTGCTCGGTCCGTACACGTTCATCCACTACTTGGTCGGGGTGCTGGTGGCCGCAGAACCTTTGCTCCGCGCCCGACCTCGCCGGTTGGTCGCCTTTCCACTGCTCTATCTGATCGCACCGCTCTCGCATGTCTGGACGGTGCTGCTCGCCGTAGTGAGCTGGGCGACGCTCCGCGACGGAGCTCGGGCCGGTCCGGATGCGTGACCTGAGCGTTCGACCCCGAGTTCGGGACGTGGTGGTCCTTGCGCTCGTCGCGCTTGTCGCGCGGGTCATCGCCGGCTGGCTGGTGAGCTGGCCGCCATATACCGATCCGGGCTACTACACCCTGGTGGCGACGCGGCTGGCCGATGGATTTGGGTTCACCGTCCCGGTGCTATGGAGCTTCCTGGAGGTAGGCGGCTCACTTCCCGCCGATGCGACACTTCCCGTCGCCAGTAACGGGCACTGGATGCCGCTCACCTCAATCGTCGCCGCCGGAGCCATGGCCATCTTCGGCTCCGAATACCGCGCCGGCCAGGTCCCGATGATCCTGCTCAGCACGGCGCTCGTACCGGCGACGTACCTCATCGGCATACGCTTCTGGCGCCAGCGATTTGTGGCGGTGGCCGGTGCACTGCTGGCAGTCTTCGCAGGGCCGTTGCTCGTGATGTATCCAACGATTGACAACTTCGCGGTCTTCGGCGCAGCTGGCTGCGCCGCGATCTGGCTCGCCTGCGAAGCCGTGGACGCGCGTCGGCCGCTCCTGTGGCTGATCGGGTCGGGTGCGCTGGTCGGTTGCGCGACGTTGGCGCGTGTCGACGGCCTTCTCCTGGCTATCGCAACCATGACCGCATGGGCACTCATCGCCGCTCGTCGCGGCGTCGACGACTGGCCAAGGGTTATCGGCCTGGGAGCCGCTGCGCTGGGCGCGTTCGCCATCGTCGTGGCGCCGTGGGCGCTTCGTAACGTGGCGGAATTCGGTGCGGCATTGCCGTCAGCTGGAGGACACACGCTCTGGATCACGGACTACAACGAGCAGTTCTCGATCGGCAGTGAGCCGTCGGTCGGCAACTACCTGGGTTGGGGGATCGGTCCAATCGTTGCCAGTAAGCTCGTGAGCTGGGGAGAGCTGATCGGGCGGACAGCGGTGCTGTTGGGTGGCATCTTTCTGATCCCATTCGCAGCCGGGCTGTGGCGCGAACGCCGTCGCGGAGAGCTGGCACCGTTTCTCGCCTACTTCGTGGTGATGTTCGTGGCGATGGGGCTCGTATTCACGTTCCACGCGCCGAAGGGCGCGTTTTATCATTCCGCGCCGGCGTGGCTCCCATTCGCATTTCCGCTTGCCGTGGCGAACATGGCGCCGGTCGCAACATCAGCGGGGCGCTTCTGGCGATTCCTGCAACGTCCGCAGACGCATCGGTTCCTCGTCGTGGCCGGTCTGGTGGGAGCCGTGTTCCTGTCGATCATCGGCTCAACGATCCTCTATCAACAGTGGAGTGCTTCGCGGGCGCGCGAGCTCGCCGCGGCCGGGTTTCTCTCCTCCGGCGGCCGATCAGGCGACGTGATCATGTACAGCGACCCGGCATCCATGGCGTTGACCAGTGGGAACCCCGGCATCGCGGGTCCGTTCGACGGGTATCCGATCCAGGAGCAGGTCATCCGCGCGTTCGATGTGGCCTGGGTCGTGGTAACCATTCGACCGGGCGAGACAACCGATCCGCTTGGCTTCTGGAGGGGCGGATTGGCGCGGGATGCCAACGGCGTCCGCGCCCACTTCCTCGCGAATGAACCAGCCTTCGAGGCTGATGGCGTCCGCATCTTCCGCGTGCTGGCTCCCACGGAGTGATCCCTCGAATGGTGAAGCGAGGCTGGGCACCGCTGTATTGGACCCTCACCCTAGTGGGTGCCATCTACTGCGGGCTCGTCCTGGTCGGGCTTGTTCCCTATGGCGGATGTACCGGGGAATTGGTCATGTGCGACGGTGCCGCCTACTACTACGCGCCGTCAGACCCGTACCGATGGGACCTGCGGCCGGAGGGCGTCGCGCCGTACCGGTATGCGCCTGCCTTCCTGGTCCCATTCGCACCCTTCGAACTGCTGCCGTGGGAGATGTTCGCCGCCACGTGGTTCGGGTTGCACGTGATTGCCTTCATATGGCTGCGTGCGGGCTGGATGATGGCGGTGCCCGGACTCCAGGACGACCTGATCCGCGGCAACGTCACGGTATTTTTGGCGGTCGCCGTCGTGCTCGCGCTGACGCGCACGGCTGCGTGGTGGATGCCGGTGTTGCTGACAAAGGTCACACCTGGGGTCGGCGCCGTCTGGCACCTCGCGCGGCGCGAGTGGCGGGAGTTCGTGATCGCGGTCGGCATCACCACCCTCGTCGTGACCGCCGGATTTATCGTGGCGCCTTCCCTGTGGACGGAGTGGTTCCGCTCGGTTGCTGCCGGCCCGGAGTCGTACGAAGTCGGGCACCCGCTGGGGCCGCTGCCGCTGCGGCTGCTCTTCGCGGTCGCGGTCGTTGCGTTCGCCGGGATGACGGACCGCGCATGGCTCTTGCCGATTGGCCTACTGGTGGCGGTTCCAGGACTGTGGCCCCTGAATCTTGCGCTGCTGGCAGCGATCCCGCGGCTTCGCGCGATGCCGGTGGCTACGGGCAGTCGGTGACCAGAAGAACGGCGACATCGTCCCGGAATGCCTCGCACCACCCGGCATCTTGGGCGGCACCCCTTACGAGCGCTGCGGCTGGCGGCATGAGGATCGCGTCGGCCCCGTACGTCGCCATTAGGCTCTCCCAGCCTTCCTCCGCATTTCGAATCGACACGAAGTCATCGAGAATCCTTTCGTCGTACATATCGTTGCGTCCGTCCACGAAGACCCGCGCTCCGGTGTCGAACAGCCGATACGTGACGTACCCACCCCACTGGTACTCCGCGACGACGCGTGCATCAGGAGCGATCTCCTCGAGTTGGTCCACAGCCGCCACCGGGAACGTGCGTGGGATTACCACGTGGCCGGCGACAGCCGGAAGGCCAGGCACGATGATCACCGTCGCTGCCAGGATGAGCGCGGCGGCACCGATCTCCATGACCCGACGCGCGAGTTGCACGCGCCCGGGGAGGGGCTGGACCCTCTTCTGCATTCGATCGCCCAGACCCAGCGCCAGGGTCGGAAGCACCAGGAGGCCCGCGAGAGGAACGTTTCGCGTGGCCAGCAGCGCTCCGACGACGCCGCACGCGGCCATGCCGATCAACCAGGTGGGCGTGGCTCGCATGGCGTTGGCCAGGACCGCGAGGATCAGGCCCAGCAGACCCAGCTGGGTAGGATCGTGGAAGTCGGGGGACTGCCACTCCGAGATGTGGCTCAGCCCCCAGTCCCCCGCATCCACATAGCGCAGCGGATAGACGAGTCCTTCCGGGCCGGCCGGCGTAACCATCGATGCCGCGATGGCGGCTGCCAGGACGCCGAGCATCTCCCACCGCCGCGGCGACATCGGCGTGCGACCGATCAACGTGAACAGGACATAGAGCCCGAGCACACCGAGGCCGATCACGTACAGTCCGTGCACGTTGGCCCAGATCACCATGAGCGGAATGACCAACCAAGGTCGCCATCGGCGCTCCGGTCTCATCGAGACGAGCCCGGCGAGAAGGAGACCGAGGAGTAGCCATGAGATTGCCTGGGGGCGGATCGTTGCGTACGACGCGAAGAGGTAGACGACCAGCGACGTCGCGATGGTCAACGGCAGCAGCGCCACTCCCTGGCGTCGGAGCGCCCAGGCCAGGATCAGCGGTCCGGAAATGCTGGCGACGCCGAAGAGGAAGGTTGAGATGCCCACGCCCACCCCGGCGATGAGCCAATGCATGACCAGCTCCCCCAGCCACTCGTGCATGACCCAGGACTGGCCTCCCCATGTGTATGAAAACGGGTCGGTCTGGAGCACGCCCCTCTCGGCTACCAGACGGCCCGCCATGATGTGCCAGTAGTAGTCGCTGTCCACGAGCCCGCGGGCCGTCGTCAGGATCCCGAACACGCCCGCGACGGTGATCGCATAGATCGCGAAGGGGCTGGGCATGCGGGTTGGCATTGCACGGGAGTCTACGAGCAGCGGCGCACTCGCGATGCGGGAGCTGCTGGTACAACCCCGGAAATGCGGGCGTCGCACGAGGCGCCCCTAGTACTTCCGGCGCACAAAGTACTGTTGCTGGAATGCACAGCACGCCGACAGCATGGGCGCGAGGTCCGGTACCAGTCCGGACCCGGTACTCAAGGGAGTCCATGCCGAACGAAGCGGAGCGGGGAACCATCGGACGGTTCGACCGCATCGGCGCCGAAGCGAGCGAGCATCTCCGCGGAGAGTCTCGCCGCATGCACGAGCTTGCGGAGCAGTTCCGCGAGCAGTACCGGCGCAACCTGGAGGAGTGGATGCAGCTTCGCGCTCGCATCGACCGCCGTGGTGGCGCGCTCCGACCGGTTGGGACCGATACCCTGCGCGCCGAGTACGAGGCCCATGGTCGCGAGCTCGCCAGCCTCCAGGGCCGCTTGAAGCGCATGGACGTGATCGCTCGGCAGCTGGACATCCTGTGGGCCTACCTCGAAGGCGCCGATGATCCGAGCGACGAGCCGGCCCTCATCGACGACGACTCACCGGCAGCCATGAGCCTCCGGATCATCCAGGCCCAGGAGGGCGAACGCCAGCGCATGGCCGAGGACATCCACGATGGACCGGCCCAGGTGCTGACGAATGCCATCTTCCAGGTCGAGTACCTCAACCGCATGCTCGGCGACACTGACCGGGCCGCCCAGGCCGAGATCGCATTCCTGCGCGACATGCTGCGCGGCGGCCTGGACGAGGTGCGGACATTCATCACCGATCTCCGGCCCCCGTTGCCGGATGTCGGCGTGGCCGCCGCGCTCGCGGAGCGGACACAGCAGCTGGAGACGCACCACGGGATCGTGGTGGAGGTCTCCCTGGACGGCGTCGACGATCGGCTCAGCCCCACGCAGCGCGTGTCGGTGGTGCGGATCATCCAGGAGGCCCTCCAGAACGTTCGAAAGCACGCGGCGGCAAGCGCCATCGTCATCAAGCTGGAAGAGGACGCCATCGTCATCGAGGACAACGGACGGGGCTTCGACCTGATGCGCCTCGCATCGGGCAAGACCCGCAACTTCGGACTGCAGTTCATGCGGGAGCGCGCCGAGCTTCTCGGCGGCCAGCTCCAGATCGAGTCACGACAGGGTGAGGGCACCCGCATCCTGCTTCGCCTGCCGGAGCAGGCTGCCGATGCACACTGAGGAGGAGATTCCCATGGCCACCAAGAGCGAGACCCAGACCGAGGCGACGTCCAAGGAGGACGAGCGTCGTCGGGGCGGCGACCGCCGAGCCGGCAAGACCCGCGTCGTCATCGTGGACGGCCACACGCTGTTCCGACGCGGCGTGCGACAGATCCTTGAGCTCGAGAACGACATCGAGGTCGTCGGCGAGGCGGGCTCGGGCCGCGATGCCCTGTCCACCATCCAGGAGCTGACGCCCGACGTGGTGCTCATGGACCTGGGCCTCCCGGCGCCGAACGGCATCGAGACCACCCAGCGACTGAAGCGCGAGCTGCCGCACACCGGCGTCATCGTGCTCGCCAGCAATGACGACGAGGACCAGCTCTTCGACGCCATCAAGGCCGGCGCGGCGGCATACGTTCTCAAGGACATCGACCCCACCGACCTGATCGCGATCATCCGTCGCGTCCGCTCGGGCGAGTACCTCATCAACGACAAGGTCTTCGCCAAGCCGGCGGTCGCGTCGCGCGTGCTCAAGGAGTTCCGCGAGCTGGCCGTCTACGGGTCGGAGGCGCAGCCGATCTTCGCGCCGCTCTCACCCCGCGAGGTCGAGATCCTGGACAACATCGCCCAGGGCATGACGAACAAGCAGGTGGCCTACGCGCTGGGCATCAGCGAGCAGACCGTGAAGAACCACATGAGCTCCATCCTGCGCAAGCTCTCGGTCAACGACCGCACCCAGGCCGTGGTGTACGCCATGCGCCAGGGCTGGATCAAGATCCCCGAGGATTGAACCCGGGGCGTCACCATTGGCACGAGGGTCGCTCGCCGGAGCGGCCCTCTTGCTTGCCCGCCGCAAGTCCTGTGGCGGCGGTACGGGAGTTCCATTGGGGATTCGGGGTGCTCGACGTAGCGTTGCACCACGTCGTCACGGGTATCCGCGGCGGCCTTCATCCGAGGGGATCGGTGTCTTGGCACCGGTCCCCGGGTCTCCTCCTCCGGTGCCCAGGGGAGCCGCTCCGCAAGGGGCGGCTCTCCTGCGTTGAGGCCTGCAAACGTGTTGACCGCCGTCGACCGAGGTGGATCGAGTGGGGTCTGGTGTATTGACAACTTCTGCCTGGCAGTCCACGGTACGGGGACCTGTCGGTGGAGAACGGGACCATTCGGCCATGTTCATTGCCGAACTGAGCCCGTACGCTGCCGACGCAAATCCTTCCGGAAAGGAGGTACGCACCCAAATGGTCAAGCACTTCATCAGCACTCTTCTGGCTCGTTTCCAGAGCGAGGACGAGGAAGGTCAGACTCTCGTTGAGTACGGTCTGCTTCTCGCCCTCATCGCGATCATCGTGATCGTCGCCCTGCTGTTCCTGGGCCCGATCGTCAGCCAGCATCTTCAGCAACGTCGCGCGAACCAGCTCACGTAGACGCGTCAGTCCGATTACGAAGACCCCCGGGGCTTCAGGCTCCGGGGCGTCTTTCTTGTCCGGCGGCTCGGTCACGCCCGCCGAGTACCAGCGCAGGGACTAGCCCACAAGTCCAGTCGTAGCGGGTTGCCGCGCGTGCGTAGACTGTTGACCGCAGTCACAACGCTGCCTGCACCGCGAACTCATTCCGTACTCAGTCCACCCGAGCTCAAAGGGGTATATTCGTGAAGCGATCGAATCGCCTCGTCATCCTGGTCGGCGTTCTGCTCGCCGTCCTTGCCTTCGTTGCCATCGTGATCCTGCTCAACCAGCGCGAAGAGGCCGTGGTTCCGGAGGAGGTCACCGAGACGGTTCTCGTCGCCACCCAGGACATCGACATCGGCGATCCGGTCACGCCCGACCTCGTGGAGGCCCAGGAGGTCCAGCCCGACGCGGTCCAGGGGACGCCACTCACCGACGCTTCGGCCGTCTCCGGGCAGCCCGCCCTCTTTGCGATCCCCGAGGGATCCCAGGTAACGGGCTGAGGTCATCGGCGCAGGTCGGCGACGGCGTCATCTGCATCAAGTGCCAGCTCGAGCCCGGTGAGAAGGCGATTGCCTTCCAGGTGGATCGGGCAACCGGCCTCGACTTCCTGGTCAAGCCGGGCGACACCATCGACATCGTCGTCTCGCAGCTCATCAACGTGCTGCAGGAGACGGCCGACAGTGCCGCCGAACGCCGACGAGAACGCGCCGCCGCGCTTCGAGGCCATCCCCGGCCTGGAGGCCGCACGGTCAGTCAAGGCCATCCTCCAGAACAAGCGCGTCCTCTACGTCAGCGCAACCCGGGCGATCGCGCCCGAGCCCGTTGACACGAACAACGACGGCGTCGATCGACGAGCTCGATGAGCAGCCCGCTGCTGCCGGCCATCGACAGCGTGATCATCGTCTTCGCGGGCACCGCCCAGGACGCGGAGGTCATCAAGTTCGCGCAGAACGACTTCAACGAGATCGGACCGCTGACCGCGATCGTCCGCAACGCTGACGATGATGCCGTCGAAGAGACGCTCGGCATCACCATCGACCAGCTGGTGAGCGAGTTCGGCCTTCGCATCCCGAACATCGTCGAGCAGCTCAACGAGGAGGCGGCCCCGTAGAGAGGCCGACGCCTCCCTACGGTCGCCCGGAGACCCAGCCATGATCAAGGTCCTCATCGTCGACGACATTCCCGAGACGCGCGACCATCTGTCGCGCCTCCTGGGGCTGGAACGCGAGATCGACGTGGCCGGCACCGCCGGCTCCGGCGAGCAGGCGATCCAGCTGTCGATGGAGATGCGGCCGGACATCATCGTCATGGACATCAACATGCCCGGCATGGACGGCATCGACGCTGCGGAGGTCATCTCCCAGCGTCTGCCGAACAGCCCGATCATCATGATGAGCGTCCATGGCGAGGCCGAGCAGCTCAAGCGAGCCATGCTGGCCGGCGCCCGGGAGTTCCTCGTCAAGCCGTTCAGCGGCGACGAGTTCGCCACGTCCATCAAGCGCGTCCACGAGCGTGAGCTCGGACGGCGCGAGCAGCTCCAGGCCACGGCCGGGATGACAACCCCGACGCCGAACGAGGGCGCGAGGCGCCGATGACCACCAGGTCATCGCCGTCTTCTCGCCCAAGGGCGGCGCCGGGCGAACCACCCTGGCCACGAACCTGGCTCTCGCCCTGAAGCGAGAGACCAACCAGCGCGTTGCGCTGGTCGATGCCAACCTCCAGTTCGGCGACGTCGGCGTCCTGCTCAACCTCAACCCGAAGAACCGGTCCGTCGTGGACGCGGTCGAGGGCGGTGAGCCGGACCGCGACATCGTCGAGTCCGTGATGGTCGACCACTCCACCGGGATCCGCGTGCTCCTTGCACCGCCGTCCCCGGAGGGAGCGGACCTCGTCACGGCGCCCTTCATGCGAAAGATCATCGAGGGGCTGCGTGAGACTCACGATTGGGTCGTGGTCGACCTGCCATCGGGCCTCAATGATCACACCCTGGGAATCCTGGACGCGGCCGACCAGGTCATGGTCGTGGCGGCGCTCGAGATCACCACGATCAAGAACGTTCGCCTCTTCCTGGAGGTCGCGGATCAGCTCGAGTACGAGCGCTCGAAGATCCGGCTGGTCATCAACCGCTCGGATGCCTCACAGGGCATCCGAATCGCCGACGTCGAGGCGTCCATCCGGCGTTCGATCGACGGAACCATCGTGTCGGACGGACGGCTTGCCGTGCTCGCAGTGAATCGCGGCGTCCCATTCGTCGTATCGCATCCAGAGTCGCCGCTCTCGCGCGACGTCATCGCACTCGCCCGCAAGATCGCCGGCGAGGGATCCATCACCCAAGCCCCAACCCCAAAGACCGATAAGGCCGCAAAGCGCGGACTCTTCGCACGTCGCTGAGCTGATTGGAAGGACGCAGCACATGTCATTGCTGAAGCGAATCGAGCGGGCCCGTCCCGCTGCCGAGGGGGAGTCGCCGGAGCCCGCTGTCCCGGCTGCCGTCCCGCCCACGGGCGAGGCTCCCCAGTCGCCGGCGCCGACACCGGGTGGTTCACCCACGACGCCGCCGCCCGCGGCACCCGCGTCGCGCTTCGCCGGGGCGATGCCGGCTCGGGAATCGTTCCGAGAAGCGAAGTTCCGCGTCCAGAATCGGCTCATCAACGAGCTGGATCCGAAGCTCGACCTGACGAACCAGGTCGAGGTCCGGCGCCAGATCGAGGAGCTCTTCGGCAAGATCGCGGACGAGGAGGGCCTGGCCCTCACCCGTGCCGAGCGCGTCCGAATGCTCGAGCAGATCACGGACGAGATCCTGGGCCTCGGCCCGCTGGAGCCGCTGCTGCGCGACGAGACCCTCACCGAGGTGATGGTCAACGGGCCACAGCAGGTCTACATCGAGCGCGACGGCAAGCTGGAGCTCACCAACGTGACGTTCCAGAACGACGAGCACGTCATGAAGATCATTCAGCGCATCATCGCGCCGATCGGCCGTCGCGTGGACGAGTCGAGCCCCATGGTGGACGCCCGCCTGGCCGATGGCTCCCGCGTGAACGCCATCATCCCGCCGCTCTCGCTGGTGGGACCGGTCATCACGATTCGAAAGTTCTCCGCCACGCCGTTCACGGTCGACGACCTCATCCGGTTCGGCACCGCCACCCCGGAGATGTTCGAGTTCCTGGAGGCCTGCGTGAAGGCCCGCCTCAACATCTTCGTCTCCGGCGGTACCGGCTCCGGCAAGACGACCATGCTCAACATCCTCAGCTCCTTCATCCCCGATGACGAGCGGATCGTCACCGTGGAGGACGCCGCCGAGCTCCAGCTGCGGCAGGAGCACGTCATCACCCTCGAGGCTCGACCGTCGAACATCGAGGGCAAGGGCGCCATCCCGATTCGCGAGCTCGTCCGCAACTCGCTGCGCATGCGGCCCGACCGCATCGTGGTCGGAGAGTGCCGTTCGGGCGAGGCGCTGGACATGCTCCAGGCCATGAACACGGGCCACGACGGCTCGATGTCCACCGGCCACGCCAACACCCCGCGCGACATGCTGAGCCGTCTCGAGACCATGGTGCTCATGTCCGGCATGGACCTGCCGTTGAAGGCCATCCGCGAGCAGATCGCCTCGGCGGTGGACCTCATCGTCCATCAGAACCGCCTGAAGGACGGCCAGCGCAAGATCACGAACATCACCGAGGTCCAGGGCATGGAAGGTGACGTCATCGTCATGCAGGACGTCTTCGTGTTCGAGCAGACCGACGTGGTCGAGGGCAAGATCCAGGGTCAGCTGAAGCCGACCGGGATTCGCCCGCACTTCGTCGAGCGGTTCGAGACGGCCGGCATCCACCTCCCGCCGAACATCTTCGGGTCGCCGTTCTGATGCTGCCCATCATCATCGCGGGCCTCGCCGCGCTCGCCGTCGTCGTCATCGCCATCGGCATCTCGATGAGCGCCGGCGGTGGCGCGGTCGCGTCTCGGCTCGAGCGCTACGCCTCGGCAGGTGGCGGTGAGGCGGCCGAAGGTGGCGAGCGCGAGTCGGCGGTCGTCGCCGGGCTCTCGCGCGTCATGGAGCGGCAGGACCTCTCCACCCGCCTGGCCACCGACCTCGCTCGGGCCGACCTGAAGATGCGGCCGGCCGAGTTCGTCATCCTCTGGATGGTGACGCCCATCCTCTTCGTCGGCGCCGCGTTCGTCATCGGCATCGTCTTCCCGGGCTTCCAGAACATCGTCGCCCTCGTCGGCATCTTCCTGCTTGGCATGTATGCGCCCCGCTGGTACATCAAGCGACGCCAGGCCAAGCGCATCCAGGCGTTCGGCGAGCAGCTGCCGGACACGATCACCCTGCTTGCGAACTCGCTTCGGGCGGGATCGTCGTTCCTCCAGGGCATCGAGCTCGTCACCCGCGAGGCGCGACCGCCGATCAGCGAGGAGTTCGAGCGCGTCGTGCGCGACATGCAGCTGGGCATGGCCCTCCAGCCGGCGCTCAACAACCTCGTCCGGCGCGTGGCGTCGGAGGACCTCGAGCTGATGGTCACCGCCATCCAGATCCAGAGCCAGGTCGGCGGCAACCTCGCCACCGTCCTCGACTCGATCGCGTACACCATCCGCGAGCGGATCCGGATCAAGGGCGAGATCAACACCCTGACGGCCATGCAGCGCTACTAGCGGCTACGTCATCACCCTGCTGCCCGGTCGGCTCTGGCCGGGATCCTGTTCCTCATCAGCCCGCGCTACATCACGGCAATGCTCGAGACGCCCCCGGAGATGTTCGGGCTGCCGATGGGCGTCATCTTCTTCACGATCGGCCTCATCAGCATGGGCATCGGCTACGTGCTTCATCCGCCGCATCGTCGATATCAAGGTGTAATGCAGATGCCCCCCGAGATCATCATCGCCATCCTGGCCGCAGGCGCCGTCCTGCTGATCACCTACGGCGTCGCGGCGCGCCCGATCCGAGGATGCCGTCCAGGCACGCCTCTCGCAGCTCGTGGTCCAGCCGCGCACCGTCGAGGAGATGGAGCTCCAGCAGCCGTTCTACGAGCGCATGGTTCGACCCATGATCCAGCGCCTGGCTCGTGCCGGTCGCCGCCAGGAAGGCGGCATGATCCAGCGCGTCGACGCGAAATTGGAGAGGGCCGGCTATCCCGGCGGCCTGCGCGGCGCCGACTGGATCGGCGTGAAGCTCATGTCGGCCATCGGCTTCGCCGTCGATCTTCTTCCTGCTCGGCACGTTCGTCCTCGGCTCGCCGGTCCTCGGCCTGCTGATGATCGCGGTCGGCGGGGCGGTCGGCTTCATCGCTCCCGAGTTCTGGCTCGGGCAAGAAGGCCGCCGCCCGATCGATGGCCATGGTCCTCCAGCTGCCGGACGCCCTCGACCTCCTGACCATCTCGGTCGAGGCCGGCCTGGGATTCGACGCGGCGCTGGCCAAGGTCGTCGAGAAGATGGAGGGCCCGCTGGTCGACGAGTTCCGCCAGGCCCTGGCGGAGGTCCGCATGGGTCGTGCCCGACGTGACGCGCTGCGCGACGTCGCCAACCGCGCCGATGCCCAGCCGGTGAGCAACTTCGTCGGCGCCATCGTCCAGGCCGAGCAGCTCGGCGTGCCGATCGCCAAGGTGCTCCAGATCCAGTCGAACCAGCTGCGCATCGAGCGCCGGCAGCGAGCCGAGGAGGCCGCCGCCAAGGCGCCGGTCAAGATGCTCTTCCCGATGGTCGGCTGCATCTTCCCCACGATCTTCATCGTCATCCTCGGGCCGGCGGTCGTGACGGTCATGGGCGGCGGGACCGGGATCTAGCTGATGCTTCCGCCGGTCCGTCCGGCCGTCCTGCTGGTCGACGACGACCTGACGCTGCTGTCCGTCCTCTCGCGCCGCGTGAGCCGGGCCGGCTACGACGTCCGCACCGCCAACTCGGGTCGTACGGCGCTCAAGCTGCTCGAGGAGTCGTGGCCGGCGCTGCTGGTGATCGACCTCATGATGCCCGGCATGGACGGCTTCGAGCTGGCCCGCCGGGTGAAGCAGCTCGCCGACCTGCCGATCATCGTCCTCTCGGCCGTTGACGGCTCGGAGGCCAAGGTCACCGCGCTCGAGCTGTACGCCGAGGACTACGTCACCAAGCCCTTCGACCCGGACGAGCTCGTGGCCCGCATCCAGCGCATCCTGCGCCGCGCCTCGGTCGGCAGCCCCCAGATCTCCCTTGCCGATGGCGACGTGGAGGTCGACCTGGCGACCCGGCGCCTCACCACGCCGGCCGGCACCCATCAGCTGACGCCGACGGAGGCGCGCCTGCTCCAGGTGCTCGCCTCGTCCGTCGACCGAGTGGTGCCGACCGACGAGCTCCTGAGTCGCGTCTGGACCGACGCCGATGGCGCCGACCCCTCGTACCTGTGGGTCACCGTCCGGCGCCTGCGCCGCAAGCTCGAGAGCCGATCCGGACCGCCCGCAGCACCTCATCACCGAGCGAGGCATCGGCTACCGCCTGACCTCGATCGCGACGCCGGCCACCCGGGCCTGAGCGCCATGCCCCAGCTCGGGCCGTGGCTGCGCGTCGCCGGCGCATTGCTCCTGGCGGTCCTGCCGCCGCTCCTGCTCCTCACAGCCTCGCTCCTGCTGGCGGAAACCGTGCTCACGAACACGGATCCCAGCCTCATCGCGGGCTTCGTGGTGCTGACGGCCATCGCCTGGTCGCTGGCCCTGGCCATCGTCTACTCCCGCGGACTGGCGGAGGATGTCCGGTCCCTGCTTGCACTGGCCGAACGGGGCGATCGAAGTCCCGATGCGTCGCTGGACGACGCCTACCGGCAGCTTGCCGGCACGCTGGACGAGCGCAACCGGCAGGTCGCCGCCCTGGCCACCGAATCCGCCCGCGTGCCGATTGATGAGTCCCCGCGCATGGTCGTGGCGGCCGTCGTGGCCTCCGTGCGCGAGGTGACCGGGGACGCCACCTGGCGTTGCGCGGTCCTGGCGTCGGAGAGCGAGGATCTCCTGCCGCCCGGCACCTACCACGCGCCCGCCGATCCGCTGGACGTGGAGCCGATCAGCGAGCTCGAGCAATGGGCCGCAGTTGCCGGCTCCCAGGAACCTGCCAGCCGCGTCGAGGGGCCATGGGGCGCCTTCCTGGTCGTCGGCCTTGCCGCCACCGACCGCCTGCGCGCCATCCTCTACGCCCCGGCCGAGGGCCGGCCGCCACCCACGCCCGCGGAGGTGAACCTCCTGACCCTGGTCGGGCAGCACGCGGCCACCGCGCTGGATCACTCGCTCCTGTACACGCGGGTGCGCAGCCAGGCGGACGAGCTGGACCGCATGGCCGCTGGTGCAGGCGGACTTCCTGCGCGGCGTGACCCACGATCTCCAGACACCACTGACCAGCATCGCCGCGCTGGCCACCGAGATGCGCGCAAACCCGGAGATCCCCGAGCAGTCTCGATCCGACCTCGATGGAATCAGCCACCAGGCCGAGCGGCTGCGACGCATGGTGAGCCAGCTGCTCGTGGCCTCGCGACTCGAGGCCGGCGTCCTGACCGCCGAGCAGGAGGTCTTCGCGCTCCCGCCCGTGATCGAACGCACGTGGGCGGCACTGCGGGCGGACCGGCCGTTCGAGCTGGTCGTGGACGGGGCTCCGCACCTTGCGGTTGCCGATCCCGATCGGCTCGAGCAGGTCCTGTGGGCCACGCTGGACAACGCCGTCAAGTACAGCCCGGAGGGCTCTCCGGTCACGGTGACTGTCCGACCGGATGGAGTGGACCAGCTCACCATCACGATCAGCGATCGCGGGGTCGGCATGGATGCCGAGACCAGCACCCAGGCCTTTGACCAGTTCTTCCGGGCGAGCCAGGCACGCAAGCTGGCGCCCGGATGGAAGCGGCGTGGGCCTGTATGCCGCGCGGGGTCTGATGGAGACCATGGGTGGATCGGTCGAGATCGAATCCACCCTGGGCACCGGAACCTCGGTCGTGCTCCACGTTCCCGCCGAGGCCGCCGAGGACACCGGCGCCTGAACACGGAACGAGGGCGGTGCTCCGTGCACCGCCCTCGTCTCGGTTGATCTCCGGTTGAGCTACCTGGTGAGGCCGATGAAGTTCGTCCTCGAGTAGCAGTCGGATCGGTCCGGTTGCACGGCGGCGTGCCGTATCCGGCCGGGACCCCCGGCAGCGCGTAGAACTCCACGAAGTGGCCCTGGATCTTCGACGCGTGGATGTCGTACGACGTGAGCGAGAACGCGGCCAGGGTAATGACCTCGTAGTTCAGGCCGGACCCTCCATGCCCGCCGGTCTGCGTCCAGACCGGGATGAGCACGGTCTCGCCGATCAGCGCATCGAGGCACGCCCGCACTTCACTCTTGTTCATGTTGCCGGGCGCACCCTCCAGCCACAATGGGAACTCCATGGCGGGGTTGTCCGGGGTGCACATGCTGTTCGCAAGGGTGCCGGCGTCAGTTCGCCCCGCTCCAGGTCAGGAAACCGAAGTTGCCCGGTCCATGGGTGCCCTCGGTCAGCTCGTACTCGATTCCAGCCTGGTAGTCGGAATCGAACGTGGTGATCGGGAGGAGGATCCCGGACGGGGCTTCATTGAGGATGCCGGAGGTCATCGCCGTCGCGTCGGTCGCGACATCGACCTTCGAGATGCCGACGACCCGCATGAAGAACGTGTCGGCCGGAGCTCGAGGTATCCACCCGGATCCCCTGCGCGCCGGCCGGGATCGAGCCCGCATTCGTCACCGCACCGAGGTCGATCTCGATTCCGGGGTTGGCTCCCGGCTTGACGTACTCGGCCGACCAGTCGCAGCCATCGGCGGCTACGCAGCCATTGTTGACCGTGCTGGCCGCGGTCGCCGTGTAGACGTCCGCGCCGGTGCGCCCGCCATCCAGGTAATGGTCCGCGATGACCTTGGTCCCTGCCATGGAGGCAAGGTCCGCGACGTTCTGCATCGAGCGCCGCTCGCGATAGCCGACACCCGTGTCGATCACGAGCCCTGCGATGAGGAGGAAAACGATCATTCCGCCGGCCACCATCACCAGGATCTGGCCGGTCTCGTCGTCTCGGTGACGAAGTCGATTCCACATGGAAGTGATTCCTTTCAGGGTTGAGACCGGCCAAAGAGTCCGGAGGTTGTTGCTGTCCATCAGTTGTTCACGATCGCTTCGGATCGCGCCTCGAGGTGAAGGGTGCCCACGATCTGGCCGATGATCGGCGTGATCATCGAGAGGTCGGCCTTGGCCTCGACGACCAGGATGTCGTCGACCGTGCAGCCGTAGGCACCCGCCGCGGTGCAGCTCGCGGTGACGGTTGGATTGCGCACCGCCTCGAGGAGGCTGATGACGTGCGCCTCGACCCCGGCGCGGGTCGTGTCATCGAAGGCACGCGCCTGGACCGATCCGTACCGAGCGCCTTCGCGTGCCCCCTCGGAGAGGGTGTTGTAGGTGTAGACGGCACGGCCCAGGTCGATCAGGCCGAAGATGATGAGGAAGAAGATCGGGAGAGCGAGGGCAAGCTCGACCATCGCCTGGCCGCGCCGCCCCTCCTTGCGCTTGCGAATCATCAGTTGTCCACCGTGATCGTTGTGGTGAGGCACGGGCGCAACAGCCCCGCGGTAATGCTCTGCGAGACGACCGTGTAGTCATTGCCCGGCGGTCGCACGGGCGTGAAGTTCACGGCTGAGAAGCCCGCGCTCGACCATCTTCCCTGGGCTGCGGTGATCGGCACACCCGTGAGTACCGGGACCGTGCACTGGGCGGCCGGCGTGGCAGTCGGTGACGCGCTCGGCGACGGAGAAGGGGAGGGAGAGCCCGGGCTGGGCGTCGGCGTCGCGGTGGGCACCGGCGTCGGGCTGGGAGTCGGGCTGGGAGTCGGCGTCGACATCACCGTGCTGGAGACCAGGATCGACTGGGTCAGACACGACCCAACCGTCCCGGCCGGTACGCTCTGCCACACGATGTTCTGCCCGTTGCCACCATTCGTCGAGAGATTCGCCGCAGAGAATCCCGCGATGGTCGCCCAGACATTCTCGGCGCCGCTGATCTTGGTGGGTCCGGTCGTGAAGTTCGGGACCGTACAACTCGACGGTGCCGGCGTTGACGTCGGCGCGGTTGTCGGAATCGGGACCGTGCCGGAACCGGTCTCGAACGAGGTGACGACCACGGCCGTCGAGGACGAGCTCAGTGTCAGGGTCCCGCCCACCAGTGAACTGATCAGCGGGGTGACGAGCGTGAACGGCGTCTTGCTGGCGACGTAATACAGGTCGCCGTCCTCGCAGTCCGCAAGCGTCTTGCCCGCACCAGTGAAGACGGTGGTGCCGGGTGCGAAGCACTTGGCAACGAAGCTCTGAAGGGTCAGGCCGTTCAGCTCGACCTCGACCCGCGACTCGACGTTATGCGGGTCGACACAGTCAGCCGTGGTCGTTGCACACTCGGGCTCGCGCGCACCGAAGAAGGCCCCTTCCTTGACGGCATTCTCGAGGGCCACCGAGGAGAAATAGGCCCTGCCGAGGTCCACGGTGCCGAGCACCAGGACCAGCATGACCGGGAGCAGAAGTGCGAACTCGACGAAGCTCTGGCCCCGTGCGGATCGCACCCTGGCCGTGAGCTGGGTCAGCGTCGTTCGGATCGAATTCAAGGGGAACCTGCAAATGCGTGATCGATCCCCA
The DNA here is from genome assembly GCA_963825525.1 of uncultured Chloroflexia bacterium. GTDB lineage: Bacteria > Chloroflexota > Limnocylindria > QHBO01 > QHBO01 > JACDBZ01. The sequence continues at coordinate 1,442,696 of CAWGTN010000002.1, forward strand.
ACGTATGGGGCCGACCTTGCGGGGTGCCTTGCGAAGGTCGGAACGATCGGCGTCTGCTGGCAGTACGAAGGTCCCGGCGGTCCGCACCGGACCGACCCGCATGCCATCGGAGGCCACAACAGGCCCCGATCACGTGGTGACGCGGCGCACCGGGGCGGACGAGACGCCGGGTCGGCGGACCCGGGACTTCGGTACTGCCTGTAAGCAGTACGGCAAGGTCAATCCGGTAGGTTGCGAACTGAGACCCGAGATTGAGATTCCGCCGTGCACGCCCTACGCAACCTCGCGCGACGCAGCTCGCGCGCCCAGGCCCTTGCCGAATTCGCCCTCGTCCTGCCCATCATCATCCTGCTTCTCGCGATGGCGATCGACCTTGGCCGCGTGTTCTACGGATGGGTGTCCATCCAGAACGCGGCCCGCGTCGGCGCGTCCTACGCGGCGTCAAACGCTGATGCGTGGGAGTCGCCGGCGGACGCGACACGGCAGGCCCGCTACGCGACCCTGATCCAGAATGACCTCCAGGCACTGAACTGCGCGCTCGGGGCCGTCCCGCCACCGGCCTTCGATGACCTCGACGCCGATGGAACCTACGACACCGGCGAACCGGTCGCCGTCGCGCTGGACTGCGAGTTCAGCCTCATCACGCCGATCGGCCAGACAATCCTCGGGCCAGTGAACCTCGGAGGGGAGGCGACGTACCCCGTTCACTACACGGTCGTCACCGCGCTTCCGTCGCCACCTCCACCGCCGCCACCACCGACGTGCACGGTTCCCGGCACCGTCGGCCAGTCCCGGAACACCGCGCGAAGCCTGTGGACCGGAGCGAGCTTCCAGTCCGGCAATTTGATCGAGACCACGAACGGCAACTTCACAGTCGCCACCCAGAGCCAGACGGCGGGGGCGTCGATCCCGTGCACGTCATCCATGACGATTTCCCCGGCGGCCGGACCGACGCCGACTCCGGCGGGATGCACCAAGCCGGTGGCCCAGTTCACCGGCACGCCGACAGTCGGTAAGTCGACGCTGAACGTTCAGTTCACGGATCAGTCGACGAGCGCAGGTTGCCCGATCCTGTCGTGGAGCTGGAACTTCGACCCAGGGTCCTCCAGCCTTCAGAGCCCGAGCCACGGGTTCGTCTGGGACGGCAATGGACAGTCGACGAAATTCAAGGTCACCCTCACCGTCACGAACGCCGCCGGGTCTGATGTGGAAACAAAGAACAACTACATCCAGGCAAACAAGCCATGACGCTGATGCGCGGCCGTGATCGCGGTCAGACGATGGTCGAGCTGGCCCTCGTGCTGCCGCTCCTCATCCTGCTCATCGCCGGGATCTTCGACTTCGGCCGTGCGATTTACGGCTACAACACCGTCATCAATGCGTCGCGCGAGGCCGCACGCGTGGCCATCGTTCACCAGACGGCCGGCACCATCGAGCAGCGGGCAGTGGACCACGCCGTAGCCCTCGGACTCAGCGCGACCGATGTCTCCATCGACTACCGCACCGCCGCCGCTCCGGAAACACCGGGCTCATGCGACTCGAGGCTCGGAACCCCCCAGATCGTGGGATGCACCGCCGTTGTTCGTGTCGACTACACCTATGAAGCCTCGATTCCGATCATCACCGCCCTGGTCGGGTCGATCGACCTGGCCGGCGAAACACGATTCCCCGTGGAGCACAACGCTCCATGACACCCAGGAGACTGAACCCGATGGACCGATACTTCCGCTCAGGCACCGGCTCGCGATCGCGTGAGGGGCAGGTGCTCGTCATCGTGGCCGCGGGCATGTTCGTGCTCATCGCCATGGTCGGGCTGATCATCGACGGCGGCAATGCCCTGGCTCAGCAGCGCCGCGCGCAGAACGCGGCCGATGGGATTGCCATGGCTGGCACCGCGGTCATCCAGGACTACCTCAGCGACGCGGCAACGCCGCCGACTGCGGGCGACGTGGGGTGCGCCGTTGAGACCGCAGCAGACGCACACGAGATCGACCTCGAGAAGGCCGAGTTCACGGACTTCAACGGCACCATCGTCGGCCTCGTGCCCGCGTGCGGGTCCGGTGCGGGGATTCCGGCGGGGAGCCAGGGCGTCAAGGGCTCGAGCACCGAGGACTTCGAGACGTTCCTCATGCGTGCGGTCGGTTTCGGCACCATGACGACGAAGGCGAATGCCACCGCTGTTGTGGGAACACCGTCCGGCGTGTGCCCGGCCAGTGCCGGGTGCGGCGTGCTCCCGGTCACCTTCCCGCGCACGATCGACACCTGCGACGGGACGAACACCGGGATCGTCGGCGAGGACGAGTGGGAGATACTGGACGAGGACGCGGTGCTGGATAGCAGCAATCTCGCCATCGTTCCGCTCTGCAAGAAGGCACCGGGCGCCACCGGCTGGCTGGACTTCGGATGCGGCAACCTCGCAGACCACATCACGAACCCGTGCAACCAGTACATCAACATCCCGGCATGGCTTCACACCAGCCCGGGCAACCCGAACTGCTGCGAGAACCAGCTGAATGCGTACGCGGGCTCGTCGCCCGGCGTTGCCGAAACGGCCGACCAGGTCCTCTACGTCCCGATCCACGACAACACGTGCGGCACCAAGCCGGCGGACTCCGACCCCGTCTGCCCGGGCGGCAATTGGACCGGTGGAGGTGACCTCCTCCATTACCACATCCCGTATTGGGTCGGATTCAAGCTCGATGGCGCATTCACCCAGGGGAGTGACGTCGAGTGCAACGAACTCCCGGGCACGCCGTTTTCGGGTGGCAACGGGGCCACCGGCTGCCTGAAGGGATGGTTCGTCTCGAAGGTCACCGCCCCCGGACCAATCAGTACCGTGGTGATCAACCCCGGAGATCCGGTGGCCCTGGCCATCGCCCTGATCGACTAGCCGCGCCGGGCCGGGCCAAAATCCGCCCGGCCACTCGGCAGCCCAGTCTCTCCGTGCGCCGCGCAACCCATTTTGGGTGGCGCGGCGTTCTGGCGTCCCGCGGCGATTCGCCACCGCTAACCCTGCGAGACACCTCAGATCGCCAGGTCCCCTAACAAGATTCAGTGTTGTGCGTTGTCGCAGAGCGTGTACTGTCACAACGGATACCGCCGAACTTCGTTAGGGTCCGTGTTGCCACAATGCACCGAGATTCGTGGTTTGCAAGGTCAGCTGCAAGGTTGAATGCCTACATTCGCGAGCGATGACACGAGAATCTGAACCCGGCGCGACATCGGCCGCCCGCCGCGGCCAGGCCCTGGTCGAGCTTGCCCTGATCGCCCCTGTCCTGCTGCTCCTGCTCATCGGAGCGATTGACCTGGGCCGCGTCTGGCAGTCACAGATCACCATCAACAATGCCGCCCGCGAAGGCGCGATGGAAGGGATCTTCCAGCCGAACTCATTCATCGCCGGTACGGCGTGCACCTCGGCCAACCAGGACTCGAACCGGATCATGTGCCGGGTCGTGAACGAGGTACGCGACTCGAGCATCACCGTGACCCCGGCAGACGTGGCGAAGTCCTGCAGCCCGTCGTGCACGCCGGGCAGCGTGGGCGCCCCGAGCACGTTGACGGTGACCGTTACGGGCCACTTCTCCCTGCTCACGCCGCTCATGGCCGTCTTCACCGGTGGCCAGGACATCACCCTCACGGCGGCCGCAGACGCGACGATTGCCATGACCCCGACCGGCGGCCCGGTCGCGACCCCCAGCCCGAGTCCGAGTCCGACGCCGACGCCGACGCCGACGCCGACTCCGACAGGCAGCCCGGGCCCGTCACCGACGCCAACCGCAACGGCAAGCCCAACGCCCCCACCGCAACCGTGTGTGGCCCCGGTTGCGAATTTCAGCGTCAGTCCGGCCACGGGCAAGAAGAAGAAGACCGACTTCGCATTCACCGATTCTTCGACGAACATGGCGAACCCGGCCTGCAACCGGATCTGGTCGTGGAACTTCGGCGACGGAACCGGTGCTTCCTCGTCGCAGAACACCGTCCATCAGTACGACTCGGCGGGCACCTACACGATCACCCTGTCGGTATCCAACAGCGCCGGCACCTCGACGTTCCAGCGGTCGGTCATTGTCACGCAGTAAGTCGTTGCGCGCCAAGCCAGCGCACAGCGAGAAGGGCCAGGCGATGGTCGAGTTCGCCCTCACGGTCGTCATCTTCATCGGCCTCCTGCTGGGCGTGCTCGATTTCGGCCGAGCGATCTTCATGTCGAACGGCGTCGCCGAGGCGGCGCGCGAGATCGCCCGCGTTGCGAGCGTGCATCCGGGGAACCCGATCTCGAACCCATCAGCCGATACCCAGCAGGTGATCGCGGGGCAGCGCAGCATCATCTTCGATCTCGCGAACCCGACGATGACGTGCGTCGACATCACCGGCCAGCCAGCTGCCACCCCGACCGGTGCCTGCCTTCCCGGCAATTGGGTGAAGGTCGAGATCCACGCTCCCTACAGCCCGGTGACACCAATCTTCAACCTGATGGCCATCGACCTCGAGTCGACCAGCAGCGTGCAAATACCGTGAAGTCAGAGGTACGCCCAGCCATGCATCCCGAATTTGCCGATGGAGACCGAGAGCGCGGGCAGATCCTCGTCATCTTTGCTCTCGCGCTCGTCGCGATCGTCGCCATGGTGGGCCTGGTGATCGACGGCGGTTCGGCCTTCGCCCAGCGCCGTTCACAGCAGAACGGTTCGGACCTTGCGGCCATGGCCGGCGCGAACACCTACCTGCTTACGAACAGCAACGCGTCGACGATCAGTGCGGCCCGAGAGGTTGCCCGCCAGAACGGGTGGGAGCACGGCGTCGGCGGTGTCGTCGTCAATGTGAGCATCGACACGTCCAACGGGGCGGCCGTCACGGTCGAGGTCGACGCCCCACACGACAACTACTTCGGCGGCATCGTCGGGTTCGACACGATGGATGTTGGCACCACTGCCACCGCGGTTGGTGGTTTCCCCGATACCGTGGAGGGCGCGGCGCCGATGATCTTCAGCATCGACGCATTCAACGCCGATGGTTCGCCGAAAGCAGCCTACGGGAACTCCGGCGCCCCATTTGCGTTCGGCGAGACGAACGGAGACGTGCCCACAGGACCTGGTGATCTTGCGTGGACGAACTACGGGACCGGCAATGTCAATACGAACGACGTCCGACAGATCATCCGAGGCAACCTCGTCATCAATAAGACGCTCGACATTCGGTGAGTACATCGGTCAGCACAACAACGGCAATCACACCGCGCTGTTCGGCGAGGTGAACTCCTACCTGGCGGGCATGGACGTCCCGGTCCCCGTCGTTGATCACAACGGCAATTTCCAGGGGTGGGCTACGTTCCACATCGTCTCGGCGTCGGGTGGCAGCGCGAAGGATGTCGTCGGGTATTTCAAGAGCTCGTTCGTGAGCCAGCGGCTGTCGATCGGCGGCTGCGCGGCAAATGACTGCCCGCGCTACCTGGGTTCGTACGTCCTCAAGCTCACCGACTGACGCCAAGGGAACAGTCCCGACAACGCCAAAGCCGGTCGAGGAATCGACCGGCTTTCGCTTGCGTCCGTCTTGCTCAGGGAGCACGCAAGCCAACGCACGCCGCACCAGGTTTGTTACTGGCAGCGACGTGCGCCACAAGTACTGCGACGGACCCCACGCGACCCGACCGCCGCGCCACAGACCCCACGCGTCGCGAGCTCGTTTGGCCGTCGATTTTCCTATCGCTTGCTCGGTACAGGCTGCCTACGGTGCACCTCAGATGGCAAGCAAGACCGCAAGGTGGCGGGCATAGCCTCAGGGCATCTACCTTTTCAGGAGCCAGGCGTGCAGACGATCGTTCGATTTCGGAGCCAGCGAACCCGGGACGGTGTCCGGTCCGAGCGTGGACAGTCCGCCGTCGAGTTCATCCTGGTCTTCCCGATCTTCATCCTGATCATCATCGGCCTCATGGAGTTCAGCCTGGCGTTCAACGCGCTCATCGGCGTGAACTTCGCCAGCCGCGACGCGGCACTCCTGGCCGCCGAGGCCGCCGCCGACGCGGGCGCCGATTGCGTGATCCTGAAGAGCGTGGAGTCGGACATCAACGCGCCGGCCGACCGCGACCGAATCACCGAGGTCCGCGTCTACTGGGCCACCGACACCGGGGCCATGATGCCCGGCAACCCGGTCAACGTGTACCGCCGGACGGGCAGCACCACCTGCACGACGCCCGGCGGATCGATCATCACGGTTCCGTACTCCCTGGTCGGTGTGGCCGGCTACCCGGTGAGCATCCGCTGCGACGTCATCGGCGGCTGCGGCGGCTCCCATGACACGGTCGACACGATTGCCGTCCAGGTCCGGTACACCCACGTCTGGGCCACGCCGCTGGCCCGGCTCGTGTCGCTGGGCGGCACAGGGTTCTCGTTCGAGCACACCAACGCCATGCGCATGGAGCCATCGCTGTGAGAGCCCTTCTCGCGCACCGCTACCGGCGCGACGCTCGCGGCCAGTCGCTGGTCGAGATGATCCTCATCCTCCCCGTGCTGCTCATGCTCACCATGGGCACGCTCGAGTTCGGCTTCGCGTTCGATCATCACATCACCCTCGAGTACGCGAGCCGCGAGGGCGCCCGCACCGGAGCTGCCCTCTCGAACGGTGCCGGCGACGCAACCCGCTGCGCAGCCATCGATCCGCAGATCATTGCTGCGGTCCAGCGCGTCCTCGACAGCCCGAGCTCATCGGTCGACCTGGCGGAGGTCCCCGAGGTTCGGATCTTCCGTGCCGGAACCAACGGGCAGGAGCTGGGACCCGTGAACCGATGGCGGTACGCCCCCGGCGCCGGCCCGACCGTTGACGGGCAGCGACTCGACTTCGTCGAGGTCTCTGCCAGCTGGCCGGCGTGCTCGCGCCTCAGCCAGCCCAACCCGGATTCGATCGGGGTCAGCCTGACCTACACCTACCGCTTCCAGACGCCGATGACCGGCCTGCTCGGAATGGCATCTATCAACATGGGCGACAAGACGGTCATGCCGCTCGCGCCCACGGACTATTGAGGTCCCGCACATGACCCCGTCCGCCATCGCGCGCTTCATCCGCCGTCGTCAGCCACCGGTTGTCGAGGGAGGTGCTGAGCGCGCGAGCCGCGGCCAGATCCTGGTCCTGTTCGCGCTCCTGCTCACCATCCTCATCGGCTTCTCGGCCTTCGTGGTCGACATTGCCTGGATCTGGAGCAACCAGCTCAAGGTCCAGCGTGCGGCGGACGCAGCGGCACTTGCCGGCGTGGTCAACCTTCCCGGCCAGGTCACGGTGGCATTCAACGACGCGTGGGCCGAGTCGCGAAAGAACGGATATCGCAATGGCGTGGGCGGGGTGGTCGTGACCCCGTCGCAGGATCCCGACAACCCTCGGCGCATGCGCGTTCGCGTGTCCGCGCCGGTGAGGACGTTCTTCATGGGCCTGTTCGGCTGGAGCCAGGTGACCGTCACCCGCGACGCAAGCGCCGACTTCGTGCTCCCGGTGCCGATGGGCAGCCCGCTGAACTACTACGGCGTCGGCGACTTCCGCACCCTCGTCACCGGATCAGTGACCGATACCGGCGAGCGGGCGGCCACGACGGCGGTCACCCCGAACGGTTGGACGACACCGAACGGCGCGCATGCGTCCGGGGGGAGCACCCACGCCAACAACGCGACGGGCGCCAGCCAGGGATACGGGAACTTCGGCATCACGCTGCCCGCCGGCTCCGTGGTCCGAGGCATCGAGGTGCGGGTCGATGGCCGCTCGACCGACACGGCCGGATGCGCCATCGGCGTTTCGCTATCGGCCAATGGTGGGACGAGCTGGACCGCTCAGAAGACCCAGAGCCTGACGGGCGCGTTCGCCGTGAGGCGTCTTGGGGGCGCCACCGACATGTGGGGCGGTGTCTGGCTGCCGGCAGGAGTCACGAACGGCTCGCTGGTGGTCCGCGTGACCGACGTCGATCCTGGGGCCGCCTGTGTCGACAGCGCTCGCACCGACCTTGATTACCTGAGCGTGAAGGTCTTCTACACGGGTCCGCCCACCCAGCAGAACCGGGTGATCACCGCGCCGGACGGCACGGTGCTCGCGAGCCAGGGCTTCTGGGGTGCGATCGAGGGCCAGGGCAGCAACCGATCGACCGGCGATGCCTACGCCACCGGCTACAACCCGAATCCCACCTTGAACGCCGACTACGACGCGCGAGGGTACGACTACACCCTGGAGCTGCCGGCAGGCGGCAAGGTGTCCATCTTCGACCCCACCTTCTGCGCGACGTCCGACGGACCGGGCGGCGGCCACTACGGGTCCGGCGACCACTGGCTGGGCGCAGCGACGCCCGTGTCCACCTACTTCCAGCTGTGGAACTCGAACGGCACCACGTTCCGGAGCGATGACACGCTGGTGGCCGCGAGTGGCTCCCTGTTCCAGAACGAGTACCAGGCCGACCTCATCACCGGCGCGAACTTCAGCGACGGTGCAGAGCCGACGAACCCGACGGACTGCGGCGAGGGCCTGATCACGAACCCGGGCCAGGGCGGCGCGTACCACAACAAGTGGTGGCAGATGGCCAGCGGACTGGCCGCCGGCGAGTATCGGCTCCAGGTGACGACCACCAATCCCAGTAATCCGAACGACAACTGGGACGAGAGCTTCGAGAACATGTGGTCGATCCTGGTCGAGGGCGGCGGCAAGCCGCACATCTTCGGCTCCGGGAAGATGGTGTCCTACGCCAACATCGAGGCCGGACAGCAGACGTTCTATCTCGCCCAGATCGACCGACAGGCGGGAGCCGGCAAGACGGTCGAGATCAAGCTCTTCGATCCGGGCGACGTCGGTCAGAAGGCGTGGATGCAGATCCTTTCGCCGGACGGCAACGCGTACAACCCGGTGACGTTCAGCTACACCGCAGATAACGGGCGATCCGGCACCAACGTCACGTGCATCCAGACGTATGGCGGTGGCGGGCCGTCGGCGCCATCCGGCTGCACCAACCTCACGAGCGGTGGATCCCTCTACCAGAACTCGTGGATCACGGTCCAGGTGCCACTCTCGTCGAACTACGGGGCGAGCGGCCTCCAGCCGGCGGGCGAGACCGAATCCGGCTGGTGGAAGATCCGGTACACCGTGAACAGTGGCAACGACACCACGACCTGGGAGGTCACGATCCGCGGCAACCCGGTCCGCCTGGTCGTTCCCTGATTTGTCGCCGCGAGTCGCGTGACTCGGGGATGATGTCGCGGTGAACGAGCAGGCACGCCTGGTACGCGTCGAGAACGTCACCCGTGGCACGACCGTCGCCGACCGTGTGCGGGTCGCCTCGTCGAGTGTCGATCGGACCGTTGGGCTGCTACACACTCCGGGCCTCGCGCCGGACGAGGGACTGTGGATCGAGCGAGCCCCGTCCATCCACATGTTCTTCATGCGCTACGCGATCGACGCGATCTTCGTCGACCGCGCTGGCCGGGTGACCAAGGTCGTGCCGAATCTCCGGCCCTGGAGGGTCGTGCTCTGGGCGCGGGGCGCCCGGGATTGCCTGGAGCTCGGCGCCGGCGCCGCGGCCGTCAGCGGGACGGAGCGCGGAGACCAGCTGACCCTGGTGGACGTGGACCGGGACATGGACGAGGGCTCCCGGTAAGCAAGCGGTAATCCCGCGGTACACGCGCCTGGGTCAGCATTCGGCATGGAGTGGCTGCTGGACGTGCTGATGCCGCCGGCGTGCACGGGTTGCGGACGTGCCGGCTCGATCATGTGCCAACGCTGCCGCGCGGACATGCGGCCGTTCACGGACCATGCCCCGACCTTCGTGGCGCCGGACGCCGGCGTCGTGGTGGGTGAGGCGCTGGCGCTGGCCGTCGCGGCGTTCCCGTACGAGGGAGCGCTCCGCCGCGTGCTGGCAGCGCTGAAGTATCGGGGCGCCGCCCGCGTTGCGCGGCCGCTTGCCGATGCGGCCTTTCCCTCCCTCCGCCATCTCCTCGCGGTCTCCGGGCCCGCCGTGCTCGTGCCGGTGCCCATTCACCCAGGCCGGCAACGCCAACGCGGTTACAACCAGGCGTCGCTCATCGCCACGCGCCTCGCGGCCCGCGCCGAGATTCCGATGGCCGACCTGCTGACGCGGGCGCACCTCACCGAGCAGCAGCACCGCCTGACGCGCGCGGAACGAATGAGGAACATGCGTGGCGCCATCACTCCCCGGAAGGGAGCATCGGCTCCGGCCTGCGCGGTCGTGGTCGACGACATCCTGACGACCTCGGCCACGCTCGAGGTCTGCGCCGATGCACTCCTCCGCATGGGCGTCCAGCACGTCTACGGGTTCGCCATAGCCCGCGAAGTCTGACCTGGTGCTAGCCTAGGAGGCCACCTCGAGACACGCGCAGCGGAGGATTCGGTACGTGAAGACGAACCTGACCGCCCGGAACCTGGAGCTGGATGATGAGCTCCGCAGCCAGGTCGAGCGTAAGCTCAAGCGCCTCGACAGGATCACCCACGAGTCCGCGGAGGCCGATGTCGAGCTCATCGCCAACGCCTCACACGCCAACGACGCATCCCAGGTCGCCGAGGTGACGCTGCGCAACAACGGAGACCTCCTGCGCTCGACGGCCGCCGGCGCGTCCCCCATCGCCGCCCTCGACGTGGTGCTGGACAAGCTCGAGCGGCAGGTCGTGCGCATGAAGGAGCGGCCGCGGCGCGTCCGGGAGCGTCATGCCGACGAGGTGGACACTGTCCTCGAGCGCGAGGCGATCGGCACCGTCGACGGAGACGACGGCGCAGGCGATCGTCCGCTCATCGTGAAGACCAAACGGTTCGCCATGCGGCCGATGTTCGAAGAGGATGCCATGGCTCAGATGGAGGAGCTCGGCCACGCTTTCTTCGTCTTCCTGAACGCCGAGAGCGAGAGCGTGGCCGTCCTCTATCGGCGTCGGGATGGATCGTTCGGGCTCATCGAGCCGGTACTGGATAACGGGAGACCGCGCTGAGCCTCGCCGACCTGGTCAGAGGATGGCCGGCAGGATCAGCAGCGCTCCGACGATCACGATCAGCGACACGAAGAAGACGAGCAGCGCGATGCCCAGGAGATCGGTCTCGGGCGTCGTCGCCGGTTCGGGTGCCATGCGCGGCACCGTAGCACGCCGGGAGCCACGGCGGCGCCTCACGTGGCCCCATGAAGCACCGCCGGTGGGCCTCCATCTCGGCGTCGGCCAGGGCCTGATGAAGGCCGCCCGGCGGTCGCGCCAGATCGGCGCCCGGGCGCTCCAGATCTTCAGCGACAACCCGACCGCGTGGCGTCGACGGCCGGAACCGCTGGACGACGCACCAGAGTTCGTCAGCTACTGCGCACGAGAGGGAATTGAGTGCATCGCAATCCACGCGTCGTACCTCATCAACCTCGCCGGCTCGTCCGAGCCGTTCGCCAGCCAATCCCGCGCCGGGCTGATCCACGAGGTTCAGCAGGCCCCGTACTACGGGGCTCGATTCGTGAACGTGCACATCGGGTCACATCGCGGGTCGGGTGCGGGCGGAGGGACGCGGCGGATCGTGGAGAACGTGCGGGCCGTCCTGGACAGCACGCCACCGGACGTTCGGCTGGTGCTCGAGAACTCTGCCGGCGGCGGCGACCTCATGGGATCGACGATCGAAGAGCTGGCGGAGATCCTGGACGGCGTTGGCGACACCCGGAACTCGGAGCGGCTGGCGTTCTGCCTGGACACCGCGCATCTGTGGGGAGCAGGCCACGACATCTCGACCGATGCCGGGGCGATGCAGGTGGTGGATCGCTTCGGGGCGCTGATCGGGCTCGGTCGCCTGGCTCTCGTGCACCTCAACGACTCGCGCTCGGAGCTCGGATCTCTGACCGATCGCCACGAGCACGTGGGCGGCGGGCGGATCGGGCCGCTCGGGCTGGGATCACTCCTCCGCGATCCCCGGCTGGCGCGCACCGCCTTCATCATGGAGACGCCGGGTGCCGATGAGGGCTGGGACGCCGTCAACCTTCGAAGGGCGTACGCCCTGTGGCGTGGTGCACTTCAGCTGCCCGAGCTGCCGCCGAAGGCCTATCGCACGAACCGGCGTTCGACCCGGGTGTCAGCCGCTCGCTGAGCCGACGCCATGGCATGACGAAGGGGCTGGATGCCGACTCGGTCGTCGTAATCCAGCCCCTTTGGGTGTGGCGGGGTGATCCGGAATCGCGTCCGGCCACCCCATGGGTCCAAGCCGCCTACCGACGGCGAAGCAGGTTCACCGCCATCACCAGCAGCGAGCCGGCGAGGAGCAGGATCGGGAGAATGATCGTCAGCAGGCCGGTCGTCACCTGCGGTCCGGTCGCCGTGTTGGGCAGCTCCGGAACCGGCGGGGTGGGATTGCCCGGAAGCTCACTCTCGCGGGCCGTCGGCGTTGACGACTCCTCGGGGGTCTCCGACGGAGATTCGCTCTCGCTGGGCGACTCGCTCGGGGACTCGCTCGGGGTTTCCGAAGGAGACTCCGAAGGAGACTCGCTCTGGCTGGGCGACTCGGTCGGGGTTGCCGAAGGAGACTCGGTCGGGGTTGCCGAAGGAGACTCGGTCGGGGTTGCCGAAGGAGACTCGGTCGGGGTTGCCGAAGGAGACTCGGTCGGGGTTGCCGAAGGAGACTCGGTCGGGGTTGCCGAAGGAGACTCGGTCGGGGTTGCCGAAGGAGACTCGGTCGGCGTTGCGCTCGGCGACTCGCTCGGGCTGGCCGAGGGCGACTCCGAAGGTGACTCGCTCTGGCTCGGCTGCACGCAGAGCTGCGCATCGGCAAGGGCACTCGTGCTCTTGCGCTTGTCGTTCTTCCATCGGGCGTAGAGCGTCGAGCCGCCACGCGACGTCTCGAACGCGTGCTCTCCCGACTTCCCGAAATTGACGTTCCAGTAGTTGCTGAAGTTGGAGTTCCAGCTGAACTGGATCTTGTAGTCGGGCTCGCGGCTCAGGTTGAGGATCCACGAGTAGTGCGCTTCGTCACTTGCGCACTGAGGTGCCAGGCTGGGTCGAGCCCAGGCCAGCGCGGATCCCACCGAGACCGTCAGCACGAGTGCCGAGACGGATGCGACCGTGATCATGACCTGCGCCATGCGGCCCCGTCGGGTGTTGAAGGTGGCCATTGTTCGTTGCTCCCCTGGCTGATGATTCAGCTGGCCGTCCGATGAGCGGACATGACCGTCATCGCAGGCTAGGGGGTCCTGGTACCTTCGTCACCCTCGGCCGCCCGAGGCGTGATGGGCTCCAGCCCAATGCGGGGGGATCGGGTGTGGAAAGCGGTGGTGACTCACCGCAACGGGGGTACCACCCTGGGCTCCACCAGCGGTACTGGCGATGGCTTCGAGGGACAGTACCGCCGGAGGTTAGCTGCCGTTCGTGTACCCGTTCGGGCCGTGATGTGAGCCGTTCGAGTCGCCTCGCGATCGGCGCAGTCGAAGGGCGATGTACGCCTGCATGAGCTCGCGGACATCGGATTCGGTCAGGGCGTCATCGCCGCGCAGGGCGTATTCGACGCGGGTGGTGGGCAGGACGTGGCGATTGTTGAGCGAGGCGAAGTAGGCCGGTCCATCGGCCTCCTCGCGGATCTCGCGCAGTCCGCGGGCGAGCTTGGTGGCGGTCCCGAGCGACGGCATGCGATCGCCCTTGATCAGCCGCGAGATGGTGGAGTGATCCACGCCCGACTGGAGCGCCAGCTGCCGCTGGCTCATCTTCTTTTCCTTCAGCTGGCCGCGAAGCCAGCTGTTGAACGATCGTGGTGTCTCGAGGGCCATGTGCGACCTGTATGACGCTGTACGCCACCGGTACGGAACGCGCCGGTGGTGCGTACGAGCAACCGCAGCATCCCAGCGCCGCGGGGTCGCCTCAATAGGAGGAAGGTACCGCGTGCATGGAGGCCGATTCAGCCGGGTTCAGCCCGCCGAAGCCATCCTGGCGGCCCCGTGGGCGATGCGGACCTTTCGGCTGAAGGCGTACAGGATGCCGCCAAGCACGATCACGGTCAGGATGCTGATTGCACGGTCGGTGAACGCGACCGCCGCCGCCGGGTCCTGCCCAACCCCGTAGAAGCCGAGAGCAACGGCGATCGCCAGCTCCACGAAGCCGACGCCGGCCGGCGTGAGTGGAATTGCCGTCAGCAGGGCCGCGGCCAGTGCCACGAACACGGATGCGCTGATGCCGAGCCCGACCTCAGGCAGTGCGAGCGCCTGGATGACGAAGTACAGCCGGGCCCCCTCGAGCAGCCAGATCGCCCCGGTCAGCACCAGGATCGTCGGCAGAGCGCGGAGCGAGAGGGCGCCGGTGCTTCCCTCGCGGAAGCGAGCGTAGAGGTCGGCGAAACGGGCCGGCAGTCGCACGGTCAGGCGATCCCCCAGGAACCGAAGAGACGCCACCATCAGGATCAGGAGCACGACCACGATGGCGCCGATCATGAAGATGAAGTCGATCTCTGGACGCGATCGGCCGCGGAAGCTCCAGAAGCCGGCGGCCAGGGCCAGGATGAAGATGACGATGATGTCGGCAATGCGCTCGATGAAGATCGTGCCCACCGTCCGCGACGACGACGCCCCGAAGTTCCCCTTGAGAAGGAACGCCCGATACAGGTCTCCCAGCTTGGCGGGCACCAGGCAGTTCACGAACCACGAAAGGAACAGGATCTCCGACGCGTCCTTGAACGGGACCTGGACCCCGCTGCGCGCCAGCACGTAGCGCCAGCGGAAGCCGCGGAGCGGGAAGGTCAGGTAGTAGGCGAGGGTGGCGACCACCAGGAGGAGAAGGTCGGCCCCGGTGATCAGGCGCCAGGTGCGCCCGAAATCGACATTCAGTGCGAACCGGAAGAGCAGGAACAGCATGAGCCCGGCGAACACGATGGAGCCGATGGTTCGCAGATTGAGGAATCGGCGAGCCAGGCTGACCTCGCGCTCGGGGATCGGCGCGTCGGCGGCTGCGTCCAGGAAGTCGGCCGGCTCGTAGACGCCATGCCGATCGTGCGAATCGGTCATCCTTCGTTCTCGTTTTCGGGCTCGGCCGATGGGAGCTCTGCGGGCGACGGTCTCTTGATCGGCTCCCGACGGACTTCGGCCGGGTCCTGCGGTCCGAGGATCGGCCCGGTGGCCGTACGCTTCCCGCGCCATCGGTCGAAGGTGTTCTTCCAGACCGCCCAACGGGTGGTGGCGTGGATGAAGACCGAGGACCGGCTCGCGTGCCACTCGTTGTCCGGGAGGACCGCCCTGAGCTCGGCGGCGGTCTCGAAGGCGGGCAACGCGTTGAACGCCATCGCCACCTCGAAGCTCGAGTGCGAGTCGCTGGCGGCAATGCCCGGGATGCCGTAGTGAGCGGCGAACTCCGCCGCCTCGATGTTGTGCCGCTGGAACGTGACCCGGCAGTTGAAGATCTCGACGGCGTCGACCTTCCCCATCTCCGCCAGGTTGCGGAGCGGTCCCTCCTTGATGTGCGAGCCACGGAAGGGATCGAACGGATGCGGAATGCTGACCAGGCCGCCCTGCCGATGGATCTCGTCCGCGGTCTCGTTGGCGGACAGGCCGCGCGGGATGGTCTTGGTGAGGAAGAGGCCCACGACCTCGCCGTCCGCCGTGCTGACCTCCTCGCCCAGGATCACGGTCAGCCGATCGTCGAGTCCGAGCTCCGTGACCTTGTCGCGCACCGCGACGGCGCCCTCGACGTTGTTGTGGTTGGTGATCGCGACGTGGGTCAGGCCGCGCTCGATGGCCTTCTCGATGAAGCGCTCCTCGGTGAGGATCGAGTCACGGCTGAACCGGGTGTGGATGTGAAAGTCGGCGAAGACAGGCCGGGTGGGTGGCTTGCCGGTCGTCTCGCGCTGTTTCTGGAGCGTCGTTCGCAGCTCCGTCGCCGAGCTGGCGATGGTCACATCGGCCTCACGAGTGGCTGACCAGGCTCTTGCGGAACGTCCCGAAGTGCTCGAGCGCCATGCCGGTGCCGACCGCGACGCTGTTGAGCGCGTTCTCGGCCACGTGGCACGGGATGCCGGTCACCTGGGTCAGGAGCTTGTCCAGGTTGCGCAGGAGCGATCCACCGCCGGTCATGACCATTCCCTTGTCGATGATGTCGGAGCTGAGCTCGGGTGGTGTCTGCTCAAGCACGTTCCGGACCGCGGTGATGATGGCCTGCAGTGGCTGCTCGATCGCCTCGGTGATCTCGGTGCTCGTGATCGGGATGGTGCGCGGAAGGCCGGCGATCATGTCGCGCCCCTTGACCTCCATGCGCAGCGGCTCGTCCATGGGCAGGGCTGAGCCGATCTGGATCTTCACGTCCTCGGCCGTGCGGTCACCGATCATGAGGTTGTACTTGCGTCGGATGTAGTTCGCGATGCTCTCGTCGAAGCGATTGCCGCCGACGCGCAGGGAGTCACTGACCACGATCCCGCCGAGCGCGATGACGGCGATCTCGCTCGTCCCGCCGCCGATGTCGATGATGAGGTTGCCACTCGGCCCGGAGATCGGGACGTTGGCGCCGATGGCGGCGGCGAGCGGCTCCTCGATGAGGTACGCGTCCTTGGCCCCGGCCTTGAGGGCGGCGTCCCTGACGGCGCGCTTCTCGACGCTCGTCACGCCGGAGGGGACGGAGATCATGACGTCGGGCTTGAAGAGGCGGACGCGGGCCACCTTGTTGATGACGTAGCGGAGCATGGCCTCGGTGATGAGGTAATCGGCGATGACGCCGTCGCGCATCGGTCGAATGGCTCGGACGTTGCCCGGGGTGCGGCCGATCATCTCGCGCGCCTCCTCGCCCACCGCGACGAGGCGGTTGTCGTCCTCACTGATCGCCACCACGCTCGGTTCGTTGAGGACGACACCCTTGCCTTTGACGTACACGAGAATGTTGGCCGTGCCGAGGTCGATGCCGATCTTCATGAAGGTGCGCGCGGTCCCTCGTACTGGACTGGGTGGGGCGCTCGAAGTATACCGACGCACGGCCGGACGTCCGCCCACCGATGGTCCTGTCGGTCCCGGGGGTTGGGTGGGTGGCGGCGGGCGTGGGCGCGCGGTTGTGTTGACATACGCGCGCCAGGTGGGCGTATGTCCGGAAGGGCGCGCTCGGCCGGACAACTGCGTTCCTGGTTCGCATTAGCCGATGCGGAGGCTTGGTGAGCCGTCGCGGGGCCCGCCGTCACGCTCAGCCCGCGCTCGACGACCGCCGGATCCGCACTCGTTGCCCGCTAATGCGAACCACGCGTGCAGTTGGCAGGGAGACGAACCAGAGAAGCCCGGTCGGAGCGGGTGAAGCGGGCCGGCGCACCCAGGTGACCGCAGCCCGGCCGCGCACCGCGTATTGATCGAAGAGGATCGCGACCTGCTCGAGACGCCGGCGCGTGGTTCGGTCCTCCACGAAGATGATGGCCGGCACGACGGACCCGACCCGGCGGTCCGGCCACAGGCGGCGCGCGATTCGGGCCTTGACGTCCATGCTGCCGAGCAACTGCTGCACGTCCACGAGATCGGTCTTGAGCTCGATCACGAGGACGGTGGCTGTCACCGGGTGCCAGGCGAGGAGGTCGATGCGGCCGCGCTCGCCGAAATGGTTGAAGCTGACTTCGGCGCGCACGGTCCAGCCCCAGCGCGTCAGCCGTGCCTTCACGTCCGCCCCCAGTGCCGCGTGGCCAGCGTCAAGGAGGCGATCCAGGTCCGTGCCCCGCCACGAGATGCGTGGCTCGAACCGAGCGCCCAGCGCAGCCAGGACGCTCTCGACGGAGCCGATGCTGAGGCGCGCCGCGTGGCCGCGTTCGAGGAGGGAGACCGCGCCACGGCTGACGTTCGCGCGCCGCGCGACATCCAGCTTGGCGCAGGCCGTTCCGGAGCCTGATGGCGCGGACGTGGCGCCCAACCTGCACGGCATTCATCGGTCAAGGGTCGGGCTCGGCACTTATCGGCGGCTTACGGCGCACAATCCACCCCATGCCCGAAGGCGACACCATCTTCCGCACCGCCAGCGTCCTGCGTCAGGCGCTGCGTGACCGACGCGTCACGGCCGCCCGCGCGCAGGCTCGCCCGGGCATGCGAACGGTCCCCGACCTTTCCCGCCTGGTCGGTGCAACGATCGACCTGGTCGAGGCCCGCGGCAAGCACCTGATCATCGGCTTCGACAACGGGTTGACGCTCAGGACGCACCTGCGCATGAGCGGGTCGTGGCATCGGTATCGGCCGGGTGAGCCGTGGCGGCGGCCCCAGCGTGAGGCCAGTGCCGTGATCGAGACGGCTGAATCGGTGGCCGTCGCCTTCAACACGCCGACAGTCGAGCTCCTGACGGACGCGGACCTGCGACGCTCGCGAGTTCTCACCGAGCTCGGTCCGGACCTGCTGAGCGGCACATTCGACGCGGTTGAAGCGCTGAGCCGGCTCCGCGCACGGGACGGCGAAGAGCTCGGGAACGCGCTGCTGGACCAGCGCGCGGTGGCCGGCATCGGCAATGTCTACAAGAGCGAGGTGGCGTTCATCGAGGGCCTCGATCCGTGGAGCCCGGTCACCAGCTTCGATGACGCGGAGATCGAGCGAACGCTGCGGACTGCGCGACGGCTCCTGCAGGCGAATACGCGAGGTGGCGCGCGCGTCACCACGGCGAGCCCGCGACGCGGGAACGAGCTATGGGTCTACGGGCGGGCCGGCCGCCCATGCCGGCGTTGCGGGACGCTGATCGAGATGCGACGGCAGGGCGAGCTGGCCCGACAGACGTTCTGGTGCCCGCGCTGCCAGCCGCCTCGGGGCTAGGCCTCGATCCGGTTGATCCGCGCCCCGAGTGCCACGAGCTTTGCCTCGATCTGCTCGTATCCGCGGTCGACATGCTCGATGCCGGAGATGACACTCGTGCCCTCGGCGGACAGCGCGGCCAGGATGAGCGTGGCGCCGGCGCGCAGGTCGGCGATCCCGACTTCGGCCCCGTGAAGGCGAGTTGGTCCGGTGATCCGCGCCCGCCGCTCGTCGACAAGCTCGACGTCCGCTCCCATCCGAACCAGCTCGAGCAGGTGGTCCAGGCGATCCTCGAAGATGGTCTCGTGGATGGTGGAGACCCCGCGGGACTGGGTCATCAGGACCGAGAGCGGTGCCTGGAAGTCGGTCGCGAATCCGGGATAGGGGTCGGTCTGGACGTCGACGGCGCGCAGCTCCGCATCCCGGTTGCCGTGGACGGTGAGCGCGGCCCCGTCCGGATCGGCCTCGTACGCGATGCCCATCTGGTCGCACACGGCCAGGAAGGCGCCCAGGTGCGCAGGGTCCACGCCGGTCGCTCGCACGCTTCCACCGGTGACGGCCGCCGCAATCGCGAAGGTCTCCGCCTCGAGCCGATCACCAAGGACGCGGTGCTCAGTCCCGTGAAGGGCGGAAACTCCCTCGATCTCGATCCGCCGCTCCGCCGTCCGCTCGATCTGCGCCCCCATGCCACGGAGCATGGTGATGAGGTCGTCGATCTCGGGTTCGAGGGCCGTGTTGTCGAGGACCGTTGTCCCGCGAGCCAGGGTGGCCGCCATCATCGCGTTCTCGGTGCCCATGACCGTCACCGTCGGAAACTCGAACGTGGCGCCGTGGAGCCCCTCAGCCGGCGCCGATGCGAAGTAATAGCCATTGCGGTAGACGATGGTGGCCCCCATCCGCTCCAGCGCGGCAACGTGAAGGTCCACTGGTCGCCGGCCGATGCGATCGCCGCCGGGGTTGGGCAGGATCACTCGTCCGAATCGGGCCAGCATCGGCCCCAGCAGGATGAAGCTGGCGCGCATCTTGATCCCGGCTTCGAGCGGGACGAAGGGCCAGGTGGCCTCGACCGCGCGCAGCTCCAGGGCGTCGCCGTTGACGCGGCGGACCTCGAATCCGATGTCGGAGAGCAGCTCCCGGAGGATGGCGACATCGCTGATCTTCGGGACATTGCGAAGAAGGCAGGTCTCACCCGTCAGGACGGCCGCCGCCATTTCCTTCAGGACCGCGTTCTTGGCGCCGGCGATGCGCACCTCTCCGGACAGCGGCACGCCGCCGGTGATGACGAACTTCTGCATGGAACGGTGCAGTCTAGTGCGCGAGGGTGCGGCGTGCGGACCCGGGAGCTGTGCCGGGAGCGGTGCCGAGGGCGTTGCTGGGAGCCGCCACGCTCAGGACGGGTAGGCTTCCTTCCACTCGTGGCCGCCGAGATGGTGGCCATCACACAGCCCGACCCGACCGCCCATGTGACGTGACGGCAGGTACGGCTGCATCCCCTCCTCGAACGCCGTGGGTTCCCGGTTGCAGATCATCATGCGCGACTCCCGGGCCCACTCGTAGAGGTGGTCGGACGAGCAGAATCGATACGGCTTGGTGAAGTTCACCGTCTCGCCGTGGGCAGGAGAGGACGGAAGGCCGATGGGACCCGTCTCGCGCACCACCTCGATCCGGACCGGCAGCTGCGGCATCCGGGTGCCGCACTGGTCGCAGCTCAGCATCTCAGCATCTGCTCAGTCCAGGTAGTGGGCGCCGTCATCCTCGCGATGGTTCGCGACGAAGTCCGGATCCTGGTTCGGGTCCGCGCCGATCGGCGAGCCCTTGTGTGGCTTGAAATCGACCGGGCAGATGAACGGGTACTCGCGGCCGATCTTTCGGAGCTCCTGCATGCGCCGATGACCGGCATCGGGCTGGCCTTCCGGTCCGCGCAGGTGCGCGCGCTCGGCTTCCTCGGGGGTCATCGGCGTGTCGTCCGTCACGGGTCGATGCTAGCGCAGGTGCCGATGAGGGGCCAGATGTGGCTTCGGGGGTGGTGGTGCGGGCGTGCGGGGCGTGCGAGCCGTCCAATGGACAACCGCGCGTGTGATTCGCATTAGCCGGGGTGCGGGCGCCTGGGGGTCGTCGCCCACGCTCAGCGGGTCGTGATTTCGGCCGTTTCGGGGCTCCCCAGACCGCTAATGCGAACCAGGACGGCAGTTGTCCGAACGAGGCGGCCGTGTTGACATACGCGAACCAGGCGAGCGGTTGGCGGGAAGCAGCCAGTCGCGCGAGACGCGATTTCAGCTTGGCGGGAAGCGGCTGGGCCGCGCGAGACGCGGCTTCAGCTTGGCGCGAACCAGGCTAGCGGTTGGCGAGAGCCGGCCGAGGCTCAGCCGCGGGAACGGCGGCGGGTCGCGATCCGTTCACGCATGAGCGCGGTCTGCAGCGACGCCCGCACCCGCGCGATGTCCACCGGGTCCTTCGTCTGCTCGAGCTCCGCCTCGGCGTGCCGGCGAGCCTCGACGGCCTTCGCCTCGTCGATCTCGTCGGAATGCTCCGCCAGATCGGCCATGACGATGACCTTGTCCGAGCGCACCTCGACGAAGCCGCCGCTGATCAGCAAGGACTGCTCGGTGCCGCCCTTCTTGATCCGCAGCTCGCCGACGCCCAGGGCGCTGATGAGCCGCGTGTGGTGCGGCAGGATGCCGAGCTGGCCATCGATGCCGGGCACGATGACCATGTCCACCTCATCGGTGAACGCGCGCCGCTCGGGACTGACGATCTCCAGCTGCAGGGGCATCTAACCCATCTTCTCCGCGTTCGCGACGACATCCTCGATCTTGCCGGCCATGAAGAAGGCCTGCTCGGGGAGCTGATCGTACTTGCCCTCGAGGATCTCGCCGAAGCCGCGAACGGTCTCCTTGAGCTCGACGTAGGCACCCGGGCGTCCGGTGAACTGCTCGGCCACGAAGAACGGCTGGCTCATGAAGCGCTGGAGGCGCCGCGCTCGGGAGACCGAGACCTTGTCCTCCTCGGATAGCTCGTCCATGCCGAGGATGGCGATGATGTCCTGCAGGTCCTTGTAGCGCTGCAGCGTTCGCTGGACCTCGCGCGCCACCTCGAAATGCTCGTCGCCAACGATGCGCCGATCGAGCACGGTCGAGGTCGACGTCAGCGGGTCGACGGCCGGATAGATCCCGAGCTCCACGATCGATCGCTCGAGCCGAATCGTCGAGTCGAGGTGCGCGAACGTGGTGGCCGGTGCCGGGTCGGTGTAGTCGTCCGCGGGCACGAAGATGGCCTGCAGCGAGGTGATCGATCCCTTCTTCGTCGAGGTGATGCGCTCCTGGAGGTCGCCCATCTCGGTGGCCAACGTCGGCTGGTAGCCCACCGCCGATGGCATGCGTCCCAGGAGAGCCGAGACCTCGGAGCCCGCCTGCGTGAACCGGAAGATGTTGTCGATGAAGAGAAGGATGTCGCGACCCTCCTCGTCCCGGAAGTACTCGGCCATGGCGAGCGCGGTGAGTCCCACGCGCTGGCGGGCGCCGGGCGGCTCGTTCATCTGGCCGAAGACCATGACCGTCTTGTCGATGACGCCCGATTCGGTCATCTCGCCCAACAGGTCGTTGCCTTCACGCGACCGCTCGCCGACGCCGGCAAAGACGGAGTAGCCGCCGTGCTCGGCCGCGATGTTGCGGATCAGCTCCTGGATGATGACGGTCTTGCCCGTGCCGGCGCCGCCGAACACGCCGACCTTGCCGCCGCGCCGGAACGGGGCGATGAGGTCGATGACCTTGATTCCGGTCTCGAAGACCTGGGCCTCGGTCTCCATCTGGTCGAAGGCAGGCGGATCGCGATGGATGGGAAGGCTGTGCTTGGCCTTGACCTCGCCCTTTCCGTCAATCGGGTGACCGAGGACGTCGAAGACGCGACCGAGCGTCGCCTCGCCGACCGGGACGGTGATGGCGGCACCCGTGTCGACGGCATCCAGGCCGCGGGCCAGGCCGTCGGTCGTCGACATGGCAACCGCTCGCACCCAGTTGTTGCCCAGGTGCTGCTGCACCTCGACGACGAGCGTGCTGTCCTCGTCCTTGGCCCCGTCCTTCTTCGGACGCTGGATCTCGAGCGCGTTGTAGATGTCGGGGAGATCCCCGGGCGGGAACTCCACGTCGATCACGGGTCCCGTGATCTGGATCACCTTGCCGGTCGCCATCGGTCTGTAACTCTCCTCTGCCTATCCGAGCGCTTCCGCGCCGGAGGCAATCTCGATCATTTCGCGGGTAATGGTCGCCTGGCGAGTCTTGTTGTAGACCAGCGTCAGGTCGTCGATGAGCTCGTTCGCATTGTCGGTCGAGTTGCGCATGGCGATCATGCGTGCCGATTGCTCCGAGGCGTTGTTCTCGAGCACGGCCCGATAGATGCCGATGGCCACGTAGTGCGGCAGCAGCCGGCTGAGCACCGCCTCCGGCGATGGCTCGAACAGGTACTCGTCGTTCGTCCGCTCGCTCTCCTCCGCCATCTCGGGTCGCACGACCGGGAGCAGCGTGTCGACCTCCGGCTTCTGGGCCAGCGTCGACACGAAGGTGCTGTAGGCGATGTCGATCTCGTCGTACTTGCCCGACAGGAAGTCCTCGGTCACCAGCCGCGCGATGGGCGTGACGTCGCTGAATGCCGGCCTGTCACCCAGCGGCGGGAAGTGCGCAGCGATCGGGACGCCGGCACGCCGCAGGGCATCACGGCCCTTGCGTCCCACGGTGATGGCCTCGATCTCCACCGACCCGTTGCCGGTGTCCGTCGTCGCCCGCCGGGTGACCCAGCGAAGCACCGACCGCGTGGCGTTCGCGTTGAGGGAGCCGGCGAGTCCGCGGTCGGTGGTGATCACGATGATCGCCGCGCGCTTCACGGGACGGCTGGCGAGCAGCGGGTCAATCTCCGCATCGAGTCCCGCGGCTCCACCAACGCGCTCGAGAACCGCCTCGATCTCGTCGGCATAGGGTCGCGCGGCCAGGATGGAGTCCTGCGCGCGCTTCATGCGCGACGCGGCCACCATCTCCATCGCCCGGGTGATCTGGGCGATGTTCCGGACCGATCCGATCCGGCCGCGAATGTCCTTCAGGCTCGGCATCTAGCTGGACTTCTCCATGCGCTGCCCCTGCTGCTCGATAGTTCGCGGGATTCGCACATGAGCAGCGTTCGGCGTGCGATTTCCGCGATCAATCGAGCGTGTCGACGCTGGAACTGCACGCCGGCGGGCCACTCGTGCGGCCGGTCCATCGATAGATCGCGGGGATCGCACCTGAACAGCCGGTAATGTGAAATTCCCTCGATCTATCGTCATGAGGCGCTCTTTCCACCCTTGTCGGCATCCGCGTCGGCATCGGCCTCGGGATCGGCGACATCGGCATCGGCGTCCGGATCGGCGACATCGGCGGCTGCGTCCTCGACGAGCTCGGTGTCACGCTCGACGGCGGCTTCCAACGGCTTAGCGTCCGCATCGGCCTCTTCGGCCCCGTCGGCGTCTTCGGGCGCCTCTGCCTTGGCATCGGCCTTGGCATCGGCCTTGGCGTCGTCCTTCGACTCGCCGTATCCGCCCTGGCGCTTGAACTCGGCGACCGCCTTCTCGAGGGTTGCCACGGTCTCGTCCGAGAGGACCTTGTCCTTGACGATGGTCGGCAGGACATCCTCGTACCCCGACTCGAGGTGCCGATACAGACCGGACTCGAACTCGGCGATCTTGCTCGTCTCGACGTCGTCGAGGAGGCCGCTGGTGGCCGCCCAGATGATGACGACCTGCTTCTCCACCGAGAGCGGCTCGTACTGCGGCTGCTTGAGGATCTCGGTCGTCTTCTCGCCCCGGGTCAGCTGGTCACGCGTCGCCTTGTCCAGGTCGGAGCTGAACTGCGCGAATGCCGCCAGCTCACGGTACTGGGCGAGGTCGATGCGCAGCTTGCCGGCAACCTGGCGCATGGCCTTGATCTGCGCCGCCCCACCCACCCGGGAAACGCTGATGCCGGCGTTGACCGCCGGGCGCTGGCCCTGGTTGAAGAGGTCCGACTGCAGGAAGATCTGACCGTCGGTGATGCTGATGACGTTGGTCGGGATGTAGGCCGACACGTCACCGGCCTGCGTCTCGATGATCGGCAGCGCCGTCAGAGATCCGCCGCCGTTCTCCTCGTTCAGCCGTGCGGCGCGCTCCAGCAGTCGCGAGTGCGAATAGAAGATGTCGCCCGGGAACGCCTCGCGGCCCGGTGGACGGCGCATGAGCAGTGACACCTGTCGATACGCCCATGAGTGCTTCGACAGATCGTCGTACACGCACAACGCGTCGCGGCCACTGTCCATGAACTCCTCGCCCATCGCCACGCCGGCGTACGGGGCCAGGTACTGGAGCGGGGCCGGGTCGCTGGCACCGGCGAAGACCACGATCGTGTGCTCCATGGCGCCGGCCTCTTCCAGCTGGGCCACCACCTGCGCCACGGTCGACTGCTTCTGGCCGATGGCGACGTAGATGCAGATCAGGTCCTGGCCCTTCTGGTTGATGATCGTGTCGATGGCGATGGCCGTCTTGCCGGTCTGGCGGTCGCCGATGATCAGCTCGCGCTGGCCGCGGCCGATCGGGATCATGCTGTCGATGGCCTTGATGCCGGTCTGCACCGGCGTGTCCACCGGCTGCCGCACGATGACGCCCGGGGCGATGCGCTCGATGGGTCGCGTCTTCTTGGCGTTGAGCGGGCCCTTGCCGTCGAGCGGCTCGCCGAGCGGGTTCACCACGCGGCCGATGAGCTCGTCACCGACCGGCACCTCGACGATGCGTCCGGTCGTCTTGACCTGGTCGCCTTCCTTCAGCGAGGTGTAGTCGCCCAGGATCAGCGCCCCGACCGTCTCCTCCTCGAGGTTGAAGGCCATGCCCATGATCCCGTTCGGGAACTCGAGCAGCTCCTGCGCCAGCGCGCCGGACAGGCCGTAGACCTGGGCAATGCCGTCGCCCACCTCGACGATGGTGCCGACGCCACTGACGTCCGCGCCCTCATCGAATCCCTTGATCTCGCTTCGGATGATCGACGTGATCTCGTCGGATCGAATCGCCATGGAGTTCCTTCCTACTAGACGGCGGTGAGCCGGGCGCGAAGCCGCTCGAGGCGACTCCGCACGCTTGCGTCGTACAGTCGATCACCGATGCGGACACTCAGCCCGCCGATCAGCGATTCGTCGACCACTTCCTTCATCTCGATCGTGTCGCCGGTCAGCTCCCCGAGCCGAGCCGTGACGGCCGCACGCTGCTCATCGTCGAGCGGCAGCGCGGTCCGCACCTCCGCCAGTGAGATTCCCCGCTCCCTGCGCACGAGCTCGGCGAAGCGATCCACCATGGCGTCGATGGCTCCGGGGCGTCCGCGGCGAACCATGAGCAGCGCCAGGCTGAGCGACTCCTGGGAGACGCCCTCGACCACCCGACGCAGGACCTTCTCCTTCTCGGCGAAGGGAACCGCGGGATGCTCGACCAGCCGGCGAAGCTCCTTGTCGGCCAGGGCGTCGCGCAGCGTCGCCAGGTCACGCTCCCAGGCGTCGAGCGTCTCATCGGCCTTTCCGATCTCGAACGCAGCGTCGGCGTAGCGACGGGCGGCCGTCTCGCGTCGTGCCATCAGATCAGCTGCGGGCCGACTTCGATGGTTTGGTCGGCTGGACCTCGGCGAGGAACTCCTCGACGAGTCGCCGCTGCGCCTTGTCGTCCATCTCGTGTCGGATCAGCTTGCCGGCGGCCGCCAGCGCGAGCTCGGCAACCTGGCCGCGGATCTCGGCCATGGCGCGATCCTTCTCGGCCACGATCTCCTCCCGTGCGCGGGCGGTGACCTTCTCGGCCTCCGCGCGTGCCTCGGTCAGGATCTCGTTGCGGGTGTCGTCGGCGATCTTGTTGGCGCGAGCGATCATCTCGTTCGCCTCCTTGCGCGCCTCGACCACGGCGGCCTCGCGCTCGGCGCGGGCTAGCTCGCGATCACGTGCCGCGACCTCCGCGTCCTCCAGCCCCTTCTCGATCTTCGATCCGCGCTCGTCCATGCGCGCCAGCAGCGGCTTGAACAGGAAGCGGTTGAGGATGTAGAGGAGCAGCAGGAAGTTGACGACCTGGAAGAACAGGCCGACGACGTTGACATCGAACGCCTCGATGAGGGCTTCCACCTACCGGGGTCCTAAGTGAACAGGATGAGCAGGCCGATGACGAGCGCGTAGATGGCGACAGCCTCGGTCAGGGCAAGGCCGAGCACATACGGCACGAACAGCGCGCCGGATGCCTCGGGATTGCGGCCGAGCGCCTCCATGGCCTTGCTCACGCCGAGACCCAGGCCGATGCCCGGTCCGAGCGCGCCAAGGCCGATGGCCAGTCCAGCGGCGAGCGGTGTCAGATCCACGTGTGAGGTTCCTCCTGGTGCTCTTCGTGTGGGGAGAGCGTTCCCATGGTTGTGGTGTTCCGAATCAATACGGGGCCGATGATGGTCAATGGGCACCGGCCCGCAGGGCCACGTCGTCAGCATCGTGGTGGCCGGCTTCGCTGTCCTCGTCGTGGCCGCCACCGTGTCCGGCAGTGGCCAGGGTGATGTAGGTCAGGGTCAGCAGCGCGAACACGAGGGCCTGCACCGCCCCGAAGATCATCTCGAGCCCGAGGAAGGCCACGGGGACGATGGCGAACGTGAGGGCCAGCATGACGGCCAACAGGATCTCGCCTGCGAACACGTTGCCGAAGAGTCGCATGGACAGGCTGATGATGCGGCTGAGCTCGCTGACGATGTGGATCGGGGTCATGAGCGGCGTCATGTACGGCGGGTTGGCGACGAAGGTCTCCTTCAGGTAGCCCTTCAGGCCGTTCGCCCGGATTCCCCAGCTCACGAACAGGACGAAGGCGATGAGGGCCAGCGCCAGCGTGAAGTTCAGGTCGGCGGACGCCGGCCGGATGAGCGGCACTACAGCCTCGTGGCCGTCCTCGATGACATGGACGCCGATCGTCCCGACGCCCGGCAGCAGCCCGACGTAGTTGCTGAACAGGACGATGAGAAAGATCGCGAGCACCGGGGGCAGGACCGAGCGCCAGCGCGTGGCGTGCTGCCCGCGCACGATGTCGGCCAGGAACTCCACCGGGAACTCCAGCAGTGACTGGAAGCGGCTGGGCACGACCGCATGGTTGCGGGAGGCCCACCACGCCAGCGACACCAGCAGCACGAACACGATCAGGGTGCCGACCATGCTGTTGGTGATGGCAATGGGGCCGATATGGAACAGCGTCTCCGCCTTGATCGCGACGTGGATCAGGCTCTCGCCATGCTCCGCTGTTTCCTCTGGCACGCAGGATCCTCTTCGTGTGCTAGCGCGAGTTCATCTGGTGTCGGGCCACGTCCCAGATGGAGTACATCGCGGCGCCGATGCCGACCGCCACCCCGATCAGGGTGAACAGCGGCGAGGTGTTCGCCCAATTGTCGAGCAGCACGCCTGCCACGACACCGATGACGACCGAAAGGCCGAGCCGCATCCCCAGGTCGAGCACCATCCCCCACTGCGGGGGACGTGCGACCGGACCGGGTTTGCCCTCACGTCCGTTCGGTTGTCGACTGCTCATGTTGCTCCGCTCCGGGTCCACCCGCGACATCCTCGCCGCGCAGTCGGGCCATGTTGGTCGTGATGAACCGACGAAGCCAGAGTGCGGTGACGAGCGTGCCGATCGCGAGGCCACTCAACACGAAGAGGGGCGCAGTCCCCAGATTCCCGTCGACGACGAGACCGGCGATCACGCCTCCCACCAGCGGCAGGGCCACGATGAGCGTCACCTGGGCCAGCACTCTGCCAGGCCCGAAGCTCTGCCGTTGTTGTGTCATGTTCGAGTTCGACTCACAGCGGTCGGACGCCGGGAGTATAGCCGAGGCTCCCTGATCGTGCCCATCGCGGGCAGGTACGACGTGTCAGGCGGGCACGTCAGCGGTCGAGCGGGTCCCGGGCAGGCCGGGGACCGGGAAGCGGTCGGTGATGGCGGCCACGCGCTGGCGAATGGCCCCCTGCGCATCCTCGTCTCCGCGTGCCGCGACGCCGTCGACGATCAGCTGCGCGATCGAGCGCATCTCGGCCTCGCGCATGCCACGCGACGTGACCGCCGGGGTGCCGACCCGGACCCCCGAGCCGATCATCGGCTTCTCGGGGTCGTAGGGAATCGTGTTCTTGTTCACCGTGATGCGGACCTGGCCGAGGGCCGCATCGGCCTCTTTGCCGTTCACGCCCAGGGGTCGCACGTCCACCAGCATGAGGTGATTGTCCGTGCCGCCCGAGACGATCGAGGCCCCGGCCTCGGCCAGCGAGGCGGCAAGGACGCGGGCGTTGTCCACCGTGGCCTGCTGGTCGGCGCGGAATTCGGGGCTCATCGCCTCGCGGAAGGCGACCGCCTTGGCCGCGATGATGTGCATGAGCGGCCCGCCCTGGAGGCCGGGGAAGACGCTCTTGTCGATCGCCTTGGCGTGCACCTCACGGCTCAGGATCAGTCCCCCGCGAGGGCCCCGGAGCGTCTTGTGGGTCGTGGTGGTGACGACGTCGGCGTGCGGCACCGGCGAGGGATGGACCCCGGCGGCAACGAGACCCGCGAAGTGGGCCATGTCGCACATGTGGAGCGCGCCAACCTCGTCGGCGATGGCGCGGAACGCCTCGAAGTCCCACAGGCGCGAATAGGCCGTGGCGCCGGTCAGGATCATCTTCGGCTTGTGCTCGTAGGGCCAGCGCGCGGACCTCGTCCATGTCGATGCGGTGCGTCTCGCGGTCGACGTGGTACGGCACGAAGTTGTAGTACTGCCCGCTGAAGTTGACGGGGCTTCCATGAGTCAGGTGGCCTCCCTGGTCGAGGCTCAGCCCCAGCACCGTGTCGCCGCGCTCGAGCAGGGCGTGGAAGACGGCCATGTTGGCCTGCGCACCGGCGTGAGGCTGGACGTTGACATGCTCGGCGCCGAAGAGCTCCTTCGCGCGGTCACGCGCCAGGTTCTCCGCCACGTCGACCACCTCGCAGCCACCGTAGTAGCGGCGTCCCGGATAGCCCTCGGCGTACTTGCCGGTGAGGATCGTCCCCATGGCCTGCAGCACGGCGAGCGACGGATAGTTCTCCGAGGCGATCAGCTCGAGGTGTGAGGTGGTTCGCGCTTCCTCGTCGCGCACGACCTGCGCGATCTCGGGATCGGCGACGTCGAGAGGGGCCCACAGATCCATGCCCGAAGTGTAGCCGGGGAGCGGCCGGCCGGGATCGTCCGAGCGCCCCTGTGTCAGGGGACGACGAGCGGCTTCAGAGCCGATTCGACCGCGGCGCTGACCACGGTCGTCCCGCCCAGCACGACGATCCGCTTCAGGTTGAGCCGATCGAGCTCGGCGCGCACGTTGGACGGCAGGTAGGTGCCGGGCACGAGAAGCAGCGGGCCGTTGGCATGGCCGGCGGCCGCGGCGCCCGCGAGGGCATCGGCGAAGCCATGCCCGGTGGAGACGTATCCGACCGGCACGCCCGCTGTGGGGTATGAGTCCTTGCTGACCGCGACGGCAGTGGCGTACCGATCAGCCCCGCCCAGCCGAACGACGCCGCCCGACCCGGCCAGTGGCTGGACCGCGCTCTGCACCGAGGAGCTCACCACGGTGGTGCCGCCGAGGATCACGATCCGCTGCGGGTTGAGCCGATCCAGCTCGGCGCGCACGTTGGACGGCAGGTAGGTGCCAGGGACGAGAAGCAACGGGCCGTTGGCATGCCCGGCGGCCGCGGCGCCGGCCAGGGCATCGGGGAATCCGAGCCCGGTGGCAACGTAGGCGACCGGCACGCCCGGTGTCGGGTAGGTGTCCTTGCTGATCGCGACCGCGGTCGCATAGCGGTTCGACCCGGACAGGCGGTCAACGCCGCCGGAGCCGGCGAGCGGCTGGAGCGCCGTCGCGACGCCGCTGCTGATGACGTTGGTACCACCCAGGACCACGATCCGCTGCGGGTTGAGCCGATCCAGCTCGGCGCGCACGTTGGACGGCAGGTAGGTGCCGGGCACGAGAAGCAGCGGGCCGTTGGCATGTCCCGCGGCCGCGGCGCCGGCCAGGGCATCGGGAACCCAGCCCGGTGGCCACGTAGGCGACCGGCACGCCCGGTGTCGGGTAGGTGTCCTTGCTGATCGCGACGGCGGTCGCATAGCGATCAGTCCCGCTCAACCGAACGACCGCGGAGGTGTAGCGCGCGACCAGGGACACGTTCCCCGTCGGCACCGTGAAGTTCCGGGTGCGCGACGTGTTGCCGTCGGACCACGACGAGAAGCGGTGCAGGACCCCGTTCAACGTTGCCGTGCTCGGCGCGCTGAGAGCGGCCGTGTGGCCGACGATGCTCGTCAGGCTGGCCGACGTGCCATCGACCAGGACGGCGGCGCCCGCCGGCTGGCTGGTCAGCGAGACGGTCGCCGACTTCGGGTACAGGTACACCGAACGCGAGGCGGAGAGGCCGCCGCTGTCGGTGGCGGTCAGCGTGAGACGCAGGTAGGACGGCCATTCGTGATCGGGTCCGCTGAACGAGATGTTCGACCCGGTCCCGGTCTGGACCTGGTGGGCGTGGCAGTTCACGCCACCCGGGCAGTGATTCATGACCAGCGTCCAGGACAGGTCACCGCCGGACAGGGTGCCGTCCTGCGCATCACTTCCCGACCCTGCCACGACCATGCTCGAACCGTTCGACCAGACCCGAGATCCCGTCGGGGCGATCCCGCTCGACGGTGGACTGGCGGTCATGAACGACGGCGGCGGGTTCCAGGTCGTGGCGCCGACCTTGACCGACGAGATCGCGACCGACGGTGGCGAGTTGCCTGGCGAGATGACGATCGGCGCGCTGACCGACGAGGCGCCCAGCGCGTTCGTCACCCGCAGCCTGACGGTGATCGACCCGGCGGACGAGTACGTGCGAGAGGGCTGGGATGCGGTCGAGTCGTCGTACTGCCCGTCGCCATCGAGGTCCCACGCGTAGGTCAGTGAGGGACTCGACGTCCCCGACGTGGATGCCGTGCCGTCGAAGTTGACGGTCAGCGGCACCGCGCCCGATGTTGGGTTGGCCGTGGCAATCGCGCTCGGCTCTTCATAGGCGATGCGGTGGATGCTGCCGGTCCCGATGTCGGCGTAGAAGAGGTCACCGCCCGGACCGATGGCGAGGTCGGCGGGGAAGGACGAGGGCGATTCGAAGACCTCGACGTTCGCCGGATCGGGGACCCCCGATCCGTTCGGCAGCATGGCCCAGATGCAGTTCCTGGCGTAATCGGCGAAGAAGAGGGCACCGTCGAAGCGATCGGGGTAGGCGCCCCCGTTGTAGAACGCCATGCCGCTGAGCGCCGAGCTGCCCGACGGGCAGCCGTCACCAGACACCACCGCGCCGGAATGGGAGTACGTGAAGTGCGGACCCACGCGTGGACGCCTGGTCGAGCGAGGAGCACAGGGTCAGCCCGCCGAAGCCGCTCTTGACCCCGTTTCCCTCATAGCAGGGCCAGCCGAAGTTCCGTGCCGTGGAGCTGACGGGAAGGATGTTGATCTCCTCCCAGTTGGACTGGCCGACGTCGCCGATCCATAGGTCTGACGTCCCGGGCCGAAACGCCATTCGAAATGGGTTACGAAAGCCGTATCCCAGAATGCGACGCGCGTTGACATCGGTGCTGGCTGCGAACGGGTTGCCCGCAACGCCCAGCCCGGTGGCCGGATCGATGCGCAGGATGGCGCCATCGAGACTCCGCACGACGCCGGTTCCGCGGCGCGCCGACTGCGAGCGGAGTGAGCCCGCCGGTCGCGTCG
Source organism: uncultured Chloroflexia bacterium (assembly GCA_963825525.1). GTDB lineage: Bacteria > Chloroflexota > Limnocylindria > QHBO01 > QHBO01 > JACDBZ01. The sequence continues at coordinate 1,475,151 of CAWGTN010000002.1, forward strand.
GGCTCGGACAGGGCGGTGCCGGCCGGGCTCGGCGGATCGCCACATGGGTTCGCCGGGGTCGGCGTGCTCGGAAGTGATCCGCCGAACTGGCCCCAGTCCGGCTGGTTGAAGTTCGCCCCGTCGCCGGCGCTGACGTAGAGGTGGCCATCGGGGCCGAACTCGATGTCGTCGACGCTGTGGGACGGGAACTGCTGGCACCACTCGTTGACGATGAGGTTGGTCCGTGCGGTCACGGTATTCGACCCGTTCACGCTGATTCGGATCAGGCGCCCGGTCACGACACACCCGTCGGTCTGCGACCGCGGCGGATCGGGACAGGTGTCATTCCAGACCGGCGCCGTTCCGCCGGGCGGGGCGTCGTAGGTGTAGAGCAGGTAGATCCACGGATCGGCGGGGAAGTTGGGCGACAGCTCGAGGCCCGTCAGGCCACGGTCCCAGTGGTTGCTGACCTCGGTCCGCAGGTCAATGACGACGGACGCCGTCGTGTCAGCCAGGCTGGAATAGACCAGCAGACGGCCGTCCTTCTCGGCGACGAAGACACGACCATCAGACGAGAACGCCACGGCGGTGGGTTGTGTCAATCCGCTGAACACGACCTTGTCAACGAATCCGGGGAGCGCGGGATCCTCGCCGGCAAGCGTGCGGATGCCGCCGCCGCCGGTCTCCTCGCCGGTCAGGAACCCGTGCTCGGGATCGGCCGCGGCCGTTCGCTCGGCAGGCTGCACCGCGATGGTCGAGGCGAGAACCAGGCTGAGCGCAATGAGCGAATGGGCAGCGCGTCGCATTATCGAGACCGTGGGCATGTGTCCCCCATGAGTTCCAGCCCCAACCCTAGCATCCGATCCGTCGCGCCGCCCAATCTCACGCCGGCTGGACCGATCCTCGCGGCCCGACGCGCAGCCGCGCGCCGCTCTGGATGGCCACCAGCCGATCCCATGGCAGGACGACGATCGGAACCAGGACCCCGTACAGCTCCTCCGCAACCGCCGATCCGATCTCCAGGATGAGATCCGGCTCGCCGAGCACGATCGCCGCGGGCGCGGTCGTGGCGCGCACCGACTCGGCCAGGACCGACGCCGATGACGACGATCCGCGGCCGGATGGCATGACGACGATGCGCCCGGTGATCGACACCCCGTGCTGAGGGTGGTGGGGATCGATGATCAGGCCGGTGGCTGGGTCGACACCACCCCACAGGCTCAGGCCGTCGTCGAGCACCAGCGCCTCGGCGATGACCTCGTTCACGAGCCGCCCCACGGGGCGAGGTCGCGCATGACCCGCCCTGCAACGGCGGATCGGATGCACTCCGCGGCGGACCCGTAGATCACCGCAGCACCGATGTTGCCCGGAGCGTAGTAGGCCCACTTTCCCGAGTCGGTCATGACCGGTCCGGCAGCGTGGCGCAGGACGGGTGCCACGTAGCTGCAGGTATCCACCAGGATCTCGACGCCAGCCTCCCGCAGCCGATCCACGATGCCCCGCTCGGACGCGGCGGCCAGGACGTCGCGGCCGGTCGAGACCAGGCACTCGACGTCGACATGGACGCGGCGGCCGCCGAGCATGGCCGCGTACCGGTCGAGCTCGGCCAGCGACGCGTGGGGCGTCCCGAGCGAGACCGCGGCCAGCCGCTCGCCCTCGGCGGTGGTCAGCTCGTCGCGCGCCGAGCGCAGATCATCCATGCGAATCGTTTCGACGCGCTCGGGCATGCCGCGCTGGAGTGCCTGGTCCAGCGTGGCGGCCTCGGGAGTCGAGCCGACGACATGGAACATGGCAACCGATCCCGAGGATGCCGCGGCCGCGCCGAGCGCCTTGAGCCGATCCTCCGACTGACTTCGTGGCAGACCGTCGATCGCGGCGACGGTCGATCCCGCACGGCGGCCGAGCACGATTCCGAGGACGGGAAAGAGCACATCGTCGTCGCGAAGCGCCGCCGGCACGTCGTCCGCCATGCGCAGGACCAGCGTCGCGCGTCTCGCCTCGGTCCGATGCAGCCCGGCATCGGGGACCCGTCCGGTGATGGCGGCCGCGATGTCGAGGAAGTCACCGTAGCGATTGGTCCGTGCCCCGAGGACGCTGTTGCAGAACGCGATGGCGTTGGACTCGCCCCAGGCCACCTGTTCGCCGAAGGCGGGACGGGCATCGGCCAGCTGGTAGGGGGCGCAGGTATAGGTCGCCCTCGCGCCGAGCTTTCGGTACCGGTCCATCAGCATCCGCCCGCGACGAGCCACGCGCTCATCGCCCCGGTACAGCTCCGGATGCAGCAGGTCCAGCGCGCCGACGTTGAGGGTGGTCGGGACGCGCACGTGCGCCTTGCCTTCGGCGAGGCGCCGCACGAAGTCCAGGGTCGCCTCCCCGTGGTAGAGGCACGAGTCGACGTGGGCCCGAGTGATATCGATCAGTCGGGTGGCACCGGTGGCCCGCGCCGCGTGAACCACCAGGCGCATCGCGAACGCGGCACCGTCACCCAGCGACCCGTTGAGCAGCTCGCGATCATGCGAGCTCAGCGACACGCTCAGCCGCGCGCCTCCTCTGCCTCGATCGTCGCGATCTTCGCGACGCGCGGTGCGTGGCGGCCTCCGGCGAAATCCGCGTCGAGAAAGGCGCGAACGCAGTCCCGGGCCACGGCGGTGCCGATGATCCGCGCGCCCATGCTCAGGACGTTCGCGTCGTTATGCTCACGGCCGAGTCGTGCCGTCACCGGGTCCGCGGCCTCGACGCAGCGGATGCCGCGCACCTTGTTGGCAACGATGGCCTCGCCGGTGCCACTTCCTCCGAGCACGATTCCGCGCTCGAAGTCGCCGCGAGCGACGGCGCGAGCGACCGGCGCGATGAGATCGGGGTAGTCGACCGGCTCCGAGCTGAAGGTCCCGAAGTCGCGGTACTCGATGCGGAGCTCATCGAGGAGCGTGCACAGGTCGCCCTTCAGGTGGAAGCCGGCGTGGTCTGACCCGATGGCGACGCGCATGCCGAGAGTGTAGCCGCGGCTCTCATCCCGACGTCGGCTCGAGGGGGATCACCGCGGCGAGCTCCTCCCGCGACACCGGACCGACACGGTGGACCCTTGCCGGCGTCACGGACAGGTCGACGACCGTCGATGGCACACCGCCGGGGACGCTGCCGCCGTCGAGGACGGCCGCGAGCTCGTCCTGCTGGCCGGCGAACGCGATGAGCACGTCATCGGCGGCCATGGTATCGGGCTCGGATGACCGGTTGGCCGACGTCGCATAGATCGGTCCGCTGCGGCGGATGAGCTCGATCGCCAGCTCGTGGTCCGGGACCCGAAACCCCTGGGTCGTGGCATCCGGCGCGCCGATGACCAGCGTGAGCCCACCCGGCCAGAAGCGCTCGGCGAGCGCCCGCGCGCGATCGTCCGGTATCCAACCGGCCGCCAGGACCTGCTCCAGGTCGGCGACCAGCATGGCGATGCGCTTGTCAACAGGCCGAGCCTTCAGCGCATACAGCGCCTCGATCCGATCCGGGTGGCTCGACGCGACGCCGACGCCGTACACCGTGTCGGTCGGGAACGCGATGACCGCGCCATCGGCGAGCAGCTCGGCGGCGCGGTGCAGCCCATCGGGCGTGGGAGGCAGCACGTCGGTCACGGCATCAGGCTCCGAGCTCGATCCGCACGACGCGGTCGAGACCTGCGAGATCGGGGACGATCGACGTCCGGGCGCCGGCCGGGCTCAGCGAGGCGATATCCGCCGCCTGTCCGACGCCGATCTCGAGCAGCACGGTGGCCCGCGGGGCGGCGCTCTCCGGCAGGCTGGCCATGAGCCGACGGACCACCGTCAGGCCATCCTCGCCGCCGTCCAGCGCGATCCGTGGCTCGTGCCCCAGGCTGCCGAGTCGCCGATCGACTTCGTCGGAGGCGACGTATGGCAGGTTGGCCACCACCAGGTCCGGGTGAGGAAGCGTATCCCCGGCAGGATCGAGGAGGTCGGCGCAGGCCAGCGTCACGACGTCCTGGCAACCGTGGTCCGCCAGGTTCTCGGCGGCGAGCTCGAGTGCCTCCGGGGAGAGGTCGCTGGCGATCAGGCGGAGCCTTCCGACACGCGCCTCCGACGCGAACCGGCGCGCCAGGGCCACGGTCACGGCGCCGCTGCCGGTGGCCACCTCCCACGCCACGACCGGTGAGCCACCATCGACCAGGCGCGCCTCGAGATCAGCCATCGCCGCATCGGCCAACAGCTCGGTCTCCGGTCGCGGGATGAGCGCACGGCGGTCGGTCCTGATGCGGAGCGACTGCCATTCCTTGTACCCACGGATGTACGCGATCGGCTCACCGGCAGAGCGACGAGCCACGGCGTCCTCGAGCTGCCGGAGCTCGGGAGGATCCAGCCGCTGCTCCGGGTGGGCGATCACCCAGGACCGATCACGTCCGCTGACGTGGGCCACCAGCAACTCGGCATCGAGGCGGGGGCTCGGCGACCCGGAAGCCCTGAGGCGATCGGTCGCGGCCGCGACCGCCGGTCCGATCGGGTCACCCTGCGGCATCGGCGCCGATCTCCGCCAGCCGTCGCGCCTGGTCCGCCTCGATGAGGGGCTCGATGATCCGGTCGAGGTCGCCCTCGAGCAGACCGGGCAGGTTGTGCACGGTGAGGCCGATGCGGTGGTCGGTCACCCGATCATCGGGAACGTTGTAGGTCCGAATCTTCTCGCTCCGCTCACCGGAGCCAACCTGGGATCGCCGCTCGTCGCCGCGCTCCGCGGCCAGGCGGTCCTGCTCCATCTCCAGCAGGCGGGCGCGCAGCACGCTCATGGCCTTGGCTCGGTTCTTGTGCTGGCTCTTCTCGTCCTGAATCGCGACCATCATCCCGGTCGGCAGGTGCGTGACGCGGACGGCGGAATCGGTGGTGTTCACGCTCTGTCCGCCGGGGCCGCTCGACCGGTAGACGTCGATCCGCAGGTCCTTCTCGTCGATCTGGACCTCGACCTCATCGGCCTCGGGCAGGACGGACACCGTCGCGGTGGACGTGTGGATCCTGCCGGATGCCTCGGTCACCGGGACCCGCTGGACGCGATGCACGCCGGACTCGAACTTGAGCCGCGAGTAGGCGCCGTCACCGCGGACCTCGGCAATGACCTCCTTGAACCCACCCGATCCGCTCTCCGAGGTCGACAGCACCTCCACCTTCCATCGCCGGCGCTCGGCGAATCGCGCGTACATGCGATACAGGTCGGCGGCGAACAGCGATGCCTCGTCACCCCCGGCTCCGGCCCGCACCTCGACGATGACGTTGCGGTCGTCGTTCGGATCGCGCGGGACCAGTTGCATGTGGAGGTCCGCCTCGAGCTCGGCGGCGCGCGCCGTCAGACGCGCCATCTCCTCGCGCGCCATGCCGCGCATCTCCTCGTCCGGGTCATCGGCCATGGCCTTCGCCCCGGCGAGCTCGTCCCGTACCGAACGCCATTCGCGGAGAGTCGCCACCACGGGCTCGAGCCGGGAGAGCTCGCGGCCAAGGTCCGCGAGGCCCGCCGGATTCGTCGCCGCCTCGGGCGTCGACATCTGGCGACCGATCTCCTCGTATCGGGCCTCGAGCTCGGCGAGCCGGTCGATCATGCCTGGCTGGCGGCCGCCTCGCGGTCCGATGCCAGGCACGATTCGAGGCTTGCAATGCTGACCTCCAGCATCGCGCGGTCCGGTGGGCGGGTGGTGAGCGACTGCAGCCAGAGCCCGGGGGCATAGAAGGCACGAACGAGCGGGTTGCCGTAGTGACGGGCGCCGAACCGCACGAGCTCGTAGGCGAAGCCGGCGATGATCGGCACGAGCACGATGCGCGACAGGAACAGCAGCGGCAGCGGGACACCGGAGCGGGGCACGAGGCTGAAGAAGAAGATGCTGATGACCACCACGATGAGGATGAAGGTCGTCCCGCAGCGCGTGTGGGCGGTGCCGAACGCGTCGACCTCTTCCGGCGTGAGGGGTCGGTCGGCCTCGTAGGCGCTGATCGCCTTGTGCTCGGCGCCGTGGTAGGCGAACACGCGCTTGATGTCGCTCATCATTCCGATGGCGGCGATGTAGGCGATGAAGATGACGAGCCGGATGATGCCCTCGACGGCATTCGCCAGGATGTCGTTGTTGGTGGCTCCCTCGGCGAACGTCGACAGGAAGAGCGGCAGAAGGAAGAAGAGCCCGATGGCGAAGCTCAGGCTGACGACGACGGTCAGCACGATCGTGCCCTTGCCGAGCTCGATGTCCTCGCCCTCGGCAGCGATCGCCGCCGACCGCATGAGCATGCGGGTGCCGATCACGAGCGTCTCGTAGAGCACGAACATGCCGCGCAGGATCGGGATCCGGATCAGTCGCCGATCAGCCGACAGCGCGGCGGGGAGCGCCTCCGACATCGTCTGGATCTCGCCCGAGGGCGGACGAACGGACATGGCGACCGTGGTTCGGCCGCGCATCATGACGCCCTCGATCAGGGCCTGTCCGCCGTAGAAGAAGTCCGGCATCCTGAACTTGCGACGCCCGGCGGGGTCGGTGACCGCCGCGATGACGAGCGGCCCGGCCGCCATCAACAGCTCCGGGACGAGGAACAGGAGGTGGGGCGCAAGATGCGCCGGCCACCGGACCGGTCGCCGACGCATCAGCCGGATCAGCGCAGAGAGCGCTCCAGGCGCTTCTGGAATCGCTCGACCTGGCCGGCGGTGTCGACGATGTTCTGCGTGCCGGTGTAGAACGGGTGGCAGTTGCTGCACACCTCGACCCGGATCGACTCCGCGGTCGACCCTACCGTGAACGTGTTGCCACAGACGCACTTGACGGCGGCCTGGTGGAACTGGGGATGAATGTCGGTCTTCATGGGATCGTGCTCCGTGCCCGCGGTCAGGCGGACTGGTACTCGCCAGCTTCGATGCTGACGCGCTTCTTGTGTCGTGTGGCGTAGGTGAATCGGACGAGGCCGTCAGAGGTCGCGAAGAGGGTGTAGTCACGGCCCATGCCGACATTGTCGCCGGGGTGGAACGTGCTGCCACGCTGGCGGACGATGATCGTTCCGGCGAGGACGTACTGGCCGTCACCGCGCTTCACGCCGAGTCGTTTGCCGGCGCTGTCACGTCCGTTCCTGCTGGACGAGCCGGCCTTCTTGTGTGCCATGGGTTACTCCTTCGACTCGGCCTTCTTGGATGGACTGCGTCGGCGCGGCGCGGCCTTCGGCGCATCATCGGCCTCCGCCGGGGAGGCCTTCTTGGCGCGTGCCGGCTTCTTGGCCGGGGCGCTCTTCGCGGCCGGCGACTTGGTGGCGGCCTTCGCTGCCGGCTTCGTCCGCCTTGGCCGGCTTGTCCGCCGTCTCCGCCTTGGCCGACTTGCGCGCCTTTGACGGAGCCGCTGGCGCCGCCTCGGGAGCTGCCTCGGCCTTCACGGAGCGCTTGCCGCCCGCACTGATCTCGTCGATCCGAACGCGCATGAGGTGCTGCCGATGGCCGCGCGTGCGGCGATACGTGGCCTTCTGCTTGAACTTGAAGATGATGAGCTTCGGTCCCGCCACGTCGCCGAGCACGGTGCCGCTCACCACGGCGCCCTCGACGGTCGGGGTGCCGACGGTGACCGATTCGCCGTCGCCGACCAGCAGAACGCGGTCAAAGGTGACGGAAGCACCGGTATCGACCGGCAGCCGCTCGATCACGAGCTCGCCGCCGGCCTCGACGCGGTACTGCTTCCCGCCGGTCGTCACGACGGCGTACATGTTCAATCTCCTGGATCTCGTGAGTGGGTGCCGATCGGGACGACTCGCCCCGTGCCAGCGCACACCAAAACGGGCCGAGTGATCAGCCCGCGGGACTCGGAATTCTACCGGGCGATGGGAGGAGTGTCAACGAAGAGGAGCCGCGTTCGGACCGCCTTGCGCACGCTCAGTGGAAGATCGAGGGCTTGCACCACGTCCTCCGGCCGGCCCGCGCCACTGGCATCGAGCTGGAGGACGGTGCGAAGGCGCGCCGTGCGCGCCGCCTCGTCGACCTCGAGAATCTCGACATCCTCGATCAACGGCCGGAGGTCCCGGCTCCCGGCATCACTCCGCCGCTCGCTCTCGCCGCGTCGTCGTTTGCCGCTGAGCTCGTCGGCGGCGAGCAATCGCACGACCGCACCGCGAAGGGCGTCCGAGCTCAGATCGTCGCGAGAGGAGACGTCGATCTCGTACTCGGCCCCACGCAGCTGAGAGGCGGCGGATGGGAAGCCATGCCAGACCTCCTTGGCGTCGCGCATCGTGATGCCGTCCGGAAAATTGTCGCCGGCGGCCTGGATCTGATCGATCGGCACCAGCTCGTCGAAGTAGGCCTCGACCACTTCGCCGCGCAGCTCCAGCCCGACCGGCAGGTTCGCGGCCAGCTTGATGCGCGGCCTCGGCTTGACCGCATGGGTGTAAGAGAGGGGCAGGTTCGCCTCGTTGAAAGCACGCTCAAGCTCGCCGACGAGGTCGGCTTGCCGCATTCGGAGTGCCGGATCGCTGCGGCTGAACAGGATCTGCCACCGCTGGCGTGGCGTGGCGTCGGTTGATGAGGTCGTCATGGGCCACGATCGTACCCGCGATCCGGATCCGCGGCCAGTGCGGGCGCAAGCGGCAGGTCAGAGGGTCGGCTTGTGGGCCCGCATTCGAATCGACTGCAGGATCCCCATCCCGAACATGAGGCTGATGAGGCTCGAGCCGCCGTAGGTGACGAACGGAAGCGGGATCCCGGTGACCGGCATGACGCCGATGACCATGCCGATGTTCACCAGCACCTGGAACATGATCATGCTGGCCAGCCCGGCGGCGATCATCATTCCGAACGCGTCGCGCGCACGCCAGCCGATGAGCAGGATCCGCCACACCAGCAGACCGAACAGGGTGAGCACCACCGCGCCACCGAGGAAGCCGAGGTCCTCGGCGACCACGGTGAAGATGAAGTCCGTGGACTGGACCGGAATGTAGCCACGCTGGCCCTCCCCGCCGACCGTCAACCCCCGGCCCAGCCATCCGCCCGAGCCCACCGCGTTGAGGGCCTGGACCAGCTGGAAGCACGCACCCTGCGGATCGGCCAGCGGGTCCAGGAAGCAGAACAGCCGTTGCCGCTGATAGTCATGCAGCATGCCGACGGCGATTGGTGCGACGGCAACGATTCCGCCTGCCATGAGGCCCATCCACCCCAGGCTCGCGCCACTCAGGAAGAGCATGCCGGCCAGGATGCCGATGAAGACCAGCGCGGTGCCGAGATCGGGCTGGCGGAACACGAGGAAAGCGGGGATGGCCATGAGGGTCGCCCCGATGAGGATCGTCGACAGCCTTCCGATCCGTTCCCGACGTCCGGCGAGGAAGGCGGCCAGAACCGAGATCATGAGGACCTTGCTGACCTCGCTGAACTGGAAGTCCAGCCCGGCGACCGTCACCGACATCTGCGCCCCAAAGAGGTTGGTGCCGACCAGCATGGTGAGCGCCAACAGCCCGAGAACCACCAGGTAGATCGGCATGGCGAGCGTGCGCAGCCAGTGGTAGTCGACGCTGGCGACCACGAAGAAGAGCGTGAGCCCGATGGCGGCCCAGATGAGCGTCTTGACCGTCTCGCTGATCCCCGCCCCGCTCGACCCGTCGTTGAAGCCGGCCGAGAACCCCATCACGACGCCGAACCCGATGAGCAGGACGACGTAGAGGAGCAGCTGGAGGTCGAAGTGCCGCCAGTCCCGGCCCCGGAACGACTCGACCAGCGTGGCGGTTGCGACACCCATGATCAGTTCGCCGTCACGAGGCTGAAGTCATTCGGGTCCAGGCGAAGATCCTGGTCCAGGTCGTACTGGAGCTGGAGGAAGTACTTCACGACCTCGGCGGAGACGTTGCCTGGCACAACGGCCGAGTAGTTGAAGCTGACGATCGCCAGGTCGGCGTCCGTCGCACCGGCCTGGCTGGGCAGGTAGGCAACGAACCAGGAGTGGAACGGGAGCGTCCCCTCCTCGGTCAGCTCGCCGAATTCGGCCGTGCCGGTCTTGCCGGACAGGGCCCCGGGGAGGTCCAGGTCCCGGATGTTGTACGCGTGGCCGGTCGTGATCACCTCGCGGGCGCCGATGCGCATGGTCTGCAGGGTTTCGTCCGAGGCGGCGACCTCGTGAAGCACATCGGGCTCGTACTCGCGGACCAGGTCGCCGTGCTCATCGGTCTCGCCACGGACGATCTGCGGGCGCATGAGGTGGCCGCCGTTCGCCACCGCCGCATAGGCGTTCAGGACCTGCAGCGGCGTCACGGCGATCACGTTCTGCCCGATTCCGGCCTGTGCGACCTCGCCGGTGAACACGCCTGAGCGCCCCTGTCGCCGCGCCCATTCCGTGCTGGCGATGATTCCCTCCTCCTCGCCGGGGAGGCGGATGCCGGACAGCGCGCCGAAGCCGAGCTCGCTCGCCCAGTCGGCAAGCGGATCGATCCCGGTCTCGACCGCCATCTGGTAGAAGAACGTGTCGGAGCTCTTGGCGAAGGCGCCGACCATGTCGAGCGGGCCGAAGCCCTGGCGGTTCCAGTCGTAGAGGCATTCGCCCTCCGGCGCGCCGGGGATCTGGTAGCAGCCGTAGGTCGGCCACTCTCTGGCGGGCGTGGTCACGCCCTCCTCCATGGCCGCGATGCCGGTGACGAGCTTGTACGTGGAGCCGGGCGGATAGATGTCGCTGATCGCGTGGTTGCGGAGGGGACGCGCGGCATCGGCGAGGTAGACGTTGAAGTCGTCGGTGCTGATCCCGCGTGCGAACTTGTTGTTGTCATAGGCGGGCAGCGAGACCATGGCCAGGATCTCGCCGGTCTGTGGGTTCATGACCACCGTCACGCCCTGGCTGACGCCGGCGACCTCCATGCCCCACGTCAACGCCTGGGTTGCCCGGCGCTGGATGTCGGCGTCGATGGTCAGCATGAGGTTGGCGCCGGGCACCGGCTCGGTGAGCGTGCGGATGACCTTGAGCTGCCGGCCCGAGGCGTCCCGCTCCACGAGCTGCGACCCGTACCGGCCGCGCAGCTCCTCCTCGAACGAGGCCTCGACCCCGGCCCGACCGATGATGTCGTCCGGCAGATAGCCCTCGTCCCTCAGGGCCGCGAGCTCGTCCCGGTTCACCGGTCCGGTGTAGCCGACGACGTGCGCCAGGAGCTGGCCGTTCTCGGCACCGGTCTCGTCCAGGTACTGGCGGATGGGGTCGACCGCCACGACCACTCCCGGGAGCGTTGCCGCTTCCTCACCGATGATGAGCGCCGCCTCCCGGCTCACGCCGCGGGCGACGGGTACAAGGTCGAACGGCGAGCCGACGAACGCATCGAGACGATCGGCGATGGCGCTGCGATCGACGCCGGCAATGCGGGCGATGCGATTGAGAACACGGTGGCGCTCGATCTCCGGCAGGTCGGCCGGGCGAATCTTGACGGTCCACGACGGGATGCTCACGGCGACCGGGCGGCCGTTGCGGTCGAAGATCAGGCCCCGCGGAGCGGGGATCGCCACCTCCACCGTCCGGTCGGCTGCCGCCCGACCCGCGTAGACGTCGCCGTTCACGATCTGAAGCTGGAACAGCCTTCCACCGAGGGCCAGGAGCAACAGGGCCGCGATGACCGAGAAGGCGGTGAATCGTGCCCGCGAGCGCGGCAGATCCACGCGGCCGTCGTTCAGGTCCGCCATGAGGGCCTCACCAGGCGGGCGCTTCCTCCGGCGCCCAGCGCAGGACCAGCGCGCGTGCCGGGTAGATCAGGATGGCGACGACGACGGCGTTGAGGGCGGCCGCCCGCAGCAACAGATCAAGAGGCGGTGCGGCCGGAACGGCGTCGGTGACCATCTGCGAGATGAGCAGCGAGCCGACATCAGCCACGACGGACCCTGTGAATGCAGCGAGCACCGGATAGATCCATACGAGCCGACCGAAGGCGCGCGCACCGCCCGAGACCAGGACGGCCACGGTGAGCATGATCAAGGGCACCGATCCGAGGGGCTCGCCGACCAGCAGGTTCGCCGTCAGGCCCGCCACGAATGCCCACACCACTCCGGGCATGAAGCCGGCGATGCAAGTCACCAGGACGACCGACACCAGGACCAGGTTGGGCTTGACCCCGGCGACCACGATGACCGGGGCCAGCGAGGCATGGAGGATGCCTGCGACGACGGCGAGGAGTGGGCTGATGTAGGTGATCGCTGGGGTCCCCGGTGATGGCTGCTGCGGTCTCGTTGGCGTCGCAAAGTATACGGCGGGTGGTCTGCCGGCAGTCCCTCGATGTGGATAAGTGATTCACGTGAAACACCCGCGGGAGCCAGCTAAGAGGGGTGTCGAAAGACCGCCTGTCCCACGTGAAACTGGTAGAATTGGGCTCAATAGAACTCGCAGCGGAGCACTCGTGGTCCGGGTCACGGCCTGTACGAACCAAAAGGGCGGCGTCGGAAAGACGACCACGGTCATCAACCTCGCAGCCTTCCTCGCGCTCTCCGGCACACGAACGCTCGTCATCGACCTCGATCCCCAGGGAAATGCGACCAGCGGCCTGGGTATCGATCGGCGATCGGTTAGCGGCTCCACCTACAACGCGCTGGTGGATCGCGTTCCGATCTCCGAGCTGGTGGTGCGAACCTCGGTGGAGGGTCTGGACCTCGTTCCGTCCGCGCCGGCGCTCTCGGGAGCCGAAGTCGAGCTGGTTGGCGCTACAGCGCGCGAGCGGCGACTGACCGCGAGCCTGGCGGAGCTCAACGGGAATTACGAACGGGTGCTCATCGACTGTCCGCCATCGCTGGGACTCCTGACGCTCAACGCGCTGACGGCGGCCGATGGAGTGCTGATCCCAATCCAGACCGAGTACTACGCCCTGGAGGGCCTGAGCCAGCTGGTGAACACCATCCGACGCGTCCGCGAAGGGCTGAACCCGCGCCTCGAGATCGAGGGCGTTCTGCTCACCATGTACGACGCACGAACGAATCTGTCGGCGCAGGTTGCGCGCGAGGTCCGAAGACACATGAACGGCAGCGTGTACGAGACCGTCGTTCCGCGCAGCGTCCGGCTGTCCGAGGCACCGAGCCATGGCGTCCCGATCGCGATCTACGACCCATCGTCTCGCGGCGCCAACGCGTATCGCGACCTGGCAGGTGAGGTGACCGCCCGTGGCTAGCACAGCACCGCGCGGGTCTCGATCCTTCGGGCTCGGACGCGGCCTCGACGCCCTCATCCCGGGGCGGGACGACCGCGGCGTACTCGAGATCGCCCTCGACCGCATCGAACGCAACCCGGAACAGCCCAGGACCTCGTTCGACGAGACCCAGCTCGGAGAGCTGGCGGCGTCGATCGCCGTGCATGGCATTCTCCAGCCCGTCGTGGTGCGCGAGACGCCGAACGGCGGGTACCAGCTCATCGCGGGGGAACGTCGGGCGCGGGCCGCCAAGCTCGCCGGACTGAGCACCATTCCCGCCGTCATCCGCGACGGGGACGCCAAGGAGAGCATGCTCGAGCTGGCACTGATCGAGAACCTCCAGCGCGAGGACCTCAACGCGATCGAGACCGCGACCGCGTACCGCGAGCTCATCGATCGATTCGGCATGACGCACGAAGCGGTTGCCCGCCAGGTCGGCAAGAGCCGCGTCGCGGTCAGCAACGCGCTCCGCCTCCTCGACCTCGCACCGGAGACCCGCACAGCGATCGTCGACGGTCGAATCTCGGAGGGCCACGGGCGTGCGCTGGCCGCCATCACCATCCCGGAGCTCCAGCGCGCTGTTCTGGCGGTCGTGCTCGAGCGCCAGCTATCGGTCCGGCAGACCGAGGAGCTCGTTCGGCGGCGACGTGCCGAGTCAGCGGAGCGGAAGCATGCTCAGCTCAGCCATGATCTCCAGGACCTCGAGGCGCAGCTGCGTGGTGTGCTGGCCACCAAGGTCGGGATCGTCCGTACCCGCCGCGGAGGACGCCTCGTGATCGACTTCTACTCGGACGAGGAGCTCGACCGGCTCTACTCGATCATCACGCGCGGCGCGGGAGGCGGCTCGACCGTCGACGGCGTCGCATCGGTACCCATTGACCACGAGGACTCGGCCACAGCATGACCGTCGAACGAGCACCCAAGCCGCGCAACAAGGCGTCGTCGAGCTACACCGCTGCCAACATCCAGGTCCTGGAGGGTCTCCAGGCGGTGCGCAAGCGCCCGGGCATGTACATCGGCTCAACCGACGCCCGCGGCCTCCACCAGCTCGTCTGGGAGGTCGTCGACAACAGCATCGACGAGGCGATGGCCAACCAGGCCACCCGCATCGACATCACCCTGCACGAGGACGGGCGCTGCGAGGTCGTCGATGACGGCCGCGGCATCCCGGTCGACAAGCACTCGACCGGAAAGAGCGCGCTCGAGGTGATCATGACCGTGCTCCACGCCGGCGGGAAGTTCGGCGGCGGCGGCTACAAGGTATCCGGCGGCCTCCACGGCGTCGGCGTCTCCGTGGTCAACGCGCTGAGCTCCGAGATGCGTGTCGAGGTCCTGCGCGACGGCAAGCGGCACGTGCAGGAGTTCGTGCGCGGAGCGCCGCAGGGACCGGTGAAGCAGACCGGCGGCGTGGCCGAAGCAAATCGCGGCCTCGACCCGCAGTGGAAGCGGCTCCACGGCACCCGGACGTTCTTCAAGGCCGATCACGAGATGTTCGAGACCCTGGACTTCAGCTGGGAGTTGATCAGCACCCGGATGCGGGAGTCCGCCTACCTGAACAAGGGACTGTGGATTCGGCTCACCGACGAGCGGACCGACACCGAGAAGAACTTCTTCTTCCAGGGTGGAGTCACGAGCTTCGTCCGCCACCTCAACCGTCGGCGCGAAGTCCTCAACGCACGACCCATCTACGTGGATCGGCTCGTTGATTCGACCAACGTGGAGGTGGCGCTTCAGTACAACGACGCGTTCGCCGAGAACGTCCTGGCCTTCGCCAACAACATTCACACCGTGGACGGCGGAACCCATGTCGCCGGCTTCCGCGCCGCGCTGACCAGCTCGCTGAACACCTGGGCACGCAAATCCGGGACGCTGAGCGAGAAGGAGGCAAACCTCTCTGGCGACGACGTCCGCGAGGGCCTCACCGCGGTCATCAGCGTGAAGCTGACGGATCCGCAGTTCGAGGGACAGACAAAGGCAAAGCTCGGCAATGCCGATATCAAGGGCATCGTCCAGAACGCCGTCACCGAGGGCATCGTCCAGCACCTGGAGGAGAACCCGGCCGACGGGCGGCGCATCATCGAGAAGTGCCTGACGGCGGCCCGGGCACGCGAGGCAGCGCGCAAGGCGCGTGACCTCGTCATCCGCAAGGGCGCGCTCGAGGGAATGGCGCTGCCCGGCAAGCTGGCCGACTGCCAGGAGCGGGATCCGGCACGGTCCGAGCTCTACATCGTGGAGGGCGACTCCGCCGGCGGATCGGCCAAGCAGGGGCGCGATCGGCGCTTCCAGGCCATCCTGCCCATGTTCGGCAAGATGCTCAACGTCGAGAAGGCGCGCCTGGATCGGGTCCTGAGCTCGGACAAGATACGACCGCTGGTCATCGCGCTTGGCGCGGGCATCGGCGAGACCTTCGACATCGCGAAGCTGCGCTATCACCGCATCTGCCTCCTCAGCGACGCCGATGTCGACGGCGCGCACATCAGCACGCTGCTGCTCACCTTCTTCTACCGCCACATGCCCGAGATCATCGCCAATGGCTACCTCTACATCTGCCAGCCTCCGCTGTATCGCGTGACCACCGGCAAGGTGACCCGCTACGCGACCAGCGAGAAGGAGCGGGACGCCGCCGTCAAGGCACTGTCCCGCGACGGCAAGACCAAGAACGTCACCGTGCAGCGATTCAAGGGATTGGGCGAGATGAACGCCGACCAGCTCTGGGATACCACCATGAACCCCGAGACGCGCACCCTGCTGAGGGTCGAGGTGGGGACGGCCGAGGCCGCCGACGAGATGTTCAGCACCCTCATGGGCGAGCATGTCGAACCGCGGCGCGACTTCATTCGAGGCGAGGCCCGCAAGGTTCGCAACCTCGACATCTGAAAGGCAGTCAGGGACCGATGCCATCACGACACGCGGCCGACCTCAGGCAGGTCGCGAACAAGACGGGACGCTCGCTCGACGAATGGTGCGAGCTGCTCGAGGCCAATGGGGTTGGCGACCGCCGCGAGGCGGTCAACATGCTCCGGGACTCGTATGCGGTGAGCCACGCGTTCGCGCTGGCCATCGCCGACCAGTGTCTGCGCCGCTCGGACGACGCGGACGAGTGGGGCAGCGATCAGTACGACGAAGAGGAAGGCTCGGACCGCTGGTAGTCATGGAGGACAATGCGCGAAGCATCGGAGACAGCCGCTCGATCGTGGCAGCGGATGGGCGGCGCTACGCGTTCGCCGATCACAACTGCTTCGCGTGCGGCGGCGAAAATCCGATCGGCATGCGCCTGCACATCGAGCTCGGCGAAGGCAGCGCCCGCGCCACCTGGACCGCCGGCGACAACTACGTCGGCTGGAGCGACAAGGTCCACGGCGGAATCATCGCCACGCTCCTCGATGAGGTGATGGCCTGGGCGCCCTCGAGCTACGACTCGTGGGCGGTGACGGCCGAGATGTCAGTCCGCTACCGATCGTCGGCGCTGCCGGGCGAGGAGTTGGCGGCAACCGGACGCGTGACGGAGCGACGGCGACGGATCTACACGGTCGCCGGCGAGGTTCGCGGTGCGGATGGCCGCCTCATCGCCGAAGGCCGAGGCCGCTACCTGGGAGCATCTCCATCGCAGAAGGCGGAGCTCAAGCAGCGATACGGCCAGGCGCCGGGTACGGCCGGCGAATGAGCACGAACATGACAGGCGCGACATTCGCGACATTCGCGACAATGAGGACATAGACCGATGGAAATGGAACGGATCGGCAACGTGCGGCCGGTCGCGATCGAAGACGAGATGCGGACCGCGTACATCGACTACGCGATGAGCGTCATCGTCTCGCGCGCGTTGCCCGACGTGCGCGACGGACTCAAGCCCGTCCATCGGCGAATTCTCTACACGATGCACGAGATGGGCCTTCGCTCGAACGCCGCCTATCGGAAGTGCGCGGGCGTGGTCGGCGAGACGATGGCCAAGTACCACCCCCATGGTGACCTGGCGCTGTACGAGACGCTGGTGCGCATGGCCCAGGACTTCAGCCTGCGTTACCCGCTGGTCGACGGCCAGGGCAACTTCGGCTCGGTGGACGGCGACCCGCCCGCCGCCATGCGGTACACCGAGGCGCGGATGAGCGCCATCACCGACGAGATGCTGGCGGACATCGAGAAGGAGACCGTCGACTTCGTCGAGAACTACGACGGCCGCCTGCGCCAGCCGACCGTCCTGCCGTCGAGGTTGCCGAACCTGCTGGTCAACGGCTCCTCCGGGATCGCCGTCGGGATGGCCACGAACATTCCGCCGCACCACCTCAACGAGATCTGCGACGCCATCGCCGCCCTCATCGACAACCCCGACATGAGCGTCGACGACCTGTGCGAGATCGTCACCGGGCCCGACTTCCCGACCGGCGGCACGATCTTCCGCTACGAAGAGAACCGGAACCCGATGACGGGCGAGAAGGAACGCGTCGACGCCATCCGTCACCTCTATGCGACCGGCCGTGGCCGAATCGTCGTCCGCGGACAGGTTGCCTTCGAGGAGGCCCGAGGCGGCATGGCCGTCGTCATCACCGAGCTGCCGTACCAGGTCAACAAGACCACCCTGATCGAGAAGATGGCGGATCTCGTGGCGTCGAAGAAGATCACCGACGTACGCGACCTTCGCGACGAAAGCGACAGGGACGGCATGCGGATCGTGGTGGAGGTCAAGCGCGACGGTTCGCCGCACACCGTCATGCAGCAGCTCTTCAAGCACACGCCGCTCCAGACCACCTTCAGCGCCAACATGCTCGCGCTCGTCGACGGCCAGCCGCAGACGCTGGGCCTCAAGAAGATGCTTGAGCACTACATCACGCACCGCCGCGACATCGTGCGGCGTCGGACCGAGTTCGACCTGGCGCGTGCCAAGGAGCGTGCCCACGTCCTCGAGGGGCTGAAGATCGCCCTCGACAACCTCGACGAGGTCATCGCCACCATTCGGGCCGCTGCCGACGTCGACACCGCGCGTGCAGCGCTCATGAAGCGCTTCGGACTGTCCGACGTCCAGGCCAATGCCATCCTTGAGATGCAGCTGCGGCGGCTGGCGGCACTCGAGCGCAAGAAGATCGAGGACGAGTACAAGGCCATCATCCAGCTCATCAGCGAGCTCGAGGATCTCCTTGCCAACCCCCGCAAGATCCTGCTCGTCATCAAGGAGGAGCTTGCGGCGCTCGCGAAGCGCTACGGCGACGAACGGAAGACGCGGATCCAGGCCGATGCCAACCGCGAGCTGACCGCCGAGGACCTCGTGCAGGCCGAGGACGTGGTCGTCACCCTCAGCCAGCGCGGCTACATCAAGCGCCAGCCGATCAGCACGTTCCGCTCTCAGCGTCGCGGAGGGCGCGGCAAGCTCGCCATGCTGACGCGCGAGGAGGACGCGGTCCGCCACCTGCTGGTGGCGAACACGCACGACAACATCCTCTTCTTCACGAATCGCGGCCGCGTGTTCATCACCAAGGTGCACACGCTGCCCGATGCGTCACGACAGGCGAAGGGCCTGCCGATCATCAACCTGCCGGGCGTGCAGGTGGAGCAGCGCGAGTACGTGAGCGCCATCATCAGCCTCCCGCAGTTCGAGCCGGGCAACTACCTCGTCATGGCCACGCGGCGCGGCATGATCAAGAAGACGTCGCTCGAGGACTACGCCAAGATCCGCGCCAACGGGCTCATCGCCATCAACCTCCTCGACGGCGACGAGCTCCAGTGGGTCGGCCTGTCCGATGGCCAGAACGACATCATCGTCGCCACCCGGAAGGGACAGGCCGCGCGCTTCAAGGAGTCCGAGGTCCGGCCGCTGGGTCGCGGGACACAGGGCGTGACGGCAATCCGGCTCAAGAAGGACGACGAGGTCATCGGCATGGAGGTCGTCGAGCACCTCGAGGAGCAGCTCCTGGTCGTGACCGAGCAGGGCTTCGGGAAGCGGACCGACGTCTCCGACTTCCCCGTGAAGCATCGGGCCACCGGCGGCGTCATCGCCAACTCGCTGAACAAGGAGACCGGCGACGTGGCCGCGATCCGGCTGGTCGGCAAGGAGGACGAGGAGCTCATGCTGATCACCGAGTTCGGCACGATCCTGCGGACCGAGGTCGGCGGCATCAACCGCTACCGACGAGCGTCGCGCGGGGTCACCGTCATGAAGCCGCAGGACGGTGACCACATCGTCAGCATCACGGTCTTCGTCGACGATCGCGTGCCGGAAGAGGTACCGGAGGGGGAGTAGGTCGAGGCTTCGGCCCACCGAGCAGCGGTCGGGACTCTACCGCGACTTCGGCGACTTCGGCGCCTTGACGGGGAGCGAGGCCGCGTAGGCCACGCCACGCTGGACCCACTCCGCCAGTGCCTCATCGGTGCGGACCGCATCGGCGTCGATGTGCAGCCACCCCGGCATGGGACGCCCACGCATCTCCATCGGCTTGGCGACCCCCTCGCCGGCGCGCTGCGGCGATTGGCTCGGATCCGTCCGCACCATGATGCCGCCCTGACCGTTTGCGGCCACCGCCATGTTGCCGCCGATGAGAAATGCCAGCCCGCCGAACATCCTCTGCTCGCGCAGGTCCTGCTGCTCGCGGATCAGCTCGCGAATCCGGGCAGCAAGGCTCTCGTCGTATGCCATGTGCTCATCGTAGTGCGCGGGCGTGCCACCGACCAACTCAATCCGGGCTGAGCTCGAAGTACTCATCCGGGTTGGCCCCTCGAGTACCCGATCCGGGTTGCCCCTCGAAAGATCGAGTGGGGTTTCACCCAGGCCCCCGTTGGCGTGCGGATCCCTCGGTATATCGAGCGCTGACACGCGTGAACGGCGCGCGGCGGAGCACCCCATGCGTGTGGGCACTCGATATATCGAGCATTTGACGCCCAACTGCCCCCTCCCGTGAAGATCCCGCGAAATATCGAGGCCGGCGCGCGGCGTCCAGGGCAGCGGCGAACTGGGAGTGAACCGGCCGAGGCTCAAGCGCCTCGTGGACAACAATGCGCGAGCGGGGACGCCGACGTCCGGTAGAATCAACCGAGCCTGACCCCAGCGCCGCAGGAGACGACGCCGTGTACGCCGACGAGTTCAGTATCTACGCCGGCAACGCGAATCGGCCGCTCGCCGAGCGCATCACGCGCTACCTCAAGACCCAGCTCGGCGAGGTCGAGGTGTTCCAGTTCGCGAACGAGAACATCTTCGTCCGGGTCATGGAGAACGTCCGCGAGCAGGATGTCTTCCTGGTCCAGCCCACCAGCCGGCCCGTGAACCAGTCGATCATGGAGCTCCTGATCATGATCGACGCGTTCAAGCGCGCATCGGCCGGGCGCATCACGGCCGTCATCCCGCACTACAGCTACGGTCGCTCCGACAAGAAGGACCAGCCGCGGGTGCCGATCACGGCGCGCCTCATCGCCGACATGCTGACCGTCGCCGGAGCTGACCGCGTCCTCACCATGGACCTGCACCAGGGTCAGATCCAGGGCTTCTTCAGCATCCCGGTGGACGAGCTGACCGCGGTCAACCTCATCTGCGCCCACATCAAGTCGAAGCAGCTCGACGACATCGTGGTCGTCTCCGAGCTGGGATTCGCGAAGAAGGCTCGAAACTTCGCCGAGCTCCTGTCCGCGCCCCTGGCCATCGTCGAGAAGCGCCGGCTGGGCAACGAGGATCGAACCGAGGTGATGAACATCATCGGCGAGGTCGGCGGCAAGACGGCGGTGATCATCGATGACGAGGTCGACACCGCGGGATCGCTGATGGAGGCGGTCGGCGCGCTCCAGGCGGCCGGCGCGCGCGCGATCTACAGCTGCGCGACGCACGGTGTCTTCTCCGGCTCCGCACTCGAGCGCATCGCCAACTCGCCCCTCACCGAGGTCATCGTCACCGACACGATTCCATTGCCGCCGGAAGCCGACGATCCGCGCATCACGGTGCTCAGTGTGGCGCCACTCTTCGGCGAGGCGATCCGCCGCATCCACCGCGGCGAAAGCGTCGGCGCGCTCTTCAGCTCCGAGGTCCAGCTCGTGGAGGAGATGACGTTCTGGGACGAGGACGCCGACGACGAGCCGATCGTCGAACCCTTCCAGGTGAGCGCGGGCGCCTGAAACCGGGATCAGCCTAGACTGGGAGCATGACGAATCCCACCAATGGCGTGACCCTCGGCGTCCTGCTCTGGAGCCAGGCCACGACCTGGCCCGATTTCGAACGCGCGGCCATCCGGGTCGACGAGCTCGGCTATGACTCGCTCTGGACGTGGGACCACCTCCACGCCATCTTCGGAGACCCGCACCAGCCGATCTTCGAGGGCTACACGACCCTGGCGGCGTGGGCGAAGATCACGGAGCGGGTGCGGCTGGGCCTGCTGGTCGGCGCGAATACGTTCCGCAACCCGGGACTGGTGGCAAAGTCGGTCACGACCATCGATCACCTGAGCGGCGGGCGGGCGATCATGGGCATCGGCGGGGCATGGTTCGAGCTCGAGCACCAGGAGCATGGGATCGACTTCGGTGCGAGCCCCGGCCAGCGGCTCACCTGGATGGACGAGTCGGTCGGGGCGCTGCGAGCGATGCTGGACGGCACGCCGGTGACTTCGCCGGCCGACGGCCGCTACGACTTCGACAAGCTGCGCCAGCATCCGCTGCCCCTGCAGGAGCACCTCCCGATCATGATCGGCGGCTCAGGCGAGAAGAAGACGCTGCGGACAGTGGCGAAGTACGCCGACATGTGGAACGCCATGGGGAGCATCGAGAAGCTCACGCGCAAGGACGCGATCCTGCGCGAGCACTGCGAGGCGGTCGGGCGCAACAGCGACGAGATCCTGCGGACGGTCGGGTGCAAGCCGATCATCCGCAACACGGAGGCCGAGGCTCGGAGCGTGTGGGAGGCCCAGATGGCCCACAATCGCACGCCGATGGAGGACGTGATCGACGACAACACGTTCTGGGTCGGCACGCCGGAGCAGATCGCCGAGCGCATGATCGGCTGCCGCGACATCGGCTTCTCGACCTTCCTTGCCGAGCTCGCGGCTCCGTTCGACGACGAGACGCTCGAGCGCTGGATCGGCGAGGTCAAGCCGATGGTCGATCGAGCCTGAGTCGACCTCAGTGAGCGTGGGCTGACGGCTGTCGGCCCACGACCGCGCCCCAGCGATCGTCCCACCATGACGGCAGCAGCCCCGCCGACCGAACGGCGGCGAGCATCTGGCGGATATCCGCGTAGGCGTCCGAGTCGATCGGCACAAAGCCGTCGATGCCCGCGGCGTGGAGGATCGGCCGCGCCAGCGGCTCGCGGTTGAGAGCGATCAATCCGTCACGCACGACCGCCCGCTGATCGTCGCTCAGCCGGCGACGCGAGGCGACCACCGGCTGAATGGTCGACGGCCCGAGCGTGTCCACGATCCGGATCCGGCGCCGCAGCGACGGCACCGTGCGGAGCCAGATGGCCAGCACCTGCGAGTCGATCGCCGTCCAGTCGGCCCGGCCGTCGATCACCATCCTGAGCGCCTCGTCGTGGAACCCGGCCTCGATCCACTCGCCCAGGAACGACGCCGATTCGCCGCGCGTGGCGAGGTGGTGGAGCACGACCATGAATCCGGAGTGGCTGAACGGCTCGTTGAAGGCCCATCGGAGCCCCCGGAGGTCACCGAAGTCGTCGACCGGGCTGCTGGCACGCACCACCACGTCCGAGAAGTAGACCGGACGACCGGCATAGCGCTGACCGCGAAGGATCGGCGCGGCCACGACCTCCATCTGGATGGCTCCCGATGCCTCGAGCAGCAGGAAGGGGATGCTGCACACGAAGCAGACATCGTCGATGTCCGCAGCGCACCTGCGGTAA
Organism: uncultured Chloroflexia bacterium; assembly: GCA_963825525.1. GTDB lineage: Bacteria > Chloroflexota > Limnocylindria > QHBO01 > QHBO01 > JACDBZ01. The sequence continues at coordinate 1,498,077 of CAWGTN010000002.1, forward strand.
TCGGCCGCAACCACCAGCTCCGACGGCCGAGCCAGCCATTCGCCCATCCTCCGAGCGGCAAACGCGTAGGCCGGCAGCACGCCCGGAGCGAGGTGAGTGGCGATGCGCATCGGTCGTCGGGGCAAAGCTTGACTCTCCGCATGCGAAACGGACATCAGCATCGGACTTGCTCGATTGGCGGTCAAGCGCTTTCGACCTCGGCCGCCCTCCGGGGGCACAACCCCACATCGGGCTATACTCGGCCTCCCGATGTTCAAGTTCCTGTCCCGTCTTGGGGACTCCAACGAGCGCGAGGTCCGCGCCCTCCAGCCGCTCATCGAACGGATCAACGCGCTCGAGCCGGAGATCCAGGCCCTCAGTGATGCGGAGCTCGCCGGCAAGACCGATGCCCTGCGCGCGCGCCTGCGCGATTCGATCGGCGACATCATGCTTCCGATCGAGGCCCGCGACACGGACCCCGACGAGGACGCGGCGGACTCGGCGCTGGCCGGCGCGGATGCTGCCGTACTCGCGGATCGGCTGAAGCGCCAGCGCGAGGCCGAGCTCAGCCAGATCAACGCGGCGCTCGACGAGATCCTTCCCGAGGCCTTCGCCTCGGTCCGCGAGGCGATGGTGCGAGCGCTCGGAAAGCGCCACTACGACGTTCAGCTCATGGGCGGCGTCGTCCTCCACCGAGGAGCGATCGCCGAACAACGGACCGGTGAGGGCAAGACCTTCGTGGCACCCCTGGCCGCGTTCCTCAACGCGCTGGTCGGCCGGGGCGTCCACGTCGTCACCACCAACGACTACCTGGCCAAGCGTGACGCGCAGTGGATCGGCGCGGTGTTCCATCGGCTGGGAATGAGCGCCGGGAGCGTTCAGAACGCGGGCGCATATCTCTTCGACCCGGACTTTCCGGCCACCGACGAGCGCCTTCGCGACCTGCGTCCGGTGAGCCGCCAGGAGGCGTACGGCGCGGACGTCACGTATGGCACGAACAACGAGTTCGGCTTCGACTTCCTGCGCGACAACCTCGTCGTCGACCTCACGGCCCGCGCACAGCGTGGCCACTTCTTCGCCATCGTGGACGAGGTCGACAACATCCTCATCGACGAGGCGCGCACGCCGCTCATCATCAGCGGCAACGCCGAGGAGTCGGCCGACAAGTATCTCCAGTTCGCACGCCTCGTCCCTCGGCTGACGGCCGAGGAGGACTACGTCGTCGACGAGAAGTTCAAGCAGGTCGCGATCAGCGAGGCCGGCACCGACAAGATGGAGAAGTGGCTGGGCGTCGAGAACATGTTCGCCGACGACTTCAGCCTCGCCCGCCACCTCGAGCAGGCCCTCAAGGCCCAGGTCCTCTACCAGAAGGATCGCGACTACGTGGTGAAGGACGGGGAGGTGATCATCGTCGACGAGTTCACCGGTCGGCTGATGCCCGGCCGGCGCTGGTCGGAGGGGTTGCACCAGGCGGTCGAGGCCAAGGAGGGGGTCGCCGTCCGCAACGAGCAGCGGACGCTCGCCACCGTGACGTTCCAGAACTACTTCCGCATGTACGACAAGCTGTCCGGCATGACCGGTACCGCCGAGACCGAGGCGGAGGAGTTCGCAAAGATCTACGGGCTCGAAGTCGTCGTCATCCCGACCCACCGCGACATGATCCGGGCCGACTACGCCGATCTCATCTATGCCAAGCAGAGCGGCAAGTGGAACGCGGTCGTCGACGAGATTGCGGAAGAGCACGAGAAGGGTCGCCCGGTCCTGGTCGGGACGATCAGCGTCGAGATCAGCGAGATGCTGGGCGATCTCCTGAAACGTCGAGGAATCAAGCACAACGTCCTGAACGCGAAGCTCCACGAGCGCGAAGCCGAGGTCATCGCCCAGGCGGGACGATCCGGCGCCGTGACGATCGCGACGAACATGGCTGGCCGCGGCACCGACATCCTGCTGGGCGGCAACCCGGAGGTGCTCGCCACCGAGATGCTGCACAAGCAGGGGACGAACGTCCTCGAGGCGACGCCGCAGCAGTACGCAGAAGCACTCGCTGAGGCCGAGCGCGTGTGCGCCGCCGACAAGGAGAAGGTGATCGCCGCCGGCGGCCTGCACATCCTGGGAACCGAGCGCCACGACGCGCGACGCATCGATAACCAGCTCCGCGGCCGCGCCGGCCGGCAGGGCGACCCGGGCAGCTCGCGCTTCTACCTGTCGCTCGAGGACGACCTCATGCGCCGATTCGCCAACGACCGCGTGCAGGGGATCATGCGCACCCTCGGCTTCACCGACGACACGGCGCTCGAGTCGAAGATGGTGAGCAAGACCATCGAGAATGCGCAGACCCGGGTCGAGGGCTACAACTTCGACACCCGCAAGCACGTCGTCGAGTACGACGACGTGATCAACCGTCAGCGCGAGACGATCTACCGCGAGCGGGACCGGATCCTGCGTTCCGCGAGCAATGGGCCGACCATCGAGGCCATGCTCGAGGACGAGATCGCCTCGCTGGTTGCCGGGCACACCGCCGCCGAGTACGCGAGCGAATGGAACCGCGACGGGCTGAGGACGCAGCTGCAGACGATGATCCCGTCCCTCACCGACGCGGACCTGCGGATGATCGAGGATGCCGGCGATCCCGCAACGCTCGTCGAATCAATCACCGCGCTGGCCCGGGAGCGGTACGAGAACAAGCGGCGCGAGGTCGGCGAGGAGGGCATCGGTGTCCTGGAGCGGCTGGTCCTGCTGCGCGTCATCGACTCGTTGTGGGTCGAGCACCTGACCGCGGTGGACGACATGCGCCGGGGCATCGGGCTGCGGGCCTATTCGCAGCGTGACCCGCTGAACGAGTTCAAGATCGAGGCGTATCGGATGTTCGACGAGCTGAAGTCGACCATCCGCCACGACGTGACGCACACGATCTTCCGGGTGACCGTCCAGCCCCAGCAGGCAGCGGCCCGCCCGATGGCACGCAACGTCGTCGAAGGGCGAGCGGCGGTCGGCGCGGGAGCCGCGGGAGCGGGCGCGGCCACCGCCGTCGCAACGGGTGGCAACGGCGCGGCAGCGGCACGCAGCGGCCCGAAGATCGGGCGCAACGATCCGTGCTACTGCGGTTCCGGCAAGAAATTCAAGAAATGCCACGGGGCGTGAGCTCGCCCGACGCCGCAATCGAGCCGATCGTCATCACCCTCGACCTGCCCGTCGAACCATCGGATGCGTTCGCCGGCTTCACCGAGCAATTCAGGACGTGGTGGCCGAGCTCGGCCACCTGGTCAGGCGCCAGCCTCGAGTCCATCGGCATCGAGCCGTTCGTCGGCGGATTCTGCTCCGAGCGCGGACCGCATGGGCTGCGGCTCGACTGGGGACGCGTGACGGCCTGGGAGCCCCCTCGGCACCTGGCGTTCGCATGGCTCATCGGCGCCGATCGAACGCCCGAGCCGAACCCCGCGCACGCCAGCGTCGTCGATGTGACATTCGAGCCAGCCGACAGAGGATCACGATTGACCCTGACCCATGCCGGCTTCGATCGGCATCGGGGAGACGCGCGTCGCTATCGCGAGGCAATGGCATCGGCCGCTGATGGCTGGCCGATGCTGCTCGAGCACTACCGGGCCATCCTTGCGCGTCGCGCGGAAGCCCCGTGGGAGGGGCTCACGACCTGACGTTCGGCTCGTCGTCGCCGGCGTCTCCGGGCTCGTTCCCATACCGACGCCGGCGACGCTGCCAGGCCCGGATCGGGAACAGGATGACGGTGGCCAGGGCAATGAGTCCGACGATGAACAGGAACGGATCGGGCATGCCACATCATGGCCGATGGATGGGAAGATCGTGCGGGGTTGCGATATCTGAACGAGTCGCTACGATGAGCACAACGATCGTCGCGAGGTCAATCCGGGCCCCCTCGCGACGCCCATAGGTGGAGGGATTCGTGAAGCAACTGACCGCACCACCGAGAGCCTCTGTTCCGCTCCCCGTCAGCACGGCGGCTCACCTTCCACCGGTCACCCGCTTCCGAGATCCAGAGCTCCCCTACGAAGACCTCATCATGTGTGAGCGCGACTGCATGCGCTGCACGTATGCGGCAACCCTGAACTGCGACGGCAACTGTGGCGTCTGCCCCCGCCAGAGCTACTGCCCGTGCGTCAACCCGGCCAAGGTCCGCGCCAAGGGCAACCGCCTGGCAGAGATGGCCGAGCTTCCGATGGCGGTGTCGATTGGACGCAATTAGGGACGAGGCGCGGCGGCTCGCTCGCCTCGTGACCGAGACGTCGGTGCGCCTTTGACCACTCCAGCAAAGAGGCCGAGCTCGCCGACCTGACCGAGCGCTCCGCCGATCCGAACCTCTGGGACGATCCCGCCGCCGCGCAGTCGCTCATGCGTCGTGCCGAAGAGCTGCGGTCCGAGATCTTGATCTGGCAGACGCTCGGAGAGCGTGCCAGCGGACTCGCCGAGATCGCCGAGATGGCCGCCGCCGATCCGGACGAGGCCGAGTCCCTCCGTCCCGATCTCGAGCGCGACCTGGCCGCACTGACCGCCGACTGGGGCCGGCTCGAGCAGCAGCTCATGCTGGGCGAGCCCTTCGACGAGCGCGGGGCCATCGTCTCGATCCATGCCGGCGCGGGGGGCACCGAGGGCCAGGACTGGACGGAGATGCTGCTGCGCATGTACCTGCGCTGGGCCGAGCGTCACGGGTTCAAGACGGAGATCCTCGAGGCCACCGAGGGCGAGGGGGCGGGCCTCAAGAGCGTCAGCTTCAGCATCGACGGCCGCTGGGTCTACGGACAGCTGCGCAGCGAGCGCGGCGTGCATCGGCTGGTCCGGATCAGTCCCTTCGACTCACAGAAGCGACGCCACACGACGTTCGCGCTCGTCGAGATCATGCCCGAGGTTCCCGAGGACGCGGCCATCGAGATCGATGACAAGGACCTGCGCGTCGACACCTACCGCGCCAGCGGCGCGGGCGGACAGCACGTCAACAAGACGGACAGCGCGGTTCGGCTCACGCACGAGCCCACCGGCATCGTGGTCGCCGTCCAGAGCGAACGGAGCCAGCATCAGAATCGCGAGCGGGCGATGGCCGTCCTCCGCGCCCGGCTGATCGAGCGCCAGGAGCAGGAGCGCGAGGCCGAGATGGCCCGGCTCCGCGGCGAGCACGTCGAGGCCGGCTGGGGCAACCAGATCCGCTCGTACGTCCTCCAGCCATACACCATGGTGAAGGACCTGCGGACCGGCGTGGAAACCTCGAACCCGACCGCCGTGCTCGACGGCGAGCTCGACGCGTTCATCGATGGCTACCTGCGCTCCCGCGTCGGCCAGGCCGAGGGCTCGGCATCGGCCGGGTGATCTCCGCTACCATCGCGCCGAGCCGATGACATCCCTTCTGCGCCGCCGGACACGCCCCGAGCCAGCCGAGGCGTCGGTCATCCACATGGTCGATGTCGGCATGACCTACCCGAACGGGAAGGTCGCACTCGCCGACGTCAACGTCCTCATCCCCCGGGGAGACTTCGTCTTCCTGGTCGGCCCGTCAGGCGCCGGGAAGAGCACGTTCATCCGCCTCCTCATCCGGGAGCAGGTTCCGACCACGGGCACGGTGCGGGTCGCGGGGCGTGATCTCGTCCGCATGCGCCGCCGTCACGTGCCGGCGCTGCGCCGCCGAATCGGGATCGTGTTCCAGGACTTCCGCCTGCTTCCCAACAAGACGGTGGGCGAGAACGTCGCCTTCGCGCTCGACGTGACGGGCGCGCCGGGCTCGATCATCCGGAAGCGCGTCCCGCAGCTGCTCAGCCTCGTCGGTCTCCAGGATCACGCCCACCACCTGCCCACCCAGCTGTCGGGTGGAGAGCAGCAGCGCACGGCCATCGCGCGGGCGCTGGTCCACGATCCGGCCATCCTCATCGCCGACGAGCCGACCGGCAACCTCGATCCGGTGACCAGCTGGGAGATCATCCAGCTCCTCATCCAGATCAACGAGCTGGGCACCACGGTCCTCATGGCCACGCACAACCAGGAGATCGTCAACGCCATGCGCCGACGGGTGCTGGCCCTGGAGAACGGCCACCTGGTGCGCGACGAGGCTGCGGCGGCCTACGAGCGGGAGTACTGACCGATGCCGTTCGTGCGCTTCGTCGGCTTCAGCATCGTGCGCGCCTGGCAGGGCTTCTGGCGCAACGCGATGATGAGCCTTGCGGCCACCGCCACCGTCATCCTCATGCTCGTCCTGCTGTCAGGGCTGTTCATCGTCATCGCGGGGCTCAACTCGGGCCTCGAGTTCATCGAGAGCAAGGTGGCGGTCACCGCCCAGCTGGTCGACAACCTGTCCGACAACCGACGGGCGCGACTGATGGGTGAGGTCGAAGCCGTTCCCGGGGTCGAATCCGTCGCGTACGTCTCGCCCGAGGCGGCAATGGAGCGGCTTCGAGCTTCCTACCGCGATGCGGGCCAGGAGCTCGACACCGGCGGCGCCGAAATCAAGCTGTTCGCGAGCCTCGAGATCAGCCTCGTCGACCCGAACGCCTCGGGCGACGTGGGATCGTTCCTGGCGACGAAGGACGAAGTCGTGCGCGTCCTGACCAAGCAGGCGGAGTACGACACGCTGCTCGGCATCATCAACGTCATCCGTACCGTGGGCCTGGTCGGCATCGGGCTGGTGAGCCTGACCGTCCTGTTCATGATCATCAACACGATCCGCATCGCGGTCTACAGCCGTGCCGGCGAGATCGAGATCATGCGACTGGTCGGGGCATCGGACTCGTTCATCCGCTGGCCCTTCATCCTGGAGGGGATCCTGTGCGGGCTGCTGGGCGCCCTCGTGACCATCGTCCTGGTGGCGGTGATATGGGATCCCATCCAACCGGCCATGGTCACGATCTTCCAGATGCCCACGGCGGTCAGCGCGCAGTTCCTGACCACCTTGTCGATCATCCTGCTGGGCGCCGGGCTGGGCGTCGGGGCGCTGGGCTCGTACATCAGCGTTCGCTCGTACCTGTCGGCCGCTCGATGAGCGAGGGCTCATGCGTAAGGAAATCGTAATGAGCCCTCTACCTCGCCGCGGCTGATGCGCGGCTAGACTTCGACGATCCCATGAACGAACATCCCCCGACGACGCCCGCGTCCCCGCGTGGCGGCACCATTCCGTGGCTCATCTCGCTGGCCCTGGCAGCGGTGGTCGGCGCTGTCCTGTTCGCCGGCGGTTACCTGGCCGGTGGCAGCGGCGGCGGGTCCGGCTGCGCGGCGCCCGACGATGCCTTCGCCGCGTTCTGCGACGCCTACGGCCAACTGCAGCGCCAGTACGTCGACGAGCTCGACAGCGAGGCCTTGGCCGAGGGCGCCATCCGCGGCATGTTCGAGTACGGCGTGGCCGATCCGTATTCGGGCTACATGCCTCCCGAGCAGTATCAGCAGGCCCTGGGCGACCTCTCCGGCGCGTTCAGTGGCATCGGCGCGGAGATGGCAATTCGCAACGTCGATGACGCGGCCGATCTGGCGGCATGCAACAAGCTCAGCGATACCTGCCGGCTGGTGGTCGTGGCTCCGCTGGCCGACTCGCCTGCGGAGCGCGCCGGGTTGCAGGCCGGCGACTTCGTGATCGCCGTGGACGGTACCTCGGTCAACGGGACGACCATGGAGGATCAGATCGGCCAGATCCGCGGCGAGTCAGGGACCGACGTCACGCTCACCCTGCTGCGCGACGCGGCTGACCCGTTCGACGTGACGATCACGCGCGCCGAGATCGAGCTGCAGGAAGTGGAGACGCGCCTCATCGACGGGCACATCGGCTACATCGGGCTCAACAGCTTCTCCGCGCCGGCCGCCGATCAGTTCAAGGTTGCGCTCGGCGACCTCCTCGAGCAGGGCGCCGACCAGATCGTGCTCGATCTCCGCGACAACCCCGGCGGATACATCGACGCGGCCCAGCAGATCGCCAGCCAGTTCATCGATGACGGGATCATCTTCACCCAGGAGTCGTCCGGCAGCGACGTCAGGGAGTGGCCGTCGACCGGCGATGGAGTGGCGACCGATCCGAACCTGCCGGTCGCGGTGCTGATCAACGGCGGGTCGGCATCGGCTTCGGAGATCGTCGCCGCCGCGCTCCAGGAGACCGGGCGGGCGACCCTCATCGGCGAGCCGTCGTTCGGCAAGAACACCGTGCAGGTCTGGAGCCGGCTCGAGAACGAGGGTGGGGTTCGGATCACCATCAGCCGGTGGTTCACACCGGAGCACAACAGCGTGGCTCCCGACGGCATCCAGCCCGACATCGAGGCGGCGCGCACCGCGGAGACGCCACCGGAGGAGGATCCAGTCCTGGATGCCGCCCTCTCGTTCCTGGCGGAGCAGCCGGTGGCCGGGGAGAACGCGGCCCCGGCCGCCTCCGGTTCGCCGTCGGCCGCGCTCGAGCTGCCGCTGGTGGTCGGCATTGTCGCGCCGCGAGCCATCTGCTAGCATCGCCGGCAACGAAAGGAGGTGGTGTTGCTGATGGATAGTTCCACGCACGCCACCACCGAGGCAGTGGCCTAACACAGCTTCGCGTGGTGTAGCGACGGAGGAGCCGGCCGATACGGCCGGCTCTCTCCATGTCCGCCGCCAGATTGAGAGCAGCCGAGCCAGGACCGATGCCCGACGAGACGATCGCCGTCAACCGACGCGCCCGACACGACTACACCATCGAGGACACCCTCGAGGCTGGCCTCGTGCTGTCCGGGACCGAGATCAAGAGCATCCGGGAACACAAGGTCAACATCGCCGAGGCCTACGCCAGGGTCGACAAGGGCGAGGCGTGGCTCATCGGCGCCCACATCGCCGAGTATGCCCAGGGCAACCGCAACAACCACGCGCCGACGCGGACGCGCAAGCTCCTCCTGCACCGCGACCAGATCGCGGAGCTGACCGGCCTTCAATCGGCCAAGGGGCTCACCATCGTTCCGCTGCGGCTTTACATCAGCCGGGGTCGGGCCAAGCTGGAGCTCGGGATCGCGCGCGGTAAGAAGATCCACGACAAGCGCCGATCGATCGCCGAGCGAGACATGCGCCGTGAGCTGGACCGCGAGTCAAAGCAGGCCGGCCGGATCAAGCTCTAGAACACCTGTTCATATCGGCTTGTTCGTCTGATACAATTGGTGTCTGATTGGTTCATGGGGATGTCAGGTTTCGACAGTGCCCGGGGACCGAGAATCGCAGGTCGAGGTTGCTCGCAGGCCTCGTTAAACAGCGGGCAATTGCTGTAACTGGCAACGATAGTTACGCCTTCGCTGCTTAGGCAGTGAACATCGACGCCGTCCCCCCTCCCCGGGCGGCGAAGATGTCATTAGGGGAGGTGCGGCGTCGCCGACTCCGGTGAGTGGCGTCAAAGAGCCGAAAGGCATCACCGGATAGCAGGCGAAGCACCCCGCCGGTCGGGGGCCCGCATTGCGAAGCGCAAGTTGGCCGGAAATACCTGTAGGAAGTTCTCGGCGACCGTGTTCTGGACGGGGAGTTCGATTCTCCCCCATCTCCACCACATTCCAACTCCTGATCGACTTCTGGCGTGTTATCGGACTCATGAATTGGCCGTTTTGGCCGTCTCTCGGGTCCCAGGTCGGTGGACCGCTTGCTCCTCTTGCTCTGGCTGGACGGCTGGCCGATCGAGCCTGATCGCGTTCGCCGTGCCTTGCGAGCGTGTCTGCCGCAGCTACCTACTCGCAAGCTGACCGAAGCAGATCGTGATCGCATCAGCCCGCACGCCGTGAGCCACGCAGCGGCCTTGCAACGTAGGCTGCCCCCATCCCACCCAAAGTCCATCGAAGCCGCGGAGGTGGCCGAGTTCTTCGCTCTGTTCGCGTTGGGTGATCAACTCGAGCCCTCCGACCAATTGGCGCCGATCATCTCAAAGGCCATGGGCTTGGATCGTGCAGCCCGCGATCGCGTCGGCGACGCCGAGCCATGGTACGACCCCAGCGGCGGTCTGGCGCCCTTGCTGCAAGGCTTCTCGCTGCCCGAATTGCACCAACTGATTGAAGAGTCGACCGACCTCGAGCTACAGGCAGCTCGCGCACCGTCGCGAATTCTCGTCCATGACTTCTGCCGGGTGGTCGAAGCGATGGAACTCGCCTATGGCCGCGGTGTTGCTGGCTTCAGCGTTGCGCGTTCGCTAGAGTCGCGCACTGCTGAGCTCGCGGTCCTGGCAGCGCTCCGAGCCATGCGTGCCGGGCTAGGCGAGGTGCTGCAGCAATTCACCGCCGCGATGAACTCAGCGCCGATGAGCGAAGTCCTCGCGACGCTGCCAGAGGCGCGCGCGTGGCTGGCTGCGCATCCCGAGCGCCTCCGCATCCAGCGCATCGGGCAGCTGGCATACCAGGAGCGCCCGGCGAGCTGACCGATACACCACTGGCCTTCGATGTCGGCAGGCCTGACCCATCTGCAATGATAGTGGGATGACAGGCTGCCACCGCGGCCAGCGAGAGCCGACACCTTGACTGACGAGCGGCATCGGCACGCCCGCGACTAAATAGGATGTACTTCCTGCGCACATCGCTGGCCGCCGCAGCGATCGCGATGGTCCTCAATGCCTGCGGGGCTGACATGCCTACCCAGACGGCTGGCGGTTTGGCGGCGCTGCCGGGAACGTGGGATTGCCAGCAGGCGGGAACGGTGGTGATCCTTGATGAGGGTCACTATGAGGCCGGCGAACCACCGGTGGTGGGCCACTTCCTGTCCACGCGAGATGCGAGCCAAATGAGCTTCCTCGACGACGGGCCACTGGGCGGGCGCTCCGGCCGCTGGGACCCAGCTCGCGACGAGATCGTATTGGCTGGCGAGGGAGGGCAGATCACCTGTCGCAAGATCGCGCCTGCGCCTTCGTTCGACCACTCGGCCCACTAGCCACCGGCTTCATTCACGCTGCCGCATGCGTCAGCCTCTGCAAGCGGGAGGCACCAACGCTATGCGTCGGTGCCTCACCGGAGTTCGCTAACAGCAGATCTGAAAGCGTTGCGTCAGCAGATCTGACCGGCTTGGACGTTGGTGATGGATTGGCTCTCAAACGTGTGACCGCCCTGGGTCACGAACGCTTGCTGGGTGTAGGTGTGGTAGGTGCAGGTATAGAAGCGGTGGCTGAAGCCACGTGACAGGTTCGAAGTGTTGACGACCGGACACGACGTGCCATCGCCATAACAGAACACGACCTGCGTATTTCCGCCCCCGTTCCAGCTCACTGTCCACGAGGCAAGAGCGCCGGAGGCCCTTGTCTGCGAGTTCGGAGCGACGTCGGACCAGGTGTGGCCGAGCACCGGCACGGAGAGGATGAGCGTTAGGCAGGCGGCAAGCACCAGCCCGAGACGTAGACGCATTTCACTACCCCCAAATGATGGGAAGTCGTCGTCCGCGCGGCACCTGCAACTCTGCGCCCTTCCCAGACCTCTGTCAAGTACAGTATGACAACGCCTGAAATAATGCTTTGCCGCCCTATACGGGGACACAGACGCAAGTTGAAAGGAAGCCAGAGATGGCTGCTCGGGTAGTGCCTGGGCCGCTCACGCGGTTGCGGCGCTCGCGGCTCACGCTGTTCGCTGTGCTGGTGCTGGCGACCTTCGCGGCTGGCGCTGGCTACATGCGCGAGGCCGCGTTCGTTCGGCTGCAAGGCACGGTCGATGCGAACTGGCGTGGCGCCTTCGACCTGCTCGTACGGCCGCAGGGGGCACGTCTGCCGATCGAAGACACCGCCGGGCTCGTGGAGCCGAACTACCTGTCCTTCAGCGGTGAAGGTGGCATATCGCTCGCCGATCTGGAGCGCATTCGCGATCTTCCGACTGTGGAACTCGCCGCGCCGGTCGCGACGATCGGGAACGTGCGCTACGTCGTGGGCGGGCCTGCCATCGCGATCGCCGAATTGCCGGAGCAACCGACGCTCTACGAGCTCGTGGTCCGTGCTGAGTCATCTGACGGTGTCGAGTCCGTCCTTGTCCAGGAGGAGCGGGCACGACTGCTGATCGGCCCGGCTGACCTGAGCGCCGACACCGTGCCGTTCTCGATCGAGACCGGAAGCTTCTCCTGGGGCGTCGACGGGCTCTACGTTTTCCTCTCGTCACTGCCCGCGATCGCCAGCCCGGTGATCGCTGTCGATCCGGTCGCCGAGCGCGAGCTGCTTGGCTCGAGCACGGAGTTCCTGGCGCCGTTGGAAGCCGTCGCTGCGCTGCCCGAGGCACCGATCGCCCGCGACTTCGAATTGGTACGCATCCCCGAAGTGTTCGAGGATCAGCGCTTCCTGGTAAGCGCCCTCGCAACCGACCCCAACTCTCCGGCGGCCAGACGCCCGGTGATCCCGGTGGCGGTCAGTTCGACGATCTACGCGCCGCTGACAATCAGCCTTCAAGTGAGCCAGGTGGGCCAGCCACTTGCCGACTATCCAACCGGTGCAAACGAGGATGAGCGACTGGCGACGGCCAGTCAGCAGGCGGGAGACGGCCTGACCGAAGTTGGTGCCTCGTCGATCGACGCCAGCGAGTCTCTCCGTCCCCTGCAACCGCCGATGCTGGAGATCCTCTGGCCCGGCTCTGGCGAACCGCCCGGCTCGGCGGGATCGATCGGTGTCGCTGCCGACCTGACGGCCGAGCTGGCGGGTCGACCGGAGTACACGGCGCTGGCGCCGCGCCGCGAAGGCGGACCACTGGCCTTCGGAGTGGAGCCACAGGGCTGGGTGGACAGCAGCGGCACCGTTCGCGAAGCGGCCGCGTCAGACGAGCGACTACGCATCGGGCTCGAGCCCGCCTTCCGCCCCAGTCGGCCAGCGTCAGTGCCGCTGCTGGAAACGTACCAGCCCACGGGTCCTCTCGACCGACCCTTCGTATTCGCACCGGTCTCGCAGTTCGATCTGGACAGCCTCGATCTGCCCGTCAACCCGCTGAACTACGTGCCGCTTGGTGCCTACTCCGCGCCGGATACGACCTACGTCGCCGGCCCCGATGGCGAGCCGGTCGAGCCGGTGTCGATGACGCCGACGCTCAATCCTCGCGGCTTGACCACCCTTCCCCCGCTGGCCATCACCGATCTGCGCAGCGCGGTGACCCTCCGTGGGGAAGCTCCAATCGACGCCATCCGCATCCGCGTGGCCGGCATTGATCGCTTCGACGACGCGGCGATCGCCCGCGTCGAGCGAGCCGCATCGGCCATCGCCGCCATGGGCTTCGACGTGGACATCGTCGCCGGTTCTTCGCCTCAGCCGGTCGAGGTCCTGGTCGCGGGACTCGGCGACGATGGGGCAAGCGCTCCACGCGGCTGGGTCGAGCAACCGTGGACGACGCTGGGAGCGGCTGAGCGCGTCGTCGTTGGCTTCAGCACCATCAACACGGCCCTGCTGATCTTGAGCGCCCTCACCGCGCTTACCTTGGGAAGCGGATTGCTGGTGATGCAGCGCGCGGTCCGCCGCAGCGAGGTGGGCGTTCTAAATGCCTTGGGCTGGTCGCGCTGGCAGGTGGCGCGCTGGATGGTTGGGGAGGCGCTCTGGGCCGGCGGGCTGGTGCTGGTCATCGGCGTCGCGGCATGGTGGCTGGCCGGGCGCGGCAGCCCTATCGGGCTGGCCGTCTCCGTGGCGCTGGCGGCACTGTTGCCCATTGTCGCCGCCGCTGGCGCGCTGGCGGCGCTGCGTGCTGGCGTGACCTCGAAGGCAGTCAGCAGCGGCGACATCGATGTGCGCACAGCCCGCGTCGTTTCGCACGTCGGCCGGCCCTTTACCTATGGGCTGCGCACGGCGGTCGCTCGTCCAGTGCGCTCCCTGGTGATCGCCGTCGCCCTGGCCATCGCATCAGCCTCGGCCGCTGCCGGCGCGGTGACGGTCGCGACAACGGCAACGGCGGTCGGTCCCACTCGCCTCGCGCAGGCACTGGCACAACAACTTGGGCTGGCTCAGGTGGGGATGCTGCTGGCGGCCGTTGTCGGCACAGCGATTGTCGGTTTCGCGCTCCTGCGGATGGACTTGGCCTCGCGTCGTACCGAGCTGCGCGTCCTGGCCGCATGTGGGTGGGATGGCCGTCACACGCGAACCATGCTCTTCGCGCACCGCCTGGCCATCGCCGGCCCTGCAGTGATAGCAGCCGCCGGCGTTGGCTGGCTGCTGAGCGTGGGACTACTTGGGCAGCGGGACCTTGTGGTGCTAGCAATCGCCCCGGTCACGGTGCTTGCATTGCTGATGACGGAGGTACGATGGTCGACTCGATAGCCCCAGTCACAGGCACCACGGCAAGCGCCGGCCCGGCGCTGGAGTTGCGCGATGTCGGGATGGTGTACACCGACTCGGACGGTGAGCCACTTCACGTCGTATCCGGTCTGACGTTGGTCGCACGCCCGGGGCAGATGGTCTGCCTGGCCGGCCGCTCCGGATCGGGTAAGACGACGGTGATCAACATCGCGGCCGGTCTGCTCCACCCAACCAGCGGCCAGGTCAGCTGGGCTGCCCTCGACCTCGCGGATCTCAGCGCCGACGAACTCATCCGCGAGCGCGGTCGCCGCATCGGCATCGTCTTTCAGAACGCCGCCCTCATCCCCACGCTGCGCGCGGGGGAGAACGTGGCGTTGCCGGCGATGGTCAGCCCGGCGCGGCACAACGGCGCCGCCGACCGTGTTCAGCACCTACTTAGCACGGTCGGATTGGCTGACCGTCGAAGCCATTTCCCAAGCCAGCTCTCCGGCGGCGAGCAGCAGCGCGTCGCCTTGGCGCGGGCGCTGTTCCGAGATCCGGGTCTCCTACTGGCCGACGAGCCGACGGCCAGCCTCGACCGACGCAGCGCCGACCACATTATCGGCTTGCTCGTGGCGCTGCGGCAGGAGCAGCACGCGATCGTGGTTGCCACCCATGACGAGGCCCTGATCGCGGCCAGCGACCTCGTCATCAGAATGGACTGACGTGATGCGAAATGCTGTCGTGACCACAGCGATCCTGGTTGTCATCGCCGGCTGTTCCGCGCCGGCCCCAAACGAGCCCACTGCCACAGCCTCAGTAGCCGAAAGCGACCGTGAAGCCGCGGCCACCTCTGCTGGCCTATCGGCTGACCAACTGGTCCCGCTCGACGACGGCTTCGTCGCCGCGTCGTTCGACGCGGGCTCGTCGCTCCAGCTGATCTGGGTCCGCCCGGGCGCCCAAGGGTTCGAGACTTCCGTGCTGGTGACGCTGGACGAGCAGCGCGCGGAGGGAACCTCGCGGATCAGCACGCACCCTGTCAGTTGCGCGGCAGACGTGGGGCTAACCCGAACGCGCTTTATCGTCGGACAGGCCACCGAGCACGACGCCTTGCAGATGTCCGGGCTCCCAGCCGTCGGAGGTCAGGTGGTGGATGACGCCTACGTCTTCGCGATCGACCCCACGGCGTCCAGCGCCGGCTGGTCGTTGCAGAGCGCCGATGGCCAGCAGGTGGCGACCGCAGATCCGTCCTGGTTCACTAGCTCACCGCTACCTCCGACCGAAGGCGAGCTGTGCTCGTCGGTGGCAG
This sequence comes from uncultured Chloroflexia bacterium, assembly GCA_963825525.1. Lineage (GTDB taxonomy): Bacteria > Chloroflexota > Limnocylindria > QHBO01 > QHBO01 > JACDBZ01. Next base: position 1,513,502 of record CAWGTN010000002.1, read on the forward strand.
AGCATTGACGAGCGCAGCAATCGGACCAAGATCGTCCAGCTCATGGTCCTTACTGTCCATGCGCGCAAGATCGCATGCCACACCTGCGTTGGCTGGTGCGACCTACCGATGAACCATGTCTGTCGATGAGGGTGCATTGACCGAGGTAGCGGGTCGGGCCACGAGCGACCTGGACCACCGGCTCGCCGTGCTCGATGAGCGCTTTGCGCAGATCCGACCGCGGCTGGTAGGCGTCTGTCGCTCGCTTGCCGGCGACGCCGCCGAGGATGCGGTGCAGGACGCCTACCTGGCCGCTCGGGGCGCGGTTGGGTCCTTGCGCGATCTAGCAGCGATCGACGGCTGGCTAACGACGATCGCCGTGCGCCAATGCATTTCGGGCCATCGCCGTACGAAGCGCCTGCGTGACCGCCTGGCTGATCTGCTCCCGCGACAGGTGGCCCCGGCACCGGATCTGGGGTTGCGCGAACTCCTCGATCGCCTACCCGCGCGCTCGCGCGCCGTCTTGGTCCTTCACCACGGCTATGGCTACTCGCTCGCCGAGGTCGCCGACATCCTCGGGATTACCCACACCAACGCCCGATCCATCTCCGCTCGAGCACGACACCGCCTGATGCAGCAGGCGCGGGAGGCCGACCATGCGTAGGTGCCGGCAAAGGGAGCAGCTCACGAGCGCACTGGCGGCTGAAGAGCCAATCAGCCGCGAGCTGTCCGGCCATGCGGCGTCGTGCGCCGACTGCACGGCGGTGCTGGCAGCCGGCCGCCGCTTCGAGGGTCACCTGCAGGCTGCAATGGATCAGTTGATCACCGACGCCCTTCCGCCGGAAACTTTGGCCGCCGCCCGCATGGGTGCGCCGGCTGGACGGAGATCGCAACTCCCGCGCCTCGTACTCTCCGGGCTGAGCGCAGCCGCGCTGCTGCTGTTCGCCGCCGTGGGCGTCGCCGCCACCGGCGTCGGCGTGCTCGGTGCATTGGCGGACCGGTCTCCGGTCACTGAGGGCGAATTGCGCCACGGTAACTTTTCGGAGTGCTACGTCACCGAAGTCTTGGCCCGGGGCCACGACCATGCCTCAGGCGAGACCGCCACTGTCGAGCACTGCCTGGTCGATGTGTCAGGTGGGACGCTGACCGGCGACTACGAAGCCGTCGCGATCATCAATCGCGAAGCTGAAGAGACATCAGCGTGCCTGCGGGCACGCGGCTGGGACATCGAACCCGAGCTGGAGCCGGACGGACGCTTCCTCATTCCACCGGCCTCGCCACCGACGGGCGGCGACGACGAGCTCTACCTCCGCGACATGCAAGCTTGCGCGGCCGAAGGTCGATAACGTGCCGTCCCTCAGTAGGAAGGCAACTCGCGATCATCGGCGCCGAAAAGTGGCAAGCCGAGGCGTGGCGCATGCGCCTACGCGAAAACTTGACAAGCGGGGCTTCCAGACGAACTTCAGCGAATGACTTTGCCTCATGTGCCGCTCTCGCAGGCGCTGACCTTGGCGCATGCCGCCAGCATGGCGCCTAAGGCGACGAAGCGGCTCCGCCATGGCACGGCTCTCGCCACAGTATTGCTAGCACTTGCCATAGCCGCATGTGCGAGTATCAGTATGCCGGGATTGACTTGCGCCGGGCCGGATGCGAGAACGTGCCAACAAGCCGCCTCGCTTGCTCTGGAGCGCGGGGTCTTTGTGCCCCACGCTGATCTCGCCGGCCCGGTTCGCGTGACGTACACATCAGCAACCGAGTGGATGGGCGCGAAGCGACCACTTCTCGATGTCTCGTTTGAAGTGAGGACGGCGTCGCGACCAATCGTAGTGACGGTCGGCGAGATGGACGACGGCCGCCTCACAGTTTGCACGTACTAGCCGGTCCTCGTCAGTCAGACTCCTCGGAGAGCAACGCTCGGAACGCATCGATGGGGCGGAGCCCGATGGCCAGCGCCGACAGTTGCGCATCACGCCCGCCGAACAGTGCCTGATAGGCACAGCGCCCACGCGCCGCCGTTCCTCGTAGTTTCCGGCAAGACCGGTTGACCCGCTGTGCTACGGTCCGTCGGCGGGTCGGGGGGCCCATTGATCTACATGGAGGGTGTTGGATCGCATGGATTTCTCTAAGCTCTCATCGACCGAAAAGCTGGCCGTTTACGGGTCGGTCGGGGTCATCGTCGGCGGACTGGTTGGATACAGCTACGGATTGACGGTCCTGGCCGTCCTGGCCGCCATCGTCATGCTCGTGATCGTCCTGTTGCCGCAGTTGTCACCGAGCACGACTCTTCCCGGTTCGCGCGGAAGCCTCATGGTCGCGGTCGGCGGGCTGGCGGGAATCGTGATGCTCCTTGCCCTGCTGGTCTCGATCAACACCGTATTTCTCTCGTTCAACTTCCGCGACGCCTTCTTCCTGATCGCAGTCGCCGGCGGTCTCCTCATGGCGTGGAGCTGGCTGGCAGGCGTTCCAGGCCGAAGGCGGGAAGTTCAACGTCGGCACCACGGCCTCGTCCTCGTCACCGGCAGCCAGCACCCCGGCAGCCACCAGCGACCCGGCACCCACCAGCGACCCGGCACCGGGCGAGCCGGTCGCCAGCGCATCGGCTCCGGCAACCGACCCGGCACCCAGCGAGCCGGTCGCCGACACGAGGGACGACCGACCGGAGGCCTAGCGGCCCTCCCTGTCCAGCAGCTCTCCGACGCGGCCACGGATCAACGTGGCCGCGTCCGTCTGCGCCCCGAGCGCACGGCCCAGTCGCGAGATGGTGACATCGGCGGCCAGGCCATCGTCCACCGCGTCAACGGCCTCCGCCAGCAGTAGGCGCTGGTCCGGATTGCGCTCGTGCTCGGCAACGTGCCGCACGAGCGAGCCGATGTCCCCGAGCGTCGCAGCCAGCTCGTCGGGAGGCTCATCGAGCGACTCCTCGAAGTAGAGCATCGCCATGGCGAGCAGCTCGTGGCTGTCAGCCGGCGCCCGGACCGCCGGGTGCCCGCGCCGTCCGACGACCAGGGCGTACCCGTCATCGAGCGTCGGGACGAAGCCCACCCATGGACCGTCGGCCCCGAAGCGCCCGACGGCGCACGCCACGCCGTCCATCACCCGATGACCGATCGTGCCGGGTGCCGGACCTACTCCTTGACCTGGCCTGCGGGCAGCACGACGATGCGCCGATTCGGCTCGACCCCGACGCTCTGTGTACGGATGCGCGGATTCTCGAGCAGCGCCATGTGCACGACGCGGCGCTCGATGGCGGGCATGGCCTCGAGCTGGATGATCTTGCCGCTCTGGATCACGCGCTTTGCCGCACGATCGGCGACGTCACGCAGCTGCTGCTCGCGGCGACCCCGATAGTTCTCGACGTCGATGGCGATGCGGTGGTGCTGGCCCTCGCGTCGGCCGACGATGAGATTCACGATGTGCTGGAGGCTCGCGAGCTTCTCGCCGCGGCGCCCGATGAGCGCACCGAGGTCGTCGCCCTTCACGTTGAGCCGGGCCGTGTCGCCTCCACTCGCGATCTCGACCGTCCCCTTGAGCTCCATGAGCCCGAGCATCTCGGTGAGCACGGTCTTGGCGGTCTCAAGGGTCGATCGCTCTTCGTCACTGAGCTCCTCGACCGGCTTGCCGGACACGAACGGGGCCGGCTCTCGGCCCGGGCGATCGGCCCGCGGCTCGCGCGGCTCGCGCTCGGGGCGCGGCGCGCGGTCCGACGTGTCTCGATCGCGGCCGTTGCGACCGCGGCCACCGCGACCACGGCTGCCGCGGGTGCGTCGGGCGGCATCGGCACGCTCGAGCTCGGCGACCTGCTCTTCGGCATTGACCGCGGCCACCTCCAGGTCGACCGGCGCGGCCGGGGCCTCAGGCTCCGTCACCTCGGTTGCGGCGGGCGCTTCCGCGTCCGCCTCGGCTTCCGCCTCCACGGCGCGCGGCGCACGGGAAGGGCGCTCGGCCTGGGCGGTCGGGGCGGCCGGGGGCGCTTCGGCCTTCACCGAATCGGCCGCGGCAACCGCGGACTTCGGTGCCGCCAGGATGCGTGCCTCCTCGGCGCCGACTCCCAGGACGCCTCGGCTGCCCTGGGCCAGGATCTCGATGTCGAGCTCGCCGAGGTCGGAGCTGAACTCCGCCATGGCACTTCGGATCGCCTCTTCAACGTTCTTGCCGGTGAATTCTCGGAATGTCATCGCTTTCGGCCTCGTCGCTTGGCGCTGCCCTTTGCCCGATTCGCGGGTCGCGGCTTGGAGCCGCGGTCAGCGCTGGGAGAAGGGGCGCGAGATGGGGTGGGCGGAGCTGCCTCGGCGGACTCGGCGTCGGACTCGATGCGTTTCGGACGCGGCACGCTGGCCACCTCCGGCGTCGGCGCCCACGAGGGCTGCCAGCCGAAGAGTGGGAAGAGGTTGCCCCAACCCATGATCAGGAACTGCTGGACCACGAGATACGCGGTGTACACGATCCAGTACAGGATCAGGCCGCTCGGGAAGATCCCGCCCCAGATGATGGTGAGCAACGGGAACGTGTAGATCATCGTGCTCGTCATGCTGGAGGTCGGGTCGTCCTTGTTCGGCCGCGGGCTCGTCATCTTGACCTGCACGAACTGCAGGATCGCGGCGATGACGGCCAGGAGAGAGAGCGCGAACCCGCCGAAGAGCGGGAGCGCGAAGACGGTGTCGATCTGGGCCAGGTCGAGCCCCAGCAGCCAGCCGACGGACGTGTTGACGTGGTCATTGAGCTTGACCGGGTCGATGAGCTGGCAGTTCAGCGGCAGGAACTGCGGCAGTTGGCTGTACTCGGGCAGGTTGCAGGCACCGTCGAACGCCACGCGGTAGTGGTCGGCCTTGCCCGCCACCTGCTCCACGACGTTGGCCGCCTGGAGTGTCTCGAACGCGGTCCGATTGCCATCGTTGACGGTGAAGCCCTGGATGACCCCCGACGCCCGAATGAGCGCCTGGTAGAGGGCGAACAGGATCGGCAGCTGGAGCACCACCGGCAGGCAGCCGGCGGCAGGGTTCACGCCGTGCTCCTTGTAGAGCGCCATCGTCTCCTCGGAGACCTTCTGCCGGTTGCCCTTGTGCTTGCGCTGAACCTCCCGGATCAGCGGCTGCATCCGCTGCATCTCCTTCTGCGAGCGGATCTGTCGCACGAAGAGCGGGGCGAGGATGGTGCGGATGATGATCGTGAAGACGATGATCGCCAGCGCGAAGTCGAAGAACGGGATCTTGAACAGGAAGACGAGCAGGTTGAAGAGCGGGAGGAAGAAGACGTCCCAGGGTGGCGTGAAGTGCTCGATGCCCAGGAAGCCCGCGCCGATGATCGGGGTCAAATCGCTCTCTCTCGTCTAGCTGACCGGGTCATAGCCGCCCGGATGGAACGGATTGCAGCGGCCGATGCGCTTGGCGCCCATCCAGCTGCCGCGCAGCAGGCCGTGGCGCTCGATGGCCTGGTACGTGTAGTGCGAACAGGTCGGGGAGTATCGGCAGCTCGGCGGCATCCATGCCGTCAGCTTCTGGTAGGCCGTGATGAGTCCGAGCCCGATTATCTTCATCCGCCGATCTCCGATCGGGCCAGCAGCGCGTCGATCGCCTCTGCCAGCTCTGCATGGCTGGCGTCACCCGCGGCTGGCCGCGCGATCAGGAGGATGTCCCATCCAGGACCGATCCGTCCGATCCGCTCACGGAGCAGGCTCCGCAGGCGACGTCTCACTCGATTTCGTTCGACCGCACCCCCGAGCGTGCGGGGTGTCGACAGTCCGATCCGCGTGTCCGCTCGTGCGGTCCTCATCCAGCGCAGGACGAGGATCGGCGTCGACCGGGCTGTCCCGTGACGTCCGATGGCGTCGAAGTCCGCGCGGCGCCGAAGCATCGGCAGCACAGGCACGGTCTCGGCGAGCCGCTCGGGCGTCAGACGGTCAGTCGCTTGCGCCCCTTGGCCCGACGACGAGCCAGCACGCGGCGGCCGCCCTTCGTGGCCATGCGGGCCATGAAGCCGTGCTCGCGCTTCCGCGAGCGCTTCTTGGGCTGATACGTCCTCTTCATGAGCGCGTGCCGTTTCCTCGTTCAATTTCGCGATCCGGACCATCAAACACACGAAGGGCTGGCGTTTCGCCAGCCTGCACACGAACACGGATGGCCCGTCTCGCTCTGGATCGCGATTCTACCGACGCACCCGATTCGGGTCAAACTCCATTCCTCGTGATGGGCCTCCGGCGGGCCGCGGAAGCGGGATTTGACCAGGTTGGTCTCATCCATTGCCCCGCCGATTCGGGCGCTGCTATAGTGGCGCGACCCCCGGCCCGGACCGCCCGAAATGACGTCCGATCTCGGCTCGGAGGCGGACTCATCAGCCCAGGCGGAACCCCCGCAGATCGGTTCGGAGCACATCGTTTGATGGATGCCAATCAGGTATGGCGCGCCGCCCTCGGCGAGCTTCAGGTCTCTCTCTCCCCGGCCAATTTCGAGACCTGGCTGAAGGACACGGAGCTCGTCGAGATCGACGAGAACCGATACCGCATCTCGGCACCGAACGGGTTCGCCCGCGACTGGCTCGACAACCGATACCGGCCCCTGATCAGCCAGACCCTGGCACGCGTGGTGGGTGGCTCGGTGCAGCTGGAGTTCGTGGTCGCCGATGCGTCCGGCCCCCTTCCGGAGCAGGTCGACGAAGAGGCCCGGGTGCAGATGCCGCCGCTCAGCGCGGGCGGCAATGCCATCAACCTCAACGCTCGGTACACGTTCAACAACTTCATCGTTGGCTCCGCCAACCGACTGGCCCACGCGGCGGCGCTGTCGGTCGCCGAGCGCCCCGGACATGCCTATAACCCGCTCTTCCTGTACGGAGGAGTCGGGCTCGGCAAGACGCACCTCATGCATGCCATCGGCAATGCCGTGGCCGGCAAGTTCCCGAGGAAGCGCATCCTCTACGCGACGAGCGAGAAGTTCACGAATGACTTCATCAACTCGATCCGCGAACAGAAGATGGAGGACTTCCGCAACCGGTATCGGCGCATCGACGTGCTCCTCATCGACGACATCCAGTTCATCGCCGAGCGCGAGCGGACCCAGGAGGAGTTCTTCCACACCTTCAACGCGATTCACGAAGCCGGCAAGCAGGTCGTCCTCAGCTCGGACCGGCCGCCGAAGGCGATCACGACCCTCGAGGAGCGGCTCCGCAGCCGGTTCGAATGGGGACTCATCGCCGATCTGACCCCACCGGACCTCGAGACCCGGATCGCCATCCTTCGCTCGAAGGCGGAGGACCAGCTCCACCTCATCCCGTCCGAGGTGATCGACTTCATCGCCCGCAAGGTCGTCAGCAACGTGCGCGAGCTCGAGGGCGCCCTCAACCGGGTCGTCGCCTACGCCAGCATGAGCGGCATGCCGGTGAACATCGAGCTTGCCAGCGCGGTCCTCAGCAACGTCATGTACAACCCGCGCAAGCGATCGATCACGCCACAGCGGATCGTGCGCGCCGTGGCGGACTACTACGGGGTCAACCTCGATCAGCTGCGCAGCAGCAAGCGCGACCGCGCGATCGTGGTCCCGCGCCAGATCGCGATGTTCCTGATTCGCGAAGAGACCGATATCAGCCTGCTCCGGATCGGTGCCGAGCTCGGCGGCCGAGACCACTCGACGGTCCTGCACGCCTACGACAAGATCGCTCGCGAGCTCCAGGAGAACGATGAGATGCGCCGAGAGATCAGCGCAGTCCGGGAGATGATCTACTCCGAGTGAGAGCTCGTGCTGGATCCCTACCGAATCCGGCGCATTCTGGCACCACGGCGCACCTTTTCGTGGATAAGTGCCCTGTTCTCGTGGATATCTCGGGGTCGATGTGGACAAGCGGCCACGGCATCGGCTTCGGGGGGTACCCTCCGTCCACCGACATTGCCCGATCATCCGCCGTCCATGCGCGGCCGACCCGGGCGATATCGACACCCGACAGCAAGGTTTTCCGCAGGGCTCGCCACGCTCGGACGAGCACCGCACCAGGGGCCTCGTCCACACCGTCCACACCCCTACGGGGGACGGCGGCGTATGAGTATCCTTCCCTTGGAACCATAGAACGTGAATCAGCACAACGTGGACAACATGGACGATCCACGGTCCTTCAGATGAGGTCGGCATGAACATCTCGGTGATGCAGGAGAACCTGGCGCGCGGACTTGCCACGGTGAGTCGAGCGGTCAGCAGCCGCGCAACCCTGCCCGTCCTGGCCAACGTGCTGCTGAAGACGGAGAACGCCGGCCTCAAGCTGACCGCCACCAACCTCGAGATCGGGATCAACTGCTGGGTTCCCGGCAAGGTCACCGAGGAGGGCGAGATCACGGTGCCGGCCAAGCTGCTCACCGACCTCGTCGCATCATTGCCGAACCAGCGCATCGACCTCGTCCTGTCGCCGAAGGATCGGACCCTGAAGCTGACCTCCGGCAACAACCGCTCGAGCATCAAGGGCATCGAGGCCGATGAGTTCCCGGTCGTGGCCGCCATCGGCGACACGCCGGCCACGAGCGTTGACGCGCGCGTGCTGCGCGAGGCCCTGGGCGAGGTGGTCTTCGCCGCGGCATCGGACGAGAGCCGCCCGATCCTGACCGGCGTCCTGACCCGCCTCAACGGCGACAAGATGACCCTGGCGGCGGCCGACAACTATCGCATCGCGGTTCGAACGCTGACGCTCGCCACGCCGGTCAGTCCCGAGGTCGTGATCGTCGTTCCGGGCCGCTCGTACGCCGAGCTGATGCGGATCCTGCCCGACACCGAGACGCCCATCGAGATCACCGTCACTCCGAACAAGAGCCAGGTGCTCTTCCACGTCGAGGGCATCGACCTGGTGAGCCGGCTGATCGAGGGACAGTTCCCGAACTACGAACCGGTCATCCCGGCGTCGCACAGCTCCCGCGCCGTCATCGATCGGGAAGCGTTCCTGTCCGGCACGCGCCGCGCGAGCATCTTCGCGCGCGACAGTGCGAACATCGTGAAGATCGAGATCGGCGGCGATGATGCCGATGGCACGGGCGTCGCCATCACCGCCCATGCCGCCGACGTCGGCGACAACGCCGATACCGTCGAGGCGACGATCGAGGGCTCTCCCACCGCCATCGCCTTCAACGCGCGGTATCTCATCGACGTGCTGAGCAACCTGGGATCGGAGGAGGCAGTGCTCGAGCTCTCCGGTCCGCTGGCGCCCGGCGTCATCCGGGGCATCGGCAAGGACGACTACGTCCACGTCATCATGCCGGTCCGGACCGCGTCGTAGGTCGCTCATGGCACTGCGCGCCGCGCCGCGCGTCACGGCTGCCGGGATGGACCTGACCCGTCTGGCGCTCGAGGACTTTCGGAGCTACGCGGCGGCCGAGCTCCATCCGGATCCCGGCCTCACCGTCGTCGCCGGGCCGAATGGCATCGGCAAGACGAACCTGCTCGAGGCCATCCACGCGACGATCGTGGGTCGGTCACACCGAGCCGTGGTCGAGGTCGACCTGGTCCGCCACGGCGCGCCGTTCGCCCGCGTCCACCTGGACCTGGCCGGCGGCACCGGCAGCGGCGGCTCCTCGGTCGAGCTCATCCTGCCCGGAGCCGACGCCGGACCGGGGATTCGCAAGCGACTCACGATCAACGGCGTGCCGCGGCGGACCTCGGCGCTGTCCGACGTGGCGCGCGTCGTCCTGTTCCGGCCGGAGGAGATGCTCCTCCTGGTCGGCGCCCCATCCGATCGGCGCCGGTTCCTGGATGGGATCCTGGCCCAACGCGATCGACGGGCGGCCCGCGACCTGGTCGAGGTCGCGCGGGTCGTCACGCAGCGCAACGCATTGCTGCGCGCCATCCGGGCCGAGGAGGCGTCGATCGAGACGCTCGGGTTCTGGGACGAGCAGCTGGCGCTGCTCGGCGCGCGGGTGATGCGGGCGCGGCTGGAGGTCCTGCAGCGAGCTCAACGACCGGATCGGCACCCTGCACGACTCGGTGGCCAGCGATCCCGAGCGCGGCGCGACGGTGAGCCTGACCTACCTGGACGGATTGAAGGATGCCTGGCCGGAGCGCGGCGACCACGCGGGGCGCGCCCCGTCCGACGAAGAGCTGAGCGCCGCGTACCGCAGGCGCATCGCCGATGTCCGCCAGAAGGAGGCCTGGAACGGCGTGAGCCTGGTCGGCCCGCAGCGGGACGACCTTCGGGCCGAGCTCGGCGGACGCGACGTCGCGACCCACGCCAGCCGCGGTCAGCAGCGCACGATCATCCTCGCCATGAAGCTGGCCGAGACCGACCTCCTCGGGGTCGACGGTCCGCGGCCCATCGTTCTGCTCGACGACGTGTTCAGTGAGCTGGACCCGGATCGATCCGCCCGCCTCTCCGACCTGATCGCCGGCCGCGGGCAGGTGATCGTCACCACGGCCGACCCCGGCACGCTCGACGCGGCCAGGGGCCGCAGCGCGGCGATCTGGCGCATCACGGCCGGGCAACTGGAGCGGGAGCCATGAGCGGGCGCGATGCGGCCGGCGCGGCCGTCCAGCGGGCCCTCATGGCATGTATGGGTCCCGGCGCCGCCGACCAGCTGGCGCTGGCCCAGGTCCGGCTCGCATGGGCCGAGGTGATGGCGGAGGCCCGCCTCGAGCGGGGACCGCTGACCAGCCGCATTCGCCGCGTGACGGGTGGAACCGCACACGTCGAGGCGTCCGAATCGATGCTCGCGCAGGAGCTCACCATGCGTGCCGAGGCCCTGGTGTGGGCCGTGAACGAGCGGATGCGCGGCCGGCCGGGGGCGACCATCGGCTTGATCGGTCTGGCCGTATCGGTTGGTCGAGCGGAGGATGCCCGGTCCCTATAATCGGCCGCGATACGCCTTCTCCGAGCACCCGGGCCGCCATGAGCAACCGCTTCGCAACCAGGATCGGACTTCCGTCCGCCGAAGAGCGACCGGCGGACGCGTTCGATGTCGTCACGTTCCACGAGCCCGCCGTCGGTGCCCTGGCGCGCACCAAGGGGAGCCTCTACCTGCTCGCCCAGCTCACCGGAGGCAGCGCCAACCTGGCCCGGGCGGCGCGCGAGGCACTCGAGAGCATCGAGCGTGACTACTACTACGACCTGTCGGCCGGCGTCACGATCTCGCTCTCTCGCGCGCTGGGCGGCGCGAACCGTCGCCTCTACCACGCTCGCAAGCGGCTCGGCATTCCGCGCAGGTCAGCGGTCAGCGTGGTGGCGATCGTCATTCGCGGACACGAGGCGCACGCGGCGAAGCTCGGCCCGGCCAGCGCGGTGATCGTGCGCGACGGGCGCATGTACGAAGTGCCGCCACCGCCTCCCGCCACGGAGGAGGATCCCCGCGTTCGGCAGCGCAGGATCGCCGCCAGCCTGGGGGAGGCTCTCGAGGTGGAACCGTACGTCTGGCAGGGGGCGCTCGCCGTCGGCGACCGGATCGGCCTCGTCAGCCGTCACCTTGCGCACCTGGTCGGGGTCGAGGAGCTCAAGGGCGCGCTGTCATCGATGCCGCCCGGCCGGGCCGTGGCGCACCTCCAGCAGGTCTTCGGGATCCGGGGTGGATCCGGCTCGGACGGGCTGCTCGTCGTCGAGGTCACCGAGCTGTCCTCCACCGCAACCAGCCACCACCTCGAGCCGGTGAAGCCGGCCGAGCCCTTCGCCGGGCTGCCCGACCAGAGCCCGGTGCCGCTGGCCGATGCGATCGGGCGCGGCCTGCACCGCGCCGGCAACGCCGCCGAGGCGACCCGGGCCGCCCTGGGCCGCGGCGTCCTGACCCTGATCAGCTGGATCCTGGCCTTCGTGCCGCGGCGTCGTGCGGCGTATCCCACCAGCATCCCGCGCACGGCGGAGCGCGAGCAGGGGCGCCGTCGCCGCGTCGGGCTTGTAGCGATGGCGGGATTGGCGGGCATCCTGGCGGCCGGCGCCACGGTCGCCGCATTCCCGGCCGTGCGTCCGACCGAGGCCATCCCGCGAGCCACCGTGGCACGAGCATCGATCCGGGAGGCCGTCGAGCTGCTCGTCGCGGTCGAGGAGCGCATCGACGGTGCCGATCTGGTGGACCGCAACCCGGAGCGCGCCGTCGAGCTGCTGGCGGACGCGCATGCTGCGGTGACGCGCGCGGCCACGGCCGGAGTCGCCGAGGGGGACCTGGCCACGCTGTCGGGACGCATCGAGCGACGGCTTGACGCGCTGTACGGCGTGACCCGCATCGCCGAGACGGACCTCGTCATCGATCTCGGTTCGGCCCTCGAGGACGTGGACCCGAGCGACATGGTGGCCGCGAGTGACGGCTCGCTGTGGATCATGGACGCGGGTCGCGGCCGCATCATCCGCGCCGATCCGGCGGATGGCTCGCTCACCATCGTGTCGCGGGCCGGCCAAGCACTGGAGTCAGGCGAGATCCCGGGAGACCCGTGGCTCATGGCCACGGCGGCCACCGATGTGGTGGTCATCGACCGTCAGCGAACCGCATGGCGCATCGATCTGGAAGAGCGCATCCCGCGCCCGATGCCGTTGGCCGGCGTCGAGGAGCTCAGCCCCCGAACGACGCTGATCGGGGCGCTCCAGCATCGGCCTCCGCTCGAGATCTTCAACCTCTACGTGGTCGACGGCGCGACCGGCGAGATCGACCGATGGACGCCGCCGGCCGTCATCCCGGTCACGTATCCGGATCCCGCCGTCCCGTTCCTGACCGGCGAGCCCGACCTCGACCCGCGCGATGCTCGCGACCTGCGGGTCGACATCAACGCGTGGCTCCTCCACGCGTCGACCGTGACGCGCGTCGACTTCGGCTCACCCCGCGACCAGGCCGAGTACTCGCTGGATCCACCGCCCGATGCGGCGATTCGGCCGGAGCTCGACTACCGGCTGCTCGACGGCGCGACCGTGGGCGACCGCGACTTCCTCTACGTGTACGACGCCGCCAACTCGCGGCTCATCGCCTTCCAGCGAGCGGACGGCGCCTTCGTCCGGCAGTGGATGGCGTCCGCCACCGGGACGGCAGACCTGTCGGTCGTTCGCGGGCTGTCCGTCTCCTCGGTGAGCTGACGGTCCGCCGGTCGCGTTCCTCCTCACCCCCGACGGCGTGGTCCGACTCGTCCTCGATTGACCGGCGCTAGAATCGGGACCATGGCGGAGCAGCCATTCGGCCGGGTTCGGCTCATTGAAATGGTCGTCGAGAGCGTGCGCGTGCACATGCTCTCGAGCCAGCACGTCGTGATCCTGAAGCAGTCCGAGCGTGATCGCTACCTGCCGATCTGGATCGGCCCGTCTGAGGCGAACGCCATTGCCATGCGGCTCCAGGGCCTGTCGGCAGAGCGGCCACTGACCCACGACCTCATGGTCAGCGTGCTCGCATCGCTGGGGGCGAGCATCAGCCGCGTCGTCGTCACCCACGTGACCGACGGGACGTTCCATGCTCGGCTCTACCTCGAGAACGCCAGCGGCGACGAGAGCGAGGTCGATTCGCGCACCTCAGACGCCATCGCCGTGGCGGTGCGGACCGGCTCGCCGATCTACGTCGATGAGCGGGTGCTCGATGAGGCCGGCGTCGAACCGGACGCGAGTGACGATGACACCCCGGACGAGGAGCAGCTCGCCGTGTTCCGCGACTTCGTGAACTCGCTGGACGTGGACATGGAGTCCGGCGAGAAGGGCCCGCCGACCGAGGAGAGCTGAGCCGGGCTGCCGCTATCGACGCGGCGGGCCGAGGACCTCGCGGCGGTTGGTGATCAGCGCGATCCGCAGCTTCCCGATGTCGCGGAACGTCCGCATGATCTTGCGGAAGCTGGCCCCGGTGTTCGTTCCCGCCGCGCGCGGGTAGTGGTTGACTCCCACCTGTGCCAGCTTCTCGCCGCGCGCCTTGAGCTTGATGAGCAGCTCGGCCGACAGGAACGGCGAGTCGGTGGTGAGCGGCAGGCCGTCGAACAGCTCGCGGCGGAAGAGCTTCATGGCGCAGTCGATGTCCCGCACCCGCAGGCCGAAGAGCACCGACACGATGGCGTTGTAGCTCTTGGCGATGACGATGCGGTGCGGAGGGTCACGCCGCTTGATGCGATAGCCGATGACGCCATCCACCGCCTTGCGTGACGAGTCGCGCGAGGCGATCGAGCAGCCGATGCATCTCGCGCAGGTCGAACTGCAGGTCGCCGTCGCTGAAGCTGATCAGCTCGCCGCGCGCGTTCTCGAAGCCGGCGCGGAGGGCGCCGCCGTAGCCGCGATTCTCCTGGTGGTGGACCCTGACCCGCGGGTCGGCGGCGCTGAGGGCGTCGGCCAGCTCGGCGGTGCGGTCGGTCGAGCCATCGTTCACGACCAGGACCTCGATAGATCCGTCCACGAGGGGACCGATCTCGTCGAGCGCCCGCCGGACGGTCTCCTCGACGTTCTCCTCCTCGTTGTAGGCCGGGAAGAAGAACGTCAGGCGGGGACGCTCTGGATCGGTCATGACGCGGGACCCTCGACATGCAGGAGCCGGGTGAATCCCGGCAGGGTTGGCACCGTGGTGAGCTCCCAGCGATCGGTGACGTTCCGACGCTCCCAGTCGGGGAGAACCACGTAGACCGGCCGCTCGCCGAAATGGGAGCGGATGGCGTTGTTCATCGTACGGTATCCGTCGTCGAGGATGTCGCGCTCGTCGATGATCGTCAGGTCCGGACGCTCGCCGAGCACCCAGCGGTGATGCCAGAGCGGCGTGCTGTAGCTCCACCAGCTGACGATCACCGCATTCACCGGCAGAAGCTCGTGCACCGATGCCACCCAGGCATCGGCGTCGCGATTGTCGCTCTGGTCATGCGCCGCGTACTCGGTGACGATCGATGCCGCCGGGAGCAGGGCGCCGAGGCCCAGAACGATGCTTCCGGCAAACCCCGCCAGCAGGCGTCGCGACCGCAGCGAGTCGGTGAGGCGCCGGGACACCTCGGCCACCGCGCGCGCGACCGCCGTCCCGACCGCGGCAAGGGCAACGCCGAGGAGCGGCGCGAGGACCGCGATCGTCGGCATGTAGTAGCGGTCGATGTCGCCATCGCGGAAGTTCATCGAGTACAGAACGTTGCCGACCACGAAGAGCAGCAGCACCGCGAAGGTCCCGAGCGAACGGGCGGCCACGACGGCCGCCCCGATGGCGACCAGGAGCCACCCGGGCGCCGCGAACTGTGCCGCCAGGACGCGCTCCGCGTCCGCCCACTTGTTGGCGAGGTCGGCCAGGGGCTCCCGGAAGTCGCGGAACAGGCCACTGAACTGCTCGGCGAACACCACGTAGCGGAACCGCTCGAACGTGTCGGGACGGCCGTAGAACAGCGGAGGCTCGGGGTCGGTGATGGCCCGCAGCCAGATGTAGGCGAACGATGCGATCCCAGCCGCCAGCACCAGCGCGCAGATCGCGATGAGTCGTCGACGCCGATGGAAGGAGGGGTCCACCAGGAACAGCCAGGCGCCGATTCCGAAGGCGAAGAGGCCGATGAGTGGATGAACTCCCAGCCCGAGACCGAAGGTCGCCGCCGCGGCGACCAGCCACCGACCCGCTTTCGGTGAGCCGGTGGCTTCCGCGCGAGCCCAGCTGAGGACGAGCCAGACCAGCGACGGTCACGGACAGGATGCTGATGGCGTGGACGTCCGCGCGGGTCGCGTTCTCCCATGGTTCCGAGGCGAAGGCGAACGCGGCCCCCGCCACGCCGGCCGCGACGGCATGCAGTCCACGGTCCCGCTCTCGGATGAGGAGGCCGGTGCTCAGGACCACGAAGCCGGACGCCAGCGCCACAGCCACCGCCGAGAGAAGGTTCATGCGCCAGGCGACCTCCCCGATCGGCAGCTGGCTCCACAGCCAGCCGATCATGGTGTACACGGGAAACCCGGTCGGATGGAAGATGGAGAGCGTCGGAGGTACGGTCTGGGCCTCGCCGGTGTCCCAGAATCCGCCGGCTGGCAACAGGGTGCGCAGGTAGATGCCGAAGGCCAGGACGACCACCAACGCGGCGGCGAACGCCACGAGATTGTCGGTGTGGGCGATCCACTGCCGGCCGGTTCGGCGTGCGGAGGATGCAACCGCGACCCGTTCGGGGCCGTCGGGGGCTCGATGTATACTCACCGCCACCTTGGCGTGCTTGACGAGACGGCGCACCCCCCGGGAGTGCCGCACCTGATGATTCGTGGCCCCGTCGGGCGACGGGGCGTGGGGATACTCGACGCGATTCGACAGCTCGACGCCCGCACGGTCCTCACCACGATCCTCGTCCTTGGCCTCGCGCTGCGCGTATTCATCGCCGGTGTCTACCTGCCGCTCAGCGGATTCTCGATCGACATCGGTGACTTCTCCGCCTGGGGACAACGGCTAGCAAGCGTCGGGCCAGGCGCATTCTACGAGTCGGGCTACTTCAGCGACTACCCGCCCGGGTACCTGTACGTGCTCTGGCTGCTCGGCGCCATCGGCGGCGCGCTCGCGCCGCTGGTCGGACAGGACGCCACCGGGGGTCTCGTCAAGATCCCGGCAATCCTCGCCGACATCGGCATCGGCTGGCTGCTGTTCGTCATCTGCCGCCGATGGGCGGGTGACCTGCTGGACCGGACGCGGTTTGCCATCAGCGGCGAAACGTTGGGCATCGCGGCCGCCACGATCTACGTCTTCAACCCCGGATCCATCTTCGACTCGTCCGTCTGGGGCCAGATCGACTCGGTCGGTTCGCTGGTGCTGCTGGCCACGATCTACGCGCTGGCTCGCGGCTGGACCGAGGCCGCCGCGTTCGGTGCCGTTCTCGCCATGCTGGTGAAGTTCCAGTTCGCGTTCCTGCTGCCCATCGTTGCCATCGTCGGGATCCGCCGGCACGTCCTCGGCCGGTCGACCGACCCGGCGCTCCACGGACGCCGAGACGTCCTGCGGGTCGTGACCTCACTGGCGGTCGGCGTGGGCACCCTCACCGTCCTCATGCTCCCGTTCGGAATGTCGCTCTACGCGCCGCTTGCCGGAGGCGACCCGACCGGGTTCCTCGGCATCCTGCCCGAGCCAGATCCGAGCGCGAGCCTCATCGGCAAGTTCGTGGAGGCTGCCAATACCTACACCGGCCTCTCGATCAACGCCTTCAACATGTGGCGCAACCCATGGTCGGGTCTGGGCGACACGCTCGTCTGGGGCGACGACACCCCGGTCGGGTTCGTGGTCGGGTCGGTCGCGCTGACCTGGCAGCAGGTCGGAACCGTCCTCTTCATCCTCGTGGCGCTGGTCGCCCTGGTCCAGGTGGCGCGACGCGACGACCTTCGCGGCATCCTCG
Organism: uncultured Chloroflexia bacterium; assembly: GCA_963825525.1. Taxonomy (GTDB): domain Bacteria; phylum Chloroflexota; class Limnocylindria; order QHBO01; family QHBO01; genus JACDBZ01. The sequence continues at coordinate 1,530,694 of CAWGTN010000002.1, forward strand.
TCGCCAGCCTTCTGCTGGCCATCGCCTTCTTCGTCCTGCCGACCCGCGTCCACGAGCGCTATCTCTTCCCGGCCCTCGTGCTTGCGGCTCCGCTGCTCCTGTCCGGCCGGCTGTGGCCGTGGATCTACGGCGGGCTGACACTCTCGTTCTTCACGAACATCTACTGGGTCTACAGCGAGGACTGGTCGTTCGCCAGTGGACTCATCAACCCGGGGGTTAACGGCCTCCCGATGGTCCAGGATTGGCTGCTCGAGCACACCCTTCTCACCGACTGGGGCATCTGGGCGATCTCGCTGCTGAGCGTCGTCCTCCTGCTGCTCGTGATGGCCAGGTCCGTGGCGATGGTGGTTCGGCCCGCGTCCGACGCTGTGCCGGTGCCCGATGCCGCGACGTCCACGCTCCCAGCTGGCCGCTCGCCGCGCGCCGCCCAATGGGCTGTCGACGGTGAGGGCGAGCCGGCCGTCGCGGTGCGACGAGGCGGGATCTTCGGATGGCTGCGTCCCGACCCCGCCGACCCGTACCTGCTCGAGCCCCGCCGCCGGCTTGATCGGCGCGACGCCGGTCTCCTCCTGCTCCTGGTGGTCTTCGCGCTCGTATTCCGTCTGTGGCGGCTCGATGTCCCGCGCGGCGACCACTTCGACGAGGTCTACCACGCGCGTTCCGCCACCGAGTGGATCAGCAACTGGCAGAACGGCTGGCAGCGCGATGTCTACGAGTGGACCCATCCGATGCTGGCGAAGTACCTCATCGCGGCCGGGATCACCCTGGCCGACCCGAACAAGGTGACCGATACCGACCAGCTCGACGGCCCGTCGCCATCCATCGCGGTGGCCACGGCAAGGTCCTCGCAAGGTTGGGACCGTTCGATCGTGTTCACCGCCCCGGCTGCCGGCAGCACGATCCTGGCGACCGACGCCGAAACGGGCCGGGTCGTCGTCCGCTTCGACGCGGGCGGTCCGGTGGCCGCGCTCGCGTACGACGCCGATGCACCACGCCTCCTGGTCGGCCGCGCGGACATCGGCACCGTCGAGACGTTCGAGCTGGCCGGCCTGCTCGCGTCACCGGACGGCCGCGCGCCACCCTCGGGGCCACCGATCGTCACCGAGCTCCAGGGCGTGATCCAGTTCGCGGTGCCGCGCGACGCGGACGTGATGCTGCTCCGCGGCCCGGACGGGCTCGCGGTCGTGGATCGCGCGACCGACGAGGTGCGGGTCAGCGGACCGGGGGTCTACGGAGGAATGGCCTGGATTCCCAGCTCCGACGCGGATCAGCCGAGCTTCGTGGCGGTCACCGATCCGGGTCGCGGCTCCGTTTTGTTCCTCGACAGCTCGACGCTCGCGCTGGTCTCGAACGCTGACGGTGGCGAAGCCGGGGTGGTCGAGGTCGCGTCACCGCTCGTCGGCCCGCTCATCTCGCGGGGTAGCGGCGATGACCAGCAGCTCTTTGTGCTGACCGGGGCGGTGGCCGCCAATGACGAGCATCCGGAGACGGCCGGCGGCATCGCGGCACTCGACGCCGATGCCCAGTCGCTGAGCGACATCGTCCCGTTGCCGGGCGCTCCGGCGCTCATCGGCGAGCAGAGCGTCGCAAAGCTCGTCTACGTGGCCGGGGTCAACAACAGCGGGGAGCCGGTGGTGTGGCCGATCGAGCCGCACCTGGACGATCGAGGTGACACGAGCTCCGGCCTCGCGGCCTTCGACGAGACCGTGCTGCCGGCCCCGGCCCTGGCGATGGATTTCGACATCAGTGCCGATAACCAGGGCGACGACCACGGGGGTCTCATCCTGAGCACCGGCGACGGGCAGCTGGTCCGCCTTGACGCGGGCAGCAACGCCTTCGCCTGGCGGCTGGCGGGCGTGACGTTCGGGGCCGTCCTCGTCGGCCTCATCTACCTGCTCACCGCGACACTCTTCGGCCGACGTCGGATCGCGGTCCTGGCCGCCGGCTTCATCGCCATCGACGGCATGAGCTACGTCATGAGCCGAATCGCGATGAACGACATCTTCGTGGCCGTCTTCATCGTGGCCGCGTATCTCGCTTTCTGGCAGATCTGGTCAGGCCGATGGGCGCGAAGCGCCTGGTGGGTGCTGCCGCTGGTCGGCGTCCTCATCGGCCTCGCGGCAGCCACCAAGTGGGTCGGCTTCTACGCCCTGGCCGGCATCTGGATCCTCGTACTGGCGCGGTCGAACCTCGGGCGGCTGCTGCTGGTCGGACTCGTGGCCCTCGGCACCGTGGTGGGCGGGTTCGATGCCCCGTGGCCGTTCCTCGTCACCATGCTGCTGGCGCTCGCCATTGCCCTGGCGATCGTCCACGTCAGGCCGATCCGGCTCGACCTGGCGACGGCTCGCCTGGCGCTACCGGCGACCGGGGTCGTACTGGGTGGGGTGGGGCTGGCCTTTGCCCTGGCCTACGATCAGGTCGATGGCGCCGGCACGGCCGACGGGGCGGTCGAGATCCTCTTCGCGCTCCTCGCCCGCGGCGCGCAGGTCGGCTGGCCGGCGTACCTGATGCTCGCCGTCGCCGGGCTGCTCCTGCTGTGGCGCGCCGTGCGGTCGATCCGCGAGCCGAGCTCGGACGCGCGCTGGGCCCAGCCGGGGGAGATGGGCGGCTTCGCCTGGTCGTGGATCGGCGCGTGCCTGATCGTCATCCCGCTGACCGTGTATGCCCTGAGCTACGTCCCGTACCTGCAGCTCGGCCACGTCTTCGCCGGCGCCGATGCGGGTCCGGGTTACGGCTGGTCGCTGGAGGAGCTCCACGCCCAGATGTTCGGCTACCACTTCGGGCTGACCGCGGGCCACGCCAGCTCGTCGCCGTGGTGGAGCTGGCCGTTGGACCTGAAGCCGACCTGGTTCTTCAACGCGACGTATGACGCCGACCAGGTCGCGGTCATCTACAACGGCGGGAATCCGATCCTGTTCTGGGCCGGCATCCCTGCAGTGGCGGTCTGCGCGGTGCTGGCCTGGAAGCGCCGATCGGCCGCCCTGGTGCTCGTCGTGGCCGCCTTCGCCTTCCAACTGGCGCCGTGGACCCGGATCGAGCGCGCCACGTTCGCCTACCACTACCTCACCGCGGTGATCTTCGCGATGATCGCCATCGCCTACGTCGTGGACGAGCTCCTGCGTCGTCCAGCGTGGCGCGAGCTGGCCATCGGCTACCTGGCGCTGGTCGTCGTCGTCGGCATCCTGGTCTTCCCATTGGGCGCCGCGTTCCCGATGCCGGATTGGTACATCAACGCCGCCCGCGCGCTGCCGCCGTGGAACTACGGGTTCCAGTTCCCCGATCCGCCGAAGGGCGATCGCGGCGACCTCGTCAGCGCATCGGGCCTCAAGCTCATCGGCGGCGTCGTGGCGGCGGTGCTTGCCATGGCGTGGTCGGTGGGTGGCCGATCCTGGGTGCCGGCGATCCGGTCGCGGCTGCCCTCTCGGCGCTCGGTGCCGGACGCTCCCCGACGCAGGCTGATCGTCACATGCCGCGGGGAGGAATCCGGCGAACGTTCGGTGATCGGAGGCGCCTTACGTGGTGACCAACCGCCTGGCACTACTGGCCGCGATCTTCACCCTTGTCGGAGTTTGGATGAGTCACTCCTCACGCGTCTTCACACCTCTGCATTCGATTCGGGGGTTGAAGAGATCGCGAGTGGTTCGTAAGACCATCAGGTTGGCGGTCGGGGCACTCATCCTGATTTTGAGTGCTTCGCCCGCTACCGCTCTGGTATGCGGTATTGCCCCCGACGATCCACAGAACCCTGGTGTGGTCGAACGTACCATCGCCGGGCAGGAGCCAATGGGCGGCGACTTCGATGTGGTCGTGCTGGGTGTCATCGAAGGTATCGGCAGTACGGACTCCAACGGCTATCGACGCGTGGTCATCGATGTCCGTGCGGTACTGAGGGGGTCCGCGCCCCGCGCATACGAGTTCTCGTACCCGGCTGCTGCCGACGAACCCGAGCCGATGTTCGTTCGGGGTGCCAGCTACTTGGTTGCCATCGAGTCCGAGGGGATCACCGGCGGCCCAACAGCGAGCGAGTGCAGCGCCACAAAGCAGATCGCTAACCCTGAAGAGATCAATCGATACATCGGTCTGTCTGCGAGCCCGACGATCTACGGGGAAGTTCCAGCCGCCCGGTCGGCACTGAGGTCGCACCGAATTGGGTCATTGGAGGGTCCCTGGCAAGCATTCTCGCGGTCGGCGTTGCGAATCGGGCTAGTTCACTGTCGTACGCATCGGAACTCGGCGCCCGCCGGCGCCTTTGATGAGAACAAGGAGGTCGTGGATCTAATGGTCTCTTCAATGGTGTTTGGAACCGCCAATTAGGCTCGCATGCGGCCTCGGCGTACGCTGGGCCGCTGGAGCCGTCCGCTATTCGCCGACCGGCAACTTCGCCCCGCTCCAATCTACTACCCCGGACGAAAGTTGACAGCGGGCAAGCGCCGGTCGTAGACTCCGCCGGCACCCGGACCGCAACCGATGCTGCCCGTGTGCCCGGCGGCCATTTCACCCAGCACAGAGAGGAGCGATCTGACGGCAATGCACTTCTGCATCTCCGCCCTTGACGCGCCGCGACTCGCACCCACCGGGAGCGATGTCGACGGGAGATCTGTGCCCTCACTCGAGGTTGCGCACCGGCAGTAACAGCGCCGACGCAAGACACCACGAGCCGTGGGCCGGATCAGGTCCACGGTTTTTTGATGCCCACGGGCATCCGGGAGCCGCGGACCGAGAGCATCGGGCCCGCGGCTCTCTCCATCTCCGGGCTCAGCAGCGACAGCACCGAATAGGACACGACGATGATCGAGGTCATGGACGAACCAAAGACGACAGCCAGCACGACGCCGGTCCGCGAGCCCGTCCGAAGGGTGGGTCCGCCGCCACCGGGCGAGCAGCCGGCAATGCTCATCGAGCACGCCACGAAGCGATTCGTGGTCGGCCGCAAGAAGAAGGCGGTGGTCGCGGTCAATGACGTGTCGATGTCGATCCGGCGCGGCGAGATCTACGGGATTCTCGGCGCCAACGGATCGGGCAAGAGCACGCTCATTCGGCTCATCAGCACGCTGCTGACGATCGACGCCGGGCGGATCCACGTGCTGGGGCACGACGTCGAGCGCGAGGAGATGGCGGTCAAGCAGCTCATCAACCGGGTGAGCGTGGATGCCGCGTTCTTCAAGAAGCTCAGCCCGCACGAGAACCTGGCCTACGCGGCGCGGCTCTATGGCCTCGACGCGGCGGCTGCTCGCCGGGACGCCATCCGCATCCTGGCGCGGCTCGGGATCGCGCGAGAAGCGCCTGAGCCGGCCGCTCGAGCAGATGAGCCGGGGAATGCAGCAGAAGGTCGCGATCGCGCGGGCGCTGCTCACGAGCCCGACGGTGCTGCTGCTCGACGAGCCGACGACGGGCCTCGATCCGCGGTCGAAGCTCGACGTGCAGGCCTTTATCGAGGAGGTGCGCGACACGCACGACGCGACGATCGTGCTGACGACGCACGACCTTGCCGAGGCGGAGCGGCTGTGTGACCGGATCAGCGTCATCAACGACGGCCGCCTGGTCGCGGAGGGGACGCCCGACGAGCTGAAGACGCTGGTTGCGACCCAGCAGGGGATGCCTCCGACCATGGACAGCGTGTTCATGGCGTTCACGGGACGCAGCCTCGACGACGACCACGACGACGACAACCACGAAGACGACGAGTAGCAGGAACGAAAGGAGGTGATTTCCGTGCAGAGCAACCTGGACCTGCGTGTCGCGCTCGACTTCGTCGAGGAGCGTCAGGCGCGATTGCGCCGCACGAGCCTCCTCGTGAGCGAGCCGACGCAGAAGCGCCGCCGCGTGCGGCGTTGGATCGGCCGAAGGCTGGTGCGCTACGGCCACCGGCTGGCTGCCGAGCCGACGATGCGGCCGGTCCGAGCCCGATAAGGGCCGGGCCGGTCCATCGGCCCTGAACGAACGAACGAACGAACGAAGAAAGAGACCGAACGATGTCGATGGCAACGCGCGAGCTGAAGGCGAGCTTCGCCTTCGTCGAGCGCAACTTCAACCTGACGAAGCGTTACTGGGGCTGGGAGGTGGCGTGGCTCGTCTATTCCCTGGCGGCCGCCCTGGCGGTGGCCTTCATCGGCGTTGCCCAAAACGACACCGAGCTGCTCCAGGTGCTCGTGATCGGCACGATCTTCTGGAACTTCCTCTCGATCGTCTTCGGCTTCATCGGCGAGACGGTGACCTGGGAGCGCTGGGAGGGGACCCTGGAATACACCTTCATGGCACCCGTGCGCCGGTACACCCAGCTCATCGGGTCCACGGTCTTTGCGGTGAGCTACGCGCTCATCCAGATGGTCGTGATCCTCATCGTGATGATGCTGTTCTTCGGGCTGGAGTTCACCGGCGGCAACTTCGTGACCGCCGCGGTGTTCCTTGGCATCGGCTCACTGAGCTTCGTGGGAGTCGGCATGATGGCGGCCATCCTGCCGCTGCTCTACGTGGAGCGTGGCGACCAGATGGTGTTCCTCATCCAGTCGGTGATCCTGCTGTTCAGCGGGGTCTACTACTCGACCGACATCCTTCCCGACTGGATGCAGTTCGTCAGCCAGTTCTCGCCGGGCACCTACGTGCTCGACGGGATCCGTGAGGGGCTCATCAAGGGCACGCCGGTAACGGAGCTGCTCCACGACGTGTGGCCGCTGCTGATCATGGCCGTGGTCCTCATCCCCCTGGGCGTCTACGTCTTCGGGATCGCGGAGCGCTACGCGAAGCGCACGGGCAAGCTGAAGAGAGTCGGATGATGGAGATTGACATGAAGACCGATACGGCCGCTCACGCGGCGGACATTCCCGGCCTTGTGGTGCGACCGTACGCCGGCGAGGCCGATCTGCCCGAGGTGGCGCGCGTCCAGAGCGCGGAGTGGGCCGCCGATGGCGTGAGCGAGCGCGCGAGCGTGGACCAGCTGCGGGCGTGGTGGGGCAATCCGTCGGAGCAGTTCGACCCGGCGCGCGATGTCGACATCATCGAGATCCACGGCCGGGTCGTGGCGGTCACCCAGCGCGACTGGACCGATACCACCGATGGCGTCCGCGAGTACCGGGGCCGGGGCTGGATCGAGCCGGAGCACCGCCGCCGCGGAATCGGGACCATGCTGGTCGCCCGCAACGAGGCGGTTCGCCGCAGCCTGGCAGCGACCCACGACACCCGCCGACCGCTCGTGCTCGGCATGGGAGGCCCCGAATCCAACGTCGGGGCCCAGACCCTTGCCCGCGCGTTCGGCTACGAGCCGGAGCGCTGGTTCACCGACATGGAGCGTCCTCTGACCGGTGACCTGCCGGATGTGCCTCCGATACCCGATGGCCTCGAGGTGCGCCCGGCATCGGCGGACCAGTCGCGCCAGATCTGGGAGGCGGATCACGATGCCTTCCGCGACCACTGGGGTGGCTGGGATCCGTCGGATGCGAGCTATCGGCGCTGGGTGGAGTCGCCGGAGTTCCAGCCCGACCTCATGCTCGTGGCGTGGGACGGTGACGAGATCGCGGGCGCCGTGCTCAATGCGGTCTATGCCGACGAGAACGAGGAGCTGGGAATCAGTCGCGGCTGGCTCGACAGCGTCTTCACGCGACGACGGTGGCGGCGGCGCGGGCTGGCTCGCGCGCTCATCGTGCGCTCGCTCCACCTGCTGCGCGACGGTGGCCTGGCAGCGGCGGCTCTCGGCGTCGACGGCGACAATCCGTCGGGCGCTTTCGGCCTGTACGAATCGGTTGGGTTCCAGCCGACCAAGAGGTTTGTTGCCTGGCGCAAGCCGATGGAGGGTGCGTGATGGATAACGAGCTGGGGATCGTGGGCCCAGACATCGCCGGGCTGGCGTTCCGTCGCTTCCGCGGGGAGGACGATCTGCCCGGGATGCTGGCGCTCCTCAATAAGGCGCATGCAGCGGACGGGGTCGACGAGGTCCTGACCCTTGACCAGCTGCGGCTGAATTACGCCACGCTCGTGAATTGCGATCCCGAGCGCGACATGTGCCTGGCGGAGGTCGATGGTGAGGTCGTGGCCTACGGCCGCGTCTTCTGGCAGGACCTCGTGGACGGCGGGCGGACGTACGAGAATTTCGGGCTGGTTCGCCCGGATTGGCGGCGCCGCGGGATCGGCGGGGCCCTCCACCGGCAGAACGAAGCCCGCCTCCGTGAGATCGCGGCCGATCACGACATCTCGCCGAAATGGCTTTCGTCCGAGGGGGTGGACGACGATGCGGGGAACGCCGCACTGCTGCTGGGCGACGGCTACCAGCCGGTCAGGTACTTCTACGACATGGTGGCGGCATCCCTGGATGGGCTGCAGCCGGTGCCGATGCCTGACGGGATCGAGCTTCGCCCGGTGTCGCGCGACCAGTATCGGGCCATCTGGGAGGCGTCGGCGGAGGCGTTCCGTGACCATTGGGGCGAGGCCGAGTGGGCCGAGGCCGATTGGGAGCGGTTTCAGTCCGAGCCGGAGAACGCCGACCCGCGGCTGTGGCGCGTCGGCTGGGCCGGGGATGAGGTGGCTGGCGCCGTCACGGTCACCGTGCCGGAGGAGGAGAACAGGCTGCACGAGCGCGCCCGGGTCTACGTGGCGTGGGTCTCGGTCCGTCGCGCGTGGCGCCGGCGCGGGCTGGCGCGTGCGCTCATGGCGAGCGGGCTGCTTGCTGCCCGCGACGAGGGATTCACCTCGGCGAGCCTTGGCGTCGACACCGACAGCCCGACCGGGGCCACGTCCCTCTACGAATCTCTGGGGTTCGCGCCGGAGAAGTCGTTCACCGCGTATCGCAAGGCCATGTAGGTTCGGGCGGCGGCTCGTTGCGCGGTCGTGGGCGGCTCGTGGGCGGCGTTGTGACCAACGCTCTCCTGGTGCGCGTATGACGAGTGGTGGGCCCGCTACCTGACAACTGCCGGCCTGGTTCGCATTAGCGGGCGCTGCGCTCCAGGGCCGACTCAATCCGTGCTCATGCGGCGGGGTCTTAGGCACGACTGGTCGGCTAATGCGAACCAGGAGTGCATATGGCAGGGCGCGCGCTGCCCACGCACGTGACGCGGGCCCCGCACGGCGCGCTCTGGCCCCCACTCGCCGCGCCGCCGCGCCTCAGCGAACTCCGAGCCAGCCTAGCCTCGCTCCGACAGCACCCGATCCCGGGTCTCGTAGTAGAAGTCGACGATCCGCTCCGTCACGCGATCCCAGCTGAACTCGGGGGCGCGGGCGCGGCCGGCCTCGCCCATCTCGTGCCGCAGCTCTGGATCTCGCGCCAGCGCGTACAGGCCGGCAGCCAGAGCCCGCGGATTCCTCGGCTCCACGAGCAACCCCTGGACGTTGCGCTCCACCACCCGTTTGAATCCGTGGATGTCGGAGGCGACGATCGGCACACCGGCGGCCATGGCTTCGAGCAGCACGATCCCGAACGACTCCTGTCCGGTGTTCGGGGCGCAATAGATGTCGGCCGATGCGAAGTAGCGGACCTTGGCCTCGTCGTCCACGCGACCCAGGAACTCGACGTCGCGGATCCCGCGCAGCCCCACGTAGCGCTTGTACTCGCGCAGCTTCGGCCCCGCTCCCACCACCAGCAGCCGAGCGTCGACCTTGCGCTTGCGGAGCCGATGGTATGCCTTCAACAGGTGGGTGAGACCCTTGCGCTCCTCGAGGCGGCCGACGAACAGGATGTTCAACGTCCCGTCGCGCAGCTCCTCGAACGGCTCGGCCTGCGTGAAGCGGTCGAGGTCCACGCCGTTGGGAATGATCCGATATTCGCCGGGGAAGTACGTGCTGATGAAGTGGCGCGCGGCCCCGCTGACCGCGATCCGTCCATGGAGCAGGTTGGCCAGGCCACCGGCGAAGCGCCCACCCACCCAATAGGACGGTGAGAAGCCGCCGAAGGCGTGGAACGTCGCGATGTTGACCGTCTCGGACTGGTCGAGCACGGTCGGCGAGAGGAAGGGCACGAACGGCTCGTGGAAGTGGAGGATGTCGAACCGTTGCGCCTCGAGCACCTCGCGCGCCTGGCGCTTGAACCGCAGGCCCAGGGTCACGCGCCCGACACTGCCGTTGGCCGGCGCCGCCCACCCGGTGCCCAGGCGGATGATGTGCCCCTCGCTCTCTCGCTGTCGCCCGTACTTGCTGGTGATGATCCACACGTCGTGGCCCAGGCGTCGCATGGCCTCGTACGTGAAGCGCACGTGCTCGTTCACCCCGCCGGGGTGCGGATACCCGTACGGGCTGACGATGCCGATCTTCAACGGCGGTCGAGCCGGCGACGTCATCGCCATTCCCCTGTGGGCCGCAGGGTATGCCGCAGGTGCCTTGCCTTGGCTCCCAGCTGGCGCCGATACACGTCGAGATTGTGCCGGTTCGACCAGAACGCGCCATCGGGCCGGGTGGTGCGCGCCTCGATGGCCGCCCGATAATCGGCCCCGCTGCTCCCCGGGAACCATGTCCACCCCGAGCCGATGCCCTCGAGAACGTGCGCATCGGAGTTCCCGACGGCCGCCAGCTCGAGGACGGTTTCGTTCAATCGGTCGCGTGCGGATCGTCTCGACCGTCCGGCGGCTGACGGGTTCATCAGCTCGATGCCATCCAGCCGATGCCGCGCGTCGCTGGCCTGCTGCGCCGCGCGCAGCGATCGGGACCCGAGAGACGGGGTGAGGGGCGCCAGCGGGTGGGCGGCGACCGCGATCCCGCCCTGGTCATGGATTCGCTCCAGGGTCTCGGGTAGTGGTCGCAGCGCCGGGATCCGATCCGTGATGAAGAGGGCCAGGACGTGGCCGCGACGGGTCGTGATCTCCTCGCCGACCACCAGCTCGAACGAATAGTTGCCCTGGGCATGGAGATCGCGCGCCCGCAGCGCGCCATCGATGCGCTCGTGGTCGGTGATGGCCACGAGGTCGAGATCGGTTCGCGCCTCGACGTGGTCGAGCACAGCCTGGACCCCGGCAGTCCCATCCGAGTACAGCGTGTGGAGGTGCATGTCGGCCTTGCCATGATCGCCGCCGGATCGTGTCATGCGTCGGCCCGCCGGAGATCGGGCCAGAACGGCTGGAACGCGCCCCACCACTGCTCCGGCGCCTCACCGATGTCGTGCTCGTATCGGGCGGCCATGAGCTTCGTCAGGGCGGCCACATCGGCCCGTCGGTCGCCGGTGGAAGGCAACGCGATCACCTCGCCATCGGCGACGAACCGTTCAGGACCCGTACGCAGGCAGCGACCGACGATCAGGGCCGCGTGGTGGGCGATGGCCAGGACCGCCGGGCCGATCGGCACCGTGGTCGGATGCCCGAACATCGTCACCGGGAGCCCGTCACCGGCCAGGTCGCGGTCGCCGATGATCCCGACCGTGCCGCCGGCACGCAGCCGGGCGCTCAATGCGCGGCGCGCACCGCTCAGCGGCACGAGCTCGATCCTCGCCCCACCCCGCCGCGCCGCGAGAAACTCGAACAGGACGCGCGGCTCGATCTCCTCGATCGGGGCAAGGGGCCGGTGCCCGTGGGCCGCTATGAACACGCCGAACGGCTCGAAATTGCCGAGATGGGAGCTCACCAGCATCCCCGGGCCGTCGCGCAGCGCCGCCCCGAAGACCGCCCAATCCGGCACCGCGACGATCTCGTCGATGCGGTCGAGGGGATAGTGCGGCGCCCGCAGCAGCTCGAGGTAGTAGCGCGCGTGATTGCGGAACGCGGCACGCACCAGATCTCGGAATGGCCTGCCTCGCGTCGGTCGACCGGTCGCGGCACACACCCGCGCAAGATTGGCGGCCACCATCCGTCGACGGTCGGGCGCCATCCGGTACCACGCCGCGCCGAGCAGGTCAGCCAGGCGGTATGCCACGGAGGACGGCAACCAGGCAACGATGCGGTCCGCGATGCCGAGGCCGAGACGAAGCATCACGCGGCGATCTTCGTCCAGTCCTCGCCGCGCCGGGCTGCCTCGAGTGCAGCTCGGGCTTCGGCTCGCTCGGCGTCGGTCTCCGGCCACACCGGGCGGAACATGTACCACTGCCCGGGATCCTCGGCGATGACCCCGCCCAGCGCGTCGGCCAGCGCCTGGGTCGCGCGGTAGATCTCCGCCGGCTCGGTGCTCGCGCAGTGGATGAAGGGCAGGCCGCGGGCATCGAACCGGTCGTCGCGGTCCCTCCGGCACCAGACCGGAAGCAGCGGGGCGCCGGTCTTGGCGGCCAGCGTCGCGGGCCCGATGGGGAACGTCGTCGCCTCCCCGCACAGCTCGACCGGCACGTCGCCGCGCCGGTAGCCGCCGTCGCAGAACAGGACGAGGTTGCCGTTCTCGCGCAGGACCTTGAACAGGCCGCGCAGGTTACGCCACCCGATGACGAAGATGTTCTGGCTGGCCCGCGCCGCGGCGAGATGGTCGTAGAGCCGGCCGTACGTCGTGTCGTCGGCAACGACGTGCAGCGCCTCGCCGCTCAGCTTGAGCCCGGGTCCCAGCAGATCCATGCCGCCGATGTGGATCGTGCAGCACAGCACCCCGCGACCCTCCTTGCGCGCCTCGCCGAGGACCTCGACGTTCTCGATCCGCACGAGGTCCGCCGCGTCGTCACTCGTCAGCTCACCGAGACGCATCATGTCCACCAGGTACTTGGCGTAGTTGCGGAACGCGCGACGTGCGGCGGCCTTCACGCGCCGGTCATCGGGATCCAGGCGCATCGGCCTGGCCAGGTTCTCGTGGATCAGCTGCTGCTTGGGGCCCGAGAGGTCGTAGGCGACATTGCCGACCGCCGACGCGCCGAGCATCGCCAGCCGGCGCGGGAGGGCGTTGATGATCCGCTCTCCCGCCAGGTAGAGCCAGTACGTCAGGCGCTCACGCTTGCGCTCCGCGCTGCTGCCCTCCGGTGATCGGCTGCGGCCGATGCGACCGGCGAAGCCGGTCACGGCCCGTGCGAGATTCATGCTCGGAGGAGTATCGACGGACGGGATGACGGCCGCTCGTCGATCGGTCCCCTCCCTAGACCACCTCGGCTGCTGCTGCCTTCGCCTTGCCGCGCGTATTGGCCGCCGCAAGCTTCTTCGTTCGCCGCGGCGCGACCTTCTCGGTCCCGACCAGAGTCTCGTTGTCGTCGCCGCGGATGAAATCCTCGACGCGGTTGTGGGCGATGTCGTCGTGGATCTGCATCGGCGGCGACTTCATGAAATAGCTCGACGGGGCAACGAGCGTGCCGGCCAGGCCACGATCGAGCCCGAGCTTCGCGCAGCGGATGGCATCGGTGATGACGCCGGCGCTGTTCGGGCTGTCCCAGACCTCGAGCTTGAGCTCCAGGTTCAATGGGACGTCGCCATAGGTCGTGCCCTCCATCCGGATGTGGCACCACTTGCGGTCCTTGAGCCACGGGACGTAGTCGGACGGACCGACGTGGATATCGGTGTCCGCGATCTCGTAGTCCATCATGCTCGTGACCGCGTTCGTCTTGCTGATCTTCTTCGACTCGAGGCGCTCTCGCTCGAGCATGTTCAGGAAGTCGGTGTTGCCGCCGAAGTTGAGCTGGTAGGTGCGGTCGATCTTCACGCCGCGGTCCATGAACAGCCGTGTCAGCACGCGGTGCGTGATCGTTGCGCCGACCTGGCTCTTGATGTCGTCGCCGATGATCGGCAGGCCCGCCTCGGCAAAGCGCCGCTGCCAGTACGGCTCGCGGCCGATGAAGACCGGGATGGCGTTCACGAATGCGACGCCCGCCTGGATCGCCTGCTCGGCGTACCACTTCGTGGCCTGCTCGCTGCCGACCGGCAGGTAGCTGACCATCACATCGACCTCGCGGTCCTTGAGGATGCCGATGACGTCGGCCGTGGGCCCGGGCGCCGGCTCGATGATCTCGGAGAGGTACTTGCCCAACCCATCGTGCGTCATGCCGCGCTCTACCGGCACGTTCAGCTGGGGAACTTCGCTGAACGTGAAGGTGTTGTTCGGCTCGACGAAGATCGCTTCGGAGAGGTCCTTGCCGACCTTGTTCTTGTCGACATCGAACGCCGCCACGAACTCGATGTCGCGGACGTGATACCCGCCCAGGTTGACGTGCATCAACCCGGGGATGAAGTCCCCGTCCTTCGCGTCGGCGTAGTGGTAGCGGCCCTGGACCAGGCTGCTGGCGCAGTTCCCGACGCCCACGATGGCGACGCGGACCTTGCCGTCACTGGCTCGGTGTCCGTTGCTGGCGGCCTTGCCGTTTGGAGATGCCACGATGCGATCAGTGCTCCCTGCTGCGAAGTGTTGCGGCCTGGCTGGCGCGCCAGACATGCCAGATGCGTTGGATGACGGTCACCACCGTGAGGGTGGCGACCAGGACGAGGATGCCGATGAGGATGGGCGTGAACCCGAGTCCGGCAAGTCCGATGCCGGCGATGACGAGGACCAGGCGCTCGGTGCGAGGCGCCAGGCCGACCGTGGCCGTGACCCCGATGCCTTCGGCGCGGGCTCGCGCATAGCTGACGAGGAACGATCCGGTCAGGGCCACGATGACCGCCACCACCGGCAGGACCGGATCCTCCAGCGTGGTCAGAAACCAGGTGGCGATGCCGGCGTAGAGGACCGCTTCACCGGCGCGATCCAGCGTGGAGTCCAGGAAGCTGCCGAACGCCGTTCCGCCGCCCTGCGCGCGGGCCAGTGCGCCGTCCACGGCATCGAGCAGCGACCCGCCGGTGAGCACGGCCGCCCCGACGAGGAGCCAGCCGCCTGCCACGAGCGCGGACGCGGCAACCGTGATCAGCAGGCCGATGACCGTGATGGTGTTCGGCGTCAGGTGCAGTGCGATGGCGAGCCGGACGATCGGCGCCAGGATGCCTCGGGCAGCGTCCTTGAACCGCGCGGGCATGACCGAAGCGCCGCGCCGCAGGTCGTGTGCGTGGTCGCGGCTACTGGACATCGGCGACCGTCCCACGGGCATCCGGCGAGCCGGCGACCCCGGCTGTCCCGCCGACGAGTCGAGCCTCGGCGTCGTGCAGCTCCTCGAACGCCGCCAGTCGCAGGCGGCAGATGACCTCGCGGCCCTGACGGTCGGTATCGATGAGGCCCGCCAGGCGCAGGATGCGCAGGTGCCAGCTGATGAGCGGCTGGGACAGGCCGACGCGCGCCGAAAGCTCACGTACCGGCATGGGACCGATCTCGGCGATCAGGCCGATGACGCGCAGGCGCGTCTCGTCGCCGAGGGCACGGTAGAGGGCCCGAAGGCGCCGGAGATCCTGTTCGGCGGCGGTCTCGGTGGGGGCAGGGATCACGAGCAGATATTTATCAAATGCGAGTTTATATAAGCGTCGGCTTATGGTATCGGGCCGGTTCCGTGTTCGTCAAGCCCTCTGCTAGCATCGGCGCCCGACCCATGGTCGGACGACGCAGGAGGTGCACCGCTGGCGAGCTCGACCCCCGATGCGCTGTGGAGCGCGTCGCCGCTCCGTGCGCTGCGCCCTGCCGCGGTGACGTGCACCGACCTGCGGCGCGGCCGCGAGATCGTTCATTGCTCGTTCTCGATCCCGGCGGGCGCCCGGATGCTCCTCGTTTCCGAACCGGAGCCGGCGGCATCGACCCTCGTGCGCGTCGTGGCGGGCCTGGCACGGATCGACGCCGGACGCATCTGGGTCGCCGGATCGAGCGATCCCACCGCGTACGGCTGGGGCCGGCGCGTCGCGTACCTTGGCCCGCGCGCCGGGCTCCACGAGTGGATGTCGCCGAATGAGCTGCTCGCGCTGGCCGGCGGGTTGCTGGGGCTGACGCCGGCCCAGGCCGCGCGCCGCTCCCACGAAGTCCTCGAGTGGACCCGGATCTCGGCGGCGATCGCCGCGCGGCCGATGCGTCGAGGTGGCGAGCCACTCCAGCAGCGAGCCGCACTCGCCGCCGCGCTGATGGGGGAACCCGAGGTGCTCCTGCTCGACGAACCGCTGCGCGCGATCGACGCGCGGGAGCGCGCGCGGCTCCTGACGCTGCCCGGGCCGCGCCTGACCATGATCCTCGCGAGTCGCTACCCGGCAAGCGAAGTCGGACTGGTGGACCGAGTCGCGTACCTGGCCGAAGGTCGGATCCGGATGATCGCGCCGGTCGATGCGCTGAAGGACGCAGGGCTGACCCTGTCGCACCGGGGGATCGTGGCCCTCAGTGACCAGATGGGCGCCCGCGCCCCGATCCGCAAGGCAACGGCACGGGCATGAGCCAGACCTGGCTGGTCGCACGACTGGCATTGCGCGAGCTGTGGATGAGCTTCCGACTGTTCGTGCTGCTGGCCGCGTACCTCGGGGCGGGTGTCCTGATCGCGTCGGTGCCGGGGACGGACGCCGAGACCCTGGAGCGCCTGACGCTCGCTTTCGCGGTCGCCACCGTCGTCGGCGCGGCGACGGCCGCGTGGTCGCTCAGCCACGAGCGTGAGCTTGGCCGGATCGGCTGGCTCGCGGCTCGATCGATCGAGCGGCGGCGGATCCTGACCGGCTGGTTCGTCGCGCTCGGCGCGCTCACGGTGGGCGGTACCGTGGGAACCGCGGTTCTCGGTTGGGCGGCGGCGGGTGGCTCCGTCGAACGCGTGAGCCCGATCGCCTTCGGATGGACCATCGTGGCGGTTGCGTGCGCCGCCACGGCCCTGCTGGCACTCGGCCTGCTGGTCGGCGCCTGGCTGCCACCCCGATTGGCCAGCATCGGGGCGATCGTGGTGGGTGGCCTGGTCATCGGGGCCGGTTGGGCGGCGCCGTGGTGGCCCGCACTCCCGGTCAAGGCACTCGCCGAGCTCCCGCAGCTGGATCGGCCGATCTCCCTGGCCATGCAGGGCGCGGGGCTGATGCTGGCGGTCGCGGTGCTGTTCCTGGTGATGGCCTCGATCGTGCTTGGTCGCGCCGACCTGTGAACGAAGAGCCGATCCGCATCCACCCCGTCGCCGCCTGGGCGGCGCTCGTCTTCGCCAGCCTGGGGGTGCTGCTGGGCGGCGCCGAGCTCATGGTGGTGGCGATCGCACTGCCCTCCATCGTGGCCGATTTCGGCGGCTGGGCGGATCTGGCGCGGGTCAGCTGGATCGTGAACGCGTACCTGCTCGCCTACGTGGTGGCGATGCCGCTGGCCGGCCGTGGCGCCGACCTGTGGGGGGCGCGGCGCCTCTACGTTGTCGCGTTGCTCCTGTTCGTCATCGGCAGCGCCGGAGCCGGACTGTCACGCTTCGCTGGGCCGGACGGCCTGACCTGGCTCATCGTCGCTCGCGTGATCCAGGGCTTTGGCGGGGGGGCGCTGGTTCCGCTCTCGATGGCGCTGGCGAGCCACCTGTTCAGCGGCCGCGCGCGGGCCACGGCCCTGGGCGTCGAAGGCGCCGCGACGTACATCGGCATGGCGATCGGGCCGGCCTACGGGGCCTGGGTGCTGCTCAACTTCAACCTGCCGATTCCCGGGCTCGACATGGCCAGCTGGCAATGGATCTTCCTGCTGAACGTCCCGATCGGCATCGTGACCCTGCTGCTGATCTACGTGGTGGTGGGCGGCATCGAGACTCCCCGCGTGCGCGCGTCGCTCGATCTGCTCGGCGCCGCGCTGCTCACCGTGGCGCTCGTCAGCGGGATCGGCGCCGTCACCGTCTCCGGGACGAACGGGTGGCTGAGCCCAGCCGTGATCGGCGGCGTGGCGATTGCGGCGCTCAGCGGCGTGGCGTTTGCGTGGCATCAGCTCCGCGTCACCTCGCCGCTCGTCGACCTCCGGCTGTTCGTCGACCGCGCGTTCAGCTCGGCCAACGCGGTCAGCCTGCTCACCGGCTACACCCTGGCGACGGCGATCATCGGCGGGCCGGTCTTCGTGAATCGTGTCCTGTTCGGCGGGGACGTGGATGCATCGACGGTGCTCACGGCGCTGACCCTGGCCATCGCCGGCGGGGCGTTGCTGGGCGGGCTGCTGTCCGCCTTCATCGGGGAGCGAATCGTGACGATCGTCGGCGTGCTGGCCAGTGCCGTCGGACTGTGGCTGGCGATGAGGTGGGGGGTCGAGACAGGCGTCGGTCAGCTCACCACCGACCTCGCCATCTACGGCGTCGGCTTCGGGCTGACGGTCTCCCCGCGCGCCACGGCCGCGGTCGACGCGGCGGGTGCCGGGGCGTATGGGGTGGCCAGCGCCATGCTTCAGATCACGCGGACCATCGGCATGAGCATCGGCCTGGCGCTGCTGACCTCGATCGGACAGAACCGAATCGACGAGCTCTCGGCACTCATCGCCGACCCGATGCTGCGCGACGAGCTGGTCCAAGACCTCGGCAGGTCGGAGTTTGTCGGAGTCGACCCACGGGCGTCACTGCAGCTCGTGGACTTCCTCGAACGCTGGTCGCAGGGCCAGTCGGCTGAGGTGCTCCAGATGGTGTTCGGGATTGCGCTGGCGGTTGCGGTGGCCACGCTTCTCCCGGCCTGGTTTGTCCGTGGGCGCTCGGCCCAGCGCTAACCCGCTGGCTCCGCGATGACCACGAGCTCACCCCAGTTGCGATTGAAGCCCTGCGAGGTCTGGAGCGTCAGGCGCTCGTAGTCGGTCGACGCGGTCCACGAGGCCCCCTCGTCGCAGTTGTCGTGGATCTGGAGGGCCAGCGGCGGGTTCGGCGGATTGTTCTGCGTCGCGTTCGGGTCGGGGCAGGCGACGTTGGGCCGGACCTCGGTGACCGTGTAGCGCAGCACGGAGCCGTTCGACATCCGGACCAGCACCTCGGCGCCGATCTGGACGTTCCAGAGCGGCTTGAACAGCCCGTTCACGGCGTGCGCGAAGATGTAGGAGTTCGTGTTCCTGCCCGGTTGGTTGCCGGCGCTCAGGATGTATGCGGCGTCGACCGGCGGGAAGCCATCCGTCTCGGCGCTTGTCGACTGGCGAACCAGGACGTTGATGCCCACTCCGGGGATTTCGAGCTGGGTCGCCGTCACGTCAGCCGGCAGGGGATCTGGCGTCGGAGACTCGGAGGGTTCCTGCGGCGACGCCGAGGTCGATGGCGTGGGCGTCGGTGTTGCCTCGGCCACCGGGGTTGGAGTCGAGGTCGTGATCGGCGGCAGGCTCGGCGTCGCAGGCCGATCAAGGTCGAGGGTGCCGGCGATAATGAGGGCCACCCCCGCAACACCCAGGATGATCGGGAGCGCCCATGACGAAAGACGCTTCACCGCGCGAGTCTACCGTCCGCACCGATGACGTGCTGCAGCGGGCTATCGATCTCGCGATGGCCGCGTGGGCGACGGAGCCTGCCGGACTGCTGACCGACTTCGACGGCACGCTGTCGCCGATCGTCCCCGACCCGGCGAGCGCGCGGCTGGTCGAGGGCGCGCCCGCGGCGCTGAGCCGCCTCGCGGAACGCCTGGCCGTCGTGGCCGTCGTGACCGGGCGTGCGCCGCTCGACGCGAGGCGCATGACGGGCGTCCCCGGCCTGCTCATCGCCGGCAACCATGGGACCGAGTGGCTCGAGCCGGACTCCGACGAGCCCGTCGCCTCCCCCGAGGCGGCTGCCGCGCGGGCCGGCGTGCGCGAGGTGCTGACCCGGCTGCCCGAGCTGCCCGGCGTCACGGTCGAGGACAAGGGCAGCACCGCATCGGTCCATTTCCGCAACTCGCCCGATCCCGGGAGCGCGCTGCCGGCCATCCTGGCGGCGCTCGGGGACGTGGAGCCATTGGGCCTGCGCATCGGGCACGGCCGCCAGATCGTCGAGCTGCGCGCGATCGGTCTCGGGGACAAGGGAACCGCCACGCGGGCGATCGTGGAGCGCTTCGGCCTGCGTGGCGTGGTCGTGATGGGCGATGACGTCACCGACCTGGACATGTTCGCGGCGATCGATGAGCTTCGGGCAGCCGGTCGGTTGCGGGGAGTGATCGTCGGTGTCGGCGGCCGCGACCACGAGGTCCCCGACGAGGTGGTGGACGCCTCGGACGTGGTGCTGCCCGGTCCGGCCGAGGCCGCCGCGTTCCTGGCTGACCTGTCCCGACTCAGCGGGTGAGCTGACCCAGATCCTCGAGCTGGGTGCGCAGCCACCAGGTGATGTCCTCGCGGACGACCCCGGCCCGCAGCTTGCCCAGTCGCCGACGCCGCTCCTCGACCGGCATGGCGAGGGCCGTGGCGAGGGCCTCGGCGGTCCCCACCACGTCGGCCGGTGCGACGGACAGCGCGCCGTTCGCCATCTGGTCGAACGCGCCGGCCGCCTCGGACAGGACGAGCACGGCATCCCGCTCGGAGACGACCACCGCCTCCTTGGCGACGAGATTCATGCCGTCGACCAGCGGATTCACGAGGATCGCATCGGCGATCGAGAGGCCGGCCAGCGCCTGCGCGTAGTCGTTCTCATAGAAGATCTGGATCGGGCGCCATGACGCCCGGCCGAAGCGCGCGTTGATTCGGTCGACCTCGTTCTGGACCTTGCGTCCGTAGTCGCCGTACTCGCGCAGGCCGGTCCGCGATGGCACGAGAAAGGCGAGGAAGCTCACCCGGCCTCGGAGGCGCGGCTGGCGCTGCAGCAGCGCTTCGTAGGCCAGGAACCCGCGGAGGATGTTCTTGGATGGCTCGAGCCGATCGACGCGGACGATCACCTGCTCACTCGTGTTGCTCAGCAGCTGCTCTGCACGCCGGCGTGCCGCACGTGACGACGAGATTCGCTGGGTAGCCTCGACGTCAATGCTGATCGGGTAGTGACGCACGTGCGTCGTGCGTCGCCGCCTGCGGACCGTTCGCGCGGCGTAGTCGACCGTCGCGTCGGGCAGGAACGTCTCGACCATCCGCATGAAGTTGTGCGCGTAGCGCTCGGTCTGGAATCCCACGACATCGTTCCCCAGCAATCCGCTGGCGATGCCCTCCCGGATCGCCGGCGCAATGGCCATCCAGATGCTCGATGGCGGCCATGGGATGTGGGTGAAGTGGCTCAGGATCGCCTTCGGGCGTGCACGACGGATGCTCGCCGCAGCCGTGTACAGGTGGTAGTCGTGGAGCATGATCCGTGGCCGTTTGTCGCCGCGCGCCTGGGACAGCACCGCCGAGGCGAAGGCCTCATTCATGGCCAGGTAGCCGCGCTCCCACGCCCGCATGGTCGAGGCGTCGATCACGGGTCGCTCCGGAAGGTTCCACATCTGGTGCTGCAGGAACCACAGGAGCGGATTCGCGATGACGTTGTACGCCTGCTCGTAGACCGTGCGCTCCACGGTCGCGAAGCGCAGGCGAACGGAATCGTCGTCGCCCGCCGCCTGGCGAAGGAGCTTCGGCTCCTGCGCGGCCCTGCGGTCCCCGTCGCTCATGGCCGCCGCGACCCAGGTCACCGGCACGTGGCGTCCGACCTGCCCGAGGGCGGTGACGAGTCCCCCGGACCCGCGCCGCGGACGCAACGATCCGTCGGCGGCCGAGGTGAACGTGACCGGTCCGCGGTTGGTGGCGATGATCAGCCGGCGGTCGCCGAGCAGGGCGGACGCGGCGGCTCCGAGGGCATCATCGGCCTTGGCGTCAGTCATCCGCTCAGAATAGGCTCGACGCGGACACCTCGATCAGCTCCAGGACCCCGCCGGGGAAGAGGCCAAGGATGACCACCCCCGCCACCGAGAGCGCCAGTGCCACGGTGCCGAAGGGTGAGGTGTCGATGGGGGCGGGGTCGTCCTCCGGATCCCGCATGTACATGTAGACGATGACGCGAAGGTAGTAGAACGCGGCCATCGCGGCATTCAGGACGAGGATCACGGCAAGCCAGGCCAGCCCCGCGTCGACCGCCGCCAGCAGCACGTACAGCTTGGCGAAGAACCCGACCGTGGGTGGGATGCCGGTGAGGCTGAGCATGAGCACGCCCATCGCAGCGGCACGGGCCGGCGACCGCGACCCGAGGCCGGCGAACGAGTTCAGGCCGCCGAACCGCCGCGTGTCTCGCTGCAGCATGCCCACCACCGCGAAGGCGGCGATGTTCATCACCGCGTAGCCGAGGACGTAGAACAGCACCGACTCGATGCCCTGCGCGGCGGTCTCCGGGTCGGAGGCGTTGGCGAAGGCGGCCAGGCCCACCATGATGTAGCCGGTGTGGGCGATGCTCGAGTACGCCAGCATCCGCTTCACGTTGACCTGGGTGAGCGCGACGACGTTCCCTACCGTCATCGTGAGCACGGTGAGCACCAGGAAGACGCCGATCCAGTCGGCGCGCAGCGGTGCGAGCGCCTCCGCGAAGACACGGACCAGGAGGGCAAAGGCCCCGAGCTTCGGGCCCACCGACAGGAATCCGGTGATCGGCGTCGGAGCGCCCTGGTAGGCATCCGGCGTCCAGTAGTGGAACGGGACCGCCGCGATCTTGAACGTGCCGCCCACGATGAGGAATCCGATGGCGATGAGCAGTGCGCCGCTCATGCGTCCCTCGAGGCCCGATGCCGCGATCTCCGCGATGTTGGTGGTGCCGGTGAGCCCGTAGAGCCAGCTGATGCCGAACAGCACGATGGCGCTCGCGAAGCTTCCGAGCAGGAAGTACTTCAGCCCGCCCTCGTTGCTGTAGCGGTCCGTCTTGTGGAGGCCGGTGAGCAGGTAGGACGGCATCGTCATCAACTCGAGGCCAAGGAACAGGGTGATCAGGTCGGAGCTCGACGCGAGCACGAACATACCGAGCAGCGCGCTGAGCAGGATCATGTGGAACTCGCCCAGCGGGATCCTGCGCACGAGGAGGTAGGAGGGCGCGAACAGCACCGAGATGACGCCGATGACCACCGTCGCCGCCTTGAAGAAGACGGACAGGTCGTCCACCACGTAGAAGCCGGCGTAGACGGTCTCGTTGACATCCCACACCACGAACAGCGCGGCACCGACGAGGACGAGACCGGCCACCGTGAGCGGAGTGAGGATCCACTTGTCGGCACGCGCCAGGAACAGGTCGACCGTGATCACCGTGAGGATGAGGACCACGAGCAGCAGCTCCGGCATGAGCGTGACGAGGTCGTCGATGTACGTCATGCGCAGCTCCTCACCACAGCGGCCCGAATGCGGTCAGGCCGGCACCACGGACTGCATCGAGGATCCGGTCGACCGGTGCCGCGATCAACTCGAGGACCGGCCCCGGATACACCCCGAGGGCCACGACCAGGATGATGAGGGGCGCCAGCGCGATCCATTCATTGCGATTGATGTCGCGCAGCGCCGGCCACGACTGGCGCATCCAGTCGGACGGCACGGTGAAGAAGACGCGCTGGAACATCCACAGCATGTACACCGCGCTGATGATGACGACGATCATGGTCGCCGCGGCGATGAATCCATTGGCACGGAACGCCCCGAGAATCACGAGGAACTCCCCGACGAACCCGGAAAGCCCGGGGAGCCCGATGCTGGCGAAGGTGAAGAGGCCGAACATCGCGGCATAGCGCGGGATACGGGCGTTGAGCCCGCCCATGTGGGCGATGAGCCGGTCATGGGTCTGCTCGTACAGGATCCCGACCAGCATGAACAGCGCGCCGGTGGTGATGCCGTGGCTGATCATCTGGTAGATCGCACCCTGCAGGCCCTGCTCGTTGAAGACGAACGCGCCGAGCATCACGAAGCCCATGTGACTGACGCTCGAGTACGCGACCAGCTTCTTCAGATCGGGCTGGACCATGGCGACCAGGCCGCCGTAGATGATGGCGATGATGGCGAGGCCGATGATGATCGGCGCGAAGCTGACGGCCGCGTCGGGCAGGAGCGGCAGGCTGAAGCGCAGGAACCCGTAGCCGCCGAGCTTCAGCATGACGCCGGCCAGGATGATCGAGCCGGCGGTCGGGGCCTCGACGTGCGCGTCGGGCAGCCAGGTGTGGAACGGCCACATCGGCACCTTGATCGCGAACGCCAGGAAGAAGGCGACGAAGGCCAGTGCCTGGAGCGTATCGGCGTAGGCGAATCCGCGGAGCGCCTCGTAGCTGAAGGTGAAGGGCTGGCCGCTTGCCGCGTGGGCGATGGCCACGGCCAGGATGGCGACGAGCATGAGCAGCGAGCCGACCAGGGTGTAGAGCACGAACTTCACGGTGGCGTAGATGCGCCGTGGCCCGCCCCACACCCCGATGATCACGTACATCGGGAAGAGGCTGATCTCCCAGAAGACGTAGAACAGGAACATGTCGAGCGCCATGAAGACCCCGAGCATCCCGACCATCAGGAGCAGGAGCGCGATGTAGTACTCCTTGACCCGCTTCTGGATCGGCTCCCAGGAGTAGAAGAGGGCGACCACGCTGAGGACGGTGGTCAGCAGCACCAGGACGACCGAGAGACCGTCCACGCCCAGCGTGTAGCGCATGCCGAAGGCCTCGATCCAGGGCAGGTCCTCCCTGAACTGGAACTCGGATGCCGCCGAGGAGGCGTCGTAGCCGAGCAGCACGAGCGAGAAGGCGAGGCTGGCCAGCGCCGCCCCGAGCGCCACCCAGCGGATGGCTCGGTGATTGGAGCTCGGAATCAGGAGGAGCAGCAGGACGCCGACGACCGGCATGAAGATGATGAGTGAGAGCACCGGCAGGCCTGTCATCAGCGCACCACCACCGCCAGCGCAACGAGCACGAGCACCAGGCCGGCGGCGATCCCCAGGCCATAGTTCTCGACTCGACCGGTCTGGACCTTCCGGAGCCCGCCGCCCACGGTCCGGGCCAGCCAACCGGCTCCGTTCACCGCGCCGTCGATGATCTTCACGTCGAACCACCACAGGGCGTTGCTGAGCAGGACGCCGCCGCGCGCCCAGACCAGCCCGTAGAGATCATCCACGTAGTACTTGTTCACGCTGGCCCGATACATCCCGGGCCCGAGGCCGAACGGGATGCGCTCCACGAAGCGCACGGCCGACTCTGGTCGCTGCACGTACCAGCGATAGGCGAGCAGCACGCCGCCCACCGCGACCGCCGCCCCGATCAGCAGCAGCAGACCGCCGAGGCCGAAGAGCTCGAAGCCATGGTGCTCGCCATCCGCGATGGAACCGGCGAGGACCCCGGCATGCGACTCCTCGGCGGCATGGAAGATCTCCTCGAGCCAGCCGTGGATCACGCCGCCCTCCGGCGGGATGCCGAGAATGAGACCCGCCAGGATGGTGGGCACGGCCAGGATCGCCAGCGGCGCGACCATGGTCGGGGCGCTCTCGTGGATGTGGTCCCAGGCCGCCTTCGGCCCGCGCCACTCGCCCCAGAACGTCATGAAGATCATGCGGAACGTGTAGAAGGCGGTCATGAAGGCGACGATGGTGCCCACGAGATAGAAGACGAGGTACCCGCGGTTGAAGGCCTCGGCCAGGATCTCGTCCTTGCTGAAGAAGCCGGAAAAGATCGGGATGCCGGCCAGCGCCAGCGAGCCGATGACCATGGTGATATAGGTCCAGCGCATCTTCGCCCGCAGGTTGCCCATGTAGCGCATGTCCTGCTCGCCGCCCGCCCCGTGGATGACGGAGCCCGAGCCCATGAACAGCAGGCCCTTGAAGAAGCCGTGGCTGACGAGATGGAAGATGGCGGCCACCCATGCGCCGATGCCGAGCGCGAAGAACATGTACGCCAGCTGGCTGACGGTCGAGTAGGCCAGCACCTTCTTGATGTCGTTCTGGGTCAGGGCGATCGCCGCGGCAAAGATGGCGGTGAAGACGCCGATGATGGCCACCGTCCACATCGCGACCGGCGCCTCGGCAAAGATCGGGTTGGCGCGGGCGACCAGGTAGACCCCGGCGTTGACCATGGTCGCCGCGTGGATCAGCGCGCTGACCGGGGTGGGGCCCTCCATCGCGTCCGGCAGCCAGACGTGGAGCGGGAACTGGGCGCTCTTGCCCACGGCGCCGGCGAAGAGGAGCAGCGCGATGACCGTGATCGTGGTCTCGTCGAGTGTCCCGATCCGCTCGAAGACCTCGTGGAAGCTCAGCGTCCCCAGGTTGACCCAGATCATCATGATGCCGAGCCCGAACCCGAAGTCGCCGACCCGGTTGACGATGAACGCCTTCTTGGCGGCCCCGGCGGCGGAGGGCTTCTTGTACCAGAAGCCGATCAGCGCGTAGCTGCACAGGCCGACGGCCTCCCAGCCGACGTAGAGCATCAGGAAGTTGTCGCCAAGGATCAGCAGCAGCATGCTGAACATGAAGAGGTTGAGGTAGGCGAAGAACCGCCAGAAGCCGCGGTCGCCGTCCATGTAGCCGATGGAATAGATGTGGACCAGGAATCCGACCGTGCTGACGACGAGCAGGAGCATGGCCGTCAGTGAGTCCACCAGGAACGCGATCTCGATGGTGAAGTCGCCCGAGGCGATCCACTCGTAGATCGAGACCTCGTACTCGTTGCCACCGAACACGACGCTGGCGAACACGATCATCGAGAAGACCCACATCAGGCCCACGACCGCGGTCGGCACGACCCACGATCGGTAGCGCGGCCGCTCGGCTCCCGGGGCCACGTGGCCGGCCTGGCCCAGGCCGTCGCTCATGTCGGACGGGATCACGCCATCGGCGCCCTCGGCGTTCGCAAGGTCATCGGCATGGCCGGCATGCGGGCTGGTGGCGCGCTGCTCTTCCTCGCTCGGGACCGGACGGAACGCAGAATCGTCGACCGCGTGGTCGTCGTGCGTCCCGTGCTCGGCATCGGCGTGTGCGTCGCCATGGCCGTGGCTCGGAACGCGGTCCAGCCTGGCTCCGGCGAGCACGGCGAACAGGAACCCGACCAGGGGCAGCGCGGGGATGAGGGCGATCAACAGCTCCACGGGTGTCTGCCTACTCCTTCAGATCGGAGTACTGATCGACCTCGGCCGTCTGACGCGTCCGGATGATCGCAATCACCAACGCCAGGCCCACGGTCACCTCGGCTGCGGCGACGGCCATGATCATGAGCGCGAAGACGGCGCCCGCATTCGAATCGGGTGGGAGGAAGGCGTTGAAGGCGACCAGGCTCAGGTTCACGGCGTTGAACATCAGCTCGATGCTGATGAGCATGAGGATCGC
The DNA here is from genome assembly GCA_963825525.1 of uncultured Chloroflexia bacterium. Classification (GTDB taxonomy): domain Bacteria; phylum Chloroflexota; class Limnocylindria; order QHBO01; family QHBO01; genus JACDBZ01. The sequence continues at coordinate 1,557,527 of CAWGTN010000002.1, forward strand.
GTTGCGGCGGGCCATGAAGCCGAACGTCCCGATGCCGAACAGCATCACGGAGACGATGAGGTAGCCGGTGAGTCCCATGCTCAGTTGGCCCGCTCGTCTTCTTCGGGACGTCGCGCCAGGTAGATGGCGCCGATGATGGCCACCAGGATCAGGAGGCTGATGATCTCGAACGGCAGCGCAAAGGTGGTGAACACCGCGTTGGCGATGGCGTCAACGGCCGCGGCGACCGGCTGCGGCAGCACGGACCAATCCGTCTGCACGACCGCCCATCCCACGACGCCAATGAGGCCGAGCGCCACGACGGCCGCGATCGGAACCTGGCGGTGGAACGGTGCCGGCAGGTTCGCATCGCCAGCCTGGGTCAGCATGATGGCAAACAGGATGAGCACGCTGATCGCGCCCAGGTAGATGAGGACCTGGGCTGCCGCCACGATGGGGGCGCCGAGCAGCGCATACATCCCGGCCAGTGAGCCGAAGCAGATCATCATTGCCACGGCCGAATGGATGATGTTGCGCAGCGTCACCACGGCAATGCCGGCTCCCACAACGCCGATGGCGAGCAGGAAGAACAGGACGCTGGAGATATCCAGGGTCGAATGCTCCTGAGAGAGGTTGAGCGCTCAAAACGGTCCCGCTCGGGGACCGCGCTCGATTCTAGCGCAGGCATTGCGTGGTCGCGCGCTGACCCCGTACCCTGCGCGGAACCGCCGACCCTGGCGGAGGAGTGGATGGAGGACGAGGTCACGATGACGAGACGGACCGTTCCGGTACTCGCGGCGCTCGCGATCGCCCTGGCCGCATGCGGCGGCGGCGGCGGCGGAGGTGGCGCCAACGATGGCGCGGACAATCCGACCAAGGCCACGGTCGAGGCCGGTGCCGAGCGCGTTGCCTACCTGCTCGCCCCCGGACGGTACCGGATGACGATCAACGAGGACTGCGACGACTACACCATCGCGATCACCCAGGACGGCGGCGACTTCACGTACACCCTCGACAATTCGCCGATCCGTTTCGTCTTCGTGAACGACGTGCCGGCCGGCAGCTTCTTCATCGAGCAGACCAACGAGGCGTGCACTGAGTGGAGCGTTGACCTCAGCAGAGTGAACGCCCCCTGATCCGACTCGGTGGTCACGCGGATGGCCCCTGAGCCGAAGATGGAACGAATTGGTGCGTCCGGCACGCCACACGAGTGCCGGACGCTTCCCACGTCGGTCTAGCGGGTGGGGCGCTCCCGGTCGGACATCTCGAGAATGTCGAGCATCGGCAGGTCGCGCTGGTACTCGCTGAACTCGAACTCGGGGCCGCATCGCAGCGCGTCGTACGGACAGGCATCGGCGCAGATGCCACAGAAGATGCAGCGGCTGATATCGAGCTGGTAGGTCTCGAGGATGCGCGGGCGCGGCATGAGCGCGCCGACCGGGCAGGTCTCCGCGCATCGGCCACAGGAGACGCACGGCGTCTCGTTGAGTGACACGAAGTCGGCGGTGGTGACCAGCGAGTCGAAGCCCTTGCCGATGAAGTCGTAGCAGCCGGCGCCCACGATCTCCTTGCAGACCTGGGCGCAGCGGCCGCAGTCGATGCAGCGGCTGTAGTCGCGCAGGATGAACGAATGCGTCTCGTCCCGGCCGTAGCCGTGGTTCACGCCGACGTACGGGTTGTCCTGGATCGAGCGCTCGTCGATCGCCATGTTCAGCGTCGTCTCGTACTCGATGGCCGCCTCGCGCAGGTCGCAGTGCCCGATCGCCTCGCAGGTGCACTGAAGGCATCGGCCCGCCTCGGCCATGGCCTGGTCGCCGGTGTAGCCGAACTCGTACTCGTTGAAGTTCGTGCGGCGCTCGTCGGCCTCCTGCTTGCCCATGATGGCGCGTGGTTCCTTCACGTCGTCGGTGAAGGGCACGATGGTCAGGAAGTTCGGCTGCGGCTCGGTGACGATGCGGCGCACCTGCGGGTCGTCGAGGTCATGGCCGCGCAGCCAGTAGTCCATGGCGTAGCTGGCGCGGCGTCCCTCGCCGATCGCCTCGACCACGGTGGCGGCGCCGGTCCGAACGTCGCCGGAGGCGAAGATCTTCGGGACATTGGTGCGGAAGATGTGCTCCTCGGCGACCAACGTGCCGCGGCGCGAGACCTCGAGGCCGGCCCGAATCTCCTCCGGCTCGGACTCGATCCATGACAGCTCGGGTCCCTGGCCGATGGCGCCGAGGACGGTGTCGCACTCGACGATGAACTCGGTGCCGGGCATCGGCTCGGGCCGACGGCGGCCCTGCGCATCGGGCTCGCCCAGCTTCATGCGCTGGAACTCGACGCCGTTCACCTTGTCATCGGCGCCGGTCACGATCCGCGTCGGTGCGGCCTGGAAGATGACGCGCGCGCCCTCCTCGATCGCCTCGTGCACCTCGTCGGCGGCGGGCATGTCCTTGAGGTCGCGGCGATAGACGAGCGTGACCTCCGCCGCGCCCTGCCGGACGCTGGTCCGGGTGCAGTCGATGGCGGTGAAGCCGCCGCCGATGACCACGACCCTCGCATTCTTCAGGCGCGGGACGGGGACGCCGCGGGTCGAGTTGTAGAGGTTCTCGAGGGCGTTGACCGTCCCATCGGCCTCTTCGCCCGGGATGCCGAGCTCGTTCGGCTTGTAGCAGCCGATGCCGACGTAGATGGCGTCGTAGTCGTCGATGATGTCGCCCAGGTGGAAGTCACGACCGAGGCGCATGTTCGGCTTGAAGGTCGCGCCCAGCTCCCACACGTGGTTGAGCTCGCGGTCCATCCAGCCCTTGGGCAGCCGGTACTGGGGGATGCCGTAGCGCAGCATGCCGCCCTGCTCCGGGTCGGCCTCGTAGACGTCGCACTGATGGCCGCGCAGCTGGAGGTAATAGGCCGCGGTCATGCCGGCCGGTCCGGCGCCGATGATCGCCACCTTGCGACCGGTGGGCGGATCCTTCGGCCACGGAATCGGGGCAGGGGCGTCCACTTCGAGCACCCGGTCGGCGCAGTAGCGATGCGAGTCACGGATGGCGATGGCCGTGTCGACTTCCTCACGGCGGCAGTGCGTCTCGCACGGAGCGGGACACACGCGGCCGAGGATGGCGGGGAAGGGAAGGGAGCGCTTGAGGATGCGCGTCGCCTCTTCCCAGTTGCCCAGGGTGTTCTGCTTCAGGTAGCCCGGGATATCGACGCGGGTGGGGCACTTGAACTGGCACGGGGGAAGGCAGTAGGCGTCGTGGTCGCTGAAGATGAGCTCGAGGACCATGCGACGGTTCTCGATGACCCGCTCGGAGTGGGTGGTGATGACCATCCCCTCCTCGATGGTCGTTCCGCAGCTGATGGGTGTGTCGTCGCGACCCTCGACCTCGACCGCGCAGATGCGGCAGGCGCCGTACGGCGCGAGCTTGGGCTCGTAGCACAGGGTCGGGACGTCGATCCCCAGCACGCGACAGGCCTGGAGGATGGTCTGTCCCTCCTCGACCTGGAGCTCCTTGCCGTTGATGGTGACGCCGATCTCGCGCGTCCCGGGCACCATCGGCCAGATCGGGGTGTAATCGGCACTCGGGCCGTCACCCGCGCTGCCGTTGCCTGCCCCGTGGCCGTTCGTTCCGTTCGTCGTTCCGAAGCCCATCGTGTCCTATCGTAGCGAGGCTAAGCGCCCGCCGCCGGATCGACTCCGGCAAGAGGCTCGAGAAGAGGGTGGACGCCGTCGGTGCGGCAGGCGCCGGCCAGGCATTCGCCGCGTTCCGCGTGCGCCCGGTACTCATCGGTGAATCGATCGAGGGTGGTGAGGATCGGTCCCGATGCGAGCCGCTCCAGCTTGCAGAGCGCCGTGTCGCTCACCTTGCGCGACAGCTCGCGCAGGAGGTTGAAGTCGTTCGGCCGCGGCGTGGCTGCGAGGATGCGATCCATGGTCTCGACCAGGCGCTTCGTGCCGATCCGGCACGGGACCGCCTTGCCGCATGCCTCCCGCGCGTTGAAGTCGATGAAGAATCGGGCGGTGTCGACCATGCAGGTGGCGCTGTCGGTGACGAGCACCGATCCGGAGCCGATGATGGCGCCCGCTTCCTCGAGCGACTCGTAGTCGAACGGCATGTTGAGCGAGCCGGCGTCGATGGCCCCACCACCCGGACCGCCGACAAACAGCGCCTTGGTGGTGCCGGTCCCGCCGCCCGCCATTCCGAGCAGGTCGATGAGCGGTGTTCCCAGCGGCACCTCGACGAGGCCCGGGGTGCCGACGCGGCCCATGATCGTGACGAGCTTGGTGCCGTGGCTGCCTTCGCTCCCAACCGACGCGAACGCATCCGGCGAGTGGGCCATGATCCATGCCACATGCGCCAGCGTCTCGCCGTTCTGGACGACGGTCGGGGCGCCGTTCAGCCCCTTCTGGGCCGGGTACGGTGGCCTGATGAGCGGCATGCCGCGGTCGCCGGAGAGGGCGTTGATGAGCGCCGTCTCCTCGCCCGCCACGTAGGCGCCGGAGCCCTCCCACACGCTGAGCTGGACGCTGGTGTCCGTGCCCAGCACGAGGTAGCCACCCAGGTGCGCATCGGTCGCCTCCGCGATGGCGGCTTGAAGGCGCTCGATGGCGACGGTCCAGTCACGCCGCACGGCGATGATCGCCTCGCTGGCGCCGGCCGCATACGCCGCAATGACGAGTCCCTCGACGATCAGATGTGGGTTGCCCTCGGCCAGGGCGCGGTCGCCGAGTGCGCTGGGATCTGCCGCCATGAGGTTGGCGACCACCACCCTGCGATCTCCCGGGGCATCACGCGCGACCCGCCACTTCGCCGCGGTCGGGAACCCCGATCCGCCGCGACCGCGAAGTCCCGCCGCCTCGATGTCACGAATGACCTCCTCGGGCGCCAGCTTGGTGATGGCGCGCTCGAGTCCGGCGTACCCGCCGTGCTCGCGGTAGCTCGCGAGGCTGCCCGGGTCAACACGGCCGATGTCGGTCAGGAGACGCGGCTCTCCCTCGGTGAGGATCCGGATCTGTGGCGAGAGGGTGCCGGTCATGCTCGGTCACGACCCCCGGCCGGCGCGGCCGCCCGGCGCTCACCGACGATGTGCAGGGCCTTCTCTTCGTCGAGCGGGCCGTACACGAGGGTATCGATCCGCATGGCCGGGCTCAGCGCCCCGGCGCCGACGTCGGGTCGTGTCTCGAGCGAGAACCGGCCGTCTGCCGTCGTCTCGCCGGGCCGGATGCCGAGCTCCCGTTCGATCGCCGAGAGCAGGCGATCGCCGCCGGCGAACCGACAGGAGGCGCAGTCGCACACCGTCACCAGGTGGCCACTGGCCGGCAGCAGGCGGAATCCACCGAGTCCGGCGGCACCGAAGACCTGGGCCCAATGGATCGTCATTCGGTCGCTGATCCGGCGCAGTGCCCGCTCCGGGAGATAGCCATATCGCTCCTCGATGGCGCGGAAGATGGCAACCAGCGCCTCGGGGCGTCCGCCGAACCCGTCAATGACCTGGTCCACGAACGGCGTGTCGATCGCCTCGTCCCAGCGCGCCGCGTTTCGCATCGGTTTGGCCTCCAGACCGGCACGTCGATAGGCGTTGGGATCCTTGCGCTCGTCATAGATCTCCGGCATGCCGTAGCGGATCCGGTTGCCGGTCGAGTCGAACCCGCTCATGTCGATGGCCTCGACCGGACAGACCTGGGCGCACTGGAAGCACACCTCGCACTTGTGCTCCCCGAACGGGTCGTAGATCAGGTCGAGACGGCCGCGCCAGCGATCGGGGATCTCGGGGCGCTGCTCCGGATACTGCCGCGTCACCTTCGGCGCGAAGAAGTTCCGCAGGGTCGTCGCCATGCCCTTCGCGATGCCGGAGCCGGGAAATGCCATGGGTTCGCCCTCCTACAGGTCGAAGACGACCACGGCGATGGCCGTGATGAACAGGTTGACGAGGGCGAGAGGCAACAGGACCTTCCACGCCATGCCCATGAGCTGATCCACGCGCATGCGGGGCAGGGTGGCGCGCAGCCAGACCGCGATGGACACGAAGATGTAGGTCTTGAGGAAGAACCAGAAGATGCCATAGAGGGTGCCGCCGAATCCATCGAGCTGTGCCGGGAACGGCCAGGGCGCCAGCCAGCCGCCGAAGAAGAGGCTGACCAGGATGCCGCTCATGATGAACAGCGCGACGTACTCGGCGAAGAAGAAGAACCCGAAGCGCATCCCCGAGTACTCGGTGAAGGGGCCGGCCACCAGCTCCGAGTCTGCCTCGACCATATCGAACGGGGTCCGGTTCACCTCCGCCAATGAGCTGATGTAGAAGATGCCGAGGCCGACCGGTTGCCACACCAGGAGCCAGCCATGGTCCCGCTGCCAGGCGATGAGCTCGCTGAAGTTCAGCGTGCCGGCCAGGACCACCGCCCCCACGATCGAGAGGGTGAGCGGAATCTCGTAGCTCACCATCTGGGCCGCCGCGCGCAGCCCGCCGAGGAGCGAGTACTTGTTGTAGCTCGCCCAGCCGGCCACGAGGAGCCCCACAACCGAGAGGCCGAGCACCGCGAAGAAGTAGACGATGCCGATGTTGAAGTCGGCGGCGACGGCACCCGGCGCGAACGGGATCACGAGCATGCTCATCGCCGCGGCCATGTAGACCATCCACGGCGCGAGGGTGAACGTCCCGCGGTCCGCCTGGTCGGGCACCGTGTCCTCCTTGGCGAGGACCTTGAACCCGTGGATCGTGCTCTGGAAGATGCCGCGCGGACCGATGCGGTTCGGTCCGAAGCGCAGGTTCATCTGGGCGATGATCTTCATCTCCATCTGGATGATGACGAACGCCGTCGGAACGGTGAGCAGCAGCAGCAGCGTCGTCGCCAGGATGAATCGGCCGAGGCCGAGAAGCAGCTCGAAGTCCATCGGCTACTTGTCCACGCCGCCCATGACCGGGTCGAGGCTGGCCATCACCGCCATGGTGTCGGCGACCAGCCGGCCCGGCATGAGCTTCGGCAGTGCCTGGAGGCTGATGAAGCTGGGATCGCGCATCCGGAAGCGGTACGGGTTCGGGCCTCCGTCGCTGATGGCATAGACGCTGTACAGGCCGCGTGGCGACTCGACCGCGCCGTACGCGCGGCCCGGCCGTGGACGGATGATGCCGGGGACCTGGGCCTGCACCGCCCCGTGGGGCATCTTGTCGATGATCTGGTCGATGAGGTGGATGCTCTGCTTGATCTCGGCGATGCGCTGCAGGTAGCGGGAGTAGGAATCTCCGCCCTCCTGGGTGATGACGTCGAACTCGAGCTCGTTGTAGATCGAGTAGGGCTTCGCCTTGCGGACATCGAAGGGGACGCCGGATGCTCGCAGGTTCGGACCGGTGACGCCGAGACTGATGGCCTCCTGGCCGGTGAGCGTGCCCATGTTGATCGTCCGTGCTCGGAAGATCTCGTTCTCGGTGATCATGTGCTCGTTCATCTCGATGTTCTTCATGACGTTGCCGCGCCACGTGCCGAGACGGCTGAGGAACTCGTCGTTGGTGTCGAAGTTCACGCCACCCACGCGGAAGAAGTTGAAGAGCATGCGCTGGCCGCTGATGGCCGACAGCATGTCGACGATCTCGTCGCGATTGATGAACGCGTAAAGGATCGGGGTGATGCCGCCCATGTCGAGCGCCAGGAAGCCCATCATCAGCCCGTGGCTGAAGATGCGATTCAGCTCCACGACCAGTGCGCGGATGTACTCGGCGCGCGGCGGTGCCTTGATGCCGTACAGCTTCTCGAACGCGATGGCCGGTGCATGCTCGTTGTGCATGGTCGACAGGTAGTCCATGGGGTCCACGTAGGTGAGAACGGTGGTGTACGTCGCGTTCTCGCACAGCTTCTCGATGCCGCGATGGAGGTAGCCAAGGACGGGGTCGATGTCGACGATGATCTCGCCGCGAACCTTGACCACCAGCCGCATCACGCCGTGGGTCGACGGGTGCTGCGGCCCCATGTTCACGAGCATCTCCCCCTCGTCCAGGGTGTAGACCTCGCGCTCCCGTTCCGTCTGGGGTGGTCGATCCGGGATCCCGACCTGGTCGAAGCCCGCGTACTCGCCCGCACTCGTTCGGACCGGCGTCAGGCCGGCGACCGCGCGGAGGCGTTCCTCTTCGAGCCGATCCAGCTCGATCGGGTCGGGGATTCGCGTCTCCGGATCCACGCTCGTCATCGCGCGCCGCTCCCGTTGGAATCCGTTGGCGCTTCCGTCGCGCCCGGCGTGTCGCGGTAGCGGGAGAGGTCCCAGGTCGCGGGCCGCTCGAGCGGGTTCACGCCAGCGGCGGGAGAGTCGGCCGCGTCATCCGGCAGAAGAAAGTCACGACGCTGCGGAAAGGAGCGGTAGTCGGGGCTCATGTAGATGCGCCGAAGGTCGCGATTGCCGTCGAAGATGATGCCCATCATGTCGTACATCTCGCGCTCGTGGAACATCGCCCCCTCCCACAGGTCGGTGATGGTGGGGATGCGCGGATCATCGCGGTCCACGTCGGCACGGATGCGGAGCCAGCCGGGATGCTTCCAGCTGAACAGGTGGTACACCACCTCGAAGCGCTCCCCGAGTCCGTAGTCGACCGCCGCGGCGTCGGCAAGCATGAAGAAGTCGAGATCGTCATCGTCGCGCAGGGTCTTGAGGACGTCATGGGCACGGGGCGCACTGACCCGGTACTCGACGGTGTCCTCGTCGGTCCACAGGTCGCGAAGGTCGTCACCGAGACGCTCGGCCAGCGCCCGGACGAGCGCGCCGGCCGCGGCGGACGTGGTCAGCGGACGTCTCCTTCCCAGTTGGTTCGCTGCGGGCCTCGATCCACGTACGTGCTCCACTGGCCTCGGCGCTGCTTGACCAGCTCGTGCAGCTTCATCATTCCGTAGATCAGGCCCTCGGGGCGCGGTGGGCAGCCCGGCACGTACACGTCGACCGGCATGACCCGATCCACGCCCTGGACCACGCTGTACGAACGCTTGAAACGGCCACCGGATGTCGTGCAGGTGCCCATGGCCACGCACCACTTGGGCTCGGGCATCTGCTCCCACAGCCGGACGAGCGGCCCGGCCATCTTCGTGGTCAGCGTGCCGGCCACGATCAACACGTCCGCCTGCCGTGGGCTGGCGCGGAACGGGAACATCCCGAATCGGTCGATGTCGTTCACGCTCGTGGCCGTGCTCATCATCTCGATGGCGCAGCAGCTGAGCCCCGACAGCAACGGCCAGAGCGAGTTGGCTCGAATGAGGTCGAGGATGTAGTCGGCCTTGGTCGGGATGACCTCGAGCAGGCCGTGGAATCCGCCCTGCGGATGCTCCTCCATCCCGAACTCGCGCAGCAGGTCGCTGTCCGCGGCCTGGTCGGGAATGACGATCGGTCCGTTGCCGGGGGTCGACATCAGTTCGGTCGAGCTCCCGGTTGTTGGTCGGTCTACTGCCATCGCAGGTCCCCCTTCTTCCACGCGTACAGCTCACCGAACATGAGGATGGCCAGGAAGATGCCGATCAGGACGATCCCCTGGAACTCGAGCGACCGCACGGTGATCGCCCACAGGTATACGAAGATGATCTCCACGTCGAAGGCCACGAACAGCAGGGCGTATAGGTAAAAGGCAAGTCCGAATCGGCTCCAGGTGTCGCCGATCGTGTCCACCCCGGACTCGTACGGCAGGCCCTTCTGGGGACGCCGGCGCCGATGGGTGATCAGCCAGCTGAACAGGATCGTGCCGAAGACGAAGGTCGTCGCGGCAAACGCGAATCCGATGACGTAGAGCAGTCCGGTGTGATCCATCTCCACTCCGGTTGCACGCGGTGCAGTTGCGTGTCGGGCAGCGGCCCGACGCTGAGGTTCGTCGTTGGTGGAGCGGTGCGGCGCTGCGTGCACGGCCCGCTCGTTTCACAGTCTAGCAGGGGCGTTCCGCCTCGTGGCCGCACCGTTCTCGACCATTCCCGCGGTGCGCACCGATATTTCGCCGATAGTTCTGCCGGATCATCGGCCCTGCCACGCGGCCGCCACGATGAGCCGCAGCCCGTCGCTGACGAGGGCGTGGCCCCCCAGCAGGAACGGGACCGAGGCATCGGCTGCCGACTCGGTCAGCTCGCGCAGCCACGGGGTCTCGACCCGCGTCACATCTCCGAAATCGGACGCCAGGCGCTCCTCCTCCGGCGGCCACGCCGCCGCCTCCGACGACCGTCCGAGCGCCGCCATCAGCACCCGCGTATCGAGGACGACCGCATCCCCGAGCCGCGACAGCTCGGCGATCAGCTCGCGCGGTGACGTGCGATCCATGAACGCGGCGAGCAGTGATCGTGGGGCCGAGCCGGTGTCTCGCGCCGACCGCATCCCGCGCTCCTCGATGAAGCCTCTGACGCGGCACGCCGTCTCGGTCTCGAGCTCCTTCCAGGTCGTCGCCGGGATGCGTCCGGCGACCACCAGCTCGCCGCCGCGGTCGCGGATCACCTCGCCGATCGTCTCGAGCCGCGGGACCTCGAGGGCGCCTCCGCCGGGCAGGCGGGCCATCTCCAGGAACCCCCCGACGGATGGATCCAGCGTGCGCATCCCCGAGAGGCGCGTCGCCAGGCGCAGCAGGGCAAGGTCCAGCGTCGTGTCCACGTCGAACCGCGCCCATGCCGTGGCACCGAGATCACGCCAGCCGAAGCCGGCCTCGTTCAGTCGCCGGGGCGCCGCATTGTCGGTCTCGCACCCCGCGAGGGCGTCGAGCGCCCGCTCGAGATCTCCGGCAACCGTGAATGCATCGGCGCTGAATCGATTGTTGGCGACCACCTCACCCGGGATGGGCGACAGGAGCTGATCAAGGTCCGCATCGGGGAGCAGGGCGAGGGCGCCACCGCCGGCGTAGCCGATGGCATCCAGCGGTCCGTCCACGTTGGCCAGGGCGGCGCGAGCTGCCGCGACGTACCAGCGCCCCCAGTGAAAGCCGGACGCATCCTCAGTGTGGACCGCCGGCAAGGGAGCAACCGCCGCACCCTGCGCGCCAAGCCGTCGCGAGAGCTCCGTTGCCAGCAGCCGCCGGCCGTCGGTCGCGATGGCTGTGTGGCTTCCGAAGCGTTGATCATCCGCCGGCGTCGTGACGAGCACGAGTGGCGCGGGCCGCTCAGCCATTTGAGGGAGGTCCCTCCCTTCCACCTCAACATATATCGCACCGGGGGGCTTGCGGCAAGCCCCCGCCGGTGTCGCATCATCGTGGGCCGAGTCCAGAGATCGACCGCGATGGGAGTCACGAGATGCGAATGGTGTTGTCGAAGCGTGTGGCGCGTGAAGAGCTCGTACCGATCGGAGCCCAGCGGTGATCGAGCATGCGGTGCTGATCGCCGGAGGCGGTCCGACGGGACTGATGCTGGCCGGTGAGCTGGCCCTGGCGGGCGTGGACGTGGCCATCTACGAGCGGCGCGCCAACCAGGACCTTGCCGGGTCTCGCGCGGGCGGCCTTCATTCGCGAACCATCGAGATCCTCGATCAGCGTGGCATCGCCGACAGGTTCCTGTCGGAGGGACAGAAGGCCCAGGTTGCCGGATTCGGCGGCGTGCCCCTGGACATCAGCGACTTCCCGACGCGGCATGCCTACGGACTCGGGCTGTGGCAGAACCACATCGAGCGCATCCTCGCCGGCTGGGTCCACGAGCTGGGGGTGCCGATCCACTATGGCACCGACATCACCGGCCTTGCACAGGATGCCGTCGGCGTCGACGTTGCGCTGTCCGACGGCAGAACACAGCGCGCGCAGTACCTCGTCGGATGCGACGGAGGACGGAGCCTGGTCCGCAAGGCGGCCGGCATCGACTTTCCCGGGTGGGACGCGTCGACCAGCAGCCTGATCGCCCAGGTCGAGATGGCCGACGAGCCGGAGCTGGGCATGCGCCGTGACGCGAGTGGAACCCATGCCCTGGGGAAGGTCGAGTACGAGATCATCGACGGCAAGGTTGTCTACCAGAAGGGGGGACGGGTGGGGGTCGTGCTGGCCGAGGAGACGGTCGGCGCGGCGGCGGAACCCACCTTCGACGACGTTCGCGCCAGGCTCGTCGCCGTCTACGGGACGGACTACGGGATCCACAGTCCGACCTGGATCTCCAGGTTCACCGACGCGACCCGGCAGGCCGCGGCCTACCGCACGGGTCGGGTGCTCCTGGCGGGCGACGCGGCGCACGTCCACTCCCCGGTCGGTGGACAGGGCCTCAACACCGGCGTGCAGGATGCGGTGAACCTGGGGTGGAAGTTGGCGCAGGTCGTCCGACGGACCGCGCCGGAGGCCCTGCTCGACACCTACCATGCCGAGCGTCACCCGGTCGCTGCCCGCGTGCTGCGCACGACGATGGCGCAGACCGCGCTGACGCGGGTCGACGATCGCACCGATGCGTTGCGAGACAGCGTGGCCGAGCTGCTGAGCATGGACGAGCCGCGGACCCGATTCGCGGCAATGATGTCCGGGCTCGACATCCACTACGACCTCGGGGACGGGCACCCGCTGCTCGGACGCCGCATGCCGGACCTCGATCTGCTCACCGACCGAGGCCCGATGCGAGCCTTCTCACTCCTGCACGATGCGCGGCCACTCCTGCTCGACCTGGGCGGGGCGGGTCCCTTCGACATCGGCCCCTGGGCGGACCGGGTTCGGCTGATCGAGGCGAGGCACGACGGCGCGTGGGAGCTGCCGGCGATCGGTTCGGTCCCGGCTCCCGCTGCGGTGGTCATCCGGCCCGACGGATACGTTGCGTGGGTTGGGCAGGGTTCGGGTCAGGTGGGGCTGGATGACGCGCTGACCACCTGGTTCGGGCCGCCGAATAGACCGCCGGCCGGGTCAGTCATCGCCGAGCAGGCGATGTAGCTGCTCAAGGTGCATCAGGTCGTGGACGCCAACGAACAGCAGCCACTCGCCGCAGCGCAGATGACCGACCAGCGGGTGGTCGAGCGGGCATGGCTCCATCTCGTGCCCTGCAATGGCCTCCGCAGAGGACGCCATCGAGCGTCGCGACTTGTTCAGGTAGATCAGCAGCAGCTCTCTCGATGCATCCGCGCGGCCGGGGATCCCCGGTCGGACGACGGGCTCCTCGGCCGGCCATTCGCGACGGGCGGCGAGGGCGGCCGCGTGAGCCATCCATCGGCGTGCCGAGGTCGTGTGTGCGAATGCTTCGGCGACATTCCAATCGCCCTCGCCGCCCGGCGCCCGCAGCTGATCGTCGCTGGTCGCCGCGAGCGCAGCACCCAGCGCCTCGGCGATCGCCTCCTGCTGCGCAAGGATGCGCCCGGCGTCACCAACGGCCACCCGTGCCCGCAGCTCCCTGCGCAGCGGTCGAAGCTGATCGGCGACACGCCAGCATGCGACCACGTCCGATGCGCTGGCTTCGAGCGTCGCGACCCAGGTCGGCGTCGTCATCGTGCGGCCGTCAATCCGTGGAGCGCCGCGGACCGGTTACAGGCGCTCGAATCGCTCCACGGGCTGCACGAAGACCGTTGCGCCGCCCACCTCGACCTCGACCGGGTAGGGCATGTAGAACTCGCCCGGCTCCATGATGGGCGGCATGGGGTTCACGAACTGCTTTCGACTGTGGCAGTTCGCGCTGATGATCCCCAGCACGTCCTCGACCTGGTCATCCTCGACCCCCAGCACGATGGTGGCGTTGCCCTGCTTGAGGAAGCCACCGGACGAGTTGAACCGCGTTGCGCGGAACTCCTTTTCCAGGAGCGCGTCGACCAGCGTCGCGGCATCCTCGCTGTGCACGATGGCGGTGACGAGCTTCATCGGTGGTCGGCTCCTTCGTTCGGCGCGAGCCCGCGGGCGGGGGCTGATGGGCGTTGCCGATTATGGCGCAGGGGAGCACCCGAGGGCCACCCGTCGGCGACCCGAGTCCCATCTGCCGCCGCATGCATCGAGCGCGCTCAGCTGAGGAATCTCCGCGCGACGACGCGCGTGATCGCCGCGTCCGCCTCCTCGACCGAGACGGAGCCATCGATGACCTCGTAGCGGTCCGGCTCCTCCGCCGCCAGGCGCAGGTAGGCGCCGCGCACCTTCTCGAAGAAGCTCACCTCCTCCGTGTCCTCGAAGCGGTTCCACTCGGAGCGTCGTCGCGTGCGTTCCAGCCCGATGTCGACCGGCACGTCGATCAGCAGGGTGAGGTCCGGCCACAGGCCGCCGGTCGCGAAGTCCTGCAGGCCGCGCATGGCCGACATGTCGTTGCCGTAGCCGGCGCCCTGGTAGGCGAGTGACGAGTCCGCGTAGCGCGCGCAGACCACCCAGTCGCCGCGCTCCAGCGCCGGGCGGATGACCCGCTCGACGTGCTGTGCGCGGCCGGCGGCGTAGAGCAATGCGTCGGCACGGGGTTCGAGGTCGTCGCTCATGCCGCGCATGTGCAGCACGATCCGACGGACCTCCTCGCCCAGCGGCGTACCGCCCGGCTCGTGGGTCAGGACGGCGCGAATGCGATGGCCAGCCAGCCACGACACGAGGTGCCGGGCAGCGGTCGACTTCCCGCTCCCTTCAGGGCCCTCGAGGGTGATGAACCTGCCCCGGCCAGCCGATGCGTCGCTCACGCGTGGAGACGAGCCGCAGCCGTCATCGCCAGCTCTGCCCCTCTTCGGGGATCAGCTCCACCCGGCGATTTGGCTCCGAACCCCGGGATCGGGACATCAGGGCGTTCTTCTCCGCCAACTGGTGCTGGAGGCGCCGGACGTAGGCGTTCTGCGGCGCCAGCTCCACCGGTCGACCGGACGCCTGGACCAGCCCGATGGCCTCCGACGTCTCGCGCATGGCCGCTTCCTGCGGATCGGCCTCGAGGTCGAACAGGCTGGCCAGCATGTTCTCCATCTGCTGGGTCGTGTTCGTCTTGAGCACATAGATCGGAACGCCATGCGACTCGGCGTCGCGCAGTGCCGCCGGCTTGCGCCGGTAGTAGTTGCGGAGGGTGACGACCGCATCGGCGTCATCGAGCTCGCGAGCGACCGTCACCGGGACGCCGAGGTCCCGCACCGCCTGTTCCAGTCGCTTGCGGCTCACGCCGAATGCGAAGACGCTCATCGGCCGATGCGACCGTGTCCGGTCATTCGCCGGGCGTTGCGCTCCGATCGTCCGATCCACAGGGGCCGTCGCGTCCATCTCGTTCAGCGCCTGTTCGAGCTGCTGACGCGGATCGGGACCGGCGGGTGTGATCCCGGCGATTCGCTCACCGGGCAGCGATCGACCGGCGCGAGCGGCGTCGCCCGCACCGGGAAGCGGTCGAAGCCCGCCGCGCTCGTACCGGTTGCCGGCGGATCCGCCCCGGCCGCCGCGCCCGAAGGCCCCGAAGCCGCCCGTGGGCTCCAGCGGGGCGAAGGCGGGGTTGCCGGCGGCCGTCTCGGTGATTCGGTAGTCGTACTTCGTCATTGCCTTGAGCTCGCCCGCCTCATCGCGGTAGCGCGATTCCGGCGGAACCATGTGGCCGCGCAGGATGGCGTCCACGGTCTCGGCCACGTTGCGATGCACGATCACGTTGTCGCGCTCCACGATCTCCACCAGGACATCGAACGTGGGTGGCGCCTTGCGCTCGAGCACGGTCTTCTGCGTCCCGCGCCGGCGAGCCTCCTCGTCGCCGAGGGTGACCGGCTGGATCCCGCCGACGAGATCCGACAGGGTCGGGTTGAGCATGAGGTTGTCGAGGGTGTTGCCATGGGCCGTTCCCACCAGCTGCACGCCGCGCTCCGCGATGGTCCGTGCCGCGCCGGCCTCGAGCTCCGTCCCGATCTCGTCGATGACGATCACCTCGGGCATGTGGTTCTCGACGGCCTCGATCATCACCGAGTGCTGCTCGGTCGGCGTGCGGACCTGCATGCGGCGTGCATCGCCGATGCCGGGGTGCGGGATGTCGCCATCGCCGGCGATCTCGTTGCTGGTATCCACCACGATGACGCGCTTGCCCAGGTCATCGGCCAGCACTCGCGCCACCTCGCGCAGCATCGTCGTCTTGCCGACGCCGGGCCGTCCCAGGATGAGCAGCGACTGCCCGGCCTCGGTGATGTCCCGGATGATGTCGATGGTCCCGAACACGGCCCGCCCGATGCGACAGGTCAGGCCGACGACCTTCCCCGCCCGGTTGCGGATGGCGCTGATGCGGTGCAGCGTCCGCTCGATCCCCGCCCGGTTGTCGTCCCCGAAGACGCCGATGTGATCGATGACGTGGGCGATGTCGACCTCGGTGATCTCTCGATCCAGGAGATCCTGCTCGCCCGTCGTGAAGCGGGCCTGCGGCCGGCGACCGAGGTCCATGACCACCTCGAGCAGGTCGGTGCGGTTCGCCAGGCCGCGCAGTCGATCGCAGATCTCCGGCGGCAGCGCCTCCATCAGGGCATCGAGGTCGTCGGTCGTCTCACGCCTCTCCACGTCTCGCCTCGCCTTCCGTTCGCTCGTCATCGAATCGCCGGAACCATCGCCGGCTGGCGGACCTGTGCACGGACCTCGCGGACCAACAGGGTGACCCGGCCGATCGCCTCGAAGCCGGCATCCTCTGCAGCGCGCGTGCCCGCTGACTCATATGTTCGCACCGGAGCGAGGATTCCTGCAGCCGTCGCCTCGCTGCCGATACGCGATATCACCGACCGCAGGAACGCCGCGCCGTCGGCGCCGTCCCGGACGAGGAACCGCAGATAGTGGGGCCCGGAGCGACACGCCCCGTGCTGGGCGAAGCCCGCCACCCGTTGCTCGGCCGGCAACAGCCACGCCTCCACGTCGCTGAAATGCAGGATGGGATTGAGCGACGAGCGCGGGACGATGGCCTCGTGGCCGGCCGACTCCCAGTCGGACGCCCCGTACCCCTCGATCCGGGCGATGGCCGGCGGCGTGGCGTGCGTCCACAGATCGAAGAGGTGCCAGGCGTCGGGGGCTCCGGCGTGCTGGAGCTCCTGGGCGTCGGAGGCGCGGTCGCGACCGTCGCGTGTCACCAGCCCCCTGAGCCACGACCGGGGACCGTGGGCCGGCTCGGGCGGACGCCACCAGATCTCCTCCTGGGCGTACGCCATGAAGCTCGACTGCCCGAACAGCTCGAGATTCTCGCGCACATCGGCGCATGCGGCGTGCAGGCGTCCGATGCCATGTCCCGCCCCCGCCTCGACGACCGCCTGGAGAAGGTCATACCGAATCTCGGCCGCCATCGGCCCGTCATCGGCGTTCAGCTCGGTGATGACCCAATCGTCGCGGTGCGGTTCCTCGATCGCTCGGCAGCTGCCCACCAGCTCCCCGTCCGTCTCGGCCACGAGGTGAACAGATGGTGCGCGCAGCGGCAGCCACGATGGCATGAGGGTCGACAGGCTGATCCGCGGCGATTCCGCCGACGGGGCCGGAACCCCCAGGGTCCGACGATGCGAGTCCTCGGCCGCGTGGACGCGGCGCGATAGATCGGTGAGCGCCTGCCGGTCAGTGATGCGTGCGGGGCGGATCGTCCGCTCGACCTGGATCACGCCGGCCGCTCCGCGCCCCTCTCGACCATCTGGACCAGGAGCCGATGGATCCTTCGGTCGTCCGTGAGCTCGGGATGGAAGGCAGTCGCGATGACGCGCCCCTGGCGCACGGCAACGGGCGTGCCATCGGGGTCACGTGCCAGGATCTCGGCGGCGGTGCCGACGCCGGTCACGAACGGCGCGCGGATGAAGACACCGTGGAGCGGATCCGGTCCCAGCAGCGGGATATCAAGGTCCGCCTCGAACGAGTCGAGCTGCCGCCCGTACCCGTTGCGGCGAACCTCCAGATCGATCAGCGGGAAGACCGGCTCGTCGCCGTCGGCGATTCGCTCCGCCAGCAGGATCATGCCGGCACACGTGCCGAGTAGCGGAGCACCCGATCGGGCGAGCGAGGCGATGGGCTCGCGCAGGCCGTACTCGTCGATGAGCTTGCGCATGGTGGTTGACTCACCACCGGGCAGGATCAGCGCATCAAGGTCGACGAGGTCCCGAGGCAGGCGCACCTCGACGGGATCGGCGCCGACGGCGCGAATGGCCTCGACGTGTGGCCTCACGGCGCCCTGGACGGCGAGCACGCCGATGCGCGGTCGCCGAGCCTGGTGGGTCATCGTCCGTGGCTACCAGCCGCGAACGGCCAGCCGCTCCTCGGGCGGGATGGCACCCGATGCGGTGCCGCGCATCGGCTCACCCAATCCGGCGCTGACCTCGGCCAGGATCTCGGGATTGTCGTACTGGGTCGCGGCCTTGACGATGGCCCGCGCATAGCGCTCCGGGTTCTCGCTCTTGAAGATGCCGGATCCGACGAAGACCGCCTGGGCGCCGAGCTGACGCATGAGGCTCGCATCGGCCGGCGTCGCGACGCCCCCGGCGCTGAAGTTCGGCACCGGAAGCTCGCCCAGCTCGGCGGTCTGCTTGACCACGTCGTACGGCGCGCGCAACTCCTTGGCCGCGGCGAACAGCTCGTCGGGACGCATGGACTGCAGCTGGCGAATGCCCTTCTGCACCGCGCGCATGTGACGGACGGCCTCCACGATGTCGCCGGTGCCGGCCTCGCCCTTGGTTCGGATCATGGCCGCCCCTTCGCCGATGCGACGCAGCGCCTCGCCCAGGTCCCGGCAGCCGCACACGAACGGAACCGCGAAGGCGTGCTTGTCGATGTGATGTTCCTCGTCAGCCGGCGTGAGCACCTCGGACTCGTCGATGTAGTCGACCTCGAGCGCCTGGAGGATCTGGGCCTCGGCGAAGTGGCCGATCCGGCACTTGGCCATCACGGGAATGCTGACCGCCTGCTTGATCTCCTCGATCAGCTTCGGATCGCTCATGCGGGCCACCCCGCCATCACGACGGATGTCGGACGGCACGCGCTCGAGCGCCATGACCGCCACGGCACCGGCCTCCTGCGCCACGCGAGCCTGATCGGCGGTGACGACGTCCATGATCACGCCGCCGGCGAGCATCCTTGCCAGGCCGACCTTCGTGGTCCACGTGCTTCGTTCGATGGTGGTCATGTGCTCATTCCTGTGCGACGCGCCGACCGGCACTTCGCGCCGCTCGGGTCGACCATCATTCTACTCACGAGTGGCGTTGGCGCCCACGTGGGCATCCCTCTCATGGATTCGGTGGTGGCGTGCGGCGGGATGGTTGGTATCATCGGCCGCAGGAAGGCGCTCGCACGATGATCAATGCACCCGTACTGGTCCTGAACCAGAACTACGAGCCACTCAACGTCTGCGACATCAGGCGCGCATTCCGCCTGCTCGGGGCGGAGAAGGCGGAGCTGCTGGCCCGGAATCACCAGGTGATTCACACGCCGACCATCGCCATCCCGGCGCCGTCCGTGATCCGCCTCCAGTACCACGTGAAGCGGCCGCAGCCACGGGTCAAGCTCAGCCGACGCGAGGTGTTCAGTCGCGACCGGCACACCTGCCAGTACTGCGGCGCCACGCGTCGCGACCTGACCATCGACCACGTGATGCCCAAGCATCGCGGCGGCCGGCACGAGTGGGACAACCTGGTGGCCGCCTGCCGGGCCTGCAACCACCGCAAGGGCGGCAAGACGGTGGCGGAGGCGCGGATGCAGCTCATGCGGGAGCCGCGTGCCCCGCGGGCCGACCTGCGCTACCTGTTCGGGACCTACCTGTCGGACGAGCGCAACGACGCCTGGCGTTCCTTCCTGTTCCTGGAGCCGATTCGCACGTCCCCGGCCACGCGCTGAGACGTCGGTCGTGCCTGCTTCACGGGAGCCGATGTTCCCGAACCTCCCCTTGCCCGTGGTCGACGTCCTGCGCCGGCTCTCCGGGGCGGGGCACTCCGCAGCCATCGTGGGTGGGGCGGTGCGCGATCGGCTGCTCGGCGTCGCGTCCGACGACGGCGATTGGGACGTTGCGACCTCGGCGGTCCCCGAGGCGGTTGTCGCGCTGCTGGCGGGAGCCACCTGGGACAACCGGTTCGGCACCGTCACCCTCGTCGGCCGGCCGTCGGTCGAGATCACGTCGTTCCGGACCGAGGCCGGCTACCGCGACGCGCGACGCCCCGACGAGGTCCGCTTCGGCGCCAGCCTCGAGGAGGACCTGGCTCGCCGCGACCTGACCGTCAACGCCATCGCCTGGGTTCCCGACGACCTGGAGTCCGGTGACGGCCACCTGGTCGACCCCTTCGGCGGGCAGTCAGACCTCGACGCGAGGCTCCTGCGGGCGGTGGGCGATCCCGAGGCCCGGTTCGCGGAGGACGCCCTCCGGCTCATCCGCACTGCCCGACTGGCCGGCCAGCTCGGCTTCGCCATCGAGGAGCGGACTGCCGCTGCCATCCGCCGGCTGGCTCCCACCGCGACGACCGTCTCGGGTGAGCGGGTCCGCGACGAGCTCCAGCGCATGCTGGACGAAACCGAGCCGTCGATCGCGCTGCGCCAGCTCGAGCGCCTGGGCCTGCTGGCGGTGATCCTGCCCGAGCTGGCTGCCCTGCGCGGCATCCCGCAGAACAAGGCGCTGCCGGGCGATGCGCTCGACCATTCGCTGCGCGCGGTCGACGCCGCGCCGCCGGGAGATCGCGCGCTGCGGTGGGCGGCCCTGCTCCACGATATCGGCAAAGCGGTGACCCTGGCGGACGGGCACTTCATCGATCACGACCGGGTCGGCGCCGAGCTGGCGGCGGCCGTCCTCGATCGGTTGCGACTGCCGCGCGCGGTGGCATCGACCGTGGTGCGCGCCATTCGGCACCACATGTACGCCTACGAGCCGGAGTGGTCGGATGCGGCCGTCCGACGCTTCATCCGGCGGGTCGGCGACGCGGACCTGCCGCTCCTCTTCGACCTGCGTCGCGCCGATGACCTCGCCTCCGCGGCCGTAGGGCCGGGTTCGAAGCTCCAGGTCGAGCTCATGCGCCGCGTGGCGGCCGAGCTGGAGCGCGCGCCTGACCTGCTGCGGCATCGGCGGCTCGCAATCGACGGCGACGATGTGCAACGGGTGCTGGAGACCGGCCCCGGACCGACGATCGGCGCCGTCATGGATCGGCTCGTCGAGGCTGTGATGGAGGATCCCACGCTCAACACGCGGGAGGCGTTGATCGACCTGGCGCGCCGTGTCGGGGCGGGAGCGGTGCCGGAGGGCACCGGACCGGAGGGGACGGGCTGACACCTGAATGGACGCTGCTACAATCCGGCGTCCGGGCCCAATGTCCGGATCGTGCCTCATCCAACGCTGCTCACCCGAGCGGAGGGACCGTGCATCGATGAACGCCACCGTGCGTCGTGCTGTCCGGCTCGAGCACCGGCTCACGCAACCGAATGCGTCGCTCGCGGATCTCGATGCCGCGGTGACGCTGGCCGTCGAGCATGACCTGGCAGCGTTGACCGTCAGCCCATGGCTGATCAAGGTGGCGAAGCGCCGGCTCGGTCGCTCTCGCGTGACGCTCGGCACCGTCGTCGGCTACCCGCACGGGGGCCAGATCCTGAGCGTGAAGGCCTTCGAGGCCTCGAAGGCCCTGGAGCAGGGCGCCACGCAGATCGACTTCGTCATGAATGGTGGCGCCCTCGCCTCCGGCGACGACGAGATGGTCTTCAACGACATGCTGGCCGTCATCGACATGGCGCACTCGGCCCTCGCCTCGGTGGGCGTCATCATCGAGGCTCAGCCCATGAGCGAGGAGCATCTGCGACGCGCGTGCCGGCTTGCGGAACGCGCCGGTGCGGACCATGTCGTCACCAGCCCGGGCAGCGCGACGGCGCGCGGCACCGTGGCCAGGACGCGACTCCTTCGCGACAGCGTCGGCCCTCGCATCGGCGTCAAGGCCAGCGGCCGATTCCGCAACGTTGACCAGGTGCACGCGGCCGCCGCGGCGGGCGCGACTCGGGTCTCGGCGAACCTGACCGCGGCCCTGGCGCGGGTCCTCGCGGATGCCGGCCGGCCGCTGGGCGCCGCCTCATGAGAGACCGGAGGAGCGTGGAGTGAAGCTGCTGGTGGTCGGAGGTGCCGGATATGTGGGCTCGACCAGCGTCGAACGCTTCCTCGAGGCCGGCCATGACGTGGTCGTGTACGACAACCTGTCCAGCGGCCATCGGTCGGCGGTGCCCGACGGCGCACGGCTGGAGGTGGGGGACATCATCGACGACCGGCGTCTCGAGGCCCTGCTGCGCGACGGGGTCGATGCCGTGCTCCACTGCGCGGCACGGTCACTGGTCGGCGAGTCGATGGTCGATCCCGGCATCTACTACCGCACCAACGTCGGCGGCGGGGTGGCGCTCCTCGACGCCATGAACCGCGCCGGCGTCACGCGCCTGGTGTTCAGCTCCACCGCGGCGGTGTACGGCGAACCAAGGCGGGTGCCGATCGCCGAGGCGGATCGGACCCAGCCCATCAATCCGTACGGCGAGACCAAGGTCGCGTTCGAGGGCGCCATGCGCTGGTTCTGCGCCGCCCACGATTTCCGCGCCATCAGCCTGCGCTACTTCAACGTCGCCGGCGCCACCGAGCGCAACGGCGAGGACCATGAGCCCGAGACGCATCTCATGCCGCTCGTCCTCCGGGTGGCGGCCGGGGAGGCGACTCACGTCCAGATCCACGGCCAGGACTACCCGACGCCGGATGGCACCTGCATCCGCGACTTCCTCCACGTGCGCGACATCGCAAACGCGCACCTCCTGGCACTCGAGGCGACGGGCGAGGGCGAGCCATCCTTCGAGGTCTACAACCTCGGTTCGGCCGCCGGCTTCAGTGTGCGAGAGGTGGTCGAGGCGGCCCGGCGCGTCACCGGACGAGCCATCCCGGCGCGGCCCGTGAAGCGGCGCACCGGCGATCCGCCCGTGCTCGTGGCATCGTCGCGACGGGCGCGTCGTGAGCTCGGTTGGCAGCCGTCGCACTCGACCCTGGAACAGATGCTGGCCGATGCCTGGGCATGGCGCGAGGCGAATCCCGGTGGGTACGGAGGGGAACCGGCAACGCGTGCATCCGAGGACGGAGCCGAGCCCGAGCGCGTGGTCGCGTCGGCCGGATGAGGCACCGGCTCGGCTGACGCCTAGGCCGTGGCGCAGCTGGCGCAGGTCCCGTAGAAGTCCATCCGCGCATCGTCGATCGTGAAGCCCAGGTCCGCCGCGACGCGTGCCGCCACGGGAGCGACGTACCCCTCGTCGATCTCCTCCACGCGGCCGCATCGGTCGCATGAGAGGTGGTGATGATGCTGTGGCCGGCAGGCGACATAGGCGGACACGTGGCCGTCCAGCTCCAGCCGCCTGGCGACGCCGGCTGCCACCAGGGCCTCAACCGTCCGGAACACGGTCGCGCGGCCGATGCTGGGGCTGTCACGCCGAACGCGCTCGAAGAGCTCCTGCGCCGAGACCTGGCGTCCGAAGGCGGCGAGCGCATCGGATACGTCGAGCCGCTGTGGTGTGACACGCTCACCGGCGGCGCGAAGCCGATCCGCGGTCGTTCGGGCGCTCAGTGTGCGCCGACCACGCCGGCGAAGACGCTGAAGGCGTAGATGGCCGCGACGCCCGTGAACGTCGCCACCACGACCCAGCGCGAACGGTCGGTGCGATGCGCCTCGGGCAGGAGCTCGGCAGCGCCGATATAGAGGAAGAAGCCGGCGAACACCGCCAGCATCCCTCCGAGCACCTCATCGGGAATCGGAAGCAGCAGTCCGACGATGACGCCGACCACGGGAGCCACCGCCACCAGCGAGACCCAGCGGTAGATCTCACTCCTCGGGGTGCGACTGGCCAGCAGCAGGCTCACGATCCCGATGCCATCGCTGAATCGGTGCATGATCACCACCGCGGCGATCACGAGGCCGAGCCCACCGCCGATCGCCAGCCCGGCGGCAAGGGCCACGCCGTCGAGGAAGCTATGGAAGCTCATGCCCAGGCTGCCGATGAACCCGATGTGCCGATGCGTCTCATCGCCGTGGTCGAGCTCGGTGGCCGTCTCGTGGCCCACGTGGAGCGCGGTGAGCTTCTCGATGGCATAGAAGGCCAGGAAGCCGACAGCCGTGAACAGCATCGCGAGATCGAGCGAGCCACCCAGGTGCTCCACCGACTCGGGGATGAGGTCGAAGTAGGCGGCGCCGATGCGGATCCCCGCGCCCACGGCGATGATCAGCCCGACGTGATGGATGGCGCGCAGGGCGACGATGCCGCCGAGCAACGCCGAGATGAATGCGCTCGCCGAAACGAGCAGAGCGGTCAGTGCCATACGATACTGAGTATCAGATAGGCCGCCTGACGATGTCAAGCGCGCCGTGCCTCGATCTGGCCGATCCCGTGGTACGATCCCGCTCGCGGCGTGACCGCCGGCTCGAATCGCGGGCCGCCCCGTGCGCCGCGCGCCGGAGCGCGCCAGCCCGCCCGGCATCCCGTCGCTGACCAGTCATCTCGCGGAGCTCCGCTTGCCCGATACCGACCCTCCCCGCGCGCGGACACGCCGCCGCCCGACTCGCCACCTCCGACGCCTCAGACTCGGTGGCCATCGAGGTCGCAGGCGACTCCTCGGACGCCTCAGATTTCGAGCAGGCGATCATGGCCGCCTCGCGCTCGTACCGGTTCGGCGAGATCGAGGTTCCGGCGACCATCGCCCGCGCCATCGAGAAGATGGGGTTCGTCTCGCCGACCGAGGTGCAGGCACGTTCGATTCCGCCGCTTCGGCGCGGCGAGGATCTCATCGGCCAGGCCCAGACCGGAACCGGCAAGACCGCGGCCTTCGGCATCCCGATCGTCGAGAAGATCGACCCTTCGAGCGGCCACGTCCAGGCACTGGTCCTGACGCCGACCCGCGAGCTGTGCGTCCAGGTCACCGAGGAGATCGCGCGCATCGGCGGCTTCAGGAACATTCGAACCGTGGCGATCTACGGCGGCTCGTCGATGGACCGCCAGATCGAGGGCCTGAAGCGCGGCGCCCAGGTCGTGGTGGGGACGCCGGGACGGGTGCTGGATCTGATCCGGCGTGGAGAGCTGCGACTCGACCGGGTCCACACCGTGATCCTCGACGAGGCCGATCGGATGCTCGACATGGGATTCATCGTCGACGTCGAGACGATCCTGGCCCGAAGCCCTCGACAGCGGCAGACCGCGTTGTTCAGCGCCACCATGCCGTACGCCATCCTTCGCATCTGCGACCGCTTCATGAAGAAGGATCCGGCGCACGTCACGGTTCGACCCGACCTCCGGACAGTCGAGACCGTGCGCCAGGTCGTGTACTTCGTGGCGGAGCAGGACAAGGTTTCGGCACTGCTGGAGCTGACCGATCAGTTCGGGTTCGATCGGCTGCTCGTCTTCCGGCACACCCAGATCGGCGTCGATCGCCTGGCCGCCACGCTCCAGCGACGCGGGAAGAACGTCGCCGGGCTGCACGGCGGCCTCTCGCAGCGAGAGCGAGACCGCACCCTGGCCGCCTTCCGCGACGGGAAGATCCAGTTCCTGATCGCCACCAACGTCGCGAGTCGCGGGCTCGACATCACGGATCTGCCGTACGTCGTCTCGTACGACATCCCCGAGGACGCCGACACCTACGTCCACCGCATCGGCCGCACCGGTCGGGCGGGGAAGGAGGGGACCGCCATCACCTTCGTGGGCGAGTGGGACCTCGATGCGTGGGAGGCCATACGCTCGGAGGTCGGGGCAGCGGTCGAAGAAGGCAAGCTCGACCTGTACGACCGGGGCTGACCCGGGGATCCCATGAACCATGGGATCGGACAGGGGCTACGCTAGGCATGATGAATGAGCCGATCCTGCCGCAGCTGCCGGTCGAGGCGAACGCCGAGGTGCTGAGCGTCGAGTGGCTGTTCGAGCCGTTGTGGCCGGGAACGCGCCTGCTCGCTCACGCATCGAACGGGACGGTGAGCCTGACCGATGAGCACGGCGAGGTGGCAGGCACGGATGACGGGCTGGCCGATGCCCCGGCCGTGCTCGGCAGCGCGATCCTGGCCGACGGCGCCGTCGTCGACGGCGTGTGGACGGCGCAGCCGTTCGTCGGTGATGGGAGCCCGGCCCGCGCATGGGCCGAGACGCTCGAGGCGGAAGGCCTCGCCAGCGAGATCCCCGACCCGCTCGAGACGGAGCGGCGCCGAGCGTTCGTGGCCGTCGACCTCGTCGAGCTTGACGGCGAGGCGCTCCACGAGATCCCGTTCCAGGAGCGCCGCCGGCTGCTCGAGTCCGTGATCGACGAGGGCGTGCGCGTGCGGCTGAGCCCGGTGGTCAAGCAGCCTCTCGCCGGCTGGATGGTGGGATGGCGGGCCAACGGATTCACCCACTACCTCGCCAAGCACATGAACTCGCGCTATCACCCCGGCGAGCGGACCGAGGACTGGCTCAAGCTCTCGCTTCGAGCCGAGGCGCCGCGCAGCTTCATGGGCAGGATGATGGGAGGGCGCGGCGACCGGGTCCGCCGCGTTCGAGACTAGGGCACCGGTCCGGTCCAGGGGCGCCTGCGTGCTACCATCGGGTCCCCCGAGCGATCGCCGCGCGACGCACACCGAGGAGGCGCCGTCCTGACATCCAACTCCGCCGCCGTGCCCGCATCAGCACTCGAGGCCGAGGGTCTCGCGGAGGTTCGCCGCATCGGCTCGGCCGACCTCATGGTCGGAATTCCGTCCTTCGGCAACGCCGAGACCATCGGCTACGTGGTGCGAGCCACCACCGCCGGCATGGTCCAGTACTTCCCCGAGATGAAGCCCGTGCTCGTCAACAGCGACGGCGGATCGCCCGACGATACGCCCCGGGTCGCGGTGAGCACCGAGAGCCCGGACTACCTCGAGAAGGTGATCCTGGTCAGCCCCAAGCACAAGCTCCAGCGCATCAGCTTCACGTACCAGGGCACCAGCGGGAAGGGGACCGCGGTCCGGGCGCTGTTCGAGGTCGCGCGGGAGCTCAAGGTCAAGGCCATGGTCATGGTCGACTCGGATCTGCGCTCGATCGTGCCCGAATGGGTCGAGCTGCTGGCCGGCCCGATCCTGAAGGGCGGCTACGACTTCGTGGCGCCGATGTACTCGCGCTACAAGTACGACGGCACCATCACCAACAACATCAGCTATCCGCTCACCCGAACCCTGTACGGGACGCGCATCCGGCAGCCGATCGGCGGCGACTTCGGGGTCTCGGGCGACCTCGTGAGCCGCTACCTCGAGCTCGACACCTTCGACGAGCTCACCGCGCGCTTCGGAATCGACATCTGGATGACGCATTCGGCGATCAACGAGGGATTCGCCGTCTGCCAGGCGCGGCTGGGCGCCAAGATCCACGATGCCAAGGACCCTGCCAGCGACCTTGGGCCGATGTTCCGCCAGGTGGTCGGCACGCTCTTCCGCCTGGCGGGGCATTACGAGGACCGATGGCTCCGCGTGCGCGGATCCCATCCGATCCCCGAGTACGGGTTCGAGCGCGTGGTTGCTCCCGAGGAGATCAGCGTGAACCACGCCAAGCTCATCGACAACTTCGACCAGGCACGGCTCACGCAGAGAGACGTCTGGGCCGAGATGCTCAGCGAGGAGCAGCTCGAGCGGGTCATGGCGCTGGAGCTTCCGCCCGACACCTCGGACTTCCACTTCCCCCCCGAGCTCTGGATCCGCTGCCTGTTCGACGCGCTGGTTGCCTTCCACCGACCCGGGATTGACCGCGAGAAGCTGCTCGCGGCGTTGACGCCGCTCTACTTCGGCCGGACGGCGGGATTCATCAGCAGCACGCTCGACATGACGACCGACCAGGCGGAACGCGTCATCGACGACCAGGCCCGCCAGTTCGAAGAGCTCAAGCCGTACCTGGTGACGCGCTGGCGGGAGATGCGGTCGGCGTCGAGCACGGCGAGCTGATGGCCGCCGCGCGGCGCAAGACGCCCTATCGCATCCTCCTGCCGCTCGCAAATCCGCGCACGGCACGCGACCTCGTCCGCATCGGGGCGGGAGTGGCCAACGGCCGGCCCACCGAGATCACGGTGCTCGGGATCGTCGAGGTGCCGGAGGGAGTCTCCCTCAGCGAGGGCGCGACCCAGGCCCGGACCTCGCGGCGGCTGCTGCAGCGGGTGCTGGACGTCGGCGACGAGGAGGGCGTGGAGCTTCGGACCATGGTGCGCATCGGCCGCCATGCGGCTGATGGCGTGATCGAGGCGGTCGGGGAGGAGTCGAGCGATCTCGTCATCTTCGGCTGGGGCGGCCCACCGACCCACGCGCAGGTCGCACGGGCCGACGCCGAGGCGACGGAGCTGGCGCTTGCCGGACGTCGGGCCGACCCTCGGCCGGTCTTCTCACCGACAATCGATGCCGTGGTGCGCGAGTCGCCGTGTGACATCGCGGTCGTCAAACAGCGCGGCCTGGACAAGGTCGAGTCGATCCTGGTGCCGGTCCGCGGCGGTCCCCACGCCGAGCTGGCCATGCGCATCAGCCGTGACCTTGCGAAGCGCTTCAGCGCCAAGGTGGTGGTGTTGCACGTCGTGCCGAAGGGCATCGGCGATCGGGCAATCGAGCGTGAGCAGATCGCCGTCGATGCCTTCGTCAGGGAGCACGCCGGCACCCGTCGCGCCAGCGGCCTGATTCGCGAGGCTGCCTCGGTGCGCCAGGCCATCATCAAGGAAGCCGCGAACCATCAGCTGGTGGTGATGGGCGCATCGGCGCACCCGTCCAACGCCAGCCCGGATGGCCGATACCTGTTCGGGACGCTCGCCGAATCGGTCGCCAGCAAGGCGAAGCCGACGGTCATCGTGGTGAAGACGAAGCAGTCCGTCGGCCTGGCCACGTTCGAGGAGCTGCGCGCCAGCGAGGGAACGCTCGCTCACGCCGACGCATTCGTCGAGCGCAGCCGATCCCTTCCGACCGTGGTCGACAAGTGGTTCGCGGAGAACTCCTTCCACGCGCATGAATTCGCCGATATCCGCAAGCTCCTCGCACTGAAGGAGCGCCTTGACCTCACGATCAGCGTTGGTTTGCCCACCCTGAACGAGGAGAAGACGGTCGGGACCGTCATCAAGCGCGTCAAGGCGGCGCTGATGGAACGCGTTCCGCTGATCGACCAGCTGGTGGTGATCGACTCCGCCAGCGACGATCGCACCGTCGAGATCGCCACCGAGCTGGGCGTCCCCGTGCACCAGCATTCGAAGATCCTGCCCGAGACCGGGACGCACCACGGCAAGGGAGAGGCGCTCTGGAAGAGCCTCCACGTCCTCGATGGCGACATCGTCGCGTGGATCGACACCGACATCAGCAACATCCAGCCGCGCTTCGTCTATGGACTGCTGGGGCCGTTGCTGGCCGAGCCGAAGATCCAGTACGTCAAGGGGTTCTACCAGCGGCCGATCAAACAGGGCGACAAGCTCCAGGCCGAGGGCGGCGGTCGTGTCACCGAGCTCATGGCCCGCCCGCTCATCAACCTGTTCTTCCCCGAGCTGTCCGGCATGATCCAGCCGCTCTCCGGCGAGTACGCCGGCCGACGCGAGCTGCTCGAGCAGCTTCCGTTCTTCACCGGCTATGCGGTCGAGATCGGGCTCCTCATCGACATCCTCGACCATGCCGGCCTGGCGGCCGTGGGGCAGGTGGATCTCGAGCGGCGCATCCACCGCAACCAGCCGCTGCCCAACCTGTCGCAGATGGCCTACGTCATCCTGCAGGGCGCGATCCGCAAGCTCGAGGAGCGACACCGGATCGAGCTGCTGACCGAGGTCGGGCGCGGAATGAAGCTGATCAACACCGGCAAGGACCAGTTCAACCTCGAGGTCCGCGAGATCGGTGACGAGGTCCGACCGCCGATCATCTCCGTCCCCGCCTACGTGGAGCGTCGCAAGGAGCTGAAGGCGAAGTGAGCCTCACCGTCCTCATCGCTCCGGATTCGTTTGGGGGCGCCCTCGACTCGGTCGCCGTCACATCGGCGATCGCCGATGGCTGGGCACGAGTGCGCCCCGGCGACGAGATCCTTCGGCGGCCAATGGCCGATGGTGGCGAGGGAACCCTGGCGGCCATAGCCGAAGCGCTGGGTGACGGCGCCGAGCGTCGGCAGGTCGAGACCACGGACCCGCTCGGCAGGCCCATCACCGCGGACTGGCTGCTCCTCGATGATGGTCGGGGCGCCTTCGTCGAGATGGCGGCGGCCTCGGGCCTCGCGCGGCTGGCCCCGGAGGAGCGAACACCGGCCAACGCCCTGCTGGCGTCGAGCCGTGGAACCGGCGACGTCCTGCGTGCGGCGCTCGACGCGGGGGCGCGCCAGATCACCATCGGCCTCGGCGGCTCTGCCACGACGGACGGTGGAAGTGGCCTGCTGCGCGCACTCGGTGCACGTGTACTCGACCGCAGGGGCAACGAGCTGCCCGAGGGCGGCGGCGCATTGGCGGGCCTGGACCGTGTGGAGATCGATGGCCTCGACCCGCGCCTCGCGGAGGCAACCCTGGTCGTGGCCAGCGACGTGACGAATCCCCTGTGCGGCCCGCGCGGCGCCGCGGCGACCTATGGCCCGCAGAAGGGCGCCGATGCGGATGCCGTCGCCGAGCTCGACGCGGCCCTCGCGGAATGGGGCCGTGGCATCGAGTCCGTGACCGGGAAGCTGGTGGCGGACCTGCCGGGCGCTGGTGCGGCGGGGGGAGCGACCGCCGGCCTCATCGGCTTCGCGCACGCCCGCGTTCGCCGCGGCGTGGAGGTCGTGGCGGAGCTCGTCGGGCTGGCGGAGGCCCTCGAGGCGGCCGATCTCGTGATCACCGGTGAGGGCAGGGCTGACGAGCAGACGCTCCAGGGCAAGACCGCCATGGGCGTGGCGACGCTTGCCCGTCCTCGCTCCACGCCCGTCGTCCTGCTGTGCGGCGGTCTCGGTCCGAACGCGGAGGTGCTTGACGCAGCGACCACCCTGGCGGTCGTGCAACCGGTCATCGACCGGCCGATGGACCTGGCGGAGGCGATGGCCGACACCGAGCGTCTCCTCCGGGCGGGTGCCGCTCGGCTGGCTCGGTCGGTGGGCATCGGCCTCGACCTGGCCGGTCGGTAGGCGGCGGCTCCGCTCATGCCCCGCGGCCCCAGCCCGCAGAAGCGCGCCGCCGATCGGCGCAAGCGCAGGAAGATCGCCGACGTCGTGCTCGAGCGGCTGGGCGAGCGCTACGAGCAGCCGACCTGGACGGGCCCGCGCGTCGACACCGTCAGCGAGCTCATCCTCACGATCCTGTCCCAGAACACCGCCGACACGAACTCGTTCCGGGCGTTCACCGCCCTTCGTGATCGCTACGCGTCATGGGACGAGGTCCTTGCCGCCCCAACCGACGAGCTGGAGGACGTCATCCGGCCCGGCGGGCTGGCACCGACGAAGTCACGACGCATCCAGCACGTCCTGGCCGAGGTGCACGAGGAGACCGGCGGGACCTGGGACCTTGGATTTCTGGGCGAGTGGCCGCTGCTCGAGGCACGCGACTGGCTGACCTCGCTGCCGGGGATCGGGCGCAAGACGGCCGCAATCATCCTGCTGTTCAACTTCGGGCGCCCGCAGCTGCCGGTCGACACCCACGTCCACCGCGTGGCGACGCGGCTCGGGATGCTGCCACCGCGCACGCCGCTCGTCCGCGCGCATGACCTGCTGGAGGAGGTGCTCGAACCAGAGGAGATGTATCCCTTCCACGTCGAGCTCATCCGCCACGGCCGCGACACCTGCCGCGCCCCTCGGCCGATCTGTGGGCTGTGTCCCCTGACCGATATCTGCCCGTACTACGCCGATGCGATCCGCGGTCGGGTCCCGATGGCGCCTGTCCCGAAGGACCGCATCGATCCGGATGCGCCGCCTCGATTCCACGACGAGCTCATTCACGGTTGGATGCCACCCGAACGGCCCAGGTGAGGCCGCCGATGGAACCGGGGGGCGCGCGGCGGGGTACGTGACCCAGTGACGAGCCGACCGCCCACGCCTCCGTCCGACTCGGAGCTGGTGATCCGTGCCCGGGAAGGTGATGAAGTGGCGTTCGGGGAGCTCGTCCGTCGCCACTCGACCGTCGCGTTCAGAGCGGCCTACCTGGTCCTGCGCGATAAGGACCAGGCCGCTGACGCCGCGCAGGAGGCCTTCATCAACGTGCACCGGGCGCTCCACCGTTTCCGCCCCGATGAGCCATTCGTGCCGTGGTTGCTGACGATCGTCGGCAACCGCGCCCGCAACCATCGGCGCGCGCAGTGGCGCCGGGCCGCCGTCTGGCGCCGTGCCGCGGCAGCCGTCGATGCCTCGGACCGGACCGCTCGGAGCGTTCCATCGCCGGAGGCCGACGTTGTTGCGGCTGAGCGGCGCTCGGTGGTGCTCGCCGCGGTCAACGATCTGCCGCCCGGGGACCGCATCGTCCTGTCGTGCCGATACTTCTCGCAGCTCGGGGAAGCGGAAACCGCGGCCCTGCTCGGGGTTCCCCCCGGGACCGTGAAGTCGCGCCTGTCCCGGGCGCGGGAGCGTCTGCGCTCCGCACTTGAGGCGAGGGGCGTGACCGATGCCTGAGCGCCGGACCCTCGATGACGCGACGCTCGATCGGCTGCTGTTCGACGCGGCCGAGGCCGTCGCCTGGCCCTCGACTCCGGTGCTGGATGTCCGGCCCACTTCGCGTCGTCCCCGTGCGATGTGGAGGGCCGTGGCCGCGGCGCTCGTGACGCTGCTGGTTGCCGCCGGCGCGGTTGCCGCCGCCGGTGCCCTCGGGATCGGTCCGCTGCGGATCTTCTTCGACGACAGCCTCCCGCCGGTCAACGTCCCGGACACGCCCCTCGGAACGCGGCTCGCCCTCGGCGTGCCGTCCTCGATCGGAGACCCGTCGACGAGGGTCGCCGTGCTCGTCCCGGAGCAGCTCGGGCCCCCCGACGAGGTCTACCGCACCGATGACGGATGGCGCGCGTCACTGGTCTGGGCGCCGCGCGAGGGACTGCCCGCCTCGGGCTCATCTCGGATCGGACTGCTCGCGATGTTCGTTGCCGGCAATCTCGACCCGGGCCTCGTCGACAAGATCGTGATCGAGAGCCGCGTGACGATCGAGAACGTGACGGTCCGCGGGCAACCCGGTTTTTGGATCTCCGGCGAGCCGCATGTCCTCAAGTACCTGGCCGGCGGAACGACCGGCGCCGAGCGGACTCGCCTGGTGGGGAACGCGCTGGTGTGGGAGGAGGACGGCATGGTCATCCGTCTCGAAACCGGTCTCGGTCGCGACGAGACGGTTGGCCTGGCCGAAACGATGGGTCCTCCCTGATGGGAACCCATGCGGTCCCAGCGGGGTAGTCGCTACATCCGCACGTTCCAAGGAGTCCTGACCATGCGCTCGATTGCTCCGCTCCCGCTCGCTCTCATCGCGCTCCTCCTCGCCGTCCCGGTCGCACTGGCCGGCAACTGGGCCGCGGTGTCGGTCGACTCATCGTCCACCGACGGGTGGGAGGTCGGGGCCCCGCACGGGCTCATCATGGGCCTGCTCCAGCACGGCGAGACGCCGGTCAATCACGGGACGGTCGAGGTGACGCTCACGAACGAGCCACCGGGGAATCGATCACCGGCGCCGCCCGGCGCGTCGGTAACGGGCTCTGGAGCGCGACGATCGAGCTCCCGTCCCATGGCGACTGGGCGCTGGACGTCAGCCACTCGACGCTGGCAACCGAGCTCGACCGGCCGGTGACCATCGGCGTCGCGCCCGCACGTTCGACCGGCCGCGCACCCTCGCCGGCGCTGCTGACGCCGACGCCCCTCATCCGGTCGCCGCCGCCGCGCTGGTGGCGCTGGCCGGCACGGCCGGTCTCGTCCTGGCGAGGAGCCGTCCACGAGCCCGGCGGGTCCGCGTGCGCTGATCTGCGCCACGATACGGGTGGATGCCACCCGAGGGGTGATCGGCTAGAATCGGCCATCGTGCAGCGCGCCGAAGTAGCTCAGGGGTAGAGCATCGGTTTCGTAAACCGACGGTCGTGGGTTCGAATCCCACCTTCGGCTCCATCACTCGTGATGGGAGGACAGGTGCCCGATCAGCATGATCAGCGCGACCGCCCCCTCGATTCCGGGCTTCCGAGACATGCACATGATGCTGAACGCGACGAGACCGGTGGGGGTCGCGACTGGCAGGAACACACCCTGGATTTCTCCTTCGGCTCGACGAAGCCGATCCCGGCTGAGCAACTGCCCCCGGACCTCGTGGCGCGACTTCGCTCGGGCCAGCCACCGTCAGCGAAGGACATGGCACTGCTGCGCTCGGCGGCGGGTGGTGAGGCGGCCATGGCAAGCATGCTGATGGGGGCCATGGCGGCCGCCGGGGTTGTTCGACGCGAGGACATAGAACCGGGCGAGATGCACCCTGACGATGTTCCGATCCCGGCTGAGATGGCCGGCGACCCCGACGTCATGGTCGTGCCGATGGGCGGCCAGAAGTTCACGTGGAAATGGAATGGGGAGTCAGGGTCCCCCCGAGAGGCCGGGGCCCAGCCCGCGACCTACTACGAGGCCATGACCGGACGGCCCGACCCGATGCGCGGGTTCATCGTCACTGTGCGGCGCACGCTGGACATCATCACCTGGGTCATCGCGATCGGGCTCCCGGTGGGGCTCGTCGTCGCGGCCATCGCTACGGGCCAGTCATCCGAGACGATCTTCTTCGCCGGGTTCTTCGGAGTCCTCGTGGGGCTGATGCTCAAGAAGTCCGCTCCCAGGACGCCGTTCGGCTGAGGCCTATCCCAAGAGGTCGGGCGTGACCTCCGCCAGGGTCGGGCAGCCGGCCAGCGCCATGGCCAGGCGAAGCTCGTCTCGAAGGATCTCGAGCACGCGCTGGACACCGTTCGCGCCATCGGCGGCCAGCCCCCAGATCGCCGGTCGACCGACGGCCACCAGATCCGCGCCCAGCGCCAGGCCCTTGAGCACGTCGATTCCTCGTCGCACGCCGCCGTCGACCACCAGCAGTGCCCGATCCCCGACGGCAGCGGCGATCTCCGGCAAGCGCATCGGCGCCGGCAATGGCCGTGTCGAGCTGGCGGCCCCCGTGGTTGCTGACCCAGATGCCATCGCAGCCGGCGTCCACCGCCCGAACCGCGTCATCGGCTCGCAGCACGCCCTTGGCCAGCAGGGGGATCGGGCAGACCGAACGGAGCCAGTCGAGGTCGTCCCAGGTCATCGTCGGCATGATCACCAGGCCGCTGACCGGATCGAACTCCTGGTCCGGCGGCAGGTGCGCCCCGAGGCTCACCGAGAACCCGCTGCGCTTGTCCCGTTCCCGATTGCCGGGAAGCGGCAGGTCCACGGTGACCGCGATCGCACCGTAGCCGGCGGCGACCGCCCGTTCGACCAGCGCACGCGCCGCGTCCCGTTCGGCCGGCGGATAGAGCTGGAACCAGCGTGGCGCGCCGGGAGCACCTGCCGCCACGTCCTCCATCGTCCGGGACGCGATGGTCGAGAGCGTCATGAGCGCGCCGGCCGCCGCCGCACCGCGGGCAGTGGCGACCTCGGCCTCGGGATGGGCGAGGTCGTGGGATGCGGTCGGGGACACGATGATCGGGTGGGGCAGGGCCGTGCCGAAGGCCGTCGTCGAGAGATCAAGGTTCTCGACATTCACGAGGACCCTCGGTCTCAACCGCAAACGGTCCCACGCCGCGCGGCTGTCGGCGATCGAGCGCTCGTCGCCCGCGCCGCCGGCGTAGTAGCCCCATGCCCCGGGCTCGACCGCGGCCTCCGCCAGCGGCTCGAACTCGGCGACGGTGATCGGCAGCTGTTTCGTCATGACGGCCCGATGATGCCACTCGTCAGTCGGCACAATGGCGGGCATGCAGCGAACCGCCACCATCGTCATCGGCTTCGTGGTCCTGGTCGTCCTCGGTGTCATCGCCTTCGTCATGTTCGCTGGCGGCCGCGACGCGACGCCTTCCCCTTCGCCATCGGCGTCGGCCTCATCGGTACCGAGCGCCTCGGCCGAGCCGTCGTTCAATGCCGAACTGCTCGACCGCCGCTGGACCGTCCTCTACGTCGGGACCGATCTCAACGAGCGCCGCGAGGGAGAGGGCGGCGAGCCGAACACCGACGCATTGATGCTCGTCAGCCTGTCCGCCGATGGGTCGCGGCTGACGCTCGTCTCGCTGCCGCGCGACACGGTGGATGTTCCGCTCGCCGATGGCGGGACGTGGGACGGAAAGGTGAACAGCATCTACCTTCGCGACGGGATGGAGACGCTGGTGGGAGCCATGGAGGCGACCTTCGGCGTACCGATCGATGGCCACGTCCTGCTGGACATGGACGACTTCTCTCGGCTGGTGGACGCGGTCGGGTCGATCGAGGTCTCGCCGCCCGGCCCGGTCGTCGATCCGATCGTCAACCTGGATCTGGCGGCCGGCGACCAGGAGCTGGATGGTCCGCAGACCCTCGGATACGTCCGCACGCGGGTCGACCAGGACTACGGCCGGATGGGGCGCCAGCAGGAGGTGCTCGTGTCGCTGGTCTCGAAGTTCCTGGACCCGGCCACCGACGTCGACCTGCGCGCCGTCCTGGATTCACTCGACTCGCTCGAGACGGATCTGCCGCTCGATGACCTGCCGACGCTCCTCGAGCTCGCTCGTCGAGCCTCGACCGCCGAGGTGGAGACGCTCGTCATCCAACCTCCGCTCATCACCTTCGCCGGAGATCGAAATGACGGGCGCGGGTACGTGCTCGAAGCCGATTTCGATGCCATCCGCGACGAGGTGGGGAACCTCATCGGCGACTGAGGGTCAGGCGCAGCCGATGGCGTCGGCCGCGCGCGGCCAGCGTTCGACCCGATCCGTCGTGACCACGTAGGCCGCACGATTGGCCGGGGTGAACCACAGCTCGTCGCCGGCAGCGGTTCGATATCCGGTATACGTCGCGTCCTCCGGCAGGTCGACGTCATTGGCGTATGTGTCAAGGAGTCCCCGGTCCGCGACGACCCCGGATGGATCGCGGACGTACTGCGCGTCGAGGGTGCCGTCCGCGCGTTCGATGTGGAGGAATCGAGCGGTCTGGTGCTGGCAATGCGCCCAGCCGACGATGTCGGTGAGGATTTCGCCACTGGCCTCGTGGGTCCAGACGGTCGTCGTCGGCCCGAGATCGACCCCTCCGCCCCACTCCGCGAGCCGGCAGGCCCGCACCTCCTCGATCAGGAAGCCGGTGGCGCGTCCCGGGAGGTCCTGCGGCGAGAACACGAGCACGACCTTGACGCGGTTCTCGTTCTCGTAGACGTAAAAATGCCGATCGCCGATGGCACCGAGCTCTCGATAGCCAGCCTTGGGAGCCGTGAGCGGGAACTCGCTGGACAGCCACGACCGGAGGGCCACGTCAGGATCGTCGGCGGGCATTCCACCGAAGGCGCCGTCCTCCGAGCGACCACCCATCGTCGAGGGCTGGCCATCGCAGTCCAGCATCCCCAATGCGCCTTCGGCAAGCGGCTGGGACTCGGCCGGGGTCGGCGCATCGCTCGCCGACGGAGAGGGGACACATGCGGCCAACAGCACTGCGGCCACCACCGCCAGCGTCGCAAGGGTCGCGAGGCCGGTGAGGCGATGCACGGAACCCTGACGTCGGGTGGCGGCACGGTGTTGCGGCCGTTGCACGGTCATCACCGCTCCACGGGGGGACAGCAGTCGCTCGGGAGTCGCTGCTTGACAACCGCTCGCGTGATTCGCATTAGCGGGAGCGGACGCGCTCCGATGGCACCAACAGTCGAGTTTTCACGCTCGTGGACGGGGCGCGGGCCGCGGTTTTGCCGGCTAATGCGAACCAAGCGTGCAGTTGTCCAATCGACGCTCGGCAACCTGACAACCGCGCGTGTGATTTGCATTAGGGCGGCTGTTGGCGGGGACGACCCGGCCGCCACGCACGAATAGGCGAGCCGGATGACGGCTCGACCGGCTAACGCGAACCAGGCGCGCACATGTCGAGTGGGTCCATTGGATCCATTGGCGCCCTCGAGCGCCACGGACCGGTGGACAACGTGGGCAAGCTCGACCGACCCAGGTCAGGACTCGGAGCTGTCTCCAGAGCCCTGGTCGGTATCGGCGCTGTCGCCGCCGGCACCTTCGCCGCCGGCACCCTCGCCCTCGGCGGCACCCTCGGCACCACCCTCGCCCTCGGCACCCTCGCCCTCGGCGCCCTCGGCGACGACCGGCTCTGGCTCCTCCTCAACTCGCGGCGGGACCACGGTCGAGACCAGGGTGTCGGCGTCGGTGAGGACGTGGACCAGGTCACGATTGAGGTTGAGGTCGCGCACGTGGATCGCGACGTCCAGGCTCTTGAGCACGGAGACGTCCACCGTGATCTCATGCGGAATGTCGGTCGGCAGGGCCTTGACGTGGATGCTCGAGACGTTGTGCAGGAGGGTGCCACCCGTCTCCTCGACGGCCGGTGCCACGCCCACGAACACGAGTGGTACATCGACTTCCATCTCGACCTTGAGGTTCACGAGGTAGTAGTCGACGTGGAGGGCCTGGCCGCTCAGCGGGTGACGCTGGACGCTCTTGATGAATCCGCTGGTGCTGCGGCTGGATCCGGGAAGGCGAAACTTGACGACCGATGTCTTTCCCGCCGCGCGGTACAGGACCTCGAAGGTCTTCGCGTCCACCTGGACGTTGGTCGAATCCTCGCCCTTGCCGTAGACGACGCCCGGAACGAGGCCGCCGCGACGCAGGCGCTTGTTCGCCTTACCCTGCGCTTCACGCGCGTCGAGGGTGAGCTCCAGGTCCATCGGTCGTGGTGATCCTCTCTGTTGGTCGGGCGCCTCAGACGTCCCGATCGGGGCGGCGGGCAGCGCCGAACGTTGAAATGCGCTCTTGCGTGCGAGGCGGAATGGTACCGCGACCGCCGCCCGTGGGCAAGCCGGCGTCCCTGCACGTTGCTGGTTCTTTATCGGGCCATCACCGGCCCGTCCGCCATCGTTCCTATACTGCCGCCATGCCCGGCACCATCATGATCGTCGAGGATGAACCAGCCGTCGCGCGCGGCGTGCAGGTCGCGTTGGAGCGCGAAGGCTATGCCGTCAGCGTCCAGCCCACGGGCGAGGATGCCCTGACCGCCTTCGCCGATGTCTCCCCCGACCTCGTCGTGTTGGACGTTCGCCTGCCCGGCATCGACGGTTTCGAGGTCCTCCGTCAGCTTCGACGCGAGACGCGCGCGCCCGTCTTGTTCCTGACCGCACGATCGGACGAGGTGGACAAGGTCGTCGGCCTCGAGATGGGCGCCGATGACTACCTCGTCAAGCCATTCAGTGTCCGCGAGCTGGTCAGCCGCATCAAGGCGCTGCTGCGCCGAGCCTACGGCGAGCTCGCCGATACCGAAACCGGTCGGACGATGCGGCGCAAGAACCTCGTCATCGACCTGGAGCGCAGGCGCGTCACGCGGGATGGCGAGCGCATCGGCCTCACCACCACGGAGTTCGACCTCCTTCGTCACCTGGCGACCCGCCCGGGACGGGTGTACACGCGCGGACAGCTGCTGGAGCTCGTTCGGGATTACGACGACGCCCTGGAGCAGGACGAGCGGACCATCAACGTCCACATCAGCCACATCCGCGAGAAGATCGAGCCCGATCCCAGCCTTCCCCGCTACATCCGCACGGTGAGGGGCGTTGGCTACGCATTCGCCGAGGACTGAGCCCGAGCTTCCCGAGTCGCCCAGCCGGCTGCACCTGCCCAGCGGATGGACCGCCTTCTTTCAGCGCCTGAACACGCGGCTCGTCCTGGCAATCGCCTCGGTCGCCCTGGTCGGGCTGATCGTCTCGGCCCTGGCGATCAACCAGATTCTGCCGGGGTACTTCGCGGAACAGACGAACGAGCGCCTCGGGGCGGCCGCGGTCTCGAGCGGGCTCCTCATGATCCAGACGGCGGCCGACGAGATCGCCAACAACCGGGAGGGGGTGGTGACGACGCCCGAGCTGCGCGCGCGATTCGTCGTGCAAAATTCGATCGTCTTCGCCACGCGATACATGCTGCCCGCGACGTATGCCGTCTACGACGAGTCGGGTGCGCGCGTTGCCCAGACCGGCCCCGAGGACACGGCACAGCTGGAATCGCAGGGCCTGCGCGTCGATCCGGCCACGCCCGTGAGGGCCGAGGTACCCATCGAGCTGCCGAACGGCGACAGCGTGAAATACGTCATCGAGGTCTCACGGCCGTACACGTCGCGTGCCGCCACCCTCGACCGGATCCGCTCGGCCATCGTGGGTGCCGGCGTGCTGGCCCTCGTGGCGGCGGCCGTCTTCGGTGTGGTCGCCGCCCGCCGGGTCACCGCGCCCATTCAACGCCTGCGGAGAGTTGCCAGCCGATTCGGCCAGGGAGATCTCGACGAGCGAGCGACGACGTCGGGCGTGCTGGAGGTCGACGAGCTGTCGGCCCAGTTCAACATCATGGCCGACCGACTGGCCGGAACGTTGCGAATGCTGGAGGC
The DNA here is from genome assembly GCA_963825525.1 of uncultured Chloroflexia bacterium. Taxonomy (GTDB): domain Bacteria; phylum Chloroflexota; class Limnocylindria; order QHBO01; family QHBO01; genus JACDBZ01. The sequence continues at coordinate 1,597,715 of CAWGTN010000002.1, forward strand.
CGACCGCGACCGACTCCGCGAATTCGTCGCGGACGTCAGTCATGAGCTTCGAACCCCGATCGCCGCGCTGCGCATGTACAACGAGCTCCAGCGCGACGGAAAGGTCGACGAGCCGACCCGGAGCGAGTTCCTCGAGCGATCGACCGAGCAGATCGGGCGGCTGGAGTGGCTCAGCACCAACCTCCTCGACCTGTCGCGCATCGACGCGGGGATCTTCCCGCTGGATATGCGTGACGGCGACCTGCGGGACCCCGTTCAGGCGGTCGTGCAGGCGCTGAGCGAGGTGGCGGTCGCTCGCCAGATCGGCCTCACCAGCTCGGTGCCCGCCGAGCCGGTCGAGCTGCGGTTCGACCGGGAGCGGATTGTCCAGCTCATGACGAACCTCGTCGGCAACTCCCTGAAGTTCACCCACGCGGGCGGCGGCGCCTCGGTCTCGCTCCTCTCCGACCCGGAAGGCGATGTGGCCACGATCGAGGTCCGCGACACCGGCCCGGGGATCCCGCCGGATGAGCTGCCGCGCGTCTTCGAGCGGTTCTACCGCGGGACGAACACCGGAGATGCTCGGGCGTCGGGTAGCGGCCTGGGCCTTGCCATCGTGCGCTCGATCGTGGATATGCACGGGGGTGACATCGACGTGGCAAGCGTTGCGGGAGAGGGTACGGTCTTCCGTATCACACTCCCGCGCGTGCTGGACAACGTCAACGAAACTTCACGCGGCGTGGTTCCTGCACGCAATGGACCCGAATTACCGTGAGGTTGCCCGCCCGGCGAGGCAACCCCCAGCAGGAAGACACGAACGCATGACGAACGAAGATCCGACCACACAACACGATCCTGACCAGACCCAGCCCGTCGAGGTCCAGAGCTACGGGCCGCCGTCTGCACGCGATCCGTGGCGCAGCGAGCACGGTCCGACCACGAATTGGTCCAGCCGCCAGCCTCGAGCCGCGACCGCACCGGCCCGAAGCGGGCTCGCCACACTGCCCGTCGTCGCCATCGCGATCGTGGCCGGCATCGTCTCCGGGGGCCTTTCGGCGCTCGCCGTGTCGAACATGGCGCAGGAGCCGGTCTCAGCGGTGACGGACGCGACCCCGACCCCGGATGCCGACAGTGTCAGTGATGTGAGGCTCGACGAGTCGAGTGCCGTCATCGACGCCGTGAACCAGGTGGCGCCGGCGGTGGTCACGATCCAGGCATCGGGGGGCGGCCTCCTGGGCAACGCCAGCGGAACGGGCTCCGGGTTCATCTTCGATGCGGACGGCTGGATCCTCACCAACCGCCACGTAGTCCAGGATGCCAACGAGCTGACCGTGGTGCTGAGTGACGGCCGCGAGTTCCCGGGCGAGACGTACGGCGTGGACACGCTGACCGATCTGGCGATCGTGAAGATCGACGCGACGGATCTGCCGGTCGCCGCCATTGGCAGCTCGGCGCACCTGGAGCCAGGACAGGTGGCCATCGCCATCGGCAATCCGTTCGGCTACGACAACACGGTCACGACCGGCGTCGTCTCCGGCCTCGGACGGCAGATCACGGCCGCCGATGCGACCCAGACGAGCGCCGAGACGCTGAACAACCTCATTCAGACCGACGCGGCCATCAACCCCGGAAACTCCGGAGGGCCGCTGGTCAACAGCGCGGGCCAGGTCATCGGCGTGAATACGGCGGTGAACCAGAATGCGCAGGGCGTTGGCTTCGCGATCCCAATCGATGTGGCCAAACCCATCCTGGAGCAGGCGCTGGCCGGACAAGAGCTGATGCGCCCGTGGATCGGCGTCTACTACGTGCCGGTCACCCCGGCGCTCGCCGCGGAACAGGATCTCTCGGTTGACCACGGTGCACTCATCGGGTCGGCGTCCGGCAGCGGCCAGGCGATCTTCCCGGGGAGCCCGGCGGAAGACGCCGGACTGCGTGCCGGCGACATCATCGTGGCGGTGGACGGGACCCAGGTCGGCAGCGACGCGGACCTGTCGACGCTGATCCTGCCGCATGCCCCCGGCGACACGATCACCCTGCGCGTCCTGCGGGACAACTCGGTGACCGAGATCGACGTCACGCTCGGGGAGCTCCCGGCGGGCTGAGAGGGGGCCGCCAGGCTCGAGAAGGCTAGGGGAGGCGGCGCCGCAGAAGCGCCGCCTCCACCGTATCGAACGGTCCGCCGATCGGAGCCTGCGGCTTGCGGACCCGGACCTCCACGGCGTCGACCACGGTGGCGTCCGTGGCTGCCAGCACCGCTCGCGCGATGGCGCTGGCCAAGGCCTCGATAAGTGCGAAGGACGGTCCTTCGACGATGCCGCGCACCAGGTCGTACATGGCCCCGTAGTCGGTCGTCGCAGCCACGTCGTCCCGGACGGCACCGGGTTCGAGGTCCGCGTGCAGGACGAGATCGACCTCGAACGGCTGGGCGGTCGTCCGCTCCCAGTCCAGGACACCGTGCCGCGCCTCGAAGCGCATGCCGATGAGGCTGAGGCGATCGTCGAAGGTCGTCATCGGCGAATGATCGCGTCCGCGACCCGTCGCGTGCGGGCAATCTCGGCGACATCGTGGACCCGGACCACGTCCGCGCCGGCCGCGATGGCCAGCGCAGCGCTGGCCGCGCTCCCCTCCAACCGGTCGTCCGGCCCGGCACCGCCGAGCAGCTCCCCCAGGAAGCGTTTGCGGCTGGTGCCGATCAGCAGCGGCAGTCCGCCCAGGCGATCCTTCAGCTCCGCGAGCCGATGGAGGATCTCGAGGTTCTCCGGTGTGCCCTTTCCGAAGCCGATCCCCGGGTCCACCAGCAATCGCCGGCGATCGACGCCGCGTGCCTCGGCATTGGCGACCGCCTCGGTCAGCCATGCGACAACCGACTCGAAGACCCCGTCGGGGTAGTCCGTTCCCTCGTGGTTGTGCATGAGCACGAGGTGCGCCCCGGTCGCCGCCGCCGCGTCCGCCGTCCCCGGATCACGGAGCGCCGCCCAGACGTCGTTCACGATGGTCGCACCGGCACGGAGCGCCGCCGCGGCGACTGAACCTTTGCTCGTATCGATGCTCAGGTGGGCTCGATCGCCGACGGCCGCACTGAGTGCGCTGATCACGGGCACGGCCAGTGCGGCCTCGGTTTCGGCTTCGATCTCCGGGTGGTCACCGTAGGCGTCCCGCGGACGGGTGGATTCCGCTCCGACATCCAGGATCTCGGCACCCGCGTCCACCATCGCTCGCCCCTGTGCGACCGCCGTTGCGACGATCTGCTCGAGATCCTGCCCGGCAACGGCGAGCCCATCGCCCGAGAACGAGTCGGGGGTGACGTTGATGATCCCCATGACATATGTCTTCGATCCCCAGGCCAGCGCCGGTCGCATCAGCTCTCCTCCGCCTCTCCGGTGATCATGCCGCGGACGGCGCCGACGAGGTACAGCGAGCCCGCCACCACCAGCGGGTCGCCATCGGCCTGGCGGACGGCCTCCTCGCGGTCGGCCACGATGGTTTCGCCAGAGCCGCCGATGCGCCGCCATGCTCGTGCCAGCTCACGTGGGTCGCGGCCACCCGCGTCGTCCGCGGTCGTGAACACGAAGCGCGGTTCGATGGGTGCCAGGGCGCGCAGGATGGCTGACACGCGCTTGCCGCGCATCGCCCCGAACACGATGGTCGGGCGCCTGAGCCCCAGGTCCGCCAGCGCGCGGGCAAGCGCCCGCCCACCGTCCGGGTTGTGGGCGCCATCGAGCAGCACTCGGCCGCGGCCCAGTCGACGGCCGTTGACCACCTCGAGCCTGCCGGGCCAGCGCGCCGCCGCCAGGCCATCCCGGATCGCCTTATCCGTGATCGTGAGCCGGTGCTTCTCGACGACTGCATCGAGCAGGGCGAGCACCACCGCGGCGTTCTCGGCCTGGTGGGCGCCGATCAGCCCGAGTCGCAGGTCGCGGATGGCACCGCGGGGCGTGGACGCGTCGACGACCGTGCCATCCCAATCGATGCTCCGCACCGTTGCGCGATACGGCCCGCCGCGTCGGGCCCGTCGCAGCGGGACGTTGAGCGACGCGCAGCGCTCGAGAATCGGCCGAGCCCCGCGACCGACGGCACCGGTGACCGCCAGGTTGCCGCGCTTGATGATGGCGGCCTTCTCGCGGCCGATGGCGGCCAGCGTCGATCCAAGGTGGGCTTCGTGGTCGCGCTGCACGTTGGTGATCGCGGCAACTCCGAGATCCAGGACGTTGGTGGCATCCAGCCGGCCGCCCATGCCGACCTCGACGAGCACCAGGTCAACCCGCTGCCGCGCCAGCTCGGTGATGGCCGCGGCGGTGAGGGCCTCGAACTCGGTGGGGGCGCCGATATCGGCGGCGACGCGGTCGATGGCCGGAAGGACGCGGTCGACTGCCGCCGCAAAGTCCGACGGGGAGATCGGCGTGCCGTCCACCGCGATGCGCTCGCGATAGGTCACCAGGTGCGGCTTCGGCATGGTTCCGATCCGAAGGCCGGACTCGCCCAGGACGCTCCGCGCCATGGCAACGACCGACCCCTTGCCATTCGTCCCGCCGACAAGCACTCCACGCAGCACTCGATCGGGTCGACCGAGCTCAGCCATGAGTCGCTCGATGCGTTCGAGACCCAGGCTGATGCCGAACCGACCACGCTCGGTCAGCGCGGACACGGCCTCGCGGTAGGTGAGGTCCGGAACGCCGCTCACGGGACGATCAGTCGGCCGCGTCCTCGAAGAAGACGCAGTCGTTGAACTGGCCGGTGAGACACAGGTCGTTGACGTAGCCGGAGTCCAGGTGGACGCCCCCGCGCAGCTCGCAGCGGCTGACCGTCCCCTCCTGCTTGGCGAGCGTGCGCATGAGCTGCGGGGCCTGGATCGGAACCCGGCCCTTCTGGCCCTGGGTCAGGTAGAAGTGCGGGCAATGGTGCCGGCGCGGCTTCGAGTAGCCGAGCGGCATGCCGCGGCGCCCGACATGGACGGCCAGTGGCTCGGCCGTCCCGGCGAAACGCTTCTCGGCAATGACGCATCGGCCCGGCTCGCACTCCTTGTCCTCGTGGCAGCACGCGCGTGCGGGACCGATGCCCTCGACAGCCCACAGCTCCCAGCACGGACGTCGAAGGATGAACGCCGGGCATCGGTATCGGATGGTGAGGTCGCAGTTCTCGACCTCCCAGCACATGGTGCGTCGGTCGTCGCCACGTCGGTCGGGGGCGAAGGGGTCGTTCGCCTCGCGCCGGTCGCCGCCGGCGCGGCGTTCGGTCTTGATGATCATGGGTGCTCGGGCAGCCTCCTCGGCGCGAGTGTAGCGGCTGCCCGAGTGCTCGTGGGCGGAACGCCTCAGGCCAGGAATTGGCTGAGTCGCTCCTCCATGACCTCCTGGGGCATGTAGCCGACCAGGCGGGCCGCCTCGCGACCGTTCTGGAACACGATGAGGGTGGGAATGCTGAAGATGCTGTAGCGCATCGCAAGCTGCTGGTTCTCATCGGTGTTGACCTTGGCGATCGACATCTTCTCGCCGTGCTTGTCGCCCATGCTCTCGACCACCGGTGAGACGAGGCGGCAGGGGCCGCACCAGGGGGCCCAGAAGTCGACGAGGACGGGCTTGTCTGCGTTGAGTACCTCCGACTCAAAGGTCGATTCGTCGACCGAGATCGGGGCGGTGGTTGCCATCTTGAACGAGGTGCCTCCCAAGCGTGGAAACGGGATCGCGGTCATCGTAGCACCGGCCTCGCATCCTTGGGCATCGGCCGGGGACCGCTATGGGGTTGGCGTCGGTGTCGGAACCGGGGTGGGCGGCAGGGTGGGCACCGGCGTGGGTTCCGGCGTGGGTTCGGGCGTCGGCTCGGGCGTGGGAGACGGCGTGGGCGATGGAGTTGGTCCGCTGCTCACTACGAGATTGACCTGGGTGCCGGCGGGCACGGTGGTCCCGGCCGTCGGGTTGCTGCTGAGCACCGAGCCCTCCGGCTCCTGGCTCGGCTCGAAGTCGATCTCACCGACCGTCAATCCGAACTCCCTCAGCGTCGCCTCGGCCTGCGACTGCGTCTGGCCGCGAAGGCTCGGGACGCGGGCATCCTCCTCGCCGCTTGAGACGACCACGACAAGGGTGGAACCCTCGCTGATCGGCGCCCCGGTGGCCGGCTCGCAGCGGATCACGGTTCCGTTCGGGATGTCGGACGACGACTCGGACTGCTCCTCGACGACGAGGTCCAGGTCGCGGAGCTGCGTGCGCAACGTCGTCACTCTCACGCCCTCGCACTCGGGCACGGTCAGCACCGCCGCTGAGGGCGTGGGCGAGCTCGATGGGTCGCCGGATGCACCGAGCAGCTGCGCGGCAAGGAAGCCGATGGCACCCAGCAGGATCACGGCAAGGACGGCGAGCAGCCAGATCCACCATGGCTGGCCATCGTCCTCGTCTCGATCGTAGGGATCGACGCGGCGAGGCGGTTGGGCCACGGCGACGCGATCCGCCGGCCGCGTCACGCGCGGCGGGACGTACACGGTCGGCTCGCCTGCGGCGGGCGTCCCGGCCGGCGCGGCCATGACCCCGGGAAGTGGCGCGCCGGCGGCGTCGGGATCCCGGCGCCAGACACGCAGCGCTTCGGCGAATGCGCCGGCATCGGGGAAGCGGTCAGCCTGTTCGCGAGCCAGGCCGCGCATCAGGATCGCCTCCAGGCCGGGGGCCACGGGCCGTCCGATGGCGGTCGGTGTCGGCGGATCCTCGTTGAGGCGCTTGAGGGCCACCGCGGCCGCCGAATCACCCTCGAACGGGCGTCGGCCGGACAGCATCTCGTACAGCACGATGGCCAGGGCGTACACGTCCGAGGCACCGGTGACCTCGTCACCGCGCGCCTGCTCGGGGCTGAAGTAGTGGACCGATCCCAGGGTCGTGCCGGTGACCGTCATCGAGGCCTCGGCCACGGCCCGGGCGATGCCAAAGTCGGTGACCTTCACGTCACCGGAGTCGGTGATGATGATGTTCCCGGGCTTCACGTCGCGATGGACGATCCCCTTGCGATGCGCGACCTCCAGGGCGCTGGCGACGCCGATCGCGATGCGCACGCTGTCGTCGACCGAGAGGGTGGCGCGTTCGCGCAGAACCGCCGCCAGGTCGCTGCCCTCGACGAGCTCCATGACGATGTACTGGTCGCCATCGGCCCCGTCCGTGCCGTAGTCGTAGACGCCGACGATGTTCGGGTGCGAGAGGCCGCCTGCCGAGCGAGCTTCCTGCTTGAATCGAGCCGCGAAGCCGGGGTCGGAGCTGAACTGGGGCCGGAGGAGCTTGACGGCGACCTCGCGATCGAGCTGCTCGTCGACGGCGCGCCAGATCGTGGCCATGCCGCCCTCGCCCAGCGGGGCAATGAGCCGGTAGCGATCGCTGATGAGCCTGCCGATCATCTCCACGTCGGCGTCAGTCTCGCAGGTCGAGGCCGCGAATGTAGGAGCGGAACTCGTCCGCGTCGTCAGACTCGAGGCCCACCGCCACGTTCGCCTTCAGCCAGCCCAGCCGCGTGCCCGCGTCGTGGCGCGTGCCCTCGAACTGGTAGCCGAAGACCGGCTGCTCGTGGATGAGGCCGCGGATGGCGTCGGTCAGCTGGATCTCGCCACCCGCACCGCGCGTCGTCTGCTCCAGCACGTCGAAGATCTTGGGGGTCAGGACGTAGCGGCCCAGCACCGCCAGGTCGGACGGCGCGTCGTCGACCGCCGGCTTCTCGATGAGGTCTCGGATCTCGACCAGCCGGCCCTCCTCGTGGAGCGGCTCGAGGATGCCGTAGCGGCTCACGTCCTCGCGTGGGACCCGCTGCACCGCCACGACGCTTCCGCGGTGGGCCATGTGCGCGTCGATGAGCTGCTTGGTGACGGGCTCGCCGGTCGGGTTGAGCATGACGTCATCCGACAGGAGCACCGCGAACGGCTCCTCGCCGACGAGGTCCTTGGCCATGAGGACGGCGTGCCCCAGGCCGAGCTGCTCACGCTGGTGCACGAACGCAACGGTGCCGAACTCGCTGATGCGCCGAATCGTGCGCAGCATCTCGATGTCGCCGCGCTCCTCCAGCCAGCGTTCGAGGGAGGGGCTCGAGTCGAAGTGGTCCTCGATGGCGCTGCGCCCGGTGGCGATCACGATGATGATCTGCTCGATCCCGGATGCCACTGCCTCCTCGACCGCGTACTGGATGATCGGCCGATCGACGAGCGGCATGATCTCCTTCGGAATCGACTTGGTCGCCGGAAGGAATCGGGTCCCGAAGCCCGCGGCGGGCAGGACGGCTTTTCGGACGCGCACGATGATCTGGGGTACTCCTGGCTGCGGCTCACTGATGGCCGGCGCTGCAGCGTCGGGATCGTCACGAAGGACGCGCGCGGCGGCGGGATCGGTCTCGTGTAGGGGACGCCAGTATAGCAATCGGCGTTGCACGGACCCGATGGTGGCCGGGAACGGTACAATCGCGCCGCCCATGATCAAGTCGCTCGTTCGAACGTTCCGCGGGCCCAGCCGCGACCCGCGCATGACCTATGTCAGCCGGCCCATGCCCCGCGACCTGACCGACGAGGATGCGGTCGCCGCGCTCGAGATCGCGCTCGGCGTAGACCCGAACCCGGCGTACCTGGTCGAGACGCTGCCCGCCGCCTTGAAGCAGGTGACCGGACGCGACCTCCAGGTGCTCGACCGATCCGTCCGGGACGTTACCGGCGCCTTCAGCAAGATCCAGGTCATGATCCGCGACGGCGACGTGGGCAGCTGGCCGGGGTATGCCGCGATGTCCTATCCACTGCTGGATGCGTCCACAAAGGCGGAGGAGACCCGCGCCGCCATCGTCGCGGCCGATGCGCCCGGCGAGGAGGGCGCGGATCCGGCCGGGCCGAAGGTCGGCTGGGAGCCGCCGCCTCCGGTGCGCCGCTGATGGGGCGCCAGAACGTCCCGCGCGACCAGTGGCTCGAGCTGGGCCACGAATGCCCACGCTGCGGCGAGAGGATCAACGAGGAGGACGTCCATGCCTGGCGCCCGATGCCCGAGGATCCGAAGCTGCTCCTGCTCTACTGCCCGAACTGTGGCGACCGCGTCGAGATCAACCACATCTGAGGTCCGCAGCAGAGCGTGATGGAGACGACGTTCGACACGGTCATCCGCGGGGACGGCAACAACGCCGGCATTGAAGTCCCGCCCGAGAACCTGGCGCAACTGGGAAGCAGCAAGCGGCCCCCTGTCGTGGTCACCGTCGGGACCTACAGCTATCGGAGCACGGCCGGCGTAGTGGATGGCCGAACCATGATCTCGCTGCCCAAAGCTCATCGCGACGCGTCCGGTCTGAAGGCCGGTGACGAGGTGACCGTCACGCTCACGCTCGACGCCGGGGCCCGCCCAGTGGACGTCCCTCCTGAACTGGCCGCCGCGCTTGAGGACGCGGGGCTCACCGCGAAGTTCGAGGGCCTCGCCTACTCAAAGCGCAAGGAGTACGCACGATTGGTAGGCGAAGCGAAGGCTGAGGCAACGCGTGCGCGGCGCGTCGATAAGGTTCTCACCCAGGTGGCTCAAGGCTAGGTGCCGGTAGTGGCCCGCGGCACACGGTGAGCGCACGAGACGGCGCCGGCGCGCGGAGGCACCTGGGTGCCGAATCCACCCACCCCTGACCGGTGAGGTGCGCGCGAGGGCCGGGAGTACCCGGCGGGGGAGGGTTGGTGCCCCCAAGGGGATTCGAACCCCTGATCTCCACCTTGAAAGGGTGGCGTCCTAGGCCTCTAGACGATGGGGGCATCGGTCGGACCGGGGGCCAATCGTAGCAGCGAGACGGCCGCCGATGCTCGCCGCGGGTCAGCCCAGGAAGAAGAGCAGCACCAGGATCAGCAGGCCGGCGATGGCCACGGCGGCCACGAGCGCCATGAGCCCGCCGCCGATGGCGATGATCACTGCCTGGCCATGCTGGTGGCGCCGCGAGGCGCGGCTGGCCCAGATCCACCCCTGGCTGAACAGGAACAGCCCGATGAGCGCGCCGAGAACGGCAGCCGCCAGCAGCGCCAGGACCGACAGGTCCGAGTCGCGGCCCAGCAGGGCGAGGGCGGAGAGGGCGCCGGCGATGATCAGGCCCACGATTCCGATCACGGCGTTGCGCAGCAGAGGGTGCATCGGCGCGCAATTCTAGCCGGTCACATTGGGTACGTAACTTGCTTAGCCAGTGAGCAAGAGACCGACCACCGACACCAGCGAAGGAGGCGCCAGATGGCCGACGGCCGTGGCACCGACCAGAACGGCACCACCGACGAAGGAAACATGAGCGTCCGGGAGGCCGGACGGAAGGGCGGCAAGACGACCCGCGCCCGGTATGGCGCCGAGTTCTTCCAGGAGATCGGCTCGAAGGGCGGCAAGGCCGTCAGCGAGCGTTACTCGAACGAGCACTTCCGCGAGATCGGGCGCAAGGGCGGCCGGAGAGTGGCGGAGCTCATCGCTCGCGCGAAGCGCATGGAGCCGGATCAGCCCGCGGAGTAACGCTGCTCCTTCCAGGGATCGGCCTCGTTGTGGTAGCCGTTGCGCTCCCAGAACCCGAGATGGTCCTCGGCACTGAACTCGACCCCGCGCAGCCACTTCGCGCTCTTCCAGAAGTAGGGACCCGGCACGATGGCGCGCATCGGGTAGCCGTGCTCGGGGCTGATCGGTTGTCCGTCGTAGTTCCATGCCAGCAGACAGCCGGGCTGCATCGCCGTGGCGATCGGCACATTCGAGGTGAAGCCGCCCTCGGCGTGGAAGATCACGAAACGCGCCTGGACGGTCGGGCCGGCCACCTCCGCGATATGCGTGAACGGGACGCCCTCCCAGCGCGTATCGAGCTTCGACCAGCGGGTGACGCAGTGGATGTCATGCGTCTCCTCGGCGGTCGGGAGGGCCCGGAACTCCGCCCAGCCGAGCGTGAACGGATGCTCGACCTCGCCCCACACCCGGAAGTCCCAGCCGGACAGGTCGGCGAAGTCCGGGACGCGACCGAAGTGCAGCACGGGGAACTTGTCGGTCAGGACCTGACCGGGCGGGACCCGTTCGGCGAGCTCGGGCGGAATGTTGCGCCTCTGCCAGGGGAAGGCCATTGGCGAAGCCTGCGCGGTCCGCGCGCCGCGGTCAAGGCCGAGAGATCAGCCCTCGTCGCCGATCCGCTCACGCCGCCGTTGTCGATGCCGCTCGTCGAGCCGCTCCCGGCGCTGTGCTTCCCACATGTCCCAGGCGCCGATCACGACGGCCAGCAGCAGCCCGCCCACCCACAGCATCGTGGCGACTCCGGGTGCGTATGCCTCCGTCGGGATCGTGCCGTCCTCGGGGAATGGAGGAACCACCGGGGTTCCCAGGAGCCCGTAGCCGAGCTGGGCGGTCAGGCCGATGGCGACCATCAGCACGCCGATCTCTATCCAGCGGTGGTGGATGATCAGGCTGATGGCGGCCACCACGATGACGACGCCCGCGAAGGCGACGCCAAGGTCCACGGCCGCCAGCCACAGGATCCCGAGTGCGATGCCGGACCCGGCGATGGCGAGTGATACGCGGTCGAACTGTCCGATGAATGCGCGCATGGCGTCCCTCCCTGCAATCACTCTACGACCTCCGCACGCCGACGCCTAGACTCCACTGCCGTGACCAATGCATCGAGCCCGTTCGCCGATCTGGCCGCCACGGCCGCCGCCGTCGGCGCAACGCGCAGCAAGAACGCGAAGCGCGATCTCCTCGCCGCGTACCTCCGCGATCTTGGTCCCGATGACCTCGCGGCCGCCTCTGCCTTCTTCAGCGGACGGCCGCTGACTGACCCGACCGCGAAGCTCGGCATGGGCTGGGTCCAGCAGGGTGCGGCGCTCACGCGCGCCACCGGCGCCGATGACGAAAAGATCCGCGCGGCCTACCTCCGTCACTCGGACTTCGGCGATGCGGCCGGCGAGTTGCTGGCCAACGCGTCGCCGGCGGATCCGCCGCTGACCGTGCAGGACGTGGCATCGACCTTCGCGGAGATCGCGTCCGCGTCGAATGGCGAGGCTCGGATCGCGCTGCTTGCCGACCTGTTTCACCGTGCGGGACCCGATGGCGCCCGCTTCATCGGACGAATCTCCTCTCGCGAGACCCGCATCGGCCTGCGTGAGGGCCTGCTCGAGGAGGCCGTGGCTGCGGCGTTTGACGCGGAGCTCGCCGCCGTTCGCCGCGCGCACATGCTCACCGGCGACATCGGCGAGGCGGCGCTGTTGGCCCGCGATGGTCGCCTGGCTGACGCGGCGCTGCACATCGGCCGCCCGATCCGCTTCATGCTCGCTTCACCGCTTGCCGATGCCGACGAGGTGATGCGCCGGGTCGGCGGCGAGGCATGGATCGAGGACAAGTACGACGGCATCCGGGCGCAGCTCCACCTGCACGCCGGCGGACGGCTTCAGCTCTTCAGCCGTGACCTCAACGACGTGACGCGGTCGTTCCCCGAGATTGCCGACGTGGCCGGGGCACTGGCGTCGGCCGCGCCGCTGGTCATCGACGGCGAGCTGGTCCCGTGGCGGGAGGGATCGGTGCTCGATTTCGCATCGCTCCAGACGCGCCTGGGCCGGGTTCGCCCCTCGGCCGCGCTCCTTGCCGAGGTCCCGGTGGTGCTGGTGGCGTTCGACCTCCTCCATCACGCCGGTCGCGACATGCTCGAGGTCCCGCTCCGGGAGCGTCGCGCGGCGCTCGAGTCGCTGTCCCTGCCCGACCTCACGTCCGAGCGCATCCTGCTCGCCCACCTCGCGACCGCCGCATCGGCCGTTGAGGTGGACCGTCACTTCGACGACGCGCGTGAGCGTCGGAACGAGGGGCTGATGATCAAGGATCCCGACTCGACGTATCAGCCGGGACGTCGGGGTCTCGGGTGGCTCAAGCTGAAGAAGGCGCTCGCCACGCTCGACTGCGTGGTGGTGGGTGTCGAGTGGGGCCACGGCAAGCGCAAGGACGTCCTGTCCGACTACACGTTCGCGGTGCGCGACGGGGATGCCCCCGACGCCGCGCTGCTGACCATCGGCAAGGCGTACACGGGCCTGACCGATGCCGAGATCGCCGAGATGACGCGACACTTTGCGTCGATCACGCTTCGCGACCATGGGCGCTACCGCACGGTAGTTCCGGAAGTCGTGGTGGAGATCGCGTTCGACCGGATCATGCGGTCGACTCGCCACCGGTCCGGCTTCGCCATGCGGTTCCCGCGCATCGTCCGCATCCGCGACGACAAGACGGCCGCCGAAATCGACACCCTCGCCACCGTCGAGGCTCTGTTCGGCGACCAGGCAACCGGACGGATTCTGCTGGCCACCGGTGCATCCGGCGAGACGGAGCGCATCACGGCCACGGGAGAAGCCGGCGACCTATGATTCGCCGATGAGCGAGCTTCCCGAGCATGTCCGTCGCAACCGCGAGGCATGGGATGAGATGGCTGCGGGCTTCGTGGCCAACGGCGAGCGCAGCTGGGCGACCGACGAGTTCACCTGGGGCGTGTGGGGCGTCCCGGAGTCGGAGCTCCGGGCACTTCCGGCGGACGTCGAGGGCAAGGATGTGATCGAGCTCGGCTGCGGGACCGCCTACGTCTCGGCGTGGCTCGCCCGACGAGGGGCTCGGCCGGTCGGGATCGACAACAGCCCCAAGCAGCTCGAGACGGCGCGCCGCCTCCAGGCCGAGCACGGGTTGGACTTCCCGCTGCTGCTCGGCAGCGCCGAGGAGGTCCCGTACCCGGACGAGAGCTTCGACATCGCCATCAGCGAATACGGCGCCTCGATCTGGGCCGATCCGGACCGCTGGATTCCGGAGGCAGCTCGGCTGCTGCGACCCGGTGGGGAGCTGGTGTTCCTGGTGAACGGCGTCTTCTTCATCCTCACGGTGCCGGATACGAATGACGAGGGCCCGGCCACCGAACGACTGCTGCGCCCCTACTTCGGGATGCGTCGGTTCGAATGGCCCGACGACCCCGGGGTGGAGTTCCATCTCGGCTACGGCGACATGATCCGCGTGCTGCGCTCGAGCGGCTTCGAGGTCCTCGACCTCATCGAGGTCCGTGCGCCGGAGGGTGGCACCACCAACGACCATCTCCAGGATCCGGCCTGGGCACGTCGATGGCCGTCGGAGGAGATCTGGAAGGCTCGCAAGCTCGGCCGGGTCGGGTAGGATCGGCCCATGGACTCGTTCGGCGGCTTCAGCGCGGCAACGGAGAAGAAGGTCGACCTGCTGACCGACTCGTATCGGATCTCGGGGGTGATCCTCACCCGGTTCACGCGGGTGACCGACATCCTCAACCAGGTGACCGGCAGCCACCTCACCGTCGGGCAGGCGACGATCAGCGAGCATGCCGACCCGAGCGCGACACAGTCGGCCCCCACGGTCAACGTCGAGCTGTCGTCGATCCTCGTGCTCGTCGCGCCGGAGCTCGTGGGCTCGGCGAGCTCGGAGATGCGCGTGCCGAAGCGACCCGTTCGTGCCCAGCTGGCCATCCCCCCGCTGCGGTGCACGGGGACGATCCACGTGGCCCAGGGCAGCCGGCCGCTCGACGGCCTTCTCAACCTGACCGATCGGTTCATCGCCATGACCGACGTGCAGGTTGAGTCGGGGCCGTATCCGCAGCTCGCGCGAAGCGCGGACGTCGTTGCCGTCGCCCGCGCGCGGGCGCAGCTGCTCCTGGTGGTCGATGACGAACGGCCCGATGAGCTCCTTGCGGACGTGCTCGACCAGCAGACCGCCCAGACATGGCTGCGCACGGACGACGGCGACCGCTGACAGCCCGCGTCAGGAAGAGTGTCGTACCTCACGGCCACGTGACAGCTCGATCCTGGTGGTCTCCGCCGCATCCAGCACGGCCGAAATGAGGGCCCGACCCGCGACCGGATCGAGGCGGCGGGCACGGCCGATCGCGTTGGCCCACCACGGTGCGTTGTCGGCGGTGACGATCTCGTCCTCCGGTTCCTCCAGGACGATCTTGGAACCGCGCAGCGGGAAGACGGCGACGCCGCGGACCGGCACGTTCGCGATTCCGACCTGGCTCGCCCAGCGCGCCACCCCCTCGGCGAGACCGCCCGCGTCGTGGCTGGGATTGGTCCGGCAGCGGATCCAACCCCGGTTGCCTCCCGCGTCGAACTCCCAGCGGCGTCCGCGGACGCGGTAGTTGCCATCCCAGTCCCGCACGGTGAGTGCGCGGACGCCGGCCGGCCCGATGAGCAGGCCGTCGAGGCGCGCGGCGTCCCGGATGGGCAGTCGGGGGCCGATGACCAGGGTGTACGTGTCATCGAAGGCCGGCGCGAGCAGGCGTTCGACCAGCGCTCCGGCGGACCGGGACCGGCCGGGCAGGACCAGCCTGGCGAGCCACACGGCTCCCACGCCAAGGCCGACGGCGGCCACCATTCCCATTGGGCCGATGAGGCCGGGCGTCCCCCTGCCCGCAACGAGCGCAATGATCGTGGCGAGCACACCGGTCAGGGTCATGGCCACGGCCACGAGGAGCGCGCGGGCACGGTGTGGTGAGGGCGCTGGCCGGATCACGCGCATGCTTCCATCCCACTCTCGTCTAGGCTGGTGACATGTCGATCACCATTCATGCGTCGGTTGATGCTGACGCGAACCGCGTCGAGGCCCGAATCTCGGAGACGGCCATGGTCACCATGGATTCGGATACTCGCGATGCGCCCGCGGGCGGCCCGAAGGGGGTGCTGCTCACCGCGCTGGCGGGCTGCACAGGCCTGGACGTGGTGAGCATTCTCCTCAAGAAGCGCCAGCGCATCGGGACGTACGAGATCTCGGTGCGCGGCGAGGTCGCCGCCGAGCATCCGCGGGTCTTCACGACCATCGAGGTCGAACACCAGGTCGTGGGTGAGGTGGCTCCCGAGGCGCTGCGCCGCTCGATCGAGCTGTCCGCCACGCGCTACTGCCCGGTCAACGCCATGCTCTCGGCCTCCGCGACGGTCGAGCACCATTATCGGTTGACCGATGCCGCCGGCGCGGAGCACGCGGCGCTGGTCGCGGTCACCGGACCAGACGGCTCGCGGGTCCTGTAGGCCGGCTCCAGGGCGGGTCACGACGCGCTGCGAAGCTCCCGGCCGCGCTCCAGCGCTTCCTCGACGGCGAGGCGGAAGGTGTCGAGATCGAAGGGCTTCGGCACGACCGGTCCCAGGGGTCCCAGCTCGGCCAGCCGTTCGCGGCTGGCTGCCGACACGATGATGGCCGGAATGCCGGGCCAGGCGCTGCGCAACAGCTCGGTGATGTCGCCTCCATCCCCGTCGGGGAGCATGACGTCGACCACGAGCAGGTGAGGAAGTGCCACGTCCATGAGGTCACCAAGCTCGACGATTCGCGTGCAGGTCACAACGCCGAAGCCCATCTCCCGCAGGAGATCGGCCTCGAGCGCGGCGATGTCGGGATCGTCCTCGAGGACGTAGGCGCGCTGGGCACCGGTGAGTTCGTTCATTGCGCACAGTCTTATGGAGGTCATCGGCAAGGTCCAGTGGACCTTCCGGTTGGTACCCATGGGGTACCGGCCAATTTGCAGGCTCGGTGTACCATCACGGCCCGCGTTCGGGCACGCAGGGCACGGCGGGCCGCAGCGCAGCACAGGAGCACGAGACGGTATGGCGCGATCCATGTGGCGGGGGGCGATCCAGTTCGGACTGGTGACGATCCCGGTCAAGCTCTACCTGGCCACCGAGCAGGGAAGCATCGGCTTCAACCTGCTTCATGCCAGCTGCCTCAATCGCATCCAGATGAAGGTGTACTGCCCGTATCACGACGAGGTCATTCCACGTTCGGAGACCGTTCGTGGCTACGAGTGGAGCAAGGGCAAGTACGTGGTCGTGACCGAGGAGGACATCGACTCGGTGCCGCTCAAGACGATGCGGGCCATCGAGATCGAGATGTTCATCAACAGTTCCCGGGACGCCGCAGGCACCCAGTTCGTCAAGCAGGCGTACTACCTGGAGCCCGAGCAGATCGGCGCCAAGGCGTTCTACCTGCTGAAGTCGGTGCTTGCCGAGCAGAACAAGAGCGCAATCTGCAAGATCGTGCTCAAGGACCGCGAGCAGCTGGCCGCGCTGAACCCGTTCAGCAATTCCATGCTCCTGACCACCCTCCACTGGCCGGACGAGGTCCGGGCCATGGACGAGCTCAACCTCCCCGAGGATGAGATCGAGATCAAGGCCAGCGAGAAGAAGATGGCCGAGCAGCTGGTGGCCAGCATGACCGGCGACTTCAGCGCCGATGACTACCAGGACGACTACCGCCAGGCGCTGATGGCCGTGATCGAGCGCAAGGTCGCCGGCGAGAAGCCCGAGCCTGCTCAGCGCACGGAGCCGACGAACATCACCGACCTCATGGCGGCTCTCGAGGCATCAGTTGCGGCCGCTCGCCACGACCGCACGACCGAGGCCGAGCCCAAGGCGGCGGCAGCCAAGCCCCGTCCCAAGGTGGCGGCCAAGGGCAAGGCAAAGGCGAAGGTCGCAGCGAAGGTTGCCGCCGCGGAGGAAGAGGCACCGCGGCAGCGACGGCGCAAGACAGCCTGACGCGGCGGGACGTGCCCGGAGACCAGCTGGACCTCTCGATTGCGGCGGCCGCCGCCGACCGCCTGCCTCCGCGCGTGTCCCCCATGCAACCCACGGCCGGCGCCGGGCCGTTCGATGACCCCGACTACCTGTTCGAGGCGTGGTGGCCGGGGATCCGTGCACAGGCCTGGGTGGAGGATGGAACGCTCGTGCGGCTCCGAGCCGAGGGCCTGGCCGATGCCCTGACCACGTTCGCGGAGCTCACCGAGGAGCTGCCCGAGCGACTCCTGGACGATGGCGTGATCCTCGATGGCTGGCTGCTCGCCCTCGACGACGGGGGGTGGCTCGACACCGACCTTCTCCGCCGCCGGTTGTCCGGCGATCGGGCCGCCGGCCGCCCGGCTTTCGTTGCCTCCGATCTGCTCTGGTGCGGTGGTGTCGACTGGCAGCGTCGGGCGTTCTCGTCGCGCCGTGCAAGATTGGAGGGCGTTCTACAGGACGGCGACCGGTGCGTGGTGTCGCATGCCCTCCGCGGGGAGGGAACGCTACTGGCCGAGGCCCTGGCCCGGTTCGGCCTCGGCGCCATCAGCGCGCGCCGCCTCGATGCGCGCTACCGCACCGGTTCGGCCGGCGATGCGTGGCTCCGGCTGCCCCTGGCTCCGGAGCCGGTCACCGAGCGGCCGCGGCTGGCACTCATCCAGCGGCTCCCTTTCCCGGACGACGCTCCCTAGGGAAGCACCCGTTCGAGGGTCCACGGGAATGGCGGGCGCGTGGCGAGCCGGAACGCCGCCGGCACGTACCCGTCCAGCGGATAGGCCCGGAAGCTCCCGATCTCGAGGACGGTGGACGGCACCCCGACCTCGAGGTCGCGGCTGGGGAATGCGCGGCCGCGGACCGCGCTGGCAACGCGGATGGCATCCTCGGTCGGCTCACCCCACGCCGAGCGCAGGACGACGTTGATGTCGTGGGTGCGGACGTCCTCGGACCGCGCCTGGAGTGCCGTTGCGAGCCATTGATCGGCTTCCGCACGCTCGTCGAGCATGGCGTGGGCCAATGCGCGCACCGCCGGATCCTCGAACTCGGTGGGCTGGAACGGCTCGCCGCTGGCGTGGCGCGCCAGGAGCAGGTTCAGCTGCCAGGTCGCCTCCGCGATCTCCGGGATCGTCCCGTCACCGATCGTCACCGTCCGGGGCCAGTCGACCACGAACGACGTGGTGGGTTGGGTCAGCAGCGAGAGGCGGTACGCGGAGTCGGCTGCATCGGCCTGGCCAAGTCGGTCGAGGAGCAGTGCCGCGTTGAGGAGATCCGGGGCGAGGTAGCGGGCGGTGGCCGCGGCACGATGCCCCGCCTCGATGGCGCAGGTCGTCTCCTCGCGCTGCTCGCACAGGAGCCCGCGATTGATCCAGGCCGTGGAGTCACCGGGGTTGAGGACGGTCGCCTGCTCGGCAGCCTCAGCTGCCAGATCCGTCTGCCGATTCGCCGCCGCGGCGACGCTCAGGGCACGCGGCCCCGCAGGATGCCACGGGTCGATCTCCACGGCCCGAGCCAGCCAGGCGCTGGATGCGCTCCAGTCGCTGGACCCGGCGGCGTCAGTGCCCGCCCGATAGGCGATCGCACCGGCATCGGCGACGACCATGGCCCAGCCGAGGACGAGGCTCATGCCGGCGCCTCCGGCGATCAGCACGCCCCGGCGCGCCATCGTCCGGAACCTCAGCGGTCGCCATGCCACCGCCCCGGCATCGGTCAGCGCCACGGCCACCAGGAGTATCACGAGCAGGTCGAATCCCGGAAGGAATGTCAGATCCTCGAACAGCCCGCCGATCCCCAGGCCGATGAGGACCACCGCCGCCGCTCGGCCGGCCGTCGTGCGGCTGCGCCACGGACCGGCGACCGCCACCAGCGTCCCCACCACGACCAGTGCCGCGACCAGCCCCACGATCCCCGCGTCGCCCAGCACGCCGAGGAGCAGGTTGTGCGAGTGTGGCTGCCGGACCGGGAAGCTGAAGTCCGCCGCCGCGGCCTGTCGCGCGTAGGGCATGAATCCGGGCCCGATCCCGAAGACGGGGTCGCTGCCCCACGCGACGAGGGTGTCGCGCCACAGGGCGCCGCGATATAGCAGCGAGGTCACCGCCGTGACCCGGGGCAGGACGAAGACCAGGCCGATGCCGATGACGGCCAGGGCGGCCGCCGATGCAGCCAGGCCCGTGCCCGTCACCCGCCGCGGCCAATGGAGTCGACCGCGGCGCGACCAGGCCCATGGCACTCCGGCGATCACCGAGGCAACGGCGATGGCGAGCCAGGCGGACCGTGATCCGGACAGGACGACGAGCGGAGCGCCCACCGCCACCAGGCCGATTCGGACCGTCCGTCGCAGGCCGTCGTGCTCGATGAGTCCGGCGAGTGCCCACGCCGGGATGAGGACGAACGGAGGCACCGCCACCGACCCGAAGGGCGTCCCCTCGGCGGGCAGCCGCAGTGGCGGGAGCCCCGGAGCCCCGACCAGCACCCACTCGATGCGACGGGCCACCAGGACGCCGAGGGTCGGAATCGAGAGCGCGAGGATCGGCACGCTGGTGACGAGCCCAACCCACGTCGGGCGGTGCCGGATCGCGATGAGGGCAACCGGAAGCATGGCGGCGAACGCGGTGATGGTGGCCATCGCACGAAGGCTCATGCCAAGATTGAGCGCGCCAAGGGTGGCGAGCGCGAACGCCGCCAGCAGGCCGAGGAGCGGCAACTCGAGCGGGGTTCGCGGCATGACGTGGCCGCGCACGGCGAGCACCAGGACGCCACCCACCGCACCGATCGCCAGCAGGTGGAGCAGCAGCTGCAGGCGCGCGTCCCACAGCGCGCCATCCCAGCCGACGTACGAGAATACGGCGATCGCCGCGGCAAGGGCCAGCCAGGCGCCGGGTCCGGCGCTGGGTCGGGTTGCGGACGGGTGGCTCATGAGTCCCGATCCGCCTGTGCCAGTCGCTCCAGCGCGTGCTCCAGCTTCGATCGCGGCTCGGGGCGCAGCCCCTCCACGTCCGCCAGCTCGGCGGCCAGCTCGTCGAGGATCGACTCGCCCCCGGTCACGCCGTCATCAAGCTCCACCTCGACGACGAACAGCTCGCCGAGATCGGCGCCGCCGGCCGACATGCGGACGCGATCGAGGGTGAGCAGTCCGATGCCTTCACCGCCACGCAGGGCCGCGGATCGCTCGGTCCGCGCCTGGTCGAATCGCAGGACTTCATGAAGCACCTCACCGGCGCGCAATTCGTTCAGCAGTTCAAGGGCCTCGCTGTCCGGCCACCGCGCGGGATCGATGACATCGGTGGCCGGCCCCTCCACCTCGGGCCGTCGATGGTGCCAGCCGGCGGTCTCACCATCGGGCGGTCCCTTGAGGGAGATCCGGGTGGTTCCCTCACGCGACCGCAGCCTGCAGGCCCAGCGCGCCTTCGCCAGGTGTCCGGCATCGGTGTCGAGGTAGCGGTCCACCTCGCGCGTCATCCGAGCGGGACCCAGCATTGCCGACCCGAGTGCGGTCCGCGTCGCGAGCACGTGAAGGGGATGGTCGTCGTCGGCGCGAAACCGAGCCTCGACCTCAGTTCTCATAGCGGGCGGCGGCGCCTCGGACGGCCTGCGCCACCGCTTCTCGAAGTGCGGTTGGCTCGAGCACCTCGACGCCGTCCCCCCACGACATGATCCAGGGACGGATCTCGACGGTGCCCGCGACCGTGACGGTCAGCTCCACTCCGCCGTCCGCAAGCTCAACCAGCTCCTGTGATCGATGCCAGACCGCCTCGCGGACGCGGTGGGCCACATCGGCGGAGAAGCGGAGGCGCACCCGCTCCGTCGGCGTCGAGTCGGACGACCAGATGCCCCACGAGTTCGCCAGCCACGCGTCCGGATCGAAGTCGTCCGGGATCTCGTAGCGGTCCTGGGTGACGGTCGCCGAGCGGATGCGCTCGACCTTGTACGTGCGCATCGCGGCGGCCGGCTCGTCCCACCCGATGAGATACACGCTGCGCAGAGCGGCATCCGGCTCCAGGAAGAAGGGGTGCACGCGCGTTCGCTTCTCGGTCCCCGTGCCCGGATCGTAGACGAGCTCCACGACCCGGCCCTCCGCCCAACCGCGGGCGACGGCGGCGAAGCTGCGCGTGAACGGCTCGTTCGACTCGTGCTCGCCGACCGCCAGCATCGTCGCCGCAACGTGGCGCGCGATCGGCTGAGGCAGCAGGTCGGCCAGCTTGGTGAAGGCACTGACCACGGCGGCGTCGTACTGATCGCTCCAGCGCGCGATGAGGCGCGCGGCCAGGAACAGGACGATCGCCTCGGGGACCGTGAGCCGCAGCGGCGGCAGAAAGAACTTGCGATCGATGCCATACCGGCCGCGTCCAGCCTGGAATACCGGGACGCCGAGCTCCTCGTCGAGCGCGTTGATGTCGCGGTACACGGTGCGGGTCGTCATGCCGGTGAGGCGGGCGATCTCGCTCACGGCCACGCCCGTCTCGCCGCTGCCCTTGCTGTACAGGATCGATGCGACGCTCAGCAGGCGTGCCAGCCGGTCCCGCTTTCGCCCGACGCGGTCATCGGCACCGTCCTCCCAGCCGTCCCAGGCGTCCGACTCGGTCATGGCGTGTCACCGATGGCCGCGGGACGAGCGGGGTCGGACGACCAGTCACTCCAGGATCCCTCGTACAGCAACCCTCCGGTGATGCCGGCCAGCTCGAGCGCCAGCAGATCATGCGTTGCCGAGAGGCCAGAGCCGCAGTACGCGACCGTCGGCTGATCGCCGGCACCCAGCGCGCGGTAGCGCTCTCGCAGCGCGTCGGGGGACAGGAACCTGCCGTCCGGGCCGAGGTTGTCCGCCCACGGCGCACTCGTGGCGCCGGGAACATGGCCGGCCCTCGGGTCGATCGGTTCCGTATCACCCCGGTAGCGCTCGGGAGCGCGCGCGTCCATCAGCACGGCCCGACCGTCGAGCATGGTGGCAACCTCCGTGGCGTCCACCGTGTCCTTCGCCGCTGCACGAGGCGTCCAGCTGGCCGGAGGGTATGCCGCCTCTTCCGTCGACAGGGGCAGCCCCGCACCGGTCCAGGCCTGGATGCCCCCGTCGAGCACCGCGCAGTCTCCGTCATGGCCGAAGTGTCGGTAGAGCCACCACAGCCGGGCGGCGATGCTGCCGCCGGCATCGTCGTAGGCAACGACCGGGGACCCGTCGCCGATCCCGGAGCGGCCGAGGACCCCCGCCAACTTTGCGGGGCTCGGGATCGGGTGCCGTCCAGGCCCATCGCCTGGCGAGCTCAGCTCCCGGTCAGCATCCAGGAACACGGCATCGGGCACGTGCCCGTCCGTGTACCGGTCGCGGCCGGTTGGAGGACTGAGCGACCAGCGGACATCGGCGATCCGAAGATCGGCGTCGGTGAGGTGGTCCGCCAGCCAGTCGACACTGACGAGCGGGCCGGGCAGGCTCAGCACGCCGTCATGGTACCCGCGGGCCTCGAAACCTACGTCAGGAAGAAGAAGGCGATGGCCAGGATCAGGTAGACGCTGATGAGCTGGAGACCCTCGACCCAGTTCGACTTGCCATCCAGCGCGATGTAGCCGGCGATGAACACGCCGAGCCCGACGGCGGCGACCTCCAGCGGGGTGAAGACCAGGGTCAGCGGGTTGCCGACGATGAGCCCGAAGAAGACGAGCACCGGGGCCGCGAACAGCGCGATCTGGGTGGCCGAGCCGATCGAGGTGATGAGACTGAAGTCCATCTTGTTCTTGTATGCCAGCGTCACGCCGACCACGTGCTCGGCGAGATTGCCGATGACCGGGATGACGATGATGCCGATGAAGAACTCGCTGACGCCGAGCGACTCGACGGCAGTGTCGAGGGTGTGGACCAGCACTTCGGAGGCGAAGGTCAGCGCCGCAGCCGAGCCCAGGAGCACGCCGAGCGCGACCTTCCAGCTCCACTCGGCCACCTCCTCCTCACCCTGGTTGGACGTTGGCGACTCGGGTGAGCGGAGGAAGAACCAGGTCTGGGCCGCGTAGGTCACGATCAGCAGGATCGCCACCCCGATCGTCAGCGCCTCGATCCGGAAGAACTCCGGGTCGCCCGGCCCGGTGCCCTCGCCGCCGCCGATGAGAAACGCGAACATGGCGGGAACGATCAGCCCGATGGTCGCCAGGATGAGCGATGCCGCATTCATGCCGGTCGCCTGCGCGTCGTAGGTCTGGATTCCGTTCTTGATGCCGCCGATCAGGAGGGACGCACCGAGAACGAGAAGGAGGTTGCCGACGATCGAGCCGGTGATCGACGCATGCACGATCTCGATCTTGCCGTCCATGATCAGGAACGCGGCGATGATGATCTCGCCGACGTTGCCGACCGTCGCGTTCATGATGCCGCCGATGCGCGGGCCGGCCGCGATCCCGAGCTGCTCCGTGGCGTGGCCCAGCGTGTAGGCGAGCCCCAGGATCGTCAGCGCACTGACCGAGAATGTCAGCGTGTCATCGGCCCCGAGCAGTCGCAGTGCCAGGGTGGCGATCGTGCCGCCGATCGACAGGGTGTAGGCGATCTTGCCGAACACGTGCGTTCTCTCCGTTATCCGCGCATTTCCTGGAGGGCCCGGTCGACCGTGGCCATGACTCGCTGTCGATCGCTCTCGACGACGACTTCGGCCGCTGACTCCCGAATGAGATCGATCTGCTGGCGGAGCGCAGCATGGCGCTTCGCCGGGACTGCCGTCGCGATCGTCTGCAGGGTTGATGCCAGCGCAATCAGGACGTCGGGGCTGGCCGCTCCGTACTGGCACAGCTGATCGAACGCGAGCCGCACCAGGTCGTCCCAGTCGTCATGAGGCACCACCAGCCGCACGGTTCCATCGTCGTCCGCGAAGACGCGTCGCGGATGGTGGCGCCGCCCGGATGCGACCAGGATCTGGCCCAGGCGCACGATGCAGTCGGTGGCAGATGTGGGGTCGTTGATCCCGGGCGAGATCGCCTTGAGTCCCACGTCGACGAGCTGCCGAATGCCGAACGCCGCGTCCTGCTCGATCGAGCGCTGTGCCCCGAGGGACACCTGGCGCAGCAGGCGGTCGCGCAGCGCGCCCTCTGCAGCGCTGGCGGGCCAGACCGCGAAGAGTGGAGCATCCTCCTGCACCCACGAACCGAGCATCACCTCGACCCGGATAACGATCAGATGCTCCGTGGCGACCTCGTGCAGCTGCCCGAAGTCCATCAGCTGGAGATAGCCGCTGCCGTTGGCCGTCACCTTGCCCGGCTCATCCTCGGGAAGTCCGGCGGGGCCGGCGTTCTCATCGACCTCCGTCCATTCCGAGCGGACCTGCTCCGTGGTCTCGTCGGCGATCTTGCCCACGATCGAGGAGAGCTGGATCCGGCTCGCGATGTGATGGATGAAGTACACGAACATGCCGAGTGCCACCAGTGAGAATGCGATGCCCACGCTCACCGCCACCGACGGCACAAAGGCGGCGATGCCGTCCTGCTCCGAACGGATGGAGCGCAGGACCAGGATCGAGTAGGTGAACGCGCCGATGAACGCGCCGAGCACGACCTGGCTGCTGCGATCGCTCATGAAGTTGCGGAGGACGCGCGGCGAGAGCTGCGACGAGGCGAGCTGCAGGGCCACGATCGTGATCGAGAACGTCACCCCGGCCACCGTGATCATCGATCCGGCGATCGACGAGAGGAGCCCGCGCGCACCCTCCGCCCCGCCGCCGAACACGAGGGGGAAGCTCGCCGCGAACTCCGGGGTGCGGCGGTCGATCGTGATCATTCCGAAGGCGAGGATGGCGCTTGCGATCACCCACAGGGACGGGATGAACCACAGGCTGTCGCGGACGGTCGTCCAGTACTTGCGGAGCGGCATGCGTCACCATACGCACAAACCCGACCAGCCGCGTGTCCGTCGAGGCGCTTGCCTCAGCCGCCCGATGCACCCGGACTGGAACTGGGTGCGTCCGAGCCAGACGACGCCGGCCCGCTAGGGGCCGGGGAGGGCGTCGGTGCGGGCTCGCCGGGCAGCTCCTGGATCAGGGCTCGGTTGACCGCGTCATCGACGCCGATCAGGAGGAAGACGATGTCGCCGCTTGACCACGTATAGATGTGGGTGCCCGCCGCAGTCGCATTGTCCTCGGGGCGGACCCACACCAGGTTTCCCGCAACCTCGCCCGGCTCCCATGGCTCCGGATCGAGGCCGGCGATCCCGACATAGCGGCCGGCCGTGGCAAGGTACGGTTCGAGCTCGTCGGTCGCGACCGGGTCGCCGTTGACCCGCATCGCGTAGAGCGTCAGGCGCGGCTGCTCGATGTAGGCCAGGGCGAGGGACGCGAAGCGGTTTCCGAGGTCGCCGTAGGCGAGCCCGATATCCCCCGGAGTGAGCGCGAACTCGTCGAACGGGGCGACCACCACCGGGAGGCCGGCCACCTCGGTCGGGATCAGTGCTGCGAGCGCAGCGTCAGGCTCATTCGTGAATCGTGGCGTCGGTGCCGGCGTGGGCGTCGGGCTGGGGGTGGGCTGCGGTGATGCCGAAATGGATGCGGTTGCCGGGAGCTGCGTCGCGCTGGCCGGCGGGATCGTCTCCGCCGTCGAGCATGCCGACACCAGGGCGGTTGCGAGCAGGCTGGCCACCGCCCCGCGCAGGCGCAGCGAAGCGAGGCGGGAGGACGTCATCGGGCCGGCATGATACCCGACGGCCGCCCGGCTCAGGCCGCTCCGCGCGCCTCGGCCTTGCGATCGACGGCTCGGCGACGCCGGCCGGCGTCCGGATGCTCATCGACCGTCGCTGCCAGGGCATTCAGCACGTCTGTGCGGAATGTGGCGGGATGACGGCGGAGCGCGGCCATCGCGTCCGAGCGTCCCAGGCCGCCGGCCACCGAGAGCTCGTCGTAGACATTCGCGATCGCCACGACATGCAGTGAGGCCGGGCCGCGCGCACGCCCAGCTCGGCGGGTACGTCGAGCGCCATCGGCGATCAGCCCACGACATCCCGCCACGAGCTTGGCCGTGCCGTGCAGCGACGTTATGGCCGACAGCTCGGCGAGCGAGCGATCGTCGAGCGCGTGGAGGCGTCCGGCGAGCTCGGTCGCGTGCTGTTCTTCGACCGAGAGTCCGACCTGGGCCGCGATGCGTGCGGCAAGCCGCCCGACCCGGTCCGCGTGACCGTCGTCGGCGGGAGTCGTCACGCCGGACAGCGCCCGCGTCACGGCCAGGACCGCGTCACGGACCGCGTCGGGTTCCTCGTGGTAGGCGCCGGACAGCTGCGTGGCCCGCTCCATCAGGTGCTCGACGGCGAGTGGGTCCTCGCCGTCACGCAGGGCCGCACTGGCGAGGTCTTCCAGGGTTCCGCGCAGATCGACGACGTCACGTGGCAGCTGATCGCTTCGAACCACCCGGTCCTCGCCGGCACGCTTGCCGAAGTAGAGCGCCACGTCGGCGGCCTCGATGAGACTTGCGCGATCCGTCGCGCTGTCCGGCATGCCGGCAACACCGATCGTGATGGTCACCGGGTTGGGTCCGTCGGCCGTGAGGGCGTCCACGGACGCGCGAATCCGCTCGGCCACTCGCTCGGCCTCCGAGACGGTGGCACCGGGCAGGATGAGAGCGAACTCGTCGCCGCCATAGCGAAAGACCCGGTCCTCGCTGCGCGCCGCCCCATAGATCGAGGTTGCGACCTCGTACAGCAGCGCGTCGCCGGCCGGGTGCCCGTGGCGGTCGTTGTAGGACTTGAAGGCGTCGAGGTCCATCATGAGCACGGCGAGTCGTGCATCGGTCTCCGACGTCGGGCCGCCGGACACGAGCTCATCGATGAGACGCCCAAGCTCCAGCTGGAATGCCCCGTGGTTGCCGAGGCCGGTCAGCGCATCGGTCTCGGCTCGCTGGCTGATCGCCTGGTGACGGTCCGCGTTGCGCAGGGCGATCGAGGCCTGCGCGGAGAACAGCTGGATCACCTCGAAGTCGCTCTCGGTGAAGTGCACCTCCGAGGAGCCGATGCGGGAGATGTTGAGGGCGCCCAGCACCTCGCCGTCCACGATGAGCGGTACGACCACCACGGCCTCCGGTTCGTCCGGAGTGCCGGGGATCTGGAGGGCTCGCGGGTCGCTCAGCGCGTCGTTGGCCAGGATCGGCTGAGCGTGCTCGACCGCCCAGCCCATGAGGCCCCTGCCGAACGGGATCATGTAGCGGCTGACCTGCTCGGCATGGAGCTCGCGTGCCAGGACGGGGACCATGGCGCCCTGAGCGTTGTCGGTGCGGTAGATGGAGAGGTTGTCGTAGGCGACCACCTCCCGGAGAGCGTCGGCGATCGTCTCGAGCACGTCTGCCTGCTCGAGGCTGCCGAGCAGGCGAGCGTTGGTTTCGAGCAGGTGGCGCTGCGACTCTGACCGGCGCGCGAGCTCCATGGACTGCGTCACCAGCTTTCCATAGGTTGTCGCGTTTGCCATCGCCTGGGCCGCGTAGCCGGCGAAGATGCTCATCGTCTGCAGGTCGCCGGTCGTGAAGCGGTTGTACCCCAGCTGGCTCAGGACGATGACGCCGATGGTTCGACCCTCGTACAGCATCGGGACCACGAGCATCGATTCCGGAACGTCCTCCGTACCGTCGATCGTCTTGCCGCGCTCGTCGTCCATGGCGTCGTTGATGAGCAGGGGCTCCCCGTGCTCCGCCACCCAGCCGGTGAACCCCTCGCCGATCTCCACCTTGAGCAGCTCCACGGCGTTCTCGGGATCCCCTTCGAGCATCTCGCGGGTGAACGCGATGGGATCGCACATGCTTCGATCCCAGTCGACCTGGTAGATCCGGATGTCGTGGTAGTCGGCCAGGGTGCTGGCCTCCGCGACGATCGCCTCGCCGATGGCCCGGACGTCGGTCAGGCGGTTGAGTCGTGCCGAGAGGTCCTGGATCGAGCGCATGCGAGCGGCCTGGTCGGCAACCGACCGATACAGCCGCGCGTTCTGGAGTGCCACCGCCGCCTGGTCCGCAAACGCCTGGAGCAGCGCGACCTCGTCCTCGGGCCACGGGCGATCGGCGCGGTGATAGAGGCCGATGATGCCCACGGCGCGATCGCTGGCGACCAGCGGGACGAGGCATGCGGTTCGGATGCCCTCGGCCGCGTAGACCTCGCCCATCACACCAACAGCGGGATCGCTGTCCGCGTTTCGCACCCAGTTGGACTTGCGCTCGCGGATGGCTCGCGTCCCGACGGTATTCGCGTCGGTCGACAACGTCCTCACCTTGGCCAGGAACGCCTCGCTGAGGTTGTGGTGCGCGGCAACCTGGTACGGGTGCTCGGTGTCGTCCACGATCCAGAGTCCGGCCTTATCCGCCTCGAACAGCGTCCGGGTGAGCTCGACCACGCCTCCGAGCAGCGCGGCGAGGTCGAGGGTCCCGGTGAGCTCCTTGGTGACGGACCGGAGCGCGCGGGCTCGACGAACCTCGCGCCGCGCGTGGACGATGAGCCGAGAGCTTGCCAGCGAGGTTCCGGCCATGGTCGCGAGTGCCCTCGAGAAGGCATCGGACATCCGCTCGCTCGACGTCCGGTCGATCACGAGCACGCCGACCATGCCCTTCCTCGTGCGCAGGCCGATGACGCGGTCATGGACGGAGTCGCCGGCGTCGTCGTCAGCCCAGGTGGACGGGGGCGGGTCGGTGAATCCGGCGTGCGCCACCAGCTCGTTCACGTTCTCGGTGCGGAGGTACACCGCGGCGCGATTCACCTGGATCTCGGTGCGCAGCGCCTCGACCAGGGCTCGCGCCACCGACCCGGGGGCCGGTGATGCGGCGAGTCCGCTGGCGACCCGTTCGATGACGGCAAGCTCGGGATCGCGCGCGGGTCGATCGATCCCCCGTGACTCGGGCTCGATCGCGGGCGCGTCCTCGACCAGGAGGCGCTCCACGTCATCGTGTCGGAAGCGCCGATCCCCTCGCGAGTTGATGCGGTACGCCGTCAGGCGCCCGGCATCAGTCCAGGCGCGAACCGTGTTGGGGTGCACGCCGAGCAGGGATGCCGCCTGGGCCACGCTGAGCAATGCGTGCCGTCCGTCTGCCGCCATTCGCGCTCCCGATTTCGGTGACGCTGCCCATCTCCATTGGTCCGAATGGAGCTTTCGGTAGGTCCCGTGCATCGGATGCTAGAAACGGGAGGTGCGTCCTGCGATCCACCGTTCGTACCAACCGAGGCCGTACCGATTGATGGTCAGCCGGCCAACATTGCGCTCAGGAATGCCCCGATGCCCCCGATCGCCAACAGGGCGATGGACAGGCCGAGGCCGATGATCGAGGCCGATACGAGTCGGCGACGCGGTCCCCCGAGCAGGCGCATGGCGGCGTCGAGCTCGAGGTTCGTCACGAGGTAGCCGCCATCGGGCGGGACGAGGTCCGGTCGACCGCGGTCGTCTCGCTCGACCCGCGCCAGCACCAGGAGGCGGTCGGTGACGTTGAGGGACCGGGTGATGGCGCGGGCCTCGGTCAGGTTGCCGTGCCGCTCGGCGATGCGAGCCGCCGCGGTCGCGTGCGGCTCCTCGAGGGCATCAGGCGAACCGCGCCACACCTGCGGAATGACGATCAGCGGCTCGGCGGCGCTCGCCGGATCCAACGGGAGCGACCCGTCGTGGTCCCACAGCT
The DNA here is from genome assembly GCA_963825525.1 of uncultured Chloroflexia bacterium. Lineage (GTDB taxonomy): Bacteria > Chloroflexota > Limnocylindria > QHBO01 > QHBO01 > JACDBZ01. The sequence goes on from CAWGTN010000002.1 coordinate 1,627,776, forward strand.
CGAACGATCGAGTCTCGCGCAGCCGCTCGACGCTGCGCCACGATCCGCCGGCAAGGACTTCCACATCCCGATGAAAGGCGACCAGGCGCTCGCCACCGCCCATCTCGAGCGGTTCGCTGCACCGGATGCGGCCGGCCACCCGAACCGGCCGATCGTGCACCTGGCCGTCGCCGAACAGCTGTCCGACCTTCACGCCGGCCGGCCCGGCCAACCTCCGCGCCAGGCCGCCCTGGGCGCCGGTCCCGCGCAGCAGGAGGATCGAGATCACGGCGAGCACGACGCCGGACGCGACCATGGCCGCAAATGCGGCGCCCAGGGGCATTCGTCAGTGATCCGCCGCTTCGGCCAGGTCCGCGACGCGACCCCCCGAGACGCGGACCAGGTCATCGGGGAGGATCGGGAAGACGGCATCCGGAAGGCCGGCGGCAGCCCACGCCAGGTCGTGCCCGAGCAGGTCCTCGTCGACCAGCACGGTCACGGGTCGCTCGTGACCAAAGGGGGGCACGCCGCCGATCGCGTAGCCGGTCGCCTCACGCGCCTCATCGCCGCTCGCGCGCCGCGCGGAGGAGCCGTCACCCGCGGATGCCAGCTTCGCCATGTCGACCCGATTGGCACCGGACACCAGCGCGATGATCGGTTGATCGTCGAGCATGAAGACGAGCGACTTGACGATCTGCCCGACCGAGCAGCCGACGGCACGCGCCGCATCCTCCGCCGTGCGGGTTCCCTCCGGATAGCGCTGTACGTCGATGGCAAGGCCCGCATTGGCGGCCGCGCTCACCACGCGGCTGATGTTTGGGTGCATCGACCGATGATAGGGCGCGTGCTAGGCTGACTGACAGTCAAGAGACGACAGGGGAGCGCAACAGCGCTGAGAGTGTGAACGCAACGGGCGTTCGCAGACCCTCGAACCTGATCCGGGTCATGCCGGCGAAGGAAGTCGATGCCGCGCGACGCGTGCGCCTCCCGGTCGTTTCCGAACACGAGGACGACGAGGCGTGGTGCGGTGAGCGATGCGGGACACGTGGTGGTGGTGGCCTCCGGCGATGTCGATGAGGCCGATCTTGCATGGCTCGACGGCGCCCGGCTGGTGATCGCGGCCGATGGTGGTGCCGAGACACTCCATCGGCATGGACGCCGGCCGGATGTGCTGGTGGGCGACCTGGATTCGACGAGCCCGGACCTCGTATCACGGCTGCGATCAGCCGGGACACGGATCGAGGCGCATCCCGTCGACAAGGAGGCGTCCGACACGGAGCTCGCGATCGCGGCGGCGTTCCGCGACCAGCCGGCGGAGACGTCGGTCCGCGTGCTGGGAGCCGTTGGCGGGCCTCGTCTCGACCACGAGCTGGCGAACATGCTCCTGCTGGCGGACCGTGCCTACGCGGGTCGCGACCTCCAGATCGTGCATCGCGGCACGACGGTCCGGGCCGTCCACGCGGGGACCGAGGCCACGCTGGATGGTCCGCCGGGATCGCTCGTCACGCTGCTGCCCGTGGTCGGTGACGCGACCGGCGTCGAGACTCGCGGGCTGCGCTGGGAGCTCCACGACGCCGTGCTCGCCACCGGCAGATCGCGCGGCCTGTCCAACCAGGTCATTCGCGCGCCGGCCTCGGTCGGCGTTGCCGGCGGCACGCTATTGATCATCGAGACACCAGACGAGGAGCACCCGAGATGACAACCAGGCATGGAGAAGAGACCGGCTGGCGGATCGTGGACATCGTGGTGGCAGCCGTGGTCGCCGTCACCTTCGGCGTTGTGTTCCAGGCATGGAACGTCCTGTGGGAGACGACGACGTTCGTCGCGCCTCCCATCCGAGGGCTGGTGTATGGGGTCTGGATGATTCCCGCCGTGCTCGTCCCGCTCATCGTGCGGAGGCCAGGGGCCGCGCTCCTCGGCGAGACGGTGGCCGCCATCGCATCGATGCTGTTCGGAGCGCAATGGGGACTGCTGACCGTGGTCTACGGCCTGGCGCAGGGGGCCGCAGCCGAGCTCGTCTTCGCCTTCGGCCTGTACCGGGTGTGGTCGCTGCCCGTTGCGCTCGGCGCGGGGGCTGCCGCCGGGCTCGCGGGCGCGCTTCTGGACCTCGCCTTCTTCTATGCCGACTGGTCGGGAGATTGGCAGCTGCTGTACGTGGGGCTCGTCACGGCGAGCGCCGCGGTCGTGGCCGGCCTCGGTTCGTGGGTGCTGGTGCGCGGCCTCGTGGCGACCGGCGTCCTCAGCGAGTTCGAGGTCGGGCGAGAGCAGGGCGAGATCTGACGCCGGCCGCCCACAATGCGCCGATGACGGCGGAGCGCCGGCCGGCGCGAATCGAGGCCCGGGGATGGGGCATGCGGCACGCCGGGCGTCGGGGCTGGGCGATCCGTGGCCTCGACCTGACCGTCGAGGCTGGCGAGCGCGTCCTTCTGCTCGGTGCGTCGGGAGCCGGCAAGTCGACCCTGTTGCGGGCGATTGCCGGCCTGGTGGACCCGCGCGGAGGGAGCGAGTCCGAGGGACATCTGGTCGTCGATGGGCAGGATCCGCGGACCGCCCGGGACCGGAGCGGGCTCCTGTTCCAGGATCCGGAATCGCAGATCGTCCTGGGGCGCGCCGGTGATGACGTGGCGTTCGGACTCGAGAATCGGTGCGTTGCGGCCGAGCTCATCTGGCCACGCGTCGCGGCGGCGCTCGAGGCCGTCGACTTCCCGTATGGGCTCGACCGTGCGACCCACGCTCTCTCCGGCGGGGAGCAGCAACGCCTTGCGCTGGCGGGCACGCTGGCGCTCCAGCCCGGGCTGCTGCTCCTCGACGAGCCGACCGCCAGCATCGATCCGGCCGGCGCGGCGGACATGCGCAGCCTGCTCGCCGCCGTGCTGGACCGGACCGGCGCCACGCTCGTACTGGTCGAGCACCGCGTCGACGAGGTGCTGGACCTGGTCGACCGGGTGGTGGTGATCGAGGCCGGCGAAGGTGTGATTGCGGACGGCCGCCCGCGCGAGGTCTTCCGGGAGCAGGGATCGGCGTTGGCGGAAGCCGGCGTCTGGGTTCCCGACCGACCCCCGGCAGGACCGCCCCGGCGCGACCGACCGGGCGCCGAGACCCTCGTCATGGCCGAGCGAGCGACCTATCGCTACCGCGGCGCCACGGTCGACGCCCTCCCGCCGTCGGACGTTGCGCTTCGATCATCCGAGGCAGTGGCCATCACCGGTCGCAACGGCAGCGGCAAGTCGACGCTCGCCCTGCTGCTCGCCGGGCTCGCTCCAGCGCGCAGCGGCCGGGTGATCTCGGGCGAGGCGCTTGCGCCCGGCCGTGGCCACGAGGCGATCGCTCGATGGCGCTCTCGCGAGCTGGTGAAGAGCATCGGGACGGTCTTCCAGCACCCCGAGCACCAGTTCCTCACCGGGTCGGTGCGGGACGAGCTGCTCCTCGGACCGCGTCGCGCCGGCCTCGGATCCGCCGCGGCGAAGCGACGGGTGGATGAGCTGCTGGAACGCCTCGGGCTGACGCACCTGGCGGCAGCCAACCCGTTCACGCTCTCGGGCGGTGAGCAACGCCGGCTGTCGGTCGCCACCGCCCTGGCCACCGCTCCTCGCCTGCTGATCCTGGACGAACCGACCTTTGGGCAGGACCGACGAACATGGGGGGAGCTGCTCCACCTCCTGGCCGGCCTGCGTGACACCGGACGCGGAATCGCATTCGTCACCCACGATCAGCCGTTCATCCACGCCCTGGCCGACCGGACGCTGCGGCTCGGAGACACGTCGTGAGGCCGATCCTGTGGACGGTCAACCCGGTCGCCAAGCTGGCCGCCGCCACCCTGCTGCTCGCGGCGCTGTTCGTGTCGCTGGACGGCGTGACCGCCGGCATCGTGCTCCTCGGGTTGCTGGCCATCCTGCCGATCTCGGGCCTGGCTCCGTCGTCCCTTGCCCGGCGCTTCTGGCTGGTCGGCATCGCCGCGCTGTCGATCGGCATCTTCAACGTCCTGTTCGCGGGGGAGCAGGTCGGCCCGGTGGTGCTGGAGATCGGACCGCTGCGGATCGGTGCCGCGACGCTGGCGAATGGCGCCGGGCTCGCACTACGGCTGCTCGCCATCGCGCTGGCCGGCGCCCTGGCGACGCTCACCAGCGAGCCGATCGACGTGGCCGACGCCCTGATCCAGCAGGTTCGGGTCTCACCGCGTTTCGCGATCGGCGTCCTGGCCGCGCTGCGCCTGTTGCCGCTCCTCGATCGGGAGTGGCAGGTCATCGGGATGGCGCGGCGCGCCCGCGGTGTGGATGCCGGTGGATCGCCGATCGAGGCCGTCCGGCTCGCATTCGGCCGCCTGTTCGCGCTCATGGTGGCAGCCATCCGCCGCGGTTCGCGGCTCGCGGTGGCCATGGAAGCACGTGGATTCGGCGCCCGCCCGTGCCGCAGCGTGGCGCGTCCGCAGCGCATGCGGACGCCGGACTGGCTCTGGATTGCCGGCGCGGCCGCTCTTGCCGCGGTCGCCATCGGGGTCAGCCTGGCTGTCGGGACGTGGCGTCCGTTGTTCGGCTAGCGAGAGGCATGGGCCACGACCCGCGGCCGAGCGTACCATCGGCCGATGCCCCGAAGCGAGGACCTCGGATTTCGCGCCGGCGACGTGACGCTCGACGGCACGCTCCTCCTGCCCGATGGCGACGGCCCGCACCCTTGGGTGGTTCTCGTCCCGAGCTGGCTGCCGCGCGGCCGCGACGGCGATTGGGACCGGATAGGCCACCCCGCCTGGTTCGCGGCGCTCCCGACGCATGCGTCGGCCGGACTGTTCGACCGCCTGGCGCATGCGCTCGTGGAGCGGAACGTGGCGACGCTCCGCTTCGACCCGCGCGGCTGCGGGACCTCGGGCGGTGATTGGGCGGCCGCTGACCTGTTCGCCCGCATCGACGATGTCCGCGATGCCGTCGGCGCCATGCGCTCGCGCCCCGAGCTCGACCTCCGACGGTCCGCGCTGATAGGCCACGGAGAAGGATGCGGGATCGCGCTGAGCGTCGCCATCGGCGACCCGGCCATCGGCGCCGTGGGGCTCATCGGCGCCAGCGCCCGTTCGTTCCGCGACGTCCTGCGGAGGGGCGTCGCCGAGCGGGCCCGTAGCGGCGAAGATCGGCAGCATCCCGTGGTCGCGACCCTCGACGCGAACGTGGAAGAGCTCATCGAGCGGGTCGAGCGTCGGGAGGCCACGATCGTGATGGAGGTGGGCGCGGAACGAGTCGAGCTGGCGTTGCGCGGCTGGGAGCAGGCATTTCACACGCCTCCCCTTGCCCTGGCCACGATGCTCCACCGCAACGTCGTCCTGGCCCATGGCGCATCGGACGCATGGTCGGACCAGGACGAGTCGCGCATCCTGGCCGGCGTGCTCGCGGAGGCCGGGAACGAGCCCGTGCTGCAGGTTGTGCCGGACAGCGGGCACGACCTGGGACCGGACGATGCGGTGGCGAACTTCGTCGAGGCGCTCGCGGAGCGGATCGTTCCTCGTGACCTTCCGCCGGTCCTGCTGGCGATCGAGGAGATGCGCTGACGAGTCGCTAGACTCCGGTCATGGCACGCCCCGATGTCGGTGACCTCGCACCCCGCTTCGAGCTGACGGCAGATGATGGAAGCGTCGTCTCGAGCGACGGACTGGACGGGTCGCGATTCGTCCTCTACTTCTACCCGGAGGACGACTCCCCGGGCTGCACGGCCCAGGCCTGCGGCCTCCGTGACGCATGGACCGAGCTGGCCGAGACGGGTGTGCCGATCTTCGGCGTGTCGCCCGACGGCGTCGACCGCCATGTCCGGTTCCGCGCGAAGTACGACCTCCCTTTTGCGCTGCTCTCGGACGACGGTCATCGAGTGGCCGACGCCTATGGGGTCTGGGTCGAGAAGACGGTCGCAGGACGCACGTTCCTCGGAACCGAGCGCACCACGTTCGTCATCGGCGCCGATGGTCGGATCGAGCACGTTCTCGCCAGGGTCAAGCCCGATGAGCACGCTGGCCAGCTGATCGAGGCACTCGCGACGTGAGTGGCCAGCGAGCGGTGTGGCTCGCGACGGTCGCGGTCGGCCTGCTCTCGGTGACCGTCGTCGTAGTCGTGCTGGCGATCTCCGCGGCGATCAGCCCGATTCGATAGCTCGATGATCTGGATCGCGGTCGCTGCGGCACTCGTCCTGTGGCTGGTCGGTGTCGTCATGCAGATGGGGCAATGGGTGAATCTCTTCCTGCTGTTCGCGGCCGTGCTTCTCGTGTACCAGGTGGTCGAGGAACGTCGCTCGCGAGGCGAGTGAGCCCACGCCAGGCGGGCTGGCACGCATCCTGCGATCACGGCGCATCGAGGTCGCCCCGCGGCGACCCGCGGGTACACCTAGGAGTGAGGAGAAATCGATGCTCTGGACGATCATCGTCATCCTGCTGGTCCTCTGGCTTCTCGGCCTGATCGGCGGCATTGGCGGTAGCCTGATCTACCTCTTGCTGGTCATTGCAGGAATCGTTCTGCTGTTCCAGCTTCTCAGCGGCCGACGGTCCGTCTGAGTCACCGCATTCCGGCACCGGCCGGCGCGGCCCAACGAGGGTCGCTCGGGGGGAGCGGCCGGATCGGCCGGGGACACACCCGGGCCCGCCCCGCGACCGATGAGCTGTCACGGCCATCGGCTACGCTTGGCGGGCCGTGTCGTCCCCCGATTCTTTCCGGTTCCTGCACACCGGTGACCTCCATCTCGACAGCCCGCTCGAGGGCCTGAGCGCCGAGGCGCCGCCGGACGTCCTCGCCATCCTGCGGGCGGCGACGACCGACGCCTGGAACAACGTCGTCGAGCTGGGGCTTCGTGAGCGCGTCGATTTCGTGGTGGTGGCGGGCGATGTCTTCGAGGTCTCCAGTCCCACCCTCCTCGGCCAGACGCGATTCCGCGACGGACTGGCGCGCCTGGCCGCCGCCGGCATTCCCAGCTTCGTGGTCCATGGCAATCACGATCCCGCCGACGGTCGCAGCTGGGCTCCATCGCTCGCATTTCCATCGCTCGTCCATCGATTCGGGACGGAGGTGGGGGAGTCGGCCCCGGTGATGCGCGGGGACCGCGAGATCGCCCGGGTTCATGGTCGGTCGTATCCGCGCGCCGCGGTCACCGAGAATTTCGCCGCGAGCATGCGGGCCGATCCGGACGGCCCCTACTCGATCGGACTGCTGCACACGAACGTCGGGGATCGCCCCGGCCACGCCAACTACGCGCCCTGCTCGCTCGACGACCTGCGCACTTCCGGCATGCAGTACTGGGCCCTCGGCCACATCCACGCGCCGGCGCAGGTCATGGCGGATCCGCTCGCCATCTACTGCGGCATCCCGCAGGGACGCGATCCGGGCGAGCTCGGGGCGCGGGGCTGCTACCTCGTCGACGTCGACTCGGCCCGCCGCACGTCCGCGACCTTCGTGGCCACCGACGTGGTCCGCTGGCAGCCAATCGAGGCATCCATCGGCGGACTCGAGAGTGACGAGGCGCTCATGGTCCTGGTGCGCAGCCTGATCGCATCGGCCCTGGAGCACGCCGACGACCGCTCGCTCGTGATTCGCCTGCGGCTCGTCGGTCGCGGCCCCCTCCACGCCGCCATTGCGCGGCCGGGCTATCTCGACCACATGGCGATCCTGCTCAACGAAGAGCTGACCGGCAGCCGGCCGTTCGGATGGGTCGAGTCGGTCCGGGACGCGACCCGGCCGGAGATCGATCTCGATGCCCGCCGCCAGACGCCCGATTTCGTCGGCGACTTCCTCCGCACCGTCGCCACGGCCCGGCGCAGCGCGCGGAGCACCGATCCCGACGAGCATGCCCATTGGCAGGGGCTCCTTCGATCATCGGTCTCCTCCCTGTTCGAGGAGTCCGCCCGCGGCCGGCGCCATCTCCGGGCGGGCGCACCCAGCGCTGATCAGCTTGTCGGCGAGATTCTCGACGAGGCCGAGGCAATGGGGATCGACCTGCTGCTGGCGGTCGAGGACGGGGGCTGATGCGGATCGAGCGGATCGAGCTCGACGGATTCGGTCGGTTCCACGATGCGAGCTGGACACTCAACCCCGGCATGACGGTCGTGCTCGGAGCCAACGAGGCCGGCAAGACCACCTTCCTCAACGCCATTCGCGCGTTGCTCTTCGGATTCGACGCCACGCGGGAAGGACGAACCTGGTATCCGGCGGTGGCGGGTGGTCGTCGCGGCGGGCGCCTGGTGCTGAGCACGGGCGACGATGAACGCTGGGTCGTCGAGCGGCACGGCGAGCGCGGCGGGGGCGGGGCGCTGACCGTCAGGGCGCCGAATGGCAACCAGGGCGGGCAGGAGACGCTGGATCGGCTGCTCCGCGGGGCGGACCGCGACCTCTTCGCGAACGTCTTCGCCTTCGGACTCGGCGAGCTGCAGGACCTGCACACGCTCTCGACCACGGGCGTCCGGGGCCGCATCTACGGAGCGGGCGCCGGGCTGGGAGGAGCCAGCGCGGTGGACCTGGAACGCAGGCTCCACGCGGAGCTTCGGGACCGATTCGTGCCCACCGGGAGCAAGCCGCCACTCAACGCACTGCTCGTGCGGATCGAGTCACTGCGAGCCGAGATTGCGGCGCTGGCCACGCAGCCGGAGGAGTACGAGGCAGCCCACCGAGAGTGCTCGGCGCTCGAAGCACGAACGGAGGCGCTGCGGGCCACAGCCCGATCCATGCGCGAGCGGGTCGCGCGGCTGACGAACGTCAGGGCCGCCGCACCGTCCCTGGCAGAGCTGGCGGAGATCGATGCCGAGGTGTTGGCGGGCGATCCGTCGCTCGACGCTCTGCCCCCCGACCTGTCCGCGGCGACCGACCGCCGGACCATGCTGCACGAGGAGGCCGCGCGGGCGCTTGCGGTCCTCGACGAGGAGCTCGCCGCGGCGCGCCACGAACGCGCTGCGATCAGCGTCGACTGGGTCGTACTCGACGCCGCCGACGATATCGGCTCGCTCCGCGATGCGGTGGTCGGTCACTCCGGGCGGGCAGACCGGCGGGCGGATCTGTCTCGCGGGATCGAACGCCAGGAGGCCACGGTCGCGGAGCAGCGAGCACGGGTCGGCGGCTGGGATGAGGCGCGCCTCCTGGCCCTCGACGACTCGATCCCGGCGATCCAGGCCACCCGCGACGCGGAGGAACGCCTTATCGCGACCGCCGCGGCCGCGGCGGCTGTCACCGGCCGATTGACGGCAGCCAGCGGGGAGCTGGAGAGTCGCGAACGCGAGGCGACGCTGGACGCCGTCCCGGCGGATCTCTCTGAACGGCGCGAAGCGCTGCGCGAGCTCCTCACCGCTGCGGGCGGTACAGCGCAGGACCGCGTCGACGGGATTCCGATCCACACGCTCGTACCCGGCGTTGTGATCGCGATTGCCGTTGCGGCGATCGGCAGCGCCGTTGGGCAGGCGCTGGTGGGTCTGATTCTGGGGCTCGCGGCTGGCGGGCTGGCTGTCGTACTCCGGGCACCGATCGGCGGCTCTCGGACTCCACCGGCCGCTCGCCATGGAAGGCGCGCGGAGTTGATCAAGCGCGTCGGGCTGCCACCGGACGCCACGGACCGTGATCTGGTGGTCCTCGGCGAGGAGCTCGCGGCGGCCGAGGCGAGAGCGTCCGTGGCCAGGGAGCGCGCCGCCTCCCTGGACCAGCGCCGCGACGAGCTGGCACGCCTTCGTCGCCAGGCTGACGACGCCGACCTCGCGCGGCGAGCGGCCGGGGAGGAGTGGGGCTCGTGGCTCCTGGCCCACGGTCTGCCTGCCGGAGTTTCGGCGTCGGCGGTACGCGAGATGCTGGCCGCAGCCGGGACGGCACGCTCGGCCGCCGCCGAACGCGACCGGCTGCGAGGCATGCTCGCCGAACTGGACGCGGCCGATTCGGAGCTGTCGGTCCGTGTCAACGACCTGCTGCAGCGACTCGGCGGCGACGTGTCCGATGACCCCGAACGTCAGGCGATTGCGGTGGCCGCGCTGGCCGAGCGCCTGGTATCGGCCCGGGAGGCTGAACGTCGCATCGGTGAGCTCGATGCTGTCATCGAGCGCCTCGAGGGTCGTCGCGGACCGTTGTCGGAAGCCGGCCAGGTCCGTTCATCGGAGCTCGCCGACTTCCTGGCGGCTCATGGCGCAGCGACGGTCGATGCCCTCAGGTCGCGCGACGCCGCCGCTGCCGGCCGGCGTGCCCTGCTTGCCCGCGCGAGAGAACTTCGCTCACACCTGGCGGGCATCGCGGGCAGCCCGGCGGGGGTCGAGGGCCTTGCCGCCGACGCGCGAACCACGGACGCCGTGGGAATCGACGCCGAGCTCGCCGAGGCACAGGCGGAGCTCGAACGCATCGAGGCCGAGCTGGCTGACGGCCACGCCCGCATCGGAGCGCTGATGGCCAGCATCGAACGGCTGGAGGCCACCGAGGAGATCGGTGCGAAACGCCAGGAGCTTGCCATCGCCGAGGGTTCAGCGGCGGCCCTGGCCCGCGACTGGGCCGTGCGGGCGGTGACGCTGCGACTGCTCGAAGAGACTCGGCATCGATACGAGCGCGAGCGGCAGCCCGACGTCGTGCGCGCGGCCGAGTCGCACTTCTCGCGCATCACCGGTGGTCGCTACACGCGGATCATCGCCCCGCCAGGCGACTCGAGCGTCCGGGTGGAGACCGATGGCGGGGAGTCGCGCGTCACCGACGAGCTGTCACGCGGCACGGCCGAGCAGCTGTACCTCGCCCTGCGCTTCGGACTGATCGAGGAGTTCGCCCGCCACGCTGAGCCGTTGCCGGTGGTCATGGATGACATCCTCGTGAACTTCGACCCGGAGCGAGCGGCGCGAGCCGCCACGGGCATCCGCGGCCTGGCCGAGCGACACCAGGTCCTGTACTTCACCTGCCACGCCTGGACGGCGGAGCTGCTCGACCCGGACGGGGGACGGACACTCTCGCTGGCCTGACTGATAGCATCAGCAGCCACCACATGCCTGACGACAAGCTGCCCACACCTGAGCGCGTCCTCGTGGTCGCCGCACATCCCGATGACATCGAGTTCGGCGCCGCGGGCACCATCGCCAGGTGGGTCGCCGAGGGCGCCAGTGCGCGCTACCTCCTCGTCACCCGTGGGGACAAGGGGAGCGACGATCCGGACGCCGACGTGGCCGCGCTCGCTTCGCTTCGCGAGGACGAGCAACGAGCCGCCGCCGCCGTCATCGGGGTCGAGGGCGTCGACTTTCTCGACGAGCCCGACGGCCAGGTCGAACCCTCGCTCCAGCTGCGAGAACGCATCACGCGCGCCATCCGGTCGTACCGGCCGGAGATCGTCATGACGCACGATCCCACCGTGCTGTTCGTCAACAACGAGTGGGTCAACCACCCCGACCACCGGGCGGTGGGTCAGACCACGGTCGATGCGGTGTTCCCGACCGCCCGCGACCCACTGAACTTTCGCGAGCACCTCGACCTCGGGTTGGCAGCGTGGAAGGTCGCCGAGCTCTATCTGTGGAGCACGAACGAGGCGAACCAGCTCGTTGACATTGCCGGGACGCTCGACGCGAAGATCGAGGCGCTCGGGCGCCACGCCAGCCAGTTCCGGTCGTTCGGCGAGATCGAGCGATGGGTCTCGCGGCGCAGCGAGGAGCTGGGTGAGCGGGCCGGGTATCGCGCCGCCGAGGGGTTCCGACGCGTGACCCTGGCGCGATGAAGGTCCTCGCCCATTTCGCCGTGCTGGCCGTGTTGCTCGCGGGGTGTGCCAACAGCCCCGATCCCGACGCCACGCCGGCGCCGACCACGTTCCCGATGGCGTCCCCCGCACAGGCAACCTCGCTGGCAGCCGATTACCTGCGGGATTGGGCGGCCGGCGATTACGCGGCAATGCACGCACGGCTCGATCCAACGGTCCAGGCTCGATACCCGCTGCCTGAGTTCACCGAGTTCCACGCGGGCTTTGCCGAGATGGTGCGGATCGCCGACCTGCGCGGCGAGCCGGGCGAGCCACGCATCGTTGGGCTTCCACCGGAGCCCAGGCCGGCGGCGTTCCCCGATCCGACACCCGCTCCCGCTGCCTCGACCGCTCCCTCCGCCTCGCCCGGAAGCTCGACCGCTCCCCTCCCCAGCTTCGATCCCACGGAGCCATTGCCCGGGCCGGTCCCGGCCCTCGAGGTGCCCATCTCACTCACGGTCGACTCGGATCGGTTCGGGTCACTGGCGGTGGATCGGGCGCTGACGCTGGTCCACGGCCAGGATGGGTGGCTCATGCGCTGGACGCCGGCGGTCGTCTTCCCGGAGCTCGGCTCCGATGGGGCGCTGCGCCTCGATCGGTCGCTCGGTCCGCGGGGGCAGATCGTGGGGGCCGGCGACACGGTCTGGGCCATGAATCGCGACGACGGGGTGAGGGTCTATCCGCAGGAGGCGCTGGCCGGACAGACCATCGGCTACGTGGCGGAAGTGACGGCCGAGGACCTCGAGACGCTGGCGCAGTCCGGGTACCGCGCCGGCGACGTGGTCGGCCGCAGCGGCCTCGAGGCGGGCGCCGAGGCGTTGCTGCGCGGCACGCCCGGCTGGCAGCTCATCGCCGTGACCACGGACGCGCCCGAAGCGGTCCTGCTGGAGACCGAGCAGGTCCCGGGAGCGGATGTCACGATCACCCTGCGGCCGAACATCCAGGCCGCGGCACAGTCAGCCGTGAGTCCGTACGGGGCTGCGGCGACAGCCATCCTCGATCCGCAGAGCGGGGACGTGTGGGCGCTCGCCAGCCAGCCCGCGTTCAATCCGAACTCGATGACCTCGGGCATGACGATGGCCGGTGAGCCGCTCGCTCCCGCGGGCGCGGGACAGATCTTCAACAAGGCGGTGCTAGCCGCCTACCCGGCGGGATCGTCATTCAAGCCGTTCACCCTTGCGGCCGCGCTCCGGACAGGCGTCGTCACGCCGGCCAGCCTAGTGGCCTGTCCCGCGACCTGGGACTACGGCGACTTCACGTTCCGGAACTACGAGGAGCACTCGCTGCCGGGGCAGGTGACGCTTGCCCAGGCGATGGCGTTCAGCTGCAACACCACGTACATGCCGCTGGCGCTGTCCATCTACGAGCGCGAGGAGACGGCGCTCACCGACCTCCTGTTCGAGTTCGGGTTTGGTGCAGCCACCGGCATCACGTACCTCATCGAGGAGACCGGCATCGTCCCCGACGATGCGTGGTTGGCCGCGAACGGACGGGGTGGGTACTCGGGCTTCGAGCAGATTCAGCTGGCCATCGGCCAGGGAGCATTCCTCGGCACGTCGCTTCAGCTCGCCAACGCCTACGCGGCCATCGGCAACGGCGGCACGCTGTGGACGCCCCGCATCGTGACCGCGGCTACCCTGCCCGATGGCGAGCCAATCCTCACGGTGGAGCCCACGGTGGCTCGTCAGGTCTCGGTCGACCCCGCGGACCTCGCGTACGTCACCGACACGCTCGTGGCCGTCACCTCGCTGCCCTACGGAACCGGGACCGCTGCATTCGCCGGTTTCGGCATCCCCGTTGCGGGGAAGTCCGGCACGGCGGAGACGGGAACCCCGGATCCGCATGCCTGGTTCCCGGCCTTCGCACCGGCCGGCGATCCCTCGATCAGCATCGCCACCGTGCTGCCGAACATTCCGCTCGGGACCGGCGGGTCAGATGCCGCGCCGCTCGTCCGTCGCGTCATGGCGGTGCACTTTGCCAACTGAGACGACCCCCGACCTTGCGCCCCACGAGCCCGAGCGGGTAGCATCGGTCCTGCCGCTCCTTCTAGCCTCATGGTCTAACACTGCCCGGAGAGCGACCTCGACGCCGTGATCAGCGATACCGCGATTCCACTGAGGTTCCAGACCGCCGAGGTCGGCGTGGACTGGCTTCAGTGCAACATCGAGTGCCAGGAAGGCTGCCCGGTCAACACGAACTGCCGGGGCTACCTGATGCTGGCCGCCGAGGGCCGGTTCGAGGAGGGCTACATCCTGGCCCGCGACCCGAACCCGGTTGCGGCGATCTGCGGCTACGTATGCTCCGCCCCGTGCGAGAAGGCATGCCGCCGAGCCGATATCGACAAGCCCCTCGCCATTCGCGCCATGAAGCGCTTCCTGGTGGATTGGCACTACGGCAACAACATGCCTGACAACGTCGTGGTCCAGGCACCGACGGGGCGCAATGTCGCCGTCATCGGTGCGGGACCGGCCGGGCTGGCCGCGGCCAAGGAGCTGGGCAGCTGGGGCCACGAGGTTCACGTGTACGACGCGCTCCCGTCTGGTGGGGGCACGACCCTCATCGGCGTTCCCGCCTTCCGGCTGCCGCGCGACGTGATCGAGCTCGACGTCAACTGGGTGGCGAAGCATGGCGTGCAGTTCCACTACAACGTGGAGATCGGCCGTGACATCACCCTCGAGCAGCTGAAGGAGCGCCACGACGCCGTCGTTGTCGCCACCGGCTGCATGTTCCCGGTGGCGATGAACACGCCGGGCGAGGAGCTGGACGGCGTCATCTACGGGGTCGACTTCCTGAAGCGTGCCAACCTCGGCCAGCCGCAGTGGGTCGGGGAGCACGTCGTCATCATCGGCGGCGGATACACCGCCATGGACTCGTCGCGGACGGCCCTGCGGCTGGGTGCCAAGACGAGCACCATCGTCTATCGGCGTGGCCCGGACGAGATGGTGGTCGACGAGGAGGAGCAGCACGAGACCCGTTTCGAGGGCGTGCAGTTCGAGTACTTCAGCTCACCGGTCGAAGTCTTGGCCGGTCCGGACGGCAAGGTCAACGGCATGAAGTTCGTCCGCACCCGGCTCGGGCCGCCGGATGCCACCGGTCGTCGCAGCGCCGAGCCGATCCCGGGCAGCGAGTTCACGATCGCGTGCGACATGGTCATCCCCTGCACCAGCCAGGCATCGGACAACAACGTGCTCGGCGAGTTCGGCGCCAAGCTCAACCGGCACGTGGGCGTGACCGATACGCGCACCGTGGTCGACGGCGGCTCGCTTTCATCCTGGCGCACCGCCCCGCTCAACGGCACCACGCCGAAGGATGCGAACGGCAACTCGCTCAACGACCTGGAATTCGAGTTCAACCGCGGCAACGTCGTGATCAACGCCGATACCTTCGGCACCAACGTCGACGGTGTCTTCGCGGTCGGCGACTTCGTCACCGGTCCGGCAACCATCATCGAGGCGGCTGGCCTCGGCCGACGAGCCGCGCGCTCCGTCGATCGCTGGCTGGCGGGCGTCCGTGGCGAGGAGCTCGAGGAGCTGCCGGTCATCAACCGCGCGGTGATCACCCAGAGCCTCGAGCACGACATGCCGCGCTTCTACGAGGGCACGCCGCGCCAGGAGATCCCGATGGCACCGCCGGAGCTGCGCCGCGACTTCACGAGCCTGGTCGAGGTCGGCTACGACACCCGCAGTGCGATCGACGAGGGGACGCGTTGCCTGCAGTGCAACCACAACATCAACATCGACGGTCCGCGCTGTATCCTGTGCGGGCTCTGCGCCGATGTCTGCCCCGAGGGCGTGATCTACATGATCGACAAGGCGCAGGTCGGCGGCGACGATCCGGAGCAGGGCTTCTTCCAGTCGTGGCCGCGCGGCATCGCCATGATCATCGACGAGGAGCGCTGCATTCGATGCAACCTGTGCGTGGAGCGCTGCCCGACCAACTGCATCACCATGGACCGGCTCGAGCTCGAGCGGTTCACGCCTGACGGGAAGGTTCTGTTGGAGAGCTACAAGGACAACGTGCTCGGACAGGTCGGCCAGCAGGCCGGGATGCCGGTGGACCGATGAACGCCGTGATGCGCTTCATCAAGGAGTCCGCGCTGTGGCGCAGCCTCTTCCGTCAGCCGTATCCCAACACCAGCCGCACCCGCGCCCTGGCGGTGATGAACAACGTGTTCCTGCACCTCCACCCGGTGCGCGTGAAGCGCCATGCCGTCCGCTACACATACACGTTCTGCCTCGGCGGGATCAGCTTCTTCCTGTTCCTGGCGCTCACCGTGACCGGCCTGTACCTGATGTTCTTCTACGTGCCGTCGGTCAGCCGTGCCTACCAGGACATCCAGGCCATCGAGGCGTCGGTCGCGTTCGGCACCCTGGTTCGCAACATGCACCGCTGGGCGGCGCACCTCATGGTGCTCACCGTCTTCCTGCACATGATCCGCGTCTTCTACCACGGTGCCTACAAGCCGCCGCGCGAGTTCAACTGGGTGGTCGGCGTGATCCTGCTCTTCCTGACCCTGATGCTCAGCTTCACCGGCTACCTGCTGCCGTGGGACCAGATCGCCTTCTGGGCCATCACCGTCGGCACCCAGATGGCGCTCTACGCGCCGCTCCTGGGACAGGAGTCGAGCTTCTTCCTGCTCGGCGGCATCCAGGTCGGCCAGGAGACGCTGCTCCGCTTCTACGTCCTTCACGTGATCGCATTCCCGCTGATCGCCGCCATCTTCATGATCGTCCACTTCTGGAGGATCCGGAAGGACGGCGGCATCTCGGGTCCGGTGTAGGGTTAGGGATGAACCGATGACGATCGAGAAACGGCCGAACGCGACGGCCGACAAGAACGCCCCGACGCAGGCGCCGGAGCGGGCGCCCATCGTCTCGCCGGGCAGCGGTCCGAAGCTGCCGGGGCCGCCCGGCGTGCCCGGGACGGAGCGATTCCGCCTGCTCGCCTACGTCAAGCAGGAGTCGATGGTCCGCGTCGACAAGCGTCCGGACGAGACGCTGCTGACCTGGCCGCACCTGCTGCGCGCCGAGTTCCTGATGTCGATGCTCATCAGCGGACTGCTGGTGGTGACGTCGCTCTGGATCCAGGCGCCGCTCGAGGAGATGGCGAACCCGGCGGTCACGCCGCACGTCGCCAAGGCGCCGTGGTACTTCCTGGGCCTGCAGGAGATCCTGAGCTACTTCAACGCCACCGTCGCCGGCGTGATCGTGCCGACCTTCTATCTGCTGGGGTTGGCAGCCATCCCGTTCATCGACCGCACACCGTTCAAGGCGGCCCGGGACCGCAAGCTGATGTGGGTCTTCTTCCTGTGCCTCATGCTCGGCGGGCTGCTCGTCACGTTCATCGGCTCATTCTTCCGTGGCCCGGGATGGAACTGGGTCTGGCCGTGGGAGGGGCTCTTCTTCAACCTATGACACAGCACGCTTCGTACGGCGAGGTCCACGGGCCTCGCGCGGGTGAGATCAGCCGTCGCGGATTCATGCGCCGCATGCTCGGCGTGGGCGTCGGGATCCTGTCCCTCGAGTTCCTGGGCGGGACCCTCGCCTTCCTGTGGCCGAATCTGACCGAGGGCCTGGGCGCCAAGATCACGATCGGCGGCGTGGCAGAGATCAACAATGCCCAGCCCGAGTGGAAGAACGGCCTGCCGTACATCTACGGGCCGGCCAACCTCTTCATCGTGAACGTTCCGGCCGCCAAGGCACGGGTTGAGGGTGATGGCTCCGTCGCCTCCCCCGTCGAGGACCCCGGCACGGATCTCTCCGAGGACCTTCCCACAGCCGATCGCTCGGTCCTGGCCCTGTGGCGCAAGTGCCCGCACCTGGGTTGCCAGGTGCCGCAGCTGTGCGACCAGAGCGAGTGGTTCGAATGCCTGTGCCATGGATCGAAGTACACGGTGCTCGGCGAGAAGCGCGACGGACCCGCTCCGCGCGGGATGGATCGCTTCCCCGTGTCGGCTGCGGACGGCGCGTACGTGGTGGACACCAGCCAGGTCATCAGCGGGCCTCCGCCTGGAACGGTGACCTTCGATCAGCGCGGACCGACCGACATGCCGCACTGCACGGGCTGACCGATGCTGCTGAAGACGCTCGGCGTCATCCTGGTGACGGCCCTCTCCGCATTCACCCTCCTCTACTGGGTGACCGACAACCCCCGGCGCGACGAGATCGCGACGGCTCATGACGACGAGCTCCTCGAATACGGCGAGATCATCTTCAGTGCCGATCCGGCCGAGCCGGCCGCTGCCGGATGCGCCAACTGCCACGGACCCGAGGGCTTCGGCGGGGAGGAGGGGGCGCCCGCAATCGGACCGAGCCTGCACACGCGGAGTCTCGCCGACAAGCTGAAGGTGAACGGCAACTACGTCCACCTGGCGGTGAGCTACGGCGGCGTCGTAGTCTCCGGCAACGTCAACTCGGCGATGCCCGCGTGGAGCGCGGAGGTCGGCGGCCCGCTGAATGTGCAGCAGATCGACGCCGTCTCGGCGCTCGTCCAGTCATGGGCCGCCGAAGCCGACGAGCAGCCGATCGAGGACGTCCCGAACACGGAGGAGGCCGGCGCCGAGGTCTACACCGCCGCCGGCTGCGTCGCGTGCCACGGGGCCGATCTGGCGGGCGGGACGGCCGGGCCGAACATCCAGGGCATAGGCTCGGCGGTCATCACCGAGTTCGAGAACTTCCCGACACCCTCGGGTGCCGACCAGATGGTTGCGGATTACGACGAGGACCCGAGGATGTTCCTCGAGAAGTGGATCAGGGACTCGTCGGCGAACTACAACGACGGCCAGGCGACCGGCATGCCTCCGCATTCCGAGGGCGCCGTCAGCGAGAGCGCGCTGCAGGCGCTCATCACCTTCCTCCTGGCCCAGACAGGTGGGTAGGAGGATCGCATGACCACGACGACCGGCTACCGACCGCGGGGCGGCGTGAATCGCCTGCTTGGCTGGGCCGACGACTTCACCAGCTGGTTCCTCCATGGCCACGAGACATGGCTCGTGGCGGTGCTCAAGGGCGTTCCGCTCTTCCTGTTCGTCTACTTCCTGCTCACCTACGTGCCGAACTACGTCTACTACCTGACGACCGTCGAGCTTCCGTTCCTGCGCTTCAGCGACGACGTGGGCTTCCTCATCGCAAATGGCGTGGCGGGCGGCAACTTCGCCCTGCTGATCCTGCTGGCGGTGGGCGTCCAGGCCTCTCGCGGCAGGCGCGGCTTCGGGTGGGCGTTCATTCGAATCTTCGTGTTCCTCAACTACCTGATGACCGTGCTCCTGCTCGTGCCGCTGCTGGCGTTCAACCTGGCCGGCGGCTCGTTCTGGCCGGTCACCATCACGCTCCAGTCGGTCGCCTTCGGCATGATGGTGGCGGGGCTCGGGGCGGCCTCGTGCGTCTACCTCCTCTTCGAGTACCGCCGCATCAACCGACGCGACGCCGAGCTGGCGACCCGGCACAGCGCGGAGCTCGCGCGGCGCTGACCCGAGGGTCGGTCTTCCACGTCGCCTGGTCGGTGGTCGTCATCGGCATGGCGGCGATCCCGATCGGCATCGAGCTGGCGAGTCCGTGTCCGCCGGGTGGCCCCCTGGCCTTCGGCGATTGCGACGAGGTGCGGCCCTTCGCCGTCGGCGTCATCGGCCTGGCGGCCGTCCTGTACGTGGCCGGGCTGTCGGCAGTCCGATGGTGGACTGGCGGGCTCCGGCGACGGAGGTTGGCGGACGCGACGGCAGCCAGGGATTGGTATCTCCTTGCCGGAGGGATGGGCCTGATCGTGGCGCCCCTCCTCGCCTTCACCCTGGTATCGGCCCTTCGCTAGGATGGTCGGCATGCAGATCTCAACAGCCGATGACCTCCGGGCGCGCCTCGACGGCGTTGCCACCATCACCCCCACCGGGCTGGAGGTCAGCGACGAACGACGACTTCGGGCAGAGCTGATCGACGAGCTGGTGTTCGAGGCCGTCTTCAACCCCGATGCGGCCATGCGCGACGCCGTGCGCTGGGTCATCTGGAGCGCGTCTCAGGCGCTCGGATGCGGGTCCGCCTCGATCCACGAGCTGTATCGAGCGCGGGGTCGCGGCGAGATCGAGCCGACCGCCTTCACCGTCCCGGCCATCAACGTCCGTGCGGTGACCTACCTGACCGCGCGCCAGGCGTTCGCGGCCGCATCGGAGCGTGATGCGGCCACCGTCATCTTCGAGATTGCGAAGAGCGAGATGGCGTACACCGAGCAGCGCCCGGCCGAGTACACGGCGGTCATCCTGGCCGCGGCGATCCGGGAGGGCTGGCGCACGCCGGTCTTCCTGCAGGGCGACCACTTCCAGTTCAACGCCACCAAGTGGGCCGCCGATCCCGAGGCCGAGCTCGACGGCCTGCGCGACCTGGTGCGTGAGGCCGTGGGCGCCGGGTTCCTGAACATCGACATCGACAGCTCGACCCTGGTGGATCTGTCGCTCCCGACCGTCCCCGAGCAGCAGCGTGTGAACGCGGAGAACACCGCAGAGCTGACCCGGCTGATTCGGAGCCTCGAGCCCGATGGCGTGACCATCAGCATCGGCGGCGAGATCGGTGAGGTCGGCAAATCGAACTCGACCGAAGAGGAGCTGCGCGCCTATCTCGACGGTTATCTCCGCGAGCTCGGTGACGGCGCGATCGAGCCGCTCAGCAAGGTCAGCATCCAGACGGGCACCAGTCACGGGGGTGTGCCGATGGCCGACGGGACGATCGCGGCGGTGAGCATTGACTTCGACACGCTCGGACGGCTGTCGACCGTGGCCCGTGACGAGTACGGGATGGCCGGCTGTGTCCAGCACGGCGCCTCGACACTGCCCGACGAGGCGTTCAACCACTTCCCCGAGCATGGCACCGCCGAGATCCATCTCGCGACGGGCTTCCAGAATATCCTGTACGAGGGCGGCGGCCTTCCGCGGGAGGTCAAGGACGAGATGATGGCCTGGTGCATCGAGCATTGCGCCGCGGAGCGCAAGGACGGCGAGACTGACGAGCAGTTCCTGTACAAGACCCGCAAGAAGGCAATCGGTCCGTTCAAGCATGAGCTCTGGACCCTGCCGGACGATGCGTCAGCCACGATCGCCGCGAATCTGCGCGCCAAGTTCGGGCTGCTCTTCGATGAGCTCGGGATTGCCGGCACCCGCGCGGTGGTGGAACGCCACATCACCCCGGTTGCCATGGCTCTGCCGCTGCCCTCCGCGCTCGGGGGCGGGGATGCCGAAGTCATCACGGCCGGCGCCGCGGTCTTCGAGGACGACGGCTCCGGCGAGTAGGCGAACCTAGCGGACGCCCATCAGCTTCTGGAGCATCGGCTGGTCGGCGAGGCCGATGAGCCGCCGCGCGTGCTTGGGCGGAATCCGGGCGAGGGTCGCCAGGATGCGCTCGAGGTCGTCGGTCCCGAGCTCGGCGACCAATGCCCACAGTCGATCCACGATTTCGGGCTCGAGGCGCTCGATGGTCGTGAACAGGCTCTCGATCGAGCGAGCATCGCCGCGCACGAAGAGCTCCACGCCGCGATCGAAGCGCCGCACGAAGGCAAGGAGTGAGGTGAGCCGCTCTCCCAGCGCGACCATCTCTCCGTCCGTCGCGTCGCGCCCGGCCTCGCGCGCCAGCGCCTCACAGCGTTCGATGACCGGCAGGACCGGGTCGGTCTCCCGCTGCTTGCGGGCCGCGGCGACGCGCCGAAACCACTCCCAATGGTCGCCCACGACGGTCCAGGCGGTGGCCGCCGGCCCACGCTGGCCCGAGCGTCGAGGAGTCTCGGCGCGCTCGATGAGGCCCCACTCCTCGCATTGCGCCAGCGCCAGGCTCGTTGCGCGATGGCTCATGCCGAGCGCCCGTCGGACTTCCGGTTCGGACTGCGCACCATCCGAGACCAACAGGTAGCCCTGCACCGCGGCAGTCGAGGGGGCGACACCCCATGCGGCGCCGATGGCTCCCCAGGCGATCGCGAATGATCGGCGAAGCTCCTCCGCCGCCGAGATGGTCGGTGGCGTGATAAACGTGCTACTCACAAAAGCATGTTACAGCTCGGCCGGGCATGACGAAGCCCCGGCGGTGGGGCCGGGGCTTCGGTCGCGGATCGTGCGGTCTAGTGAGCGCAGCCACCAGCCTTGGCGGGGGATCCATCGGTATTGAACGACGACCCGCAGGCGCAGCTGCTGACGGCGTTCGGGTTGTTGATCGCGAAGCCGGAGCCCATGAGCGAATCGACATAGTCGATCTCGGCGCCGGTCACGTGCTGCTGGCTGAACTGGTCGATGACGACCGGCACGCCGCTGTGGTCCTCGACCTTGTCGCCCTCGTTGATCTTCTCGTCAAACGCCAAGCCGTAGGAGAAGCCTGAGCATCCGCCGCTCTTCACGAACAGGCGGAGTCGCGCATCGGCTTTGCCTTCGCGCTGTCGAAGCTCGAGTACCTTGCGGCCGGCAGCCTCGGTGACCGACACGAGCAGCTCACCACTCGGTGCGCCGCCGGTCATCGAGATCGGCTCGCGTGGAGTCTCGGAAATCGTCATTTCGTATCGGTCTCCTGATGGGCGCCCTGAGCGCCGTGGGATCGGATTCGCTCTGGAAAGTATACCAAGCACGCAGCCCTGCCCTGCAAGAGGACGATCGGGCCGTTCGGGAGCGGTCGTCCCGCTCGACGGATCGGTACACTATGCGGGCCCCCGAGCCCATTGGCCAGCGCCCCGCAATGAGGACCGACCAGCCGTGAGACTTGCCAGCCGCATGGAGCGAATCGGGACCGAGACCGCCTTCGAGGCGGCGGCTCGCGCCCGGGCTCTCGAAGCGAGCGGCCGTGACGTCATCCATCTCGAGATCGGCGAACCCGACTTCGACACGCCCCGGCACGTCTCCGAGGCTGCGGCACGCGCGCTGCTCGAGGACGGCGAGACCCACTACACCGCGGCGACCGGCATCGCGCCCCTCCGCCAGGCAATCGTCGCCGACGTGAAACGCTGGAAGGGGATCGACACCGGACCGGACCAGGTGATCGTCACGCCGGGCGCCAAGCCGATCATGTTCTACGCCATGCTCGCCCTGGTCGATGACGGTGACGAGGTCATCTACCCGAATCCCGGCTTCCCCATCTACGAATCGATGGCGCGCTACGTCGGGGGCACCCCCGTGGCGGCACCGCTCCGCGAGTCGAACGACTTCCGCATGGATGTTGACGAGGTGGCGTCGCTCATCACGCCGCGGACGCGAATGCTCGTCTTCAACTCACCGCACAACCCGACCGGATCGATCCTCACCGACGCGGACATCCGGCGCCTGGCTGAGCTGGCCGTCGAGCATGACCTCGTTGTCCTGGCCGACGAGATCTACGGCCGGCTCCAGTACGAGGGCAGCCTGCTGTCCATCGCGACCCTGCCCGGCATGGCCGAGCGCACGATCACCCTGGACGGGTTCAGCAAGACGTTCGCGATGACCGGCTGGCGGCTGGGGTACGGCATCCTCCCCGAGTGGCTCGTGCCATCGTTCAGCCGCCTCGTCATCAACAGCGTGTCGTGCACCAACGCCTTCGCCCAGGCAGGCGCCGTCGAGGCGCTCACCGGTCCGCAGGACGACGCCGATGCGATGCGCGAGGAGTTCATCGCCCGCCGCCAGATCATGGTCGACGGCCTGAACGCCATCCCCGGCGTGTCATGCGTCATGCCTCACGGTGCGTTCTACACGTTCCCCAACGTTTCGTCCTTCGGGAGGACGAGCTCCGAGATCGCCGATCACCTGCTCTACGACGCCGGCGTCTGCGGCCTGGCGGGCACGGCCTTCGGCAAGCACGGCGAGGGTCATCTGCGTTTCAGCTACGCGAACTCGCGCGAGAACCTCGTCGCCGCCCTCGAACGGGTGTCCGAGTCGCTGGCCAAGCTCGAACGGACCGGTGAGCTGGTGAGCGCCGCCTCGTGAGCGATCGTCCCCGCGTCCTCGTCACCCGCCTCATCCCCGAAGCCGGCCTCGATCCGGTCCGCGAGGCGTGCGAGGTCGATCTCTGGGAGGACGAGCTTCCTCCGCCGCGTGACGAGCTTCTTCGTCGGGTGGCCGGCGTGGACGGCCTCCTCTCGCTCCTGACCGACCGCGTGGATGACGAGCTTCTCGACGCGGCGGGTCCGCAGCTTCGCGTCGTGAGCAACTTCGCCGTTGGATTCGACAACATCGATGTACCGGCGCTGACCCGCCGGGGGATTCCCGCCGGCAACACTCCCGGCGTCCTGACCGAGACCACCGCCGACCTCGCCTTCACCCTGCTCATGGCGGCGGCGCGGCGCATTCCCGAGTCGGTCGACTACGTCCGGGACGGCCACTGGAAGACCTGGGGGCCCATGCTCCTCATGGGCGTGGACATCCACGGCGCCACGCTCGGCATCGTTGGGTTCGGACGCATCGGCCGCGAGATGGCTCGACGTGGACGTGGATTCGGCATGCGCATCCTGTACCACGATGTCCACCCCGCCACCCCGGAGGAAGAGGCGGAACTCGGCGCCACGCGCGTCGACATGGACCGCCTGCTCGCCGAGTCTGACTTCATCAGCCTTCACGTGAACCTGACGGACGAGACGCATCACCTGATCGACGCCGATGCGCTGCGCGCCATGAAACGGACCGCGGTGCTCGTCAACACGTCTCGGGGCCCGGTCGTGGATCCGGCGGCGCTCGAGTCCGCCCTGCGCGATGGCGAGGTCTTCGCTGCCGGCCTGGACGTGACGGAGCCGGAGCCACTCCCCGCCGATCACCCGCTGGTGGCCCTGCCGAACTGCGTGGTCGTGCCGCACATCGCGTCGGCATCGCGAGTGACGCGGGACCGCATGGCACAGATGGCGGCGGCCAACCTGCTGGCCGGCGTTCGTGGCGATCGGCTGCCGACGCCGGTCAACCCCGAGGTGTACGACGCGCGTGCCTGATCGGTCGTTCAAGCTGCCCGACCTCTCGCAGCCTCATCCCTACGAGCACCAGCGACCGAAGCGCCCGTCGCATCTCCCGCGCCGGCTGACCCCACCGCCGACCCGCGACGACCCGCCCGACCTCTCGTTGTTCCTGTATGCGGGGATGGTGCTGCTGATCATCCTGGCCATCCTGGCCATCCCCTACGTGATCGGCTACCTGTTCGAGGTCGTGTTCTAACCCGACCGCGTGCGGGCCAGGGATGACGCGGTCAGCATGCTGATCGCAAAGGCAACGGCAACCGTCACCGGCGGCACCAGCCGCCACGGCTCGAGGGCCGAGCACCCCTCGAACGTCGGGATCAGCCACGTCCCGCAGCCCGCGGACGCGACCGCAAGCAGCGCTCCGCCCACGATGGCGACCAGGGCCACGCTCGGCAGCAACTCGGCCGCCAGCGGGTGGCGCCGGAGCATGCCCGCAGCAAGCGCCAGGACGAAGGCGGCACCAACGATGGCCAGCGCGACCCCGATCGGGGGTGCATCGCCGGACACCAGGCCGCCGAGTCCGGCGACCGCCATCGCGACAGCCGCCGTGAGCAGGACCCCTGCCGTCAGCGGACGAACCCAGGCGCGCTCGACGAGCCGGGCCCGCGGCGGCCGGGCAGGGATCGAACCCGACTGCGGAGGATCGATCGCCGGGTCGAGCTCGTGGAGCGTGCGACCGCGATCATCGGCGGATTCGAAGCTCAGGATGGCTCGCGTGCCCGGCCCGGTGAGGCGCAGCGCCGGACGGATGCCGGTGGTGGTGGCCACGCTGCCGGGCACAGCCCGAAGCCCTGCGCGCAGCGGCTCGAGCATGATGGCGAGGTTGCTCTCCAGGGCGAGGATGGCGAGGTGGGGCCTGTCGTCGTGCACCTCGGCAACGTCACGGTGCAGGTGCCAGGCCTGTCGGGTGAGCTCCGCGCTGGAGAGCCACCCCACGCGTGCACCGGCCGCCGACGGCGCTCGCCCGCCGCGAAGGGACGCGAAGGTGCCGGTCAGCTCGGTGTCGATCAGCTCGCCCACGACCGGCCGGCTCGACGGAGTCACCTGCGTTCGGCGCTCCTGTCGGAAGATCGGATAGCCGATGGCAGCGCTCAGGATCAGCAGCCCGGCCAGGCCACCGAGGACGGCCGGCACGACGTAGCTCGCCGACGGCAGGATCGGGCCGACCCCGTCGGCGAGGACCGTGGCCGTCGGGTGCCGGAGGCCGGCAAGAGCGGCCCGCATCGGCTCGGCGGCAAGGACGGTGCGCATCTTGACGGCATCGGTGGTTGTGACGCCGGCGAGCGTGATCGGCAGGGCATCGGGCGCGTGCGGTGACTCGAGCCAGGCGACCGACGCCGGACTCGCTGCGTCCGACACGCGATAGCGCCATGCCACGCCGTCGACGCAGGCGGATCCGCCGCTGCACTCGACCTCATCCGCATCGTGAAGCGTCGCGCGGATCGTCGTCGGCTGATCGTCCCTGACGTCATCCACGCCGGCCTCGGCGTCGGCCTGCGCGGCATCGCCGACCTCGATGAGGAGTGGGAGGCCGTCGACAGTCCCGGCGGACGTCACCCGGACGGACCGTGTTCGAATGGCCTCTGCGTTGCGGGCCGAGCGAACGACCAGCGCGTCGGCGGTCGAGTCCGGGTCCCGCAGCACGTAGAACCAGCGGGTGACGCCATCGCCGCGTGTCAGCGGGACGATCGTCTGTCGCCGCCAGCCGGGCTCGACGAGGACCTCTCCGTGGATCACCTGGTGGTCGTGCGGCTCATCGAGGACTCGGAGGTAGCGCACGTCGTCGCTCGCGTAGATGCTGTTGTCCAGGTGCGGACCCGACAGGAGTCCGCTGACCTCGACCCACGCGTTCCTCTCCTCGGCCACCAGGTCTGCCACCGATGTGCTCAACGGCCTGGGACGTGCGGCGATGGCCTCGTTCGTGGCGATCGCGCTCGACCAGGCCAGTGCGATCAGCAGGCTCGCAACGAGGACGGCGCCCGGGACCCTGAACGGCAGAAACCCCAGGAGCCGGCCGATGATCCGATCCACCCGGTGTCCGAGGTACCCGATCATGGCCGCGACACGGAGGAGGACCGTCATGCGTGGACGTCGGGCGTGCGCACGCAACTGATACCCCGCAGAGACCCGGAACGTTCAGTCGGATCCGGGACTCAGGCCTGCGCGGTCCACACCAGGACGCGGTCTCCGTCGATCCTCACCCGCGGTCGAACGAGATCCGGCAGCTCGATCGGGTAGGCGCTGGCGTCGCCTCGGTACGGCGCATCCCGCCAGGTGCCTCGTCCGTTGGCCAGCCGTCCAGCGAGGTCGAAGCTGGCGCCGTGGCACGGACAGCGCAGATCGTGCCACTCGGGGCGGTACTGCAGGGTGCAGCCCATGTGGCTGCATACCGACGACAGGGCGCGGATGTCACCTTCGTCGTTCACGACGAAGCCATCAAAGGCGGCCGTCGAGAATCGCAGCGCGTTCCCCGGGGACAGCTCGGAGACGAGCGCGACCTCCTGCCAGAACCCGTCGCCGGCGACCAGGTCGTCATCGCCACCGAGTGTGGGACGGCGGGTGGATCGAGGCGCCAGGGCCGATCCGATGGTGCCCGCGGCCAGCCCGGCGGCGACGCCGATGCCGGCCCGCAGCAGGTTCCGACGCGAGATGCGCCACGGGGCCCACCCGGCCGGCTCCGGTGGCAGCCGGGCCGACGACGCGCGGATGGGTGGAGGAACCTGGACCGCGGTCGCCCCTTCGTCGGCGGCGCGCATCCGCAGACGCAGCTGCTCGACGAACGCGGCGTTCGGCTCGATAAGGTCGGCCGGCCCGGAGGCGGCCGCCATCTCGGCCGCCAGCCTCGCCATCTCCGCCTCGGCGGCATCGGCCACGTGCCGTGGGGACGGACGCGCGTCCTGCAGCAGCGCATCCAGGTACTCCGCGAAGTCATCGCCGCGTGGGTCCCGCTCATCAGCCATCGGACGCACCCCCGACGGCGGCCGCTCGGCGGAGGGCCCGGTATTGGAGAACCTTGGCGTTGCCGTTCGTGATGCCCATGGCCGCAGCCGTCTCGGCGACCGAGAGGCGCTCCAGGAACCGCAGCTCGAGCACTCGACGATATCGGACGGGAAGGCGACTGAGGGTCTCGCGCACCCGTGCGTTCGCATGATCGTTGGGCACCACCGGGATCGGCGAGTCCTCGACCGGCTCCCATCCGACCGCGACGTGGTCGATGCCCACGATCGGCAGCCGATAGAAGGCGCGCCAGTGATCGGCGATCGCGTTCTGGGCGACCCGGTACAGCCATGCGGCGATCTGGCGCGGGTCGCGCGACGTGTCGAGCTGCTCCACCGCCCGAATGAACACCTGCGCCGTCAGATCCTCCGCGTCCGGACGGTTGCCGACACGCGCGTAGACGAAGCGGTAGATCCCCACCACGTGCTTGGCGTAGACCTGTTCGAAGGGACCCGGCGCGGCTGACATCTCACCGATGCCGTACGCCGTGGGTTACGCCCGCGGACGCAGGGGAGCGAGCAGCGCAGCCACCTCTTCGAGGAATCGGGCGTCGTTCTCGTCGAATGCATTCCGATCGGAGGCATCGATGTCGATCTCGCCGATCACCTGCTCGCCCTCGAAGATCGGCACCACGATCTCGCTGCGGGTGCTGGCGAAGCAGGACAGGTAGCGGGGATCGGCGTCGACGTCCGGGACGATCTCGGTCATGCCGGATGCGGCAGCGGCCCCGCAGACTCCGGTCCCGATCGGGATCCGCACGTGCTCGGTGGCTTCCGGACCGGTCCACGGGCCAAGCACGAGATCCGTGCCGTCGACCCAGTAGATGCCCACCCAGTCGTAGGCCGGAAAGCGATCGTGGAGAACGTCCACGACGCGCTGCGTCGCGGCTTCCGGGCCGGCGGCCTCGGCGATCGCGGATCGCACGAGATTCACCGCGTCCCCGTGAGCGGCGAGCCGCTCTTCGGCGACCGGGTGGCTCACCCGTGTGCCGCCCAGCGTTCCGCCCACTGATCGATGGATCTGATGGCGCCTCGGAGCTCGATACCCTTGGACGTCAGCGAGTATTCGACCCATGGCGGAATCTCACGCACGGCTCGGCGCTGGACCATGCCCTCGTCCTCCAGCAGCTTGAGACGCTGCGACAGGGTCGCCGAGTTCGCACCGCCGAGCGCGTCCTGCAGCTCGCAGAAGCGCTGCGTCCGGTCTCCCAGGGAGCGGATGATGCGCAGGACCCATTTCTGGCCGATGACGTTGAGGGCCGCCGTCGCCGCGCACTCGGCCCGCAGGGCATCGGCACGGCGAAGCGCACGCGAGCGCGGCGTGGCGGGGGGCGATGCAGGGAGTGCGGCGTCCATCAGGACGCGAACCCTAGCACCGCCCCCCGTGGACGATCAACCGAGCGAGATCACTCGACGATCACCGTCATGTTCATCGACGGGTGGAAGAGGCAGGTGATCGCGTACGTCCCGGGCTCGTCGAAGGTGAATCGGGCCGTGGCGTTCCGCTCGAGCTCCTCGTTGATGATCGGGCCCGCGGTGGCCGTCCCATCCGACCCCTCAGTCACGGTGTGGGTCGCGCCGTCGGCATTGACGAAGCGCACCGTCGTGCCGGCCGGGATGGTCAGCTCTTCGGTGTCGAATGCGAAGTCCTCGAGCCGGACCGTGACCGGTTCGGCCGATGGATCGGACGCGGCCGCACTGGCCGATGGCTCGGCCACCGCCGAGGATGGTGCGGCGGAGGCGGTCGGGCTCGGCTGGCTGGCGGGCGCGGCGCCGCACGCGACGAGCACCAGCGCGAGTGTTCCGACGAGTCCGGCGAGCGGCCTGGATCGGGTCATGGGGCGGTGGCTCCTGTCGTGCGAGGTTGACGTCGACGATCCGTACGGAGCACGTTACGCCACGCCACATTTGACGCCCATCGATGCGGACCGCATAGTGCGGTGGCCCACCCCTTTCGCCCCGCGCGTCGAGCATGCCGCAGACCACGATTTACGTGTCGCCCCGCTCCCTCGGGGCACCCGACAGCCGTCCGCCGGCGGTCGCCACCACGGACCTCGCCCGCCTCTTTGCGGGCAGTCCCGCGCTGGCTGGCGTCTCGCTGCGCGTCGAGGGGGGTCGGACGATTGCCCTGCTCGGCCCGAACGGCGCGGGAAAGACGACGCTCCTGCGATTGCTCGCCACCGTTCTGCGCCCGTCGTACGGCAGGGTCGAGGTCGACGGACTCGACGTCGACCGGGATCCGGCGGCCGTGCGCGAACGGATCGCCTACCTGTCACACGCCACCGGGCTCTATGACGGGCTCTCCGCGCGCGAGAACCTCCAGTTCGCGGCGACCATGCTCGGGACGCCCGATGCCGCCGCGCGAGTCGAGCGGTCGCTGGCCGACGTGGGTCTCGCGACCCGGGCCGCGAGCCGTGTGGGGGAGTTCTCCGCCGGGATGCGGAAGCGCCTGGCGCTCGGTCGCATCCTGCTGGGATCCCCCTCGCTCGTGCTGCTGGATGAGCCCTACGCCGCCCTGGATGCCGATGGCATGGGACTCGTCGATCAGCTTCTGGCCGCCTGGCGCGAGGTCGGCGTGACGATCCTGGTCGCCTCGCACGATATCGGGCGCCTGGAGCCGTTCCTCGACGGACGGGTCATGCTCGATCGCGGGCTGGTGTCGAGCGTGGACGGGCAGGGCGTCGAGCATCGATCGCCGGCTCCGCCGCCTCGCCGACCTGCCACGGCCGAGGTGACGCGATGAGCGCCTTGCGGGCGGGCACGCGCATCGCCCTTGCCATCGCTCGGAAGGATGCGCTCGCGGAGCTCCGCGGCCGTCACGCGACCGTGAGCACGCTGTTCTTTGCGGCGGTCGTGCTGCTTCTCTTCGGGTTCGCGCTCGGACCGGACGCGGCCAGGCTGGAGGAGGCAGCTCCCGGCCTGCTGTGGCTGGCGGTCGTGTTTTCGGGCGTGCTCGCCGTGAATCGGCTCCACCTGCTGGAGATCGAGGACGGCGCGCTGGAGCAGCTGGCCCTGTACCCGGTTCCGCGACCCGCGATCTACGCCGGCAAGGCGCTCGGTGGATTCGCCGTCATGCTCCTGATCGCGGTGGTCGTGCTGGGTGCGGTCGCTGTCCTGTTCGCGGTGGACGTGGTCTCGGCCCTGCCGGCCCTGCTGGTCACGGCCGTCCTGGGGGCCGCCGGGGTGTCCGCGGTCGGAACGTTCTACGCTGGGCTCACCGTTCGGCTGCGCGCACGGGAGGTGATGCTGCCCCTGCTCATGCTGCCCATCCTCGCCCCGCTGCTGCTTGGGTCGGTGAAGGCGACCGCCGCGGCCGTTGCCGGCGACCCGTTCGGCGAGCTCGGGGCGTGGCTCCAGCTGCTCGTGGCATTCGACGTCATCATGGTCACCGCCGGTGCGGCGACGTATGGGTACCTGCTGGAGGATTGATGAAGACACGGTTGCTCGGCCTCGTGGCGCTGGTCGCCGTTGCCGCGGCCACGGCCGTCGCCCTGTTCGTGGTTCCGCCGGACCTCAACCAGGGCGATGCGCAGCGGATCATGTACCCCCACGTGGCATCCGCCTGGCTGGCGTACCTGTCGTTCGGCGTCACGGCGCTCGCCGGCATCGGCTGGCTCTGGAAGCGTGACCTGCGGCTCGACGCCATTGCGCACAGCGCGGCGGAGATCGGCGTGATGTTCACGGCCTTCGCGATCTGGGGCGGGATGATGTGGGGCCGGCCGATCTGGGGCGTGTTCTGGCAGTGGGAGGACCCCCGGCTGACCACCACGGCACTACTGCTTGCCCTCTACGTGGGCTACCTCCTCCTGCGGCGCCTGACCGATGACCCGGAGCGGCGCGCGACCCGCGCGGCGATCGTGGGCGTCATCGCCGCGGTGGACATACCGATCGTCCACTTCAGCGTGGAGTGGTGGCGCGGCCTTCACCAGACCGCGACGATCGGCTCACCCGACCGCGTGCTCAACCCGGCGGCGCCGATGGCCTTCGTCGGCACGCTGCTGGGCATGCTCGGGGCGTTCAGCCTGGTCTGGATCTACCTCATGATCAGGCGCTATCAGCTGGCACGCGCCGAGGCGACGCGCGAGGAGTCGCGCCGGCTCGACCGGCTCGCGAGTGTCCAGCAACCGGAGGTTGCCCGATGAGTGACGTCGGATTTGTGGTGGCGGGCTATGTCGTCATCGTCGGAGGCCTCGGCTTCTACACCGTGGCACTGTGGCGCCGCATCCGCGCGGCGAACGCACGGGACGACGAGGCCCGATGACGGTCTCGCACCCTCCCGAACCCACCCTGCCTCCGCGCCGCAGGCCGTGGGGGATCGTGATCCTGGTTCTCGTGGTCATCGTGGTCGTTGGCTTCCTGGCCTTCAGCAGCATCGGGAACGCGCTCGTCTACTACCTGACCCCGACCGAGCTGCTTGACCGAGGCGACGCGGCGATCGGTCAGACGGTGCGCGTCGGCGGACTGGTGGAGAGCGGCTCGATCGAGCGCGAGCAGCCCGGCGAGGACTATCTGCTCACGTTCATCCTGGCCGACGATGCGTCGGAGATCCGCGTCATGACCTCGCACGCGCCCACGACGTCGTTCCGCGAAGGGACCGGTGCGGTCGTCGAGGGCAGGCTCGGTTCTGACGGTGTGTTCGACGCGGACCAGGTCATCGTCAAGCACGACGAGAACTATCAGGTACCGGGGTCCGGCGCCGCACCGAGCGACAACTCCTACATCCCGGGCGAATGATCCCGAGCATCGGCCACGCGGCAATCCTGGTGGGCCTGGGCCTGACCGCATACGCGATCGTGGCCTTCGTGCTCGCCGCCAGGGGCGGGGATCCACGCCTGGAGGCCAGCGCGCGTCGGGCGGTCATCGGGACGTTCGTGGCTGCCGCCGTCGGCTGCATGGCAATGATCGCCTCGCTCCTGGGCCACGACTTCAGCGTCCTCTACGTGGCCAGGAACAACGCCACCACGACGCCGCCGTTCATCAGCGTGATCAGCCTGTGGGCCGCCCTCGAGGGTTCGATCCTGTTCTGGACACTGCTGGCGACAGGGTGGGCCTCGCTGGTGCTGGTTCGCCACCGGAATCGCCATCGGGCGCTGATGCCGTGGGTCGGCGCGGTGCTCGCGACTGTCAACCTGTTCTTCTTCGCCGTCATGACCTGGCCGGGGAATCCGTTCACCCTGACCTCACCGGTGGGCGTGGAGGGTTCGGGCCCGAACGCGCTGCTCCAGAACCATCCGTTCATGGCGCTCCATCCGCCACTCCTGTACCTGGGCTACACGGGGCTGGCCGTGCCGTTTGCCTTCGGAATCGCGGCCCTCATCACGAAGCGCCTCGACGAGGAATGGCTCCGCATCGTGCGCCGCTGGACGCTGATCCCGTGGATCTTTCTGACCCTCGGGATCGTGGCCGGTGCGTGGTGGAGCTACGAGGTCCTGGGCTGGGGTGGCTACTGGGCCTGGGATCCGGTCGAGAATGCGGCGCTCCTGCCCTGGCTGACCGCCACCGGATTCGTCCACTCCGCCATGGTCGCGGAGCGCCGGGGCGGCCTGAAGATCTGGACCGGCGCCCTCGTCATCGCGACGTTCACGTTGACGCTGGTGGGAACGTTCCTGACCCGTTCCGGAGTCGTGGCCAGCGTTCATTCGTTCACCCAGTCGGCGATCGGCCCATGGTTCCTGGCGGCCATCGTGATCACGCTGGCCGCATCGCTCTCGGTGCTCGTCTGGCGTCTGCCCGATCTCGCCGGCGGCGGTCGCCCATCGGGCACCGTGAGCCGAGAGTCGGCGTTCCTGTTCAACAACGTCCTCTTCCTGGCCCTCACCTTCGCGGTCCTGTTCGGCACGCTGCTGCCGCTCCTGGTGGCGAGCACGAGCGGAGCGACGATCAGCGTCGGAGCGCCGTGGTTCAACACCGTCACGGTGCCGATCTTCGTGGCGCTCCTCTTCCTGATGGGGGTCGGCCCCGCCCTGCCGTGGGGCACGGCGTCGTGGACGTCCGTCCGGGCCCGGTTCAGCCTGCCGCTCGCCGCGGCGGTGATCATCGGCCTCGGCGCACTGGCGCTCGGGCTTCGGGATCCGATGGCCATCGGAACCCTCGGGTTGGCCACGTTCGTGGGCGGGATCATGGTCGACGAGGTCGCGCGCGGCGCGCGAGCCCGGGCTCGAACGCGCGGAGAGGATCCCGCAACGGCAACGTGGCGCCTGGCGACGCGCAATCGCCGACGATACGGTGGCTACAGCGTCCATATCGGCGTGCTGGTGATGGCCGTGGCGGTCGCCATCTCATCGGGCCTGGCCACCGACCGGACCGTGACGCTGGCGCCGGGCGAGTCGGCGGAGATCGCCGGGTTCACCGTGCGGCACGATCGGCTGGTGGTCGAACCATTGGCGAGCGATGCCCGCGTGACCGAGACGCGAGCCGAGGTCACTTACTCCGGACCACAGAGCGGGACTCTGGCGACGGCCCTGCGCGATTACCCCAACTCGCAGGCCGCCATCGCCACTCCCGCGGTCCGCACCTCGCTTGGGGAGGATCTCTACGTCACCCTGCTGGCGTCCGATGCCGGCAGTGGCTCGGTGACCCTGCACCTGTTCGTCAATCCGCTCGTGGTCTGGATCTGGATCGGCGGTGCGATCGTGGGCATCGGCGCCGCATTCGCGATCTGGCCCGATGGCCGGACGCGAGCCGTGACGGTGTCCGATCAGCGGCCGGCGACCGTCGCGAGCGTGGAGGGAGCGGATGCGTAACCTTCGCTGGCTGCTCGTCCCGCTCATCGTCGTGCCGATTGGCCTCCTTCTGCTGTCGGGCTTCGACCGTGACCCGCGCGCCGTGGCGTCGCCGCTCATCGGCCGACCCGCTCCTGAATGGTCGCTCGTCACGCTGGACGGTGAGACCGTGGACAGTGCCGACCTGGCCGGCAGGCCGTACGTGGTGAACTTCTGGGCGAGCTGGTGCATCCCCGCCTGCGTTGACGAGCATCCGGTCCTCGCCGAGGCGCGGAATCGATACGGTGACCGCGTCGCGTTCGTCGGCGTGCTCTACAACGACGACGTGGCGTCCGCCCGGACGTTCCTGGCGCGGTACGGCGAGACGGGTTACCCGCATGTCGCCGATCCCGACGGACGGCTGGCGATTGACTTCGGCGTGACCGGCCCGCCGGAGAGCTACTTCGTCGACGGCGGGGGGATCGTTCGTGCGAAGCAGTTCGGCCCGCTGACCGACGCCCTGATCGAAGAGCGGATGGCGGCCATCCTGCCGGCGGCGCGGCGATGACGCGCTGGGTCATGCCAGTTGCGCTCGGTGGGCTGGTCGCGCTGATCGCGCTGGTGGCCACGCTCGCGCTGCGCCCGACCGCGGATCTCACGCCGGGCGAGCGCGGCGACGCGCTTGCGCGGGAGCTCCGCTGCCCGGACTGCCAGGGGCTCTCGGTTGCCGATTCGCCAACGGGGGCCGCGCGCGAGATCCACCGGCAGGTGGACGAGCTCGTTGCCGGAGGCGCAACCGACGAGGAGGTCCGCGCGCACTTCGTCGATCGCTATGGCGAGTGGATCCTCCTGGCACCGACATCGCTCGTCACCTGGCTCGTGCCGCTCGGGGTCCTGGCCGGAGGGGTGGCGTTGTATGCGACCTGGCTGGCCGGTCGGCGGCGCGCGTCGCCGGCGCCGAGTGTCGTGCTGACCCCCGCCGAGCGGGGCCGGCTGCATGACGAGGTCGATGCGCTCGATGCCTGACGTACTCCTGCTGCTGGTGGGCCTGGCGGTCGCCGGTGCGTTCGTCGTGCTCCCGCTCATCGGGCGCGATTCGGGGTCTGCGCCGGTGGACGACGATCGGGCGGCGGACGAGCTCCGTCATCGGGTGGCGCTCGAGGCGCTGCGCGACGTGGAGGCCGATCGCCGGGCTGGGTCACTCGACGATGCCGCGTATGCGAGCCAGCTCGCGGAGGCCGAGGCGCATGCGCACACCACCCGGTCGGCGCTCGAGCGATCGCCCGTGACGCCGATCGACCGCTCGGCGGGTCGGGGTGTCGTGGTGGCGGGATTCGTGGCCGCGACGCTGGCCGCCATCCTGGTCGTTGGCTCACTGTTCCCGGGCTCCGGCATTGCAAACCAGACCAGGGTCGACGAGAACCTCGCCGCGGCCCGCGATGCCGAGGCCGCGCGCCAGGACCGGATCGATGAGCTCCTCCAGGCGCTGGCGGCGGACGCGACCAACCCCCAGACGCTCTCCGACCTGGCCGATGCCTACCTGGCCGGGAGCACGCGCGAGGACCTGGTCAGGGCGGCCGTCAGCCTGCAGATCCTCATCGAGCTTGAGCCCGAGAGAGTCGACGCATACGAACGCATCATGACCGCGTACCTCCGGGCCGGCGACGCCCCCAATGCCCGGGCGGCGCACGACTCGTATGCGGCGCTCGAGAATGCCGATCCGGCAGAGGTCGCGTTCTTCGACGGACTCATCGCACTGCGTGGCGAAGGCGATCCGCGCCGCGCGGTTGCCGCCTTCGACCAGTTCCTGGAGATCGCGCCCGATGATCCTCGGGCCGCCATGATCCGGGGATTGCGCGACGAGGCCGCGGCCGGGGGCTGACCCTCAGTCAGCGAGTACGCCTTCGAAGATCCGCTCCATGTGGGCGAGATCGTCCGCCGGAATGCGGTCCAGGAAATGAGCCTCCACGCCACGCAGGTGCGTCGGCGCCGCGTCGCGCAGCCGATCGAGTCCGCTCTCCGTGAGCGACGCCCACTGACCCCGTCGATCGCTGTCGCAGGTGACACGTTCGACGAGGCCCTCCGCCACGAGTCGGTCCACCAGCCTTGTCGCCCCGGACCGGGACAGCAGGAGTCGATCGGCCAGCTCGCTCATCCGGAGGCGTCGATCCTCGGCGGCGGACAGCTGAACCAGAACGTCATAGTCGGTGAGCGCGAGCCCCTGGTCGGCCTGCAGCTCGTGCTCCAGGCGCCCAACCACGCGGGCATGCGCGCGCAGGAAGGCACGCCATGCGCGGAGCCGCGGGTCGTGCCGCGAGATGGTGTCGGTCATGCGAGAAGGATACATCGTTGCGCTGGCAACTACCAGCCTGTATAGTTGCGTATGCAATCACCCATACGCAACACCGGAGCACGTACCGATGACCTGGACTCTCGATCCCGCCCACTCGGCGGTGACCTTCAACGTCAAGCACATGATGATCACCACCGTTCGAGGCAGCATGAAGATTCGCGACTTTGACCTGGAGTTCGACCCTGACGAGGCCCAAGCGTCCTCCGTTCGCGTCAGCCTCGACGTGGCGTCGATCGACACGGGCCAGGATGGGCGCGATGAGCACCTGCGCGGCGCGGACTTCTTCGATGCCGCCACCCACCCGACCATTGATTTCGTCAGCACCAGGATCGAGGGGAAGGGAACCAGCGGCAGGATCCACGGTGACCTCACCATCCGCGGCACGACGCGCCCTGTCGTCCTGGACGTCGAGTTCGCCGGCATCGTGGCGGACATGAAGGGTGGGCAGCGGACGGCGTTTGCCGCCACGACGCGGATCAACCGTGAGGACTTCGGCCTGACATGGAACGTCGCGCTCGAGCAGGGCGGCTGGCTCGTCGGGCGCGAGATCGGCATCGACATCGAGATTGCCGCGGTGTCCAGCGACCTCGTGGCGCGGGAGGCCGCGGTCGCCTGATCGGCCCGGCTAGCATGCCCCGATGCCGCGACTCGAGTACCCGGACGCGCCGACCGCGGACCAGGTGGACGTTCTTCATGGCGTGGAGGTCACCGACCCCCATCGGCCACTCGAGGACGTCGACGCGCCGTCCACGCGCCAGTGGATCACCGCGCAGAACGCACTGACCAACCGAGTCCTGGCTGAGGTTCCGGCGCGCGCGGCAATTCACCGCCGAGTGGGGGAGCTCTGGGATCACCCCCGGGCCGGCGCGCCGTGGCGCCGTGGCGATCGATGGTTCCAGTTCAGGAACAGCGGCCTCCAGGACCAGGATGTTCTGTGGGTGTCGAGCGCGCCCGATGACGAGGGATCGGTCCTGCTGGATCCGAATCCGCTGGCCGCCGACGGCACGACCGCCGTCTCGGCCGTGACCGTTTCCGAGAGCGGGGAGCTCATCACGTACGCCACGAGCGACGCGGGATCCGACTGGCGGACGTGGGCAGTGCGGCGCACCTCGAGCACCGAGGACCTTCCCGACCGTCTGCCGTGGAGCAAATTCTCGTCAGCCGCCTGGACGGCCGATGACGCCGGGTTCTTCTACGGACGCTATCCCGCGCCTCCGTCCGATGCGACCTACGAGGCGCCGACACTCAACATGGAGCTCTGCTACCACCGGCTGGGCGACACGCCCGAGGATGACCTGGTCGTCTTCGCACGTCCGGACTCGCCGGAGTGGAGCTACGAGCCCGAGGTGGTCGATGGCGGCCGTTGGCTTGTTGCCAGCGTCTGGCGTGGCTCCCAACCCACCAACCTCATCTACACCGCCGACCTGGCCGATGGCGTCGCCTCGGCCGTTCTTCACCCGGTGCTTGACCAGGATGACGCTCGATACGAGCTCATCGGCGCGGTCGACGGGACTCTCTACCTGCTCACCGATCGCGACGCGCCTCGTGGACGGATCGTGGCGACCGAGGCGGCCGGCGACGGCGACCTCCGCGAGATCGTTGCCGAGGGCACCGACACCATCGAGCAGGCGCGTCTCGTCGGTGGGCGCCTCGCCCTCGTCCTGCTGCACGACGCCCACCATCGTCTCCGCCTCGTCGACCTCGACGGTTCGCGCGACACCGATGTCGGGCTCCCGGGCATCGGAACCATCGTGACCATGACGGGTCGGCGCCAGGACCCGGACCTCCATCTCACGTTCATGACGTTTGCGATGCCGGCCGCCGTCCTCGCGGTGTCCATGGCCGACGGCTCGATCCGGTCGCCGGGCTCGGCGCAGCTGCCGTGGGACCCCGCGGACTTCGTCACCGAGCAGGTGTTCGTCGATTCGGCCGACGGAACCCGCATCCCCCTCTTCCTGACCCATCGTCGTGATGTCGGTCCCACCGGAGATGTTCCCACCCTGCTCTACGGATACGGCGGGTTCCAGGTGTCGGTGGGCCCGACGTTCAAGGTCGAGTGGCTGGCCTGGGTGGAACGTGGTGGTCTCCTCGCCGTGGCCTCCCTTCGTGGCGGCGGCGAGTACGGACGCGAATGGCATGATGCCGGGCGCCTGGCGAACAAGCAGAACGTCTTCGACGATTTTGCCGCCTCCGCTCGCTGGCTCGCCGCGTCCGGCTGGACTCGAGCGGAGCGCATCGGCATCAGCGGACGCTCGAACGGCGGACTCCTGGTGGGCGCCAGCATCACGCAGCACCCAGAGCTGTTCGGTGCCGCCGTGGCCGAGGTGGGCGTGATGGACATGCTGCGCTTCCATCACTTCACCATCGGCTGGGCGTGGACCAGCGATTACGGCTCGGCGGAGGACCCCGAGCAGTTCTCCGCGCTCCTCGCCTACTCTCCGCTCCACAACATCCGCGATGGCATGACCTATCCGTCGACCCTTGTCACCACCGGCGACCACGACGACCGCGTCGTCCCTGGCCATTCGTTCAAGTTCGGGGCGGCACTCCAGCGCGCGCAGGCGGGGGATGGGCCGATCCTGGTCCGGATCGACACCGACGCCGGGCACGGCGTCGGCAAGCCGGTCAGCAAGCTCGTCGACGAACGCACCGACGTCCTCGCCTTTCTCGAGCACGCGCTCGGCGTCAACTGACGGCGCGTCACGGGTCCTCGCGCGGAACGTTGATCCAAAAGGTGGATCCGACACCCTCTTCGGTCGTCATCCCTACGCTGCCGCCGTGCGCATCGGCGATGTGACGAACGATCGCCAGCCCGAGGCCGGCGCTGGCGCCGGTTCCGTCTCGTTCGTCCCGGACGCGCGACCTGTCGACCTTGTAGAAGCGCTCGAAGATTCTGGCGCGGTGCACGGCCGGGATACCCACCCCGTCGTCGGCGACGGTGAACCGCACGTCCCGGTCATGTTCCACCCATCCGATGCGCACCTCCCCGCCGGGATGGCTGAACTTCACGCCATTGTGGGCGAGGTTCAGCAGTGCCTGGCCGAGGCGCGACCGGTCAGCAATGGCGCGAACGCCCTCATGCGCGTTGCCGGTCTTGCCCGTGACGCGGATGTCACGCCGCTCGGCAACGGGCCGAATCCGCTCGACGCAGGTGGCGACCACCTCGTCCGGGTCCAGGGCCTCGGTCGTGAGATGGAGATCGCCGGACTCGATGGTGGAGAGGTCGAGCAGCTCATCGACCATCTGGGCCAGGTGGTCCGCCTCGCGTTCGATCTGGGTCGCGAATTCGCGCAGCGTATCGGGATCATCCACCGAACCTGCGGCGATCGTCTCGGCCAGCAGCTTCACCGACGTCAACGGTGTCCGCAGCTCGTGGCTGATGTTCGCCACGAAGTCGCGACGCACCCTTTCGATGCGGCGCAGCGTCGTGACGTCGTGCAGCGCAAGCACAAGTCCGCCGGAGGCCAGCGGAATGGCATCGACCGTGAAAGCTCTGGCATCGAGGTGTCCAAGCTCGACGTCCTCCTCGAGCGGCGCACCACCGCTCAACGCGCGCCGGGCGAGCGCGTCGAGCGACGCCGATCCGAAGGCTGCAATCAGGCTCATGCCGAGCAGGGTGGTGGGCGGCCGATCGGCCAGGGTTCCCGCTTCGGCGCCGGCCCGGACGATTCGCAGGCTCTCGTCGAGCAGGACCAGCACATCACGTCCCCGGTGCGCAACGAGTGCGTCGAACGCGGAGGCGCCGTCCGGCTGGCTCACGACGAGCGTGGCTCGAATGCATAGCCGACGCCGCGCACCGTGCGGAAGTGGTTGTGCCCGTCGCTTCCGCGGAGCTTCCCGCGCAGCCAGCTCACGTGCACGTCGACGGTGCGCCCGTCACCCACGTAGTCGTAGCCCCAGACCCGGGTGAGCAGCTGGTCGCGCGTGAAGATGCGTCCAGGGGAGGAAGCCATGTGGGCCAGCAGGTCGAACTCCTTCGTCGTGAGATGCACGGATTCGGATCCCACGAGCACCTCCCGTCGCGCCACGTCGATCACGACCTCGCCGAAGGTGAGCCGCTCTCGTTGCTCCGGGGCTTCCGCCTCACGCCGATGCCGCCGCAGGACGGCCTCGATGCGTGCCAGCAGCTCGGGACGGCTGAACGGCTTTGCGACGTAGTCGTCGGCGCCGATCTTCAGTCCGACCACGCGGTCGATCTCGTCGCCCTTGGCCGAGAGGATGATGACGGGCGTCGTGACCCCGTCGCGGCGGAGCACCCGAAGCACCTCGATGCCGCTCATGCCCGGGAGCATGACGTCGAGCAGGATGAGATCAAGGAGCTCGCTGCGTGCCGCCTCGAGGGCGGCCTCACCGTCGGCCGCCGTCGCGACCTCATAGCCCTCGCGCGTCAGGTTGAATGCCAGCGCCTGGCGCAGGGTGGGATCGTCCTCGACGAGAAGGAGTCGTCGGCGCATCGACCCGGCTACGGGTTGAGGTCCTCTACCTGGCCGGTGGCCAGATAGACGACATCCTCTCCGATGTTCGTGACTCGATCGCCGAGACGCTCCAGGTGGTGTGCGGCGAACAGCATGTGCGTCGCCTGGCGGGCGCGGTCCGGATTCGCGGTCATCATCGCCATCGCGTCCTCGTAGACGCTGTTGTAGAGGTGATCGATCTCGTCGTCACGACGGCAGACGGCTCGAGCTCCGTCCTCGCTCATGTCGACCAGCGCGCGCATCGCCGCGTGGAGCTGCTCCCGGCAGATCCGCTCCATGTGCGGAATCTGCTGGAGGATCGGGATCTCCGGCTCCGACGCCAGCTGCTGGCTCAGCTTCGCGATGTTGACCGCGTAGTCGCCCATCCGCTCGAGCTCGGCCGATGCGTGATACAGCGCGAGCAACTCGCGGATATCGCGCGCGACCGGTGCCTGGGTGGCAATCAGGGTCGTGATCTCGGTGTTGATGTCTCGCTGGAGCTCGTTGACCTCCGCGTCGTCCCATCGCACCCGGTCGGCCAATTCGGGATCGCGCTCGACGAGAGCACGCCCCGCGCGCTCGAGCGCCTCTTCAACTCGGGCGCCAAGGCGCAGCACGTCATCCTTCACCCGGTCGAGCGCGCGATCGAACGTCGCCCGCGGGCCGATATGGCGCTGCCCAACGTCGTCGGTTGCGCGATCCATGAAAGCCTCCTTTGCCCCTCAGCCGAACCGGCCGGTGATGTAATCCTCGGTGATGCGATTCGCGGGCCGGGTGAAGAGCTCTTCCGTGGCCGCCATCTCCACGAGGTACCCGGCACGGTCCTCGCCCATGGTGAGGAAGGCCGTGAAGTCGCTGGCCCGTGCGGCCTGTTGCATGTTGTGGGTGACGATGACGATCGTGTAGTTCTCTCGGAGCTCGCGCATCAGCTCCTCGATCTTCAGGGTCGCGATCGGGTCGAGTGCGGAGCAGGGCTCGTCCATGAGGATGACGTCCGGCTCCACCGCGATGGCGCGCGCGATGCAGAGCCGCTGCTGCTGGCCGCCGGAGAGCGCCGTGCCCGGCGATCGGAGCTTGTCCTTGACCTCGTCCCAGATCGCCGCTCGCCGCAGGGACCGTTCGACGAGCTCGTCCATGTTCCCGCGATAGCCGGCGATTCGCGGCCCGAACGCGACGTTGTCGTAGATGCTCTTCGGGAACGGGTTTGGCTTCTGGAAGACCATCCCGATCCGTCGCCTGACCTCCACCGGGTCCACGCCATCGGCGTAGAGGTCGACACCGTGATAGCGCACCGACCCGGTGATATGGGCGGTGTCGACGAGGTCGTTCATGCGGTTGAAGCTGCGAAGCAGCGTGCTCTTGCCGCACCCCGACGGGCCGATCAACGCGGTGATCTTGTTCTTCGGCACCTGCAGCGAGATCTCGCGGACGGCGCGGAAATCGCCGTAGTAGCAGGACAGGCGATCAAGCTCGAAGACGACCTGGTCGGGTTCGAAGGTCATCGGCAGTCCGTCGACAGCGGTCGGCGCGGTCGGCTGGGCTTCGTCCGTCGTGTCCACGACGCCTATTGTTGATGGTCGGGCGTCGTCTCGCTCCGCGCCGTCGGCATCGGGCCGTCGGATCCTGATGGTCATCGGGTCACCACTTTCGGTCATATCGGTTTCGGAGGACGATGGCGGTGGCGTTGACGAGGAGGATCACGCCGAGAAGGACGACGATGGCGGCAGCCCCGAGGGCCCGGAACTCGGCCTGCGGATAGCCCGCCCAGTGGTAGACGAGGGTCGGGAGGGTGGTGTAGCCCTCGCCGAGCTGCTCCCACGGGGCGCCGACGAAGCTGAACGTCCCGGCGATCGCCCCGACCATGAGCAGCGGTGCGGTCTCGCCGAAGGCCCGGCCCAGCGACAGGATCGTGCCGGTGAAGATGCCGGGCGCCGCATAGGGAAGGACGTGGCTGCGGATCGTCTCCCATCGCGTGGCGCCGACCCCGAAGGCGGCCTCGCGAATCGAGGTCGGGACCGCGGTCAGCGCCTCGGACGTCGTGATGACCACGATCGGAAGTACGAGCACCGCGAGCGTCAGACCACCGGCCAGGAGGACGCTGCCGAGCCCGAGCGCGGTGCTGAAGACGGCGAGCCCCAGCAGGCCATAGACGATGGCCGGGACCCCGGCCAGGTTGCGGATGTTGGTGCGGATGAACCGACTGAGGCGCGAGTCCCTCGCGTACTCCTCCAGGTAGATGGCAGCGCCGACACCGATCGGGATCGCGAGCGCAGCGACGATGAGCGTGATCGTCACCGAGCCGATGATGGCCTGGATGATCCCGGCTCGCTCCGCCCGCGCCGACACGGTCGACGTGATGAAGTCGATGGGACGGTCGGCAAGGACCGGGAACGCTTTCATCAGCACATCACCGATAAGCACGAACAGGATCCCGATCGCCACGAGCAGGGAGAGGAGGAGCGCGCCCTCCAGGACCCAGCTGCGCCAATCGCTGCCGCCAGCACCCTGAAGGCGACGGGCCACGAGGTCCCGGGCGCCGAGCGCCTCGGTTCGGGCCCCCATCAGTACTTCCTCCGCACCCGACGCACGAATGCGTCCGAGATGAGGTTGAGTCCGAACGTCATCAGGAAGAGGAGGAAGCCCAGGAAGTAGAGGCTCTCGAACGTGAGTGCGGCGCCGCGAACCTGGTCCGACCCGATGGCCAGCGCGGTCATGGCCGCCGTCATCGTCTGTCCCTGGTCCAGCGGGTTGAGGTTGAACAGCGATCCGCCCGTGGCACCGGCCACCATCGAGACGATCATCGTCTCGCCGATGGCGCGCGACACTCCGAGGATGAGCGCGGCAACGATGCCCGAGACAGCCGCCGGCACCACGACCTGGATGCT
The DNA here is from genome assembly GCA_963825525.1 of uncultured Chloroflexia bacterium. Classification (GTDB taxonomy): domain Bacteria; phylum Chloroflexota; class Limnocylindria; order QHBO01; family QHBO01; genus JACDBZ01. Next base: position 1,671,756 of record CAWGTN010000002.1, read on the forward strand.
CGTGGTGCGACGTCGCGCACCCAGGCCGTAGCTCGCCTCGCGCAGGTACTCCGGGACGGCATGCATGGCGTCTTCGGCCACGGACGCGACGAGCGGTGTGATGAGGATCCCGACGGCGATCCCGGCGGCCAGCATGTTGAACAGGGGTGCATCGAAGATCGCCTGGACGATGTTCGGGCTGATCCAGGCCAGGGCGAAGAAGCCAAGCACGACCGACGGGATCGACGCCAGGAGCTCGATCATCGGCTTCAGGATCTTTCGTGAGCGCCGGCCCGCGTACTCGGACAGGTAGATCCCGGCGCCGATACCGAGCGGGGTCGCGACCGCCATCGCGATCCCGGAGATCACCAGCGTGCCGACGATCGGCGTGGCGAGGTCGTAGAGCCCTCGACGCGGGAACCACCCGTCGGTCACCAGCTGCCCCGGGTCGACCTGCACGACGAAGTTCAGGGCGTTGCCGGCCAGCGTGATGATGATCGCCGCGCTGATGACGATCGACGAGGCTGCGGCGGCCAGGAACAGGGCGCCGATCGCGCGCTCCCGGCGCCTGCGGCCGGCGCCGATCTGGAGGTCGGAGGGCGTCAGGGGATCTGGACGTGAGGCGGTGGATGCCGTCATCGGTCGCTCATGGTACGTGGCCGGGAGATCAGCGATCGTTCCAGGCTGATCGCGTCTCCTCCAGCAGCTCGGGCGTCAGCGAGACGTAGCCCGCCTCGGCGACGACGCCAATGCCCTCGTCTGACAGGTAGTAGTCGACGAAGTCGGCCACGGCCTGGACCTCGGAGGCCCGTTTGGTGTTGACGTAGATGAACAGGTCACGGCTGATCGGGTACTCGTTGCTGGCGATCGTCTCGGTCGTCGGCGAGACGCAGCCATCCCCACCGTCCACCTCGAGGGCCTTGACCACGTCGGCGTTCTCCTCGAAGAATGCGAAACCCACCCAGCCGAGCGACGTCTCACTTCCGCTGATGCCCTCGACGATCACGTTGTCGTCCGCAGACGCCGTGTAGTCGGCGCGCGCCACGGGATCGGTGCTCCGAGCCTCGGCGATGCCGTCGAAGACGAGCTCAATGAAGCTGTCGTACGTGCCGGACTCTTCGCCCGGTGCCGTGACCTCGAGGGACACGTCCGGGTAGGGTGCGTGGGCCGGTCCGAACTCGTCGCCGACATCGGCGGCAAGCTCAGTGGCCAGGTCGTTTGCATCGCTCCAGTTGTCCATGCGCTGGGACTCGGGGCCGAGCAGCGCGTAAAGGTCGAGGAACGAGAGACAGGTCACCGCGTCGTTCGCGGTCGCGGTGATGACGCTGATGCCATCAACGGCGACCTTCAGCTCGACATATTCGATCCCGTTCTCCGAGCACGCCGCGGCCTCCTCGTCCTTGATAGGTCGCGAGGCGTTGCTGATGTCGGTCGCGCCGTCGCAGAACAGAGCGAAGCCGTCGCCGGTGCCGGGACCGTCCACCTGGTAGTCAAAGCCGTCGGTGGTTGCCGCGAAGTCCTCGGCCACCAGCGAGGTGATCGGCTCGACAGTCGATGAGCCGGAAACGATCACCGCACCGCCCTCAACGGCGTCATTCGACGCGCGAGGCGTGGTGACACATCCGGCAAGCGCCATGGTTCCGACCAGTGCCAGCGGGAGGATTCGCCGCGGCAGCTGTCGCGAGATGTTCAACGATGCTCCTTCCGTACTCGTGAGTGCCCGTGCAACTCCAACGGACACCAGTTGACGTTGTCGAGCATGCGCCAGGCGCCTCAATGCACCCTCATGCACGTGTCAACGAAACGTCAACGAGCAGCGAATGGTCGAGGCGCCTCCGAGTTCGTGCCAGGCGTCAGCCCAGGATCGGTGTCAGGATCAGGTAGGCGACCGCCGCGGTGGCTCCGGAGGCCGGAATCGTGAGGATCCACGCGGTCACGATGCTGCGGGCCACGCCCCAGCGCACGGTCTTCAGCCGGTCCGACGAGCCGACGCCCATGATCGCCGAGCTGATGACGTGGGTGGTGCTGACCGGCATGCCGAAGTGGGAGGCGGCGAAGATCACGCTGGCTGCCGTGGTCTCGGCCGCGAACCCGTGGACCGGGTCGAGCTTGACCACCTTGGTGCCCATGGTCTTGATGATCCGCCAGCCTCCGGCGGCGGTTCCCAGGCTGAGCGCGGTGGCCGCGGTGAGGATCACCCACAGCGGAACCTTGAACTCGGGGATGACCCCGGCCGTGACGAGCGCCAGGGTCATGATGCCCATCGTCTTCTGGGCATCGTTGCTGCCATGGCTGAACGCCATCCAGGCCGCGGACAGCACCTGGAGGCGGCGAAACGCACCGTTGAGGCGCCCGGGATGGGCTCGTCGGAACACGTTGAAGAGGAGGCCCATCAGCAGCAGGCCGATGACGAAGCCGATGATCGGCGAGCCGACGAGCGGGAGGAGCACCTTGTTGACGACACCGTCGATCTGCCAGGCGCCGAAGCCGGCCGAGATGAACGCCGCTCCCAACAGCCCGCCGATCAGCGCGTGGCTGGATGACGAGGGGATGCCCAGTCGCCAGGTGATGAGATTCCACACGATGGCACCGATGAGCGCGGCAGCGATGACCGTCTGAGACTCCACGTTCGTGTCGATGAGTCCCGAGCCAACGGTCTTGGCCACCGCGGTTCCGGTGAGCGCTCCCGCGAAGTTGGCGACGGCGCTCATGGCGATCGCCCACCCCGGCTTCAACGCTCGGGTGCTGACGCTGGTGGCGATGGCGTTCGCCGTGTCGTGGAAGCCGTTGATGTAGTCGAACGCGATCGCGAGCCCCAGGACGACCAGGAGCGTCAGCGTAAAGCCGTCAGGCATGCTTGACGACGATACGCTCGATCACGTTGGCCACGTCCTCGCACGAGTCGATGGTGTCCTCGAGCAGCGCGTAGAGATCCTTCCACTTGATGATCTCGAGCGTCTCGTTGCCGTTCGTGAAGAGGTCGGCGATGGCCTGCCGGACGAGGCGGTCGCCGTCGTTCTCGAGCCGATGGATCTCGATCCAATGCGGCCCGACATTCTTGAAGCCCTTGAGCTTCTGCAGGGCGCGGACGATCTCCTCGACCTGTTTCACGATGATCTCGGCTTGGTCGTGCGCCGTCTGCGTCGGCGCCTCGATCTTGTAGAGGATGCAGGTGTCCGCAACTTCCTCGATGAAGTCGAGGACGTCGTCCAGCCGGCTGATCAGCTGGTGGATGTCCTCGCGGTCGAACGGCGTGACGAACGTGTTCTCGAGCTTGTGGCCGATGTCGTGGCTGAGCCCGTCGCCCTTGCGCTCGAGCTCACGGAGCTGGATGGCGATCCGCTCCCGCTGGTCGTAATTTCGGAAGAACTCCTCGAGCAACCGTGCCGCGACCAGGACGTTCTGGCCGTCGTCGACGAAGAGCTCGAAGAACTTCTCTTCGCGAGGAATGAACGGTAGTCGCATGAGCGATGGACTCTCCAGCCGGGCGCTGTCGGCGGCGGTCGCGTCGCCGCCCTTGAGCACAGCGGCAGCGTACATGCTCGTGGCCCTCCGTGAGCCAACGCGGTGCGGGGCCGGCCGGCCCTGATCGGCCGGCCGGCCCTTCAGTGGTTCAGCAGCCGCAGGATCCAGCGTCACAGCAGCCATCACCGCAGCAGTCGTCGTTGCGTCGCATCTTCATCACCTCCCTTCTCGGGTGTGCAATCCATGGAGCATATAGATGGTTGTCAATATGGACCGATATCGATATACTCGCAACTGACATGAGCCGCTCCGATCCCGATATCACGTTCCTGTCCGCCCTGGCGGACCCCGTGCGCCTCTCGTTCGTCCGCCAGCTTGCCGCCGGGGACGGCGTGTGCGCCTGCGACTTCAGCGAGTGCTGCTCGGTCAGCCAGCCGACGATCAGCCACCACCTCAAGGTGCTGCGCGACGCCGGCGTGGTGACGAGCGAGCGGCGGGGCACGAACATCGTCTATTCGCTGTCGCCCGACTTCGGCCGACGCTGGAGCGACATGGGGGCGAGCCTGGCCGGTCTGGTCCAGCTGGCGTGAAACATGAGGGAGAACCGATGACCGAGCCGATCCACGAGCTTGTGCGGGAGCGTTATGCCCTGGCCGCGAACCAGGCGGCCAGCGGCTCCGGAGCGTGCTGTGGGCCCGAGGAGGGCATCGGCGCCGGCCTGTACAGCGCGCTCGAACGCGACGAGCTGCCCGAGGCGGCGGTGCTGGCTTCGCTGGGATGTGGCAATCCGACCGCGGTGGCGGACCTGCGTCCGGGGGAGCGGGTGCTCGACCTCGGGTCGGGCGGCGGAATCGATGTCCTGCTGTCGGCGAAACGGGTTGGGGCAGCGGGCCGTGCGTTCGGCCTCGACATGACCGACGAGATGCTCGCCCTCGCACAGCGCAACGCCGCGGCCAGCGGAGCCACGAACGTCGAGTTCCTCAAGGGCCAGATCGAGGCGATTCCGCTCCCGGCCGCGTCGATCGACGTGGTCATCAGCAACTGCGTCGTGAACCTGGCCGCCGACAAGGGCGCCGTGTTCAGTGAGATCGCCCGTGTCCTGCGCCCCGGGGGCCGCATCGGCATCACCGACATCGTGGCCGAGGACACGCTGAGCCCCGAGCAGCGAGCGGAACGCGGCTCCTACGTCGGGTGCATCGCGGGCGCGCTTTCGTACGCCGAGTTCGAAACGGGCCTGCGCCAGGCCGGGCTGATCGACATCTCCCTGACGACGACCCACCAGGTCGCCGACGGCATGCACAGTGTCATCGCCCGAGCCACGAAGCCGATGCAATCCGCGGCAGATGCGCCGGCCCTGTCCGAGCTTCCGCTGGCCGTCGATGGCTGTGGCTGCGGAAGCGCATCGGGCGGTTGCTGCTGAACCTCCGGTTGTCTCCTACAATCGGCGGCCCGTGACCGACTCCGAGCGACCCTCCTACCTCGCCCTGCTGCGCGTCCCCACCCTGGCGCGCGTGCTGGTCTCGATGCAGATCGCCCGCATCGCCCAGTCGATGGTCGGCGTGGCCATTGTCCTCTTCACCCTGGGCCGATACGGATCGCCCGCGTTCGCCGGGCTGGTGACGCTCGCGAGCATCCTGCCCGGCCTGCTGGTGAGCCCCATCGCCGGCGCGCTGCTCGACCGCCACGGTCGCATTCGCCTGGTGATCCTGGACTACGTGGTGGCGCTGATGGCCATGGGGCTCATCGCCGCCCTCGCGCTCGCCGATGCGCTGCCCGGCCCCGTGCTCGTCCTCATCGCGGTCGTCTCGTCGCTGACGTCCATCCTCAGCCATGTCGGCCTCCGGTCGCTCTTTCCGATCCTGGTCCCCGAGCCGCTCTGGGAGCGAGTCAATGCCGTCGACTCCAACGGTTACGTGGTGGCGACCATCGTGGGGCCGCCGCTGGCGGCGGCCATGGTCGCGCTGCTCGGCGGCCCGACCGCGCTGCTCTTCATCGGCCTGGCGTTCGGCATCGCCGCCGCGGCGCTGCTCGGTGTCCCCGATCCCGCCTCGCCGGTGGCCACGACGGGGCGCATCCTGGCCGACGCGTGGGGCGGCATCCAATACACGTGGCGCAACCGGACGTTGCGCGGCCTGGGCTTCGCCGTCACCTTCGGCAATCTCGCCCACGGCATGACGGCGATCGTGCTGCCGTTGATCGTTCTTCAGCGATTCGGGATGGGTGAGACGGTCGTCGGGCTGGTCTTCGCCGTATCGGGAATATCGGGCGTGGTCTCAGCCTTCCTGTTCGGCCGGATGGACACTCGCGGACGGGAATGGTCGATGCTCGTGTGGCCGATGGTGGCGCTCGTGCCGACCGTGGCGCTGCTGCTCATCGCGGCCGGGCAGCCTCCGCTGCCGGTCGGCCTGGGACTGGTCGTGGCCGAGATGCTCCTCGTGGGACTGCTCATCGGGCCCATGGACATCGCCCTCTTCACGGTGCGCCAGCGGCGAACGGATCGCGAGTGGATGGGCCGCGCCTTCTCCGTGTCGATGGCGTTCAACTACCTGGGTGTGCCGATCGGCGCCGCCGTCGCCGGGCTCCTGGCCGAAACCTCGATCGAGCTCGCGATCCTGGTGCTCGGCATCGGCGGTGCGACGGCCTCGGCGATCGCCGCCGCCACCCTGGTGCCCCGCAACGAGCCACCACGAGGCCAACCACTCGTCGAGCAGACGACCGGTTAGGCCACCCCGAGCAGCCGCGCGATGGCTGCGGACGCCGCGGCCACCACCACGACCAGCAGGATGGGAGCGCGGAGCGCGATGGCGAGCGCCGCAGCCCCGACCCCGATGATCCGTGCGTCGAGCACCAGCTCCTGCCCCTGTCCGATTGCCGCTGTCGCGACGAGGGCGGCCAGCAGGGCGGGCGCGAGCAGCGCAACGACGCCCTGGACGCGGGCCGGAAGTGCGCGTCCGCCGAGCAGGACCGGTCCCGCGGACTTGATCACGACCGTGCCGAGTCCGACGAGCAGCACGACCATCCACGATGCGCTCATCGGCGTCGGAGCCCGACGAGCGCGCCGGCGGCCGCAGCGATGATCGGCACGCCGGGCGGTGTGAAGGGGACCAGCGAGAGGGCGATGACCGCCCCGGCCAGTGCGGCGACCACCGAGGTTCGCCGGGTCAGCTGCGGTACCAGGAGCGCGAGGAAGAGCGCCGGAAATGCTGCGTCGAGACCCAACGCAGCCGGGTCGCCCAGTGCCTCGCCGCCGATCACCCCCACGACCGTGCCGCCCACCCAGGCCAGCCACAGAACCGTGCCGGCGCCGATGAGCCGATCCCCGTCGAATTCACCGCCGCCGCGTGCAGCTATCGCCCACGATTCGTCCACGACCAGCTGGCCCTGGGCAAAGCGCGCCAGCCGTCCGCCGTGGAGGAAGCGCGCCACGCTGATCCCGATCGGGAGGTAGCGCGCGTTGAGCAGGAGCGCGGCCGCGATCGCCGCGATCGGCTGCCCTCCGGCGCCAAGGATCGCCGCAGCCGCGAACTGGGCGGAGCCGGCAAAGGTGGTCATGCTCATGACCACCGCGGGCAGCGCTCCCAGCCCTCCGCTTGCTGCCGACAGCACGCCGAAGGAGACGCCGAACAGCGCCACCGCCACGGCCAGCGGAACCGCCGTGACGGCCCCGCGACGAAGTTCCCCACGGCTCGTGCTGCTCGTCATCCGGTCCTCGTCCTCATGCTTCGAGCGTACGCTACGCGCCGACCGGCCAGCGCGAGGTTGAGCTCAGCGGCCATTGGCCATGGAGCCGGCAGGCGGTGACCGACGAAGCGGCCCCGGGTCAGGCATCGGTCGGCCCCGGGGCGGGTGGGCTAGCATCGGTCGCGTGAGCTGGATCGAACGCATCGGGTACGACGCCGCCACGGGGCGGCTGCGCGCGATCTACGACCGCATCAAGGGGCCGCGCGGGGAGCTCGACAACATCCTGACCGTCCACAGTCTGCGTCCGCACACTCTCGAAGGGCACATGGCCCTCTACAAGAACGTCCTCCACCACACCGGCAACACGCTGCCCACCTGGTGGCTCGAGGTCATCGGCGTCTACGTCAGCCTGCTCAATCGCTGCGACTACTGCGTCGATCATCACTTCGCCGGCCTGCGACGCCTGCTGGCCGATGACGACCGTGCATCGGCCATTCGCGCCTCGCTCGAGGCCGATGCGCCCGATGCCTTCGACCCACGCCAGTTCGCGATGCTGGCGTACGCCCGGCGGCTGACCCTGGATCCGTCCGAGGTCACCTCCGCTGATCTCGATCGGCTGCGCGCTGCCGGCATCGACGACGGCCAGATCCTGGAGGTCAACCAGGTCACCGCCTACTTCGCCTATGCCAACCGCACGGTCCAGGGGCTTGGCGTCACCACCGATGGCGATGTCCTGGGCCTCTCGCCCGAGGATGGAGACGCGGCCGAGTGGCACCACGCGTGACCCCACATTCGTACCTGGCCGGTCTCGAGTGCTCTGCCTGTGGTGTCGGCGCGTCGGCGGACGAGGTCGCGGGCCTGTGCGCGTCCTGCGGCAAGGTCATGTTCGCCCGCTACGACCTCGAGGCTCTGCGCGCGGACATGCCGAGCCCGGACTTCGGTGGCCGCGACCGGACGCTGTGGCGCTACCGTGAGCTGTTGCCGGTCCAAGACGAGGCGTTCGCACGGACGCTGGGCGAGGGCGGCACGCCACTCCTCTCCCTGGGCGAGGCCGCTCGTGCCGCGGCCGGCATGGAGCGTGGCGAGCTGCTCGTGAAGGACGAGGGCGTCAACCCGACGGGCTCGTTCAAGGCTCGCGGCCTGGCGGTCGCGGTGGCTCGAGCGGCGGAGCTGGGCATCCGGCACGTCGCGCTTCCGTCAGCCGGGAATGCCGGTGGAGCCGCGGCTGCGTACGCGGCGGCGCATGGCATCGGCTGCCACGTCGCAATGCCCGCCGACGCACCGATCATCAACCAGCAGGAGGTGGAGCTGTACGGCGGCGAGCTCATCCTGGTCGACGGCCTGATCGACGCAGCCGGGCGCCTGATCCGCGAGCGTGCCGCCAGCGAGGGCTGGTTCGACCTTTCGACGCTGAAGGAGCCCTACCGGGCGGAGGGCAAGAAGACGATGGGGATCGAGCTGGCCGAAGCGGGTGGCTGGGGAGACGCCTGGTGCCCGGACGTGGTCGTCTATCCGACCGGTGGCGGGACCGGCATCGTCGGCATGTGGAAGGCATTCGATGAGCTGCAGCGGCTCGGGTGGATCGGGTCGGGCCGGCCGCGGATGGTGGTCGTGCAGTCGACGGGCTGCGCACCGATCGTTCGCGCATTCGAGACCGGAGCCGACCACGCGGAGCCCTGGACGGATGCGAGGACGTTCGCCTCGGGCATTCGCGTTCCGGCGGCCATCGGCGACTACCTGATTCTGCGGGCAGTTCGGGACGGCGGCGGGACGGCGGTCACGGTGACGGACGACCAGATCGCGGATGCGCAGCGGGTCATCGGCCGGCTGACGGGCATCAATGCGGCACCCGAGGGCGCGGCGACCTTTGCCGCTCTGGCCGGCCTTCGCGCATCGGGCTTTCTGGGCGGCACGGAGCGCGTCGTCCTGTTCAACACCGGCACCGGGATGAAGTATCCGGCTGCGGTCTGATCGGTAGCCGGCCGGTGCCTGCTGGCACCGCGGAGGCCGCGGTCGGGTGGCACGTCCCCGCCAACGGGTGCAGACTGGATGCCTCTCACAACTTCCGCACCGGACCGCACTGCCCGCGGCCGTGGCTGCGGACCCCTCGCGACCCAGGAGGAATGCTCGGATGGATGTTCGCCCATTGAATCGCCGAGGCGGCAGCCGAAGGACGGCCGTCGCGCTTGCCATGGCGCTCGCCGTCGCGATGCCCGCATCGGCACTCGGTGACCACGGCCACCCCAACCCGGCGCCATACGTGGCCCTCACGGCCGCCGCGGGCGCAGGTCAGATCGTGCCGCTGATCAACAGCGGCGACGTCTACGGTGGCGTCACGTTCGAAGGGATCCCCGATGGCATCGGCGCCGTGCCCGGCACCGGGACCGTCGACCTCTACGTTGCCCACGAGCAGTCGCACGTGCCCTTCAGCGGGTTCGCCGACTTCCAGGACTCGTCGGTGTCAAAGGTCACCGTCGACCTTGCGCATAAGCAGGTCGTCGGCCTGGACGTGGCACTCTCGCCCGACCTCGGGTTCCTCCGATTCTGCTCGGCCTTCATGGCAGGACCCGCGGAGGGCTTCTCGGACTACACGTTCTTCGTGAACGAGGAGACCACTGACATCGTCCCGGTCCCGGCAGGCGCCCCGTATGGATCGGATCCGGCCGTTGCGCCGTACCGCCAGGGTGGCTACGCGGCCGCGCTGAGCACGACCACCGGCGAGGTCACCGCGCTGAGCCGCATGGGCCGACACAACCACGAGAACACCGTGTTCGTGCCTGGTGGCTGGAACAAGACCGCGGCGCTCTCGGGCGACGACACCTTCACGGCGCCGTCGTCGCAGCTCTACCTGCACACCGCCAATGATCCGGACCAGGTCCTGTCCGACAAGGGACAGCTCTGGGCCTTCCAGGTCACGGCCGCCAATGGCCGCAAGGTCAAGCCCAACGATCCGTTCAACAACGCGAACGACTACCTCGAGATCAATCCGGGAGACTCGTTCAGCGGCCAGTTCATCCATGTCCCGACCGCCATCGCGCGCGGGCTGACCAACGAGGCGCCGCAGGATGCCCTCGAGAACTGGTCGAATGAGAACAACGTGTTCCAGTTCGTCCGGGTCGAGGACATCGACTACGACCCCGACGATCCGCGAACCGTCTACTTCGCCGACACCGGCACCACGCGCCTCTCCGAGAATCCCGACACGGGGCGGCTCGAGCGGCTCGCAACGGGCGGCACCAACTCGAACGGCCGCATCTTCAAGATGGTCCTGAACAAGAAGGATCCCCGCATCGTCGACTCGCTGACGATCCTGGTGGATGGCAACGACATCCCGGCCGCGCAGGGTGGACCGATGCGCAACCCCGACAACCTCGATGTCGGACACAACAGCATCATGGTCCAGGAGGACGCGAGCAACGCCAAGGTCTGGCGTTACAACATGTCGACCGGCGCCTGGTCGCACGTTGCGTCGGCGACTCAGCCGAGCGCCGAGACCAGCGGCATCCTGGATGTCTCCGACATCTTCGGAGCGGGCTGGTGGGCTCTCGATGTCCAGTCCCATGTCAACCAGTCCGTCGGCACCGTCGATCTGACGTACACGCCGCCGCTGGGCGGTGACACGCTGACGTACCGAGAGCGCCGCGAGGACGGCCAGCTGCTGCTGATGCAGATCCCCGGCAGCTGACGCGCTTCGCGTTCCGCGTCTGACAGAGCCGCCCGGTCCGCCGGGCGGCTCTTCTCATGTCCGGCGGTGCTTGGAGGTTCATGGTGGAGGGCCGTGTGGGATTCGAACCCACGACACGAGGATTAAAAGTCCCCTGCTCTAACCGCTGAGCTAACGGCCCATTCGCCGCGCACAGTATGCCGGTGGCCGCATCCTGCCGGTCGTGATCGGATTGCTCGCTCCGATGGTTCAGACGCCGACATCGATCGGTGCGGCAGGCGGACCGGATTGAATGACCTCGAGGGCCAATGCGGGCAGACGTCGCGGCGCGAACTCGGTCGTTGCCTCCGCCAACTCGGCGAGCAGTCCACCACCGGATGTCATCGGTGCCATGTTCGCGGAGCGCCTCCGGGGATGGGCGAGGCTCGAACGACGCCACCCTGCCGAGATAGATCCGCTCGCTCTGGTCGAAGGTCCGCCCATGAATGACGCCGATATGTCGACGCGTCCAGATGTGCGGGCCAAGGTCCACGGCCTCGGTTCCGAGCTCCTCGTGGATCTCGCGCAGGGCAGCCGCCTCATCCGTCTCCCCAGGCTCGATCCCGCCACCCGGCGTGCACCACCATGAACGATCGCCGTCCCAGAACCGTACGAGCAGCAGCCGATCGGCGTCGTCCAGGAGCAGGACTCGTACCGCCTGCCGGCTAGTCACGGGCCGTCCCTTCTTTGGAGGCTTCCGGCTCGACCACGAGGGTGATGCCATCGCGTGACAGGACGTGGACCCGCTCGCCGGCATCGGCCCCGGCGTCGCACCGGGCACGCCAGGCCTCTCCGCGGACGTTGACGGCTCCGATCGGGCGGCAGGCGGTCGTGGTTCGTGCCATGGCCCCGATCAGCGCATCGGCACCGGCGGACGGTGGGTGCCTTCGCAGCAGGCGCATCCACACGACCGTCTCGGCGATCTCCGCCACCAGGCCGACGGCGATGGCGACCCAGCCCCACGGCGGTGGAAGGAGGAAGACGGCCAGAACGATCGCGACGACAACGAACACGCGTTGATTGTCGCTGCTGTGCGCCCCGCCGGGCGCGCCTGGCCGCCGATAATATCGGCTGAGCGGATGGCCTGGGGGCCGCGTCGGGGCGCCGCTCACGCTCGGATGGAGCGTGAAATATCGGTCGGGAGGGCGCCCAGGGTGGGCCTGGGTCGTCATCGAGCCGAAATATCGGCGGCTGGCGCCGAGTCAGAACGGTTCCGCATCGGTCCCCTAGTATCGTCGGCGGGTTGGGTCACCGACCCCAACCCCTTCAGGGAGGATCGAATGCTCGAGGGCCTGGTGGCCCCGCTGCGCGTCGTGCTGCAGCGAAGCCTTGCGGACTGGCTGCTGGTCGCCGCGACGTGGGTCGTGATCCTCAGCGCCACCACGCTGCTTGCCGTTGGCGTCCTGTACGGCGACGCCGTGGCACTCAGCGGACTCCGCCAGCGGCTGGCCGATGAGCCCCAGGCCGCGACCACGGTCGAGGTCGGCATGCGGGTGGATCCGGCGGAGCTCGACGTGGTCGATGACGTCGTTGACTCCCAGGCCCGACGCATCCTGGCGTGGGCCGAGGGCCAGCTGGTCCGCGGCATCCGATCCGGATCACTCGACCTGGTGAGTGGCGTCGGTGGGTTGTCGGACACCGACCTGGGTGTCGCCGCCGCACTGGACCGGCTCGAGGATCACGCCACGCTCGTGAGCGGCGCATGGCCCAACCCGGAGCGCCAGCCGCTCGAGGCGACGGTATCCGTGGCTGCGGCGGAGCGGCTCGGACTTCGGGTAGGCGACGTCGTCTCCGTCCGGAGTCGGTCCGGGTCGAGATCCGAGATCGATGTGCTGGTCTCCGGGATCTGGCAGCCGACGGACCCGGCGGATCGGTACTGGGAGGCCGGATCGCTGGAGCTGACCGGCATCGAGGAGGGGGCATCCTTCACCCTGCATGGCCCGTTGATGGTCACGACCGAGGACCTCATCGGCAGCCTCACCGCGGGCAAGCTCGACGTCACATGGCGTGCCCTGCCGGACTTCGACCGCCTTGCCCTTCAGAACGTCCGGTGGATGCGGAGTGACGCCGCGGCGCTGGAGGGACGCATCCGTGCCGAGCTCGGCTCGGGGTCGTTCTTCGCCGTCGGCACCGACCTCCCCCGGGTCCTGCGTGAGGCGGATCGATCACTGCTCGTCAGCCGCTCCGGCGTCCTGGTGCTCACGATCCAGTTCGTGGTGCTGGCCGGGTATGCCCTGATCCTGGTGGCGGGACTGTTGGCCGAGCATCGGCGGATCGAGACATCGCTGTTGCGCTCACGCGGTGCGGGGATGATGCACATCGCGCTCCTGGCGGCGCTTGAGGCGGTCCTGCTGGTCGTCCCGGCGGTGCTGGTTGCCCCGTGGGTCGCGCTGGCTGCGCTCCAGTTGTTCGATGTCGTCGGTCCGCTGGCCGCCGCCGGCGTCAGCATCCAGCCACGGATCGACGGTGCCACCCTGGCGGTCGCGGCCGTGGCGGGAGTCGCGTCGCTCATCGGCGTCGTGCTGCCCGCGGTGGCCGGCGGTGGCGGGCTGGCCAGCTGTCCGGCAATCGATGGCGCGCCAGTCGGGCAGCTCGCTCGCGCAGCGCATGGGCATCGATGTCGCCCTGCTGGCGCTGGCGGCGATCGGCATATGGCAGCTTCGCCAGTACGGGGCGCCACTGACTGCCACTGTCCGTGGTGATTTAGGCCTGGACCCGCTGTTGGTCGCCGCACCGGCCATGGCACTGGTGGCCGGCGCGATCCTGGCCCTGCGCATCGTCCCACTCCTGGCCGAGCTGGCGGAGCGAGCATTCGGCCCTCGCGCCGGCCTGGTGGCTCCCCTGGGCGCGCGGCAGCTGGCGCGCCGGCCGCTGCGCTACACCCGTTCGGCATTGCTGCTCATCCTGGCCTCGGCCATGGGCACGTTCGCCGCGGCCTACATCGGCTCCTGGCAGCGCTCGCAGGCCGACCAGGCCGCCTACCGAACGGGAGGTGACCTGCGGCTCGAGGTCTCCGGCTTCCCCGACCTGCCTGCCTGGGCACTCGGACCCGCCTACGAGGGCGTCGATGGCGTTCGGTCCGCGATGCCCGTGCTGACCGACACGTTCGACGTCGCCGGCCGCGTGTCAGGTGGCCAGCTCCTGGGCGTCGGTGCGGAGCGCCTGGTCGGGACGGTCGACGTGCGGTCCGATCTGCTGGGCGGCCTGGCGCTGGACGAGGCTGCCGGACGCCTCGTCCCGACAACCGACGACATCGGCGGGATCCCGCTTCCCGAATCGGTGACGGGCCTGGTTCTCGAGTTCACGACCTCCCTCGAGAGCCATCCCGGTCCGTCCGGCGATGACCCCGGCGGCCTGGCGTTCACCGGGGAGCTTCGCGCCGACTTCCCGATCGGGCAGGTCAGCGTTGCCGTCCGCGACGCCACGGGCGCGGTGCGTGTCGTCAACGCCGGCAACCGGCTACGGGCGGCGGCAGGTGGCCAGGTCGTCGACGTTCCCCTGGTGGAACCGGGGTCCGATGGCAGGACGCTGCGCATGCCCGGTCCGGTGCAGCTCATCGGGGTGGACGTGTCGCTCCAGCCTCCGGCCGATACGCGCATTGCGGGGGAGGTCACACTCGTCGCCGTCAATCCATCCGGCGAGGCAACCGCCGGCCCCGGGCTGCTGGATGAGGGCACCGGTCAAGGGTGGTCGTGGCTCGTCCAGCGAAGTGGTGACTCGGCGACGGCGCCGGCGACCGAGAGCGAAGACCCGGCCACACTGCGGGTGTCGCTCCGGGAGGCGATCTACGGTGACCAGGGGCCGGCGCGCCTGCGATTCACACCGCCGGACTTCACGCGGCTGGCGAGCACGACGGTTCCGGTGATCGTGAGCCGGACCTTCGCCGACGCCACCCATGTCGAGATGGGGACCACCCTGTCCCTGGGGTCGCTCACCCGTCGGTACGAGGTCGAGGTCGTCGGGATCGTCGACGGGTTCCCAACCCTCGACCCCTCGCGGCCATTCGCCATCGGCGACGTCGGGACGCTGGCCCTGGCTTCGTACGCGCGGTCGGGACAGGAGCTCTTCATCGACGAGTGGTGGCTCCGCGTCGATGATCAGGGCGCGGCCTCCGCGGCCCTGTCCGGCGATCCGTTCTCGGTGGAGCGCCTCACGTCACGCGACGGGTTGGTACGGTCGCTCGGAGACGATCCCGTGGCGCTCGGGATCGTTGGGGCGCTTGCCATCGGCTCGGTCTCGGCACTGATCGTGGCGATCATCGGGTTCGCGGTCAGCGCCGTGGTCAGCACGCGTGAGCGGCTCGGCGAATTCGCCCTGCTGCGCGCTGTCGGGCTGTCCTCGCGTCAGCTCTCGGCATGGCTCACCTTCGAGTTCGCGTTCCTGCTGGCGATCGGGGCCGGGGCGGGATCGGCGCTCGGGCTGCTGCTCTCCTGGCTCGTCCTTCCGTTCGTGACCCTCACCGCCGATGCGCAGGCCGCATTCCCGCCGATCGTCATCGTGGTGCCGTGGGTGGCGATCATCGGCATTCACGCCGTCGCGGCGGCCGCCCTGGTCGGGGCGGTGATGGTCACCACGCGAGTGATCCGGCGAGCTCCGGTGATCGGCGTCCTTCGGGCGGGCGAGGACTGACGCCGATGCGCTCCATCCTCTTCCTCCTCAGCCGGTACCGCGCCGAGCGCGGCGCGATGCTGCTGTTCGCTCTCGTGGTCGGGATCACCGCGCTCCTGGCCGGGGTGGCGCCCCGCGCGCTGAGTCGCGTCGCCGACGACGGTCTGCGGACGGCCGTGGCCGGGGCGCGGTCGGTCGAGCGCAACCTCCAGCTCGGCCAGATCGGCCAAATCGGCGGCTCGACCGGCACCGGGACGGTGATCGATGCGGGCGATGACATCGTCGCCGGGTTGCCCGATTCGATTCAACGCATCATCGCCAGCCGGTCCTACCAGGTGGAGAGCGCCAACTGGTCCGTGGTGCGCGACCGCGAGCTGTTCCCCGGATGGCTTCGCTTCCGATTGGGGTCCGGGATCGACGAGCGCATCACATACGTGGAGGGGCGGCCCCCGACGGGCGCCACGACCACCATTCCCGGTGCGCTCGGCACGCTCCCCGGGCAGCCGGAGGACGCGACCGTGTTCGAGGTCTCGCTGCCGGTCGCCACCGCCGAAGAGCTCAGTGTGGGTGTCGGCGACCGCATGGAGCTCATCCCCGACACGGACGACGTCCTGGTCGGACAGTTCAGCAGTCCCGTGCGCGCGGCCGCGGACGTGGTCGGGGTGTACGAAGTCGTTGATCCGGCGGACCCCTTCTGGCTCAACGATCCGGCCCTCGAGCAGCCGACCGTCATCGTGATCTCGCCCGATCTCCAGCTCATCTACGGCACCGCGCTGCTCGACGAAGCGGCCTATCAGGCGCTGATGTCCAAGTTCCTGCCGGTCCGCTACTCGTGGCGCCAGTACATCGACCCCGCGCGCCTGGACGCCGGCGTGCTGGCCGAGATCACCTCGGACCTCCAGCTGATGCTGACCCAGTTCCCGCCCTTCGTCACGACGCTGCGCGAGGCGGAGACCACGACCCTTCGCACCGGTCTGCTCACCGTGCTCGAGCGGTTCGCCGGCGAGCGTCGCACGGTCGAGGCGGTGCTCACGACCGCCGCGCTCGGCCCCGCGGCCGTGGCCGGCGCCGCGGTCATCCTCCTGTCGCTGATCATGGTCCAACGTCGCGACCGGTCAGCCGCGCTGGCGCGAGGTAGGGGGGCCTCCGCCGTCCAGTGGGTCGGCTCGCATGTCGTCGAGGGCTCCATCCTGGCCGTCCCCGCTGCCGCGCTGGCGGCCGTCCTCGCCCGCCTGTTCGTCGACGCGCGTTCGACGGCCGCGGACGTTATGGGTCCCGCGCTGGTTGCGGTCGGCGCGATGGTCATCCTGGTCGCGGTGGCGAGCCTCCAGGCGCGACGCCGTCCCGGGGACACCGGCGTCTCGAGGCCGCTTCGGCGTCCCGGCCCGCGACGCATCGTGGCCGAACTGTTCGTCATCGGGCTCGCGGTTGGCGGGGCCTTTCTCCTGCGGGAGCGCGGGCTGGCAGGAGGAGGATCCGAGGCGCAGCTGACCGGCGCCGACCCGCTGCTGGCGGCGGTCCCGGCGCTCATCGGGATGGCGGCCGGCCTGCTGGCTGCACGCCTGTACCCGGTTCCGCTCCGAATGGCCGACTGGCTCTCGGATGGGTGGCGCGGAAGCGTGCCGGCACTTGGCCTGCGTCGGGCGGCCCGCTCCGGCGAGGCCGGAAGCATGCCGCTCCTCGTGCTGCTCATCACCGTCGCCATCGGGTCATTCAGCTCCACGATCTCGGTCTCGATCGCCCGCGGCCAGGAGGCGGCGGCCTGGCAGCAGGTCGGGGCCGACGTCGCCGTCCTGCCGGGATCGCGTCCGTTCCCCTCTGCCTTCGACGCGACCGAGCTTCCCGGGGTCGAGCTCGCCGCCGGGACGCACGCGGCGACCGCCGCGCTGGGGGGCCGGGGAGGGCAGCGCGTCGACCTGCATGCCATCGACCTGCCCGCCTACTCGGAGGTGACGGCCGGCACCGGCGCCGACCCGCGACTGCCACGCGCCGTGCTCACCGAACCCTCCGAGGAGGAGCCGATCCCGGCGATCCTGTCGCGCGGGGCGGCGACCGAAGGGCCGAGGGCCATCCGGGCAGGGGACGAGGTGGAGCTGCTCGTCGCATCCCGCCTGGTCCCCATCCGTGTCGTCGAGATTCGCAGCTCCTTCCCGGGCATCGATCCGCGCGAGACGTGGCTGGTCGTACCGCTCGGACGTCTCGAGTCGGCCGTCGGACGCGACCTCGCCGCGACGTCGTACCTGCTGCGGGCACCCGGGATCGAAACCGCGGCATTGCAGGGCGCGATGGACGAGGTCCTGCCGGCGACGTCGATCGTCGGCCGTGCCGATGTGCTGGACCGGCTGCGCGCCGGTCCTCTGGCGCAGGCCGTCGGCGCGGGTTTCGTGGTCGCGGTTGTCGTGGCCCTTGCGTACGCCATGTTCGCCACCACGGCCGCGCTTGTCCTCATAGCAAGGGTCCGGATGAGCGAGACGGCGCATCTGCGTACCCTGGGGCTCTCGTCGAGGGACGTGCTCGCGCTGTCGGTGGTGGAGCACGGCCCGGCCATCGTGGCGGCGACCGTGCTCGGCGTGGCCCTCGGCATCGGCATCGCCTGGTTCATCGCGCCCGGCCTCGGCCTGGCCGCGCTCATCGGTTCGCCTGTCAAGGTGGCGCTGGTCGTGGAGTGGCCCGTCGTCGGAGCGCTGCTGGCGAGCCTGCTGGCCGTCATGGTGGTTGCGGTGGCAGTCTCATCGAGGCTCGGACGGGGTGCCAGCCTGGCCGGATCGGCGCGCCAGGGCATCGAGTGAATCTGCAAGGATGAGGGTGTGACCAGACCGATCCCCCGCGACGACACGGAGATCGTCGACCTGCCCGGCGGCGCTCCGGCCGCGGCCGGGCCGGCCTTCACGTCCGCAAGCGAGCGGCGCCGGTATGGCCACGGGGCGCAGATCGCGTGCGACAACCTCGTGAAGATCTACAAGGTCGCGGACCTCGAGGTCGTTGCACTCCAGGGCCTGGACCTGCTCGTCGAGCGCGGGGAGATGGTCGCCATCGTGGGAGCCTCCGGATCGGGAAAGTCCACCCTGCTCAGCATCCTCGGCGGTCTCGACGTCCCGTCGGCCGGGCGCGCCGTGGTTGGCGGGCACGATCTGGGAGCCATAGGACGGCGGGAGCGGACCCGATATCGGCGACGCGTCATCGGATTCGTCTGGCAGCAGACCGCGCGCAACCTGCTGCCGTATCTCTCGGCTGCCGAGAACGTCGAGATGCCGATGATCCTCGATGGTCGTGACGCTCGCGCCCGTCGCGAGCGCTCGGCGCAGCTCCTCGACCTGGTCGGGCTCCACGATCGGGCGGACCATCGGCCGGAGCGTCTGAGCGGTGGCGAGCAGCAGCGCGTCGCGATCGCGGTCGCGCTAGCCAACGAGCCGGAGGTGCTCCTCGCCGATGAGCCGACCGGCGAGCTCGACAGCGACACGAGTGGCGAGGTCTTCGAGCTCATGCGGCGCGCCAATCGGGATCTGGGCACGACGGTCGTCATCGTCACGCACGACCCGCTGGTCAGCGAGCAGGTGCAACGGACCGTGGCCATCCGTGACGGGCGCACCTCCACCGAGACGCTGCGACGCACCTCCGTCTCGGAGGAGGGCGACCACCAGGTGATTGCCGAGGAGTTCGCTGTCCTGGACCGGGCCGGTCGGCTGCAACTACCTCGCTCGCACGTCGAGGCGCTCGAACTCGAACGACGAGTCCGCCTTCGCCTCGAGCCGGATCACATCGGCGTGTGGCCGGACGACCATCCGGATCGGGCGGACCGATGAGCCAGGCGTTCGCTCCCGCCGCTGCCGAGCCGATGCTCGTGGCGGATGGTCTCGTCCGCGACTATCCATCCGGCGACGACGTCGTGCACGCGCTGCGCGGCGTCGACCTTCGCATCGCTCCGAGACAGCTCGTCGCCGTCCGTGGCCGATCCGGGTCGGGCAAAACGACACTGCTCAACCTGCTCGGCGGGCTCGATCGGCCCTCGGCCGGACGGGTCGTGGTCGACGGGCTCGAGGTGAGCTCGATGAGCGAGGCACAGCTCGTCGACTTTCGCCGCCGGGACGTCGCCTTCATCTTTCAGGCCTTCGGGCTGCTTCCCATCCTGTCTGCGGCCGAGAACGTCGAGGTCCCCCTGCGCCTGCTGCGAACCGAGCCACGGGCACGCGACGCCCGCGTCGCCGAGCTGCTCGAGCTGGTGGGACTCGGGCCGCGGGCACGGCATCGGCCTCACGAGCTGTCGGGCGGGGAGCAGCAGCGCGTCGCCATTGCCCGGGCACTCGCCAACCGTCCGAAGCTCCTGCTGGCAGATGAGCCGACCGGGCAGCTCGACTCCCATACCGGCCAGGCCATCATGGGGCTGCTGAGAACGGTCGTCCGCACGGAGGGGGTGACCGCCGTCGTGGCCACCCACGACCCCGCGCTGCTCGATATGGCCGACCGCGTCGTCGAGATCCACGACGGCCGACTGTCCGAGGCCGCCACGACCGGCTGACGGCTCGCGGCTAGGCCCGGGCGAGAAGGGCGCGCATGCGTTGCACCGCGTCTTCGAGCCCGTCCGGCAGCACCTCGGCAAGCCCGTCCGGCAGGTCCGGTGCGTGCCGGCCGCCGGCGGCCACCACCAGCCGGGGCTGCGCGGCGCGCAGCGTCTCCATCGTCAGGCGTGCCGTTGCCAGGTCGTCGGCGGTCGGCACGCCCACCACCGCGACCCGCCCGCCGGATTCCGTCATGGCATTGAGCCAGGACTCGATCGGCACGTCGGAACCCAGGTACGTCGTCTCCACCCCGGCGCGACGCAGCGCAGTGGCGAAGGCCAGCGCCGGCAGCTCATGGCGCGCCCCGGCCGGAAGTCCGACCACGGCCTCCGCGCGCGTGGAGCTGCGCCCCGCGGCCTCGAACGCCATCCCGAGGCGGCGATGGACCGCAGAGCTCGCCACGTGCTCGCCCGCAACGTCGACCTCGCCGCGCTCCCAGGCCGCGCCCAGGGCGACCAGAGCGGGATACAGCCGGGCCTCGACGACCCGTTCGAAGGAGCCGCCGGCGAAGATGTCGTCCAGCGCCCTCTCGATCCCGGCCGCGTCGACGCGCGACGCCGCATCGACCAGGTTGACGCGCCCGGGCGGCTGGCTGCCGGGCACGTCCGTCGCGATCGGATGATCGGGCTCGGACAGGACGCGGTCCGCAGCCTGGCGAGGTGACCATCCGGCAAGGACGAGCGAACGCATCGCACGAAGGCGTCCGATGGCCGTCTCGTCGTAGAGCCGATAGCCCGCGTCGGTCCGGGTGGGCTTCACGATCCCGTACCGACGCTCCCAGGCTCGGAGAAGGGGAATCGCAACGCCCGTGCGGTGCGAAGCCTCTTTGATGGTGTACATGCTGTGTCGAACATTACCATGAACAAAGACTTGACACATGACCTGATGGTCGCGTAGCGTAGCAGCCATGGATGAACAAACAGTGGACAGTGCACCGACAGATTCCACGTTGATGGAACGCATCGCAGTCGGAGACCAGGAGTCGCTCGCCGCCCTCTACGATCGGCACCAGCAGGTGGCATTTCGCGTGGCCATGCGGATCGTCCACGACGCCGGACGCGCCGAGGACGTTCTCCAGGAGGCATTCCTGTCCGTCTGGCGAAAGGCCGCCACCTATTCGGCCTCACGCGGCAGCGTGCGGGGCTGGCTGTTGGGCATCGTGCGCAACCGAGCGATCGACCTCATCCGATCCCAGCGCCTGCCAACCAGCACCGATGACAGCCTGCTGAACGCGATCCGCGACCCGGGCCCCTCCACCGCCGACATGGTCGACGCCCGCCTCGAGGCCGTCGTCGTCAGAAATGCGCTGAGCCTTCTGCCCGAGGGGCAGCGGCACGCCATCACCGCCTCCTACTTCGATGGTCGGACCCACGCCGAGATCGCCGAGGAGAGCGGTATTCCGCTGGGCACCGTCCATGGTCGCGTTCGACTCGGAATGCGTCGCCTCCAGGCCCACCTGGCGGCCTCGGAGCTCCGGAGCCCGACAGCCGCCTCGGGCGGATCTGCCGGATTCGGTGCTATCATCGGCCCAACGCCACCGAGCCCGCAGAACGGAACGGTCTGAGGCACGGATTCGGCGATACCGGCACTCGAGATCCTGTTGCGCAGACGCGTGCCCAGTGTTGGAACACGCATGCTGGGAAGCTCATGAAGATCCTGCTGGTTGGCACCGGAACGGTTGGTGAGGCAATCGCGCGCCTGTCCGCCGAACGCGACTGGTGCGAGGTAATGGTCCTCGCCGACTACGACGAATCGAGGGCTCGGACCCTTGCCGATTCACTCGGCGGGGCGCCGCGCTTCGTTGCCGCGCAGATCGACGCGCGCGAGGCATCAACCGTGACGGAGCTCGCCCGCGCCAATGACGTCGATCTCGTCATGAACGCCGTCGACCCGCAGTTCGTCATGCCCATCTTCCGCGGTGCCCTGGAGGCGGGCGTCAACTACATGGACATGGCCGTGTCGCTCTCGAAGCCACATCCGGATCGGCCGTTCAGCGAACCCGGCGTGAAGCTCGGGGACGAACAGTTCGCGATGGCGGGGGAGTGGGAGTCCCGCGGTAAGCTGGCCGTCGTCGGCATGGGCATGGACCCCGGCCTCACCGACGTCTTCGCCGCTCACGCCGCGAAGCATGACTTCGACGAGCTGCACGAGGTCCACGTCCGCGACGGCGGCGATCTCGAGATCCCCGGCTTCGCCTTTGCCCCTGTGTTCAGCATCTGGACCACGATCGAGGAGTGCCTCAATCCACCGATCATCTGGAGCGACGGTGACTGGCATACCACCGAGCCCTTCAGCGCCCCGGAGTCCTTCCCGTTCCCCGAGGGCATCGGCCCGGTCGAGTGCGTGAACGTCGAGCACGAGGAGGTCCTCCTCATCCCGCGCTGGCTCGAGACCCGGAAGGCCACCTTCAAGTACGCCCTCGGGTCCGATTTCATCGACAAGCTCAAGACCATCCACGCGCTCGGCATGGACCGGACGGATCGCGTGACCGTCAAGGGCGTCGAGGTGGCACCGCGCGACGTGCTCGCCGCAATCACCCCGGACCCCATCTCGCTCGGCGACAAGTTCCGCGGGCGTGCGGTGGTCGGCACCTGGGTGCTGGGCATGAAGGACGGCAAGCCGCGCGAGACGTTCGCGTACCAGATGGCCGACGCCGAGGAGATCTGGGCCAAGCACCGCCTCCAGGTCGTCGGCTGGCAGACCGGGTTCAACCCGGTCATCGCCATGGAGCTGCTGGCCGAGGGCGCCTGGACCGGTGCCGGCGTGCTCGGGCCCGAGGCGTTCGACCCCGATCCGTACCTCTCACTGCTCGACCGGTACGGCATCCACCACGCGGTGGTCGAGATGGATCCGGGAGCCCATCGGCCAACCTGACCCGGGACGTCTCCCGCCCAGGCTGCACGGGGTTCGGCCAATTTCGGTGCGGCCGTCACAATGGGTGCCAACTCACAAGAAGGCACATGGCTGATATGAACGTCGACGAGCTCCTCAACGCCGCGAAAGACTCCATGACCGCCCGGATCGTGTTTGCCGAGCCGATCGAGCGGGATGGCGTCCTCGTCATTCCGGCCGCCAAGGTTCGCGGGGGCGGCGGGGGCGGCGGTGACAGCCAGGCGAACGGCGGGGCTGGGTTTGGGCTCGCGGCCAAGCCGGCTGGTGCCTATGTCATCCGCGAAGGCAAGGTCAGCTGGGAGCCTGCCGTGGACGTCAACCGGATCGTCCTCGGGGGCCAGCTCGTGGCGGTCGTGGCGCTGCTCGTCCTGCGGTCATTCATCCGTCGCCGTGCCTGAGCAAGTTTGACCGAACACCGGGCCACCACTACCATGCGAGGTCGCGGGGTGGAGCAGTGGTAGCTCGTCGGGCTCATAACCCGAAGGTCGGCGGTTCGAATCCGTCCCCCGCAACCAAAGACCGCGCGCGATCGAGCCCCGCTTCGGCGGGGCTCTCGCGTTGTCCGCGGTTCGGTACAATGCGGCGGCCTATTCCGCCCGAGCGAGCCCGCAGGAGGGTGAACGCGCCCGATGACGGTTCAACCCAATCCGAAGAAGATGCGACCGTACGACGTGCCGCCCAAACGGCGCCGCACGCTGATTCCGGGCAAGCCGGATGCGGCGGCCACCGGATTCTTCGTCGTCGCCGCGCTGTGGCTGGCCGTCGCGACCGGACTCGGCGCGCTCGCCATCGGCCTCCGGCTCGTCGACTTCAGCCTTTCGATCCCGCTCGGGGTCTTCGACCTCAGCTTCACGGTCGACCAGCGACGGGTGGACTTCGCCTTCCTGAACGCCACGGTCTTCGGCTGGCTCACGAACGCGGGCTTCGCCGCCATCGCGTTCATGACCCCGCGCCTGCTGGGCCGGCGGCTGGCGATGGAGCAGGGCCTGGTGCTTGCCTTCCTCATCTGGAACTCGGCCCTGGCCGGTGGGCTGGCATCCCTGTACGTGTTCGACCTCGGGCCCAACGCGCCACTCACTGCCTTCCCGTGGCTCATCGATGGCGGACTGGCGCTGGCGGCCCTCATCGTCGCGGCGGCTGTCGTGATGACCGTGGGCACGTCGGTCCGTACCGCGTACATCAGCCTGTGGTTCGCGGTCATCGGCCTCCTGGGGCTCGCCGGCCTGATGGGGATCAACGCGCTTCTCGGGATGCTCGACTTCTTCATCGGCCTTGATGCTCTGTTCGTCGCGTTGGCATCGGCCTTCATCGACCGTGGCGTGGTGCTCATCTGGCTGCTCGCCGCCGCCTACGCCACGCTGCACTACGTCGTGCCGCGTGCCACGGCCCAGCCGCTCGCCTCGGCCGGAACAGCGATGCTCACCTTCCTCGCATGGCTCGTCCTGGCGCCGGTGGCGACCCTGGCCGTCGTGGTCGACCCCAGCATTCCGTTCTTCGTCACGAGTGCCGCGATCGTCGCCACCATCCTGCTCCTGGTGCCGGCCGCACTGGCCGTGACGAACCTCAGCCAGACCATGCGAGGCCGATGGACGCTCGTATTCGGCGCCGGAACGGCCGCGTTCGCCATCATCGCCCTTGCCTTCCTGTTCGCCGTGTCGTTGCTCGAGGCGATCGGCTCGTTGCGGGCGGTCGATGCCTTCGTCGGACGCACCGACTGGTCACGAGGCCTCTTCCTGTGGGCAGCCTTCGGCACCTTCAGCTTCGCGGCATTTGCCATGGCCGAGCACGCCGTCCCGCGGATCATGCGACGGGCATGGGGCGGTGGATTCCTCTCCGGCGCCCAGATGTGGCTGGCGTTCGGCGGGGTGACGATCGCCGGACTGGCGCTCATGGGGGGCGGACTGGCCGAGGGATCGTTCATGGCGCAGGGGACGCCCCCCGACGAGATCGCGTCCGGGGTGCTGGTGTACCGCGCCGTCGCCTTCCTCGGGTTCGGGATGGTGGCGCTCGCCGGAGTCGCCCACATCGTCAACCTGTTCCTGATGTACACGAGCGGACGGCGAGCGGACTACGCGGTGCCTGAGCAGGCCGCTGCGGCGGCGGGGCACTGAGACCATGACGATCCACACGCCGATCGAATCGCGTTCCGGTGGCATCCCGGCCTGGGCGGTGGGGCTCACCGTGTTCGTCCTGCTGGTGGGAGGCGTGTACTTCGCCTCGAACCTGGCGGGCGAGAATCCGCCGTTCGCCATCCCGGGAGCCAGCGCACCCGCACCGTCGGGTGGCGCCCCCGACCCGGCGGTGGGCCAGGCACTGACCGAGCAGGCCGCGCCGACCTGCGCAACCTGCCACGGCGCCGATCTCAATGGGCAGGCCAACTTCCCCAGTCTGCTCGGCGTGAACGACGGTCCGGTCAGCGAGAACCTGCAGGAGCTGGCAGCGGCGAACCCCGATACCTGGATCGCCCTGTGGATCGACGGGACGAGACCCGAGACCGAGGGCATCGTGCGCGGCGGAATGCCGGCCTTCGGCGAACAGTTCAGCCCCCAGCAGATCGACGCCATCGTCGCCTACCTCCAGACGCTGCCGTAGTCGGTGGTCGATCCGGCCGCGCGCGTTGAGCGCGGCGTTCCCGTTCTCATCGGCGCCGATGAGATGGCCCGCATCGACGAGGCCGCTCAGCGCCTCGGCCTGACCGAGGACGCCCTGATGGAGTCGGCTGGCGCGGCGGTTGCCGAGGTTGCCCAGGCGGAGCTCGGTCGCCTCGCGGAACGGGTGCGCGGTCCCGGCGGACCGCTGGTGAGACCGCCGCTGGTCGTCGTCCTGTGCGGGCCGGGAAACAACGGTGGTGACGGCTTCGTGGTCGCCCGCCGCCTCGCTGCCACCGGTCGCTCGGTGCTCGCCATCCTGTGCGCCGATGCCTCCAAGCTCTCCGGCCACGCGGCCGGCCACAACTGGAACGTCCTCCAGGCCATGGCCGCGGCCGGGTCGCTCGAGCTCTTCGTGGCGCCAACGCCCGAGCTGCTGCTCCGGCTGCGTGAGCGGATTGCCGATGCCACGCTGCTCGTGGACGCGCTGCTCGGCTCCGGTGCCGCCGGTCCGCTGCGTGAGCCGATCTCGACGGCCGTCGACCTCGTCAACGCGTCGCGCAGCCACGCGCATGCGGCCGGTCGACCGTTCGCCGTCCTGGCCGTGGACACCCCGACGCGCGTGGATCTCACCGGTGGGGCGCGCTCCACGCCGGTGGTGACAGCCGATGTCACCGTGACCTTCCATCGGGCCAAGGCGGGCTTCGCCCTCGATCGCGACGCGCGACAGTTGGCCGGTCGCTACCTGGTCGCGCCGATCGGCATCCCGCTCGAGGCGGAGGAGGACATCATCCCGCCCGACGGCGAGTACCCGCCCGGACGCATCACCGAGGTCAACTGGCAGGAGCCGGTCGAGCGCGCCGACGCGGCCCACCGAGCTGGCGGAGGGATCGCCGCCGGACCCGGACGCACTGACTGAGGTCAGCGGATCAGCTGGCTCCGCGTCGATGCAGCGCGACGCCCGACGCGCACAGGTCACACGCATCGGCGTCGAATGACGGGATCTCGATCCGGCCCAGTGCGTGCACGGGGATCCCGACGTCGGCCGAACCGGCGGATCGGTCAGCGATGACGGCCGCGGCCACCGGTTCTATGCCGGCGGCGCGCACCGCCTCGATCGTCTCGACCAGGGATGCACCGGTTGTCAGGATGTCGTCGACGATGACTACTCGCTCGTCCGCTGCGATGGGCCAGCCACGGCGCAGCTCACGAGCCGCATCACCCGCGGGCTCCGCAAACGCGGCGCGCACCGTCCCGCCCAATTGGCGCGCCGTCTCGAACGATAGGAGCACGCCGCCGGTCGTGGGACCGACGACAAGCGTCGGCGCGTGCGGTGCCAGCGCCTCGGCCATGCGACGGCAGAGCTCGACCCCGTAGCGCGGATGCTGCAGGACCAGGAACTTCTCGAGGTAGCGCGCGGCGTGGCGTCCGGACTTGAGGAGGAAGTGGCCCTCGAGCAATGCACCGGCATCGGCGAACAGCTCCTCGACCGACGCGGCGCGCAGGTCGGTGACGGTCACTCGTAGACGGCCGAGAAGTCCACGGCCGGATAGCGCTCCGCCAATGCCTCGGTCACCCAGTGCAGGACGTCGGCTGGGTCATAGAAGGCGGCGATCGTCTTCGCCTCGGTCACGAACAGTCCGGGCCGCCGTGCCTCTGCCCCGGCCACCACGTCCTGCGGCCGATCAGAGAGATCCAGGCTCGTCTCGAACCGGCCGTCGGCGCGGAGGATGAGCATGTCCTCCTCCTCGTCGAGCAGCGGCAGATCACCGGTGCGGCGCAGGACCTCCTCCGCGTTCGAGGTGAACTCGCGCAGCAGCTGTGCCTGGGCCGTTCCGAGCTGGGCCCGATACGCATCGGCGAGCTGCCACAGCCGCTGGGCAGCCAGTGTTTCCTGCTGCGGCGGAGGAAGCTCGGACTGCCAGTCATCGGGGGTGGCGCCTTCGACGAGCTCTTCTTCCTTCGCCAGCTCATCGGCCGAGACGAGGTGGCCGGGGGCATCGCGCGCCGCCTCGATCAGCCACGAGAAGATGTCGGCCGGGTTGTAGAGCTCGATCAGCTCGCTGATCGTGTCGACGATCTGCTCTTCGTCGTACCACTCGCTGTCCGCCGGGTCCTGGTAGGTGAGGCGGGTCGTCCACGTCTCGTCGATGGGGTGGTAGAGCAGGTAGTCCTGCTCGTTGTCGACCAGCTTGATCGGACCGATCTCGCGCAGCCGATCCTTGTTCTGATCCAGGAATCGGCGGATCTGCTCGGTCGCCTCGTACAGGAAGTCGCGACGCTCGAGCTCGGCCTCGGCCGCGAGCTCGCGGAGGGCAACCAGGCGCGGAGAAGGCGCGCTCACGGCTTGTACACGAAGTCCGGGCCCATCCGTTCTCGCAGGAAGATCGTGTGCTTCGAGTCGAAGACCGATTCCGCCACCCGGTGCCCGAAGCCGCGCATCGACGGATCGGCGTAGAGCTGGTCAAGCACCGCGTAGTTCGGCAGGTCCAGGATCAGGACGTTGTTCCAGGTGGATCCCTCGGTCACGTTGAACCAGCCGACGAACCGGACACCGTACTTCTCCTCGGTCTGCCGGGCTGTCCTCGGGAAGATGTGGCGCATCCCGCGCTTGAAGATCGTGTCGCGGCCCTTGCGGACGTTGAAGAAGGTGACCATCAGCGGCATTCAGTCATCTCCTGGTTCATCGGTTGCGTCCTTGTCGGTCGTGATGATGCTCACCGGCGGCTGGGCGACCCCGGTCTGCCGCCCTCGTCCGCGTCGCCGATCGGCGAAGAAGACGCGGAGCAGGAAGACGCTCGTCATGCTGACGAAGAAGAGCAGCACGAGGTCCGCGAACAGGAGCGTGGCGAGCAGCCATACCGGCCAGTTGAACGTGAAGAGGCCGACCGGGATGAGGAGCAGGATGGCGGCGAACAGGATCGCCTGGGTGACGAAGCATCCGAATCCAGGTCCCTCGTTCGGGTCGAGTTCCTCGTTGTAACGGATCGACAAGCCATGCCTCGTCTGTAATGAGCGGCGAGTGGCGAGCCGCATGGTCCCACATCCACGCTCGGGCTGCGCTCTGCGTGAGGTGCTGGCCGCTGTTCATGGCGAGTGTGCAAGAGACTTGCACACTTCCGCCCTTCGGCTGATACGTGGCAGCCAGGTGCCGAGTCAGCTTCGGTAGGTCAGCCGGCCATCCGCAACGGTCAGCCGCACGACGCCCGGGAGCTCCATCCCGACCAGTGGCGTGTTCGACGCGCCCGAGGCGAAGTCCTCGGCCTGGATCGTCCACCGAGCCGATGGATCGAAGACCACCAGGTCCGCCGCCTGCCCAACGGCGAGGCTTCGCCGTTCGCCGATGATCTCGGCCGGACGGATCGACAGCGCCGCGATGAGTCGGGGCAGGTCGAGCCGGCCGGCTTCCACGGCGGCCAGGCCGATGCCGAGCGCTGTCTCCAGGCCGATCATTCCCGGCGCCGCTTCCCCGAACGGCACCAGCTTGCGCTCGACCGGATGCGGTGCATGGTCCGTTGCGATGGTGTCGATGGTTCCGTCCGCCAGCCCGGCGAGCAGGGCCAGGGCATCGTCGCGGGACGCCAGCGGCGGGTTGACGCGGCACATGGCGTCGTAGGAGCGTGCCGCATCGACCGGCCGAGGATCCTCCGGCTCCTCCCAGGCAAACCGTCGCGATCCCTCGACCCACGCGTCGGTGAGGGACAGGTGGTGAGGTGTCACGTCGCAGGTGACCGGCAGGCCGCGGCCGCGCGCCCGCCGAATCGCCTCGAGCGCAGCGGCCGTCGAAATGTGGGTGAGATGGAGGCGCCCCCCGGTCTCGTCGCACAGCGCGATGTCGCGCTCCACGACCGTCAGCTCGGCGCTCGGCGTCCACCCCCGCAACCCGAGCCGAGATGCGGTCGGGCCGGCGCGCATCTCGGTGCCGTGGGCCAGCGACGCGTCCTCCGCATGCTCGATCAACGGCCGACCGACGCCACGCAGGTAGCTGAGCGCGGCCCGGGTGAGGCTCGACGATGGAACGGACGCCCCATCGTCAGAGAAGGCGACGGCGCCGGCGTCCGCCATCGCCTGGAGATCAGCGAGCGCCTCACCCTGCCGGCCGACGCTGATGGATCCGATGGCGCGGACCCGACACGAAGCCTCGCGAGCCTGCTCCAGCACCCAGCTGATGCGCGCCGGCTCGTCGAGCGGGGGATCGGTGTTCGGCATCGCGCACACGGTGGTGAATCCGCCGCGCGCCGCGGCGCGGGCGCCCGACGCAATCGTCTCGGGACCCGGATCTCCGGGTTCACGCAGGTGCACGTGAAGGTCGCAGAAGCCTGGCGCCGCCACGAGCCCGTGAGCGTCGATGCGCTCGACAAGCTCCCCGGCTCGGTCGGCATCGGCAAGGTGCCCATCGAGCACGGCGAGATCGCGGACAACGTCCGTTCCGTCATTCGGATCAATGACCCGCACCCCGGTCAGGACGAAGGAGACGGGTGGGTCGGTCAGTCGGCCGAATCGGCCAGGCGTCACGCCGCGCCCGCCACCGTGGCCAGCACCGCCATCCGGACGGGCACACCGTTCTCCACCTGGCGCCCGATGAGGCTGCGTGGCCCGTTAGCCAGCGCCGCGGTGAGCTCGACGCCCTCGTTGGTCGGCCCGGGGTGCAATACCGGCGCGCCCGGCTCCGCGAGCTGCATGCGGTTCTCGTCGAGGCGCCAGGCTCGTGAATACTCGCGAAGCGAAGGAATCCCACCGCCCGCGGCGCGCTCGAGCTGGACGCGCAGGGTCATGACCGCATCGGCACCATCCAGCGCATCCTCGATCCGCGTCGCCACCTCGATCCCGGGCCGCCCTGCGAATCCGGCGACCCACGCCGGGGGGCCGCCAACCCGCACCCTGACCCCGAGCGTCCGAAGCGCGTGGAGGTTGGATCGCGCGACTCGCGAGTGCGCCACGTCCCCGACGATCACCACCGTGCGGCCGTCGAGGTCACCCAGCGCGTCCCGAAGGGTCAATGCGTCGAGCAGCGCCTGCGTCGGATGGGCGTGGAGCCCATCGCCGGCATTGATGATTGACATGCCCGTCGATCGGGCGGCCAGATACGGCGCACCGGAGGCTCCATGGCGCAGGACAAGGGTCGATACGCCGGTCCGCTCGAGCGTTCTGAGCGTATCAACCAGTGACTCGCCCTTCCCCACGCTGCTTCCGGCGACGCTCAGGTCGACGACCGTGGCGCCCAGCGCCTTTGCCGCGAGCTCGAAGCTCACCCGGGTGCGGGTCGAGCCCTCGTAGAAGGCGAGGCCGACTGTCTCGGTCTCGAGCATCGACCGATGGCTGCGGGCCGTGCGTGCCTCGCGCATCTGGCGCGCGAGCTCCAGCAGGCCCTCGATCTCGCTGCGGGTCATGGTGTCCACGTCGAGCAGGTGACGCGCGCTTCCGGTTCGTCGCGGCGCATCCAGGATCACGCGGCGTCTCCCGGCCGTTCGATGACGACCTCGTCGGTCTCATCGGTCTCCACCAGGCGGACGTGGACGATCTCCTCGTCCGACGTCGGCAGGTTCTTGCCCACGAAGTCGGGGCGAATCGGCAGCTCGCGGTGCCCGCGGTCGACAAGTGCGGCCAGCCGGACGGCGCGCGGTCGACCATGGTCCGTCAGGGCATCAAGGGCGGCGCGAACGGTGCGGCCGGTGTACAGGACGTCGTCGACCAGGACCACGGTGTGCCCGCTGACCTCCGCCTCGAGGTCGGATCGCTTCACGATCGGCGCGTGGGCAAGTCGGGTGAGGTCGTCACGGTAGTACGTGATGTCGAGCGAGCCGACCGGGACCGATGCGCCCTCGTGCTGCTCGATGAGACCGGCAAGGCGCCGCGCAATGGGGACACCCCGGCTACGGATGCCGACGAGGACAAGGTCATCGACCCCGCCGTTGCGTTCGACGATCTCGTGCGCGATCCGGGTCATCGCTCGACGCACGTCATCGGCGTCGAGGATCCGGCGTTCGGTCATTCGTCTCCTTGGCGGCCTCGCGGGACCGCGTTAAAGGGTTCGACGCGAAGTATAGCCGCGCGTTACGGGCCGCTGGTCCCGGAGCCGCTCGCGAACACCGCCGGTCCGTACCATCCGGCGGAGGGCGGATTCAGCGGCCGGACCTCGTCGGCGACGTCGCCGGTGTTGCGCGTCACGAGCAGGAGCCGCGCCGATGGCGGATCGAGCACGCCTGCCCGAGAGCTGGCCGCCGTGATGAGCAGATGACGCCCGGTCGGGAGCGATCTTGACGTCGACCGCGCGCTCGCCTTCGGCCATGTCGGCATCGTCGATGGCATGGCGTTCGGGTCAGGCCGCGAGGATCGCTCGCGTGCCCGAAGTAGACGTTTGCCGCATCCGGGTAGACATCCTCCGCCGGTCCCTGCGATGTCCCCAGCCAATCGACATTCCATACCGCCAGCGCATCCCCATCCGCTCCCCAGGCGATGGCCGCCGATGCGAATGCGCTGCGCCCGATGCTGAGATCGCTGAACAGCTCGCGTGAGTTGGCGAACTCGTAGCCGCCGGCGCCGTCTCCCACGTTCTCGGCCAGCCACGGCGCACCACCCTCGCTGAAGAGCCACCCGGACCCGTCGGGCTCCATGCGCCCCGACCAGAAGATGACCAGCGCGCCGTTGGGCGAGATGAGGGGCTGGAACACGTTCTCGGCCGCGGGATATGGCCCATCCGCCGGGTCGGACGGCGCGGCGCCCGAGGGACCATCGCGGGAGATGCTCGTGAGATAGCTGCGTGGCACGTCGCCGGCGGTGCTCACCCAGAGATGTGTGCTTCCGTCGTCTTCGAGCACCCAGCTGCCGGCATAGGCGTTGCCCACGTTGGTGATCGGCTCTGCCTCCTCCGCGCCGACGTTGAAGACCCAGGCGTCCGCCTCGCCGCTGCCGGCGTCCGAAACCGTGAATGCCAGGTTGTAGGCGTCCGGCGACCATGCCATGCGCTCGAGGAACGGGCTGCCGGCCGTCGACTCGGCAAGCACCAGCGTGTCACCCACGGCGACCGGGGAGTCGATGGCGTCGAAGCCCGGCAGCGGCGTATCGGTGATGCGGGTCGCGCGGATCTCGTTGAGGCCGCTCTGGCCCAGCTCGGTGATGTAGGCGAGCCACTGACCGTCGGGCGACAGCTCGGCGGCGATGGGCGGTCCGGCCGGGGTAGCAACTTCCGCGAACGTGTCGCCGCTGTCCCCGTCGCGCACCGTCAGTGCCTGGTTGTCGACCGGGCCGGTCAGCGCCAGAAACGCATCGGGTTCCGGCGACGACGCAATCGGCGAGGCCGACGGGACGGGCACGTTCGAGATCGTCGGGGAGGCGAGTGCGCTCCCGCTCGGTTCGGGCGTGGCGCTGATCGACGGGTCGGCGCTGCCGGACGGGCCGATGACCTCGGTTGGGGTCGGCGTGTTGCGCCCGATATCCGGGCCGGCCGCCGAGCCGTTGATGATGACGATGGCCAGGAGGGCGCCGGCGACCGCGGCCAGGCCGCCACCGACCCCGGCGAAGATCACCGCGGGCCGCCGCCACCATGGCAATCCCGCCAGGCGTCCGGTCTCGATTCCGGTGCGGACCCGGGCGTCGAGGTCCCGGGGCGGGGCAACGTGTCGGAGGCCGGCGATGATCCTGCGCTGATCGGTGAACGCGGCCAGGGTGGCTCGACAGGCGGCACAGCCGGCCAGGTGCGCATCCAGTCGCTGGCGTTCCGCGTCGCTCAGGTCGTCGCTCAGCGACGCGCTGATGAGCTCCTCGAACGACTCGTGGCGGTTCATGGTCATCGGACGAATCCCTCGGCCGCCAGGGCGCGGCGCATCTCGCCGCGAGCACGGCACAGGAGCGTCCGAACCGCCGCGTAGGAGAGGTCCATCACCTCGCCGATCTGGTGTGCGCTCATGTCGTCGAGGTCGCTGAGCAGCAGGCACTGACGATGGTTCGGACGAAGCTGCATGAGCGCGCGCTGCACCCGCTCGTCGAGCGTGGCCGCCATGACCTGCGCCTCCGGCCCGGGGCCCTGATCGGCTCGATTGGCGTAGACGTCGGCGTCGTCGCCCATGGGCGAGACCATCCGGCGCCGGCGCATGTCGTCGATGGCCGTGTTCGTGGCGATCCGATACAGCCACGAACGGGTCGCGGCCGAGTCGGTGATGGTGTCGAGCTTTCGATAGGCCTTGATGAACGTGTCCTGGGTGATGTCGGCGGCCCGGTCGGGGTCGCCGACCATGCGGAGGACGTAGTTGTGAATCGGTGAGGAGAACTCGTCGAATATGCGTGCGAACTCGGCCTCGCGGTCACTGGTGACGCGCTGGGTCACCGTGGGAGCCTCCCACGGGAGCCGGCCGTGAATCGCCACAGACTCCACCTCGTCCTCCGCAATACCCACCCCTCCTCGACCGGTCCCTGACGCACGTCCATGGCCATCTGTTACTGATCGAGGTGCGCGCGCAGCACCTCGGCCGCGTATTCGGGGGCGACGGGGTTGACGGCGAGTGCCGTGGCGCGCTCGAGCCCCGCGATCACCCGGAGGCGCGGATGGATCTCCCAGTGCCAGTGGAAGGTCTGATCCAGGCGCTCGCCCGATGGGGCCGTGTGCAGAAACAGGTTGTAGGGCGGATTCCCCAGCGCATCGAGCGCGAGCAGCGTCCGCTGCAGGGTCGCGGTGGTGGCGGCGATCGCTTCGTCGTCGAGCTCGGTGAAATCGGCGGCATGGGCGCGCGGCACGACCATCATCTCAAACGCGGATCGGCTGGCCGCGGGCGCGAAGACGACGGCATGGTGGTCGGCGAACACGAGCCGTTCGCCGCTCTCCTCCTCCGACTCGGACAGCGCGCACCAGACGCAGCGGCGCGACTTGATCATCTGTCGCGCGCCGCCGCCGATCTCCTCGGCAACCCAATGCGGCACCTGCGGGATCGCATACAGCTCCACGTTGAGGTGCGGGCTTCGAGAGCCTGCCTGCCGTCCATGGCTCTGGACGACCTGGATGTAGAGCGGTTCGGGGCGACCATCGGCATCCGGCTCGCGTGGTGCGGCGCCGAGCGAACGCATCGCGTCCCGGGCGGCACGCAGAAGGGCGCCGGCCAACTGGGGTGCCGCATCGGCCATGCGCTCGTGGTGGTCGCGCGGGCCGACCAGGATCTCCCATGAACCGGTGGCGCGTTCGACCTCGCTGATGCTGAGCTGCGCGGCCCGTTCCTTCGACGAGTCGATCCGGTGGAATGCGTCCGATCGCAGCGGCACCCGACGGACCTGGTGCGGCGCCTCATCGTCATCGGCATCGTCGCAATGTCGGCAATGGGTTCCCTCGACCGGCTGCGCTTCAACGGCGAAGGCGTCGCGGTCGAAGGCCCGGTCGGCGACGATGGCCGACCACCAGCCGGTGACCGGGTCGCGTCGCAGCTCGAACACGGCCGCATCGTACTCGATGCGCCGCCATCCTCAGCGGAGGTGCTCGATGACCTCGAACGGATCGGTGCTGACGATGGGTGTGGCGAAGAGCTCCATGGCGCCGATGTCGGACGATCGTGAGGCCAGGTCGCCGCGGTCCACGATCCGGACCATGGGCGGGAACGACTCCCAGCCGACGGCTCCGCCGATCGGTGCCCGCCACAGCGCGAGGTTGAAGGAACGGACCGCGAGCCGATCACGGTACGCCTCGAGGGTCTGGCCCAGGGCGTTCGCGAAGGACAGGTCCGTCTCATCCATCCCCGCGCTCCCGATGAGGATGACCTCGCGCTCCTTGCGGGGCGTGAGGCTGGCGATGAGCGTCACGCCGTCGGCGAGGTCGATCGCCAGGCCCAGGCTGCGGTGCACCGCGATGAGCTCCTCGACGAGGTCCGCCTCATGGTCCGCGACATACCGGGCTGCGTCGCGTCGAAACTGCTCGACCTGCTGGTAGTGCCGCCCCGATCCGAGCAGCGCCTGCGCGTGGCCATGGACGATCGAGCCCCCGGCGCGCCACAGGCAATTCCAGATCAGGAGGTAGTTCACCGCGCCCGGATCAGCCTCGTGCGCTCGTTCGGCCCATGTACGACCGGTGGCCAGGACGTCGCGAACCAGATCGCCGTCGAATTCGAGGGGGTCGTGGCGGTCGAACACCAGCACCGCGTGGTGTCCTTCGCCGAGGGCTGCGTTCGCGCCGCTGGTGACGTGGCGGCCGTGCACGCGGCCGAAGGTGTCCGCCGGGGTCCCGGTCATCGGCTCGCAGAACGGATCGCCGCCGGTGTGGTCGATCGCCGCGATCATCTCCGCGGCGCCATCGCTCTCGTCGATGGGCCGGTGCGCCCGCAGCGGCGCGAAGATCGTTGACTCCAGTGTCGCCGGGTTCGTCACCTTGACGATCGCCTGGTCCCGTACCGCCGCCACGGATCCGAAGCGAGCCGCGAGCCAGGCATGCAGCTCGGGCGGCGGATCGGTCTGGCCGCGCACGACGTGGGCCTCGACAAGGCGGGCAGCGCGTTCACGCATCGGGCCGCGCAGCGCATCCAGCCGTTCCGGCAGCTCGAGGATGCTCGTCAGTCGTACTCCCAGCTGCGCCGATGTTCAAGCGCCAGCCACTCGTCGCGCAGCAGGCTCATGACGTGGACATCCTCGTGAGCGCCGCGTGCGAAGTGGGCGCGGCGCAGCGTGCCCTCGTGGACGAAGCCGGCGCTGCGGTACGACCGCACGGCCCGCTCGTTGCTCGCGTACACGTGTAGCGCGATGCGCTCGAGGCGCAGCTCGCCGAAGCCGAAGTCGCAGATGGCGCGAAGTGCATCGGTCCCGTACCCCTTGTTCCACTCGCCCTTCTCGCCGATGGCGATGCCGAACTCGGCGTGGCCGCTGCGCTGGTGGACCTCGTGGAGGCCGGCGGTGCCGATCGGGCGGTCATCGGCCAGGAGGCAGATCACGAAGTGGTAATCGGTCTTGCCCTGCGCTTCGACCATGCGGTCGAACCAGCGCTCCTCCATGGCCGCGCTCAGGGGCGCGCGGTTCATGAGGTGACGCGCCACCTCGGCGTCGTTGAGCCATTCGACGAAGCGCGGGATATCGTCCTGCTCGGATGCCCGGAGATACACGTGCTTGCCCCGGATGATCCGCGCACGGTCCGAACTGCCCATGATCGCGAGTGTAGCGGCGGTCGCTCAGCGATCAGAGCCCGACGAGCATCCAGGTCTCGTCGAGCGCCGCGTCGGAGGTGCGGCCCCCGAACAGGAACGCGCGACCGCTGACGGGGTCGATGCGCCAGCTCCGCACCTGCCCGGGCCGCCGGAGCCTCGCCGACGGGCTCGAGTCTCGCCACCGTTTCGTCATCGGCCATCAGCCAGAGATCGGCGAGATAGGTGCCGTCGACCGCCTGCCCACCGACGACGAGAGTCGCCGCGTCGAGTCTCGTCCTCGCGTACAGGTTGCGGCCCGGCGGGAGCTCGGCCTCGACCCGACGCCATGCGTCGCCTTCGAGGACCCACAGGTCGTCCAGCGCGGTGAGGCCGGTGGTCTGGCCCGCGTACAGGGCAAGGGCTCCCTCGTCCGTCCACCAGCAGCCATGAAGGCATCGCTCAACTGGCCGCCGCCCGTCTGCCGGCGTCACGTCCGACCAGGTCTCGGTCACGAAGTCGTAGGCGCGCGTGTCCGAGAACCGGGTTCCCTCCTGGGTGAAGCCGTGGCTCATCCACAACCGTCCGTCCGGCCCGACGGCGACGCACGATCCGTAGCGCGGGGTCGGCACCGCACCGCTGGCGGGCAGCTGCCGCCAGGCATCGGCCGTCGGGTCATATGCCCAGAGGTCGCTGAAGAAGGTCGTCGGTCCACCCTGACCGGCGAAGATCACGACGCCGACTCCCTCGACCCAGGCTGCTTCGTGGCCGAATCTTGGCGCGGGCGAGGCGGGCGGGCTGAGTTCGCTCCAGGTCCGATCCTCGAGATCGAAGGCCCACGTGTCGGCGAACACGGTGGTCCCGCTGCGGCCACCGAACAGGTAGGCGATCCCGGACGAGCCCGCCACCGTCCAGGTGTGGTCCTCCCGTTGGCTCGGCCCCGCGACGTCGAGACGCTCCCATGCCAGGGTCACCGGCTCGGTGGTGGCGACGGTGGAGGCGGATGGATGGGAGGACCGGTCGCTGGGTGCGGCCGACGGTGGTGTGCTGGGCGTGGCGCCGGGATCAACCGTCGTGGGGGTCGGCGTGGCGGCGCCGCATCCGGTCACCAGCATCACCAAGGCGGCCATCATCCGGACTCGATTCATGGGTGACAAGCATACGCTCGGGTCGGCAGACCCCCGGATGGATCCAATGCTGCCGCCTGCGCGTCATGTCGGCATGCCAGTCGCCGAGCTTCTCTCCCTGATCGTGGCGGTGCTGCTGTGGATCGCGCTCCTCGGCACGCTCGAACAACCGTGAGCCTGCTCGGCCGATGCGGAGCGATGGAGCGGGAGACGAGATTCGAACTCGCGACATCCACCTTGGGAAGGTGGCGCTCTGCCAGCTGAGCTACTCCCGCTCGGCCAGGGCCGCGATTCTACCCGATGGCCCCGGGCCGATCATCCGGTCAGGGCGGTGCACCACGACGCCGGGCATCTGCCCGGCGTCTGCCACGGTATCGGGATGCTCAGCGGACCACGGTCACGCCGCCACCCGTCGGGTGGGTCGAAGGCCGAGGATCGCGCCCGCGAGGGTGGCGACCAGTCGACGAGCCGTTGCGCGGCGGTGGGCCTGGCGGTCGACGGTCATTGAGCCATCGGCACGATCACGGACGACCTTGTGGAGCAGCGCCGCGTGGGCCTGGCGCTCCGCGTGCACGCTGTCGGCCAGCTGATGGGTCGTGAGATCGGGTGCGAACATGTGATGGCCTCCTCGGATTTCGCTGGCACGTCGCCGTGCTCATCGGTACTGAACTGTCTGCGGTCATGGTCGGCCCCGGGCGGCGATCCGCGCGATCGACTGGCAGACGCCCCGGGCGTCCCCTTGCCGATGCGAACGTGGTCACCGGTGTCACACGGCACCGGTCGCCCATCCGACAACTCTTGACGGAATCCTCGACCGGAACGAGAGTGTCGGCACGACCGGATTCCAGCCCACCGCCCCGAGGGATGACCCGTGCCGGACCACGAACTCGCCATTGCCAGCCTCCGCCGATGCGCGCTGTTCGCCCACGTCGAAGACGATGGGCTGCGGCTTCTGGTCGGGCTCATGCGGCCGCGGCGCTTCCGCCGCAACGAGGTGGTGTTTCACCAGGGCGACGTCGGCGATGCGCTCCACATCGTGGTCGAGGGTGGCGTAAAGATCGTTCTCCCCTCGGCCGAGGGTGACGAGGCGATCATCGCCAGCCTCAAGGCGGGCGATTTCTTCGGGGAACTGGCGCTGCTGGACGGCTCGCCGAGGTCGACCACCGCCACCGCGCTCGAGCAGACCGAGACGCTCGCGCTGCCGCGTGACCAGTTCCTTGGCCTCTTGCCGGACGATCCTCGGCTCGTGACGGCGCTCTTGCGGGCGCTCGCCGCCGAGCTCCGTCGCCTGACCGGCCACGTCGAGGAGCTTCACTTCCTGGACCTCGCGGGCCGGCTCTCCATGCGCCTCGTGCGGCTGGCGCGCGCGAGCAATCCCGATGCGGCCGACCGAGTCGAGCTCGATTGGCCGTTCACCCAGTCCGACCTGGCCGCGATGATCGGGGCGACACGACAGAGTGTGAACAAGCTCCTCAGCGGCCTGGTCGACGAGGGCCTGATCGAGATCGATCGCGACACCCTGATCATCGTGGACCTCGCGGCCCTCGAAGCACGTGGGGCGCGGTGAAGTGTCCGATTTCAGACACATGGCATGTCGCATCGGCGCTTCGTCGGCTTGCGAGGCGCCGATAGGATGAGCAAAGCGCGGTACCACTGCCGCCACCGCCACAGGAGGGTTCGGATCATGGATCTCCGCCATCGGCAGCAGCCAATGGCATCATCCGCCGGACCAGACCAGCCCGGCGGCAAGTCATTCGAACAGCGCAGTTGAGAGGGAAACCAGACATGACGGACCAGCGCGACGACAGGATCGACGACGTCGAAGGCCACGGCTTCCGCAAGGGCGCCACTGACGACAAGCCCGAAGGCAGCGACTTTCGAAGCAACTCCGACGACGATGTCGAGGGTCACGGCTTCCGCAAGGGCGCCACTGACGACGACGATGTCGAGGGCCACGGCTTCCGCAAGGGCGCCACTGACGACGACGATGTCGAGGGTCACGGCTTCCGCAAGGGCGCCACTGACGACGACGATGTCGAGGGTCACGGCTTCCGCAAGGGCGCCACTGACGACGACGATGTCGAGGGTCACGGCTTCCGCAAGGGCGCCACTGACGACGACGACACCGAAGGCCACGTGATGAACCTCAGGTAGCAGGTCGCTATCTGTGGACCAGGAGTCCCAGGCCGCGCTCACCGCACTCGTTGCGGGGGCGCGGCGTTCTGCCGTCGGTCGCCGGTTGCAGGGCGACATCGAGACCCGGCTGCTGCAGAGCATCGTTGACGCCACCGTCCGCCTGTTCGACGCGGAGGCGGCGTCAATCGCCCTGTTCGAGCAGGACCCCGATCGCCTGGAGTTTCGCGTTGCGGCCGGTGAACAGGGGGCCGGCGCCGTTGGACTGACCGTGCCGCCAACGCAGGGCATTGCCGGATTTGTCTATTCGACCGGCCAGGCGCTGTCGCTGTCCGACGTCGCCAACGATCCGAGATTCAACCGCGACGCGGCTGAACAGACCGGATACGTGCCACGCTCGATTGCGGCCGCGCCCCTCCTGGATGAGGAAGGTGCCGTCGGTGTCCTGCAGGTCCTGGACAAGCGCGGATCGCCGACATTCTCCCTGCAGGACATGGAGCTCCTCGGCGTGTTTGCCGCGCAGGCGACGGTCGCGATCTCGGCGGCCAAGGTCCAGCGCGACACGGAGCGTCTGCTTCGCTCCACGATCGGGCGGGTCGGGCCGGACCTGGGCGACGAGGCCATCGAGCAGCTCGTCTCGTCGGCCACCATCGGCCTCGACGTCGACGATGAAGCGCCCTTCTGGCGACTGGTCGACCAGGTGGCGCGACTTCGGTCGCTGAGCGATGGCGAAGTCGCGCTGGTCACCGACATCCTGTCCGTGGTCGCCGACCACGCCGGACGCCGGCGACGCCCACAGGCTGGGCGGTGACCGACCAGCTTCCGGCATGGTCTGAACCATTCGCCGACCCGCGAGGGACCCTGCGCCGTCCGCTGCGACTGCGCGGATTGACACGGCGACTGGGCGTGGGGCGGTTCCACCGGGAAGGGCATTCGCGTCGGGATCATCGACTCGGGCCTCGAGAACGCCCATCCGAGCCTCAAGGGTCGCGTCGTGCAGAACGTCACCGTCGAGCTGGGTGAGGATGAGCCCGTTGTCGTGCCCGACGGCGAGCAGGACATGTTCGGCCACGGCACCGCCTGCGGCGGGATCATCGTCGGGCTCGCCCCGGAGGTCGAGCTCGTTTCGATTCGTGTGCTCGGCGCCGACCTCCGTGGCAAGGGCGCCGCGTTCGCCGCCGGGCTCGAGTGGGCGATCGAACAGGGGCTGGAGGTCTGCAACCTGAGCCTCTCCTCGAAGAGCGAGTCGCTGTATCCGGTCTTTCACGATCTCGCCGATCGCGCCTACTTTCGAGGGACGGCGCTGATCAGCGCGGCGAACAACGTTCCGGCGCCGAGCTATCCGTCGTTGTTCTCGTCGGTGTTCTCGGTGGCCGCTCACGGCGAGCCCGATCCTCAACGCCTCTACTACAACCCGCAGCCGCCCGTCGAGTTCGGCGCCTGGGGCGTCGACGTTCCGATCGCGTGGAAGGACGGCG
This sequence comes from uncultured Chloroflexia bacterium, assembly GCA_963825525.1. Classification (GTDB taxonomy): domain Bacteria; phylum Chloroflexota; class Limnocylindria; order QHBO01; family QHBO01; genus JACDBZ01. The sequence goes on from CAWGTN010000002.1 coordinate 1,713,050, forward strand.
GGTCAACCGTGGCGACCGGCAACAGCTTCGCCGCGCCGCACGTGGCCGGTATCGTGGCGCTCATCCTGTCGAAGCATCCGGGCCTGAGCCCGTTCGAAGTCAAGGCGATCCTCGCCAGTGTTGCCGACAATCCCGGTCGGCGCGCCTCGCGGCGCGCGGTCAGCCGGCCATGAGCCTGGTCTCCACCTACGTCGAGCTGTTCCGACGCAACCACGCTCTGGCGCGTCTGCTGGCGGGAGAGTTCATCTCCGGCATCGGCGACTGGCTCTACCTGGTCGCCATCCTGGTGGTGGTCTACGCGGAGAGCAATTCGGCGGTGCTCCTCGGCATCGTGGGCGCTGCGCGCATCCTGCCGTACGTCCTCCTGTCGGTTCCGGCGGGAATCGTGGCCGACCGTTTCGACCGCCGCATGGTGCTGCTGGTGACCGACGTTGCGCGCGGAGTCCTGATGTTGGTCCTGGTTGGCGCCGTGATCGTGGATGCGCCGACGATCGCCATCGTGGGCCTTTCGATCCTGGCCGCCTGCTTCTCGACATTCTTCGGGCCGGCCATCGCCGCGCTGCTGCCGATGCTGGTCGACGAGAGCGACCTCGGTCCGGCGAACAGTGCCTGGGCGACGCTCGACAACGTGGCCTTCATCGTGGGTCCGGCCCTGGCCGGCGTCCTGTTGGCGAGCGGCGGGCTTGAGTTCGCTTTCCTGCTGAATGCCGTGTCCTTCGGCGTCGTGGCCATCGTCCTGTGGCGGCTGCCGGTGCCGCGTCGCGCCCCGCCCAGCCAGGAACCGGGCGCCGAATCCTCCGAGGCAGAGCCAACATGGCGACACCTCGTCCGACCCATGGCCGGGCCGTTCGTTCTCGACTCGGCGACGAGCTTCGTGGGGGGCGGCGTGGGCGTCATGACCGTGGTCATCGCCGTCGACGTGCTCAGCTCCGGTGAGGCAGGCACGGGCTACCTGAATGCTGCGACCGGCGTGGGCGGAGTGATCGCCGGGATCGCCGGTGGCGCGCTGCTGGCGCGACGGCTCGGCGTGCCACTGGCCATCGGTGGCGCGGCGGGAGCGATCGGGCTGGCCTGGCTGGCAATCGCCGGCGATCTCCTGACCGCCATGCTGGCCATCGGGGTGGCGGTGGCCGGCCTGCTGCTCCTGGACGTGGTGAACACCACGCTCATCCAGCGCATCGTTCCGGATGATCTTCGCGGTCGAGCGATGGGCGTGCTGCAGACGACGTCCGCCGTCCTGTATGCCCTCGGGTCACTGGTCATGCCGTTGCTGGCGAGCGTGATCGGCGTTCCCTACGTCCTCGTCGGCTCGCTCGTGATCGTGGTTGCCGGGGTCGTCGTTGCCCTCGTGCTGTCGCCCGCTGAGGGTGTTCCGACCCAGCTCGACCCGCGGCGCGCGCGGTTGCTCGAGCACTCGATCTTCCGAGGGCTGCCGACCGGACGGCTGGAGTCCGCCGCGCGCCAGCTCATCGAGGTCCCGATGGAGGCCGGCACCGTGATCATTCGCCAGGGCGACGTGGCGGATCGCTTCTACCTCATCGGCGACGGATCGGTGGCGGTGACGCAGGAGCCCGACGGCGGCGGAGCCCAGGAGCATCTCCGCGACCTCGGGGAGGGAGACGTATTCGGCGAGATCGGCCTCCTGCGCCGATCACCTCGCACCGCGACCGTGACCGCCACCAGCAGCGGCACGCTCCTCGCGCTCGACGCGCCGATCTTCCGCGAGCTCGTCGGATCCGGGCCCGGTCTGAGCACGCGGCTGCTCGACCTCTACCGCGGGGCGCTCGCTCGCTGACCGATCAGCCGGGGAGATCGCCCGTCAGGAGGCGTCGGTAGGAGTCGTAGCGTGCCTCGGACACGGCCCCGGCCTCCACCGCCGCGCGCAATCCGCAGCGCGGCTCATGGAGGTGCGTGCAGTCGTTGAAGGCGCATGCCCCCAGGTGCGACCGAAACTCGGGGAAACACGACGCCAACTCGGTCGACGGGATCTGCCACAGGCCGAGCTCGCGGATGCCGGGTGTATCGGCGACGTATCCGCCCTGCGGTCCGTCCAGAGGATGCAGCTCCGCGTGGGTGGTGGTGTGCTTGCCCTTCCCGCTCTCCGTCTCCGAGACCTCGCCCGTCACCAGCTGGAGGCCGGGCTGCAGGGCATTGAGCAGCGTCGACTTCCCGACGCCGGACGGTCCGGTGACGATCGCCAGTTTGCCGGCGAGACGACTCCGCAGCTCTTCGAGGCCGATATCGGCCTTGGCACTGGCATACACGACGTCATAGCCGATGCGTTCGTACGGGCCGAACAGGGCGCGCGCCGCTTCCGATCCGACCAGGTCGACCTTGTTGGCCACCAGCAGCACCGGGACCTCGTTGTACTCCGCCACCACCAGGAAGCGGTCGATCAGGCGAGGGTTCGGTGGCGGCCGGTCGGTCGAGAAGACGACCGCCACGAGATCCGGATTGGCGACGATGACGTCCTCGCGCCAGGAGCCGCGGGGCCCGGGTTGGCGACGGCTGAAGCGCCCGGACCGTGGCTCGACCGCCGCGATGGCACCCGTCCCGTCAGGTAGCCGTTCGACCGAGACTCGATCGCCGATCACCGCCAGGTCGCTGGCCTGGCGTTCCTTCTTCATCCGACCGCGGAGGCGAGCTTCGATGAGGGTTCCATCCGCTGTCTCGACGGTGTAGAAGCCGGAACGCGCCCGCAGCACGAGTCCCTCGTGCGTGGTGGGCTCATCCGAAGCTGGCATCGGAACGAGTCTAGTGCGGCCGGTAGCATGGCGGCGTGGACCACGTCGTCGCCCGCTATGAGCGCATCGTGTCCGATTGGTCCGCCCGGACCGCGGATCCGATGGATCTCGTGCGCCTCGCCGCCGACGCCGCGCGGCTGGCCGCGGATGCGAGTCCAGGCTGGTACGGCTCCCAGAGTGGCGCGCTGCGTGCCGCCGCGCTGGCCGCTGCGGGCCATCCACCGGACATCGCGGTCATCATCGATGCGGATCTGCCGCCGGTCGATCCCACTGCGCCGGCTCGCCTCGCCGATCTGCTGCCCGGTGACGGGCCGCTCCACGAGCGCATCCATCGCCATCGCGCGACGATGTTGATCCCGCCGGACCGGCTCGCCGAAGTTGCGGCTCGGCTGCTGCGATTGTTCCAGCGCCGAGCGACCGAGGACCTTGAGCTCGGCCAGGGCGTGCCGCTGGAGATCGGTCTCGCTCGACCGCGGAACGCCGGACCGGCAGAGGTGGAGTTGCCTGCAAGTTCGCCCCGCCTGAAGCTCGACTCCGGCCGAGCCTGGACCGCCGAGGCGTTGGCGCGGTGCATCACCGGGCGGGGAGTCCCCGGCGACTACCTCTTCGCCACGCTCCGGCCCGCGAGGCCGTCGTGGCATCCCAGCCCCCAGGACACCGTGGACCATGGGCTGCGCGCCGTAGGTCGCGAGGTGCTGCTGAGCGACCACGAGCTGGGTCACGAGTTGCAGCGCATCGGGCGAGGCATCGGCGTGCCATGGGACGCCGAGCTGATCCTCGGCGTCTGGCGCGCAACCGATGATCTTGCGCCGGCACGGGCGGCGGCATTGGCAGCGGCAGTCACCCGCCACGAGCGCCGAACTCGAGTCCCTGGGCATGGCGCCGACGGTCGGCCGCCTCCGTCGTCGAGCGGGCTTCGGACCCGCTGGAGCGGGCACGCTGGGTGGCGAGGGCGGCCGGCCCACCCCTGGTTCGTCGGTGGCTGACGGTCACCGGCCAGACCGTCGGACTCGGACGCCTGGTGCGCGAACATCTCGTCCCGTCCCAGCTGCGCGTGGAGGTCGGGAATGCCGGAGCATTGAGCGGTCCGTCGACGTTCTCCTGGTCGGAGGTGGCGTCGCGTCGGTTCGATGCGCCCGCGCATTGCGGCGCAATGGCTTCGATGGTTCGATCCTGCTGGTCGGCGACGAGGAGCGGCCGCCATACAACCGCCCTCCGCTCAGCAAGGAGCTCCTGCGCCTTGATCTGCCGGACGACCTGGTCGATGCCGAGCCCGATGCCTGGTATCGGCGCCGATCGATCGATGTGATGACCGGCACCGCCGTGCGCACCCTGGAGCCGGAAGGACGGTCGGCGGTGCTCGCGGGTGGCGACACCATCCGTTTCGGCCGATGCCTGCTGGCCACCGGGGCCGAGCCTCGCCGCCTGTCGACTCCCGGGGCCGAGGAGGCCATGCTGCTGCGAACGTTCTCGGACGCTCGCAGGTTGAGATCCGCGGCAACGTCGATGGAGCGCGGGGCCACCGCGGCGGTCATCGGCGGTGGATTCATCGGTCTGGAGGTGGCTTCCGGTCTTGCAGAGCTCGGCCTGCGTCCCATTGTCCTGGAGCAGGCCGAGAGGCTGTGGGGAGGCCGCCTCGGACGACTTCTCGAAACCTGGGCAGTCGGACCGGCTGCGATCCGCCGGCATCGAGGTCCGGTTCGGCGCCGAGGTCACTCGCCTCGACCCCGGGTCGATCCATGTCGGCGACGAACGCATCGAGGTCGGAATGGCCGTTGCGGGCATCGGCGTGCTCCCACGCTCGGATCTTGCCGCGAGCGCCGGATTGGAGACCGACGACGGCGTGGTGGTGGATGCCGGCGGCCGGACGAGCCACCCGGCGATCTGGGCGGCCGGTGATGTCGCGCGATACGGGCCACTTCGCGTGGAGCATTGGCACGCGGCCCGAGAGTCCGGTGAGCGTGCTGGCCTCTCGATGCTGGGCCTACCTCTGCCCGACGTTCCGCCGCCGTGGGTCTTCACCGAGGTTGTCGGGATGGCCGTGGACATCGTCGGCGACGCGGCGGAATGGGACGACGAGCAGTGGCTGATTCCCGATCGCCTGCTCGTCCACACCAAGGCGGGCAGGGTCGTGCGGATCATCTCCATCGGGTCGGAGATGCCAGCGGGCGTCCTGCGCGAGGTGGTCGCCGCGCGCGAGTCAACCGAGTCGGTCAGCGCCCGGGCGGCCAGGCTGAACCGCCAGTGACCGCGGGGTCCCGCCGCCGCGGCGATGCACGTGCTAGCCTCCGGTCACCACTACCCGCACCGGGGGGCTCCCTTGCCCCGTCGACACACCGCTCGGACGCTGCCTCTCGCGGTGCTTCTCGTCCTCATCGCGGCCATCGGGCCCGCCCCGCGCCCCGTCGCGGCAGCCACCGATCGCCTGCCCGATCTGCGGATGGCACGGCTGGCCAACTTCTACACCGAGAACTCCGGCGGGGAACGGCGCCTCAGATTCCAGACGATCATGACGAACGAGGGAGCCGGTCCGCTCGAGGTTCGCGGTACGCGAGACAACCTGACCCAGCCGCACCTGCGCACTCGGCAGGCGATATACGACACGGCGGGCGGCGTCCGACTTCGAGACACCCGCGCCCTTGCCGAGTATGCCGTGGATGGGCACGACCATTGGCACATCCAGGGGGTCATGCTCTACCAGCTGTGGTCCGCGAATGGGGTCGTGCGGCGCGGAACCAAGGTCGGGTTCTGCTTCCTCGATAGCTATCGGTACAACCTCGCGCTGCCAGGAGCGCCGCAGTCACAGGTCTACCCGGAACACCTGTGCGGTGATCGAGGCGACCTGACGAATCGGATGGGACTGTCCGTCGGCTGGGGCGACGACTACCCGGCCAACTTTGCATACCAGTGGATCGACATCTCGACGCTGCCGCCCGGCGACTACACGGTCCAGGCCCGGGCTGACGAGCAGAACTGGTACCTCGAGTCGGATGAGACGAACAACTGCGCCTACGCGCGGCTCAGGATCACGGCGTCGAATGGACCGGTCACGGTGCTTGGCTCCGGCCTGACCTGTGCGAAACCGCCGGCGTCGACGGCCCGGGTGGAGCGCCAGTACGGGAACAATCGGTACGAGACGGCCGCCGCAGCATCCGAGGACGCATTCAGCCCCGGGGTGCCCGTCGTGTACGTGGCCAGCGGCGCGAACTTTCCCGATGCGCTGGCGGCCGGGGCCGCGGCCGGGTTCCAGGCCGGCCCGGTGGTCCTCGTGGCCAGGAACTACCTCCCGGCCCTCGCGATCACGGAGCTCGAGCGGCTCGATCCGCAGCGGATCGTCATCGTGGGCGGGACATCCATGATCTCCGAGTACGTCGCGTCACTGATTCGGCCTTACCAGACTGGAGGCGGGCTCACGCGGCTTGCAGGCACCGATCGGTACGGGACGGCCGCCATGGTCTCCTCGGTGTTCGCGCCCGGGGTCGACACGGCGTACGTCGCCAACGGACTGAACTGGCCGGATGCGCTGGCCGCCGTTCCCCACGCGGCACGTGCGGGCGCCCCGATCCTCCTCGCACCCACCACGAGCCTCCCGACGGCGACGCGCGACGCGCTCGTCCGGCTTCGCCCGCATCGGATCATCGTCCTCGGCGGAACCGCCTCGATTGCGGCCAACGTCCAGGGCGCGCTGGATGCCTACGACCAGGGTGGGGGAGTCCTGCGCATCGCCGGCGCCGACAGGTATGCGACTGCCGCCGCCGTATCGAAGTTCCATCTCCCGGCCGGAGCCCCGATGGCCTACGTGACCACCGGCGAGAACTTCCCGGATGCCCTCGCCGCGGGTGCGCCGGCCGCAGTCAGGGGAGCGCCGACCATCCTTGTCCGTACCGCCGCGGTGACCGCCCCGGCCGCCACGGAGCTTGAGCGCCTCAACCCGGCGCGGATCATCATCCTCGGTGGGCCGAAGATCGTGAATCAGGCTGTATTCAATCGCATGCTCGACTACGCGGACGGCTGACCGGCGGAGCTCGGGCCCGGCGGCCGGATACTCGATCGACAGGTGGGTGCCGCCAACACCTGGACGGAGGAGCGCCTGGTTGTCGAAGGCGTGGGCGTCGAAACGGGTTCCACCGCGCAGCTCGTGTCCGGCTGATGCGCAGGTGGCGCCGTGGCGTATCAAGGTCATGGACTGGACCTTCCCCCCCGACGCCGACAGCCCGGCCGATGGCCTATCCCGCATCGCCGATCGACTGATTCTGGAAACCGGCGACGATCGGCTTTCCGGCACGCGCTTTACCTACGACGCCCGCGAGATGCTGGAGGCGACGCGCGAGATCGAGGCCACATTGGCGGCCGGCGGCCGGCTGTGGGTCGGATTCCAGCGCGCCGCGAAACTCGATCACGAGGCCGACCGCTACGCCGCGATCACCGGAGCAGGCACGCACGTCGTGGCGTTCGGCACCGGCGAGCCAAACCTGCCGGACGGCACTCAGCTGCAGTGGATCAGCCTGGACCCGAGTGTCGAGCGACTCGAAAACCAATGGTTCCTCGTCACGACCGAGCCGGAGCGGATCGCGTTCGTTAGCTGGGAGGTCTCCGAGCCCCAGCAGTTCGGCGAGGGTGGGATCAGCGCCCCCGGCAAGGAGTTCGTCGGCTTCGTCACCGAGGACGAGCGGGTGATCGGTTCGCTGGTCGAGCACCTCGAGTCGACGTCCGGCGCGAGCGAATCGTCATGATCACGATCCTCGTCGCGACCGATGACGGCCGAGATGCAACCGTCTCCGTCGCGCGCGACGCGGCCCTGCGATGGGCGACGGCGCACGACGCGCGCGTTGTGCTGTACGACCGCGCCGCCGAGTCTTACTTCACCGATCCCTACCCCGGCGGGACCTGGTCCGCCGACGTGGAGGGCGTCCCCACGCCGGAGCAGCTGCTGGGCGCCGATGATCTCGAGATGCTCGGGCGCCGCTACCTCGCCGACCAGGTCGCCGACGCGCGCCGCTCCGGGGTCGATGCCCACGGATGGCTTCCGCCGCGGCCGGGCGTGCGGGGCATGGCGGAGGCGATCGAGCGCTTCGACGTCTCGGTGGTCATCCTGCCCGGTTCGATGTCACAGCCTTCGCTCATCAACCGAGTTCGCCGCAACACGGCCGAACGGTTCCGCGAGGCGCTCGATGCGACCGTCATCGTGGCCGACGGGACGACGGAGATCCCCTCGACGCTCGCCTCCGCGAGGAGCTGAACCGGCGCGAACGTCCGCCTGCCGTTCGGAGCGCGAAGCGAGGAGGGGGACGCTTTGACCACGGTTGACCTTGGGCTCCGTTCGCGCGAGAATGGTCTCAGAACACCGACCAAATCAGTCGGGATTCGTGTGCAGGCGAATTCCGGCGCGAGCCCACGAGGAGCGCATGGCCCTTCCGAATCCAGCCCTCAACGAGATTCCCGGCGGCTACAAGTACGGCTGGCACGATGAGGAGAAACCTCTCCAGATCTTCCAGAAGGGGCTGAACGCCGAGATCGTCGCCAAGATCAGCGCCGTCAAGGACGAGCCGAAGTGGATGACCGATCTTCGCCTGAAGGCGTATCGGCACTTCGAGGCGCGTCCCATGCCGACGTGGGGCGGCGACCTGACCGGGATCGACTTCCAGGACATCTACTACTACGTCACGGGCACCGACAAGGCCGTCCAGAACTGGGACGACGTTCCCGACTACATCCGTCGCACGTACGACAAGCTCGGCATCCCCGAGGCGGAGAAGAAGTACCTCGCCGGCGTCGGTGGCCAGTACGACTCCGAGGTCGTCTATCACAACATCCGCGAGGACCTCGAGAAGCAGGGCGTCATCTTCCTGGGCACCGACCAGGCGCTGAAGGAGCACCCCGAGCTCTTCCGCGAGCACTTCGGAACGGTGATCCCGGCCAATGACAACAAGCTTGCGGCGCTCAACACCGCGGTCTGGTCGGGTGGCTCGTTCATCTACGTGCCGAAGGGCGTTCACGTGGAGCTGCCGCTCCAGGCCTACTTCCGCATCAACACCCAGAACATGGGCCAGTTCGAGCGCACGCTGATCATCGCCGACGAGGGTTCGAGCGTGCACTACGTCGAGGGCTGCACCGCCCCGACGTATTCGACCGCCAGCCTGCACAGCGCCGTGGTCGAGATCATCGTGAAGAAGGGCGCCCGCGTCCGATACACCACGATCCAGAACTGGAGCTCGAACGTCTACAACCTGGTCACCAAGCGCGCGGTGGCTCACGAGGACGCGGTCATGGAGTGGGTCGACGGCAACCTCGGCTCGAAGCTCACCATGAAGTACCCGAGCATCTACCTCCTGGGCGAGCGTGCGCACGGCGAGGTTCTCTCGATCGCATTCGCCGGGGACGGCCAGCACCAGGACGCCGGCGGCAAGATCATCCATGCCGCCCCGAACACGACCTCGCTGATCACCAGCAAGTCGATCAGCAAGGGAACCGGCCGCACGAGCTACCGCGGCCTGATCAAGGTCTACCCGGGGTGCGAGAAGTCGAAGTCGACCGTGCGCTGCGACGCGCTCATCCTGGACGATGACGCTCGCTCCGACACGTATCCCTACATGGAGATCGACGAGGAGGACGTGACCATCGGTCACGAGGCCACCGTCTCGAAGGTCGGCAGCGAGCAGCTCTTCTATCTGATGAGCCGTGGTCTGTCCGAGGCGGAGGCGTCGGCCATGATCGTGAACGGGTTCATCGAGCCGATCGTCAAGGAGCTGCCGATGGAGTACGCGGTCGAGATGAACCGCCTGATCCAGCTCCAGATGGAAGGCGCGGTCGGCTGAACCGATGACCCTGACCCAGGCCACATCGGCCCTCGACGCCGATGCGATCGGGCGCATCAGCGACCGATCGAACGAACCCGACTGGCTGCGTTCGCATCGCGCTGGCTGGTTGCTGCGCGCGTCCGAGACTCCGGAGCCGACCGGTCAGGAAGAGGAGTGGCGCCGCACCTCGCTCGACGCGCTGCCGCGGGATGCCGAGCTGCTGTTGGACCCGCCGCAGCTCGAGACGCACCTGCCGGTGGGTGCCGCCGAGGCAGGCGTGATCCTCACCGACCTTCGAACCGCCGTGCGTGAGCACCCCGAGCTCGTCCGGAGCCACCTCGGAATGGCCGATGGGCCGGCATCCCATGCCCACTTCTGGGCGCTGGCCCAGGCCTCGTGGACCGGTGGCGTGTTCTGCTACGTGCCCCGTGGGGTGACCGTGGATGGGACATTGATTGCTCGACAGGCGCTGCCGCGCGCCGACGTCGCGTTCCACCCGATCTCGCTGGTGATCGCCGAAGAGTCGAGCAGCGTCACGCTGCTCGAGGAAGTCGTGTCGCCGGACGGGTCCGCGGGCTGGTACGGGGGCATCGTCGAGGTCATCGCCGGCCAGGACGCGCGGGTGCGGTACGCGAATCTTCAGCAGCTCGGCGACGGCGCGTGGCGAATCGGCGCCGAGCGGGTGGTCGTCGGCCAGGACGCCGTGGTCACGACCCTCAACGCGGAGGTCGGGTCTCGGGTGACGAAGCTCGGCCTCGACGTGCTGATGGAGGGCAAGGGCGGAACATCACGCGTCCTGGGCATCCTTGCGGCAGGCGATGAGCAGCAGATCGACATCAACACGGTCCAGGACCTTGCCGCTGACCACACGACCAGCGACCTCCTCTACCTGTCGGCGCTCTACGACCGCGCTCACGCCTCGTTCTACGGTGTGACCAATGTTCGGCACGGAACGCGCCAGACGAGCAGCTACCAGGAGTGCCGCAACCTGCTGCTGAGTCCACATGCGGGCGCGGAGCCGATCCCCGTCCTCGAGATCGAGGCCAACGACATCCTGCGCTGCGGCCACGGGGCGACCGCCGGCGCGATCGACCCGACAACCCTCTTCTACGCTCAGGCCCGTGGCCTGGATGCCGATGAGGCAGAGCGCATGATCGTCCGCGGATTCTTCGAGCAGGTGGTGGCGCAGATCGTGGACGAGACGATTCGTGAGCGCATCCTGGCTTCGTTGGCCCGGCGCATCGGCTCCGAAGAGTCGATTGAGGCTGCATCGTGACGCCGCTCGAGCAGACCACGGCCAGCGGTTTCGTCACCGTGGCACGCACCGCGGACGTCGAGCCCGGGACGGTCCGGGTCGTCGAGATTGCGGGCCGCTCCCTGTGTATCGGCCTGACCGAGGACGGCGACTGGGGGGCCATCGACAACATCTGCACGCACGATGGCGGAACCCTCGGCGAGGGAGAGCTTGATGACTCCGGCGTGGAGTGTCCGCGTCACGGTGGCCGGTTCGATCTGTTCACCGGACGCGTGCTCGCCCTCCCGCCCGTCCGACCGGTGGTCGCCTACGAGACCGTCGTCGAGGGCGACGAGGTCCGGGTCAGGTTCTGAGCCGATGAAGATCAGCACGCGCACCGAGTACGGCATCCGGGTCCTCGTGACGCTGGCCCGCACCGATGAGGGTGCCTGCCTGTCACTCAGCGAGATCGCCAAACGCGAGAAGCTGCCACACGCCTACCTCGAGCAGCTCGTGGGCGACCTTCGCCGAGCCGAGCTGGTGACCGCAACGCGCGGCCAGGCCGGCGGCTATCGGCTGGCACGACCCGCCTCACAGATTTTCATGACCGACGCGGTGCGCGCGCTCGACGGCCCGCTGCTCGAGATGCCCTGTGCCGGCTCGGAAGACCTGGAGCACTGCAACCGACCGGAGCCGTGCAGCGTGCACGAGGTGTTCCAGCGCGTCCACGAGTCGCTCTCGATCTCGCTGGGGACCACGAACCTCGCGGACGTTGCCGCCGTTGCTGGCGGTCCGCCGTACCCGCAGCAGGTACGACGTCGCCGAGCGATCCAGCGATCAGCCATTACCCCGCAGGAAGCAAGGAACGCATGACCGACGAACTCGTCATCTCCGGCCTCGAAGTGAGCATCGGGGAGAAGAAGATCCTCAAGGGACTCGATCTGACCGTCAAGAAGGGCGAAGTGCACGCGCTCATGGGTCCGAACGGGTCGGGAAAGACCAGCCTGGCATTCACGCTCATGGGCCATCCCGAGTACCGCGTGACCTCCGGAACGGTCACGTGGCGCGGGAGCAACCTCCTGGCCCTGACGCCGGACAAGCGCGCACAGCTCGGCGTCTTCCTCGCCTTCCAGTATCCGAGCGCGATTCCCGGCGTGACGGTTGCGAGCTTCCTTCGCAATATCTACAACGCCATCCATCACCCCAAGCTTCCGGACGCATCGGGTGAGACCTCCATCAAGTACACGGGCATCCCGCTGGCGAAGTTCCGCAAGCTGATGGAGGAGAAGATGGCCCTGCTCCACATGGATCCGGCCTTCGCGGCCCGATACGTGAACGAGGGCTTCTCGGGCGGCGAGAAGAAGCGGCTGGAGATGCTCCAGATGGCGATCCTCTCACCGTCCATGGCCATCCTGGACGAGACTGACTCGGGGCTCGATATCGACGCGCTCAAGAACGTGGCCGAGGGCATCAATGCGACGCTCTCGCCGGAGATGGGCGTCCTGCTCATCACCCACTACCAGCGCATGCTCAACTACGTGAAGCCGCAGTTCGTTCACGTTCTCCTCGACGGCCGCGTGGTGATGTCGGGTGGCGAGGAGCTGAGCCATCAGCTCGAGGCCAACGGGTACGACTGGGTCCGCGACCAGGTCGGCGTCCCGGATGGTGTCGGTGACGAGGCGGCGGCCCCTGAGCCGGTCGCCCAGCACTAAGCGGGCGGGACGCGAGATGGCGATCGAGCAGCTTCGGGCCGATGTCTTCGACGGCGCGGCGCTACGAGCCGATTTTCCGGTCTTCGAACGTCCGCATCGCTCCGGTCGGCCGCTGACCTTCCTCGACTCGGCGGCGTCGGCCCCCAAGCCGCAGGCGGTGATCGACGCGGTGGCCGATGCCTACGCGCATCACTATGCCAACGTCCACCGCGGCATCTACGAGCTGAGCGAGGACGCGACGGCCCGGTTCGAGGATGCCCGGCGTGCGGTGGCGCGCTTCATCGGCGCGCCGAGTGAGCGCGAGGTCGTCTTCGTCCGCAACGCGACCGAGGCGATCAACCTCGTGGCCTACAGCTGGGGTCGGACCAACATCGGGGCCGGTGACCTGATCCTGTCGACGGAGATGGAGCACCACGCCAACATCGTGCCGTGGCAGCAGCTTGCCGCCGAGACGGGCGCCACACTCGAGTTCGTCGCCATCACCGACGACGGGCGGCTGGACCTCGACGACCTGCGCGCACGCCTGGCCCGAGGCCCGAAGCTGCTGGCCGTCGGGCACGTCAGCAATGCTATCGGCACCATCAATTCGATCAGCGAGATCAGCCGCCTGGCACACGATGCCGGAGCCCTCGTGATCCTCGACGCCGCCCAGAGCGTGCCGCACATGCCGGTCGACGTGAAGGCGCTCGGCGTCGACTTTCTTGCCCTCTCGGGCCACAAGATGCTCGGCCCGTCCGGGATCGGAGCGCTGTGGGCGCGCCGCGACCTGCTCGAGGCCATGCCCCCCTTCCTCACCGGGGGCAGCATGATCAGCAAGGTCACGCTCACCGGAACGACGTGGGCGGAGGTGCCGCTCAAGTTCGAGGCGGGGACCCCGGCCATCGCGGAGGCCATCGGCCTGCACGCGGCAATCGACTATCTCGAACGCATCGGGATGTCCAAGGTCCGAGCTCACGAGCGCTTCCTGTTCGAGCGCGCCCGTGAAGCGCTCGAGGTGATCGATGGCGTCCGGATGCTGGGTCCCGAGTCTGCGGAGGAACATGCCGCGGTCATCAGCCTGGTGATCGAGGGAGTTCACCCGCACGACGTGGCGACGATCTTCGACCACCACGGGGTTGCCGTCCGCGCCGGACATCACTGCGCACAGCCCGTCATGGCGCGCTACGACCTGCCGGCCACCACCCGCGCCAGCTTCTACGTCTACAACGACGTTGACGACATCGACCGACTCGTCGAGGCAATCGCCGCAACACGCACCCTGTTCGGGGTCGCCTGACATGGACAACCTGTACCGCGACTTCATCCTCGAGCACTACCGCGAGCCGCACAACAAGGGGGTTCTCGATCCCCACGACCTGCACTTCGCCGATTCGAACCCGACCTGCGGGGACGAGATGTCGATGACGCTGCTCCTTGATGAATCGAAGCAGCGGGTCGCCGACGTGGCGTTCGACGGCCGGGGGTGTGCCATCAGCCTGGCATCCGCCTCGATCCTGACCGATGAGCTGCGCGGCATGACCCTGGATCAGCTCCGCGAGATGGATCCGCGCGCCGTGGTCGAGAACCTGGGCGTCCCGATCGGCCCCGCTCGCCTCAAGTGCGCACTGCTCGGCTACAAGGTGCTCCAGGGCGCCGTCATCGGCGCCGAGGCGCGCTGGCCGGACGAAGCCGACGTGCTGGCCGGCGGGTCGGCACCGTGAGTCGGCGCAACCATCCACCCAGCAAGGAATCAAGGCGACCATGACCACCAACTTCCGTGAAGTGAGCGCGCCCGAGGCGGTCACGCTCGCCCGATCAGGCCATCGCGTCATCGACGTCCGCGAACAGACCGAGTGGGACAGTGGACACGTCGACGGCGCGACACTGCTGCCGCTGAACGAGCTCACCCAGCGCATTGCCGATATCGAGCCCGACCGTGAGGCACCGCTCCTCCTCCATTGCGCGGTCGGCGCACGATCGGGCCGTGGTGCCGCGAAGCTGGCCGAGATGGGCTACACGAACGTCGTGAGCATGAAGGCACCGCTCGGCGCGTGGAAGGAGCACGGCGGTCCGTGGGAAGAGCCGCGGCAGCTCCTCACGCCCTCCCAGCAGCGTCGCTATGCGCGGCAGACCCTCATTCCCGAGATCGGGCAGGAGGGCCAGCGCAAGCTGCTCGATGCGAAGGTTCTGCTGATCGGTGCGGGCGCGCTCGGCTCACCCTCGGCCCTCTACCTCTCGGCATCCGGAATCGGCACCATCGGCCTGGTGGACGATGACGTGGTCGAAGAGTCGAACCTCCAGCGCCAGGTGCTGCACGGCGTCGATCGGCTCGGCATGCGGAAGGTCGACTCGGGCGAGATCACCATACGAGGGCTCAACCCCGAGACGGTCGTCGTGAAGCACGCCGAGCGCCTGAACGCCGACAACGTCGAGAGGCTCATCGCGGACTACGACGTCATCGTGGACGGGACCGACAACTTCGACACTCGCTATGTCCTCAACGATGCGGCGGTGAAGCTCCGCAAGCCGATCGTGCATGGCTCGATCTACCGATGGGATGGCCAGGTCACGACCTTCGTCCCGTTCGAGGGGCCGTGCTACCGATGCATGTACCCCGTCCAGCCGCCGGAGGAGCTCGCGCCGGCCTGCAGCGTTGCGGGCGTGCTCGGTGTCCTTCCCGGCGTCATCGGCATGCTCCAGTCCAACGAGGTGTTCAAGCTGGTCCTGGGAGTGGGCGACACACTGGCCGGGCGCCTGCTGATGTTCGATGCCATGGGCACGACCTTCGACGAGGTCCGACTGTGGCGCGATCCCGCCTGCCCGGCATGCGGCGACGACTCGCCACACGCGCCAGCGCACCGTGAGCCGGCCCAGCCGGTCGCGGTCTGAGGAGAGCCAGATGAGCACGATTCGAATCCCTCCCGTCCTCCGCGAGAACACCGGCGGCAGCCGCAGCATCGAGGTCAGCGGCGGCACGGTGGCCGAGGCCCTGGCCGACCTGTTCGGCAGGCATCCTGCGCTCCGTGACCGCGTCACCGAGGACGGCGAGCTCAGCCGCTTCATCAACGTCTACGTCAACGACCGGGACGTGCGCTACCGCGATGGGCTCGGCACGGCCGTCGAAGCCGATGACACGATCATCCTGCTGCCCGCCATGGCCGGAGGGTCGCACTAGGCCGATGCCGACCACGGTCGGGGCGGCATCTGATCTCGTCGCCGCCATCGGCAACACGCCGATGGTCGAGTTGCGACGCCTGGCGCCGCACCCCGATGTCCATCTCTTCGCCAAGCTCGAGGGCAACAACCCGACCGGCAGCGTCAAGGATCGCGTCGCGCGGGCCATGATCCGGGCGGCGATCGACGACGGATCGCTGCGCGCGGGCCAGACGATCCTCGAGCCGTCCAGTGGCAACACCGGAATCAGTCTCGCCATGATCGGTGCGCGCCTGGGATACCCGGTCCGCATCGTGATGCCCGACAACACGACCCGGGAACGTGAGCAGCTGCTCCGGCTCTACGGCGCCGAGATCGTCTTCTCGCCGGGTGCCGAGGGGTCGAACGGTGCCATCCGCCTGGCGCAGTCGCTGGCGGAAGCCGATGCCGACCTCTTCATGCCGTACCAGTACGGCAACGCGGCCAATCCCGATACCCACGAGGCGACCACCGGGCCTGAGATCCTCGAGCAGGTCCCCGACGTCGACGTCTTCGTGGCCGGGCTGGGAACCGGCGGCACGCTGACCGGCGTCGGTCGCTTTCTCAAGCGCGCCCGTCCCCGCGTGCGGATCGTGGCCGCCGAACCGATCCCCGGTGAGGGCGTCCAGGGCCTGCGCTCACTCGAGGAGGGGTTCGTGCCTCCCGTGCTCGATGCCTCGGTGCTCGACGACAAGTATCTCGTGAGCAACCGGGACGCGGTGTCGGGCCTCCGCCGCCTCATGGCCGAGGAGGGCATCTTCGCCGGACTGTCCTCGGGCGCGGCCATCGCGGTCGCGGTGCGCGTGGCCCGCGATCTGGAACGCGGCTCCGTCGTCGTCCTGCTGGCCGACGCTGGCTGGAAGTACCTGTCAACGGACCTGTGGAGCCGGAACCTCGACGAGCTCGAGGACCAGCTCGAGACATCGCTGCTGTGGTGACCGAGCGGCTCGGGATCCCGCGGGCGCTCGCCGACCGCATGCTCGCGCATGCCCGATCCGAGCTCCCGAACGAGGCGTGCGGACTGCTCGGCGGCTCGACGGAGCACGGGCGCGCCACGTCATATCATCCGGCCCGCAACGCCGAGGCGAGCCCGCTCAGGTACAACGTCCACCCGGAGGACCTGGTGCGCATCGTGTTCGAGATCGAGGATTCCGGCCAGGATCTGGTTGCGATCTTCCATTCGCACACCGCATCACCCGCAGTCCCGTCGGCGACGGACCGCCGCGCGGCCCAGTATCCCGACGCCTTCTACGTGCTGGCCACCCTCGCCGAAGCCGATGCGCCACCGGCTGCGGCGCTTCGGGCGTGGCGCATTCGCGGCGGCGCCAGCCACGAGGTTGGCCTGGACCTCATCGACGAGGTCAGCAGCTGACCACCGCCCGGTCCACCACGGAGCCGAGCTGCAGGTCCACGGTGTAGTCGATGCCGCAGTCGCCCTCCTCGTTGCCGCGGCGGTAGCTGAGCACGACCCGGCCTTCGTCCGGCGGTGGAAGCCAGCGTGCCGACGAGCGGAAGGCGTCGCTCGGCGGCGCGTCGTCAGGGTCCGCACGCAGGATGGCATCGGCGGCGTCGAGCGTTGGCTGGTCGAGGCCGCGGAGCAGCGAGCTCACGACGGTGACAGCGCCGGAGCCCGGCGTCACCTCGAGGATCCACAGGTCCTCGTCGCTCGCCCCCGCCAGTCTGCCGGACACCTCGAGCGTGCAGGTCTGCGGCCCACAGGATCCGCCAGCGACGATGGCCGTCCACGGTTCTCCGTCGAACGTCCAGATCAGATCGGCGACGGCGGAGGCGATGGCCAGGCTCTCGAGTTGATCCGGGACGCCACCGGGCCGCCGCGACTCGCGCATCGCGTCCAGGATCTCGGTGCCATCAAACGGGCGACCAGGCGCCACGACGATACCGGGCGAACCCGGCGTGGACTGGGTCGGCTCGGCGGTCGAGACGGTCGGCGACGGGTCGGAGGCCATCGGGCTCGCGGCACTCTGGGTCGGCGAGGGGCCGGATGGGGCGGCGGAACACGCGGCCAGCATGAGCCCCACCGTCAGGATGACGGGGACCCGTCGCGTCATGGCTTCCCGAGCAGGGCGTTCAGGTCCGACACGACGCCGTTGCCGATGACCGATGTGCCGCCGATCAGCCAGGTTCGCGGCGGGAACAGTCGCTGCAGCTCCGGGCGTGCCACCGATGGCACGGTCGTCGGACCGACGAGGAGCAACGGAGATCCCGCACCGCCCGCGGCAGGCACCGCGGCCAGCGCATCGGGGAAGTTCATCCCGGTCGCGAGATAGGCGGCCGGCGGTCGGTTGAAGAACGCCTTCGAGACGGCGACCGCGGTCGCGAATCGGTCGGCTCCGGCGAGCCTGGTGACCGGTCCGGTCGTGTAGGACTGCAGGATCTGCTTCACACCATCGGTGACGGCGCTCGTGCCACCCAGCAGGTAGATGGCCTGCGGCCTGAGCCGCAGGAGCTCGTCGCGAACCGCCTGTGGGACTGCTCCTCGCTCCGTGAGCAGCACCGGACCGCCAAGCTTCGCCGCCGCCGGTCCGGCGGTGAGTGCGTCGGGGAAGCTCGCTCCGGTCGCGACGAAGACGGCCGGAACACCCGGCCCGAAGGCGGATCGGCTCACGGCGGCCGCGGTGGAGTAGCGGTCGGATCCCGCCAACCGAGCGACGGTCCCGGTCGTGTAGGCATCGAGGGCGGCGGCCACGGACTGGCTGACCACCGAGGTGCCGCCCAGGACGACGATGCTCTGCGGCTTCAGTCGGGCCAGCTCGTCTCGCGTTGCCTGCGGAAGCGACCCGGGCTCGGTCAGAAGGATCGGTCCCTTCCGGATGGCAGCCACCGCGCCCGCGGCGAGAGCGTCAGGGAAGTTTCTGCCGGTGGCGACATAGGCGACCGCCGTTCCCGGTCCGAAGTGGTTGCGGCTCACCGCGGCCGCGGTCCCGTATCGGTCGGAGCCCGCAACCCGGATCGGCGTGCCGACGCTCCACTTGGACCACGCCAGCCCATAGCGCTCCGATGTGCCTTCGAATCGCGTCTGGCGCACCTCGATCCGTGCCGTCCCGCTGCGCGTCGCGGTGAACTCGACCCATTCGTAGTTGTTGTCGAACGTGTATGAGCCCTGCAGCGACCCGTCCGGCATGACGATGCGCAGGTCGAGGTCGGCGGCCAGCCGGTCGGTGCGGTTCGAGATCGTCGTCCCCGTTGTCCGGCTGTTCCAGGTGAGGACGACCTTCACCTTCTGTCCGGCGATCACCGAGATGTCCTGGTTCAGCGCCTGGCCGCTGGTCAGGCTGCCCATGCGGTAGCCGCCGTACCCAGCGTCACCGTTGGTGAGGAGTCGATTCGCCCACAGCGCCGATGCCGTTCCGGTGCCCTCGTGATCGCTGTTGCGAGACCCGTCGGGCATCGGGGTCCGGTTGATCGCCGCGGCCATGATGATCGCGCGGGTCGCCTCGGGGCGAAGGGAGAGGCTGGGCAGGCGAGCGATGATCTGCGCCGCGATGCCGGCAACGATCGGGCTCGCGATGCTGGTGCCGCTGGCTCCGAGGCCGTTGGCCGTTCGCACCGATGGTGCGGGCGCGGAGACATTCGGCTTGTTGAAGTCACCGTGCGAGTTCCATGCGGCCCCGGACGGATCGCGGTAGCTGGCGCCGTTCGATCCGGGGTAGTACCAGAGCCGATCATCGTTGCGGCCCGCCGTCCCCCGATCGTCGATCCCGCCCACCGTGAGCACGTTGTACGCGGTGCCCGGCGACAGGACGTCCCAGTGCCCGAAGGTCACCAGGTTGCCCGACGCGGCCACTGCCAGCCGCCCGTCATCCTGAACCATCGAGTCGAAGTAGCGGCGGGCCTCCTCGGAGCCGCTGGCGGTGTCCTGGCCGATGCTGGCATTCACGATATCGGCGTCGCCGCCACCCGCGCTGGCTGCCCAGTCCGCCGCTTCAATGATCTGCCGATCCCGTGTCAGCGATGCCCCGCCGCCGCCGGTCGACGCGCTCACGATGACTGCGCCCGGAGCGACGCCCGGATAGGTCGAGCTCCGGCCGGCGATGGCCCCGGCGACCCACGTGGGATGGTCGAACGTCCCGCTGCCGGTGTAGGCGAGCGACCCGCTGGCGCTGTGCGAGGCCACCACCCGACCGGCAAGGTCACCACTGTTGCGGACGTTGTGGTATTCGACCACGGCGACCCGGACACCCGTCCCCTGGTCCTCGCCGCCACCGGTCCAGTTGGCCTGGACCGCCGGCCCGGCGCTCGACATGGTGGTCGCCCAGCTGCGCTCGAGCCCGATGGTGGCGACCCCGGAGGCTGCTGCGAGCTCGTCGACCCGGTCAGCCGCAATGTCGATGTAGGCGAGCGGTGCGGTGGTCGACACGTAGCCAACCGTCCCACCGAGCTCACGCACGGTCGCGGTGAGCTGGTCAAGCGCGGCAGCGCGGGCATCCGCCCGCGCTGCCTCCAGCTCGGCCCGGATCCTGCGTGCCGTCTCGAGGTCGGGCGCCATCGGCATGTCGCCCTCCCAGACCAGCTCCGGATGGCGGTCGATGACAGACTGTGCGGCGGCGTCCGTATCAACGTCGAGCCACACCCCGACCGGGACCGGGGCGTCACTCGCGGCTGTCGAGAGCCTGCGATCAATCGCGGCCACCAGCTCATCGTCGGCCTTCAGCGTCATGGGGCTGAGCGATCCGCGAGCAGCCTTCAACTGCCGCGCGGGCAAGTCGTCGCCGGCCAGGGTCCCGGTCTGGCCATCTCGATACACGATGTGAAGCTCGCCCGTTCGCAGGTCCACGTACTTCGCCGCCCACAGGCTGGATCCCTCCGGGCCGACAGCCGACGCTCGCTCGTACACCAGCTCGTAGTCGGTGGGGTTGCCCCCGAGCGAGTCACTGAGATGCCGCTGGCCCTGGACCTCGAGGGGCTCCGCCGCGGCGGTGTGTCGGGGAACCGCGAATGACGTCACGAGCAGCACGCCAGCGATGATCAGCTGTCGCGCGCGCTGCTCATGGTGCTCGGTCTGACGCATCGGCCTCCTGCCGTATGACAGCGTATGACAGTGTGCCATGCCCGGATCAATCGTGAGGTGCGGCGGGACACCCGGCAATGGGCATTCGGTTAGGCTTCGACCATGACCACTGAAGCAGGATTCGGACCTCGAACGCACCGGGCGCGGCTTTCTGCCGCCGCTGCCGCCGCGGCGGAGCGCGGTATCGACGCGTTGCTCGTCACACCCTCCCCCGACTACGCGTATCTGCTGGGCTATCGCGCTCCGGCCATGGAGCGCCTGACCTGTCTCGTCGTGCCCGCCGATGGCGACGTGTCGCTGGTGCTCCCGCGTCTCGAGGAGCCCCTGGCGCGACACGAGCTCGGCGAGCTTGCGGATGAGATTGCGCTGGTGCCGTGGGACGAGGTCGATGATCCGATTCAGCTGGTGAGGGCGCTGGTGGCCGGCGCACGACGCGTCGGGCTGCAGGACCAGATGTGGGCTCGCTTTGCGCTCCGGCTGCGCGCGGCCCTCGATCCCGTCGAGCTGGTCGAGGCCGGACCAGCGATGAGCGCCCTCCGCCGTGTGAAGACCAGCGAGGAGATCGACCGACTGCGGGCGGCGGCGGGTGCGGCAGATGCGGCGATGGCGGCCATCTCGACGGAGCCGCTCGCCGGACGCACCGAGATGGAGGTGAGCCGCCGCATCGGTGAGCTGCTGGTCCAGGCCGGCCACGACACCGCCGACTTCGCGATCGTTGCCTCCGGCCCGAATTCGGCGAGCCCGCACCATGTTCCGGGGGCGCGGGTGATCCAGGCTGGAGACGCGCTGGTGCTCGACATCGGGGGTTTCCGCGACGGGTACGGCAGCGACACCACCCGGACCGCCTTCGTCGGCGAGCCCGACGCCGACTTCGCCGCGCTGTTCGAGGTGCTCCGTGCCGCCCAGGCCGCCGCGTGCGATGCCGTGGCGCCAGGTGTGTCGTGCGCGGAGATCGACGCAACCGCTCGCCGCATCATCGACGACGCCGGCTACGGGGAATCGTTCATCCACCGCACCGGCCACGGCATCGGAGTGGAGACCCACGAGGAGCCCTACCTCGTGTCATCGAACCCGGAGCCGCTGGTGGAGGGCCACGCCTTCAGCATCGAGCCCGGAATCTACCTCCGCGACCGATACGGCGCGCGCATCGAGGACATCGTGGTCTGTACGGCGACCGGTGGCGAGCGCCTCAACACCGCCTCGACGGAGCTCATCCGGGTCGACTGAGCGCCTAGCGCTCCTCGCGATGCGAGCTCACCAGCGCAACCAGCACCTGGTCGATGGCCGCATTGGCCTCGTGGAAGGCGGACGTCACGTCGGCCACCTCGGCGGACCTGCGGCGAAGATGACCGGTGATCGCATCGAGGACCGGTGATCGGAAGAAGAGGAAGGCCTCGACCGTCTCCGCCAGCGAGAGGCCGGCGCGCGATGCCTCGCCGCCGTACAGGCCGCCCATCTTCTCCGCCTCATCCAGCAGGATCTGCCGCTCAGCCTTCTTGGCCGCGGCCACGTACTCGATGACGAGCTGGAAGGTGCGCTGGCCCCAGCGCCGAAACTCGTCCCGCTGCTCGACGGAGAGCCGGGCCTGCCACGGCTGCCCGGCGTAGCCCGTGCGCTGCATGCGCCGATGGAGCTCGCCCGCCATCGTCCGGGTGGAGTCCGGGAGCCGTTCCATGCCGTAGCGCGTCCGCCGCGGGGCGTTGATCATCGCCTCGAGGCTCGAACGCAGGAATCGGCGGTGGCCGCCCGGGGTCTGGTAGCTCTGGACCTTGCCCGTGTCCGCCCAGCGTCTCAGCGTGTCCGGCCCGACACCAACCAGTCGGGAGGCGGCGCCGAGCGGCAGCCACGGATCGTCCGGGTCGTTGGCCGGTGAGGGAACGGGCACGAAAACCTCTGAAATCTATGTCTCAGGTACGGTACGGTCCGTCATCCGGCGCGTCAATCGGGCGGATCGGACCTCAGGTCATCGGCGACCATTCCGCCGAGCTCGCCCCACAGGTGGACGAGCGAGACCATGCCATCGCGAACGTTGCGAAGGCTGATCCACTCGTTGGGCGCATGGAAGTTGCCGGTCGGATTTGCGAACCCGAGCATCAGCGTCTTGAGCCCGAGCTTGGCGTCCAGTGCGGCGACCACCGGGACCGAGCCGCCCGACCGCTGGAACAGCGGTGCCTTGCCGAACCCGGCCTCGAGCGCGCGAACCGCGGGCGCGATGCCCGGGTGGTCGAGCGGCGTGATCGCCGGCGCGCCTCCGTGCACGACCGTCACCTCGACCGTCACGGTCGGCGGCGCCAGTGCCTCGAGGTGCGCCTTCACCATGCGTTCGATCTCTCGATAGTCCTGGTCCGGAACGAGTCGCGTCGAGATCTTGGCGGCAGCCCAGGCCGGGATGATCGTCTTGGCGCCGCTCCCCATGTAGCCGCCCCAGATGCCGTTGATATCGAAGGTGGGTCGAGCGGACAGGCGCTCGAGCAGGGAATGCCCCCGCTCACCGTCCATCGGCGCCGGGACGCCGGTCTCGTCGGCCCAGGCCCGCTCGTCGAACGGGAGCGCCGCGTAGGCCGCGTGTTCCTCGTCGGTGAGGTCACGGACCTTGTCGTAGAAGCCGGGGACGGTCATCCGGCCGTTGGCGTCGGTCAGCTCCGCCAGCATCCGGACCAGGACGTTGGCCGGATTTTCGACGCCACCGCCGTACTGCCCGGAGTGCACGTCGTGCCTCGGGCCGTGCACCCGCACCTCCCAGTAGGCAATGCCCCGCAGGCCATAGCCGATGGCAGGCGTCCCATGATCGTCGAACGTGTCGCCGTCACTCACCACGCACACGTCGGCCCGCAGAAGGTCGGGGTGATCGTCGATGAACTTCTCGATCGGCTCGGAGCCGACCTCCTCGTCTCCCTCGAAGAAGAAGCGAAGGTTGACCGGGACGCGACCGGCTGTTCGCATCCACGCCTCGAAGGCCTTGAGATGCATGAAGAGCTGCCCCTTGTCGTCTCCGGCGCCCCGCGCGTACACGCGGTCGTCTTCGTGTCGCGGCTCGAACGGCGGTCGAATCCATTCGTCGAGGGGGTCGACCGGCTGGACGTCGTAGTGGCAGTAGATGAGCACGGTCGGCGCGTCGTCGCCGGCATGCATCCACTCGGCAGTCACGATCGGGTGATGGGTCGTCTCATGCAGCTCAGCACGTTCGGCGCCGATGCGGGTGAGCTCGTTCACGATCCACTCTGCCGTGCGCCTGACCTCGTCCGCGCATGCCGCATCGGCCGAGATGCTCTGGATGCTGAGGAACTCGTCCAGCACGCGCAGGTGATCGGCGTCGTGCTCGCGAAGGAAGGCGACCGCGGCACTGGTCGCTGAGGGAATGTCGGTCTGGCTCGTCATGCGCCGATGATAAGCGGATGCGGGGTCTGCAACCGATGCCGGTCCCGCAACGTCCTTGGTCCTCATGAGATTCGTGCTCGCCGCCCTCCTCGCGACCGGGGTGGCAATCATTCCCGCCCAGCGCGCGCTTGCCTGCAGCTGTGCCCTGGGCACGCTCGACGAGGCTGCAGCCTCGGCCGACGCCGTCTTCGCAGGAAGGGTTGCAGCTGAGGTCGCGCTCGACGTTCTTGACCCCGGTGCCGGAGGGACGATCTACACCTTTGCGGTTGAGGGCGTCGCCAAGGGCCCCGTCAGCGATCGAGTCGAGGTGCTGGCCGGTGGTGATGGCGCCATGTGCGGGATGATCTTCGACCGCGAGCAGCGCTGGCTCGTCTTTGCGGCGCTCCAGGACGGCACCTATCAGACGGGGCTGTGCTCCGGCAATCTGGTCCTTGAACCTGGCGTCGCCGCCCCGCTCGAGCTCGGTGAGCCCGAGAGCACGGGCGATCCCGCGCAGGACCAGGTCCCGGTTCCGCTGGTGATCGTGCTCGGAGCGGTCGCGGCGATTGCCGTGGCGTCCTGGCTCGCGTTCCGACGCGACCGCGTCAGCTGAACGCACCCAGCACGAAGCCAGCGAACAGCACCACGGCGATCGTCGGAATCACACTCGCTGCCCTGAGAAAAGGTGGCCAGCCCGGGTTGCCGGCAAAGGCGTAGGCGGGGATCGCCAGCGGGAACAGGATCACCGACGCGGACCATCCGATGCGGGCCCGGGTCGAGAGGTCGGGACGTTCCTGCACATCGAGCCAGAAGGCCGCAATCATCAGGAACCCGCCGACCGCAAGCACTGCGAACAGGGTCCAGGCGAACGGAAGCATGTCCGGCCGATGGTAGCCGCCGCGATGTCCCCGCGCGGACGTTCAGCCGGTCACCAGGACGCGAGCGCGCGGACACCACCATGGATCGGCGTCCGGGTCGCCGGGAGCCGGCCGTTCCACGAGTATTCGTCGATCTGAAGGACCCTGATGTCCGAGGCCAGCGCCTGTCGGATGTCCAACCCCATCAAGACCCCGCCCAGCTGCTGCATGAAGGCCTGATGCGATACGAGCAGGATCCGCGGCTCGTTGCGGCCCATGAGCCTCGCGGCAACCTGTTCGGCGCGCTCCCGGAGCTCGTCCAACGTCTCGCCACCCGGCGGGTTGACCGAATGGTCGATCCCGCCGGCGCTGATGTACTCGATATTTGGCCGGTAGGCGGCAACATCTTCGGGGGCGATCCCCTGCAGCAACCCGTAGTTGCGGTCGCGCAGTTCGTCCCAAACTTCGATTCGTTCGCGCGGCAATCCGCTCAGTCGGATGGCCGTGTCCACTGCGCGGGAGAGAGGAGAGCTGAGCACCACATCGGCGCTGACTGGTCCGTATTCCGCTGCATATGCATCGAGCTGGCACCGACCGTCGTCGGAAAGGGGCTCGTCGAGGGTCCCGGAGATGACGTGCATCTTCGCGTTTCCGGTCGGTGCGTGACGCGCAAGGACGAGCGTGCGGTTCATCGGTCAACGTCCTCGGCCCGGAGGAACTCGTTGAACTTGACGACCGCCGTGAAGTCGCGGAACGGCCCGATCTTGATTCCGTCAGCCCCCATGTCGAGCGCAAGATGCACCAGGAATGGCGATTCAGTCTCTACCGAGCGATGCGACGCAATGACCGACAGGCCGGCATCTCGCGCGGCTGCGGCAAATGCCAGGGAGCCCGAAACCGTGCCGTTCTGGTTCGGCTTGACGATCGCCGCGTCCACCTCGGCCGCCTTTCCGGCACCAACCAGCTGGTCCAGGCTGGTTGACGTGTAGTTGTCGCCGACGATCGCGCACGACTTGGGCCGCGCAGCATGCAGACGTGCCCAGCCGGCTCGATCCTCCTCCGCCAGGGGATCCTCGAGAAGGGCGATGCCGTATGCGTCGATCAGGCCAAGCCACCATTCGACCAGGTCATCGCTCGCCATGCGTCGGTTCGTCACCGGCAGCCGATACTCCTCGCCGGTCCACCAGTCACCGGCGGAGGCATCGAAGGCGAGGCCGAAGTGACCCTCGAGGCCCTCGCGTTCCAGCACGCGCCGCATCAGTTCGAGGGCGCCCTCGTCCGGCGGATCGCCGACTCGATGCACCTCGTTCGTGCCCACCGCGACGCGAGGGTGGCGCGCCAGCTCGACCCTGACCGCGTCGAGCACGACGCGATACGCATCGGCGCTCTCCCGCAGATCCTCGCTCAGTGCGTAAATCATGATCTCGTGGAGTTCCGACATCACCGGGTTGGTGTACGCGTGCATCCCGCCGTTCAGAACGTTGAGCAGCAGGCGAGGGAATCGCCGGCGCCCGGCGGCATGCTGCGGCCGGCTCGCCAGGTAGAAGGCGATGGAAAGGGCCAGCGTGGCCTGCGCACCCCAACTGGGAACGAGCGGCTCGAGGGCGGCGTCGAAGGATTCCTGGTCGAACGCGTTGCCCACGAGCGTCGCCCGAGCCTCTTCGACCATGTCGTCGAGTGAACGGCTGCCCACCCCCTCGAATATGCTGAGGGTCTCGCCTCGCGGTGCCGAGCCGCGACCCCTGCGCGAGCCATCGAGCCGCAGCTCGAACTCGGGCGTCCACGCCAGGTGCGAGTCGAGCACCAGCCGGCCGTCCAGCTCGCTGACGATCCACCTTCCGGACGCATCCGACGGGCCGGCGATGTCCGCGTCGGGCGATACGGTCGGCATGGTGCTCACGCGTGCGTCCCCTTGGAGGGTTATAGGTCTGCTGTCGAGGCGGCCCGGTGCCGGCCTCCTTCTCGACACTACGATTTCGCCTGGCCCATTGGTACCCCGCCTCGTGGTGCCGTTGGGGGCCGAGTGATGGCCTCCGGTGTGGAGAGGTGCGCGCGCGTGGTGCTCCAACGCAACGGATAAGTCCTGGTACGCGAGTCCTGGCTGCCGCCTCAGCGGGACTCGCGCCGGCGTGCGATGTCGTCTGGCCCGTTGAGCATGTCCGTCAGGAAGCGGAGCGGCCGGTGTCGCGGCGGGGGCGGATACCTCGGTGGCAGCAGGGCGATGACCGCGGCCCGCAAGGTGGATTCGAAGTGCGCCCGGCCCTCACGTCCCCGGGTCGGCGGCTGCAGCGGGGCGCCGAAGCGGACCATCACGCGCTTCCGGAACCAGAGGTCGGTGGTGCCGACGATGGCACACGGCACGACGGGCACCCCCGACGTCATGGCGAATGCCGCGGCGCCGTCTTCGAGGGGCAGGAGGTCCGTCTCGTCGAAGCCGACTCGGCCCTCCGCGAAGATTCCCAGCACGCCATCGGCGTCGAAGACCCGTCGCACGGCCCTGACCGCGGAGGTCAGCGTGGTCCCCTCCGGGTGATACGGAATGACCCCGCCAACAAAGCGCATGACGCGGTTTTTGAAGCCTCGGCTGAAGTCGGCCTCGCGCGGGCCGAACCAGGTGATGCGAGGCTCGAGCGGCAGGGCGGCCATCACGATGAGCGGATCGAACCCGTTGTGGTGATTGCAGACGAGCTGGTAGGGAGCTGCTGGGCGCCCATCCGCTCCCTGCGAGCGGACGTCGAAGAGTGCACGAAGGAGTGCTCGGTTCACCCACCACGCCATCCGATACCGGAGCGTCACCGCGACGCTCAGCTCGCGCGGCCCGACCTGGGCGGCACGCCGCTGGCTCGTCACGTTCCGAGCGCCGTGGGCGCCGGGGCATCGATCTCCTCCCGGCGTCGAGGATCCACCCGCGTCAGGGCGAGCGCCGACATCGCAACGAACGCGGCTGCCACCGCCATGGCTGCGCGCGGGCCGACCCCGTCACCGAATGCCGCGGCGGTCAGATCCTGCACCGGACCGGCCACGATGATGAACACCGGACCGGCCATCGCCGTGCCCGCGTTCAGGATGCCCATGTAGCGGCCTGCGGTGTGCTTGGGGATCACGTCGGCCATGAGCGCCCAGTCCGCGGACAGGAAGATCCCCATGCCGATGCCGAACGGGACCCACGAGGCGACGGCCAGACCGGGTGTCGGCGAGAGCGCGACGCCGACCAGGCCCGCGCCGGCGACTGCGGCCGCGGCCCAGATCACGGGTCGGCGACCGAGCCGATCCGACAGCCGTCCACCCGGAATCGCTGCCACCGCGGTGGACACCCCGACGATCGCGGTGGCGAGGAATACCGTGGCGTCGGCTTCCGAATCGGGGAGGCCATGTGATCGACGGAAGTAGCCGACAGCGATGAGCGTCGCGTTGTACGCGCCAAGGAAGAGGAGTCTGACGAGCAGCAGCCACAGCACATCGCGCTGCTGGAGGATGTCGCGGCCCCACGCGGATCCGGCGATCTCGATCCACCGCCGGGTTCGAGGTGGCGCCGAGCGACCCTCGTCCACGGTGGCCACCAGGATGACCATGGTGACCAGCTCCACCGCGCCGAGGGCCACCGTGGCCAGCGGCACGTTGGCGGTGAGGCCGCCGAGCGTCGCAATCCCCACGCCGGCGATCGTGCCGAGGGTCAGCATCAGGCCCATCAGCCCGCTCGCGATGCCCACCTGCCTGGCCGGGACGAGGTCAGGGACATACCCCTGGAACGGTCCCTGGGCGAAGTTCGAGCTGACCTGCAGGAGGAAGTAGAAGGCGACCATGGCGACGAAGTCGTTGTTCAGCGCCAGCCCGGCAAGGAACACGAGGTCGAGCAGCGTGCCGATGACGATGTACGGCTTGCGCCGGCCCCATCGCGTGACGGTGTAATCGCTGATGACGCCGACGGTGGGCTGGATCAGGATCGGCGCCAGCGCACCGGCCAGCATGATCACCGCCAGCAGCGTCCCCTGGCTGTCGCGGCTGAGGTCGTCCAGCCGCCCCGGGATGATCGTGATGTTCAGCCCGCCCCAGATGGTCTGGATGCCGAACCAGTAGATCGACAGGGTCACCAGCTGCGACATCGGCAATCGGATGCGCTGGACGGGCTCCGTCACGGTACTCGGCCACCACTGCTGTTTAGAATGACTCTACGCGTCGCCGCCGCGACCGACGAGCTGGTGTCGCGTGCATCAGGGGAGGATCTGAAGAAGTGCCAGAACCATGCATCTCATGCCAGCGGGACACGAGGGTCGGAACGCCGCTGTTCAGCGCGCGCAAGCGCGGGCGAGACACAGTGACCAGCGAGGAGGGATTCCTCTGCCATGCCTGTCAACGAGGATCCGCGGGCGTTGGGGCGGAGTCGACAGCGCCGCTGAGCGGCCGCTACGTGGTCATCAATCTTCCAACATCGCCGGGGCTGTGAGCGCGCTCACATGACTCAGATGGCGGTCCCAGCCTAGAATCGGCGGGTGATCGATCCAGTCGCCGTCGAGATCGGCCCCTTCCAGCTCCATTGGTACGGAATCATCATCGCGTCCGCCGTCCTGATCGGTGGGATGCTCGGCACCCGCGTGGCCGGATGGCTCGGGGAGGACCCCGACGACGGCTGGGCCATGCTGCTGCCGGTCGTGATCGTGTCGGTGATCGCCGCGCGCATCTACCACGTCATCCACCTGTGGGACTTCTACCGCGAGAATCCCGCGCTCATCCCGCAGATCTGGAACGGGGGCATCGGCATTCCGGGGGCCGTCGCCGGCGGCGCGCTGGCCATCCTGGTCTACACGAGGATGAAGGGCATCCACACCGCGCGCTGGCTCGACATCTTCGCGCCGGCCCTCCTGCTGGGCCAGGTGATCGGTCGCCTGGGCAACTTCGTCAACCAGGAGCTCTACGGACCGCCGACGTCGCTGTGCGGGGTCGACTTCCCGCCGTGTCTGCCGTTCGGCATCCCGATCGACGCGGCGCACCGCGAGGGAACGCCCTGGGGAGCCGCCGCCTTCCCGGTCGAGACCACGAGCTTCGTCCCGTTGTTCGCCTACGAGATGGTGCTGAATCTCATCGGCATGCTCGTGATCCTGTATGTCATCCGCCGATTCGCCCCGCGGCTGTTCGCCGGCGACGCGGCCCTGATGTACATCATGTGGTACGGGACGGTGCGCACCGTGCTGGAGACGTATCGGGTCGGGAACTGGACCATCCTGGGCCTGCCGACGGCGATGTGGGTCGGGATCATCGGATTCGTCCTCGCCGGCAGCTGGCTCATCTACCGGCATCGCCGCGGCTGGGGCTCGCCGATGCTTCGCCCCGCTGCCGACTCCGACGACGACGTGCAGGTGGCCCAACCGCAGCCCGAGGCGAGCGCTGGCTGAGCGCGCGGGTGGGATCCTGCCCGATGTGACCGGCGCCATCGGCCGCACGCCGCTGGTTGCCCTCGACCGCCTGGCCGCCGGCCTGACGCCCCGGATCGTCGGGAAGCTCGAGCACATGAACCCGGGCGGCTCCGTGAAGGACCGCATCGCGATGCCGATGATCGAGGCCGCCGAGGCCGCCGGGCTCCTCAAGCCGGGAGGAATCATCATCGAACCGACCAGTGGCAACACCGGCGTCGGGCTCGCCCAGGCGGCGGCGGTGAAGGGATATCGCTGCATCTTCGTGATGGCAGACAAGCAATCCGAGGAGAAGCGCGCGCTACTGCGAGCGTACGGGGCCGAGGTTGTCGTCTGTCCCTCCGACGTCGATCCAGACGACGAGCGCTCCTACTACCGAGTCTCGGATCGGCTGGCGCGGGAGACGCCGGGAGCCTGGAAGCCCGACCAATATCACAACGACGCCAATCCGAATGCCCACTACACGACCACGGGCCCCGAGATCTGGGATGCCACGGGTGGGCGAATCACCCACCTGGTGGTCGCACTCGGGACCGGCGGCACGATATCGGGCACGGGTCGCTATCTCAAGGAGCGGAACCCGGCCGTCGAGGTGATCGGCGCCGACCCGGCAGGGTCCGTGTACTCGGGCGACACGCCTCATCCGTACGTGACCGAGGGCATCGGCGAGGACTTCTGGCCGACATCCTACGATCCTGGGGTATGCGACATCGTCGTGCGTGTCACTGATCGCGATTCGCTGCTGACGGCCCGGGTGGCCACCGCCCGCGAGGGGATCCTGATGGGGGAGTCCTGCGGGACCGCGCTGTGGGCGGCCCTCCAGGTGGCTCGCGACCTCGATGACCCCGAGGCCCTGTTCGTCGTGCTGCTCCCCGATGGCGGGAGAAACTACATTGCCAAGCTCTACAACGACGACTGGCTTCGCGAACTTGGGCTGCTCGGCCCCGATGAGCTGCCTGACGACTACGACTGGCGCGCCACGCATCCCGAGCTCGTGCTGCGCGGTGCGGAGATCCCGCGGGGCGGTTGACGGCGGCGCGCAGGATGTCGGGCGTGGAGGCCCGCTGACGACCTCGTCCGCGGGGAGTATCGTTGGAGCTCACCACAGGACTTGGGAGCGCACGAGACTCAATGACGCACGTCGCAGAGCCGCCGGTGGCAGCCAGCGGGGACAGGGCTGGAGCCGAGCAGGTCAACCACTGGATCAACGGAGCGCGGGTCGCGGGGGCGAGCGGCCGTCAGGGCCCCGTCTTCAACCCGGCCACAGGTGAGGTGGCACGCCACGTGGACTTCGCCTCGGTTGAGGAAGTCGACGCGGCCGTGGCCGTCGCGACGGCCGCATTTCCCGGCTGGCGCGCCACGAGCATCAGCAAGCGCACCGAGATCATGTTCCGCATGCGGAACCTGGTCGATCAGCATCGCGAGGAGATCGCCGCCCACCTGACGCGCGAGCACGGCAAGGTCCGTAGCGACGCGCTCGGCGAGGTGGCGCGTGGGCTCGAGAACATCGAGTTCGCGACCGGCATCCCGCACCTGCTCAAGGGCGGGTTCAGCGAGCAGGTGAGCACCGGCATCGACGTCTATCAGATTCGTCAGCCGCTCGGCGTCGTCGCCGGTATCACGCCGTTCAACTTCCCGGCCATGGTGCCGATGTGGATGTTCGCCAATGCCATCGCCTGCGGCAACACGTTCATACTCAAGCCTTCCGAGAAGGATCCGTCGGCATCGGTCTACATGGCCGAGCTGTGGAAGGAAGCGGGCCTGCCCGATGGCGTCTTCAACGTGGTCCATGGTGACAAGGTGGCGGTCGACCGCATCCTCGAGCATCCCGACATCGCCGCGGTGAGCTTCGTCGGCTCGACGCCGATCGCGCGCTACATCAGCGAGACCGGGACCAAGCACGGCAAGCGGGTGCAGGCACTGGGTGGAGCGAAGAACCACATGGTCGTCCTCCCCGACGCGGACATCGACATGGCCGCCGATGCCGCCGTGTCCGCCGCCTACGGCTCGGCCGGTGAGCGCTGCATGGCGATCAGCGTGGTCGTGGCGGTGGGCGACGTCGCCGATCCGCTGGTCGACGCCATCGAGCAGCGTCTCCCGAAGATCAACATCGGGCCCGGGCACGAGGAGGGGTCCGAGATGGGCCCGCTCATCACGAAGGAGCATCGCGACAAGGTCGCCTCGTACCTCGACTCGGGGAAGCACCAGGGTGCGACCCTGCGCGTCGACGGCCGCGAGCACGTGCTCTACAACGAGAGCACCGGCTTCTTCCTGGGCGTCAGCCTGCTCGACAACGTGACGCCGGACATGGAGTGCTATCGCAACGAGATCTTCGGGCCGGTGCTCGAGATCGTGCGGGTGCATGACTACCCGGAGGCACTCAAGATCGTCAACGGCAACGAGTACGGCAACGGGACGGCCATCTTCACGCGCGACGGCGGTGCCGCGCGGCAGTACCAGTTCGACGTGGAGGTCGGGATGGTCGGGCTCAACGTCCCGATCCCGGTGCCGGTCGCGTACTACAGCTTCGGCGGTTGGAAGGCATCCCTGTTCGGTGACCTCCATATGTACGGTCCCGAGGGGATCCAGTTCTACACTCGCGCCAAGGTGGTCACCGCCCGCTGGCCGGATCCGGGCACGAGCAGCGTCGACCTCGGCTTCCCGCGAACCCGCTGACGGCCGAGTCGACACCCGCCGCCGCGGCGCCGTACCGGGGGTCAAGCCCGCGAACGGTGGTCCGCGGCGTCGCATGGCAGAATGGCCCGCGTAATGACTGACCGCTTCGAGACGCGCGCCGTCCACGCTGGCGCGGAGCCCGACCCGCATACCGGCGCGGTCGTGCCGGCCATCCAGATGAGCACGACGTTCAAGCAGGACGGGGTGGGTGGCCTGCGCGCCGGATTCGAGTACGGCCGAAGTGGGAATCCGACCCGGCTGGCTCTCGAGGCGACGATCGCATCTCTCGAGAGCGCGTCACACGGGCTCGCCTATGCCTCGGGCCTGGCGGCCACCCAGAACCTCCTCTATCTCCTCGAGCCGGGCGATCGGCTGCTCATGAGCGATGACGTCTACGGCGGCACCTGGCGCCTGGCCGACAAGGTCTGGCGCCGGTACGGCATCCGGACCGATACCCTGGATCTCCGGGATCTCGACGCCGTGGCTGCCGCCATGAACAGCGAGCCCGCGCCACGGATGGTGTGGATCGAGACGCCGTCGAACCCGATGCTCAAGATCATCGACATCGGCGCCGTGAGCCGCCTCGCCGCAGCGGCCGGGGCGCTCACCGTCGTCGACAACACGTTCGCTACCCCGTACATCCAGCAACCGCTCGATCTCGGGGCGGATTTGGTGCTGCACTCCGCGACCAAGTACCTCGGCGGGCATTCGGATGTCATCGGAGGGCTTGTCGCCACGCGATCCGAGGAGCTGGCGGAGCGGCTGCGCTACCACCAGAACGCGGCCGGGGCCGTGCCCAGCCCATTCGACTGCTTCCTGGTGATGCGCGGTATTCGCACCCTTGCCGTGCGCATGGAACGCGCCTGCTCGAACGCGGCCGATCTCGCCGCCTGGCTGGTCGATCGGCCGGAGGTGGCTGCGGTGAACTACCCCGGCCTGGCCGGTCATCGGGACGCCGAGCTCGTCGGACGCCAGATGCGGCTTCCCGGCGCGATGCTCAGCTTCGAGATCCATGACGGCGAGGCCCGGGCTCGAGCGTTCGCTGCCGCGACCCGACTCTTCACCCTCGCCGAGTCACTGGGTGCGGTGGAGTCGCTCATCGAGCTTCCCGCGCCGATGACCCACGCATCGGTCGCCGACTCGCCCCTGGCCGTGCCGGCGAATCTCGTCCGGCTCAGCGTGGGGATCGAGTCGGTCGATGACCTTCGCGCCGACCTCGAGTCGGCGTTCGGCGCCTCCACGCCGTGACCGACGCACCGCAGCGCCATGACGGTCCCACCGAGCTTGTTGAAGGATCCGAGGGAGAGCTCGTCGAACGGCTGTCGGGCGGCACCGCGACGCTGCTCCTTGTCTGGCTCATCGGGGTGGGAGGGCTCTCCACGCTGCTCGGGGCGTGGGCCTACTTCTGGATCGTGACCGGCGAGCGCCTCGGTATCGACACCCTGTTCAGCGGTTTCGGCTTCTACACGGCGCTGGCGGGCAGCGCCGGACCTTGCGTCCTGTGGCTGACCGGACGGGCACAGGGCCACAGCCTCGGGTGGTTCATGGCGACATCAGTCAAGATCGCGCTCGTGATGGTCGCGATCGTCCTGGTGGTCATCGTGCTCGCCGTACTGGTGCTGGCCGGTGCGCTGCCGGGGGTGGCGGGTGTCGCCGCCGCCGCGGTCATGGCCCTCATGGCTGTCGCGCTGGGCCTCATCTGGGCGGTCGCCACCTGGAGCGCGGATCGATGGATCGCCCGCGCTCGGGTCTCGGAGGCCGATCAGACCTCGTAGCTGCGACCCGGCTCGGCGATATCGACCTCGCCTTCGAACACGGCCTGCGCCTGCGCGCGCAAGCCTGCCGCACCATCATTGTCGACCGGCAGGTGCGTCATGACGAGTCGCTCGACCCCGCCCTTCCGGGCTGCGTCAGCGGCCTCGGCCGGAAGGAGGTGGCCGCGGGGCTCGGGCGGCTGGGCATCCTCTGACAGGGATCGAAGGGTGGCTTCGCTGAGGAGAAGGTGGGCCCCATCGGCCAGGGCGTCCAGTCCGCCACATGGGGCCGTATCGGCGGTGTACGACATGACGCGACTGCCCTCCTCGAACCGGAACCCCCAGCACGGGATGTAGTGCTGGGTGGCGCGCGGCGCCACGGTCAGGTCACCCGCGGCGAACGGCGTCGTGCCGTCGTGCTCGCTGAGCTCGAAGGCATCCTCGAAGTGGCGCGGCCCGCCGACGCCTCGAGCCAGGTCGAGCAGCTGTTGGCCCGATCCCGGCGGCATGATCACGCGCAGGCGCTCTTCGGGCTTCAGCCGTCGCCACGGATAGACATAGCGCAGGGTGACCAGGTCGAGCATGTGATCGGCGTGCATGTGGCTCACGATGACCGCGTCGAGCTCATCGGGGTGGTGCCTCCGAAGGAGCTGCGCAACGATGCCGGGGCCGATGTCCACGAGCACGCGCGAGCCGCCCGACTCGACCAGGTAGCCGGCGCAGGCTTCTCCGGGGTTCGGACGCGCGGGTGACCGGCCCAGGATCGTGAGCCTCATCGGAGTGGTGGGACCGCCGCGGCGTGGGGGCGGAGATACATGGCTGCGTGGCCATGCGCCTCGGTGACGAATCCCAAGGCTTCGAAGAACGGACGTGCCGCCGGGGTGCTCACCAGTGCCACGATACGGCGATCGGCGCATTGATCGATGGCCATTCGCGCAAGCGCCGAGCCGATTCCACGGCGCTGGTGGTCCGGCCGCACGATGATGTCCCACAGGCTGGCATGCAGCCCGCCGTCGTCCAGCACGCGCGCGATCCCAACGATCTCTCCGCTCTGGGTTCGTGCCGCGTACCAGGCCGAGCTGGCCGAGACGGCGTCCAGGCGCCATGCCTCACGCGTCGGCCACTCGACCCACGCATAGGCGGCGTTGATCTCGTCCGTCGTCAGCTTTGCGTCCGGCTCGATCGGGTAGGCATCGATCATCTACCGCTGCTCGATCGCACGGTAGTCGCGGGCGCCCGGGCCGATGTATACCTGCCGTGGGCGCCCCAGCCGAGACTCCTTCGACGTCATCATCTCGCGCCACTGGGCGATCCAGCCGGGCAGCCGCCCGATGGCGAAGCTGTTCGTGAACATGTTGGTCGGGAATCCGATCGCGCGGTAGATCAGGCCCGAGTAGAAGTCGACGTTCGGGTAGAGCTTGCGGCTGATGAAGTACTCGTCGCGAAGCGCAACGCCCTCCAGCTCCTGGGCCACCTCGAACAGGCGATCGTCGGCGCCGGTTGCCGCCAGCACGCGTTCCGCGGCGCGCTTGATGATCTTGGCGCGCGGGTCGAAGTTCTTGTAGACGCGATGGCCGAAGCCCGCGAGGCGGAAGGAGTCGTCCGGGTCCTTCGCCTTGTCAACCCACTTCCTGACGTTTCCGCCGTCTGCGACGATGGCCTCCAGCGTGTTGATGACCGCCTCGTTGGCGCCGCCATGCAGTGGGCCCCAGAGCGAGGAGATCCCGGCGCTGATCGACGCGTACAGGTTGGCATGCGTGCTTCCCACCAGCCGCACGGTCGAGGTCGATGCGTTCTGTTCGTGATCGGCGTGAAGGATGAGCAGGAGGTCCAACGCCTCTGCCACCGTCGGATCGACGCGATAGTCCTCGGTCGGCACGGCGAACATCATGTGCAGCAGGTTGGACGAGTAGCCCAGGTCATTGCGGGGGTAGACATAGGGCTGGCCGATCGCCTTCTTGAACGACCAGGCGGCCAGGGTGGGCAGCTTGGCGATCAGCCGGTTGATGGTGATCTCGACCGCATCAGGATCGAAGATGTTCTGGCTGTCCGGGTAGAAGGTGCTCATGCCGACGGTCCCGGATGCGAGCACCGCCATCGGGTGCGCGTCGGCGGGGAAGGAGTCGAAGAAGTGACGCATCTCCTCCCGGATCAGGGTGTGATGGGTCACCTCCGAGACGAACGCATCCAGCTGCTTCTGTGTCGGAAGCTCGCCCCAGATGAGCAGGTAGGCGACCTCCAGGAAGCTCGAGTGCTCGGCCAGCTGCTCGATGGGGTAGCCGCGGTAGCGGAGGACCCCCTCCTCGCCGTCGAGGTAGGTGATGGCGCTGGTGCAGGACCCGGTGTTGGCGTATCCGGGGTCGAGCGTGATCATCCCGGTCTCCGCCCGCAGCGATCCGATGTCGATGGCGTCGTCACCGTCCGTGCCGCGCACGATCGGCAGGTCGAGGTCGCGCTCGCCGATGCTGAGACGTGCACCGCCGAGGGTCGCGGTCTCGGCGCTCATGTCAGCAGCTCCTCGACCGCGGCGCGTTCCTCCATCAGCTCGGCCGTGGTCGTCTCGATGCGCGAGCGGGCAAACGGCCCGTGTTCGATGCCACCCACGATCTCGACGACGCCGGTTGCGCTCGCCCGCAGCGGATACCCGAACACGAGGCCATCGGGGACGTCGTAGCCGTCACCGGGCGAGGTTCGGATGGCCGCGCTGAACGTCTGCCCGCTCGGCTGCGCAATGTTGCGAACCGTGTCGATCGCCGCGTTCGCGGCACTGGCCGCGCTCGACTGGCCGCGGGCCTTGATGATCGCGGCGCCCCGTTGCTGGACGTTGGTGATGAACGCTCCGCGGAGCCAATCCTCGTCGCTGATCACATCGGGGG
The DNA here is from genome assembly GCA_963825525.1 of uncultured Chloroflexia bacterium. Classification (GTDB taxonomy): domain Bacteria; phylum Chloroflexota; class Limnocylindria; order QHBO01; family QHBO01; genus JACDBZ01. The sequence continues at coordinate 1,750,665 of CAWGTN010000002.1, forward strand.
CTGGCACTCCGGCGATGGTGGCATGCCACGCATCGGGAAATTGGGTTGCCGAATGGTTCCCCCAGATGGCCAGGTCGCGGACCTCGCGCACGGGGACGCCGGCCCGGGCCGCAAGCTGCGATCGACCACGGTTCTCGTCCAGCATCGTCATCGCGAACCAGCGGTCGGTCGGCATGCCGTGCCGTGCGGCCGCGATGGACCCGATGAGCGCGTTCGTGTTGCATGGGTTCCCGACCACCAGGACGCGGCACCCATCTGCCGAATTGCGTGCGATCGCCTCACCCTGGCCGGTGAAGATGCCGCCGTTGATCCCAAGGAGATCCTTGCGCTCCATGCCCTCGCGACGCGGCACGGCCCCGACCAACAGCGCCCAGTCGGCGCCGGTGAACGCCTCGTTGCTGTCCGAGGTGCAGACGACCGACTCCAGGAGCGGGAACGCGCAATCCTCCAGCTCCATGCGCACGCCATCGAGTGCCGGCAGAGCGGCATCGAGCTCCAGCAGCCGCAGGCGGACGGGTGTGCTCGCGCCGAACGCCTGCCCGGAAGCGATCCGGAAGAGGAGCGCATAGCCGATCTGGCCGGCGGCACCGGTGACGGCCACCGTGACGGGGGTGTCGGACATCGGTCTCCTGATCGTAGTGAGGTCAATTCCGAGTGTAGCGCAGGCTCAGGTTGCGTCCGAATCCAGGACGCCGGAGCGTCCCGCCGCCCAATCCTCGACGGCAGCCGCCATCGAGGCAAAGGCGATCCTGGGAAGCCAGGAGTCGATGGCCGAGCGTGGGACCCAGCGGTGATCGCTCGACTCGAAATCGAGACTGACCTCGGCACCGGGCTCCATCGGTCGTGCGCGGTAGACCGCGGTCACGGCGTTCGCCGGCGGAGAGTGATAGACCCCGGCGAGCGCCACGAGCCGCACCTCCAGGCCGGACTCCTCGCGAGCCTCACGGCGTGCGGCCATCTCGAAGGATTCGCCCGGGTCAAGGTAGCCGGCAGGAAGGTCCCAACCTCCGCGGCCGGGATCGACGGCTCGTTTCAGTAACAGGATCGCCGGCTCGGTCCCCTCACGCTCGAGGAGCACCGCCGCGGCCGGGCGCGGATTCGCGTACCAGCGCCAGCTGCAGCGCTCGCAGACTAGCGGCTGCTCGGCCGTGGTCGCGCAGTGCGGACAGGCGACCACGGAACGGCTCACGCCGGGAGGGTAGCAGCGTCCCGATTGTCCTGATCCCGTGCGTCGCTCTCGATGAACGCCTCGACCCGCAGCCGAAGATCGTCTCGCGCGTCCCTGAAGGCGGCCACGCGTGCCTCGGGGTCGGCCTTGATGGCCGATGGGTCGTCGACACTCCAGTGGAGCTGCCGGCGGACCCCGGGGATGGTCGGACACGACTCACGGGCCTGATCGCAGACCGTGATCAGCCACGCGAATGACTCGCCGAGAAACGCCTCCAGGGTCTTGCTGGACTGCGTCGAGATGTCAATGCCGATCTCGCGCATGACCTCGATCGCCTCGGGACGCACCCCGGTAGCCTCGGTACCCGCGCTCATAACCTCGAATCGGTCCGCGGCCCACGCTCGCAGCATGCCCTCCGCCATCTGGCTGCGAGCGCTGTTGTGGGTGCAGACGAAGATCACGCGGTCGCGTTCCGGTTCTGGCCTCATCCGCAGATCGTACGTCGATCGTCGTCCACAAGTGGGGAAAGGCTGTGGATAACTCCCCCAATCGGCGGCAAGTTGGTGGAGAAGGGGTATGGACGGCGCGGCGCGCGGGCACGTATGCTCAGTTCGTCCCGAAGGGGCAGCCAACGGCACCAGCGATTGCATCAACGGTCTGACGGCGGTTCCTTCGGGACATTTCGCTGTCCGGCTCCGGGCATCGACGGCTCCGTGGCATGCCGTACCATCGAGCACCGTGCCGACGCTCCGAGAGATCCTGAACGCCACCCTGGCCATCGTCGGGTCGGTGGTTGTCGCGACCATGGCCGCAGTCCTCGTCGACGTGGCGGGTGCGACGCCACCCGTTCCGCCGGCTGTCGCCGCAGCCGTCGTCGCCGTCTGCTTCTGGTGGCGCGCACCGGAAGGACTCGGGGCCTTCGGCGTCTTCGTGCTGCTGGCCGCGACGATCGAGCATTGGACAGGCGTCGACTTGCTGCTGTTCGACGAGATCGCCGTGCTGATGTTTGCCGTGGTGGCGGTCGTGCGTCACGGGGCCCCGAACGGAAGAATCCGGGTGGGTGCCGCCGAGCTCGGCCTGGCGGCGCTCGCCGCGGCAGGGCTCACCTCGAGCCTCGTCGAGTCGGTTCCGGTGGTGACCATGCTGGCCGGCCTTGCGCTGCTGCTCAAGGCGGTGGCCCTGTTCTACATCGTCTCGTGGCTCCGACTTCGGTCCACCGACGTCGCGCGGGTTGGCATCGTCGTCATCGGCCTGGGGGTGCTCATCGGCTTCGCCGGCTTCGTGGAGTGGCTGAATCCGGCCGCATTCCAGACCGCCCTGAACCTGCCCCCGTTTGCGCAGACCCGTGGAGGCATCTCCGTGGTGCGCTCGATCTTCCTGCATCCCGCGCTCTACGGCTGGCTGACCGCCTTCACCGCGCTGCTGCTGTATGCGATCTTCCTGACCCGACGCTCGTGGTGGGCGCTCCCACTTGCCCTCGCCCTGAGCCTGGGGACCTTGCTCTCGGGGCGACGGACGCCGCTGGTGGGCGTCGTGCTCGGCCTCGTGGCAGGGCTGGCCTGGCAGTTCCGCAGCTCAGCGACGCGCGCCAGCCTGGTGCGGACCTGGATCCCGATCTTCGTCGCGGGGGTGGTCGCGATCGTCCTCCTCCTGCCGACGTTGAGCACCATGGTCACCCACACGCTCAGCGAGTACCTGCCGGACCGAGCGGCGGTCTCGGAGCTCTTCTCGGACGACCCGGATCCGGCGGTCGTCGCCGTCCTCCATCCGCGGACGGCGCTCTACCTCGGCTCGGTGGCGGTCGCCATCGATCGGCTGCCGCTCGGCGCGGGATTCGGACGATACGGGAGTCACCTGAGCCGATCGGAGTACAGCCCGATCTACGCGGACTACGGGCTCGATCGGATCGCATACCTGCAGCCGGAGCGAGCGGATGCGGTCACCGACACCTATTGGCCGATGGTGCTAGGCGAGACCGGGCTCATCGGCCTGCTGGGGGCACTGACCTTCATCGGCGTCCTCACGGCTCGCCTCTGGCGGGCCACGGGTGCCTCGTCCGAGGCCCTGGTCCGCACCATCTCGCTCGGCGTGCTCATGATCTTCGCCGAGGGCCTCGTCCGGTCACTGACGGCGTCGGTCTACACCGCCCCGCCCATCGCCCACTTCATCCTTGGCGCGGCGGGGCTCTCGATCGCCCTCCAGCGCACCGCCGAGGAGGAGAGCGCGGACTAGAGCTCGATCTCCCGCTGCAGGCGTCGCACGACCTCGGCGGTCTCGTCGTCGGGCCCATGGCCCGGCTCGGAGGCCGGGCCGGCGAAGGTGCCGAACTGGCGGTCACCGGCGTCCCCGAGCCCCGGAACGATGTACCCGCGCTCGTTGAGGTGGGAGTCGAGTGCCGCAACGTGGATGTCGACGTCCGGATGCGCCGCGCTCAGGGTCGCAACGCCCTCGGGTGCGGCAATCAGGCTCACCTGCTTGATGCGTGCGGCACCCCACTGCTTGAGGATGTCGACGGTCGCCGCCGCCGACCCTCCGGTCGCCAGCATGGGGTCGAGGATCAGGCACACCTGGACGGTGGCCGCATCCGGGAGCTTGTTGTAGTACTCGACCGGCTTCAGCGTTCGCTCGTCACGATACAGGCCGATGTGCCACACCTCGGCCGATGGCAGAAGCTCGAGCATGGCGTCGACCATGCCGATGCCGGCACGCAGGATGGGGATCAGGCCGACCTTCGGCTCGAGCCGCGCCCCGGTCATCGGCTCCAGGGGCGTCTCGATCAGCTGGGGACGCGTCGCGAGGTCGGCCATCGCCTCGTAGCCGAGCAGCCAGGTCAGCTCGCGCACGAGCTCCCGGAACTTCTTCGGCTCGGTGGCTTTGTCACGCAGGATCGCGAGCTTGTGCGCGACCAGCGGATGCGAGCTGAGGTGGATGGAGTTCGATCCGGAATGCGACATCGGCGCGATTCTAGCCCGCGCGAGATCGTCACAATGCGCCGATGCGTCCGGTGCTGGTTCCTCTGCCGATGGCATTCGGCGCCTTCGGATTCCTGTGGGGCGCCTGGCAGGCGGCGTTGCCGGACCTCGCCGCCCACTACGGCCTGAGCACCGGTCCGCTGGGACTGATGCTGACCGCGGGATTCGCGGTCGCTCTGCCCGTCATGCTGGCGACCGGCCGAATGATCGACCGAATCGGCCACCAGGTCGGGATCGCGGTCACGGCCCTGGGGCTGGCCTTGGGCCTCGTGGTGGTCGGGACGCTCGGGCCGCTGCCGGCACTCGTTGCCGGGGTCATCCTGCTGGCCGCCGGCAGCGGCGCCTTCGACGTCGCCATCAACGGTGCCGCGCTCGCCGACGAGGGATGGAGCCGTCCGGCGCGTCTGACGCTCCTCCACGCGGCGTTCAGCGGTGGCGGCATGGTCGGGGCGCTGGGGGCCGGCGTGGCGCTCGGTGCAGGCCTCCGCTTCGAGCTCGTCTATCCAGTGCTCGCCGTCGTGCTGCTGGTGGCGGCTAGCCTCTCACTGGCGGGGGAGCGCCGGCCGGTGGAGCGCAGCGGCACGGTTCCGCGCGGTATCGCCATGGCCATGCTCCCGCTCGCCGCTCTGGCGGGGCTGGCCTTCCTTGCCGAGGGGTCGATGGAGACGTGGTCGGCCATCTACCTGCGCGACGCCCTCGGGGCCGCAGCGTTCGTGGGCGCGCTGGGTCCCGGGGCCTTCCATGCCGCGATGCTGATGGGCCGCCTGATCGGTGCCGGGGTGGCGACCAGCCTCGGCGCGCCCACCACTCTGCTGGTGTCGGGGTCCCTGATCCTCGTTGGCATGATCGTGGCGCTGGCCGTGCCGGTGGCGGGGGTCGCGATTGGCGCAATGTTCGTGGCGGCGCTCGGCGCCGCATTCGTGGTCCCTGTGGTGGTGAGCCTGGCTGGACGTCGGGCCGGACCGTACGCCGGTCGCGCCGCCTCGTACGTGCTCTCGATCGGGTACGCCGGCTTCCTGGTCGGCCCATCCGCCGTTGGGATCATCGGCGAGCTCGCCGGCCTTCGCGCCGGCCTGGCGGTCATTCCGCTTGCCGCCGTCATCCTGGTCATCGCCTCGCGCACGCGCGTCGTTCGGTCGTGACCGTGGCCCTGGTACGAGTCCTGCGGGAGCCTCCGAGGCGGAACTACCTCGGGTGGCCGCATGCTGCTACGCTATCGGTTCGTGTGTGACCCATTTCGCGCATGGACCGTGTGCCCGCCCGTCGCTCGGATCCGCCACCTGAGGAGGTTAGGAGAGCATGGTCTTCGGATCAAAGCGAGAAACCAAGCCGGACAGCCTGTCGCGCGAGGACGTGGTCGGGAACCTGTATCCGGACAACCTGACGAGTGAGGTCGACGTGGCACAGTCACCCAGCGAATTCCCCCGCCGTGATGATCGCGGCAACGAGAGCGTCATCGATCCCCATGCCCGGTTCAACGGGAAGTACGTCAGCGATCGCGACCTGCGCATCGAGGGCGAGGCGCAGGGCGAGATCGAGTGTCAGGGAACGCTGATCATCAGCCCACAGGCTCGCGTCCGCAGTGCGATCAAGGCCCACAACGTGGTCGTCAATGGCGACTACGAGGGTGACGTCGACTGCGGTGGTCGCTTCGAGATCGGCTCGACCGGTCGCGTCAAGGGCAACATCAAGACCCAGGTCCTGGTGGTCAAGGAAGGCGCTCACTGGGAGGGCGGAGTCACCATGACCCGCGAGCCCGGCGCCCGCCCGGCACCCGGCACCGCGCAGCCCGGCCAGAGCGGCGCAGCGCCCGGAGCGCAGCGCTCGGGCGGAGGCAGCATCTTCAGCAAGGGCGAGCGCGACGCGGAGAAGGCCGGAGCCGAGCAGCCGCGTGAGGGTCAGCCGGCCGGTCAGGGCGGCGGCGGCCAGTAGGCTCCCGGCGCCCCCTCGAGGGTGAGCCCGGCCCGACGCTCGGCCTCCACCGCTCCACCGGTGCTGGTGGAGGTGACCCGCGGCGATCGGGTCGAGTCCGCGCACCGCGGATCCATCGCGGTCGTGGCCCCGGACGGGACGGCGATCGCATCGGTCGGTGATCCCGACCAGTTCATCTTCCTGCGTTCGAGCGCCAAGCCTTTCCAGCTGGCGCCGTTCGTCGCCTCCGGACGCTTCGACGAGTACCGGCTGGGCGACGAGGCCCTGGCGGTGATGGCCGCCAGCCACAGTGGCGAGGACCGCCACGTGCGGCTCGTCCAGGAGATCCTTCGACGTGCCGGCCTGACGAGCGCGGTTCTCCAGAACCAGGTCCACGCGCCATACGATCGCGAGACGGCTCGCCGGCTCATCCGAGACGGGGAGCAGCCGACGGCGCTGCGTGGCAACTGCTCCGGCAAGCACGCCGCGATGATCCTGTTCGCCAAGGCCTCGGGGTGGCCGATCGACACGTATTGGGACGCTGACCATCCCGTCCAGCGCATGGCGCTCGAGACCGTGTCGGCGCTGTCGGACGTTCCGCTGGAGCGGATCGTCAGGGCGACCGATGGCTGCGGCGTGGTCACCTTCGGCATGCCGCTGCGAGGCCTGGCCCTGGCGTTCGGCCGTCTCGCTGATCCATCCTCGGTCGCCGACCCGCCGCTGCGATCGGCCCTGCTGCGCATCCGCGACGCGATGATCGCCCACCCGGACCTCGTGGCCGGCACCCGGGGTCGCATCGATACCGCGCTGATGCGTGTCGGGGCCGGCACGATCGTCGCCAAGGGCGGGGCCGAGGGGGTCGGCGCGGTCGGCCTGCTGGCCGGATCCAGGGGCGGATGGTCACCTGCCGGAATGGCGCTCACGATCGAGGACGGGGGAGCCGCGCAACGGGCGGTGAACGTCGCCACCGTCGAGGCACTGCGGCAGGCCAACGCCCTCGACTCGGATCAGGTCAGCGCGTTGGACGAGTACGCGAGCCCACCGATCCGCGACCCGCGCGGTGTCCCGTCCGGGGAGATCCGGCCCTCGTTCAACCTGGTCTGACCGGACCCGCCACCGAGTGGTGGCGCTCGGTCGAGCGTCCCTCCACCAGCACCAGGGCCAGGAGGGTGACCGCGACCACCACCAGGGAGAGCACCGGTGCGAGTGGAGCGGTGACGAACAGGAGCGCGACCATCACCGTCAGCGCGACCGCTCGAGCCACGAGGACCCGGCGGTAGAAATACCAGTAGGCAATGGCCGAGAACCCGACGAAGAGCACGACGCCCACGCCGAGTGCGCCGATGACCGCCCCGGACGCTGGCTCGTCGGGATGCGCGACGAACTCCTCGACGGCAACGGCAAAGCCGACGATGCCGCAGATCAGCGGGAAGTGGGCGAGACTGAACGCGTCGCGCGCGGCGGCACCCATTCGCGCCGGGGCCATGCCCGCGAGGCCGTGTTCCAGCGCCTGCTGCAGCCAGCCGAAGTAGCTCCACCACATGAGGCCGGCCGCAGCCAGCGCCGCCACGGCCACGCCGACCAGGGGCACCGTTCTGGTCTCGCCCGCGACGGCCGTTCCGGCCACGATGAGTGACTCGCCGATGGCGATGATCACGAACAGGCCGTGCCGCTCCGAGATGTGGGCCGGATTGAGGTCCCACTCGCGAGCCCGTCCGGCGACTGCCGCGGCGACGAGATCGGCAACGACCGCGCCTACCCAGAGCGCCGTCCGCAGGTTGGGATCCGCGATGGCACCGGCGAGGACGAGGCCCAGACCGATCACCGAATATGCGGCCCACGTCCAGACTCCGCCGTGGTTGGATGTCGAGTCCTCGATCTCCACCCTGATCTGGAGCGCGAGTCCCAGGACCCGGACCGTGAGATACGGGACGGCAAACCAGATCGCATCCGACCCAAAGGCACCCTCGACCGCGGTCGCCATCACGAACGCCGCACCGGTGGCCAGGATGGTGACCAGGCGGACGCCCTGGTGGGTGGTATCGGCCGGATTCAGGGTCCAGGTGAACTGCGTCCACGCCCACCAGATGAGCCAGAACAGCAGGAGCGAGTGGAGAATGCCGCTCGCCGTCAGGTGGTGCGCGGTCAGCGCGGTGACCTGGGTGACGGCGAAGACGAAGACGAGATCGAAGAACAGCTCGACGAACGTGACCGGCTGCGGCTCCGGGGTGTGAAACGATCGGCGTGCGGTCACCCCAGGCTCGTCCGGACCAGCTCGGCGACTCTCGTGAAGATCGGCGCGAGCACGATCGCCGGCAGGAAGCTCGCGACACGCACCGGCTTCAGGTCCAGGAGCCGCAGCGCGATGCCCATCAGCACGAGCCCACCCGTGGCGGTGACCGCCAGGATCGTCACCTCGTCCATGGCCCCCTGGAACAGGGTGGCGCCGGCTGCGATCCCGCCCTGCACCACGAGCACGGTCAGGGCCGAGAGATAGACGCCGGCGCCCGAGCGCAGCGGCGAACGCGATCGCCGCCACTCCGTCGAGGAGGGACTTGATCGAGAGCAGCTGGATGTCGCCGGTCAGTCCATTCTGCAGCGACCCCAGGATGGTCAACGGTCCGACGCAGAACACGATGCTCGCGGTCACGAAGCCCTCGGCGATGCGGCTGGGCCGCTCGCCGCTGGACAGGTGCTCCTGGAACCACGATCCGAGCCACTCCAGGCCATCGTGCAGCCTGACGAGCTCACCGACGATGACGCCGAGGAGCAATGCTCCGAGGATCGCGAGATCGTCACCCGGTTGCGCGGCCGGATCGGTGAAGATCGAGAGCGCCATCGACATGGCGAACGCCAGCGTGAAGAATGCGAGCCCGGTCGTCAGGCTGCCATGCATTCGACCTGGCATGCGGGACCCGATCAGGAGCCCGATCGACGTGCCGACCAGCACGGTGGCCACGTTGAGAAGAGTGCCGGTCAGAAACATCCTCGGTAGGGTATGCGAGCATGCAACGCAGCGCACTCCTCCTCGGTATCGTTCTCGTCGTGGTCGGGTGTCGTGCAGATTCGCCGCCGAACCCCGTCCAGGAGAGCTCGTTGCGCTACGTTGCCCTCGGTGATTCGTACACCATCGGCACCTCGGTGGCCGAGGACGAGCGCTGGCCGAACCAGCTCGTCCGCCAACTGCGGGGCCTTGAGCTCGTCGGCAACCTGGCGGTGAACGGGTACACGTCACGCGACGTGATCGAGCACGAGCTGCCGGCGCTCGCGGCAGCGGACCCCGAATTCGTCACGCTGCTCATCGGGGTCAACGACGTCGTCCAGGGCGTCAGCGACGAGCAGTACGCCGCCAACGTGGACGTCATCCTCGAGGCCCTGTTGGGCATGCTTCCGCCGGAACGGGTGCTGTGCGTGGCCACCCCGGACTACACCCTCACGCCCCAGGGTTCGGCCTTCGGGGACCCGACGCGGCAGCGAGGCGGGATCGTTCGCGTGAACGGCATGCTTCAGGAAGCCTGCGACTCACGCGGGATCCGATTCGTGCCCCAGATCTTCGATATCAGCCAGGAGGCGCTCGACGATCCATCTCTGGTCGCGAACGACGGCCTGCACCCATCCGGCATCCAGTACGGGCGCTGGGTCGACGTCATCGCACCGGTGGTCACCGAGGCGCTCGGCACGGGCCCTGCTACGCTTCCCGACGGATGACCAGCACCGATCGACCGATGCGCGTCCGCATGGCTCCGAGCCCAACCGGCCCGCTCCATATCGGCACCGCGCGCACCAGCCTCTACAACTACCTTGCCGCGCGCCATGCGGGAGGGACCTACGTGCTGCGCATCGAGGACACGGACGTCGCACGCAGCACCGACGCCTTCGAGCGCGACATCATCGACAACCTCCACTGGCTCGGGATCACGTGGGACGAGGGCCCACAGGTCGCCGGCGGCGACGAGGCCGGGTCATTCGGGCCGTATCGGCAGCGTGACCGCATGGATCGCTACGCGGTCGAGGCCGAGCGCCTGCTCGCCACCGGTTCCGCCTATCGATGCTGGTGCACGACCGAGGAGCTGGATGCCGTGCGGCGGCAGCAGGAGGCGGCCAAGGAGCCGCCGCGCTACAACCGTCGTTGCCTCAACCTCTCCGAGGCCGAGCGGACGGCATTCGAGACGGAGGGTCGCCCCTCGGTCCTTCGTTTCAAGGTCGTGCCCGAGACGATCACCTTCAACGATCTCGTGCGCGGCGAGGTCTCGTTCGACAACGCGCTGCTCGGTGACTTCGTCATCGTCCGCAACGATGGCGTGCCGCTCTACCACTTCGTGGTGGTGGTCGACGACGAGGCGATGGAGATCACCCACGTCATCCGCGGCGAGGACCATCTCTCCAACACGCCCAAGCACATTGCCCTGATTCGGGCGCTGGGCTACACGGAACCGCAATTCGGCCACATCCCGCTGATCCTCAACCCGGATCGGTCGAAGATGAGCAAGCGGAAGTCGCAGACCTCGATCACCGCCTATCGCGAGGAGGGCTACCTGCCCGAGGCATTCGTGAACTTCCTCGCATTCCTGGGCTGGTCTCCCGGGACCGAGGAGGAGATCTTCAGCCTGGCCGAGCTGAGTGAGCGATTCGAGCTCGCCAAGGTCCACAAGGGCGGTGCGATCTTCGACCGAGATCGGCTCGATCACCTCAACGGCGTCTATATCCGGGCGCTGTCGGACGATCAGCTGGCGCTCCGCATCCGGCCGTGGGTGCCCGATGCAGTGCGCGACGACGACCTGCGTCGCCTGGTCCCGCTCATCAAGGAGCGTCTCGTCAAGCTCGGAGACGTGCCGGAGCTCATCGGATTCGTATGGGAACCCGATGAGGTCGTGGCGGGTTGGTACGAAGGCGACCTGCTGCATCCGAAGAAAGGCGGCCCCCGGGAGGCGCGCGCGGCACTCGAAGGCGCGTCCGAAGTCGTCCGCGAGCTGGACGATGCCGACTTCTCCGCCGATGTGCTGGAGCAGCGCTGCCGAGTCGCGGCCGACGACGCCGGGATGAAGGCCGGCGAATTCTTCTCCCCGATCCGCGTTGCAATCACAGGTCGCACCGTGTCGCCCCCGCTCTTCGCCTCGCTCGAGATGCTCGGCCGCGAGCGCTCGCTGGCGAGGCTTGAGCATGCGCTGGGCAAGCTGATGGAGACGGTGGGATGACCGACGAGCCTCGGCCCGGGGAGCGGGCCCCGTCCGTCGAGTCCCTCATGGATGCCGACCTGATCGTGCCGATTCGGTCCTCGTCCGGCTCGAGCCCCGAGCCCGACAACGTGGATGCCACCGCCTTCCGGCACGGGGTCGACGAGTCTGGCGAGCGCTTCATCGCCGCCTTCACCTCCCCGGCGATCCTGGCCCAGCTGGGCCCGGCCGGCAGCGACAGCGTGCGGATGCCCGCGCAGGAGCTCTTCGAGCGGGCAGATGCCGCCCAGGAGCGGGTCGTGGTGGACCCGGGTGCGCCGACCCAGGTCGAGGTGGCGATCGGCGTGCTTCCGTTCCTTGCCGCGGGGATCGATCCCAACCGACCGGATGCGCTGAGGGCGCGTCGCCCCCTCGGTGGTCTGCCGGCGCTCGAGGTCCCGGAGCAGATCCCGGAGCCGTTCGGCCGCGAGCTCCACGCGGCCCTGGCCGACCTTGCTCATGTCGAGCGAGCGTGGTTGCTGAGGGCCGGCACGGCATGGACGGCCGGTATCCAGCTGCGGCCCGATGCGCTTCTCGTCGATTTCGACACCGTCCGAAATCGGCTGCACGCGGTCGCGACCGAGCACCTCGGGTCCCGGCGCCTGCTGGCTGTGACCGACCTGCGCGCGCCGGCCCTGCGCGAGATGTACGACGCCACGTCCGCGCCGTTCTACGTCCGGGTCGAGGAGCGCAAGGGCCTGTTCTCGCGCCTCCTCGGCGGGTAGGTCAGGGAACCAGGACCAGGCGTCCTTCGACGTCGCCCGCCCGAACGCGACCGTGTGCATCGGCCGCCTGGTCGAGCGGGACCGGCTCGGCGCTCCACTCGAGGTGGCCGCCCGCTGCCAGCGCGACCACATCCTCCAGGTCGGTGACGGATCCCCAGGCCACGGTGGTGAACCACGACTCGACGGGGACGCGCTCGAATCCGAACGGGAGGGCACCGCCCGCTTCGCCGATGAGCGTCACGAGTCCCCCGGGCGCCACGACCGCAGCCGCGTGGGCGAGCGTCTCCGGTGTCCCGACGAAGTCGAACACGGCATCAGCCGGGCCGCCGAGCACCGCCACCGTCTCGTCCGCGGATGCGGACAGCAGGACCGCGTCCGCGCCGAGGGCCCGCGCACGGTCAAGCCGTGCCTGCGTGAGATCCTGGACGCCGATGCGCAGATCGTCGCCTCCACCAACCTGCCCTCGGAGGAACTGCAGTGCGAACTGGCCCAGTGCGCCGCACCCGATTGCCAGGACGCGGGCGCCCGGGACGAGCCAGGGGACGGCGCGTCGCACGGCGCGGTACGACGTGATGCCGGCATCGGCCAGTGGCGCAGCCCGCACCGGGTCCAGCGTTCCCAGCTGGACCAGGTGGCGCGCGTGGGGCACGAGCATGGCCTCCGCATAGCCGCCATCCACCTGGAATCCGGGGGCGCTCGACGTCGCGCAGCGCTGCTCGGCTCCCGCCATGCACTCGCGGCACGTTCCGCAGCCCCAGCCGCCGGAGACGATCACCGGCTCGCCGATCGCTGGCGCCGTGGTGGCCGCCGGCCCGATGGCGTCGACCCATCCGGTCACCTCGTGCCCGAGGGTGACCGGCAGCCTGACGCGGGTCTGGGTTCCATCGGCGATGTGGAGGTCGGTGTGGCAGACCCCGCAGCCGGCGACCCTGATCCGGACCTCGGTTCCCGCGGGCTCCGGCCTGGCGACGTCGACCGCCTGAAGCGGTTCACCGGCGCGAACGACGCGAATGGCGCGCACCGTACTGCCGGCTACGAGCCGGTCGATGCGTCCTGGGAGGCGGCCGGGATCGGCTCAGAGAGGGCTCGCACGACCTGATCGACGAGGGAGTCCGGCTGAAGATCCTCGACGATGACGCGAATGATGCCCTCGCGGTCGGTGGCCACGGCCACCGGACGGGCGACATTGACGTTCTCGCCGTCGGCCACGGTCGGGATCCCCAGCATCTCGACCGCGCTGCGACGCTCGTCGCTCATCAGGAGGAACGGAAGGTCGTGCTTCTGCGCGAAGGCGGTCTGCTGCTCCTCGGAGTCGCAGCTGATTGCGGCGACCGCGATTCCGGCCTGGTGCAGCCGGTCGTGGCCGGCGATCAGGGCTTCGATCGCCTTCACGCCCCGGCGCCGATTGGCTCCCTGCATGGTCGGCGCACCGAAGAAGAGCAGCAGGGACGGCTGCTTCGTCACGTTGCTCCGCAGGTTGAGGAGATACCCGTCCGTGGCGCGCAGGCCAACCGAGGGGAGCGGCTCACCGACCGCCAGTTTCAGGCTCATGCGCCGATTGTAGCGGCGCCCAGCCGGACCATGCCGCCCGACCGATGGACGAGCTCGTCGCGCTCGAGGCCGGCCAGCGTCCTCCGCCAGCCGGCGTCGTCGAGCGGCGGGCCGAGCCGCGAAGCGCCGACGGCGACAGCGTCGCGGCAGGCTCCCTCGGGCAGCTCATGACGCGGCGCGGCGGTGAGCAGCCGGAGCACCTCGCCGCGATAGGCACGGTTGCTTCCCCGCAGCGTCGGCTGCCGCGGCACCGCCACCCTCTTGGCCACCCCGCGGGACGGACATCCCGCGCTGATCGGGCAGGCGTCGCAGCGCGGGGCGCGCGACCGGCAGACGTTCGCCCCGAACTCCATGCTCGTATGGGTCCAGGCGGCGACCTGGTTGCCGACCCCGGGGCCCGCGAGCGCATCCGCCACCGCCTGCAGGGCAGACGGCCGATCCGCGCCAGCGAACCGGCGCAGGAGCCATCGGCGAACGTTGGTATCGACGACGCCAACCGGGATGCCGAACGCGATCGATGCGATTGCTCTCGAGGTGTACGGCCCGATCCCGGGCAGCCCAGCCAGGCCCGCGACGTCGCGCGGCCATCCGTCGGCGGCGACGCGCGCCGCAGTCCGCTGGAGTGCGATGGCTCGCCGGTTGTAGCCGAGGCCGCTCCACTCGGCGAGGACCTCGGAAGCCGGTGCCGCGGCCAGGGCTTCGACGGTCGGAAAGCGCGACATGAATCGCGGGAATCGTTCGGCGACTCGGGACGCCTGTGTCTGCTGCAGCATGATCTCGCTGACCAGGACCTCGTAGGGCTCGCTGCGTCCGCGCCACGGGAAGTCGCGGTGCTCGCGGGCGTACCAATCGAGCAGGCTGCGGCGCACGCGCCGGGTCACTGAGGCAGCTGGCGGGGCGGTCACGGGTCGCGATGGTAGCGGACCGGGCCGGCGCATCGGCTTCGCACCGGTGCGCTACCGTTGCCCGCATGAGCTATCGCCTGCTCTGCCTCGATGCGGGTTTCACCCTCCTGTCGCCTCGGCGCACCCTTGCGGATGCGCTGTCCGGCGTGCTTGCCAGAGATGGCCACGCGATCACGGAGGAGGAGATCCGAACCGCGTGGGACCAGTCGGACCGCTGGTTCTGGGACGAATATCACCGGCCGGGCAATGACACGTGGACGGACGATGGTCGCATCGACGACTACTGGCGCAGGTATCACGGGACGATGCTCGAGCGGCTGGGTGTCGATGCGCGGCAGGAGGTCCTGGACCGCATCCTGGCCAGCCAATTCGCGACCGACGCGTGGGAGCTGTATCCCGATGTCGAGCCGATGCTGCGCGAGGTCGGCGCGCTGGGGGTGAAGGTCGGGATCGTGAGCGACTGGGGATCGAACCTGCGCGGGATCGTGGAGCAGCTGGGTCTGGACCGATACCTCGACTTCGTCCTGCCGTCCGGCGCCGTGGGTGTGGCCAAGCCAAGTCCCGCCTTCTTCCGGCTGGCCCTCGAGAACGCTGCCGTGGCGCCGGAGGAGGCACTGATGGTCGGTGACTCGTATCGGGCGGACGTTCGTGGGGCATGGTCCGCCGGCATGTCGGCGCTGTGGCTCGATCGCTCGGACGGCCACCGGATCACTCCCGATGACGAGCCCGCCCCCGACGATGTTCGCATCGTCCGATCTCTCGATGAGCTGCCCGAGATCGTCCGCAGCGGAGTGATCCTGCCGCGTGGCGAGGTGATCGTCGCCGACCGCCCATCGATCGCCTGAAGGCTGCCGTGACGAGCTCGGTTGGTCTCCCCATCGTTGTCGACAAGTTCGGTGGGTCAGTGCTCCGTCGACCGGAGGACATCGCCGCCGCCGCGGATGTCGTTGCTCGGCAGCGAGCCGCCGGCATGCGCCCCGTCATCGTGGTGAGTGCCTTCGAAGGCGTCACCGACACCATCCTGGGCGCCGCCCGCGTTCTGCTCCCCGATCGCGGCGAGTCGCTGCGGGAGCCGGGCCAGGATGCCGGGTCTGCCTTCGCGCGCGAGACGGATCGGGCACTTGCCACCGGCGAGGCGCTGTCCGCCGCGCTCTTCGCCCTTGGCCTCCAGGCGCGCGGGATTCCGGCACGATCGTTCTCCGGGGCGGAGGCGGGCATCCGGACGGCGGCCGCCCATCTCGGGGCGGAGGTGCGCCGCGTGCTGGCTCGTCCACTGCGCAGCGCGCTGGCCGATGGCCTGGTGCCGGTGGTCGCGGGCTTCCAGGGCATCGGCACGCATGGGGAGCTGACGACATTGGGCCGCGGCGGCACCGACCTGTCCGCGGTCGCGTTGGCCGTCGCCCTGCGCGCCGATCGCTGCGAGCTGTTCAAGGACGTCGGCGGCGTCCTGGAGGCCGATCCGAACCTCGTGCCGGCGGCACGGTTCCTTCCGGTGGTCGATGCTCGCCAGCTCGAGCTCCTCGCCGAGCTGGGCGCCGAGGTCGTCCACCCGGTGGCGGTGCGCCGAGCCCGACGCGGCCGGCTTCAGCTCGTCGTCCGCGCGCTTGATGACGACGCGCCGCAGACCATGGTCCGCCCGGTCCGTGACGGCGATGGGGTCCTCATGCTGGCGGTGGATCGCAAGGAGCGCGTGGCGCGCATCAGCCTCGTCGGCCCATCCGCGCTGATGCCGGAGGTGCTGCCACTGCCGGCACACGGTGAGGGTGCGTTCGACGAGGGCGGCATGCGGGTCGTGTGGGCGGAGGTGCCCCTGGCGTCAGCCGCCTCCGCGGCCCAGGCAGTGCACGCCTCGTACATGGGATCGCCGCGCCGGGGATGACCCGGGACACCACGAGCCAGGCGTCAGCCAGCCACGGCCTCGTGCTCGGCGATGGAGGTGGATCGCCCACCCAGCTGGAGCAGAACCGCGGCCACCAGGATGAGGCCGCCGCCCAGGAGCTGGAGCGCGGCGGGCTGTTCGTTGAGCAGCCACGCGGCGAGCCCCACTCCCACGACGGGCTCCAGGGTGGCCAGGATGGCGGCCCGCGGCGCCCCGAGCATCCTGATGCCCGTGATGAAGCACAGGGTCGGGATGGCCGCCCCGATGAACCCGGCCACCAGGACGGGCCATAGCGCATCGGCGGATGCCAGTGGAGCCGCCATCTCGACCAACTGGCCGGTGGCCAGCGCAATGACCACGTACCCCAACGCAGCCCCGCCCATGGTCAACGCCGCGGACTCGACCGGCGGGATGCGAGCGAACCCGTGGCGCGCGGCCATGACGTAGAAGGCCTGGGCCATGGCCGCGAGGAAGGCCAGGCCGATCCCGACGCCATCCAGGTGCCCGAGCTCGCCGGAGCCGGTGAGCGTCATCGTGAGCCCGATCATCGAGACGCCGAGCGCCGCCCATCGCACCGCGTCGAGCCGATCGCCGAACCAGATGACCGAGGCGATCGCCACGAATGCCGGATAGCTGTAGAAGACGAGCAGCGCCAGCCCGATGTCGATCCGCACGAAGGCGATGAACATGGCCAGGTTGAGGACCAGGTTGGCCATGGATGCGGTCCCGATGAACCATCGGTCGCGTCTGCCGATGCTGCGCAGGCCGACCGGCCGGCGTCCCGCGACGCGATGCAGTGTGACGAGCAGGAGGATCATGGCGGTCGCTCCGATGCCGGCGCGCCAGGCGACGATCGCCAGCGCTTCCACGCCCGCCGCGTCGGCGAAGCGGGTGACCGGGCCGAGCGTCCCGAAGCACACGGCGGCGAGGACCACGAGCCCGGCGCCAAGGGCCCCTGACCCGTCCCCCGAGCGGTCGCTCACTCGCTGGCGACCAGCTGCGGTGCCTCGGCCTCGGCGAGCTCGGTACGCATCCGTTCAAGCTCCTGCTCGATGGCGTCAGCGCGGTCGCGGAGCGCGTTGTGACGTTCGACCAGGCGCTTGACGGCCGAGGAGTCCCCGTAGGTCGATGGGTCTGCCAGCTGGTCCGTGATGGTGGCCAGCTCCGCTTCGCACGGCCGTCGCCTCGGTCTCGGTACGCGACAGGGTGGACCGCAGGTCGCGCGTCCGGCGATGGCGGGCGTTGCGGGCCTCGGCCTCTTCCCGCTTGCGCGTGGCCGCGTCCGCCGAGGATTCGCGCGCCCTGGGTGCAGGTGCCACGACACCACGTGGCGTCGACCGCGCACCCTCCACGGCCCCGCGTGTCTCGATATCGACCCCTCGCTTGGCGGCGTAATACTCGAAGTCACCCGGGTACACGCTGGCCTCCCCGTCGTTGACCTCGATGATCATGTTGGCCACGCTGCGAATCAGGTAGCGGTCGTGGGTGATCAGGACAACGGTCCCGCTGAACGCGTTCAACGCATCCTCGAGGACGTCGCGCGACTGGATGTCCAGGTGGTTGGTCGGCTCGTCGAGGCAGAGCAGGTTGGCCGGATCGGCGAGCAGCTTGGCGAGCGCCAGCCGCGTCTGCTCGCCTCCCGACAGGACGCCCACCCGCTTGTCGACGGCCGATCCGCTGAACAGGAAGGCGCCGAGCAGCTTGCGCATGTCGGTCGTCGACATCATCGGCGCCGCGTCGTTGAGCTCGTTGAAGACGGTGTTCTCCGGATTGAGGGCCTCGATCTGGTGCTGGGCGAAGTACGCGACCCGCACGTTGGATCCGAGCTCCCGCGTGCCGCCCTCGAACGGCAGGACACCGGCCAGGATCTTCAGCAGGGTCGATTTGCCCGCACCGTTGGGGCCGATCAGGGCCACTTTCTGGCCGCGCTCGAGCTGCAGGTCCAGGTCCCCGGCGTAGACGACGTTCTCGCCGTACCGCTTCTCGATGTCGCTGAGCGTGATGACGGTCCGCCCGCTTCGCGGCGGTTCCGGGAATCTGAACTTCACGGACCGGGCACGGGCTCCGGGCGATGCCACACGGTCCAGCTTCTCGAGAGCCTTGACGCGAGATTGGACCTGGCGCGCCTTCGACGCCTTGTATCGGAAGCGGTCGATGAACGCCTGGGTGTGGGCGATCTTTCGCTGCTGGTTCTTGGCCGCCGCCTCCAACTGCGCCATGCGCTCCGTGCGCTGCTCAACGAAGTCGGCGTAGTCACCCACGTACTCGGTCGCGGACGTGTCGTGGAGCTCCAGGACGCGGTTGGCCACCTCGTTGATGAAGTCGCGATCGTGGCTGACCAGAACGATGGCCCCCGCATACACGGCAAGGAATCCCTGGAGCCACTCGACCGATGCCAGGTCGAGGTGGTTGGTGGGCTCGTCGAGGAGCAGGACGTCGGGGTTCTGGAGCAGCAGGCGCGCGAGGGCCACCCGCATCATCCATCCGCCGCTGAACTCGCCCATGTCGCGCTCCATGTCCGACTCGGCGAATCCCAGGCCGGCCAGGATGCGGCGCGCCTCCGACTCGAGGCCGTACCCGCCGAGTGCCTCGAAGCGGTGCTGGAGGCGACCGTACTCATCCATCAGCTCGGCCAGCTCTTCCTCGTCCGCGGCGTCCTCAAGCTCCGTCTCGATGTGGCGCATGCGGCGCTCGATGCCGCTCACCTCCCCGGCCCCGGCCATGACCTCGGCCAGCACGCTCCGTCCGCGGGTTTCGGCAACTTCCTGGCGCAGGTAGCCGATGACGGTCTCCCGAGCGCGGGTGATCGTGCCGGCGTCCGGCTCCTGATCGCCGGTGATGAGCTCGAGCAGCGTCGTCTTGCCGGCCCCGTTGGGCCCGACGATCGCAATGCGGCGGCCGGCGCTGATCATCAGGCCGACGTCGCTGAAGAGATGTTGCGCGGCATGGCTCTTCGCCACGCCCGCGATGGTCACCAGGCTCACTGCCCAATCGTACCGGGCGAGAGCATCATCGGCCTGCAGCACCGTAGGATTAGCGAATGGTCCAGGACGGATCGATCCTCTACGACGTCTACGTACTCAACCGAGCGGTCGGCGAGCTGCTCGAGGCGGGCTTTGCCGATGCGCCGCTCACTCCGGCCGAGTACGCGGTCTACAGCTACGTGGTCGAGCGCGATCCGGTGACCCCGTCCGAGGTCAGCCACGCGTTGAGCATGCCACGCCAGACGGTGAGCGACTGGGTGGCGCTGCTGCGAGAGCGCGGCCACATCCGCGTCGAAACCAATCCGGCCGATCGCCGCTCACAGCTCATCACCATGACGCCCGCTGGCCGCCGAGCCCACCGGGCGACGAACCGTCGCTTCGAGGAGGTGTACCGCCGCTTCATCGATCGGCTGCCGCGGCCGGAGGCCGAGGTGCGGACGGCGCTATCCGAGCTGGTCGAGGCCGCACGTGTCGCCCGCGGGGAGCACGAGGCGCCGCTTCAGGGAGCGCTGAGCACGGCATCGAGTCCCACGTCCCGGCCCGCGAAGTAGTCGGCCGAACGGTACTCGACCGGGAGATCCGGATCGATCGTCAGGCGTGGATCATCGGGGACGCTCTTCTGCCAGTAGCGGGTGCTGATGCCGATCCGCATCGGAATCGGCAGGTGCTCGAACTCCATGAAGCGGACGTCGTTCCAGAAGTTGAGCCCGCCCCCCATGCCCTCGCCGGCGAACCGCGTCTCCCGGGCCTGTTCGAGCTCGGTCGCGAGGTTGCCGGCGGCCGAGAACGTGCGGCGGTCAGTGAGGACCCAGAGCGGCAGATCGGCGTCGCGGAGGATGCTGCGCAGCACCTGGTAGGTGCCGTTGTCGCCGCCGGGGTTGTGACGGAGATCGAGGATGATCCGCGTCAGCGTCGGGTGCTCCAGGCGTCCACGCAGCTCCTCGAGATCCGAGGCCGGGACCGGGCGCACCTGCGTCAGCCGCACATACAGGGTCTGCTGGGCAAGCGTCTCGATCCAGAAGTTCCTCGAGAAGTCGGTGAACCGCAGGCCATCCTGCTCGGGGAGGTGGATGAGCCCGAACGGACCGCCGAAGGTGGCGTACTCGGAGAACGGGATCGTGGTGACGACGGTGGTCGAGCCCTCGCCTGACCGCTCGACGGTGAGCTCTATCGATCGATCGCTCTCCACCAGCCCGAGGCCCTGGAGCACGTCTGCCCGCAGCAGGTAGAACGGGCGCAGCCCCGGCACCGTCGCCGGTGAGTCGCGCGGGACCAGGGGCTCGAGCAGGTCGAGCACCTCGTCGATGGGGTGGCCCGCCACCATGGTGATGCGGGCACCGATGAGGCCCGGGTCGACCGCATCGGTGACGAACACACCGTCGGCAAACTCGAAGACGCGGATCGGCAGCATGGGTCCATCGCCGGTCGGGATGGCGAGCTGGTGGCCGTCGCGTCCGTCCTCGCGACTGAGCGTGGCCACGAGTCGCATGATCTCGACCATCGTCTCCTCGGGCGACCGATCACCAAGGTGTGTCTGGATGTCTTCGAGGGTGGCAACGAACTCGTCGCGATCGGTGCCGTGGAAGGGCTCCGGGTGGATGCGTTCGAGCGCCTCGAGGTAGTCGTCGAGATCCGTCGCGGCAGCTGCCGTGTCCTCCGGGACACTCGATGGGGCGGCCGTCTCAGATGGGGCTGGGGAGCGGGACACTGTCGCGGACGGCGACGGCGCGGCCCCGCAGGCACTCAGGAGCGCCGCCACGATCAGGAGACGGATGCCACGCATGCCGGGCATAGTACTCCGGCGCCGGACTACTCGCGAGCGAGTCGCGCGACACTACTCGGATGTGAGCCGGGCACCCGCGGTGTCGAACCGCAGCCTGGTCGCCATCCCCGGGACGGCGGAGGCGTTCCACGCCTTCTCGACGGCGTGCGCGGTCGCCGGCGCATCGCAGATGGCGAGGACTGCGGGGCCGGCGCCCGACAGGCACGCACCGGCCGCGCCCCGCTCGTAGGCGATGTCGATGAGCTCGCGGCTGCCGGCCAGATGGGGGAGCCGATATGGCTGATGGAGCTCGTCGACCATCGCGTTGCGCAGCAGGCTGGCATCGGCCGTCATGATCGAGGTCGCGAGCAGCGCGCTGCGACCCGCCTGGCGAGCCGCGGCTGCGTGGTCGATGGTTGTCGGGAGCGCGGCCCGCATCTGGTTGGTGCGGCTCTCGAGCTGCGGGATGAAGGCGACCGGGATCCAGCCCTCGGGCGCATGAAACCGGCGCAGCGTCAACCGATCGAGGTCCGCGACGGCGATCGTGAACCCGCCGTACAACGCCGCGGCGACGTTGTCGGGATGGCCCTCCAGCGCGGCCGCCAGGGCGAGGAGCTCATCGGCCTCGACGGTTCGTCGGCCGACGGCGGCGCCCAGGACCACCCCTGCCACGATGGCGGCGGCGCTGCTGCCGAGCCCACGGGCCGCCGGGATCATGCTGGAGACCTCGATACGCCATGATCCGCTGCCGGCGGAGGACGCTCGCAGGCCCTCGCGGAAAGAGCGGATCAGCAGGTTGTCGTCCGCCTTCTCGTCGTCGGCCGGCGCTCCCTCGCCACGCGCGTCGAGCACGATGCCGGGCTCGTCCCCGTGCCACAGCTCGGCGCGCAGCTTCAACGACAGTGCGGCGGCGAAGCAATCGAAGCCGCTGCCGAGGTTGGCGCTCGAGGCGGGAACGTCGACGCTGGCGATGGGGGGCATGCGAGGGCGAGTATAGGGACGCGCGGTACGTCATCCGGCCGGTGTGCCGTGCGCGCAACGTCGAACGTCGGAGCGGGACGTCCATCGGTGGAACGGACGCGCCACGGTTCGGACAATGCGGCCATGTTGAACGCAACTCTCGCCGCGTCCTCTGTCGAGCCACGACCGCTCCGGCCGGATGTCGAACGGGCGTTGCGCGACGACCCGGTCGTGTGGCTCAGCTCAGTCCAGTCGGACGGCAGGCCGCACGTGGTTCCGGTCTGGTTCTGGTGGGATGGAACCGCAATTCTCGCGTTCAGCAAGCCACATGCGCGGAAGGTTGCGAACCTGAGGAACCAGCCCCGCGTGATGCTGGCGCTGGGGACCCCCGGCCCGGATTACGAGGTCGAGCTCATCGAGGCGGAGGCGGAGCTGCCAATGCTCGGATCCGCGGCGCTGATGCCGGACGCCTTTGGGCACAAGTACCGCGACCTGCTCGATCGAGCGGGCCTCAGCGCCGAACGCTTTGCCGAGGTATATGCGCAGCCGATCGTCATGCGACCGCGGCGATTCCTTGGCTACGGCGGATCCACGGCCGCGTCGTTGTCGCCCGCTGCCTGACGCCGGCAGTCAGGCGGACGGGCGGGCCACCTGCTCGACGGCGCCGATCAGGTCGTCGAATCCGAACGGCTTGGCGACGAAGGCCGACGCGGCAATCTCGGTGGCCCAGCGCGCCGCGTCCCTGGCCGCCGTCATCACCACGATCGGCGTTCCATGACCCCGGCGCCGAAGCTCGCCGGCAAACGCCCAGCCGTCCAGGACCGGCATGCGCATGTCGAGCAGGATGACGTCGGGCGGTCGCCGCTCGATGGCTTGCAGGGCATCGGCGCCGTTGGCCGCCTCGTCGACCGCATACCCTTCGATCTCGAGCATGGCGGTCACGGTCGCTCGGATGTCGGGCTCGTCGTCGACGACCAGGACACGAACGTCAGGCATCGGCCACCGCCTCGCCCCCGGCCTGTGCCGCCCATCGCGGCTCGTCGGTGGGTGGAGCAATCGTGGCGGGCGCGGGTTGCTCGAGCGGCAGGCTGACCATGAACGTGCTGCCTCCACCGGGCGTCTCCTCGAGCCAGATCCGCCCGTCATGCTCGTCAACGATGCGCCGGCAGATGTACAGGCCGAGGCCCATCCCGGTGTCGGTGATGCCCTGGGCATTGGAGGCACGGTAGAAGCGGTCGAAGATGCGATCCCGTTCCTTCTCCGGCACACCGACTCCGTGATCGATGACAGCGATGCACGCCTGCGCCCCATCGGCCCAAACCCTGAGCTCGGGGGGCGTGCCTCCGGCGCTGTACTTCAGGGCGTTCTCCAGGAGATTCTCGATGACCTGGTGGATCCGACCGGCGTCGACGCGGGCCATGACGGGCAAGTCGGTGGGGTGCGTCAGTACTCGCGCGCCGTTGTCCGCGTGCCGCTCTCGCACGGACTCGACCAGAGACGCGACGTCCTCCACGCTGCGGCTCATCGAAACGGCGCCGTCCTCCATCCGTTGGGCATCCAGGATCTCCCCGATGAGGTCACGCAGCCGGCGCGCCTCCTTCGCCAGGCGGGCGACGCCCGCCGGGTCGGCCCGCGCCGCAGGATCGCGCGCCACGCGCCGCTCGAGGAGCTCGGCCTGGCCGAGCACGACGGTGAGGGGCGTCCGCAGGTCGTGGGCAGCAGCCGAAAGGAACTCCTCCTTGAGCCGCGCGGCCTCCTCGCGGGCCTCGATCGCTCCAGCCTGCCGGGTCAGGCTCTGCGCCTCGAGCAGCATCCCGACCTGGTCGGCCAGCAGCTCGATGAGCCACACGTCGTCCTCGACGAAGATCGGCGCCCGGTCGGCGTAGATCGCCAGCGCGCCGATGCGTCGATCCCCGCGCGTGATGGGAGCGGCGATGACCGAGCGGGCACGACTGGATTCGTATCGTTCGGCGTTCTGCGGGTCGATGGACAGCGCGTCGCGAGCGACGATCCGTCGCTGCTCGAGGTAGGCGCGCCCGGCGATGAACGCGTCGTCGGGATACTCAAGCACCTGGTCATCACGTGAGAAGTACCGGATCACGGATCTCGCCTGGTCGGCGATCCCGACGCTGGCACCGTCCGCGCCGGCCGCGATGGCGGCCGCCCGCTGCAGCTCGCCGATCACCGTCGCCTCGTCCGCAACGCCGACGAGATGCACCGAGCTTTCCAGGAAGAGGCGCAGGTCAGGCTCACGCCAGGCCTGCCGGATCCAGGACGGGGGCGCGAATCCAACGAAGAACGACAAGACCGACGCCAGTCCGGCCAGCTGTGCCAGGACGTCAACGGCCAGTCCCTCGCTCGACGTGACGACCCTGGCGAGCACCAGCACCACGGCAGCGATGAACAGCACGGCCCCGAGCACGACGGCCCGCATTCGGCGTCGCGTGATGCCGCGAGACCGATTTGCGGCCTGGTTGAAGGCGTAGGCCGAGTATCCCCCGACCCCGACGAACCACGGAATGAGCAGGATCTCTACGACCTGCGGCCGCTCGGTCAGCACGAACCCCAGCGCCGCGATCACGAGGTAGACGGCCAGGCTCGCGGGGAGCAGGAAGCGTGGCGCGCCCATGAAGTCATCGACCAGCCGGATCATGGCGTAAGGTGCGGCGCCGAAGACGGCGAGAATCAGGGCCGTGGCGATCGGGTCACCGGTGGCGCCGAGCAGCCCGACCACGCGGCCGGCGACGACCGCCACCGCGATCGACCCGAACAAGAGGGCCGTGTCGAAGGTCGCGCGCGACGGACGGCGCACGGCATTGATCACCACGATTGCGAACAGGCACACGAAGAGCGCCTGAACGGTGGCGCTGAGCAATTCCAGGGCGGTCAAGGGCGCGCACGCACACGAGTTCGACTCCGGACGCAGCACGCAGCGTGCCAGCGAGCAAGCGAACCGTTCATGTCGACACCTCGCCGTGGCGGAAGCAGCCGATGAGGTGGTCGTTCACGAGGCCCGCTGACTGCATGAAGGCGTAGGCGATCGTCGGACCAACGAACTTGAACCCACGGCGGCGAAGGTCGGCGGAGAGGAGGCGCGACTCGACCGATTCGGCGGGCACGTCGCCCAGGGTCTCCCATCGGTTCACGATAGGCGCGCCGTTCACGAAGCTCCAGAGGTGCTGCGCCGGGTCCTCCAGCTCGAGCCATGCGTGCGCATTTCCGATGGCGGCATCCACCTTCGCCCGATTCCGCACGATGCGCGCGTCTCCGAGGAGCCGGTCGCGATCGTCGGCGCCATAGGCCGCGACACGACGGGGCGCGAAGCCCTCGAACGCGGACCGATAGCCGTCGCGCTTGCGCAGGATCGTGATCCACGAGAGGCCCGCCTGTGCGCCCTCGAGGCACAGGAGTTCGAACAGTCGGTCCGAGTCCCGGATCGGAACTCCCCACTCATCGTCGTGGTATGCCACGTAGAGCGGGTCGTTGCCCGCCCACGGACATCGCTCAAGGCCAGTCACAGGCCGAGGATCGCGCCCGCGATCAGGAAATAGGCCAGGAGCCCGGACCCGTCGATGATGGCCGAGATCAGCGGGACGCTCATTACGGCCGGGTCGATGCCCACGCGCTTGGCGAGCAGCGGGAGCGCGGAGCCGATAAGGGCCGAGAAGGCGCACGCCACGCCGAGCGTGAGCGAGACGACCGTCGCGATCCTCGGTTCGACGAGCACCGCGATCGGCCCAAAGGCGAGCAGTCCCAGGGCAGCGCCGAGCAGCAGCCCGGTGACTCCTTCGCGCAGAGCGACCCCGCGCAGGTCGTCCAGGCGCAGCTCACCGACAGCCACCGCACGAGTGATCGTGGTCGCCGACTGAGCCCCGGTGCTGCCGGCGGTGCCGATCACGAGCGGAATGAAGAAGGTGAGGGTGACGGCAGCCTCCAGGGTGGATTCGAACGCGGCGAGAACATTGACCGTGACCGCGCCGGCCGCGATGAAGACCAGGAGCCATACGATTCGGCTCCGCGCAATTTGGATGACCGAGGTGGCGAGATACGGCCGCCGGAGTGGCTCGGCCCCGCCCGTGCGCGCGAGGTCCTCCGTGTCCTCTTCCTCCAGGACCTCCATCGCGTCGTCAACTGTCACGATCCCGACAAGCCGATCCTCCGTGTCGACGATCGGCAGCGCCAAGAGGTCGGCCTCGCGGATGAGGCGCGACGCCTCTTCCTGGTCGGTATCGACCCGAGCGGAGTACACCTTGGTATCCATCAGGTCCCCGACCGCTGTTGATGGATCGGCCAGGACGAGATCGCGGAGGCCGAGGGCACCGACCAGCCGGCGACGATCGTCGGTCACCGGGAGGGCGTAGATCGTCTCGGCCGACCGACCAACGACCCGGAGTCGCTCCAGCGCCTCGCGTGCCGTCATGCCGGCACGCAGGCTGGCGACCTCGGGTGACATGAGCCGCCCCGCGGAGTCGGGCGGATATCCGAGCAGGGTGGACGTGAGCCGGCGCTCGTTGGCGGACAGCCCGGCTAGCAGGCGCCTCGCCACCTTGGCCGGCATCTCCTCGGTGAGGCGCGCGCGATCGTCGGGATCGAGCCCTTCGAACAGGTGGCGGACGTTCGAGTCCCGAAGACCGTCGAGCAGCTCCTGCTGAAGGGATGGGTCGAGCAGCTCGAAGACCTCGAGGGCCCGATCCTTGCTCAGCAGGCGGAACGGGACGGCGCGCTTCTCGCGCGGGAGGCGCGAGAGCTCCTCCGAGATGCGGACGACGTCGGCGTGGCCGAGCCAGCGATCGATCAGCTCGAGATCTCCACCGTCGAGGAGATCGTCGAGCTCGATGGTCGGCACCGCGTCGGGCGTGCCGGTGAGGGTCGGTCGGGTCACCCCATGAGAATAGCCGCGCGGACCAGCCGAAACGTGAGAACGCCCGGGCGGGGTGCCCGGGCGTCGGATCGTGACTCGGTCAGGCGAGGGAGCCGGTTGCCCAGCGTGGCAGACGGGCGAGCCACTCCAGCCTGCGGCGATCGTTCGGACGCATCGGCTCCGACTGGATCAGTCGCTGACGTCGCCGCTTCTCGATTACGAGGCGGCGCTCCTCCTCGACTGACTCGGCGAGCATCAGGACGGCGATGGGATGCATCGTCGCCTCCTTTCGTGAGCTGCGTCGCGTTCCGTGCGCGTGGGCCGATCAGCCCATGCTGCGAGAATGCCGGTCCGGGGGCTGCCGCGCGCCTGCCGTGAGTCGTACGCCCGACCCCGATGTTGTGCCGAGTGGCAGGTACGTCATTCGTCCACGGCGACCCGACCGCGAGCGCATATGCTGTGCCCATGGCGCTCGACGGGCAGCACCTGACCTTCCTCTTCGCCGACGTGGAGGGCAGCACACGGATCGCGCAGCAGCACGGCTCTCGTGCCACTGCGGCCCTGGCTCGGTATCACGAGCTGGTTGCCGATGCCTGCGAGAGGCATGGGGGCCGGATCTTCGAGCGGATCGGCGACGGCGCGTACGCCACCTTCCCGGATGCATCGGGCGCGGTCGCGACGGCGAGCGAGCTGCAGCAGCGGATCGGCACCGAGGATTGGGGTGCCATCGGCCGCATGCGGGTGCGCCTTGCGCTGGTGACCGGCGAGGTCGAGGAGCGTGACGATCGTTTCTATGGACCCGCGCTGTTCCGAGCCGCACGGTTGCAGGATCTCGCCGCGGGCGGCGAGACACTCCTCGCGGGGAGCACAGTCGACGAGCTCGCCGGCGCGCTTCCGACCGGTGAGATGCTGCGGGACCTCGGCGAGCAGCGCCTGCGAGACGTCGAGGAGCCGGAACGGGTCTTCGCGCTGGTGCATACTGCGCGCGCGCGCTCCACTGGGGACGCGCACAACGAGAACATCGAGGCGCAGGGGACGGATGTGGTGAGTGAAGACGGACCCATTCGAGTGCTGCTGGTCGACGACCACGCCGTTGTGCGTCGTGGACTCCGCGGGTTCCTGGAGCTGATCAGGGACTTCGAGGTGGTCGGTGAGGCCGAGAACGGCCGCGAGGGCGTAGCCGCGGCCGAGCGCCTGGCGCCGGACGTCGTGCTCATGGACCTGCTGATGCCCGAGATGGGTGGCCTGGAGGCCATCGCCGCAATCAAGGCGGCGCACCCCGAGATCGAGATCGTGGCGGTCACCTCGTTCATCGAGGAGGAGAAGGTCACCTCCGCGCTCGAAGCTGGCGCGTCCGGCTATCTCCTGAAGGATGCGGAGGCCGACGAGGTCGCCCAGGCCATCCGGGCCGCCTACAACGGCGAGGTTCACCTGGATCCGGCCGTCGCGCGGCTGCTCGCCCAGCGCCTGCGACAGCGAAAGGATGCGGAACCAGTCGAGCCGCTCACCGGCCGCGAGAAGGAGGTCCTGGCGCAGCTGGCCAAGGGCGCCTCGAACAAGGAGATCGCGTACGAGCTCGGTATCACCGAGCGAACCGCGCGTACCCACGTCTCGAACATTCTCGGCAAGCTGGCGCTCGCATCCCGGACGCAGGCAGCCCTGTACGCGGTCGAGCACAAGCTGGTCTGAGCGCCGATGAACCCGGGACCGTCGCCGCGCGTCCCGGGTCTCGTGAGGATATCCCTGTTCCTCGGACTCGCCGCGGCGCTGGCGGCATGCGCCGCACAGCCCGACGGCGAATCTGGCGTCCTGGTGCCCGTCCCTACCCAGGAGCCGCAGCTTGCGATCGGCGAGGTCGCGTGCCCGGCCGCGCTGCTCCAAGGAACGTTGGTGGCTCATCCGGAGGCCGGGCTTGCGGTCCAGGGTGACCCGTTGTTCCCACCTTCCGTCGTCGTATGGCCGCACGGCTGGACCGCGGCCGACGTGAATGGGGAGCGGTTGCTCCTCGACGGATCTGGGAGGACCGTCGCCCGCGTCGGCATGACCATCTCGGCGGGCGGTGGCTTCTATCCGCCGAACGACGCATTCCACCCCTGCGGCGAGATCACGTTCAACGCGGCGCGCTGACCGCCGGGTCAGCCCCCGACGACCAGGGTCCCGTTCATTTCGGGGTGGAGGGCGCACTCGAAGAAGTAGTCGCCCGCGACGAGGGCCGGAATGTCGTACACGATGGAGCCATCGGTCACGAGGTCTCCCTCGAACAGCTTCTCGGTCTTCGAAGAGTCGGTGTAGATGGCTACGTTGTGCGGCATCGAGTCGTTGTTGACCAGGGCAAGGGTGAAGGCCTCGTCCGCCGGTGCGGTGATCGTGGACGAGTCGAATGCCATGTCCGCGGTTGTGACCGTGACGTCGGCGGTCGACGGGTCCGTGCTCGGGTTGCCGGCAGTGGCTCCGCCGCATGCGGCCAGCATCGACACGGTGACCATGGCCAGTGCCAATTGATGGATGCGGTTCACGCGAAGTTCTCCACGAGGCGGGGCCGAGTGATCGGCCCACCGCCTCGATATGGCGAGGTGGTCAGAACGAGGCCGGGCGGAAGCGGCTGGGGACGAGGGGCGCGACCGAACCGAGCGCACTGCGGATGAACCCGGCTGGGCTTCCGTAAACGCGCACGATGTCGATGACGAGCGCCGCGACCAGGGCTGCCTCGATGCCCTTGGCGATCCAACCCAGGGTGAAGTACGGGCCCATGACGAGATAGCCCACGATCGTGATCCCGGTGTAGCCGATCAGCGCCAGTCGCGGGAACCAGTCGAAGCGGCGGACAATGGCGATCGGCGCGGCAGCACCGATGACGAACAGGCCCGCCAGGCCGAGATAGCCGAGGCCGTTGAGGGTGAAGAGCAGGCCGCCAAGGCCAAGGTGAATGTAGGCCGTTGCGAGCGTCAGGGCCACGATGACCGTGGAGAGCAGTACGCCGGCCGCGCGGTTGCGCAGAAGCTGGGTCACGAGCGAGATCCTCCCAAAAAGACATGTGGCGCCGGCTTCCCGGCGGGTGGTTTCGTAATCACAACTTTCCGGTTGAACCCCGGTCCGACGAATCGGACGGACGAAGCAGCAGCCGCACGGACATTCGGCGGACGCGGACTGGGCCGGATGACGTAGACGTTCCCGGGTGATCTCTCGGATGGCAGTCGAGGACCGATGGCGTATCCTCATCGCCGCCAATGACCCGAGCACGCGCACGCACCCGGCCCGCCAAGGCCAACCGGCCGCCGACTGAGCCCGCGGCCGGTCACTCGCTCCTGGGCCGCGCAGTCGAAGAGGCCGCCAGGCTCCTCGACGCCGACGGGGCCATGGTCTACCTGGTCGACCGGGACGCGAATCTCCTCAAGTTCGCGTGCGACGCCGGCATCCAGGACCCCGAGGCCAGGGAGCTGATCCGGACACTGTCGCTCCCGGTGGGCGTCGGCCTCTTCGGTCATGCCGTCTCGGCCGGGGAGGTCGTGGTCTCGGGCGACTACCGCCGGGATCGGCGATTCGAGCACTCGCCCGTCGCGGACCGGATCGTCATGACCGCCAACATGCGCTCCATGGCGGCCGCCCCCCTCGTGGCGGAGGGCGAGGTTCTCGGAGCACTCGGCGCGTACTCATCGCGCATCGACGATTTCAGCGAGGCGGAGGTTGCCCTCCTTCGGTCGCTTGCCGACCACGCCGCGGCCGCCATTGCCAACCAGCGGCTCATCGAACGCCTGGCTCGCTCCCAGGACGAGCTTGCCCGCCGGGTCGAGGCCCAGCGCACGCTCGGCCAGATCTCGGCGCGCATCGCGCAGATCCGTGAGCCCCAGGAGATCCTGCAGCTGGTGGTCGAGTCCGCTCGACGGCTGATTCGCTCGGATGGCGCTCACCTCACGCTCATGCAACCCGATGGGCGTCACCTCCTTCCGACGGTCGTGGTGGGCGGCAACGCAGCGTGGAGCGAGATGTGGCTCTCCCAGCTCGAATTCCCGATCAATGGCGGGATCAACGGCCTGGCCGCCGGCCGCGGCGAAGTGGTGCACACCGAGGACTACCTGGTTGACCCGCGCATCCCGCACGCCGATGACGACCAGGCCGTGGCCGAGCGGCTCACCCTGCGAGGAATGGCGTCTGCGCCGCTGCGGGCACCGGGAGGCGAGGTCATCGGCACGCTGGCGGTCTCGTTCGCTGAGCCGCACAGCTTTGACGGTGATGAGCTGGACCTGCTTCAGGGCCTGGCCGACCAGGGCGCCATCGCGATCTCGAATACCCGGCTGACCGAGGAGCTCGAGCGCTCACGCGAGCAATACCGCTACCTGGTCGACGAGTCGGTCGACATCATGTGGTCGATCGACGCCGAGATGCGCTTCACATATATCAGCGACAGCGTCGAGCGCATGACCGGCTACCGCCCGGATGAGCTCATCGGGCAGCACGTCTCGATGGCCACCGCGCCCGAGTCGATGGATCTGGTGGCGAAGACCTTCTCCGAGATGCGGCAGCATCCGCACCGTGTCTATCGGCTCCGCATTCTGGAGCCGCGCAAGGACGGGTCGACGCTCCCGATCGAGATTCGCGGTACCGGCATCGTGGACGACGAGGGGACGCTCATCGGCGCCCATGGCACGAACCGCGACATCACCGAGATCGCCCGACTCGAGCACGACCTCCGGGAACAGGCCGATGAGCTTGCGCATAGGGTCGAGGCGCAGCGAACCCTGGCCGAGATGGCGGCACAGCTCACGTCGCTTCGCGACCCGTCCGCCGTCTTCGAGCAGACCCTGCGCGCAGCGGTGCGTCTTCTCAAGGGCGACGGGGGCCAGATCGGGCTGGTCACCCCGGGGGATGACGGCGTGCCGCGCTGGGGCGGCGGCCATTCGCTGGTCCATGACGAGCTCTCGCCGTTCACCGACGACGATCACACCCGCGCCGACGACGGGGTCTCGGGGCGTGCGATCAAGCTGGGCCGTGCGTCCTGGACCGACGACTACCTGCCCGACACGACGTTCACCCACGAGCCCGGGTCCGATCGGGTGGTGCGGGATCTCGGGATCCGCGCCGTGATCGCCGCGCCGCTACTGGCCGAGAACGGGCCGATCGGTGCCATCGGCGTGTACACCGAACGGCCGGGCACGTTCGACGCCGATGACGGCGAGCTGCTGAGCCTGCTCGCCGACCAGGCGGCCATCGTTCTCACCAACGCCCGTCTGAACGCCGAGGCGGAGATCATCGCCGAACAGCTGGCGCGACGGGTCGAAGCGCAGCGCACCCTCGGGGACATCGCGGCCTCGATCACCTCGATCCGCGATCCGGCGACTGTGCTCAGCCGTGCCGTGTCCGAGGCCAAGCGCCTGCTCTCCGCCGAGCACGTCGTCATCCACCAGGTCCGTCCGGGGTCGCATGAGCTGACTGATTACCGGGAGGCAGTCGGCGCGGCGTCCGTTCGGCGCGCGCGCGATGGTTCCGCGCTGGGGATAGGACGGGGCGTTGCCGGCCAGGCGGTGCACGCCGGCCGCGTGGTACGCACCGGCGACTACCTGGCCGATACCTCGTTCGAGCACGACGCCGACGCCGACGCCTGGATGGCGCGCAACGGATACCGAAGCCAGCTCAGTGCGCCGATGATCGGTGATTCGGGGCCGCTCGGCGCCATCAGCGCCTACTCCGCGCGCCTTGACGCTTTCGACGCCGATGACGGTGATCTTCTCGGAGCTCTTGCCAGCCACGCGGCCATCGTCCTCGGCAATGCCCGACTCTACGAGGAGCTCGAGCTGCGGGTGGAGGCGCAACGCACCCTCGCCGAGATCGCCGCCCAGATCACCTCACTCCACGATCCGCAGACGGTCATCCAGCGCGCGGTCAGCGACGCGGCTCGCCTCCTCGGGGCCGACCGAGCCCAGGTCAACCTGGCCGCGGACGACGGGCTGCACCTCGATCCGCCGATCGCGGCGGCACCAGACGAACCGACGCCCGACGACGTCCGCGTGCCCATCGGCTCCGGGATTGCCGGCATGGCCGCCGCCGAGCGACGGGTTCGCTGGACGGGCGACTACCTCGAGGACGACGCGTTCCCCCACGACGAGGGGGATGCCCGGATCGCGGCCCAGCAGGTGCACTCGATGATGTCCGCGCCACTGCTCGGCCCGGACCGCCTGATCGGGACGATCACGGTCCAATCCGCCGCCCCCGACGCCTTCGGAGCTCAGGACGCGGAGCTGCTCGCCGTCCTCGCCGACCAGGCAGCCATCGCGATCACCAATGCTCGGCTGTACGCAGAGGTCGAGGAGTCGGAGCGCCGGTACCGGCACCTGGTCGATAACTCACCGGACATCGTGTGGAGCGTCGACGCATCCGGCCAGTTCACGTTCTTCAGCGATTCGCTCGAGGGGCGGACCGGCTGGAAGCCCGAGGACCTGCTTGGCAAGCCATTCACATCGTTGGCGGCCGACGAAACGTTGGCGGCCGCGGCGGATGCATGGGAGCTGTTGAAGGCGGCGCCTGATCGCGAGCAGCGGCTGCGTCTCGACCTGCCCCTGCCGGATGGGAGGATCAGCCAGGCCGAGGTGGCCATGACCGGCACCATCGTGGACGGCCGATTCGCGGGAGCGCACGGTTCGGTGCGTGATATCAGCGAGCGCGAGCGGCTGGAGGGTGATCTGCGGCGGCAGGCTGCTGAGCTGGCGGCCGGCCAGGAGCGCGCCCACCTCGCCCGGGAGCTGCATGACTCGGTGACGCAGGCGCTCTTCAGCATGGGCCTGACGTTGCGAACCCTCGAGCTCGTGATGGGGAATGATCCCAAGGCGGTACACGACAAGCTAGCCGAGCTGCGTGAGCTTCAGAAGGATGCCCTGGCCGAGATGCGCACGCTCATCTTCGAGCTGAGGCCGTCCAGCCTGGAGTCCGATGGCCTGGTTCAGGCGTTGCGCACGCACGCGACCGCCGTTCAGCGCCGCACTGGACTGACGGTGGTGATCGATGCCGACGACATCCAGCGGCTGCCCCTCGCCGCCGAAGAGGCGCTGTACCGCATCGGGCAGGAGGCGCTGCACAACGTGGTGAAGCACGCCAACGCGTCGTCGGTGACCATGCAGATCTCAGCCGATGACCGAAGCGTGACGCTGCGCGTCACCGACGACGGCGTCGGATTCGACCCTGGCGCCGTGCCGCGCGGCCACCTGGGTCTCATCGGCATGCGCCAGCGCGTGGACCTCGTCGGCGGTGAGCTGCTCGTCGAGAGCCGGCCCGGCAGGGGCACCGTGGTCGAGGCAAGCGCGCCGAGCGCCATCGAGGCATCGGCCGAATGACGTACCGCACCCGAGCCGCACGCCCCTATCCGAGCGAGCTCCCGATCGATAGGCTCGTGACATGTCGTTGCGAACCGTGCACCAGGCCACTCCGCGAGTGGTCATCGTCGACGCCGATCGGCGCGTGCAGTCGAGCCTGACCGACCTGCTCGCCGTGACCGAGCGGGTCTCGGTGGTCGGCAGCGCCGGCGACGTGAGGATGGCGCTCGAGCTGGTGGAACGGGAACGGCCGGATGCCGTCCTGGTCGATGCCCGCCTGCCCGACATCGAGGCCGGCGAGGCGTTCATCGCCGGCATGCGCCGCGCGTGGCCCGGGATCCGCATCGTGAGAACGGGCTGGTCCGACGTCGAAGGGCACGGATCTCCAGGCTGCGACGATCCCTACGTGAGCAAGGCCGGAACTCCAGAGGAGTTTGTGGCCGCCATCGCCGACGCCTGCTGCTGAGCTCGTCCGGCTAGAGGTTCATCTCTCGCCGTATGGCGTCCAGCTCGGGCGCGACGGGGGTCAGCGAGCCCTCCTCCGCCTGCACGGCATCAGGATCTTTCAGCCCGTGTCCGGTCAGCACGCAGACCACCGTTTCGGCCGCACCGATGCGACCCTCGCTGGCCATCCGGCGCACCCCGGCCACCCCGGCCGCCGAAGCGGGCTCGCAGAAGACGCCCTCCATTCGCACGATCATGGACTGTGCCTCCATGATCTCCTCGTCGCTGACGGCCTCGATCAGGCCGCCCGACTCGTCCCGTGCCGCCTCGGCCAGCTGCCACGACGCGGGGTTGCCGATGCGGATGGCCGTGGCGATCGTCTCCGGTGCCTCGACAGGGTGCCCGAGGACGATCGGGGCCGCACCCTCGGCCTGGAATCCCAGCATGCGCGGCAGGGAGTCGGGCGGCATGCGACCCGCATCGGCATAGGTGCGGAACCCTCGCCAGTAGGCCGTGATATTCCCGGCATTGCCGACCGGAAGGGCCAATGAGTCCGGTGGTCGGCCCAGCTCGTCAACGATCTCGAACGCGCCGGTCTGCTGGCCATCCAGCCGGTCGGGGTTGATGGAGTTGACCACGACGGCGACTCCCTCGTCGCCCAGCCGTCGGACGGCGTCCAGTGCCGCGTCGAAGTTCCCATCGACCATGGTCAGGCGCGCTCCGGCGGCGAGGGCCTGGGCCAGCTTGCCGCGCGCGACCTTGCCGACGGGCAGGATGACGTGGCACGGCAATCCCGCGGCGGCGGCGTACGCAGCAGCCGATGCGCTCGTGTTGCCGGTGGACGCGCAGATCACGGCGCGTGCGCCTTCACCAACCGCCCGATTGACGGCGAGCACCATCCCGCGATCCTTGAACGAGCCGGTGGGATTCGTGCCCTCGAACTTCAGGTAGAGGTTCTGAAGGCCAAGCTCGGTTCCGAGCCGTCGCGCGCGGACGAGCGGCGTGCCGCCCTCGCCGAGGGTGATGGGAAATTCCTCCCCGGGGCGACCGATGAGATCGCGGTATCGCTCGAGGAGGGGCAGCACGGCGGGGGTCACGCGCCGAAGTATATGGAACCGGTCCGGAGGCGGCTCAGTGCTCGGTCAGCGCCTCTCGAACGATCCGCTCCTGCTCGGCGACGTGTTCGGCCGGGTAGCCCTCGGCCGGCCGAGATCGCTCGGGGCGCGAGATGTCGCCGAGAGGAATCCGATACGGGACGAGGTGGCGGATCTTCGGCAGCACGAACTTGCGCGCTCCCATGTTGCGAGGCTCTTCCTGGACCCAGGCATAGGACTCGATGTTGGGATATCGGTCGAGGACGGCCTGGAGCTCGTCTGCGGGGAAGGGGTACAGCCGCTCGACCCGGACGATGGCGACGTCGCCCGCGCGCTCCAGCTCGGGCGCGGCGGCCAGGTCGTAGTAGATCTTTCCGCTGCACAGGAGGACCCGACGCACCTCGGCCGCGGCCTTGGCCTCCGTGAATCGAGGATCGTCGAGAACCGCCGAGAAGCCTCCGCTCGATAGCTCCGACCCGCGGGACGCCGCCTGGGGCAGTCGCAGGAGCGACTTCGGGGTCATGACCACGAGCGGGCGGGCCTCGCGGTGGCGCGCCTGCCGCCGCAGGAGGTGAAAGTACTGGGCCGGCGTGGTCGGGTAGACGACCCGGATGTTGCCCTCGGCGCCCAGCGCCAGGAAGCGTTCCAAACGTGCCGAGGAGTGCTCCGGTCCGGATCCCTCGTACCCATGCGGCAGCAGCAGCGTCAGGCGTGAGGTCAGCCGCCACTTCGCCAGGCCGGACACCAGGAACTGGTCGATGATGATCTCGGCGCCGTTCACGAAGTCGCCGTACTGCGCCTCCCACAGCACGAGGGCATCGGGCGCCGTGACCGCGTAGCCGTATTCGAACCCGAGGGCCGCGTACTCCGACAGGGGTGAGTTGTGGAGCTCGAACGAGGCCTTCGCGCCGGCCAGGTGCTGGAGCGGCACGTGACGCAGGCCGGTCGTTGCGTCCCACAGCCCGGCGTGACGCTGGCTGAACGTGCCGCGCACCGTGTCCTGGCCGGTCAAGCGGATCGGGGTCCCCTCGAGCAGCAGCGATCCAAAGGCGAGAAGCTCGGCATGAGCCCAATCGACCTTCGGTTCGTCATCGTCGAAGGCAACGGCCCGACGCTGGAGTGGCTTGGCGAGCTTCGGATGGATCGTGAACTCGTCCGGCACGCTCGAAAGGGCAGCATTCAGGTCCCGCAGCCGAGCGGCACTCACCGCGGTCTTGGGCTCGGTCACCTTGCCCTGGGGGATGGCCTCGGAGCCGCGGTCGAGCTCGCCTTCGCCTTCGCTCTCGTCCGACCCGTCACGCAGGGACGCCTGGCGACCTGCCAGATCGCGATGCGCTTCCTTGATCTTCGCCTCGGCATCGGCGGCGGTGATCGCCCCGGCCTCGATGAGGTGGGTCTGGTAGCGCTCGCGGACTGACGGGTGATGCGTGATCTCGGCGTACATGGCGGGCTGCGAGTAGGCCGGCTCATCACCCTCGTTATGGCCATAGCGCCGATAGCCGACGAGATCGATCACCACGTCGTGGGCAAAGGCCTTGCGGTACATCATTGCGAGTCGCGCGGCGGCCAGGCAGGCCTCCGGATCGTCGGCGTTGACATGGATGATCGGCGCGTCGAAGCCCTTGGCCAGGTCCGAGCTGTAGTCGGTGGAACGTGCCTCCCGCGGGCCGGTGGTGAAGCCGACCTGGTTGTTGGCGATGATGTGGACGGTCCCGCCAGTCGAGTAGCCGTCGAGCCGCGCCATGTTGAAGGTCTCGGCCACGACGCCCTGCGCGGCGAACGCCGCGTCGCCGTGGATCAGGAGCGGGAGCGTCCCGGCCGGATCGGTGGTGGCGATGGGACCGCTGCGATCCGTCTGCTCCGCGCGAGTCCGGCCCTCGATGACCGGATCGACAGCCTCGAGATGGCTCGGGTTGGGCGAGAGCACGACCCGGACCTCCTCGTCCTCGGCGGTCAGGTACCCGCCCTCCGCGCCGAGGTGGTACTTCACATCGTCCAGCCCGCCCTTGGGAGCGGTGGCCGCGTTACCCCCTGTTCGGCCGGCCTCGAACTCGGCAAGGATCGCCTCGTACGAGACGCCCACGACATGTGCGAGGACGTTGAGGCGGCCGCGATGCGCCATGCCGATCATGACCTTGCGCGCTCCCTGGTCAGCGGCGTCGCCGAGGATCACGTCGAGCATCGGCACCATGGCGTCCAGGCCCTCGATGCTGAATCGCTTCTGTCCCAGGTAGGCCTTGTGCAGGAACCGCTCGAGCGTCTCGACGCTGACCAGGCGCTCCAGGAGCGCGACCTGGTCTTCGGCCTCGAGCGGCAGCCGATGCTCACCCGATTCGATCACGTGCCGGAGCCACACGCGCTCCTCGTGGGAGCCGATGTGCTCGACCTCGTAGGCGATGGTGCCGGTATAGGTCTCCTTGAGGTGCGGCAGGGCTTCGGCCAGGGTGGCGCCGGGGACGTAGATGCGCATGAGCTCCGCCGGGACGCTGGCCATGTTCTCGTCGGTCAGGCCCAACGGCGCCGGGTCGAGTGCCGGGTCGTTCGCCGGCTCGGCACCCAGCGGATCGAGGCGGGCGGCCATGTGGCCGAAGTGACGGTAGGCCTTGACCAGGGCCATGCCCGCGGCGACCGCCTTGAGATGCTCGTACTCGTTGCCGCCGGATGCGGTGATCGGGGCCGTGACGGCCGGTGCGCCGGCCGCCTCGGCGGCGGAAGGCATCGGCTCGTCCGTCGTGACGTCCGCCGCTCGCGCGCCCATGCCACCGAAGATGTCGGCGTAGAAGCCGTCGTTGCCGGAGAGCAGCCCGTCCATGTGGCGCAGAAACATCCCGGACTCGGCGCCCTGGATGATGCGGTGGTCATAGGTGGAGGAGATGGTCATGCGGCGGTCGCCACCAACCGACTGGATGGTGCCGGTGGCCACGATCGTGCCCTGGTTCGGCATCAGCCGCGGGACGCTGGCCGTCGTCCCGAGCGTGCCCGGGTTGGTGAGGGTCACGGTGGCGCCGGCGAAGTCATCGGGCGACAGCTTGTTGGTCCGCGCCTTCTCCACGATCTCCTCGTAGCGAGCGTGGAACGCGGCGAAGTCCATCTCGTCGGCAGCCCGGATGACGGGGACAACCAGGAAGCGCGATCCGTCGCGACGCTCGACGTCGACGGCCAGGCCCAGGTTGATGGTGCCCGGGTCGACGCGGTAGGCCTGGTCCTCGATCTCCGTGTAGTAGTGGCTCATGGACCGCATCTCGGCAGCGCTGCGCACGATTGCCCAGCCGATGAGGTGAGTGAAGCTCACCTTGCGTGGGGCGATCTGGCCGTTCAGCTCTTTCCGGCGCGCCTCCAGCGTCGCGACGTCGACGTCACGGAAGCTCGTCGCGGTCGGGACGCCCAGGCTGGCCACCATGTTCTGCGCGAGCCGGGCGGCTGGTCCCTTGATCGGCGTTGCGCCGGCGGGGATGGGGGAGCGGTCGGCGCCTTCCTCGTCGGCGGCCGTGCCGTTCGTCGGCGGCGGCGGAGCGGCGACTGGCTCGAACCCGCCGGCTCCTGAGTCGAACAGCACCCGCCAGTCGGGATCGACGCTGGTCGGGTCGCTTCGATACCGCTCGTACAGGTCGGCAACGTACCCGGCGTTGACGAGGTTCAGCTCGTCGAGCGCCTCGGCGCCGGTCGTCGATTCGGGGTCGGACATCTCAGGGTCAAGGATACGGCGCCGCGTCGGTCGCTGCCTTCCAGCGCCGATATTTCCTCTGCGAGCGCGCCCGTACCCCGCTTCGGGCGCTGATCGGCCCATATTTCGGATGGGTGCGTGCTCGGAGGGCGCCGATCGAGGTTCGTGCCTGACCTCAGCCCTGTCGACGCTCGAACATGCCGCGAACCAGGACGACGAGCCCGATCCCGATGATGCCCGCAGGCAGTAGCCACTCGGCGAATGCCAGGCGCTCGCCGCCGATGCCGATCAGCCCCTCGAAGAACAGAAAGCCGACCCCGAACAGCGCGAGTCCGCCCAGCAGGCCCCAGGTTCCGTTTCGCAGGTCCGACGCGTTCCCGGACCGCATTCCCCACAGCGCCAAACCGAGGCCACTGGCCGCGGGGCCAACCAACGCCCAGGCGTAGGCCCACGTCTCCCATCGACCGGTCCGATCCTGGTACAGCAGCACGAGGCCCACGGTCGTGACGACGGTGCCGGACACGATGATGCCCCGATCGCCGCCGACAATGCCGAGCACGAGCATCACTGCGCCGATCGCGATGACCAGGAACGGCCAACCCACATCCTCGATGCCGATACCAAGCATCTGCCCCGCAAGCAGCGCTGCGCCACCCAACACCAGGACGAGCCCGACGGCAATCGTCGATGGGGTCTGGGCCCGGCGCCGATCGGATCGGGCGTGTTGGGTCGTCAGTCACGGCCCGATGCTACCGCCCGCGCCCCGCGCGCCGCTAGCATGTCGGACGTGGACCTCAACGCAGACCTTGGCGAGAGCTTCGGACGCTGGGTGCTCGGCGATGACGAGCGACTGGTCGAGCACATCACGAGTGCCAACGTCGCCTGTGGCTTCCATGCCGGCGACCATGCGGTGATGGAGAGGACCGTGGCGCTGTGCCGGGGCGCTGGCGTTGCCGTCGGTGCGCAGCCGGGGTACCCGGACCTCGCCGGGTTCGGCCGTCGTCCGATGCCGCTGGCACTCGACGAGGTCGAGTCCCTGGTGCGGTACCAGATCGGCGCGCTCGAGGCCTTCTGCCGCGCACAGGGCGTCGAGATGCAGCACGTGAAGCCGCACGGCGCCCTCTACAACAGCGCGGCCGCCGATCCGGCGCTGGCCGCGGCAATCGCGCGAGCCACCGCAAGATTCAGCACCGACCTCTCGCTGTTCGGGCTGGCGTCGTCCGGGCCGATGGCCGAGGCGGCCGCCGACCACGGGCTGCGCTTCGTGCCCGAGGCGTTCGCCGATCGTCGCTACCTGCGGGACGGCTCGCTCCAGCCGCGGAGCGTCCCCGGCTCGGTGATCGGCGATCCCGCACAGGCTGCCGCCCAGGCGCGCTCGATCGCCGTCCATGGCGGCGTGGATTCGGACGACGGCACCCGCGTGGCGGTATCGGCGCAGAGCATCTGCTGCCATGGCGATACGCCGGGAGCGGTCGAGATCGCATCGGCCGTGCGTCGGTCGCTCGAGGAGGCTGGCATCACTGTTGCGGCGCCCGAGCGCCCGTGATCCGGTCGTTTGGGGAAGCGGCCCTGCTCGTGGAGCTGGACGGGCCGGAGCTCGCCCAGTCCCTCGCCGCGTCCCTGCGCGCGGACCCACCGCCGGCGATGCGCGAAGCCATCCCGGGCCTCTCGTCCGTGCTGGTGGAGCTGGACCCGCTCAGTGGGGACGCGGACGTCATGGCGGTTGCCCTGGAGGCTCGCCTCGCCGGCATCCGCCCACTCGACGTCGAGGGCCGGCTCCACCGCATACCGGTGACCTACAACGGTCCGGACCTGGACGAGGTCGCTGAGCTGAGCGGCATGTCGCGAGACGAGGTGGTGTCCGCTCACACCTCGGTGGTGCTCCGCGTCCTGTTCTGCGGCTTCGCTCCCGGGTTCGCCTACCTGGGCGACCTCCCGGATCGATTGCGCGTCGGGCGCCTGGAAACGCCGCGGACGACGACGCCTCCCGGCTCGGTCGCGGTGGCCGGAACCATGACCGCCATCTACCCCGCGGCCCTGCCAGGCGGCTGGCGGATCATCGGGAACGCCACGCTGACCCTCTTCGACCCGCGATCGGATCGACCGGCGCTGTTGGTGCCCGGCGACCGCGTGCAGTTCGAGCCGGCGTGATCGAGGTCGATGAGCCCGGCTTCCTGACCTCGGTCCAGACCGCGGCCGGACGGCCGGGTTGGCGGCACATCGGCGTCCCCGTCGGCGGCGCCGCCGATCCGTGGAGCGCCCGGCTCGCCAACCGGCTCGTGGGCAACCCGGACGACGATGCGCTGCTCGAGATCGCGCTCGCCGGTCCGGCGCTCCGGTTTCTGGACGCAACGA
This sequence comes from uncultured Chloroflexia bacterium, assembly GCA_963825525.1. Taxonomy (GTDB): domain Bacteria; phylum Chloroflexota; class Limnocylindria; order QHBO01; family QHBO01; genus JACDBZ01. The sequence goes on from CAWGTN010000002.1 coordinate 1,792,414, forward strand.
CCATCGCCATTGCCGGGGCACGATTCGAGGCGACACTCGACGGCATGCCGATGGCCGCCAACACGGCACGCCACGCGCGGGGCGGGTCGCTGCTGCGGATCGGCCGGGGGACCGGGGCACGGTGTTATCTCGCGGTCGCCGGCGGGTTCGTCACCGAGCCTGTGCTCGGCTCAGCCAGCACTGACTTACGGACCGGATTCGGCGGCCACGAGGGGAGGGCGTTGCGGCGAGGTGATCGAGTTGAGACCGGGCGGCCGAATGGAACCCTGTGCCGATGGCGGGGGACGTTCGGCGACGGACCCATCCGCATCGTTGCGGGCGTGCATGGCGACGGCCTGCCACGGCTCACCGGTGTGGACTGGATCGTGAGTGAGATGGCGGACCGGACCGGGGTGCGCCTCGACGGTGCGCCGATCCAGCTCGAGCCGGCGGAGGTGGCCTCAATGGCCCTGCCGCTCGGCGCCATCCAGGTGCCACCCGACGGACGGCCCATCGTCATGCTGGCCGACCGACCGGTGACGGGTGGCTATCCGGTGCCGGCGGTCGTCACGCGGGCCGACATCGGCCGGGTTGCGCAGCTGCTGCCGGGTCACGCCGTGCGTTTCGAGCTGGTCCCGACGGACGAGGCACGCCGGCTCCTCGGGGAGATGGAGCGCGAGCTCGCCGCGGTCGAGGTCATCGATCCGTCGACCGACGACGAGCCCGGGTGGGCCGGAGCCCTGCGCTGATCGGCTAGTTCTGGAGCTCGCCCTGCGGCCGGAAGACGAGGCGCTCGGCGCCCTCCTCGGCGGTCACGTCGATGGCCGCTGCCTCGAGCGGCGTCGCCAGCTCGGGAGCGACGAACACGCGGAGACCGTCCTGTTCGGTCACCTGGTCGCCCTCGGCGGGATTCTCGGTGAAGCCCAGCCCGATGGTCACCTCACCCGGTTCGCTCGCTTCGGCAAAGACACGCAGGCCGTACGTCTCGGGCACGTCCTGGCCCTGTCGAAGCTCGGAGAGAAAGGTCGCGGCGTCGGGGGTGATCTGAAGCACTGCTTCTCCTTGGGATGTTCCTACGACCACAGGCGCCGCAAGACCGATGCCACCCCGCCTCTGGTAGCCTCGGAATCCGATGAGCGAGACCGGCGCACCTCTTTCCGATGGGGCCTCGCCTGATGAGGCGGCTCCGACGCGCGCGGAGCGTTTCCAGCTGGTCACCGAGCTCGAGGCGGTGCTCGACGGCCCGGCCACCTACCTGGCACTGCTCTTCGCCGCGCTCCTGGTCGCCGAGATCGCGCTGTCGGCGCAGGGGATGGCGGTGCCGGCGGTCCTGGGCTGGATTCAGCTCGCGATCTGGGGCGTATTCGCGGTCCACTTCCTGCTTGGAATCACGATCAGCCCCGATCGCGGGCTATACCTGCGGCGCAACTGGCTGACGGCGCTGTCGCTGGTCGTTCCGTTCCTGCGTGTCTTCCGCGCGCTGCGAGTCATCGGCGCGATCCGAGCGACCACCTCGCTCCGGGTGCTCGCCGGCTTCAACCGGTCGGCGCGCAGCCTTCGTGGGGTCCTGGCATGGACGCGCGCCGGGTACGCCGGCGCCCTGGCGTTGACCGCTGCGTTCCTAGGGTCGGCGGTGCTGCTGATGTTCGAGGCCGATGCGCCGAACTCCGAGATCACCGACTACCCGGAGGCGCTGTGGTGGGCATCCGCGACGCTCACCACTGTTGGTGCTGCCTCGGAGCCGGTGACCCTCGGCGGACGCATCGTGGCGCTGATCATCATGCTTGGTGGCCTGGTGCTTCTCGGCTACGTGGCCGGGGTCCTCGCCGCCCTCCTCTTCGGCAAGCGGCCCAAGGGAAGCTAGGGCTTCGGCTCGCCGGTCCAGCCCTTGACGCCCTGCAGTGAGGATGTTCCAGCCGGGGAGCTCTCCCCGATGACCGAGAAGCTTCCGTCGGTCTCGAGCACGACGGCATGAACGGCGGCCACGCTCGCGAATCCGGCCTGTCGGACGGCCTGGCTGACCTCTTCGGTGCTTACCCGCTGGGCGCGGGCCGCCTCGCTCAGCTCACGTCCCTCGAAAACGAGCAGTGTGGGCTCCGATTTCACCAGCTTGGGGATCACCTCGGTCCGTACGGACAGCCAGGTGATGACCAGCTGCAGGCCGATGAGGAGCGCGAACGCGGCCACGCCCTCCGCGAGCGCCACGTCCTTCGAGAGCAGGATGGTCGCCAGCGTGGAGCCCAGTGCCACCGTCACGATCAGGTCGAACGCGTTCATCTTGGCCAGCGTCCGCTTGCCCGCGACGCGGACGAGCGCAATCAGCGCGGCGTAGGCGAGCGCGCCGACAAGCAGGGTTCGCCAGATGCCGGTCCAGTCGTCGAAGAACATGCCATCGGACTGTCGCAAGCGGTGGGCCAGCTGGCCGGTCCGGACCGGCTCAGTGTTCCGCGAGGATCTCCCGTAGCGTATCCGGACCCACGTTGCGGCCGGTGGTCACCACCGCCACGTTCCGGCCGCTCAGGTCGAGGAATTCGGGGCGGAGCGCCGCGATCCCGAGCGCCGCGCTCCCCTCGAGAAGCAGGTGCGGGACCTCCATGGCCCAGCGCATCGCCTCGCCGATGGCCGCCTCGTCCACCAGCACCACCTCGTCGACGAACTGCCGGCACAGCTTCCAGGTGATGCTGGACTTCTCGATGTTGCCGGCCACGCCGTCGGCGAGGGTCGGCGCGATCGGCATCGGGTCGGTCGAGCCGGTCTCGAAATGCGCGTACATCGGCGGCGAGGCGGCTGGCTGGACGCCGATGAGACGCAGATTCGGCTTCAAGGCCTTGGCCCACAGGCCGATGCCGGCGATCAGGCCGCCGCCGCCGATCGGCACCACGATGGTATCGACCTCCGGCCAGTCGGCGAGGATCTCGACGCCGACCGTCGCCTGGCCGGCGATGACGTCCGGGTCGTTGTAGGGCGGGATGTAGATCGCGTGGCCGGCGTCGTCGCGGCGGCGTGCCTCGGCCTCGGCGTCATCGGTGTCGTTGCCAACAAGCTCGACCGTGATGCGGTTCGTCTCCAGCGCGCGCAGCCGCTCGAGCTTGGCGGGCGAGACGGATCGACCGACGAGAACGGTGAGTCGCATGTCATGTCGCACGGCCGCGGTCGCAACCGCGATCCCGTGGTTGCCGCTGCTCGCCGTCACGAGCGCAGCCTCGGGTCGTTCGGACGCCACGATCGCAACCTTGTTGTGCGCCCCACGAGTCTTGAAGGCGCCGGTCGGCTGGACCTCTTCGCGCTTCAGGCGCACCTCGGCGGCGCCGGTCGCTTCGGCGAGCTCGCGGCTCGGCTCGAGCGGGGTGTGGAGGGCGATCCCGTTGAGGCGCGCCGTCGCGGCGTTGACATCGGCAAGGGAGGGCATGCGCGGCATGCCGTCGAGTCTACGGCCGAATCCGCGCTTCATATCTCGCTCCTGGGAGTAACGGCCAGGTTGTGGCCGATTTGCACCGCCCCTGGGACGGTCGGCCAGGCAGAGGGCGTGATGTTGGCCGTTCTTGGTCCGCTACTGGGAAGATCGGCCGCATCCTGGCCCGTACTCCCACCCGCGAACCAACGGCCCGGCCGGCCCACCTAAGCGGCGGGGGCGGTCTCCGGCGCGGGCGTGTCGCGAAGTTCACGCAGGCGGATGCCGATGCGCATGAGCGAGCCCAGCCGATCCTCGACCCGTGCCCGCTCGACCGGCGTTGCCCAGTGGCGCAGCGAGAAGTCGACCTCGTGCTTGTGACGCTCGGCCGTGGCGAAGAGCTCTTCCACGCGTTGCCGGACGGAGTCGTCCGCGCCGCCGCCCGTGATGGCGCGGCGGCTGGCAAGAATCTCGACGTAATACGAGGTCGCCAGCCGATCGAGATCGCGCTGAGCATCGTGATCCCAGGGCTCAGGCGGCCCCCCGAACCCGAACCTGCGCCATTCGCCCGGCTGAACCTGCTGCATCGACTCGTCCCTCGCGGTGGTGGATTCCTCCCGAACAGAACCGTATCGGCGGGCGGGCCGGACCGCCAGATACCGGTATGGCTACCGTCAGCCGGACCAATGGCGAGCGTCGTATCCTCATCAGACCCATACGCAATCCCACGCAGTGCCGCGCATCGCACGCGCGGCGGGAGCGGCGCAGCATCCGTCCTACGATCGACCGACACCTTCCCAAGCGCATCCGGCCCGCCTGGCGGGTCGTGCGCCGCACGATCACGAACTTCGTCGACGAGGAAGGGCTGCAGTGGTCGGGCGCGGTGGCCTTCTACCTCGTCCTGTCCGTGCCGCCGTTGCTGATCGCTGCGGTCTCCATCGGGGTCGTGGTCGTCGGCGCCGAGTCGGCGCGCAGCTTCCTGGTCGACCAGGTCGCGCGATTCCTGCCGGGCCAGCAGGGCGTCATCGAAGAGATCGTGGGACAGACGGTCGACGCCAGCGGGGCGGCGGTGGCCGCCGCCATCGGCTTCCTGCTCTTCTCGGGCAGCCGCGTCTTCGCCAGCCTGATCACCTCAATCAACCTCATGTGGCACGAGATCGAGCCGCCGGGGTTCTGGAAGCGCCAGGTCGAGCGGATCGTCATGGTCCTCACCATCGGCGCGCTGCTTGCCCTGGCGGGCGTCGCCGACGTGGCCTTCGCGTTTGCCGGGGAGCTCCTGAACCTGCCGGCCTCGGTGCGAGTACTTGCCCAGAGCCAGGTCGTGCCGGTCCTCTTCATCGGCACCGCCCTGTTCCTGCTCTTCTATCTCATCCCGCGCCGCGCGGCGACCTGGCAGACCGCGCTGATTGGCGCCGCGGTAGGGGCCGTTGCGCTGCGGGTGGCGCAGGTCGGGTTCACCACGTACGTCCGGACCTTCGGTGGCTTCGACTCCGCCTACGGGCCGATCGCCGGCCTGGCCGCAGTGCTCACCTGGGCGCTGGTCGCCTCGGCGGTGATCCTGCTGGCCGCGCACCTGGTGGCGGTGATGAACTCGCCCGACCGCGAGCCGCGGCGCGCAGATCACCACCAGCCGGGGGAGGCGGAGGCCAAGCGTCGCCCGAAGCCGAAGCGCCGGGAGGATTGACCTCGTTCCTGAGCCCGTGGGCGGCCTTTGTTATCATCGGTCGGCCTCGCGCACTGGGGAGTGGCCAAGCGGTAAGGCGCCTGACTCTGGATCAGGAGATCGAAGGTTCGAATCCTTCCTCCCCAGCCAACGACCGCCGCCGCTACAGCGGCGGGTCAACCGAGTCCGAGGTTCAATCCTTCTTCGTGGCGGATACGTCGACGCATACGACTCCTTGGTTGCCGTCCTGGTCGGCGATCACGGTGAGCGATGGCGCGTCGCTGTCATCGACGACTGTGCCGCCCGCGGCGATGGCGGCGGCGATCCGTTGCTCGGCCACCTCGGGCGCCACATAGACCTCGACGTGGAACCGCTGACGTGGGGCCTCGTGTTCATCCGCGTCGCCGAACCACAGGTTCGGTACCCGGCCCATGGCATCCCGGATCTCGTCGCTCGGTGACCCACGCCCTTGGGCTTCGGCGCTCCCGGTCAGCAGCGCGGCCCACACAGGTGCGATGGTCGCGGAGCGCGCCGTATCGAGGCCGAGCTCGATGTCGCTGACCGATGCCGGATCGGCGTCGATCCTGTGGTCCGCGGCGATCTCCGTGATCCGCCGCGCGAGGTCAATGTCCTGCTGGGTCACCCATTCGATGACCAGTTCGGTGCCTTCGTCGTCACGGTAGATCGCGTCGTCGCTGACCAGCTTGAGGTCGACGTAGCCCTTGCCGATCGAAGCACGCGGGTGGTGGCCGAGCGCGTCACCGGCCTCGCCCACCGCGGCGACGAACCGGGCGCCGGTGGCAAAGTCGTCGACGAGATAGCGGGCGTGAAGCCCCTGGGCCAGCTTGCGCCAGTCGGCGAGGTTGGCCGCGGCGATCTGCTCGCCCTGCAACATGTCCATGGGCGTTGAGTCTATCGGCCATCAGCGGCGGCGGCCTCGGAGGCTTGCCGGAAGGTCCCGCTCCCTCGAAACCCAGGACCCAGAATACCGCCGCTCGAACGGCCAACGCATCGGTGAATGATTCATAACCGGCACTCCGGCGTATCGGAGGGGATCGCAAGTCGCGGTCCATTCGAAACCAAGGAGAACCCTAGTGCGAACCTGGAAGCCGACGTCGCTGGCACTCGCGGGCATCATGGCCCTCGCCGCCTGCACGTCCACCCCGGGCACATCCACCGAGCCGTCCGCGGCCGAATCGATGGCGCCCGAATCCATGGCCGCGGAGTCGATGGCTCCCGAGTCACCTCATGACATGGGCGGTAACGCCGACATCACGAGCGATGCCGCCAACCTGCGAACCGACCTGAACTATCTGCTCGGTGAGCATCTCATCCTGGCCGCCAAGGCCACCGGCGCCGCGCTCGACGGGCGCAACGACCAGTTCACCGCTTATGGCGGACTGCTGAACACGAACGGCACCGAGCTCGGCGCCGCCATCGGCTCGATCTACGGCCAGGAGGCCGCTGACGAGTGGAACCGCATCTGGAGCGCCCACAACGGCTTCTTCGTCGACTACACCACCGGTGTGGCCACTGACGACCAGGCCGTGCAGGACAAGGCCGTCGAGGATCTCACGACGATCTACGTGCCCGAGTTCAGCTCCTTCCTGGCCGGCGCCACCGGGCTGCCGGAGGACGCGATCACCTCGCTGGTGACCGATCACGTCGTCCAGACCGCCGCAGTCGTGGATGCCCAGGCTGCCGGTGACTGGGAGGCGACCTACGACGCCATCCGCGCCGCCTACGCGCACATGCAGATGATCGGTGATGCACTCGCCCCGGCCATTGCCGAGACGAACGACATCGAGGGCGATGCGGCCACGGCCGGCGTCGACTTCCGCGTCGCGCTGAACCAGCTCCTCCAGGAGCACCTGTTCCTGGCCAGCTTCGCCACCGATGCCGCCCTTGGCGGCCGGAACGATGAGTTCGCCGCGGCCGGCGCTGCGCTGAACACCAACGGCACCGATCTCGGCGCCGCCATCGGCTCGATCTACGGCCAGGAGGCCGCTGACGAGTGGAACCGCATCTGGAGCGCCCACAACGGCTTCTTCGTCGACTACACCACCGGTGTTGCGACCGAGGACCAGGCCGTTCAGGACAAGGCCGTCGAGGATCTCACGACGATCTACGTGCCCGAGTTCAGCTCCTTCCTTGCCGGCGCCACCGGGCTGCCGGAGGACGCGATCACCTCGCTGGTGACCGATCACGTCCTGCAGACCAAGGCCGTCGTCGACGCCCAGGCATCGGGTGATGCCCAGGCTGCCGCCGATGCCGACCGGACCGCCGCCATGCACATGCGCATGATCGGTGACGCGCTCGCTCCGGCGATCGTGGAAGCCCAGCCGGACGCCTTCTAGCAGGCCACCTCTCTAGGGGCGGCTCCGGATCGTCCGGGCCGCCCCTTTCTCATGTCTCCAGGAGAACGACCATGCGACTCAGATTCCTTCTCCCCGTGCTGGCCCTCGGCCTCGCCGCGTGCAGCACCTCCGCCGCGAGCGCGGACCCTTCGTCGGCCGCACCTGCGTCCGAATCCATGGCCCCCGAAGCCGATGCCATCGCGGTCAGCGTCCGCGACTTCATGCTCGATCCATCCGACCTCGAGGCCACCGGTCCCACGGTCACGTTCGATGTCACGAACGATGGCCCCACCCCCCACAACCTCACCGTGCGCAATGAGGCCGGCGACGTCCTGCTGGCCACCGAGGATCTCAGCGTGGACGGCACCGAGACGATCAGCGGCGAGCTCGCGCCCGGCACCTACACGATCTTCTGCTCGCTTCCCGGCCACGAGAGCCTGGGCATGAGCGGCACCCTGACCGTGACCGGCGGCTGACGTTCGGTTCGGGTTGGTCCGCCCGTGAGGCTATCGGCCAGGCAGTGGCCGAATTGCTTCGCCGGTGGGAGCGACGGCCAGGCGAAGGCCGGCTGCTTGGCCGCTCGTGGTCCGGCCCGGGGAATATCGGGCACTGAGTGGCCGTTGCTCCCACCGACGGACCAACGCTACGTGGCCGCGCGGGCCTATGGCTAGAATCGGGACCCCACCCCCACCCCAGCGACCCGCGGAGGACCTTGCCAGCGATGCGCGCCCACAAGATCACGATGCTCGGCACCGGCCTGATCGGTGACTTCTACACCGCCACGCTCCACGGACAGCGCGGGCGCGACCGGGTCCAGGTCGTCTACTCCCGGACCGAGGAGCGCGGGGCCGCATTCAGCGAGCGTTGGGGGATTCCCGAGCACACCACGGACCTTGTGGCTGCGGTCAACCATCCGGACACCGACGTCGTGGTGGTCGGCCTGCCGAACCACCTCCACGTGGAGGCGGTGACGGCGGCAGCGGCGGCGGGCAAGCCGGTGCTGTGCACGAAGCCGCTCGGCCGCAACGCCCAGGAGGCCCGGCAGATCCTCGAGACGGTCGAGAAGGCCGGCGTCTTCGGTGGCTACCTCGAGGACCTGTGCTACACGCCGAAGTCGCTCAAGGCCTTCAAGGCCGTGGAGGGTGGCGCGCTCGGCGACATCACCTGGGTCCGTTCGCGCGAGACCCATCCCGGACCGCACTCTGCCTGGTTCTGGGACGGTCGGCTCACCGGCGGTGGGGCGATCATCGACCTCGGTTGCCACTGCATCGAGATCATTCGGAACTTCGTGGGCAAGGGGAACCGGCCGGTCGAGGTCATGTGCCACACCGACACCCTCGTGCACCCGATCGACGACGAGGACAACGCCATCGCCCTCATCCGATTCGAGTCCGGGGCCATCGGTCAGTTCGAGGTCAGCTGGACCTTTCGCGGCGGGATGGACCTGCGCGACGAGGTGGCGGGCACGCACGGCACGATCTGGCTCAACCACTTCCTGCGCACCGGGTTCGAGATGTTCACGGCCGGCGGACAGGGCGGCTACGTCGCGGAGAAGGCGGAGACGAGCGCCGGCTGGCTGTTTCCGGTGGGCGACGAGGCGAGTGAGCTCGGCTATGTCGACATGTTCAGCGACATGTTCAACGCCATCGACTCCGGCGGTCAGCCGCGCGAGACCATGTACGACGGGTACATCGTCAACGAGATCATGGACGCCTGTTTCCGATCGGCGAAGAGCCGAACCTGGGAGCCGGTGGAGCTGTTCGAATGGCGCGGCGGCAGCACCGAGCGCATCGGCCGCGATCCGGAGCTCCACGACGGCAAGGTCGTCATCAAGCGCGAAACGCTGCCCGACGGCCGCGTGAAGATGATCCTCAAGGATCCCGAGTCGGGGGACTTCGCCGACGTGGTGGTCGCCGGCTGACCCGCGCGCGCGACCCGCGCGCGCGACCCGCGCGACGGCTGCCGAGTCCGTGCACCTATGCGTCCCGGCTGGCGTGTGGCATAGTCCGCCCGTCGAATCCCTCTCGAGCTATCCGATGGGCGCCACTCGCCACGTCGCCTTCATGCGACTCCTGGTCGTGCCAGCGATGCTGGCGGCCGGCTGCGGCCCCCTCGGCATCACCGGATCGGCACCTGACTCGCGGGCTCCCGGGTTCCCATCATCGGATGTGGTCGGGTTCGAGCCGGGGTGGGAGGTGGTGTCGACCGCGTCGCACGGACCGGGCGGGGACGAAGTGCGCGAGCTCGCGCTCGTCCGCGGAGGGACGTATGGGCAGGTCGGGTTCGCGTGCGATGGCAACGGGACGATGAGCATCGTGGTGCGCGACGCATCCGCGGCACCCGGAGACGACAGCCAGGTCGCGTCGGTGAGCGCCGAATGTCGATCCACGGTGGTGCACTTCGACTTCCCTGGCCCCGACCATGACGCCGCACTCATGCTTGACGTGACCGCCGACGGAGCTTCCCGCTACTGGGCGCTGCTCGCCGTACCCGGAGATCGCGTCGCCTCAGATTGATCCGCCAGCGACCAGGAGGTCCTCGGTCACGTCCGCCGGCTCGCCGGCATGCAGCCACCGCCCGATGGCGTCCCTCGCGAACAGCTGCTCGACCACCATCGCCGATGCGCCGATGACCCCCGCCAGTGCGCCCAGCGACGACCGTTCGATGATCAGGTCTCGCGTGGCCAACGGCAGCGAGCGCCGATAGACCGTTTCCCGTATGGCGGCCAGCAGCTGATCACCACTCTGCGCAACTCCGCCCCCGATCACGACCAGCGACGGGTTGAAGAAGTTGACGAGGCTGGCCAGCGTCAGGCCGACACGGTCGCCGGCCGCGTGCAGGAGCGCCACCGCCTCCGCGTCCCCGAAGGACGCAGCTCGCGCCACGTCCTCGGCCGTCACGCGACCTCGCTGGTCGAGCGCCGCCCGCAACCGCTCGCTGCGATCCTGGTGCGCCAGCGCCTCGCCCTGTCGAGCCAGCGCCGAACCGCCGGCGAGCGCTTCCAGGCAGCCGATGTTCCCGCATCGGCACACGATCGACCGATCGTCGACGACCTGGATGTGGCCGACGTCGCCCGCGGCCCCCTGCGCCCCGCGGTGGATGCGGCCGTTCGAGATGATGCCCGCGCCGATTCCGGTCCCGACCTTCACGACGATCACGTTGTCGTGCCCGACGGCGATCCCGGCCCGCCACTCACCCAGGGCCAGGAGGTTGACGTCGTTGTCGACCCAGACCGGCGCCGCGTGACGCTTCGCGAACCGCTCGCGCACCGGGTAGCCGTCCCAGCCGGGCATGATCGGCGGCGAGATGGGCCGCCCGCTCCGGAACTCGACGGGTCCCGGAACGCCGATGCCGATGCCCCACAGCCGGCCGGGCAGGTCACGCGTCGCCGTGGTGAGCTCGTCGAACAGCTGGCCGACGCGATCGAGGCACCGCTCCGGACCGTCCGCCACGTCGGCCGGCTCGTCGCGATGGCCCAGGATCCGCCCGTCGAGGTCGGTGACCGCGACATCGATGCTGGTCGCTCCGAGGTCGGCGACCAGGACGTGGCCGGCGTCGGCCCGGAAGCTGATCTGGCGCGGCGGCCTGCCGCCGGTGCTCGGACCGACCTCGCCCTCGACCACGAGTCCGGCATCGATCAATTCGTTGACCCGCTGGGCAACCACGCCACGGCTCAGCCCGGTGCGTGCGACGAGCTCCGCCCGCGAGCGCGAGCGCGCCGAACGGATCTCGTCGAGGACCGACGAGAGCGTGTCGAGCGCCTCCTCGATCGGCGCCTGGGCCACGACGGATTCGTCCATTCGCCCGCGATGATACGGCGGAATGGCCTTGGACGGAAACTTTTGCGCTTGACAGGCCGAAGTACCATTCGTAGGTGCATTCCCCGGGCTTTCGTTGGCATCCCCGTGCGTCCAGGTTATCTAGACGTCTAGATGCGGACCGTCGGTGACGAGCCCCAGCCGCATCGGCGCCGCCGTCATCGGCAGCGGGTTCATCGGCACGGTGCACGTCGAGGCGCTTCGTCGGCTCGGCGTGCAGGTGCACGGGCTGCTGGGCTCCAGCCCCGAGCGCGCGGCCCAGCGAGCTGAGCAGCTGGGAGTGCCACGTGGATACGCGAGCCTCGACGAGCTGCTCTCCGACGATCGCGTCGAGGTGGTCCACGTCACCAGCCCCAATCACCTTCACCACGACCAGGTGCGCGAGGTGCTCGCGGCCGGCCGTCACGTGGTGTGCGAGAAGCCGCTGGCCATGACCTCCGAGGAATCGGCTGACCTCGTGGCCCTGGCCGCCGACAGCGGACGAGTGGCCGCGGTGAACTTCAACATCCGCTTCTATCCACTGAACCAGCACGCGCGCGAGCTCGTCGCCGGCGGCGCCCTCGGCGACGTCCGGCTGGTCACGGGCCGGTATTTCCAGGACTGGCTGCTGCACGCGACCGATTGGAACTGGCGCCTCGAGCCCGATCGCGGCGGGGCGCTTCGGGCGGTGGGTGACATCGGCTCACACTGGCTCGACCTCCTGACCTTCATCACCGGCCAGCGCATCGTGTCGGTGATGGCCGACCTTGCCACCTTCATCCCGATGCGCAGCCAGCCGTCGGGGCCGGTGGAGACGTTCTCCACGGAGCGCGCCACCGATACCGTCGAGCGGAAGATCGTGACCGAGGACACCGCAACGATCCTCCTTCGATTCGAGGGAGGGGCACGGGGATCCGTGGCCATCAGCCAGCTCAGCCCCGGACGGAAGAACTCGCTCCAGTACGAGGTCGACGGCTCGGAAAGCGCGGCGGCCTGGGACTCGGAGCAGCCCGATCAGCTGTGGATCGGTCATCGGGACCGACCGAACGAGATCCTGATTCGCAACCCGGCGCTCATGGGTCCGGCCGCCGCCGCGGCGGCCGCGTTGCCGGCCGGGCACGTCGAGGGCTTCGCCGATACGTTCCGCGCGCTGTTCAACGCCATCTACACCGACGTGATGGCCGGTGCGCCCGCCGCCCGGCCCGCCTACGCGACCTTTGCCGACGGGCACGACGAGATGCTCGTCGGCGATGCCGTGGCGATCAGTGCTCGAGAGGGCCGATGGGTCGACGTGGTACGTGCCGCATGAACCAGATCACGAACGTGGAGGATCCTCGATGAGGCTCGGCTTCCTGACGGCGCCATTCCCCGACACACCGCTGAGCGAGGTGGCGAGCTGGGCATCCGAGAGCGGCTTCGAGAGTCTCGAGATCGCGTGCTGGCCGCCGTCCAGCGGGAGCTCGCGCAAGTACGCCGGCACCTCGCACATCGACGTCACCGACCTGTCGGCGCAGCGTGCGAGCGAGATCGTGGACGAGGTCACCGGCATGGGCCTCGCCATCTCCGGTCTGGGGTACTACCCGAACCCGCTCCACCCCGACGACGAGGTGCGTGGCGCGGCCATCGCGCACATGAAGCTCGTCATCGAGGCGGCCTCGAAGATGGGCGTGCCCTTCTTCAACACCTTCATGGGCGGTGATCCCCGAAAGAGCCAGGACGAGAACTGGGAGACGGCCCTCGAGATCTGGCCGGAGATCGCGGACCACGCTCGCGAGCACGGCGTGAAGATCACCATCGAGAACTGCCCGATGATCTTCAGCCGCGACGAGTGGCCGGCCGGCAACAACATCGCCTGGTCGCCGTACATCTGGCGCAAGATCATCGATCAGTGGGGCGGGACCATCGGCCTCAACTACGACCCGTCGCACCTCGTCTGGCTCATGATCGACCAGGCGCGCTTCATCCGCGAGTTCGGGCCACACATCCTCCACGTCCAGGCCAAGGACGTCCAGGTCGATCGCGACGGCCTGTACGAGCGCGGAACGCTGTCCGGTGGCATCGGCTGGCAGGTCCCCCGGCTGCCGGGCCTGGGTGACGCGGACTGGAGCGAGATCTTCTCCGCCCTCTATCGCGCGAAGTACGACGGCGACATCATCATCGAGCACGAGGATCGCGATTTCGAGGGTAGCGACGAGCTCGTGAAGCGCGGATTCCTCATCGCGCGCGATGTCCTCCGACCCTGGATCAAGTGAGTACCACCCACATGACGCTTTCCATCGACGACGTCACCGAGCGTCAGCTGGCCAAGACCATCGACCACTCACTGTTGCGCCCCGAGCTCGACGATGCGTTCGTCGAGGAGGGGTGCCGGCTGGCTGCCGAATACGACGTGGCGTCGGTGTGCGTGCGTCCGGCGGACGTTGCCCGTGCCCACCGGCTGCTGGACGGGACGGACGTCGCCGTCGGCACCACCATCGGCTTTCCCCATGGGAATCATCAGACCGAGACAAAGGTGTTCGAGGCACAGCGCGCCCTCGCCGATGGCGCGACCGAGCTCGACATGGTGCTCCAGATCGGCGCGCTGAAGGCCGGTCGCGACGGCGATGTCCAGGCCGATATCGCGGCCGTGGTCGACGTGGCTCATGCTCGAGGGGCGATCGTCAAGGTCATCTTCGAGAACGCCTATCTCACCGACGACGAGAAGATCCGGGCCTGCCAGCTGGCCGAGGCCGCCGGCGCCGACTTCGTGAAGACCTCGACCGGATTTGCCCCCAGCGGAGCCACCCACGACGACCTGCGACTCATGCGGGCCAACACTTCGCCGCACATCCAGGTCAAAGCCGCCGGAGGGGTTCGAACGCTGGACGACCTCCTCGCCGTCATGGCTCTCGGCGTGACTCGCATCGGCGCAACGCAGACCAAGCCGATTCTCGACGACTACCGATCGCGCGGACGTCGGGTGCGCGCCGCGATTGCAGCCGGCTACGTCGGACGGGAGCGCGTATTGAACGCGACGCCGACCGCAGTCCCGACCATGCGATGGGTCAATGAGGCATCCGCGCTCCTCGAGCGCTTCGTCTCCACCCAGGGCGAGGTCGATCGAGCGCGCCAGCCAGTGGTGCGCCGATGCGATCGCCGCCGATGGGCTGGTCCACCTGTTCGGGACCGGCCACTCGCGGATCCCGGTCGAGGAGATGTTTCCTCGCTACGGCTCCTACCCCGGGTTCAACCCGATCGTCGAGCTGTCGATGACGTTTCACACCCAGGTGGTGGGCGCCAACGGCCAGCGGCAGGCGATGTTCATCGAACGGGTGCCGGGGCTGGCCGAAGTCATCCTGGGCAACTTCACATTCGGTCCGTCCGACGTGCTGATCGTGTTCTCGGCATCCGGTCTCACCGCCGTTCCGGTGGAGATGGCCCGTGGCGCCCGAGCTCGCGGCGTCCGCGTGATCGCCGTGACCTCAGTTCAGCAATCGATGTCGAGCGAGCCGCCACCCGAGGTTGGATCGCGTCTCCTTGACGAGGCGGACCTCGTCATTGACCTGTGCACGCCGCACGCGGATGCACTGGTCACGGTTGACGGGCTCGAGACCCCCGTCGGTCCCGGTTCGACGGTGACGGCCGTCGCCGTGGTGAATTCCCTCAAGGTCCGGATCGCCGAGCTCCTCGTCGAGCGTGGCAAGATGCCGCCCGTCATCACCCGATCGTCGGTGGTGGGGGACGAGCGATCCCGGGAGCTGTTCGACAAGGCCTATCGAGAGCATGCCCGGCGCATCGCCCGTGCGATCGATCAGCAAGGAGGTGGGTGACGAAGCGACAGGCAGATGCAGAAACAATCGGAATTCACGATCGGATCGCTCCACTTGGGAGCATCGGTCATATGGAGGAGACTCATACATGCAGCAGATGAGAACGGTACGTAGCCTGGTCGCGGTCGCCGCGCTCGGGCTCGTCGTCTCAGCGTGCGGGGGCACCGGTTCGGGTTCACCCGACGCCACGGATGGCGGCGGAGATGCGAACTACGTCATCGGCTATTCCAATGGCGGCGGCGTGGGCAACGGGTTCCGCGAGGAGCAGGTCTGCACCGCAAAGGCGGAGGCGCTGGCTCTCGGGGTCACCGAGCTCAACCAGATCCATCGCAACACCGACGCTGCCGGGCAGCTCTCGGACATCCGTGACCTGATCGCGGCCGGCGTCGATGCCATCGTCTTCAACCCGAACGATCCGGAAGCGCTGAATCCGGCGCTCGAAGAGGCGAACGCGGAAGGGATCCGAACGGTCTCGGTGGATGCCTACGTGACCAACGAGGACACGTACAACCTGTACAACAACCAGGTCAAGTACGCCGAGCTCGGAGCCCGCTGGCTGTTCGAGCAGCTCGGCGGCGAGGGCACGGTCTACTACATGCGCGGTCTGGCCGGCCATCCGGCTGACTCCGACCGTGACATCGGGTTCAAGAACGTCCTCGAGGAGTTCCCGAACATCACCGTCGTCCCGAACGAGGACGGTGTCTTCACCGGCTGGGATCCGGCGACGACCACCCAGCTGATCAATGACTTCATCGCCAGCGGTGACTACGACGGCATCGACGGCATCTGGACGTCCGGCATGGACTCCCAGGTCGTCGACGCAATCAAGGCCGCCAACAAGGACTTCGTGCCGATCGTCGGCGCGGACCTTGGCGCATTCGTTGCGCAGCTGCTCGATGAGGAGGGCTACCCGGGCCTCGAGGGCGCGGCGGTGACCAACACCGCGGCCGTCGGTGGTGCCGGCGTCAACCTGGCAGTGAAGCTCCTGAACGGTGACGATGTTGAAACCGCCGAGGGGGCGGATCAGCCGAACACCGTCCTTCTCGACCCGGTGCTCGCGGAGAACACCAGCGACGAGGGCAAGGATCTCCTGAGCTCATGGCAGGTCGACGGACTCGATCCCCTGTGGCCGCTTGGCCTCGAGATCGAGGGCTGGACGACCTACACCCCCGAGCAGGCCGTTGCCTGCGAGGGACCGGGCGAGTAGTACCCGGATCCACCACGGGGGCTGTCGGTGATGCCGGCAGCCCCCGTTTCAACCACCACGAGAAGGTCATGACAGCGACGACCACCGATCTCCTGCTCGAGGCCTCCGGGGTCTCGAAGGCCTACGGTGCCGTGGTGGCGTTGCGCTCGGCCTCGCTCTCGGTACGCCCGGGCGAGGTGCATGCCCTGATGGGGGCGAACGGCGCCGGCAAGAGCACATTCGTCAAGATCCTGACCGGCGCGGTGCGACCCGACACGGGCCGAATCGCCGTCCGCGGTCGCGAGCGAACCGCCCACTCCCCGCTGGAGGCGCGGCGCGGCGGTGTGATCAGTGTCTACCAGGAACCATCCCTCATCCCCGACCTGGACATCAGGTCCAATCTGCGCCTGACCGAGACGCCGATGGAGCCCTTCCGTCACTGGCTCGCCGAGCTCGGCCTTCCCAACCTGGACGTGATGCAGCCCGCGCGAAACCTGCCGCTTGCTTCGCTGCGCATCATCGACCTGGCGCGCGCCATCGCGTTCGAGCCGGACGTGATCATGCTCGACGAGATGACTGCGGCGCTGCCGGCAAACCTCACCGAACACGTCCTCGAGGTCATCGGTCGGCGTCGCGGCGGCGAGGGATCCGTGATCTTCATCTCACACCGCATGATCGAGATCGCATCGGTCTGCGACCGCGCCACCGTGCTGCGCGAAGGCGAGACCGTCGGCGTCGTCGATGTCGCCGAGGGCTCCGAGGAACGAATCGTCGAGCTCATGCTCGGCGAGAACGCCGTGGACGCACCGGGCCGCCGGAGCTCGAGCTCGACCGAGACGGCCGGCGACGTGACTCCGCATCTATCTCTGCGCGAACTCACCAAGGGCACGAAGCTCAAGGGCGTGTCCTTCGACCTGCGACCGGGCGAGGTCCTCGGCGTCGTGGCGCTCGAGGGCCAGGGCCAGGACGAGCTGTTCGACATCCTGGCCGGCGCGGATCGGCCGGACGGCGGCGAGCTCAGCGTCGACGGCGCGCCCGTCTCGTTCCGCCATCCCGCCGATGCCATCCGCGCGGGCGTGGTCTACGTGGCGGCCGACCGCGCCGAGGCGCTCCTCATGCAGCGGTCCGTTCGCGAGAACATTGCGCTGCCCTTCAGCGCGCACCCCGGCAGCTGGGGGCTGATCGACGTCGCCGCCGAGCGGCGGACCATCGACGAGGCGGTCGCCACCCTGCAGATCGACGCGCGCGCCGGAAACGAGGTCCGGCGCCTCTCCGGCGGGAACCAGCAGAAGGTGACCATCGCCCGTTGGGTCGCCCGCGGCATCCGGACGATGCTGTGCTTCGATCCGACGCGCGGGATCGACATTCGAACCAAGAACCAGATCTATCGGCTGCTCCGCGACCTGGCCGCCTCCGGCGCATCAGTCCTCTTCTACACCTCGGAGCTCAAGGAGATCCAGCTTGCCTGCGACCGAGCCGTGGTGATCTTCGGCGGAGAGGTGGTGGACGAGCTCGATGCGGCCGATGCCGACGAGACCACGCTTCTTCGAGCGGCTCACAACCTGCCTGCCGACGAGACAGGCGAAAGCCCGCCGAGCAGCGATGGCGCCGCCGGAGGCGAGGCAGGGACATGACCGCATCGACGCGTGCGCGCACTCCCGCGTCCGGCATGCCTTCGCAGGCCATCGCCCGCTGGGCGCGCCGCAACGCGTGGCCGCTCGGCCTGCTGGCCTTCCTCTTCCTCCTGATCCTCTTCACGCGGATGATCCAGCCGCGCTACGGCGTGGCCGGCATCCAGGGGCTCGCCATCTCCGTGCTGCCGCTGGCGCTCGCCGCGGTCGCCCAGGCCGTGGTCATCATCTCCGGCGGCATCGACCTCTCGATCGGTTCGGTCATGGCATTGACGAGTGTCGTGTCGGCGACCCTGATGGACGGTCAGAGCGCCGAGGTCGCGATTCTGGTCGTCATCGGCGTGCTGATTCTCGGCCTCGTGATCGGCGCGATCAACGGGGCCGTGGTCGTGATCACGAAGGTACCGGACATCGTCGTGACCCTGGCCATGCTCTTCATATGGGCCGGGCTCGCCCTCGTCGTGCGCTCGGCGCCCGGTGGGGGAGCGGCCGAATGGCTTCGCTCGCTCGTGCTCGGCTCGGTCGGCGTCGAGTGGGTGCCGAAGGCGGCCCTCGTCCTCGTCGTCGTGGTGGCCGCGGTCTGGATCCCGCTCTCGCGCTCGCGGATCGGGCTCTCCTTCTACGCGATCGGCAGCGACTCGCTGGCGGCATATCGCAGCGGCGTCTCGATCGGGCGGACGAAGATCCTGGCGTACGCGGTGGCCGGCCTCTTCGCGGCGCTCGGCGGCATCTCGCTCACCGCCAGCACCGGGATCGGGACGCCGGTGCCGGGCCCGTACACCCTTCTGAGCGTCGCGGCCGTCGTCCTCGGAGGCGTCAGCCTGGCCGGTGGTCGCGGAGGGGTCTTCGGGCCGATCGTGGGCGTCTTCGTGCTGCAGCTCATCCGAACCGACATGACATTCCTGAACATCAACACCAATCTCGCGGTTGTATCCCAGGGCGCCATCCTCATCGGCGTGGTGATGGTCGGCAGCCTCATCGAGCTTCGGAGGGCGCGGGCATGACGGCAGGCGCGGGCGTGAGACCAGCGAGCGGCCTGGCCGGCGTGCGATCGCTGTTCCGGGATCGGCCGATCATCCCGCTCCTGGGCCTGCTTCTGATCCTGGTGGTCGCCATCGGGATCGTTCGCCCCGGCATCGTCGGGCTGCCATGGGCCGGCGTGATCCTCCGCGCGTCCGTCCCGCTCGCCATCCTGGCCGGTTGCCAGACGCTGACGATGCTGACCGGCGGCATCGACCTGTCGGTCGGTGCGGTCGCCTCGATGGCCGGATTCGTCACCGCGACGCTGGTGAACAGTCCGGGCGGCGTCCCGCTCGGCATCGCGGTCTCGCTCATCGCGGCTGCGCTGGCCGGCTCCGTCACGGGCGTCGGCGTGGGCATCTTCCGCGTCCACCCACTGATCATGACCCTGGGCATGAGCTTCGTGGTGCTCGGGCTCGCAAACGTCTGGCAGATCATCACGGTCCAGACCGGCTCGGGCGTACCTGACTCCCTCCGCTGGCTTGGGTCGAGCACGTTCCTCGACATCATCCCGTACAGCCTGCTGTTGTTCGTCCCGCTCGCCGTGCTGATCCTGGTCGGCCTGCGCCGGTCGGGCTATGGGCGGCTGCTCTTCGCGATCGGTGACAACCCGGTGGCGGCCCGCCTGTCCGGCGTCCGCTCGTGGCAGGTCATCGTGGTCCTGTACGTCATCTCGGCGGTGCTGGCGGCGATCGCGGGGCTGCTCATCTCGGGCCTCACCAACACCGCGAGCGTCTCGCTCGCCGATTCGTACGTCCTGCCATCGGTCGCCGCGGCCGTCATCGGTGGAACGTCGATCCTGGGAGGTCGGGGCGGATACGGCGGCACCATGGTGGGCGCGCTGATTCTCACCGTTCTCACGGCGCTGCTCACCGTCATCGGCCTGACCGAGCCGATGCGTCAGATCCTCTTCGGCTCGATCATCGTGGTCGTCGCGGCCGCGTATACGCGGGTCACGGCAGCGTCCTGATGGGCCGATGAGCGAGCCTGCCACCACTCGCCATCTCGGGCTCGACCTCGGCGGCACGAATATCAAGTGGGTGGTGGCGCAGCAGGCTGAGGACGGCTGGAGCTCTGTGGATCGCGGCGCGGTTGCCACCGAGGCAATCGGAGGGTCCGACGGCGGTCATCCGTCGCCTGACCGAGGTGGGGGCGGAGGCCATTACCAGGTATCCCGAGGTTGCCACCGTCGGGGTCGGCGTGCCGGGACTGTATGACCCCGAGGCCGGCACGATTCGCTTCCTGCCGAACCTGCCCGGCGCGTGGTCGGGCCAACCGGTGGCGCGGGCGGTGGCCGCCGAGCTGAATCGGCCAGCCCACCTGGTGAACGACGCGCGGGCTTTCGGGCTCGCGGAGCTGCGACTCGGAGCGGGGCGCGGGGTATCGGCGATGATCGGCCTCACCATCGGCACCGGAGTCGGGGGCGTGGTCGCACTCGACGGTCGCGTCTACCAGGGCCGGGACGGCACCGGCGGCGAGCTGGGGCACCAGACGATCGACCCGGACGGTCCGTGGTGCGGCTGCGGCAATCGCGGCTGCCTCGAGGCATTCACCCGGGCCGACCAGATTGCGGTCGCCTGCGGCACCCCGACCGCGGACGAGGCGGTGAGTCGTGCCCGTGCGAACGACCCCCGAGCGGTCGACGGGATCGCGCAGATCGGACGCTATCTCGGGATCGGGATCGCAAACATGGTCGCCGTCCTCACCCCGGAGCGGATCGTCATCGGCGGCGGGGTCTCCTCGGCCGCCGACCTGTTCTTCGGCCCGATCTGGTCCGAGCTGCGGCGGCGTGTCCACACAACGTCGCTCGACGGTCTCGAGATCGTCGCGGCCGAGCTTGGGACCTGGGCCGGCGCCATCGGCGCCGCGGTTCATGGCGCGGAGAGCGTCGAGCAGGCGGTGGCCGCGGTCAGTGCCCCGATGAGCAGGTGATGACGCCGCCCTCGTTGCCCCGCTACCGGACCATCGAGCTTGCGCTCCGCGAGCGCGCCGCCACGCTCCAGCCGGGCGACCTGATGCCGTCCGACAGCGAGCTTGTCGCGGAATTCGGCGTGAGCCGCATGACCGCCCGCAACGCGATGCAGCGGCTTGCCGAGGATGGTCTCGTCCAGCGCCTCCCGGGCCGTGGCAGCTTCGTCGCCGAGCCATCGTCCCATCGGCGCGCGGACCGGCTCATGAGCTTCAGCTCGGAGATGCTGCGCCGGGGTCGTCAGCCGAGCTCGGTCATCGTCGACCGGGAGATCCGGCCCGCGTGGCCCTCGATCGCCGGCGAGCTTGGGGTTGGCGAGGGATCGCCGGTCGTCCTCCTGCGCCGCGTCCGCTGCGCCGATGAGGAGCCGATCGCCCTCGAGACGACCGTGCTGGTCGGATCGACCTCGCCGGCCGTGATGGCGGCGGACCTTCGCCACGAGTCGCTGCACGCGGTCCTTGCTGCCGCCGGATGGCATCTGCGGCGCGGGGCGGCTGTGGTCAGCGCTTCGGCCGCCACGAGAGAGGATTCCCGCCTGCTGACCGTAGAGAAGGGAACGCCCATCCTGGTCGAGCGACGCGTCATCCTGGACGCGCAACGGCGGCCGGTCGAGGTCACCGAGTCCCGATATCCCGGCGATCGCTACGCCATCGACGTGCGGTTCGCCGTCGAGGCGCCCGACCGCCACGACGAACGGCCCGCCGGCTAGGTCAGCCGGGGCACGGTCAGCGGGCCGGCATGGCGGCGAAGGTCCGCTCGATGTCATCCAGGATGCGAATCGTCGCCTCGGTCACGACCTCGAGGTAGCGCTCACCGAACTCGGGCGTGGAATCGCGCGCATCGCCCCAGGTGCCCGAGTGCGTGGCACGGTGGACGGAGCCGGGTGCCGAGAAGAAGAACGCGGTATGGACCGGCGCCTGGCTCGAGACATCGGGGAAGGGCGGCATCTCGGCATTCGCCCGCTCCATGTCGACCAGATTCGGGTCGATCGCCAGGACAGCCGACGTTTCGCCCCGGTTGGCGTGCAGGCCGGCGCTAGGCCCGAAGAACTCCGCCGACTCCTCGGCGGTCATCCCGTCCCAATAGTTGATCGGGAAGGTGACGGCATCGACGGGGAGTCGTTCGCGGGCCGCGGCGCAGGCGTAGGCGATGGCATAGGTGTTGTCGTAGTGCCCATTGAGGAACACGATCCGGCGGAAGCCGGCATCGGCGAATGAGACGCACAGGTCCTCGATGAGCGCCATGAAGGTCTGCACCCGAATGTGGACCACACCGGTGAACCCGACGTGTGGGTAGGAGAGCGCGTAGTTGATCGGCGGCGCGACGACGGCGCCGACGCGCGGTGCGGCGCGCCGAGCCACCTCCTGCGGCACCAGGACATCGGTGAGCAGCGGGCCATGGGGTCCGTGCTGCTCGGTCGACCCGGTGGGGACGATCACGGTCTGGTGCTCGCGCAGGAACGCCTCGACCTCGGGATTGGTCATTTCGCCCAGGAACACGGTGGACGGTTTCACGCGATGCCTCCTCAAAGACGGGTTGGTCAGCCGATGTGGGTCGTGAGCTCGCCGATCCCCTGGATCCAGGCCGTCACCTCATCGCCACCACGCAGCCGGCGGCCCGGTCCCGGCGGGGTCGACAGACGCGACGGGGTGCCGGTGGCGATCAGGTCGCCCGGCTCGAGACGGACGTGCCGCGAGAGGTAGGCGAGGATTTCCGGAATCCGGGTCCGCATCAGCGAGGTGCGAGCGTCCTGGATCGTCTCGCCGCTGATCCTGCAGCCGAGCGCCAGGTCGTCGGGGTCGAGGGAGTCGGCGGTCACGACCCACGGACCGACCGGGCAGAAGCCGGGCAACGACTTGCCGATCAACCACTGGTCGCCGTCGAGCCACGGGTCGCGGGCCGAGACGTCGTTGATGATGGTGTAGCCGAAGACGTGCTGCATGGCTCGCTCGGGCGCGACGTTGAAGGCCGGTGCGCCGACGACCACCCCGAGCTCGACTTCCGCGTCCACGTCGTCGCTCACCGATCGGTCCCACGTGAGCGTCGTATCGTGCGCACCAACTGAGTTCGCTGCCTTGCCGTACACGAGCGGCCGCTCCGGGGCCTCCTCGGCCGCCGGGTCGGCAGAGCGGTAGTTGTGCCCGATGGTGTAGATCGCGCCCGGATCGGTGACCGCCGGCCCGATGACGACGTCCTCGAGCCCGGCCCAGCCGCTCGGTGGCTGGGCGTCGGCCCACGAGGCAACCCGTGCCAGGAGCTCGGGACCGCCCGCCGCGACCGATCGCATCGAGGCGAAGGCCGGTTCGGCGGGGTCGAGACTCAGGCAGCGATCGTCGCGGACGACGGCAACCCGTGGCGCTGCACCGTCGACGATCGTGGCGAGTCGCATGGGTCAGGCGCTCGCCGAGGGGTCGGCCAGGAGCGGGGCGACCGCTCGGCGCATGACCTCCGCCATGCCAGCCACTCCCGTCCAGCGCTCGAAGGCGATGGACGCCTGGGCGATGAGCATCTCCGAACCATTGGCTGCCCGCAGCCCTCGTCGCCGCGCGGCCGCGAGCAGCGGCGTCTCAGCCGGGACGTAGACGAGGTCAAAGACCGTGGCCCCATCGGGAAGAAGCTCGACCGGGATGGTGACGCCCGGGTCGACCATGCCGACCGTGGTCGCGTTGACCGCCAGATCGGCGCCGCGCAGCCCATCGCGGAACCGCAGCCCGCCGATCGCCCCGCCGCTCACAATCCCGCGGCCGGTCGAGGCCATTCGAGTCGCAAGCGCCTCCGCCGCATCGGCCGTCCGGTTCCCGATCGTCACCTGTGCGGCACCGGCCGCGAGGCATGCGTGCACCACCGCGTGAGCCGCGCCTCCCGCCCCGGCCACCGCGACCGACGCCCCGGCCAGAGGACGGCCCATGGCAAGCTCCACGCCGGCACGGAAGCCCGGTGCGTCGGTGTTGATGCCGATCAGCCGCGCGTCGTCTGTCCGTACCACGTTGTTGACCGCACCGATTGCCAGGGCATCAGGCTCGACCTCGTCGCACAGGCTCGCGACGGTTCGTTTGTAGGGCGCCGTCACGCCGAGCCCCAGCCAGCCGTCGCCGCGGGCGGCGCTGACTGCCGCACCCACGCCGTCCGCCTCGAGCTCCAGGAGCTCGTAGCGAGCGTCGATCCCGGCCGCGTCGAAGGCCGCGTTGTGCATGACCACCGAGTGCCTCCGGCGAAGCGGATGTCCCAGGAGCGCGACGCGCCGGGTCATCGGCCCCAGCGCGCCGGAGGCCGGCGCACCGGTCCGGCCGTGTCGGGGAACGTGACGTTCGGGATGATCTCGTCCACCCATTGCTGGAGCTGAGCCGGATCCGGCGTCATGGTGTGCAGGAAGAAGTACTCGACGCCGGCGTCGACTCGTGCCTGGAGCGAGGCGATGACCTCATCCGGCGTCCCGAACAGGTAGACCGACTCGAGGTACTCCGGTCCGCGCTCGTTGCTCATGACCTTGAGGAAGGCCCGATGCTGCTCTTCGCGCGCCTTGGCAGGATCGTTCGTCATGACGAGGTGGAGGAAGTTCTCGTGCGCGACGAGCGTGTCGGCCGGGTCACGTTCGGCGTCACGGATGGCGACCTGGAGCTCGTCCCAGTCCCGAGCGATGTCCTGCGGTGGGCACGTTGGACGGGGGATCCAGCCATCGGCCCTTACCGTCCGCCGCTTCACCGACTCGACGAAGCGCGGGACGTCCGGCGATTTCGGGTCGGCCAGCTGCGAGCCGCCGCCGATCCATAGGAGCGGGCGCTGGGACGTGCGGGGTTCGATGAACATGTCGTCGACGGAGTAGAAGTCACCGTGATAGGTGACCGTCTCGCCCTCGAGCATGGGCATCATGATGTCGAGCATCTCGTCGGTACGCTTGCCGCGCTCCGACTTCTTCACGCCGACCGCGTCGTACTCCGCCTCGTTCCACCCCACCCCGGCACCCAGGATGACGCGGTTGTCGGAGAGGAACTGGAGGGTCGCCAGCTCCTTCGCCAGGACGACCGGGTTGCGCAGCGGCATGATGAGGATCGAGGTCCCGAGCCGGACACGCTCGGTCGCACCGGCGGCGACGGCCAATGTCGTCAGGGGCTCGAGCCAGTTCACGGAGTAGAAGCGTCGTGCGGCGAGCAGGTGGTCGGTGATGAAGAGGCTGTCGAAGCCCAGATCCTCGACCTGCCGGGCGAAGGCCTTGATGCCGTGAGCCCGCTCCGGGCCATCGCCCTCCCAGATGTACGACGGCAGGAAAACCCCGAACCGCCCGACGTCAGCCATGAATGTGCAACCCTCCAATTGGGCGACCTAGCGGCCGCGATACTTCGGTTCTCGCTTGTCGAAGAAGGAGCTGGCTCCCTCGAGCATGTCCTCGCTGGCGAAGACCCGGTCCGAGGCATCCAGCTCGGCTCCCAGTCCGGTCGCGAGGTCCACGTCACCCGCCAGCGCGATGAGGCGTTTCGCCTCGCGCACCGCGACCGGACCGCGCGTCGCGATTTCCTCCCCGATCGCGGTCGCGGCGCCCAGTGCCTCGCCCGCCGGCACCACGCGATTCACGAGGCCGATCCGCTCCGCCTCGTGAGCGTCGAGGATCCGTCCCGTCAGGATCAGCTCCCGGGCCCGAGCCTCACCGACGACGCGCGGCAGGCGCTGCGTTCCCCCTGCGCCCGGCGTCACGGCCAGGCGCACCTCCGGCAGGCCCAGCTTGGCGTGCTCGGATGCGACCCGCAGGTCACAGCACAGGGCGAGCTCCAGCCCGCCGCCCAGGGCATTCCCCTCGATGGCGGCGATCGTCGGCATGGGCAGGCGCGCGAGCCGGGAGGCGACGCCCGACTCGAGCTCGTGTCGCTCGCGTCCGGCCGTACCACGCTGGTTTTCGAAGTCGCCAACATGGGAGCCGGCCGAGAAGGCTCGCTCACCGGCGCCCGTCACCACCACCACCCGGACCTCGCCGGGATCGGCGGCCTCGAGCGTGGCCAGGGCGGCATCGAGCTGCGTGAGGAGCTCGCGAGTGACGAGATTGAGCGGCGGATTGTCCAGCGTCAGCCTTGCGACCGGCGCCAGATCCAGGTGAATGAGCTCGCTCATCCGTCCGCGCCGAAATCGGCCGCCAGGCCCATCGGCCCCTCGGCATACAGGCGACGGTCCATGGTCGCCAGGTCGTCGGCGACACGTGGGCGGAAGGCCATCTGGCCGAGCACGTCGCGTTCGAGGTCGATGCCCGGTGCGATCTCGATCAGGACCAGGCCGTCATCGGCCAGGGCAAAGACGGCCCGATCGGTGATGTAGCGCACCTCCTGCCCGCGCTCGCGCGCCAGGCGACCGCTGAACGAGATCTCGCGAACTTCCGGCACGAACTTCGGCAGCTTGCCCTCGGTCGTGATCCGCACTCCGTCGGCGATCTCCAGCTCGAGGCCCTGTGCGGTGAGGGTGCCGACGAAGTTGATGCGCGGCGTGCGCGCGCTGATGTTCGGGAAGCCGCCCGGGCCGCGCACGCGACCTTCGAACGCGTGGACGTTGACGTTGCCCTCCGCGTCGACCTCCGCGAACGAGAGGCTGGCAATGTCGAGGCCTCCGCCGTCATAGAAGTCGAACATGTACGGCTGGTCGATCATGGCCTGGTAGTTGAAGCCGGCCCCGCCCTCGTTGCCGGCGATGGGGACGCCGCCGAACATGCCCTGCTCGACGGTCAGCACCAGCTGGTCGGTGATGCCCTCTTCCCACGCCACCCGGCCGATGAGCTGGCTGATCCCGAAGCCCAGGTTGCAGATCGCCCCGCGCGGAAACTCGAGCAGGGATCGTCGAGCGATGATCTTCCGCACGTCGAGCGGCAGCGGCGGCTCATCGGTCACCGGTCGGCGCATTGCCCCCGCGTAGTAGGGCGAGTCGCGCGTGATGTACGTCTGCCACTGGTCAGGGTCGACATAGACGTGGTCCACCAGCGCCCCGGGAACCTTGACGCCGCGCATCGGCAGGCTCCCGCGCCGCGCGAGCTGGCGAACCTGCGCGATGACGATGCCACCGCTGTTGCGCGCGGCCATGGCCATCGACAGCATCTCGCCCTGGACCGCCTCGCCCTCCATGGTCAGGTTGCCGTCCTCGTCTGCCGTCGTGCCGCGGATGACCGCGACGTCGATCGGGAAGGCGTGGAAGAGGAGCCATTCCCGGCCGCGCAGGGTGACCACCTCGACCAGATCTTCGGTCGTCCGGGAGTTCTGCTTGCCACCGGTCTGGCGTGGGTCGACGTAGGTGCCCAGGCCGACTTGGGTGACGAGGCCGGGCCGCCCGGCCGCGATCTCGCGTGTCAGCTGGCTCAGGACGCCCTGCGGGAACGAGTACGCCTCCAGCTCGTTGGCCTCCACCAGGGCGCCAAGGCGTGGCTCGTTGCCGATGTTGCTGCCGATCGTCCGTCGCATCAGCCCCGGCAGGCCCAACTGGCTGAAGCCCCGCTCGGCGAAGTCGCCGATGCCGACCACGCGCACGGTGGTCAGGTCGCGGGGCCGTCCCTCCGTCTCGAAGACGGTCGCGAGCTCGTCGATGAAGCGCTGCGGGAGGGCATGTCCCGCGCCGGATCCGCCGATGAGCACCGTGCTCCCATCGCGGACGAGGCCCACTGCGTCTCTGACGCCGATCACCTTGCTCATGGCATGTGTGCTCCGCCGTTCGGATTGAGGGTCTGGCCGACGAACAGGCTCGCCGCATCGGTCAGGAGGAAGATGACGGCCTCGGCGACCTCGTTCGGCGTGCCGAATCGACCGAGCGGGATGTCGCGCAGGCGCTGGCGGCCGGCCTCCGACTCGGCGAGATCGGCGGTCATCTCGGTGACGATGAAGCCGGGCGCGACGGCGTTGACGCGAATGCCGTGCGGGCCGAACTCGCGCGCCAGCGACCGGGTCAGCCCGATCAGCCCTGCTTTGGCCGCGCTGTACGCCGCGGTCTGAGGCACGCCGGCCTGTCCGAGGCGCGAGGCGATGTTCACGATGGCGCCGGTTCCTCGTTCCAGCATCCCGGGAATCGCGGCCCGGCAGGTGTGGAAGGCGGCGCTGAGGTCGGTTCGGATGACCTGATCCCACTCCGCCGGATCGATCTCGAGGAACGGTCCAACCTGCGTCAGCCCCGCGTTGTTGACGAGGGCGTCGAGCTGTCCGAAGTGGTCGATCACCTCGGCCACGAGGGCCTCCGCCCGTGCTCCATCGGCCAGGTCGGCGGTGAAGCCGGTTGCCTCGCCTCCGGCCTCCCGGATCCGGGCGAGCGTTCGTTCGGCGGCATCCCCACCGTGCAGCGAGTGGACCGCAACCCGGGCGCCGTTCGCGGCTGCCATGACCGCGATCTCGGCACCGATGCCCCGGCTGCTGCCGGTGACCAGCACCACGCGGCCCGCGAGCCGATCCGTCATCGGGTCAATCCCGCGGCGGCCAGTGCGTCGCGGACCGCAGTCACGGCGTCGTTTCCGACGGGAAGGAGCGGCGGCCGCATGACGGTGCTCTCGATCACGCCGAGCTCACGCAACGCGACCTTGGTCCGCGCGCGATAGTCGCGGACCGGCGGCCCGTAGACCGCCTCCTCGAGCGGCAGGATCCGCTCCCAGATTGCGCGCGCGTCGGCCCAGCGGTCCTCGCGGGTGAGCCGCACCATCTCCACCTGGAGGTCGGTGGCCAGCGTGCCGAAGCCGATGAGCGCGCCCTCCGCCCCCATCACGAACGACTCGTAGATGAAGTTGTCGTCGCCGGTGAGGAGGTCGATCGGCCGTTCGAGGCGTTCGATCATGCGACGGGTGGCGAGGTAGAGGCGCGCGTCGAACGAGGCCTCCTTGAGCGCGACCACGCTGTCGATGGCGGCGATGCGTCGCAGGATCTCCTCCGAGAAGATGACGCCGCCCAGTGCGGGCTGGAGCTGGAACGCGATGAGGGGCAGGCCGCAGCCCCGTGCGATCGCCTCGTGGTATGCGACCGGGACGGCCGGATCGAGCGGGGTGCCCTGGTAGACAGGGATGGGGAACACCAGCAGGCCGGCAGCCCCGGCCTGCTCGGCGCGCTTCGCCTCTTCGACCGCCTGCGCGGTGTACTGGGCGGAGAGCCCGGCCACGATCGGGATGTCACCGGCGACGTCGACCGCCACCCGGAGGACCTGCTGACGCTCGTCCGGGGAGAGATGCGGACCCTCGCCCGTATCGGCATTGATCGCCAGCGCCACCGGCCCCTGGGGAAGCAGCCACTCCAGGTAGCGTCGATATGCGGACTCGTCGAATCGCCCGTCGGCGTCGAAGGTGACGATGCACGCGGGCACGATCCCGCGCAGGTTGAGACTCATGCTGATCCTTTCGTGGCGGTGAGGAGGCGTCCGGGGACCCCGGTGGAGTCGCGCATCACGACCTCGGTCGGGAGCAGCTCGGGCTCGGGACGATCCCCGGCGATCTGCCGGATGGCGAGCTCGAAGCCGCGACGGCCCAGCTCACGCAGGGGGAGGCGGACCGTGGAGAGGCGCGGCGCCGTGAGGCTCGCGGTCGAGATGTCGTCGAAGCCCGCGACCGACACGTCGCCCGGGACCGAGATCCCGCGCTCGGCGAGATGCGTCAGGGCGCCGAGCGCGAGCAGGTCGTTGGCGCAGCAGATGGCCGTGAAGTCGGCGCCCTTCGAGAGGAGGGCCTCAACGCCGAGGGCACCACCCTCGCGGTCGAAGGCGGTCGACACGATGAGCGACTCATCGACCTCGATACCGACCTCGGCCAGGCCGCGCCGATAGCCCTCGAGCCGTTCGCGCGCCACGTAGAGGGCGGTGGGACCTGCGAGGAAGGCGATCCTGCGATGGCCGAGCTCGGCCAGCGCCGCGACCATGCGAGCGATCCCGGCGGCGTTGTCCACGCCCACCTCGGGGCTGCCGAACGCGTGCGGGGACAGGTGGACGACCGCCGCGCCGTTGGCGCGAATGCCGTCGAGGTGACGACGGAGCGCCTGGTTGTGGTCCGGGTCATCCATGCCACTGCCGGCGAAGATGACCGCCGCGGCACGCATCGAGCGCAGGAGTCGGACGTACGAACCCTCGCGCTCGGGGCTGCGGTCGGAGCTGCACGTGATCACGAGGTAGTCACCCGGCGTCGCGGCATCCTCCACGCCGCGGACGACCTCGGAGAAGTACGGGTCCGTGATGTCGTGGACGATCACCCCGACCACGGCGATCTGCTGCTTGAGCAGGCCGCGGGCGAGGGCGTTCGGCACGTAATCGAGCGCGGTGGCCGCGTCGAGGACGCGCTTGCGGGCACCCGGGCTGACGGGGTAGTCCGCCGCCCCGATGACGCGCGAGGCAGTGGCAATCGACACCCCTGCCAGTCGCGCCACCTCGGTGATCGATGTCATCCGATCGACTCAGTACGGGTGCGGGAACGACTTGGGCTCGTCGCGGACGGTGACCCACTGCCACTCGGTGAAGGCCTCGAGGTTGGCCTCGCCCCCGAATCGACCGCCGTTGCCCGACATGCCCATCCCGCCGAACGGGATGACGGCCTCGTCGTTGATCGTCTGGTCGTTGACGTGGACCATGCCGGCCCGGATCCGGTTGGCAATCGACAGGCCGCGCGAGATCGAACGGGAGTACACGGCGCCGGCAAGCCCGTAGTCGCTCGCGTTGGCGAGCGCGATCGCCTCGGCGTCCGACTCGAACGTCACGACCGGCGCCACCGGCCCGAAGATCTCATCGGTCCAGGCAGGGTGATCGGTCGTGACATCCGCCAGTACCGTGGGCCGGTAGAAGAGCCCCTCGTGCGTCCCGCCCTCGGCGACCCGCGCGCCCCCGGCCACCGATCGCTGGACGATCCCGTCCACGCGCGCCAGCTGCTGCTCGTTGACGATCGGGCCCAGGTCGACGTCCTCGCGGTACGGATCGCCGGTCCGCAGGCGGCGAGCCTTCTCCGCCAGCAGGCGCACGTACTCCTCGGCCACCGACCGATGCACGATGTGCCGTCCGACCGCGAAGCAGACCTGTCCCTGGAACTGGAACGAGGAATAGGCACCGGCGGATGCCGCCGCCTCGAGGTCGGCGTCGTCGCAGACCACGAATGCGTTGTTTCCGCCGAGCTCCAGCGAGACCTTCTTCAGCAGGCCGCCGGCGAGCGCGCCAACGTGGCGCCCGACCTCGGTCGAACCGGTGAACGACACGACGCGGATGTTCTTGTCGGTGACGAGCGCCTCGCCCGCCTCGGCATCGCCGATGACGATCTGCAGGAGACCGTCGGGCAGTCCCGCGGCCGCGAAAACGGCGGCGAAGACCGCGCCACCGCAGACCGGGGTCTGGGGATCCGGCTTGAGCACCACCGCGTTCCCGAGCGCCAGCGCCGGCGCCACGACCCGCATCCCGAGGACGCTCGGCGAGTTCCATGGCGTGATCGCGCCGATGACGCCCACCGGCACGCGCCGGGACATCGACAGCCGGCCGGGCTGCGCGGACGGGAGCAGCGAGCCGTAGGGCTGGGACGGCAGCGTCGCCGCGTTCAGGATCTCCTGCGCGGTGAAGTTCTGCTCGTGGTGCATCTTGTTGCGATGCGCCCCGGTCTCGCGCTGGGTCCAGGCGCCGAACTCGTCCCGGTGTGCCTCGTAGATGTCGGCCGCCCGGCGCATGATGGCCGCCCGCTCCTGGTAGTTCGTCTCGGCCCAGGCCAGCTGGGCCTCCGCCGCGGTCGTCGCCGCACTTCGCACGTCCTCGACCGTCGAGCGCTTGAGCGTCAGCAGGGGGCGGCCGGTTGCCGGCTCTCGCACCTCGTAGGACTCGCCCGAGCCCGGCTGCCAGCCGGCCAGGAAGTCGTCGAGCCAGCCGGGCTGGCCCTCGTCCGTCGTCGTTTCAGGCGCTGTCGCCACCATGATCTCCTCCTTCCGGCTGACGCTCGGTCGGCCAGTAGCGTTCTGCATAGGTCTGGGGCGCACTGCCCTGGATGACCGCGCGGGACCCGGTCGCAGGGTCGCGCCACACCGGGCCCCGGGCCACGACGGCGTCGATCAGCCCCTCCTCGAGGTACGGCGGGACGGTCCCGGTGGGCAGGTCGATGGCGAGCTGTCCGGGGTAGCCGATGAGCTCACGCACCCGCCGGTCGGTGTAGTAGGCACCGACGATCGCCAGCTGGAGCGCCGCAAGGCTGTCGGGCTCGTCTCGCCCGAGAGTCTCGAGACGCCGATCGGGGTCGTCGCCGAGCTCCGACCGGAGCGCGGAGGTGAGTGGCTCGGCGAGATCGGGCCGCGCGCGCAGCACGAATCCGATGCGCTCCGCGTCAACGACCACCCGCGCCGATGGCATGCCGTGAGCGTCCGGGATGAGCTTGTCCGCCACGTCGCCGAGGACGGCCATTGCTCCCTCGCCGAGGGTGCCGAGGGGATTGTCCGCGTCGCGGCCGCTCACGCCGGCACCTGCTGCTCGAAGCGCGTCTCGATCATGTGCTCGGCCGCGCGCAGCGCCAGCGCCACGATCGTCGAGGTCGGATTCACGCCGCTCGACGTCACGAAGCAGCTTCCGTCCACCACGTACAGGTTCGGGACGTCGTGCGTGCGGTTCCAGCGGTCGAGGACCGACGTCTCGCGGTCATCGCCCATGCGCGCCGTGCCGAGCAGGTGCCAGCCGGAGTAGCGCATCAGGCGATCGACCTCGATGGTGTGGGCACCGGCCTCGAGGAGCGACTCGGTCGCGCGCTCGATGTGGAAGTCGAGCATCTTCCTGGCGTTGTCGCCCATGGCGTACTGGATGGCCGGCGCCGGGATGCCGCTCGTGTCGCTGATGGTGGATGACAGGGTCACGCGGTTCGCCTCGTCGGGCAGGTCTTCGGCGAAGAGCCCCCAGTTCGCACCATGGCCGAGATGTGAGCGGACGTGAAGGTGGTGATCCGGACCCCAGACCTGGGTGCCGGCCCGGCTCGGCAGGGCCGTGTTGATCGGCCCGCCCGTCGGGGCGAGGCCCCAGCGCGCTCCGCGAACGAATCCACGACGCTCGTCGGTCTCGTAGAACTCGAGCGACTCGATGAGGTCGCCGAACTGTCCCTGCCAGCTCATGAGAGGCTCGTCGAACAGGCCGGCGACGTTGGCGAACGGATGCATCATCAGCCGCTTTCCGACGAGCCCCGACGAGTTCGCCAGTCCATCGGGATGGCGGTCATCGGCTGACAGGAGGAGCAGGCGCGCCGTCCCGATCGCGTTCGCTGCCAGGACCACGACCTTGGCGGGCTCGAAATGCTCCGCCCCGTCACGGTCGACCCACGTCGCGCCGGTGGCCAGGCCACGGGCGTTCGTCTCGATGCGTCGCACCCGTGCCCCGGTCACCAGGCGCGCCCCCTTGGCGATCGCCTTCGGCCAGTGGGTCAGGTCGGTCGATGCTTTGGCGCCCTCGTTGCAGCCCGACTGGCAGGTGCTGCGCTGGACGCACGGCCGCCGCCCGTCGTACGGCGCGGACAGGATCGAGTTGAACTCGGGCCACCAGTGCCAGCCCAGGCGGGTGTGGGCGCGGGCCACCCTGAGCCCGGCCGCGCCGATCGGCAGCGGAGGCAGCGGCGGGTCCTCGGCGTCGGGTGGATAGGCGGGATCACCGGCCAGGCCCGATACCCCGAAGTCGCGATCGGTCTGGCGGAAGTAGGGGAGGAGCTCGTCGTAGGTCAGCGGCCAGTCATCGGCAATGCCGTCGAGGGAGCGCACGCGAAAGTCGGAGGGCAGCATCCGCGGCCAGGCTCCGGCGAAGATGAGCATCGAGCCGCCGACCGCGCTGTACATGAGCGGCGAGACCGGGCTGTTCTCCTCGATCGGGTAGTCCTCGGGCAGGCCTCGAATGTTCGGGCTGGTGGCCCACTGCTTCCTGGCGGCCAGCTCCCAGTCCAGGTGCGCGCCCGGGTACTCGGCTCGGTCGTGCCAGTCGCCCTGCTCGAGGCAGACGACTCCGTAGCCCGCCTCCGCCAGCCGCCTGGCCACCACGCCGCCGGAAGCACCGGCGCCCACGATGAGAACGTCTGCTGGTTCGACGGCCAAGGCTCACTCCTTTCGCGGGGGTCGGGTGACGCGGCGGTGGCCGCGCGCGCCGGTGGTGAGCCTACAGTAAACGTTTCCTATGCTGCTGAAAACCCCGTCAATCCGCCGACGCGACCGCCACGCGCGGCAGGCGCGGCCCGAGGGTCGAGAGCACCTCGTTCGGGATGGTTCGGCGATGGCGCGCGATCTCATCCACGCCGATCCGCTCCGTGCCCTGCGCTCCCAGGAGCACGATCTCGTCTCCGGGCCCGAAGCCCGGGACGTCGGTCACATCTGCGCAGACGGAGTCCATGGAGACCCGCCCGACGAGCGGCACGCGTTGTCCACCGGCCAGCGCCGTGGATCCCGGCCATGACGCACGCGGCCATCCGTCCGCGTAGCCGATGGCGACCGTCGCGACGCGCGATTCCCGTGCGGCCGTCCATTCGCCTCCGTATCCGAGCGAGGCGCCGCTCGGCAGGGTCTCGAGTCGCACGGGCCGAGCCTTGATCGTGAGCGCCGGCCGCAGCCGCGCGGCCGCCTCGGCACGCTCCGGGTGCACCTGGAAGCCGAGCCCGAGCTCGCCATAGAACGCAAGCCCGATGCGGACCAGGTCGTAGGCGGGTGCCGTGGCCGCCAGGAGACCCTCGCTGGCAAGCAGATGGCGGGTCGGCATCGCCCGCCCCTCGTCGGAGAGATCGGCGAGCATCGCGTCGAAACGGGCCGCCTGCTCCCCGGATACGGTGGGGTCGCGGCCGTCGGCGAGGTGCGACCAGATGCCGCTCAGCTCGACCCGATCGGCCATGCGGATGGCCCGAACCGCCTGCCGTGCGGCGTCCGGGGCCACGCCGCCGCGGCCCATCCCGGTATCGACCTCCAGGTGCAGCCGCAGCGGTCCGCCCTTCGTGCGCGCCGCGCCCCAGGCGTCGAGCGTCCGTTCCACGGACGAGAGGCCGGACACGCAGACCGCGATGTCGGCCGCCGCCGCATCGGCCACGGCGTCAGGGGGGATCGGGTACACGACGAGAATCGGCGCGCGAATGCCGGTGGCTCGCAGGTCGAGCGCCTCCTGCAGCCCGGCGACGATGAGTTGATCGGCCCCGCCTGCCAGCGCAGCGCGTGCGCCGATCTCCAGGCCGTGACCGTAGGCATTCGCCTTGACGAGCACGCCGAGCGCGGCTGATGCGGGCGTGATGGCTCGCAGCGCGCGGGCGTTCTCCGAGAGCGCCGAGGTATCCACCTCGATCCAGGTTGGGTGCATGCGGGGATCGGCCACGCGGCATTCTAGTCAGGCGGACGGTTCCGTCTTGACCGATTCGCCGACGATCTTCGATAATCGATCATCCCAGGCCGAGCGACCGGCCTCCGTCTCTGCGACGACGACTCCCGTACTCCGGAGGGTTCCCGATGACGACCACCCCGCCCACGGCAGCGGCCGACGAGCTGAGCCGGTTCCGGCTGGACGGCCGGGTGGCGGTGGTGTCCGGTGGAGCCGGTGGCATCGGCAGCCGCCTGAGCCTGGCACTCGCCGGAGCCGGCGCCCGGGTCGCCGTGCTCGGACGCTCGGCGGCGGAGGCAACCGATCTCGCCTCGGCCATCGAGGGGGTCGGATCGGAAGCTCATCTCGTCTCGGTGGACGTGACCCGCCGCGCCGACGTCAATCGGGCGATGGACGAGATCGTGGAGCGGTTCGGGCGGGTCGACATCATCGTCAACGCGGTCGGCGGAGGAGCCGGGACAGCCCTCTATCCCGCGGAGGAGTATCCCGAGGACGAGTTCGACCGGATCATGGACCTCAACTTCCGCAGCGACCTCCTGCCGACGCAGGCCGCGGCCCGGGCCATGATCGCGGGCGGACGCGGCGGACGGGTGCTGCATATCTCGTCGGTGCGCGGGCAGCTCGGCATCAACCAGGGCTTCTCCGCATACGTGGCGGCCAAGGGCGCGATCAACTCGCTGACGCGACAGCAGGCGACCGAGTGGGCGAAGCACGGAATCACGGTCAACAGCATCGCCCCCACCTTCGTGGCGACGCCCCAGGTCGAGAGCCTGCTCGCCGACGAGGACTTCAAGCGCGGCCTGCTCGCCCGCATCCCGCTCGGTCGGGTGGCCGACACCGATGACCTCGTCGGCGCCGTGCTCTTCTTCTGCTCGGACGCATCGGCCTTCGTCACCGGTCAGATCCTGACCCTGGACGGTGGGCTGACAGCGACCCAGTAGCCATGCAGCAGGTCACCCCGAACGTCCGCACGGCCACCGATATCCGCGGCTGCAACCCGAGCTACGTGACGACCGCCGACGGGGTGGTGGTGATCGACACGCCGCAGCTGCCGACGCGGGCCGTGGCCATGCGCGAGGAGGCGGAGGCGTTCGGGCCGATCCGATACGTGGTGAACACCGAGCACCACGTCGACCACATCTTCGGCAACTACTACTTCAAGGGCGCCGGCCGGATCGTCCATCACCAGGGCGTGGCGGACAACTTCATGGTCGTCGGGCCGATCCTCGACCCATTCGCGTACGCCGCCGAGGCGATTCCCACCAACGACCCCGAGGGCGCCGGCATCTTCCCGGAGCGCGACGTCTACGAGGCCGATCCGAACCGAGGCCAGATCGTGTTCAGCGGGCGACCTTACGCTGGACGTCGGCGAGCACACGTTTCGAGCTCATCCACACGCCCGGGCACACGCCGGGCCAGGTGGCCGTCCACGTTCCCGCCGAGCGCGTGGTGTTCACCGGTGACACCGTGTTCAGCGAAGTCCAGACCTGGCTCATGGCCTCCGACATCGAGGAGTGGGTGATCGCCCTGGACCGCATCGCCGCCCTCGACGTGGACCACGTCGTGCCCGGCCACGGCCCGGTGACGACCACGGCCTACCTGGCGACCCAGAAGGCGGTCCTGCTCGAGTGGCGAGCTGCGGTGGCCGATGCGGTGGCCAGGGGCTGGTCACGCGAGGAGACGATCGCCCGGGTGAACTTTGCGGACCGCTTCCCGGTCGACATCGGGCAGGAGTACATGATGGAGTACATCCAGAAGCACAACGCCGGCGCGCTGTGGGACCGGCTCAGTGCCCCATTCCGTCGAGGCCCGAGCTGAGCGACTATCACCTCCACCTCCATCCACACACGCCGGTCCCCGGTGCCCCGCCGATGGGCGTCTATCCGCCGGGATACATCGACCGCTACGTCGAGGCGGCGCTGGCCCGCGGGGTGCGCGAAATCGGCTTCACCGAGCACCTGTACCGATGCGTGGAGTCGGAGCCGGCCCTCGGCCGGTGGTGGGAGCGCGACGCTGATCCGCGACTCGGAGCCGAGTTCGGTGAATGGATTGCCGGGCAGCGCACGCTCTCGCTCGAGCGTTACGTGGAGGTCGTCCTCGACGCCAAGGCGCGCGGCCTGCCCGTCAAGCTCGGACTCGAGGTGGACTTCGTCCCCGGAACCGAGCGGGCCGTGCTCGACCTGCTGTCCGGGATCCCGTTCGACTACCTGGTGGGGTCGATTCACTGGATCGGCGCCTGGAACTTCATGCGTGACTCGGCGGTGGCGGAGTTCGCTCAGCGCGGAGCCGACCGGGTATTCGCCGAGTACTTCGCCCTCGAGGCGAGCCTTGCTGCATCGGGAATGGTCGATGCGCTCGCCCACGTGGACGTCATCACCCGGCACCGCATCCGCCCGGATGGCAGCCTGGCCGATCTCTACCGGCCCGTTGTCGCGGCGGCGGTTGCCAGCGGCACGGCGGTGGAGGTGTCGAGCGCCGGGCTGCGTCACGAGGTCGGCGTGGTCTATCCCGCGCCCGAGTTCCTCTCGCTCTTCCATGAAGCGGGTGTCGGCATCACGCTCGCAAGTGACGCGCATCTCCCCGAAGACGCCGGATGGGGCCACGACGAGGTCCTTGTCGCCGCGCGCCGGGCGGGCTACCGCGAGTACCTCCGCTTCTCGGCGCGCCAGCGTCTGCCCACGCCGTTGGCGGGCGAGGACTCCTAGCCCTCGGCGCTTCGGTCACGGATGGCTCGCCAGATCCGTTCGGGCGTGATCGGCAGATCTCGGAGGACGACGCCGGTGGCATCGGTCACGGCCGACGCGATGGCCGGAGCGGTCGACAGCAGCCCACTCTCACCGGTGCCCTTCGACCCGTACGGGCCGGGTCCGTCCTCGTTCTCGATGAACAGCGAGGTCATCTCGAGGGGCACGTCCTTGGTGGTCGGGATGCGGTAGTCGAGCGCGCCGAGATTCGCGACCCGACCGACCTCGTCGAACACGAGGTGCTCCATGAGGGTCTGGCCGATGCCCATGATCGCGGCGCCCTCGTCCTGCATCGCCACGTGGCCCGGATTCAGTGCCTTGCCGACGTCCGACACGGTCACGTGACGCAGGAGCTCCACCTCGCCGGTCTCGGAGTCCACCGCCACCTCGGAGGCGGTGCAGCTGAACTCGTAGAAGGCCGCGTGCCCGCCGAGCGGATGCCCCGCAACGTGGGCGCCGCGTCGCTCGCCGGTGCCGATGACCTCGCCAAGCATCGGCCCGAAAGCCCGCGTCATGATCTCGACGAAGCCGACCTCCCGGTCGCCGATGCGCAGAACGCCATTGCCGGGCTCAACCTCCTCCGGCGGCACCTGCTCCAGCTCGGCCGCCATCTCGCGCACCTTTGCCTTGACGTCCCGGCAGGCGTTCAACACGGCCGTGCCCATGAATACCGTCGAGCGGCTGGCCGAGGTCTGCATGTCGTACGGCGCGGCCGACGTGTCACCCATGACGATGTCAACCCGCTCGAGGCCGACGCCGAGCTCCTGCGCGGCGATCTGCGCCAGCACCGTCCGCGCGCCCTGGCCCATGTCGGAGGTCCCCGCCAGCACCGTGACGCTTCCGTCATGCAGCAACCGAACGATTGCATACGAGGCCCCGGTGGTCGCGGACGACTTGATTCCCAGCGCGATGCCCCGGCCCCGTCCCTTCGGGGTCGGCGTTCCCCAGCCGATGGCGTCGGCGGCGGCTCGCACGGCCTGCTCCCACTCGCCATCGGCCGGCGTGTCGCCCGCGCCGCGCACGATCGCCTCGCCACGTCGCGCCAGGTTGCGGAGCCGGATCTCCAATCGGTCCATGCCCAGCAGACGCGCACCCTCGTCCATCTGCGATTCGAAGGCCCACGCCATCTGCGGGCTTCCGAAGCCGCGCAGTGCGGTGGCCGGTGGCGTGTTCGAGAGGAGTGCGCGCACGTGGATCCGCGCGTGCGGGACGCGGTACGGCCCACAGGCCAGGTAGCTGCTCTTCGAGACCACGCGGTGGCCGATGTCCGCGTACGCCCCGAGCAGTCCGTCGCTGACGATGTCCTGGAAGGCGATGGTCCCGTCGCGCTCGAAGCCCGTGCGGATCGGCGATCTCGAAGGTGGGTGATCTGACCGCCTGGAACGTCTCCTCCAGGGTGAGGATGAGGCGGACCGGGCGCCCGGTCCGCAGCGCCAGCAGCGCCAGCAACGGCTCGAACTTGGCGTGCTGCTTGCCGCCGAATCCACCGCCCGGGTCGGGGGCGAAGACGCGGACGCGCGAGAGCGGCATGCCCAGCGTCTCCGCGACAAGGCGCTGGAGCACGTAGGGATGCTGGATGGAGCTCCAGATGGCCACGCCGTCGCCGTCGGGCGCGGCCATGAACCCATGGGGCTCGATCGCGAAGTGGGTGGTTGAGGCGGCGGTGTATCGGCGTTCGACCACGTGCTCGGCGGTCGCGCCCTCCACGTCGCCCCAGCCGAATCGCCACTCGGTGAGGATGTTCGTGGCGCGGAACTCGTCGTCCGCTGCTCGCAGCTGCGGGTTTCGGACGAGCGGGGACGCGGGGTCGAGCGCCTGCGCGACGGTCAGCACCGCGGGGAGGGCCTGATGCTCGACGCGCACCAGGCGCGCCGCCTCGTCGGCGGCATCCCGCGTTTCGGCCACGACCGCCGCCACCGGCTCGCCGTGGTACGTCGTCTCGTCAACGGCAAGCAGCGGCCGGTCGGCGTAACCGGGTCCGAAGCGCGGAACAGGTTGCGGCAGCTGCTGTGCGGTGACCACGGCGATGACGCCCGGGACGCGTTCAGCGGCGGCCGTGTCGATCCGGTCAATCCTGGCTCGGGCGACGTCGAGATGCACCAGCCGCACGTGCTGGACTCCCTCGAGCGCGA
The DNA here is from genome assembly GCA_963825525.1 of uncultured Chloroflexia bacterium. Lineage (GTDB taxonomy): Bacteria > Chloroflexota > Limnocylindria > QHBO01 > QHBO01 > JACDBZ01. The sequence goes on from CAWGTN010000002.1 coordinate 1,832,351, forward strand.
TATCGGCAACGTAGCGCTGCGCACCGTTGACGCGTTCGGTCCCGCCGATCCGTCGCTCCGACCTGCCGATCGGATCTGGACGCGTCACCGGTCGTCCTCCCGCCGACTCCGCCGCGACGCCCACGGCCTCGCAGATCTGGTTGTAGCCGCCACATCGGCACAGGTTGCCGGACAGTCCCTCGCGGATCTCCGCCGCGGTTGGACGCGGGATGCGCGCCAGCAGGTACTCGGCCGACATGACCATTCCCGGGATGCAGAACCCGCACTGGACGCCGCCGGTGGCGAGGAACGCGTCCTGGACCCGATCCAGGCGGTCGCCGTCTGCCAGTCCCTCGACAGTCGCCACGTCCCGGTCCGCGGCCTCGACCGCGAGCACGAGGCACGAGTTCACCGCGTGGCCGTCGAGCAGCACGGTGCACGCTCCACATTCACCCTCCGCACAGCATTCCTTGGTCCCCGTGAGGCCGATGTCGTCGCGCAGCATGTCGAGAAGGGTGTGGTGGACCGGGACGTCGACCTCGCGGCGCGTCCCGTTGACCCGCACGGACATGCGCATGCGGTCGGTGGTCACGCTGCGCCTCCGGCCAGGTTGGCCAGCGCGCGGTCGAGCGCGCGCCGGCTCAGCACCAGGAGCATCGCCTCGCGGTACTCGCGGCTGGCCCGCACGTTCGAGATGGGTGCCGCCTGCGACGTGAGGCGGGCGAGGATCTCCTCACGGTCGGCGGGTGCGGCGCTCAGATCCGCCAGGTCGCCGGTCTCGTCCGAGACCAGGAACGCGCGGGGGCCGACCGCGCCGTAGGCGAAGGTCGTGATGCCTGATGCGGAAACCGTGCACGCCAGGTTCACGGTTGCGAGGTCGACGCCGCGCCTCCGCGTCATGCGCCCGAACGATGATCCGCGGCGCTCGGTCGGCATCGGCAGCTCGATGGCGCTGACAATCTCGCCGGATCCGAGAACGGTCCGGCCCGGGCCGGTGAGGAACTCGTCGAGGGAGACGCGACGCGTGCCCGCAGAGCTGGTGAGCTCCACCACCGCTCCGTACACGAGCAACGGAGGCACCGTGTCGGCAGCGGGGGAGGCGTTGCAGATGTTGCCGGCCAGCGTCGCGCGGTTCCGAATCTGGATCGAGCCCACCACGCTCGCCGCCTCGACCAGCGCGGGAAAGTCGTGGCCGATCAGATCGTCCTCGATCAGCGAGGTGATGACCGCCGTGGCACCGATTCGCACCGATGACGCCCGCCGTTCGATGCCGGATTCCAGCTCAGCGACCCGCTTGATGTCGATGACGAGCGGTGCGTGGAACTTGCCCTTCCGCAGGCCGACGATGAGGTCAGTGCCACCGCACAGGACGCGGGCCTGCGGCGCGTCGCGCAGCAGCTCGAACGTCTCGGCGAGCGACTCCGGTCGAGCGTAGGCGAACATCGGCGTCGTCAGCCCGTCTCGAGGACCTGGCTCTCGGCCTGGCGTGCATGCGTGCGCATGACGTCGGCCGCGGCATCGGGATCGCGCGCTTCCAGGGCATCGAGAATCGCGACGTGCCGCTCGGCGAGCCAGTGGAGGTCAGCGCCGGGGACCGACGCGGTGAGATAGGATCGCGCAAAGGGCTCGAGCATCGACCACATTCGCTGGAGCGTCCGGTTGCCCGATGCCGTGATGACGCAGGTGTGGAACTCGGAGTTCTGCTGTGCCTGGGCGTGCGCGTCGCCGGCATCGGCACTCGCGCGCATCGCGTCCAGCAGCTCGCGCATCCGGGTCAGTGTCTCGGGGCTGATGAGCCTGGCCGCGCTTCGGGCCGCGATCGCCTCGAGCTCGCCGCGCAGCTCCATCGCCTCGACCAGCTCCTGGGGGTCCGGTTGGCGGACCCGCGCGCCGCGGTACGGATGCATCTCCACCAGGCCCAGCGTGGCCAGATCCCGGAGTGCCTCGCGCACCGGTGCCTGGCTTGTCCCGAGCTGCCGCGCGATCCGGGTCTCGATGATCCGTGATCCCGGAGCGAGCTCTCCCTCGAGGATCCACTGCAGCATCCGGTCCTTGACCTGGGCGCTCAGGACGCTGCGCGCGAGTGGGATCCCGGAGGAATCGAGGGCGGCCATGTCAGTCCATGGTCACATACAGGGCGCGTTCACGGCGCTCCAGGCGCGGGACGGCCTCACCGCGCACGAGCCGCTCGAAGTGCTCGGTCGCGAGGTGTGCCTGGAAGCCGGCCTCGTCGTCGTACTGCTCGTACAGGAAGAAGTCGTGGGGATCCTCCGGCGATTGGTGAGTGATGAAGAGGCGACAGGCGGGCTCGGCGCGCACGAGCGGCGCAATCTCGCCGAGCAGCCGTCGGACCTCGTCCTCCTCGCCGTCCCTCGCTCGCCAGGTCGCGGCGACCACGTAGGTCATGCGCTGAACAGGTCGTTGCGAGGCTGAGCCGCAGCCTCGAGGATCTCGACCGTCCCGGTGCCACCGTCCACCCGGATCCGATCTCCGGTATTGACGCGCTCGGTTCCGTCCTGGGTGCCGACCACGGCGGGGATGCCGAACTCACGGGCCAGCACCGCCGGATGAGCGGTGAGGCCACCGGCGTTCGTCACGAGGCCGGCGATCTTCGTGAACAGCGCGACCCAGGCAGGGTTGGTCATGTGGCAGACGAGGATATCGCCGGCACGGACCCCGTCGAACTGGTCCTCGCGCAGCACGACGCGAGCGGTGCCCTCGATGACGCCCGGTGAGCCGCCGATGCCGCTGAACTGACCGGCCACGTCGCCCTGCTTGCGATGGAACTTCTCGGGGAAGCCCCAGTTCGTCAGGTACGGGAATGCCAGCTGGCTCTCGGTGGCCGTGCCGATCCAGGCGGGTGGGCGGAAGCCGTAGGCCCTCTCGCGCTCTGCGCGCCGCTCGGCGACGATCGCGCGCGCGTCCATTCCCGCTGGATCACCCATGAATACTCGCAGCTCGTTGTAGCGCAGGAAGATCACGTCGTCGGGCTGGTCGAGGGCCCCGAGCTCGACCAGCTTGCGCCCGATGGCGATCAGCACCACCCGCAGGTGAGCATTCGCTCCCTGGTCGATGTAGAAGTGATGGTCGGGGGTCAGTGGCGCCATCCGCAGGTTGACCTCGTTGGCCGAGCGCATCTCCTCCAGCGCCTCACCCTCCAGAACCTCGAGGATCTCGCGTGACGCCGCCTCGATGTCGTCCTTCAGGCTGCCCACCGTCGCCGGATAGTCGTAGTCGGTCTCGACGTATCCACGCACGAGCTCGATCACCGGCTCCATCTGCTCGTACACCGTCGGGAAGACGAACTCGTGGCTCCACACCGCGTGCCAGCCGAACTCCTTCTGGTACGGCTTCACGCGCTCGCCGATGAAGCTCCGACCGCGCTCTGAGCCCTCGAGTGCGGCAATGACTTCGCCGGCGCTCTCATGCTCGAATGACGATGTCAGGTCGGCGTCGGACATCACCTCCTGCTTCATCTCCCACAGGGCGCGGATCGAGTCCCAGTTGCGATCGCTCGCCGAGTTCTGGAGCCGCCCCAGGAGGGCCTCGTCGACCGTGCCGTGGGTCTTCTCCATCACGGCGCGCAGCTTGAGGGTGGCCGACAGCTGCGCGAAATTGAGCATCCAGTGGATCTTCCAGTGGCGATCGTGGATGTCGATGGCGTCCTCGAACAGGACGGCCAGCTCCATGAGCGTCATCGAATCCTGGCGGTCGAGCACCTTCTCCAAGTAGGCGAAGTTGCCCTCCATCTCCGGGACGAGCCGATCACGCCACCAGTCCACGAAATTCTCGCCGTACACCGGCAGCACCGCGTCGAGATAGGTGCCGATCTTGTCGCTGTACTCCGGATCCAGCGGGACCCTGGCGCCGTAGCGTGCTCCGTACTCCATGGCGTCGACCCGCCAGGCGGGGTCAGCCGGCACGGCAGCCGTGAACAGGTAGCCGTTCACGTTCTTGGTGAGCCAGTCGCAGGCGAACGGAGTACCGAACCGCCGGAACATGTGATCGCAGGTCAGCCACCAGCCGCCGATCTCGTAGAACATCGGGCTCAGCGGATGCGGGCAATGGAGATCGTCGAAGACCCAGAAGAGCGCCTGCTCCTGCTCCGACTCCCACGTGATCGGGAACTCGTCTGACCCGAGGAACTGGTCGAGGATCGGCTCGCTCATCGCGGCATGGCACCTCTCGTCGCTGTGCGTGAAGGATCGATCATCGATGATAATGCAGCGCGATGACCAGCCGCTACGTCCACGACTTCGATTCGACCCCCGATATCGAGCCCGACGAGCTCGTTCGGCTTCTCGGCGGCAAGGGCGCCAACCTGGCGGTCATGGCCACCGAGCTTGGCCTGCCGGTGCCGCCGGGCTTCACGATCTCGACCGAGGCGTGCGTCGCGTATCTGGGCGGCGCGTGGCCAGATGCACTTGACGATGAGCTGCGTGATCACGTCGCGCGGCTGGAGGAGCTGATCGGCCGCCGATTCGGGCACGCCGACGACCCGCTCCTGGTGAGCGTCCGCTCCGGTGCCCCGGTCTCGATGCCCGGGATGATGGACACCGTCCTGAACCTCGGGCTCAACGAGACGACCGTCCGCGGCCTTGCGGCAGCGACCGGCGATCCCGATTTCGCTGCCGACTGCCTCCGCCGATTTCACGACGGCTACCGTCAGGTGATCGGAGCTCTGGAGGCGCCGGAGGATCCGTGGCGGCAGCTCCGCGAGGCGATCGAGGCCGTGTTTCGCTCCTGGAACAGCGAGCGCGCCCAGGCGTATCGGCGACGGGAGGGGATTCCGGACGACATCGGCACTGCGGTCACCGTGCAGGCCATGGTGTTCGGCAACCGTGGACCGGACTCGGGAACCGGCGTGCTGTTCACACGCAACCCGTCGACGGGGGAGCCGACCCTGTTCGGCGACATCATGTTCGACGCCCAGGGCGAGGACGTCGTGGCAGGCACGCATGAGCCGCAGCCGCTTGACGCGCTGGACGGTCGTCTGCCCGAGGTTGCGAAGCGAGCTTCGATCGCATGCCGATCGGCTGGAGCGGCATTACCGGGATCTGTGTGACATCGAATTCACGATCGAGCAGGGCAGGCTGTGGCTGCTCCAGGTCCGCGCCGGCAAGCGGAGCCCGCAGGCCGCGCTGCGGATGGCGATCGACATGGCCGAGGATGCGAGCTTCCCATTGTCACGGGAAGAGGCCGTGCGGCGGGTGGCGGCGCATCTCGCCGATCCGCCGCGGGTCTTCGTCAGCGCCGGGGATCGGCCGATCCCGATCGCGACCGGGCTGCCGGCCTCGCCGGGCGTCGGTTACGGAGCCATCGTCCTGACCTCGGACGACGCCGAGTCCGCCGCGGCCGATGGACGCACGGTGATCCTCGTCCGGAGCGAGACGTCGCCGGAGGATGTTCGCGGCATGGCCCGTTCGGAGGGGATTCTCACGGCGCGCGGGGGCCTCGCAAGCCACGCGGCGGTCGTGGCCCGCGGTTGGGGGATCCCGGCCGTGGTCGGCGCCCGTGACGTCGTGCCCGGCAATGATGGCGTCGAGATCGGCGGGCAACGGTTTGCGGCCGGAGCTGAGCTCACGATCGATGGGAGCAGCGGCGAGGTCTTCAGCGGCTCGCTGGAGGGGACGTGGGAGATGCCTCCCGAGGCGGCGACGCTGCTTGCCTGGGCCGACGAGCTTGGGGTTGAGCGTGACGCCATCCGATGCCGACGCGACTGCGGCGAAGGCCCCGACTCGCAGGCGATGCCCCAGCCGGCGAGGACGTGACGGCCGACGACGTGCTGCGCGCACTTCTCATCAAGGGCGCAACCGAGCCCGAACAGCTCGCCGACGCTCTGCGGTCCACGGCCACGGACCTCGAGGCGGTCACGACCGAGCTCGGCGACGAGGGAGCGATCGAGCGGATCGATACGGCGCTTCGCCTGTCCACCGATGGGAAGCTTCGTGCCCGTGCGTTGATCGCCGACGATCGGGCGGAGGTCGGCGAGGCCCGAGCCGGCGAGCTCCTGGAAGCGTTCCACGCCTTCGACGGGCGGATGAAGGAGATCGTGACCGCGTGGCAGGTGCGGGACGCGGATGGTCAGCAGACCCTCAATGATCACCAGGACGCGGAGTACGACGCACGAATCCTCGACGACCTGGCCGCGCTGCACGCCGATACCTCGTCATGGATCGAGGCACTTGCCGTCCAGCTCGCTCGGTATGCCGGCTACCGGCAGCGGTTGACTGATGCGGTGTCACGTGCCCGGGACGGGGACCAGCGCTACGTGGCCTCGCCGCGCGTGGACAGCTATCACGGCGTCTGGTTCGAGCTCCACGAGGACCTGATCCAGCTCGCCGGCCGGCGTCGGTCCGACGAGGCTGCCGCCGGCCGCGCCTGAGTCAGCCCTCGCTGACGGACCACCCGCCGTCCACGTCGATCACCTGCCCGGTGATCATGCGCGCGCCCGGCCCCAGCAGATGGAGCGCGGTGGGCGTGACGTCCTCCACCTCGATCGGCCCGCGCGCCCGTGGCTGTTTGCGCTCGAGGAAGGCTCGTACCGCGGGGTCCTCCTGGGCTCGCCGGCTCATCGGCGTGGCGACCAGGGACGGGGCGATGGCGTTGACCCGGATGCCGTGGGTGGCGTAGGCCGAGGCCATCGAGCGGGTCAGGGCCTCGATCCCGCCCTTGCTGGCGGCGTAGGCGTGGGTGCCGAAATGCTCTGCCGATGGATGGCGGGACAGCACGCTCGACATGTTGAGGATGACGCCGCGCTCGCCGTGCGCGTCCGGCTCCTGGGTGAGCATCTGGCGCACGACGGCGCGGCAGACGAGGAAGAGGCTGGTCAGGTTGCCGCCGATGACCGCCTCCCAGCCGGCCAGCGACGCCTCGTGCACGGGACCGTCGCCGAAGCGGCGGCCGCTGATGCCCGCGACGTTGTAGGCGGCATCGATCCGGCCGAAGCGCTCGATCGCCGCCGAGACGGCCCGTTCGGCGTCATCTTCCCGGGCCAGGTCGGCGCTCTCGTACGCCACCGAACCGCCACCGGACTCGATCTCGGCCGCCAGCGAACGGACACGCTCTGGGTCCCGCGCGACGAGGAACACGCTGCCGCCCTCGTCGGCGATCGCGCGGGCGGCCGATGCGGCCATTCCCGTCGACCCGGTGACGAGGGCGACACGACCCTCGAAGCGGCCGGGATGGGTCATGACCCGGCGATCAGCCGCACGAGGTCGCGGCGTGCTGCGGCATCGGCCTTCGTGATGGCGCTCCCAACGCCCACGGCGACGGCCCCGGCCTCGAGGTAGGCGATCGCGTTGCCGGCGTCCACGCCGCCGGTCGGGATGAGCTCCACTTCTGTCATCGGGCCTCGCACCTCACGGACCATGGCCGGCCCCGACGGCCGAGGCGGGAAAGAGCTTGACCATGGTTGCACCTGCCGCCCACGCCGCGCCGATCTCGGTCGGGGTCATGGCGCCGGGAATGAAGGGGAGTCCCCGCCTCGGTGGATGAACGAAGCAGGTCGAGGTCGAGGAGCGGCGCCACCGCAAAGTCGGCGCCGGCCCCGCGGGCTGCGGTCAGCTGGTCGCCCGTTCGCACCGTTCCCGCGCCGACCAGGAACGGGCCGTCGTCACGTCGGCCGAGATCGGCCCGCAGCGCCGCGAGGTCCTCCGCGCCCGCCGCCGAGTCCAGGGTGACCTCGAAGATCCTGGCGCCCGCGTCGGCGAGCTCACGGGCCATGGTCAGCAGGTGCTCGCGGGGCTCGATCCGTCGAAGGACCACGACCAGCCGATGACGGCGGATGGCCTCGGCCACCGGGCTGCGCCGCAGCTCGAGGGCGGTCATCGGGCCAACGCCGCGGGAAGCGGATCCAGCAACGCTCCGTCGGCTTGAAGCCGGTCGCGCAGGGCGACTGGCATCCACGCTCCGTGGCGTCGTCCGCGACGCCACTGCCATGGCGGCGGCGGTCCCGGCGGCCTGCCCCATGGCCATGCAGGTCGCCATCGAGCGGGCCGAGGCATGGGCGTCGTGCGTGGCCGAGAAGCATCTGCCCGCGACCAGCAGCCCCTCGACATCCTGCGGCAGGAGCGATCGGTACGGAATGCCATAGACGCCGGACTCGTCGACGTAGCGCCATTCGGTGTCGCCGCCGGCGTGGTGATCCTCGATCGGTGCGCCGCACAGGGCGATCTCATCGTCGAAGCGGCGCGCCTGGAGCACGTCCTCGCGGGTCAGCCGGTAGTCACCGTGCACGCGACGGCTCTCGCGGACGCCGATCGACGGGCTGGTGGCGACGACGACCGACGCCTCGAAGCCGGGGACCCGGTCGCGCAGGAAGCGGGCGTACTCGCGCACCTGGCGGCGGCCCTCGACCTCGGCGCGGGTGAGCTGCTCCGGGATCCGTGGCGTCGACGTTCGGGATGCGGGTCATGTGGATGAGCACGATCCCCTCGAAGGGAGTCCGATGCCACGACCCCTCGATGCGCGGCAGGCGGTAGTCGCCCGAATCGGCGGCCGCTCGCATGAGCTCCCAGAGCTCGGCCTTGGGGACGGCCGACGCACGCGCGACGTCCACGTTCGCGACCTTGAACAACGTCGAGAGCGACTGGACCTGCCCGGTGGCCTGCGCATTCTCGTACGGAACCCCGGCCAGGGCGCTGACATCGGCATCACCTGAGGCGTCAACGATCGCATCGGCGCCGATGAACCGTTCGCCGCCCTTGTTCCAGATGCGGATGCCGGTGATGCGGTCACCATCCATGGTCACGCCGGTGACCCAGGTGTGGAGCAGCAGCTCAACGCCCGCATCCTCGGCCAGCTGCTCCCACAGCAGCTTGAGCGCCTCCTGGTCATACGTGACGCCCGTGCCCGCTCCGTAGGTGTTCGGCCGCTCGAAGGCCACGCCATCGCCCGTGAGGCGTTCGACCACCTCCCAGCCGATGCCGCCCACGACCCGTCGTGGATCCTCGCCGGGTGTGTAGAACGCGTAGAACGTGTCGAGCACGGCGGTCGAGGTGCCACCCATGAACCCGAGCCGGTCGACGAGCAGCGTCGAGGCGCCGGACCGAGCCGCCGCGATGGCGGCCGTCGACCCGGCCGATCCGGAGCCGACCACGGCAACGTCGTAGCGGTCCCTCACGATGCAGTCCCCGCGAGGGCGAAGGCACGGGCCGGGTTGTTGACCAGGATGCTGTCGACCGCGTCGCCGCCGATCCGACTGCGGAGGCGCGGGACGAACGTCTCCATGAGGTAGCGCAGGCCCGGGCCGCCTCCGTAGGCGCGAAGCATCGATCGCCGGCCCATGTCGAGGCCGAGCATGATCCGATCGAGGTGACCGGCGCCGGCGACCGCCTCGATCAGGCCCAGGATCTCGCTGTCGGGCCGGTACTTGGTGCGCCCGATGGTGTCGTACTCGAGAAACACGCCTCGTGCGGCGATCTCGGCGTGGAGCTCGGGATCGGGGTTGCGATCCATGTGGGCCAGGATGATCCGGTCGTTCGCGAGCCCATGCCCGGTGAGGATGTCGACGATCTCGTGACCGAACGTCCCCACCTCGGCGTGGACGAGGACGGCGACTCCTGCCCGCAGCGCGCCGATCGCCGAGGCCTCGAGACGCCGACGCTCGGCATCGCTGGCGTGGTGGTACGACGCCCCGGCCTTGATGACGCCGGCCCGAGCTTCGTCCGGCATGGCATCCGGGTCGTCCCAATCGCCGGGGTGCATGCCGACTTCGAGGTCGCGCACGACCCTGTCGGCCAGCATCTCGACCGACGCCTCATGCACCCAGTGACCCGCCGGGTAGTGCGCGTCGCGGTGATAGCCGGTGGCGCCGATGATCGGCATGCCGCTGGCCGTCGAGACCGCGCGGAGGAGGTCCGGTCGTCGCCCCAGTCCGATCGGTGTGACGTCGACGATGGTCCCGATTCCACTCTCGCGGCCCTCGAGGGCCTCGGCGGTGGACAGCCCGAGATCCTCGAACTCGTCGCCGGGAAGGGCTGGAGTACGGAGAAAGAGGTGGTCGTGGGCATCCACCACGCCAAGACGGGAGACCGGCACGGCGCCGGTCACGGTCATCACCTCGGGCTCGGGCACGTCTCAACCACTCCGCCGCTCCAGCACTGATCCCCTCGGCATGGTAGCGGCGAAGCGAGGCCCGGGCAGATCAGCCCCGGTGCGTCTCGTCCTCGCTGTCGGGGTCGGCGTCGGATTCCGGGGGAATGTTCGCTTCGTCGGCGTCGGTCATCTCCGGGTCATACGCCTTCCCCTCGTCCGGCGGTGGGCTCTTGGGCTGCTCGATGCTCCGGGCATCGGTGTCGTGGTCGCTCATGCCGTTCGCCTCCCCGTGGTCGGTCATCAAGAGTCTCCTGCCCGTCGCACGTCATCATCCCCTGCCTGGTCGCCCTCGCGGTGACCCTCGGGCCAGGCTCCCTCGCGCGGGGCTGGTCCCGATTCGTTGTTGGTGACCGCCACGCGCTCGGCTCCATCGTCCAGCCCTTCACGCACCTGCTCGGTGTTCTCGTCGGGGTGCTGTCCGATCCAGGCGCCGCCCTCGCGCCGCTTCGTGTCGTCCTGCATCCGTTCGCCTCCTGTGTGATGGCGATCCTGTTGCAAGGCGCACGCCGAAACTGGCCACGGTCTTCCTGGGCCGAGCGCCTCGGCCCTGCGTGCGGCTAGGTGTTGTACGCGGACATGATCCGATCCTTGGCGCCGGTCTTGTGATCCGGGATCGGTGTCATGCGTGTCGGTGCTGCCCGGGGCGGGAACGGCGGCCGCGATGTCGACGCCGGTGTCGACCAGCAGCGCATTGACCGCGTCCACGTAGGCCCCCACCGAGGCCTCGAGGATGTTCTCGCTCACGAACGTGCCCGGATACACGGGGCCGCTCTCGTCGGCCCGGCTGCGCACGGCAACGGAGACGGAACCCTTCGTCTCGTGGCCCGGACCCTGGGCATGGACGTCGTAGGAGACCAGCGAGATGCCGTCGCCGAGGACCGGCGCGAGAGCGTCATCGACCGCTCGCATGAGCGCATCCACCGCGCCGTTGCCGTCGGCGTGCGCTCGCCAGCGATGCCCGCCACCGTGGAGCACGAGCGAGGCACGGCTGCCGCGGTCGCTGCCGCTGGTTGCCGACCAGCGCTCGATGCTCAGGCCGGCCGCGGTGCCGGCCGTCTCGTCGGGCTGGGAAGTGGTCATCGGGTTCGGTCTCCTTGCGGTCGGGCGGCGCTCAGATCGAGGTGAGCCAGGATGCGTAGCGCTCGTCCGTGCCACGGACCGCGGCGAAGTAGCGTTGCTGGATGTCGAGCGATGTCGGGAACTCGCCCGTGCCCACCGGACGATCGTCGACCGAGGAGATCGGCGCAACCTGCACGCCGGTCCCGGTGAGGAAGATCTCGTCCGCCAGGTACAGCTCCGAGCGGTCGATTCGCCGCTCGGCGACGTCGTGGCCCGCATCGGCCGCGATGCGCAGGATCGCTGCACGCGTGATGCCGGCCAGGACGTCATCGGTCAATGGCGGCGTGGCGATCTCGTTGCCGCGCACCACGAACAGGTTGGCGGCCGACGCCTCGGCCACGTGCCCGTCACCGGTCAGCAGGATCGCGTCGTCATAGCCGCCGGCGTGCGCGTCCTCGGCGGCGAACGCGGCGTTCACGTACGAGCCGCTGATCTTGCCGCGAGCCGGGATGGCGTTGTCACTGACGCGCTGCCAGCCCGAGACCGTGACCCGGATCCCGCCGGTCGGCAGGTAGTCGCCGAGCGGGATGGTGAAGATGCCGATCCGATCCTCCAGGCCGCTGAGCTGGACGCGGATCGACGGCGCCGACTTGTAGACCAGCGGCCGGATGTAGGCGTCGCCCTCGTGCGCATTGCGTCGCAGGAGGTCGAGCGTGATCTCGACCAGGTCGTCCGCCGACTCCGGCACGGTCGCCCGCAGCAGGCGCGCGTTGCGCAGGAGTCGCTCGTAGTGCTCGCGAGCGAAGAGGATCGCGCTGCTGCCATCGGCCTGGCGATAGGCGCGAATGCCCTCGAACACGGCCGTGCCGTAGTTGAAGGTGTGCGTCGCGATGCTGACATTCGCCTCGCCGATGGGCACCACGGCGCCCTCGAAGTACGCCCAGGCGCCCAGGCCGGCGGCCGATGCCGCGGGGCGCGGTTCGGTCGCCGTCACGATGCCTCCCCGGCGGTAAGCCGATCCCGACGCAGCGCCGCGTGCGAAGAGCTGCGCTCGTCTCGACGGTTGGGACGCGCGTCGAGGCGCCAGATGGCGTACTCGAGCGAGTCGTGGAGTGCGGCCAGGCTGGCGGCAATGATGTTGGCCTCGGCGCCGGCCGTGATCCACGTTCCCGTTTCGTGGCCGGTCTCGATGATCACCCGCGTCCGTGCCTTGGTTGCCGCCTCGCCGTCGATGATGCGCACCTTGTAGTCGACGAGGTGCACGTCATCCAGCGCGGGGTAGAACGCCCCGAGCGCCTTGCGCAGCGCCAGGTCGAGTGCGTTGACCGGGCCGTTGCCGTCGGCCGCGGTGTGGAGGATCTCGCCATCGACCTCGACCTTCACGCTGGCCTCGGCCCGGGGCGACGCGCCGTTCCGTCGCTCGACGATGACCGTGTAATCCACGATCCGGAATGGCGCCACGTAGTCGTCGCGCCGTCGCCGGACGAGGAGGTCGAATGACGCGTCGGCGCCCTCGAAGCTGGCGCCCTCGGACTCGAGCTGCTTCACGAGGCGTGACAGCTCCGCCGGGTCCAGCCCCTCCGATGCCAGCTCGCCGAGCTGGCGCACGCGCCATGCGGCGTTCGCCTTCCCGCCCAGCTCGCTGACGACGAGACGCGACGTGCCGCCGACGATCACCGGATCCACGTGCTGGTAGGCCTGCTCGACCTTTGCCGTCGCCGCTCCGTGGACGCCGCCCTTGTGGGCGAATGCGCTCGTGCCGACGTACGGCTGATGGGCATCCGGCGCGATGTTCGCCACCTCCGCCACGAAACGCGACAGCTCGGGGAGGTGAGTGAGGTCGTCGCCGGCGGGAACGGTGGGAAGTCCCAGCTTCAGCGCCAGGTTGGCCCAGATGGTGACGAGATTCGCGTTTCCGCAGCGCTCGCCATAGCCGTTGATCGTCCCCTGGACGTGACGAGCGCCGGCCTGGACGGCGGCGAGGGAGTTTGCCACCGCCAGGCCGGCATCGTCATGAACATGGATGCCGAGGGCCACGTCGGTGCCCAGCTCGTCTCCCACGCTCCGCGTCAGGGCGGCGACCTCATCGGTGAGGCAGCCGCCGTTGGTATCGCACAGCACCACGGTCGTCGCGCCGGCCTCGACAGCCGCGCGCAGGGTGGCGAGGGCGTAGGCCGCATCGGCCTTGTAGCCGTCGAAGAAGTGCTCCGCGTCGTAGACCACCTCGCGGCCGGCGTCGCGGAGGAAGGCGACAGACTCGGCGACCATCGCCAGGTTCTCCTCCGCTGTGGCGCCCAGGACGTCGGTGACGTGGAGCAGCCAGCTCTTGCCGAAGATGGTGGTCACCGGCGTCTCCGCCTGGATCAGCGCTCGCAGGTTCGGGTCATCCTCGGCACGGTTCGACCGGTGTCGCGTGGAGCCGAAGGCCGACAGCTTTGCGTTGCGGAACGTCATGCCGCGGGCCGCCGCGAAGAACTCCTCGTCCTTCGGGTTCGAGCCCGGCCAGCCGCCCTCGACGTATGGGAAACCGGCCTCGTCGAGCCGTCGCGCGATCTTCAGCTTGTCGGCCAGGGACAGGACGAGGCCCTCGCGCTGCGTGCCGTCACGCAGGGTCGTGTCGTAGAGGAGGATGGGCGAGGTCACGCGGCCACCCCGGCACCGGCCCCGATACGAGCCAGCAGGAAGGACGCGACGGCCTCGGTCCCGTCCGTACCGCCCAGGTCGGCGGTCCGCGGACCGTGCTCGATGGCCGCGTCAACGGCAGATTCGAGCAGGTCGGCGGCGCTCGGCTTGGCCCAGGCTCAGGCGCAGCATCATCGCGGCGCTGGCGACCGTGGCCAGCGGGTTGGCGATGCCGTCCCCCGCGATGCCGGGAGCGCTGCCATGCACGGGCTCGAAGAGGCCGAACCGGCCACCCGCGGTCGGGCGCGTGCCCAGGCTGGCCGATGCCATGAGCCCCAGCGATCCGGCAATCGCCGCCGCCTCGTCCGAGAGGATGTCGCCGAACAGGTTCTCGGTCACGATCACGTCGTAGGCGGTCGGCTGAGTCAGGATCAGGTAGGCGGTCGAGTCGACCAGCGCGTGCTCGACGGCGACCGACGGATGCCGCTCGGCAATCTCGTTGACGACCTCCCGCCACAGGCGGCTGGACGCCAGGACGTTGGCCTTGTCCACGCTCGTCAGCTTCCCGCGCCGCCCTTCCGCCAGCTCGAATGCCAGCTCCACGATGCGCTCGATCTCGCCGCGCGTGTAGCGCAGGGTGTCGACGACCGACTCGACGCCGTCATGTGCCTCGCGCCCCTGCGGGCGTCCGAAGTAGAGGCCGCCGGTGAGCTCGCGGAGGATGAGGATGTCGGCGCCGGCTCGCACCTCCGGCCGGAGCGGCGAGGCCGATGCGAGTGCCTCGTGCGCCTGGACCGGGCGCAGATTGGCGAAGAGCTCCAGCTCGGCGCGCAGGGCAAGCAGCGCGTCCTCGGGCCGTGCCGGCGCGCCGGGATCGTCCCATTGCGGCCCGCCGACGGCACCGAGCAGCACCGCGTCCGCATCGCGGCATGCCTGCAGCGTCGCGGCCGGAAGCGCGGCGCCCGTCGCATCGATGGCGGCTCCGCCGACGAGCTGCTCGTCCCAGGTGACCGCGAAGCCGAACCCGAGGCCGGCCGCGTCCACGCAGCGCCGCGCCACGTCACAGACTTCGGGGCCGATGCCGTCGCCGGGGAGATACGCGACCCGATGATCGGTCATGGATGGCTCCCTGCCGGTGAGGGGAGTGGCTCGCCCCCGGCTCGACGCTGTCGCGCTGCCTCCATGGCATCGGCGGCGACCGGGTGCTCGGCGATGAGCTTGTTCACGGCCGCCAGGTAGGCGCGCAGCGAGGCCTCGACCACGTTGGTCGACAGGCCGTGCCCGGTGAAGATCTGCGGCACGTCGCCATCGCCCGCCGGCGCGGAGATCTTGACCGTCGCCTCGCCCTGTGCATCCTCGCCCGAACCGACCGAGCGGAGCTGGTAGTCCACCAGCTGGGGTCGCCCGCTGATGATCTGCTCGAGGGCGTTGTCCACTGCGGAGAGCAGGGCGTCGACCGGGCCGTTGCCGCCGGCGAAGGCGCGGAACGTCTTGCCCTCGTAGAACAGCGAGACGTTGCCCGAGCTCGACTCGCCCTGCCGGCTGGCGGCCGCCCAATGCTCGAGGCCGATGAGCTGAGGAACGGGATCGGCGTGCTGCTCGGCCAGCGCCATCAGGTCGGCATCGGTCACCTGCTTCTTCTGGTCGCCGAGGGTGATCGCCTCCGCGTAGAGGAGGTCGAGCGTCTCCGGCTCGACGTGGATGCCAAGGCGTCGCAGGCGCTCGTCGAACCCGGCGCGACCCGAGAGCTTGCCGAGGGTCAGCGTCGAACCCGAGAGCCCAACCGACTCCGGCGTCATGATCTCGTAGGTCAGCGGGTTCTTCAGGAAGCCGTCCTGGTGAATGCCCGATTCGTGGGCAAAGGCGTTGGCGCCCACCACGCTCTTGTTGGGCTGGACCGCGATGCCGGTGAGGTAGCTCACCAGGCGGCTGGCGCTGGTCAGCTGCTCGGTCGTCACCCCGGTGGTCGCGCCTCGAAACTCGGTGGGACGGGTGCGAAGTGCCATCACGACTTCCTCGAGTGCCGCGTTGCCCGCCCGCTCGCCCAGGCCGTTGACGGTGACCTCGACCTGGCGTGCGCCGGCCTGGATGCCGGCCAGGGTGTTGGCCGTCGCCAGCCCCAGGTCGTTGTGGCAATGCGTGCTCACGATGGCCCGCTTCCCGACCAGCTTGACCACCTGCCGGATGACCGCGGCGTACTCCTTCGGCTCGGTGTAGCCGACGGTGTCGGGAACGTTGATGACCGATGCGCCCGATTCCACGGCCGCCTCGTACGCCTCGAGCAGGAAGGGCAGGTCGGACCGCGACGCGTCCTCGGCGCTGAACTCAACGTCATGGTCCGGGCCGACCATGCGGCGCGCCTGCTCGACGCAGGTCCGAATGCGCTCGAGCACCTCCTCGCGCGTCGTCCGCAGCTTGTGGGTGATGTGGATGTCGCTGGTGGCGATGAACACGTGGAGCTGGCGCTTGCGGGCCGGCTCGAGGGCCGCCGCCGCGACCGTCACGTCGGCCGGGACGCAGCGTGCCAGGGCCGCTATGGCCGGCGCGTCGTCGGCCGCTCCGACCTCCTGCGAGATCCGCCGAACCGCCTCCGCCTCCCCGGGCGACGCGGCGGGGAATCCCGCCTCGATCACGTCGACGCGCGTGCGGGCAAGCTGCCGCGCAACGGTCACCTTCTCCTCGACCGTCAGCGACGCGCCGGGCGTCTGCTCGCCGTCGCGCAGGGTGGTGTCGAAGATGCGGATGCGACGCGCCATCAGGATCCGCCCTCGCCGGACGTGGCATCGGCCGTCTCGCGTGCGTCGCCGGCCCAGCCGTCGGGTGCCTGCTTCGGGCCGATGAAGGCCATGTGGGACCGCAGCTCGGCGCCGACCTCCTCGAGCCGCGAGCCCGCGTTCTCGGCGCGCATCCGCTTGAACTCCGGCGCGCCCTTGCGGCCCTCCTCGATCCAGCGCTTCGCGAACGTCCCGTCCTGGATCTCGGTCAGGATGCGCTTCATCTCGGCCCGGGTCTCCGCGTTGACGATCCGCGGGCCGGACACGTAGTCGCCGTACTCGGCGGTGTCGCTGATCGAGTAGCGCATGTACTGCATGCCGCCCTGGTACATGAGATCGACGATGAGCTTGAGCTCGTGCATCGTCTCGAAGTACGCGAGCTCAGGCTGGTACCCCGCGTCCACCAGCGTCTCGAACCCGGCCTGGACCAGCGACGTGACGCCGCCGCACAGGACGGCCTGCTCGCCGAACAGGTCGGTCTCGGTCTCCTCGGCGAACGTCGTCTCCAGGATTCCGGCCCGTCCCGCACCGATGCCGCGCGCGTAGGCGAGCGTGCGCTGGCGAGCGGTCCCGGTCGCGTCCCGATGCACCGCGAACAGGGCGGGGACGCCACCGCCGCCCTCGTACAGGCGTCGGACGAGGTGCCCCGGGCCCTTCGGCGCGACCATGCCGACGTCGATGCCGGCGGGCGGGTCGACCTCGCCGAAGTGGATGTTGAAGCCGTGGGCGAACATCAGCAGCGCCCCGTCGGCCAGGTTCGGCTCGATCTCGCCGTGGTACACGGCCGGTGCCGCGGTATCCGGCACGAGCACCATGACCACGCTGGCACGAGCCGTTGCGCTCCCGGCATCGGTCACCTCGAGGCCGGCCTCGCGTGCGCGCTCGGCGGACGTGGAGTCGGGTCGCAGACCGACCACCACCCCGACGCCGGACTCGGCGAGGTTGCGGGCGTGTGCCTCGCCCTGGCTGCCGTAGCCGATGACGGCCACCGTCTGGCCGGCCAACGCCGATGGATCGATGTCGGCGTCGTAGATGAGCTTGGTCATTCCGGTGTGGCTCCGTTCTCGGTATCGCTGGATGAATCCGCTGCCATGGCCACGGCACCGGCACGCACGAGGCGGCGCAGACCGTGGCCGCGAAGCGCCTCCAATGCGCGGTTGATCGCGTCGGGTTCGGCCGTCAGGCGGGCGCGCCAGGCCGATGCATGGCGGGTCAGGATCTCGCCGCCGGCCGACGCCAGGACGCCCTCCAGCTCGCGCTTGTCGGCCGTGCCGCGCGGCGGGGTCAGCTCGACCAGGACGAGCTCGAGCTCGAGGTGCGGTGCGCTCGTCAGGTCCGTCACCTCGAGGACCTCGATGAGTCGCTCGAGCTGGGCGAGGACCTGGCGGAGGTGGCCGTCGTCCCCGCGGATGGCGATCGTCATGCGTGAGTGGCCCGGTTCGTGGGTCGTGCCCACCGTCAGCGACTCGATGTTGAAGCTCCGCGCGCGGAGCAGCCCCGCGACGCGGTTGAGCGTTCCGGGTCGGTCGACCACCAGCGCGCTGACGATGTGGCGTCGGTGGACCGCATCGGCCTCGCCGGCCGGTCGAGTCTGACGGGCAGCTGCCATGGCGCTCACTCGGTGGCACCTTCGACCATGTCGGACAGGCCCTTGCCGGGAAGCATCATCGGGATAGACGTTCTGCGCCTCGTCCAGGTGAAAGTCGATGAGCGCCGGACCCGGTGCCTTGCGTGCCTCGGCGATCACGCCGGCGACCTCATCAGGTCGGGTCGCGCGCCAGGCCGGGATGCCGTACGCCTCGCACAGGCGCACGAGATCGGGGCCGAGCAGCTCGGCGGAGTGGTAGTTGGAGTCGTAGATGATCTCCTGCCACTGCCGGATCATCCCCAGCCGATGGTTGTTGAGCACCGCGATGCGCACCGGGATCTGGTCCTGCACCAGCGTCGCCAGCTCCTGCATCGTCATCTGGAAGCCGCCGTCGCCGACGACCGCCCACGTCTCGCGCTCCGGGGCACCCAGCGCCGCGCCCATCGCCGCCGGGACCGCGTAGCCCATGGTGCCCAGCCCGCCGCTGGACAGGTGGTGGAACGGCTTGCGGAAGCCGAAGTAGCGCGCCGCCCACATCTGGTTCTGGCCGACGTCGCTGACCAGGGTCGCCTGGTGGTCCGTCGCCTCGCCGATCTGGTCGACCACGTAGTCGGCCGAGAGCCGGCCTTCGCGCCACGCGCCGGAGCCGTGCCAGGAGCGCGCTTCGCTCACCTCGCGCCAGGCGGCCAGCTGATCCATCCACTCGGTCCGCGGCTCGGACTGCGGAAGTCGCCGCAGCAGTGCCGCCAGCAGGTCGCCCGCATCGGCGACGATGCCGAGGTCGGTCCTGACGTTCTTGCCGATCTCAGAGCGATCGACGTCGACATGCACGATCTTCGCGTTCGGCGCGAACGTGCTCGTCTTGCCCGTGATCCGGTCGTCGTATCGGCAGCCGATGCCGATCAGCAGGTCGCACTGCTGGATCATCTTGTTGACGTGCATCCAGCCGTGCATGCCCGCGTAGCCGGCGCTGAGCCGATGCGTCTCGTCCATGTTGCCGATGCCCAGCAGCGTGTGCGCCACCGGGATCTCGGATCGCTCGGCGACTTCGAGGAGCAGGTTGACCGCATCGGCGATCTGCACTCCGTGACCGCTCAGGATCAGGGGCCGTTCGGCGGCCGCGATCATCTCGGTCAGCTCGTCCGCCTCGGGGACGTCGCCGCGGACCGGCCGCAGCAGGCCCGGCAGCCGCAGCTCGTACGGCTCGGGGTAGGGAACGCTGGTCTCCTCCTGCAGGACGTCCTTCGGGAAGTCGAGCAGGACCGGGCCCGGGCGTCCGCTGCGCGCGATCTCGAATGCCTCCGCCATCGCGTACGGGACCTCGTCGGGATCCATCACCACGGTCGCGAACTTCGTGACGGGCAGCGCGATCCCGACGATGTCCGTCTCCTGGAAGGCGTCCTTGCCGAGCAGCGCCCGCGGCACGTTGCCGGTGATGGCGACCATCGGGACGCTGTCCATCATGGCCGTCGCCAGGCCGGTCACGAGGTTGATGGCGCCGGGGCCGCTGGTGGCGATGGCCACCCCGACGCCACCGGTGGCGCGGCTGAATCCGTCGGCAGCATGTGCCCCGCCCTGCTCGTGGCGGACCAGGATGTGGCGGAGCGGGAACTCACGCAGGACGTCGTAGATGGGGAGGACCGTGCCACCGGGGTAGCCGAAGATGGTGGTCACGCCCTCGCGAACCAGGGCCTCGCACACGGCGCGCGCGCCGATGCGGGGCTCGACCTGTCGTTCGGGTCGCGCGGCTGACGGATGGGGGAGGGCTGTCATGGTTATCGGGTCCTCTGGGAGAAACAAGAACCCCGCCTGGCTCTCGGCCTGGCGGGGTGGCGGTTGCGCTGTTCGGGTTGCCTGTCCGGCTACTCGGTCGAGCGTCCTCCATCCCGCCATCCAAGAAGGATGACGAGCCGAAGAATGCTGATGAGTACGAGCACGCCGAGGATCCCGGACGAAGCCGGGCGCACGGTGGACTCGGCGGCGACAGTGCCGCGCTCAGTGGACATGGGGCGACCCTACCAGTGCTGTCAACCCCGCGCAATCTTCGTGCTCAGTCGCTGCGTCGCGGGCGTCCCGTGCGATGCCGCCAGCGTTCCTGCCAGATTCATACGAGAGCCGCACGAGCGGCGCAATTCAGCCCGATTTTCGTCATATGCCGAATGGCGTGCGCATGGATGAGCTGGCCGTGGCAGAAATCGACTCCGCGTGGCCGCCACACGCGCACCTCATCTGAATCTGGCAAACATTCACCGTGCGTTCGCCACACTCAGCGCTTGCGCAGCATTTCCGAAAGGCGCGCGCCCGTCGTGACGGCACCCTCCGAAGCCGATGAGACGAGCGCCGCGTACTTCGCCAGCACGCCTCCGGGATATCGAGGTTCCGGTGCCGACCAGGCGGCCAGTCGTCGCGCCACCTCGTCGGCGTCGACCTCCAGGTCGAGCGGTCGAGCCTCGACGTCGATCGACACGGTGTCGCCCTCCTGGACGATGGCGATCGGCCCGCCCAGGGCAGCCTCCGGAGCCACGTGTCCGATCATCAGTCCGTGGGTTCCGCCGCTGAACCGCCCGTCGGTGAGCAGGGCCACGTCGCCGCCGAGGCCCTCGCCGACCAGCGCGGCGGTGACCGACAGCATCTCCTGCATGCCGGGGCCGCCAACCGGCCCCTCGTAGCGGATGACGACGACATCGCCCGGGCCGATGCGCTGCGCGCGCACCGCGTCGTAGCAGTCCGCCTCCGAGTCGAAGACGCGCGCCGGACCGCGGAACTGCCGCATCTCGTGGCCGGCCAGCTTCACGACGCAGCCGTCGGGGGCCAGCGAGCCGCGCAGGATGGCGAGGCCGCCCGTCGGCTTGATCGGGTGCTCGAAGGAGACCACAACCTCCTGGCCGATGGTCTCAACGGTCGCATCGGCGATCTCGGCCAGGGTCCTGCCGTCAACGTTGCGGGTCGAACCGTCCAGCCGATCACCCTTGAGCAGCTCGCGCGCGACGAGCCCGATGCCTCCAGCCTCGTGGATATCGAGCGCGGTGAACCGCCCGCCGGGCATGAGCGAAGCAACGATCGGCGTCCGCTCGGCGATCCGGTCGAAGTCCTCCAGCTCCAGCGCAATCCCGAGCTCGTGGGCAATCCCGAGCAGATGGAGCACGCCGTTCGTCGAGCCACCGGTCGCCGCGACCGAGGCGATCGCGTTGTCGATGGCTGCACGCGTCATGATCGCGGACGGCCGAATGCCGTCGTTGACCAACTCCATCACCAGCTCCCCGCTGCGTCGCGCGGCATCCAGCTTCGCCGGATCGGTGGCCGGGATGCCGTTCAGGCCCCCCGGCGAGATGCCCAGGAACTCGAGCGCGGTGCTCATCGTGTTGGCCGTGAACTGGCCGCCGCAGGCGCCGGGGCCGGGGCACGACAGGTCCTCGATCTCCCGCAGCTCCTCCAGCGAGATCTTCCCGGCCCGATAGGCCCCGATCGCCTCGAACACGGTCACCACCGTGGCGTCGCGCTTGCCGCGGATCACGCCCGGATTGATCGTGCCGCTGTAGAGCACGAGGCCCGGCAGGTCCAGGCGCGCCAGCGCCATTGCCGCTGCCGGGATCGTCTTGTCGCAGCCCACCACGCAGACGACACCGTCAAACAGGTGACCGCGCGCCACGAGCTCGATCGAATCGGCGATCACCTCGCGGCTCACGAGCGAGGCCTTCATGCCCTCGGTGCCCATCGACACGCCATCGGAGACCGCGATCGTGTTGAACTCCATCGGCGTGCCGCCCGCCGCCCGGATGCCCTCCTTGACGTGCTCCGCCAGCTCGCGCTGGTTGTAGTTGCAGGGCATCGTCTCGATCCAGGTCGTGCCGACGCCGATGATCGGCTTCGACAGGTCCTCGTCGGTGAATCCGATGGCCTTGAGCATCGCGCGCGCGGCAGCGCGATCGGGGCCGTCGAGAAGCACGCGCGAGTGCTCGCGCGGGTCGTAGGGTGGGGCAGGCTCGGTCATGCGCCGGACTATAGGCGCTGTGTCGAGTGGCCCGCTCAGCTCCGTTTTGCCAGGAACTCGAGCACGCGGCCGATCATGAGCTCGGTGGCCGCGGGGTCATGCGAGGGCAGTGAGGCGTCCGACCACAGGTGCTGGTCGCCGGGGTAGACGAACAGCTCGGCCTCGTCCGTCGCATCGGTCAGCGCCCGCGCCGCGTCGAGGTCGCCCTCGCCGGCGAAGATCGGATCGGCGTCCATGCCATGGACCTGGACCGGCACGCCATCGGGCCACCGCTCGCCGAACTCCTCGACCGGGATGCAGGAGTCGATCAGGATCGCGCCGCGCGCGCCCTCTCGCGTCTGAGCCAGCTGCTGCGCTGCCATCACTCCCATCGAGACGCCGATGTAGACGAGGTCCGGCGGCAACGCCTCGGCCGCTGCCACGCCGCGCTCGAGGATCGTCCCGAAGCCGATCGACTTGGCGTGGGCCATTCCCTCGTCGAGAGTGGGGAACGTTCGGCCATCGAAGAGGTCGGGCGTGTGGACGGTGTGCTGCTCACTGCGGAGCCGGTCGGCGAGCGCGGACATGCCCGGGGTGAGGCCCTGGACGTGGTGGAGCAGGATGACGTCGGCCATGGATCGAATATCTCCGTGCGAGTATTGATCGGGATTTCCCGATCATTCGAGAATGCTAGTCTGATCCATCATGGCTGACAAGTCGCCGGGTCCCGACTACCGCCTGCGAGACGAGCTCGTCCTTGCATCGGCGTCCCAGGTGCAAGCCATCGGCCATCCACTGCGGACCACGATCCTCGGACTCCTCCACGAACGTGCCGCCAGCGTGACCGAGGTGGCGACCGCGGTCGGGAAGCCGAGGAGCACCGTCGCGTACCACATGGACGTCCTGCACGAGGCGGGGCTGGTCCGCGTGGTGCGCACGCGTCGCGTTCGGGCCATCGAGGAGCGGTACTTCGGCCGCACGGCGCGCATGTTCTCGGTCGGCGTCGGTCGACGGGAGCGCGGCGAGCCACTGCCGCTCGACTTCAACGACCTTGATGTCGCGGCCGATGAATCGCAGTCGGCGTACCAGGCCCATCGGCTGTGGTCGTACATCCGCCACGCCCGGATCCCACCGGAGCGCGCGGCCGAGTTCTGGGCGCGAGCCGTCGAGCTGGTGAACGAGTTCGACCGCCTGCCCCGTTCGGGCAGCGACGGCGTATGGCTTCGTTCTGGGGATCTACCCGATCCCTGACTATCCGCTGCTTCCCGACCCGGAAGAGCCCGATTCCTGACCTGGCTTCGCGCCGGGGAATGTCACGCGACCGCCGTGGGCTGCCCGATGTGTTCGGACCAGGTTTCCAGCGGCTCCGTCCGTCCGCGCAGCTCCAGGCGCCGCGACTCCAGGACGGAGGTATCGAGCCCGGCCGCGCTTGCTGCCCGGGCGCTGATGAGGATCTCGCCGCCGGCCGCTTCCGAGCCCAGCCTGCTGGCGACATTGACGGGATCGCCGAGCGCGGTGAAGTCGCGGACCTGGTCCGTCCCACCAACGAACCCGACCCACGCCTCGCCGGTGTGGACGCCGATCCCGACCGGCAGCGCGACCTCGCGAAGGATGGCTCGCGCCGCCTCGATCCCGACCTCGGCGTGGCGCTCGCCCACGAACCCGGGGATGAAGAGAGCCATGATGCCGTCGCCGAGAAGCTTGTCCACGAGCCCATTCGGCTCGCGGATCGCGCGGCTCGCGACGCGGACGTATTCGTTGACGGCGGCGGAGTACTCGGCCGGTGACATCATCTCGGCCATCCCGGTCGAGCCCCGGATGTCGGCGAAGAGCGCGGTGATCTCGATCTCGGCACCGCCGGGATGCTTCTCCGACTGGCGGAAGCAGCTGTTGCACAGCTGCGGATTGGGCGGATAGCGGCCGTAGCCGAGCGCTCGCATGACGGGCCCGCCGAGGCCGCCCTGGGGAGCGAGGCACATCTTGCAGCGCGGGTCCGATGGCACGTGGCGGAAGATGCGTCGCTGACGCACGAGATCCGGGTGCTTGCCGGTCAGGATCATCTCCCAATCGAGCGAAGATTCCCGGTGTTCGTCGGCCATGGTGCCACTGTATCCGAACCGTCCAGAGCGGGCGCTTGACGGATCGGCTACGGTCGCAGGACCGATGAGTGATTCGAACCCCGACTCAGCACGCCCGCGAACGATCGTCGAGAAGATCTGGGACGAGCATGTCGTTGCCGAAGGCACCGATGGAGCTCCCGACATCCTCGGCGTCGACCTGCACCTCGTCCACGAGGTGACGAGCCCGCAGGCCTTCGACGGCCTGCGCGAGCGCGGCCTCCGTGTGCGGCGCCCGGGGCAGACCGTCGCCACCGCCGACCATTCGATCCCGACCACCGACCGCAGCCTCCCGATCGCCGATGAGATCGCCGCGGCCCAGGTGAAGCGCCTGGAGGACAACTGCCGAGAGTTCGGCGTCCCGCTCCACGGCATCGGCTCGCCGCACCAGGGGATCGTCCATGTCATCGGCCCGGAGCTGGGCCTGACACAGCCGGGCATGACGATCGTGTGCGGTGACTCGCATACCGCGACCCACGGGGCGTTCGGGGCGCTCGCCTTCGGCATCGGAACCACCGAGGTCGAGCACGTGCTGGCGACCCAGACGCTGCTCCAGCGCCGCCCGAAGACGTTCGAGGTCCGTGTCGACGGGGCGCTCCATCCGGGCGTGACCGCCAAGGACATCATTCTCAGCCTGCTGTCGCGGATCGGCATCGGCGGCGGGACCGGCCACGTGTTCGAGTACCGCGGCTCGGCGATCCGCGCGCTCGGCATGGAGGGTCGGATGACGATCTGCAACATGAGCATCGAGGGCGGCGCGCGGGCCGGGCTGATCGCCCCCGACGAGACGACGTTCGAGTACGTCCATGGTCGGCCCGCATGCGCCGCAGGGTGAGGCGTGGGACGCGGCAGTCGAGGCATGGCGCCGGCTGCCGACCGACGAGGGGGCGACCTTCGACCGCAGCATCGCCTTCGATGCCGGCGAGCTGACGCCGATGGTGACCTACGGCACGAACCCCGGCATGGGCTTCCCGATCACCGAGCGCATCCCGGACCCGGCCACCATGGCCGATGCCAACCAGCGCGCCTCCCTCGAGCACGCGCTCGAGTACATGGCGCTGACCCCCGGCGAGCCGATCCTGGGCAAGCCGATCGACGTGGTGTTCGTCGGGTCGTGCACAAACTCGCGCATCAGCGACCTGCGCGAGGCGGCCCGCATGCTCCGGGGCCGCCACGTCGCCGATGGCGTGCGGATGATGGTCGTCCCGGGCTCGACCGAGGTGAAGCGCCAGGCCGAGGCCGAGGGCCTGTCGACCGTGTTCACTGATGCGGGCGCCGAGTGGCGCGAGGCGGGGTGCTCGATGTGCATCGCGATGAACGGCGACCAGCTCAGCCCCGGCCAGTACAGCGTCAGCACCAGCAACCGCAACTTCGAGGGCCGGCAGGGCAAGGGCGGCCGCACGTTCCTGGCGTCGCCGCTGACCGCGGTCGCATCGGCGGTGACCGGGCGGCTGTCGGATCCGAGGGCGCTGCTGTGAGCGCCGTCCGCGAGCCGTTCCGCGCGGTGACATCGGCGGTCGTGCCGCTGCCGCGCAACGACATCGACACCGACCAGATCATCCCGGCGCGCTTCCTGAAGACGATCAACCGCGCCGGCCTCGGCGAGCAGCTGTTCCACGACTGGCGCTATCTCGCCGATGGCTCGCCGAACCCCGACTTCGTCATCAACCGACCCGAGATGGCCGGGCGATCCGTGCTGGTCGTGGGCGACAACTTCGGCTGCGGCTCGTCCCGCGAGCACGCGCCGTGGGCCCTCGGCGCGTGGGGCATCCGCGCGGTCATCAGCAGCAGCTTCGCCGACATCTTCCGCAACAACGCCCTGAAGAACGGGCTCCTGCCGATCGCCGTCTCCCCGGAGGAGCTCGAGCACATCGTGGCCATCGTGCGGGACGATCCGGATGCCGAGGTCACGGTCGACCTCGAGGCGCAGGAGGTGCGGCTGCCGGATGGCGGGGGCATCGGCTTCACGGTGGACTCGTTCGCGCGCCGCATGATCCTGGACGGGACCGACGAGCTCGGGTACCTGCTGGCCCAGGAGCCGGCGCTCGAGGCGTACGAGCCGCGCATCCAGCGCGCGTCTCGACCCTCGCCTGAGGCCCAACCGATCCATCCGGATAGAGATGCGGCCGTCGTCGAGCTGCACGACGTCACCGTTCGGCGGCAGCGCCGCGAGATCGTGTCGCACGTCAGCTGGACCATCGGGGATGGCGAGCGCTGGGTCGTCCTCGGTCCGAACGGCGCGGGAAAGACGACGCTGGTCAGGATCCTCAGCACCTACCTCAGGCCGTCGTCGGGAACGGTTGAGGTCCTGGGCCGCCGCACGGCGCGCACGGACGTGGCGAACTGCGGCCCAGGATCGGCTACCTGAGCCCGTCGCTGGCGACCATGGTTCCGCCCGAGCTCACGCCGCGCCAGATCGTCGACGCGGCGCAGGCCGGCGCGGTGCTGCCGTGGTACGTCGACCCGGGTCGCATCGACCGCGACCTCACGACTCGCGCCCTGGCCGACGCCGGCATGGCCGATGCGCGCGACGCACCGATCGAGACCTTCTCGTCCGGAGAGCAGCTGCGCGTCCAGCTGGCGCGTGCCCTCGTCACCGATCCGGCGCTGCTGCTCCTGGACGAGCCGATGGCCTCGCTCGACATCGGCGGCCGCGAGGCGCTGGTGGCGACCCTGTCGCGTGTCGCATCGGGCTCGATAGGCGCCGTCGTGGTGGTGCTGCACCGCGTCGAGGACATCCCGCCGGGCTTCACGCACGCGCTGCTCATGCATGACGCCCGCGTGCTCGCGGCTGGCCCGATCGCCGAGGTCCTGACCGACGAGTCGATGAGCTCGACGTTCGGGATGTCCCTCCAGATCAGGATCGTTGGGGATCGCCTGGCGACGATGGGGAAGAAGGCAGGGATTGAGTTGACGGGGCCCGCGCCCGCCAACGAGCCGTTGGGCCGTTAGCAGGTGGGCCGTGTATATCGATACCTTCCGGCGGAGGGGTACGAGTGGATCGTTCCAGCCACCGACAGCGACTATCAAGTCCTGCGGGCACTGGCGTGGCCTCCACCCGCATCAGCGTGGCGACCCATGGCAGTCCGGTCAGTGGGCGTTACCAGTCAGGGGGAGTTGCTCCGTCGCGCAGATCTTCCGTGGCTTACCTCAAACGTTCCCGCCTGCCGGCCAAGCGCGTGGGAGGCGTTGCGGAATCTGATAGCCGGTGACGCCGAGCCGCTTCCCCTCGTGGGTCCCTCCGGATCTGGGGAGTTTCTGGCCCTCGGCGTTCGAGTGCTCTCGGAGGCTATCGACATCGGAGCGTCGACGGTCGAGCGGTTTCATTCGGGCCGCCTCCTCGAAATCAAGGAGCCGGTGTTTGTAGCGAGCAAGATCGACGGCGCTGAGATCTTTCGGCTTGCTGAATTGCCTTCCGGCCCAACCTTTGTCTCGGAGGCATTCGTACATCTCGTCACCGATACCGGATTGTCAGGACTCTCCCTAAAGGAAGTCGTGTGACTTGGGGAACACCCCCGTGAGAACGGGCCGGGTGCCCCCGGGTTCGCACGCGGCCGCAGAGGCTGCACCACTACTGCGAGTAGTGGATCGCCGCGCACGCCCATCGGGCACAGGAATGGGTCATGATCTACTCGAACGCCTGCTACGCGCACGCACCGTTGGCCGAGCTCGGGGCCGCGGCGACACCGCGTCGAGCGACTCAAGGCTATTGCCCGTATGGGGTGCGCATTGGTACGTAGTCCCGCAAGCGTGGTAACCACCCTCCTCGACGACCGCTATGCGCCGATCACATCGTCGATAGGCTTTCTGAAGATGCCGGTGGAGGACGCGGCCGAGGCGTTGGCCGCCTGGAGACGCTCACTTGCGCCGCCCGTCTCGATCGAGCCGCTCGACCACTCACTCGAGGATGCGCTGCGCCAGCTCGATCCGCTCGAGCTCGGCAACCGGTCGCGCGAACTGCTTGTTGCGGTGGATGGCGGCTGGACCGCCTACTTCGACTGCCTGGTCTCCGGCACAGACGCGGTGACCGCGATGGGCTTCCTGGCACAAACGAACCAGTGTGACGCTGCATCCATCACGTCGATTGCCGGCAGCAAGGGGCGGGGCGGTTCGATTAGGTTCGAGATCTACGGCCCCCAGCCCACCGAATGGCTGAATCACGTCAGAGCCATCCAGGTTGCCGAAGACGACGGCAGGTGGCGATTCTTCGAGGCCGGACAGCCCCAGCCGTTCGAAGACCTTGATGCCTACCGGGCGCGACGTATCAGGGACCGCCTCACGACCGACATGTTGTCCAAGTACTGCGAGGCGCTCGGATTCCGGCCATTCGAGGTGTCGGCGTATCGAGAAGCAGTCTTGGTGCGCAGCAATCGGCCCGATGACATCGTTCTGATATCGCTCGAGGATGTCCAGAGGCGGCTGGAGTTGACGCCTAGCCCACCGGCCATGCTCAACCGTCCGGATGTGCCGGGCGGCCGGGCACTCAGGTGGACTCGAGCAGCCAGTCGATGGCTTCGAGGTAGCCGCGCCAACCCCGACCGATGACCTGGTGCGCGGTGGCCGGTGCCGTGGCGGAGACCCGGCGCCACGCCTCGCGGGCGGCGATGCCGTCAAATGCATCCGTAGACAGTCTGCGCCTCCCTCCACCCACCACGATCCGAGATCCCGGCTCAGCGGCCCTAGTATTGCTCCATGAACGCCATCGTTAACGCGGCAATGGCTGGATCGATCGGCGTGTTGTCGATAGCGATGGCGATTGCCTTCAAGAGAGGGCGGGCACGCCGACTCGCCTTCGCGTATTGGGACCCCACGATCCCCTGGTACATCCGGAATGCAGTCTTCGGGTTTGCGCCGACTGGGGTCGCCGCCCTCGCCGCGGCTGTTATTGGGCTGGCAGGAACCACGGATACGCTGACTGGAGCGTTTGTGGCCCTCCCATTCATTCTTTCGCTGGGGCCCGTGTTCCTCCTGGTCATTTTGTGGGCACGACGCCCGCCCGACTTCCTCAAGCCGGATTGGCTACGAGCGGAAGAGGCCGTCCGCGGCGGGCAGCCATCGACAACCGGCGCAGCACGCTGGATTGACCGCACCGCACTGCTACTTGGAATAGTGGCTGCGGCAATTGTCGCGCTAGGTTTTCCGTTCCTTCTGCTCTACCGACCCTAACAATGGTGGAACGCACCACTAACTGAGCGTAAGCATCGGCGCGGGCTGATGACTCAGGTCGAAGCGATGAGCCAGTCGATGGCTTCGAGGTAGCCGCGCCAGCCGCGGCCGATGACCTGGTGCGCGGTGGCGGGGGCCGTCACCGAGACCCGGCGCCAGGGCTCACGGGCGGTGATGTCGCTGATGTGGACCTCGACGGCCGGGCGACCCGATCCGCGCAGGGCGTCGTGGAGCGCATACGAGGTATGCGACAGCGCGCCGAAGTTGCAGATGACGGCGTCGTAGTCGAGCTGCTCGAGCCGATCGATGAGCGCGCCCTCGTGGTTCGATTGGAACGCATCGAGCAGGGAGCCGCGCTCCAGCGCATGGGCGCGCGCCGACTCCACGATCTCCTCGAGGGTGGTCGTACCGTAGATCTCCGGCTCGCGGCGCCCGAGCGTGCCGAGGTTCGGGCCGTTGAGGACCAGGATCTTCATCGGCTCATTCTCCTCCGGCCACGCCGAACGAGCCCAGCACCCGCATCGAGCTGGTGTGCTGACGCAGCCCCGGCAGGGCCGATGCGAGTGGATCCGACGCGGCGTCGCCGGAGACCTGGACCAGGAATCGATACCGCCACGGCCCGCTGCCCGACGGCCGAGACTCGATGCGGCTGAGGTTGATCCCCGCGTCGGCGAGCGAGCCCAGCGCGCGGTACAGGTCGCCAGGCGTGTGGCCCGTCTCGAAGGTGATGAGCGTCTCCCGCGCGGCGTCCTCCGCCGGTGCGAGGGAGCCCGCGGCTTCGATCTGGCCGCCGTCATCGCGCCGAAGAACGGCGAAGCGCGTCATGTTGTGGGCGGCATCCTGGATGTCCGTCGCCGCGATCTCGAGCCCGTAGCGCTCGGCAGCGCGGGCCGATGCGATGGCCGCCGGAGCCGCGCTCGCCGCTCGCCGCCAGCTCCCGGGCCGCTCCCGCGGTGTCGGCCGCCGGGACGACATCCCAACCACGGTCGGAGAGGAAGCGCTCGCATTGCGAGAGTGCCTGCCAGTGGCTGCTCACCCTCCGGATCGCCCCGATCTCGACGCCCGGCAGGACGAGCAGCTGATGACGGATCGGCAGCAGCAGCTCACCGACCACGCGCAGCTCTCCATCGGCGAGCGCATCGAGCGCGTCGCCGACGGTGCCGGCCAGCGAGTTCTCGAGTGGCAGGACGCCGGCATCGGTCGTTCCATCCTCGACGGCGCCGCACACCGCCGAGAAGGTCGGCATCGGCATCGGCGTGGCGTCATCACCGAACCAGCCGACGACCGCCTCCTCGCCGAAGGCTCCCGGCTCGCCCTGGTAGGCCACCGTGGTCATGCGGCGATCGTCCGCAGCCCGAGCGTCGATCTCGGCGTCGGTGACGTCGTCCACCTCGCTCACCCGGCCGATCTCCATCGGCAGGATCCAGCGCTGGCGGCCGGCGTGGCGCTTCTTGTCGCCGAGCATGGCCGCGCGGACGGCCGCCGGGTCGAACGTCCGGCGCAGTGCGAAGCCCAGCCCGTCGAGCAGCGAGTCAAGGCGATCCGCGAGCTGCGGATCCCCGCCACGGCCGGCGGCGATGGCAGCCACCGCCCGCAGCCCGAGGGCGACGGCGGCGCCGTGCGAGAGCCCATAGCCGGACTCGATCTCGACGCCGTGGCCGATGGTGTGGCCCAGGTTCAGCGTGCGACGCTCGCCATCCTCGTACGGGTCGCGGTCGCACACGCCGAGCTTCAGGCGCGCGCTGCGCTCGATGATCGCGAAGCGAGCCGGCTCGTCGGTACGAAGGGCCGCCGCCCCCCGGTCCTCGATGAGCCGCCACAGCGCCGGATCGCCGATGAGCGACGACTTCACCGATTCCGCCATGCCGTCCCGGCGCTGGCCGATCGGCAGCGAGCGCAACGTCGCCACGTCCGAGATCACCGCGACCGGCGGCCAGAACGCGCCGACCGCGTTCTTCGCATCGCCAAGGTCGACCGCCACCTTGCCGCCGATGGCGCTGTCGGCCTGCGCCAGCCACGTGGTCGGCACCTGGATGAGCGGGATGCCGCGGGCATACAGCGCGGCCGCGGTCCCGGCGAGGTCGCCGATGGTTCCGCCGCCGACCGCCAGGAGGGGCACTCGAGCGCTCCACGCGATGCTTCACCAGCCACTCGAGGATGCGCTCCAGGGAACCGATGCGTTTCGCACGCTCCCCACCCCGGATCGGGAGCATGGTTCGCGTTCCGAGCTGCCTGACGAGGCCCGGGAGCAGGTCCAGCAGCCGCCGATCCAGGACGACCACGCCGTCCGGGACATCGTCGAG
Source organism: uncultured Chloroflexia bacterium (assembly GCA_963825525.1). Lineage (GTDB taxonomy): Bacteria > Chloroflexota > Limnocylindria > QHBO01 > QHBO01 > JACDBZ01. Next base: position 1,864,027 of record CAWGTN010000002.1, read on the forward strand.
CTCCACGCCCATGACCACGCGGGCCATTGGCGCACCCATCGGGTGATGACGCGGGACTTCGGCGTCGAGCAGGCGGCGGGCCGACGTGACCCGCATACCGTTCATGACCTCGGTCGCCAGCGAATCAGGCGTTCCGCCCGCCTCGATGCGGAGGTCGGCGGCCCGATAGACGGCCGATCGACTGGCCAGGACCGCTGACGTCCGTTCGGTCGAGTACGGCTGGAGGGTGGGGCGTGCAACGCCGTCGGATCGCAGGCGCTCGTTCAGCCGTTCGGGGTCCAGGTCGAGCCATGCCACCGTGCCGTGCTGCCACAGCGCCCATCGGTTGAGGGGGTCCAGCGCGGCGCCACCGCCGGTCGAGATGATGGCGCCCGGCGTGGCGCATGCCTCGCGCACAGCCTCGGACTCCTCGACGCGGAACGCGGCCTCGCCGTGCCGTTCGATGTACGCGGGCACGGGCATGCCGATCCGTCGCTCGGCGAGCTCATCGGTGTCGAGATGGGGGACGCCCAGCCGCTGCGCCACGAGCTGGCCGACGGTCGACTTTCCGCTGCCCGGCATGCCGACCAGGACGATGCCCGAGCGGTCCGGCTCAGACATCGGCCCCGGGACCCAGCTCCGTCCGCAGTGCGGCTCGCATGGCATCGATGGGCGCTTCGCGCTCGGCCCAGATCGAGAAGCTGAGCGCTGCCTGACGCAGCAGCATGCCCGCGCCGCCCCGGGCTCGGGCACCGATCTCGCGGGCGTCTCGCACCAGGCGTGACGGACTCGGCCGATACACGAGGTCGAGCACGGCCATCTCGCGTCGCAGGAGCGCAGCCGGCACAGGGGTCTCGTCGGCATCGGTGCCGATCGGCGTCGCGTTGATCAGCAGATCCGCGGTCACCAGCGCCCCGGGCAGGCTCGCCCAGCGCGAGCGGTCGAGGACCAGGATCTCGTGGCAGCCCTCGGCGCGAAGCGCATCGGCGGCGGCGCGAGAGGCGCCACCAGCACCCAGGATCACGGCTCGGCGAATTCCCGGCGGCAGCTCACCGCGCAGGGCGGCGAGGTCGGTGTTGTGGGCCACCAGCCGGTCGTCATAGCGGACGATCGTGTTCGCCGCCCCCAGGCGCTTCACCTCGGGACCGAGCTCGTCGACCAGCGCGCAGACCGCCATCTTGTATGGCTTCGTGACGTTGGCGCCGATGCGGTCGCCGGCCCGCAGCGCGGCCACCTCATCGGCGAGCTCGTGCGGCTCGACGTCGCGCAGCTCGTAGCGGGCATCGGCCCCGATCGCGTCGAACGCGGCGTTGTGCATCGCGGGCGACGCGGAGTAGCCGATGCCCTGGCCGAGCAGGACCGCCAGCGCCGTCACGCCGTGGAGCCCGGGCCGCGCGTGCGGCGACGGCGGCGGGACACGGCGGCCCGCAGATCGCCGATCGTGTCACCACCGAAGGAGTAGAGCAGCTCGTCGGCCAGGACCAGGGCCACCATCGCCTCGCCCACGATCGCCGCGCGCGGCAGGACGGTGACGTCACTGCGCTCGATGTGCGCGCGGCCGCTCTGGCCGGTCGTCATGTCGAGTGAGGGGAGCGGGGTCCGGAGCGTGGAGACCGGCTTCTGGGCGACACGGACCACGATCGGCTCGCCATTGCTGATGCCGCCCTCGATGCCCCCGGCGCGGTTCGTCCGGCGATCCCAGCCGGAGCCCGCAGCGTCGACCACGTCATGGACGGTGCTCCCACGACGATCGACCGTGCCGAATCCGAGCCCGATCTCCACGCCCTTCACTCCCGGGATCGCCATCGTGGCGCCGGCCAGCAGGCCGTCGAGACGCGTGTCCCACTCGGACGACGAGCCCAGGCCGATCGGGGTGCCTTCGACCACGACCACGAACGAGCCGCCGATCGAGTCGCCGGCCTCCTTTGCCGCGTCCACCTCGGCCAGCATGGCGCGCTCCGCTTCCGGGTCCGGGCAGCGGAGCGGGGAGGGATCGGCCAGGTCGCGATCGGCCCAGCCGTCGGGAATGGCGGCCAGGACGTCATCGGCGTCGGGAAAGGCCCGGATCGGCCCGAGCTGGTCCACGAAGCTCCAGATGCGCACGCCGCAGGTGAGGAGCAACTGGCGCGCCAGCGAGCCAGCCACGACCCGCGGGGTGGTCGACCGTGCGGAGGCCCGCTCGAGCACGTTTCGGACGTCGTCGGTGTCGTACTTCAGGGCGCCGGCCAGGTCGATGTGCCCGGGTCTGGCACGGGTGATCGCCTTCGGGCGTCGGGCAGCCGGGATCGGCTCCACCGACATCCGGTCCAGCCAGTTGGCCCAGTCGCGGTTCTCGATGCTGAACCCGACCGGGGAGCCGAGCGTCCGCCCGTATCGGATGCCGGCGGTCCACTGCACGCGATCCCGCTCGATCTGCATCCGCTTCCCGCTGCCGTAGCCGTGCTGGCGCCGCCGCAGGTCAAGGTCGACACCGCGCGTGCTGACCCGCATCCCGGCCGGCAGCCCCTCGAGAATGCCGGATAGCCCGGGGCCGTGCGACTCGCCACTGGTCAGCAGGCGCAGGCGGCGCATCAGCTCGTCACCGTGGCCAGGTCGTCCCAGAACGTCGGGTACGAGACGGCGGCGCAGTCCGGGTCGTCGAGCGTGACCCCGGCCGCGATTCCGGTGACCGCCGCCACGGCGAACGCAATGGCGATCCGATGATCGCCGTGGGTTCGGACCTCGGCCTCCGCCGGCGTGCCACGGCTCACCCGCCAGCCATTGTCCAGCTCCTCCACGTTGGCGCCGATGGCGCGCAGGCCCTCGACCACGGCGCCGATGCGATCGGTCTCCTTCACGCGCAGCTCGTCGGCGTCACGCAGCTCCGAGGGCTCCGCGACCGATGCCATGGCGATCGCCACCAGGGGCAGCTCGTCGATGAGCTCGGCCACCTGCGCGCCATGGATGGTCACCGCTTCGAGCGGCCGCCCGCCGCGAACCACGACCTCGCCGATCGGCTCCGGGCCAGCAACGTCGATGATCCGCGTCTCGATCTGCACGCCCATCCGCTGCAGCAGGCCGATGAGCGCGAGCCGGGTCGGATTGAGCCCAACGCGCTCCATGTGGATCTCGGCATCGGGGTGCAGCGCCGCCGCAACCAGCCATGCGGAGGCGGCCGATGGATCACCCGGCACCTCGAGCTCGAACGGGCGCGGTCGCGCCGGGCCGGTGAGCTCGGTGATGGCGCCCGCTCGTCGGATGGGGACGCCCATCCAGGCCAGCATGCGTTCGGTGTGGTCGCGGGTCGGCCCTGGCGTCTCGATACTGGTCTCGCCCGCCGCGCTCAGCCCCGCCAGGACACACGCGCCCAGCAGCTGGGCGCTCGCGACCGACAGCCGATGGGTGACGGCGCCCGGTGACGCACGTCCGACGATCGTGATCGGGGCATGGCCGTCGGTGGTGCTCACTTCCGCACCCGTCTGACGGAGGAGCTCGGCGACGCGCTCCATCGGCCGCGCGCGGAGCGATGCATCACCGTCGAGCGTGGCCCGCAGCGGCAGTCCGGCCAGCATGCCCGACAGCAGGCGCATGGTGGTGCCGGAGTTGCCGCAGTCGAGCGCCGCATGGCGCATCGGCCTACCGCGAACCTCCCAGCGATCCTCCGCGGCGAGCTGGATCTCGACACCCAGCTCGCGCAGGCAGCCAATGGTGCTCAGCACGTCGAGCCCGGGCGTCCGCATCGTCACCGTCGACGGGCCGCCGGAGAGCGCCGCGAAGATGAAGGCGCGGTGCGCTATCGACTTGTCGGGCGGCAGCGTCAAGGTTCCCCGAAGACGTGCCGCGGGAAGTATCGTCGGCGTGATCGATGCCGGCGTCACCGTGCGCTTCCGGCCGTGGCCGCTTCCGCTTCGGTCACGGACTGGGCGTGGCGGCGCTGGACCGAGCGCGATGCGCGGAGCAGCGCGTCGAACACGAGCGTGAGCTCCACCGGCGTCATCGGGCCGGACGTGCCACCGGCGGCGCGCTCGAGAAGCGCCCGTTCCCGCCGCGGGTCGTGGCCATGCGCCCCCGGCGCGCGGCGTCGCTGGACCTCGAGAGCCAGGGCCGCCCGCTCCTGGACCATCTCGGCCAGCCGAGCGTCGAGGTCGTCGATCCGATCGCGCACGTCGTCGATTCCATCGGCCGCGGTCGAGGCGGCGGTCACCGCCTGGCTCTCCGGGGCGCGAACGAACTGGAGGCGCCGAAGCTCGTCCATCAGGCCGCCGAACTCGTCGAAGTTGAGGCTCTGGTCGCCGTCCGATCGGGCATTGGCCGGGTCCGGGTGGACCTCGATGATCAGCCCGTCCGCGCCGACTGCGGCGCCGGCCAGTGCCATCGGTCCAACGAGCGCGCGATGGCCCGTGCCGTGGCTGGGGTCGACGATGATCGGCAGGTGGGTCAGGCTCCGCAGAACGGGCACGGCTGACAGGTCGAGCGTGTTGCGCGTTGCCGTCTCGAACGTCCGGATGCCGCGCTCGCACAGGATCACGTTCGGGTTGCCGGCCGACAGGATGTACTCGGCGGCAAGCAGCCACTCCTCGATGGTCGCGCTGAGCCCACGCTTGAGCAGCACGGGGCGGCGGCTCTGGCCCACGGCCTTCAGGAGCACGAAGTTGTGCATGTTGCGCGCGCCGACCTGGAGGATGTCCACGTGCTCCTCGAAGATCGGCACGTCGGTCGAGTCGACGACCTCGCTGATGACCGGCAGACCGGTCGCCTCGCGCGCCTCGGCGAGCAGCTTGAGGGCGGGGAGACCGAGCCCCTGGAACGAGTACGGGGAGCTGCGCGGCTTGAAGGCGCCGCCGCGCAGGACGCGCGCGCCCTCGCGGGCAACGCAGCGGGCCGTTTCGAGCAGCTGGTCGCGGGACTCCACCGCGCACGGGCCGGCCATGACGACCAGCTCCTGGCCCAGCCCGATCTCCACGCCGTTGGCGCGGACCCTGGTGCGCTCACCGGGCTCCTGCATGCTCGCGAGCTTGTATGGCGAGCTGACCCGGATCACCTGGTCGACGCCCGGCAGCGTTCCGAGGTGGCTGATCCGCTCGACGTCGCCCACCACTCCGATGACGGTCCGCTCCTCGCCCTCGCTGAGGAAGGCTTCGAGGCCGTTCTCCTCGACGGTGCGTTTCACGCCGTCGATCTCTTCTCGCGTCGCCGTCGGACGCATCACCACGATCATTCGGTTGCCGCCTCTCGCTTGTTGCGCCGTTGTTCCGTTGTGCCCCGGCCCGCATCGGGGAAACAAAAAACGCAGGAGCTTGCGCTTCCTGCGTCTGCGGGCACGAGTGCCTCTGCCGGCGAGATCTACTCGCCTGCCTCGTACCCGCTAGCCATAAAACCACATTGCGTTCATTGGTCCGCGGACTGTAGGCCGCGGCGTTCCGCGTGTCAACCGGTCGGCGGGGTGCCCGGGTCGGCGGTGGGACGGCGGGCTGGTTCGGGGGTGGGAGTAACGGCCAGGCAGTGGCCGAAATTGCCTCGCGCCTGGGAGGTGGGGCCACGCAGGGCCGTCTTGCTTGGCTTTCGGTCCCACCCCGGAGGCCAATTTGGCCAATGAGTGGCCGTTGCTCCCAACGGGGGACGAACGCCAGCGGCAGTCCCATTCGACCTTCAATCCGGTGGCACAGCACTCGCACACGGAAGAGCGCTCAGCGGCCGAGGCGATCAGCATCCGCGGTGGATAGCGCCGTCCGGCCGCCGTCCACGGTCCAGACCGCCCCGGTGACGTAGCTCGCCGCCGGGCTCACCAGGAAGCCGATGACGTCGGCGACCTCATCGGCGGTCCCCATCCGACCGAGCGGCACATCGGTCCGGTGGTCGGCGGGGAGCAGACGCTCGTCGAAGTCGGTCGCGATGGCACCCGGCGCCACGACATTGACGCGAACGCCGTCCGGCGCGCTGATGACGGCGAACGAGCGGGCCAGCCCCTCGAGCCCGGCCTTGGCGGCGGCGTAGGCTGGGGAGCGCAGCGAGCCCTCGACCGCACCCACGATGCTCCCTACCAGCACCACCGATCCCCGGGCCGAGACAAGGGCCGGCATGCACGCATTGAGCGCCTCGAAAGGAGCCGTGAGGTCCACCGCCAGGACCTCGTTCCAGTGCTCCCGGCTGTCCCACGGACCGGACGGCGGGACCCCCGCCGAGCAGACGAGCGCGTCGAGCGAACCCCCGCACGCTTCAAGTGCGCGAGACAGCACGGACGCATCGGCGGCATCGCCGGTGAGAAGCGTGAACGCTTTGAGGTCAGCGGTCTCCCGATCGATGCCCACGACCCGCCAGCCATCGGCAGCAAGGAGCTCGGCCGTTGCGCGGCCGATGCCGGCGGCGGCGCCGGTGACGATTGCGGTGCGGGATCCATCGGTCATTGCCGCGCCATGGTGACGGATCGGGTCAACCGGCGTGCTGGCGATACCTCGCCTTGACGCATGGAGCGCGACACACCTAGCATGCGGCTCCAACTTCAGACGGCAACGACCGGGACGAGTAGCCGGTTGCACGGTCAGAAGAGCGAGCCGGGATGGTGGAAGCCGGCGTGACACGGCATCGGTGAATGGACCCGCGAGCCTCGCTCCGAATGGGCACGACGCCCGGTAGGCAGCGACGGGACCGGCCACCGTTACCATCGGCCTCGAACGAGCGCGGACCCGACCGGGTCCGAACCAAGGGTGGCACCGCGGAATAGAGCCTCCGTCCCTGATCCGGATGGAGGCTTTGTCGTACGCCACAGCAGGAACCCGATGACCATCGCAACCCCGGCACGCGTCACCAGCATCGAGCTGGCCGCGGACACGCTGACTCCCGTCGCCGCCGCGCTGCGTCTCGGGTCGCGCTGCGCGTTCCTCCTCGAGAGCGTGGAGGGCGGCGCGCGCTACGGGCGCTACTCGATCGCCGGCGTCCATGGCCGGACCCTGGTGGTCCAGCCGGGCGATGGAGATCCGCTCGAGGTCCTGCGCGCCGAGCTCCCGGACGTCACCCCCTCGGTCGGCGACCCGGCCTTCCCACTCGCCTCGGGGGTCGGCTACCTCGCCTACGAGGCCACCTCCCACTGGGAGCGGCTGCCGTCGCCCTCGAGCGACCCGCTCGCCATGCCGGACGCGGTGTTCCACGTGCCGTCGTCGGTCATCGTCTTCGATCACCTTGCCCAGGTGGCCCGCGTCGCAACCCTGGACGGGCCCGGGGCCGATGAGCGCCTGGCCGATGTCGTGCGCGCGCTGGCAACGCCGGCCCAGGGCGAGGTGCCCGCGCCATTCGCTGCGGCCGTCGTGCCGGTCGAGACGGACCCGGCGGCACGGGCCGCCTACGAGCGCGGGGTGGCGCGGCTGGTTGACGAGATCCACGCCGGCGAGATGCTGCAGACCGTCCTGGCACGACGCTTCTCGGTGCCCACGGATCGCACCGCGCTCGACATCTACCGATCGCTGCGACGCGTCAACCCGTCGCCGTACCTGTACTACCTCGACCTTGCGGTGGTGTCGCCGGGCGCCGCGGTTGTCGGAGCCTCGCCCGAGCTGCTGGTCCGGGTGCGCGACGGTGATGTGGTCACTCGGCCCATTGCCGGCACCCGACGTCGCGACGACGATCCGGCCGTCGACGCCGCGCTCGAGGCCGAGCTGCGAGTGGATCCGAAGGAGCTGGCGGAGCACGCCATGCTCGTGGACCTGGCCCGTAACGATGTCGGCCGGGTGGCGGCCGCCGGGAGCGTCGAGGTCACCATCCTTCGCGACGTCGAGCGCTACGCCCACGTCATGCACCTCGTGTCGGAGGTTCGCGGCCGATTGGCGGACCGCCTCGACGCATTCGATGCCGTCCGTTCCGTCTTCCCCGCCGGCACCGTGAGCGGTGCCCCGAAAGTGCGCGCCATGGAGGCCATCGCCGAGCTCGAAGGGGAGCGGCGCGGCCCGTACGGCGGCGCGGTCGGCTACTTCTCGCCCACCGACGTTGAATGTGCGATCACCATTCGCAGCGCCCTGATCCGCGACGGGGTGGCGACGGTCCATGCCGGGGCCGGGATCGTGGCGGACTCGGTTCCGGATCGGGAGGCGGCCGAGGTGGCGGCCAAGGCGGCCTCGATGCTGGCGGCCATCGGCGGTCCATCGTGAAGGTCTTCCTGCTCGATAACTACGACTCCTTCACCTACAACCTCGTCCAGCTGCTGGCCCGCATCGGCGCCGATGTCAGCGTCGCGCGCAACGACCAGGTCACCGTGGCCGAGGTGGACGAGATGGCGCCCGACGCCGTCGTCATCTCGCCGGGGCCGTCATTGCCGGAGCGGGCGGGGATCAGCGTGGAGCTCGTGCAGCGGCTCGGGCCGACAATCCCGACGCTCGGCGTGTGCCTGGGGCACCAGGCCATCGGCGTCGCGTACGGCGCGACCGTCGATTCGCGTCCCGCCGGTCCACGGCAAGGCCTGGCCGGTGCATCACGCCGGATCAGCGTCGTTCGAGGGTCTCGCCTCTCCATTCGACGCGGCCCGCTACCACTCGCTGGCGGTGGCGCGCGACGGGCTGCCGGGCGAGCTCGAGGTCACCGCCTGGTCCGATGACGGCGTGATCATGGGAATGCGCCATCGCGTCCACCCGGTGGAGGGATTCCAGTTCCACCCCGAATCGATTCTGACCGATGACGGGGAGGCGCTGGTGGCGGGATTCCTGCGGCGGGCTGCCGGCGTGCCGGCACGCTAGATGACGAGCGCAGAGCCCATTTCCAGCGCGATTCGCCTCCGATTCGCCGATGAGCCCGGGGCACTGGTCGAGATCGTGACCGCGATTGCCGCGGCGGGCGGACGGCTTCGGACGCTCTCGACGCCCCGCGTGGTCGACGCGGTCGCCGAGGCCGAGCTCGAGGTGATCGGGCTGGACGAGGCCGGGCTGTCGGCCGCACTGGCCGAGGTCGCCGTGATCGAGTCCCGCGAGCCGACGCGGATCCTCGACCGGGTGTTCGGCAAGCGTGTGATCGTCATCGGCGGCGGCGCGCAGGTCGCGCAGGTGGCCCTCGGCGCCGTCTCGGAGGCCGATCGCCACAACCTGCGCGGCGAGCGCATCAGCGTCGACACCATCGCGCTGGTGGGGGAGGAGGCGATCGCCGCGGCGGTGCGCGCGGTGGCGGACCTGCCGCGGGCCCGATGCCTGGTGCTCGCCGGGGCCATCATGGGCGGCCAGATCACCGCGGCGGTCCGCGAGCTGCGCGAGCACGGCGTGCCGGTCATCGCACTGAACATGGCCGGGTCGGTGCCCGATGCGGCCGACCTCGTGGTGTCAGACCCGGTCCAGGCTGGCACCATGGCGGTCATGGCCATCGCCGACACCGCCCAGTTCGACCTCGCCCGCCAGCGCGGCCGCCGCTACTGAACCGTGAGGCGGCTACCATCGGCCTAGACATGTGTGGTCGATTCAGCCAGGGCGAGCCGTCGCATCGGATCAGCGACTATTTCGGCGCATATCCCGACGAGGACCTGCCCGATGGGCTCTACAACGTCCCGCCGACCGAGACGATCCGGATGGTCGTCCAGCGCGATGACGAGCGTCGCCTGGTCGCCGCGCGATGGGGATTTCGACCCTTCTGGGCCGATGCCAGCGGGCCGGGCGCGAAGTCATGGATCAACGCCCGATCCGAGGCGGCGTGGGACTCGCCGGCGTTCAGTCGCTCGCTCCGAGGTCGCCGCTGCATCGTGCCCGCTGACGCGTTCTACGAGTGGGATCGCAGCACGTCACCGCGCCAGCCCTATGCCATCGGGCCGGCCGCCGGGGACGAGATGCTGGCGCTCGCCGCCATCTTCAGCCCGATTCACGACGAGCTGCCCACCACGGCCGTGCTGACCACGGCACCCAATCGGCTGCTCGCTCCGATCCACAACCGGATGCCGGTGATCCTTGGACGGGACGCGTTCGACGCCTGGCTCGATCCGGATGCGGACCTCGGGATCATCGCGTCGCTGCTGCGTCCCGCGGATGACGATGTCCTTCGCATGTGGCCCGTGAGCACTGCGGTCAATCGGGTTGCTGCGGACGGCCCCGATCTGCTGCGGCCGGTCGAGTTGGCGCCGACGCTCGGGTTGGCCTAGGCCTCAGTCGCGACGCCGGTCGCCCGCCAGCCTCCAGGCCGCCGGAAGCAGGCCCGCGGCGATCATGATCTTCAGGGCGTCGCCCATGAGGAACGGCGTCACGCCCATGCCGATCGCGGCCGGCAGGTCCACGCCAAGCGAGACGGCCAGCCAGCTGACGCCCAGGGCGTAGATCAGCAGGTTCCCAGCGACCATCAGGCCCGCAGTCCCCACAAAGGTTCGGTCGGCCCCGCGGCGCGCGAACGCCCCGACGACGACTGCCGCCACGATGAACCCGACGATGTAGCCGAACGACGCGAACTCCCACCCCGAGCGCTGCTCGCTGAACCACGGGACGCCGAGCGTGCCAGCCACGAGGTACAGGCCCATCGCCGCGCCGCCCCGCATCGGCCCGAGCGCGGCACCGGCCAACAGGACGGTCAGCGTCTGCAGGCTCAACGGGACGGGCGTGAAGGGAAGCGGAACGGCGATCTGCGCGGCGATGCCGGTGAGCGCCGCCGCGCCCGCGATCAATGCCAGGTCGCGGACGAGGTTGCCGGGGAGCAGATCGGCCAGGACGCGGGGGCGGGCGGCTGCCTGTGCTGTCATGGCGCGCAGCCTAGCATCGGCGCGTCAGAGCGCGAGGGTCGCCGCCGCCGCGAGGGCCGAGCCGCGCGCGCCGGCCATGTCGCGGTCCGGCACGAGCACGAATTGCGCGATGGCCGCCTGCTCCTCCCGCAGCTGGGTGTGTTCGCGGACGCGGCCGAGAAACCACTCGCCGAAGTGCGGCGCCGCCTCCACCACGCCGCCGCCCACGAAGTAGACCGCCGGGTCGCTGTAGTTGGCCGCGATCGTGAAGAGCCGGCCGAGCGCGGCGGCCTGCTGGTCGAACAGGGCGAGCGCCATCTCGTCGCCGTCGACGCCGTAGCCGCGGACCGCCTTGGCGGCATCGGCCGGCGGCATGACCGCCAGGGGATGGTCGGGATACCGGCTCAGCCAGTAGGGGAGCAGGTTGCGAACGATCCCGGTCAGCGAGGCGATGCTCTCGACGTCGCCGGGGTTGCCGCAGCCGCAGATCGGCATCGGCTGGTCGTCGGCCAGGATGCCGTCCGTTGCGATCCGCACGTGCCCGAGCTCGCCGGCCATCCCGGACGCGCCCCGAACGACGTGCCCCGCCTCGATGACCCCGCCGCCGAGCCCGGTGCCGACGATGGCCGACACCGACGAGCTGGTCGAGGCGGCCGCGCCCAGCAGAACGTGATGCGCGTACAGGGCGGCCGCGTTGCCGTCATTGTTGTAGGTGACTGGCAGGCCGATGCGCTCCTCGAGCGCCGGCGCGCACGTCGTACCCCCACCATGCCGGCTGCGCGAAGTTCGTGGCGCCCTTCACGCTGATCACGCCATCCGCGCTCGCGGGGCCGGGCGTGTCGAGCCCGACGGCCGCGACACGGTCGCGGCCGATGCCCGGTCTCGCGCAGGACGAGTTCCATGGTCTCGGCCATGGCCTCGATCGCCGATGCGGGCCCCTCGCCACGCGGCTCGGAATCTCGTACATGCGGTCGACGAGGAATCGGCCCGACGCGTCGAGGACGGTGGCGTTGTTCTTCGTCGCGCCGTTGTCGATCCCGACCACGACGCGCTCACTTGGGCTGGGCATCCCGCTCATCCTAGTGGCGCGCGCTCGGCTCGGGTCGCCTTCGGCCTCGATAGATGACTGGATTTCGCACGGGAGGTGCTGACGGTGCGCGGTTCCCGCGATCTATCGAGGGGGTGGGAGCGTGAGAGGCGCGGCCACGGGCAGCTCGTGCGGCGGGGCCATCGATACATCGCGGGTTTGACACCTGCGGCAGCTTTCCCGTGAACCTCCCTCGATATATCGAGCTCCCAAGGTGGCACGCCACCGGCCCGCTACGATTCGATCATGAGCCCCGACGTCCTGCTGACAACCCTGCGCGACATCGTCGGCGAACGACACTGCCTCGTCGACCCGTCGCTGCGAGCCTCGTACGAGACCGACTGGACGCGCCGATTCCATGGCGAGGCCGTCGCCGTGGTGAGGCCCGGCACCGTGAGCGAGGTGGCGGGCATCCTGGTCGCGTGCGGCAGGGCCGGCGTCGGGGTGGTGCCCCAGGGCGGCAACACCGGGCTGGTCGGCGGCTCGGTGCCGCGCGGTGGCGAGGTCGTCATGAGCATGCGTCGGCTCAACCAGATCACCGATCTTGATGCCGATGCCGGTGAGATGACCGCCGGGTCGGGCGTCACCCTGGCCGACGCGCAGACCGCCGCCCGGGCTGCCGGCTGGGACGTGGGAATCGACCTCGGAGCGCGAGATTCGGCGACGATCGGCGGCCTGGTTGCCACCAATGCGGGCGGCGTCAATGTTGTGCGCCATGGGCCGATGCGGGCGCAGATGCTGGGGTTCGAGGCGGTCCGCGCGGACGGCACGGTCCTGGAGCGGATGCCGGGCATGCCCAAGGACAACACCGGCTACGACCTCGGTTCGCTGCTCGCAGGATCGGAGGGCACCCTGGCGGTGATCACCCGGGTCCGACTGCGTCTCGTGCCACCTCTGCGACAGCGCGCAGTCTGCGTGCTCGGGTTCGACGACCCGAGCAGCGCCGTTGCCGCGGCCGCCGTGCTGCGCCGGACGCTGGCATCGGTCCTTGCGCTGGAGCTGTTCACGGATGCCGGCCTGGATCTCGTCATGCGCCACGCCGCGGTGGCGCCGCCCTTCACGCCGCGCACCCCGATCTACCTGCTCGTCGAAGTCGCATCCGATGATGTTGATCCGACGGAGGGCCTCCTCTCCGCCATCGGGTCACTCGGGCGCGCTGAGGGTCCCGCGGCGATCGCGAGCGACGAGGCCGGACGGCATCGGCTCTGGCAGCTTCGGGAGAGGCACACGGAGGTCATCAACGCGGAGGGCGTGCCCCACAAGCTGGACGTGTCGGTGCCGATGGCGCGCTACGCCGAGCTGGTTGCGCGGGCGCCCGAGGTCGTCCGGGCCGTTGACCCCTCGGCTCGCACGATCGTGTACGGACACGTCGGCGACGGAAATCTGCACGTGAACATCCTGGGACCTGAGGTCGACGATGCGGCGACCGATGATGCCGTCCTGGAGTTCGTGGTGAGCCTGCGAGGCAGCGTGAGCGCGGAGCATGGCATCGGCATCGCCAAGGTGGGATGGCTGGTGCGGGATCGCGGCGAGGATGCACGTCGCCGCCATGCGCGCCATCAAGGCAGCCTGGGACCCGGCCGGCATCCTCAACCCGGGCGTCCTGTTCTGACCGCGGTCGTCATCGGCGGCCGAGCGGCTAGCATCGACGCATGACGAACTTCCTCGAGACGAACGGTGCTCGCATCGCCTACGACGCCACCGGCACCGGTGACCCCGTGGTGCTCATCCACGCCGGCGTGGCCAACCGAAGCATGTGGGATGCGCAGGTCGAGGCGCTGCAGGGCGGCTACCGCGTCATCCGCCACGACACGCGCGGATTCGGCGAGACCGAGACCGATGCGGTCGCGTTCAGCAACCGCGCTGATGTGGCTGCCCTCCTCGACGAGCTGGGCGTCGACCGCGCGCACGTGGTGGGGCTCTCGCGCGGCGGAGCGATCGCCCTGGACTTCGCGCTCGAGTACCCCGACCGGGTACGCTCGCTCACCGTGGTGGCAGGTGGAGTGAGCGGTTACGAATCGCCCGCCGAGCCGGCCCCCGAGACGTGGGAAGCGCCCGAGGCCATGGAAGAGGCCAGGGATTGGCATGGCCTGTCCGAGTGGGAGACGGCGTACTGGGCCGATGGGCCGGGACAGCCGGTGGATCGGGTCCCCGACATCCGACGCCAGGTGCATGAGTGGGTCCTCACGACGTATCTTGCCGAGAAGCAGGAGGGAGTGCCGCAACCGCTCGACCCGCCGGCTGCCGGCCGCCTGGCCGAGCTGCGGGTGCCACTGCTCGTGGTGCTCGGCACGCTGGATGATCCGGGCACCACCGAGTCGATGCGTCACCTGGCCGCCGCGGTTCCGGGCGCCCGCCTGGAGGAGTTCCCCACCGCGCACATGGTCAACCTGGAGGAGCCGATGCGATTCAACGCCGTGCTCCGCACGTTCCTCGACTCAACCCACGGTTGAGCGCGCCCGGGTGAGCGAGCTTGACGATCTCCTCGCCGCGGCCGCGAGCGCACGCGAGGGGGGAGAGGCCTTCGCCCTCGCAACGGTGGTCTCGGTCCGCGGCTCGTCGTATCGGCGGCCGGGAGCCCGACTCCTTGTGCCGGCGGAGGGACGCCCGGTGGGGCTCATCTCGGGTGGTTGCCTCGAGGACGAGGCGGCCCGCCTGGCGCGCGCCGCACTCCGCGACGGCGAGCCGATCCTCGTCACCGTCGACCACTCGGCCGAGGGTGACGAGCTGTGGGGCAGCGGCCTTGGATGCCGCGGCGTGATCGAGCTCCTGGCGGAGCCCCCGATCATGGCCGCCGATACGCTCGAAGCACTGCGTTCGGCGCGCGATGGGACTCCGAGCTATCTCCTCACCGAGCTCGGCGGCGATCGCCGCCGGCTGACCGAAGGCGAGGCCGTGGCGCTCGGTGAGCGGGCATCGGCGGCAGTGGCGCACGGCCGGCCGGTGCTCATCGGCGAGACGGTCCTCGACCCGATCCTTCCGCCACTGCACCTCGTCATCTGCGGGGCCGGTCCGGACGCCGCGCCCCTTGCCGCGGCCGGCAGTCGGATGGGCTGGCGAGTGAGCGTGGTCGATCCACGCCGCAGCCTGCTGCGATCCGGAGCCTTCGGCGGCGCGGAGCTGATCGACGCCGAGCCGGCAGCGGCGGCTGGAGTGGTCGACGCCGATCAATGGACGGCGGTCGTCCTCATGAGCCACGACTACCTGCGCGACACCGCGTTCCTCGAGGGGTTCCTGGCCCGCGGCGTCGGCTACCTCGGCGTGCTGGGACCGCGCGAGCGCACCGACCGCATGCTCCAGGAGCTGGGACGCGTCCTGACGGACCCCGAGCGCAGGATCGTGCATGCGCCGGCGGGCCTTGACATCGGGGCCGATGGAGCCGAGGAGGTCGCGACGGCGATCACGGCCGAGATCCTTTCCGTCCTGCGCGGCGGCTCCGGCGTCCCGTTGCGCGATCGGCCCGGCCCGATCCACGGATGAGGGTCGGTCAGCCGCCGATGAAGCTCATCTCGACCTTCGGAAGGTCGACGGTCTCGAGGCTCCGAAGCTCGGAGTAGCGATCGTCGCGACCGGTCCAGATGCGTCGCAGCGCCTCCGCCAGCTCTCGATCGTCGGCGCCGGATCGAATGATCGCGCGCAGGTCGTGCCCCGAGGTGGCGAAGAGGCAGGTGAAGAGCTGGCCATCGGCGGAGAGGCGCGCGCGAGTGCAGTCGCCGCAGAAGGGCTCCGTCACGCTGGTGATGACGCCGATCTCCCCGCCGCCGTCCCGGTAGCGGTAGCGCTGGGCAACCTCGCCGCGGTAGTCGGACGAGACGGGCTCGAGCGGCCACCGGGCGCCGATGGCGGCCACCACCTCGGCGGCCGGAATGACATCGTCGAGCCGCCAGCCGTTCGATGCACCGACGTCCATGTACTCGATGAATCGCACCGTGGCGTCCGTCCCGCGGAAGTGCTCCGCGAGGTCCACGATGGCGTGCTGGTTGAGGCCGCGCCGGATGACGGCGTTGACCTTGATCGGGCCGAGGCCCGCCGATTCGGCCGCGGCGATCCCCTCGAGGACCCGCGACACGGGGAAGCCCACGTCGTTCATGGCCTGGAAGGTGGCGTCGTCGAGGGCGTCGAGGCTGACCGTGACGCGGTCCAGCCCGGCATCGGCCAGGGCTTGCGCGCGTTTTGCCAGCAGGGACGCGTTGGTCGTCAACGTCAGGTCGTCGATGCCGTCGATCGCCGAGAGCATTCCGACCAGCGTCTCGAGGTTCCGGCGCACCAGTGGCTCCCCACCGGTCAGCCGCACCTTTCGGACGCCGAGTGCCACCGCGGCGCGCACGACGCGTTCGATCTCCTCGAAGTCCAGGATCTCGGCCCTCGGCAGGAACGCGTGATCGCGCCCGAACACTTCCTTCGGCATGCAATAGACGCAGCGGAAGTTGCAGCGGTCGGTGACGCTGATCCGCAGATCGCGCATCGGGCGGCCGAGGGTGTCGAGGACGGTCAACGGTTCGGGCATGTGCCGTCCATGGTGGCAGCGCCGGCCGATCCTGCCAATCGCGTCATCCCACGAATCGCCCGAGGCCGATGGTCGCACCCAGGATGACGGCAACCGCGCCTCCAACGACCAGCGCGATCCGCGACGCGGCCAGCTCGCAGCGCGGCAGGCGCGCGCCACCCAGGCCGAGGCCCACCCCCACGGCTCCGAACAGCAGCAGCGCGGCCGCGATGACCGTGACGATATCGAGCGGCGGCTGGGCTCGGCCGTCGTCGATCCCGGACTCGGACAACGTGAATGCGAAGCGCTGCCGGGCCATCTCCACGCCGGATTGCGCGGACAGGATCCGGACGCTCGTGTCCCAGGAGCTCGATCCGGGCAGGACGACCGCATCGGCGATCCACTCGATGGTTCCTGTCGTCGAGGCCTGCGTCGCGCCGTGCGTCCCGCCATGTGACCCGCCGGCATCGGCGGTGGTGAGTGGGACCCGAGTGCTGGAACCGGTGTCGAGTCGATCGAGACCGAGCTCCAGCGATGAAGCGGCAAGCGCATCGGTGGTGCTGACCACGATCCGGTTGAGCCCCGGGCGTCCGGGAACGAGGCTCATGCTCATGCCGGGCGCGATCGTTCCGAAGGCGTCCGGGATCGGCGCGATCCCGACACCCAGCGGCTCGTCGACCGGCGGCGTGCTTGCGAGGGCCGCGGTCATGACCAGCACCGTCGTCGCCAGCATCAGCTCGATCGTGACGCGGTTGCGCAGGCCGTCCAGCCACATCATCATGCGGCCGCCGTCGAGGTAGTTCAGTCCGCCGAGCGCCAGGGCACCCCCGGCGAAGCCGCCCTTCATGAGGAGGGTGCGGCCGTATTCGGTGTCGAGGTCGAGCACCACCCCGGTCTGCACGATTGCGCTGTGGATTCCGGTCAGGACAACGAGGCCGATGGAGACCAGTGCCAGAGCGGAGAAGCGCGGAACGCTGGTGCGCATGGTCGGGACCGGCCCCTCGCTGAGCATCCGCGGCCAGCGGGCCAGGATCACGAGCCCGACGATTCCGCCGATCCAGACGGCCGCGCCGGAGACATGCACCAGCTGGCTCAGGACCGCGGCCGGGCCGGGAATGCCGGACGCATGGCCCGCCAGCACGAGGAGCACCACGCCGGCCAGGCCGGTGGCACCCGCCGCGAGACCCGCGATGCGTCCGGGCACGACGACGAGGAGCGCGACACCACCGAGCGCGGCGACCGAGGCGCGCGCGAGCTGGAGGACACCGTTGCGACTTCCGGTCAGGTACTCGGCGACCCCGCCGGCTTCGAGGCCGGACACCGTGGCCGCCACCAGGGTCGCAAGGCCCGAGAGGACCAGCGCCCCTCCGATTCCGCGGACGAGGACCTGCGGCATGGGCCCGGAGCGGACGACCACGCGATGGAAGACGCTCAGGCCGATGGCCAGGAGCAGACCGATATAGGTCAGCCAGCGACCGATGACCGCCGACGGCTCCGCAGCCTCGTGGACCACGTCGTCACCGCCGGCGGCACTGACCTCGCCCACGTCGCCGACGCCGAAGCTCAGGAACCCCTCGGCGGTATGCCCGTCGGCTGCCGACAACGTGCGCCAGGTGAGCGTGTAGATCCCCTCGCCGAGCTCGGGCGCCTCGAGCACCAGCGCGAACGGATCCTCCGGATCCACGGTTCCGACACGCGAGAGAACGGTCTCACCGTCAGGATCGGCGAGGTCGAACGACGTCACCTGCTCCTCGAGCGGCTCGCTGAAAACGAGCCGGATCTCTTCGGGCGTCTCGGGCAGGACCGCGCCTGCCCCCGGCGAGCTCGTCACCAGCTGCGCATGGGCAAGGACCCGCGTCCCCGCCGCGCCGGGCAGAGCCGGCGCGGCGAGAAGGGCGAGTACGGCAACCGCGCCGGCGAGGCGCAGCGCCCGGCACCCGGGCATCAGGCGCGGCGACGCGCCACGGCCAGCCCCAGGGCCATCAGGCCGGCCAGGAGCCCGGCGCCGCCGACCACGAGCGCCAGCGTTGCCGTCCCCGCCGCAGCGGCTCCGGCCTCGGCGTCCCGAGCCGTATCGCCAGCCGCAGGCAGGACGACCGGGAACTGGCCGGCGGTCGCGTCCTGCACCTCGCTGAACGTGTCCGGACCGGATGTGAACCTTTCGTCGATCGGCTCACCGTCAATCTCGCCGAAGATGTGGAAGGTGTACGCGCCGGCGGCCGTCGGGAAGAAGACCGCCCGGTAGGCACCCGGCTCGCCGAATCGTGGCGAGATCTCGAGGTCGCGCGACTGGTCGCCGAAGGTGACTTCGGCCTCCAGCGTCTCCTCGAGTCCCTCCACCGGCTCGCCGTCATGCGTGACTCGGAGGTCGAGTCCGCTCTTCTGGCCGTTGAAGACCGGTTCGTCAAGGAACCCGACGATCATCGTGATGTCGTCGATTTCCCGGCTCTCGTGAGCCAGGGTGGAGCCGATGCTGGCGACCATCGTCAACATCGCCCCGAGGACGGCTGCGCGTCCAAGGCGTCGAAACATGTTCAGATTCTCCTCGCGGGTCGCCATGCGCGACCCGCCTGCGTTCGCTTACCTGGTCCTGAAGGCGAACGTCATCGGCGGTGCCCGACCCGCCACGTTGTCGGAGATGTCCGGCGCTCGACGGGGAGCGACGGGACGCCCGGGACGTGGTACTGCCCGCGGGGCTCGGAGGCGGCTGCGTCGCAGTGCCGCCGCGATGATAGTGATGAGGTCGCGCTCGACCGCGCCGAGGGAAGCGACGACGAGCGCCGAAAGCGCCGTGAAGGCGGCCAGAACCGGGAGTGCGAGCGGATATTCCGGTCCGATCAGCGCTCCGAGCGCCGGGATGTGGCCGTGGGCAATCGCGTGTTCGAGGTTCTCCTGCACCACGAACCCGATGGTCACGACGACGAAGAGCCGTGACCAGGTCGCGACGAACCGGATGCGATGCGCCCCGTGGCCGGCACGCGGGGCCCCCCGGGCGCGCCGTGCCAGCCGCACGATGTTGAGCATCCAGCGCCCGACCGCGATGGCCCCGACCACGGCGATCAGCGTGCTGGCCGCTGCCCAATATCCATGGCCGGCGCCGCGCAATGCGTGGGTCAGGGATTCGCCCGGCCCGAGCTGCGCCATGAAGATCGCATCGTGGCTGGCGAGCAGGACGACGCCCGCGAGCGCCCAGAAGGCGATGCGCGGCGAGATGCGGGCGGCGATCCGTGTGGTGAATCCCATGAATCTCATACGGTAGCCGGAACGCTTCATACGTCCGGACCGCCGATCAAGTCAGGCCGACTCGCCGTGACCGTGGGGATGTTCGACCATCCGCATTCGCAACGCGGGGAGGGGCCGCGGGTCCGGATCGGGCTCGTACTCGTCGGTCCCCTCCGCCACCGCGTACGTCCACGCCGGCCCGTCGTCGGAAATGGCACGCAGCCCATCGACGAAGGCGTCGATATCCGATCGGTTCGCGCCCAGGCCCAGGCTCATGCGGGCGGCGCCGGGCAGTCGCTCGTGATGACCGGCTCGCGTCTCGTCGAGCAGCCGGTTCGCCTCCGCGTCACTCACGCGGAGGAGCCGCATCATGAGCGGGTGGGCACAGAAGCATCCATGACGGATCCCGATCCCGTGCTCGGCCGACAGCACGGCCGCCAGGAGGTCGTATGGGACGCCACGCAGGTTGAACGTGGCGAGTCCGACGCGGGGATGATCGGCATCCCAGATCCGATAGTGCTCGAAGCCATCGATCTCGCCGAGGCGGCCGAGCGCGTAGGCAAGGAGCTCCGCTTCCTCCGCGTGGACGCGATCCATTCCCGCCTGGGCGAGAGTGTCGCAGGCGACGCCCAGTGCAACCGCTCCGATGACGTTCGGCGAGCCGGCCTCCTGGCGGTCCGGCAGCTCCGCCCAGACGGTCTCATCGGTCGTCACCAGCTTCACCGCTCCTCCGCCCCGGAGGAACGGATCTCCCGCCGAGAGCCAGTCGCGTTCCCCGATGAGCGCACCGGCGCCGTACGGCGCATAGAGCTTGTGGCCGGACAGGGCCAGGTAATCGATGCCGTCACCGGCCATGTCGATCGGCGCGTGTGGGGCGAGCTGGGCCGCATCCACGAGGAGACGAGCTCCGTGCTCATGGGCAACGCCTGCAATCTCGGCGAGCGGCCAGATCTCCCCCGTGACGTTCGACGCCCCCGTGATCGCGACGAGGTGCGGATCCTCGCAGTGCGGCAGGTCGCGCAGGGTGGCCGCCAGGATCTCGAGCATCTCGGCAGGCGATTCCGGTACCGGCAGGTAGCGAACGCCCATGCGCTTCCATGGCAGCAGGTTGGCGTGATGCTCGCCGGCGAAGCAGACCACGTGCGTCCCCTCCGGCAGGATGCCCGCCATGAGGTTGATCGAGTCGGTCGTGTTGCGGGTGATGATCACCGCGTCGTCGTCGCGCGCATTCACGAAGCGATGGATCGACTCGCGCGCTCCCTCGTAGGCGGCCGTCGACGCGCGTGACTTGAACCCCGCTCCGCGATGGACGCTGGAGTACCAGCCCAACAGCTCCTCGACGGCGTCATGGACGACCTGGAGAGCAGGGGCCGATGCCCCGTAGTCCAGGTTGACGTAGCGCCTCGTCCCGCCGGTGACGAGAGGCACCTCGACATCGGCGCCGACCAGGCGCACGAGGTCACTTCCGTGGATCGATGGCTCTCGGGTGGCCGTCATCACCTTCATCCTACCCCCGACGTCAGGGGAAGAAGGCAAGCTTTGCAGCCGCCAGCACCAGGACCAACGCCAGCGCCCGACGCAGGTTCAGGATCGTGAACCTGGTCGATCCGAGTCGAGAGCCGATGAGCCCGCCGCCAACGACCCCGGCGATCCACACCGGAATCTCCGGAGGGAGCGCCACCCCACCGCGCAGCAGCCCGGCGATCCCGGCCACCGAGTTCACCAGGATGAAGGCTCCCGACAGACCGGCCGCGGCCCGCGTCCCGGTCCAGCCCGTGAGGACGAGAAGCGGGGTCAGGAAGATGCCGCCGCCCGTCCCGCTCAGGCCGGCGAGGAGGCCGATTCCAGCACCGCTCGCAATGCCCGCCGCCATGGGAACGCCGGATGGCGTGGTGTCGTCGTCAGGGGAGGGCGAGGTTGCCAGCCGCACGGCGCCCGCCAGCAGCACGAGCGCCACGAGCGGCCGATACAGCTCGCCGGGCAGGTGAATCATCCCGCCCAGGAATGCCATCGGCACGGACCCCATCGCGAGGGGCACCAGCTGGCGCCACGGGAGGTGTCCTGCCCGATGAAAGCGGACGATGACGATCGTCGCCACGAACAGGTTGAGGACCAGCGCCGTGGGGCGCATCGTCTCTGGCAGGACGCCGACCAGCGCCATCGCGGCCAGGTATGCCGATGCGCCGGCGTGGCCGACGCTCGAGTACAGCAGCGCCGCGGCGAAGAAGAGCGCCGCCAGCAGCAGCGCATCGGGGCTCATGGCCCCATGCTACGGGCTGGTCAGGGCTGCCAGATGGTGGTGTCGGGCCGGAAGATGACCCACGCGAACCAGAAGGGCTGGTCGTTGACCACCGGGTCAAGCCGCGTGCCCGCCATCGGCCCATCGATGGCCACGCCACCCGTGTTCCAGGTCGAGCCGGTTGCCGTGTCCGTCATGCGAGCGTCGCCGGCGGGCTCGAATTCGAGGGTTTCACCGTCGGGTCCCGTGCGCGAGTACACGACGGCCGAGCCGACCAGGTCGCCGCCGGCCACCGTGGCCTCACCGAGCCCGGATGAGGTGCCGGGCGCCCACAGGATCACGATCGGCTCACCGCCGACCTCATCGTTGACGAGTCCCACCTCGGCCAGGTCGGGCAACGGATAGGCGACCTCCTCCTCACCGAGCACGATGCCCACGATGCGGACCTTCGGATTGAGCCTGCCATCAAGGAGGGTCGTGTCCTGGAGGAGGAACGGGGTCGAATCGGCCCGGTCGTAGCCGCCATAGGGGTTTCGTCCGTAGTCTCGGCTGTGCCCGGTGTCGCGGGTGAGTACCTGGCCGTCGGGATGCAGGTCCTTGAACTGGGCCCAGCTGACCAGCTGTGAGGGAAGAAACGCCAGCGCCGTGCCGCTGTACTCACCGACGATGCCGCGACCGGTCGCCTGCTGCCACCACGACTCGGTCTGCCGGTCGTACATCACCAGGTCGGAGTGGCGAAGATTGCCGCTCACACCGAAGTCGAGCAGCCGGCCGTCGACCGTGCGGTCGAACGCGATGGCCGTGTGGCAGAGAGGGCAGAACGTGACCGCCAGCGAGGTCTCGCCGATCGTGTCGTTCACGATCTCGTGCCACATGAGGATCTGGATGGGGTAGGCGCGCCATTCCTCGTCGACGCCGACCATGATCACCGGCTCCTGGTCCTCGAGGAAGTCGACGGCGGAAACCTTGGCGAACTGCGGATCGTCGATGGCCGGAATGCCGTCCTTGCCCGGGCCACCGCTGAGGAACTCGTTGAGCGGGACGTCATGACGGCTGAAGTCGGTCCCCCAGCCGGCCATGCTGACGCTCAGCCGATCTCCCGGACCCGGCGCGTCGGTGGGTGCGTCGGTGGCGTTCGACGTGGCGTCTGTGCCCGGTTCACTCTCCGGCACGGAAGCCCCACCTCCGCTCGGCGTCACGCTGCTGGTGCACGCGGCGAGCAGGAGCCCTCCTGCCAACATCGCGGTGATCGATCGTCGGTTCGGCCAGTTCATTCGATAAGCATCCTCGCTCGACCGTGCCCTCGCCGTAACGGGGATCACATCCGTGACGCGGGGTCAGCACGATGCTGGACGCATGCAACTCATGAAACAGATCCTCGGCTCAACGGACACGTGCGAGCACCTTCCGGACAGCCCGCCGACCGCCCTTGCCAACGAGTGCCAGGAATGCGGCAGCGGCTTCAACATTCGACTCTGCGGCACGTGCGGTCACGTCGGCTGCTGCGACTCCCAGTCGGGGCACGCCCGAATCCACGCCAACGAGACCGGTCACCCGATCATCTACGCCGATCCCAAAGGCGGCGGCTTCGTCTGGTGCTACTCCCACAACCGCTACCTGTAGGCGCCTCAACCGGCCTCGAGCTCGCGATGGGCGTTCATGAAGGCCGTGCCCATCACGCGCGCCACCGTCGGAAAGGCGTGGATCGTGTCCGCCAGGACGGCCAGCGGCGTCCGGAGCTTCACCGCCAGGACGGCTTCGTGGATCGTCTCGCTGACGCCGGGTCCTGCCAGGAACACGCCGACCAGTACCTTGGCGGCCCGATCCACGACGATCGTGCAGTGGCCCGATGCTTCGGCGGTGTACCCCCTGGCCGACGTTCCCAGGTCCACGCTGAACTCGACCGCGTCGATCCCGAGCTCCTTCGCTTCGTCGAGCTTCAGGCCGACGGATGACGCCTCGGGATCGGTATAGATCGCGCGGGGGATCGCTGTGTGATCGGGGGTGACGTCGTCGCCGAGCGCCAGCTGCGCCGCGAGCTCGCCCTGGTAGTGGGCAAGGTGCGTGTGCATCTCCGGACCGCCCGCGTCGCCGATGAGGTAGACGTTCTCCGCGATCCGCAGCTTCTCGTCGGGCGTCACGCGCCCCTTCTCCGGCGTCACACCGATGGAACCCAGGTTGAGCGCGTCGAGCGGCACGTCGCGACCGACGGCAAGCATGATCTCGTGGCCCTCGACGGTTGATCCGTCCGACAGCGTGACGACATGGGCGCCGTCGGAGCCTGCTGCGGCATCGACGCGCTCGGCGCGGACCCCGAGTCGCAGCGTGACACCCTCGCTCTTCAGCGCCTCGGCCACGAGCTCGCTGCTCTTCGGATGGTCCTTGTCGTTGATGTACTCCGCCGGGTGGATGATGGTCACGGGTACGCCGTAGCGGGCGAACACCTGGGAGAGCTCGACGCCGGTGGGGCCGGCACCCAGGATGACGAGGCTGCGCGGGAGCTCCCGCGTCGACGTGCCGTGCCGATTCGTCCAGGGCTCGATCGCATCCAGACCCGGCAGTGAGATGACCTTCGGGTGCGTGCCGACCGCGACGATCACTGCCCCTGCCTCGAGCTCGCGATCGGCCGCGCCCTCCGATACGACAGTGACGCGGCCGGGGCCGTCGAAGCGAGCCTCGCCGCGGATGACGGTCGCGCCGGCTCCCTCCAGCGACTTCACGTGGCCGTTGTCATCGGGGAAGTCGGTGCCCTCGCGGCTGATCATGTAGTCGCGGAAATCGCTCGCCTTCGACCAGTCGTAGTCGCCACCGTCGTGATGCACCCGCGCGGCATGGAGCAGCGCCTTCGACGGCATGCAGGCCCAGAACGGGCAGGATCCGCCGAACAGCTCCTTGTCGATGACGGCGACCGAGGCCCCGCGCCCCGTCGCCAGGTGTACGGCGGCCTCGCCAGCGCTGCCGCCGCCGATGACCACGATGTCGAAGCGTTCCATCCATGTCTCCCGATGTGTGATGCCCGATTGTGCGCCGACGCGCCACCAGCGCAGTGCATGTGGCGCGCCGGACCATGGTGGCACTGATGACGTGAGTCGCCTGTAAGCGCACTCACAGGAGCTGGCGGCGTGAGCGCGCTGACATCGTCGCGGACATCCATCGGTATCCTGCGGTGGTGAAGAAGTTCGATCTCATCGTCATCGGCAGCGGTTCCGGGCTCGAGGTGTCGGCCGCCGCGGCCGAGCGAGACCTGAAGGTTGCGGTCGTGGAGTCCGGCCCATTCGGCGGGACGTGCCTGAATCGCGGCTGCATCCCTTCGAAGATGCTCGTTCACGTCGCCGACGTGGCGCAGTCGATCGCCGAGTCCGAGAAGTTCGGCCTCCACGCCTCGATCGATCGGATCGACTGGCCATTCATCGTCGAGCGCACGTTCCACGAGATCGACCAGGACAGCGCGAACATCCTCGGGGGCAATCGATCGGCCGAGAACATCACGGTGTTCCAGGGTGAAGCGACCTTCGTTGGGCCCAAGCGCCTCTCGGTGGACGGGGAGGAGATCGGGGCGGAGACCATCGTGATCGCGGCGGGCACGCGTCCGACTGCGCCCAAGGTGCCGGGTCTCGACGAGGTCGGGTACGAGACCACCGACACGATCATGCGCATCGGCCAGCTGCCAC
Source organism: uncultured Chloroflexia bacterium (assembly GCA_963825525.1). Taxonomy (GTDB): domain Bacteria; phylum Chloroflexota; class Limnocylindria; order QHBO01; family QHBO01; genus JACDBZ01. The sequence goes on from CAWGTN010000002.1 coordinate 1,889,356, forward strand.
GCCGCCTTGCCATCCTGGGCGGAGGATTCGTCGCGGCCGAGCTTGGTCATGTCTTTCGGAGCCTAGGCACCGAGGTCACGATCATCTCGCGCGGGCGGACGATGCTATCGAACGAGGACCGCGACATCGCCGAGGCCATGACTGAGGCGTATCGGCGCCGGTTCACGCTCCTCCTCGAGTCGACCCTGACTTCGGTCTCGCGAGACGGCGACGCGATTCATCTCGCGGTCGGATCGGCCGGCGATGGCGGAGCCGAGTCACAGGCCGTGGAGTGCGACGCGTTGCTGATCGCCACCGGCCGAGTCCCGAATACCGACCGGCTCGCCGTCGAGGCCACCGGGGTCGAGACGGACGAGCGCGGCTACGTGCGCACCGATGGCCGGCTGGAGACGAACGTGCCCGGCATCTGGGCTCTCGGCGACATCGTCGGTCGCTGGCACCTGAAGCACAGCGCGAACCTGGAGGCGGCCCACGTCGCGAACAACATCCTCAATCCCGATCAGTCGGCGGATGTCGACTACCACGCCATGCCGTGGGCGATCTTCGGCTCACCGCAGGTCGGCGGCGTGGGGCTCACCGAGAACGAGGCCGAGGAGCAGGGCCGCCCGTATGCGGTCGCACGCTATCCGTTCGCTCGGACCGCCTACGGCTCATCGATCGACGATCACGACGGCTTCGTCAAGGTGCTGGCCGATCCGTCATCGGGCGAGATCCTCGGCTGTCATGTCATCGGCCACCAGGCGTCGGTCCTGGTCCAGGAGGCGGTCAACCTCATGAGATTCCGTCTCCCGATCGATGTCATCGCGCAGTCCATCTACATCCATCCCGCTCTCACCGAAGTGATGCAGGCAGCCTTCAGCTCCGTCGCGGGACAGATTGCCGCGTCCCGCCAGGGCCACGAGCACGAAGACGAACACGAGCATGCGTGATCGCCCTTACAGCGCGTGACCCGGCCGGGCGCGATGCTCGGTCCATGCCTCGATTTGCCGCGGCCGGCCTCGTGCTGGCACTCATCCTCGCCGCCTGCTCACCCTCGGCCGGCACGCCGCCCGATGCGCCCGACGCCGGGCCGCTGCTTGCCTACGAGCTCACCGACGTCCGCAGCGGCGAGACGTTCACCCTGGCCGAGCTATCCGCCGACCGGCCAGTCATCCTCGAGACGATGGCCATCTGGTGCACGACCTGTCTCAGTCAGCAGCGGGAAGTGGTCCAGGCCCACGAGCTGGCGGAGTTCCACTCGGTCGGGATCGACGTCGATCCCAACGAAGAGCCGGCCGACCTCGCGGACTACGCCGATCGCCAGGGCTTCGATTGGCGCTTCGTCAAGGCCGATGCGGAGCTCGTCAAGCTGCTCACGGATCGCTATGGCTTCGGCGTGACGAATCCGCCTTCGACGCCGACCTTCGTGGTCGCCGATGGGCAGGTCCGCGCGCTCGAGTTCGGCCGCGTGCGCAGCGCCGAGGAGCTGGTCGCCGAGCTCGGCGCCGGCTGAGCGCCGCACGCGATGGAGGTTTACGTCGGGGCGCTGCTTGCCGGCATCGGTGCGACGATCACTCCCTGCATCCTGCCGCTGTACCCGGCGTTCCTCGCCTACGTCACGACGGGCGGGCCCCAGGCGGCCACGGTTCCTGCCGGCGGGCCACCGCCCAGTCCAGCGCTGCCGCCGGCGATTGCGGCCCTGATCGTCTGGGCCGGGGTCGTGACCGGGATGCTCGCGATCGGTGCGCTGATCGCCACGGTCGCCGTGCCCCTCGGCGACTTCAACCGGATCGTGCTGCCGATTGCCGACGCGCTCCTCATCGGCCTCGGCATCCTTCTCCTGGCCGGGGTCAACCCGTTTGCGAAGCTGCCCCAGCCATCGGCCTCCGCGTTGGGTGGACGCGGGCCGGAAGCCGGGGCCTTTCTCTATGGGCTCCTCTTCGCACCGATCGCCATCCCGTGCAGCGGACCGTTCCTGGTCGGCATCTTCGCCTTCAGCCTGACGATCGGTGACGCGCTGGGTCGCATCCTGTTCTTCGGGGTCTTCGGCGTTGGCTTCGGGCTCCCGCTCTTCCTGTTGGGGACCGTGGGCCAGGCACGGGGAGCACAGCTGGCGCGGGCACTGGTGCGCCACGAGCGTCCGCTGCAGCTCGTTCTCGGCGTGACCCTCATCGCCGTCGGGATCTGGGACCTCTCGGTCAACCTGCCGCAGATCCTCGCCTGACGGCGGTCAGCCGATCCGGAGGAGCGGCCCGGCGTCGAAGATGCCGTCGACTGCAACCCCGAGTCCCGTGAAGACGGATGCCGGGATCCCGATGTCGGCCAGGTACGGCACGCCTGCATGGCGCGGACCCTCACCGATCGACATGCCTCGTTTCGGAAGGGCCAGGGCGAGCGTGGCGTCGGCCGAGACGGCAGCCCCGGGACGCGCGCCGCTCGTTGCATCGATGCCCGACGGGATATCGAGGCTCAGCACCGCACCGGCACCCGCCCCGGCCATTTCGATCAGCGGGCGAAGCACCTCGTCCGGCGCTCCACGCAGGCTGTAGCCGATGAGCGCGTCGATCACCGCGTCCGCGTGCTCGATCTCGCCGCGCAGCTCGTCATGAGACCGATCGTGCCTTGCCACAGCGGCCCGCACGCCGGCGGCGAGCAGCGGCTCGATCTGGGCGCACGGGGCGGGACGCAGTCGGAGAATCGGGTGGGCGAATGCGACGCACACGTCGGCGCCCCAGCCGGCCAACCGGCGCGCCGCGACGAGCCCGCCGCCCGCGTTGTTGCCGGTTCCCGCCAGGACGACGATGCGGCGACCCGCAACCGGGGAGCCGAGCGTGAGACGGGTCAGCTCGGCAAGCTGATGCCCGGCGTTCTCCATCATCTGGAGCAGGCTGAAGCCGATGCGGTCCGTGGCGATGCGATCGGCTTCCACCATGACCCGGCCGTCGACGAAAGGCACCTCGCCGATCGACGGTGAGGGGAGAACGGGAAGCGTCCAGCGGGCCGGAGTCATGTTGGGCGATGCCATGACGCCAGCCTGCGCCGACGGCGCCGAGTCCGCTGTAAGCGGGGCGACACGGCCACTCAACCCTCGGCCAGCGCCTCGAGTCGCTCGCGGGTCGAGGACCACGACGCGCTGGCGGGCCATCTCGACGATGCCGCGCTCGCGGAGGGACGACACCGTGGTTGCGAGCGTCTCCCGCGATGTCCCGATCATGTCGGCGAGCTCCTGCTGAGTGAGCCGCGCGTCGATTGCCCCATCGGCGTCATCGCGGCCGAAGCGTCGCAGCAGGTCGAGCAGACGCGCCGCGAGCCGCTGCTCGACCGAGCGGAAGGCCATGATCTCCCGCTCGCGCTCCGAGCTGGCGAGCCGATCGGACAGGTAGCGAATGATGTTGACGCCCACGGCCGGGAAGCGATCGATGAGCCGTCGCAGCTCCTCGGGGGTGAAGCTGCAGATGAGAGCCTCTTCGACCGCTTCGGCATAGACCTCACTGAGCTCCTGTCCGAGCCACGACATGCGCCCGACGATCCGGCCCTTGTCGAGGATCTCCAGTGTGAGCTGCTTGCCGTCGGGTGTGAGCCGATAGAGCCGCACGCGGCCGCGCTTCACGATGTAGAGGCGCTCGGCGTCATCGTCGGGCGAGGTCACCAGCCCGCCGACGGCGCACGTCTGCATCGGCAGCGCCTGGCTCACCTGCTTGAGCTGTGCAGGCGTCAGTCCCGCGAACAGATCAACCTCGCGCAGCAGGCCGACCTTCAGATCGTCCTCGGTCAGCGCGGGTCCGGTCGGGGGTTGCATCGCGGGTCCGGCCTGCCGCTCGAAGAAGCGTTTCAGCATGGGTCAATCATGCATCCAGTGCGCGATCCGCGGAAGTCACGCAGGAGGCGGGATGTCGCAACGGGTGCGCCCGCGATGAGCGCACCCGTCTTTGAGGGCGCGGGTCAGCTGACTCGCGCGACAGTGATCTCGACGACCGGGTCGGTCCAGCCATGGACTCCCGGCACGAGGTCGTTGCCACCGGATATGCCGGCGTGGTGATGGATGACGCCACCTTCGGCCAGTGCGGGGTTCGTCATGCCGGTGCCCGCGTCGTCGGAGGTCACGCCGATGAGGCCCTGGCACGGAGGAACGATATCGGCGAAGTCCTCGGTGTTGATCTCGGTCCCGGCGTCGTAGCCGGCGCCGTTGACCGTCACGGCAGTGCCCACCTGGTTCGGGAGCTTCAGCCCGTCAACCCCGGTGAACCCGTCGTTCGTGCAGATCAGCATCGACTCATAGGACAGGAACTGCGCGCCCGGCCCAGCGGTGATCGTCAGTGTCACCGTGTTGCTGAACACGCCGAACAGCGGGGAGCCGATGGGAACCAGCGGTGCGCCTGCCGCGGTGAAGTCGGAGACGGCCGGATCCGCACCCAGCGAGCTCAGGAACGGTGAGAGGTTGCCGTTCTCGGCAATCTGCTGCGTACCGAGGTTGGCGGCACGTCCAACCTGGAACAGGTGGGTCGAGCCCCGATGGGTGGCGATGAGCGGCGGCGTGAACGCCTGGCCGCTGGTCAGGTTGGTGATGGTGACCTCGTAGGTCCGCTGCGGCGCGGCGAGCGTCGGTGAGACGGCCATGATGGCCAGGAGGGCTGCGCCAAGGAGCGGGCCCCCGATTCGTCGGTTGGATCGGTGCATGGTCAGTCCTCGTGATGCGGTGCCGCCTCGGTGAAGGCGGCTCGCCGTGCATCGTGGGCAGGGACCATGACGAGGGTATGGCCGCGGCGTGACGGTTCGGTGAAGGGGCTCAGCCTGCCACGGCGGAGGGATCGTCGCGGCGGAGGAGGATGCCGAGGTATGCCTTCCACGGCCCCACCTCGGCCTCATGCGATCCGGCCATGCCGGCAAAGATCTGCGACACGTGGTCGAGGTCGTGGACGGCCCAGGTGGCGATCAGCTCGCGCAGTGTCACCTCTCCCAGTGATGGATGGAGGCCGCGTCGGTCGAGATCAGTCTCGCTGGCGAGGTCGGCCAGCCGGGCGAGGTTCTCGGCGCGCAGGGTGGCAAAGCGCTCAACCAGGTCATCGAGCTCCGCTTCCGCGTCCCGCTCGGCGTGCGCAAAGCGATCGAACCGATCGAACGGGACGCTTGTCCCCTCGGTGAGGATGCGCTGCGTCCGCTCGATCCAGTCGTCGAGCTCGGCGGTGATCAGGTGGCCGACCACGTCGCGGGGCCGCCAGCCGTCGGCAACGTCGACCGTGTCGGTCCAGGACTCGGGCAGGTTTCGCAGCAGGACGCGCAGCAGCTCCGGCGTTCGGCGCAGAAGGTCGGTCGTCTCGTCGAGGAAAGCCATGCGCCGATCCTACGCCAAGCTCGGGAGAATCTCGACGCCAGCGATCCAGGTCCGGAGCGGTCGAACCGCGCCGAGGTGGAGGGCGAACGCCCCCTCGTGCTCCGCGTCCCAGGCAACGAGGTCGGCCGCGGCACCGACCTCCAGCCTGCCGATGTCTTGCCGGCGCAGGGCCGATGCGCCTCCGCGGGTGGCCGCGGTCAGGGCCTCGGTGACCGTCATTCCCATGAGAGTTGCCGAAAGGCCGATGACCAGCGGCATGGTCCCGAAGCCGCCGAAGGTCCCCGCGTTCGCATCGCTGGCGACGGCGACCTGGGCACCCGCGTCAAGCAGCGCTCGGGCCGGGGGCAGCCGATCCCTCAGCACGATCGCCGGGGCCGGCAGCAGGGTCGCCACCGTCTCGGACCGCGAGAGCGCCGCGATGCCCGGCTCATCCAGCTGCTCGAGGTGGTCCACGGACGCGGCTCCGAGCCGTGCCCCGAGCTCCGCGGCACCGGTCAGCGCCAGCTGATCGGCATGAAGACGGACTCCGAGTCCGGCGGCCAGCGCCGCGCGGCCGATCCGCTCGGTTGATCGGAGGTCGAAGAAGCCGGCATCGGAGAAGACGTCGACAAACGCGGCGAGTCCCGCTTCGGCCACCGCCGGGATCATCTCGTCGGCGACGAAGGCCGCGTACTCGTCCAGGCCCCGGGCTTCGGGCGGGACCGCATGCGCCCCCAGGAAGGTGGGCACGACATGCAGGGGCAGGCGCGCGGCGACCCGCTGGATGATGCGCAGGTGCCGAAGCTCCTCGTCGAGGGACAGCCCGTAGCCCGACTTGCATTCGACGGTGGTCGTGCCCGCCGCGAGAGCCGCCCGCAGCCGCCGCTCGACCAGTGCCTCGAGCGTGGCGTCGTCGGCGTTCCGGGTCGCGTCGACGGTGCGCAGGATGCCGCCCTCGCTGTACGCCTGGCCCTCGAGCCTCGCGGCCGCCTCGTCGGATCGATCGCCGGCGAAGACCGGATGCGTGTGGCTGTCGACAAGCCCGGGGGTGACGAGCGCACTGCCAAGCTCCATCCGCTCATCGTCGGCCGGCGCATCCCGTGGCGCGCCGATCCAGGCGATCCGGCCGTCGCGCACGAGGAGCGCCCACGGCGAGGGACCGGCGGGCGCCAGTCGGCCGGTGCCGGTCAGCAGCATGGCCGGCTAGAGGACGCGGCCGCGGGTGACGAGCCGATAGACGATCACCACCAGCGCCACGATGAGCAGGAGGTGGATCAGGGCCCCGAACAGCTTGAGCACGAGCCCGAGCAGCCAGAGGCCGACGAGCAATGCGACGATGAACCACAGCATGAGGGGAGCGTAGCGCTTCGGACGCCCGGTTACACTCGCTTGGATGGCCGTCAAGCCTGCGATTCTCGCCGTCGACGATGACGCTCCGGTCCTGCGGGCCGTCGAACGTGACATCCGCGCGCGCTACGGAGAGGACTATCGCGTCCTTGCGGCCGGGTCGGGAGCCGAGGCGCTCGAGCTGGTGCGCGAGCTCACGCGGCGCGGAGACGCGATCGCCCTCTTCCTCGTCGACCAGCGGATGCCCGTCATGACCGGGATCGAGCTGCTGCGCGAGGCACTCCCGCTCCAGCCCGATGCGAAGCGCGTCCTGCTGACGGCCTACGCCGATACCGACGTCGCCATCCGCGCCATCAACGAGATCGCGCTCGACCAGTACCTCCTCAAGCCGTGGGACCCACCCGAGGAGCGCCTCTACCCTGTTGTCGACGACCTGCTCACCGACTGGACAGCCGCGTTCCGCCCGGCGTTCGAGGGATTGCGGCTGCTCGCCGGCCGATGGGCCCCGCGCGGCCACGACATCCGCGACTTCCTGACCCGCAACCAGGTCCCGTACACGTGGCTCGATCCCGCCGAGGACGAGGGCCGTCGCCTTGCGGACTCCTTGAGCGAGGACGTCGATCCCGCCGTTCCCATCGTGCTCTTTGCCGATGGTCGGGTGATGCACGGCCCATCGTTGCGTGAGGTGGCGGATGCCATCGGACTGTCGACGACGGCCGCGTTGCCCTTCTACGACCTGGTGATCATCGGGGCCGGGCCCGCCGGGCTGGCGGCCGCGGTGTACGGGGCCAGCGAGGGCCTGAAGACCCTCCTCATCGAGCGCGAAGCGCCCGGCGGCCAGGCCGGTACCACCAGCCGGATCGAGAACTACCTGGGCTTCCCGTCGGGCCTGACCGGCGCCGATCTTGCTCGACGGGCCCTCGCCCAGGCGCGCCGCCTGGGCGCCGAGATCCTCTCCTCGCAGGCGGTGGCCGGCATCCGCAGGGCGGATCCCTATCGGACCATCGTGCTCGAGGACGGGACCGAGCTCTCATGCCAGGCGGTGGTCGTCGCCACCGGCGTCAGCTATCGGGTGCTCGATGTGCCGCGCGCCTCGGACTTCATCGGTGCCGGCCTGTACTACGGTGCCGCGACCACGGAGGCGCTCCTCTACCGAGACGCGGAGGTCGGCGTCATCGGCTCCGGCAACTCGGCCGGCCAGGCGGCCGTCCACCTGTCTCGCTTCGCCTCACGGGTCCACCTGCTCGTCCGCGGGGAGGGGATCGAGGCGACGATGAGCGCCTACCTGGTCGAACAGCTCATGGGCCTCGACAACCTGGAGCTTCACACCGGAGCCCAGCTCCGCGAGCTGGCCGGAAGCGATCACCTCGAGGGGGCGACGTTCGATGTCGGCGACGGGACCCTGGAGCTGCCGCTCTCGGCGCTCTTCGTGTTCATCGGACAGCAGCCGCGCACGGCCTGGCTGGCTGGAGTCGTCGCATGCGACGATCGCGGGTTCATCGTCACCGGCCAGGATGTCGCGTCGGCGGACCGACCGCCGGGGCGCTCGCCGGGTCATCTCGAATCGAGTCTCCCGGGCGTGTTCGCGGCCGGGGACGTTCGGCACCAGTCGATCAAGCGCATCGCCAGCGCAGTCGGGGAGGGAGCCATGGCCGTGAGCCTCATCCACCAGTACCTGGCCGACCTGTGACCCACGAGCACCTCCCCGCGGCTGACATCGCGGAGCGGCTGCGCGGCACGGCCCTCTTCGGCGGCCTGGACGATGAGCAGCTCGCCCGGCTCATCGAGATGGGCGAGATCATCGACCTTGCGCCCGGTGAGGTGCTGATTCGCGAGGGAGATGTGGCCTCCGCGCTGTTCGTCATCCTGGAGGGGGAGCTCGATGTCTCGAAGCTCAGCGGCACCACCGACATCCCGTTGGCGCGCGTCGGGCCCGGCGCGCTCCAGGGCGAGATGGCGGCGCTGGAAGGCGGACGCCGGCTCGCCACGGTCCGGGCCGTGAGCGAGGCCGAGGCGCTGCGCGTCCCCGTCGACGCCATGCGCCAGCTGCTGAATGCCGGGCCCGACGTGGCGTTGAGCGTGATCCGCACGGCGGTTGGCCGTCTTCGTTCGATGGAGTCGACGCTGCGCGAGCGAGAGAAGCTGGCCGGGCTCGGGACGCTGGCCGCCGGGCTTGCCCACGAGCTCAACAACCCGGCGGCCGCCGCGTCTCGCTCCGCGCGCGCATTAGCCGATGCCGTGCGGGCCGCCGAATCGCTGCCGCGGCCGTCACCGCCGCCGATCCCGCCGGAGGGAGGAGGTACGCCCCTGTCGGCGCTGGATCGCGCTGATCGGATCGATGAGATCGCCGAGCTGGCCGGAGGATCCGAGGCCGCCAGCGCGCTCGTCGATGCGGGCTGGACCATCGAAGCGCTGCGCGATCAGCCGGGTGAGGTCGTCCCGTGGCTGGCAGCCGACGCCACGGTCCACCAGCTGTTGTCCGAGGTGGCCATGGCCGTCGATCGGATCAGCGAGATCGTGGCCGCGGTGAAGGGCTATGCGTACCTGGACCAGGCGCCGCGGCAACGCATCGACGTCCGGATCGGCCTGGAGCAGACGCTCGTCATCCTGCGCCATCGGCTGCGCGATGGTGGGGTGACGGTGGTCCTCGAGATCGCCGACGACCTGCCGGAGATCGAGGCCTTCGGCTCCGAGCTCAACCAGGTCTGGACGAACCTCGTCGACAACGCGATCGATGCCATGGATGGGGCCGGCACCCTCACCGTGCGGGCGGAGCGCGAGAGCGACGGCGTGCGCGTCTCGATCTGCAATACCGGCGAGCCGATTCCGGACGATGTCAGGCCGCGCCTCTTCGAGCCGTTCTACACCACCAAGCCGCCCGGCAAGGGAACCGGCCTGGGCCTCCACATCTCGCACAACGTGGTGGCGCGGCACGGCGGCCGGATCGAAGTGGAGAGCAATCCCGACGCGACCTGCTTCGTCATCGTGCTGCCGAACGAGGTTCCCGCCGCCTAGCCCGCTCCGAGACGGGCTCGCCGCGTCCGCGGAACGCCGATGCGCACCGTCGCCAGCAGCAGGCCGGCCAGGATGAGGGCCACGCCGACCAGCTGGAAGGCCGACGGCGCCTCCGACAGGATCCAGATCCCAAGCAGCACGGAGCCGACCGGCTGGACGGTGAGGACGACCGATGTGAGGGCCGCCGGCAGTCGCGGCAGGCTCAGGCTGATCAGCAGCCAGCCGAGCACGTGGATGCCGAGCGCCAGCACGATCAGCCATCCGTGCGATGGCCAGCTTGGCACCAGGTCGATCTCGCCCAGCGGCAGGCCGATGGCCAGGGTCACCAGCGCCCCGGACAGGGATGCTTCGAAGAGCGGCCCGGCGGGTCTGCGAATGTCTGCGTTTGCTCCCCGCTGGATGAGGATGAAGCCGCCGTAGGCCAGGCCGGTTCCGACGCCGAAGAGCACCCCGAGTAGCGGGTTGGCGCCATAGGCCCCCGCGCCGATGACGCCGGAGATGAGGACGACTCCGGTCAGCACGACCGGGACCGAGAACGCCACCCGGGCCGACGGGCGCTCATGCAGAAACGCCCATGCCGCAAGGGGAACGACCACGACCTGGGTGTTGCCCAGCACGGTGGCCAGGCCCGCCCCGACCTGGGCGATCGCGTGGTGCCACAGGATGAGGTCGACCGCAAAGAACGCCCCGGCGATCCATGCCAGGCGCGACTGACCCGGCGCTCGGGGGCCGTACTTGCGGCGCTCGAGCCAGGCAAGCAGGGCGAGCGGCGGAAGCGCGTAGGCGAGCCGGAAGAAGGCCGCCGTGGAGGGTTCGACGTCCGCCAGACGCACGGTGATGGCGGATCCGGCGATGGTCAGCGCACCCAGGAATGCCGTGAGAACCGGCCGATCGATGAGAAGATGGATGAGCGCGCGCACCGGCGAAGCCTAGCCGAGACAATCCTGTCTTGTGTCACGACCGTCGGCGACGCAAACTCGGGGCACTCATGCGTGATCTGCCGACCGGAACCGTGACGTTCCTGTTCAGTGACATCCAGGGATCGACCCTGCTGTTGCAGGCATTCGGCGAGCGATGGCCCAAGCTGCTCGAGCGCCACCACGAGCTGCTGCGTGACGCGTTCTCCCGCAACGCCGGCGAAGTGGTCGGGACGGAGGGGGATTCGTTCTTTGTCGTCTTTCGCAACGCGACCGACGCGCTGGCAGGCGCAATCGAAGCCCAGCGAGCCTTGACCCTCGAACCCTGGCCGCCCGAGGGACGCATTGCCGTGCGCATGGGCATCCACACCGGCGATGCGATGCTGGCGAACGATACGTACGTCGGACTCGACGTTCACCGCGCCGCCCGGATCATGAACGCCGGTCACGGTGGCCAGATCCTGGCATCGTCGGCGACGGAGTCACTCGTCCGTCAGTCGCTGCCCTCGGGCGTGGAGCTGGTTGACCTCGGCGTCCACAGGCTGAAGGATCTCGCCGCATCGGAGCAGCTGTTCGGCGTGCGAGCGGAGGGTCTGCCATCGGACTTTCCTCCGCTCCGGAGCCTGGACACCGCCACCAACAACCTGCCGACGCAGCTGACCAGCTTCCTGGGGAGGGAGCGCGAGGTCAGCGACATCTGCGAGCTGCTGACCACGCATCGGCTGGTGACCCTCACCGGCCCGGGAGGGACAGGGAAGACGAGGCTGAGCGTGCAGGCGGCGGCCGAGGTCATGGATCGCTTCCCCGGAGGTGCGTACTTCGTTCGGCTGGCCCCCATTCGGGAGATCGAGCTCGTCCTGCCCACGATCGCGCAGACCGTCGGACTCGCGGATCCGGGGCGCAACCCCGTCGAGCGCCTGGCGGAGCACGTGGGTGACAAGCGGATGCTCGTGGTGCTCGACAACCTCGAGCAGGTGGTGGATGCGGCGGGTGACATCGCGGAGCTCCTGCGCCTCGTGCCCGGGCTCCACATGATCGCCACCAGCCGCAGCGCTCTCCGAATCTACGGTGAGCAGGAGTATCCGGTCGGCCCGCTGACACTCCCGGATCCGCGCGAGCTGCCTCCCGACGTCACCATCACGCGCTTCCCCGCCGTGGCACTCTTCGTCGAACGTGCTCGGGCGGTGCGGCCCGACTTCCGGATCACCACGGAGAACGCCTCGGCCGTCGCCGAGATCTGCTGGCGCCTCGACGGACTGCCCCTGGCTCTCGAGCTCGCCGCAGCACGTATTCGCATCCTGTCTCCCGAGGCCATGCTCTCGCGGTTGACCAGCCGTCTGGACCTGGGAGCGGGTGGGGCGCGAGACCTGCCGGAGCGCCAGCAGACGCTCCGCGGCGCGATCGCCTGGAGCTACGACATCCTCGACGATGCGGAGCGCCGGATCTTCAGCCGCTTCTCGGTGTTTGTCGGCGGCGCGGAGCTCGATGCCATCGAGGCGGTCATCGGTGAGGCCGATGCCCTGGACGTTGTCGGCTCGCTGCTCGACAAGAGCCTGCTGCGTCAGCCGGAGGAGGGCAGCGGGCCGGCTCGGTTCCGCATGCTCGAGACCATCCGCGAGTACGCCGGCGAGCAGCTTGTCGCACTCGGCGAGGCGGATGAGCTTCGACGGCGCCACGCGGAGTACTTCGCCGCCCTGGCCGAGGAGATCGCGGCGGACGTGATGGGGCCACGCCAGAGAGAGCTCCTCGACCGCATGGAACGAGATCATGACAACATCCGTGTCGCGATCGCCGCCTGCATCGAGCTCGGCGAGGGCGGTCTGGCGCTCCGCCTCCTGGCAGCCTGCTGGCGCTTCTGGCAGATGCGCGGCTACCTCGGCGAGGGCCGGGAGCGGGCGCGCCGAATTCTCGAGATCCCCGGGATTCCTGACGACACAGTCGCGCGTGCCCGCGCGGAGGAGGCCGCTGGTGGCCTCGCCTACTGGCAAGGGGAACTCGAGGATGCTCGCGAGCACTACGGCATTGCCCTCCGCATCCACCGCGCCCTCGGCGACGAGTCCGAGGTGGCAAATGCGCTCTACAACCGCGTGATGAGCTTCGTGGTCACCAATGACGAGAGCGATGCGACAGCTCCCAGCGTTCCGCCGGAGGCCGATCTGGACGCTGACGAAGCCCTTGCCATCTATCGTCGGCTCGGCGATCGCGCCGGCGAGGGACGGGTGCTGTGGGCGAAGCTTGACATGCGGGTCATCACCCGCAGCACGAACGAGGAAGAGATCGAGGACCTGGCGGAACGCTGCATCGAGATCTTCACCGCGATCGACGATCGCTTCATGCTCGCCTGGACGAATTACATGCTCGGCATCCACCAAAACACGCTTCGACGCCCCAAGGCGGCGCTCGAGAGGAACCTCAAGGCGCTCGAGCTGTTCCGGGCTTCGGGCGATCTGTCCGGGTATGCACTCGTGCTCGATGGCTTCGCCGTGACCGCGTTCCTGGCCAACGACCTGCCACGCTCGATGCGCCTCGCCGGCGCAGCCAGTTCCGTGCAGGCGCAGGGAGGTGCCGTCCTCGGCCGGCTCAATCGCGAGTGGTCGGAGTTCTTCCCCGAGCGGATGATGGACACGCCGGAGCTGGCAGCGGCATACGACGAGGGCCTGCGGATGCCGATCGAGGAGGCCATTCGACTTTCCGTCGAGCCCTACTCGCTTCCGGATGTCGATGAAGCCTGACCAACTCCCGCCGGTGCCCGACGGCGGCTAGGCGGGCGCCGCCAGGTCGCGTCTCGGGAAGACGATCAGCGCGTAGATCAGCGGGGTCACGGCGGCCACGAAGACGATGACGAGGTCAATCGGGTCGAGCTTGCCGGTCAGGATCTCTCCCGGGTTGAAGTGGTGGAGCAGCGAGTACTCCTGGGTCCAGGCTGCATCGGTCCACAGTGAGCCCAGGATCTCGCCGAAGTAGTGCAGCAACAGCCACCCGACCGAGATGCCGATGGCCGGACCCGGTCGATCGAATGTGACCGACGCTGCCAGGCTGAACGTCGTGAAGCCAGCCCACAGCAGGAAGCCATTGAGCAGCACCAGGGGCAGCTGGCCGAGGTCGAGCTCATCGATCAGCCCGATGGCGGCGGATGAGCCGATCATGCCGCCGAGCATCGCGACGAGCACGATCAGGACGGTGACGAGCAGCGCCGCCAGGATGCTCGCGTACAACGCGATGCGCGAGATCGGCCGCGCCAGCAGTACCTCGAGGGTGCCACGGGCGCGCTCTCCCGCGATCGCCGTTGCCGATGCGCCGACGGCGAAGATTCCGAGCATCGCCAGCGCGAGCGGGTGCTGGAGCCCGAGCGTGATGGAGCCCGGGAGGGTGAACAGCGAACCGGAGCCGATGTTCAGCATGCTCTCGGGGATCGCGCCCGAGTTCGCAAGGTCCCGGAAGGCTTCGCTGAATGCGTCGAAGATGATCGGGATGATCACGCCCCACGCGATGGCGGCGAGCGTGACGACAAGCAACGTGACGCGTTCCCAGCGCAGGGATTGAACGAAGAGCCGCATGTTCATCGGCCGTCTCGCTGCGGTTCGGCGGACGGGTCGTCGCCGGCGTAGTACTCGAGGAATGCCTCTTCCAGGCTGGCCGGCTCGATGGTGAGGTCGTCGAGGTTCGGCGAGGCAATGGAGCGAATGAATCCCGATACCTCGCCGGAGAGCATGCCGATCAACCGATTGCCATCGACGTGGACGTCCTCGAGACCGGGGAGCGTGGATGGGTCCGGTGCGGCGCCGCGCCAGCGCAGGGTGACGCGCCGCCGCCGCCGCGCGAGCAGCTCCCCGACATCATGGATGGCCATGAGATGACCGGCACGAATGATCGCCACCCGGTCGCACAGCCGCTCGACCTCCGAGAGCACGTGCGAGCTGAAGAAGACGGTCCGTCCCTCCCGACGCAGATCGTCCAGGATCGCGTAGAAGGCATGCTGCATCAACGGGTCGAGGCCTTCCGTCGGTTCGTCGAGGATGGCGAGCTCCGGGTCGTGCTGGAGGGCCTGAACCACCCCGATCTTCTGCCGCATGCCGCGCGAGTAGTCGCGCACCTTGCGCTTCAGGACCGATGCCGGCAGCTCGAGCCGGTCGCACAGCTGCTGGCGCCGATGCGGTGTTCGGCCCTGCATGTCGGCGAGGTAGTCGAGCACCTGCTCGCCGTTCAGCGAGTCATAGAGCGCGATGCCGCCCGGCAGGTAGCCGGTGAGCCGCCGAATCTCGACCGAGTCCGTTGCCACATTCCTGCCCAGCACCGTCGCGCTGCCGCTCGTTGCGTGCAGGAACCCCAGCAGGGTTCGGATCATCGTCGATTTGCCGGCGCCATTCGGCCCAAGGAAGCCGAAGATCTCGCCCTCCGTGACGTCGAGCGTCAGGTCGGTGAGCGCCGGCACGGAACCATAGTGCTTGGTCAGCGCCTGGGTGCTGATGACGGCCGTCGTCGGTGGACTCTGCATCGGACCGATCGTACTCCGCGCTAGGATCGGCCGATGCACGTGACCGTCGTCGGCGCCGGAGTCTTCGGGGCCTGGACCGCACTCTGGCTCCGCCGTCGTGGGGCATCGGTCACGCTCGTCGACCGGTACGGGGCGGGGAACTCGCTGGCGAGCTCGGGCGGGGAGTCTCGTGCGACCCGATCGGCCCACGGCCCCGACCACTTCTATCCTGAATGGCAGCGTCGCTCGCTGGGCCAGTGGCTCGAGCTCGACCCGCACCTGTTCGTCGAGACCGGCGTGCTGTGGCTTGCTCGTCGTGAGGACGGCTTCGAGGCAGCGTCAGCCGATTCCCTGGACGCGCTGGGAATTCCCGCGGAGCGTCTGAGCGTTGCCGACCTGGGCGACCGCTGGCCCCAGGTGCGGACGGACGGCCTTGCATTCGGCCTGCACGAGCCCGAGGCGGGGGTGCTTCTCGCCCGTCGAGCCGTGGCGGCGGTCGCGGCCGCGGTGGCCGCAGAAGGCGGGGAGACGGTCATCGGCATCGCCGGCGTGGATGCGCAGCGGGTGACGCTCGACGGTCGGCCGGTCGCGGGCGATGCCGTGGTGTTTGCGGCCGGTCCCTGGCTGCCAACGCTGCTCGGGCCGGTACCGGACATGGAGATCGGAGTGCCGAGGCAGGAGATCGTCTTTTTCGCGACGCCGCCGGGCGACAGCCGGTTCGACGCCGGCTCGCTGCCGACATGGGTCGACTACGACGCCGGCTTCTACGGCATGCCCTCCATCGAGGGCCGCGGCTTCAAGGTCGCTCCCGATTGGCCGGGACCCCAGGTCGACCCCGATCGCCAGGATCGGCGCATCTCCGACGAGCGTGTCGATGCGTCACGCGCCTACCTCCGCGAGCGATTCCCCGCCCTGGAACATCAGCCGGTGAGCGAGGGCCGCGTCTGCCAGTACGAGGTCACCGCCGATACCCACTTCATCATCGACCGTCATCCCTCCATGCCGGACGCGTGGATCGTGGGTGGTGGATCGGGCCATGGCTTCAAGCACGGGCCGGCGGTCGGGGAGTACGCGTCCGCCCTCGTTCTGGGTATCGATCCGGGCGACCTCGGGCCGCCTGACGATCGGTTCGAGCTTCGGCCGCGGTCGGCCGGGGTTGGCATGCGGACCGGCGGGGATCGCCTCAGCCGCTGACTCGCATCTCGTCGAATCGTCCGCCTAGCGCGACACCCGCGTCGCACGCCAGATCGTGCGGATCCCGACCCGCTGCCCGTAGAGCAGCACGCCGGCGCTGTAGATGCGTGACGCGAGCCAGATCGCACCCGCCAAGACGGCGAGGAGCAGCACCAGGGCCAGCAGGATCTCGCCGATGCCGACCGACGTCAGGAGCATCCGTGCGGGCATGAGATAGGGACTGAAGAACGGTACGATCGAGAGGACCGCGACCCATTGCGCGTCGGGATCGTTGAGCGCCGTCAACGAGGCGAGGTAGCCGCCCATGGCCAGGAAGATGAGGGGTCCGACGGCCTGCTGGACGTCCTCGATGCGGCTCACCATCGATCCGGCGGCTGCGTAGAGGGTGGCGTACAGGAGGAATCCCAGCAGGAAGAACGCGGCGAACCCCACCAGCGTCTCCGGGGCGAGCGACGGAAGTGAGAACGGCAGATCGCCTGCGACCCCGAAGGCCTCGGAGATCGGCCCGTTGGCCACCAGCCCGATCACGGCTGCCGCGACGATGGCCAGGTATTGCGTCAATCCCGCCGCGCCGGTGCCGAGGACCTTGCCGGTGAGCAGCTGACGCGGTGTGGCGGCGGTGATCAGCAGCTCCATTACCCGGCCCGACTTCTCCTCGGCGACGCTCTGGGCCACCCAGTTGCCGTAGGTCAGGATCGCCAGGAAGGTCAGGATGACGAGCGCGTAGGTGAGGATGAATGCCCCGCCGAAATCCTCCGCGTTCCGGCTGTCCTCGGGGTCGACCGGCACCGCGGTGAAGCTCGGGGGCTGGAACAGCTCCGCGCTCTGGCGGGGATCGATCCCCGCTCGCTCCAGGCGATCCGCGATCGCGATCGCAGCCGATGCCTGGGTGACGAGGAGCCGGGTCATGTTCGTCGGGCTGGCGCTGCCGAGGAACTCGAACTCGAGCTCGTCATCGGCGTCGCGGGTGATGGTGAGGAGGGCGTCGAGCTCACCATCGCGGACCGATTGGGCAGCCGCGTCGGGATCATCGGTGCGGGTCACGCGGGCTCGATCGCCCTCGACCGGCGGTGCGGAGGGGTCAACCGACGGATCGAAGCCGACGACGAGCGCCGTCTGGACCGTCAGGACCGGGTCGGTCGTGATGTCGTCGGCCTGGACGTCGATGGCGACGGTCGGCGGATCGGCGACGCCCAGCGCCCCCAACAGGGTTGGCACCATCGTCACGCCGACGATCGCCAACGCCAGGAGTGCCGTGGTGATGACGAACGCGCGGCCGCGGACTCTGAACAGGTACTCGCGTCGCGCTACGTGGAAGGCGTTCGGGAACAGGTCGGTCACGGGGCTGCCTCACGGCTGGACGCGGCGAGGTGCTCCTCGGACTCGTCGACGGCCCGTCGACCGACGTGCTCGACGAAGATCTCTTCGAGGCTCGGATCGGCGATCTCGAAGCGGGTGACGCGCTCGCCGCGGTCGATTGCCGCGCGCAGGATGCTGTCGGGGTCCCGATCGGCGGGAACGTGAAGCTCCACGTAGTCCTCGCGGCGGGTCGTGAGCTCAACGCCCGGGATATCGTTCAACCACTCGACCCCGCGGCCGTCGCCGTCGGTGGCCAGCCGGACGACCTGCCGGCCCATGGCGCGCTTGACGTCACGGACAACCCCGCTCACCACCACCCGTCCGCGATCGACGATCGCGATCGACTCGCACAGCTCCTCCACCTGCTCCATCTGGTGGGTGCTGAAAACGAGCGTCTTTCCGCGTGACTTCATCTCGACGAACGCCTCCTTGAGCAGCCGCACGTTGATCGGGTCGAGCCCGCTGAAGGGCTCGTCCATGATCAGGACCTGCGGGTCGTGGAGGATCGAGGCGATGAACTGGATCTTCTGCTGGTTGCCCTTCGAGAGCTGCTCGACCTTGCGCTCGCGGTACTCCGGGATCCGGAAGCGTTCCAGCCAGTCGTCGATCTCGGCGCGCGCCGTGGCGTCCGGCACGCCATACAGCGCGGCAAAGAATCGCAGCTGCTCGCCGACCGGCATTCGCGGGTAGAGGCCGCGCTCTTCCGGCAGGTAGCCCCAGGTGCGGCGGGGAAGCGCGGTGTTCGGCGTGCCCTGCCAGGTGACGGTTCCGGCATCGGCGCGCAGGATGTCGAGCACGATCCGCATGCTCGTCGTCTTGCCCGCGCCGTTGGCTCCGAGCAGGCCGAAGATGCGGCCCGGTTCGACGGTGAACGACACGTCATCCAGGGCGACGACGTCGCCAAAGCGCTTCGAGATCGAATCGACGACCAGCGACATGGGAGTGGCAGCTTTCCCCAGATTTGGTCAGGTTGGACGAGGTCCGGCGCGGACGTCAGACAAGCCTAGCGGATGGCCACGAGCCGCGGGGCGCGCCGCCCGGCTGTCGATACATCGCCTGAATTGCACGTGGCGGCGTACCCGCGCGCGGTTACCGCGATCTATCGAGTGCCTTGGCGCGTGAGCAGCACGCCGGCGCACCGCTCGTGCGGGCCGCCGCTCGATATATCGCAGGATCGGCGCGCCAGGCACCGCCTAAGTGAACATTCGCTGCATCTATCGAGCGCCGAGCGCCGAGCGCCGAGCGCCGAGCACCGAGCGCCGAGCACCGAGCGCCGAGCGCCCCGCGCCGACTGCCGCGCGCCGCTGGCCGACTCGGACCCCCGGGATGTCGCGGCCACGGGGCCCTGGGCGCCGCGGTCGTCGGGCTCTGGTACACTCGGAAATCCGAACCGCCTCGCGCCATCGGATGAGCTGCGGCGGTTCTCTGTGCACCCTCCCCCGAAGAGACTTGCCCTGATGAAGATTGCTGTCCCCCGCGAGACCGCCGACGGCGAAACGCGCGTCGCGCTGACCCCCCTCATCGCCGGCCAGCTGGTGGCCGATGGCATCGAGGTCATGGTCCAGGCCGGCGCCGGCGAGGCATCCTCGAACACCGACGAGGCCTACCGCGAAGCGGGCGCCACCATCGTCCCCGACGCGGCGGCCCTCTACTCCGGCGCCGACGTCGTGCTGCGTGTCGGCCGTCCCTCGGACGAGGAGGTCGAGATGCTCCGTTCGGGCTCGGTCCTCATCGGCACCCTGGGCACGCTGGCGAAGCCGGAGCTGGCGCAGAAGCTGGCGAAGGCCGGCGTGAGCGCCATCAGCATGGATGCCATCCCGCGCATCACCCGCGCCCAGAGCATGGACACGCTCTCCAGTCAGGCAACGGTGGGCGGCTACAAGGCGGTCCTCATCGCGGCTGAGCGGCTGCCGAAGTTCATGCCACTGCTCACGACGGCGGCGGGCACGGTTCGGCCGGCCAAGGGCATCGTCATGGGCGCGGGCGTCGCCGGCCTCATGGCCATCGGCACGGCTCGCCGGCTCGGGGCGGTGGTCGAGGCCACCGACGTGCGGCCGGTCGTCAAGGAGCAGGTCCAGAGCCTGGGCGGCACCTTCATCGAGGTCGAGATGACCGACGAGGAGAAGGCAAAGGCGGAGACCGCCGGCGGCTACGCCACCGAGATGAGCGACGATTACAAGCGTCGACAGGCCGAGCTGATCGCCGAGCGCGTCAAGGAAGCCGACTTCGTCATCACCACCGCGCTCATCCCGGGGCGACCGGCACCGAAGCTCGTCACCGACGAGATGGTGAAGTCGATGAAGCCCGGAAGCGTCATCGTCGACATGGCCGCCGAGATGGGAGGCAACGTCGAGGGCACCGTGCCGAACGAGGAGATCGTGAAGCACGGCGTGAAGATCATCGGCATCACGAACCTGCCGGCCACCATGCCGGGCAGCGCGACCCAGATGTACGCCAAGAACATCCAGACACTGATCAAGCATCTCGTGAGCGACGGGAAGCTGGAGCTCGACTTCAGCGACGAGATCACCCGAGGTGCCACGATCACGCACGACGGCAAGGTCGTCCACGAGGCGACCGCCAAGGCGCTCGGTATCGAGGTCGCCGCGCCCGAAGCCCCAGCCCAGCCCAAGACCGATGCGCCCGCCGACGCGGGCGAGAAGAAGGACGCCTAGCCCGATGGAGCTCACCGCATTCGAGCTGCTGTCGGCCCTCTTCATCCTCGTCCTGGCCGCAGTGGTCGGCTACGAAGTGGTTTCGAAGGTGCCGACCATGCTCCACACCCCGCTGATGAGCGGCGCCAACGCCGTCCACGGCGTCATCGTTGTCGGCGCCATGCTCGTGGCAGCCAGCGCCGAGGGACCGATCCGGATCGTGCTCGCGCTGCTGGGCGTGATCCTCGGCACCATCAACGTGGTCGGCGGCTTCGTCGTCACCGACCGCATGCTCGAGATGTTCAAGCGCCGCCCCGGCGATAAGGCGGGTGAGCGCTAGATGGACACGCTCCAGGTCCTGACCTACCTCGTCTGGCTCGTCGCCAGCGTCACCTTCATCATCGCCCTCAAGTTCCTGGCCAGCCCGAAGACGGCGCGGACCGGCAACCTGCTGGGCGCGGCCGGCATGGCCCTCGTCGTGGCATGGACGTTCTTCACCACGCCGGGCATGCTCGAGAACTGGTGGATCGTGATCGTCGGCGGTGCCGTCGGCGCGGTCGCCGGATTCCTCGGGGCCAAGCGCGTGGCGATGACCGCCATGCCGCAGATGGTCGCCATCTTCAACGGCGCCGGTGGTGGCGCGGCGGCGGTCGTCGCCATCGCCGAGTACCTCGAGTTCGCGGACCACGGCGACGGGCTCCTGCCCCTGCCGTTCGTCATCGCAACGCTCCTCGGCGCGGTCATCGGCTCGGTGGCGCTCACCGGCTCGGTCGTCGCCTTCGGCAAGCTCCAGGGCATCGTCACCTCGCGGCCGTACATGCTGCCCGGGCAGCAGCTCATCACCGGAGCCATGTTCATCGCGCTGTTCGCGATCGGCGTCTACATCGTCGGCTTCGAGAACAGCATTCCGCTCTTCCTCGTCTTCTGCGTCATCGCGCTGGCCGCGGGCGTGGTACTCACGATGCCGATCGGCGGAGCGGACATGCCCGTGGTGGTCTCGCTCCTCAACAGCTACACCGGCATCGCGGTCGCGGCATCGGGCTTTGTGCTCGGCAACTACGCGCTCCTCATCGCCGGGACCCTGGTCGGTGCGTCCGGCGCCATCCTCACCCAGCTCATGACGCGGGCGATGAACCGGTCCCTGTTCAACGTCCTGTTCGCCGGCTTCGGCACGGGCGGGGGCGCCGTGGCCGCCGGAGACGAGGGCGAGGAGCAGCTTCGTGAGACGAACGCCGAGGATGTGGCCGTGCTCATGGCCTACGGCAAGCGCGTCATCATCGTCCCCGGATACGGCATGGCCGTCGCCCAGGCGCAGGGCCCGGTGCGCGAGCTCATGGACCTGCTGATCGCCAAGGGCGTGGACGTCCAGTTCGCGATCCACCCGGTCGCCGGTCGCATGCCCGGGCACATGAACGTTCTGCTGGCCGAGGCGAACGTCCCGTACGACCGCCTCAAGGAGATGGACGAGATCAACGACGACTTCGCCGATACCGATGTCGCGCTGGTCATCGGCGCCAACGACGTCGTCAACCCCGCCGCTCGCGAAGAGGGTTCGCCGATCTCCGGCATGCCGATCCTCAACGTGGACGCGGCGCAGAACATCATCGTGCTGAAGCGTGGCCGGGGTACCGGATTTGCCGGAATCCCGAACCCGCTGTTCAGCAACGAGAAGACGATGATGCTGTTCGGCGACGCAAAGCCCTCGATCGAAGCCCTCGTCTCGGGTGTGAAGCAGGCCTGATCAGGCGCCGTCCTTGGAGCCGACCAATCGGCGACTCAGCGGTCGCGGGTACTCCACAGCGCCGCCAGGATGAGTGGCACCTGAAGGGGTAGTCGGCCCCACCGAGCCCACCCGGCGGGAACGCCGTCGATCGGCACCTGGCTCACCGCTGCGTAGATGTTGGCCGGGAGCACCACAACGAGGTACGCGGCGAGGGCGATGCCGGATGCGCGACGCCATCGGCGGGGCCCGATGACACCGAACGCGAGGAGGAGCTCGATTCCGCCGGTGACCGCGACGAGCTCGGCACGATAGGGAACAGTCTCCGGGATGTGGCCGACGAACGGCTGGGGCGTGACGAAATGCGCAGCGCCGGCCGCCCCCATCCCGAGGCCCAGTGCGAAGCGAACGAGGGTGCGGGCAGATGTCATCGGCTCCACCGTAGCCCAACGAGCGGAAGGAGCCCCCGGGCAGTCGGCTAGGCTTGGAGCGATGGACGACCGCTGGATCTGCCTGGACGTGGGCGAGACGCTGATCGACGAGACGCGAGTGTGGTCCCTGTGGGCCGATGAGCTCGGCGTGCCGCGGCTCACCTTTCTCGCGTCCCTGGGGGCGGTGATCGCTCGCGGCGGTGACTACCGGGACGTCTTCACCAGGTTCGGCGCGGATGACTGGCCGCTTCGCCTCCCCTCCGTCGAAGCGGCGTACGGCGGATTCCGCTCCGAGGACCTGTATCCGGACGCGCTGCCCGCGCTCGATGCCCTTCGATCCGCGGGGTTCCGGGTGGCAATCGTCGCCAACCAGCCAGAGGCCCGAGGCGAGCAGCTCAGATCCATCGGCGTGAACGCCGACGTCATGGCCATGAGCGAGGGCCTCGGCGTCGCAAAGCCGGACGCCGCGTTCTACGCGCGCGCGCTGGAGCTCATGGGGTCGCCGCCGCCGGCATCGGTCGCCTACGTGGGGGACCGTATCGACAACGACGTGGTGCCATCGGCGGTCGCCGGGATGCGGGCCGTGTGGATCCGTCGCGGCCCGTGGGGCCTGATCCAGGACCCGCCCGCACCCGGGGCAATCCTCACCGTGGACTCGCTCGTCGAGCTTGTCGACCGCATCGGCGAAATCTGGGACTAGCTCCGCCGCCGGCCCTCGACGAAGGCGGTTGCCTCCCGGTCGCTGACGCCGAAGCGCCGGAGGGCGTGGCGCAGGATCTCGTTGCCGACCTCGCGCTCCGCGACGACCACACGGTTCACACCCATCCGTCGCAGCTCGACCTCTTCCGCCTCCGAGTGGGCGCGCGCGACGATCTCGACCTTCGGGTTCCGCAACCGCGCGTAGGCAACTGCCTGGCGGATGGCGAGCGCGTCGGGGATGGCCGCGATGAGCGCGTGGCAGTGGGCCACGTTCGCCTCGTCGAGCACCGACGGCGCTCCGGCTTCGCCAAAGATGATCGTGGAGCCGTTGGCCCGCGCCTCGCGCGTGATCCCGTAGTCGCCGTCGACTGCGACCCACGCGAAGCCGCGCGACTCGAGGACACGAGCCACCGATCGACCGACGCGTCCATAGCCCAGGATCACGGCGTGACGGTGAAGGTCCGCCGCCGGGTGCTCATCGGCGGGACCGGGCCGATGCTGCTCGGCATCGAGCCACGATCCAAGTCGCCGGGCGCCGCGCAATAGCGGCTCGGCGGTGAGGATCGAGATCACGACCGCACCCATGGCCAGGCTGAAGGTGTCACCCGTCACCGCGCCGACGGAGAGGCCGGCGGACGCAAGGACGAAGCTGAACTCCCCGCTCTGACCGATGAGCGCACCGGCGCGCACTGCGGAGGACGGCCGCTGCCCGTCGAAGCGGGCGAGAACCGCCACCGGGATTGCCTTGCCGAGGGTGATGATCAGGAGCAGCGCGACGACCGTCGGCCAGGCGGCGATGATCGCGGCTGGCTGGAGCAGGATGCCGATCGAGACGAAGAAGAAGACGCTGAACAGCTCACGCAACGGAACGATCTCGCCGAGCACGCTCGCGGTGAGGTCGGAATCGGAGAGCGCCAACCCGGCGACGAAGGCCCCGAGTGCCACGCTCACGCCGAGCGCGGCCGCCGCGAAGGCCGTCCCGATCGACAGCACCGCCACGCTGATGACGAACAGCTCGCGTGAGCGCAGCCCGGCCACGATTCCCAGCAGCCGGGGAAGGACCCGCGACCCGAGGATCACGACGAGCGCGACGAAGCCGAGCGCGACGCCCACGCTGACGAGCAGGTCGGCGAAGGTTCGGTCCTCGTCGCCACCGAGGGCGGTGAGCGCGACCACCAGCACCACGGTCACCAGGTCCTGGACGATCGACACGCCGAGGGCCGCGCGCCCGTACGTGGTGGTGTGGAGCGTGCCCTCCCCGGCGACCTTCACGAGCACCACCGTCGAGCACACCGACATGGCCCCGCCGATGAACAGCGCCTCGATCAGGCTCCAGCCCAGCATGAGTCCCGTCCCGGTGCCGATGCCGAGCGTGATCGCGACCTGGATCGGCGTCCCGGCCAGGATCCGCGCCCCGACCGACCGCAGCTCGCCGATGCTGAACTGGAGCCCGATGCTGAACATCAGCAGCGCGACGCCGATGTCCGCGAGGGCCAGTACCTCTTCGCGATCCGCCACGAAACCGGGGGTCGCGGGGCCGACGACCAGGCCCGCCACGATGTACCCGATCATCGGGGGGAGACGCAGCCGGTGCGCGATGGCCCCCAGCACCAGCGCGGCACCGAGTGCCAGCAGCAGGGTCAGCCCGAGTCCGGTCATGGCACGAACCGGCAGTCGGCGGCGCGTCGCGTCGTCGGCATTCCCCGATCATACCGGTCCACTATCGAGCGTCGGCTAGACTGCACGGCGTGGCCCGTCGGCCCACCGTGAGCCGCACCCGACCGGGAGTCTTCTTCCAACGCGATGGACCACCTGACCGAGATCCTCATCCAGCTGTTCGCGATCCTGGTTGCCGCGAAGATCGGCAACGAGATCTTTCGGCGCCTGGGTCAACCCACGGTCGTGGGCGAGATCCTCGGTGGCGTGATCGCCGGCCCGGCCGTGTTCGGCGTGTACGAGGTCAACGCCGAGACCGAGCTGTTCGCGGAGATCGGCGTCGTCCTCCTCTTGTTCCAGGTCGGCCTCGAGACCCGTCTCCACGAGCTGCTGCGGGTCGGTCGCACCGCCCTGATGGTCGGCATCCTGGGCGTGGTCTTCCCGTTCGCCGGCGGATTCCTTGCCGCGGAACTGGCGGGCGGCGACCTCGTGCTCGCCATCTTCCTCGCTGCGGCCCTCACGGCCACGAGCGTCGGCATCACATCGAACGTGCTGCGTGACCTGGGTGCCCTCACGAGCCGCGGGGGGCGCATCATCCTCGGGGCGGCCGTCATCGACGACGTGCTCGCGATCATGATCCTGTCGGTCGCCTCGGGCGTGGCCGCCGGCAGCTTCCAGGTGACCGACGTCCTCGGCCTGCTCGTCATCGCCATCCTGTTCATCGGTGTCGTCGTCATCGGCGGAACGCGCATCCTGCGCCGTCGACGCTCGATCCTCACCGACCCCGAGTTCGCGGAGACGCCGTTCCTGCCCGGGATGATCATCATGCTGGGGCTGGCGGCGCTGGCTTCCCTGATCGGGCTGGCGGCAATCATCGGAGCGTTCCTCGCGGGCATGGTCGTCGGCGAGTCGTCGGAGCGCCACGCGCTCGAGTCCGAGGTCGCCCCGGTGGCGGCGTTCTTCACGCCATTCTTCTTCGGGTTCATCGGGGCTCAGGTAGACATCGCCGGTCTCGCCAGCATCGACGTACTTCTCCTGCTTCTCGGGCTCACCGTGCTCGCCGTTGCCACGAAGTTCGTGGGGGCATTCATCGGGGCGTTGGGCCAGGGTCGCGCGCGTGCCGCCCTGGTCGGCTGGGGGATGGTTCCGCGCGGAGAGGTCGGGATCGTCGTGGCCGGCCTCGGACTGTCGGCCGGCGCGATCGACGGCGAGATCTACTCGGTCGTCGTCGGCATGGCGATCATCACCACCCTGATCGTCCCGCCGTTCCTGCCGTGGCTCGTTCGACGTGCATCCACGCGGTCCGAGGACGATGCCGATGGGGGCTCAGGCCCGGCCCCGGGTGTCGAGGACGATGCCGACGGGGTTCCGAACGCCGGCACGGACGAGCGCGCCGGCCCGAGCTGACGCTCAGCTCGCCCGCTGGCCCGCGGGCTCGGGGCCTGAGCCGAAAATCGGTGACGCCGGCGCCCACGTGCCGGTTCGGGTCGGACTCTGGCCGAAATATCGGCGTCGAAGGCGCGGCGTATGAGAACACCCCGCCCCGACGGATCGGAGCGGGGTGTGTCGGTGATGAAGGCCGAACTCGGGACTACTCCCCGCGGGGCGTGACCTCGACGCTGCCCTTCGTGAATCCGTCGCCGGTGGCGTCCTCCTCGATGCCGTCGAGGGCTGCCTGGGCAAGATCGGTCCTGGCCGCGTCCTCGGACGGGGCTTCAGTGATGATCCCGGAATCCAGGCTGATCTGGACCGTCTGATCCCACTGGTCGGAATCCAGGATGCCGATGCCATCGGGGGAGGGCCAGATCAACGGGTTGATCTCGTTCATCATCCAGGCCTGGTGCCCGGTTCCGAGCGTCGAGCCCGCCGCCACGGTGTACTCGATGCACTTGTCGGGATTGTCGCGGCAGAACATCCAGCCGCGGAAGCTTGCGCGGAGGAATCGCTCGGCGACGTCCTCGTTGCCATCCTCGGCAAGCCACGAGGCCCGCGCGAAGATCGCGTCCTGGAGCATGGCCGTCCCGACATCGTTGTAGTCGATGACGTTGAGGTCATCCGGCTGGTACAGCTCGCCCGTGTCGGGGTTCTCCGCCTCGAGCACCTGGGCGTACTCGTTGTAGATCATCGCCTCGGCGACGTCGATCTGCTCGGTGAGCAGCAGCGTCATGTCGAACGGCTGGGTGACCTTCTCGTAATCGACGCCTTCCTCGAGGCCCTCGGCCGACGCGGCCGCGGTGACCTCGAACTCGTTGCCGAAGTCCCAGACGCCCACCTTCTTGCCCTCGAAGTCGGCCGGGGAGGTGATGCCCGAATCGGCCCATGCCACGGACAACGTGCCGGAGCGCTGGAAGATCTGGGCGATGTTCACGAGATCCGAACCACCGGCTCGTGCCTCAAGCACCTTCGGCACCCAGCTGATCGTGAATTCGGGGCCGTCGGGCGCCGATCCCACCTGCTGGGGCACAACGTCCGGTCCGCCATCGAGAATCTCGACGTCAAGGTTCTCGTCCTCGTAGTAGCCCTCCTCCACGGCGGCAAAGTAACCGGCGAACTGGGCCTGCGGCGCCCACTGGAGCTGGAGCTGGACCGTAGCGGGCTCACCGCCGTCGCCGCCATCGCTGGGGGCGGTTGATTCGCCGGTCTGCGTTCCGCAGGCCGCCAGGAGGAGCGTCGCGCTCACCGCGACGCTCAACCAGATTCGGGATCGCTTCATGCGCTCGGGCTCCTCGTGTGTCGGTGCGTGGTGTGATCCGGTCGGATTGGCGGATTCTACGGACCCAACCCGTGGCGTGCCAGCCGTTTATCCACAACTTTCCGCGGTTCAGCCCGCAGCCGGCAGCCGGAACCAGATCTCGGTCCGACCATCGCCGGAACGCGCACCGACCTCGCCCCCGTGCGACTCGACGATCTGGCGCACGATGGCAAGGCCGATTCCCGCGCCTCCGGTGGCCCGCGTTCGTGACGGATCGACGCGGTGGAACCGCTCCCAGATCAGGGGAATCTCACCGGGCGGGATCTCTGCACCGGTGTTGGCGATGGCGCAGGCAACCCCGTTGGCCTCGGCCCGCAGGTGGACGCTGATGTCGCCGCCATCGGCGGTGTAGCGCGCCGCGTTCTGCACGAGGTTGCTCACGACTTGTCCGATGCCGTCCGGATCCGCCGTGAGTCGCGGGAGGTTGGGGCTCTCGTCGATGCGGACGCTGATGGACCGGTTCGCGAGGTCGGGCGCCGCCAACGACAGCGCACGACGAACCACGTCGCCGAGATCGACTTCGATCCGGGCGCGCTCCCGGGTGCGCTCGTCGTTGCGAGCCAGCTGGTCGAGCGCCTCCACCAGCCGCGTGAGGCGCTCGATCTCGGCGTGGACGGTGCGCAGCATCTCCTCGGACGGCTCAACGACGCCGTCGGCCAGCGCCTCGGTGTAGCCGCGCAGCACGGTGAGCGGCGTGCGGAGCTCGTGGGCGACATCGGCGACCAGGGTGGTGCGCAGCTCCTCCACCCGCTCGAGCGTGGCGGCCATCTGGTTGAAGGCGTGGGCCAGGTCGCGCAGCTCGCGGTCCGACGGCTCCGGGACCCGCGCCGCCAGGTCGCCGGCCGTGACGCTGATGGGTGGCCTCGGTCAGTCGAGCCACCGGACGGAGCACCCGTCGCGCGAGCCACCAGCGCGGAGACGCCACCGAGGACGACTCCGGCGAGCGCGCCGATGGCCACGACCCGGGCGATGTTGTCGTCGACCATGGCTCGCGCCTCGGCCTCGGAGGTGGCGCCTTCCATCAGCAGATGCATGATCTGCTCGGTGCTGAACCAGCGAACCGAGGCCAGGATCACGCCCGCCGCGATGAGCGAGGTCGCCAGCATGGCCAGCACCAGCCGCACCCGAAGCGTATTCATGTCGATTGGGCCTGCCGGCTTGCGGTCGCGGGCGAGGAACCGGTACCCGACGGAGCGCACCGTGCCGATGAACCGCGGGCTGGTCGCCGCGTCCTGGAGCTTGTGGCGCAGGCGACCGAGGTGGACGTCGATGGTGCGGTCGATGATCCCGGGGTCGTCATTGCCGTGCATGGCGCTGATCAGCTCGTCGCGAGTGAAGACCCGCATCGGCCGTGACATCAAGGCGTAGAGCAGGCGGAACTCCGAGGCCGTGACCTCGATCTCGCGGCCGTCGAGCTCCAGCCGCATGGCACCCGGATCGATGACCAGGCCGTTCGCCGCCAGGGTCGGCTGGCTGGCCGCCGGCTGCCGCTGACGGCGCAGCTGGGCCCGAATGCGCGCCATCAGCTCTCGGGGACTGAATGGCTTGACGACGTAGTCGTCCGCACCCACGTCCAGTCCGACGACCTTGTCGGAGTCGCCGCTGCGCGCGGTGAGCAGCAGGATCGGCGTGCTCGCCTCCTCGCGCAGTCGCCGGCAGACCTCGAGCCCGTCCATCCCGGGGAGCATCACGTCGAGCAGGACGAGGTCGCACGCCTCCTCTCGTGCCAGGGTGAGCGCACCGGCTCCGTCCTCCGCCTCCAGAACGCGATAGCCGTCGCGCGTCAGGTACAGCCGCAGCAGGTCCCGAATGCCAGGGTCGTCATCGACCACCAGGATCGTGGACCGCGGGCTCATCCGAGAACCTGGGGCAGGTTGACCCACAGGTCCCACGCTCCGATGCCGATGAGCAGCACACCCATCACGATCTGCAGCGGACGCTCCCAGCGAACGACGGCGCTTGCCAGACCGCGCGCACGTGCCTGTCCCACCAACCCGAGCGCCAGCAGCGGGAGGCCGAACCCGACCCCGAAGGCCCCGAAGAAGGCCAGCTGGCGTGCCGCATCGCCGATCGTGAGCGACGCCACGAAGATCCCGATGAGGAACGGCCCCGAGCAGGGGAGCGCGATCGGCGCGAACATCAGGCCGTACATGAACGAGCCGGCCAGCGGCCCGGCGCTGCCGAGTCCCCGAGGCGAGGCCTGCGGCAGGCGCGCGAACGGATTGATGCCCCTCAGCAGCAGGACCCCGAGTCCGATGAGCACGAGGTCGATGATCGGCAACGCCACGCGCAGCACGCTGCCGAGGCTCAGTGAGAGCAGCGCGAGCAGCCCGCCGATGGCGATCATCCCGACCACCACCCCGAGCCAGACCAGGACCGCCGCCAACGCGGGAGGCGGCCGCCGCTGGGCGACGGCAGATCCATCGGCACCGACGGTCACCGTGGCGGGCGCCGTGAGGTAGGCGAGGAACCCCGGGTACAGCGGAAGGACGCAGGGCGTGATCGTCGCGCCGATCCCCGCGCTGACCGCGATCAGCAGCTCGCCCATCGGCCTCAGCCGGCGCCGAGCTCGGCGACGACGTCTCCGGCGCTCCGAACGCCGCGCCCGAACTCGAGCGGGCGCACCGTGCCGTCAGCCTCGATGACGATGAGCGGGGTCGATGGCGGATTGGTTGCGGCGACGCCGAAACGGTCCTGGAGCAGGCGGTACAGGTCCGCATCGGCCATGGCGAAGGCCCAGTCGAATCCCTCCCGGTCGGCGTACGAGGCAAGGTCGGCCGGTGCCTCGGACAGGTCGACATCGAGCGATACGGAGGTGAAGTCCGCCAGGTCGTGGGCGCCGATGATCTCGTGCTGCTGCGATCGGCAGCTGCTGCACCAGACGGCCATGGGCTCGAGCAGGACGGGTCCATCGGTCGCGGCCAGCTCGCCGATCGTGAACGTCTCGCCACTGCGGACGTCGGTCAGCTCGACGGCCAGCAGTGCGTCGGTCTGCGCGGCCTCGGATGGCGCGGCCGAGGCCGCGGTCCCGGTGGGACCGGGCTCGGTCGGCATCGGGTCGGGGCTGCCGCTCGCCGCTCCCTCGCTGGAGGAGGGCGCCGCGCTGCTCACGTCAGACCCCGTCGTGGACGTGCCGGCGCAGGCGGTCAGCGTCGCCACCACGAGAATGGCGAGCAGATGGGTGGGTCGGTTCATGTTCGTGAGCCTAGGGATCCCGTGTGACGGTCGTGTGACACCGGCCCATGGTCGCACGAGCCGTCGCCGGTCAGGTCGGGTCCTGGCTTCGAACCGATGCGTGCCACGGGATGAGCGCCCGCTCGAGCGCGACGATCAGCAGGTAGAACGTGATCCCGGTCACCGCTGCCAGGAAGATGGCGGCCCATGTCACGTCGAATCGCAGGGCGGACGCGGACTGAACCACCACTCTGCCGATCACGGTCGATGATCCACCGAAGTACTCGCCGACGATCGCTCCGATGAGGCTCAGGGTGGTGGCCACCTTGAGCGCGGTCAGGAAGAAGGGAAGCGCGTTCGGCAGTCGGAGCTTGCGAAGAATCGTCCACTCCGATGCCGCGTACGAGCGCATGAGCTCCAACGCGGAAGGCTCGACCGAGGTCAGCCCGCGGGTCACGTTGATCATCACCGGGAAGAACACGAGCAGCGCCGCGATCATCATCTTCGAGACGGGGTTCGTGACGCCGAACCAGGCGTTGAAGATCGGCGCGATGGCGATGATCGGGATGGCGTTCGCCGCCACCGCGAAGGGCAGTACCGCGTCCCGCGCGTTCGCCCAGCGGGCCACGCCGAACGCGATGATGATGCCGACCACGGTGCCGATAACCAGCCCGCCGACAGCCTCGAACAGCGTGGCCATCGCGGAGTCGAACAGCGGCCATCGCCCGGCGCCCCAGTTCTCGACCAGCGCCGCGCCGATGGCCGAGGGTGCCGGCAGGATGAATGCGCGTACGTCCAGGAGCTGGATGACGAGCTCCCAGATCCCGAGGGCGGCAACGCCGACGATCACGGCCGGCAGGTTGTGTCCGAAGGCGGCTCCGATGCGACCGGCGCGCGAGGGTCGCGGCGGCACCGGGACGCCGACCGATGGGGCAGCGGCGGTCACCCGATGCGTCCCTCGGCCGCGAGGCGTGCCTCGGATGCGCTTGACCCTTCGCCCGCTCGCAGGGCCTCGCGAACCTCGGTCACGACCTGGAAGTAGCGGGGATCCTCGCGCGTCTCGTCGTTGCGCGGATGCGGCAGGGGCACGTCGACGACACGCGTGATCCGGCCGGGTCGCGCGCTCATGACCACGACCCGCGTCGACAGGAAGACCGCCTCGGGGATCGAATGGGTCACGAACACGACCGTCGTCCCGGTCTGCTCCCAGATGCGGAGCACCTCGGAGTTCATCCGCTCCCTGGTCATCTCGTCGAGGGCGCCGAACGGCTCGTCCATGAGCAGAATCGCCGGCTGGAGCGCCAGTGCGCGCGCGATGGCCACGCGCTGCTGCATGCCGCCCGACAGCTGGTACGGGTGGTGCTTCGCGAAGTCGCTCAGCTCCACCAGTGCAAGCATCTCCCGCGCCCGCTCGTCGCGCTGGGTCCGGTTCATGTCCAGGATTTCGAGCGGCAGCTTCACGTTCTCCTCGACGCTGCGCCACTCGAACAGCACCGGCGCCTGAAACACCATTCCGTATTCCCGGCCCATGCGCGCCGCGTGCGACGGCTTGCCATTGACCTCCACGCTGCCGGCGGTCGGGGCGGTCAGGTCACCGATCAGCCGCAGCAGCGTGCTCTTGCCGCAACCCGATGGGCCGATGAGGCTCACGAACTCGCCGCGTTCGATGCTCAGGTCGATCCCGGACAGAGCGGTGGTCACCACCTGGTCGCCGGCGTTGAACTGCT
Organism: uncultured Chloroflexia bacterium; assembly: GCA_963825525.1. Classification (GTDB taxonomy): domain Bacteria; phylum Chloroflexota; class Limnocylindria; order QHBO01; family QHBO01; genus JACDBZ01. Next base: position 1,921,765 of record CAWGTN010000002.1, read on the forward strand.
TGTCGAGGCCCGTGATCCGGACGACGGGGGCCTGGGCGTCGGTCATCGCTCGCTCCTCACGCGGCGTCCGGCACGGAACCGCGACCGCGCAGCGCGACCAGCTCCGCGACGCGGATGAGCCCGAAGAACACGATCCCGAGCAGTGCACAGGCGATGATCGTGGCCCACAGCTTCTCCGGCCCGCTGATGTACTGGTTGTTGAAGTTGATGATGGCCCGGCCCAGGCCGTCGCGGATCTGGCCGGGTCCCTCGCCGACGATGGCGCCGACGATGCTGGCGGTCGCGCTGATCTTGAGTGCGGTGAACAGGTACGGGAGTGACGCCGGCATGCGCAGCTTCCAGAAGATGCTGCGCCGGCTGGCCGCGTACGAGCGCATGAGCTCCAACGCACGTGGATCGGGCGAGCGCAGCCCGCGAATCATGGCGATCGTGACCGGGAAGAAAGTGAGGTAGGTGGCGATGATCACCACGCTCAGCACGTCGGGCCCGAAGGCGAACACGATCATGGGCGCCAGTGCCACGATCGGGATCGTCTGGCTGGCGATCACGTACGGCACGAATGCCCTCTCGAGCAGTGTCGAGTGCACGAAGGCCGCCGCCAGGCCGATGCCGATGATGGCGCCCACCACGAAGCCGATGGCGGCCTCGCGCCAGGTGTAGGCGGCCGCACCGACCAGGAACTGGGCCAGCGAGGCATCCGACCCGCGCTGTACCGGCGCGGCGAGCGCGCCGAAGATGTCCCACACGTGGGGGAGCAGCAGGTCGGAGGCGAACCAGATCTCGAGGGGCGGTTCCCAGACCCAGGTCTCGGTGCGCCACGGATCGCCCCCGACGAACTTCACGCCCTCCCAGGCGACGAGGATGAACGCCGCGAACGCGACGAAGATCGCGACCCGCCGGACCCAGCCGCGTTCAGGCGACTGCGGCATCGGTGATCTCGAGCGCGCGATCGATGATCGCGAACCCTTCGGCCAGCTCCTCCTCGCTGATGGTCAGCGGCGGGTTCGTGAAGAACGAGTTCCAGCGCACGAAGGTGTAAAGCCCGTCTTCGCGGAAGCGCTTCCCCAGCGCCGCCATCTCGTCGCTGGTGCCGTTGAACGGGGCCAGCGGCTCCATGGTCTCGCGGTTGCGAACGAGCTCGACGATCCCGAACAGGCCGATGCTACGGGTGGCACCCACGCTCGGATGCCTGGCCGCCAAGCTCGGCGTGGTGCTGCTTGAGAGTCTCGCCCATCTGGGCGGCCCGCTCGATGAGGTTCTCGTTCTCATACACCTCGATCGTTGCGAGCGCGGTGGCGCAGGCCAGCGGATGCGAGTTGTACGTCAGGCCGCCGTAGAAGACGTTGGAGTCGAAGTGCTCGGCGTACTTGCGCCGCATGCCGAGTGCGCCGAGCTGCACGTAGGCGCTGGTGAGTCCCTTGGCCATGGTGATGAGGTCGGGAACCACGTCCCAGTGGTCGATGGCGAACCACTTGCCGGTGCGGCCGAAGCCGGCCATCACCTCGTCGGCGATCATGAGGATGCCGTAGCGGTCGCAGATCTCGCGGACGCCCTGGATGTAGCCGTCCGGCGGCACGAGGATGCCGTTCGTGCCGGTCACCGTCTCGAGGATGAACGCGGCGATCGTGTTCGGCCCCTCGAGCTGGATCGTCTCCTCCAGGAGGGCCAGCGCCTCGTCCGCCGTGTCCCAGCCGCGCTGGATGCCGTGGTACGGATCCATCACGCGGACCACGCCGGGGATGCCCGGCTCATTGGCCCATCGGCGCGGATCACCGGTCAGGGTCATGGCGCCGGCGGTGCCGCCGTGGTAGCTGCGGTAGCGGGCCAGGATCTTGTGCCGGCCGGTCACGAGTCGCGCGAGCTTGACGGCGTTCTCGTTTGCCTCGGCGCCCCCGTTGGTGAAGAAGAAGGTGTCGATGTCGCCCGGGGTCAGCTCCGCCAGCTTCTTCCCCAGCCGCGCCCGCGGCTCCGTGGCCATGAATGGGTTCGCGTAGGCCAGCGTCTCCGCCTGGCGCTTGATCGCCTCGACGACGTGCGGATGGCCGTGGCCGATGTTCGTGCACATCAGCTGGCTGTTGAAATCCAGGAAACGCTTGCCCTCGGGCGTCCAGAAGTACACGCCCTTGGCGCCGGCCACCGGAATCGGGTCCACCTTGCTCTGGGCGGACCACTCGAACAGCGTGTGGCGCTTTGTGAGCTCGACCATCTCGGCCCCGCTCATCGTCCCCCGATCGGTCTCGATCGCCATGCGAAAACCCCTTGCAGGTGTTGCGTTCGTGCAGAAGGACCGATTAGACCACAGGGCGCAATGCGCTTCGCGCATCGGGGCCGTGCGGTCCGCCGGGGTCGGGCCATCTGGCCCTAGGGCCTCCATCGGCCAGCGAGGATTCTAGGAGTACCTTGGACGTACATAGGAGGAGGATCCGCATGGATCCCACGCGAAACCGACGGTGGCAGCTGCTCGCCGCGGTATTCGGCATGACGCTGATGATCGGCGCCTGCACGGCATCGGACGCGTCGCCCGACGCCAACGGCGAAGGCACGCAGATCGACGTCACCCTGCAGGAGTGGGCCGTCGTCATCGCACAGGACAGTGCCCCTGCGGGCGACGTCACATTCAACATCACGAATGACGGCCCCGCCGACGTTCACGAATTCGTGATCTTCAAGACCGACCTTGCTCCTGGAGATCTGCCCGTTGACGATCGAGGTGTCGTGGAGGAGGGCGGTGGCAGCATCGAGGTCATCGACGAGGTAGAGGACATCGAGGTCGGTTCGAGCGCGGACCTCTCGGTCAACCTCGAATCGGGGAGCTATGTCCTGGTCTGCAACATCTACGATGACGGTGAGGCTGAGGCGCACTACGCCTTGGGCATGCGGGTCGCGTTCACCGTTCCGTAGGAGAGCCAGAGGGAGGACGCCGTCTGCGGGCGGCGCCCGTCACGACGTCCTCAGCCTCGGGCGCAGCGCAGGATCGCCTCGACGGACACATCGGCATCGGCCTCGGTTGTCGACCAGCTGCTTACGCTGATCCGCATCGCCGCCATGCCGTGCCAGCTTGTCCCGGACAGCCAGAGGGTTCCGTCCTCCTGGACGCGGCGGATCACTTCGCGCGTGAACGCGTCGGCGTCGCCGCCGTCGGCCGGGGTGAAGCGCACGAGCACCTGGTTCAGGACCACGTCATTGAGGATTTCGACGCCGTCCGCCTCTGCGAGCCCGGCGGCCATGCGGCGGGCGATCGCGCAGGTGCGTTCGATCATGTCTCGCACGCCGCGACGGCCGAGCGTGCGGAGGGCCGCATACATCGTGAACCCGCGGGCGCGGCGCGAGAACTCGGGCACCCACGAAACCTCGTCGCGCTCCTGCTCGGGCCCGTACTCGAGGTAGGCGGCGTGGGGCGGTGCCATGGCGCGCACGTGGACCGCCGCATCGGCCACGAATGCGAGCCCCGAGTCGTAGGGCACGTTCAACCACTTGTGAGCGTCGGTCGCCCAGGAGTCCGCCTCGCCGATGCCGTCAACCAGGCTCACCAGCTCGGGTGACACGGCCGCCCACAGCCCGAACGCTCCGTCGACGTGCACCCAGGCGCCCTCGCGCCGCCGCACGATTTCGATGGCACTGCGGATCGGATCGAACGAGCCGGTGTTCACGTTGCCGGCCTGGAGGCACACGATGAGCGGTGCATCGGCCGGGATGGCGTCGAGGGTCTCGGCCAGTCGGGCGAGCTCGATCCGGCCCTCACCGTCGGTCGGCACGACGTGGACCCGGTCGCGGCCCAGGCCGAGGTACTGCAGCGCGGTGTGGAGCGTGCTGTGCGCCTCTGCTCCGACCACGACCTGGATCTCGCGGCGCGCCGAACAAGCCCTGGGTCGTCGGATCCCAGCCCACGCGCTCGAGGACCGACTGGCGCGCGGCGGCGAGGCAGGTGAAGTGCGCCATCTGGCAGCCTGTCACGAGCCCGAAGCCGCTCGACTCCGGCAGGCCGAACAGGTCGATGAGCCACGCCCCGACCGCCTCCTCGACCACCGAGGCCGCCGGCCCGGCCACGTACAGCCCGGCGTTCTGGTCCCAGGTCGAGGTCAGCCAGTCCGCGGCCACCGCCGCCGGAAGCGAGCCCCCGATGACGAAGCCGAAGTAGCGCGGCCCGGCCATGGCGACCGCCGCCCTTCCGCCGACATCGGCAAGGTGCTCGATCACCGCCGATGGATCCTCTCCCATCTCCGGGAGCTCGACGACGAGCTGCTCGCGCAGCTCGGCCACGTGCTGGCGTGGCATGACCCGTCGTTCGGGAAGCGAGTCGAGGAAGTCGATGGCGAGTTCGGCGGTCCGCCGAAGCAGCTCTGCACTCATGCGCGGATCCTACAGCCCCGCGATGAGCCCCCCGTCGACGGCCACGAACTGCCCGGTGATGTACGACGCGCGATCCGAGGCGAGGAAGGCGACGAGAGCACCGAGCTCATTCGGCTCGCCGTAGCGCCGCGATGGAATGGTCGCGATGTGGGCGGCTCGCACCGCCTCCTCGGTCGCCCCCTCGCGTTCCGCTCGGCCCGCGTCGAGCTGGTGGACGCGGGGCGTGGCGATCCGGCCCGGCATCACGCCGTTGATGGTGACCGACTCTGCGGCCACGGCGCGGGACGTCGTCTTGAGCCATGCGGCCAGGGCGGATCGGCCTGCATTGGAGTAGACGAGCTCGGGGATCGGCTGACGGATGCCGCTCGACAGGATGGCCACGATCCGTCCCCACCTACGCTCCCGCATGCCGGGCAGGAGGCGCGTCGCCAGGTCGATCGGCGTGCCGGCCAGCAGCTGGAATGAGCGCTGCCAGCCCGCGGCGTCGGTTGCCGTCGGGTCGATCGTCGGCGGTCCGCCGGCGTTGGAGACGAGGATGTCGATCGGCCGGAATGCGGCGGCTGCCTCGGCGATCGTGCGAGCGGCGGCCGGGTCGTAGGCATCGGCCGCGGCGGTCGCGACCTGCACCCCGTGGGTGGACCGCAGCCCTTCGGCGGTCTCGGCCAGCGCATCCGCGTCGCGCGACCAGATGAGGAGGTCGCAGCCTTCTGCAGCCAGCGCCTCGGCCGACGCACGTCCCAGCCCCGACGTCGCCCCGCCGACGACGGCCGCGCGTCCCGCAATTCCGAGGTCCATCAGTCAGTCGTGCTGCAGCTGCAGGGGTCGGAGCTTGCCGAGCGATTCGGCCACGACGACGGCGTCGTCGCCCTCTGCCAGCCGAAAGTCGGCCGACGGGTTCGTGAGCGAGTGGCCGTCGCGCGTCACGGCCAGCAGCGTCGCTCGATGCTCGCCGCGCAGCTTCGTCGAAAGCTCGTCGATCGTGAGCCCGACGTAGTCGGCCGGGAGGGCGACCCGATAGAGCTCCGACCCGTCGCCGCCCGAGACGAGGTCGGTCACCAGGCCCGACAGCCCCGGGTACAGGGCAGAGCGGGCGAGCAGGCGTGACGCCAGCCGCGAGGTCACGAGAATCTCGTCGGCCTCGGCGCGGCGGAAGTGATCGACATGGGCCGGGTTGTTGGCCTCGACGACGGTCCGGACGGTCGGCGCGATCGACTCGATGGCCATCACGGCCAGGATCGAGCGCATGTCCGCCTCGTTGGTCGCATCGGCGGGGAAGACCACCGCCGAGGAGGCGTCGCGGATTCCGCAGCGCTCGAGATCGTCGGTGTTCGTGATGTCCCCGCGCACGAAGTAGACGCCGTCACCGGCCGGATTGCGGTCGCTGTCGTGGAGGAGCACGACCCTGGCGGCGAACTCGTCGCCCTTCAGCTCCTCGATGAGGTCGCGGGCGGTGGTGTTCCAGCCGCAGACGACGATGTGGTCGCGGTATCCCGCGGCGCCCATGCCCTGGCCCTCCTTGAGCAGGAAATCAATGACGAAGCCGACGACCGCCCCGGTCATGGCGGCCACGATGGCGACGCCGAAGAACGCTAGCAGCCACCCGATGATGAAGCCTCCCGGTGAGGCCACGTAGCTCGGATCACCCGAGCCGATGACGGTGGTGATGGCCCAGTAGAACGAGCTGCCGAAGCCGGCCAGCGACTGCTTGTCGTCCTCCAGCAGGGTGACGCCGATGGCGGCCACCGCGACGAACCCGATGATCGCGGTCAGCAGGGAGGCGAAGAAGTGCCGATCCATCTGGCCGCCGATGCGTTTCGCGTGGAAGCTCATGCGCCGAAGCAGGGGAGCGGCGAACAGCGCCTGGAGCGGTCTCGGCACCCGGGCCTCCCTACAGCCATTGTCTCGGTCCGAGCGTCGCATCTCGGCGCGCGCATTCTGCCACCGAGCTCCGGCTCCGCGCGCGCATTGACGGTCCTCGACCTGTCGCCGTCGTCAGGTGCTCGTTCTGGCGACGCTAGCAAAGGAATTCGCCCCAAGAGCGTCCGAAAGGCGCAGAATTACCCAGATTCCAGGGCTCACAATCCCATGCCGAGGTGCGTAACGTCGCCACGATGAGCAGATGACGACCCAGCCCCGCCTGAGCCGCGGCCATGCGTGTGCGCGCTGCATCCGTACAGGTTGGTGGACCCGGGGGCGCATGATTGGGTCGCACGGAGGAATGACATGACGGAACGCGCCGATCTCGGCAGGCTACGGCTCTACAACCTGGTGATGGGGGTCCTGCACGCTGTGCAGGGGGCTGCCGTCCTGTGGCTGGCGAATGACTTCTCGCTTCCGGTGACTGCCGCTTTCATGGAGGGACCGCCGGGCAGTCCGGCCACGACGACCGAGCTGTTCAGCCTCCCGATCGGCCCGGCGGTGGCCGCCTTCCTGTTCCTCTCCGCCATCGCCCACTTCGTCGTCGGCGGGCCGGCCTATGGCTTCTACGCCAGGCAGCTGGGCGAGGGCCGCAACTACGCCCGCTGGATCGAGTACTCCATCAGTTCGTCACTCATGATCGTCCTGATTGCGATGATCACCGGCATCGCCGATGTCGCAGCTCTTGGCGCAATCTTCGGGGTGAACACCTCGATGATCCTCTTCGGCCTGCTGCAGGAGAAGTACGAGCGCCCCGGCCGTCCGAATTGGCTGCCGTTCATCTTCGGTTCGATTGCCGGGGCCGTGCCGTGGGTCCTCATCGGCATCTACCTGTGGAGTCCGACGACCGCTGCGGAGCCGCCCGCGTTCGTCTACGCGATCTTCGTCTCGCTCTTCCTGTTCTTCAACTCGTTCGCCCTGAACATGATCCTCCAGTACCGACAGGTCGGGCCGTGGCGGGACTACCTGTTCGGCGAGCGTGCGTACGTGCTGCTCAGCCTCACGGCGAAGTCGGCGCTGGCCTGGCAGGTGTTCGCGGGAACGCTCGTCCCGGCCTGACCGCCGAGGCACGACGAACCACTTGTCACCGGCCGGCGCCTCCGGCATGATGCCGCGGCTCTCATCCGTCGTGCCCACATGGGGGAACTCGTGCCTCGGTCACTTTCGGCCGCCCTGCCCGGCGGTCTGCTGATTCTCCTGCTCGCCGCCGCACCGGTCCTGGCGGACGCGCCACCGGCCGAAGTTTTCGTGTCGGCGGCGACCGACGCCGGACTCGTGTGCGAGGAGTACTCGACCGATTCGGACGCGACCCAGTACCTGTGCGCGTCGCCTGTCGCCAGCACCGAACGGTACTGGTACGCGAACGTGGACGAGTTCGACCTCGGCACCAACCTGGCGGTGGGGCGCAACGTGTTCGCGGGCGGGGTTCAGCCCGCAGAGGCCGATGTCTACGCCCTGATGGTCGAGTACGTCACGCTGGTGCTCGACGGGGAGTCCGAGACCACCGCGCTGGCGTGGCTCGCACAGATGAACGACGGCCCGCAGGTCGCAGGAAGCCTCCTCGTCGGAGGCTGGCAATTGGACTGGCGGATCGACGAATGGCAGCTTGACGAAGGCGATACAACGGGGATCACGCTCGACCTGAGCGAGCTCGGCCCTGGCTTGCCGGATGCATCCTCGCCGGCAATCGCGCCGCCGCCAGTGCTCGTCCCGGATCCGGGCCGGCCGGGCGAAGCACAGGAGGAGTGGGTCTACGAGGGCACGTGGACGCGCACCTCGTACGTGAACGACGGAGGGTTCGAGCCAACGGACTGGCAGGTCGGCGAATCGGCCCCGGGCTCCATCCGCGTGCAATGCCCGGTCAGCGGCGGTGACTGCGAGGTCCAAGGGCTTCGCGGCGAGGCGTTCGTCGCCGGCGGCTCTGCGCGGCGGGACGAGAACGGCGTACTCACGAGCATCCGTAGAACGGAAGAGCTCGGAAACTGCGCCGACGGGCAGTCGTGGGCAGCGACGTTGGACGTGGTCCAGAGCGGCAACGCCGCAACTGCGACGTACGCCGCGATCTTCAACCCGCGGACCTGCGAGGACGGCTCCGGCACCCTCTGGATGAGCGACGAGACCTGGGAGTTCGCCGGGACGCTCACGAGGCATGTCGTGCCGGACCCATCCGGCGGCTCCGCCCCGTCGGCGGGCCCCGTACCCCGGCCCGTTCCCGGCACCGGCCCCGCGGCGCCCGGATCCGCAGACCTGGTTGCTCTTCCCTTTGCCGACACGGTTCCGACGGTGGGCGAGATCAGCACCGACCCGATCGTTCTGCTGCAGAGCGCCATGCTTGCCGCGCTGCTCGTGTTCCTCATGCCGTTCCCGAGCCAGCTGTTCAACTCGACGCTCGAGACGCACGAGGACGAGGTACGGCGCTGGTTCCGTCTCGATCGGCTGGGTGCGGTGGCTGGAGGCATCGGCGCCTTCTGGGCCTCGTGGCCGGGAGTCGGAGTCTTCACCCTGCTGGCGGCACTGCTGTATGGGTTCCTCGACCCAGGCTTCGGGCTGGATGCCGGCTCGCTCGCGACGTTCGCCGGCATGCTGCTCGGCATCGTGCTGGTGACCGCCGCCTTCGCTGCGCCGGCGGTGCTGGCCCACCGGCGCATCGGCTCGGCCTGGACGCTCAAGGTCGTCCCGCTCAGCCTGCTCATCGGTGTGGCCTGCGTCCTGCTGAGCCGGCTGACTGGTTTCCAGCCCGGCTACCTCTACGGCCTCCTCATTGGCCTCGCGTTCGCGCGGGAGCTGTCGGCCGCAGATGAAGGTCGGGCCACCGCCGTCGGCGCCGTCGCGATGCTCGGCGTCGCGCTCGTGTCGTGGCTGACGCTGGGCACGCTGCCTGCCAGCGAGTCGTTCGCCCCGGTCTTGGCGCGCACCGCCCTGGCAGCGCTCATGGTCGCCGGCCTTGAGGGCGTCGTCTTCGGCCTGCTTCCGATGAGATTTCTGCCCGGCGAGCCCCTCTACGCCTGGAACCGGGTGGTGTGGGGCGTCCTGCTCGCCATCGGTGGTTTCGCCTTCTTCCACATCCTCATCAACCCCGCCTCGGGGTACCTTTCCGACACGAGCCGAATGCCGCTCCTCACGGTTATCGGGCTGCTCGTCGGCTTCAGCCTCGTCTCCGTTGCCTTCTGGGCCTGGTTCCGCTTTAGGGGGGAGTCCATCGAGGGCGCGGCTTCCGAATCCAGCGGCTGACCCGCGACTTGTCAGCGCATCGGTGCGCTGAGCTGTCCCTCCACCAGCGGCTCTCCCACGATCCCCGCCAGCCGCTCGGCAATGGCCCACCAGTCGAAATCGGCCGTCACCTCGCTGGCGGGCACGCGGAGGGATCGGCCCTCGGGGAGGTAGATCGGCAGGATGCGGTCGAGGATCGCCTCGATCTCGTCGCGGAACCCGTCACTCGTGGACCGCACGCCATCGGCCAGCAGACCGACATCGGGAAGCAGGCGCACCGACAGGTCATAGGTGGTCGCCCATCGTCGGATCAGCGGCTCGACCGCGTACGGATCCTCGCCTCCGGTGACCCGCAGGTAGTAGGCGAAGTTGTCGACCACAGAGCGATCGGTGACGAGCACATCGGCGCGTTTGACGAGCTCGAGCTCCTGCTGGACCTGCGCCATGAGCACCCACAGCTGGGCCTCCGAGGTCGCCCCCTCGTTCAGCCCCAGCGGGTTGAATCGGACGACCTCGCGCCCCACCTCCACCGACCGGCCGGCGCGACCGATCGTAGAGGCGAAGGCGTGCACCGCGTTTGACTTCCGGACCGAATGCGAGCCGATGAAGGCGATCTTGGCGGGACGGGACCAGGGCATGGCGGAAGCCTACAGGCAGGGCCCGGTGGCGACGGCGGTCGTCGACCCGATGGACGGCCCGATCCGCTCCAGGGCCTGGTCGGAGCCGATGGCGTACCCGACCTCGGCGGAAACGCGCGAGGCACCGAACACCACCCCGCCGACCATCCCCGGCTCGACCACCAGCGGTCCGCCGCTGTTGCCGCGCCGGATCTGGCTCGTCATCTCGACCACGCTCCGGTCATTGAGTCCCTGGCCGTAGATGTCCGGCCCTCCGATCCGGTAGGTCGATGTCACCGACGCCGCCGTCACCGTGAGCGGGCCGCCGCCCGGGTACCCGAGCGCGACGCCGGTGGATCCGCGCTGCGGTGCGCGTTCGAGGAGGCGCAGCGGAGGTCCGCTGACGCCCGGGACGTTGAGGAGCGCCAGGTCGGCGTCGGGGTCGAACGCGACAACGGTCGCCGCGTGCACCGATCCGCCCAGCGTGACCGTCGTGTCTGCGGCCCCGGCCACGACGTGAGCGTTCGTCACGACCGAGGTGGGCGACACGAAGAACCCACTGCCCACGGCCATGCCGCTGCCGCATCCCGTGCTCGAGATGCGAACGGTGCTCGGGAGGGCGGATTGCGCCAGGGCCGCCGCCTCGGCATCGCTCGGCAGCTCGACCGGCTCGGCGGGCCGCGGCTCGAGGCCACCGAACAGGGGCGGCAGGTCCGTGGTGTCGATGAGCGCGAGCAGCCGGCCGGCCACGATGGTCGGCGGCGGCAGCCGATCCGACACGATCCGCAGCGTGACCGAATCGTGGGCGAGGCCCGCGATCGCCGGCGCCATGCCGACCGCCACCATGCCGCTGATGATCCAGACGAGCAGGACGACGTGTGCGGCACCGACCACCGCGCCGCCCAGCGCGTCGATCGGCCGCAGGCCGCTGCGCCGCAGGCCGATGCTCATGGTCGTGCCCGCCGCGGCCCCGGCAGCCTCGCCGACCAGCACGAATGCCGCGAAGCCGACCAGCGTGACCAGCGCCCGCATCGGCTGCTCGATCGCCACCAGCTGGTCGCGGAACAGCGTCGCCGCCAGGAGTGCCAGCCCGAAACCCACAGCGGCGCCGATCAGCCCGAGGATCGGCCCCAGGAAGCCGGCCCGCGCTCCCGAGAACAGGCCGAGGACAAGGAGGAGGGCCACCACCGCATCGATGAGATTCATGGCGGCGAAGCCTAGCGGCTCACGCGGATTGGCGACGAAATGCCAGCAGCGAGATTCCGGCGAGCGCGAGGAGGACGAGACCCGCAAAGGCAAGCGGTGATTGGTCTGACTCCTCTGCCGCCACGATACGTGCGTCCGCCGGTCGCAGTTCCGCAAGCTGCGCGTCCCAGATCTGCGACGGCGTGCAGATGTTGTCGCGCAGGGCATCGCGGTCAACAAACGGCACGACCAGGTACGTCGCCCCCTCCGTCCATTCGCGGTCGTCCTCGACAGGCTGGCCCTCGTCCGAGAATCCGTGGATCGTGACGGTGGGGCCGACCTCGCCGGACCACACCTCGCGAACGGCGAAGGTGGCCCGGGGTCCCTGGACATCCGTGGCCTCACCGACGAAGACGAGGCTTCCGTCGGCGAGTGCATCGTCCACGCTGCGAGCCATGTCGCAGTCCGCTGCCACCGGCACGGCCAGGGCAAGCCACGCCATGGCCAGCAGCACGGATTGGGGCAGACGGATCTTCATGGGCACCGGTGTAGAGTATCGGCTTCCATCCAGACGTCACTGAGAGCCGATGGGTTCTGCGGAGGGTTGAAGTAAATGGCGCGAACGGTACGCGCGGCACTGCTCCAGGCGGAGTGGACCGGCGACAAAGAGTCGATGATCGAGAAGCACGAGAAGTACGCCCGCGAGGCCGCCAAGCAGGGCGCCAAGGTGATGTGCTTCCAGGAGCTCTTCTACGGTCCCTACTTCTGCCAGGTGCAGGATCCCCAGTACTTCAGCTACACCGAGCACATCCCGGACGGCCCGACCACCAAGCGGATGCAGGAGCTGGCCAAGGAGACCGGGATGGTCCTCATCGTCCCGATGTACGAAGAGGACGAGCACGCCCAGGGCATCTACTACAACACCGCGGCGGTGATCGACGCCGATGGCACCTACCTGGGCAAGTACCGCAAGACCCACATCCCGCAGGTCAAGGGCTTCTGGGAGAAGTTCTACTTCCGTCCCGGCAACACCGGCTATCCCGTCTTCGACACAGCGGTCGGCAAGGTCGGCGTCTACATCTGCTACGACCGCCACTTCCCCGAGGGCGCGCGGGCGTTGGGCCTGAACGGGGCCGAGATGGTCTTCATCCCGTCGGCGACGTCGCGGGGACTGAGCGAGTACCTGTGGAGGATCGAGCAGGTCAGCCACGCGGTCGCCAATGGCTATTACGTCGGGACCATCAACCGCGTCGGCATCGAGCCACTGGGTGACAACGACTTCTATGGCCAGTCGTACTTCGTGGATCCGCGTGGCCAGTTCATCGGCGACGTGGGCGACGCGCACGACGAGGAGCTCATCGTCCGTGACCTCGACCTCGACAAGGTGACCGAGGTCCGGCAGCTCTGGCAGTTCTACCGCGACCGCCGGCCGGACGCCTACGACGACCTCGTTCGGCCGTAGCCATGGACTTTGGCTTCACGCTCAAGCCCGAGCATCGGTTCGATCGGTCGGTCGAGCTGGCGAAGCGCGCGGAGGCAACCGGCCACACGTACGGCTGGCTGTTCGACAGCCACATCCTGTGGCGCGATCCGTATCCGCTCCTGACGCTCATGGCCCAGGCCACCGAGCGCATGCGCTTCGGGACATGCGTCACGAATCCGGGAACGCGCGACATCACGGTGACCGCCTCGGTGCTCTCGACGCTCAACGAAATCAGCGATGGCCGCATGGAGCTGGGCATCGGGCGCGGTGACTCCGCGGTGCGCGTCGCCGGCAAGAAGCCGATGACGGTCGCCTACCTGGAGGAGGCCTGCGTCGCCATTCGCGCGCTGACCGCCGGCGATCCGGTGACGCTCGACGGCACCGAGGTCCAGATGGGCTGGGCCAACGGCAACGGCGGGCCGGTGAAGGTGTGGGTGGCAGGCTACGGGCCAAAGGCGCTCGCCGCCGCCGGGCGGGTGGCGGACGGGATCATCCTCCAGGTCGCTGATCCGGACATCATCCGCTGGTGCATGGGCTTCGTCCGCGCCGGCGCCGAGGAGGCCGGGCGAGACCCGGATGCCTTCGAGGTCATGGCGGCCGCCCCGGCCTACATCAGCGACGACGTCGACGCGGCGCGCGAGAAGGTTCGCTGGTTCCCGGCCCTGGTGAGCAACCACGTGGTCGATCTCATCAACAAGTATCCGAAGGACGAGCTGCCGGAGGCGCTGTGGGGCTACGTCCAGGACCGAGAGGGCTACGACTACCACCACCATGCCGAGGTGGGGAGCGACAACGCTCGGTTCGTGTCGGACGAGATCACCGACAAGTTCGCGATCATCGGTCCCGCGTCGGCGCACCACGAGCGACTCGCCGAGCTCCGCGAGGCCGGCGTCACCCAGTTCAACAACTACCTGATGAACGGCGAGGAAGAGGAGCAGCTCGACCTGTACGGCGAGCAGGTCATCGACAGGCTGGCACCGGCCAGGTCCTAGGTCGAGGTCAGGCCTCGAAGGGGAGTGACTTGGTCATTCGGCCTGGCTCTCGGCGCGCATCGCCGCCTTATGGGCTCGCTTCTTGGCCTGGTAGTCGGCCAGGGCCTGTGGCGAATCCACGTCGCCGAGGGTCGGGTGACCGGGCAGGACGGCATCGATGCCGGGCGGCCGCACCCCCAGCTGCTTCGCCAGCACCGCGGTCAGGGATCGCACCTTCATGTCGCCGAAGCCGGGCAGGGCCGCGATCCGACGCTGGAGGTCGCGCCCATCGCTGGCATCGGTCCACACCCGCGCAGCATCGCCGTCGTACGTCCCGGCAACGAACGCGGCCAGCTCCTGGACCCGGCGTGCCATGGCGGCGGGGAAGCGGTGGATGGCCGGTGGACCCTTGGCGGCTGCCATCAGCGCGGGCTCGTCGAGTTCGGCGAGCATCCGCGCATCCAGCGACCCGAGTCGCTCGAGAAGCACCTTCGGGCCGGAGAAGGCCTTCTGCACGGGCACCTGCTGGTCGAGGGCGAAGCCGATGAGCAATGCCATCGGCTGCTCCACCAGCAGCTGATCCGCTTTGTCGTCCCCGGTGAAATGCAGGCGATCGGTCGTCATGCTCGCATCGTACAGCCGAGAACCGCCACGGGCTGGCACTCCAGGCGGCACCCGCAGATGCCGGCCACCCATCGCCGGCGCTAGGATGACGCCCTCGCGGCCTGCAGTACGGAGGAACGGATGCGCACCCTCATCAAGGGCGGAACGATCGTCAACGCCGACGCCACGACCTCGGCGGACGTGCTCGTGGACGGCGAGCGCATCGCGCTCATCGGCTCGGATCTCGAGGTCGAGGCCGACCGTACGGTGGACGCATCGGGCAAGTGGGTGATCCCGGGGGCAATCGACGTGCACACCCACATGGAGCTTCCATTCGGCGGGACCGCGGCCAAGGACACCTTTGAGACGGGCACGCGCGCGGCAGCGTTTGGCGGAACGACGACGATCGTGGACTTCGCGGTCCAGGGCAAGGGGCAGTCGCTGCGCGAGGGTCTCGACGCGTGGCACGCCAAGGCCGAGGGCAACGCCTGCGTTGACTACGGCTTCCACATGATCATGAGCGACGTCACGGACGACACCCTCGCCGAGATGGACACGTTGGTGGACGAGGGCGTGACCGACTTCAAGCTGTTCACCGCCTATCCGGGCGTCTTCTACAGCGATGACGGCGCGATCTTCCGCGCCATGCAGCAGACCGCCAGGAACGGCGGGCTCATCCTCATGCACGCCGAGAACGGCATGGCGATCGACGTGGTGGCCGCCCAGAACGTTGACGCCGGCAACACCGACCCGTACTACCACGGGACGAGCCGGTCCCCGGTCATGGAGGGGGAGGCAACGAACCGGGTAATCCGCCTGGCGCAAGTGGCCGGGGTGCCGGTGTACATCGTCCACCTCTCGGCCATCGAGGCGCTCAACGAGGTTCGTCGCGCACGCGACGAGGGGCTGCCGGCCTACGCCGAGACCTGCCCGCAGTACCTGTTCCTGACGCTCGAGGACATGGGCAACGGCTTCGAGGGCGCGAAGTTCGTGTGCTCGCCCCCGCTTCGTCCGGCCGAGCACGCCGGCGAGCTGTGGAAGGGCCTGGCCAAGGACGACCTGCAGGTGGTGTCAACGGATCACTGCCCGTTCGACTTCCACGGCCAGAAGGACCTCGGCAAGGGCGACTTCCGCAAGGTGCCGAACGGTCTTCCCGGCGTTGAGGATCGCGTCAATCTCCTGCACTCGGGTGGTGTGGTCGATGGCTACATGACGCCGAACCGCTGGGTCGAGGTCATCAGCGCCGCCCCGGCGCGCATGTTCGGACTCGAGGGGCGCAAGGGCGTGGTCGGAGTCGGCGCCGATGCCGACCTGGTGGTCTACGACCCGAACGCGAAGCACACCATCAGCGCCACGACCCACCACATGGACGTCGACTACTCGTGCTACGAGGGTCGCGAGGTCACGGGCAGGCCGGAGATCGTGCTGTCGCGCGGCAAGGTCATCGTCGACGGCGACGAGTGGCTCGGTGCCCGCGGAGACGGGAGATTCCTGAAGCGAGCGCCGACCGGGGAGCTGCTGAGCCGCACCTGATTGGGCGATTCGGTCTCGGCCGACTATCCTGCATCGGCCGCATATCTCATAGGAGACCACGTTGAACCGCATTTCCATCCTGCTCGTCGCGCTGCTGGCGCTCGTCGTCAGCGCCTGTTCCGGCGGCGGAGCCAGCCCCTCGGCCAGCGGGGGTGACGTCATCAGCTCGCCAAGTCCCGAAGTGACCGAAACTCCTTCGCCGGAGCCATCAGACGACCCCTCGGGTTCGGATGTCGCCATGCCGTCAGGGTTCGACATCAACGGCGACCCGGAGCTTGCCGCGCGCTTCCCGACGACGGTCGGAGGCGAGGCCGTGCAGGTCATCAGCTTCCGCGGCGACACGCTCATGGCCGGCGGTGACATCGATCCGTCGTTCCAGGACTTCCTCGACTCCACCGGCGCCGAGCTGGAAGACGTCTCGGTTGCATTCGGCGGGACGGCCGACGGGTCGCTGTCGATGGCCGCCTTCCGCGTCCTCGGCGTGTCCGAGGACAAGCTCGAGGAGGAGTTCCTGAGCGCGAGCGAGGAAGCCGGTGATATCGAGGACGCGGAGCGCACGTCGGTCGGCGGCAAGGACGTCTGGAAGGCGGCCGACGGCACCGGCCAGGCGAGCGGATCGGTCTTTCTCTACGTGAAGGACGACACCGTCTACTTCCTCACCGGGACCGACGCGCAGGCTGCCGAGATCCTGGCGGCACTTCCGTAGTGGCCGAAGGCGCTGCCGTCTTCCTCAACGAGGGGGCCGGCAGCGCGCGGACCGCGGCCGTGCGGCACGCGGTGCAGCTGGCGCGCCGTGCCCTCGACGCCGATCTCCACGTGGTCGCCACCCGTGATGTGGCCGAGCTGACCGGCTGGCTCGAGACGCGCATCGGCGACTATCGAACGGCGGTCATCGCGGGAGGCGACGGCTCGCTCGGCGTCGCATACAACGTGGCCGCCGGTCGCGACAACCTGGTGCTGGGCTACCTTCCCGCCGGCTTCGGGAACGCGACACGTCACCTGCTGCGCCTGCCGTCGTCGCCCGACGAGCTCGTCGAGGTCCTGGTGCGGGGCGACGCCCGCCCCGTGGACCTCGTGTCGGTCGACGGACGGCTCGCCCTGTTTGCCGGGGCTGGATGGGACGCGTTGGTCGCCACCCGGTACGCGGATGCGGGAGCGAACCGGCTCCGCGGCTGGGCCGCCGCCGTGACGCGTTCCGTGCCCGACCTGTGGCGCCGGACGCCGGTCGAGGTGCGCGCCGATGGCTGGATCGTTCACCGAGGACCCATCGAGCTGATCGTGGTCGGGACGACGCCGTTCTACGGTCGAGGCCTGCGGGTGAACCCGGGGGCGCGCCCCGACGCCGGACGCGTCGCGTTGCGCGTCTACCCCGGTCCCGCGGGACGTCTTGCCGTGGAGGCAGCTCGCTGGGCGTTCCGGGTCACACCCGATGCGCCGCGGGTCGACGCAGGGCGGGTCGAGGTGCGGACGCTCGACGGTTCGATACTCCCGGTCCAGGCCGACGGCGATGCCCTCGGATCACGGCCTTCGTGGACCTTCGAGATCCGCCCGCGCGCGGTCCGCATCATCGGTCGCTGGGACTGAGCCTCCGGACGGCGTCAAGCGCCGCGAATGCTGCGCGTCGCAGCCGCTGCGGGCCGGAGCCGTGAATGCGCAGCTCGCGCATCGGCATCGAGACCGCTCCGCTGAGTGACACCCGCACGCGGCTTCGGCCGCCCGCATCCTGCGGCAGCAGCGAGAGCTGGAGCACGGCGTCGGCCATCGGCGGGCCGCTTGCCGTGCCCATGTCGAGGACGCCCCCGACGTAGCGCGCCGATCCCTCGCCGTGCGGCGGGGCACTCAGGATCGACATGAGCGCCGCGTTCGTGTCCGACTCCCAGCTGGCCAGTGTCTCGACTCCCAGCTCGCCGAGCCTGCGCAGGGCAACGCTGGCGAGCTCATCATCGTCGGCGCCGTAGGCCGCATCACCCAGCCGGTCCAGCGACTCGCGGATCGAGCCGTCCAGCCGTGTGGGCTCACCGCGGGTGGAGAATCGGGCGTGCACGCCATCGTCTCGTGCGTAGATGCCGGCTTCGACGCCTTCCGGCGGGTCGGTCAACAGCGTGCCCAGCCGTTCGGCCATGGCGGACTCGCCGATGCCGAAGGACTTCACGCTGCGGACGGCGAGTGGCGCATGCGGAAAGCGCGCAGCGAGCCTCGGACGCACCTCATCGACCCACATCAGGCGCATCTCGGATGGGACCCCGGGCATGAGGACCACGACCACCCCGTCGCGCTCCGCCCACCAGCCCGGCGCGGAGCCGATCGGGTTGGGGAGGGCCGTCGCCGAGCGGACGAGCATCGCCTGCTTGCGGTTGCTTTCGGGCATGTCGCCCATGCCGCGGTATCGATCTCGAAGCGCCGCCAGCAGCGCCGGATCCTCGCGCATCGGCTCATCGAGCGCGTCGGAAACGGCCTCGCGCGAGAGGTCGTCGTGGGTTGGCCCCAGGCCGCCGGTCGCGAGCACCACCTGCGACCGCGCACGAGCCTCGATGAACGCATCACGCAGCAGCTCGCGCTGATCGGGGAGCATGCGTGCGCCGCGCAGTGGAAGGCCGATGGACGCCAGCTCGGCGCCCAGGAATGCCGCGTTGGTGTCGACGGTCTCCCCGAGCAGAAGCTCGGCGCCGATCGAGAGAAGCTCCACGTTCGTCATCGGGATCGAGTGTAGGGCTAGACTGGTGGTCGCTGTTTCGAGCGTCATTCCGACCGATGCCAGGCCTGCGCA
This sequence comes from uncultured Chloroflexia bacterium, assembly GCA_963825525.1. Classification (GTDB taxonomy): domain Bacteria; phylum Chloroflexota; class Limnocylindria; order QHBO01; family QHBO01; genus JACDBZ01. The sequence continues at coordinate 1,940,401 of CAWGTN010000002.1, forward strand.
TCGGTCGTCCGATTTGCGAGAGGAGTTCCATGAGCGATCCCGAGCTGTCGGTGGGCAGCGGCATGACCGACGATCTCCGCGCGTGGTTGGTCGATGGCCTGCGCTACCCAGTGCTGGCCGTGAACTCGGGCGACGGTCCGCCCAGCCAGTCGGTCATGTGGTTCGATGTCGACCCGAACGATCCCGACGTGATCCTGATGAACACCATGGTGCGCCGCCTGAAGTACCGCCAGCTGCTGGCGGATCCACGGGCCTCGCTGCTGTTCGAGGACGGGCTGTACTGGGTCTCGATGCGCGGCACCGTGGAGCTCGATGCCGAGTTCCAGCCGGCCCTCGATCACATCATGGCCCTGGCTCGACGCTACAGCGCCAACCCGGACCGCTACATCGGCCAGGAGCGGGTCATCATCCGGATGCGAATCGAGAAGGTCATTCGCCACGATCTGCCAGCTGCGGCCATACAATCGCGAGCATGATCACTTCGATCAATCCGGCGACCGAGGAGACCCTGGCCGAGTTCGAGCCGTGGTCTGAGTCTCAGGTGGACGCCGCCGTCGACGAGGTCGTCGCGGCACAGCACGCGTGGCGCGCCATGAGCGTCGAGCAACGATCCGTTCCGATGCGCCGCGCGGCGGAGCTGCTCCGCGAGCGCGCCGCCCGCTACGGGGCACTCATCACCGCCGAGATGGGAAAGCCCATCGTGGAGGCCGAGGCGGAGGTCAACAAGTGCGCGGTGGCGTGCGATCACTACGCCGAGAACGCCGCCGTCTACCTGGCTCACACGCCGGTCGTGACCGAGTCGCTCGACAGCTACGTCGCCTATGAGCCACTCGGCACGGTCCTGGCCATCATGCCGTGGAACTTCCCGTTCTGGCAGGTCTTCCGGGCTGGCGCTCCGATCCTCATGGCCGGCAATGGCATCGTGCTCAAGCACGCATCCAACGTTCCGCAGTCGGCGCTGGCGTGCGAGGAGGTGTTCCGCGACGCGGGCTTCCCGGCCGGGCTGCTGCGCACGGTGCTGGTGGCAGGGTCGGACACCGAGCGGCTGGTCGACGACTCGCGGATTGCGGCCGTCACCCTGACCGGATCGTCGGAAGTCGGCGCCCGGATCGCCTCGCTCGCCGCCTCGCGTCTCAAGCCGCAGGTGCTCGAGCTGGGCGGCTCCGACCCGTTCATCGTGCTTGCCGATGCCGACCTCGGGTACGCCGCCCGGACCGCGGCGCGTGCCCGAAACCAGAACAGCGGCCAGAGCTGCATCGCGGCGAAACGCTTCATCGTGGTGGACTCGGTCGCCGACGAGTTCGCCAGCCTGTTCGCCGATGCCGTGCGTGGCATGCGCGTCGGCGATCCTACCTCGCGCGAGACGAACGTCGGTCCGCTGGCCCGCGGCGACCTGCGCGAGGCCCTCGAACGCCAGGTGGAGGAGTCCCGGCGACAGGGCGCACAGCCGCTCGTTGGCGGAGAGCGGGTGGACGGACGCGGCTACTTCTATGCCCCGACCGTCCTCGATGGCGTGACCGACAGCATGCCGGCGTTCACCGAGGAAACCTTCGGCCCGGTAGCCGCCGTCATCAGGGCGCGTGACGTCGAGCATGCCGTCACGCTGGCCAACGACAGCGAGTACGGACTCGGAGCGGCGGTGTGGACGCGCGACCTCGACGCGGCGAGGCAGATCGCCGGCCGCATCGAGGCAGGCTCGGTATTCGTCAACGGCCTGGTGGCCTCCGACCCGCGCATGCCGATGGGTGGCGTGAAGCGCAGCGGCTATGGTCGCGAGCTCGGGCAGCACGGGATCTGGGAGTTCACGAACATCCAGACCGTACGGATCGGCCCCGCGGAGGCGCCCGCGTCATAAGCCCTACCATGGGCTGCATGACGAACGCACCCATCAAATTTGGCGCCAACTGCTGGAACCAGTACTCGGACTGGGCTTCTCTCCGCGCCGCCGGCATCCGCGCCGACTCCCTTGGATTCGACTCGATCTGGACCTGGGACCACCTGTACCCGATCGTCGGCTCCCACGAAGGTCCGATCTTCGAGGGATGGCTGACGATCACCGCCTGGGCCGAGCGCACCGAGCACGCCACCGTCGGCCTGATGGTCGGAGCCAACACGTTCCGGAACCCGGCCATCGTGGCCAAGATGGCCACCACGCTCGACCACATCAGCGGCGGTCGTGCCGTGCTCGGCATCGGCGGCGCGTGGTTCGAGACCGAGCATCGCGCCTATGGACTGGAGTTCGGGGCCTCCCCCGGCGAGCGGCTGAAGTGGCTCAACGAGGCGGCGGGGATCATGCGCGGCATGCTCGATGGGGGACGTGGCTCTGGCGGCGACGTGTACGCGACGCACGAGGTCCGCAACGATCCGGCGCCGGTGCAGGATCGGATCCCTCTCCTCATCGGCGGCGGTGGCGAGCGCAAGACCCTCCGGATCGTGGCTCGCTACGCGGATGCATGCAACGTCGGCGGCGGGTTTGAGAACGTCAGGCGCAAGGACGAGATCCTGCGGCGCCACTGCGACGAGGTCGGGCGCGACGAGTCTGAGATCGAGCGCACCACGGGCGTCGGCACCTGCATCATCCGCGACGATCCAGCCGAGGCACAGCGCGTCTTCACCGAGATGTTCGCGCGCAACGGTGGAGCGACGCCATGGACGGACCAGCTGGTCGGAACGCCGGAGCAGGTGACGGACAAGCTGCGGCCGTTCCTCGGCATCGGGTTCCGGCACTTCATCGTCGGCTTCCCGAGCCCCTACGACGCCGAGTCGATGGAGCGGCTGATGACCGAGGTGAAGCCCGCCCTGGCGGCCGGCTGAGCGTCGGGCCCGACCGATGAGGATTGCGCTGCTGGCCGGCGGCACGGGCGGGGCGAAGCTCGCGCACGGGTTCGCCCTCCTTGCCGATGCGGTCGAGCTCTCGATCATCGCCAACGTCGGAGATGACGCCGAAGTCCACGGACTGCATGTCAGCCCCGATCTCGATGCCATCGCGTACCACCTGGCCGGCCTTGCCGATGGCGACCAGGGCTGGGGCATCATCGGCGACACGCATGGTGCGCAGTCGATGTTCGAGCGACTCGGCGTCCCGACCTGGTTCTCGCTCGGAGACGCCGATCTGGCCACCAGCGTTGAGCGCACGCGTCGCCTGCAGCAGGGGGCGCGGCTGACCGAGGCAACGGCCGCGATCGCATCGGCCCTCGGTCTGGAATCCACGCTCCTGCCATCGAGCGATGATCGATACCGGACCACGCTTGTCACCGACGAGGGAGTGCTCGAGTTCCAGGAGTACTTCGTCCGTCGCCGTCAGCGGCCCGAAGTGCAATCCATCGAGATGGATGGAGGCGCCGCGGCCCGTCCCACGCCGGAGACGATGCGGGCCATCGAGCGGGCGGAGCGCATCGTGATCGGGCCGTCGAACCCGCTCGTCAGCATCGGGCCGATGCTCGAGCTGGCGGGCATGCGGGAGGCGATTTCGGCGGCCAGCGCCCTGACGGTGGCCGTCAGCCCGATCATCGGCGGGGCGGCCTTGAAGGGTCCGGCCGACCGAATGCTGAGATCGATGGGCCACGAATCGAGTGCGCTCGGCGTTGCGCGGCTGTATGTCGGTCTCGTCGACCGCTTCGTGATCGACGAGGTCGACGAGGCCCTGGCGCCGCCGATCGAGGCGCTCGGCATGCGCGTCTCGGTGCTGCCGACGGTCATGCGATCGGACGCGGACCGGCGGACGCTGGCCGCCTCGATCCTGGCCGCGGATTGAGCCCGGACGGACCGGGTCAGGCGATCGCGATATCCTCCACCGGTGACATCCATGCGGATCATCGTCCCGCACCGCGGCCTCGACGCGGCGAAGACGCGTCTCGCCCCGACGCTGACGCCGGAGGAGCGGGTCGATGCTGGCCAGCCAGCTCCTGCAGCGAGTTCTCAAGGTCGCGCGCGAGGTGTGCCCGGACGTGGTGGTGATCTCGCCGTCCCGTGCCCTGGCCGAGATCGTCGAGCCATCCGGCGCCCGTCTGGCCGTCCAGCGTGGAATGGGCCTCAACGAGGGACTTGAGCAGGCCCGATTCGAGGCGCTGGTCGATGATGTCGGTACGCTCGTCGTGCTGCACGGCGACCTGCCGAACCTGCGTCCCGCGGACGTGGAGGCGCTCCTCGCCGCGCTGCCGGATGGCGACGAGCCCGCGGTTTCGATCGCTCCCGATCGAGCCGGGACGGGGACGAACGGGCTGGTGCTGAGGCCGCCCGGCGTCATTCGCTTCCGCTTCGGCGTCGGCAGCTTTGCCGAACACCTCGTCGAGGTGGAGCGCGCCGGCGTGCCGCTCGTGGCCGTCAGTCGCGCCGGGCTCTCCTTCGATCTCGACACGCCCGATGACCTCACGCGCTGGCTCGAGCTCGGCGACGCGGCATGACGGGCCGGATCGAGCTCATCGCCCTCGACGGTATCGGCGAAGTCGTCCCGGGCGACGACCTGCCCGAGCTCATCGTCGGCGCGGTCGAGGCATCCGACCTGGTGCTCGGTGACGATGACGTGCTGGTGGTGACCCAGAAGGTCGTGTCGAAGGCGGAGGGTCGCCTGGTCGAGCTGGCATCCGTGGAGCCGTCCGAGCTTGCGCGCCGATGGGCTGAGCGCTGGGGCCGCGATCCTCGCCAGGTCGAGCTGGTCCTGCGCGAATCCGCGGCGATCATCCGCATGGCTCCCGGCGGGCTGATCATCAGCCGAACCCATCACGGCCTGGTGTGTGCCAACGCCGGCGTCGACGTCAGTAATGTCGGCGGTGGTGAGGTGGCGGCCCTGCTGCCCGTGGATCCGGACGCGTCCGCCGTCGCCATCCGGCAGGCGGTTCAGCGCCGCATGGGCGTGCAGCCGGCGGTGATCATCAGCGACTCCTTTGGGCGGCCGTGGCGCAACGGGATCGTGAACGTGGCGATCGGGTCGGCCGGCATCGCGCCACTCCGGGACATGCGCGGTGAGCCCGACACGGGAGGAAGGCCGATGCAGGCCACGGTCATCGCCGTGGCGGATGCGCTGGCATCGGCTGCGGACCTTGCCGGCGGGAAGGTGGATCAGCGCCCCGTGGTGGTGGTGAGGGGATATGCCTTCGATCGGTCGGATGTCTCGGCCGCCGAGCTGATCATGGATCCGTCACGCGACCTCTTCCCGTAGCCACGGCGCGTTCGGCGCGAATCCTGCATCGGGGAGTGATCGTCCGCCGAGCGGACATGCCATGAATGATCAGCCGTTGATTCTCGACCGATACCGTCTCATCGAGCGCATCGCCCTCGGCGGCAGCGCCGAGGTGTGGCGCGCGCATGACGCTCAGCTCGATCGCATGGTGGCCGTGAAGCGCCTCCACCCCCACTTGCTTCCGGACGAGTCTTCGCGTCTGCGCCTGGCCGCGGAGGCGCGGGCCGCCGCCAGCCTCTCGCACCCGGTCATCGTCGACGTCTACGACGTGGACGCGACCGGCGAATCCGCGGCGCTGATCATGGAGCTCGTCGACGGAGAGTCGCTCGGTGCACGCCTGGCCCGATCCGGACCGATGCCCGAACGGATGGCCGCATCGCTCGTCGCCGATCTCGCCGATGCGCTCTACCACGCCCACCAGCGAGGCGTCATCCACCGGGACGTGAAGCCCGGCAACGTGCTGATCGGGGCCGATGGCAGGACTCGCCTCGTCGATTTCGGGATTGCCCACAGCCTGGCCGCTGCGTCGGAGCGGCTGACGCTCACCGGCACGGTCATCGGGACCCCGTCCGCGATGGCTCCGGAGCAGCTGGTCGGCGGCCCGATCACGCCGCGTACCGACCTCTACGGACTCGGCGTCGTGCTGTTCGAGGCGCTGACCGGACGACCGCCGTATCCGCCGACTCCGCCGGTTGCGCTCGCGGCTCTCCAGAGGACGGGTCCGCCGCGCCTGGACGGTGTCGATCCGCCCCTGGCGCGGGTGGCGGAGGCGTGCCTTGCGTTCGACCCGGGAGACCGGCCGCTCCACGCCGGCGCCCTTGCCACGGCCCTGCGCGAATGGCTGGCCGGTGCCGCCAGTCCGGCGAGCGGGATGGCGGTGGCCGATGTCGCCTCCGCGGTCGATGCCGCTGCCGTCACGCGGCCCGTGCAGGTGGTGCGCCCGATGCCGTCGGCCTCGCGAGCAGCGTGGCCGCGCTGGCCGTTGGTCGCCGCCGCCGCGGTCCTGGCACTGGTGTTGGTCGGATGGGTGGTGGCGGGCCTTGCGCAGCCGGGGGCCGCCGAGGTGCCCACCGCGTCCGCTTCCGCCTTGGCATCGAGCTCAATCGAGGCGAGCGCCGATGCTCCGACGGAACCGTCCTGGCTCGCGCGCCTGCAGGAGAAGATCGCAAAGCAGTGCGGTCCCGAGGCGGCCGCGGAGGCTGGCCCGCTCTTGGCGGTCATGTCCGAGGACGAGGCGGCCAATCAGGCGACAGCCATGGCCGATGCCTGCAAGGAGGCGAAGCGCGGCAACGGGAATGGGAACGGGAACGGCAAGGGGAACGGGGACGACGATTGATTGGGTGCCGCAACGCGGCACGCGCCATCAGTTCGGCTGGAGGAACAGTGCGACGATCTCGCCGCCCTCGACCCGGAAGTTGGCCTCGACGTGAAGGGGGTCGGCACCCGGACGCATGACAGTCACGTCCGCGATGTAGCTCGAGCCCATGTTGCGACTGTCGTTCGTGAACATGCGAAATCCGTCACCGGCACGCAGGAACCATCCGCCCACCTTGTCACGGCCGCGGAGGTTCGTTCGCTCATCGGATCCCGGCACGCTGATGCCGAGCACCGCGTTTTCGCTGAACAACGCCACCGCTTTCTCGCGGAGGTCGTCGTTGATCAGCTCCAGGAACAGGTCGACGGTTTCGGTGGCACCCATGTGGCCATCAGTCTAGCGCCGATCCGAACGTCGCCGGTAAGGGGGCAGTAAGGGGTCGGCCGGTGGCTCGGTCGCATGCTGCGTGGGGCGGGAGTGTGCAAGAGACTTGCACACCCGGTCGAGTTCGCGCTGCCCGAACATCCCCCATACTTCCCGCGTATGAACGACGAACGCCTTCGCATCGGCCTCATTGGGTGGGGCACCGTCGGTTCCGCGCTCGGCGCGCTGATCCAGTCCGGGCCGTTGCCGGTGACCCTCGCGACCGTTGCGGTGCGCGACACCGGTGCGGACCGGCTCGGCCTTCCCCGGGGCGTGGATCTCGGTGGCCCCGACGCGGCGCTGCATGCAGACGTCATCGTCGAGCTCGCCGGGGGATTGGAGGGTCCCCTCGGATGGGCGCGACAGACGCTTGACCGTGGCAAGCCATACGTCACCGCAAACAAGGCCCTCCTCGCCACCCACGGACGCGAACTCGCGGAGCTCGCGGACCGACGGGTGGCAGCCCTCCTCGCCAGCGCCAGCGTTGGGGGCGGTACCCCGATGATCGAGACCACCGCTCATCTCGCCGCAACCGGCGCGGTCGAGCGGATTCGCGGCATCCTGAACGCCACGACCACGTACATCCTGTCGGCGATGGGCGAGGGTCGAACGTACGACGAAGCATTGCGTGAGGCCCAGGAGGCCGGGTACGCCGAGGCAGACCCCAGCTTTGACGTCGACGGGCGGGATGCGGCGCAGAAGCTTGCGATCCTGGCCTCGGTCGCCTGGGGCCGATGGCGCCCGGAGACCGACGTTGAGACGCGTGGGATCGCTGGCCTCGATGTCCAGCCGGGCGATACGGTTCGCCTCGTCGCCGAAGCCACCAAGGGCAGCCTCACCGTGAAGCCTATGGAGCTCGATCCCACTGACCCGCTGGCCCGTGCCTCTGGAATCGAGAACGTGCTCGAGATCACGGTTGCCGATGCGGGCATCTTCCGCCTGTCGGGGCCGGGTGCCGGTGGCCGGGTAACCGCGGGCGCGGTGTACGCCGACATTGCGCGGCTGGTCGCCGGAGAGCGCCCCGTCCTGTTCGGGAAGTCGTCGTGACCGATCCCACCTGGCCGATCGTCGGGGTCGTCGGCGCGCGTGGCGTCGTGGGCGGGATGTTCTGCTCCATCCTGGCCGATGCCGGCCTGCCGGCCGACCGCCTTCGCCCGTTTGGCCACAGGCAAGGCACCACGCTCGTCTACCGCGGGATCGACATCCCGGTCGAGATCCTCTCCAATGAGCGGGCTGCCGAGATTGATGTGCTGTTCCTCGCGGTCGACGGACCGCAGAGCCGCGAGATCATGGCCGGAGCCGGGGCTCGCGTCCCGCTGGTCGTCGACAACTCGAGCGCCTTCCGCCTCGCCGATGACGTTCCCCTCGTGGTTCCCGAAGCGAATGCCCACGCAGCCCGCGAACGGCAGGGCAACCTCATCGCCAACCCGAACTGCACGACCGCCGCGGTCGTCGTCCCGCTGGTGGTCATCCGCGACGTGGCGGGCCTGGCGTCGGTCGATCTGGCCTCGTACCAGGCGGTGAGCGGCGCCGGGCGCAAGGGCCTGGACGCATTCGAGGCGGAGCGCGGCACCGACCATCGCGATCGGGCCACCGACTCGCCGTTCCACGGGCGCATCGCGGACTCGGTCGTCCCGCAGATCGATGTTCTCGACGAGACCGGCTGGACCGGTGAGGAGAAGAAGATCCACGCGGAGATCCGCAAGATCCTGGAGCTGCCCGAGCTCGACGTGGCGGCGACCACCGTGCGGGTACCGGTCCACACGGGCCACTCGGTTGCGCTCCACATTCGAACGGAGCGCGATGTCACGGTCGAGGAGCTCGAGGCGGCGCTGCGCGTGGCGGCGGGACTCGAGTACCGACTCGCCGACGGCAGCCAGCGTCACCCGATGCCGCTCGACGTCGAAGGGCGCGACCCGGTCCTCGTCGGCCGCCTCCGGGCAATTCCGGGCCGCCCGCGCGGCTTCGCGCTCTGGGTGAGCAGTGACAACCTCCGCAAGGGCGCTGCGCTGAACGCTATTCAGTCTGCGGCGGCCGCCGATCCGGACCGCTTCGGGATGCTCGTCCCGCCGCCCCGGTAAGGCAGCCAGCGTGACTCAGTCATCGATGACGCAGCGGACGACCCTGAGTCGCCGCACCCGTACGCGGCTCACCTGATCGTCGACCGCCTGGCTCGACGGATCTTCCGCGCCCCCTCCGTCGATCCTGATTGGGATGCCGTCCCGTACGACCGCATCCGCGACGAGGCTCGAGCCCTGCTCGACGAGGACACCGCCGCCCGGGCGTGAGGCCGGCCGTTATGTTGTCCATGCTAACCATCGGCTAGACTTTGGCGACTGTCATCCACAGGAGCCGCCGCCGCATGCCGTCCTTCACCGAGTTGACCAACGAGTTCCTTGACGCCGAGTTCGCCGAGTCGCCGGTCCGAGCCAGCAGCCTGGGACTGACCGAGTACGACGAGCGTCTCGACGACCTGTCGGAGGCCGCATTCGCCCGGCGTCGCGCGAGTGACTCGGCCTGGCTGGAGCGATTCCGCGCGGTGCCGAATGCCGATTTGGCCTTCGACGAGCTCATCGACCGCGACCTCGTGATCAGCATCCTGCGCGGTCGGGAGATCGTCGAGGACTTCGAGGTGTGGCGGCGGCAGCCCGATACCTACCTCAATCCCGGGATGACCGGGATCTTCACCCTCTTCCTCCATCGGCTCCGACCGACCGACGAGCTGGTGAACGCCGCGGTGGCTCGCATGCGCCTGATCCCCGGCAATCTCGAGGACGGCATGCGGAACCTGCGTTCTGACATGGTGCCGTCCATCTTCCTGGACCGGGCCGCCAACCAGGCTCGCGCCGGCGCCCGATACCTGCGCGAGATCCTTCCCGCGCAGGTGGATGATGCGCCGATGCGGACGCGTCTGGCCGAAGCGGGGGAGACGGCCGGATCGGCCTACGACGCCTACGTCACCTTCCTCGAAGAGATGCGGCCGAATGCCACCGGGGAGTGGGCCCTCGGAGAGGCGCGGTACTCCGCGTTGCTGCAGGAGAAGGAGCTGCTGAGCTTCGACGCGCGGGGGCTCCGCGATCGCGGACAGGCGGCATACGACGAGCTCGCGCAGGAGCTGAAGCGCTGCGCACTGGAGCTGCGTGGCACAGATGACTGGAAGCAGGTCCTCGACGAGCTGAACGAGGACCACCCGCGCACGCCCGAGGCGATGCGGGTCGGCTACGAGGAGTGGACCGAGAGGGCGCGCAAGTACCTCAGGGAGCATCGGCTCGTGAGCTTCCCGGAGGGCGAGGAGTGCGCCGTGGTGCCGTCACCCCCGTTCCAGCGACCGGTCCTCGCGGTCGCGTCGTACATGAGCCCGCCACCGTTCAGCGACAAGATGCTCGGCCATTTCTTCGTCCCGTTCCCGCCCGACGGCGCGCCGGAGGAGGAAATCCAGAAGCGGCTGGCGTCCAACTCGTATCCCAGCATCCCGACCACGTCGGTGCACGAGGCGTATCCGGGCCACCACTGGCACCTGGTCATGAGCAAGGCGAACCCGAGCCGGCTGCGCCAGGTGTTCCGGACGCCGTACTTCAGCGAGGGCTGGGCGCTCTACGCGGAGCGCATGATGCGCGAGCAGGGCTTCTTCACCGACCTGGCCCACGAGATGAACCAGTACGAGGCGACGATCTTCCGCGCGGCGCGCATCGTGGTCGACACGAGTCTCCACATGGGGGAGATGACCTGGGACGAGGCGGTCACGTTCATGACCACGAAGACCGGGCTGACCGAGCCGACCGCTCGGGCCGAGGTCACGCGCTACTGCGCCTGGCCGACGCAGGCGAGCTCCTACCTGACCGGCAGCCTCGAGATCGCTCGCATCCGCGAGGCGTTCTTCGCCGCCCGCGGTTCGTCGGACACCGATGCGCTGCGCGCCTTCCACGACGGCATCACATCCTCCGGCGGACTGCCGATTGCCCTCGCCGAGCGCGCGGTGATGGCCCTGGCCTGACGGCCGAACGTTTCGCGTCCCGTTGCGCGCGTGGTTCGGGTCTCGTTGCGCGTCGCCTCCGTTTGACAACTGCGTGCCTGGTTCGCGTTAGCAGGCTGAAACGGTGTCTCTGGGCGCATCCTCGAGCGTGAGCGCGTGGCCTGAATCGGCTCAACGCCGGCTAATGCGAACCACAACAGCGGTTGGCGAGTCGAAGCTGTTCGTCTGGTCATACGCGAACCACCCACGCACAACGCGGAACGCACAACGCGGAACGCAGAACGCACACCACGGAACCTGGAACCGCGGGTCAGCCGGGGAGCGTGTGGTCGCGCACCTCGTCCAGCACGCAGCGACCGCCGATTTCAACGAACCCGCCGGACACGGGCCGGCTGAACAGGACGGATCCGCGGCCCTGGTGGATTTCGATCGGGCGGCCGACGCGACTGCCGAGAACGACGGCCGCCGCCCCGGTCGCTTCGTCCTCGCCGATGCCGAGGTCGGGAACGAAGTATCGGCTTCGTACCGTCCCAGCCGCCTCGTCGATCCAGGCCCACGGGTAGTAGGAGCCGCTCCCGGCCGGCGCTCCCCGCATCGCGTCGACGTCAGCGGGCGTCGCCAGTTGCTCCATCTGAATGGGATGGACCCACTCGGGGTGGCCACGGATCCAGCGCAGCTCGCCGTCCTGCCACGTGGCGACCTCGCCGGCGGGCGGACGCAGCGTCTCCACCGGCTCACCGAGCTGGTCCAGGAGCCAGCAGGTGCCAACCGTCGGATGGCCGGCGAAGGGCAGCTCAGCGGCGGGCGTGTGGATTCGAACCACGCCCCGAACCCGATCCTCCACGAACACGGTCTCGCTGAACCCGAGATCCGCGGCGACGCGCTGGCGGAGCGATGGATCGATGCCCGAACCATCGAGGAAGACCCCGAGCGGGTTGCCATGGGTCTCGTCGGGAGCGACGAACACGCGAAGCACGTGAAGCTTCATCGGCGCAGCCGATCGGTGACCTCGAAGAAGTCGTAGAAGTGGTAGAGGTCCTCGTGCGCCCAGATCCGGTCGGGGAGCAGCGGGAGATCGGCGCCGAAGCGCGCGTTGAAGATGATGCGGAACGCGTTCACCGGCGTCAGCGCATCGTGGAAGCCGAATTCCTCGAGATCGACATCGGGCACACGCATGGCATACAGGACGCCGAACTTCTCCTCGAGCTCCGCGTCGGTCGCGTCGCGCCACTCGAACCGCCACTCGTCCTCGCGATATCGCTTCGGGAATGGCCCCTCGTCGCCCTGAAGCATGATGATCGCGTCCGGCCCGGATTGGGCCAGGATCCGATCCACGAGCTGGATCATCCGGTCGTTCGCGAAGCTGAGCTGGCGCCGATAGCTCTCGGGCTGCCCCTGCGCCGCCACCTGCTGGCGGTCCATGAACGACCCGTCACGATCGAACACGTACGGGTCGTGCGGAATGAGCAGGTGCGCGAACACGAACTTCGGGCCGGGCGTGGCGGGGATCTCGTCGAGGCGCTCCAGCTCATACAACGTGTGCTCGCGCAGGACGCGCCAATCCCAGGGGTCGGTCGGTGCCGCATCCGGCTCGTCGAAGGCCCGCAGGATGGTGGTCTGGGCAAGCGCGCTGGAGAACTCGTCCTGGCCCTCGTAGTGGAAGGTCCGATCGGCATCGACGTTGGTCTCGGTCGGCGTCCACCAGTTCGAGACGTGGAGGTAGCGGTACCCGAGCTCCTTCAAAGCCGAAGGGACGGCCAGGTGGTCCCGAAGGACCCGATGGATCGGCTCGCGATCCTCGCCGCTGGATGCGTCGGCCCTCAATGCCGCCGGGTCCAGGAAATCGAGATTCAGCGAGCTGCCGAGCGAGAGGGGCGTCTTGATGTAGTTGCTGTGGGCGTGGCGAGCGACCGCGAACCCGCGCGACTCGAGCGCGGTGAGGAACGGCTCGTTATCGAAGTCGTAGGCCTCCTCGAGGGTGGTGGAACCCGCGTAACGGTCGAGGATGATGTAGTACACGTCCGGCAAATCGGTGGAGTCGGCGGGCTCCAGGTGGACGGGTGTGACATTCGTCGCCGGTTGGCTCGATCCCAGGGCCACCATGCTGCCGGCCACGCTCCATGCGTTGAGCAGCAGCGCGATCCCGGCCACCAGGTTCAGGGCGCGTGTCGCGTTCCGCGCATCGCGACCGAAACGCCACGCCAGGCCGAGCCCGATGAGCACCAGCGCGGCCCATGCGCCGATCAGGGGCCACTGGGAGGTGAGCGACGAGCTCACGGCGTTCCACGCGTGGCCGTATCCGAAGAACCCGGCGACCAGGACGGTCGTCAGCAGGGCCGCGCGGTGCCATCCGCCGGCGAGCACGGCGAGGATGGCCAGCAGGACGGCCGCCGATCCGACCGCCAGCGCGAGCGGCCCCCATAGAGGCGCCAGTGTCAGCTGATCGGCGGCGTTCGCCGAAAACAGAAAGACGACCGGGTAGGCGGCGGCGAGCAGTGGATGAACGGGGAGTGCGCCCCATTCGACTCGTGTGCGATGGCTCACCTGACGCCGTGCGGGTAACATCCGGACAACACTACCCGAGGGGCACTCCCCATGCCGTTACTGGCGTATATCGATCCCGGGTCCGGCAGCATGCTGCTCCAGGTCCTGCTGGCCGGAGCATTGGCCGTCCCGTTCTTCTTCCGTCGCGTGATCGGCGACGCGTGGCATCGAATCAGGGGCGGCCGCACAACATCGCGGCCCGAAGATGGCGCCGAGGACGCCGCCGGCGATCGCTGACTCGCCGACGGTGGATCCGGGCTCCTTCCGCGATCCCGCCGGCCTCGTCTTCCGCCGTGACGGAACGCTCTACCGGCAGGTGAACCGGGCCGGCGCAGCGGACTGGGACCTGTACCGGTCCTCCGGCCTCCACGATCGGCTGGTGGCTGATCGCCTCGTGGTCGACCATGTCGAGGAGCCCCTGGACCTCGCGCTCTCGCCGGACGCCGCGGCGGTGATCCGCCCTCGCCTGGTGGAGATGATCTCGTATCCATACGAGTGGTCGTTCTCGCAGCTCAAGGACGCGGCCCTGCTCACCCTTGACCTCCAGGCGCGCGCACTGGATGTCGGGATGCGGCTCAAGGACGCCAGCGCCTACAACATCCAGTTCGATGCGGGTCGGCCGATCCTCATCGACACGTTGAGCTTCGAGGCCGCTGCGCCCACCGAGCCGTGGCCCGCATATCGCCAGTTCTGCGAGCACTTCCTGGCGCCCCTCGCGCTCATGGCGCACCGCGACGTGCGCTGCGGACTGATGCTGCGCGAGTTCATCGATGGCATCCCGCTCGACCTGGCAGCTCGCCTGATGCCGGGACGCACGAAGCTGAACCCGGGACTGCTGGCGCATCTCCACCTGCACGCGGGCGCGCAGCGTCGAGCGGCCAACGAGACGCCTCCGGCGGAGGGCGCGCCGAAGCGAGCTCGCACGGTCAGCGCCACCGGCCAGCGCGCGCTGCTCGACTCGATTCGCCGCACGATCGCGGGGCTGAGCTGGCGTCCGCGAAGCCACTGGGCCGGGTACGCGACAACCACCTCGTACAGCGAGACGGCCACCGCCAGCAAGGGAAGCCTGGTGCGCGACATGCTCGACGAGGTGGCGGGCACCACGGCCTGGGACCTCGGGGCCAACACCGGCGTGTACAGCGCAATGGCCGCCGATGCCGGCTACCGGGTGGTCGCCTGGGACCAGGACGCGGCGAGCGTCGAGGCCCACTGGCTGCAGGTGCGAGGCGACGGCCGCCCGTCGATCCTGCCCCTGGTGCTTGACCTGGCGAACCCGTCGCCGGCCATCGGCTGGGCGCTCGAGGAGCGTGCCTCGTTCATCGAACGAGGCGAACCCGACGTGATCCTGGCGCTGGCGCTTGTCCACCATCTCGCCATCGGCAACAACGTGCCACTCGCGGCCATCGCCCGCCTGTTCGCGCGCATGTCGCGCCATGCCATCGTCGAATTCGTGCCGAAGGACGACCCGATGACGCGGCGCCTGCTCGCCGCGCGCCCGGACATCTTCGACTCGTACACCCTCGATGGCTTCCGCGCCGATGTCGAGGCCACGCATCGGATCGTCCGCGAGGAGCGCGTCGCCGATTCACCGCGCACCCTGTTCCTGCTCGAGCGGCGCTGAGCGCGCGGTTGGGCAGGCTGCACAGTCATCCACTTCGACACTCCAGGTTGAGCACCGTAGGATCGGCACCATGAACCGCGAGCGCATCAGCTGGCTGATGGACATGGATGGCGTCATCGTGCGCGAGGAGCACCTCGTGCCGGGCGCCGATCAGTTCGTTGCCCGACTCACCGAGACCGGCCACCCGTTCCTCATCCTCACCAACAACTCGATGTTCACGACGCGTGACCTTGCCGCGCGGCTCGGACGGCTGGGGCTGCACGTCAGCCCGGACCGGATCTGGACATCGGCCCTGGCGACCGCAAAGTTCCTGGATGACCAGCGGCCGGACGGCAGCGCGTTCGTCATCGGCGAGGCTGGGCTGACGACGGCCCTGTACGAGGCCGGCTACACGCTCGTCGAGAACGATCCCGATTACGTCGTGCTGGGCGAGACGCGGACCTACAGCTTCGAGCGGATCGCGCGTGGCATCCAGCTCATCAGCCGCGGGGCGCGGTTCATCGCGACGAACCCAGACCCCACCGGTCCGAGCGCCGCGGGGCCGATCCCCGCAACGGGTTCGGTGGCGGCGCTCATCTCCGCGGCGACAGGGGTTCAGCCGTACTACATCGGCAAGCCCAACCCGCTGATGATTCGCTCCGCCCTGCGTCAGATCGGCGCGCACTCGGAGTCAACGGTGATGATCGGCGACCGGATGGACACCGATATCGTCACCGGTCTCGAGGCGGGTCTCGAAACCATCCTCGTGCTCACCGGCATCACCGAGGACGAGGGGCAGGCGCAGCGCTTCAGCTACCTGCCGACCCGCATCGTGGGCTCCGTTGCCGAGCTGATCGACGAGATCGAGCCCGTCCCGGCCTGAGGACACTGGGACAATGCGCGAATGGCTACGAAGCGCGATGGCCCGGTGAGCGACGAGCTCGTCATCGAGCCGCTCACCCCCGACCGGCTTGTGGATCTCGCGCGCCTGTTCAGCCAGGGTGGCGACCCGAAGTGGTGCTGGTGTGCCTGGTACCGCGCACGGAGCATCGACTTCCGCACGGCCACCGCCGCCGACAACCGCCGCCTGATGGAATCGGCCGCCCGGACCGCGGCCGGACAGGGTCGTGCACCAGGTCTCATTGCGTACCGGTCAGGTGAGCCGATCGGCTGGGTCAGCGTCGGTCCGCGCGAGGACTACGAACGCCTGGAGCACTCGAGAGTGCTTGGACGCGTGGACGAGCGGCCGGTGTGGTCGATCGTGTGCTTCGTCGTCGCGCGTCGCTCACGCGGCGAGGGGATCGCGACGGCCCTGCTCTCGGCCGCCGTCGAATATGCGCGCGACCACGGCGCCACCCTGCTCGAGGCCTACCCGGTCGACGCGTCGGACGGTCGCGTCCCCGCCGCGGCCGCCTTCAAGGGGACGCTCGGCATGTTCGAGCGAGCCGGCTTCAAGGTCGTTGACCGCCGCCGGGCGAACAACGCGGGTGCAGATCGTCCGATCGTTCGGCGCGCCATCCGTCGCCGGCGCGGCTGAAGCCCTGCGCCAGGAGCGCCGATGAGCGCAGGACTGCCTAGTCGACGACCTCGATCCGGATCCGCTTGTTGATCCTGCCCTTGCTCTCGTAGCCGGTCACCCGCACGTGCCCGATCTCGCGGGTGTTTGCGACGTGCGTCCCACCATCGGCCTGCAGGTCCAGCCCGACGATCTCGATCGTCCGGACCTCGCTGATTCCCTCGGGCAGCAGGTTGATCTTCGTGCGGATGAGGTCGGGGATCGCGAACGCCTCGTCGCGCGGCAGGACATTGACCCGGATCTCGCGATCAGCCGCGACCTCGGCGTTCACGCGCTCCTGGATCTCGCTCACGAGCTCGCCCGACATCGTCTCGAACTCGAAGTCCATCCGGCCGGAGAGCGGCTCCATGTTGCCGCCGGTGACCGATGCCTGGTAGTCGCGCCAGACCACCCCACACAGCACGTGCAGCGCCGAATGCGTCCGCATCAGCCGATGGCGCCGCTCCCAGTCGATGCGCGCCGTGACCCGCGTTCCGACGGTGGGAGGCTCCCCGTCGACCGTGTGCCACACGTCCGCGCCCCGCTTCTTCGCGCCGGTCACCCGCCACGAGCCGCCGGCTGCGCCGATGAGCTCGCCGGTGTCGGCCGGCTGCCCACCGCCGCCGGGATAGAAGACGGTCCGATCGAGCAGCACCGCGTTCGGATCGGCGTCGAGCTCCCGGACGACCGCCGCGGTTTCGCGCGCGTAGGCATCGGCGTAGCAGATGTTTTCGCTCACGCTCTCAAGGCTAGCGCAGCCACGTAATCTTGGTCTCTGCGTGTGGGAGGCAGGCGCCGTGGTCGACGCCTACGTGTTGACGTGCGCGCTGCCGACCCGGTTGCTGCCCTCCAGCATGCGGTGGACACGGTCCGATTCGATCCCGCGCCGTAGCCGGCCAGCCCTTGGGCCTTGACAGCAGGAGTTCCATTGAGCTGACCCGCGGCAGCCCCGGGGCCGATCTGCGGAACACGAGCTGATGGGAGAAGACGCGCCGTGACTGAGAGAATCCGACGATCCGCGAGCCCGGTGATCCTGCTCATGCTGCTGCTGGTGGCATCAGCCCTGGCCGCGCCGGTCAGCCTGGGCCGACAGCCGACGACGACCGCCGTTGCCGGAATCGACATCGATTCCACGACGATACCCGAGCTGCAGGCCCTGATGAACCGGCGCCGGCTCACGTCGATCCAGCTCACGCAGTTCTACCTGCATCGCATCAAGAAGCTCAATCCCGCGTTGAACGCGGTCATCACCGTGAACCCGAGCGCACTCGCCGAAGCGCGGGCCGCCGATCGTGCACGTCGCAACGGTGACGCCCGGCCGCTGCTCGGCATGCCGATCATCGTGAAGGACAACATCAACACCACGGGTATGCCGACGACGGCCGGCTCGTGGTCGCTTGCGGGCAGCAGCCCGGCCGATGCGTTCATCATCGAGCGCCTCAAGGCGGCCGGCGCCATCATCCTCGCGAAGGCCAATCTGTCGGAGTGGGCAAATTTCCGATCGATCCCGTCGTCGAGCGGCTGGAGCGGTATCGGCGGCCAGACGAACATGGCCTACGTGCTCGACCGCAACCCGTGTGGCTCCAGCTCCGGATCGGCGGTCGCGGCGTCCGCCGACTTGGCCGTGGCCGCGGTCGGGACGGAGACGGACGGCTCCGTGGTCTGTCCCGCGGGCGCGAACGCCCTGGTCGGCATCAAGCCGACCGTCGGACTCCTGAGTCGTGAGGGGATCGTGCCGCTCAGCGCGGATCAGGACACCGCGGGCCCGATGGCGCGCAACGTCACCGATGCGGCCGTGCTCCTGGGCGCCATGACCGGCGTGGATCCCGCGGATCCGGCGACAGCCGGCCAGGTCGCGTTCAGCGACTACACCCAGTTCCTTGACGCCAACGCGCTCGCCGGTGCTCGGATCGGGATCTGGCGCGATGGGACGTACATCTTCGACGGAACGGTCGTCGATGCCGATGTGGCGGCGATCATGGACGATACCGTCGCCTCGCTCACCGCGGCTGGGGCGACGGTCGTGGAGGTCGACCTGGCCATCGAGGACGCCTACGGACCGGAGTTCGACGCCCTGCTGTGCGAGTTCAAGTCGGACCTGCCCGCGTACTTCGAGACATACACCGGACCCGGCCACCCGAAGACGCTCCAGGACGTGATCGATTTCAACGAGGCCCATCCCGACCTCGAGGGGCCGTGGAACTCGGAGATCTTCGTCCTGGCCGAGGAG
The DNA here is from genome assembly GCA_963825525.1 of uncultured Chloroflexia bacterium. GTDB lineage: Bacteria > Chloroflexota > Limnocylindria > QHBO01 > QHBO01 > JACDBZ01. The sequence goes on from CAWGTN010000002.1 coordinate 1,959,220, forward strand.
ACCGGAGGACGCGCCGATCCGGCCTGTGTGGATGCGCGCACCACGGCCGACGCCATTGCCGAGGCCTCGATCAACGACACGATGGCTGCGTTCGACCTCGACGCGATCGTCGCGCCGACGAATGGACCGGCCTGGGTCACCGACCCGGTGAACGGCGATCTCGGCGGGGACTTCTCGCTCTTCATCGGCTCATCGACCCCGGCTGCGATCGCGGGGTACGCGAACGTCACGGTTCCCGCCGGTTATGTCGACGGGGCGTTGCCGATCGGCGTCTCCTTCTTCGCCGGAGCATGGGACGAGCCGACCCTGATCGGGTTGGCTTACGCATTCGAGCAGGCGACACGGGTTCGCTTCCCGCCTCAGTTCCTTCCAACCCTGGACTAGCGACCGCGAATCACGCGTCACGCTCTGCGTGGGCGGCCCCTGATGGCTGCCCGCGCGGCGCGCGGCGCGCGGCGCCGACGCTACCAGCGCTCCTCGTGGACGAGCTCTTCGAGGGGCAGACGCCCTCCGGCGCGAGACGGCCGGGTCAGGACGGAGGCATCGGCCGGGTAGCCGAACGAGAGCAGGAAGTCGCAGCGCCGATCATCGGGCAGCCCAAGCAACCGATGCGCGAGGGCGTGGTCGTACACGGTGGCCGGGACGCTGCCGATGCCGAGCTCCCAGGCTGAAAGCACCATGCTTTGCGCCGCGCGCCCGCAGTCCCACATCACCGAATTGTTGTAGTGGTCGGACGCGTCGGGGGTCACGAGGGCGATCGCCAGCGTCGCGCCGGCGAGGTGGCCGGCGTAATGGCCGACGGCCGCGAGCTCTCGGAGATGGTCGCGATCGCGCACGACGACGAACGCCCAGTGCTGGTCGTTCTTCGAGCTCCCGGTGCGGCGCCCCGCGTTGAGGATGCGCTCGAGCTCGGTGGGCTCGATCGCACGCTCGGAGAACTCACGCACCACGCGCAGAGTGTTGATCGCCTGCCAGGTCTCCATCGGCTCATCCTGCTCCTTGTTGTGGCGCAATGATCGCATCGGGCCGGACGGCAGAGCATGGCACCATGGGTCCATGAGCTTTGCCCAGGCGCAGGACGCCTTTTTCGCCGACTTCTTCCGCCTCTATCCCGTTCATGCCACGAACGCGGGCAATCATGAGCACGACCATGCCTGGCCGGATCTGAGCGAGGCTGGGATCGCGGAACGCCTGTCCTGGCTGACCGATGCGCGCACCCGGCTGGAGGCCGCCGACGGCCTCTCACGCGACGAGGAGATCGACCGGCGCGTTCTCCTGCGCGAGATCGATGCGTTGCGCTTTGACGAGGAGGACCTCGACGAAGCTTCGTGGAGCCCGATCGTCTACTCCTACCTGCTCGGTGGGGGGCTGTTCGCGCTCCTCTCGCGTGACTTCGCCCCACTGCCCGAGCGACTGGCGAGCGCGACGGGGCGGATGGAGGGGATCCCCGCGGTCCTCGACGCCGCACGCGCCAACCTGACCTCGGGGCGCGGCCGAGCGGTCAGTGACTTCCACGTCGAGAAGGCGATCGCCACCATGCCCGGCGTCGCCGACCTGTGTCGGACTGCGGTCGAGATGGCCGCCGAGGCCGACCCTGACATCCGGGCCCGCGTCGAGGCGGCCGCTCAGCCGGCGATCGGCGCCGTGGACGCGTTCGTGGCCTGGATGCGCGATGACCTGCTCCCCACGGCCGACGGTGACGTCCGTCTGGGTCCCGACCTCTACCAGCGAAAGTTCCACCATGCGCTGAAGGCCACCATCTCTCCGTCGGACCTCGAGTCCCGGGCGGCATCGGCCTACGACGAGGTCAGGGCCGAGATGGCCCGCCTTGCCCGCGACCTGTGGCCGTCGCGCGTCGGGGATGAGCCGATGCCCGACGACCCTGACAAGCTCACGCGCCGCGTGCTCGACGCAATCGCCGAGGACCACCCAGCGGCCGACGAGCTGCTCGACTACTGCCGGGCCGAGCACGAGAGGATCGAGGCGTTCATCCGGGAGCGCGACCTCATCGGCCTGGCGGACGATCCACTCCAGATCATCTGGACGCCGCCGTTCCTGCGCGCCTTCGGCGGCGCGATGCTCATTCCGCCGGGGCCGCTCGACAAGGGCCTCGACAGCTTCTTCGCCATCACGCCGCCGAACCCCGAGTGGAGCGACGAGCAGGTGGAGTCGATGTTGCGCGAGAACAACGCCCGCGCCCTGCGCATCCTCACGATTCACGAGGCGGTCCCGGGCCACTACCTCCAGCTCGCCTGGTCGAACCGGTGCGACTCGCTGCCACGGGCCGTGTTCGCGTCGGGCGTCTTTGCCGAGGGCTGGGCGGTGTATACGACGCAGGTCATGATGGACGTCGGATACGGAGCCGATGATCCCGCGTTGATGCTGTCGCACTGGAAGTACTTCCTGCGCGCCGTCACCAACACCCTGATGGACATTCGCATCCACACCGGGGAGATGACCGAGGACGAGGCCATGACGATGATGGTCGAGGGCGGCTTCCAGGAGCGATCCGAGGCCACCGAGAAGTGGGCTCGCGCCCGACTCTCATCGACGCAGCTGTGCGAGTACTACCTCGGTTCGGTGGAGATGACCGAGCTCGAGCGCGAGGCGCGACGGCGGGCCGAGGCGGATGGTCGCGAATTCGCGTGGCGTCCGTTCCTGGAGTCGGTGATCGGCCACGGCACGCCGCCGATGCCGGTCATCCGCGACATCCTGTACGGCGACTAGGGGAGCTCCGCAAGCTCCAGCAGCGACCTCCCGCCGTTCGGATGGGCGGTCAGGATGGCGCCGAGGTCCACGTGGCTGCGGTTGACGAGCACCGCGATCGTGACGTCGGACTCGGGGATGTGCCACAGCATGCTGGTGTACGTGTTGAGGAGTCCCGTGTGCCCGAAGCCGACGGCATCGGCCAGCTGGATTCGCTGCACGCCGAGGCCGTAGTCGTGGTCGTTGACCTTCTCCATCGCCGCGAGTGACGATGGCTGGAGCAGCTCGCCGCCGTACAGCGTGTCACCCCAGCGCGCGAGATCGGCGGCCGATGCGCTCATGGCGCCCGATCCCCAGAAGATCGTGGCCCACGCTGGCGAGAGAAGCCCTCCATCGTCCGCCGCGCCGGTCAGGAGTCGCGTCCGCTCGAGCCCCATCGGCCCCAGGAAGCGGCGTGAGAGCTCGTCGGCCAGCGTCGACCCGGTGACCCGCTCGACGATGAGGCCGAGCAGGAAGTAGTTGGTGTTCGCGTATGCCCAGCCCTCGCCGGGCCGATACCAGGGTGCATGGATGCTGCCCAGCACGTCCGCTCCAGCCCACGCGAGCTCCGGATGCTCCTCGAGCCCACGCCGCGTCGTGTCATTGAAGACGTCCGCGATGCCGCTCGTGTGGTCGAGCAGCTGGCGAATGGTGATGCTCCGGTCGAAGCCCCGCAGCTCGGGGAGGCGGCTGCGAAGCGTGTCGTCGAGCTCCAGGCGTCCCTCCTCCACGAGCTGCAGGATCGCGGCGGCCACGAACGTCTTGGTGACGGATCCGATCACGAACGCGTCGTCGGCCGACAGGGCCGTGGTCGCGTCCCTGGCCCGTCCGGACACGCCACTCCACAGCAGATCGCCGTCCCGGACCGCCGCGAAGGCAATCCCGTGTGCGCTGGCGGCCGCGCGCGCGGCATCCAGTGCCGCGGCATAGGCGACGGGATCCCCACGGACGGGAGCCAGGGGCCGAATCGGATCCGCCGTATCTAGCGGATGAACCTGGGGCGGAGGCAGCTTCGCGCCGATGAGGTCGATCGGCGTCGGTCCGCCTCGCGGCGGCTCTCCGGCATTGAGGGGCGCCAGGGTCAGGTCCGGGGAGAGAAAGACGAGCAGCGACAGCAGAATGCCGGCGAGCGGCGCCCGCAACCGGGGGAGCCGCATTCGGCGCCGCCCCTCGCGCTTGTGAATAGCTCGGGCCTGTTGCATCGAAATCCTCGTGCCTCGCAGATCATGGCGCATCGTCGGTCGCGGCTCAACCGAAATCGACTTGCCTGCCGCCACGCGTTTTGTTAGCATTGCTAACTAGTGACGATTCCCCGACTCTTCCCGCGTCCTGGACGCCGCCCCGATCGGGCGGCGTCGCTGCCGCGCGCTCGCGGCGGAGGATTCGCGCGCGGATTCGTCGCAATGCGGCATCGGAACTATCGGATCTACTGGTTCGGCCAGATGGGCAGCCTCGTCGGGGCGTGGATGCAGTCGGTCGCGCTGCCGTGGCTCGTGCTCGAGCTGGGCGGCTCGCCCCTCCAGCTCGGCGCGGTGCTGGCGCTCATGTTCGCCCCGTCGATGTTCCTGGCCCCGCTCGGCGGAGTGCTTGCCGACCGGGTCGACAAGCGTCGAGTGCTCATGATCGTGAACGCGGTTGCCATGGTCCAGGCCGGACTGCTCTTCGGGCTGGCGGCCAGCGGCGTGGTCGAGGTCTGGCACATCTACCTGTTGGCGCTGCTCGCCGGGTTCGTCAACGCGATCGAGATGCCCGTTCGGCAGGCCTTCGCTGCCGAGCTCGTACCCCAGGAAGATCTCGTCAACGCGATCGCCCTGAACTCCACGAGCTTCAACCTGTCGCGTGTCATCGGCCCGGCCATCGCCGGCGTGACGATTGCCGTATTCGGCGTGGCCATCAACTTCGGCATCAACACGGTCAGCTACCTGTCGGTCCTCATCGGGCTCTGGATGCTGGACGGCAGCACGCTGCGCCGAATCGAGCGACCCACCCGGTTTCCATCCGTCCGCTCCAGCCTGGCCGAAGGGTTCCGGTACGCGCGCGCCACGCCGACCGTGCTGTGGCCGCTCGTGCTGCTGGGCGGGATGGCAGCCTTCGCCATGAACTTCCAGACGCTCCTGCCGCTCTTCACGCGGAACGCCCTGGCCCTCGACTCGGGCGGCTACGGCGCGCTCTTTGCCGCAATGGGCGCCGGCTCGCTGGTCGGCTCCCTGATCCTGGCATTCATCACCTCGCAACGGCCGATGCTGACGCTCATCCTGGGTGGGGGAGCGGCGTTCGTCGCCCTCGAGATGGCCCTCGGCTTCGTCCGCTCGCCGCTCCTCGCCTTCCCGCTGGTGGCGGGCATCGGCCTGGCCTCGATGCTCATGGTCAACACGATCAACGTCACCATCCAGAACAGCGTCCCGGACGTGCTCCGCGGCCGCGTGATGTCGCTGTACGTGATGGTCTTCGCCGGAACGGCGCCCATCGGCGGCCTGTTCGCGGGTGCCATGGCCGAGGCGTTCGGCGCCGCATTCGCGATCAGCTTCGGGGCGCTGCTGGCGGTCGGCGTCCTGGTGCTGGTCGCCCTCCGTCTGCGGACCGTCGCCATGCCGGATCAGGCCATTGGAACCGAACCTGCACCGTCCGATGCGCCACCCCGCGGAGTGGCCAGCCGGGCCGCGTGACGCCGGGCCGCAGGGTGGTTAGCATGAGCAACTTCCCGGAGATCTGAACCGTGGCCAGCACCCCGTCCGGTGGACGTCCAGACCAGCCCCGACCGTTGCCGATCCGTGCGGCAGGAGGCGGGCTGCGCCGCGGTTTCGCGTCGCTCTCCGTACGGAACTACCGCCTCTACTGGTCCGGCCAGGTGGTCTCGCTCATCGGCACCTGGATGCAGCAGGTCAGCCTGCCGTGGCTGATCCTGGCGCTCGGCGGCTCGCCGATCCAGCTTGGCTTCGTGGCCGTGCTGCAGTTCGGCCCCGCCATGTTCCTTGCCCCATTCGGGGGCGTCATCGCCGATCGCATCGACAAGCGTCACGCTCTGATTGCAACACAGGCCGCCGCCAGCCTCCAGGCACTGATCCTGTTCGGCCTGGTCGTCACCGGAGTCGTCGAGATTCCGATGGTGATGGCCATGGCCCTGGTCCTGGGGCTCATCAACGCCGTCGACATGCCGATGCGCCAGGCGCTCGCCGCCGACCTCGTGCCACGGAACCTGCTGCCGAACGCCATTGCGCTCAACTCGATGGCGTTCAACTCCGCACGCGTCGTGGGTCCGGCACTCGCCGGGGTGATCATTGCTGCAGGCACGGCGGCAACCGGGTCAGCGCTGGCCGGCATCGCCATCAACCTGGCGGTCAACACGCTGACATACGCCGGCGTCCTCACCGCCCTGGTGCGGATGGACCCGACCGCCATCCGTCGCATGGAGCGGCCGGAACGGCACCCGCCGGTGCTGGAGAGCCTGCGCGAAGGGTTCACCCATGCCGTGCGAACCCCGCTCGTGCTGTGGTCGCTCGTCCTCCTCGGGGGCATCGCGGCGTTCGGCTTCAACTTCCAGATCCTGCTGCCGCTGTTCGCCACCGAGGTCCTGCACCTGGATGCCGACGGCTACGGCGCCCTGTTCGCCGCCATGGGCGTCGGATCACTGGCGGGTTCCCTGACCCTGGCGGTCATGCGGCGGCGACGCGCGATCCCGCTCATGCTCGGCGGCGGCCTGCTGTTCTCGCTGCTGCTCATCGGCATTGCGGCCTCCGGCACCGTGTGGATTGCCGTGCCCCTCGTCCTGGCGGCCGGCTACTTCAGCATGCTCATGATCAACACGATCAACGCCACCGTTCAGGCCAACGTCACCGATGCGCTGCGCGGCCGGGTGATGAGCTTCTACGTGACCGTGTTCGCCGGATCCGCTCCGCTGGGTGGCCTGCTGGCCGGAGCCGTTGCCGAGGGGTGGGGCACGCCCGCAGCCTTCGTGACCGGGGCCGTGCTCTCGATGATCACCGTCGCCGTGGTTGCGGTGGGGCTGCGCCTGGCGTACCGCGACGGCACCCTGGGCGTGACCACGCTCGACACGTCGTCCGAGCCGGCCGCCGGGGTCGCACGCGGCGCGAAGGCCGCGCGACCGTCAGCGGCGCGCTGAGTGGCTGGGGAGGAGGACCTGGAGCTCCTCGAGCGCGGCGGCGACGCCGGCGCGACGTTCCTCCGGGATCGGCTCAAGGAGGTCGTGGGCTGCCTGCAGCAGGTCCTGGCGCATGGCACGTGCCTGGCGTCGACCGGTGGGCGTGGGCGCCAGCAGCACGGCGCGCTTGTCGTTCGGGTCGGTGTGACGCTCGACAAGCCCGGCGTCGGCCAGGGTGCCCGCCAACCGCGTCACCACCGGCGCCGTGACCATCAGCCGTCGGGCGACCTCCGCCTGGGGCTGGGGGCCCATGGTGTCGACGATGCGCAGGACGTTGTACTGCTGGTAGGTGAGCTCGCCCCACGTCTGGCGCCTTCGCGCGTGCGCCACGAGATGGCGCATCACGGGGCCGACCGTACCGATCAGGCTTGCCTCGAGGCTCGGGAGCTCGGGCGCGGGCGGATCACTGATGCGCGGCTTGCGCGAACGGACCGCGGGGGCTTTGGGGGCCATGGGCATGGATCGTAGCAGTCCCACGCGGGCGCGGCTGACGCTCCTCCTGCTGTCGGTCGCCCACGGCGCCATTCACGCGCAGTCGGCGCTGATGCCGCTCGTGTATCCGATCGTGATCGTCGAGTACGGGCTCAACGCGCGGGACATCGGCACGTTCATCGCCATCACGACCGCCGTCGGCGGCTCGATGCAGCTCGGGTACGGGTTCCTGACGCGGTATGTCGCGCGGCCGACCCTGCTGGCAGGCGGACAGCTCCTGTTCGGCACGAGCCTCGTCATCGGCGGCCTGTCCCAGTCGATCGTCCAGCTGCTCGGCGCGATCAGTGCGGCCCGCATCGGTGCCAGCCCCCAGCATCCGGTGGGCAACGCGCTCATCTCGGACGTCTATCCCGCGCAACGGCGTGGCTTCGCGATCAGCGCCCATATCAGTGGCGGGAACATCGGCACCATCGTCGTCCCATTCGTGGGCGGGGCACTGCTGCTCTCCATCGGCTGGCAGGCGACCCTTGCCCTGTTCGGCATCCCGGCCCTGATCATGGGCGTGCTCATCGCCATCTTCGTCCGCGAGGATCACGCCGATTATCGACGTCGCGCTCGTGCATCGGGATCGGTGCGACAGCACCTGGGCGAGGTCCTGGGCCGCGGCGACCTTCGGCTCATCCTGGGCGCCTCGCTGGTGGCGGCCGGCGGACGGGGCCTCGACATCGTCGCGCCGTTCATGGTGCTCTACCTGACCGGCTCTCTCGGCTTCGACGAGGGCACGGTGACACTGCTCTACGCCCTGCTGTTGGTCGGGGCGGTTGTCGGGCCGGTCATGGCGGGGATGCTGTCCGACCGGTTCGGACGCCGGCCGACCCTCATCGCCTACTACCTGGCGTCGGCCGTCGGGATCCTCGCGTTCCTGGCCGCCGGCGCGAACCTGTTCTTCCTGATCCCGGTGCTCCTGCCGTTCGGCACGGCGGTCTTCAGCGAGTCACCGATTCTCCAGGCGTACCTTGCCGACCGTGCCGTCGGGCCGATTCGCGACGTCGCGTTCGCGGTGTACTTCACGGTCGCGTTCGGCATCGGCGCGGTATGGGCATTCGTCATCGGCTTCGTGGCCAATGCGGTGGGCTACCCGGCCGCGTTCACGATCATGGCGGCCTCGTATGTCGCTGCAGCTGGCCTGCTGCTGGCCGTGCGGGACCACGGCCGGAAGCTCGACCCCGCCTGAATCAGCAGACCGGAACGCCGTCGCAGATTTCATCGACCCGTGCATCGAGGGCATTGATGCGTTCGAGGATCTCGTCGAGTCGATCGAGGAGGGCGGCGGTGCCTGCGCTGCCGTCGCCGGTGCCTCCCGATGGGAGATCACCGCTGAACGCGATGACCCATGATTCGATGTCGTTCTCGAGCTCGGCCAGCCGCATCGACAGCTCGCTCATCGGGACGCCGCGCTCGACGCCTTCCACGGCTGCCTGCAGGGTCGTCAGCTCGTCGCGCGTCGCATCGAGCTCCGCTCGCAGGCCGATCGTCTGGAGCAGCACGAAGAGGAGGAGCACGATGCTGGCGAGGGCAAGGATGACGAGGATTGGCGCGGTGGAGGATCGCATGACGGTCACATCAGCAAGTCCATGGCCGCGCTCAGTTTTTCGCCGTCAGCCGCTCGAGCTCGGCGGTCTAGAATCGCTCGATGACGACCGATGAGCGAGCCCACAGCACCGACGCGATCGAGAACCTTCTGCGCGAGGATCGAACGTTCGCCCCCTCAGACGCGTTCGTCCGCGACGCGAACGAGCACGAGGCCGAGATCTATGAGCGCACAGCATCGGAGGACGGATTCCGCGACTTCTGGACGCGGGAGGGCAATCGCCTCGACTGGATGGAGCCGTGGAGCGAGCTCTACACCTGGGAGGCGCCCTACGCCACGTGGTTCATCGGCGGCAAGCTCAACGTCAGCGTCAACTGCCTCGACCGCCATGTGAATGCCGGGCTGGGTGACCGCGTCGCGTACTTCTGGGAAGGCGAGCCCGGGGATACGCGGACCATCACCTATGCGCGAGCTGCTGGACGAGGTCTGCCGATTCACGAACGCTCTGCGCGGACTGGGCGTGAAGAAGGGGGACCGGGTCGCCATCTACATGCCGATGATTCCGGAGCTGCCGGTCGCCATGCTGGCCTGCACCCGCATCGGCGCTGCGCACTCGGTGGTGTTCGGTGGCTTCAGCGCGGATGCCCTCGCCGACCGGATCGAGGACGCCAGCTGCAGCGTGGTGATCACGGCGGACGGCGGCTATCGCAAGGGCGCGACCGTGGCCCTCAAGAAGGCCGCCGATGACGCGATCTCCCGCACGTCCTCGGTTCAGCACTGCGTGGTCGTCAAACGCACCGGCGACGACGTCGCCTGGGATGAGTCGCGGGACCACTGGTATCACGATCTCGTCGAGGGCCAGCCCACGACTGCCGATCCCGAGCCGATGGACTCCGAGGACCTCCTCTACCTGCTGTACACCTCCGGCACCACGGCCAAGCCGAAGGGGATCATGCACACCACGGGCGGGTATCTCGCCGGCGTCAGCACCACGCACCGCATGATCTTCGACCTGAAGCCCGAGACCGATGTCTACTGGTGCATGGCCGACATCGGCTGGGTGACCGGCCACTCGTACATCGTCTACGGCCCGCTCGCCAACGCGTCGACCGGCGTCATCTACGAGGGTGCCATCGACTTCCCCGAAAAGGACCGATGGGCGCAGCTCGCCGCGAAGTACCACGTCACGATCCTGTACACCGCACCCACTGCCATCCGCGCCCTCATGAAGTACGGCGCGGATGCCTTCGCCGATGACGACCTGTCGTCGCTGCGCCTGCTGGGGAGCGTCGGTGAGCCGATCAACCCCGAGGCCTGGGCGTGGTACTGGAAGGAGATCGGCGGCGGCCGCTGCCCGGTCGTCGACACGTGGTGGCAGACCGAGACCGGCATGATCATGATCGCGCCGCTCCCCGGAATCGTGACCCTCAAGCCGGGAAGTGCCACCTTCCCGTTCCCCGGGGTCGTGGCCGACGTGGTGGACGAGGGTGGCCGCTCCGTACCGTTCGGTGGCGGCGGCTACCTGGTGCTCGAGCGGCCATGGCCGGCCATGCTGCGCGGCATCTATGGCGACCCCGAGCGCTACGAGCAGACCTACTGGTCGCGCTACGCGGGACGCTATTTCGCCGGTGACGGCTGCAAGCGCGACGACGAGGGCTACTACTGGCTGCTCGGCCGTATCGACGACGTCATGAACGTCTCGGGCCATCGCATCAGCACCACCGAGGTCGAATCGGCCCTCGTCTCACACCCGTCCGTGGCCGAGGCGGCCGTGGTCGGTCGCACCGACCCCATCACCGGCCAGGCGATCTTCTGCTACGTCATCCTCCGCTCCGGGCACGACGCGTCGGACGACCTCGGCGCCGAGCTGCGGACCCATGTGGCGAACATGATCGGCAAGTTCGCGCGTCCCAAGCAGATCCTCTTCACGCCCGATCTTCCGAAGACGCGCTCGGGCAAGATCATGCGCCGGCTGCTCCGCGACATCGCCGAGCAACGCGACCTTGGCGATGTCACCACGCTTGCCGATGCCGGCGTGGTCGGGACCATCCGCGAGCAATCGGGGAGCGGCGAGGATTAGCGTCCGCCGGTTCTGCGATCCGGTAGTCTGCCCCGCGTGATGAAGGCGAATCGGCCGCGCGCGTTTGTCGTACCCCCCGACGGCGGGACGACCCTGCGCAGCCCGGTCGGCGGCGTGACGCTGCTCAAGGCGGCCACCGAGTCGACGGGCGGCAGCTTCACCCTTCTCGAGAACCACGTTCCGCCGTTGGCCGGCCCACCCAGGCACGTCCACGCGCGAGAGGACGAGATGTGGTTCGTGCTCGAGGGCGACCTGCGCTTCCGTGCCGACGAGGAGATCCTCCATGCCGCGCAGGGTTCGTTCGTGTTCGTCCCGCGCGGCACGGAGCACTGCTTTCAGAACGTGAGCGACGTCGTGGCTCGCGTCCTCGTCATGTTCACCCCATCAGGCATGGAGAGGTTCTTCGAGGGCCACGCGGCGCTGCCGGACGGGCCGGTGGATCCCGAGGCGTACCGCAAGATCGCCCACGACGCGTGGATGACGGTCGTCGGCCCTCCGCTCGGAGAGTCGAACCCGCTCTGACGCGAGGTTCTACGCGCCGATCACTCTCCGGAGCCGACCTGGACAACAACCAGGGATCCCGAGCCATTTCCACTCGGCCCGACGCTCACGACGCCGCCGAAGGAGTCGTCTCCGGGATCCTGGAATATCCACGAGTAGGTCCCTTCCGCCGACGTTCGGCTGAAGACCTCGAAGCCTCCGCTGGTGATCTTTCCTTCGTAGAACGACTCGAGGTCATCCGGTGACTGGCTCGACTCGAACGACAGGAAGATGACGCCACCGGCAGTCGTGCGCGACGTCTCCGACGAATCGGGTGGGGTGAGGTCCTCTGCCAGCTGCTCGAGGTCGGCGGACGAGCCGTTCCCACCGCCCCCATCCCCGCCGCTTGTCTCGTTCGGTTGCGGCGTGCCGGCCGCTTCGCTCGCCGGTCCATCCCCACCCCCGTCGTCACTCGAGCCGGAGCCGCCACATGCGGCCAGCAGCAACGCGAGGAAGATGGGCGCGAGGGCTCGGGTGGATCGCATGGGGTCGTCCTCCGTACCGTTTCGGCCGCGGGGAACTGCGGGCTGCCCGCTCGCCGTATCGGCGGACGTTGCGCCCGAGCGACCTGCGCCGTCAAGGGCCGAACATCCCCAGGTTGGCCTGGGTCTGGAATCGGGGCATGTCCGAGGCCCCCGCGCATCGGGGGAGAGCTGGCCGGTCGCAGCCGACTCGATATATCGCGCGAAGGTTCACGTTGGGCGGTCCATGCGTGTCAATGTCGCGATATATCGAGTGCCCACGAGCGTGAGCCGCACCCCCGCGCGCAGCCCACGTGGCGAGGCTCTTGAAATATCGCGGAATGGGCACGCGAAACGGCTGCGCGGTGAGATTCGCTCGAACTATCGAGGGGAATCTTCAGGATGACCGCTGCGGCTGGCTCGGCTCGGCTCGGCTCGGCTCGGCGTCGCCATCATCGGCCTCCGCCCAACCGGCCCGGGTCTAGAATCGGGGCATGTCCCAGACGCCTGCGCAGGAGCCGACCGACGCTGCCGCCGAGTACCTGATGACCGTGCGCTACATGCACGGGGAGGGACAGCCGGTCATCGCGGCGCGGCTGGCGGAGCGCCTCGGCGTCAGCGCGGCCACCGTCAGCGAGATGGTCACCCGCCTGGTCCGGGAAGGGTTACTGGCGGTCGATGCCGACACCCGGCAGCTCAACCTCACCGACGAGGGGCGAACAGCCGCCGAGCGGACATTCCGCCGGCACGCCCTGTCGGAGTGGCTGCTGACCGAGGTCATCGGCCTCGGGTGGGCGGAGGCCGATGAGGAAGCGCACCACCTGCAGCACGCGTTCAGTGATCGGGTCACCGACAAGATCGATGAGCTGCTCGGCGAACCGCCCACCTGCCCGCACGGCAACCCGATCCCGCGGAGCGGCGTGACGCCCGAGCGACCCGCTGGCCTGCGCTTGTCCGAGGCCAGTCCGGGCAGCGACGTCACGATCCTGCGCGTGACGGAGGAGGCGGAGGAGGACGCGAGACTGCTGACCTTCCTCCAGGAGAACGGGGTCCGTCCCGGCCACGTGTTCGAGGTCGTGGATGTCGCCGCCCACATCGGCACCATGACGCTGCGGCGCGTCGACACCGGGGCGGATGACGGTCACGAGGTCACCATCGGCCTGGTCGCCGCCGCAAAGTTGAGGATGCTCGAGGGACGCGCGGACCAGACTCTGTTCCACCGGGTACCCGAGCGCGCTCGGCTGGCCGCGACCCGCTGAGGCGGTCTGCTAGCATTCGGCCCATCATGGTTCGAGATCGAAGCAGACGCGGGATCATTGCGGCCGTGGCCCTGGTCCTGTGGCTGGGCTACATGGCGGTCGGCCTGGCCGTCATCGACACCCTGGCGCCGACCGCCGGGGGTGAAGGTCCCGAGGGCGTCGCCGCCTTCGTCGGCCTCGTGTCCGGCGTGCTGACGGTCGGCCTCATCATGTGGGCCGCCTCGGACTGAGCGACACGCTCGACAGGTCAGCCCTTGCGCCGATGGACCAGGAGCAAGAGGCCGATCGGCTCCCCGGCTTCATCGTCCCGGGCAGCGAACTCCGACCCGATTGCCTCCAACCGAGCCACCAGGTCGCGCCGGTCAGCGGCATTGAGGCGCACGCCAAGTCGTTGGGCGCTGAGGGCCGCTCGCGCACCGGCCTCGATGAGCTCCTCGCGCGTCGCATCAAGGGCAGCCACCCCGTAGGTGGGTGTCTGCGTGATCCGCAGCATCCAGCTCTTGCCCGTGATCCGGTAGGGCTGCTCCAGGTGCCCTGACGAGCCCCGGCGCATCGGCTCGGCCTTGAGGAACCCCAGGGTCACGAGTCGTCGCACGTGGTACAGGACGGTGCCAGGGTCGCGATCAAGCCGATGCGCCAGCTCGCGGTTCGTCATCGACGTGTCGATGCACAGTCGCAGGATTCTGAGTCGCAGCGGATGTGCGAGCGCGCGCGCCTCGGCGGCGGTGGCATCCCGCTCGGGCGCGGAGGATGCTGCCCCGCCAGACCGACCAGATGATTGACGATCGTCCATCGATGGAATATTCTCCACCATCATGTCTCGTCGAACGCGCAGCGCAATGATCCTGTTGTCACTCGTCGTTGCTGCGTGCGGCACGTCGCCACCGCCCGATCCTAGCGTTCCGGGAGCCACGGACGCGGCGCAGACGGGCTCTCCGTTGGAATCCGAACCGAGCTCGCCCACCGTGCAGCCCAGCTACGATCCCGATGCGCCCCTCGAGGCGGAGGAGCGGCCGCGCGCCACGATGAACGGCGCCGCGCTGGTCGATCTCTCGTATGCGAGCCCCGGCGGTGGCCGAGTCTCGGCGTGGATGGTGGTTCCCGAGGGTGAGGGGCCGTTCGCCGGGCTGGTCTACCTTCACGGGAGCGAGACGGATCGCGACGACTTCGTGGACGAGGCGGTGGCCATGGCCAGCGGCGGTGCCGTCTCGATCGTCATCGACGCGCCGTTTGCACGATCGGGCGCCGATCACACCGGCACCCTGCAGGACTACTTCGCGCCGGAGTCCGAGGCCGCGCTGGTCGAGCAGACGGTGGCCGATATCAGGCGGGCCTTCGACCTCCTCGCCGAGCGACCCGATGTCGACCCGGAGCGGATGGGATTCGTCGGGCACTCGTGGGGCGCCTCGCTCGGCCCACTCCTTGCCGCACGGGACGATCGGGCGAGCGCCCTGGTCCTGATTGCCGGGCGGCCCAGCTGGACCGGCTTCCTCGTCGAAGCAGCGGACCGGTTCGCCGGTTCACGAGCCCTGGTGGGTGACGCCGGCTGGCAGCACTACCTCGACGTCATGGCGCCGTATGACGCGGTCGCCAGCGTGGCGGGGCTGGCGGCCGATCGCATCTACCTGCAGTTCGGTACGGCCGATGACGTCGTCACGCCGGCCCACGCGGCCGAGTGGCTGGCCGCCGCGCCCGACGGCGTGACGGTCGACACCTATCCGGCTGCCGGGCATGCCCTTGACGCGACGGCCGTCGCCGACCGCGCCGCGTGGCTGACGGATCGGCTTGGCATGACGGCGATCGGTCCTGATGCACTGGCGGAGGTCGGGCTACCGGATCGGCCCTCCCGCATTCCCTGACGCGGGAGCGGCGCCGCACGGGCGGTTGCGCTAGCCTTGGCCGGATGTCCAATCATCCACGCTGGCTGCTGCCGGCAGCCTTCGTGCTGCTCGGACTGATCTGGGGCTCATCGTTCGCCTGGATCAAGGTCGCGGTCGACGAGATTCCACCTGCCAGCCTCGTGGCCTGGCGCATGGCCCTCGGGGCGGCCGGCATGCTCGTGCTCCTCGGGGTCATGCGAGCCCGCCTCCCGCGTGGCGTGGGTGAGTGGCTGCCGCTCGCTGTGCTGGGAGCGGTGAATGCCGCCGTTCCGATCTTCCTCATCAGCTGGGGCGAGCTGTTCGTCGATTCCGGCACCGCCGCCGTCCTCAACTCTCTGACGCCGATCTTCAGCCTCGTGATCGCGGGCGTCGCGCTGCGCGTCGAGCCGGTGACGCTGCTGCGGGTTATCGGGCTGGTGCTCGGATTCC
Source organism: uncultured Chloroflexia bacterium (assembly GCA_963825525.1). Taxonomy (GTDB): domain Bacteria; phylum Chloroflexota; class Limnocylindria; order QHBO01; family QHBO01; genus JACDBZ01. The sequence goes on from CAWGTN010000002.1 coordinate 1,974,796, forward strand.
TGGGCGCAGGACTGCTGGCCAGCCGGGAGTTCGATCTGCGAGCTGACGCCTCCGGTCTCATCGGCGCGGGTGCGGTCGTGCTGGCCGCATTCTCGTATGCCGTCGGCGCGTCGTATGCGCGCCACCGGATCCGTTCGACCCACCGTTACGTGGTAGCCGGCGGTACGCTCGTCTTCGCGGCGATCTACACGACCATCCTGGCCCTCGTCACCGACGGCGGCCTGATCGTGCCGACCCAGCTCGACACCCTGATCGCGGTCGCCTGGCTGGGGCTGCTGGGGTCGTTCGTTGCCTACGTCCTCTTCTTCTTCCTGATCGAGCATCTGGGTGCCACCATCGCATCCATGGTCACCTACATCTTCCCGGTGGTCGGCGTCGGGCTTGGCGTGCTGCTCCTCGGTGAGCGGATGGACCTTCGTCTCGCGATCGGGACGGCGCTCGTGCTGGCCGGGATCGCGGTGGTGACGCTTCGCTATGATCCGCGCGTGAGCCGCGTGCCCGACGGAGTGCGCCGGTGAGTGGACCGTGGGATAGGCCACCGTCCTCGGATCCGGATGACAGCTGGCCAAGCGAGGATCTTCGAGAGGGATCGTCTGGCACGCCCTCGAGAGATGGCTGGCCTCCCGCTGATCCGTGGGGCTCGTCCGATTCGGACACCTCATCGGGCTGGGGCGCATGGCCTCCGCCATCACCGCCAGAGGAGAGCCTGCCGGACGATGCCGACCTCCCGGTCGCCGACCCGTGGGCCGAGTCCTGGACCGATGACCCCGAGGCCCCGGCCGAGCCGACTCGCGATCCCGCGCCGCGCGAGCCCGAGCCGTGGGTATCCCGCGAACCGGCCCGAGCCGAGCCGTGGATGCCAACCGAGGACCCATGGACGCTCCACGTCCCAACGGAGCTGCCGCCATCGTCCGAATGGAGTCCGCCCGAGCCGGCTCGCGACGCGATCCGGGAGCCCGAGCCGGAGTCAGTCGACGACGAGGACGACATCGAGGCGAGAGCGCCGTCGCCCGCTCCCGTGCGGCCGTGGGAGCCGGAGCCCGAACCTGCGCCAGATCCAGAGCCCGAGCGACCTGCGGGCCGCATCCGAGGCAGACGCCTGGCCGGCGGAAGAGCCGGCCCCACCGCCCCAGCCCGACGTGGTGCCAAGCCCAACGTTCTCCAGGCGCGAGGCGCCCCTCCCGTCGTGGCTGGAGCCAGAACCAGAGCTGGAGCCCGAACCGGAACCCGAGCCCGAGCCGGAGACCGGAACCGGAACCGGAACCCGAGCCCGAGCCGGAGCCCGCACCAGAACCGGAACCCGAGAGCCGGCCCGAGCCGGACGTGGCGACGCCCTCATGGGACCCCGATATCGACGCGGATGCGGAAACACCTCGTCCGTCCTGGCTGGGCGGCTTTTCACTGCGAGGACGCACCGCCGAGCCCGCACCTGACCAGGAGCAGGCGCCGGAACCCGAAGGCCGACGTGTCGGGCATCGTTGCCCCGGAGCAGGCTGGCGAGCCTCACGTGCCCGAATCTGAGTTCGAGCCGGAGCCGGAGCCGGAACCCGAACCTGAGCCAGAGCCAGTACCCGAGCCGGAGCCGGAGCCGGAACCTGAGCCAGAGCCAGTACCCGAGCCGGAGCCGGAGCCGGAACCCGAACCTGAGCCAGAGCCAGTACCCGAGCCCCATTTCGAGCCGGAATCTGAGCCTGAGCTCGAGGGCGAGGCCGAGCCATCGTTTCCCGCGCCGCCGCGCGAGTGGCCCGAGCTCGGCGAGTCCACGCAGGTCCTGCCCTCGACCTGGTCACCATCCGAGCCAACGCCGGCACCGGCCCCCGAGCTTTCTCCGCAGCTGGGACGGATCAAGGTCTCTCTCGCCCGACCCGAGAGCGCCGCGTCGACCGAGGTCGGAGGAGGAGCCGACGACCGCCGAACAGGCAGTTCCGTGGCTCATCGGCATCATCCTGCTGCTGGCCGGGATGGTCATCGTGCTCCTGGCCCTCATCTTTGCCGGCGATGCGTCACTGGGCAGCAGCGGAGCCGGGCCATCGGCAAGCGGGCTCGGCCTGATTCCCAGCACTGGACCGAGCGGCAGCGTCGCTCCCAGCGCGACGGCGACGGCACGTCCATCGGCGAGCGCCGGCACTCCGGCCCCTGCCACCCCGACGCTGGCGCCGATTCCGGAATACGGCCCGCTTGAGATGGTCTACCAGGGTCGCAGCGCTGCCCTGGCTCCCATCTACCTTCTGCTCAGGGACTTCACCACGGACGTCGACACGCAGGAAGTCCTCGCGCAGGATCCGACGCTCGACGTCCGCCGCTTCGCGTGGGCCCGTGACGGGGTGGCTGGCGCCGGCCTCCTGGCTGACGTCCTCGTCTCGATCGAGCCGGGGAAGGAGAAGCGCCGGCTCGCCGATGGGATCAGCACCATCGCGTTCGGCAGTGACGGAGCGACGCTGTACGCCGCGCGGGTGACCCAGGATGGCGGCAATGACGTCGCCACCATCTTCGAGATCGACTACGCGAGCGGCGAGACCGCGGAGCTGGCTGCGGTCAGCTATCCGAGACCTACCCTCGGCCAGGAGGAGGCGCTGGCCGAGGCTCAGTTCACCGACGAGGGCGGTCCCGTGCGCCTGTACTGGGTGGAGGGCGGCACCCTCCGCCTGTGGGCCCTGGGCGCCGGGACCTGGCAGATCGATCCTGCCGACGGAGCGGTCACCGAGCTGGAGCCGGACGATCGCCCGACGCTGTGGTCCCCGAACGGCGACCGTTTGATTCGGACCGCGTTTGCCGATGGTTCCAGCACCGTCACGCTCTTTGATGACGCCGGCGAGGAACAGGTCGCGATCAGCGTCGAGGGTCGCGTGAGCCATGTGCGCTGGGCGCCGGACGGCGAACGGGTCGCATTCACCATCGGGCGATCGGCATCGGGCGGGGGCGTGCTCCAGGATCTCTTCCTCTGGGACCTCGATGACGCGCCGCCGATGCAGCTGACCACCACCGGAGCGGCGTTCGGTGTCGAGTGGCGTGGCGGCCAGCCGCTGTGGCGCGACTGATGCCGGATATCGTGAACCCGATCGGCGTCGAGCTGGACGAGACCGCGCGCCGCATGAGGATTCGATGGGACGACGGACACCTTGGAGAGTGGTCCTGGACCGCTCTGCGACGGGCATGTCCGTGCGCACTGTGCGCCGGGGAGGGGAACCTGCCGGGCGTCGTCACGCTGGAGACATTCTTCGACGAGAAGCAGACGACGCTGAACGAGATCCGATGGATCGGGCGCTATGCGCTCGCACCGATCTGGGCGGACGGCCATGACACCGGCCTCTTCACGTACACGAAGCTGCGCGGCTCATGTGAATGTGCGGAGCACGCGGCGGCCGAGTGAGGTCCGGATCGCCCGATGGGACCGTGGCGCCGTCCCTCGGCTACCATCGTCGGTGAGCAAGAGGCAGATGTGATGGACGACGAAGCACACGGCGTGATGTTCGTCCACGCCCACCCCGACGACGAGTCGATGGCCACCGGCGGCGTGATGGCGCGCCTCGTGGCGGAGGGCATGCGCGTCGACCTGGTGACGTGCACCGACGGCGCCGAGGGCGAGATCCACGATCCGACACTGGATCCGGAGGAGGCTCGGCCACGACTCGTCGAGATCCGCGCCGCAGAGCTGGAATGCTCGGTCGATGCGCTCGGTGGCGGCGGGATACACCATCACCGGCTGGACTATCGCGACTCTGGGATGATCGGGACACCCGCCAACGACCATCCCGACTGCTTCTGGCAGGCCGATCTCGTGGAGGCGACGCGCCGGCTGGTGGAGATCGTCCGGGAGGCACGACCCGCAACGATCGTCACGTACGACGAGAATGGCAACTACGGCCACCCCGACCACATCAACGCCGCCAAGATCGCCCGGCAGGCCTACCAGGCGTCCCGAAGGGAATCCTGGGCCGTCTCCCGCTTCTACGAGATCGCGTTCGTGCGCGAGCGATGGTTCGAGCTCATGGCCGCCATGAAGGAACGCGGCATCGCACTCCCCTGGGACCTCGACGAAGCCGTGCCGACCCCGGCGGATGAGCTCAATCCGACGAACGCGGCGGCGCTGGCCCAGGTCGCCGAGGCCCTGGATGCACCGGCCGACGAGGCGTTCGAGTTCGGTCGCGCGGACGCCGAGGTCACGACACGGGTTGACGTCTCGGGCCACCTCGAGGCCAAGCGACGCAGCATGGACTGCCACAAGACCCAGCGGCAGGACCTGGGCTGGCTCCTGGACCTGCCCGATGACCTGGCCGACGGAGCGATCGACACCGAGTCCTTCGTGCTCCGCTGGCGCGACGGCCTGGAGGTCCCGACCTCCCATCGCGACGTCTGGCTGCTCGACGCATAGCATCGCGTTACCATCGATCCGCCATGGCGAACCGAACCCTGACCCTGACCGACGAGATCGTCGACTACGTCCGGCGCGTCGGTGTTCGCGAACACCCGGCACTCGCCGCGGTCCGGGACGAGACGGCCCACCTGCCCGAGCACGAGATGCAGATCGGCCCCGAGCAGGGCGCCTTCATGGCGCTCCTCGTGCGTGCCACCGGTGCGAGGCGGATCATCGAGATCGGCACATTCACCGGCTACAGCTCCACGGCCATGGCCCTGGCGTTGCCGCCCGACGGCACGATGCTGTGCTGTGACGTGAGCGACGAGTGGACCGCCGTTGCGCAGCGGACGTGGGAGGCGGCCGGTGTCGCGCACCAGATCGAGCTGCGCATCGCGCCGGCTGCAGACACGCTGGCTACGCTTGCCGCCGACGGGTTCGATCTCGCCTTCATCGATGCCGACAAGATCGGCTACGACGCCTATTACGAGGGGTGCCTGCGCGTCGTGCGACCCGGCGGCCTCATCCTCATCGATAACGTCCTGCAGGGCGGGAGGGTCGCCGACCCATCGGACGAGGGGGAGAGCGCGCGGGCCATCCGAGCGCTGAACGAGAAGATCGCCGTCGACGAGCGGGTGGACCACGTGCTCCTCCCACTGGCCGACGGCCTGACCATGGCGTTCGTCCGCTAGCGGAGTTGTCGCTCGAGACCCCGACCCCGGGGGAGCCGTCGCGTGCCGAGATGGGGATGTCACGCCCCCGACGTCCATCGCTCTGGCGTCACCGCAACTTCCTGAAGCTGTGGTCCGCCCAGACGATCAGCCAGTTCGGCGACGAGATCACGCAGCTTGCCCTGCCCCTGGTGGCGATCATCACCCTGCAGGCATCGCCATTCCAGATCGGCCTGCTGGGCACCTTCCAGTTCCTGCCGTTCATCCTCCTCACCATTCCGGCAGGTGTCTGGGTCGATCGCATGCGTCGACGCCCGATTCTCATCGCGGCCGATCTGGGACGCGCTGTCCTGCTCGTCTCGATCCCGGTCGCGTTCATGGGCGGCTGGCTGACGATGGTCCAGCTCTATGCGGTGGCGTTCGCCGTCGGCTGCCTCGAGGTGTTCTTCGACGTCGCCTACCAGTCGTACCTGCCCGCGGTCGTCGAGCGGGACCAGCTGGTGGATGGCAACGCCAAGCTCGAGCTCTCGAATTCGGCATCGACCGTCATCGGCCCCGGCGTGGCCGGCTTCCTGGTGGAGCTGGTGCGGGCGCCGTTCGCCATCCTGTTCGACGCGCTCTCGTACCTCGGCTCGGCCGTCATCCTGTTCTTCATCCGGAGCCCGGAGCCGGCCCCGGAGGTCCACGATCCGGCCACCGGCCCGCGACCCACCATGCGGCAAGAGGCGAGCGACGGCATGCGCTACGTCCTGGGCCACCGCTTCCTGCGCTACATCGCCGCCTGCACGGGGACCCTCAACCTGTTCGGCAACATCGGCGGCGTCATCATGGTGCTCTACATCGTTCGAGAGCTCGGCATCAACCCGGGCACCCTGGGGCTCATCTTTGCCCTGGCCAACCTCGGCGTGCTGTTCGGGGCACTGACCGCCGAGCGGTTTGCCCGGTGGTTCGGCCTCGGGCCGACGATCGTGGTGAGCGCGGCCGTCTCACCGTTCACCCTCGTGCTCGTCGCGCTGGCGCCACGCGACGCGCCGGTCCCATTCCTGGTTGCCGGCGGTGTCATCGGCGCGGCGACCGCGGTCATCTACAACATCAACCAGGTCAGCCTGCGCCAGGCGATCACGCCGGAACGGATGCTGGGCCGAATGAACGCCACCATGCGGTTCATCGTGTGGGGCACGATCCCCATCGGGTCGATTGCCGGCGGCTTCCTCGGTGGGCTCATCGGTCTGCAGGCGACGATCTGGATCGGCGCCATCGGCTCGTTCATCGCCTTCCTGCCGGTCCTGTTCTCGCCGGTGCGCTCACTGGTGCGCATCCCGGACGCGGAGGCCTGATGACGCTGGATGCGCCGATCGCGCTGCTCCGCGGTGGCCGATGCGCTGGATGAGCCGATGATCGGCAGCGTCGAGCAGCGCACGCGCTGGCTGCTGATCGAGGATCGAAGCGCATGGGGCAGCGACGCCGTCAAGGACGTCCTTGGGCCGGAGCTTCCTGCCGCGGCCAAGGCGCGCGGCGTCCGCGTTCTTCTCATCAAGCGCCGAGAGGGCGATCCTCGGCCGATGCGACGCGTCGCGCCATCCTCGTTGACGTGGTCGAGCGCCGGGCGGCCGAGCGTCAGATTGCAGACCTTGCCGAGCTCGACCTGTCGGAGATCACCGACGCACCGGTCGAGGCCTTCGGCCGCGCCGTGACCGATCCGATCTTCCTCGTCTGCACCAATGGGAAGCGCGACGCGTGCTGCGCGTTGCGAGGTCGCGCCCTCATGGCGGCGTTGGCGGTCAAGCATGGCGACCGAACGTGGGAGTGCACGCACCTGGGCGGGCATAGATTCGCCGGCAACCTCGTGTGCCTGCCGGACGGAATCGTCTACGGGCGGGTCGCGCCGGCGGACGGTCCGAGGCTGGCGTCCGCCTACCTCGATGGAGTTCTGGACCCGTCGCTCCTGCGCGGACGCTCTGCCTGGCCGGCGCCGGCCCAGGTCGCGGAGCAGCACCTGCGCCTGGGGGCCGGGCTTGGTGACCTGGATGACGTGACGATGCGGGAGTGCGAGGTAGCGGACGGGTCGGCGCGCGTCATCCTTGCCGATGGGGATGGCACGCTCCACCGATTCGAGCTGCAGGCAGAGCGATTGGAGCCCCAGCGCGCGGTGAGCTGCGCCGGCGACAAGATCGAGGCGCCGGTGCACTGGCGCGTGACGCCCGGTGCCACACTCTGATCTCATGGGGCGTCTGGGGGGCATGTATCGGCTGGCCGGCGTCGTCATCCTGACCATCTGCGTGGCATGCGACGCTGCACCGAGCCCGCCTGCCAGCGAAAACGCTGCGTCCACCGCTCCTTCATCGAACGAGACCGTCGATGCCAGCGAGCAGCTGGCCGGGATCGCGTGGTGGCGGACGGAGCTCATGGGATTCGGTGTGATCCCGGAAGCGCCGATCGACCCGAATCCACCGCTCAACCCGGGTGGGTACCGGGAATTGGTCGTGGGCACACTGGATGGTCGGGTGACCGCTGTCATGGCGCTCCACGATGCCTGGTCACGTTCCTCCGTGTCCGGCCCATACGGGACGGATGTGCTGGTTGCGAACGATGTGGGCACGCAGTCCGAGGTCTTCATGATCTCCGCGCGTGACGGCACACGGCGCGACCTGTTTGCAAGCGACGCGATCGTGGCCGCCGCAGCCGTGGGCGACGGAGGCCGGTCCGTCTACTACCTGGAGCTGGACCGCGGGTCGCTGATCTCCACAGGGCTCTTTCGGCGGCCGATCGAGGGTGGGCCGCCCGAGCTCGTCCTCGAGGGCAGCATCACCGAGGACTCCCCCGAGCCGGTCGTGTACTGGGTCACCGCCGATCCGATCGTCGACCGGGTCGTGGTGCAGTGGTGCTTCGGCCAGGTCCAGTGCACGTCGTACCTCCTGGATCCCCGCGACGGCTCGTTCGTCACCCAAGACACCCTGGGGTGGCCCCTCGGAGCCGGACCGACAACGTTCTTCGGAAATGGGCTCGCCTCGAGCCCGAACGCGCTCGCGTGGCGCACAGGGAGCGGGGAAGTGGACACCGTCGCCGGCGCCCGTCACAGCGTGCCGGTGGCCACGGGCGGTGGCTGGCGGTTCGTCCGCGACGAGGAGGGTGATCTGGAACAGCACACGGTCCTGGTGGGACCCGCAGGTCGAGAGGAGCGGATCCCGGGGGCTGACCCCGCCCTATCGACGATCGGGACGCTCGGCGAGAACCGCGGCGTGGCGCTTCCTCCCGGATGGGTCCTGCGCTGGCCCGGCGCACGGTTCTTCAGCGTGGAGGAGGGGCCCCCGGGTGGTGATGGCCAGCTGATCGCGGTCGGGACCGGGCAGCGGGTGACGCTTCCGCGGCCCGAGCTGGTGGTCACCGTCGCACCAACCTGTGAGCCGCCAATTCCGTCCGAGATGCCGGGTGGTCAACGCGCCGGGCCGGGTGTTCGGGAGCTCCTGGCCGGCCGTCGCACCATTCGGTGGGGAACTGGTGAAGACCGGGTGATCCTCGCACCGGGTCACGACGCGCTTGCGGGCGCATCCGATGGCGAGCCCGTCGTCGTGCGAGGCCACGAGGGCCGGCTCACTGCCGTCGGTGACGAGGGGGTGGGCGAGGTGCTCTTCACCTGGAGCGATGGCACGTGCGCGAACACGGTGTGGTTGGCCCCGGGGACCACCCTGGACGAGGCACGCGACTACGCCGAGCGCTACTGACTGGCGCTACGGCCTGGGCGGATCCAGCTCCTGGAACACCGTGATCTGGACTCCGGCCGGCGCCTCGAGCCGTGAGTTGAGCGACCGCCAAGGTGTCTCGACGGGCGGCGCGATGAGCTCGGCGCCACCGGCCACCAGGGCCTGGGTCGTGGTCGCAGCATCGGCGACCTCGAATGCCACGCGGAACTTCGGAGCAACCGGACGCCCCACCTCGACGCGGTCGATGAACGCCTTCTGGGCCGGATTCGCCAGCTCGAGGGTCGCCCGACCGGCGTCCAGGATGGTCACGTGGGCGCCGTCCTCGCCGTCGAATGAACCTTCTTCCCGCAGGCCGAGCACGTCGCGATAGAAGCGCACCGCCTCCTCGTAGTCCTCGGCTTCCACCACGAGGCGCATCTGGAGCACCGGCTTGGATGGTCGATTCTGGTCATGCATGCGGCCCATCGAACACGACGACGGTTCCCGGCGCAAGGCCGTACCCTGCCGGCATGCAGGAACCCATCCGCACGGCGCTCATCGAGGCTGCCGACCGCTGGGGCACGCCTCTGTACGTCACCGATCTCGACGCCGCGGCCGCGAATGCACGCGCCTGGCAGGATGCGCTTCCAGGTGCCCTGGTCGCCTACGCCGTCAAGGCGAATCCGGATCCGGCGCTCCTGCGCCGGCTGGCCGCCGATGGCTTCGGATTCGAGGTCGTCGGCCCGGTCGAGCTTGCGATGGCTCGTCGCGCGGGCGCGCCGGCCGAGCGAATCGTGGTCAACGGCGTCGGGCCGACCGATGCCCACCTGGCCGATGCGTTGGCGGGTGGCGCGCTGGTCAATGCCGAGTCGCTCAGCGCGCTCGATGCGCTCCTGGGGGCAGGCACGGGCCGCATCGGCCTTCGCGTGAACCCGGCCATCGATGCCGCAACCCATGCCCATCTCGCCACGGGATCGGCCGATGCGAAGTTCGGGATTGGTCTGGACGAGGTTGCCGACGCGATCGCGGGGCTCGGTCGGACCGGCCGAGGAGCGCCCGACGCCATCGGCGCCCACATCGGATCCGACATTGGCGACCCGGCGCCGTTCGGCCGGCTGGCCGAGCTGCTGGCACGACTGGCCGACGACATCGGCGTCGAGCGGATCGACATGGGTGGGGGATTCAACGGGCCGATCGCCGAATGGGCAGCCGCGGTCACCGAGCATATCCCGCAGACCGAGCGTCTGATCGTCGAGCCCGGACGGAGCGTGGCGGCCGACGCCGGCTGGCTGCTCACCCGGGTGGTCCGCGTGCAGGCCCGGGGCCATCTCATCGCCGATGCCGGAATGACCGAGCTCATTCGCCCGATGCTCTACGGGGCGCAGCACCCGGTGGACCTCCTCACCGAGGGAGCGAGGCTTCCCGAAGGTCGCTCCTGGACCCTGTCCGGCCCGATCTGTGAAGCCGGAGACATCCTGTCCGGGGACCCGGACCTCGGTCCGATGGCCGGCGAGGGTTCGCTGCTGGCCATCGGCCAGGCAGGTGCGTACGGCGCCGCCATGGCGTCGAACTACAACGGGCGGCTGCGTCCCGCGCAGGCCGTCATCGAGGACGGCGCACTGCGCCTCAGCCGGCGACGCGAGACGCTCGAGGACGTGATCGCGCGCGATCTTTCGGAGGGCTAGCCTCCGGGTGACGGGGAGAAGCCGTGACCTCCGGTGATCTTCCAGCGCGTCCCGTCATGGGTGAGCCGATAGACGGCGGGGTTCGGCATGGCCATGTGGAACGCGAAGCCGACCTGCGGATCGAGCGCATGGAGGATGAGGCTGATGAGGTTGCCATGGCTGCCGAGCACCAGCCGCCCGCCATCGGGGTGGCGCGAGCGGAGGAGGTCCAGGATCGCCATGGCGCGCAGCTGGGCGTCGCGGCCGGTCTCACCGCCGGCGACCGCGAAGTCGGGTTCGCGCCAGGCGCGTTCCAACGTCTCGCGCCAGTCGGCATTCGGCTCGCCAAGGTTGCGCTCGCGCAGGTCAGCGAGGACCTGGATGGCAATGCCGCGGCGGTGGCCGAGCGCCGACACCGTCTCAAGCGAGCGCTCGTACGGTGAGCTGTAGACAGCGGTAATGACGAACTCGTCCAGTTCGGTCGCAAGCTCGTCGGCCGCGGCCCGGCCGTCTTCGGTGAGCGGTCGGGTCGTCTCATCGAATCCGCGCGTGCCAACCGGCACGGCCTCCGCGTGCCGCACCAGCAGGACATCGAGGGGTGCGAGGCCAGGCATGAGGGGAGTCTACCGGGACCATCGGGCCACTGGTGCGCGGCCGCACCGGCGGCACACCATGACGCATGCGACTTCCGACAATCATCGCGGTGCTGCTGCTGGCGGCATGCTCGACCACGACCGCGGCCCCCTCCGCGTCCTCGGAGCCGCAGGGTACGGCGACCGGTGGCGACTCTCCGTCGGCGGCCCCGACGGTAGCGGAGCGGCCTGATCCGCAGCTCGTGCCGGCCGTCGGGACGGCTTGGTTCGGCATGAACCTCGACTGGGCCAACGACTCCGTCGCCGGCGTCAGCGAGCGTCTGGGCGAGACCCCGTCGGTCTGGGTCCAGTTCGTCCGCTTCCCGCTCGATGACGCGGCCCGCGGCAACCTCCAGGGCTTCGCGGAACAGGTCTCGGCCGCCAACGGCATCGCGCTCCTCACCCTGGAACCGCACGACGGGCTCGCGAGCGTGACGCCGGCCGCCTCGGAGGAGCTTGCAACGATGCTCGACGGATACTGGACCGAGCTCGGCATGCCCACCATCGTCCGGTTCGCCCACGAGATGAACGGCAGCTGGTATCCGTGGGGGCAGCAGCCCGCTGCGTATGTCGAGGCGTTCGGCACGGTGGCGGATGCCATCCATCGGCTTGCGCCGGCATCGGCCATGGCCTGGGCGCCGAACGAGGGGTCCGGGTACCCCTTCGATGGCGGGCCGTACGCGTCGAACGATCCCAGCCTCGACACGGATGGCAACGGCTAGGTCGCGACGGGCGACGATCCCTACGCGCCGTACTGGCCCGGTGATGATGCGGTCGACTGGGTCGGCATGAGCGTCTACCACTGGGGCCTGGCCTACCCATGGGGCGAGAACGAGCTTCCGGCCCCCGGCACCTTCCAGAACCTGCTGACCGGCGGGGTCACGGGCGCCCACGACGGCCAGGAACCGATCCCGGATTTCTACGCCACCTACGCCGATGGCCATGACAAGCCGATGGGTGTCTTCGAGACGGCCGCGCTCTTCAACCCGAACGCTCCCGGCCCGGACGAGGCAACCCTCAAGCTCGCATGGTGGAGCCAGGTCACCGATCCGGGCGTCCGCGCTCGGTTCCCTCGACTCGCCATGCTCAACTGGTTCGAGTGGCGGAAGGAGGAGTCCGAGGTCGGTGGCGTCATCGACTGGCGGCTGACCTCCGATCCCGAGCTGGCGCGTGATCTCGTGGCAAGCGCCCCCGAAGGCTGGCTTCGGTTCGGAGGGCTGAGGGAGGACTGAGGCTTCGCGCTCGCCGTACGGCCGAGCGGTTGACGTGATCGCGGCGACACCGTGCTAGGGTCGCACGTGATGTCCGTCCGGATCCTCGTGACGTTCCTCGCTGCGGCCGTGGCGACCGCTGCATGCACCGTGAGCCCTGGATCACCCAGCGCCACGACTCGGCCCAGCGTGCCCGCGCACAGCGCGACGCAGAGCCCAAGCCCCACCGCGACCCCCTCGGCGTCGCCGACCGTCGAGCCGACACCGACCCCGTCCCCGACGACGCCCGAGGGCCTCGAGGCCATCGACCTGCGGGTGACGGGCTGCCCCGGCGGTGTGGTGCTCGAGTGGTCCCTGGCGCTCGATGCGCGATTCCATCACTACACCGCGCTCCGCGGCCCGGAGCCGGAGATCGACCCGGCATGGCCGCCCATCGCGCCGGCCGTCGACTGGGGCGACACGTTCGTGACCGATCGATTCATCACCTCGGCGGTCGACGCCTCGATCATTCCGACCGAGACGAGCTGGAACTACCGCGTCATGGCGTACGACGTGGCGAATCGGCCGGTCGCCGCCTCTCCCGTGCGCCACGCCAGGCTCAACGACGTGATCGACCTGGGGCCGATCAACATCGAGCCGGGAGATGAGCCGGGTACCACCCTGCTCGACTGGCGCCTGTTCGGTGGGTTGAGCCGATGCTTCAGTGCCTACCGGGTGCTCATCGGCCCGGCCGGCGGTACGCCGTCGACCGAGCTGACATCCATCGCGCGGCAGGATGGCAGCGAGCTCGTGACCACCGGCCTGCACTCGGGCGAGACGTACACGGTCCGGGTCGACGCGCTTCGCACGACCACGCTCGGCGGCTTCATCGTGGCCAGGTCCGAGACGGCGACCTACACCGTTCCCTGAGCGGCCGTCGTGCCGCGCACGATGAGGATCGGTTCAAGGCTTATGGGGCTACCGACCCGGTCGGCGGCATGGCCGGTCAGGCGGTCGGCCAGGTGGTTGACGGCCCATCCGGCGAGTGCATCGATCGGCTGGCGAACGGTGCTGAGTGGAGGATCGGTCCACGCCGCCAGGTCGATGTCGTCGAAACCGATGACCGACATCTCGGCCGGCACGTCCACGCCGGCGCGTCGCAGCGTTCGCAGGGCGCCGATGGCGGTAAGGTCGTTGTAGGCCACGATGCCGGTCACGTCGGTTCCGACCAGGGTTTCGGCGGCCTGGGCGCCGCCCGTCACGCCGCCGTCGCCGATGACCACCGCAGGCTCCTTTAGGCCGGCAGCGCGAAGTGCGTCCCGAACGCCGAGCCGGCGCTGCGCTGATGCCGCCTGGTCGGGTGGTGCACCGATGTGCGCGATCCGGCGATGGCCGAGGCCGATGAGGTGGTCCGTCGCCATCCGGGCTCCGCGCCGGTGGGCGGTCGTGACGGTGGGGAGCGCGGATCCCGCCACGGTGGCGTTGACGAGCACGACCGGGATCGGCGTGTCACGCAATCGTTGCGCGTGGCGGCGCGTCATGCGAGACGAGACGATCACGATCCCATCCACGCGCCGATCGATGAGCAGGTCGAGATGCTCCAGCTCACGGGCCGCATCGTCACCACCGTTGGCCAGCACGATGCCGTAGCCGCGCCCATGGGCCGCCGCCTCGACCGCACGAACCAGCTGCGGGTAGAACGGGTTCGTGATGTCGGTCACCACCAATCCCAGGGTCAGGGTCTCCTGGCGCTTCAGGGCGCGGGCCACGCCGCTCGGGCGGTAGGCGAGCTCCCGGGCGGCGGCGAGCACCCGATCCCGGGTCTCGGGCCGGGCGGGGACGCTCCCCGACAGCACCCGGCTGACCGTGGCAATGGAGACGCCGGATCGTGCCGCCACGTCGTCGATCGTGGCCCGGCCGGTCATGGCGCCGCTGGGCCGGCGGCGCGGCGCATCAGGCCCTCGGCGACCGCGCCACGCCGGGGATCTCGTCGAGGCTGACCTTTCGTCCCTCGACGTGCGACCTCGTCGCGGCGACGGCGATGCGCATGGCCTCCAGGCCGTCGCGCGCGCTGCTCGTCGGCGGGCGAACCCCGCGGCAGCACTCCAGGAAGGAGGTCAGCTCCGCACGGTAGGCGTCCTCGAACCGATCGAGGTAGCCGCGCCACGGATCGGTCGGGGCGCTCCAGTCCGCATGCCCGGTCGGCGTTCGGACCGAGAGCCCGCCGGTGATGGCCGCGGCATCGGACACGAGCTCGATCCGGATGTCGTAGCCGGATGGATGGAGCCAGCTTGCCTCGAGCACGGCAAGCGTGCCGTCGGACAGTCGCATGGTCACGATCGCGCTCTCGATCTCGCGCGGGTCGGTCGGCCGCTTTCCGTCGCGGCGCCCGGCCTCCGCCGAGACCTCGACCACCTCCTGGCCCGAGATCCAGCGCACGACGTCGAAGTCATGGATGGACGAGTCGCGGAAGATGGGCGCCACCTCGGGCGCGGGTCCGGTGGGTGCCGGCCGCGGCGTGATGAGCGGATCGTGGGCGGTGAGCCGCAGGGTGTGGAGCCGTCCGCCGATCGCGTCTCGTGCGGCAACGAACCCGGCATCGTGGCGGCGCTGAAACCCGAGCTCCAGGTGTGCGCCGGTCTCCTCGACTCGCCGCGTGACCTCGATCGTGGTTGCCAGCGACTCGGTGAGCGGTTTCTCGCACAGCACGTGGAGACCGGCGTCGAGTGATGTCTCGACCGCCGCCCGGTGCAGCTCGGGCGGCGTGGCAACGATCACGGCTTCGGCCTCGCTCACGGCCTCCTCGAAGCTCACCGCGCGCCCTCCCGCGCGCTCGGCCACGGCAGCGGCGCGTTCCGCATCGGCGTCCACGACCAGGACCCCTTCAACCCCGTCCATGGCGCCCAGCAGGTCGGCGTGCATGCCACCCATGCTGCCGGCGCCGATGACGGCGACCCTCATCGCTCCATCTCGCGCAGCGCGAAGTCGAGGACGCGGTGTCCGACCGCTGCCGCTTCGCCGGGCGCCAGCCACGATGAGTCCTGCTCGACCATGAGCCAGCCGTCGAAGCCGATGCCGGCCAGCTCGTCGAGGACGCCGCGCAGGTCGAGGGAGCCGTTGCCGAGCTCGGTGAAGATCCGCTCGCGGACCGCGTTCTCGAACCCGTCGATCTCGACCGCCCGGAGTCGGCCGAGGACGGCCGGGTCGACGTCCTTGAGGTGCACGTGGCTGACGATCGTGCCGTGGCGGCGGATGCGCGTCCACCGGATCGCCGCCGCCGACCAGGTAGTGGCCGACGTCCAGGCAAAGGCCCGCGCCCGTGTCGACCAGGCGGCTCGCCAGCTCGTCGACCTCGTCGGGCGCCTCGATCCAGGTGGCGGTGTGCGGGTGGAATGCGACCTTCACACCGACCGGCGCGACGTTCGCAAGGTCGGCGAGCAGGTCCGCGAGCTCGTCATACGCCGATGCCGGCCAGCGTGGGGCGCCCTCGGAGACGCGGCCGCTCCACGCGTCACGTTCGCCGCCGCCGTCAATCGCGACCACGAGCACTTCGCCGCCCGCGGCCACGAGCCGGTCGAGATCGCGGTGTGCGACGTCGCGTGCATCGGCCGCCAGGCCGTCGGGGCTGGCGTCGAGCGCCGAGTAGAGCTCGGCGTAGCGCAGGCCCCGCTCGGCCAGTGTCGCCCGCAGCTCTTCGCCCTCGGGGAAGCCACGGCCGAATTGCGTGCCGGCGTATCCCAGTCGCGCCATCTCGTCGAGAACGATGGTGGCGGCCGTCTCGGGCGCCAGGTCGAGCAGGTCGGCGTTGTTCCAGACGATCGGCACGTAGCCGATGGGCGCGTCGCGCAGGTTCATCGGTGCTGTTCCTCGGCGCGGCCGGCGAGCTGCTCCTCGTACACCGGCCGGCCCTCGGGCACCGGGACGTCCCACCAGCCCGTCTTGTCGGGCCCGGCCACCGCCAGGTCACGGTCGACCTTGACATGGACGAGCGAGGGTCCGCCGGAGGCCAGCGCGCGCTCGACCGCCGGCCGGACGTCGGCCGCCGCATCGGCAAACTCTGTGTGGACGTCGAATGCCCGGCCGATCGCGGCAAAGTCGGGCGAGTACGGCGTGCCGCTGCGGGTGAAGTCGGTGAGGGCGGTCCGCCCGAAGTGGTCCTGCTGGCCGCCCTTGATGCTGATCCAGCCCGAGTTGTCCAGGACGACGGTGCAGACGCGGGATTCGAGCATGGCCGCGGCGCTGAGCTCCTGCATCGTCTGCAGGAAGTCGCCGTCGCCGCAGATCGCGAGCACCTGGGCATCGGGCTGCGCGAGCTGTGCGCCGATGGCCGCGGGGAGCGTGAAGCCCATGGTGCTGAAGCCGCCCGACGTGATGTGGGTGCGCGGCTGACGGGTCACCCAGCGCTGCTTGACCATGCCCTGCGGCAGGCCGGCGCCGGTCACCACGATCGCGTCGTCGCGGGTGGCCCTCTGAACCTCGCGGACGGCGCGGGCCATGGTCATGGGCGACGCACTCGGAGCCGGACTTGACCTCGATCTGCTCCTGCCAGGTGGCCCGCAGCCGGTCGATCTCGTCCCCGTAGCCCGTTGACGGCTCGCCGCTGCCCAATGCCTCGAGGAGGTCGGCCAGTCCGGCGCGCGCGTCACCGACCAGCGGCACCGCCACTGGGTAGTTCTTGCCGATCTCACGCTCGTCGATCTCGAGCTGGATGAGCTTCGTCGGTGGGATGGCGAACGTGACGCCCTTGCGCCACGAGGACGCCGACCAGTCCACGAAGCGGGTGCCGACGCTCAGGATCACGTCCGCGCCCGCGGCCAACGCGTTGCCGACCGTCGAGCCGGTGTCGCCGATCGTCTGCCCGGCCAGGGGATGGGTCTCGTCGATGGCGCCCTTGCCGTTCCAGGTCGTGACCACCGGCGCCCCGAGGCGCTCGGCCAGGGCGCGTAGCTCGGCGGTCGCCTCGGCGCCGATGACGCCGCCGCCGGCCACGATGACCGGTCGCTTGGCTGCGGCCAGCAGCTTCGCCGCGCGCTCGACCTCGGTTGCATCGGGGCGGGGCCGGCCGCGGGCCTCCCGCTCCTCGGGGTGGGGGAGGCGAACGTCGGCGGCCGCGGCCTGGACGTCCATCGGCACGTCCATGAGGATCGGCCCCGGCCGGCCGGAGGTCATGGCGTTCCAGGCGCGATGGAGCATGAACGGCAGGTCGTCGACGCGGCTCGGCTGCCACCACTCCTTGACGACCGGCTCGAACACGCGGGGGTTATCGGCATGGTGTCGCCGCTCGAGCTCCTGCAGCACGCCGTGGCCGCGCATGTAGGTGTGCGTCGAGCCGGTGAAGAGGGGCACGGCGGTGGAGTCGACGTAGGCGGTGGCCATGCCGATGACCGTGTTCATGGCCCCGGGGCCGATGGAGGTGAAGGCCAGCATCGGCCTGCCGGAGGCGCGGTAGAAGCCGTCGGCCAGGTGCACGGCGGACTGCTCGTGCATGACCTGGACGGTCCGGATCTCGGGCCGATCGAGGAGGGCGTCGGTCAGCGTCCACACCCCGTGGCCGGGGATTCCGGCGGCATGTGTGACGCCCGATCGGACGAGATACTCTGCGATGATCTGGGCGCCGGTGAGTCGGCGGGGCGCATCGGCTGCTTGCGTCAATCCACTACCATGTAAACGATTACATCGCGGGCACTCTAGCACCTCCCAGACGCGCGATGTCAACCCGTGAGGACCGATGCCAACGCTGATCGCCAGCCCGCTGGGCCGGACCATCTCCGACACACCGACCGACATCTGGAACGACAGCTGCGCCGTCGACGAGCTCGAGTACGCGGTGGCGTTCGGGGCCGTGGGTGCCACCGCCAACCCGACGATCGTGGTCGACAACTGGAAGAAGGATCCGGGCCGCTGGGCGTCACGCGTGCGTGAGCTGGCGGACGAGCAGGCCGCCTGGTCCGAGCGCGAGCTGGCATGGGGGATCGTGGCCGAGATGAGCGTTCGGGCGGCGCCGCTGCTGCTGCCGGCGTTCGAGGCGTCCGGCGGCCGGGCGGGGCGGCTCTCGGTCCAGACGGACCCGACCCTCTATCCGCGACGCGCCGGCCATGGTCACCCAGGCCTTCGGCTTCACCGAGCTGGCGCCGAACATCATCGTGAAGTTTCCGACCACCGTGGCCGGGGTTGCCGCCATGGAGGAGGCCTCGTATCGGGGCATCAGCGTCAACGCCACCGTGTCGTTCAGCGTGGCCCAGGCGATTGCCGCGGCCGAGGCGGTCCAGCGCGGGATCGATCGGCGCGAGGCGGAGGGCCTGCCAACCGACGACATGGGCCCGGTGATCACGATCATGATGGGCCGCATCGAGGACTGGCTGCGACTCGTCGCCGAGCGCGAGGGCCTCGTTCTGGATCCCGCGGCGCTGGCCTGGTCGGGCGTCGCCGTCTTCAAGCGCGCGTACCACGAGTGGCAGTCGCGCGGCTTCCGTGCTCGGCTGCTGGGCGCCGCGATCCGCCATCACCTGCACTGGTCGGAGCTCATCGGCGGAGACGTCGTGATCACCATGCCGTCGTCATGGCAGAAGCGCTTCAACGCCTCGTCCGTGGACGTGCGGCCGAGGATCGATAACCCGGTGCCTCACCTGGACGAGCTGGCGTCGTCACTGCCCGATTTCCGTCGGGCCTATGAGCCGGACGGCCTGACGGTGGACGAGTTCGACACGTGGGGGCCGTCGGTCCGGACCCTTCGCGCGTTCGTGGCCTCGTATCACGAGCTGCTCCACCTGGTCTCCGACGCGCTGCTGCCCAACCCGGACGCATGAGGCGCTCGGTGCCGGGCGGGGGCGGCTGGGGCGGCTGCGGCGGCGGCTGCGAAATATCGCGGGATATTCCCGTATGGGTCGGGTCACGCGGCGTTCCTTCGATCTATCGCAGGGCGGGACGCACGGGAGGCGCCCGCGCGGGTTCTTCACGCTCACGATCGGGCGATAGATCGCGGGAACGACACGCAGCCGGCCCCTCCTGCGAAGAACCCGCGATCTATCGATGGTGACGACGTCCGACCTTCGGCTTGCCCCCGGCACGCCGGTCACCCCCGAGCTCGCCGGCTGGCGCTATCTCTCGTTTGCCGTCCACGACCTCACGTCGCCGATGGAGTTCGGAGGCGCGGGCATCGAGACCGCGGTGGTGATCCTGGGAGGCGGCGGCGCGCGCGTCGGCACCATCGAGCTTCCCGGGCGCGCGTCGGTGTGGGACGGACCGGCATCGGCTGCCTACCTGCCGCCCGGGGTGACGCAATGGGTGGCGCCAACCGGTCCATCAGTGATGGTGGCGGTGGCAACGGCGCCGGCCTCGGGGCGGAAGACCGCATCGGGTCCGGTTCGCATCGGCCCCGAGGACGTAGTGACCGAGGTTCGGGGAGCCGGCAACGCCACCCGACAGATCAACCACATCATCGCGCCGGACTTCCCGGCCGATCGGCTCGAGGTCGTCGAGGTCTACACGCCGTCCGGCAACTGGTCCAGCTGGCCGCCGCACAAGCACGACACCGATGACATGCCCAACGAAGCGGTGCTGGAGGAGATCTACTCCTACCGATTCCGGCGTCCGGAGGCGTGGGGCGTACAGCGGCTCTACCGGGCCGACGGCTCGCGCGACCTGCTGTGGTCGGTGCGTGAGGGTGAGACCGTGCTGGTGACCGATGGCTACCACCCCTTCGTGGCCACCCACGGCGATGACGCCTACTACCTCAACGCCCTGGCCGGCGATATCCGGACCATGGCCTGCTCCTACGATCCGACGCTCGACCACGTGCGCGGGGAGTGGGAGGAGATGGAACCGGACCCGAGGGTCC
This sequence comes from uncultured Chloroflexia bacterium, assembly GCA_963825525.1. Taxonomy (GTDB): domain Bacteria; phylum Chloroflexota; class Limnocylindria; order QHBO01; family QHBO01; genus JACDBZ01. The sequence goes on from CAWGTN010000002.1 coordinate 1,994,824, forward strand.
CGCTGGTCCGCTGATCTGGCCCGCCTGACGCCCGTGGCACTCAGGCCACCGCGGCGGCATCCGCATTCACGCGGTCACGCCACTCCAGCCACGGAACCCCGCGCTCAACCGCCCAACCGGGGCCGCCGAACCCGAGCGTGAACTGGGTGAAGCCCATCGCCACATAGCGCTCGACGTCCTCGTCCAGGAAGCGCTCGAGGTCGTCGGGATCCAGTCCCACGCTCCACTCGATCTCGGCCGGGTCGCGGCCGATCTCATCGCAGGCGCGACGCAGCGCCGCCACCGCCGGCTCGAGCTCCTCGGGCCGATCAGGGAAGTGGGCATGCCAGATGTCGGCGTGGCGAGCCACGATCGGGATCGTCCGACGCAGACCCGTCCCCGCGATCAGAATCGGCATGCGGCGCAGCGCCGGCGGGTTGGCGGCAGCCAGCCTATCGATGATCAGCGGCACGTCGTCCCCCAGCTGCTCGATGCGCGAGCCGAACGTGCCGAAGGGATACCCGTAGCGGTCGAAGTCGCGGCGGAACCAGCCGGCCCCCAGACCCATGATCACGCGGCCGTCGCTCACGTGGTCGACGGTGCGGGCGATGTCGGCGTGGAGGCTGGGGTTGCGGTACGCGGTGCACGCCACCAGCGGCCCGAGCTCGATCCGCTCGGTTGCCTCCGCCCATGCCGCGAGGAGCGACCAGCACTCGAAGTGCGGCCCATCGGGCTCACCGTTGAGGGGCGAGAAGTGATCCCAGGTGTAGAGCAGGTCGTAGCCGAGCGTCTCCGCGTCGATCGCGGCGCGACGCAGTTCGCGCCACGTTCCGTGCTGCGGGTGGAGCTGGGCGGCGACGCGGATCGGATGATTCGTGATGGTCATTGACGTATCCTGTACCTTCCCCCTGAGGGAAGGTCAAGCAGTGTTTCGCATCGGCTCATTCGCGCGTCTCGGCGGGCTCTCCGCCAAGCAGCTGCGTGCCTACGACGAGCTCGGGATCTTCCGACCCGTGTGGGTGGATCCGTCGAACGACTACCGCTACTACTCGCCCGCCCAGCTGCCGGAGCTGCGTCGCATCCTGGCACTGCGCGAGCTCGGCCTTCCGCTGGATGAGATCGGGCGGCTGGTGGCCGGCGGCGACCTTCGCGAGGCCCTCGAGCGGCGCCGTTCGGAGCTGGAACGGGAGCGTCAGCGGACGGAGGAGCGGCTGCGGGCGCTCGACATCTCGATCGCCGATGAGCACGGTCCCGACATCGTTCTGCGGCCGGTGGCGGTGGAACCGGTGGCGGTGATGCATGTCTCGGGCGCCGCCGATGCCGCGTTCTACGAGCTCGAGTCGCATGTCCGGGACGCCGGCCGCCGAGCATCACGCCCGCCCGGTGCCATCCCGTCCCAGCGCGAGATCTTCGTTCCGGTCACGGGCCCGATCCCGACCACGGACCGCATCGGCTACCGGCGCCTGCCCGCGGTTCGGGTGGCCTCGGTCATCCATCGGGGCGATTACGACGGGGTCGCCGATGCACGCCGCGCGCTGCTCCGCTGGGTCGATGCCGCCGGCCTGGCCCCCACGGCGCCGATGCGCACGATCTATCTCCAGTTCGGCGCCGAGGCCGAGTTGCGCGTGCCGCCGGGTTACGTGGTGGAACGTACCGATGACTTCGTCACGGAGCTTCAGCTCCCCGTGGGCTGACGAGCGTGCCGGAGGATGGTTGCATCCCGGGGGACAGGGCAATTCGGCGGACGGGCGGTTCCCCGCGGGTGGGACCAGCAGCCACTGAGTGGCTGGATTTCCCAGCCGCGAGCCATAAACGGCCAGCATCCCGCCTCGCGGTTGGCCATCCGTCCCATCCACGAGGCAAGTCGGCCACTTATTGGCCGATAGTCCCCGCCGCGGGGAATCGAGGGGACCCGCGGCGGACCGCCAAGGGGTAGCTCCGTCGCTACCATCAACCCATGAGCTTTGTCCCGGACGACTTCGCAGTGCCCCTGGCCTTTGAGGGTCCCGGATTCCGCATGGAACCCCTGGGACCCAAGCACAACGAACGAGACCACGATGCGTGGATGTCGAGCATCGACCACATCCGACAGACCCCGGACTTCCCTGACGGCTCCTGGCCAACAGCCATGACGCTCGAATCAAACCTCGCCGACCTTGTCCGACATGCCAACGACTTTGAGAATCGCGTGGGGTTCACCTACTCGATCCTCGACGGCGACGACGTGATCGGCTGCCTCTACATCTATCCGTCGCGGAGCGCGGACGCATCGGTGAGCTCATGGGTGCGAGCCAGCCGCGCGGAGATGGACGTCGTGACCTGGCGAGGCCATCTCGGCCTGGCTCGAGACCGACTGGCCGTTCACCACCGTCGAATACGGGGCTCGCTGACTTCTCCTGTTGGCCGCTCGGATGTTGGGCACCACGCCCGATGCCACGGCGGTCTCGGGTGCGAGCCGATCGACACGAACAATCCGGCGAGAACCCTTCGCCCCGGGTTGGCGGGCGCGGCCAGCGAAGCGGGTAGAGTGGGGTGCGGAGTCCCTCGTCTCCGGCCAGCGATCGACCCCCGTCACGACAGGAGCCGACCATGACCGAGAAGCTCATCCAGGACGCCCTGATCATCTGGGCTGTCATCGATCCGATCGGCACGATGGCGCTCTTCACGGGCCTCACCGCCGGACTCTCGCCGGCCGCCCGGACCCGCACCGCCGTCAAGGCGATCCTCTACGCGGCGGCCGTGCTCGTCGGGTCGATCGTGGTCGGGCAGCTGATCCTCACCGCGATGGGAATCCAGCTCATCTCCTTCCAGGTCGCGGGCGGCCTGATCCTGTTCCTGTTCGGCCTGCAGATGATCTTCCGCTCGGAGTCCCCCTCGCCGGCCCCCGGAGAGCCGGAGCCCGAGCACGACATCGCCGTGTTCCCGCTCGCCATCCCGGCGACCGCCACGCCCGGCGCCATCCTGGCGGTGATCCTCCTCACGGATAACCACGTCCATCCGATCGGCGTGCAGCTCGGCACAACGCTGGTCACGCTCGCGATCCTGGGGGTGACTCTGCTCCTGATGCTGCTCTCAGGCCGGATCATCCGGGTGATCGGCCTGGCCGGCGCCTCGATCCTGACCCGGGTGATGGGCATGATCCTGGCGGCTCTCTCCGTGGAGCTGGTGATGAACGCGCTGGGCGTCGAGCGGTGGCTCGGGGCGCTGTAGGTTCTGCATTGCGCTCGCCGTACAATCCGCTCGCTTCCGTCCCCGAATGTGGAGGATGACCCGATGACCGCGGACCGCAGCGCAGCGCCCTGGGCGACCACCGCCCGCGACCTCTATCTCGTGGCCATGGCCGTGTTCCTGGTCACGATCGTCATCGGCATCCTCAACGGCGCCGATGCGGTCGAGTTCGACCGGAACCAGCTCCTGACCCACGTGCACTCCGGCACCGTCGGCTGGCTGAGCCTGACCATCGTGGCCTCGACGTTCCTGCTGCTGCGGGCCGCCGATCGGCGGCTGATGCTGACCCTGGCGGTCCTCGTCCCGGTCTACGTGGTTGCGTTCTACACCGGAAACCTGCCGTTCCGCGCCATCGCCGGCACCGCGCTGCTGGCCGCGATCGCCTGGCTCCTGTATTGGGCGTGGATGGCGTATCTGGCGGGCGAGCGAACCCTACCCCGGCTCGCCGTCGTGCTCGGCCTGACGTCCTTCGGGTACGGTGCCGTTGTCGGTGTCCTCATCCAGGTTGGGCTTGCGCTGGAGCTCGTGATCCTGCCCGGCGACACGGTCGGCGCCCACGCCTCGGCGATGACGTTCGGTTATCTCGTGCTGTGCGCGATGGGGCTCATCGAGTGGCAGCTCCTCGGCACCCGCGGCCTTCCCGCACTCGGGCTGGTGCAGGTGGCGGCCCTGTTCATCGGCGGACTGATCATCTCGATCTCACTCCTGCTCGGCATCGAGCAGGCGGGCGGTGGGATCTACCTGCTGACCCAGCTCGTGGCGGTCGTCATCTTCATCATCCGCGTCTGGCCGCGAGCCATGCGCACGGATTGGGCAGGCGCCGATCCCGCGCGCCACTTCGCCGTCGCCTCGATCTGGGCAGTCGCGGCGCTCATCCTGTTCATGTACATCGTGTTCACGTTCATCACCGCCGCCGATCCGGAGAACGCGTTGCCGTTCAACGTCCTCTTCGCCAGCGACCACGCGGTGTACATCGGCGTGATCACGAACATCGTGCTCGGGTTGCTCTCCGTCCTGTTCCTGCGCGGCCGCGCGCCGGGGTGGGTGGCGCAGGTCATCTTCTGGGGCGTCAACCTGGGGCTGGCGGTGTTCGTGGTAGGGCTGATCGTCGATACCGCCGAGATCAAGCGCATCGGCGCACCGGTCATGGGAGTGACGCTGCTGCTGGCGTTGGCGCTCCTGGCGGCGCGAACGTGGGGTACGACGCCGGACGCGGGGAGGCTCGAGGGTCCTGCGGCTGAGGCATGAGAGGTGACATGCGTGTTCGTCAGCCGGACGAAACCGGCGAGATAGTTCGCGATGGGGTGCGGATCGCCTGGGAGGCCTACGGAAGCGGTCCGGCAACGATCCTCATCCTGCCCACATGGTCCGTGCTCGATGCCGATCATGGCCGGTTCCAGCTGATCGACCTCGCCCGACGCTACCGAGTCATCACGTTCGACCCGCGCGGCAACGGTGGTTCGGATCGTCCCCGGGGCCGAGCCGCCTACGCCGGCCGGGAGTTCGTGGCGGACGCCGTGGCCGTGCTGGACGCCACGACGACGGAGAAGGCGATCGTGGTCGCTTGCTCGATCGCCACCCACTGGCTGCTCCAGCTCGCGGCCGAGCACCCAGACCGTGTCCTGGGCGCCGTGGCCAGCGGCACGAACCTTCCCCTCGCGCCGGGTCACGATCGCCCGGAGATCGGCCCGTTCGACGAGCCGTACCGCTCACCCGATGGCTGGGCCAAGTTCAACGCCGCGTACTGGCGTGACGACTATTCCGGGTTCCTGCGTTTCTTCTTCGCGCAGGTCTGGACCGAGCCGCACTCGGAGCGGCTCATCGATGTCTGCATGGCCACCGGGCTCGGAGTCGCGCCGGACACGCTGATCGACACCGTGGGTGCCAACCCGATGACCGAGGACGAGGCGATTGAACTCGTGCGCCGGACTCGCTGCCCGTGGCTCGTCATTCACGGCGAGGGCGACGAGCTCCAGCCCCACGCTCGTGCCGAGCGACTCGCCGAGGTGTCCGGCGGCAGCCTGGTGACCTTCGCGGGAGCGGGCCACTGCTCAGGCAACCGCGATCCGGTGCGCTTCAACCTGCTCGTTCGGGAGTTCGCCGAGGAGCTGCTCGGATGGCGCCCGAGGCGATCCGTGTGGACGAGAGCGACGGGCCGGCCGCGTCGCGTCGTCATGGTGCCGGGAACCCGCGCGGCGCTCGAGCGGGATCGGCGCATCGCGGCGGAGCTGCGCCAGCGCCGATCCGATCTCGAGGTCGAGTGGCTGGTCGGCGCGCCGCTCGCCTCGCTCCTGACCGACGCCGGCGAGGCCGTCCACCCGGCGGCGGTCGACATGCCCGCCGTGCCCGACGAGGCGCCCTCCGATCGTTTCGACGCCTGGCGCGACGCGGATGAGCGCCAGTTCCTGTCGTTCATGATCCTGCTCGACATCGCCCGGGAGCGTCCCGTCGACCTGGTGATCGCCGACGCCGCGTGGGGGATCGACCATCACCTCCACGAGAACCCCGAGCTGAAGGGCTGGGCCTACGCCTGGCTCGGGGACGCCGATGCGGTCGCCTGGCACCCCGAGCCCGACGCCGATGACCGTCGCCGCCACCTCATGGCCGATGCGAACGCCGAGATGGTCGAGCAGGCGCAGCGCTATCCGCGCATTCGCGACCGATCGATCCTATTCGGCTCGATCGACGAAGTTCCCGACGCCCCGCTCGGACCGGCGCTGCCAACGGCGCGCGACTGGGCGGCCAGACGGTTCGTCTTCGAGGACGCGACGGATCAGGCGCCGTCTCTCGTCGCCGAACGGCTCGCCCAGCTTCTCTGAGCCACGGACGGCCAGGCCCAGGTTGACGCCTCAGAAGATCTCATGCGCCACCGAGGAGGGGGCGAGGGCCGCCTGAGTTTGTTGGCCGGGCGCCGCGCCAGTCCTCGTCCGCCGGTGGGAGTATCGGCCACTTAGTGGCCGGAATTCCCAGGAACGAACCAGGAATGGCCGATGTCGGCCGCCCCGCCTGGCGGTTGGTCCCCGCAGCGAGCCAAATGGGCCACTGCCTGGCCGATACTCCCCGGGGCGTACCAGCCCGGCGGCGGGCGGGCACCTCAGTCAACGGGCAGGGGCTGCCAGATCGTCTCGAACATCGTGGCCGAGACCCGGTGAAGGTCGGTTCCGTCTGGCCGTATCGCGAGCACGCCCGACGCCTCCGCGTTGCCATCAACCTCGGCGCCGAACGCGATCCACTCGCCGTCGGGCGACCACGTCGGCGACGCCCATCCGTAGACGCAGCAGCCCGATGCGTAGGTGCGCATTGGACGCTCTCCGTCCAACCCGACCGTCCACAGCTCCAGCGTCGAACCCTCGCCGCCCGCTCCGGGCGTGGTGACGAACGCGACCGTGGAGGAGTCCGGCGACCAGGTCGGGAACAACGGACCCTCGGAGGTCGGCCCGGACGCCAGCAGGCGTGGGCCCGTGCCGTCCGCGCGAACGGCCCAGATCTCGTGCGTCCCCTCATCCGGGGCCGCCGAAGCTCCCATCGGATTTCCTCCGCGCTCCTGGAACACGATCCACGTTCCGTCGGGCGACCATTGCGGGCCCACCCCGTCCACCATGCCGTAGAGCAATCTCGGTTCCGGTTCGTCGCCTGGCCCACGGTCGGCGATGCCGCTCACATCGACGACGTGGAGCCCTGATCGACCGCCGAGCAGCGGAATCACGATCCGGCCACCGTCTGGCGAGAACGCAGGCGCCCCGGGTGTCCCGGACAGCTCGATCCGATGGGAGTCGCCGGAGTCCACCTCGACCACGATCAGTGAGTGGACGAAGTCGGGGTCCTCGTACGTCTGGGTGACGAATGCCAACAGCGAGCCGGCGGGTGAGATGTCGAGATTGAGGCACCACATCCCCGGACACGGCTCCACGAGGCGTCGCTCGCCCGTCTTTGCCTCGTAGATCCACGCGCCGGACTCGGCGGTCGCCTCCGGTCCGAGCGGCCTGTCGCATCCGCTGCAGGCCGGCGCCATCAGGTATGCCATGCGCGCACCGTCAGACGACCAGGCGGCGTTCACAAGGAACATGTCCTCACCGGCGGCGCAGGCGGCCGATTCGGCCACGATCTCCTCGACCGCCCCGGTCTCGCGATCGACACCGACGACCCGGCCACAGCCATCCTGGCCGACGATCAGGCCGTTCGCGCGTTCCACGCTGGCCGGCGAGGGCTCCGGCCGGGTGAACCACGTCCCGACGGTGATCGTCGCCGCCAGTGCCATCAGGATGAGCGCCGCCGCGATCAGCATCCAGCCCGCGCTGGAGGAGCGCCGCGCGGCGACATCGGCCTCCGCCGCCCGCCCGACGGCCTCGTTCCACAGGTCCGGTGCGTCGATGTATTCGAGGCGTCGGAAGCGCGCGCCGAGATCATCCATGGTGCTCACCCAACAGCTCCTTCAGCCGCTTTCGGCCACGACTCAGGTTCGCCCTCACCGAGAGCTGTGACATGCCGGTCCGACGCGAGATCTCGCGCACGGACGCATCGGCGTAGTAGTGCAGGACCACGGCGGCGCGCTGGCCATCTGACAGGTGCGCCAGCGCCCAGAGCAGCTCGGTATCGACCTCCGGGTCGTAGTACGCGCTGTCCGGGATGAGGTCGACGGTGCGCGATCGACGCTTCAGCTCACCGGACGCGATCCGGAAGCCGGACTTCCAGACCCACGCCCGCGGGTCGCGGATCGCCGGGCCGCGGCGGATGGCCTGGGCGAACGCCTCGGCTACGGCGTCGCTGGCGATCTCGGCGTCGGCGGAAAAGGCGAACAGCGAGCGCCACAGCTTGTCGGCCTCGTGCCGATAGACCGCCTCGATCGTGTCGGCGACGCTCGCCGTGGCTGCCATCGATTCCATCTGCCCTACAGGGAGCGAATCGGCCCAAAAGGTGACAGATTCGGCCGTCGCGGTCGAGCGGAATTTGGGGTGTCACCTTTTCGTGAATCGGGTCCCTGTACTGGGTGGAGGGTGATCCACACCACTCGAAGGAGAGGCACCGATGATCCAGTCACATCCGCACACCACCGTCAGCCGCGGCCCCATCCTGGGCCTGATCCTCACCGTCGGACTCGCCGCCGGCTTCATCGCGGGCCAGGCCTCGCCGGGCGTCCTCGATGGTCTGTTCAGGACGTCGGTCCAGGTCGAGCAGGCTGCCCCCCGGGGGCCGGCGCTGACCGAGGTCGACGACTACGGAACCCGTCACGCCGGCCAGCCGGTCCTGACCCAGGTCGACGACTACGGAACCCGTCACGCGGCCCCCTAGGCATCCACATCACCGATTGGGGCTCATCCCCGCACGTTTGAATGAGGAGAACAACGGATGTCCGTCCTGAACGCGACTCGACTCGCCCGGTTCCTGCGACCGCTCGTCATCCTCGTGCTGATCGCCGCCCCGGCGACCGTCAGCGCGAAGAACTTCTCGGCCTGGAGCCTGGCGGTCCCCGAGACAGCCATCAACGATCCCGGCTTCCCCGATGGCTGTCCCATCGAGGCACCGAATGGCCTGAGCATCTACTTCGCCTCGACCCGCACGCCGAATACGGGCAACACGGGGCTCAACGACATCTGGATGGCGGAACGCAGCAGCGTGAACGCCCCCTGGTCGGCCCCGCAGGCGCTGCCGGAGCCGGTCAACTCGGCCGCGGCTGACTTCTGCCCGACACCACTGACCGGCAAGCGCCTGTTCTTCGTGTCGGACCGCGTGATTTCCGGCGTTTCCTGCGGCGCGGGCGACATGTACCGCACCCGCAACAACCCGGCGCACGGCTGGGAGGCGCCGATCAACCTTGGCTGCAGCTCGACGGGTGCCGGCCCGAATTCATCGGGTCCGGAGTTCAGCCCGTCGATCGTGGAGACGAGTGGTGGGACGCTGCTCTTCTACTCCGGCCCTGGGGCGGCCGGCGGCCAGGACATCTACGTGAGCGTGCAGCGCGCCAACGGCACCTTCGCCCCGGGCACCCCGGTGACGGAGCTCAACACGGGATCCAACGATCAGATGCCGAACGTCAGCCGCGACGGGCTCGAGATCGTCTTCAGCTCCGACCGCAGTGGCGGCATCGGCGGGATGGATGTGTACTCGTCCACCCGTGCCAGCACCAGCGACCCGTGGTCGGCGCCGGTCAACCTCGGGAGCAACGTGAACACCGGCGCCTCCGAGACCAGGGCCTCACTCTCGGGTGACGGCGAGCGCCTGCACTTTGGCAGGAGCGGGGAGATCTACGTCAGCGAGCGAACCAAGGTCACGGGGAACTGAGCGTCCTTCGTTGCCCAGCGCATCGGCCGCCTCCGGGCGGTCGGTGCGTGTGCGTGTTCCTTGGGCCGGGCGCCGCAGCCAGTCCTCGCCCTCTCGTCCGCCGGTGGGAGTATCGGCCACTCATTGGCCGGAATTCCCAGGGACGAACCAGGAATGGCCAATGTGCGCCGCCGCGCCTGGCGGTTGGTCCCCGCAGCGAGCCAATTCGGCCACTGCTTGGCCGATACTCCCCAGGGTGGATCAGTGAATCCGCGGACGCTCAGAACAGGAGCCGCTCCTCGGTCTCCGCCAGCCACTGCTCGAATCGCTCGGGCGTCCAGCCGCGTTGCTCAACCAGCAGCCGATACGTCTCCGGGCTCGCGATCGCGTACAGGATGTCGGCCGCCTCCTCCGGCTCCAGTCCCGGCCGGAGTCCATCGGCTCCCGCGACGAGGGCGAGGAGGCGAGCCTGACCTTCACGCCGCTGCCGGCGCATCTCGTTCGACAGCGCGCGGATCTCCGGGTCGGTGGCGCCCGCCGCGTCGACCACCGCGTCGACGGCCGCGCGCCGTTCAAGGATCCGCCGTCCGCCCGCCGCCAACATCCGGATTCGCTGGTGCCGATCGGGCTCGGCAGCCAGGTCCGCGACCCAATCACGGTCGGCGATTGGGACCGGCTCGTCGTCACCGGCGATCGACACGTCGACCAGCTCCTTGAGCACGGTCCGCTTGTTCCCGAAGGCCGCGTACACGGTCGCCACCGAGACCGACGCCCGATCGGCAATCCCCTGGAGCGTGGTGGCCCCGTATCCGTGCTGCACGAACAGCGCGTGCGCCGCCTCGAGGATGGCGAGCCGGGTCGTGCGGGCCTGCTCCTGCCGCTGGGGCGATTCGTATCGGCGCCGGGCCTTGACGTCGTCTGTCATTTCGGTATAGTACCGCTAGGTTGGATATAGCGTCACTATACCGAATAGGAGATTTGTCGATGCATACGATCCGGATCGAGCACCTCACCGCCGATTACGACGCCTGGAAGGCCGCCTTCGACAGCGATCCGGTCGGCCGCGAGCGCGGTGGCGTCCGCGCTTACCGCGTGGGACGGGCGGCCGACAACCCGGCCTACGTCGTCATTGATCTCGACTTCGACGACGAAGGTCGCGCGCTGGCCTTCCGCGGCGCCCTCGAGGCGATGTGGCAGATGCCGCTGGCCCGCTCGGTCCTGGGCGGCGCGCCCCAAGCTCGCCTGGTGGAGCAGGTCGAGGCCCACGCGTACTGAGCCGGCTCACGGTCCGCCCGTCCGCCCGCTTGCCGGCCCGCCCGCCCGCTTGCCGGCCCGTCCGCCCGTGGGAGTAATGGCCACTCATTGGCCGGACTTCCCAGGGGCGGAGCAGTCGCAGCCAAGGTGGGCCCCCGCGCCTGGCCGCTGGTCCCAACGGCGAGCCAATTCGGCCATTGCCTGGCCGATACTCCCCACAGCGGACCAGTAAGCCGCCGATGACCGCGCGGTAAGGCCCCGACGGGCACCTTGCCCCGCATGCCCGGCCGAACACGTTCCATCGACGAGGCCCGGCGCCGCTGGGCCAGAACCGCCGCCGAGATCGGTGACGAGCTGCGCGCCGCCCGTCACCTCCACGGCCTGACCCAGATCCAGGTCGCTCGCGCCGTCGGCAGCTCGGACTCCGAGATCTCCCGACGCGAGCTCGGCCGCTCCCGCCGGCTCACTGGCCCGAAGCTCGCGGTGCACGCGGCCGCCGTGGGGCTCCGGCTCTCCATCAAGCTCTGGCCCGTCGGCGCCGCCATCCGCGACGCGGCGCAGGCCCGCTACGTCAGCGCATTCGTCGCGCGAGTCGGCCGACCGTGGACAGTTCGGCTCGAGGTGCCGGTGCCCGTGGCGGGCGACCTTCGGGCCGTCGACGTTCTGCTTACCAACGCCACCGCTCGGATTGCGGTCGAGGTCATCACCCGTCTCGCCGACCTCCAGGCCCAGGTCCGGGCGGTCCAGCTCAAGGCCCGGGACGTGGGTGCGACGCGGCTCATCCTCGTCATCGCGGGGACGCACGCGAACCGCCGCGCCCTCGACGATGCCCGCGGAACCCTGGTCAGCAGCTTCGAGCTCGACTCGCGGCGGCTCCTGGCCGAACTGGCCGCCGGCCGCGACCCGGGCCGCGACGGAGTCATCCTCCTCTCGCTCGCCCGTGGGACTAACGGCCACTGACTGGCCGATATCCCCCGCACCGAACCCCAGACGGCCAACATCGGCGCCCCAGCCTGGCCAGGCCTCCCACGTGCGGACCAATTCGGCCACTGACTGGCCGTTACTCCCACCAGCGGCAACCACGCCCCCACCGAACCCCCTCCACAGCCCGTCCACACGGAACCCGAACTTGCCCACAATCGGTCCACACGTGTCGGACAGCCGACACACGTACCCCCATCATGTTGTGGTGTGGCTACCGAAACTACCACCAGATGTTGTGGTTTTGGGCTTGACTCGCCCATGGGCGCGTATTACAGTCTTCGTCTGAGAAAACACGGCGCACAGCAAGGCGCCGGACCGCCGGAGGGACCGCCCCCGACCCACGGAACGACCATCCGTGCGTCCCTCCATCGGCCGAAGCACGCAGAGGGATTCATCGCAATCATGGCTCGATCCTCCGCCCCCACCAAGCCCGCCACCAACGGCAACGGCAACGGCCACGGAACCAACGGCCACGCCACCAACGGAAACGGGCACGGTTCCAAGACGAAGCCGAACAGCGGCTACGTCCAGCTGACCGAGGGCCAGAAGCCCACCTGGAAGGGCCTCCAGATCGAGCGCCGATTCACCCGCCCCGACATCCACCCGTATGACACCGTCGAGTGGGACCTGCGCGAAGCGGCCATCACCAACGAGCACGGCAAGACCGTGTTCGAGCAGAAGGACCTCGAGTTCCCGAAGAGCTGGTCGCGCCCTGGCCACCAACGTCGTGGCCAGCAAGTACTTCCGCGGCCACCTCGGCACGCCCGAGCGCGAGCGCAGCGTCAAGCAGATGATCGACCGCGTCGCGGACACGATCGCCGACTGGGGGATCAAGGACGCCTACTTCGCCACCGATGAGGACGCCGAGGCCTTCCGCAACGAGCTCAAGGACATCCTCCTCAAGCAGCGCGCCGCCTTCAACAGCCCCGTCTGGTTCAACGTGGGCATCGACGCGCACCCGCAGTGCTCCGCCTGCTTCATCAACTCGCGTCGACGACACCATGGAGAGCATCCTGACCCTGGCCAAGACCGAGGGCATGCTCTTCAAGTTCGGCTCGGGCGCCGGCAGCAACCTCTCCACCATCCGCTCCTCCAAGGAGACCCTCCGCGGCGGCGGCGAGGCCATCGCGGCCCGGTGAGCTTCATGAAGGGCTTCGACGCCTTCGCCGGCGTGATCAAGTCCGGTGGCAAGACCCGACGAGCCGCGAAGATGGTGATCCTCAACGTCGGCCATCCCGATGTCGAGGAGTTCATCGACTGCAAGCTGACCGAGGAGAAGAAGGCCTGGGCGCTGATCGACGCCGGGTACGACGGGAACTTCAACGGGGGCGAGGCGTACGCATCGGTCTTCTTCCAGAACTCCAACAACTCCGTCCGCGTGACCGATGACTTCATGGACGCGGTCGAGAAGGACAAGGACTGGACCACGCACGCCATCACCACCGGCGAGCCGGTCGAGACCGTCAAGGCCCGCTACCTCATGAACAAGATGGCGGAGGCGGCCTGGGTCTGCGGCGACCCGGGGATCCAGTACCACGACAACATCAACCGCTGGCACACGAGCTCGAACACGGCGCCGATCAACGCGTCAGCAACCCGTGCTCCGAGTACATGTACCTCGACGACTCCGCGTGCAACCTCGCCAGCCTGAACCTCATGACCTTCGTCAAGGACGACGGCGAGTTCGACGTGGAGGGCTACAAGCACGCGGTGCGCATCGTGTTCACCGCGCAGGAGATCATCGTCGACAACGCGAGCTACCCGACCGAGCGCATCGGCGAGAACAGCCGCGACTTCCGGCCCATCGGCCTGGGCTACGCCAACCTGGGCGCCCTGCTCATGAACCGCGGCCTGGCCTACGACTCCGATGGCGGCCGATCCTACGCGGCGGTCCTGACCTCGATCATGCAGTCGGAGGCGGCCCTGCAGTCGGCCCGCATCTCCCGCGACCAGGGCGGCCCGTTCGCCGGCTACAAGGTCAACCGCGAGCCGTACCTCAAGGTCATGAACCAGCACCGCGACGCGGCGTACCGGATGGATCGCAACCTCATCCCGACCGAGCTGCTCGACGCGGCGCTCACCGGCTGGGACGAGGTCGTGGCGCTCGGCGAGAAGTCGGGCTTCCGCAACGGCCAGCTGTCGGTCCTGGCGCCCACGGGCACCATCGCCTTCATGATGGACTGCGACACGACGGGCGTTGAGCCGGACATCGCGCTCATCAAGTACAAGCGCCTCGTCGGCGGCGGCTACCTGAAGATCGTGAACCAGGGCGTGCCGAACGCGCTGCGCAAGCTCGGCTACGACGCCAAGCAGGCCGAGGAGATCGTGGCCTGGATCGACGAGCACGAGACGATCGAGGGCGCCCCGCACATCAGCGACGCGCATCTCGAGGTCTTCGACTGCGCCTTCAAGCCGGCCAACGGCACGCGCAGCATCCACTACAACGGCCACCTCAAGATGATGGCCGCGGTCCAGCCCTTCATCTCCGGCGCCATCAGCAAGACGGTGAACATGCCGGAGCTCTCGACCGCCGAGGAGATCGCGAAGGTCTACATCGACGGCTGGAAGCTGGGCCTCAAGGCGATCGCCGTCTACCGCGACAACAGCAAGCGCAGCCAGCCGCTGAACATGAAGCGCGAGGGCGGGGATGCGGCGACCACCGCATCGGCCACGCCGGAAGTCCAGACGGTCTACAAGCCGCTGCGACGCCGCCTGCCCGATGAGCGCGCCTCGCATCACCCACAAGTTCAACGTGGGCGGCCACGAGGGCTACCTGACCATCGGCATGTACGAGGACGGCACGCCCGGCGAGATCTTCCTGCGCATGGCGAAGGAGGGCTCGACGATCAGCGGGCTCATGGACAGCTTCGCGACGGCCATCAGCCTGGCGCTGCAGTACGGCGTGCCGCTGAAGGACCTGGTCAACAAGTTCAGCCATCTGCGGTTCGAGCCGGCCGGGTTCACGGGCAACCGGGATATTCCGATGGCGAAGTCGCTGGTCGACTACATCTTCCGGTACATGGCGACGAAGTTCATGTCGCAGGCCGATAAGGATCAGGTCGGGATCATCAACCGACAGCTGACACTGAGCGATGCGCCAGCTGTGAGTGGTGACGCCACGGCAGCTCCCCCGGCCTCCCACGGGTCGGCCGGTGGGCCTGCCGCTGGCTCAACACCGACCGAGGCGACTCCCTCACGGTCCGATGAGGGTGAGGGTTCCACCGCTTCATCTCAGCCTGAGGCAAGTGCTTCGGACACAGAGGCTGTGGGTGGGGAGACCGTCTCGGCGAAGGAAGAGACGGTGGCGAATGGGCTGTTGGATGGGTTGAAGATCGTGGCGCAGGGGGTGGAGGCGAAGGATCGGGCGGATCGGCTCGCGGCGGGCCAGGCGCCCGTGGTGTTCGACACCGCCGACTCGCCGGCCTGCACCGACTGCGGCTCGATCATGGTCCGCAACGGGTCCTGCTACAAGTGCATCAACTGCGGCGCGACCAGCGGCTGCAGCTGAGGTGCGGATCGCGCTAATACCGAATAGGCCGGCCCAGATGGCCGGCTTATTCAGTTCGAGTGCTGAGCGGGATTGGCAACGAGCGGCAACTACGGTGGACTTGGAGTTCGTCCGCCTCCGACTTAGTCGAGTAGTTCGGGAGGTACAGCTACCGCTACGGCGGCAGCCCGATCTAACTCGAGCGCCAGGGACTCGCGAATAGTGACCCATGCCCTCATCTGGATGCGCTCGACGGGTTCGTCCGTCTGCTCCCCGTCGACATCCGTTATTCCTTGTTGTCGTAATGTCTCCAGCTCTTCCGGACCGATGGCTCGAACCGACACTTCAAACTCGGTGCCGGCAAAGGTCCGTTGTCGGACCGTGATCGCCGAGGCAGTGACAAGACCACGACGAAGTCCAAGTCCTGTGAGGCCTCGTAAGCGGATAGGCAGAGAACCTGCCCACCGCACCGCCTTCCCAGAGCACCATGTAGGACGGACGGTTCAAGGAGGGATGCCACAGGCCCCAGTGCCACGGCCCGATTAGGTGCGTTGGCTCGTGCCCTCGGCCTTCGAGCGCACGCTCGCTCTCTCTATCCGTTCGTGGATCGTGCGCAGGCGCCACGAGTACTTGTGCAGCGACGCGAGTCGAGCCACAAGCAACTCTTCCTCGCGAGCAAGGATCGCGCGTGCCCAGTTCGTGCCCATCATCTCCATCGTGGACGGCTCAAGCTGGTCTGCGAGGAAGAACTCCTTCAATTCGAGCTGGCTCACGACGATTGCTGGCGTTCCTGGACGCCACGGTCCTGACCACTTGGTAGCGGCGGAGAGTACCGTTCGTGGAAATCCGCCTGCCCACTCAGCTAGCAGGGCTTCTCGAAGGAGTTGCTCGGCCCGCTCGGAATCAAGGTCGCCGTGGCGATGCGATCGCGAGTGGCCCGGTCGCGGCGGCGAGTCCCTCGTCGAGGGCTCGCCTTACCGCGCCTGACTGGCCTCCAGATCAATGACGCCAAACCGATCACCGATAGCCCCTCTTCCGAGGCAAGCTGCTCAGTTCCGCCGAGTACACCAGATCTCGGTGTGTCGCCACACCATCACCAACAGTTAAACGCTTCGGGGGGCGATCGAGGTTGATAGTCATCAGGATGCCGACGACTGCAGCCTGGATGATACGTGTGCGGTCGTCCACGATGAAGGCTTCGTTCGACGGCATCTCGAGTGTCACCCGACTCGCTCAACCTGACCGGCCCCGTCCCTCGTAGGTAATTGTCCAGTTCCGTCAGGATCTCGTACTCACAGGGGAGGCGCTGCGACAAACTGCTCCATCGCACTGTCGAGGGGCATCAAGGAGCCCCGCTTCGCTTGCCGCATGACTTCGAAGCCGAGGGCAAGCGGAAGAGTTGCGGGCCAGCGTCGTCATCTAGCGTTCGGCGCGGCGCCATCGACGCAGTCCCTCACTGAAGTTTTGGACGTCGCGGAATTGGATCGTCGATCGGGGGCGCGTCGAACAAGACTCGGTGAGATGCGGCCTCGGCACGCTCTGTAAGCGCTTGCGCATCCGCGGAGGCCGTCCGAGCCAGGGCCGTAGGTAACAGCTGAAATTCAACAGGGTGGTCGAAGTTCGCGGTGCGAGTCGATCCGCATCTCGGCCGATACAGATCCTTGAGTTGGTAAGCCAATAGAATTGCGGGTACGCGTCAAGGATCTGGAAGTATGCCGGTGCCCGCCATCAGGACTGCCCGTGTCACCAGGTCCGCTGGAAAGCGGACGATCTCGATGGCGATTGCTCTCGCGTTGGCTCGCAACGCCGTGTCGAAGAGGCCGACGAGAGAAGTCCGAATCATGTCAAGTGGCGCGCGCTCGCCCTCGAGGATTGTCGGTAGATGATCCGCTTCGACGATGTCTACATAGCCTCTAATGCCATCCGCATACGTCTCGAGCACACGTTCATATGTCTCCAGCACAAGCGATATTGAGGCATCCCCACTCTTGATCGCCAGTTCAGCATCCCCGTGGACATCCTGCATGTCATCTGCAAGTGACTGGTCATCAACCCGGCCGATTGAAATGGCCCTCTCGGACGCCAGCGCGGACGTCGTCGTCAATAGGTCGTGAGAGACACAGAGGACGGAATTGACCCCTACCCGATCTCCAGCCTGATACCGGTCTCAAGACGTCCGCTCGCCGAGCTTACGCGTCGGGCAAGGTCGGCCAGCCGGCGAACGTTTACGTCAGTGATCCGCCCAACGGTTTCGGCCACCACCGTCTGCTCCGGAGTGCTTGCCGAGGCCAAGCTGAAGTCGCCGCCTGCATCTTGCAGGTGAGTTCGAAGAATGCCGACGCCAACTCGAGACCTGAGGAGTGCCGTGACGGATCGGTACACTTTCCGCTGCAAGAGATGCGCGAACAGCCGTTGGGCATACCTTTCATCCTGCGTTCGGGGAAGCTGCGCAACGGTGACGAGCAATAGCGCAATCCATCCGCCAGTGAGACCAATGGCCATCACAGTCGCCCACGGACCGAAGGGGAGATGGATCCGTAGAGGCTTATGCCCGTCAGTAGGCAGACCGCAAGCCCGATCACGATCGACGCTGGGAATCCGCGTGTAGTAGATGACTCGACAACGGGATCCACGAGAGGCCCCAAGAGCACGAAACGCGAAAAGCGAGACGGCAATCGCCAAGCCCAACAGTCCCGCCTGAACTTGCCAAGCCCACGACACGGGCTCCTGTTCCATGGGCTCTAGCGGCCGACCTGACCAAGGGCAACTGCGATCGTCACAACGACGCCTACGATGATTGCCCCGGTAAGCCAATGGGCGAGCACAGGCCAAACGTCGACTATGCTGCGCCGCTCACGCACGCGTCGAATCTCGAGCCGATTCAGTTGCGTTCGCGCTGCCGCGGCGAGCGAGGCTGCCGCCACCGACCGGCGCCAGCGCGGCATGTTCAAAGGCCGCTGCGCGAGCCGACGAGAGCCCGCGAGTCATCGTGTTCGAAGTAGACGTAGCAGCCCTTGAGGCCGCGGGTGAGGAGGACGCGGTAGGTGCGTTTGACGAGGTCGGTGAAGCGGTCACCGGAGCGTTTGACGATGGAGTCGTGGGAGTGGCTCGGGTCGCCGATCCATTTGGTGGTGGCGGGGTCCCAGCGCAGGTCGCGGCCCCAAATGACGCCGACGTAGTCGAACTCGAAGCCCTGGGCGGTGTAGACGCAGCCGACCTGGTCGAGGCCGTTCGGATCGAAGGCCCAGAATTTCGAGGGCGAGATGCCGGGGGCGAGGCGGCCCGCATGGGGCTTTGCGGCTCGCCTACCCATCATCGATCTCGAGATACCGCCGAAATGCGCGGTGAATCTGAACCCGCGGGGGACGCGTATGCCGGTCGGAGAATCGCCGAGCCAACGCTTCGTCCCGCGCTCGCTCAGCCGCTCCTCCGCGTAACTGAAATTGTCGGGTGAGGTCTGGATCCCGAAAGATGGAACGACCGCAGCAGGTCGAAAACGCGCTCCGCTCTCTCGGCTTCCTCCGTCACGCGTTGGATGGTCCCCGTGGCCGCTCTCGCTCCATTACCGCGGCTGCGCCTGCGAACTCGTAGAGGACCTCCTCCACAAGATCGGCCATTGCGCCGCTCTCGACTTTTAATGCCTCCAGGGCGAAGAACGAGTACGTCCGTTCCGCGTCTTCAAGGTCGCCCCCTTCGACGATGGAGTGGCCGTGATTCACGGCACTCGCGATAGCTGAGTTGCAGAAGGACAGGAGATCTCTAGGCCGCGGCAGTACGCGGCTCATGATGTAGTCGCGGACTGGCATGCCCGAGGCGGTCGGAACGAAGAACTTGTCCCAGATCTCAGAGCCCTCGCCACCTCCCCATTGCGTGCTGACCGGTATCGATCTTCAACCACTCGGAGGAGCAATTGGGATCGTCCCAGAGCAAGCGGTTCACGGGAATGCGATCAGGTTCGTGCGCGACGCGCAGGACCTCCGAAAAGATATCGCTGCGAAGGAACACGGCTACGGATAGTCGGATGCCATGTCTCCATCGGTCGTGGCGCGCGAACTCGCGTGCGGTAGGTCCGACGGCGGCCAGCAGACCAAGTAGGAGGTAAGCCAGCTGATCAATATCCGCGGACTTCTCCCAAGCCTTGTCCAAGTTATCAATGAGCACTGCTACGCGCTCGCTATCGGTCAGGAGGGTGCCGAGGTGCCGTCGCAGATCGCGGATCACACCGCTATGAAGTTCCTCGGAGATGGCGGCGCGGCTGGTAGCGATCGTTTCTCCGGAGCCGCGGTGCAGGATCCCGTCAACCACTTTCTCGAGGCGAACGGCGAAGTCCTCCAGAAGGAAGTCGTGGCTTCGCATGTACTCCACGAAAGCCCACTCGTGCCGTATCACTCTGCGGAAACGCTGACCGCCCCTCGATCCGACGGTAGAGCGTGAGCGCTACCTCGGAGACAAGGAGGAACTTCCAGAGCGCTTCAACTAGGTAGCCCTTTTCGTCGCGGCGGTGTACTGGTTAAGAAGGCGTAGCGGCCCTCAAGCTCGTACCCTGCTGGCTTGATGACGCACACAAGATTGCGGCGGTCCTCGCCGAGAACCTGTGCGGCCCGGAGAAGTTTCCGTCTTCCCAGTGCCCTTCGCCCGACGAACACCGTGGTCGTTGGTGCCAAGACGTTGCGGAAGGCCGCCGTCGGCAAGAAGTAGTCCTCAAGCCACTCCTCCTCCATCTCGGCGACCGGCTCCCCAAGTCGTAGGGAACTCAACTCGGTGGCCAAGCGCAGGCGCGTTCTCACCCAACGCTCCCCGCTTGA
This sequence comes from uncultured Chloroflexia bacterium, assembly GCA_963825525.1. Classification (GTDB taxonomy): domain Bacteria; phylum Chloroflexota; class Limnocylindria; order QHBO01; family QHBO01; genus JACDBZ01. Next base: position 2,014,819 of record CAWGTN010000002.1, read on the forward strand.
CGGCCTCGGCGACCGGAGCGAGGTTCTCGGCCATCCACGCGTCCGCGCGCACGACAGCCGATTCAGCGTCATCGTACACTTCAGGAGGTCGCGGTAGTCGAGCGGCGCGGAATAGTCGGCTTCCGCAAGCATGAGTAGGGGTCGACCCATGCCTTGTGCCATGCCAGCAACCAAGGAACACCGCGCGTTGTTAACAGCCGCGTCGACTCGGCCGGACCCCGTGAGGTGCACGAGAACAGCGGCCGACTTGTAAACCTGTTCGGCATACCACGCGAGCGTTTGTACCGCTGCCTCGAGTCGGGTATGATATCGCCACGGGGACGCCACCCCGGCGGCGCTGATCGACTCGGCGGGAGACCTCTCGCTCAGCGTCCGTCTCATGGCGGCTCTTGAGATCGAGCAGGGCCCACCCCCTGCGGCGGTATCTGCTCCAGCAGTCGGGAGAAGACTGTCTCGTCTTTCTCCCACGGTCGTTCGGCAGCGAACGCTGCGCCGATCGACTCTGAGTTCGTAAGGGGTGTACCGAATTCCGGTCAGGACTTGAAACTCCTGCCGGCGCGGTCGGCTCGGCATGAGAGCGGGTCGCGAAGCAGCCAAACTCGCCGTTCGCGCCCGATCGCGTAGCCCAACTCGGATCAAGACATTCTGGTTTAGGTAAGTCACCTCGAAGACCGAGACGGCGGCGGAGTCGATAGCTTCAAGAATGTCTGTGATGATGATGGGCCCACGGCCGACAACGCCCAGATCCTCGCAAGAGTACCGGCGTGACCTCAGTACGGCGGCCGAGGTCGCCCGATGCGCGCCTGATCGTCCCTCGGATCATGGCTGGCCGCGAGGGGTACGCAAAGAACGCTGTCAGACCGGGAGGAGTAACCGCTTTCGTCACTGCGCTGCCCCACCATGTTGCGTTGAGGTTCGAAGCCGACCTCGAAGTTCTGTCTCCGTTGCCGCGTCCTCGAAGTAGACATAGCAGCCTTTGAGGCCGCGGGTGAGGAGGACGCGGTAGGTGCGTTTGACGAGGTCGGTGAAGCGGTCGCCGGAGCGTTTGACGATGGAGTCGTGGGAGTGGCTCGGGTCGCCGATCCAGTCGTTGGTGGCGGGATCCCAGCGCAGGTCGCGGCCCCAGATGACGCCGACGTAGTCGAACTCGAAGCCCTGGGCGGTGTAGACGCAGCCGACCTGGTTGATGCCGTTCGGGTCGGAAGCCCAGAAGTTCGAGGGCGGGATGCCCGGGGCGAGGCGGCCGGCATCGGGCTTGGCGTTCCGGGCATCTGCCAGGCGCCGACCTTGACGTCGTTGACGAGGGTGCCATCGGCGTTCCGGGTTGCTCCAGGGCCAGCAGAAGCCGGCGGTCAGGCGGGCGGAGTGGCCCTCATCGGCCTTCGTGCGGATCAGGGCGTCGGGCTGCTCGACCGAGTCGACGATGCGGAAGTCGAACGTCTCGTTGTCGGCGTCCCAGGTCGGGGTGGCCGCTTCGGGCGAGGCCGAGGGTGTGGTCGACCCCGGAGAGGAAGGCCTTCGAGCCTGACATGCGGAACTGGGTGTCGAGCTCGAACGCGCTGACATCGGCGCCGTTGCGATCGGCGGCCTCGAGGATGCGCTGGGTGCTGCCGACCTCGTTCGGGCGGACGGTCTGGTAGTCGTCGATGAAGAAGACCGTGGTCTTGGCGGCCTTGATGAGCTCGTCCACCTGCGGGAGGTCGGTGCGCATCGCCTTCGGCGTGAAGCGGCTGGCGCTCGTCTCGCGAAGCCGATGCGCCTCGTCGAGGATGAGGACGTCGACGTCGTTCGCGTCGGCGTTGCCGTACTGGTTGAAGTACTTGAACTGCGAGCCGCCGGCGCGCCGGCCGACAACGCGGCGGATGTTCTCGGTGAATGCCTTGGAGCCGGTGGCCGTGCTCGGCGTTGTAGCGATCGGCCAGCTCGCCCACGAGGTGGAGCGCGATGACGCTCTTGCCGGTTCCGGGGCCGCCCTGGATGAGGACGACCGACTTCTTCGCATCGTGGTAGCCGGCGCGAGCCTCGGCCAGGACCGACTCGAAGGCGACCCGCTGCTCGTCGAGGAGCACGAGCTCGCTGGGGGCCACGATCATGGCCGCGGTGTGCTCGAGGAGCTTGCGGCTGGGGCGGTACTCGGACTCGAGGACGCGAGCCATGATCGGGGATGGCCATCGCCCTGGCTCAGGTGGATGTCGAGGTAGTCGGCCAGCTTGTCGGACTGCGTGGCCGGTGAAGAGGGGATTGGCGGTCCAGCGCATCGGCGTGGCGATCGGACCACAGCTCGCCGGCCGGGGTCGTGCGGGAAGGTTGTGGAGGTAGCTGACGGCGGTGAGAGCGACCGCATCGGGCATCGTAGAAGACCGCGTGGTTGTCGAGCAGCCATTGCTGGTAGCCGCCTACCTGGACCGATGGGTGGAGCACGCGGCGGACGGCCTTGCCCACGAAGGGTTTCGACGCAGAACTCGGCGGGGGAGGGGCCGAGCCTCGCCGCTCCACTGCTTGAGCTCGACGACGACGGCGTTCTCGGCGCTGGTGGCGGAATGGCCGGTGAGCAGGGCGTCGAGGCGGCGGCTGGTGTTGCCGAGCTGGTACTCGAGGATGACGCCGTGGTCGTTCGGCTCGGCCTGGTCGAGGAGCATCGAGAGCGCCATGAGGCTGTTCTGCCAGGCCGCGACCTCGCCGGGTACGGGTTTGTAGCCGATGGTGGCGATGTACTCGGTGCGCAGCTTATCGGCGATGCGGTGGAGCTGGGCATCGGTCCGAAACTGCTCGGTCGTCCCGGCGTAGAGCTTCATCGGGCCGCACACGCTGCAGCGATGCCTGGCTTCGGCGTGACGCGCGCTCGGGATGCGCGTGAATCAACCCCCTGTCCCCTCTGCGACGGGCAGCTTGGCCGTTAGGTTCGCGATAGTTGTCCAGCGAGGCGCCTGATCGCGGCGCGATAGCAGCATCTTCAAGACCCGCAGCCCTACCAGCTCTCGGTCCAGTGCCACCAGCCGTCGCCGATGAACTCGTATCGGTCCTCGCCGATGCGCGGCGGCTCGCCGGCGGGGTAGGCGAAGCCAACAGGGTCCAGGAAGCCGGAGCCCCAGATCAGAAACCGACACCCGTTCTCGTATCGGTCGATGCGCTCCACCGGGTAGAGCCCGATCCAGGCGGGCGCCGCGCCCGGGTTTGCCGCGATCTGCGATGCGGCGTCCTCCATTCCCGCGCGACTCGCAACAAGTCGCACGTGGAACGGGATCGGGGAGAGGAAGGCGTAGTAGGTCGCGATGACGAGGACCGGGAGTCGGATCCCACTGCGCCCACTCCCGCGCCGCTAGCCGCAGACGCCGGTGTACGAGCGTCGGGAAGAAGGAATGAAGCCAGACGGCGAGCAGCACCGTGCCGGCCATCCCGCCCACGAAGAACATCAACCACGACGCGCGGCTGCTCGCCTCGAGCACCAACAAGGCAATCCCGAGGGCCGCCGCATATGTCCAGCGGTTCGGCGCAGCCCAGGTTCTTGCTGGAAGAATTGCCGCAGGGACGATCGGCCTCTCGACTGCCGTCATCCTTCAGACACCCCCTTGCTCGCCGTTCACACGACCTGGCCAGCTGGACGACTGTGTCCTCGACTTGGTGGTCGAACACTTGCCTCGAGCGCGGTAACTGACTGAACCGTCGCCGACTGATCAAACGGCATGGCC
>CAWGTN010000003.1:0-208296 GCA_963825525.1 uncultured Chloroflexia bacterium
CCTCGCATCCGGGCAGGCATCGCCGCAGGCGCGCAAGGGCGCTCGGACGAGGTTGAAGCGCTCGATGACTTCGCTCAACGGGTAAAGGCACTCAGCAAACAGGCTCAAAGTGACCTCGTCTTCCCGCACCTTGCGTCGCTCAGGACGATGAACCTGTCCATGACCTCTTCTATGTCCGTCCCGATTCCAACCCGGATCCGCAAGCTCTCGCCCAGGTGCTCCGCATCAGTCAGCGAGCGCGCGAACTGAACTTTGGGCCGAAGCAGTTGCTGACGTGGACTTTCACCTACCCGGAGCGGACACGGCTGATACATGAACTTGGGTCAGCCGAGGCTGCGTTGGTCTCCGCCTATTGGCAAGCGCGCCTTGAAATGACTCAGCGCCGCCGGTGGTCGCGGCTGCTGCGCCGGCGAACTCGTGCCCAAGGCACAACCTAGGCTATCGGACTCGTGACCGCGATCGCGCCCATCAGCGACGCGGCATTGCAACGTCTGTGTGATGTTTTGGGGGACACGAGCCTCGGACTTACGGGAAGCGAGATTGGCCGGTTGCTGGCTAGGGCGGGAATCCCGGATGAGGAGCCAACGCTCACCAAACGGCATCGCCTGTTCATCGCTCTCGCGAATCAGCAGCTCCGCGACCGAACGGCAAATCGCGTGCTCGCCTGCGTCGAACTCGCCATGGAACCGGTTTTATACACGTCCGATGCAGGAAGTTTCGAAGGGCGCCGTAGCGAACTAAACGAAATCCTTGCTTTCTCCGGGATGGAACTGGGCGACGACGGCAAACTGCGTGCGGCGGTTGCCGCGAAGACACTCAGCGAGGCAAAGACAAGGGCCGACCGGCTGCGGAAAACTCTGGCCGACCGCTCGATCCACAGTGAGGTTCTGAAGTATTGCCGTCCCGAATTAGTCCAGCGCAATTACTTCCATGCCGTATTCGAAGCAAGCAAGGGGCTCGCTAGCGAGACTCCGCGAAATGAGCGGGTTGGGGACGGATGGTGCGGCCCTAGTGGATGGCGCCTTCAGTTTCACCGCGCCGTCGCCACCCATCATTGCTTTCAGCACGTTGCGGACGGCGACGGAGATCAGCGAACAGCGCGGGCTAGCCACACTTACAAAGGGAGTATTTGCGGCGTTTCGCAACGTCACCGCGCACGCGCCTAGGGCGATCTGGCCCATCTCTGAGCGCGATGCACTGGACATCTTGGGGCTCATTTCATTGCTCCACCGGCGCCTGGATGAAGCCGTCGTGGTGGTGACGCGTCGAGATCCGTCATAACGCCTCGTCGAGGCTAACCGTCAGGACAGTAGCGTCCTCGCTTGGCGCTAGGGTGCATCGGAGCGGGATGCCGATCGCTCGCGCCGCAATCAGGCCGGCCAAGTACTCAGCAGGAACGAAGCTCAGTTGGCGCTCGCCACTCCACAAGGCCAGGCGAACCGCGTCGGTATCCAGGGCAGGCTGCTCGGATGGTGACCGGCACTTCACGTTCGACAAGTGCCCCTGCCAGAGCAAATGTGAGTTCATCACCAGCAAGCAGTCGGCTCACCGCATCTGATCCTGGCTGTCGCGCGTACTCGAGCAGGGCCAGTAGATCTGAGGGCGACGGAGCGAACCGCTCGGTCCACTCCGGAACGTCCAGGGCAGCCAACCATTCGCGTAGCTCATGATCGCTGCCTTCGCGTGCGTAAGCTTCACCGACGGCCGTCGCCGTAGTTCGTGAGATCACACCCGATCGCAGGAGCCGCAAAGCGTGCTCAGACTGAACGCCGTAGCGGACAAACGCCGGCAGATCTGGACGGATGCGGCACCCCCGTCGGATCGTGCTCGACAAGGTCCTCATTGGCCCACGCGAGCACGGACCCAAGTGCCCATGGAAGGTAGTTCTCGAACGTGCCGGTCAGAAAGTCTGCCAACTGCTCCATCCGAAAACTGACGTCCGGGACTGCACTGAGATAGGTTTGCGCCATCGCATGGATTTCCTCCCCCTCGAAGCCAAGATCGCAGCACGGCCGCAATGTCGACTTCGAAGTAGGTGATTCCTTGGCCGGCCCGCCTATTCCGGAACGACGTTGGGACGTGCTCGGATCCCTCGAGCAGCTCTCGCAGCAGCCCGTGCTCATCCAAGATGTCTATGACCGCAATGGGCGCATTGCGTTCCCCCTCAAGATCGATGAAAAGTTCAGCCAACCTGGCTGCGAGTCTCTCCAGTCTTGCTGCTGACGACAACGTGGTACCGGCCCTGGCTAGCCGCTGGCGTCATGCGGATCGAAGTCGCCGTATCGCTCGCCAGCGCGCACCGCCGCACGCTCTAACCGCTCTCGCGTGCGCTGATCGGCTTGGTGCCACGCGAGGGTTGCTCTGACGGCCACTCGAGACCGAGAGGCAAGGTCGTTATCATCGCCTGGCGTGGCTGGGAGAACGAACCAAACGTAGGCCAGGAAGTCTCCTAGAGATCGATATCCAGCCACGAAGACTGCATCGTGGCCGGCTCGCGTTTCATCCTCGAATTCCTGAAGGTCCGCGAGGGCTTGAGCCGTAAGTAGTTCTGACCTGACGTCCATTTCTTCAGTTGTTGGATCTAGTCGGTCAAAGTCCGCCGGCGAGAACTCCGCTTGGCGGGCCGGAACCACCCAGCCTTCGGTTTCCTTGGCCGCGCGCCCCGCCCGACCGGCGGCCGATGCGGGAGCCTGTCGCCCGTGATGAACTCCTCGAACTGGCCGCCGGTGCCCCACGTCCCCTGAGCCGATATCAACACCGTCCGCACGGGGAGGTTGACACCTTCCGTCAGCGTCGTGGTCGCGACCACGTACTTGATGTCTTCGTCTCTGACTGCATCCTCGATGGCAGCCAAGACGTCATCTGGTAGAGATCCGTGGTGATAGGCGACTCCGCGGCGGAGGCAGGTCGCAGCGGATGATCCCTGCCTAGGCGGGTCTGCACCAAGTCCGTGAGCCATGGCACCCCGTCGGCTTCAGAGCCCAGGAATTCGGCGAGCGCCTCGGCTAGACGCATCGCGTCCGGTCGAGTCGGGCTGATGATCAGAATGGGACCACCGCGCGATAGCACATCAATGAGGGGGGGCAACATCCTGTAGAACTTGGTACTTCGCCCCGCCTCCCTCGTGTGGTTCGCTCTAACGAACAGTTCACCGACCGGTTCGGTAATGACTAACTTCGCGTCTCCACCGTCAACGGGCGGCCTCAGGTGAATAGCGCCGAAGAGCGGATACCGCGACAGAATCTGGCGTCCGGTGTTGACCCGCGTTCGGGCATCTCGGTCTGCTTCGGTTTGATAAATGCCATACATCCGCCTCGGTCCGCGCCACCGAGAGGTGTAGGGAATGTACTTCACCCGTTGGATCCAACCAGTTCGCAATTTCGAGTTGGTTGCCCATGGCAGCCGACATCAAGATCAGGCGATGCGCGGTCTCCTCTGTCTTGTGATGCAGGAAAGCAAGGCTCGCTTCCAGCGTCCAACCCCGCGTTTTATCTCCCAGGAGGTGGGCCTCATCGACGATGAACAGGCCGAAGCGCCCTAGGAGATCTTCGTGATTCGTCCGAATGAGGTACGCCGGCCCGTTCGGGCGTCATGACTTCAACCCGAGCAACCGGGCCGCCCTCATCCGGCGCATCTAGGATGTCGGTACTCACCTGTGCGTCCAAGTAGCGCAGTCGCCGTCTCTGACTGTTCCGCTACTTCTCGTACCAAGCTCCGGGTGGGAGCCACGAAGCAGACTCCAGTGTTGGTACTCGCGATGTGACTGAGGACGAGGAGTTGCGACAGAAGAGTCTTTCCGGAGCTGGTGGGGATGGATATGAATGCCCGTCGCACGTCGGCATTGAGTGGCGAACTGGGCGTGCCGGAACCGAGCAATTCGAGCTGGGGTGGCCACAGAGTGAGGACACGGGGTGAGGCCACGCTGAACGCCCGTCTGACCTCGGGACCCACGGACGGAGGGAGAACTGCAGCCAGATTGACGTCGCGCGCAGATCCCCAGCGATGCGGAATAAGTGCGCAGCCACCCATCGCGACGTTATGTCTGCCTGTGAGCTCGGGGCTCGAATGGCTTGGAGCAACGCCTGCGTCGCCGCCTCAAGACTCCGTTGCTCACCCCGGATGAGGGAATTCAGAAGGCCCCGGACCCCGTCGATCACCCCACTCTGTGCAGCGTAGATGGTGTCTGTAGTGGCGACCTCGAGCTGGCGCTCGAACCGGCTCCGCTGCGCCTCAAGACCCGAGAGCTCCCGGTATAGGGATTCGACGTCGACCGAAAGAAGTGCCGTCCCCAGTTCTAGCGCGGTCGTTGACGAACTCGTGATCAATTCGAGCCCCGAGGGCGGAGGGATCTGGCGACGCCGGACTGCAATGGCATTGGGATCAGCGTCGCTTCTTAGGAATGCGATCTGCGCGGCAAAGACGTACTGCAGGCGTTCGTGGAACTCGAGGTCCTCGATTGCTAGAAGAAGCAGATCAAAAATGTGCGCTGAGATGGCAAAGGCTTGGCGTTGTCTTTCGATGCCGTAGAGTTGGAGGGAGGCAAGCGCGGATCCGACACCGTGCAGGTACCAACCTGTTTGGGCCATCACTGTGGGTGGAGCGTTCTCCCCAGAGATTAGGCCGACCTCGGCTTCGGCCATCATTCGCCTAAGTTCCGTCGGTGTGGGCAGATGTGCGACCTCCCCTAGGGCGAGACCAATCGCATCCAGCCCTAGAGGCCGGTCCACGCCAAGTCCCGCACAAGATCAGAGGTGGCCGGCAGGTTGTCCAAACCCGCTACCAAAGCATTGCGGCAATGTTTGTCTGGAAACCTTGGAAAGTTGGTCGGAAATGTTCGAGAAGCACTGCGCGGGGGCTATGGATGTCGCAACAGCAACCCCGGCACCGGCACGGGGAGTTCCCGCTAACCCAGTGATCGATCAGCTCCGCGTAGACGCGCGCCCACCGTGGGTCATCGCTCTCTTGGCCGGCAGCTGAGTAGTGGGCTAGGTACTTCTCGGCTGATGCCTGCAACTGAATGTAGGCGTCCCTCACCGTTCGTGATACGGAGCTCGCCGAGGCGTGTTTCTTGATCTCCCAAAGCCGAAATGCCGGCGCGTCGCCGTCATAGATGACGAGTCCATCCCCTCCTGGAGCCGTTGCGTGAAACTTAGGCCCATGAACTCGAAAGAACTCGCCGTCAGTGGGCTCAGACGTGACAAGCAAGTACCACAGGTGCTCGGCAATAGCCCCCTGAACCTGATCGGCGGGTAGCGGCCTCGTGGGTTCCCCGAGAAGCGGGCCTACAAATGCGACAACGCCCTGACGCTCCTGATCAGAGTAGGGCTCGCCCCCTGCCACCACCCGCTGCCATGCCCGGGCGTATTGAGGTGCACCCACGCATCGGTTAGCCATGATGAACTCAGCCAGCAAGCTCGCAATGGCTTCGGGCGTGGTGCCAGGATCGTCGGCCTTTTTAGTCCACCTTGTCCACGAGTGCAGCGGCAACTCGTCATGATCCAAGCGATCAAAGTGATCCGAGATCACCCGCGATCCCCTGATGGGCCGGTTCGAGCAAGATTTCCCCGCTCGGCCACGGCCGCCCGAGTCGTATCGTCCTCGAAGTACACGAAGCAGCCCTTGAGGCCGCGGGTGAGGAGGACGCGGTAGGTGCGTTTGACGAGGTCGGTGAAGCGGTCGCCGGAGCGTTGACGATGGAGTCGTGGCTGGCGCCGGAGTCGCCGATCCAGGTGGTGGTGGCGGGATCCCAGCGAAGGTCGCGGCCCCAGATGACGCCGACGTAGTCGAACTCGAAGCCCTGGGCGGTGTAGACGCGGCCGACATGGGCCGAGGCCATTCAGGTCGGATGCCCAGAAGTTCGAGAGCGGGATGCCGGGGGCGAGGCGGCCGGCATCGGGCATGGCGTTCCAGGGCATATGGCAGGCGCCGACGGTGATGTCGGGGACGAGCGTGCCATCGGCTCCGGGTTGCTCCGGGCCAGCAGAAGCCGGCGGTCAGGCGGGCGGAGTGGCCCTCATCGGCCTTCGAGCGAATGAGCGCGTCGAGCTGCTCGACCGAGTCGACGATGCGGAAGTCGAACGTCTCGTTGTCGGCGTCCCAGGTCGGGGTGGCGGCCTCGGTCAGGCCAAGGGTGTGGTCGACCCAGGTGAGGAAGGCCTTCGAGCCTGACATGCGGAACTGGGTGTCGAGCTCGAACGCGCTGACATCGGCGCCGTTGCGATCGGCGGCCTCGAGGATGAGCTGGGTGCTGCCGGCCTCGTTGGGGCGGACGGTCTGGTAGTCGTCGATGAAGAAGACGGTGGTCTTGGCGGCCTTGATGAGCTCGTCCACCTGCGGGAGGTCGGTGCGCATCGCCTTCGGCGTGAAGCGGCTGGCGCTCGTCTCGCGCAGCCGATGCGCCTCGTCGAGGTGCGGACGTCGACGTCGTTCGCGGCGGCGTTGCCGTACTGGTTGAAGTACTTGAACTGCGAGCCGCCGGCGCGCCGTGCCGACGACGCGGCGGATGTTCTCGGTGAATGCCTTGGAGCCGGTGGCGTGCTGGCGTTGTAGCCGCGGGGGCCAGCTCGCCCACGAGGTGCAGGGCGATGACGCTCTTGCCGGTGCCGGCCCGCCCTGGATGAGGACGACCGACTTCTTCGCCTCGTGGTAGCCGGCGCGAGCCTCGGCCAGGACCGATTCGAAGGCGACCGCTGCTCGTCGAGGAGCACGAACTCGGACTGTGGGCCGCGATCATCGCCGCGGTGTGCTCGAGGAACTTGCGGCTGGGGCGGTACTCGGACTCGAGGACGCGGGCCATGATCGGGATGCCATCGCCCTCGCCCAGGTGGATGTTCGAGGTAGGCGGCTAGCTGGTCGGAGTGGTCGCCGGTGAAGAGGGGATTGGCGGTCCAGCGGATCGGCGTGGCGATCGGACCACAGCTCGCCGGCGGGGTCGAACTGGAGGTTGTGGAGGTAGCTGACGGCGGTGAGGCGCGGCCGCATCGGCGTGGTAGAAGACCGCGTGGTTGTCGAGCAGCCATTGCTGGTAGCCACCGACCTGGACCGATGGGTGGAGCACGCGGCGGACGGCCTTGCCCACGAAGGTCTCGACGCAGAACTCGGCGGGGGAGGGGCCGACCTCGCCACTCCACTGCTTGAGCTCGACGACGACGGCGTTCTCGGCGCTGGTGGCGGAGTGGCCGGTGAGCATGGCGTCGAGGCGGCGGCTGGTGTTGCCGAGCTGGTACTCGAGGATGACGCCGTGGTCGTTCAGCTCGGCCTGGTCGAGGAGCATCGAGAGCGCCATGAGGCTGTTCTGCCAGCCCGCGACCTCGCCCGGGCCGGGCTTGTAGCCGATGGTGGCGATGTACTCGGTGCGCAGCTTATCCGCGATGCGGTGGAGCTGGGCATCGGTCCGAAACTGCTCGGTCGTGCCGGCGTAGAGCTTCATCGGGGGTCCCAGCTGTATGGGCGCGTGCGGCGGCAATGCCTGGCTTCGGCGTGACGCGCGCTCGGGATGCGCGTGAATCAACCCCCTGTCCCCTCTGCGTCGGGCAGCTTGGCCGCTAGGTTAGCAATAGTTGTCCAGCGAGGCGCCTGATCGCGGCGCGATGGCAGCTCGTCAAGACCGGAGCCCTACCAGCTCTCGGTCCAGCGCCACCAGCCGTCGCCGATGAACTCGTATCGGTCCTCGCCGATGCGCGGCGGCTCGCCGTCGCGCGAGTAAGCAAAGCCAACAGGGTCCAGGAAGCCGGAGCCCCAGATCAGGAACCGAAACCCGTTCTCGTATCGGTCGATGCGCTCCACCGGGTAGAGCCCGATCCAGGCGGGTGCGGCGTCCGTGTTCGCCGTGATCTGCGATGCGGCGTTCTCCATCCCCGCACGACTGGCGGCGAGTCGCGCGTCGAACGGGATCGGGGAGAGGAAGGCGTAGTAGGTCGCGATGACGAGGACCGGGAGTCCGATCCACTGCGCCCACTCCCGCGCCGCTAGCCGCAGACGCCGGTGTACGAGCGTCGGGAAGAAGGAATGAAGCCAGACGGCGAGCAGCACCGTGCCGGCCATCCCGCCCACGAAGAACATCAACCACGACGCGCGGCTGCTCGCCTCGAGCACCAACACGGCAATCCCGAGGGCCGCCGCATATGTCCAGCGGTTCGGCGCAGCCCAGGTTCTTGCTGGAAGAAGTGCCGCAGGGACGATCGGCCTCTCGACTGCCGTCATCCTTCAGACACCCCCTTGCTCGCCGTTCACACAGACCTGGCCAGCTGGACGACTGTGTCCTCGACTTGGTGGTCGAACACTTGCCTCGAGCGCGGTAACTGACTGAACCGTCGCCGACTGATCAAACGGCATGGCCGCTCCGTAGTTGCATGTCAGTCGCCCTCAAGCCCTCGGCGGTCTTCGACCAGCCGCTTCATTCTCTTCAAAGCGCGACGCGTCAAGATCGGAGCCAGGAGGCTCGTGAGCAGGCGATCGGGTAGCGTGCGCAGCGAGTCGGCATAGCGCGCCGTGCCTTCGATGGTCATGAGCGTTCCGCCCTTCGTCGGCGTGAGGAGAGTGTGAGACGTCCCCGTCATGCGGTCGCTCGTGGAACGTAGCAGCTGCCGAATCGGCTTCTCGATCTCGACAACCTCGTTATCAATCTCGAACTGCTTGCCGCCTGACGATATCACGAGTCGCCACCTCGAGCCAACCGCGTCCATTCGATCAGTGAGCAACTCGAAACGAGCTCCCTTCGGAAGAAGTTGCGTGGCCTCCATGGGGTTCTCGACAAGCCACCAGACCTCATCCGGCGTTGCACGGATGTGAATCGACTGCCGAATGCGGATGGGGTTCAGCATCGGATCAGCACTTTTCGGTTCACTCGTCTGCCCAAGTGGTGCAGCTCGCCCTGATCGAGGAGCATCGAGAGCGCTATGACGCTGTTCTGCCAGCTCGCGACCTCGGACGGGCCGGGCCCGTAGCCGATGGTGGCGATGTACTCGGCGCGCAGCTTATCGGCGATGCGGTGGAGCTGGGCAACGGTCGGAAACTGCTCGGTCGTTCCGGCGTAGAGCTTCATCGGCGTCCACGCTGCGGCGGTGCCATGCTCTGGCGTGACGCGCGCTCGGGATGCGCGTGAATCAACCCCCTGTCCCCTCTGCGTCGGGCAGCTTGGCTGCTAGGTTAGCAATAGTTGTCCAGCGAAGCGCCTGATCGCGGCGCGATTGCGGCATCCATCAAGACCGCAGCCCTACGGTTATCCACCGCCTGACGGTCCACGAAGATCATCGTCGCTGGAAGGGGGCATGGGGGTAGTTGGACTGAGAGCAGGAGACGCACAATGAATGCCTGTGGCTGGGGATCTGCTGTGCTGCATGCTTGTGCGCGCTTGCGCACGTGCTGCGCACGATCAGCGTAACTCCACGGCTGACGACGCGGCGACGACGGCGTCTGCACCTGCGCGAGGCGATCACCGCGCAACACCGACACCGCTCGGGCGCATGGCGGCGAGTGCGCGCGGCGCGGCAGCGACGCATCAGCTTCGGCGTGGCGGCACATCACTCTGGCTCCGCGTTGCCGACATCAGCAGCGACATGTGGATCGACGGCGCGGGTGCATCACCGTCAGCGGCGACAACTCGTTCCGCGTGTTCTTTATCACCGCTGGCACCGCACCTGTCCGGCTCACATCACGGCGGCTTCGCGGCGATGGCTTCGGCGGCGGCATCAATAACGGGGCAACCTGACGGTCACGAACTCGACGTTCAGCGGCAACACGTCGGCGGCATCTCCGGCATGGCGGCGGCATTTCTAGCTCGGAACTTTGACGTCACGAACTCGACGTTCAGCGGCAACGTGGCTTGGGGCGGCGGCATCGCTAACACGGGATACCTGACCGTCACGAACTAGACGTTCAGCGGCAACAGGCGCTTGGAAGGCGGCGGCATCAGTAACTTCGCAACATGACCGTCACAACTCGACGTTCAGCGGCAACACGACGACACTGGTGGCGGCATCGCAATTTCGGAACTGTGACGTGCGAACTCGACGATCAGCGGCAACACGGCCATACTCGGCGGCGGCATCTTCGGCGGCGTGTAACGGCAGACGGAGACGTTGGTGAACGCATCGTTGCGGCAACACCGCGCGATCGGTGACATCACTCGGTGGCGGGATGACGAGCAAAGCGTAAGGGGGGCTGCATGACTTTGCCCTGATAGGGTGGCGACAACGGCGGCCTGACGCAGACCATCGCTTGGCCTGGTGGCAGGCAACCGGCATCGCCTCGGCACCAGCGCACCTGTGCTGCGCGCGGTAGCGGGCTCGACCAGCGTGGCTGCGCGCCGGCGGCCTGTGCGACATCGGCGCTACGAGGCCAGCGCGACGGTTGGGGCGCACACCGACGTGACGGCCACGGCCACCTCGACCGCCGGTGCGTCGTCAGCTACACCCCGCGGCGGCACCGACGAGCGGGTGGCACGGCCACGATGGCCTGCCTACCGGCCTGGGCTTGACCTTCGCGGTGGGCAGCACGACGGTGACTGCACCGCACTGAGCGGTCGGACTCAGGCACGGGCACCTTAGATGTCATCGTGGCTGGACTGCTGACCCACGCGACTCCAGCTCGAGCTCTGCGCCTGCCGATACCGCGCGTCCGACGGGAGTCCCGGGCTGCTGGCGTCGGTGCTAACCATCGTGCTGCTGATGCTGGCCTGGCCTCCGCGCTCAGGCAGGACTTCGGAAGCGGTCGGTGATCGGCCGCAGTAACCTCCGGCATCGGAGCGGCTGTGAATCCCGGCAAGTAGTCCGCATCAGCGCCAGTCGACGGTGCTGGTGGGCGCGGCGGATGGAGTTCGTGCGGCGGGCAAGGGCGGACGAATGGTGATCAAGAGCCCCCGGGATGAGCCGAGAATGGGGTTCGAGACGATGAGCACCACGCAACCACGAAGAGCAAAAGCGCGGCGTGCGGCGTCTGCGGACAGGGCAGCGGATCAGCAGGCTCGGGCATCGGTCCCCTCGGCAGCAGAGCTTGTGGCTAGCTAGCTTGCTCAGAGGCTACCACCGGCGTCCAATGGTCATCGTTAATACTTGTTGACACCGCGGAGCATACTCGCCGAACTGGAGGGTACGGAGGGAAGGGGTGGGATCGGCCATGGGTGCCTGGGTAGTTTGGCTCCGGTCAGAGGTCGCCGCCGTGGTCGCCCGCACGGGAGTTCGCATGAGTGCCACCACTCAGTGGCTCTCGTTGTGGCTTGCGGGACTCACCATCTTCGGTGTCCTGATCATGGGCTCCAGCGAGGCCGATCTCGTGACTCGGCTGCGGGTGGTCATGTTCGGGCTGGTCGACGGCTTGCTCCTCTGGTCGGCGATGGCGCTGGCGACGAACGGACAGGTCTCTCCGGAGCGCGCCAACTCGCGATCCTTTACCGAGCTTCGTGGTCGCCTCGAGGCGGCACGGCGCCGGCTGGGGTCTCGCGGGAGGAGCGCGGTCGTCGTCTCCCTGCGTGAGCAGATCCGGTCGCTCGAGCGACGGTCGATGCCTGGGGACTTGGATGCCACGAGTGGAGCGGCGGCATGGAGTACATGAACCGCTGGCAGGAGCTTCACGGTATCGAAGAGGAGCTCGTCCTCCTGGCCGATCTGGAACGGCAGCACGCGATCTTGCTGCACGACGAGCTGAGGATCGAGGGATCCAAGCTCGACAGCCGAGACGGACGCCTGCGTCAGCAGATCAATGCAGTGAAGGCCGCATTGAAAGCTACACGAGTCCCGGACGTCCGCGATGATCTAACTGTCATCCGCCGCGCAAGTGAGAACGGGTATCGGGACCGTCGCTTCGAGGCGCTCATCCGCGGGACGGCGGCAATGAATAACCGGACGGCGCTGCTGGGGATGACGGCCTGGGCGGCCCTCGGATTCAGCATCCTCGCCGGTGCCCTGCTGAGCGTCGACGTGGCGGTTGCCGCGTTACCTGGTCGGGACAGCCGCCGCGGCTGCTCACGCAGCTGCGGAGGAAACCGAATTAGCAAGCTCGATCGAGAATGTGTACGGTTACGGCGAGGCGCAGACCCGCCAAACAGTGTTGCTCTCAGGGTTGGCGGCTGTTGTCGGAGTTGCCTTGACGTGGGTGGCGGCCAACGGAGCGGCATCCGGGGTCACGGTCAATTCGCTCGGGGATGCCTTTGCGCTGACGCCGGTTTCCCTGGCGACGGCTGCGCTCTTCGGGTTTGCGCCGGGGCCGCTTCTCGATCGAATGAGCGGCTGGGCCAAGGCGAATGTCGAGGACCTCGAAGAGACGCTCTCGTCCAAGGATGACGACTGAACGTTCCGAGATTGTTGGCAGCTCGGCCTGGTCGACGAGCATCGAGAGCGCCATGAGGCTGTTCTGCCAGCTCGCGACCTCGCCCGGGCCGGGCTGGTAGCCGATGGTGGCGATGTACTCGGCGCGCAGCTTATCGGCGATGCGGTGGAGCTGGGCATCGGTCCGAAACTGCTCGGTCGTGCCGGCGTAGAGCTTCATCGGGCCGAAGCCGTCGATCAGGCTCGGGACAGCCGAGATGGCGATCAGCATCCTCAGCGAGCCTCGAGAAGCTGGAGGATGTCGTCGATCGCGGCGTGGATGGGTCTTGGAGGTAGGTCGTGCGGGCCATCGACCTCGGTGCGCTGGCCGTTCGATGAGCGAGCCAGGAGCTCCGCCAGTCCATCCTCCCAGAGCGCATCTGCTTCCGAGGGCATGCCGCCGCCCTCGAAGATTGCGACGAGGTAGGTGATCGGCACGTCGGGAATCGTCGCCAGGGCGGCCGCTGCCTCGTCATGGATCGTCCAGGCGGTGGCCTCGACATCCGCTTCGTACTCGGCCTGGAACTCGGCAAGGTCAAACTCCCCGATGCTCGCGAAGTAGCGGTCGAGGTCCCCATCGGCGTGCAAGCTGGCGTCGATGAGGACCATCCCGGCAACCTGGTCAGGGTGAGCCCCGGCGAAGAGCTCGGCGATGAGCCCGCCGTGCGACGCCGCGACGAGGAGATACGGGCCCGGCACCTCGGCCGCCTCCAGGAGGCGCGAGAGGTCGTCAACGATGTCGGCGCCGCTCTGGATCCCGTCGACCGGGTCGCTCTCGCCCATGTGGGCTCGGTCGTACGTGCAGACCATCTGGCGGTCGGCGTAGTTGAACAGGTGGTACCCGTGCCGCGCCCGTCCGCCGTATCCGTGGAGGAAGAGGATCGTCGGCGCGCCCGTGCCCCGGCACTCCATGTAGAGCGACCGGCCACCGATATCGATCAGTCCGGCAATTCTGGCATCGTCCGATGGCGAGGCGGCTTCAGTTCCGGTGGAAGGGGACTCCGTCGGGCTCAGTGGAGCCTGGGAGGCTGAGGCGCTCTCGGGGGCCGAGCCTCCTGGCACGGCCGTCTGGCAAGCCGCGATGCCGATGGCTGCAACAAGCAGCACGAGAAGTCCCCAACGCCATGACGAAGGGTGACCCGCGGGCATTCCGACGCCTCCCTACCTCGCACCTCGACGACCGGTCGTGCCAGCGAGTCTAGCCGCATGCGCACGGACCGAAAGGCGCATCGGCCGACTGTCGTGCGTCGTGGGTGCGATCGCATCGAGGCGGGGGAGTGGCCATCCGGAACCTATTGATCGGGCGCCGCCGGTTCCACCTGAACGACCGCAGGCGGGGCTGTGCGCTGAGGATGATCGGTGGCCTGCCGCTCCGTGAGGACCCGGCGAACGGCCGACTCGACGGCCGCGAGAAAGTCCGGATCATCGGCTGAGAAGGTGCGAGCGAGTGGTGCGGCGGCCGAGCCATCGGGCACTGCCGGCTTGAATCGCCGGTCGACGATGCCCTCGATCCACTTGCGGATCGGGGTGAACAACGTGGCGAGGACGAGCGCGGAGAGGATGGCGGCGCCGTCCGAGGTGTCGCCGGTGACGGCGACGGAGAGGCGCTGAAGCATCGCAACGGATCCGGCGTAGAGGCCAGCGACGATGCCGACCAGTGGCACGTACACCAGCGTCCGATTGATGAGCGTATCGATCTCGTAGAGGCGGTAGCGCGTGACGGCGATGAGAATCGAGATCGGCAGCAGTACGAGCGCGCTGACCGCGATGGCGGCCGGGATGATGGACTCGCTCAGCAGCGAAATCGGCAACAGCACGCACCACACCGCCACCGCGAACACGAACCAGCGCAGCTGCAGCCGCTCCACGCCGGTCGCGCGGCGGTAGCGGATCACGATCGAGCTGATCGCCACGGCGACCGTCAGGGCCGCCATCAGGAAGCCCGCCGCCTCGAGCACCTCGAAGACGACCGATGGGATGGCGTCGACACCGAGCGGGTTCGCCGGCAGGCCGTTCTCGGGGTCCAGGGAGCCCGGCCGCACGAGAAGCGCCACCACCACCAGTCCGACGATCCCTGCCCCGATGCGGGCTGGCCATCGCCAGCGCGCGCTCGGGAGGCGGCCGTCGGGGAAGAACAGCGCCACCACCGGGCCCACGAGAAGGATCACCGGCCAGAACAGGGCGCCCGACAGGAGGGCAAGCCATATGCCGACCGGATCGTCCTGCTGCGCCCCGCGGAATCCGATCGCAAAAGCCAGGAACTCGGTCGGAAAGCCGGCTCCGGCCACGAGCAGGATCCAGCCGACCGCGTGCCGTAGTCGCTGCCTGAGGATCAGGATGCCCGCAGTGGCGTAGGTGGCTCCGACAATGCCGACGATGGAAAAGAAGACCACGCCCTCGACCGTGTTTCCGGCGATCGCTTCGAAGATCCCGGGAACCAGGATGCCCAGCAGTACGCACGCCGCCGACGCAAGAGCGGCATAGAGCCACACCAGTCGCGCGATCCAGATCATGGCTCTCCCGGTAGCGGTCGAATCCTGCGCATCATCGCGCACTCGGAGTCGTCCTTGACGGAACTCAAGTGAAGTGACACCATTCCTGAATGAGTGACACTGGAGTCGTGTCAGTGGGACCCAAAGGACGCGTCGTCATCCCGGCGGGTATTCGTCGTGAGCTGGGGATCGAGGAGGGGAGCGAGCTCGTGGCGCTCGTGGAGGGCGAGGCCGTGATCCTCGTGCCGCGATCGGCGATCAAGACGCGGCTGCGATCCATGTTCGCCGCCGCGGGAGGCAGCATGCGCGACGAGCTGATCGCGGAGCGCCATGCGGAGGCGTCGGCCGACGCGGACTCCGGGCCGTGACCAGCGTCGTCGATGCCTCGGTCGTGCTCGCCTGGCTCCAGGACGAGGCGGGGGCGGACGAGGCCGAGCCATGGCTGATGGAGGGTGTCATCGGCGCCGCGAACTGGTCCGAGGTGCTCCAGAAGGTGCGGCAGCACGGGGCGCCGGCCGGCGTGGTGGCGCGGCTGCTTGCATCCTTCGGTCTCTCGGTGGTCGACGTCACGCGCACCGATGCCGAGATCGCGGCCGTCCTCTGGCAACGCGGGACCTCCCTCTCGCTGGCAGATCGCCTGTGTCTCGCGCTCGGCGTGCGAGCGAATTTGCCGGTGGTCACCGCCGATACCGCCTGGACACAGATCGATGGGGGACCGGACGTGGTTCTCGTCCGCTGAAAGATGGAGAGAAACTGAAATGAGCGTCGTCTACCAGAACCCCGCCGAGCTCGGTCCGCCCCACGGGAAGTATTCGCACCTCAGCCGCGCCGGGGACCTGGTCCTGGTCGCCGGCCAGGTTGGGATTCGCCCGGACGGGTCGCTCGCCGGCGACGATCTGCGGTCGCAGCTGTTCCAGGTATTCGAGAACCTGGGCACCGCACTCCGATCGGCGGGAGGCGGGTTCGACAGCGTCATGAAGCTCACCACGTACCTCGTTGGCGAGACCACCATCGAGGCGTTCCGCGAAGCCCGCGACGAGCTCTATCCCCGCATCTACCCGTCAGGGATGTATCCCCCGAACACGCTCATCGTGGTCCAGGGCCTTGTCAGTCCGGACCTGCTGGTCGAGATCGATGCGATGGCCTCGATCCCGGTATCCGCCGCGTGATCGCCACGCTCATCACGGAGGAACGATCCACATGGAACCGTCGGTAGCCGCGGATGACCTGAACGAGGTCTCCGTCCTCGTCAACGTCGCGCATCGGCTCCTGCTCAGCATTCGCGACGAGGTGGAAACGTCGGCGTCTCTCCAGGGCATCGTCGAGGATCTGGATGCCGCGCATGACCAGCTGGACCTGGCGCTCGAGCGGCTCGGTGCGGCGATCGACCGTGCCGATGCAGAGGCCGGTGGCCAGCCCCGCGACCAGCGACCGGCCATCCACTGACCGTCTGCTAGGGCGCACTACAGATCGTCGATCATCGCGCGGACCCTTGGCTCGGCGTGGTTGCGAGTGACGGAGCAGACGGTGACCGAGCCGCCGAACGAGTAGAGCAGGTCGGGGTCGAACGCGACGCGCGGCAGATCGGTGACGTGCCAACCACCTCGCGGACGTGCGGCATGTCCGGGTCGCCATCGGGGACCCATCGGTAGGGACCCGTGATCTCGCCGATGGCGACCACCGGCTGTCCGAGGAACGGCACGACCACCGCGTCGCCGATCTGCATCCGATGGCCGAAGGCCCACAGCTGGGCCGCCCCAGCAGCTCGACCAACGTGTCGCGAATGCTGTCGTTCGTGACGCCGGCGGACGTGAGTAGTAGACGCAACGGCGGTCGCCGTCAGCGGTCAAACGGTGGGACGGCGAAGCGTCCGCTGGCGTAGTCGCCCGCCTCGTTGCAGACGAGGACCCTCTCGCCGACATCAGGCGCCGCCTCGAAAGCGACCTGCAGCCGGACTCGATCGCCCGGGGCGACGACCGTGACCCAGCCCGACGCGGTCATGGTGCCCTCGCCGCGATCGTAGGGCTCGCCGTTGAGCTCGGTATAGGCCCCGACGGGCTCGGGCAGGGCGGGGTCGCCGCTCAACGACATCACCACCTTGTCGTCCTCGATCGGCAGGTCGGCCGGGCTGGGGGCGAGCATCGGCACCAGGGAGCATGGTCGCGTGCCGACGTTCTCGAGCTCGAACCACACGTCGGCCGGCCCGCTGTCGCTTTCAAGTCGGATCTCGTCATCGTCGATCTCGCCGGCGATGGTCACCTCCGAGGCGCCGCCGCCGCACGAGGCGAGGACGAGAGACGCCACGACCAGGGATCGGAGCATGATCCGGATTGTCGCATGCCGCTCGAACCGTGAGGCTTGGTACGGCGATCGCCCGTGCCGATGCAAGAAGCAGGTGGCCGGCTGCTCCAACTCAACCAGCCAGTGTTCGGAGGTGACGTCGGGCTACGCACCCGTCCCACAGTGGCTAATCAGTCAGCTGCCGTACAGCGACGTCAATTGCGACTCGACGGCCGGGGATACAGTGCTGGTGCCGCCCAGGATGACTACGCGGGTGACGCCCAGCCGGCGAAGCTCGTCGCGGACCGTGGTCGGCAGCGAATTGCGCTCGACCAGCAGGATCGGGGCTCCGTGGCGGCCGGCGATCGGCCCGCCCGCCAGGGCGTCGGGGAAGTTCGTGCCCACGGCGACGTACGCCACGCTCGCTGACGTCCACCCGGCTTTCGAGACCGCTACCGCCGTGGCGTAGCGGTTCGCGCCGGCGAGGCGAGTCACGCTCCCGGTCGTGTACTGGCGCAGCGCGGTGACCACGCCGGAGCCAACCGAAGCCGTCCCGCCGAGCACCACGATCCGTCCCGGGTTCAGCCGATCGAGCTGGGCGGCGGTCGTGGCCGGAACTCTGTTCGGCTCGACCAGCAGCAGGGGGCCGCCGCCCCGGATGGCGGCTGGTACGCCGGCCAGGGCGTCTGGGAAGTCCCTCCCGCTCGCGACGTAGATCACCGGCACGCCCGGCGCGCGCGCGGCGGCGATGCGCGCCGCGGTGTCGTATCGATCGGCACCGGCGATTCGGCTCACGGGCGCAATCCCCGCAAGCGCGTTGCTCACGGCGGACGACACGACGGCCGTGCCGCCCAGGACCACGATCCGCGCCGGCCGCAGACGGCGAAGCTCCGTCATCGTCGGCGAGGGGACCGAGTCCCGGGTGACGAGCAGCAGGGGACCGTTTCCGCGGGCGGCTGCCGGCCCGGCGGCCAGGGCATCGGCGAACCCCATTCCGTTGACCACGTACACCACGGGCACGCCGGGATCAAACGTGGTGGATGACAGCACGGCCGCGGTGGAGAAGCGGTCCGCCCCTGAGAAGCGGCCGACGTCGACCGGCGGCGGCGGTGGTGGCGGTGGTGGTGGCGGTGGTGGCGGATCCTCGATCGTGACCGAGACCTGGGCGCTCGAGGGCAGCAGGCTGCCGGAGATACCGGAGTAGGCCGCCACGATCGTGTGCGTGCCCCTGGCGAGGGCCGACGTCGTGAACGTGAGCGTCGGATTGGTGCGCGTGATGGCCCGGCTCGCGAGCAGCGGCCCGGTCGTTCCGTTGCGCAGGGTCAGCGTGCCGCCGGGGTACATCAGGTTGTGCGCCGTGCTCACGGTGGCGGTGAAGGTGAGCGCGTCTCCCGGAGCGGCTTTGGTCGCCGTTGCCCCGAGTGTCGTGGTGGTGTCGTTGCTGACGGTGAAGCTGGCGGGTGCGCTCCACTCGCTGGTCGCGTGCTGGAAGCTCTCCAGGTAGCGTGCGGCGACGGTCCGCGTCCCGATCGTCCTGGGTCCGATGCACCAGCCGATGCCGTACGGATCGCGGGGGCTTCCGCCCGAGGGCGCCCCATCGATGGTGCACTCCACCGTGTTGCCGCCCGGGTTGGGCGTGACACGGAACAGGTAGCGAAGCCCGCCGTCGGGGTGCTCCGTCGCTGGCTCGATGCCGATGATCTCGGTCGCGGTCGGAATCAGAGCGATCCCCCAGAACGGAAGCCGCCGCGGCGACAACCCGCCGTCGTGCGGAATGTGGAGCCATCCCAGCCGCCCGCCGGAGGCTTGGGGCGTGAAGGTGACGTCGAACGAGCACGATGCGCCCGGGTCGACCGTCGTGGTGGAGCACCCGTCGTCGCCGACGACGAAGCTCGACGCATCGGCTCCGACGAAGGCCAGCGTGCCGATATCGACCGGCAGATCCCCGTCCACCTCCAGGGTGTAGGTCTGCGGCGTCCCCGTGCCCCCGGCCACGATGCTCGGCATCTGGCGCGACTGGAGCGGGGTCTTCAGCAGAGGCAGGTCCACGGATGAGCCGATCCGGACGCGCCCGACCACCAGGCCGCGGCCGTTGTCCCCCTCGCAGCGGAACTCGTACGTCAGGGCGAATCGGTAGAGCGTGGGTCCATTCCACGCCATGTCATGGATCTGGAACGCGCCGGTCGCGGTGTTGCAGCCGTCCCCAGAGCCGCTCAGGTCCAGTCCCGGGACTCCGGTTGTGCGGAATCGCTGAGCGTTCGGGTAGATCCCGACGCCCAGCTCTTGCCCGGTCGGGGGTCTCAGAACCAGTCGCCAGTGCTCAGTGAGCCCGTCCTCGTCGAGGCGGCCCGCCTGGATCGCGATATGGTCGGTGGTGGGCCCGCTCTCGATACTCACGCCGCCGGTCTGCGGCGTGATGAACAGGTCCTGGGTCTTCCCGACGAAGCTGTCCACCGAGTTGAAGGCGAAGAAGGTCGGGGGCGAGGCGGCCGCGGCCGGTGCGGCGGGCATGTTGGCGAGGGCGAGGCAGGTCGCCAGGCACGCATGGACCAACCGACGCGTGAACCGCATCGGCCTCGTGGTCCCGTGATGCATCCGCTTGTCCCCCCGAATTGCCTGAGTGGCGCCAGTATCACCGCGCCAATCCATCCGTCAATGGGCCGCAGAACCGTCAGTGGCCGCGGACGAGGCGCGGATTACTCGGCTCTGGCGCTCCCCGAAACGATCGTATCGAACTCAGTTTGTGGCGGGCTGGGATGGGAAGTATCTCCATTGACCCTCGGACACGACCTCGACGTTGCCATCGGTCACCTTGATGGCGGTCTCGTTGTCGATAACGTAGGCCGGAACGCCGATGGCGCCCGCCCATGTCTCCGCGGCGGCCATGGTGTTCTTCGGCAGCGTCTCGTCGTCCAGGTGCGGGAAGATCGAGAAGTCGACGAGCCCCAGTGTGCGGTCGCCGCCGCTGTCACCCGGTTGCCACCCGACGAATCGGTCTCCGATGCGCGGGGTCATCACCATGCTGCCTGCACTCATCCCGACCCAGACCGTCTTGTCGAGCGAAGGCAGCAGGTCGGCCAGCCCGGATTGCCGCATCCAATGGCACAGGTAGACGGCGTCGCCGCCGGACGCCAGCAGGACATCCGCCTCTCGGACCACCGGCAGCCAGCGGTCCTCGGGGATGGTCGGCAGCGCGGTGAGCTCCAGCACGCCGACCGACTTCCAGCCCAGGTCGACCATGGGATTCTCGGACTGTCCGCTGATGAACTCCCAGGCGATGACGCCGGGCCCGACCGATGGGTGTCCGTACATCGCGGTGGGGATGCACAGGGCATTGCAATCGCCGATCGGCTTGCCCAGCAGCTCGACCAGCGCGTCGCGAATGCTGTCGTTCGTGACGCCGGCGGACGTGAGAAGTAAACGCAACGTGGTCTCCCCGGATGGTGGCAAGCACAGTTTGAAGGCTTGGACCCAGGACGGGCGCGAAACTCATCGCATCAGGCAACTGCCACTAGCGCCTGCGGGCATGCACGGCGCCCAGATCGGCGGGCACTGGGTACCATGACTTCTATCGCTCACAGACGTGGCCTGCCGATGGAGGGGGTGAGCAGTGGACCAGCGCGCGACGGAGTTTGCGCGGACGATGGGCAAGGTGGCGCCGCGTGCGCTCGCGGCGCACGGGATCACGCGATACGAGCAGCTGACCGAGATGACCGAGAAGGACCTGCTCGCCATCCACGGTGTCGGGCCGAAGGCGATCAGGATCCTTGGCGACGAGCTCCGGGCGCGTGGTCTCTCGTTCAGGGACGGTTGAGCGTCGGAGACCGTCGCCTGAACGATCACCGCTCGACGGCGCGTGCCAGCCAGAGCGAGGAGGAATCGTCGCCGAGGATCTCGACGAGCAGCGATGGTGTCCCGTCAGGGTCCGGCAGGACCGCGAAGGAGTGGATGCTGCGCCCGCCGGGGACGTCGTCCGAGCCGAGCGAATCGACGCCGGATGCGCATGTCCAGGCACGGCCGTCGGACGACGTGGCGGTCACGATCCGCATGTCCGTGTCGCTGCCTTCGGGCATGACTCCGAAGACGAGCAGCTGACCGCCGTCGACGGCCAGCAGGTGTGGCTCGACCATCGTGCGCGCGTCGATCCCGCACGCATCGGGTCCCAGGGCGTGCTCATCATCGGCGCCGTCCATCGTCGCGTCGACGCGGGTCCAGGTCACGCCGTCGTCCGAGGTGGCCAGGCCGATCCGGTTCCGATTCGGCGCGCCGCGCGCAGCGCCGCCGTGGGCCATGAGAAAGCCGTTGGCGGTCGGGATGACGGTCGGATGGTCGACGATCGCGCTATCCCAGCCGGATGCCGAAGGTTCGAGGATCGGCTCCGGGTGTGCCGTCCACGGACCGTCCGGGCCAGGAGACGTCGCGCGCCAGGCGATCGGGCGTGAGCCGCCGGGCAGGCGACCGCCGCCGAGCATGATCCACGTGCCGTCGGCGTCAACGAAGGCCCAAGACGGGATGGCGCCGATCTCGTCGAGCTCCAGCGCGAAGTCCTCGAGGACCGATGCGTCCGGATCGCCGGACCACGCGACGCCGTCGTCCGAGACGAGATGCAGCACCCGGGGTCGCTCGGACGGATCGGCGGAGAAGGCGACCGGGTACAGGTGCATGACCCCATCGTGGATCACGGTCGCGCCGGGAAGCAGGTAGTCGGCCCCGAAGTCGGCCGGGTCGATCACGGGTCCGTCGCCTGTGAGGGCGAAGGTGATCGGCTCAGGAGCTGATGACAGCCGACGGGGACTCAGCCCCTGCCGGCTGGCACGCGGCGATGGCCAGGGCGCAGGCGATGGCGGCCAAGCGGCGGATGATCATCGGCCGATGGTTGACCCTCCCCCAGAGGGAAAGTCAAGGCCCGCGTGGCGCGCTGGCACTTATGACATCGCCTACTTCGATGCGCGACCCGCGACCGAGTCAATCTCCGCCGGGTCTGCCAGCAGTCCTCGGACGACGAGGCGGGCGATCTCCTCGGCCAATGCGTCGATGGTGCCGCGGCCCCCGCTGTGGATTGTCAGCACCCGGACCAGGATTCCGCCGATGGCATGGCGCACGATATTGGAGTCGATGGGGACGAATTCGCCGCTGCTGATGCCCTCTCGGACGATCCCTTCGACGATGTCGTGGAGTTGGTCACGGCGCCGTGCCCACGGTGCGAACTGGGGGCTGGCGATCACCTCTTCGGTATAGACGCCGCTGAGGTTGAACGGGGCCGAGGCAAGGTGGGTCACATCCGAGCGCAGATACTTGAACAGCCGGACGGCCGGCGAGCTCGTCTCAGAGGCGATTCTCTGGACCCAGGTCAGCGCCAGGTCGAGATCCCAATCCAGAATGGCCGCGACGATTGCCGCCTTGTTCGAAAAGTGGTGGAACAACGAGGGTTGTCGGATGCCGACCGCGTCCGCGATCTGACGCGTCGTCGTGCCGTGGTATCCCTGCCGCGCAAAGAGCTCGGCGGCCTCGTACATGATCCGCTCGCGCGTCGACAGCTCAGGCCGAGGGCTGGCCGGTTCAGTCTTCGACATCGTCCACGTGTTCGTACCAGCCAACCCGGGTCCCGACGCGCGAGCGGACGCGCCACCGTACGGACTTGGGCGCCGCCTCGATCGAGTGTCGCAATCGAACGATCCGGTCCTGGACCGTCGCTTGTACGGCAGGATCGAGGTGGCCGTTGCGGTCTACTCCGTCAGCCAGGCGATCCAGGTTCAGTGCGGCGCCATACCAGAAGCCCCAATCATCGCCCAGCACGTGTTGAAGGCGGGCCACGTCGATCCCGTCTGGCTCGGGACCGAGGTCCGCTTCCGCAAGCAGCACCGTGAGGTCGATGAGATCGTTCTCGGTGATGCGGTAGATCTGGAGTTTCGTGAGCAGTAGGTCGGCCAGCGACACGGTGACGTCCTCTCGTTCAAGCCGCCCGCGGAAGTCGATGGTGTGAGCCATGACGAGCCGATCGAGGAAGATGTCCACCTTTCCCTCGTGCTCGGGGTGCGTGTAAATGAGTCGATTCACGCCCCACTCGCGGCTGTGGCTAACGGCCGGATGGATCGCATATCCGCGCCGGGACAGCAGGGAGTGGAGCTTGCCCTCATGCGCCGAGTAGCCCATGAAGTCCATGTCGCGCGGTGGGCGCCGACCGAGAGCCGCCATAAGAGGTCGGGTCGTCGGGCATCGGTGCGCAATTGCCAATGACCCGATGAGTCGGACGGGAACCCCCTGATCGGCGGCTTCCCGATGGATGTCGCTGGCCTCGAGCTCGATGGCGTTCAGACTCATGGCTTGACCCCTTGACAACGGTCTAGCGCCGCGGGTACGGTTTCGCCGACAGCCTATCGCCCGATAGGCTGTCATGCAAGACGTCGGAGGCGGCCCTGCCGGTGCGCATCTTCTTCTGCTCAGACCTGCATGCATCTCGCAAGTGCTGGAAGAAGTTCTTGAACTCTGCCTCGTTCTACGGGGCGGATGTGATCATCGTTGGCGGCGACATCACCGGCAAGTTTGTCGTCCCGATGGTCGAAGGCCCCAGGCACACGCGCACGGCCACGTTCCTCGGTGTCGATCGGACGGTCTCCAACGACACCGAGGCCGAGCGGCTTCGTACGTGGATCGCGGATGCCGGCCAGTACCCCGTCGACATGAGCCCGGAAGAGTTCCAATGGTATGAGGGCGATCAGGCCAGGATCGACGAGCTGTTCCACCGCCTGGTACTGGACCGGGTCCGCGAGTGGGTCGCCGAGGCGGACGAGAAGCTCGCCGGCTCAGGCGTTCGTGTCTTCGTATCTGGCGCAAATGACGATTTCCTCGAGGTTGACGACGTTCTGGCATCGTCCGGAGTCATCGAGGATCCGAACGGGCTGGTCGTCGACCTCGACGACGGCTACCAGTTGCTGGGCATGGGATGGGGCAACCCGACCCCGTGGGCATGCCCACGCGACATCCCGGAAGAGGAGCTCGCGGCGCGCATCGATGCTGTCGCAGCAACTGCCAAAGATCCGGCTCGAACGATCTTCAGCTTGCACGTCCCCCCACTGGGAAGCGGGCTCGATCTCGCGCCGAAGCTCGACGACTATCTGCGGCCGCGCATGAACGCTAGTGGCCTCGAGATGATCAGCGTCGGAAGCACGGCGACACGTGACGCCATCGAACGCTACCAGCCCCTGATCGGTCTGCACGGGCACATTCACGAGTCGAAGGGGATCAGAAAACTGGCGGGGGTCACGATCGCGAATCCGGGGAGCGAGTACGGAGAAGGCGTGCTCGATGGGTTAATTGTCGACCTCGACGCCCAGCAGGGTGTCAAGGACGTGAGGTTGGTCACAGGCTAATAACGGAGGAGGGCGGTACATGGCAGCAACCCAACCCAGCTCTCGCGGTGTGTTCACTCGCGCCAGCTCTGGTCTAGTTCGACAGGTTCGAACGACCGATGTTTTCTTCTTTGGCTTTACCACGATTGCGCTCTCGTACATCGTCTTCACCATCCTGTCGTGGTCGGCGTACCCCGGCGCATCGATGGAACTGGCGACGCTCATCGCCATCGTGGGCGCTCTCGGGATCGGCGGGACGTACGCGCTGTTCGCCAGCATGTACCCGCGCTCGGGCGGGGAGTACGTCTTCCTGTCGCGCACCCTCCACCCGCTGGTTGGGTTTGCCCTGAGCTTCTCGTTCGCGTTCTGGCAGATGTTCTACCTCGGTCTCAACGGCGCATTCTTTGCCCAATTCGCTGTCAGCCCCACGCTTGCGGGGGTCGCGACAGTCACGAACAGCCCCGCACTCCTGGATGTCGCGAACTGGTTCGGATCGCCCGCCGGCATCTTCGCGGGAGGCATCTTCCTCATCGTGACCATGAGCTTCCTGCACTGGCGTGGAGCCGCGGTGTACTTCCGCTGGCAGCGTTGGGGAGCGCTGCTCGCCATGGGGAGCCTTGCGGTCACCATCGTCGTGCTGATTCTCGGAGCGGTTGGGGCCTTCGACTTCAAGGCTGCGTTCGATGGCGTGGCCGGGGCCGGTGCGTACGAGCAGGTCATCGCGGATGGCACTGCAGCGGGAACCCTGCCGGCCGCGCCATTCGACCTTGGGGCGACCATGAACTTCGTTCTGTGGCCGGCCTTCTCGATCTGGTTTGCCATCACCGCCACGGCGTTCTCGGGTGAGGTGAAGAACGTCCAACGAGGCATGTTGGTCGGCATGGTGAGCGCGCAGGTCATCACCGGCCTGGTCTTCGTGGTGCTCATGTTCCTGTACCGCACGGCGTTCGGAAACGACTTCCTGCTGGCGGCCTCCGCCGGCGTGCCGCTTGACGCGCCACCCTTCGTTCCGGTGTTCACGGGCATTCTTGGGGGCAGCGCCGTGCTGTCGATCATCACCGGCGTCTGGGTGCTCGCCATTGCACTGTTCGTCGGCGGCACGGTGATCCCATATGCCACGCGCGCACTGCTGGCCTGGGGCATTGATGGCATGGCACCGTCGAAGGTCGCCGATGTCAATGACCGCTACCACTCACCGCATTGGGCGATCGCGGTCACGGCCGTGGTGGCCGTCGTCGTGCTTGCGATGTATGCGTTCACGACGGTCCTGACGATCGTGTCGGGCTTCTTCGCATTCGCGTTGAGCTTTGCGGTGGTGTGCATCTGGGGTGCCGTCTTCCCGTTCGTTCGGCGTGAGCAGTTTGAGAACTCACCGATCGCGAAGTACGTCGCCGGCGTCCCGCTGATCACACTCACCGGACTGCTCGGCGGAGCGTTCAGCCTGTTCGGTCTGTACCGGCTTACCCAGGATCAGGTCTTCACCCTGGATCGTGGTTTCGCGGTGGCTGGGGCCTTCGCCGTGGTTGCGATCGGGGCGGTCTGGTACCTGATCGCCACGGCCTACCGTCGGAGCCAGGGCGTCGACGTGGCGGCCCGGTACCGCGAAATCCCAATCGAGTAATGCTCAGTCGGCTGCGTCGGTCGTACGGCGCAGCCGACTCTCCAACCGCTGAAAGGTCCGATGCCACCAATGCAGACTGGTCAGTCGCTTCTCGACCAGCATCGCCTCATGCTCCGAATGCGTGCCTTTGAAGACGCGTGTGCGGAAGGCATCAAGACAGGCGAGCTTCGCGGCGAGCTCCATCTGGCCTCGGGCCAGGAGGCCATCGCAGCGGGCATGGCCGGGATCATTCAACCGGCTGATTGGATGGTGAGCACACATCGTCCGCACCAGCACGCCATCGCGAAGGGTGTTCCGCTGCATCCTTTGCTGGCCGAGATCTACGAGAAGGCGGATGGCCTGGCGGGCGGGAAAGGGGGGCATCTGCATCTCTTCGACATGGAGCGCCGCTTCTCGACTACCGGCATCGTGGGATCGTCATTGCCCGTTGCGCTGGGACACGCGTACGCCGCTCGACTCGCCAATGACACGTCGATCGCGGTCGGTATCACGGGTGATGGCGGGACGAACACCGGCCAGTTCCACGAGACGCTGAACATGGCCGCGATCTGGAGCCTGCCCCTCGTGATCCTCGTCGAGAACAATGACTACGCGATCTCGGTGCCGGCCCGCGACGTCATCGCCGAACCAGGGATCGCCGCCCGCGCCAGCGCGTACGGGGCGTGGGGCAGGCGAGTGGACGGGACGGACGTGGAAGCCTTCGCCAGCGCCTTCGCCGAGGCTGTCACTCACGCCCGCAGCGGCGCCGGCCCGGCGCTACTGGAGGCGTCGTGTCACCGATTCCGAGGTCACTATGAAGGCGACGTTGATCACTATCGTTCGAAGCGCTCGCGAGACGAGATGCTCGCGTCCGGTGATCCGATCACGAAAGCCAGGCAACGCCTGATCGAGCGCGACGGGATCGAAGCAGCCGAGCTGGATGCGCATGTCGCCGAGGCGACGGCTGAGATGGCCGAGCTGCTCGCTGACGTCCGCTCAGGGTCTGACCCGGACGTGGCCGGTGTCCTTGACGACGTCTTCGCTGAGGCACGCTCGTGAGCCTGCGAGCGAGTGCCAATGTCAGCGAGCTGATCGCCGCAACGCTCCAGGAGGAGATGGCCCGTGACAGCCAGACGATTCTGCTGGGCGAGGACGTCGGCTACTCAGGCGGCACGTTCGGCGCGAGTCGAAAGCTGTTCCGAGAGTTCGGAGAGTGGCGCGTTCGTGACACGCCCATCTCCGAGATGGGTTTCACGGGCATGGCGGTCGGCCTGGCAATGAGCGGTTGGCGGCCGATCGTCGAACTGATGTTCATCGATTTCATCGGAGTGTGTCTCGAGCAGGTCTACAACGCCATGGCCAAGAACCGCTACATGTCCGGCGGCATGGTGACGATGCCGATCACCGTCCGAACGGCGGCCGGGAGCATCGGCGTGGCCGCGCAGCACTCACAGGCGCTGTGGGGGCTCCTCGCGCACCTTCCCGGCATGAAAGTGGTCGCACCGTCGAACCCGTACGACTACAAGGGCCTGCTGGCGGCGTCGATACAGGATGACGATCCGGTCATCTTCATCGAACACAAGGACGCCTATCTCCGACGACTCAGCGACTTCCCCATTGGCACAGAAATTCCCGAGGGACGCTACCTCGTCCCGATCGGGCAGGCCGCAGTCGTCAGGCGTGGACGAGATGTGACGATCGCGACGCTGTCGACGATGGTGGAGCGAAGCCTGGCCGCGGCGGAAGAACTGGCATCCGACGGAATCGACGTTGAGATCATCGACCTGCGGTCGGTCGTGCCGCTGGATCACGAAACGGTGGTCGAATCGGTGGCTCGAACGGAGCGCCTTCTTGTGGTCGACGAGGACTACCGAAGCTTCGGGCTCTCCGGCGAGCTCGTGGCTCGCGTCGTCGAAGCCCTCGGGCCGGCGTGCAGACGGGTGAAGCGCCTCGCGGAGCCAGACGTACCGATCCCGGCGGCAAAGGCGCTGGAAGACGCGGTCATCCCGTCAGCAGCGTCAATCGCCGACGCCTGTCGCCAGCTTGTGGAGTCACGATGACCGAGCCACTTGGGCCTGTTGATCCTCTCGTCGTCCCGCGGTTCGCGGGCCCCGGAACGTTTGCCCGTCTGCCGCGCATCGATCAAGTCGAACGTTGTGACATCGCGATCGTTGGGATCCCGTTCGACAGCGGGGTCACGTACCGGCCCGGCGCGCGGTTCGGCCCCATGGCGGTGCGCGCCGCCTCTCGTCTGCTTCGCGCCTACAACCCGGAGCTGGACGTCGAACCGTTCCGGTCTGCGCAGGTGGCGGACGTCGGCGACCTGGCGGTAACGCCGTTCTCTATCGTAGATGCCGTAACGCAGATTGAAGCCGGCGCCCGATCGATTCTCGAACGCAGTCCGCATTTCGTCGCCATCGGCGGTGACCATACCGTTGCGTTGCCCTTGCTGCGTGCCGTGCATGAGCGCGTCGGCCAGGTGGCGGTCGTCCACTTCGATGCGCACCTGGACACATGGGATACGTACTTCGGTGCCGATGTCACCCACGGGACTCCCTTCCGGCGAGCCGCTGAGGAGGGTCTCCTGGCCCGCGACCGCTCCATCCACATCGGGACCCGAGGACCACTGTTTTCACCGCAGGACCTTGTTGACGACTCAGGTCTCGGGTTCGGGATCATCACGTCGATGGACCTTGAGACCGATCACGTCGCCGGCGTGGTGCGGCGCATCCACGAGCGCGTCGGTGATGCACCGTTGTACATATCGGTCGACATCGATGTACTTGATCCAGCCGCCGCTCCCGGGACCGGTACGCCCGAAGCCGGGGGACTGACAAGCCGAGAGCTGCTCGGGATCCTGCGGGGGTTGGCCGATCTCAAGATCGCCGCCGCTGATGTCGTCGAGGTCGCTCCTGCATATGACCACGCTGAGATCACAGCCACGGCGGCAGCTCACGTCGTCTTCGAGCTGGTCTCTCTGCTCGCCCTACCGTTCGGCGCAAGCGGTGAGACGACGTGACTGACGCGTTCGATCTGACCGGCAAGGTCGCGATCGTGACCGGCGCCAATTCCGGGATCGGTGCTGCGGTGGCCGCACAGTTCGCGCAAGCCGGCGCTGTGATCGTTGGCGCGGCCCGCCGCGAGGCTGAGGGTCAGGCGGTGGTCGAAGCCATTCGCACCCGCGGCGGCACGGCGGACTTCGTCCGAACGGACGTCAGTTCGCCGGGCGACGTTGAAAAGCTCGTTCGGGGTGCCGAAGAGCGACATGGCCGGGTGGACATCCTGGTGTCCAACGCCGGCATGCTGGCGAACGGAACTGCGGTCGATACCTCGATCGAGCTCTGGCATCAGGTGATCGACACCAATCTCGCTGGCGCCTTCTACCTAGCAAAGTACGGCATTCCCGCTCTTCGCCGCGCGGGCGGTGGGGCCATGGTTGTCGTCGCCTCTGAGCTGGGTCTGGTGGGAGCGAAGGAGACGGTTGCGTACTGCGCAGCAAAGGGCGGGCTGATCAATATGGTCAGAGCGATCAGCCTCGACGTCGCCGGCGAAGGCATCCGCGTCAATACGCTCTGCCCGGGACCGATCGACACACCCATGCTGCGAGATTGGGTTGCTTCGGCTGACGATCCCAAGGCACTCGAGGCCGATCAACTGAGACCCATCCCGCTCGGTCGTCTGGGCCAGGCAGAAGAGATTGCCCGAGCAGCGCTGTTTCTGGCTTCAGGGGGCGGGTCGTACATGTCCGGTTCGGTGCTGGTCGCCGATGGCGGGGCCACGTCCTGGTACGGCCTCTAGGTTTCAGCACGAGGTACATAGGTGGAAGACAGCAAGGCGTTTCTGCAAACGGTCTACGAGACGGTGCAGTCGCGGAACATCGACGCGCTCGTTGAGCACTTCTCCGAGGACTGCGTGTTCGTCGATGTGCCACTGGCCGAAACGGCGCAGGGACGGGACGCATTCCGCGCGTACATGGAGGAGACCTTCCTCGGGTTGCCAGACTTCCAGCCGGAGAGCTGGACCTTCATCGCCGAGGGCCAGAACGTGGCTGCTGAGCTCGTATTGCGGGGTACACACGAGGGAACATTCATGGGTCACGCACCCACGCACCGCGAAGTGCGGTGGCGAGCGAGTGCCTTCTACACGCTTTCACCGGCGCTGGATCAAGTTGTTCGGGAGGTCTACTACTACGACCTCGCGAGCCTGACGGACCAATTGAGGAGCGATCGTGCGTGATCTGCGGCTGATGGCGAATCTCACGTGGGAAGAATTTCGCGATCGAGCAGGAACGTCGATCGTGCTGCTGCCACTCGGGGCAGTCGAGCAACATGGGCCGCAGCTTCCCCTTGATACGGACACGGCGATTCCGGCCGCACTTTGCCGAGCGCTCGCCGACAGCCTGCCGGCCATCGTCGCCCCCAGCTTTGCGTATGGATACAAGTCACAGCCAAACACGGGTGGCGGCGTCCGATTCCCAGGGACCACCAGCTTCGACGGCGCGACGTTCACCGCATGTGTACGGGACATCGTGCGCGACCTGATCGGCCAGGGAGTCGGATCGATCGCGCTGCTCAACGGGAACTACGAGAACACCTACTTCGCGATCGAGGGCATGGACTTGGCGATCCGCGATTGCGGCATCCCGAACGGGGTGAAGGTCCTTCACATCAACTGGTGGGAACAGCTGACACCCGCTCAACTCGACGAAGCATTTGGCGGGTCATTTCCCGGCTGGGAAGCCGAGCATGCCGGAGTCGTCGAGACGTCGCTGATGATGCATTTCGAGCCTGACAGGGTCGAGCCTGACAGGATCCCTCCCGCCCACCGGATGGCGCTGCCGACCTATACGATCTCGCCTGAACCAGACGGCTTGGTCCCGCCGAGTGGCGTGCTGGCCAGCGCCGAGGGCTCCGACCCGGCCATCGGCCAATCGCTGGCGCAGCACCTGGTCTCCGCGATCGCCGGCATTCTCGAAAAAGAATTCAGCCGGCCCTGAAGACAACCCGAACCACCCACCGCCCGTTCGACCTTGATGGGCACGGCATCGGATGCGAGTCCTGAGGCGCTGGGACCTTCACACCATCCGCGACGCGGCGGAGACTTCGGCGTCCCTCCAGGGCATCGTCGAGGATCTGCGTGCCGCGCCCGACCAGCAGGATCTGGCCTCCTCCTATTGAGGTTCGGCCGCGTCCGCCGCAGTTGCGGGCGCGGCGCTGACCCGCATCCTGGCGAGGAGCGTCCGGAAGGCGCTGAACTCTTGATCGGCGTCACGAAGCGCACGGCCGAGATACAGGCGTGACCAGAGGTAGCCAGCCAGGAATCCGCCCGACCCATGCAGAAGGAGCAGCGCGACGACGAACGCAGCGGCATTCCCGCTCGATCCGAACGCGCCGCCCACGTAGGACACGAACTGCTGGACCAAGCCCGGGAGAGCTCCCAGCTGAGTGATCGTCGCTCCGATGAGGATCTTCGTCAGCCAGTCGGAAACCTGCTCGAGGTTGGTGTTGGCGCTGTAGCTTGGCCGCTTCGGACCTGACGCCTTCTCATCGGCCGCAGGATCCGATGTCAAGGCGCGCGGGATTCCGAACAGCAGTCCGAGGAGTCCCCCAGCGGCCAAGATGCCACCGGCCAGCAGGACGGCGATCGTCACGCCACCCCAAGAGCCGAGAATCCAGCCAGCCCCGCCCGCGATGGCAATCCCGACGGCCAGGAGCACCAGCAGCACCATCGGGGTTGGATCTGTCGCGTGTTCACGCTCAGTCATTGTTTCCTCCGCTGTCGAGTCCTGAACAAATGGTGGTGGTGTCATTGGCGGGCGATTCCCAGCTGCTCGGCGACGTCGCCGGGAGATACGAGCGCGGTGTCCTTGCGCCAGTCATAACCCGCCCGCTCGAGCGATTCGGCGACCAGCTCACTGCAGATCACCTGGTTGCCGAACTTGATCTGTGCGGCTCCCGGAAAGACATGGCGGAACCCGCAGAAGAATGCGGTGAACCATCCATACCGCAGGCCCACGCGGCCTGCAGCGAAAGCGAGGACCTCGGTTCGATCGTTTCCGTCGTAACGCAGCCGGATCGGACGCATCTCATCGTTTCGGCTGTCGACGCGGTTCACCGCGACGCCACGAGCTGTGGCCTCGACCATCAATGCATGTCCGGCAGGGGAGTTGCCAATGGCTAGGGCGGCGTGGTTCCACCGGGATCGAGTCGCCAAGTGGATTAAGAGGGGGAGCCACAGGCTGAAGCGCCAGATCTGGCGCAGCGGCGTCGGCGTGTGGAAGATGAGGACGTCGCCTTCGCCAACGGTGGCCCCGGCCGGAAAGGACACCACTTCCGGGGCATGTTCGGCACGGCTGGCGTTCATCGGGCCGGCCGTGTCTGAATCGCTTGGTGACGCGACGCGGGTTCTCCCGCCCATCGACTCGTCCGTAGCGAATAATAGTTGGTGACACTGTAGCGCCTCTGTCCAGAGGTACGGCCTTCGTGCACCTTCTGGGGGCATAGGGGCTCTTGCAAACGATTAGTTGAGCAGCCTAGGATCGCCGCCTGAGCGGCGTGCCCGAGATCGCCGTCGGAGGGGAGAGGGGAATATGGGCCACGTGCTTGGTGCCCTGGCACTGGCTGTCATCGGCCTGGCGTTGCTGATCATCGTTGCGCCGATCCTGCTTGTCATAGCACTTGTCTTCATGGTCGTTGCCTGGCGGCTGCCGGCGGCGGCGTCCCGCGTGTCGACACATCCGCGGTTGGCCCCCGTGCCGTCCTCGGTGCGGTCGACACCGATGCGTTTCGCGAGCGCGCTGGTGGCTGCGACCATCGTGCTGACCGTCGCGTCCGTGGCAATCCGGGGACCCAATGAGGCCGAGCCAGCGGTCGCCGCCGCAACTCCGACCTCGACAGCTACGGCGTCACCATCCGCGACGCCAGATCCCACACGCACCGAGCGGCCGACGGCTCGCCCGACGCCACGTCCCACGCGCACCCCAAGCCCGGAGCCCACGCCAGTGCTCGGGCAGGAGCCGACGGGTTCGACGGAGATCGGCCTGGTCGTGAACATCGTGGATGGCGACACGATTGACGTCCTCGTCGATGGCGTCGAGATGCGGGTGCGCTACATCGGCATGGATACGCCGGAGGTCCACAGTGGGTTCGAGTGGCTGGGTGCCGAGTCCAGCGCGGCCAACGCACGCCTGGTCGAGGGCAAGGAAGTCGTGCTCGAGAAGGACGTGTCGGAGACGGACCAGTACGGGCGCGCGCTGCGCTACGTCTGGTTGCACGACGGCGGCGAGTGGTTGCTGGTGAACCTTGAGCTCATTCGGCTGGGATTCGCGGTCGTGACGACCTACCCACCCGACGTGAAGTACGTGGATGACTTCTACCTGCCGGCGCAGGAAGTCGCCCGCGACGCGGGATTGGGTCAATGGGGCAGTCCGCCCACTCCGGCCCCTACGCCGGTCCCGCCGCCGCCTCCTCCAGCGCCAACGGCGGCGCCGATTCTGCCGATCGTGCCGTCGAACTGCGAGCCCTCATATCCCGGAATCTGCATTCCGATCGGATCGGCCGATCTCGATTGCGGCGAGATCCAATGGCGACGCTTCCAGGTTCGCTGGGACGTGCCCAACCCTGACCCGCACCGGTTCGACGGTGATGGGGACGGCATCGGCTGCGAGTCGTGAGGCTTAGACCTTCCCTTCAGGCTTCCGCTGCGACCGGCTCATAAGCCGCACGCTACCTGGGCTGCTGGGACCATCTCGGTCACTCCATTGATTGCGTCGCTGCCCTCAGTCATCGGGACCGGCATCGCATGGGTTCCGCTGGCCTTCATGGTCGACGGGGTGACGATGCTGCAGCTGCCGGTGCGCGTCGTCGGCGCCGGTGAGACGGCGAGCGCGTTGTCTCGCCCTCCGCACCGAACATATGATCGACGAGGTAGGCAGCGTCGCGACCGACTCCGCCGAGCAGCGCGCTGGCGCCGGAGTACATGAACGGCAGGCCGATGAATGACAGCCCCGGGACGCCGGTGACGATCCCGCGCCTCTGCATCGGCCAGCCATCGGGGCCGGTGACGGGAAAATGGATCCATTCATGGTCCGGACGGAAGCCCGTGGCCCACACAACGTTCGCAACCTCCATCGTGCGGCCGTCATCGAGCACCGGATTCCCGTCACGGACTCCCTCCACCCGGGCATGGATGCGCTCCACGCCGGCGTCGACGAGATCCTGCGGCTGAACGCGCTCGAGCGGCAGACCGTGGTCACGGATGTCCGCCTGCGCCTTGCGACCCATCGGCGTGTCCATGGTGGCGATGTGGTTGATGAAGAACCAGAAGAAGGTGTCGAAGAGCCTGGCCAGCCGATCCTCCGGCCGGAACGGCATCTTGCCCACGTTGCGTCCGCAGAGCGCGGTTCGGTGGCCCTTCGCCGCCAACAGTGCGATCTCGGCGCCCGAATTGCTGGCGCCGACGACGAGCACGGGCCCGTCGCGCAGCTGCGAGGCGGTCCGGAAGTTACGCGAGTGGATCTGGAGGATGGCCGGGTCGAGGTCGCTCGCGATGTCGGGGATTCGAGGACGGTCGAATGCGCCGGTTGCGACGACGACCTGGTGTGCGAGGTACTCGTGCTCGCCGGCCGCGACCCGAAAACGGTGTCCGTTCGTGCCGGGCCACACGTCGTCGACCCGGACGCCGTTGTGCAGGGGCAGTGCCCACCGCGCCGCGTACGCGTCGAGATAGTCGGCCACCTCGTCCTTGGTCGGAAACCCATGCGGATCACCGGGGAACGGCGTCCCGGGCAGGCTGTCCAGGCGGGCAGACGTGAAGAGGCTGAGTCCCTCCCATCGAGTGCGCCACGCGTCGCCCACCCGTGCGTGCGCGTCGAGGATGACGAAGTTCCGCCGCCGCTTGGCCAGGTGGTGGCCGACGGCAAGCCCCGCCTGTCCGCCGCCGATGACCACGGTGTCGTACTGCTCCGTCTGCACCATCTCCCTGTTCTCCAGCTGCGAACTGATGCAGACCACGATCCGATGAGCGGAGCCGATGGCGCATCGGACGAACGATCCATTCCACGGAGCAACCGCGATGGGTTGATCTATGTAGACGGCCGGATGAGGTCGTGCTCGTAGGCGTAGCCCGTCGCGGCAGCGCGCGACGAGACGCCGAGCTTGTCGAAGATGTTGCTCAGGTGGCGCGCGACCGTCTTCTCGCTGATAACCAGCTCGACCGCCACGGCCCGGTTCGTCATTCCTGCGGCCACCAGGCGGAGCACTTCCACCTCACGCGTCGTCAAGCCGCCGGCAAGGGCAGCCGGCTTCCCCGCTTCGAGCTGGTTCAGGGCCGCGAGATCGGGGGTGGCGCCGAGGCGGCCGAACACATCACGCGCGGCGTCGAACTCCATGGCTGCGGCATCGTCGTCACCCAGCCGACGACAGGCGAGCCCGATGAGGACCCGTGCCCGCGCCGCCTCGTACGGGGCATCGAGCTCATGCCACGCCGCCCACGAGGCGCGCAGGGCGATCAACGCGGCTCGCGGATCGCCCTCGACGAGGAGAACGGAGCCCTCGGCCCGCTTCGCCATGGCGCGCAGCTGCATCGAGCCGATCTCGTCCGCGACCATCCCCATCTCGTCCGCTGCCACGCGTGCCGAGTCAGCCGATCCGACGGCGAGCATGATCTCCACCAGCGGTCCGAGCAACCGGGCCCGGGCGAAGACGTTCGTGGTCTCGTCGATCGCGCGACGGATCGCCGCCGCGGCGGCCGTTGTGCGGCCATGGGCCAACCACAGCAGCGCGATGCCCGGTTCGGGGGCTCGGCCCAGGCTGCTCGCGCGTCGATACGCGGTCTCTGCCCTGGCCAGCTCGCCCCGCAGCCGATGCAGCTCGGCCGTCTGGTAGACGGCCTCCCCGAGGGCCGGATCGGGCTCGGGCTCGGCCAGCCGCTGGCTGGCCTCCAGCGCCTCGGCGGCAGCCTCCTGCCATGCCCCGTGGAACTGCTTGAGCTCGGCGCGGCTGAGCAGGCACTGTCCGCGGAAGGACACGAGCTGCGGTTGCGCCTCGCACCATCGGTCGAGCGCCTCGGTCCACTCCTGCGCCCTCCGAAGGTCGAAGACCTGCTGGCATGAGGCAATGACCGAGCAGTAGGCGATGCCGACCACCACAGCCGACACCTCGTCCGACGTGGCCGAGACCATGACCTCGTCCATGAGCGCGAGGCCCTCCTCGGGCCGGCGGAGCTCGATGAGCGCCTCCCCCTGTCCCAGCCGCGCCAGGACCAGGAGGTCGGGATCCGAGAATGTCGTGGCGATGCGTTCGCCCCGAATGTAACTCTCCAGGGCCGCCGTCGGTTCACCGAGCGCGAGGCTCCTCGCCGCCGCGGCGACGATGAGATATCCCGACTCGACCCGTTCTCGGTCGTCCTGCCCGATGAGGCGCTCGGCGCGGGCGAGCCACCCCGCGGCCGGCGCCATCTCTCCGCGACCCAGGTGCTCGACCGCTACCCAGAACGCGGCGCGGGCCGCCCGTCCAACGTCCCCGGTGCGCACCGACTCCTGGTAGGCGCGGCGGGTTGCCGCCGCGCTCTCCTCGAACTTTCCGAGCAGCTGCGCGGCGAGGGCAAGCCGCTCCAGGTCTTCCGGGGCGAGAGGCTCAGCGCGGTCCGAGGCGGAGAGGAGGGCATCCGCATCGGCCCATGCCCGGCGGCTGAACGCCTCGCGTCCTTGCTGGAGCGTCGTCCGTCGCAGGCTCTCGCGTGATGCCATGGCACAGTAGTGTCTGCCATGGACGGTGCCCTGCCAAGACGCCAAGTCGCGTGCCATCGTTGGAGGCTCGCGATCGCCTGATCCGATGGCGCGTGGAGACCGTACCGGTAGGCGACCGGAAGCGGTCTGCTGGTCGGTGCCGTCAGGAACTCAGGCAGACCCACCGTCGATCTATCGAGAAAATACATCGGGATCGGCATCGCGATGATGGCCGTCGGCTGGATTGTTCTCGGGCTCGATCTCGCCATGCGCCGGGTCACGATGCAGCCCAGCTCCTACGAGTTGGTGTGTGCGAGGTGTGGTGTGCTGGAGGATCCCCCCGAGGTGCAGGCGAGTCCCGGCCCCGGGATGTCGGCCGAGCACCTCGCCCGCAAGCGGGACTTGAGAGCCGGCCGATTGGCGACCTGAGAGGTCGCCCGTTCCCCGGTACCACCGGGCCTCCGCGACTTGTCATGTGCTCGCATGGTTCGCATTAGCCGGCCGTGAGGGTCAAGCTGGCGCGGGTCCACGCTCGGGCGACGGCGTTCGAGGTCTCCGGAGCTCGCTAATGCGAACCTGGAGAGCATTTGGCAGGACGCGAACCCTCACTCGGGTGACACGGCGCGGTCCCGAGCAGCGCGGGCGCGGCGCTTGCCCTCGTGCATGGCCTGGACCCGCCCGATCGGGATGGCATGGCCCTCCGCGATGAGATCAGAGGGCAACCGCTGCGGCTCCGGCATGTGCTCGCGCCACGGATCGCGATCGCCGAGCTGCTTGAGCGCGGTGTGGATGGTGAAATCGGACGGGGTGATGTCGTCGAGGTCCTCCCACGCGATCGGGAAGGAGACGGGGACACCCGGTCGGACGCGCGGACTATAGGCAGCGATCACGGTGGCGCCGCCGACCCTGGTCGCGTCGACGAAGACCTTCCCGCCGCGATCGGCCCTGACGAACGCTGTGGTCGCGATGTCCGGATCCAGGTGCTCGGCGCGCGCCGCGATCGCCCGGGTTGCGGCGCCCGCGTCCTCCAGCGAACCGGTGTCGTCTATCGGCACGAACACGTGGAGCCCCTTGGCACCGCTGGTCTTCACGGCTCCCGCCAGGCCGACATCGGTCAGCGCCTGGCGAACCGCATGGGCGACCCGAACCGCCAGCGGGAACGCATCGGCCTCCGGGGGGTCGAGGTCGAGCACCAGGTGGGTCATCCGGTCCGGTTGATCGACGCGCACCAGGGCGGGGTGATACTCGATCGCCCGCTGGTTGGCGAACCACAGCAGCGTCCGGCGGTCGTTGCACAGCGCGTAGGACACGTCCCGGTTCGACGACTCGGCCCACATGCGCACCGTCCGCACCCACGACGGCGTGTACTTCGGCACGTTCTTCTGCATGAAGGCTTCCTGGCCCCGATGAACCCGAATGACCGACAGCGGCCGCTCCTCGAGCACGGGGAGGATCCGATCCCGGACAGCGTCGAGGTACTCCACCAGGTCCCGCTTCGTCGCGCCGGCTCCGTCGAACAGGGGCTGGTCCAGGTTCGTCAGCCGGACGCCATCGCGTTCTTCGGCTTCACTCGCGGTGCTCATGGCGCGTGAAACGCTATCACGGCCCTCTCGGCGCCACGCTGGTCGTGCGAGCTGGCCGCGCCCAACGCACCCTGTTCAGCTATTACCGGGGCGTCTTACCACTGACCGATCTCTCGGGCCGACGGAGCTGCGGAGCACGCCATGGCGAAGTAGAAGAGGGCCGAGGTGAGGCCGACCGCCGCGGTGGCGCGCGCTGCCAGCGAGCCGGCTGACGGCATGGGCCGATCGGACACCACCGGGACGCCGATCAGCAGGGACGCCGCCATGGTGATGAGTGCCAGACCTCGTCAAGGGTCGGTATAATGCTTCGGTTGCATCGAACTATCCGGAGATAACGAACATTTCGTCAGGACCGAACGAAGACCTGATCGGCCGCGTCATCGCAGCGTACG
Source organism: uncultured Chloroflexia bacterium (assembly GCA_963825525.1). GTDB lineage: Bacteria > Chloroflexota > Limnocylindria > QHBO01 > QHBO01 > JACDBZ01. Next base: position 38,725 of record CAWGTN010000003.1, read on the forward strand.
ACCGCTTCTATGCCTCGATCGCCAGGCTGCACGCGCCGCACGTCATCGAGCTCAGCCTCACGCTGGCCCAGCTCAAGGCGCTGTATCTGATCGCGTCCTCGGGATCGATGAGGATGCGCGAGGTCGCGGAGCGACTCGGGACGGCCGCCTCGACCACCAGCGAGGTGGTGCACGGGCTCGTCCAGCTGGGCCTGCTCGAGCGCGTCGAGGATCCCGCCGACCGCCGCCAGGTTGCTAGTCCGTCCGACGCCGGCGGCCGCCGAACGGCTCGAGGACTTCTCGGAGCTGGGCCACAACCGCATTCGCGAGCTGCTGGCGCACGTTCAGGCGCCCGACGATCTCGTAGTCATCCAACGAGCGATCGACCTGCTTGCCGATGCGGCCGTCGCCGCCGAAAGGAACCCGAGCTAGATGAACTGGATCACCCGCGCCGCCGTGAGCCGGCGGAGCGTCACAATGCTGCTGGCGACCGGCCTCTTCGTCGCCGGCCTGCTGTCATGGGGGAGCCTCAAGCAGGAGCTCCTGCCCGACGTCGAGTTCCCGGTCGCGACCGTGATCGCTCCGTTCCCGGCCGCCGGCGCCGATGACGTGGCCACCCAGGTGGTCGCACCGATCGAGCGCGCACTCCAGTCGATCGGCGGCGTCGACCAGCTGCGGTCCACGTCGGCGAACTCCATCGGCTTCGTCACCGTGCAGTTCGAGTACGGGACCGATATCGACGAGGCGACGACCGCCATGGAGGAGTCGATCGCCGCCCTCGGTCTGCCGGACGGCGTCGAGCCGGTCGTATCCGCGCTCAACATCAACGCCTCGCCGGTGATCGTGGCCGCCATCTCGTCCGAGTCGGCATCCCTGGCCGAGCTGGGCGGCATCGCGACGGACCTCATCGTTCCCAAGCTCGAGGGCATCTCCGGCGTCGCCGACGTCGAGCTCAACGGCGGCCTCGAGGAGCGGGTGACGATCACCCTCGACCCGACGGCGCTGGCGGCAAGTGGCATCGGCGTCCCGCAGATCCAGGGCGCGCTCGCCGCGGCCAACGTGACGATCCCGTCCGGTGAGCTGCCGTCCGACAACGAGTCGATCCCGGTCACCACCATCGGCGCGATCGGCTCCGTGGAGGAGCTCGAGGGCGTGATCATCGGCGCCAATCCGTCCACCACGCCGCCGACGCCGGTGACGCTGGGTGACGTGGCCGACATCGCGACCGACGAGGTCGCCACCACGGGCTACGCCCGCATCAACGGCTCCGAGGCCCTGGGGCTGACGGTGAGCAAGACCTCGTCCGCCAACACCGTGGACGTTTCCGATGCCGTGAGCGAGGCGCTCGACGAGATCGTCGCCGAGAGCGGCGCGGACCTCGAGATCGAGATCGTCTCCGACCAGGCCGACTTCATCATCGAGTCGCGCGATGGCCTGCTGCGCGAGGGTGGCCTCGGCGCCGTGTTCGCCATCCTGACGATCTTCGCCTTCCTGTTCAGCCTGCGATCGACGTTCGTCGCCGCGCTCAGCATTCCGCTCTCGCTGCTCATCGCCGTGGTCGCCATGCAGCTGTCCGGGATCACGATGAACATCATGACCCTCGGCGGGCTGGCGGTCGCCGTGGGCCGAGTGGTCGACGACTCGATCGTCGTGCTCGAGAACATCTACCGGCACCGCGCCATGGGGGAGGACCGCCTGACGGCCTCGCTGCGGGGGCCGGCCGAGGTCGCCGGGGCGGTCACCTGGAGCACGCTGACGACCGTCGCCGTGTTCCTGCCGCTCGGCTTCGCCGGCGGGCTGATCAGCCAGTTCTTCCTGCCGTTCGCCCTCACCACCGCGTTCGCGCTGCTCGGGTCGCTGCTGGTCGCCCTGACCGTGATCCCGGTGCTGGCCTACTTCCTGGTGTCGGCCCCGTCGGGGTCGGTCGACGAGTCCGGTGAGCCGATGCGCTCCATCTGGGTCCGCATCTACGACCCGACGATCCGCGCCACGCTGCGCAACCGATGGACTCGGCTGGGTGCGGTCCTTGGGGCCCTGCTCCTGTTCGTCGCGTCACTCGCGATCGTGCCGCTGCTCCCGACGACCTTCCTCAACTCCGGGTCGGAGAAGATCCTCGTTATCAACGTCGCGCCTCCGGCCGGGGCGAGCTCGCTCGCGGTGCGCGACCGCTCCGCCGAGGCCGAGGATCTCGTTCTTGGCGACGACGAGGTGGAGCTCGTCCAGACCACCGTACCGCCGGAGGGCGACACCGGTTTCCGGACGCTGATCTCCGCACAGGCGGGACGCGCCGCGAACTCGGCAACCATGTTCGTCCGCCTGGACTCCGACGCCGACCTCGAGGAAGCCGCGCTGCGGCTCGAGGAGACGCTTGGCCCGATCGAAACCGATGGGTGGGACGCGACCGTCCAGCAGGCCAGCGGGCCTGGTGGATCGAGCAACCTCGCGCTCGTGGTGAGCGGACCCGACCTCGACTCGGTGGAGATGGGCACGGCCACGATCATCGACGCCGTCGCGCCGATCGAGGGCCTCGGGACGGTCACCAGCGACCTGGTGGCAGCCGCGCCGCAGGTCGAGATCCGGGTCGACACCCGTCGCGCTGCCGCGGCCGGAGTCAGTGCGGCCCAGGTGGGCGGGGTCGTGCGCGGCGCCCTGACGCCAACTCCGGTCACCACCATCCGTCCGGATGACGCCGGCGCCGAGCCGGTGCAGGTGATTCTTCAGCTCGATCCGGAGGCCGTCGACTCGGTCGAGGCACTCGGCCGGCTGCCGGTCGGACCGGGCGTGACCCTGGCCGACGTCGCGACGATCGACGAGCAGAACGTCCGCGCCACGGTGAGCCGGGTCGGCGGCACCGCCTCGTCAACAGTGAGCGGCGAGGTCATCGGCGAGGACACCGGCGCGATCTCGGCGGCGGTCCAGGCCGAGCTCGATCGGCTCGAAAATGACGGGGAGCTGCCCGCGGGCGTATCGGTCTCGGTCGGTGGCGTCAGCCAGCAGCAGGCTGAGGCATTCGGCGGCCTCTTCGTCGCGATGGGAGTGGCGGTGGCGCTCGTCTACCTGATGCTGGTCCTTGCGTTCAACTCGCTGATCACGCCGTTCATCCTGCTGTTCAGCCTCCCGCTGGCGACGATCGGCGCCTTCCCGGCGCTGCTCCTCACCGGGAGGCCGATCGGGATCAGCGCCCTCATCGGCTTCCTCATGCTCATCGGGATCGTGGTGACCAACGCGATCGTGCTGCTCGACCTCGTCGAGCGGCTGCGGGCGGAGGGCGTGCCGTTGAAGGAGGCCCTCATCCGGGGCGGTCACACCCGCGTGCGGCCGATCCTCATGACGGCGCTGGCCACGATCCTTGCCCTCGTTCCGCTGGCGGCGGGGCTCAACGAGGGATCGATCATCGCGGCCGAGCTCGGCACTGTGGTGATCGGCGGCCTGCTGAGCTCGACGTTCCTGACCCTGATCGTCGTACCGGCAGCCTACTCGCTGGTGGAGGGTCTGCGGGCTCGGCTCGGGGGGCGGCCGGCCTGACCCACCGCCGACCGCGTTTCCAACCCTCGCGACTGGTCATATGCCGCCGTGGTTCGCATTAGCCGGCAGTGAGCCGATGTGGCCGTCACCTCCACGCTCACGGAGCAGCCGATCGGCCGTCAGGAGCTCGCTAATGCGAATGACGCGAGCATTTGGCAAGACACGCGGCGACGCACTTAGGGGCCGTCGATGCCAGCCCCTGCCCGGCTGGGGTCGCGGTCGGCCAGCTCCCACGCATGGTCCATGGCGTGTTGGGCGGTGCGACGGATGAGGAAGCGCAGCGGCCACTTGCGCGCCGGCCGGTTCTCGGCGTGGTACTCGCGGATCGCTGCCACGTAGCGCTCGCGGAGCGCCGGCTAGCTCCTCCGGCGTGAGGCGGACCTCATCATCTTCGCGGATGGCCACTTTGCGCCAGAAGTTATGGCGTTCCGAGGCGTAGACGTGGCGGACGATCTGGTCCCGCTCACGCCCGCCGCCTCGTGGGCCCCTGCTCAGCGGTGCGGCGTCGCTCCCGACACGTCGTCGAAGTGCTCCCATGCCGCCTGCATGAGCCCGATCCGCCGCTCGAGCTCGTCATCGGCGAGTGGCTCCGCTTCGATGACGGACGGCACGTGGGCGATGCCCCACCAGTCGGTCGACGTATTGCCCGGGGTGCGCTCCACGATGTGCGGAACGGCGCCTCGCTCGAACTCGGAACGGAGGCCGGCCCGCTCAGCGACCGGCGCATAGCGCGGCACGATATGCGAGCAGCTTCTCGACGGCCTCGTCCTCGGTCCGGCCCCAGCGTTCGAGTCCTGGCCAGTCCATGGCGGAGGCCACGACTCTCTTGCCCTTGGGGCCGATCTCGAGGAGGACGCGCAGTTGGTCCGTCATGCCCACAGGCTACCCTCGATCGACGGGAGTTCGCATGACTCCGATAGGCGATAGGCCATCTCCAGGACCCGCGACTTGTCAAGTGCTCGCATGGTTCGCATGGGCCGGCCGTGAGGGTCAAGTCGGCTCGGGTCCACGCTCCGGTGAAGGCGTACGAGGTCCCCGCAGCTCGCTAATGCGAACCTGGAGAGCATTTGGCAGGACCCGAAGCCCCTGGTTCAGCCGATGCCGGCGGCGCGATCCAGGTACTGCAGGAGCTCGTGGGCGGCCAGCTCGACCGCCTTGTGCCGCCACTCGGCGGCGCGGTAGTGGCAGGCGATGATGCCGCTGCGGTGGATCCGTCGAAAGTCGCCCATCACGAATGCGTATCGGCCCTTCGTCTCGTCCGTGGCGTCATCGGTCAGGCCGAGGTGCCAGTCGGCGTAGTCGTCCCAGGCGTGTGACTCCAGGTAGCGATTCTCGGCGTCGGCATCGGGCTGAACGTCGCCCCAGGTGCTGTCGAGGACGTACTGTCGGGCGTCGATGCGCTCCTTTGCGCGCGTCGACGGCCCGCGTGTTCACCGAATAGGAAGCCATGGCCTCCGCCCCTGCACAACCGCTGCCATCAGGGCGACTCGCGGTAGGGGGCTCGCCAGTCGGGGGCGGGGAAGTCTTGAGCGAAATAGGCGCGGGAGCGGCTGATCCGTCCGTCGCGAACCTCGAAGATATTGAGCACCCACCACTGGGTGCCGTCCGGGTAGACCGCCCGGATGACCGCGGTGCCCCGCGTCCCCGTGCCCTCGACGCGAATCACGGTGTATGACGGCGTGAGCGCGTAGGCCTCGTCGCTGATGACCTCCGCCAGCTGCGACGCGCCCGGATCCATGTCGGGGTAGTTCTCGAACTGCGCCCGGATCTGAGCGAGGCCACGGAACACTTCGCCGGATTGCGGGTACTCGAAAACCGCATCGTCCAGGAAGGCATCGTTCAGGCGATCCCAGTCCTGGCGCCCGATGGCATCGGCCAGGGCGCTGATGACCGACTCGATCACGGATTCGCTCACGGCTTTGCCCCCTTCACCCTATCGCCGACTTGACCCACGGCCGCGGCCGGCACGGGGGCATCGATGGCCTTCACCTCGGCCGTGGAGAAGGCCGAGCGGCGCAGCGTCGCAAGGCTCCGCTCATGGACCTCGAGATACCTGCCGAGCGCCTGGCGGCGCACGTCCGCCGGCAGGTCTGTCCTGCGCCGACAGCTGCCGGTACCCGGCGTGCGTCATGTAGGCATCGACCACGGCGCGCAGATCTCCGGCAGGCATGAGCGTGGCGAGCTCGGGCAGCAGGCGCTCGAACGACGAGCGGTCGAGATCCGCGAGCAAGCCATGGTCGCGCCCGACAGAGATCGTCGTGCGATTCACGTCGAGCTCGAAGTAGACCGCCTTGGCCGCGTTGCGCGCCTGTCGCATGAACTGGCGGCGCTGGATGTAGAGGCCAACCAGCAGCCACCCCATCACGCCGACGAAGGAGCCAATGATTCCGGGGAGCAGATCGCGCCAGTCCATCTTGGGCGGAGTATCGCGATGGGGACCGTCCCGCACAACGGGATTCTGCACAGGGGCAGGCGACCTACCCCGTCCTTCCTATTGCTCGGACGTCGGTCCCACGGTTTGGTTAGGCTGCCGATGCCGCGAGTGGCGAGAATCGCCCGGGCCGGCGATAGGAGGGACTCAGGTGGATCAACCACGAGGCTTTTCGGGGCGCTATCGCAGCGCGAGGAACCCGGTCGATGGTGGCAATCGGCGCACTCGGCCTGGTCGTGGCCGCGGCGTTGATCGGGGTCGCTCACACCATGACCGGGTTCGCCTTGATCGAGCGAGCCGAATCCGGGATGCTGGCGGTTGGCGAGGCGGAGGCATTCGATGCGACGTCCGTGGGCATCGGCATTGGTTACCTCGCGGCCGGGGTCATTGCCGCGATCGCGTTCCTCGCGTGGCTGAGTCGGTCGGTCGACAACACGCCGTCGCTCGGCGGCGGCACGCCGGAGTTCACCCCGCGTTGGGCGATCGGCTGGTGGTTCGTGCCGATCGCGAACTTCTGGAAGCCCTACCAGGTCGTCCAGGAACTGGACTACCGAATGGCGGCCGAGAAGCCGGTTGACTCGCGGCTCGTGGTCGTGTGGTGGTTGTTCTGGATCGGCGGCTCCATTGCCGCATTCATCTTCGTGCGGCTCCCCGAACCGACCAACCTCGAAGAGCTCTCATCGTGGTTCACCGCGAGTCTCGTCATCGATCTCGCGCAAGCAGTCGGAGCCGTGCTGGCGATCCTGGTCGTCAGACGGATCCAGCGTCGAGCCAACGAGCGCGCGGCCTCGCTCGACGCACCCTCCGATCAACCGCTGGCGGCCGAACCCGCCGTCTGATAGCGGAGCGCCGGTAGTAGGCTTGGCGACGTGATCAGCGAGGTGGTGCTCCAGGCATACGATGCGCTCGTGGCGACGCATCCGGAGCTCGAGCGCAAGGGCGCGACGATGCCCTACACGTCGCTCAACGGCCACATGTTCAGCTTCCTCACGCCCGATGGTGTGCTGGCGCTGCGGCTGTCGCCCGGAGATCGCGAGGCGTTCCTGGAGACGTACGCGACTCGGCCCGTCGAGCAGCACGGCGCGATCATGAAGGAGTACGTCGCGGTTCCGGCGGCGCTCCTCGATCAGCTGGACGCGCTCTCCCCCTGGTTTGACCGGAGCTGCGAGTACGCCGCTGGGCTGAAGCCCAAGAAGACCTGACGCACCGAGCCGCGGTGCTGGACGCGAGCGTCACCCTCGGCGGCAACCTCCTGCGCGGAACCCTGACAGGCGATTGTGCGTCTGCGGTCCATGGTATTCGGCGAGGACGCGAGCTACGCCGAACGGCCGCCGATGCTCGCGACAGTTGGCCGTCGCGGTCCGTTCGCGCTCCCGAGTAGACTCGCGCCATGACTGCACCCGTGGCTTCAGATGCACCCATCCCGGCGTTCGCGCCGCTCCGCTACGTCGTCCACCTGATCATCGCGCTGGCGATCGCCGTGGTGAGCCCATTCACCGCCCTCGCCTGGCCGTTTGCCATCGGCGTCGGGATGGTGCTCGGATCGGGCCAGGCACGCCGTGAACGCGGAGAGACCTCGGGTCGCGGAGACGATCTGGCCACCGCGTTCATCGCAGCCATCGGGGTGATCGCGATGCTCTTCTTCGGCGCAATCATCGGCGGGATCATTGCCATCGTGGTCGTCGTGCTTGCCGCGTTCTCGGAGCGGGCCGCCGCGCACGCCTCGCCGATCGACCGCGGTGTCGCTCGAATTCTCGTGTTCCTCGTGCCGGCGGTCGCCTGGCTGGTCGTGTTCCCGCTGCTCGGGTTCACCGTCGACATTCGCTTCGGCGTCGTAACGCCCGCCGCAGTCCATACAATCGCTGGGTGACACACGTCGAGAGCGTCGAGCCGATCTTCATGGTCTCCGACCTGGGATCGTCCGTTGCCCACTACCAGCGACTTGGATTCCGCATCACCAACCACGACGAGCGGTACGCATTCGCTCATCGCGACCACGTGACCATCCATCTCGGGCAGTCGTCCGGCGGTGCTGGGGTAGTCGGCGGCGGATCCATCTTCCTCCACGTCGACGATCCCGACGCACTGGCCATCGAGTGGCGCATGGCCGGGGTGGTCGACGTCGTGGAGCCACGGGACATGGAGTGGGGCATGCGCGAGGGATCCGTTCGTGATTCGGATGGAAACCTCATTCGCTTTGGGACAAGGCTCAGCCGCTGACGTGGTCACTGGCGCGTAGGGTTGAGACGCAGGTGGACAATCGGTCAATGACAATCGATCGGGGCGCGCAGGCCGCCACGGTGGGTCTCCTCTTCCTCTTCATCGGCGGCTGCGCAGCTGCGCCCGATCCGACCGTCACCGCCACGGCCGGGTCCCCGTCGGCAACGACTCGACCGTCATCGGCTGAGCCGTCGGCGACTACAGCCCCGACTCCCGAGGCCGAGCCCACCTACGTCGTCGAGACGTATCCCGTGCCGGCCGGCTCGCGGCCGCACGACGTGGCGCCGGCCAACGACGGCGGCGTCTGGTACACGGCCCAGGGCAGCGGCAAGCTGGGGTGGCTCGATCCGGAGACGGGCGAGGTCCGCGAAACTGCACTGGGGTCGGGATCGGCACCGCATGGGGTGATCGTCGGCCCGGACGGAGCGCCGTGGGTCACCGACGGCGGTCAGAACGCAATCGTGCGCGTTGATCCGGAGTCGAATGCGGTCGACGTGTTCCCGCTTCCGGCGTCCGCCCCGAACGCGAACCTCAACACCGGAGCATTCGACGCCGATGGCGTGCTGTGGTTCACCGGCCAGGCCGGCTGGTACGGGCGACTCGACCCTGCCACCCGATCTCTCGAGGTCTTTGCCGCGCCCCGTGGCCCAGGTCCCTACGGGATCACGGCCACGCCCGACGGTGAGGTCTACTACAGCTCGCTCGCCGGCAGCTACCTCGCCGCGGTCGATCGAGGCACGGGCGAGGTGCGCGTCATCGACCCGCCGACGGCCGACGCGGGTCTCCGGCGCGCCTGGTCGGACAGCAGCGGGGTGCTCTGGGTCAGCGAGTGGAACGCGGGACAGCTGGCCCGATACGACCCCGAGACCGATGCCTGGCGGGAGTGGCCGCTCCCTGGTGACGATCCACATGCCTACGCGGTATTCGTCGATGACACCGATACCGTGTGGCTCACCGACTTCGGCGGCAACGCCATCGTGCGATTCGACCCGAACACCGAGACCTTCACCAGCTTCCCGGCAGATAGCCAGCCGGCCGAGGTCCGCCAGCTGCTCGGACGTTCGGGCGAGGTGTGGGGCGCCGAGTCGGCCGCAGATCAGCTGGTCGTCGTCCGAACCCTGGACGGCCCCTGAACTCGCCGCGGGCGCATTTGGGTGCCTGTGGGGAGTATCGGCCAGGACTTGGCCGAATTGTTCCGCCGGTGAGCGCGATAGCCAGGCTGACGGGCGCAAATCGGCTCATCTTGGCCAACCGTGGCCCGGAGATGGGAGAATCGGCCAGAACGTGGCCGTTAGTCCCACCCACGGCAGAGGGTCCACGCGGCTCCGGACCGTATCACCGAACCTCCGTCAGCGTCGCCTCCCTCGATCGGCTCCAGGATGACCACGGCAGTCTCGTCGTGGCAGAAGGACGCGGGCCTGGAGCCACGGAAGCCGATGCGACTCATCATGGGCCAGGGGCCGGTGCTCCAGATTGCGGAGCGCCGCTGATTTCGCGGTTTGCTCTGTCAGGCCGGTTCGCCGACCACCTCGTATTCGCTCTGCACCAGGCCGGTTGCGAAGTCGCTGGTCCGAACGTGGCGCAGGCGAATGTCGCCAGGCAACTCGCCGAACAGGGGCTTGCCGGCCCCGAGAAGGATCGGGATGCGGGTGACGATCAGGCGGCGGACACCTCGGTCGCCATCGCTTGTTGGCATCGTCCCCGCTTGTCGGGCCTCAGTCCTCGGCCGATGCGCTCACTGCCGCCTACGTCATGCGTCGAAGCGAGTCTAGAGATAGCCCTCCGGCACCGGGCCGATGATCTCGAGGCTGTGGCGTTCGGCGATCGCGGCGAGTGCCGCCTCATCAGTCTCCCCATCGGCGATGGCGTCGCTCAGCTCATCGAAGTATCCAGTCATCGCACCTGGCGCGTAGAGGTTGAGCTTCCGGCTCTGGACGGACCCCACCCGGAAGCCATGCGGGTGCCCTGCGGGATGTAGATGAAGCTGCCTGCCGGGCAGACGTACTCCTCGTCGCCGATGAAGATGATGTACTCGCCGGCGAGCACGTAGAACGCCTCGGCGCAGTCATGGTGGATGTGCATCGGGGGACCGAAGCCGGGAGGCTCATCGGCTTCAAGCAGCGTGAAGGCTCCGTCCGTGTCATCGGCGGCGGACTTGAGCGACATGGCGAAGTTGCCCAGGTCGATGGCGCGACCCTCGCCGGGACGCAGAACATAGGGCCGCTCGTTTGGTCCGGTCATGAATCCTCCTTCGGAAGCCGGTAGGTCAGACCCCGAATACGGTATTCGCGCCAGTCAACACGCATTACGATGCGGCAGGAATGACGTGGCAGATCCCCGACGGATCGCAGTCACGTGGTTCCAGGCGCTGCGCGCGCTTCCCAAGTCGCGCGAGCTCGCCTTCAAGGCGCCGCAGTTCGGCGATTCGCGCCTTCACATCCGCGTGGCGACGCTCGATGAGCTCGGTCACGACCCGGCACGGCGCGCCCCCCGCGTCGCGGACGGTGATCACCTGGGCGACCTCGGCGAGGGTCAGGCCAACCGCCTGCGCGGCACGGATGAAGCCGAGCCGATCCACCGCATCGGCACCGTATGACCGATAGCCGGACTCCGTCCGTTCGGGTGGCATGAGCAGGCCGCGCTGCTCGTAGTAGCGAAGGGCGGTGGCCGGGACCCCGCTTCGGCGTGACAGTTCTCCAATTCGCACGCATCCACGATACGCCGCTTGACATTCGAGTGCGGTAGAAGGTCCAGGATACGGGGAGGGGCGAAGTGGTGACACGAGGATGAGCTGTGACGATGAGCAATGACACCGAGGATGCCGTCCGCGCCTGGAACGCGGCCGCCGACCGGCTGCCACCCGGATGGAGCCTCGACGGCGTCCGGTGCACGTCGACCGGCCTTGCCCCCGGAGAGCGTGGCGATCAGTGGCGCGCCGTGGCGGTGAACGCGGATGGAACCTCGCTCGACGCCACGGCGGGCGATCCCCAGGCGGCTCTGAACGAGTTAGTCGCGAGGCTCGCCGAGCGCCGTCCCGATCAAGGGGCGCCCGGGGCGACGTAGGCCGCCGCCTGAGGTACGGTCCACCACCAGGAGCCGCTCTAGCTGGCCGCTGGTCCGGTCCGGGGAGTATCGGCCAGGAAGTGGCCGATCTGGTCACCACTTGACAGCAACAGCCAGGCTGCGGGACGGATCGTGCCTTCATGTTGGCCGATTGCCATCCACACGCGGGAGGATCGGCCAGAGAGTGGCCGCTAGTCCCACCGGGCGGGAGTGGCGCGCTGGGGTGTAGCCATCCCGTTGGCCACGCGCAGCACGTTGAGGGTGCTCAACGACCCAAGCCGAGCCGTATCATCCGTGGCCTCCGAGCAATGGGAAGCACCACCTGTGCCGCCGATCGTAGGTCGCGAGCGCGAGTTGAGCCTGGTCCGCCGGTTCCTTGAGGATGTCGGGGAGCGTGCGGGCGCACTCCACCTGCACGGCGAGGCGGGGATCGGCAAGAGCACGCTGTGGAGCGCGGCCATCGCGGACGCCGATGGGATGGGGTTCCGCGTTGTCACGACGCGGCCGACCCAGGCGGAGGGTCGGCTCCCCTTCGCCGGCCTGAACGACCTGTTCGGCGACCTCGTCGACGAGGTCGCGCTCGACATGCCAGCCCCACAGCGAGCTGCGCTCGATGTCGCCTTCCTGAGGTCCGCAGCGGAGGACTCCATCCCGGAGCCGCTTGCGATCTCGCTTGCCGTGTTGACGCTGCTCCGCGGCGCAGCTGAGCGCAAGCCGCTCATCCTTGCGATCGACGATGCCCCGTGGCTCGACGAGTCGACCGCGTCGGTCCTCGAGTTCGCGCTTAGGCGGCTCGAGCACGAGCGAATCGGCGTGCTGGTGGCAGAGCGAACCGTCGGCGGCAAGATTGAGGCACACATCGTGTCGGCCATGCCCGCCGAGCGAGTGAACGAACTCCGAGTGGCCCCACTCACCAAGGCCGCTACCGAACGCCTGCTCGCATCGGTCCTCGACCTCGAGCTGCCGCCAAGCACGGCCGCGCGGGTGCATCGAACATCCGGCGGCAATCCGTTCTACGCGGTCGAGATCGGGCGAGCGCTGCAGCGTCGAGGTGACCTTCGCCTCGAAGGCGACCTCCTCCCGGTGCCCGACTCGCTCTCCGAGCTCCTCCGGGATCGGCTCGATGAGCTCTCGGCCGTCGCATCGGATGTCGTCGAGATCGCATCGGCGCTGTCGCGTCCGACCAGGCAGCTGCTCTCCGCCCTGATGGGTACCTCCGAAACCGATGCGGGCCTGCAGGAGGCGGTTGCGGCACGCGTCGTCCAATTGGAGGGCGACGCCATCCGGTTCACCCATCCGCTGCTCGCCGCCGAGCTGTACGCCGGGCTGGGTGATACGCGACGACGTGAGCTCCATCGGCGACTCGCCGGCCTCGTGTCCGAGCCCGAGGAGCGCGCGCGACACGTCGCCCTGGCAGCCGATGGCCCCGACGAGGCGGTCGCCGCCGAGCTCGAGGTTGCGGCCGAACGGGCCTACGCCCGAGGGGCACCCGACGCAGCGGCCGATTTCGCCGAGCAGGCGCTGTCGCTCACGCCGGTGCCCGAGGTTCGCGCGCGGCGTCTCCAGGTTGTCGCTCGCTACCACGTGCCGGCCGGCGACCTCACGCGAGCCGGGGAGCGGCTGGAGGAGGCGCTTGCCATGGCGCCGGCGGGCGAGGCCCGGGCCGAGATCCTCCTGCGTCTCGCGGAGGTTCGGCTCCTCACCGGCGATTGGCTCGCGGCCGAGCACCTGCTGGATGAGGCGCTGACCCTGGCTGGCGGCAGCCCACACCTGGAGATCGAGATCCGACTTCAACTCGGAGGTGTTGCCCACATCACCACGCGCCGCTGGACGGCCGGGGCCAAGCACGTGACCGAGGCCATGCGCATTGCCGAGGCTCTCGGCGATCCCGCGATGCTGGCCCGGACGATCGGTCCATACGCCACGTGGCGCTATCTCACCGGCGCCGGGATTCCGGCCGGCATCGAGAATCGGGCGGCCGAGCTGGAGCCGTGGACCAGCCACCTGCGAGCCATGGACCATCCGACGTTTGACTTCGCCGGTCTGCGCTGGCGCGAGGGGGATGTCGCCGGCTTTCGCGAGCTGGAACAGGCCCTGCTCGACCGAGCCGAGCGCAACGGCGATTACTCGAGCATCCCGTTCCTGCTCGGCAATCTCGTTCGTGCGGATCTTGCCGAAGGCAGGCCCGATGTCGCCGTTGATCGGCTCGAGCGCGCGGAGCGGCTGGCCAGAGCTACCGGTCAGGCGACCGGCTTGGCGCATGTTCTCCTGTATCGGACGCTCATGCTCGCGCGCCTCGGCCGGCCCGACGAAGCGTGGGAAGTTGGTCGCGGTTGCCTCGACCTCATCGCAAGGACCGGCTGGAATGTCGGGGAGCCCGGTGTCCGGATCGAGCTTGCGTTGCTCGAGCTGTCCCGCCGGGATGCGGCCCGGGCGCTCGAGGTTCTCGAGCCGTTCGGGACGCTGCCGACCATGCGTGGCAGCCCATGGGTCGTGTGGCACGGGGCGGTGTATGCCGAGGCCCTCATCGGCGTGGGGCGGCTCGACGAGGCGAGAGCCCTGTTGCAGGAATGGACCCGCCGTGCGCCGATGCGACGATCGGCTACCCAGATGCGCCACGTGGTCCGCGCCCGGGCACTCCTGGAGGCGGCGGCCGGCAACGTTGATGCCGCGGCCGAGCTGCTTGCATCGGCCCAGGCGGCCTTCGATGCATCCGGCAACCGATGGGGCCTGGCGCGCACCGCACTGCTGGCCGGCGAGATTCATCGCCGCGCGCGCCGGCGGAGCATCGCCAGGGCGGCCCTCGAGCAGGCCGAGCGGACTGTTCGGCGAGCTTGGCTCGGTCCTGTGGGCGGCGCACGCGCGCGACCAGCTGCAGAGGATCGGCGCGGGCAGAGACGAGGTTGGTGGACTGACGCCGACACAGCACCAGGTCGCTGAGCTCGCGGTGGATGGGCTGACGAATCGGCAGATCGGCGACCGATTGTTCATGAGTGTGCACACCGTCGAGGCACATCTCAGCGCGGTCTATCGAGCGCTCGAGATCGGGGGCAGGCGCGAGCTGGGACCGGCGCTCGAAGGGCGGGCAGGTGCTGTCGGCGCGGCCGAAGCTTTGCCGAAGCAGGATTGAGGCGCCGCTAGGCGCTGCGGCGGATCTCCGCGCTGAGGCCGAGCAGCTGCGGATCCGCCATGAATGCGGTCACGGCGCGCTCGCCGAGCGTGGCAAGGGCAGCCGTGAGCGCGATTCGTGGCGTGGCACCGATCCCGACCTCGGGCTCGCCTCCGAAGTCGGCGACTGCCAGCCACCGACCGTCGAGCTGACGGAGCCGTAGGTCGACGTCAAGGCCCAGCTCGGTCGAGGTCAGGCGGGTGTTGACGCTGATAAGGTGGGGCGGCTGATCCATGCCCGGACTGTGGGCCACCATTGCGACAGCTTGCCGGTCACGAATTCCCGTTCGAGCCGCGCGACCTCGTTCCCGGGAGGACGCACCATGTCCGATGATCCGCTGCGAGACCAGGCCGACGCGGCCATCGACGTCCTCCAGCGTGCGACCCCGCCTCACGTCATCACCGATCTCGTCCTCTACGGGTCTGCCGCCACCGGCCGCGTGCGCCCGGACAGCGACCTCGACCTCCTGGCCGTGACCGCGCGCCGCCTGGCCGATGACGAGAAGCGACGGATCGTGGCGGGGCTGCTGCCGATCTCGGGTCGGACGACGCGTCCGCCCGGGTGGCGACCGCTGGAGCTCACGATCGTTGCGATCTCCGAGGTGCGGCCATGGCGCTATCCACCGCACATGGAGCTCCAGTACGGGGAGTGGCTGCGGGAGGACTTCCTCGCCGGCAATATCGAGCTCAGGGGCCCCGAGAATCCGGACATCGCCATCCTGCTCACCGATGCTCGCATCTCGGGTCGTGCTCTCATCGGCCGCGCGCCGGCGGAGCTCTTCGATCCCGTCCCTGCCGACGACCTGGAGCGCGCGATGGTCGAAGGCATTCCCGGCCTCCTCGCCGACCTCGCGGACGACACTCGGAACGTGCTCCTGACGCTCGCCCGAATCTGGACGACCCTCGTCACGGGCAGGATTCGATCGAAGGACGAAGCCGCCGACTGGGCGCTCGCGCGACTGCCGGCGCAGGATCGGCCGTTGCTCGAGCGTGCCCGCGACCTGTATCGGTCAGGTGGCTACGGACTGTGGCCGGAGGCCGATGGGATCCGTCGCCTGACGGACGCGATGATCGCCGCCATCACCGCGGCTCGGGACGCCTAGCGGCGCGGCGCGAATCGCCCGTGATCGTGGATGCCGATGACCCGCCCCGACTCGTCCCGGATGAAGTAGCCGCGCGCGCCGGCGTACGGACCGGAGTGGACGACAAAGCGGTCGCCCGGGCCGGCGAGCATCCACAGGGGGATCGGATCCTCGTGCACGTCGACGTCCTCGCCGAGTTGGGCGATGACCTCGGGCGTCGAGGTCGACTCCAGCAGCAGGTGGTCGTCATTCACCCGAATCGCATCGATGGTCGAGACCGTCGCGAAGGTGCCCTCGTATTCCGCGAGCTCCTCCGCGGAGCGAGGCTCGCCGATTGGATCGGCGTCCTGAATGCCCAGGTAGTGGGCGAGCGCCCATCGGCGCATGCGCCGATTGAACAGCGGGCCGTTCGGCTCGGCGTTCGTCATCGAGATGATCGCGAATCGACGGTCCGGGGCCATCGCAAAGCCCGAATACTGGCCAAGCGTCGATCCGCCATGGGCGACGATTCGCTCACCGCCGATATCCGACAGAAGCCACGAGATGCCGACGGCGTCGCTCAGGTCCGAACCGTGTGACTCGGCCGTGGGTTGCTGCATCCGCTCAATGAGCCGCCGGGGAACAACCTGGGCTCCATCGGCCGCTTTGCCGCCATCGAGGTGGAAGCGCGCCCATCGGATCTGGTCCGATGCAGTCGCCGACATGCCGCCCATCGGGTTCCCGCTGCGAGCCATGGCCCACGGGCGCAGAACCCGGACTGTGCCGTCCGGCTCGCAACGGTGGCCGACGACGAAGCGTCGCGTCATGACGTCGTTCGGCATGAACATCGTCATGTGCAGTCCGACGGGATCGAGAACAAGCTCGCGGAGCGCGGTTTCATACGGCATGCCGCTGACCTTCTCGATCACGCGGCCGGCGAGGGCGAGCGACGCGTTGTTGTACGACACGACAAAGCCGGGCGGCGTCAGCTGCCGAAGCTCAGTCATGTGCGTGACGTACCGGGCCAGCGCATCATCCCCGTCGCCGGTATCGGTGAAGTCATCTCCGTCCCAACCCGCGGTGTGGTTGAGCAGCTGGAGCACGGTGACGGCCTCGGCCACTTCCGGATCACGAAGCACGAGCTCCGGAACGTAGGTGCGTACCGGAGCGTGGAGATCGACCTTGCCGGCGTCGACCAGTCTCAGGAGCGCAACCGCGGTGAACGTCTTCCCCGTGGAGCCGAACTGGAACAGCGTCGAGCCGTCGACGGGAAGCGGATTCTCGACGCTCGTCACGCCGTGGAAGGCGAAGCGCTCCTGCTCGTCGTGGAAGACGCCGACGGCCACACCGGGGATCCCGAGTTCCTCGGCCAGCTCGCGGACCTGGGTCTGAAGCTGCTCGTCGATGTCCGGATCATACGGTCTCGGCCCGGGCCGCAAGGCTCGGTGGCACCGTTCTGACATATGACCGCTGAGAGCGACATTAGCCGGCCGCCGCGGTGATCCGGCCAGGAATCCACGCTCAGCTCTGCGGGTTCATCGGCTCCGCGGCTTGCTAGTGCGAACCACAACTGCAGTTGTCAACGAGAGGCGGCGCCCCGGGATTCGCCAGGTCATCTGCGGGATTCGGACCGGGAGGACGCCCCGAAACCATAGGGTCGCGCGGAATTTCGCTTGTCGTCCAGCTCGCCGATGCTCGACTCCGAGATCGCCCGGAGGATCCGGCGACTGAAAGGAGCGAGAGATGACTCAGGTACCCAAGACGGTTCGCGCAATTCCGCAGACCGTGATCGTTCTCCTGGCCGCTGCACTGATGACGGTCGTCATCATCAGCGCGATGCTGGTAGCAGGCACGCCGAACCTCTTCGGCGACCCGGGACCCGGGGCGAACCCCAGATCCCCGAGCCCAGCGCTTCTGGCGGCAGAGCGCGAGTGGGAGCGGCAGCGCATCCTGCAGATGAGCGGTCGCCCGTAGCGCGTTCCCTCCGACGATCCCGGTCGCGATCACCGTATCGCGGCCGGGATATTCTGTGCGCCCGACACTCAGACCGTGATGACCGAGAGTGAGCGCGTCACAGGCGTCGAACTGGCGGAGCGTGGCTCAGACGTGGTGCGCGAACGCGTCGTCGCGCATCGATTTTTCGTCATGGTCGTGGATCATCGGCGACGAAGGCCCTACTCGCGCCCGACCGACGTGATCTCGATGTCGATGATCTCGCCCATGCCGACGCCCGCCGCTTTCCTCATGGCCTTGCTGACGCTCAACGCGAGACGCCCGCGGCCGGCGGGCATGACATTCGAGGCGAAGTCGGCGCCGCCGATGGTGCCGCGCACCCTCTGCTGCTTCAGGCCACCGATCGCCGCGATGTGCTCGCTCTCGATGTCGGCCACCGCCAGGCCGCTGTCCTTCTCCGGATTCCAGTAGCGGAGCAGCGCCCGGAAGCGAATCGGCTCCACTGATCGGGCGCCGACTACTTCGGTGCCGAGGCCTTCTTCTTTTTCTGCTTCTTGTCCTTGCTCTTGGATCCCGGTCCCTTGTCGCCCATCTTGCGGTGTCCTCCGCTACAGCGGGGTCGGCGCGACGCGTCGGCCTGCCATCGGTATCGTGCGCCGTCGGGTCAAGGCCCTGCACAGGGCGCGTCCCTCGATATATCGAGGCGTCGTTCACATGAGGGCCGATTGACGCGTCGATCCCGCGATCTATCGAGCGCGCGAGAGCGTGAGACGTACCCTGGCGCGCGCGCTCATGCCCACACGCACTCGATCTATCGAGGATTTGACGCGCGCCGAGGACCACAGGCGCATTCCCTTCGATAGATCGACGGGATGAGCCGCTCGCGCCACCGCGCGGCATGGCCAAACGGGACCTCCGGCACATGCCTGACGGGCCGCTCGGCACTGATGCGCATCTGCGCATGTGCGAGATGGTGTCGCCATGGACGACATCTACGAGATCCAGGCGGATGTGCTTCGAGCGCTCAGCAACGCGCGGCGGCTCGAGATCATCCACTGGCTGGCCCAGGGTCCATGCGACGTCGGAACGCTCGCCGACCGCATGGCGATTGCCCAGCCGAACCTCAGCCAGCACCTGGCGCTCATGCGTTCGACCGGCATCGTCGAGGGGGAGCGGCGGGGCCGCGAGATCCGCTATCGGCTCATCGACCCGGACATCGTTCGGGCCTGCGGCCTGATGCGCGGGGTGATCGAGCGTCGGGTTGCCCGTCTGGCCGATGCCACCCGGACGACCGGATCCGTCCCGCTTGCCGCGCCCCACTCGACGACCACACAGAGGTAGCTCCCATGGACGAACCGCTTGCCATCTCACTCTTCTCCGGCACCGACGACAAGCTGCAGGCAGCCGCGGTCCTGACCGCGGGCGCGGCGGCGGTCGGACGGCCGGTCCACATCTTTCTCCAGTACTGGGGCCTTGACGCGTTTCGTGCCAACGGCGCGTCGCGTGAACGACTCCTTGCGCCCGAGGCCGGACCCGAGGGTCTTGCCGCGGTCGAAGCGCTCGCTGCCGCCGGACAGGCCAGCTGGCGCGACACGCTGGCGCAGGCGAAGGAGATCGGCGCTGTCGATATCCAGGCCTGCTCCCTCTCGATGGATCTTCTCAACCTGGGTCCCGACGACCTCGACCCGATGGTCGATGGCGTCGAGGGCGTGACCGCCTTCTGGCTGGCCGCGTCCGAGGGCCAGGTGCTGTTCATCTAAGGAGTTACGACATGACCATTGCCATTTCGCAATCACTGGACGCGCGAAACCTCTCGTGCCCGATGCCGATCGTGAAGACCGCCATCGCCATCAAGACGCTCGCCTCTGGCGACGTCCTGGAGGTGCTCGCGACCGATCCCGGATCGGTCAAGGACTTCGACGCCTGGTCGAAGGTCACCGGGAACGAGCTCATCGAATCCGACGCGCAGGACGGCGTCTTCCGCTTCGTCCTGCGCAAGAAGTGAGGCACCCACGATGACAGTCACCACCCGTGACCCAGACATCACTCGCAACGCCGAAACTCCGCCCGACGCGGAAGCTGAGGCCGCCGCGACCCTCCTGAGCGAGCACCCGGCCAAGACCAACTCGCTGGTGATCATCGCCGAGAGCGGTGACCTCGAGAAGACCTGGGCAACCACCATCATGGCGTCCACTGCGGCCGCCTCCGGGATGGAGGTCTCGATCTTCTTCACCTTCTGGGGCTTCTTCCCGCTCGTACGGCCCGAGAAGCGGATCACCGGCACCAACTGGATGCAGCGGGCGCTTTCGATCATGAACCGACCGGGCATCGACCACCTGAAGCTCAGCCGCATGAACTTCATGGGCATGGGCCCCTGGATGATGAAGCGACTCGCGCGCCAGTACGGCGTCGCGTCGCCCGGCGAGCTGCTCACCGCGGCCCAGGCGATGGGCGTGAAGCTCCTGCCCTG
The DNA here is from genome assembly GCA_963825525.1 of uncultured Chloroflexia bacterium. Classification (GTDB taxonomy): domain Bacteria; phylum Chloroflexota; class Limnocylindria; order QHBO01; family QHBO01; genus JACDBZ01. The sequence continues at coordinate 58,595 of CAWGTN010000003.1, forward strand.
CCAGATGAGCATGGACCTGCTCGGCTTCTCCCGCGACGACCTGATCGATGGGCTGGAAGAGCCCGTCGGCGCTGCCACCGTGCTCCAGCTGATCGCCAGCGGCACGCCGGCCATCTTCATCTGAAAGGACGAGATCATGATTCAGACCGATACCCAGGCATTCACGCGCACGATCGACGCCCGCGGCAGCTACTGCCCGGGGCCGCTCATGGAGCTCATCCGTGCGATCCGTGAAGGCTCGGCCGGCGACGTCATCGCCGTGCAGTCCTCGGACAACGGATCCCGAATCGATATTCCCAAGTGGGTGGAAAAGGCGGGCCATCGGCTCATCGGCGTCACCCAACGCGACGGCTACGACGAGATCGTGGTCGAGCAGAAGCGCTAGGAGGCTCTTGATGAAGCACGTTGTAGTGGTCGGTGGCGGGGTCGGGGGAACCCTGTCCGCCAACCTCATGTCCCGAAAGCTCTCGCGCGAGATCGACCGTGGCGACGTCAGCGTCACCGTGGTGGACATCGCCGGTGAGCACGTCTACCAGCCCGGCTACATGTACATCGCCATGGGCAACCAGAAGCCCGAGGGTCTGATTCGCCCCGAGCGAGGCCTTCTCGATCGGCGCGTGCGGCTCGAAGTTGGCGAGGTGACGCGCATCGACGAGGCGTCCCAGCTCGTGGAGCTGGCCAGCGGAGCTCGTCTGCCGTACGACGAGCTCGTTCTGTCGCCGGGGGCTCGAATCCTCCCTGAGCTGATCGACAACTTCGCCGAGGAGGCGCATCACTTCTATGGCCCGGAGGCTGCCCAGCGCCTCCGCGAGGCACTCGACGCGTTCGAGGGCGGCAAGATCGTCATCGGCATCGCCGGGATGCCCTACAAATGCCCGCCCGCGCCACTCGAGGTTGCATTCCTCATCGAGTCCGAGCTGCGCGATCGCGGCCTGCGCGACAAGAGCGAGCTGCACTTCTGCTCGCCCATCGGCCGCGCCTTCACGATCGAGACCGTCAGCGACATGGCGACACCGATCCTGGCCGAGAAGGGGATCGAGCTCCACACCTTCTTCAACGTCGAGACGATCAATCGCGAGCGGAAGGTCGTCGAAAGCCTGGAAGGAGAGGAGCTGCCGTACGACCTCCTGATCCTCGTGCCGCCGCATCGCGGTGCGCAGTTCCTCATCGACTCGGGACTTGCCCCTGCGCCGGGCGGATGGCTCCCGACCGACAAGCACACCCTCGAGGTCGGCGGGCGCGAGAACATCCACGCGCTGGGCGATGCCACGGACCTCCCGCTTTCCAAGGCCGGCTCAACGGCGCACTTCGAGGCTCCGATCGTTGCTGAGCGCGTCTCGGCCGCCATCCAGGATCGTCAGCCTGACGGGAAGCACGCCGAGTACACCGGCAAGGTCATGTGCTTCTTCGAGGTCGGCGACGGGAAGGGGACCCTGCTCCAGTTCGACTACGACAACCCGCCGAAGCCGCCCACGCCGAACCGGCTGTGGCACCTCGGCAAGGTGGCGTTCAACAAGGCGTACTGGATGACCGTTCCGCGCGGTCGCGTCTGAGCGGCGTTGCGCACCGATCAGACCGTGACGATCACCTTGCCGCGAGCGCGCATCGTCTCGAGGTACCGAATGGCATCGGCCGTCTCGGCCAGGGGATAGCAGCGGTCGATGACCGACCGAATGGTCCCTGCCTCGGCGAGCTCCTTCATGAACAGCAGATCGTCGCGCTTGATGTCGGTCAGCATGGAGCCCAGCCGCCGATCACCGAAGCGGGAGATCTGTTGCGCCGAGAGCATGCGAGCGATCGGGCCGATCCAGTCGCCCTTCGATGCACCCACCCCGACCAGGCGGCCGCGCGGCGAGAGCACCCGCCGCATGGCCAGCAGCGAGTGGTTGGCCGCGTTGTCGATGATGAGGTCATAGCGCTGGCGCTCGCGCGTGAAGTTCGTCGTCGTGTAGTCGATGACGTGGTCCGCTCCGAGCGACCGCACCAGATCCACGTTCCCCGCGCTGCAGACGCCGGTGACCTCCGCGCCGAAATGCTTCGCCAGCTGGACGGCGTAGGTGCCGACACCGCCCGAGGCGCCGTTGATGAGGACTCGCTCACCACCCTTGATGTCGCCGTGCTCACGGAGCGCCTGAAGGGCCGTGACGGCGGCAACCGGGATGGCCGCAGCCTCCGACGGGGTCATATTGGCGGGAGCGTGCACGAAGAGCCGCTCCGGCCCGCAGACATACTCGGCGCAGGCCCGCGTCTTCTCGCCGAAGACCTCGTCACCTGGTTGCACCATCGTCACGTCGCGGCCCACCGCCTCGACCACTCCGGCAACGTCGATGCCGGGGATGTTGCGCTTCGGGGTGCGCCATCCCGAGGTCGTCCGGACGATGTACGGCTTGCCGCGCAGCACGTGCCAGTCGAGCGGATTCACTGCGGCGGCACGCACCCGGACGAGAACGTCGCCGGCGCCCGGGATCGGCTTCGGCACGTGCTCCACCCGAAGGATGTCGGGCGACCCATACCTGCGGTACACGATCGCCTTCATGGACTCGGCGGAGCTCGGGTTCTCGATCGTCATCGGCCTCTCTGGTGGTGGTTCGTTCGTACGCTGTAAGACGCTACTCGTACGGTGTAAGATTGTCAACATGCCAGCCAGAACGCCATCCCGTACCAGCCCGCGGCCGGCGATGAGTCGCGAGCGGGTGATGGAGGCTGCCATCGGCCTGGCCGACGAAGCGGGGATCGGCTCACTGAGCATGCGCAGGCTGGCCCAGGAGCTCGGCGTGGAGGCGATGACCCTCTACTACTACGTCGCCAACAAGAACGAGATCCTCGACGGGATCGTCGACATGGTGGTCGCCGAGATGGAACTGCCGCCCGCCGGCGCGGAGTGGAAGGCGGCGGTGCGCCGGACCGCGACCTCGGCGCACGAGGTCCTCCAGGCCCATCCCTGGGCGGCGGGCCTGCTGCTGTCGCCGTCGCGCGTCAGCCAGGCCAGGCTGCGCTGGATCGATGCGCTGCTCGGGACGTTGCGCGGGGCCGGCTTCTCGGCGGAGATGACCGACCACGCCTATCACGCGCTCGACAGCCACATCATGGGATTCACGCTGTGGGTGGTGGGGATGGATCTCAACGGCGGGACCGACCTGGAGGCACTGGCCACCGAGTTCCTTGCACAGCTGCCCCGCAGCGAGATGCCGCACCTTGCCGAGCACGTGGAGCAGCACCTCAAGCCACGCGAGGCCGATGACGAAGGCGACTTCGTCTTCGGATTGGACCTCATCCTCGATGGACTCGAGCGGATCCTCATCGCGGCCTGAGGCCCTCGGGATCGGGCGTCTCGATATTTCGATGAGTTTTCCACCGGGATGGGTGCCGAGGCGCGCTTCCCGCGATCTATCGAGGGCTACCGAGCGTGAGATGCGCATCGGCGTGCAGTTTCTCGCGCACACCCACTCGATCTATCGAGGATTCGGCGCGCTTACAGGCTCCCATGCGAACACCCCTCGATCTGTCGAAGGTCTCTGCGGCCTCTGCCGACGATCACCTCCAGACGCCCTCGCCGGTGCTGAGTCGATGCAATCAGAGGTGACAAGGCTCCACCTTGGCGGGCATGTGACGTGAAGTCGCGATAATGAGCGCGTGACGCTCCGGCCCAAAACCGCTCCATTCGTCGGTCGAGCCCGGGAGCTCGAGCGCTTCGACGATGCGCTGCGTGGCGCCGAAGCCGACGCCTCGATCACGCTCGTCCTCATTGGCGAAGCGGGCATTGGCAAGTCGCGCCTGCTGCGCGAGTTCGAGCGACGCTCCCGTGAGCGTGGTTGGACGGTCATTTCGGGTGATTGCATTCAGGTCGGAGGTGGGGGCCACCCGTACGGGCCGATCGTCCAGGCGCTCGCCGGGTTGGTGGCCGACATCGGCGAGGATGCGCTCCTGGGCCTTGCACAGGTGACTCCGTCGCCGCTCGGCAGATTACTGCCTGGCCTTGCGGACCTCGAATCGCCCGTCGACCTCGATGATCTCGATACCGCGCAATGGCGTCTTTTTGGATCGGTGCTGTCGCTCCTCGAGCGGATCGGGGAAGAGCGGGGCCTGGTATTCACGATCGACGACTTCCAGTGGGCCGACCCGTCGACGCGCGAGCTCGTGCAGTTCCTGGTCGCCGCGCTTCGCTCGCCGCGCGTTGTCCTTGTGCTCGCGGCCCGAAGGGGATCGGGCGAGGAGGGCGCCGGCTTGCCGTCGTTCCTTGGCGACCTATGGCGGCACGCACGAGTCGAGCGCGTGAACGTCGGCCAGTTCAATCGGAGCGAGGTGGCCGAGCAGATGGAAAGCCTTCGCGGCCGCCCGGTCGAGCGAGTGGACGTGGACGCCATGCTGGCACGTTCGGACGGCAATCCATTCTTCATCGAAGTCCTTGCCGGGGCGGCCGGGCGGGACGACGAACCGCTTCCGGCAACGCTCAAGGACGTCGTGATGAGCCGGATCAGCCAGCTCGACGAGGACGCCCGCACCGTCGTGGAGGTGGCGGCCATCGCGGGCAGGCTTGTCGACCACGATCTCCTGTCGGACGCGGCTGGCCTGCAGCCTGATCGGTTGTCGTCCGGCCTGCGTGGCGCTATCCACGCAGGGGTGCTGGACGTCGACTCAACCGGGGAGCGCTACGAGTTCCACCACGCTCTTCAGCAGGAGGCCGTCTACTCCCGCGTGTTGCCGGCGGATCGACGCCGGATGCACCTCGCATATGCTCAATTGCTCGCTGCCCGCCGCGGTGGTTCGGCGGCCGGTCGCGCAGCCGAGATTGCCCACCACCTCGATTCGGCGCACGAGCCTGCAGAGGCGATCCCCGCGTTTGTGAGCGCAGCACGCGAAGCCATTCGCTTGTATGCGTTCCAGCAGGCTCTCGGCCAGATGGAACGCGCGCTTGCCTTGATTGAGCTTCACCCCGACGTCGCCGATTCGTTGGGCATCGACCGGGTCGCTCTGCTGGCAATCGCGGCCGATGCAGCTTCGAACGGTGGTCTCGCCGAGCAGGCGATGAGCCTCGGTCGTCGGGCGGTTGACCTGAACGGTCAATCAGAGCCCCTTCGTCAGGCCCTGCTTCGAGAGCGGCTGGCGGACTACCTCGTCCAGGTCGGACAGATCGAAGGTGGTCTGTCCGAGCTCCGCTCGGCGGCGCGGCTCATCGAGTCGCAGCCCGCGGACGCGGAACGCGCCCGAATCGGTGCCGCCATGGCCCGCACGCTCATGCTCGCCTCCAATCTTACGGAAGCCGTCCCATTGGCCGAGCAAGCGATCGCATTGGCGAACCGATCATCCGCTCCTGCCGCGGAGGCGAGCGCGTTGATCACGCTCGGCGTGGCGCAGGCTGGACTGGGGAGGGTGGATGACGGCCTGGGTAACCTCCGACGGGGGCTCGAGGTCGCGGAAGAGGCGGGGGCAAGCGGCGAGGTTGCCCGCGCGTACTTGAACCTCAACTACGCCCTCTGGTCGACGGGCCACGTTCACGAAGCGCTAGAGATCGCGCAGGAGGGAATCCGGCACGCCCAAAGCCAGGGTGCGGAGTGGACGTGGGGCGTCACCTTGATGGCGGCCGTGGGAGAGCTCCTCTATGACCTCGGTCGCTGGACGGAGGCCGAGACGATGTTCCACGCCACGGCGGAGCGCCAAGCCTCAGGCACCGCGGAGATCGATTTTAGACGTTCCCTCGCCCAGCTTCGCATTGGGCAGGGCAGGCTGGACGAAGCGCGCGTGGAGATCCAACAGATGGACCGCCTGACTGAGTCGCTCGATCTGGCCGAGCACTCCACCTGGCAGGGATTTCTCCATGCGTCGCTCGCGGCGTGGTCCGGGGACTGGCGGGCCGCTCGGTCAGCCGCCGACGCGGCCATGGCTCAGATGCCGCCCGATGACCTCCCGTTCGAGGTTCCGCGACTTGCCGCTCTGGCCATCCGTGCCGACGCGGAGCTTGCGCTCCTTGCCGACGCGCATCGCAATCCGGGCCGTGCGGCAGAGGCACGTGAACGGGCAGCTCGAACGGTCGAGATCGTCGAGCAGCTGGCCTCCACGCCGTCGGCCGCCGGAAATGTGCGACTTGCTGCCCAGGTCGCCCTCGTCATGGCCGAGTCGTCGCGAGCCAGTGCCCTGTCCGATGCCGCCGCATGGGCTGACGCCACACGGTTGTTCGACGCGATTCCAATGCCGTTCGAAGCCGCATATTGTCGGCTTCGTCACGCGGAGGTCCTCCTCGCGGAGCGGAAGCGCATGGTGGCGAGCGAGCTCCTCCATAAGGCGCACAAAGCCGCCGCGGGGTTGGGTGCAGCGGTGCTTGTTCATGAGATCAGCGGACTGGCGGCGCGTGCGAGGATCGACCTTGCGACGCAGCCGGCCCCGGAACGGGAGGTAGCGGCGGACGTGGCCAATCCGTTCGGCCTCACGGTCCGTGAGCTGGAGGTCCTTCGACTCTTGAGCCAGGGTCGTACCAATCGGCAGGTCGCGGCGGAGCTCTTCATCACCGTGAAGACCGCCAGCCTCCACGTCTCGAACATCTTGTCCAAGCTGGGCGTCGCGAACCGGGTCGAAGCGGCCGGTGTGGCCCATCGGCTGGGGCTCGACACGGCGGTCCAACTCCCGTCCTAGGCATGCCCGGAGCCGAGAACTGGGCGTCGGGGCAGCCATGTTGCTGGGCATCCGCCCGAGGCGATGTCGCGTCGTTGCCGGTCCTATGGGTCTCACGCCAATCGGCGTCGTACCAATGGAGGGCTCGACATGGGCGACCGGCTTCATCGATGGCGCGGACACCGCGTCATCAGCTTCGTCTCGGCGGTGGTACTCGTGATAGTCACGGGAGGGACAGCCCTTGCCCACGCACCGATCAGCGGACAGAAGGCCTACGCGGACTATCTCGACCTGCCGTACCGTTTCGCGACCGGCACCCCGACGTGGGTGTCTTCGACCGTCCGGACCGTCTTCGAGACCGACTACCCCGACGCGAACTACAACAACACGCGGATGCCGCAGTTCGTGTACTCCACCAGCGCTGCGGCCCACGTCTGGTTCGTCGCCGACTCGACGTCGCCATGCAGTGGGTCAGACACATGGCTCATGTGCGCGGACAACGACTGGGACGGCGACGGCAACCGGGCCGAGCAGGATTGGCGGATCTACGTTCGCGACGTTGAGAACGCCCCGGTCTACTTCAGTGGAACGCGTGCGGCCTGGCTACAGCAGACCGGCGCGTGCCCGTCCGGGCGGTTGTGCTTCGATGCGCGCCGTGCCTTCATCCACGAGATCCTCCATGTGACGCTCAGCGCTCCGCACAACGAACAGGGCCAGGCGTATTCCGTGATGTCGGCGGCGACGCCGAACAGCCCGAAGAGTGGGTGGAACATCCACCACATCCAGCCCTGCGACGAGGCCGCCGCACAGCTGCTGTACGACCTCTCCTACACCGGCGGGCAGTACTCCGACTGCTTCGACCACCTGGCCAATGCCGTTTCTCAGGGTCTCGACAGCAACCTCACCGTGGGAGCATCCGGCTACGGCGACTGCCTCGGAACCGGCGTCACGGCGAGCGGACGCCTGGAGATCACCAATTACAGCAGCTACAAGTTGCTCGCCGCAAATCCACTGACAAACCGCTCGATCTCCATTGACCGACGGCTCAAGGGATCGACGACCTGGACCACCATCACGACCGCGGTGGCCTCCAGCGCCTCCGGAAACAACTGGTCCAAGGTCTTCTCGTCAACCAGCGCGGGAACCTGGGAGTACCGCGCGCGATACCTCGGAGAGTCCGGTGTTGGACCGGCCACCTCGGCGATCTTCACGATCACATGGACCAAGGCATGTTGATGACTCGACTCATCGACTGAACGGCAGACGCCCGGGGCACGCGCCTCGGGCGTCTCCGCGGCGCTACCTCAAGGGCGGGCACTTCTTCGACACTTCGATGAGTTTTCCACCGGGATGGGTGCCGAGGCGCGGTTCCCGCGATCTATCGAGGGCTACCGAGCGTGAGATGCGCATCGGCGTGCAGTTTCTCGCGCCACACCCACTCGATCTATCGAGGATTCGGCGCGTCCACAAGCTCCCTCAGGGAGTGCGAGATGCTCGGCTTCCTCCTGTCGGCGGGCATCTCCCGCTCTCACCAGTACCACGAACGGTCCACCACGAGATCGACATCGGTCCCATTGGACGGTCACCGGATTGAGGTTCATGCTGGTCCAATGCGCATCGGACGTGTGCTCCTCGGAGCGCTTCTTCTCACACTGACCATCGCGTCACCGGCACCGGCGCCCGTGGCCGCAGACAATGGCCTCCACGCGAAGGTGGCGGCGGCCTACTTCCCGCGGTACGCGGATTCCGAGCTCCATGCGATCGCGCACGAGCGTGTCGCAGAGCTGGCCGCGTGCCAATGCCTCAGCCACGACGGCGCACGGGGCGGTGCGGAGGTGATCGGCTACAACAGTGGCATGCCCGATCCGGCCGGCTCCGTGGTGAGGGCGTGGCAGAACAGCGCAGGGCACCACGCGATCCTGTCGGACACCTCCTACGGACGCATCGGCTGCGCGGAGCTGAATGACGGGACGCGCCACTGGTTCGCTTGCGTGCTGGCCCGCGGACCGCTGCCGCCGGCGGTTGCAGCGGCCCCACCACCGCCAGCCACCACCAACCCCGGGCCGATCCTGCTGCCGAACACGGCGCTGCCGGCTCCCTGAGGTGACCGGATCCGAGGCGATCGACGCCTATCTGGCCGCTCAGCCGGAGCCCCAGCGCCAGGCACTCGAGCGCCTCCGCAGCCTCATTCTGTCGCTCGTTCCCGAAGCCGAGCAGACGATCAGCTACGCCATTCCGGCATTCAAGCTCAACGGCAAGGGCGTCATCTGGATTGCCGGATGGAAGGCTCACTGCAGCATCTATCCGCTGTCCGATGCGTTTCTCGAGGCGCACCGTCGCGAGCTGGACGGATACGGCATCGGCAAGGGAACGCTGCGCTTTCCCCCGGATGGGCCTCCGCCGGATGCGCTTCTGATGGCCCTCGTGAAGGACCGACTGACGGAGATCGCTGCCGAGTCGGCAGGCTGACCGCCTACTCCTCGCCGATGTCCTCGTTCCAGATATCGGGGTGGGTCGCGATGAACTCGTTCATGAGGTCCACGCACTCCTGGGAGTCGAGGTTGATCACCTCCACGCCCCGCTGCCGCAGATAGTCCTCGCCGCCCACGAACGTCCGGTTCTCGCCCATCACCACGCGTGGAATCCCGTAGAGCAGGATCGCGCCGGTGCACATGTCGCACGGCGAGAGGGTCGTGTACATCGTCGACTGCCGGTAGACCGACGCGGGCAGCCGCCCGCCATTCTCGAGGGCGTCGGTCTCGCCATGGCGGATTGCGCTGTTGTGCTGGACGCGGCGGTTGTGGCCGACGGCCAGCACGGTGCCGTCATCGGCGACCAGGGCGCCGCCGATCGGGACTCCACCCTCATCACGCCCGATCTTTGCCTGCTCAATGGCGTGCTGCAGTCCGGCATGGTCGCGGTCAACGGTCTCCATCGGTCCTCCTGTGGGGTTGGTCAGCTGCGTCGGTATGGCTTCAGATAGGCGCCGGGATAGGCGACGTTGCGGCCCGACAGGGCCAGGGCGGCGATCACCACCAGGTAGGGGAGCGCGAGCAGCAGCTCGAAGGGCAGCGCGCTGAACTCCGGCAGGATCCTGAGGCGGAACTGCAGCGAGAAGATGAGCGAGAAGAGGAGCGCCCCGATGACGCCGCGCCCGATCCGCCAGCGGCCGAAGATGACAAGCGCCACGCACACCCAGCCGCGGCCGGCAATGATGTCCAGGGTGAAGCTGCCGAGCAGCGCCAGCGTGATGAAGGCACCGCCGACGGCCATGAGTGCTCCGCCGATCATGATCGCCAGGTAGCGCGTGCGCGTGACGTTGACGCCGGCGGCATCGGCGGCCTCTGGGTTCTCTCCAACCGCGCGGATCTCGAGCCCGAAGCTGGATCGCTGGAGCAGCCACCAGGCCGCCGGGACCACGACGAGGAATGCAACCCAGGTCAGCGCGTACTGGTCGAAGACTGCGCCGAGCTCACCCAGAGCGCCGAACGGGTTGACGATCGACATCGGTTCGATGCGCTGGAGCTCACCCCCCTGGAAGATCAGCCGGTTCGCGAACTCGGACAGGCCGATGAGGCCGATGGTCAGGCCGATGCCCGAGACGTGCTGGTTCGCACCGAAGGTCACCGTCAGGAGCGCCATGACGGCCCCGGCGCCGATGCCCACGGCGATCGCCGCCACCAGCCCGACGAGCGGCGACCCGGTTGCCCAGGCCGTGGCGAAGCCGGCAAAGGCTCCCGCGTACATCGTTCCCTCGATGCCGAGGTTGAGCACGCCGCTGCGCTCCGAGTAGGTCTCGCCCACGGTCCCGTACACGAGCGGGGTCGCGTTGCGAAGCGTGGCCGCAAGGAGATCGAAGAGGAAGTTCATCCGGATGCCACCTCGGCCGGCGCGGTGGTGGCCGCGGGTCGTCTCGTGCGGTGGCGCCGGAGGGTGAGGAGCGCGATGGTCGTGAGCAGGAGCACGCCCTGGACGACCGCACCGAGCTGGGTGGGGATTCCCATCGTCCGTGCGGCCGAGCTGGCCCCCACCGTGAGGTCGCCCAGGAACAGTCCGGCCAGCGCCACGCCCGGCATGCTGAGCGTCCCGAGCGTGGCGACCACGATGCCCGTGTAGCCATAGCCCGGTGACAGGCCGCTGGTGAGCCGATTCTGGATACCGGCCACCTCGCTCACGCCGGCCAGGCCGGCGATGGCACCGCTCACGAGCGCCGCCCCGAGCAGTGTCCGCGAGACGTTGATCCCGGCGAACCGGGCGCCATGGGGACTCAGTCCTGCGGCTCGCAGCCGCAGGCCCGCCGGGGTGCGCGCCAGGACGTACCAGGCAACCGCGATCACAGCGATCGCGAGCACGAATCCAAGGTGGAGCCGCGACCGATCGATGAGGGTCGGGAACTCGGCCGAGGCGGCGATCCGCTCCGACTCCGGGAAGCCGGTCGCCGGGTCGCGCCACGGACCGTGGAGCAGGCCGTTGACGAAGAGCAGCGCCACCGGGTTGAGGAGCAGCGTCGTCACCACTTCGTCGATCCCGAAGCGGACGCGCAGCAGTGCGGGCACGATGGCCCACGCGGCTCCGGCCAGAGCTCCACCCACGATCATGATCGGCAGGGCGAGCAGCGGCGGCAGATCGCCGACCAACGTCCCGATGCCCGCGGCGGCGACCGCCCCCAGCAGCAGCTGCCCCTCCGCGCCGATGTTCCAGTACCCGGCCCGGAAGGCGATCGCGACGGCGGCACCGGTCAGCAGGATCGGTGTGGCGCTGACCAGCACCTCGAGCAGCGTGAATCCGGACGTCAGCGGCACCACCAGGTATGCCGCGTAGGCCGCGATCGGATTGGCTCCGGCAAGGAGGATCGGCCCGGCCGTGATCAGGAACGTGATGACGACGGCGCCGGCGATCAGGACCGGCGTGGACCAGGGCGAGATGCGAGTCATGCGGCCCTGCCGCGGCCGGCCATGAGCATGCCCAGCTCGGCGAGATCCGCGCCGGACACCGGCATCGCGCCCACGATGCGTCCCTCGTACAGCACCACGAGGCGATCGGCCAAGGCCAGGAGCTCGTCGAGGTCCTCGGACACCAGGAGGATGGCCGCCCCGTCCGCACGACGGGCCAGAAGCTGGGAGCGCACGTACTCGGTGGCGCCGATGTCCAGGCCCCTGGTGGGCTGCGACACGATGATGACCCTGGGATCGCGCGACAGGACGCGAGCCAGGAGCACCTTCTGGATGTTGCCGCCGGACAGGGCCGCGACCGGGTCGTCGGGCCGGGCACGGATGTCGAAGCGCGCGATGAGGTCAGCCGCATGGTCCCCGATGCGCCGCTCGTCGATACGTCCGCCCCGTCGGAAGTCGTCGAGGTGCTCGAGTACCAGGTTGTAGGCGACCGACAGATCACCCACCAGACTCGCGTGCCGGTCCTCGGGAATGCGGCCGATCCCGGCCAGCATCATGCCCCGCGGGTCCGCGCCGGTGAGATCGGTCCCGTCGACCTCGATCCGTCCAGCGGTTGACCGACGCATGCCGGCCAGCACGTCCATGAGCTCGGTCTGGCCATTGCCGGACACTCCGGCCACGCCAACGATCTCGCCGCGCCCGACCTCGAGGCTCACGTCCTTCAACGCGGCGAGCCCGTGCGCGCCCGACGCGCTCAGCCCGCTGATCCGGAGGACCGGTGGGGTGGTGGCCGGTGGCGCATCGTCCACGCGCTTCACTCCGAAGCTCGGCCGGCCGACCATCATGCTGGCGAGCTCGCGCTCATCGGTCTGCCCGTCGACCGTCTCGACCAGGCGCCCGCGCCGCAGGACGCTGACCCGGTCGCTGATGGCGCGCACCTCGGCCAGCTTGTGGCTGATGAACACCACCGACAGCCCGTTGGCCACCAGCGAGCGCAGCGTGGCGAAGAGCGCCTCCACCTCGCCGGGAACGAGCACGGCGGTGGGCTCATCAAGGATGAGGACCCGGCAGTCACGGGACAGCGCCTTGAGGATCTCCACGCGCTGCTGCTGGCCGACCGAGAGATCCTCGATCCGGGCATCGGGATCGACGCGCATGCCGAAGCGATCCGCGGCATCGGCCGCACCGCGCCGCGCCTCCGCCAGGTCCAGCCGCAGGCTGCTGGCTCGCCCCAGCACCAGGTTCTCGGCGACCGTCATCGGGCCGACCAGGGCGAAGTGCTGGGTCACCATCCCGACCCCGGCCTCGATCGCGTCCTTTGGAGATCGGACGTTCAGCTGCCGGCCCGCCACGAGAATCTCGCCGGCATCGGCCTGGGTCAGTCCGTAGGCGATCCGCATGACCGTCGTCTTGCCGGCGCCGTTCTCGCCGAGGAGGGCGTGGACCTCGCCGCCGCGGACGTCGAAGTCCACGGCGTCGTTGGCGACGAGGTCACCGAATCGCTTGGTGATCCCGCGCAGCTCCAGTGCCGGAGAGGTGGCGGTCACGCGGCTGCCGGCTACGCGTCCGGGATGGTGGAGCCCGGAGGCGTTCCCTCGTTGATGTCGACCCGGAACGTGCCGGCCTTGATCTCGGCCTCGCGATCCGAGACCTGGGTGGCGAGCTCGTCGGGGATGCCACCCGGCACGTCGGTGTTGATCTCGGCCAGGGCGGCGCCGCCCTTGCCGACCATCGAGAAGTCCTTGAGGTCCTGCGAGGTATAAGAGCCCGCGATGACCTGGTCGATCACATAGGCCACGGTGGGTTCCATGTTCCAGGTCACGCTGGTCGCGACGTTGCCGGGTGCCAGGTCCTTCTGGTCGCTCATGTTGCCGATGGCGACGAGGTCGCTCTCCTGCGCCGCCTCGATGACGCCGAATCGCTCGGCATACAGGACGTCGGCGCCAGCACCGATCTGGGCCGATGCCGCCTCCTTGGCAGCGGCGGGATCAAACCAGCTGTTGAGGAAGGTGACCTTGACCTCGACGTCCGGGTTCGTCTCCTGGGCACCGGCGATGAACGCATTGACGATGCGGTTCACCTCGGGCACGGGATAGCCGCCGACGACGCCGATGACGTTGGACTCTGTGACGCCTCCGGCGAGCATGCCGGCCAGGTACGCCGGCTCATGGATCCAGTTGTCGAAGACGCTGAAGTTCGGTTCAGCGGGCCCACCGCCCGATCCGAATACGAATGCGATATCGGGGAAGTCGGCCGCAACCGCGCGCGCGGCCTCCTCGTTGCCGAAGGCGTCGCCAAAGATGATGTCGGGCTGGTCCTGCTCGGCGGTCTCGCGCAGCACGCGTTCCATGTCGCCGGAATAGCCGATGTCGTCGGTGAACGTGTACGAGATGCGGCCGGCATCGGCCTCGGCCTGGAGGGCGCTGTGGATGACGCCGTCCCAGGGTTCCTCGATCTGGGTTGCGTAGGCGCCGAAGACGGTGACGGTGTCGCCGTCACCTCCGCCCCCGCTGGATGCGGTCCCGCCGCACGCGCTCAATAGCAGCAGTGCACTGAATGCAACGGCCAGCGGTACGCTGAACCGGCTCTGATCGGGGAGTACGTGAGTGCGTGAAACGTCCATGTGACCGATACCTCATGCGGAACGGCTCGGGAGCCACAGCCGGGACCAACCGTCCTAGCCTACGCCTGTCGCGCGGTGCCCCGCCAGGGAATCTCGAAGCCGGGATGTGCGAGTTGGCCGCTGACGGAATCCGTGATGTACGGTAGGACCATGGCCGACCTGGGGACGGAACCAGAGCAGGGGGCACGGGCAGCCAGGCTCGCATTCGACGAGCGGCGATGGTCCGATGCAGTGGAGCTCTACCGACAGCTGGAAGCCGTCGAGGGCCTGGAACGCGACGACCTCGATCGATATGGCGAGGCGGCCTGGTGGACGGCTGATCTCACCACGGCGATCGCAGCCCGCGAGCGGGCGTTCTCCGCCCACATGGCTGCCGGCGACTCGCTGAGCGCCGCGTCGGCCGCCTTGTCCGCCGCCAACGACTACGGGCATCGGCTGCAGAGTGCGCTGGCGAGCGGGTGGGTGAAGCGAGCTGAGCGACTGCTCGCGGACCTCCCTGAATCTCCCGTCCACGCCTATCTCGGCCGCGCCCGGCTCGGGAAGGCGCTGGGTGCCGGCGACCTGGATGAGGCACTTCGCCAGGCGGACGCGATCCTGGCCATCGGCCGGCGCACAGGCGATCACGACATCGAGGCCCTGGGCCTTCAGGATAAGGGTCGCGTGCTGGTTGCTCGCGGCGAGGTGGCGGAAGGGCTGGCGCTGCTCGACGAGGCGATGGTTGCCGCCATTGGCGGCGATCTCAATCCGTACCCGACGGCCATCGTCTACTGCAATGTCACCGTCGCCTGCCAGGATCTGGCCGATTATCGTCGCGCCGTCGAGTTCGCGGAGGCAGCGCGACAGTGGTGCGACCGGCAGGCCATCGCCGGCTTCCCCGGCATGTGCCGTGTGCGACGCGCAGAGGTCACTCGGCTGCGCGGCGGTTGGGCGGAGGCCGAATCGGAGGCGCGGCAGGCCTGCGACGAGTTGAAGGACTTCAGCCTGGACTACGCTGCGGAGGGGTTCTACCAGGTGGGCGAGATCCGGATGCGGATGGGCGACCACGACGCGGCCGAGGAGGCATTCCGCCAGGCTCACGAGCTCGGTCGGAGCCCGCTGCCGGGGCTGGCCCTCCTGCGATCGGCCCAGGGAAAGTCCGCCGCGGGCGTCACGATGCTGGCCCGTGCACTCGATGACCCTGCCGTGATTCCCCTGACCCGCGCCCGGATCCTGGCGGCGTACGTGGAGGTCGCGGCTCAGGAGGGCACGCTTGACGAGGCCGAGAAGCGCGCGGCCGAGCTGGAAGCGCTCTCGGCAAAGTTCGGCACCCACGCGTTGCTCGCGGCCGCGGCCATGGCCAGTGGCCAGGTTGCGCTGGCGCGAGGCGATCCGACCGCCGCCCGGCCGCACCTCGAGCGCGCCCGTCGCCTGTGGCAGGAGACGGAGGCACCGTACGAGACCGCTCGCGCTCGCGAGCTGCTCGGACAGGCCGAGGCGTCCGCGGGCGATCCCGACAATGCCGCCATGGAGTTTCAGGCCGCACTGGCCACCTATCGCCGACTCGGCGCCATGCCCGATGCCGCGCGCCTCGAGGGCGTGCTACGCACCGCGCTGATGGACTCCCCGGCGCAAGCATTGACGCGGACGATGATGTTCACCGACATCGTTCGATCCACGCAGCTCGTCGAGGCCATCGGCGACGAGGCATGGACTCGGCTTCTCGATTGGCACGACCGGACCATTCGGGCGCTGATTGCGGAGCGCCAGGGCGAAGAGGTCGACCATGCCGGCGACGGATTCTTCATCGTGTTCGGTGACGCCTCGCATGCCATCGAGTGTGCGCTGGCGATCCAGCGCAGTCTGCGAGAGCATCGCCGCGAACATGGTTTCGCGCCGGCCGTCCGCATCGGCCTTCACGTCGGCGACGTGATGCGTCCGGATACGGGGTACCAGGGCAGAGCCGTCCACCTGGCCGCCAGGATCGGGGGCTTGGCCCAGCCGGACGAGATCGTGGCGAGCCGTTCGGTCGTCGACGCCGCAGGCCACGGAGTCGCCCACGGACCGGAGCGTGAGGTGGAGCTGAAGGGCATCCGCGACCGGGTGACCGTCGTGACGATCCTGGATGGCGCGCAGGCCTAGGCGGCGGCATCCACGCGACGGGGTCGTCCCAGCAGGTATCCCTGCCCCAGTGTCACGCCGATCCGGACGAGGGCCTCGCGCTCGGCATCGGTCTCGATGCCCTCGGCGATCAGAAGGGATGCCGATCCTTCCGCGTATCGCTGGAGGCCGGCCACGATCGCCTGTCTCGTCGGATCGGTCTCGACACCGTGAATGAGGTTGCGATCCAGCTTCACGATGGCTGGCCGAAGCTCGGCGAGGTGGCGCAGGCTGGCAAACCCGGCACCCGCGTCATCGACTGCCAGCCGTACCGTCCCGCCGATCGCCGCCAGCGCGGCCCGCACGGCCACGTAATCGGCCACCGGCTCATGCTCTGTCAGTTCGAGCACGATCGGGCGTTCCGTGCGACGGAGCAGGCGGGCGAGTCGAGGGCTCACCAGCATGCTCGCCGAGGCATTGAGGCTGAGCCATAGGTCCGGCGCGAGCTTCGCCGCCGACCGCATGGCAGCCTCGATGCAGGCGGCCTCCAGTTCGACCCCGAGCTCGAGCTCAACGGCGTCGGCAAATCGATCCGACGGAGCCACGCCGTCATCGAATCGCGTGAGCGCCTCGAAACCAACGGGTCTCCCGTTCTGCAGGTCGATGATCGGTTGAAAGACGATCTCGAACCCTCGATCTCGGATGATCGCGGAGAGAATTCGCGTGCGCCGCCGCTGGAGATCTCTCGCGCGCAGCTCGCCGGAGATCCCGCGCCGATCCTGCTTGATGAGCACCACCAGGAGCAGCGAGGCCACGCCGGCGAAGGCCACGTCGATCATCGGGCGGATGCGGCTTGCCAACGCGGGATCGGCGATGGCGTTCACGGCTCGGTCGCTCAACAGCATCCACGCGATGAGCGTCACGAACGTGAGCACGGCAATGCCTCGCGGCGACACCATGGCATCAACAACACTGCGGCTGCTCCCCCCGGGCGCAGTTCCTGCGCCGCGATCGGTCACCCGGTTGTCTCCTTCAGATCTCGGTGGGTCGTGGGAGATGAATAATAGTTGTTTCCGCGATCCGTCACGGGTACTATCGGCGGCCTCTGGGTGGGTGCCGCGGTTGGCGGGCGGAAAGGGAACTCCTCATGCTCCGAATCCGCTCGTACCTGTTCTCCGTCGCACTGTCCGCACTTCTCACGCTCCTGACGGCAGCCGCCGTCCTGGCAGAAGGCCAGCCTCCCATTCCGCGTTGAACTGACCGAGCCGCTCAGAATCGAGAAACAGTGCCCGCCGGCCGTGCCCGCCCGTGAGAATCAGGGGTGACCTGAATGCCCGCTCCCCGGCCCATCGCGTCGGCGTAGAGCCGATTGGCTTCGGCGTGCTCACCCATGTCGGACAGGAAGCCTGCCCACTCGGCAAGGACGTCACGTCTCCTGGTCGTGGCCTGATGTGATTCGAGGAGTCCTGTCGCAGTGCGATACGAAGCCTCGGCAGCCGTTCGATCGCCTTGGCGACGCGCGACTCGAGCGAGGGTGAGATGGGCGCCGACTGCGGCCAGGTACGATCCGCCGTCGGTGCTCGCGGCGAGTGCTTCCCGGGCCAGCTGAGTCGCCGCCGCTACGTCGCCTTCCAGCAACGCAAGCTGTGCATCGGCCTCCGCCACGTCGGCAGCGAGCCGCGGGTCGTGGACGTGCCCCGTCAGTTCTCGAGCGCGCGACAGGTGTTCGCTGGCCCGGGCCAGGTTGCCCAACTCGATGAATACGAGACCGATGTTGATCTCGAGCGATGCCTCTTCTCGCTCAGACTCGGATCCTCGGTAGAGGGCCAAGCTCTCCTGCCCAGTCCGCAGGGCGCGCTCCAGGTCTCCGACGCGCCGATACTGCAGCGCCAATCCGGCAAGGAATGCGGCACGTTGCCTCAGCGACGTCTCCTGCGACAGCGCTCGTGCTTCTTCCATGTAGGTGAGCGCCCGCGCGGACTCGCCATCCCATGCTTCGACGTTTCCGAGTTGTGCCAGGAGGCGGAAGCGGAAGTCGGGTGCGACGTGGAGCCCATCGCGGTCCGCGGCGAGCAGAGCTTGCAGGATGGATCGCGCCTCTGCCGGATTGTCATCCTGGTAGTGCGCGCCGGCGAGCCAATAGCGTGACATCGCGGCATCGGCTGGGGAGCCAAGCTCGTCGAACAGTCGTGCCGCCTGCGACGCGGGCCGGATGGCGTCTCGTCCCCGGCCGAGCCGGCACAGCGCCTCTGAGCGGCCACGCAACAGCTCGGCCTGCTGTCGGCGGTCGTTGCCGGCGCGATCCAGCAGCGTGTCGTAGGCGTCGAGTGCCCGCTCCGCGTCACCGGATGCCAGCAGAAGATCGGCCTCGAGGCGCGCTGCCGCAGCTGGCTCCTCGGCGACCAGATCGGTGATCGCCACGCCGAGACGCTCGCTGAGGAATGTGAGGGCCGCCATCGATGGCTTGGCGAGGCCGCGCTCGAGCGCGCTGATGTAGGCAGCGGTGTATCGGCCGCGCGCCACATCCGCCTGCGTCAGCTCGGCGCGGGTCCGCACCTCCCGGATGCGCTCTCCGATGCGGCGCGCGACGTGCGAGTTATCGACGACGGTGACTTGGCGACGCGCCCTTGTGGTCTTCACGTGTTCGATGATAGCGAGCCGTACCAACTCATAGTTGTCGGATGGGCCCGAGTTCGTAGATGAATCCGCCCGGTCAGAGCTGCCAGTACGCGCCGGTCAGACCCAGTTCGGCGAAGTGGGTGAGCAGGTCGTCCTTGCCCGGGCGCGCGTAGTCGATGGCGAATTTTGTCCGATAGATGGGGCCACTCAGCGCATGGGCCTCGTCGGGGGTCAGAGACGCGGCCTGGTCGGCAGGCGCGCACAGGTCGGACGCGTCGCGGTGCTCAGTCGATGAGAAGAAGACCATGGTGTTCGCGCAGGTGGTGACGATGTTCTCCCACCATTGCGTCGGCTTGAGGGCCAGGTACACCATCGCTCCGGAGGGCTGGACGACCGTGGCTCCGCCCGCGCGCAGCTCGATGTGGATCGGCTCGGCGCAGTGATGGCATGCAGAATCAATTGTCACGTCGGCTTCGTCCAGCATCGCGTGGAAGGCGACCGCATCCCAGGCGCAGTTCGCGAAGTAGGTGCGGCCCTCGGCGGTGACCCGGAACGGCGTCGCGATGGCCGAGAACGGAAACGCCATCAGCACGCGGGCCGTTCCCGGGACGAGTGCGATGTGCCGTGATGCGTCCAGCTCGCGGAGCGCGCCGGCTGCCTCGTCTCGGCCGAGCGAGAACTCGACCATCAGCTGCTCGACCACGGGCGGGACGGCGTGCTCACGGAAGTGTTCGAAGATGCGCAGCCGTATGCGCTGGATCAGCGTGGGCTCACTCATGGCGGGTCCCTGCGACGACGTGTCGCGGCAGTGTAGCGACCGACGTCCGCATGCGGCATGCGCGGTTCATCACAGGCTGGAGCGGTAGCATCAGCGGCGATGAATCAGTCGAGCGTCAATGGGGGGCCGGACCGCCTCGTGACCCACGCGGACCTGGCGTTCCTCGGAGGGAGCGTCGAGCCGATCGTTCGCGGCGGGCCACCGGTTGATGCCCTGGCCGTGCGGGATGGTCGCATTGTTGCGGTCGGCACAGCGACGGAGGTGCGCGACTGGATCGGTCCGCAGACCGAGGTGGTCGAGCTGGCGGGGGAGACACTGATCCCGGGGTTCCAGGACGCCCACATTCACCCCATCGAGGGCGGGTTGTTGGCCGAACGCTGCGACCTTCATGCTCTCGCCGATGCCGACGCCTACCTTGCGGCGATCGAGCGTTACGCCGCCGCACGACCTGATCGGCCGTGGGTCGAGGGCAGTGGGTGGTCGCTCTCTGCCTTTCCGCGAGGCGAGCCCGGCCGCGAGCTCCTGGATCGGATCGTCCCTGATCGCCCCGCGATCCTCGAGAGCAACGACGGTCACGTCGCCTGGGTCAACACGCGGGCGCTCGAGCTGGCGGGGATCACGGCGGCGACGACCGGCGTTCCGGACGGACGAATCGTGCGCGACGACCATGGTTCCCCTGCAGGGACGCTGGTCGACGGAGCAATCGACCTCGTGGCGCGACACGTACCCGCGCCGACCCACGCGGATCTGTTGGCCGGGTTGCGCACCGCCCAGGCGGAGCTGCATGGCCTTGGCATCACGGCCTGGCAGGACGCACACGTCGAGCCGGCCAACCTGGCCGTCTACCGCGAGGCGGCGACCTCGGGCTGGCTGACGGCGCGCGTGGTGGCGGCCCTGTGGTGGGATCGCGACCGAGGACTTGAGCAGATCGACGAGTTCGAGGACCAGCGCGCCGCCTCTCGGGTCGGTCGGCTGCGGGCCGATAGCGTGAAGCTCATGCTCGACGGCATCCTCGAGTCGCGCACCGCCCTGATGAACAGTCCCTACCTCGGTTCGGACTGGAGTGGCGTCCCGTTCATCGACCCGGAGCTTCTGCATCGGGCGGTGGTGGAGCTGGATCGGCGCGCGTTCCAGGCGCATTTCCACGCCATCGGCGATGGGGCCATTCGCTTGGCCCTGGACGCGATCGCATCGGCGCGTGCGGCGAACGGGCCGAGCGATGCGCGCCACCACATCAGCCACCTGGAGGTCATCCATCCCGATGACGTGCCACGCTTCGCCGAGCTCGACGCAGTCGCCAACATTCAGCCGTTCTGGGCGGTCGACGACGACCAGATGCAGGACCTGCGCATCCCGTCCCTCGGAGCGGAGCGCGTTGGCTGGCAGTTCGTCTTCGGCAGCCTGGTCCGTGCAGGGGCGAGGCTCGCCGCCGGTAGCGACTGGACGGTCACCACCGCCAACCCCTTGCTGGAGATCGAGGTCGCGGTGAACCGGATCGCGCCTGCCGCACGCAACGCCGCTCCATTCCTGCCCGATGAGCGCTTGAGCCTGGACGACGCGCTTGCCGCGTTCACCCGGGGCAGTGCATGGGTCAACCACCTGGATGCGGACACCGGCAGCATCGAGGTCGGGAAGCTTGCCGATCTCGTCATCCTGGACCGGGATATCCGGGCACCCGATGCCGGGCCGATCGGCGACGCGGTGGTCCGGCAGACGTACGTCGAGGGCCAGCGGGTGTTCTGAGGCGTCAGGCGAGCTGGCTCATGCTGATTCCAGGGGTCGCTCGCTTGGCCACCAGCCGGTACGCTACTTGCTCATCGATCGGCCGCGTCAACTCCACAACAGATCGTTCGCGGCCGATACGGAGGTATGCCATGGAAACGGATGTTCGGGCACGAAACAACGTGCGCGTCTTCGGGCGCGGAGCCCAGCCGATGCTCTTCGCGCACGGGTTCGGTTGCGACCAGAACATGTGGCGCTGGATGACGCCGGCGTTCGAGAACGACTACAAGATCGTGCTGTTCGACTACGTCGGCAGCGGAAAGTCCGACGTGAACGCCTACGACCGTGACCGCTACGCGACCCTCGACGGCTACGCGCAGGACATCGTCGACATCGTTCGCGAGCTCGACCTGCGCGACGTCATTCTGGTCGCGCACTCGGTGAGCAGCATGATCAGCGTTCTCGCTGCCATCGCCGAGCCGGATCGATTCTCGCGCCTGATTCTCATCGGCCCTTCGCCGAGCTACCTGAACGACGGCGACGAGTACCGCGGAGGCTTCGAGCGCGCGGACATCGAGGGACTCCTGGACCTGATGGACAAGAACTACATCGGATGGGCCAACTTCCTCACGCCAATGATCATGAAGAACGACGAGCGGCCCGAACTCACCCGCGAGCTCAACGAGAGCTTCTGTTCGACCGATCCGGTGATCGCCCGGCAGTTCGCGGAGGTCACCTTCCTCTCCGACAATCGCTCGGACCTGCCTCGCCTCACCGTTCCGACCCTCGTCCTCCAGTGCACGGATGATGCGATCGCACCGGACGGGGTCGGGCAATTCGTGGCGGATGCCGTTCCTCAGGCAACGTTCCGCCAGCTGGCCGCCGTCGGCCATTGCCCGCACATGAGCCACCCGGAGGAGACGATCGCGGCGATTCGTGACCACCTCGCGGCCGTCGGGATCGCCTGACCCGATGCCGACTCCGGCGCCGCTCGATCCCATCCTCGACGGGGCGGCGTGCGGTTACCTGTCCGTCGACGAGACCGGACTCGTCAGGACGGCCAACACGACGCTCGCGCACCTCATCGGGCGATCGCGCGAGTCGATGGAGCGCCGGCACATCGACCAGCTGCTCTCCCCGGCGGGCCGAATCTTCTATACCACCCATCTCTTCCCGCTCCTCCAGCTGCAGGGTCGGGCGGAGGAGGTCTACCTCCCACTGCAGTCAGACGACGGCGAGGACATCCCGGTCCTCGTCAATGGCCTCACCCGCCACCTCGACGGGACGACCGTGCACGAGCTCATCATCGTGCCGATGCGCCAGCGGAACGAGCTCGAGAACGAGCTGATCACCGCCCGCAAGGTCGCGGAACAGGCAGCATCGGCGAAGGATCGATTCCTCTCGATCGTGTCGCATGAGCTTCGGACCCCGCTCGGCGCCGCACGGGGGTATGCCGAGCTTCTCCTGCGCGAGCGGAACGGGGTCCTGACCGATGGCCAGCGCCAGTACGTGCAGCGGATTCTCGACGCGACGATCTACCAGGCGTCATTGATCGAGGACATCCTCGACTTCGCAGGTCAGCACGGTCAGCGGCGAAGGCTCGACATCTCGACGGTTGACGTCGAGGAGGTCATCGGGCGCGCGGAGACATTACTCGCGGTGCGTGCGGACGAAGAGGGACGCCGGCTGAGACGGGAGCCGATGACCGCCTCGGGGCGGGTGTCGGGTGATCCGCGGGCAATCCAGCAGATTCTCCTGAATCTGGGCACGAACGCCATCAAGTTCAGCCCGCCGGACACAGAGGTGCTTCTTACGTCGCGCGTGGCCGATGGAACCGTGGTGATCGGGGTTCGCGACCACGGTCCGGGGATTGACGCCGATCAGCTCGAGCGGATCTTCGAACCGTTCGTCCGGGTCGACACCGAGGCCGCCCGTCGCACGAAGGGGCTCGGCCTGGGCCTCGCGATCAGCCGCGACCTCGCTCGCTCGATGAACGGCGACATCCGGGTGGAGAGTGTGATCTCGCACGGATCACTGTTCAGCCTGGAGCTGCCGGCCGCGTCCTGAGCACGGCCCGAAGCTCGGGACCGGTATCCTTTCTCCATGGACCTTGGACTCGATGGGCGCGTCGTCCTCATCACCGGAGCGGGTGGTGGCGTGGGCCCGACCCTCGCCGCCGCCTTCGCCGCGGAGGGCGCAGCCGTCGCGCTCCACGTCCGCGACGCGTCCAGGCGCGGCCGCGCACACGATACGGCGGACGAGATCCGGGCCGGCGGCGGACGCGCGGCGGTGGTCGGGGCGGACCTGCGGGCAACTGCAGCCGTGGAGGCCATGGTCGCGGACGCCACGGCTGAGCTCGGGCCGATCGGCGTGCTCGTGAACGCCACCTCCGCCTTCCGGGCCGAGGGCGTCACCGAGATCGACGACGACAGCTGGGCCTCGATGATCGGCGACATGCTGGGGGCCACCTTCCGCGTCACCCGCGCCGTCGCTCCCGGCATGCGCGACGGCGGATGGGGCCGGGTCGTGAGCTTCGCATCACGCTCGGCCATCGTCGGGGCGGGGAAGGCGGCGCACTACGCCGCCGCCAAAGCCGGCGTCATCGGGCTGACGGCCTCACTGGCCAAGGAGCTGGGGCCGGATGGCATCCTCGTCAACGCCATCGCTCCTTCGCAGATCGTGACGGAGCGTGACGGGGAGCCGTCGATTCCGGAGGAGCGCGCCGCGAAGATGGCGAAGGCAATCCCGCTGCGACGTCTCGCCACGCCGGATGACGTCGCCCCCCTGGTCGTCTGGCTCGGATCGGCGGCGAACAGCTACGTGAGCGGCGAGACGATCTCCTTCACTGGCGGCGCCCGCACCTGAGGCGCGGATTGCCTAGCGCCAGGCTGCCACCAGCACGGAGACGATGAGCACGCCCAGGACGTGATAGCTGCCATTGATGGCGAACCACGTCCATGGCTCCGGCTTGTTCGGGTCGAAGGTCGCATCGACCATGGTGTGCATGAGCAGGAGGCCGACGCCGGCCACGAGGCCCAGCACCACCCCTTCGCCGATGGTGTCGGTCCCCGTCGCGGCGGCGAGAAGGCCGATCGCGACCGCGATCACCAGGTAGGCGGCCAGCGGCACGATGTAGGTCATGGGGTTCATCTCGGGCGACGTCCGCTCCGAGTCCCACCCGATGGATCGCTGCCACTGGCGTCCCAGCAGCATGGGCGAGTACCACAGCGCGCCGAGGACGAAATAGATGACACCGCCAACGATCACGGCAAGCCAGTTCAGCTGGCCAAGGGCATCGAAACTCACGACCATCCTCCGTACCGCGTGACCTGGACGGTCACGTTCCGATCAGCCTACGCCTGCCGGTCCGTGCCGGCGACACCCGCGTCCCACTCGTCACGCAACATGGCGTAGATCAGCTCGCTGGTCCACTCGTCCTTCACCAGCTCGTTCTCGTACAGCAACGCCTCACGGCGCATCCCGAGGCGCTCGAGCAGCCGCGCCGAGGCCCGGTTCCGTGCGTCCAGCCGCGCCGCGATGCGGTGCATGCCCAGCTCGTCGAAGCCCAGGCGCAGCATGACCCGGGTCCCCTCGGTGGCGTATCCGTGGCCCTGGTGGTCGGGGTGGAGGATGTAGCCGATCTCGCCCTGCTCGTGCTCGCGGCTCGTGATCTGGAGGTTGACGTAGCCGATGAGGTCGCCGGACGGGAGTGTCAGCGCCAGCACGAGGCCGTCGTGCTCGTCATCGATACCCGTTCGCTCGGCGATCTGCGCCAGCGCCCTGCGAGCCTCGTCCTCGTTCCGGGGCGAGGTGTAGAGGAATTCGTTGACGTCGATGCGCCCGACGATGGCGTGGAACGCGTCGAAGTCGTCCGGGGTCAGGGGTCGGAGCACGAGCCGATCGGTGGTGATGGGCTGGACAGGACGCTGCATCGTAGCGATGGTACGGGCCAGCGCGGCCACGGCGTCGCCCGTAGACTCGCGCCCATGACGGATCCGCCCGACATTCCCTGCCGAATCCTCCTGATCGGGATGATGGGCAGCGGCAAGTCGACCATTGGCCGCCTGCTCTCCGATACCACGGGCTGGACGTACCTGGACAACGATGCCCTGGTGGCGCGCGTGCGCGGCGCTTCGGCGCGCCAGGTGCTGGCCGCCGACGGCGAGGACGACCTCCGCGCGGCCGAGGCGGAGGCCCTGGCAATCGGCCTCGAGGAGCCGACACCGAGCATCATCGGCGCGGCGGCCGGGACGGTGCTGGATCCCGCGCAGCGCCAGGCGATGCGTGATCGGGCGTTCGTGGTCTGGTTGGACGCCGATCCCGCCACGCTGGCGGCACGAGCCGTGGGTGCGTCGCATCGGCCATGGCTGGAGCATGATCCGGAGGCATGGATGCGGGAGACCCGCGCCGCACGTGAGCCGCTGTACCAGGAGATCGCGGCGGCGCGGATCGACACGACGACCGGGGGGCCGGCCGAGGCCGTGGAGGCCATACTTGAGCGGCTGCGCGCGGTCGCCGATTGCGGGGCAGGCATGGAGGAGACGGCCAGATGAGAATTGCACGCACCTCGCAGACCGCGCTGGAACCGATGGCCACCGATACGTTCAGCGGGACGGTACGGCGCCGTGACCTTGGCCGGGTCGAGACGCCGGAGGGAGCCGCGCTCCTTGTCACGTTCGAGGCCGGGGCGCGAACCGATTGGCACCGGCATGCCGGCGGGCAGATCATCCATGTGCTCGAGGGAGTCGGCCGAGTTGCGACCCGTGACTCGGCAGCCGTCGAGATCCGACCGGGCGACATGGTTGAGGCACCGCCCGATGAGGAGCACTGGCACGGCGCGTCACCCGACGCCAGCATGACCCACCTCGCGCTGAGCTTCGGCGAGACCGTCTGGCTCGAGCCGGTCGCCGACGACAACTGAGCTCACATGCGTCTTCGCGTGCCGGGGGCGGCTGAGCCGAGCTACCCCGCACCTGATGCGGTCCTCCGCGCGGCCGGATCCGGGTGGCTCGAGCGCATCGATCCTGCCCGGCTCCAGGCAGTGGTCTCGGCCCTCCCGGGTCCCCGGAATCGGATGGACGCACGCGTGGCCATGGAGGCGACCGACGCGCTGCTGGCGGACTCGTGGCGCGCGTCCGGCTGGCGAGTCGGCCGCCAGCGCGTCGCCGGTGGTGGGAGGAACATCGTCGCCGTCCGCGACGGTGCGACGCGCGAGGCCGTGGTGGTGGTTGCCCACCATGACACGGTGTCCGGCTCGCCGGGAGCCGATGACAACGGCGCCGGCCTTGCCGCACTGATCGAGCTGGGCTCGCTCGTGGAGGGCTCGCATCGGCGCACGGTGATCCTCGCCGCGCCGGACTTCGAGGAGGTTGGCCTCATCGGGTCACGCGCGCTGGTGCGCTGGCTGCGCTCGGCGTACGACGTGCGCGGCGCGATCGTCTTCGATCCGATCGGCTTCATGGATGCTCGCCCGGGCACGCAGTCGGTCCCGCCGGGCATCGATCGGCTCTATCCCGACCAGGTCGCTCGCCTGGATGCGCGGGGGAGGGCCGGTGACACGGTCGTCGGCCTCTACCGGCACTCATCGCTGGAGCTGGTTCGAACCTGGGCCAGCTGCCTGGCAACCGTGCTCGATCCGGACCGCATCCTCCTCCTGCGAGATCCGGTTGACCTTCCGGTCCTCGGTCGCGCGCTGCTTGCCGTGCCGGCGGCGCGTCACTTCTCCCGCAGCGACCACGTCCGGTTCTGGCGCGCCGGCCTGCCCGCGATCCAGGTGACGAACACGGCGAACTTCCGCAACCCGAACTACCACCGGCCGAGCGACACGCCCGACACGCTCGACTATCAAACGCTGGCAGTCATCACGGCCGCCACCGCCCTGGCCGTCGAGCGCCTGGCAGGCTGAGTGGCCGCGCCGCGGCGTTGGCTACACTGCGGCCAATGCTGCGCACGGTCGACATCACCCGCTATATCACGCCCCTCCGAGAGGGCAGTTCGCTGCCCGCTCTCGTCGAGGCGGATGACGGCCGCGAGTACGTCATCAAGTTCCGTGGTGCCGGGCACGGCGAGAAGGCCCTCATCGCCGAGCTGGTGGTGGGGGAGATCGGGCGGTCGCTCGGCCTTCCCGTTCCGGAGATCGTGCTCGCAACGCTGCCCGACGAGATTGCGCGCGCCGAGTCGCATGACGAGATTCGGGATCTGCTCGGTTGGTCGGTGGGCCTCAACATCGGCCTCGCGTTCGTGCCGGGAGCGCTGGCCACCGACATGACGAAAGTGCCTCGCGAGGGACCGGGCTGGTCGGCCGATGTCGTGTGGTTCGACAGCCTGACCACGAACCCCGACCGTACGCCGCGCAACGCGAACCTCGTGATCGGCAGCGGCGGACAGACCTGGCTCATCGACCACGGGTCGGCGCTGTACGTCCACCACGCGTGGGCCGATCCCGAGGCTCACGCCGTTCGAGCCTTCGAGCGCATCGGCGAGCACATCCTGCTGCCGTTTGCCGGCTCCCTGCTCGAGGCCGACGACCGCATGGCGCCGCGGCTCGAGGCCGCGACACTGGACGGGATCGTTGACCAGGTTCCCGATGCCTGGCTCCGGGACACGCGATTCGGCGCACCCGATGAGGAGCGCCTCGCGTATCGGCGGTACCTCGCGGCACGGCTCGGAGCGCACGCCACCTGGGCCGCCACCGCGGAGCGGCTCCGGACCGAGGTGCAGCGTGACGCCGTCGCGTAGTTCGTTCTCGTATGCCGTCGTGCGCGTCGTGCCCGACATCGAGCGCGAGGAGTTCCTGAACGCGGGCCTCATCCTGTTCTGCCGCGAGAAGAAGTATCTGCGCGCCGGTATGTCACTCGACGTCGACCGCCTTCGGGCGCTTCGCGCCGACATCGACGCGGACGCCGTGCGTGGCCAGCTGGATCTCGTGGAGCGGATCGCGTCGGGCGCCGTCGAGCGGGGGCCGCTGGCGGGGATGTCGCAGTCCGAGCGATTCCACTGGCTGACGACCCCGCGCAGCACGGTCGTTCAACCCGGCCCCATCCACGGCGGGATGTCGGAGGACCCGGACGCGACCTTCGATCGCCTCTTCGGCACCCTGGTGCGGGATCCATGACGCGATCGCAATGGCTGTGGCTGGCGGCGGCTGCCGGGATTGCGATCCTGGCGCTGTCCGTGGTGAACGGGTGGATTCTCCACGACCGCGAGGTGCGCGGCGAGGGATACCGCCAGGTGCAGGTCTACCTCAGCGCCTGGCGCGGCGTCGCGATGCCGGTGACTGCCGCGGCGGCGGTCGTTGCCGGCGCCGTCGGGCTCGGCGCCGCGTGGATGGCCGTCACCCGTTCGCGCCGCGGGTTCGCGCTCCTGGCCATCGGCGCCGCGATCTCGTTCGGGCTCATCGTCGCGACCGCATGGCCGGTCGGCCAGACCGGACACGCCTCGAGCGTGACGCTCACCCCGTCATTCATCGCGCCGGTGGCGCTCGCCCTGGGCGCCGTCATGGTCGTCGGACTCGTGCGTGGGCTGCGGCCCTCGCGGCGAGTGCTCGCGGCCTCGGTGGCGGTGGCCCTGGTCGCCACCGTGGGAGGAATCGGCGGCCGTTGGCTTGGGTTGCAGTGGGCGGAGGGAACCGGCCGTCACTGGGAGGTCGGTTCGTACGCGCGACCCGCCGCCGGTGGCCAGCCTGCCGAAACCCTCCGACTGACCGGCGATCACTACGAGGTTGTCGGGCGCTGGTCGGGTGACTTCGAGAGTTCGGGATGGACCGTCAGCCTGGACAACGACCCGGCCTGCCCCGAGGCTCGCGGGACCTACCACGTTCATGGAGAAGGCGACGAGAGCATCGAGGACCTCCGCTTCGTCATGGTGGTCGACCCGTGTCGGGACGGAGAGCGAGCGGCCGATCTCGAAGCCGGCATATGGGAGCGGCTCCCGTGAGATCAAGATGAGGTACAGGACGGCGGCGAGCGCCGACGACTAGGCGGCGGGCCGCTCACCCTCATCGGGCGCGCGACGGAGCGACAGCAGCAGTCGCACGGCGACGACGAGGATCAGCACGGCAAACAGCCGGCGCAGCAGACCCTCATCCAGCGACAGCGCCGTCACGCTGCCCGCCAGCGCCCCGATGACCCCTCCGGCCGCGAGGAGTGCCGCGTCCCGGACCGTGAAGCGCCCGTGGCGGTAGTGGGTGACCGATCCCAGGATCGCCGACGGGATGATGACAAGCAGCGAGGTTCCCTGGGCCACGTGCTGATCGAATCCGGCGAGCAGCACCATGGCCGGCACGATCACGACGCCGCCGCCGATGCCCAGCAGGCCCGCCAGCAGCCCGGCGCTCAGACCGATTGCCAACAGCAGCCCGATCTCCATGACCGTCACGAGACGAGCATCGCGACAGCCACGACCACCATCAGCAGGGCGAATCCCGCGCGCAGGCGATCGTCGCCCACTCGAGGCATGGCCCATGCGCCGATTTGGACGCCGACGATCGACCCCAGGGCAACCAGCAGCCCGGCCCCAAGGTCGATGCTGTCACCGCGTCCGAAGACAATGGCACCCACGATGGCGATCGGCACGATCGCCGCAAGCGAGGTGGCCGAGCCGCGTCCCTGGGTCATGCCCGCGAGGAGCACGAGGGCGGGCACGAGGATGATCCCGCCGCCCACGCCGAAGAGCCCGCTGAGGACTCCGGCAGTCAGTCCGATCGCGGCAAGAAGCAGGGGACGCGGACGATCCATTCCCGATTACTGGGTCGTGCGTCGCGTGTAGAGCCACAGCCCGAGCGGGAATGCGACGACCAGCGTCCCCAGCGACCACAGGATGGCCGGGATCGCGGCCGGCCCCGGCTCGCCGCTCAGGGTGAGACTGCGGACGGCGTCAATGACCAGGGTCATCGGCTGCCGATCCGCGAACCAGCCGAGCCAGTCCGGCATCGTTTCGGTGGGGACAAAGGCGCTGCTCACGAACGTCAGGGGGAAGACCACCGCGAAGATGATTCCCTGGAGTGCCTCGGGCGTTCGTACCAGCGACCCGGCGGCCACCCCGATCCAGGACAGCGCGAAGCCGAAGAGCAGCATCAGTCCGACGGCAGCGGCGCTCGCCACGATTCCGCCATCGGGCCGGAAACCGACGAGCAGGCCGACGACCCACATGATCGCGATCGCCAGCAGCGCTCGCAGGAGGTCGGTCAGGGTGCGGCCGGTGAGCACGGAGGACTGGTTCATCGGCAGCGAGCGGAAGCGGTCGATCATGCCCTTCTGCAGGTCGTTCGCCAGCAGCACCGACGTGTAGATCCCGGCGAAGGCGATCGTCTGCACGAAGATGCCGGCCATGAGGAAGCTGGCGTAGTCACCCGGAACGTCGATCGCACCTCCGAAGACGAGGCTGAAGAGCACCACGAACATGATCGGGCTGAGCGTCACATCCAGCAGGAGCTCGGGCGTGCGCTTGATGTGGATGAGGTTGCGCTTCACCATCTGCCACGAGTCGCGGAACCACCATGCGGCGCTCATGCCGGCACCTCTGCGGCGTCCTCTGCCGGGCTGCCGGTCAGCGACAGGAAGACCTCATCGAGCGTTGGCCGCCGGAAGCCGATGTCCTCGACCTCCACCTTCGCGCGATCCAGCTCGCGAATGGCGTGCGTCAGCAGCGCGCCGTGCGACGCGACCGCAACGCTCACCTGCCGTGATCCCGCGTC
This sequence comes from uncultured Chloroflexia bacterium, assembly GCA_963825525.1. Classification (GTDB taxonomy): domain Bacteria; phylum Chloroflexota; class Limnocylindria; order QHBO01; family QHBO01; genus JACDBZ01. Next base: position 89,605 of record CAWGTN010000003.1, read on the forward strand.
GGCTCGTGCCTCGCCCTCTCCGATCTGCTCGAGCACGCGCCGCGCCGCGTCCATCGCCGACCCCTCGCCGATAGTCACCTCGAGCCGCTCACCGCCGACCTGTGTCTTCAGCTCGTCCGCCGTGCCGCGCGCGATGACCCGTCCGTGGTCGATGACCGCGATGTCATCGGCCAGCCGATCGGCCTCCTCCAGGTACTGAGTGGTCATGAGCACCGTCGTCCCGCCTCGGGCCAGCTCGGCGATGAGGTCCCACATCGAGAGCCGGCCCTTCGGATCGAGGCCAGTGGTCGGCTCATCGAGGAAGATGACCGGTGGCTCGGCAATCAGAGCAGCCCCGAGGTCGAGCCGGCGGCGCATCCCGCCCGAGTAGGTCTTGACCGGCCGGTTTGCGGCATCGCTCAGCTCGAAGTGCTCGATGAGGTCACCGGCGCGCTGTCGAACCACGCCCGGCGCGACCCGATACAGGCGTCCGACCATCTCGAGATTCTCGTAGCCGGTCAGGAGCTCGTCGAGTGCCGCGTACTGCCCCGCCACGCCGATCTTGGCGCGGACCTCCGCCGGATGCCGGAGGACATCGATGCCGGCGACCGTTGCCTGGCCCGCATCGGGTCGGGTGAGCGTGGTGAGCACGCGGACCGCGGTGGTCTTGCCGGCCCCGTTCGGTCCCAGCACACCGAGGATGGTCCCCTCGGCCACGTCCAGGTCCAGGCCCGCCAGCGCGTGCGTGTCGCCGAAGGACTTGTGCAGGCCGGTGGCCTCGATCATCGATCTGCTCATGTGACCGCAAGCGTACTCGACTTTCCTTTTCGGGTCGGGTAGCGCATTCTCCGCGGCACATGGAACCATCGATGATCGAGGGCCTCACCGGGATCGCTTCGCTGCACTGGCAGTCGGGCTTCACGCGTGACAGCGATATCGAGTTCCGCGAGCTCCTGGAGCAGCTGCCGGCCGCCGCGTACACGACGGACGCGGACGGGCTGATCACGTACTACAACCGGCCCGCGCTCGAGCTGTGGGGCCGGGCACCGGTGCTGCGCGACGCGGTCGATCGCTGGTGTGGCTCATTCCGCCTCTTCGAACCCGCCGGCGACCCGATCCCGCACGATCGATGCTGGATGGCGCTTGCCATCCAGGAGGACCGCTCCTACAACGGCAAGGAGATCGTCATCGAACGCGGCGACGGCAGCCGTCGCACCGTCCTGGCCCATGCGAACCCGATTCATGATGACGATGGCGCCGTCCGTGCCGCGGTCAACGTCCTGGTGGACATCACCGAACGCAAGCTCGCCGAGCTCAGGCTCCAGGAAGCCGATGAGGCCAAGACCGAGTTCCTCGCCATGCTGGCGCACGAGCTCCGCAACCCCCTCGCCGCCATGCAGAGCTCGGTCGAGGTCGCGATGCGGAGCGAGGACGACGCGACGCGCGTCCGTGCCGAGGCCGTGGTCGGGCGCCAGCTCCATCACCTGGGCCGCATCGTCGGCGACCTCGTGGACGTCGCTCGAATCACCCGCCGCACGCTCGAGCTGCGCCGGGAATCGATCGAGCTCGACGAGGTCATCGGCCAGGCCATCGAAACCAGCAGGACAGCGCTGGACGCGGCGGGACAGCGCCTCGAGATCACGCTTCCGGACGAGCCGATCCACCTGGACGCGGATCGGGTGCGATTGGCACAGCTCTTCAGCAATCTCCTGCTCAACGCCTCCAAGTACAGCTCACCCGGCGACGCAATCAGCATTGATGCGGCGCGACGGGGGAGCGAGGTCATGGTCACCGTCCGCGACCGTGGGATCGGCGTGCCCCCCGAGCTGCAGGCCTCGATCTTCGAGATGTTCGCGCGCGCTCCGGCGGTGAAGCAGGACGGCCTCGGGGTCGGGCTCACGTTGGCGGCGCATCTTGCCCACCTGCACGGCGGCTCGATCGAGGTCCAGAGCGACGGCCCGGGTCACGGAAGCGCGTTCAGCGTGCGCCTGCCGATCGAGGCAGCGGCTCCGGGGACAACGCGTGCTCCCGATGACGTCGCGGGCCCGGCCGCAGCGCAGCGGATCCTGGTCGTCGACGACAACCACGACGCCGGGGATGCGCTGGCTGCGCTGCTGGAGCTCGACGGGAACGAGGTGCACGTGGCGCACGATGGCGAGGCGGCCCTCAGGCTCGCGGATCGCATCCGGCCGCAGGTCGTCCTGCTTGATATCGGGCTTCCCGGCATGAGCGGCTACGAGGTCGCGGAGCGCATGCGGACCACGGACTGGGGCGCATCGGCGCTGCTGCTGGCTGTCACCGGCTGGGGCCATCCCGACGATCGCCAACGATCTGAGCGCGCCGGGTTCGATGAGCACCTCATCAAGCCGATCGAGATCGAAGCCCTCGAGGCCCTCGTGGCTCGCCACGCGGCCCGATCGGGCGACTGAGGCAGGCGGGCCGCCATACTGGCGCCATGGCACGCGTCGCGGTCGTCTTCACCGGCGGCACCATCTCGATGCGCAGCGACGCCGGCGCATCGGGCAACATTCCAACCCTGCGAGCCGATGACCTCCTCGCCTCGGTTCCGGGCCTTGACGCCATCGCGGACATCGAGCCGATCGACTGGGGCCTGGTTCCCGCGTCCCACCTGACCTTCGCCCAGGTCCTCGAGATCGGCGCGATCCTCGGTGAACAGCTGGCCCGTCCGGATATCGACGGCGCCGTGATCGTGCAGGGGACCGACGTGATCGAGGAGACGGCCTTCGCCTGGGACCTGCTCCCGCTTCCGGCCAAGCCGATCATCGTGGTCGGCGCCATGAGGTCGGCCAGCCAGGACGCGTACGACGGGCCGGAGAACCTGCGGAGCGCCGTGGTCGCGGCTGCGGACCCCGAGCTTGCGGACCAGGGAGTGGTCGTCGCCATGGCCGGCGAGCTGCACGGCGCGGACGACGTCCGCAAGACCCACACCCACGCGCATGCAACCTTCCAGAGCCCGAATGCGGGCCGCCTGGGCATCGTGGCCGATGGTGCCGTCAGGCTCATGCGCCGCCGGCGGCCCGTGCACCTTGCGCGCATCCCCGAGCGGGCTGCCCTGCCCGTCCCGCTGCTCAGCGTGGTGCTCGACGCCGAACCGATGCTGCCGGTCGCGCCGCAGGGCATGGTGGTCGCGGCGGCCGGCGGCGGCAACAGTCCGCTCGCCTACCTCGAGCTCGCGCGGAGGCTCATCGATGACGACGTGCCGGTGGTGCTGACGACGCGCGCCGCGTCCGGCCAGCCGCTCCCGGGATACGCGTTCCCCGGTGGCAGCAGCGAGTGGTGGGATGCCGGCGCCATCTTCTCGGGGACGCTCGATGGGCTGAAGAGCCGGGTCGCCGTGGTCCTCGGACGGGGCGCCGGACTGTCCATGTCGGAGCTCGCCGACCTGTTCGAGCACCACGGTGGGGGGCGCCGGGCCTGACGGCACCGCCGTCAACCGGGAACGCGGTGGACCTCGAGCAGGTTCGGCCCGCTTCCGGGACGCGCGGTCGACGCCACGAGCACGACCGCTGAGCCCGCCTCGAGCGTGGTGTCCTCCCCGAGCAACCACGCCATGAGTCCCAGCCGCTCACCCTCGTCGCCCGGCGGGACGCAGGCTCGAGCCCGCACGCCGTGGATCAGGGCGAGCCTCGAGACCACGGCCGGATCGGGGGAGAACGCGTGGATCGGCACCTTCGGGCGCAGTCCGGCCAGGATCCTCGCGGTCCGACCGGTCCGCGTGTAGCAGGCAATCGCGGACACGTCCCGATCGGCGCTGGCCAGTGTCACCGCCGCGAAGGCGAGGGCATCGGCGTCCGTCTCCCCACTCGCCGGCGCCCCGACGGCCAGGTACTCGGCGCCCTGCTCCTCGCACAGGCGGCAGATGCGAACGGCGGCCTCGGCGGCCAGGATCGGGTGCTGGCCGATGGCGGTTTCGCCGGAAAGCATGATCGCGTCGGTGCCGTCGAAGATCGCGTTTGCAACGTCGCTCGCCTCCGCACGGGTCGGGCGGGGTGAGCCGATCATCGACTCGAGCATCTGGGTGGCGACGATGGTGGGCACGCCGCGATCCAGCGCTCGCCGCACCAGTTGCTTCTGGAGCAGCGGCACCTCCTCGTACGGCAGCTCGACCCCCAGGTCGCCACGCGCGATCATCACGGCATCCGCCACGTCGCAGATGGCCTCGAAGTCGTCGATTGCCGGGCGCGTCTCGATCTTCGCCACGATGGGTGGGCCGTCCTCACCCAGCAGGGTTCGGAGCTCGGACACGTCCGTCGCGCGACGGACGAACGATTGGGCGATGTAGTCGGCGCCCAGCGCCAGCGCGTGGGGGAGGTCGGCGCGGTCACGGTCGGTGAGGGCGGGGATCGAAAGGCGCTCGGCGGGAATGCTGACGCCCGCCCCGGATCGGATCAACCCGCCGCGCACCACCTCGGCATGAATCGTGTCCGAATCGACGCGCGAGACCCGCAGCTCGGCGGCGCCATCCGCCAGCAGGATGCGGTCGCCGGCGCGCACGTCGTGCGCAAGGGCCGCATACCGGACGCTGACTCCGTGTTCGTCACCCGGTCGCCCGCTGCCGGGCTCGAGACGAAACTCGGTGCCGGTGGTCAGCTCCACCTCGCCGTCTCGGAGCTCCCCCAGTCGGATCTTGGGACCCGACAGGTCCGTCATGATCGCGACGGTCCGTTCGGGATCGGCGTCGCGGATGCGCTGGGCCGCCAGCGAGCGCGTTTCCGTCGTGCCGTGCGAGAAGTTGAGGCGAGCGACGTTCATGCCGGCCGATACGAGCTCGTCCACGCGGCCGATCGAGGCCGGCCCGATGGTGCAGACGAGCTTCGTCCGCCGCATCAGCTGACGGTCGCCCCGGACTTGTAGGCAGCGCCTGCCGCTCGCCGGCGCTCGTGCTGTCCGAGCAGTCGCTTGCGAAGGCGAATGGCCGTCGGCGTCACCTCCACCAGCTCATCGGCGGCTATGAACTCGATGGCCGACTCGAGGGTGAGGACTCGCGGCGGTGTGTGGATGCGATAGTCGCCGTCCGTCGCCTGGGTGCGCATCTTCGAGAGCGCCTTCGACTTCGTGGGATTCACGTCCATGTCCCCGGGGCGCGCGTTCTCACCGATGATCATGCCCTCGTACACCTCGGTCGACGGCCCGACGAAGAGCTCGCTGCGCTCGACCAGCGATGAAAGCGCATAGGCCCGCGTCTCGCCGGCGCGATCCGAGACGAGCACGCCGCTCGTCCGATGCGTGACCTCCCCGGCCCAGGGCCCGTACCCCTCGCCGATCTGGTGGAGGAGTGCCGTGCCTCGTGTGTCCGACAGCAGCTGGCCGCGATAGCCGATGAGTCCGCGCGTCGGAATGATGAATTCCATCCGCACCCGACCGTCGGCATCGGTGCTCATCTGCTCGAGTCGGCCGCGGCGTCCGGCCAGGGCCTGCTGGACGACGCCGATGTAGTCGGGCGGGATGTCGATGGTCGCCCGCTCGTAGGGCTCCATCGTCTTGCCGCCCTCCTGGCGAAGGATGACCTCGGGGCGGCTGATCGTGAGCTCGAACCCCTCGCGCCGCATCTGCTCGATCAGGACGGCCAGCTGGAGCTCGCCGCGGCCGCGCACCTCGAACGTCTCACCCGACTCGGTGGGGTGGATCTCGATGGCCACGTTGCCGAGGACCTCGCGATCCAGCCGGGCGCGGATCTGGCGGGAGGTGAGGAACGTCCCGTCGCGCCCCGCCATGGGGGACGAGTTCACGCCGAATGTCATGCGCAGCGTGGGCGCGTCGACGTCGAGGCGGGGGAGCGGCCGAGGGTCGGCCGGATCGGTCAGATGTATCGCCGATCGTGACCTCCGGCAGGCCGGCCACCGACACGATGTCGCCGGCCACGGCCTCGGTGATGTCGACGCGCTCGATGCCGTGGGCCGTCTGGAGCGCGGTCACCGTGCCGGTCAGGGTCATGCTGCGCCCCGGCTCCACCGTGCCATCGGTGTCTTCCGCCTCTTCCCGCACGATCGTCACCCGCTGCCCGACGCGGATGGTGCCGTTGTGGATTCGGCCGACCGCCATCCGTCCCACGTAGTCGTTCGCCGACAGGTTGGTGACCAGCAGCTGGAGCGGATGGCCTTCCTCGTGGGTCGGCGGCGGCGTTACGCGGACCAGGATGTCGAGCAGTGGCCTGAGGTCCGTGCCCGGCTGCGCGAGGTCCGTCGTCGCGGTGCCGGCCTTTGCGTTGGTGTAGACGACCGGGAACTCGATCTGGTGCTCGTCGGCTCCCAGGTCGATGAACAGCTCGTAGACCTCGTCCAGCACTTCGGCGGGGCGCGCATCGGAGCGGTCGATCTTGTTCAGGGCGACCACGACCGGCAGGTGGCGTTGCATCGCCTTCTGGAGCACGTAGCGTGTCTGGGGCAGCGGACCCTCGGCCGCGTCGACCAGCAGCAGCACGGCGTCGACCATGAGCAGCGACCGCTCGACCTCGCCGCCGAAGTCGGCATGGCCGGGGGTGTCGACGATGTTGAGACGCACCCCGTCCACGTCCACCGTGGTCTGCTTCGCCAGGATGGTGATGCCCTTCTCGCGCTCGAGATCGCCCGAGTCGAGCACCCGATCCACCAGGGCCTCGTTGGCGCGAAACGTGCCGGTCTGCCGCAGCATGCCGTCGACCAGGGTCGTCTTGCCGTGGTCGACGTGGGCGATGATCGCGAGATTGCGCAGATCGTGTCGGGTGGCGGTCGTCATCGGCCCCATCGTGGCAGATGCGCGTACATGGCGCAGTTTGGGGTGAGGGTGCTCGGCGGAATGACGTACGGCGGAACAGGACGGGTGCTTGATCCGTCCTTCTCATCACGCGCGTAGCGTGTCGTCAACAGACTCCCCAGGAGTGCACCCGAATGCTCCGGCACGAACCAACTCGAACATCCGTTGCCGATTGGGAGCTCGGCATCGCCGCCATCCTGCTCCTCATCGGGGTGGTCCTCACCACCCTCGTGGTCCCTGCCCTCGTCTGAGTCCGTCAGGGACGCAGCCGGTAGAAGCGGAAGAAGTCGTTCTCGATCGGCAGGATCTCGAAACCGCCGAACCCCGCTCGCTTCGCGTAGCCGCGGAGCGTGTCGGGACGCATCACCGTCCCCGTCGCGACACTCGGTGCGCGGGATCGCCCGTCCGGCAGGCAGGTCGTGATGCTCCAGCCGTACATGAAACGTTCGATGTCGTCGCCGGGCGGCGCGAAGGACTCGGCCACTCGCTCATCGACCACGATCAGGGATCCGCTCGGGCCAAGGGCCTTCCTGACCGCGTCCAGCACGGGCACCGGGTTCGCCATGTCATGCACCGCTTCGATGATGATCGCGGCGTCATAGCCGTCTCCCAGGGTCGCCGCCGCGTCGGCATGACGGAACTCCACGCGATCGCCCACGCCGGCGGCCGCCGCGTTGGCGCGTGCCGCATCGATGGAGGGGCCGTCCAGGTCCACGCCCACGATCCGTGCCCGCGGGTAGGCCCGCGCGATGGCGATCGTCGACCAGCCCTCCCCACACCCGACGTCCAGCACGGTCGCCGCCGGGGCGGAACTCAGTCGCTCGTGCAGGTCGGGGATCGCACCCAGCCACTCCGGGCCGAGAAGATGCGTGAACGGCGGCCGGTTGAGCGCCGCCTGTCCCTCGCGCATGTCCGTGCCGTACCGCTCCCATCCGACGCCGTCGCCGGTCCGGTAGGCGTCGACCAGCTCCGGTAGGCGGCCGAAGGCCGCGACCATCATGCGAGCGATGGGCGCCATGAGGTTCAGGCTCTCCGGATCCACCAGGACCGCGGCGTGGTCGGCGCTCAGGCGGAAGCGGCCGTCGGCATCGACCTCGAGGATCGACCCCGTGGCCTGCTGCTCGAGCCACTCACGCGCGTAGCGCTCGTCGATGCCCGCGCGGGACGCGAGCTCGGACGGGCTCGCCGGTCCGTCATCGACCAGGGCCCGATACAGCCCAAGTCGATCGCCCAGGTACACCCCGGCGAGGTCGAACGCGCCGAGGGCAGAGGCAAACAAGCGCTCGCTGAGCGCATCGGCGGAGGCAGTCACTGGTCTTCTCCGTTGAGGGTGATGGGTGACAAGTATTGCGTCCCAACCCCGCCACCCGCGACGGTCATCCGATCGGTTGGCCCATGCGTCATTCGGACCGGCAGCCGTGCCATCCTCAGCCGATGTCGGTGGTGCCCCCGGGACGCGGTGACGATCGCTGAAATCGGACGGCGATGACGAGCGTGGCGGCTCCGATGAGCAGCGCGACGCTGTTCGGCACGAAGATCGCCGGGTTCCCGAGCGAGATGCCGTACGCGACCCACAGGCTGAACCCGATCTCCAACACGCCGAGGTAGGCGATCGAGATGTCCGCCGACGATCGACGCCTGAGCATCCGGCGAATCTGGAGCAGGGGCGCCAGCGCCATCAGCACTCCCCAGCTGGCGGCAGTCACGGCAAGCGCATCGGTCATGGGAACTCCTCGTGTCGAAGCGCTCAGGACCGATCGGGCCGCGTTCGCTGGACAGGCGACCACCGAGGAGCGCGCGCGCGGCCCGACAATGCTACTCCGGAACGCGGATCGGCTGGCTCGGCGCTGGGTCCGTCGTGGCCGCGGGCCGCCGGAAAAGCTCGAGCTCGGGGACCAGCAGGATCACGATCGCCGCTGCACCTGCGGCGCCCGCCACGGCGAGCCACATCGCAGTCGCGATGGCCTGGTGGATGGCATCCACGATCTGTCCGATGAGTGGCTCGACGGTCGGCCGCGCCGCGGCCGGGACGCTCGAGAGGATCTGCTGTCCGAGGTCCACGCCGACGCCGGTCAGGTTGGCGTCGGCAGCGGCGCCGCCGGACGCGAAGCGATCTACGATCGGCTGCGGAACGCCGCCCGCCGCCAGCTGGCGCGGGATCTCGTTGGCCAGCGAGGTACCGAAGATCGTGCCGGCCAGTGCGAGGCCGACGGATCCGCCGACCTGCCGGAAGAAGGTCAGCGCGCTGGTTGCGGTTCCGAGCATTCGCGGTGCGACCGCGCTCTGGACCACGATCGTGAAGACGGTGAAGGACGGGCCGATGCCGAGCCCGGCGATGAACATCCAGAGCCAGACGGTGGTGATGGGCGTATCGGATCGGATGCCCGTCATCAGGAACAGCCCCACCGTGCCGACCGCCATGGCCCCGGCCGTCAACCACTTGTAGCGCCCGGTGCGGGCCACGATGAAGCCGGAGGCGATCGAGCTGCCGATGACGCCGGCGATGAGCGGCAGCATCTGATAGCCGGACTCGGTCGCGCTCGAGCCCAGCACGAACTGGAACCAGCGGGGGATGAAGATGACGGCGCCGAAGAATCCGAACGTGATGAGGAACGTCGCGATGATCGAGGCGGTGACGGTTCGGTTGCGGAACAGGCTGAGTGGCAGGATCGGCTCAGCGGCGCGCGATTCGATCCATACGAAGAGCCCACCGAGCAGGGCACCGATGAGCATGAGGCCGCCGACCTGCGGGTCTGCCCATTCACCGGTCTGCTTGTTCGTCAGGCCGAGGAGGAACGGGATGAGGGCTGCCGCGAACACCGAGGCACCGAGGTAGTCGATGGACCGAACGGCTTCGGGATGACGAACGGGCGGCAGGAGGCGCCACAGGACCGCGAGCGCCACGATGCCGACCGGGAGGTTGACGAGGAAGACCCAATGCCAGCTGATCGTGTCGGTGAGGAAGCCGCCGAGCGCGGGGCCGAGGATCGAGGCGATGGCAAAGACGGCACCGAACAGACCCTGGTACTTCCCACGCTCGCGCGGGCTGAAGAGGTCGCCGATGACGGCGAGGGCGATCGGGAAGATGGCACCCGCGCCAGTCCCTGGATGCCACGGAAGGCGATGAGCTGGACGATCGACTGGGACAGTCCGGCAAGGAGCGACCCGACCAGGAACAGGCTGACGCCGAACATGATCATGGGCCTGCGGCCGAACTGGTCGGAGAGCTTGCCGTAGATAGGCCCGGTCACCGTTGCGGCGAGGAGGTAGATCGTGACGACCCACACGTAGAGCTCATTGCCGGAGAGATCGGTGACGATGCGCGGCAACGCGGTCCCGACAATGGTCTGGTCGAGCGCGCTGAGGAAGATGGTGAGAAGGACGGCGCCAAGGATCTCCATCCTGGCGCGCTGGGTGACGTGAACGGGTGCCTGGTCGGGTGCGGGTGATGCGCTGGTCATGCGGTTGCTTCCTCGGATGACGCTGATCGCGCGCGCCGCGGCGTTGAGATCCCTGACCGACGCGGCCAGGCGTTCCTGTTGGGTCGCGTGAGCGACTCGATGAGCCGAGCGATGCGGTCGCGCCGGCTCTGCTCCATTCTCGGATGAGCTGGCGGCCCTGCTCGGTGAGGGTGACGAACACGACGCGCCGATCGACGGTGTCGTGCGTTCGCTCGACGATGCCGCGCTCGGCGAGCCTGCCGATGATCCCGGTCGCGTTGGGGAGCGCCACGTCCAGGCGTTCGGCGATGCGACTCATCGGCACTGCTCCTCGATCTCGAGGAGTGCGAGCACGCCGAAGCCGACCATGGAGAGGCCGTGCTCCTGGCAGCGAGCGGCCCACGCACGGCGATGCTGGGCCAGGAGCGGAACGAGCGCGTCGATGATTTCGGCCGCCCGCGATAGGGTGGCGCGCGAGGTTCGAGTCATCGAGTTAATTATGGTGACATGAATGATTATGTCAATCGGAATGATTAGCCTTGGAAATCGATGCCCCCCGACTCGTGGACGCCGTGTGGATAGCTTCGGAATCCGACCGAAAGTTCGGGGATAAGTGGGCTTGCGCAGCGCCGGCCCGCGACCCGATACTGAGGTCGTCCCGAAGGGGCAAGCGACCGGATCACAAGATTTCGATCATGAGTTCCGGCAGCGGGTTTGGAGGCTTCGGCCAAAGATCCTGACGGCAGCGGTGGCTTCGGTCACCGAGGTCGGACGCCTGTTCCTTCGGGACATTTCGCATGCCCGCGGAGGATCGATGAGCGTGACACCGGACGTCGGGCCCGGCGCCCGCGTCCACGACATTCGCGTCGCGGATGACGCCGAGGCCTTCCTGGTCGAGCCCGAAGAGGGCGGACGCGGGCCAGCGGTGCTCTTCCTCCACTGGTTCGACACCGAAGCGACCGATGGAAACCGCACGCAGTTCCTGGACGAGGCTGCGCACCTTGCGCGCGACCGCGGCGTCGTCTCCATCCTGCCGCAGGGTCGCTTCCCATGGGCCGGGGATCCTTCCGACGCAGCCAGCGACATCGAGCGCATCGGCGCGGAAGTCGCGGCCCATCGGGCGGCCGTGGATCTCCTCAGCGCCCGTGACGATGTCGATCCATCGCGCATCGGCCTTGTCGGGCACGATTTCGGGGCCATGCACGGCGTGCTGCTGGCGGCCGACGACACGCGCATCTCGGCCATGGTCATCATCGCCGCCACGCCCCGCTGGGGGGATTGGTTCCTTCCGTTCTGGGCGATCGATGGCGATCGGCACGACTACCTCCGCGCGCTGGCTCCGGTTGACCCGATCTCGCGGATCGCCGACGTGGCGCCCCGGCCGATCTACCTGCAGTTCGCCCGCAACGACTTCTTCATTGCCGCCATGACCGGGCTGGAGCTGCACCGTGCCGCCGCCGAGCCCAAGGAGATGCGCGCGTACGACGCCGACCATGGGATGCGCGTGAGCGAAGCGCGCGACGACAGGGTCGCGTTCTTCGACCGCACGATCCTCTCGGAGCGCCCGACCGGCTGAGTGCCGGCTTCAGGGGTTGCGCCCCGCGGTATCCTCAGCGGGCCGTCATGCCCTTCGGCACCTCAGGGGGTTCGCGATACGTTGGCCGGAGGTGCGCACGTGGAATTGGCAACCGGGCGCGACATGCTCGTCATCGCTCTGCTCGTGGCGGCGGTCCTGAGCACGATGTGGATTCTGTCCGCGACGCGCCGGCATCCCGCCGAAATCGGCCGCGCCGAGGACGCCCGTCGGACCCCTGAGGCGCGAAGGGACCAGACGCCTCGAGTGCGATGACGCTGCCACCTCACGTGTCGGTCGGGTAGTTCCAGCGGCCCACCTGTGAGGCGAGCGTGACCGGGTCGAGAATCACGATCGATCCGGCCGACGTCGTGACGATGCCCTCGCTTCGGAGTTCGCGAAGCACGCGGGCCACGACTTCTCTCACGGTGCCGACGCCGTCCGCGAGCTGCTGCTGCGTGACAGGCACCGTGAGACGCTGAGGCTCATCGGTGGGATGGGCCAGGTCCAGCAGGTGGCCCGCGACGCGCTCCCGCATGGTGCCGAAAGCATGGGCGGCCAGGCTTGCGTACGAGTCCTCCAGCCGCTGGCTCAGAGCGTGGACGACCTGCGTCGCGGCGCTCGCGTCGGTCTCGATGATCTCGCGCAGATGTCGGATGTTGAACTCCACGACCGTGCAGTCCGTTACGGCCGAAATGCCAAGCGGTGCCCGGTCGCCGACCAGGGGAAACACGCTGCCGATCAGCTCACCCGGACGAGCGTATCGAACGGTCAGCATCCGACCGTCCCCGGCACCGATGTACGCTCGCGCGACGCCAGACTCGACGACGCCGGCCCGCGTCCACTCGGCGCGCGGCGGGAAGATGGCCGCCCCGGCGCCGACACGCGTGGTGGTCGCGCTGTCGAGGATCTGTTGGCGGAGCGATTCGCTCAGACCCGGAAGGAAGCCTGCGCCGATGAGGGGCGCGTCGCTCGTCTCGTCCGTGGCATCCGCCTCCGCTTGGTGCACTCTCGTCGCCGTCGCGGAAGCGTGACCTACGTCACGGACTACCGTCGCGGGCACGATCCGATCGGTCGATGGTAGTCGGGCGGACGATCGGGTGTCATGCACACATTCCCACGCATTTGACGCCCACGTCATTCAATCTCTCGACGGAGTTCTTGATCATGAAGCGCATCCTGTTCGTCGCGCTTGCCGGCCTCTTCACCTTCGGCGGTGTCTACGGCCTCGCGGCAAGCCTCAACCTCACCTCGGACGGGCTCGGTGCTGCGACGCAGGTCGTCGCAGGCTGCCAGGCCGGGACCCTCACTGCGACCTATACCTCGTCCTACTCGTCGTCGACTCCGGGCTACACCGTCCCGACGGTCAACGTGACCGGCCTCGCGGCGTCGTGCTACAGCAAGGCATACCGGATCACCCTGACCGGCGCCGGCAACGCATCACTCGGGGAAGCGACCGGTACCACGCCGGCCAGCGGCACGACCTTCGCGGCGACATTCACGCCAGCGATCAGCGCGACCTCGATCACGGGCATCTCGGTCGTCATCAGCGGCTGACCTCGATCCCCGGGTCGCCGTCCGAGTCATCGGCGGCGGCCCTGGGTGATCCGCAGCAAGAGACGTGCGCATGAGTCCCTGGCGATCCGCCGCGATCACCCTGCTGGCAACGATCGCCGGGGCCAGCGTTGGCGCCGCCGCGTCCCTTGCCCTCTCGGCCGGGAGCCTCGGTTTCGCAACCGCCAGCGTGCCGCAGGTGCACGAATGCGGGATTGACGGTCACGCCGATCCTCACCGTGAGCACGGTGACGAGCGTCACCGTGAGCACGTTGCCGCCGGCATGCGGAGGAGCAACCATGGCGGTGACCGTCGATGACGGCACGACGACCGGCAGCGGCTCCGTCGTCATTCCGGGTGGCGGAGGGTCGGTGAGCGTGCCGATTACCGGGACCGCCGCCCTGCTGGCCTCGGTCCGGATCGATCTCGTGATCCTGGGACCGTGAGCCGACCCGTCGTTCGTCATCTCTCGAGTGTCGTGGCGATCCTCACGGCCGTGGCGCTCGGTGGTTCGTGGGGCCCGGCCAACGCCGCCAGCCTGTCGTTCAGCTCGCAGCTGCTCACGCCATATCGCACCTGCGTCCTCAGCGGGACGCCGGCAACGACGACGGTCGTCGCTGATGCGGAGGTCAGGCAGGCAACCGCCGGGACCAACTATGGCACCGCGACCACGCTGGTCGTCACCTCGAGCGGGACCGCCAACCGCCGGATCTACCTGCGGTTCGACCTCGCCGCCTGCGTTCCCGCCATCCCCGTCCACGGCGACTGTCCGGCTCGCGACGCTCCGGCTGTATGCCAGCGCCCTGCCGGCCGCCTGCCGCACACTCGATGTGTTTCGCCTCACCACCGCCTGGACGGAGGCGGCGATCACCTGGACCAATCAACCGTCGGGAACGGTGCTCAACACGCCCGCCGCTTGCCACCCGCTCGGACTCATTCGATGTCGGCACTCCGGTCGGCTGCCTCAACCGAACGGCGGGGGCCTACGTCAACGGGGTGGACCTCACCGCGGACGTGGCCGGCTTCGTGTCCGGGGCGTACCACCAATCGCGGGTGGATGATCCGTGACGATGTCGAGGGCTCGGCGACGGCTCGCACCGTCACCTTCTCGGCCAAGAACCTGGGAACGCCCGCCCAGGCTCCGCAGCTGATCGTCACCTACGTCGTGGTGCCATGAGCCTTCGTCCCTCGAGCATCTTCGGCACGATCGTGCTCGTCGTCCTGTTCGGTGCGTGGTTCGGCCTGTTCCGTCCCGTCAGCCTGGGCGGGCCGGCGACCTGGGTGGTCATCCGCGGGAGCTCGATGCAACCGACCTACGACACCGGCGATCTCGTGGTCATGCACGCGTCGGACGCGTACGCGTCAGGAGACGTCGTCGCGTACCGCGTTCCGGAAGGCCAGATCGGAGAGGGACACGTCGTTGTGCACCGGCTGGCAGGGGGCAACAACGGGGCGTGGGATGTCCTGGGCGACAACAACGACTCACTCGACCCGTGGCACCCGTCTAACGCACGACATCCTGGGCAAACCATGGATCACGGTCCCCGGGGCTGGACGGGTGGTGGCGTGGCTCCATCAGCCGGCGGTCCTGGCGGCTCTGGCATCGGCGATCGTCGTTTCGCTGCTCGTGGGATCGGAGACACCGCGCGCTGTTCCGGATCGCCGCCGCTCCACCATCACCTACGCCTGGTCGAAGGGGTCTAGACCTGCTCCATCGGAACAGCCGATGCGCTGACGCCGAGGCCGACCGGGCAGGCGACGCCGGTCGAGTGGTCCGGGCAGTACCCGCTCGGGTTCTTGGCGAGGTACTGCTGGTGGTAGTCCTCCGCGAAGTAGAACTCGGGCGCCGGCTGGATCTGGGTCGCGATGCGCCCGAAGCCGGCCTTGGTCAGCTCCGCCTGGTACATCTCGCGAGACGATTCGGCGGCGGCCCGCTGCGCGTCGTTCTGCGTGAAGATCACCGATCGATACTGCGTGCCGACGTCGTTGCCCTGCCGCATCTCCTGGGTCGGATCATGCTCCTCCCAGAAGGCCTTGAGGATCTCGGGATATGAGACCCGGGACGGATCGAAGACGACGCGGACCACCTCGGCGTGCCCGGTGCGGCTGCTGCAGACTTCCTCGTAGGTCGGGTTCGGCGTGTGCCCGCCCTGGTAGCCGACCGCGGTAACCAGGACGCCGGGCAGCTGCCAAAAGGTCTTCTCGACGCCCCAGAAGCACCCGGCGCCGAACTCGGCGATCTCGGACCCGGACGGATAGGGGCCCTTCAATGACGCGTCGTTGACGAAATGGCGCTCCGCGGTCGGAAGCGCGGCGGGGCGACCTGGGAGTGCGTCGCCCGGATCGACCATCTTGGTCTTATTGCCGAAGAGGAACATGAATGAAGTCTACGCCCGATTCATGACGGTTGCGTGAAGGTGAACAGGCGCGGCGGGCGGTCGCGGCGTCGCCGACCGGGGCGGGTCAGGAGGTGCGACTTCGGCACGAGCCCGATACCATCCATCCATGACGCATGACCCAGCCGACTATCCCGAGGTCCGCCTGGCCGAGCTCGTGATGCCGAACCGAACGAACCATCACGGGACCCTGTTCGGCGGACATGCGCTCGGGTTGATGGATCATGCCGGCTGGGTGGCAGCCACCCGATGTGCGCGTCGGACCATGGTCACGGTCGCGTCCGATCGGGTGGAGTTCAAGGTCCCGGTCCGCGCCGGACAGCTGGTGGAGCTGGTGGCGCGGGTCACGGCGGTGGGGCGCACGTCGGTGACGGTCGGCGTCGACATGTTCTCGGAGGACGTGGCGACCGGCGAGCGGCGACTCGCGACCTCGGGGAGCTTCGTGTTCGTTGCCATCGATGACGCGGGGGCTCCGACGCCGATTGCCGGCCGCTGACGCGGCGCCTCCCGGGTTGAACGTTTCGCAGGGTCGCCGCGTATCCATGTCACGAGGCGGGTGGGTGCGATGCGGACCCGACGCACGGCCGGCACGGATCGCGACACGGAGCGTCGCAGTGGCCTGAGCGATCCGCGACCACCGGTCGTCGACGGGCCCGGGACGCCATCGCAACCCTCCTCGTCCGTTCGCCTGTTCATGCGCGGCGCGACCCAGGGGCGTGGGTCGCGCCGCACCTCGCCCGGTCAGCTCTCGAGGGAGCCGTGGGACGCGGTGTCGCCGACCACCAGCACGATCGCGCGGGCCAGGCTCGCGCCCTCGTTTCGCAGCTGGTGGGGCTGGTGGTCACCGAAGCCGATCGAGTCGCCCGCGGCAAGTCGATGCTCACCGAACCCGACCCGGAACGTGAGCTCTCCCTCCAGCACGAGAAACAGGTCGCGCCCCGAGTGCCTGAGGAACTCCTCGCCGCTGGTGGCGCCGGGTTCGTATCGGATCTCCATGAACCGAGTTCCAGGCTCGTCGCGCGGCAGCAGGTTCTCCCAGGTCACGCCCCCGTTCAGCTGGATTCGCTGCCGATCGGCCGAACGAACCACCCAGGCGGTTTCACCGAGCACGGCCTGGATATGCGACGGCACGTCGCCGAAGAACGACGCGACGGGCACGTCCAGGGCCGCCGCCAGCAGGTAGAGGGTGTCCACCGACGGCGTGACCTTGCCGTTCTCTACCTGGCTGAGAAGGCTGGGACTGGCGCCGATGGCTCGCGCCAGCTGACGCAAGGACAGCTCCCTCGAGGCGCGCAGCGCCCGCAACCGTGCGCCGATCTCCGTGGCATTCGGTGCCCGCCGGTCGGTCATCGGACAGGCGGCCGTTCAGTAGCAATGAACTTACTGCCCGAATGCCCCGTATTGTGTTCAGCCTGACTGATGAAATGGGCAGGCAATGGCACTACGCCGGTCGGGCGAGTCATCGGCAGGGAGTCCTGGTCCGTCTCGTCTTCGCCGATCACTCGCTCGGCCGCGCGCCATCGGGGAATCATGGAGGAACGCGCTGTCATGCAACCACGCACGTGGCGATACGCCGCGATGGTCACGACGCTCGGCTTGGTGCTCGCCGCCTGCGGGGGAGCGGGCACGAATTCGTCGGGTGGGGCCACAGGATCCGATTCGCCCTCCACTGGTCCGGGGTCCTCAGGGGATCCTGGCGGTGAATCCGGCTATCGCGATGCTATCACCTGGGTCCTGGACGGCCAGCCCGGGAAGATCAGCAACGGCGCCGATGATGATCCCACCGCCGACCTGGCGGCGTTCATCTACGACGGGCTCTATCAGTACAACGACAAGATCGAGCCGGTCCCGAACCTCGCGACCTGCGAGCCAGACGCGGATGAGTTGGTGTGGACCTGCTCCCTTGGGGAAGCCACGTTCCACAACGGCGACCCGATGACGGCCGAGGACGTGAAGTACAGCTACGACCTCGCCATCAGCGAGAACTGCACGTACAACCCCTCGATCTGCCTCGCCGGGTTCGTGGAGTCGGTCGACGTCATCGACGACCAGACGATCGCCTTCACCCTGCCGCAGGCGTACTCACCGTTCCTCACGCTGATCCTGCCAACCCTCGGCATCGAGTCGAAGGCCGTGATCGAGGATGCGTATGCGGAGTTCACCGGCGCTGCCGGATCGATTGACCCGACCGACGTCCGCGATGCGGCGGCGGCGATCGACGAGCCGGCGGGGGCCGACGAGCCTGATGCTGCGGGCTGCGAGGCGGCCCTGGCGGATGCCGAGGCTCTGCTCACGCAGGCTGGCGTGGAGCTGCCGCGACGCGAGGACCACACCTTCGACGGTGCCTTCGATCCATGCAGCTACGGGACGACGCTGTCCACCGACCTGCTGGGGGTTGCCACCTCGCTCGAGGCCGATGGCCTGGATGCCGTGGCTGCGGTCTACAGCCTCCTGCCGTTCAACCGCGCGCCGGTCGGCACCGGCCCGTACAAGCTCGTCGAGTTCGAGGTCGGCCAGAGCGTCGTTCTCGAGGCGCACGAGGACTACCACGACGGGACGCCCGCCACGCCACGGATGAACTTCGTGATCATCACCGACCTGGTCGCCGCCGCCAGCGCGCTGGCCGCCGGGCAGGTCGACTACGTCGAGGAGATGACGCCCGACGCGTACGAGGCGGTTCGCAATGCCTCGAACGTGAAGGTCGCCGAGTACCCCGGATTCCTGCACCTCGAGTTGCAGTTCAACGTGCGTGAGGGACGGATCTTCGGCGACATCAACCTGCGCAAGGCGCTGCAGCTGTGCATCGACAAGGCGGGGCTGGTGAGTGCGGCAACCAATGGGACCGCGCTGCCGACGGAGTCGGAGACGCCTCCGGCATCGTGGGCCTTCAACCCGGACGTGCAGGGCGTCGAGCGCGACGTCGACGCAGCCAAGGCGCTCATCGAGGAGTCCGGCTGGACCATGGGCGACGACGACTTCTACCAGCAGGACGGTCGTCGGCTGGAGGCCACCGTCCTCGTCAGGGCCGGCCAGAGCGACCGGATCAACTTCATGCAGCTCTTCGCGGAGCAGGTCCGAGAGTGCGGCGTGGACATCACGGTCAATCCCGCCGACTTCCAGACCGTGCTGCTGCCGGCCCTCGATCGGGCATGGGCCGCGGATGGGTTCGACGCCTACTTCGGCGGATGGTCCGCCGCGGTCGACCCCGACCCGTTCAGCCTCTGGCACTGCAGCCAGGTCAGCACGGAAGAGCGACCGGAGCAGTTCAACTACATCGGCTACTGCAACGAGGAGGTCGACGAGATCATCGAGGCAGGCCTGGCCACGAGTGACCAGGCGGAGCGCAAGGAGCTGTACTTCCGCTTCCAGGAGATCCTTGCCGAGGAGCAACCGTACCTGTTCGCCTACGCGCCCCTCGTGCGGGACGGGATGGACGTCGGTCTCACGTTCACCGACGGCGAGCTGAACCTCGAGTCGCCGACCTGGCTGTGGCAGCGCCACAAGGTCGTGATCCCGGAGTCCTGAGACCGGGAAGACCCGATGCCGATGGCGTCCGCCGAGCGCGGGCGCCATCGGCCATCCCATCCGCTGAACGAGAGGCTTGGACATGACGGGCTACATCGCGAGACGCTTGCTGCAGGCCGTCCCCATCCTGTTCGGCGTCGCGATCATCAGCTTCGGGCTGGTCCACCTGGCGCCCGGTGACCCCATCGATCGATTCCGGACTCCGACCGTCCGTCCCGACCAGCTCGAGGGCCTCATCCGGCTCTACGGCCTCGACCGGCCGATCCACGAGCAGTTCTGGAGCTGGATCAGCACGTACGTCCAGATCTGGCGACCGGAGGCGTGGGGCTATTCGTTCCTCGACGGCCAGCCGGTCATCTACAAGATCGCCGAGCGCCTTCCGGCGACCCTGCTGCTGGGTGGGACCGCCCTGCTCGTCACGGTGCTGGTCGCGATCCCGCTCGGGATTCTCGCCGCCGTGCGCCAGTACAGCTGGGCCGATCGGCTCATCAGCAGCCTTGCCACCGTCGGCTACGCCATCCCGTCCTTCCTGCTCGGGCTCTACCTGCTCTTCTTCGGCGGCGTGGTCTTCGGGTGGTTCCCGCTGTTCGGCATGGAGAGCTTCGGCAACGAGGGCGATCCGCTGGACATCGCGTGGCACCTCGTCCTGCCCGTCGCGAGCCTCGCGATCCAGCAGATCGCCGGCTGGTCGCGCTACGTTCGTGCGGCGATGCTCGAGGTCCTGCACCAGGACTACGTCCGGACGGCGCACGCCAAGGGCCTGCCCGCACGCCGCGTGACCTTCAAGCACGCCCTCCGCAACGCGATCATCCCGGTGATCACGCTGCTGGGCCTGACGATCCCGACGCTGCTCGGCGGCGCGGCGATCACCGAGGCGATCTTCAGCTGGCCCGGAGTCGGCCAGATGGGCGTCGACGCGGTCGCCAACCGTGACTACCCGGTGGTCCTGGCCTTCGTGATGATCGGTGGCATCGGGGTGGTGATCGGCAACCTGCTGGCGGACATCTTCTACGCGGTCGCCGATCCGCGCATCAAGCTCGGCTGAAGGAGCGATCTCATGACCAATGTCGATGTTCTCGTGCCCCGTCCGCAGGATCATGACGTCGACGCCGACCTGCTCGACCAATCACCGGTGCGCACCTACTGGCAGCTGGCGCGGGCGCGATTCGTCCGGAACCGGCTGGCGCTCATCGGCCTGGTCGCCCTCGCCGTCCTGGTTGTCGGCTCGCTCGTGCTGCCGGCCGTGACCGGCGACGCGTGGCGCGCCGCGGTGTTGGCGAAGGTCAACGCACCGCCCGAGATCGGCACCGACGCGGCGGGCGAGTTCCGATTCGCGCCGCTCGGCTACAGCGACATCGGCCAGAACATCCTCGCGCGCCTGGCCAAGGCGACCGGCACCAGCCTGTCGATCGGAAGCGCTGCCGTGCTCATCATCGTGGCGCTCGGCATCGGCGTCGGGTCAGTGGCGGGCTACGTGGGCGGCTGGGTCGACAACCTGCTCATGAGATTCGTCGACATCGTGCTCAGCCTGCCGGCCCTGTTCATCATCCTGGCCCTGGTCAGCTTCTGGGGCGGCGGAAGCGTGTGGGTCATCATCATCGCCATCGGCATCACCAGCTGGACGCTCGCCGCCCGACTGGTGCGTGCCGAGTTCCTCCGCCTGCGAGAGGTCGACTACGTCGCCGCCGCTCGAGCCCTGGGTGCCAGCCCGCTGCGCATCATGCTCCGGCACATGCTGCCGCCGGCCATGGCCCCGATCATCGTGGCCGCAACTCTGGGTGTGGCGGACTCGGTGGTCATCGAGGCGGCCCTCAGCTTCCTGGGCTTCGGCATCAGCCAGCCGGAGGCCAGCCTGGGCAACATGCTGACCGAGGCCCAGACCTACTTCTTCCGGAACCCATGGCTCGTGGCGTGGCCGGGGATCGTGCTCATCACGATCGTCATGAGCGCCTCGTTCCTGGGCGACGGGCTGCGCGACGCGCTCGACCCGCGCCAGCGCTGACGGAGGAAGACAAACGCCCCGATCGGGCTCGGAGTCCGATCGGGGCATCTGCCTGGAGGGTATTGGGTTGCCAGGATGATCCCTCTTCCCGGGCCAGACGACCAGCGACGTTGGACTCACGCGGCGCCTACGTCAAGCGACGTAGCCGATGCGTTCGGTCAGGTTCGGAGGCGGTCTCCCATGAGCGCTCGGAGGCGCTCGTGGTCCAGGGCATGGGCCGTGATGCCGTCACGCCCGACCATCGTCTCGGCCGCCAGCAGCGCGTTGGTGATCGATTCCTCGGTCGCCTCGACGGTGGCCTCGAGGAGCGGGTTGATCTGCTCGTCGACGACCATGCGCAGGGAGACGGGAGCTCTCGGATCGTCCTCCCCGGCCCGGTGCGACAGCCCGCGGTTGCCGGTCGAGAAGGCCAGGAACAGATCGCCCGAGCCATGCGAGGCGTAGCTCCCCATGCGCGCGACGCCCATGCCGACCCGCTGCGCCAGGCGCGCGCACTGGTGGGGGAGGAGCGGCGCGTCGGTTGCCACGATGCCGATGATCGAGCCTCCCTCCGGACCGATGCGGTTGCCGAGCCGTTCGACCGCGTCCCAGGGCGACGCGACCTCGTCACGTGGGATCGCGGCACCCACCGGGACGCCGTCGATGCGCAGCAACCCGCGTTCTCCGTAGTTGGCCTGCACCAGGACGCCGACCGTCCACGCACCCGCCCTCCGCGATGCGGTTCCGATCCCACCCTTGAACTCGTGGCAGATCATGCCGGTGCCGCCGCCCACGTTGCCCTCGGCCACCACGCCGCCGCTCGCCGAGGCAAGCGCCGTCTCGACGTGCTCGGGCCGGACGTGGAAGCCGTTGATGTCGTTGAGCCCGCCGTCGTACGTCTCGCCGACCACCGGCAGCGACCAGAACGTCTCGTTCGGGCCGTGAGCGGCAGCCGCGGCCGCGATCAGAGCGTCGTGAACGACCCCGACGCTGTGCGTGTTCGTGATCCCGATGGCTCCGGCCAGCATCCCCGACTCGCGGATCCACTCGAGCCCGGTCAGCTCTCCGTTGCCGTTGAGCCGATGGGCGCCGGCGAAGACCGGCTCGGTCCAGATATCGCCCTCGTGCGGCACCACCACCGTGACCCCGGTTCGAACCGGCCCGTGGCCAGGCGTCAGCGGGCCATCGCCCGAGATGAGCGTCGTGTGGCCGACCCGGACGCCGGCCACATCGGTGATCGCATTGAGTTCGCCCGGCGGCATCCGGCCGATGCGGATGCCAAGGTCACGTGCGCGCATCGGCGCAGTCTACCGGGGCGGCGCGGCCGCCTCAGGCGCGGCTGGGGTCCGCGTTCGACGGGTTCGGGTGCGCGGACGACGGCTGGCGTGGGGCTCCTCGGTGCTCGACGATCCACAGGCCCACCAGCACGATGATCCCGCCCAGCAGGGTGAACGGCCCAAGCTCCTCGTCGAGCAACGCCACCGAGGACAGCACCCCGATGATCGGCACCAGGAGCGCGAACGCGCTTGCGCGTGCCGCGCCGATGCGGGCGACGCCCATGTTGAACAGGACGAACGCGGCGACCGTGCCGAAGACCGCCAGGTAGCCGATGCCGGCGAGCGCTCCGGGCGGCGCGGCCCAGACCCTGGCCAGCCCTCCCTCCGCCAGCGCCGGGGGAACCAGGACCACGGTGCCGAGTGCCGTCCCGTACAGCGTGGTGCTGACCGCGTCGAAGCGGCCATGCGCGATCCTCGCCAGCACCGAGTACACGCCCCAGAAGGCGGCACCGGTGATGAACAGCACGTCGCCGAGCAGCCGTCGGTCGTCGGTTGCGCCGGTGGGCGTGACCACCAGCAGGAGGCCGACCGCCGCGACGCCGAGGCCGATGATCCCGCGCGTGCCGAGGCGCTCGCGCAGGAAGAGGCCGGCCAGGATCAGCGTGAAGACGGGCGCGAGTCCCGGCACGATGATCGCGCCGTCGGACGCGGGTGCCAGCGTGAGGCCGGTGAGGAAGAGCCAGTTGTAGCCGGCGACCGCCGTCAGGGCCAGGCCCAGGATCAACGGAACGTCGCGCCAGTGGATCGGCGAGAGGGGACGGTTCGAGAGCCGGGCCCAGCCGAACAGCAGGAGGGAAGCGACGCCGAACCGAATCGCCGCGATGGTGAACGGCGGCGCGGCGTCGACGGCCACCGCGGCGGCCACCCAGGTGCCCCCGAACGCCACGGCCATGCCGATGAGCATCAGGTACGCGGTGCGGTCGGATGGTGTCATGAGGCCTTCACCTTGTCATCGGGCGGCGTGTCGTTGCATCGGTCAAACGTCGCAGGGCCGCCAGCCGTGAGAAACGTGGATGGGGTGTGGATAGCCCGCGCCTGACGTCATGGATTCGGGGATAAGGGGGATTGTTTCGTCAGCGGAGGGCAGAGATACTTTGGTCGTCCCGAAGGGGCAAGCGACACCGGATCACACGGCTTCGGTCATGGGTTTCGGTGCCGGCAACGGAGGCTTCGGCCGCCGAGGTCGGGCGCCTGTTCCTCCGGGGCATTTTCGTGCCCGGTCAGCCAACCTCGACCCGCACCGCCTCGATCTCGTCGTCCGACGCAAGGCGATGCACCGCGCTCAGGCCCCCCGAATCGAGCGATCGGAGGCTGTCGCTCAGCATGCGATGCTGGCGTCGCAGGGCCGCCGGCGGCGGACGTGGTGCCGCTCGGGTGGCATTCCGCTCCAGGGCGGTCGCCAGCGACACGTCAAGGACGATCCCGACCACAGGACGGCGGTGCCGCCGCGCGATGGCGATCAGCTGCTCGCGCGCCCACGCCTCCACGTTCGTTGCGTCGACCACGGTCAGACGTCCGCGACGCAACCGCATGGCGAGCAACCGGTGCAGCAGGTCGAACGCGTCGTCCGTCGCCTCCTGGGCCGTCGGGTCGTCGGTGATCATGGCCCGCAGGTTGTCCGATGACAGAACCTGGCTCGTGCGGAAATGGCGAGTGGCGAACGTGGTCTTGCCACTCGCCGAAATGCCGATGAGGATCACGAGCGCATCGGCAGGCAGTGCGATGAGCCGAGAAACAGACCGGCCGCCGTTGGTGTCGGCGGCCGGTGGCGTGGTCATGAGTCCCGTGTCAGCCGTGGGCGTCGCAGTCCGGGCACATCTCGGAGTCGGGAATCGGCGCCTTGGGCTGGCCGATGGCACGCGGCAGCGCGCGGCCGCAGATGGTCGAACCGGGCTCGCCGACGAGGTGAACCTTGCTGAAGTGGCGATCGGGCAGCCGCCACGTCACGTAGCGACGCTGGCGCGTGGGGGTCGAGGACACAGGGCGGGACTCCGTTTGCGGGGCCCAATTGTGCCAGATTTCGCCCCTTTTCACAAACGGTCCCATGATCTGGCAGCATGGACGCACACCATGAAACGCATTGGAATTCTCACCGGCGGCGGCGACGTCCCGGGACTCAACTCGGTCATCAAGAGCGTCGTGTATCGGTCCAGCGAGGTCGGCTGGGAGGCGATCGGCATTCGTCGCGGATGGCAGGGGCTCACGCACGTTGACACGTCCCGTCCCGATGGCGGCGGCTTCCTGCGCCCGCTCGATCGGGTGAGCACGCGGGCCATCGACCGCACCGGCGGCACCGTGCTCCACACCTCGCGGACCAGCCCATCGTCGATGGGCCAGTCGGCGCTGCCGCCGGGGCTGGATGCGGCCCGTCTGCCTCAGCTGGAGATCGACGGCGGACGGTACGACCTCACCCCGCTGGTCCTTGAGAACCTGGAGCAGCTGGGCATCGATGCACTGGTCGCCATCGGCGGTGACGACACGTTGAGCTACGCGGCTCGTCTCGGTCGCGAGGGGTTTCCCGTCATCGCCATTCCGAAGACGATGGACAACGACGTCCATGGCACGGAGTACTGCATCGGCTTCTCGACCGCCGTGACGCGCGCCAAGGAACTCATCAACCGCCAGCGCACCACGCTGGGCAGCCATGAGCGCATCGGCGTCTTCCGCATCTTCGGCCGCAATGCCGGCTACACGGCCTGGTATGCCGCCTATGTCACGAGCGCCCGCTGCGTGATCCCCGAGGCGCCGTTCGATCTCGAGGCCCTGTCCGCCATCCTCGCCGACGACCGGCAGCTCAACCCATCGGGCTATGCGTTCGTGATCGCCAGCGAGGGCGCCATCTGGAAGGGCGGGCAGCTGCGCGAGGTCGGCGACCCGGACGCCTACGGCCATCGGCACAAGGCCGATGTCGGCGAGGCGCTCGCCGATGAGCTTCACCGGCGCACCGGCGTCGAGACGGTGCATGCGGACCTGACGTACGACCTCCGTTCCGGTGACCCGGACGCCCTGGACCAGATGGTCGCGATCACGTTCGCCAACGTGGCAGTCGATCTGCTGGCCGACGGGCAGTTCGGGCGCATGGTGGCAATCCGGGATGGCAAGTACTCGCACGCTCCGCTGCCCGAGCGCTCCCTCGGCGCGCGCATCATCGATGTCGACGCCATGTACAACGTGGAGCGGTTCCGTCCGCGCTACGAGGCGAAGCTCGGCTCTCCGCTGCTGTTGGGACCGGCAGTCATCGGGTGACCGGCGGGGAGGGAGCGTTCGCGCCCGAGCGACGCCTGCTGACGATCGGCCTCATCGGGCTCGTCACAACGGCTGCCTTCGAGGGGATGGCCGTGCCGACGGTCCTGCCGGCCCTGGTCGGCGAGCTTGGCGGCCTGGACCGCTATGGCTGGGCATTCAGCGCCTTCTGGCTCACGAACATCATCGGGATCACGCTCGCCGGGCTGGATGCGGATCGGCGCGGACCGGGCCGGGCACTGGCCGCAGGCGTCGTGCTCTTCGCCGCCGGCATGCTGGTCTCGGGGGTCGCCACCGACATGTCAATCGTCATCGCCGGGCGGGCGATCCAGGGATTCGGGTCCGGTGCCCTGGGCTCGGTCGTGTACGCCTCCATCGCACGGGCGTACCCGGCATCCACGACGCCCCGCATGATCGCGCTCATCTCCAGCGCGTGGATCGTCCCCGGGCTCGTGGGACCGGCATTGGCCGGGTGGGTCGCCGACACAGTCGGATGGCGGTGGGTCTTTCTCGGCATCGTGGGGCCGGTGCTGGTGATGGGCATTGCCGTCTATCCGCAGCTTGCCCGCCTCCGCGCCGCGTCGCGCCCTGGACGGGCCGGCCGCAGTGACGCCCGGCGTGGTTTCGACGCGCTGCGCCTGGCGATCGGTTCCACGCTCCTGCTCGCCGCGCTGTCGGTCGGATCGATTCGCATTCCGGGTCTCGATCTCGAGCTCCCGCGAGTGATCGTGGGCCTCCTTCTCGCCGCGGCGGGCTTGGGGCTGGCCGTCACCTCCCTGCGTCACCTGCTTCCCGCCGGCACCCTGCGGCTGCGCCGTGGGCGTCCGTCCGTGTTCGCCAGCGTGTTCGCCATCGCGTTCGCCTTCTTCGGCACGGAGGCCTTCGTCCCGCTCACCGTGGTCGAAGTGCGCGGCGAGAGCGTGACCATCGGCGGCCTCGCGCTTTCTGCGGCCGCCGTGACGTGGACAACCGGCTCGTGGCTCCAGGCACGTGCTGCGGGCCTGGGCGTGCGGCGCACCCTGGCCACGACCGGCGCGGTGCTGATCGGCATCGGGATCGTGGTGAGCGCCCTCGTGCTCCTGCCGGACGTTCCGCTGGTGACGGTCGGGTTGGGATGGGCGATCGCGGGGCTGGGCATGGGGCTGGCGTATTCGATGCTCGCGCTGCTGGTGCTCGAGACTGCGACCCCGGGCGAGGAGGGATTCAGCTCGTCCGGCCTCCAGCTCATGTTCACGCTTGGGACGGCGTTCGGCGCCGGCGCCGGCGGCTCGATCGTTGCGCTGGCGGAGTCGGGGATGCTCAGCCTGCCGACGGCCATCGGCATCGTGGACGTCCTGATGCTCATGCTCGCGACCCTTGCCGTCGTCGTGACGCTGCGGGTGCCGCGCCGCCCACCCAGCCGCGACGCGGTGCCAAACACCCGCGCCGCTGCTGCGACGCCGATCGAACCGCTGGTCCGGGGCTGAGCGACCGGGGGCCGGTCCCGCCTGACCCGGGACATTCGACCCTTGCCCGTCGAGCGAACAAGGCGCCTGATGGCTCGGAACACGTCGATGTGGAGACCGGCCGATGCTCGAGCCCAGCGTCCTCAGCCGTCGATCGTTCATGCGGCGCACGCTCGGCGTCGGCGTGGGTCTGCTCTCGCTCGAATTCGTGGGCGGCACGCTCGCATTCCTGTGGCCGAACCTGACCGAGGGTCTGGGTTCGAGGCTGCGCGTCGGGCGGCTCGCCGAGGTCTCCGCGGCGAATCCTCGCTTCGCCGAGGGTTACCCGCTGAACGTGGCGATCGCGCGCAGCTTCCTCGTCAACGTTCCGGCGGCCCGTGCGCTGGCGGGTGGCACACCCATCAGCAATCCTGCTCCGGCCGCTGGCGAGATGATCGCCCTGTGGCGGAAGTGCCCCCACCTCGGCTGCATGGTCCCCGAGCTGTGTGAGTCGGTGAAGCGCTTCGAATGCCGGTGCCATGGCAGCACGTACAACATCCTGGGCGAGAAGCTCGAGAAGGGGCCGGCGGCGCGCGGCATGGATCGCTTTGCGGTCGTCCTCGAGGATGACGGGATGATCGTCATCGACACGCGCGAGATCCTGAAAGGCGCGCCGGAAGGCCAGCTGACGTTCAGCGACCCGCATCCTGCGGACGCCGGGTGCAGCTGACCGGAAGGGATCGGCCGTTCAGACGACGTTGATCTCGGGGCTCAGCCGCGACTCGGTGAGCCGATCCCAGCCGAACGGGGACAGGTCGAGGGTCTCGTAGCCTCCGGTGACGATCCATTCGGCCAGCCCGCGGCCCACGGCCGGGGCCTGCTGGAGCCCGTGGCCCGAGAAGCCATTCGCGAACAGGAGGTTGGGCAGGGACGGATGAGGCCCGATGATCGCGTTGGCGTCGAGCGTGTTCACCTCGTAGTGGCCGGCCCAGGTGTCGAGCAGACGCACCTCGTCGAAGGCCGGAACCCGATGCGCCATGGCCGGCCAGACGAACGACTCGAACGGGCGACGGTCGGCGGTGAGGTCGAACGTGTCGGGGTCCGGCTCGCCGGGGCGCGGCGAAAAGCCCACCAGGTATCCCGGCCCCTCGGGGCGGAAGTAGATGCCGGATGGGTCGATGATCAATGGTGCGGCCCCCAGCCTGGCCGGCGACTCCAGGTGGTAGACGAGCCGTTTTCGGGGGCGGACCGGGAGCTCGATTCCGGCCATGGCCGCGAGCTCGGCCGCACGAGGACCGGTGGCGTTCACGAAGCAGCCGGCCTCGATGGTCGTGCCGTCTGCCAGGCCGACCGAGCGGATCTCCGGCCCGTCACGATTCAGGCGGACCACCTCGCCGATGCGCTCGACGACGCCGAGCGAGCGCGCGCGGCGCCGAAAGCCCTGGAGCAGCGCGTAGGCGTCGAACCAGCCCTCGTCCGAGAGCCCCAGCGATCCGCCGGCCAGGTCCTCGGTGTACAGCCAGGGAAACCGCCGGCCGAGCGCGCCGACATCCAGGAGCTCGACCGGCACGTCGAGCCGCCGCTGGATCGCATGGTTGCGTTCGAGGATCGGCATCTCGCTGCTGGTCGCCAGGAAGAGGTAACCGTTCTCGACGAAATCGATCTCCGGGACCTCGCCGTCCACCGCCAGGTAGCGGTCCGGATGCTTGATGACGTCCACGCCGAAGCGACTGATCTCGATGTTGAGTGGCGTGCTGAACTGGAGCCGGATGCTGGCAGCCGACAGCGTGGTCGACGAGGTGCGAAACGTCGGATCACGCTCGATGACCACGATCCGGCCATCGAAGTCGGCCCGCGCGGCAAGAAACGTCGCGACCGCGGTGCCGATGATTGCGCCACCCACGATCACGACGTCCGCGCGCTCCACCTGGCTCATCGGTCCGATCCTAGCGGCTAGCATGCGGACATGCCCGAGCCGAGCGTCCGCCTCGCGCACGCCCTCCCGCCCACGGCCGACCTGGTGGTGATCGGCGGCGGGATCGTCGGCTGCGCCACGGCCTTCTTTGCCGCGCGCGCCGGGCTCCGCGTGGTCGTGCTCGAACGGCGGGCCGCGCTCGGAACGTTGACCACCCCGGTGTCGACCGGTGCCTTCCGTCTCCAGTTCGACAATCCGGAGGAGATCGCCACGGTCCGCGAGGGGATCGAGCTGTTCGATGCGTTTGCCGAGCGGACCGGGCTCAGCGGCTGGGATATCGGCCTGCGCCACGGCGGATACCTGTTCTGCTCGCTGACCGATGAGACGGTCGAGCGCTCACGAACCCTGGTCCGGCGCCAGCGGGAGTGGGGACTCACCGACGTCGAGCTGCTCAGCGGCGACGACGCGAGGGCTCGCTGGCCGTGGCTGGCGCCAACGGTCCGTGGGGCGCGCTACCGGGCGGGCGACGGCTGGCTGGACGTCAAGCGCCTGACCGTGGGCTACGCGACGGCGGCATCGAACGCATCGGCCATTCCGGACGCCGTGCCGGGAGGCGGCGCAACATTCGTGACGGGTGTGGGCGTGGAGTCCATCGAGGTGGCGGGGGACCGCGTCACCGGCGTGCGCACGGACCGCGGGTCCGTCTCGACGCGGACCGTGATCGTCGCCGCCGGACCGTACAGCGGGGCGCTGGCGGCGACGGCCGGCGTCGAGGTCGTGCTGGAGCCGACTCGTCGACAGAAGCTCGTGATCCCCGACCTGCCCCTCGTGCCGGCGGATGCGCCGATGACGATCGAGGAGGAGTCAGCGGCCCACTGGCGGCCCGCCATGCGCGGTTGCCTGGCGCTGTTCACGGATCCGCTGGCTCCGCCCGGTGAGCCGATGGACCCGGTGCCGGTGGATCACGACTGGGCATTCGGCCTGCTCGATCCGGCATCGGACCATGCGCTCGCTCGCGTTGCACCCTTCTGGCGCGAGGCGTGGGCCGATGGTGCGCCAACCGTCCACTGGTTCCTCCAGGCCGGGCAATACGAGTACACGCCGGACCGGCGCCCGTACCTGGGCCCGGTGGGGCCGGAGGGTCTGTCGCTCAATGCCGGCTACTCCGGCCACGGGATCATGGCGGGCGCGGGGGGCAGCCGCCTGGTGGTCGACCTGCTCACCGGGCACTCGGATGTCGCCGACAACCCGTACCGACCGGACCGCACGTTCGCCGAGCGGGAGCACGACATCCTGTAGTCGAACAGGACCATGGTGGCATTGAGGTCCCCGGCCCAGGTCCCACCATGGAATCGTGCTTTCGCCTTCGTGGCCCAACCCGGCTGACGCACGTCGCTTCGTCCCGCCCCAGATTCGGCGGCGGGTCCGGGCGGCGGAGCGTCGTGCTGTGCGTCGGGCGGTCTCGCTGAGCGCCGGGCTGATGGCCACGCTGGTAGCCCTCGACCTGGCGGCTGCTCTCGCAGTCGGCACCGACGGGGTCATGGCGCTGGCGCCGTTCTCGATCGGTGCGGCGAGCCTGGCATTCCTGGCCGGCGCGCTCGCCCATCGGGGTGTGCGTGCCGAGCCCCTGGCCCTCGTCGCGCTGCTGGCAGTATTCGGGGCTGGTCTCATCGGGCACGGGATCATGCCGGCCGGCCGGCTGCTGGGGACCGCCGAGCTCGCCATCATCCTGGTGGGCGCGGGGCTGTTCCTGCCCTGGCATCAGCGCTGGCATGTCTCGGCGCTGCTGTTGGCATTCGGGCTGGCATCGGCATTCGTGCTGAGCCCGATGGCGTCCTCGCTGAGCACGACCGATCGTGGAAACCTGATCGTCGCGGTCGCCATGGCCGGTGTCACGAGCGCCATCGGCCACCAGCTGTGGCAGCGCCGCCTGCGATCCATGCTCGAGCAGCAGTTCGCGCTGCGCCAGCTCAGCCGCTATGCCCAGCGGCAGGAGGCGCACGTCACCGAGCTCAACCGCGAGCTGAACCACGTAGCCCGACACGACTCGTTGACCGGCGTCGGCAACCGCCTGGCGCTCGATGAGGCGGTGGCACGCCTCCTGGACCAGGGCGATCGGCTTCGGCCACTTCCGTTCGCGCTCGTCCTGTTCGACATCGACCACTTCAAGGCCTACAACGATGCACATGGCCACCTTGCCGGCGATGCCGCCCTCGGGCGGCTGGGGGAGATCCTTCGCCGCGCCACGCGTGGTTCGGACCTCGCGTTCCGCTACGGCGGCGAGGAGTTCCTCCTCCTGCTGCCGGAGGTGGACCTGCCCGGGGCCATGGCGGCCGCCGAACGGGTGCGTGTCGCGGCAGTCGAAGCTCGTGACCTCCCGCCCTTCACCGTCTCGGGTGGCGTTGCGCTGTGTGACCCGGCCGACGGCCGCGATCCGCAACCGCTCCTCCGTCGGGCGGATACGGCGCTCTACCTTGCCAAGCGCGCGGGCCGAGATCGCATCGCCGCCGACGAGCTGTCCGTCGCGATGCAGCGGCACGAGATCGCCCTCGCCTGACCCGCCTCCCGACGGCGAGCTCCGGCCTCCGCCGTATAGTGGCCAGCGGCACGCACGCCGAGCCAGGAGCACACATGAAGGTCGGCCTGCAGATCAACCAGTTCACGTGGCCCGGTGGAGCGGCGAACATCGGACCGATGCTGGCGCGCATCGGGCGGGCAGCCGATGACGTCGGCTTCGACTCGATCTGGGTCATGGACCACTTCTTCCAGATTCGCGGGCTCGGGCCGCCGGAGGCGCCGATGCTCGAGGGCCAGACCGCGCTCGGCTTCCTTGCCGCCCACACCAAACGTGCCCGTTTGGGCCTCATGGTGGGCGGCGTGCACTATCGGAGTCCGGGCCTGTGGATCAAGGCCACCACCACGCTCGACGTGCTCAGCGGCGGGCGGGCCTGGTTCGGGATCGGCGCCGCGTGGAACGTGCACGAGTCGAAGGGCCTGGGGTTCGAGTTCCCGTCATTGAACGCGCGCTTCGAGTGGCTCGAGGACACGCTCGAGATGGCCCACGCCATGTGGAGCGGCGGGAGCGGAAGCGGCGAGGGATTCGAAGGCCGCCGGGTGACGGCCACCCACCTCATCAACTCCCCGCAGTCGATCAGCCGCCCGCGCGTGCCCATTCTCGTCGGCGGTGGGGGAGAGCGGAAGACGCTGCGCCTGGCCGCCCAGTACGCCGATGCGTGCAACATCTTCGGCCGCTCGCCGGAGTTCGTGCGAGGGAAGTTCGATGTCCTGCGGGAGCATTGCGATCGACTCGGCCGGCCGTTCGAGGAGATCGAGCGAACCGTCCTGACGTCCGTCGACCTCGAGGCCGAATCGCCATCCCAGATCGTCGAGCGATTCGGCGGACTTGCCGAGGCCGGCGCCCAGCACATGATCTTCAGCGTGCGCGGGATTGCCGACCCGTCACGCCTCGAGCGGATCGGCGCGGAGGTCCTGCCCCAGCTCAGCTGAACCGCGCACCGTTCTCCCGACCGGATGGCCCGCGAACGAGCGTTCAGCCGGAGGCGGCCGTGGGCAGCCCGCCGCGCACGCCGACCAGGTGCTCCGATCCTCGCAGCCAGCGCAGCGGAACCAGGGCCATCACCAGCAGTCCCGCCGACACGATCAACAGTCCGTCCACGCCGAGCAGCTCGGCCGCCCCGCCACCCGCCAGCGATCCGACCACCTGGCCCACCGCCAGGAAGACGGAGTACAGCCCCATGATCGCGCCGCGATGGGAGGGGTGCTCCTCGCTGATATCGGCCAGCATGCCGAGCGCCGCCGGCGTTGCCCCGGCCAGGACGAAGAGCCCACCGGCGGCCACCAGCGCCAGCCCGATCTCACCGGGCGGTCCCCAACCGAGATCATGGTTGAGCCCGAATGCGGCGCCCACCATGAACAGACCGCCGATGATCCCGATCGCCATGATCGTGGTCCGGCGGTAGCGCTTGAAGCGATTGCCCCAGTAGACCAAGCCGGCAAAGAAGACGACCATCGCCACCGCCAGGCCGATGCTGATCTGGATCGGCGCGAAGCCTCCCATCAGCAGCTGGTCCTCGAACCCTGGCTTTGGCTCATTGACGAGCTGGAAGATCGACTGGCTGGTCCACGCCCCGATGAAGGCGTTCACCGCGATCCAGGTCGGGGCCAGCAGCCAGACCGATGGGCTCGAGAGGACGGAACGGTACTCCGCGAGGTTGAAGCCCTTGGCCAGGGCGCCGACGCCGCCGGCTCCCAGGTCTGCATCGGACTCTGCACTCGGGGCCGGATGCGCGCTGACGCCATAGCGATAGATGAGAAAGCTGACGCCGTACAGCACCGCATTCAGGTAGAACGCGTTGCGATCCAGGAGTGCCCACAGACCGCCGCCGGCAACCAGGCCACCGCCAAGGCCCGCCAGCGTGGCCGCCTCGAAGCGGGCCACCGTCCGGCCGCGCAGGCCCTCATCGCCCGATGTCGCGAGCGCGATGAATCCCAGGATGGACGGAATGCTGGCCGCCGCCGCGGCGCCTTCCAGCCAGCGCGTGCCACCCAGGAGGAACATGTCCGTCGTGAGCGCTGTCATCACGACGGCCACTGCCCCGAAGATCGGCCCGAGCTGCATGATCGACCGCGCTCCGAAGCGATCCGACATGACGCCGAAGATCGGCGACAGGACGAGCTCGGCAACGAAGAAGGCGGCCGTCAGGAGGCCCACCTCGAACGCCGTCACCTTTGGCCCGCCGCCGAAGGTGTGCAGCTCGGTCAGGTAGAACACCAGCAGCGCCCCGGTGAGACCCGTGCTGAATCGGAGCGTGAAGGTGCCGATGAGGACGGCGTTGAGAGAGCGGTGCATGAGCGCGCAGTATGCCGCGCCGGGGTCGTGCCGCGCAGGACCCCGGGAAATGCACACGACCCCCGCTCCGGTGGGAGCGAGGGTCGTGTGGTCGTGAGCGGGTCAGGCGGTGGCGCCTGTCCCCAGGGACGGAAGCCCGAAGGCCTCCTCGAGTGCCTCGGCCGGTCGGAATCCGACCGCAGCCTTGGGTGCCTCGCCGGGTGCGAAGAGGGCGACGGTCGGAATGCTCATGATTCCGTACTTCATTGCCGTCTGCGGATTGGCGTCGACGTCGAGCTTGCGAACCTCGACCTTGCCCTCGTACTTCGCTGCCAGCTTCTCGATCTCCGGGGCGACCATGCGGCAGGGGCCACACCATTCGGCCCAGAAGTCGACGACGACGGGCTTGTCGCTCTGGAGAACATCGGTCTCGAACGTGGCGTCGGTGACTTCACGAACATTTGCGGACATGGGGTTCCTTTCTAGGAGGATCGCGCGCCGGTCGAGCCGGCGACGGCTTGGATTGCTCGGTATGCATCGAGGACGCGCTCATCGGCCAGGCGGTACATGACGGTGTTGCCGTCGCGCCGGCTGGCCACCAGGCCCGCCGAGCGCAGCACGCTGAGATGCTGGCTCATGTTCGGCACCTGGCAACCGACGTCATGCGAGAGCTCACTCACGCTCCGCTCGCCCGCGGCGAGCTGCTCGAGCACGCAGAGCCGCTTCGGATCTGCAAGGGCCCGAGCGATGAGCGCTGCTCGCGCCCGCGACGCATCGGCGGTCAATGTCGTGTCCATCGCCCGAATCATCTCACAACTTGCGCAAACGCGCAAACGATTCGGCGCCCGATATCAGGCGGCGATGGCTCCTGCCTCGACCGGTGCCTCACGCGGCCGGGCGACCTCGGTGGCGCGTGCGGCGGTGAAGCGGCCCAGCCCGGCACCGACGAACAGGATCGCGAAGGCGGGATAGCCACCCAGCAGCATGACGAGCGAGGAGATGGCCACCCCGCCGGTGTAGGCGCCGACATTGCGAGCGACGAAATGACTCTGGAAGGCAAGCACGCCCGGGCCGGTCGCGAGCCGGAAGAGCCGCTCGTTGGCTGCCAGCTGGCCCGCAGTGTCGCCGGCCGCCATGAGCACCGCCACCAGGACGAGCACCAGCGGCGCCGCCGGATTCACCGGGTGCGCCGCAAGGCCCAGGAGGAGTGCGACGCCCCGCAGCAGGAACGACCGTCGCAGCAGCTGCGACGACGATCCGCCGCGCAGGTGCGAGCTCACGTACAGCGATGCCAGGACGAGCGTGCCGGAGCTCACCGCGCTGATGGCGATGGCGAAGCCGGCGCCCGTGTGGAGAACGCTGATGGCATACACCGACAGGAAGGGGGAGAGGCCGGCGGACAGCAGGGCGAGGGACATGACGTTGCCATGCCGGCGGAGCCGAGCCTGCTCGTCACTCTTCCACGCCGTCTGCCGCGGAACCCGGATGCGACCGGGCGCCGGGAGCCGCCGGAGGATGACGAGCGGGACGAGGCCGGCGATGCCTGAGATGGCGAGGGGTGCCGCGTAGGCCCACAGGCCGACGGACTGCACCAGGCCGTCGATGGTGAACGCAATCGGCAGGAGGATCACCGAACCGATGCCGAGAGCAATGCCGCCCAGGCGCGGTGCGACGAGGCGACGCTCGTCATCGGCCAGGATGATCTGGTACCACGATTGCTGGAGGCTGTAGGCGGTGGCCCCCAGCGCTCCAAGCAGGCCGCTGATGATGCCGATGAGCACGATTGTCACGCCGGCTGGGATCAGGCCGATGGCGGCGAGTCCAACGACTCCGGCCAGCAGCAGGCCGCGAGGCTCACCGATCGTCGCGAAGAGCACGACCAGGCCCCGAAGGTTGCCGTTGGTACGGTCGAGCCAGCTGGGCAACCAGCGCTGCGACATGGTGCCGACCGCCGGAAGCACGGCCAGCGCGGTGGCCAGGGCCGGGTGGGCGCCAAGTGCAAGCAGGAGTGGGATCGTGATTGCCGGCCCGGTGAGCGCCCCGATGAAGCCCTGGGCGACGGCGAGGGTCCGGAACGGCCGGTACTGCCGGCCGGCGAAGATGCGCCAGTCGGCGATGGTCGGATGATGGGACAGAGAAGACGCGCGCACGTTGAAGAATGAACCTTGTCCGGGAGCGCGCGTACTCCGGCCGGACCCGCTCCGACCGACGTCGGTGCAGGGCGTCCCAGCCGGGCAACCGACGCCCCTAGGTTACGACATCGCGCCGGGTTCGCGACATGGCCGATTCGTCCCATTCGGGCTTGGCCCGGTTGCGACAGCCAAGTTGTCGCAACCGGAGCTCATCGTGCGTCGCATGAACATTCTTCTCGACTGCGCATCGTGTGGCGACGAGGTCGTCTTCTCGGTCAACGAGACCGATGAGGAGCTCGTCTGCTCGGCCTGCAATACCCGCATGGCGTTCGCGCCGGATCCGATGATCACGTTCGGGCTCCTGTACGACACCGCACAGGCCGCCTGAAACTCATCTCCCAGTGCGGCGAAGTCGCACATATGGCAGGCTCAGCCCGATGGCACGTGCTCGGGCCGCGTCGACCTGGCGACGCGTTGGATCGACGCTGCTGGCCGCCGCCATCCTCATCGGGCTGGGTGCCGTGGCGGCGTACTCGCTGGCGCGGCTCGACATCGGCCCGCCGTTCGGAGGGCGCATCCCCGCCGTCGCGTACGACGCCTACCTATCGGCCGAGGAATCGGCGCCCGACATCACCGCATCCTGCCGCGTGGAGTGGGAAGTGGTCGCCGCCATCGCCCAGGTGGAATCGCGGCACGGGCGCATCGACAGCGAGCACCGGCTGGACAGCGATGGGACGGTCGAGCCGCCGATCCGTGGGCAGCAGCTCGACGGGACTCGTGGTACGCAGACCATCGTCGACACGGACGAGGGAACGCTCGACGGCGATCCCGACTTCGATCGCGCCATGGGGCCGCTCCAGTTCATCCCCACCACCTGGCGCGAGCTGGGTCGCGATGGGAACGGCGACGGGTCCGTGGATCCGGACAACCTGTACGACGCGGCGCTGACCGCCGTCGCCCACCTGTGCCTTCGCGAGCCGGGGGATTACACCGCTCGTGCCGAGCTGCGGCGCGCGCTCATCGCCTACAACGCATCGGGCCCGTATGCGGACGACGTTCTGCGCTGGGTTGATCGCTACCGGGCCGAGCCGCTGGACTCCATCCTGGAGCCGTCCCCCGACGGAGTCTGACCGCGGGTCAGCTCTCGCTGATCTCGATGGCGTCGATGCGGTCGCCCGGATTCCTGTCACGCTGCGGATCGCGCTCGCGCAGGGCGCTGACGACGTCCATGCCCTCGGTCACGCGGCCGAAGACGCTGTGCTTGTTGTCCAGGTGCGGCGTCGGGCCGAAGGTGATGAAGAACTGGCTTCCATTGGTTCCGGGGCCGGCGTTGGCCATGGAGAGCGTGCCCGCGCTGTCGTGACGAAGCGACGAGTGGAACTCGTCACCGAACTGGTAGCCGGGGCCGCCGGTGCCGGTGCCGGTCGGATCGCCGCCCTGGGCCATGAACCCGCCGATGACCCGATGAAAGGTCGTGCCGTCGTAGAAGCCTGAGCGGGCGAGGTTCACGAAGTTCTCAACGGTGAGCGGGGCGCGGTCCGCGTAGAGCTCGACAACGAATTCGCCCCTCTCCGTCTTGAAGCGAGCCGAGTACTGCTTCGTGAGGTCGAGGTCGCCTGACGGCGGGCTGGGTCGGTCGGCCATCGGTTCTCCTGGTGAGGTGGTGTGCCCCCCGATGCTACCGGACATTCCGGACGGGGGGCACGCGCCTAGTGCTCGACGTCGATGACGAGTCGTTCCGGACCGTCCTCGGACAGCGGCACGACGCGAACGCAGGCCTCGTGGGTCAGCCCCAGGTACCAGGTGGACTGCGCCTCGAAATCACCGCCCTCGACGAGGTGCACGAGGGTCGGGAAGTCGCGCGCGAAGCTGGTCGGACCGTTGTAGCTGCTGGTGTTCTCGAGGGTCTGCTTGGTGCCGCCGCGCAGCGTCAGCCGCAGGAAACTGGTACCGGCGACCTCGATCGGCATCCCCGATGCATCGTGGGTGAACGGCGGCGTCGCGCGGTCGAGCGTCACCTCCGGCAGGCCGTCGGCGAACTCGAAGACGACGCGGTCATAGTCGGCGTGCGACCCGACCCGGACATCGGTGATGTTGGCTCGGGCAACGGTGGCCGCCTCGACGATCGGCAGCTCGCAGGAGAAATCGGCGAGGGCGTCTGAAGGGATCGGCTCATCGGTCGATGTCGATGTCGATGCCGTTGCCGATGCTGATGGAACTCCCGTCGCATCGGGTGACCTGGACGCCGCGCTCGACGATGGGCTGGCAGCCGTGCCGCCGCATGCGGCCAGGAGTGTCGCGAGCACGATCAAGGTCGCGGGTGGGCGAAGTCGCATGGGGAGAATCTCCGGATTGTGGGTGACGAACGACGGGTCGATGACGTCCCGGAGCCCGAACTCGTTACCGCGAGCAAGCATCGGACTAGACTGAGGCCCGATGACCGAGATCCAACCTCCCTATTCGCCCGGGCTCAAGGGCGTGGTCGCGGGGGAGACGTCGCTGGCCAGGGTGGACGGCGTCAACGGGCGCCTTCAGTACCGCGGCTATCCGATCGGCGAGCTTGTGGAGCGCGGCACATTCGCCGAGGTGGCCGAACTCCTGTGGACCGGCGAGTGGGTGCCCGATGCGACGCTGGCCTGTGGGCCGCTTCCCGGCGGCGTCGTCGATGTGCTGCGCCGACTCCCGGCCGAGACGAACGCCATGGATGCGCTGCGCACCGCCGTGTCGACCTGGGGAGCGCTGTCGGGCACCCTCTGGCCACCGACCGTCGAACAGGCCAGGGAGTTGACTGCCTTTGCCCCGTCAGCGCTGGCCGCCTTCGCCCGCCTTCGCGCCGGGCTCGAGCCGATCGAGGCCGATCCCTCGCTCGGGCTGGCCGAGGGGTTCCTGACCCAGCTCCGCGGCGAGGCGCCCGACCCGGCTGCGACCCGGGCGCTCGACGCCTATCTGGTGGTCGGAGCCGAGCACGGATTCAACGCTTCCACGTTCGCTGCTCGGGTGATCATCTCGACGCACTCGGACATCGCGAGCGCCGTGGCGGGCGCCATCGGTGCGCTCAAGGGCCCGTGGCATGGAGGCGCGCCGGCGGAGGTCGTCGACCAGCTGCACGAGATGGGCTCGATCGACCAGGCGGAGGCGTGGATCCGCTCGACGCTCGAGCGCGGCGAGCGGCTCATGGGCTTCGGCCATCGCGTATACCGCAGCTACGACCCACGGGCCGCCGCCCTGCGTGCCGTCGCCGAGAGCCAGGCGCATGTCGCGGGCTGGTTGGAGAAGGCCGTCGCGGTCGAGGAGATCGCGCTCCGAGTCCTCGCCGAGTTCAAGCCGGACTATCCGATCAAGACCAACGTCGAGTACTACGCCGCCGCCGTGCTCCAGGGCGTCGGCCTGCCGCCGAACCTGTTTCCGGCGACCTTCGCGCTGGCCCGGCACGCGGGCTGGACCGCGCATTGCCTGGAGCAGGCCGAGGCCGATGTCCTCATCCGTCCCGACGTCCGCTACGTCGGACCATCGGAGCGGTCACTCCCGGCCTGAGCGATCCGCGACTCCAGGAGGCGTCGCTCGGCGGGGTTGTCGGTCAGCTCCAGGGCCCGTTCATCGGCCAGGAGGGCGTCTGCCGTCCGACCTGTGCGACGCAGCAGCTCCGCGCGCGCGGCATGGAACAGGTGATACGCGCCCAGCCGATCGGCGAGGGGCTCGATGGCCGCGAGGCCGTCCGATCGCCCCGTCTCGCTCCGCGATGGCGAGGGCGCGGTTGAGCGCGACCACGGGCGTCGGCTCGAGGCGATAGAGGAGGTCGTACAGCGCGACGATGCTCGGCCAGTCGGTGGCGTCCCATGCGGGAGCGGCGGCGTGGACCGCCACGATCGCGGCCTGGATCTGGAAGGTCCCCGGCCGGTTCATGCGCTCGGCTCCCGCCAGCGTTTGGATGGCCGCGTCGATCGCGCCGCGGTCCCATCGCGAGCGGTCCTGGTCAGGCATGAGCACGAGGGAGCCGTCGGCTCCGAAGCGCGCGTCCCAGCGAGCCAGGTGGAGGCGCATGAGCGCGAGCAGGCCGATGGCCTCTGGCTCGTCCGGCATCAACCGCACGAGCAGAGACGTCAGCCACTCCGCGTCGCGTGCCAGCTCGCGCCGCTCTGCGGCCTCGCCGGTCGAGGCGAGGTACCCCTCGTTGAAGATCAGGTACAGGACGCGGAGCACGCCGCCGAGCCGGGCGGGGAGCTCCGCCGGTTCGGGCACCCGATACGGGATGGCGGCGTCACGGATCTTGCGCTTGGCCCGCACCAGGCGCTGGGCGACGGTCGCCTCCGGCACGAGGAAGGCGCGCGCCACGGCCGGCGTCTCGAGGCCCCCGATCGTGCGCAGCGTGAGCGCGACCTGTGCCTCCTGGTTGAGAGCCGGATGGCAGCAGGTGAACAGCAGGCGCAGCCGATCATCGGCCCCCATCGGACCGTCCGTCGAGACGCGGGTGCTCATCTGCGTCGCCTCCCGGGTGAGCTGCTCCATGCGTTCCCGATACCGTGCCTGGCGTCGCAGTCGGTCGACACCGCGCCGGCGGGCAGCCGTCATCAGCCATGCGCCCGGATTGCGCGGGATGCCATCGACGCCCCAGTGCTCCAGCGCCGCAACCGCGGCGTCCTGGACCAGCTCCTCGGCCGCGTCCCAATCGCCCAGGATCCTGACCAGTGCCGCCGTCAGGCGCCCGCGCTCCTCCCGGAGCACGGAGGCCAGGCGCTCATCGACCGTGGAGCGATCAGGCACCGTCGATGACGGGACGTATCTCGAGCACGTCAGGGCCCGGCCACGACGACGCGATGGCGATCGCCTGGTCAAGATCGGCGACCTCGAGGATGCCGTAGCCGCCGACCACTTCCTTGCCCTCCATGAATGGCCCGTCGGTCACCGTCGCTGGGCCGTCACCGTCGCGACGGACCGTCGTGGCCGTCGCCACCGGCTCCAGTTGGTAGCCTTCGATGATTCGCCCAGCGGCGGAGTGCTCGCCCCACCAGCCGCCGATGCGCTGCATCAGCGCTCCCTGCTCATCGGGCGTCATGTGCGACCACGCCTCCTCGCTGCCGGCGATCAGCATCATGTACTTCATGCGTCGTGCTCCTCGTGCTGTGCGATTCCCATACTCGTGACGACGACCGGCGGGGCGTGAGATCGACACCGGTACTGATTGTGCACGGGAGACCGGCATGAGTGAACACGATCGACAGACGGATTCTGAGCTGGGGCTGGAAGGGGCGGACGCGGCCGCCATGGGCACCGACGGCCCGGTCGAGTCCGCGCCACCGGGCGCGCAGGTTGTTGACGAGGAGCGGACGGTACCCGGTGCCGGCAGCGGCGACCTGGTGCCGGACGAGGCGAAGCCGTGGTTCACATCGCTGGCCGCGGCGAGCGACCAGGCCGGGGTCGGAAACGAGGATCCCGACGCCCAGGATCCCGAGTCTCCGACCGACGCGGAGATCGGCCGCTAGCCTCACAATGCCGGGGTGAACTCCGCGAACCGATCGCGGCCGACGACATCGGCGGTCGCCATTGCCCTGCTCACGGTGTACGTGGTGTGGGGCTCCACATACCTGGCGATTGCGATCGTCATCGAGACGCTCCCGCCGCTTCTCTCGGCGGGCGTTCGATTCGTCGTGGCCGGCGCCCTGATGCTCGGCGTGCTGGCGGCACGGGCTCGACTCCGACCCGCCCGTGAACCGGTCGAGCCCGCGACCTGGGTGCACTGGCGCTCGGCCTTCGTCATCGGTGCATTGCTGCTGCTGGGGGGCAACGGCGGCGTCGTCCTGGCGGAGCAGTACATTCCGTCCGGCGTGGCGGCCGTGCTCGTCGCCACGGTCCCGATCTGGCTTGCCGTGTTCGAGGCGGTTCAGCTGCGGCGCATGCCCAACAGGCTCGTGATCGGCGGGCTGATCGCCGGCATCGTGGGGGTCATGATCCTCCTGGCGCCGGTCGAGGGGCTGAACCGACTCGACCCACTGGGCGTCGGGCTCGTCGTCGTGGCCGCCATGTCCTGGGCTGCGGGTTCCCTCTATGCCCGGCGCGCGCCCCTGCCATCCGGGCAGCTGCGGGTGACCGGAATGGAGATGCTGGCCGGTGGCCTGGTCCTCATCGTGGGT
Organism: uncultured Chloroflexia bacterium; assembly: GCA_963825525.1. GTDB lineage: Bacteria > Chloroflexota > Limnocylindria > QHBO01 > QHBO01 > JACDBZ01. Next base: position 131,834 of record CAWGTN010000003.1, read on the forward strand.
GGCTCGGTGATCGGCGAGCTCGGCGGGATCGCCGTCGAGTCGTTCTCCGCGCGATCGCTCGTCGGGCTGGTCTATCTGGTGCTGGTCGGCTCGCTGGCCGGGTTCACTGCCTACAGCTGGTTGCTCGCCAACGTTCCGGTCTCCACGGTCGGCACCTACGCGTACGTCAATCCGATCGTCGCCGTGGGTTTGGGCGCACTGATCCTGTCCGAGCCGATCACGCCCCGCACGATCATCGCCACCGTGATCATCATCGGCGCCGTGGTCGCCATGGTCTCCGGGCGGCCGCGTCAGGCGGAGGAGCCCGGGCCGGCCCCGGAGACCGCCACCCTGGCCCCGGACTGAGGCTGGCACCGATCCTGCGCCACACGTGCGCATGAAGAAGTTCACAACCATCGATGCCACTGCGCTGCGCGAGCAGCTCATGTCGGCTGATCGGCCCGTCCTCGTCAACGCCCTGGCGCGTGAAGCATTCGAGGACGAGCGGATCCCGGGCTCCATATCCATTCCCGCCTCCGAGGCGCTACGCCTCGCCGGAGACATCCTCGCCAAGGATCAGGCGATCGTCGTCTACTGCGCCTCGAGGCACTGCACGGCCAGCCCGACCCTGGCGCAGAAGCTGGTGGACCTCGGGTACACCCGGGTCACCGACTTCGACGGAGGAATCGAGGCGTGGGAGCAGGCTGGCCTTCCGATCGAGCGTTCCCGCGTCGCCGTGGCGTTCTGAGCGCCACGTGAATCGGCCGCAGGTGGCTGTCACGTGCAGTCCGCGCGAGGGCGGCTGGCACTGCACGGTGACCGTGGGAGACGACCCGGGTGCCACGGAGCACCAGGTGCAGGTGCCGACCGATTCGCTCGCCGATCTTGCTCCCGGCTCGACGCCGGAGGAGCTGGTCCGCGAGTCGTTCGTCTACCTGCTCGAGCGGGAGCCAAGGGAGAGCATCATGCGTTCCTTCGAGCTGCCGATCATCGCCCGATTCTTCGGCGACTACGCCGACGAGATCAGCCGGCGGTTCCGGGGCCGCTGACGACGTCTTCGGGTGGCCGCGGGTGCATCACGCGGCCACGTCCGACCCGCAATCGGTCGAACCCGGCGGGGAAGACCACGAGGTTCCAGGCGCCGGCCTGTGCCGCGGACGGCACGATCATGCCCAGCGCACCAAGCTCTCGGGCACGGACGGCGACGGCCTGCGCCGTGCTCCGCGGGCCGGTGAGCTGCTCGATGCTCGTCGACAGCGCGGCACGCGTGTCGGGCTCGCGGAGGTCGATGATCGGCAGGTCACGGACCTCGATCTGCCACAGGCGGCGGCGCTCCGTCGACGGGTCGATGGCACCCCGCGTCGCGGCGGCCCACTCCGCCCAGGCGGTGGATGCCTCGAGCGACGCGTAGAGCGGCCACGGTTCGCCGGGGCGGTGGTAGCGGCCCTCGGTCGGGGCCGGGCGCGCGGGCGGCGTGGCCGCGACGTCCACGCCCGTCTGCCGCCGGACGCGGCCGCTGAAGCTGCTGAGGGGGCTCAGACGTAGTCCCCGACGATGTACGACTCGGCCGCGCCGCGCACCGCATCGAAGTCACCAGCGGCAAGCCGATCGACCGGTCGTTCCCACGCCAAAAGCGCGTTCGGGGCCTCGAGCCAGTCTCGCTTCGAGGCATCGGCCATGCCGCGGCCCAGGACGTCCAAGACCGCGTTGAGCTCGCCGATGCGGTCGCGGAAGCGGGCCTGGGGGCGCTGGCCGATCCGCCATCGCTCGGCCGTGCGCACGCTGGCCCCGGTGGCGCGCGCCATGAATCGAGCCGGAAAGAGGCGGATGAGCCGGAGTGGGGGCGCTGCCTGGACCGTCACGAGCGAATCCTATCGGCGATGAAAATGCCGGTCAATCTGACGGTGCGGCCGGTCAGGGAATGAGCCCGGAGGCCTCGTAGATGCGGTTGAGGACGTAGAGCCCATCGGTCTCCGGGTCGGTCAGGTTGGTCTGCGCCTGCTCCAGCATGATGTACGGGTGCATACGGGCCTGCGCCAGGTCCGTGCCGCGGAACGAGAGCTCGAGGGTCACGCCCTCCTGGGTCTGCTGGCTCCACTCCTGCCCGAACAGGAAGTTGCCGTGGCTCACCATGGTGACGCTGTAGCGGCCGTCCTCGAGCGGACCGATCTGGATCGGCCCGGACCAGTGGGTGCCGTGGCCGATCACGTGGTCGCAGCCCGCCTCGAAGAAGACCTGCTGCTGGCGGCGCATGTCGCCTCGGAACTCGGCGTGGTACTCCGCACCGCCCCACCACTGCGGGACGCAGAACACGAGGTCGGCACCGGCGGCGGCGCGCGCGACCGCCTCGGTCACGTTCTCGTCACGAAGCCACAGCACACCGGCCTGGCCTGGTGCCGCCTCGAGCGAGCCGGGCACCTCGTTGAAGGCCACGAACCCGAACGTCAGGCCATTGACCTCGACGAACGCGGGCTCGAGTGCCGCGTCCAGGTCTGCTCCGGCCCCGGTGGTCGGGATCCCCGCCGCCTCGAACTGGTCCAGGGTCTGGAGGAAGCCCGACGTTCCCCGGTCGAACAGGTGGTTTGCCGCCAGGGTCGCGACGTCGACGCCGTACGTGTCCCGGAGCCGCGGCAGCACCGCGGGGTCGATGCTGAACACCACGCCATCGTTGACGCTGAAGTCGTCGACCACGGGGCACTCGAAGTCGTCGACCGTGACATCGGCACCGCTCACCAGCTCGGCCACCGCGCCATCGTTGCCGGTCCGCACGGCATCCACGATGTTGAAGCCGTTGCCGACGAAGCCCTCGGGGACCGGGTTCGGGTAGACCGCGGTGTACTGCGCCGTGCCGCCGCCGAAGATCCAGTCCCAGCCGCGGCCAAGGGTGATCGCCGCATACGCCACGCCGCGGTCGGGACACGAGTCGCCGAGGCTCATGAGCGTGCGGATCTCGTCAGGGTCGTAGGGTTCGACGCCCACGGCCCGACCGGTGATCGGGTACGGCAAATCCCTGGCCGCGGCGCCGCCGAACAGGTCGGCACCCTCCACGGGAAGCACCTTCACGGTTGGCAGCACCAGGGACGGTGGCAGCAGCGCGAGCAGCGTCGGGTCGTCTGTCAGCCGTTGGATGAGCTGCGGAACCCCGAGGCAATCGCCTCCACCGGTGATCTCGCGGTCGAGGTAGGCCGTGACCTCGCACGGGGTCATGATCGTGTCGGCGGCCTCCACCTCGGCCACGGTGATGGTTGCCTTGGGGTTCGTGTAGCCGGTGACCACCGCCAGCGGGACCTCCACCTCGGGGATCGGAGTCGGCGTGGGTTCGGGCGTCGCCTCTGGAGTCGGCGCGGCGCTGGCGGGCGCCGTGGACGGGGAAGCCGTCGACGGGCTCGAGGTTGCGTCGGCGCTGCAGGCCACCAGGCCGATGACGAGGGCAAGCGCCGAGATCAGGGTGCGCATCGGCGTGGATGGTAGCGGCTCGCGGTACCATCAGTCGGTGGAACCCCTTCAGCCGTCACTCGACCTCGATACGATCCGGCGCGCCCCGAAGGTGCTCCTCCACGACCACCTGGACGGCGGCCTGCGGCCGCGGACGGTGCTCGAGCTGGCGGAGGAGGCGGGATACCGCGAACTGCCGACGACCGATCCGGACGAACTCGCCGCCTGGTTCACGCGCGGGGCCGATCGGAAGTCGCTCGAGCTGTACCTGGAGGGCTTTCGCCATACGGTTGCGGTGATGCAGACGCGGGATGCGATCGAGCGGGTGGCGGCAGAGTGCAGCCAGGATCTCGCCGCGGACGGCATCGTCTATGCCGAGGTCCGCATGGCACCCGAACTCCTCACCGACGGCGGGCTGACGCTGGACGAGGCGGTCACCGCCATCCTCGATGGGTTGCGGCGAGGCGCCGAAGGGACAGCGCTCACCGTCGGCCTCATTGTCACGGCCATGCGCCAGGCGGCCAAATCGGTCCAGATCGCGGAGCTTGCCGTCCGACACCGGGATGCGGGCGCCGTTGGCTTCGACATCGCCGGCCCGGAGGCGGGCTATCCGCCCACCCGCCACCTGGACGCCTTCAACCACGTCGCGCACGAGAACTTCCACCTGACGATCCACGCCGGCGAGGGGTTCGGCCTGCCCTCGATCGGGGAGGCCCTCCAGTGGTGCGGCGCCGAGCGCCTCGGCCACGGCGTGCGGATCGTGGACGACATCACGCTCCGACCCGACGGCAGCGCCGAGCTGGGTCGACTGGCCAGCTACGTCCGCGACACGCGGGTGCCGCTCGAGATGTGCCCGACATCGAACGTCCACACCGGCGCGACACCGAGCCTGGAAGAGCATCCGATCGACCTGCTTCGCCGGCTGCGGTTCCGGGTCACGGTGAACACCGACAATCGCCTCATGAGCGGGATCTCCCTCAGCAGCGAATTCGCCGCGCTGCAGCGCGCATTCGGCATCGACCTGGCGGACATGGAGTGGCTCACGCTGAACGCCATGAAGTCGGCGTTCTGGCCATTCGACGGTCGGCTGAAGATCATCAACGAGCAGATCAAGCCTGGGTTCGCGGCGCTCCGAGCCTCCGCCGCGGCCGACGGGGACGCGTAGCCGCGGGCGTCAGCGCGCGCTGACCGTCGGCTCGAGGAAGTCGGCAACCTCGCGCTCCAGCACGGCCGCCTCCGACTCCGAGAGTCCCCGCAGCGGCGCCCGCATGCCGGGAGTCACCGCCACGCCCCGCATGCCCAGCACCCGCTTGGCTGCCGCGACGAACTGGCCGCTCGCCTCCATGGCGGTGCGCAGGGTGCGCAGCCGACCCATGGCCGGCTCGTCGCCGGCGTCGAGGGCGGCGCGCACGATATCCGGGAATGCCGCCGACATGCCCGACACGGTGCCGATCGCGCCTCGCTCGAGGCCTGCCGCGATGAGCGGCTCGTTGCCGATGAGGACGGGGAGTCCGAGCTCCAGGTAGGGGGCGACGCGCTCGAACGGAGATTCGCTGACCTTGAGCCCGGCAAGGTTGTCGGCCGCCTCACCGATGCGCCTGATGACATCGACCGGCAGCGGATATCCCGAGCGTGCGGTGAACGCGTAGCAGAAGAAGGGCAGCGGGGCGCAGGCGCGTGCCGCGGCGACGAAATGCGCGGTGAGCGCGTCGTCGTCGAGTGCGAAGTAGGGCGGGGGAATGACGGCCACCGCATCGGCGCCGATCTCGGCCGCGTGGCGCGCGAGGGCGACGGTATCGGCCGTCGACTGTGCGCCGGCATGGACCACGAGCACTCCGTGCAGCGCCTCGCGGAACGCGGTGGCCGCGCGCTGGCGCTCATCGATGGTGAGGAGGACGCCCTCCCCGGTCGTGCCGCAGGCGAAGACCCCGTCGGCACCGTGGCGCTCGAGGAACGACACGTACGGGCCGATGGCCTCGACATCGAGGGAGGCGCCGTCGTTCGTCAATGGGGTGACGGCGGCGACGATGAGGGGCCGATGGCCCAGGTCGGTGAGATTCATCACGCGGCCCATGCTAGACGGCCGTCCTGGGTCTCGCACCTGCGGGCTCCGCACGCTCGCATCGGTGTAGACTCAGAATTCAGACCACCCACACAGCCCTTTCACGAAGGCATCGTTCGCACCATGACCTATGTCATCACGGAACCTTGCATCGGCACCAAGGACGCGAGCTGCGTCGACGTGTGTCCGGTCGACTGCATTCATGCCACCGACGACGATCCGCAGTTCTATATCGACCCCGATGAGTGCATCGACTGCGGCGCCTGTGAGCCGGAGTGCCCGGTGACCGCGATTTTCGCCGAGGACGCCGTGCCGGATGGCCAGATGCAGTACATCCAGATCAACGCCGACTACTTCAAGAAGTAGTCGATGCCGCGTCTCGTTGTCCTGTACAAGCAACCGTCCGATGTCGAAGCGTTCGACGCGCATTACCGCGACGTTCACACGCCCATCGTCAGCCGCTACCCGAACCTGCGCGACATGCGGCTCTCCAAGCTGAGCGGTGTCGGGGGCAGGGACTCCGAGTTCTTCCTGATGGCCGAGATGATGTTCGACTCGGCCGCGGACCTGGACGAAGCGCTCATGTCGCCCGCCGGCGCCGAGAGCGCGAAGGACCTCCGTAACTTTGCCGGCGCCGGCGTCACGATGTTCATCGCTCCCGACGAGGCCGATGCCTGAGCCCGGTTCGCCCGTCCCATCCGACCCGGCCGCTCTCGGCTACGAGCGGATTCGCTACGAGCGCGACGCCGATGCCGGCGTGGCGACCGTCACCGTCAACCGCCCCGACGTCCTCAACGCGCTGGATCTGCCGACGCTGAAGGAGCTCTCGCACGCCTTCGAGCAGGCCTCGTGGGACGATGCGGTGGCCGTGGTGGTCGTGACCGGCGCCGGAGACCGAGCGTTCTGTACCGGGGCCGATCTCGACGAGCAGGCGCTCATGGGATCGACCAGTGGCCAGTACTGGCGCTGGATGGGTGCGTTCATCGAGATGCACGACAAGCTGCGCCACATCGGCAAGCCGACGATCGCGCGTGTCAATGGCGTTGCCGTCGGCGGCGGCAACGAGCTCCAGATGGCGTGCGACCTGTCGATCATCGTTGACGACGCCTATATCCGGCACGTGGGTCCCGAGCACGGCTCGGTGCCGGCCGGTGGTGCGACCCAGTGGCTGCCGATCATGGTCGGTGACCGGCGCGCGCGGGAGATCATCATGCTGTGCGAGCCGATCGCCCCGCAGCAGGCCCTGGACTGGGGACTGGTGACGCGGGTGGTGCCGCGCGCCGAGCTCGATGCGGCGGTGGCGGACATGGCAGCCAAGCTGGCCCGCAAGCTGCCGGAGGCAATGCGATACACGAAGACGCATCTGAACTGGTGGCGCGACCTGGTGTGGTCCCAGACCATCGAGCACGCCCGGGACTGGCTGGCCGTCCACTCGGTCGCCGACGAGACGAAGGAGGCCGTCACCGCCTTCCACCAGAAGCGGAAGCCGCGCTTCGCCGAGCTGCGCAAGGTCGAGGCAGGGGACGGGCGCGTCTGTCCGTCCTGCGGTGCGACCGGGCTGCCTGCGGCGCACCGCTTCTGCGGGGTGTGTGCCGCGGAGCTGCCTGACGTCTGGAGCCTCGAATGAGCGACGAGGAACTCGTCCTCGTTGAGCGGCAGGCGGAGCAGCGCACGGCGCTGGTGCGCCTCAACCGCCCCAAGCAGCTCAATGCGCTCAACGGGCAGGTCATGGATGCCCTGTGCGCCGCGCTCGAGGAGCTGGACCGCGATGATTCGATCCGCGCGATCGTGGTGACCGGCAACGAACGGGCATTTGCGGCCGGTGCCGACATCGGCGAGATGGCGAACGCGACACCGGTCGAGATGCTCATCACGAACCGCATCGGGCAATGGGATCGCATTCGCCGCATCACGAAGCCGGTCATCGCCGCCGTGAACGGATGGGCCCTCGGTGGAGGCTGCGAGCTGGCGATGACCCTCGACCTCATCGTGGCGGGCGAGGGCGCGAAGTTCGGTCAGCCCGAGATCGGCATCGGCGTCATCCCGGGGGCGGGCGGAACGCAGCGGCTGACGCGCGCCGTCGGCAAGAGCAAGGCGATGGAGATGGTGCTGACCGGTGAGCCGATCACCGCGCGGGAAGCCCTGGATGCCGGCCTCGTGGCTCGGGTGACCCAGGACGAGGTCGTGGTCGATGACGCGCTGGCCCTGGCCGCCAGGATGGCCACCAAGGCGCCGATCGCGTTGCGGCTGGCCAAGGAGGCGGTGAACGCCGCCTACGAGATGAGCCTGACCGATGCACTGGCCCATGAACGCCGCCTCTTCTACCTCCTGTTCGCGACCGACGACCAGAAGGAGGGGATGGCTGCCTTTCTCGAGAAGCGGGAGCCGGATTTCCGCGGCCGATGAACCTCGGCAATCCTGACCAGCCGGTGGGCGGGCTGGCCGTTCCTCGCCCCCCCGGCGTCGAGATCCGTCCCCTGGCGCGCGAGGACCTGGCCGCGGCACTGACCCTCGTCCGCGAGCTTCATGACCTTCCCGATGGGGATCCCGAGCTCTTCCGCGAGCGGTATGACGCGTTCGTCAATGACGTGGACGCGGCGCCGTTCCTCGCCGTCGTGGATGGCGTCGCGGCCGGGCTGATCGGGTTCGCATTTCGGCGCCGGCTCAACCACGCGACCTTCGAGGGCTGGGTGGGCGACCTGGTCGTCTCGGCGTCGTTTCGGGGGCGCGGGATCGGACGGGCCCTGCTCGCCTCGGCGCTCGCCGAGTGGCGCCTGCGTGGCGGGCACCAGGTGATGCTCGAGGTTGGACACGACCGAACGGTGGCACGCGGGCTGTACGAGGCCGTCGGCTTCGCGGACCAGGGGAAGTACTTCGAGATCGGCCCGGTCCGGACTCGCGCCATCGAGCCGGGCAAGGGCGTCGAGCTTCGGCCGATCGTGGACGACGACGCCGACTTTGACGCCGTCACGCGCCTGCTGGCCGAGCTCGGCCGGCCGGCGCCGGCGGAGGATCGGCTGCCGGCCCTGCGTCGCACGTATGCGTCCCACGTCGGCCGCCAGGACACGGGATCGCTGCTCGCCACGCTCGACGGCGAACCGGTCGGTTTCGTGAGCCTCGAGATGCGTCACCCGTTCTTCACGACCGCGCCGCAGGCCTGGATTCCGGACCTCATCGTCACCGAGCGGGCTCGCGGCAACGACATCGGCGCGGCCCTGCTGGACGCGGCCTTCGCTGAGTCAATTCGCCGCGGAGCGTACGCGGCCGCCCTCGAATCCGGCCATCAGCGTGCCGTTGCGCACCGCCTGTACACGACGGCCGGCATGTCCGACGTGGGGAGCTTCTTCACCCTCCGTCGTTGACGGTACGCATCCTGCAATGCTCGTCGTGTCGAGCGCTTGCTCGCAGGATTGATAGACACCGCATACGGAGGCAAACCGTGGGCATTCTTTCTTGGTTGATCGTGGGGGCAATCGCTGGCTGGGTGGCCAGCAAGATCATGCCGGGTGACGAGGGGTACGGCGTTCTCGGCGGGCTCATCGCCGGAATCGTCGGCGCCATGGTCGGCGGCTTCATCTTCGGCCAGCTGACCGGCGAAGACTGGATCAACGGCGTCACCATCGGCACGATCCTGGCGGCCATCGTGGGCGCCCTCGTGGTCGTCTTCGTGTGGAACATGATCACCGGGCGCAACCGCACGGCCACCTGAGCCCGGCTTCAGCCCCCGACACACCTGGACGCCCGGCACACGAGTGCCGGGCGTCCGCATGCACGCCGGTACAATCGGGCGCGATGCCTGACTCGACTCCCCAGACCATCGCGATCTCCACCGAATCGCACGTCACCACGATCACGCTCGACCGACCCGACGCTCTCAACGCCCTCAATGCGGCGATGAGGGGCGAGCTGCTCGTGGCCCTGAAGCAGGCCGCCCGCGACGACGCGGTCCGCGCGGTCGTGATCACCGGCGCCGGACGCGGGTTCTGCAGCGGCGCGGATCTTCGCGGTGGTTCGAGCGAACGCGAGTTCCGCCGCGTCCTCAGCACGGAATATCACCCACTGGTCGAGCTCATTCGCTCGATGCCCAAGCCCATCGTGGCCGCCGTCAACGGGGTGGCTGCCGGTGCCGGCGTGAGCCTCGCCTTCGCCTGTGATCTCGTGATCGCCTCGGCCGATGCCCGCTTCGTGCCGGCATTCCATCGGATCGCGCTGGTTCCGGACTCCGGCCTCACGCGCACCCTCGTCCGCGCCCTGGGCCGCCACCGGGCGTTCGAGGTGCTCCTCGGGGAGCGGACGCTCGGTGCCGAGGAGGCGCACGCCGTTGGCCTGGTTGCCGCGGTCGTCCCCGCCGATCAGCTGGCCGATGCGACCCGGGCCCTTGCCGATCGGCTGGCAGCCGGGCCGACGTCCGCGATCGGGATGACGAAGCGGCTCATCAACGCGGCCGAGCAGGACTCCCTGGCCGACAGCCTGGCCGCCGAGGCGGCGCTGCAGGACGTCGCCGGGCGGGGAGCGGACCACGCCGAAGGGGTGGCCGCATTCGCGGAGAAGCGCGACCCGAAGTTCGGCGGCCGATGAACGAGGTGCGCACGCTCGGCGTGCTCGGCGCCGGGACGATGGGCGCGGGGATCGCGCAGGTCGCGATCGAAGCGGGTCTCGATGTCCTGCTCCATGATCCGGTCGCCGGGGCGACCGAGCGTGCCCGCGAACGGATCGGCGGCTTCCTGGCCCGCAAGGTCGAGAAGGGACAGCTCTCGGACGCTGACCGGGCTGCCGCCGTCGAGCGCATCGGCTTCTCGACGCTGCTCGAAGGGCTTGCCGCCGCCGATGTCGTGATCGAGGCGATCCCGGAGATCCTCGAGCTCAAGCAGGATGCCTTTCGGCGGCTCGACGGGGCGGCGCCACCGTCCACGATCCTCGCCACGAACACCAGCTCGCTGCCGGTCGCCCGCATTGCGAGCGCGACATCCCGCCCCGGGCGCGTCGTCGGCATGCACTTCTTCAACCCGGTTCCGCTCATGGCCCTGGTGGAGGTCATCCCCGGGCCGATGACCGACGAGGCGGTGGTCAACGACGTCACCCTGCTGGCGCGCCTGCTCGGGAAGACGCCGGTGACCTCGGTCGATGCCCCGGGTTTCATCGTCAACCGGGTGCAGCGGGCGTACTACCTCGAGGCCTGCCGCATCCTCGAGGCGGGGCTGGCCGGGGTCGCCGAGATCGACGAGGCGATGCGCGGCATCGGGTTCCGGCTCGGCCCGTTCGAGCTGGCCGACATGGTGGGCACCGATGTGAGCCTGGCGGCCGGCGTCGCCATCTTCGAGGGCTTCTTCGAGGAGCCGCGCTTCCGCCCATCGCTCCTCCAGCGGAGGGTGGCGGACGCCGGTCGACTGGGGCGCAAGACCGGCGCGGGCTACTACGACTACGGAGCCGATGGTGCCCGAACGGCGCCGTGGGATGGGCTCACGTCACGGGCCCCCGGCTCGCCGGCAATCGCCCAGCTGGATGCCGCCCAGGTCGAGGCCCGCATCCTCGCCGCCATCGTGAACGAGGCTGCGTCAGCGGTGGCCGATGGCGTCGCCTCGCCCGAAGCGGTCGACACCGCCATGCGCCTGGCAACGAACTGGCCGGACGGCCCGCTGGTCTGGGGCGAGCGGATCGGGCTGGCGTCGGTCGTCAACACGCTCGATGCGCTTCATGCATCGGTGCCCGATGGCCGCTACCGCGTGACGCCGCTGCTGCGGGCCTTGGCGGATGCGCGCGGCTCGTTCTTCCCGGCACGAGGCTAGGCGGATGCCGTTGTCCGGCCGCTACCGGGCGGTGATCTTCGACATGGACGGCCTGCTGCTCGACACCGAGACGTTGTGGCACGCGGCCGAGGTCGAGCTGTTCGCCCGGCATGGCGACACATTCACATGGGACGACAAGCTGGCCGTCATCGGGACCAACCGAGCGATCACCGCCGAATACTTCCGATCACGGCTGGGCGGCACGCCCGAGCGTGGGCTCGAGCTGGTGGACGAGATGATCGAGCTCATGCACGTACGCGTGCAGGAGGCGGTCGAGGCGCGGCCGGGAGCGATCGAGCTCATGAGCCGGCTGCGCGAGCTCGACGGCATGCGGATCGGGCTCGCATCCAACTCGCCGCGCTTCCTCGTCGACGCGGCGCTCGAGAGCGCCGGCATGACCGACGCCTTCGACGTCATCGTGACCTCCGACGACGTGGAGCACGCCAAGCCGGAGCCCGACATCTACCTGCTGGCCTGTCAGCGGCTGGGGGTCGATCCCGCGGAGGCTGTGGCGCTCGAGGACTCCGCATCCGGCGTTCAGGCGGCCAAGGCTGCCGGGCTCACCTGCATCGGCGTTCCGCAGTTCGCCGAATCCGATGTCTCCGCCGCCGATCGGGTCATCGGCTCACTCGAGGATCTCCTCGTCACGGCGTAGACTTGCCGCATGTGTCGAAGCATCAAGACTCTCAGGAACGGCGCGATCCCGGCCGGCGACGACGAGATCGCTGCCGCCGCGCTCCAATACGTGCGCAAGGTGAGCGGGTACCGGACCCCGTCGGTGGCCAACCAGGAGGCGTTCGCCGAGGCCGTCGTCGCGGTGGCCGCCGCCTCCAAGGAGCTGCTGGCGGCCGTGGCCACCACGCATCCGCAGGCGAGACGGACCGCCTGACCTCCGCCGGCCCAGCCGTTACCCGAAGGCTGCAATCCCGGCGTCGGCGGCGCGCTGGTCTTCGTCGGAGCTCCCGCCGCTGACGCCCACGGCGCCGACCAGAACTCCGCCGCGCTCGAGCGGCATGCCGCCGGCAAAGACGACCATGCGGCCCGCAGCCAGCGAATCGTAGCCGTAGAATTCGGCGCCCGGCTGAACGAGGGGGCCGAGATCGCGGGTCGGCATCCGATTGACCAGGGCGGAATACGCCTTGTCCCTGGCCAGGCCGATCCCGACCAGGTCGGCCCCGTCCATGCGGGCGAAGGCAACGAGCTGGTCGCCGCTGTCGATGACCGCAACGGACATCGCCACGCCGAGCTCGGCGGCGACTACTTCGACTGCGGCAATGACGCGGCGAGCGGCGGCGAGCGTCATGCCCGCCGCCTGCGACGCGGTCGGCGTCCGCCAGGCGTCGACGTTCCGCAGGTCCGAATCGGGCATGTCAGTCCCTTGAGCGGAGTCGCAGCGCGACCAGGGTGAGCGCCACGGTGCCGATCATCAGCAGCACGGCCATGGCGATGAGGACGGGCAGACGCTGGGCGAAGCGCACCTGCCCATAGAGAAACACCGGGAAGGTGGGGTCGCCGCCGACCAGGAAGATGGCGAGCGCGATCTCGTCGAACGACACGATGAAGCAGGTCAGCCAGGCGGCGACGATCGTCGGTCCCATGAGCGGCAGGACAACTCGACGAAGTGTCGCCGGATAGGTAGCGCCGAGGTCCATGGCCGCGTCCTCGAGCGCCGGGTCGAGCCCTGAGAGACGCGCCAGCTGGATCAGCGTGGCGTACGGCGTGGCGATGACGGTATGCCCGATGGCAACGCTCAGCAGTGAGCGCGGCAGGTCAACCGTCACGAACAGGAGGAAGAATGCGACGCCCATGACCACGAAGGGAACGACGAGAGGCAGCCCGGCGAGCGCAAGCAAGGCTGCGCGGCCACGGAACTGGAAGCGGAGGACCGCTGTGGCGACGAGGAACCCAATGGTGGTGGCGATGGTTGCCGAGGCTGTTCCCACCAGCAGGCTGTTCCGCGCGGCGGCGAGCATCGGGCCGTTGCCGAGCACGTCCGCGTACCAGTCGAGCGTCAGGCCCTCGATCGGGAATCGAAGCGTCGATCCGGCATTGAACGAGAAGACGAAGAGGATCCCGATCGGCAGGTAGAGAAGGACGAGCATGAGCGCGTAGAAGGCGCGGAGGGGAACCGCGGTCCCGCCGACGCCGATGTGCCGCGAGCGGCGGGATGGCACCGAACGACCCATCACAGGGACACCCGCTTCAGGTTCACGACCCGAAGGGCGATCAGCACAAGCAGCAGCGTCAGGACAAGCATGATCACCGCCATCGCCGCGCCCAGCGGCCAGTTGGCGGAACGCGTGAAGAAGCCAAGGATGATGTTGCCGTACATGATCCCGTCCGTTCCGCCGACCAGGGCTGGCGTGACGTACTCACCGACGGTCGGGATGAAGACCATGAAGAAGGTGGCAAGAGCGCCGGGAATGCTCAGCGGCACCGTGATACGCCAGAAGCGGGCCCAGGGGCCGGCCCCGAGATCGGCCGCTGCCTCGAGGTGGTTGCGATCGATGCGCTGCATGGCCGCATAGATCGGCAAGGCGGCGAAAGGCACCCAGACATACACGAGCGTGACGATCACTGCGGGACGGCTGTAGAGGAGAAGCGTCACCGGCTCGTTGGTCAGGCCGATGCTCTCGAGGAGGGAATTGATGGTGCCTTCCGGGCCGAGCATCAGCTTCCAGGCCATGATGCGAAGGAGATAGCTCACCGCGAACGGGACGAGCAGGAGGGTCAGATACAGCGTCGCCCGGTTTCCGGCCCGGAAGGTGAGGAAGTAGGCGATCGGATACGCCAGCAGGGTCGCGCCTGTGGCGATGCCGACGGCAGTGACCACCGAAAGGCCGAGCTGTCTCATGAAGGCCGGGGTGCTCAGGATCTGCTCGTAGTGCTCGAGGGACGGAGCGAAGCCGCCGTCAGGGCCGACCGCGCCTGAGCCTGAGCGAAGGCTGAAGGCCAGGATGAGCAGCACCGGGACGACGAAGAACAGCGCGAGCCACACCGCGGGCGGCCCGACGAGCAACGGCAGCGTTCTTCGACGTCCGAGCACCGTGATGTGCCTCGCGCTCGCGCTCGGCCCGGTCTACTCCGCCTGCACTCGCTCCCACATGGCGGTCCAGGCGGTCCGCTGCTCGTCGGTGACGATCGGCGTGAAATTCGTGGACTCGAGGATGGACGGGTCGTTGATGCCGAACGCCTCGATCAGCACTGGGTCATCGATGGCGGCCATGACATCGGCGTTCGCACATCCGTAGTAGAAGAGCGAGACCGCGTTTCCGCAGGTCGCCTCCGCGAGCTTCAGATCCAGGAACTTGAGCGCCAGCTCGTAACTGTCGGTCTCGGCGCTGATGCCGTACAGGCCGACCCACGAGTTGCGTCCCTCGTCCGGGTTCGCGTACGCGACCGGGTCGCCGGCCGCGAGGGCCGTGGCGTAGCAGCCTTGCCACGCATAGGCGACCCAGACCGTGCCGTCCTGCACCGATGGGCAGAGGTCCGTGTATTCGCCGGTCCAGTAGAACGCGTTGAGGGGCTTCTGGGCGATCCAGTCGGCCTCGATCTGAGCGAGCTGGTCATCGGTCAGCGCGGTCTCATCCCAGCCATTGATGTACGACGAGACGGCAACGGCGGCCGGCCCGTCATTCCACATCGATACGTGGCCGGCAAAGGCCGGGTCGAGCAGTGCGTCCCAGCTCGTCACCTCCGGCACGTGATCCGTGTTGTACAGGATCGAGCTGAAGCCCCAGTCCCAAGGGAGGAAATACTGCTTCCCGTCGACCTGGCCGAGCTGTCGGTACTCCTCCGGCACCTTGTCCCAGTTGGACAGTTTGCTCGTGTCGATCTCTCGAACGAGGCCCTCATCCACGTAGAACTGCTGCCAGCCCGTGTAGAAGTGGAAGACGTCGGCCTGGCTGCCGGCCTGCATGAGCGCCAGGATGTTGGCGTCGGTGTCACCGAACTCGAAGTTGACCTGGGTGTCCGGACTCGCCGACTTGAAGTCGGTCCAGAAGTCTTCGGCTTCGTATCCGCTCCACTCCAGCACGAGGAGCTCGTCCGGCTCGGCCGCAGCCGATGGACTGGACGCCGGCTCGCCAGACGATGCCCCGCCAGATCCGCCACCGACGTTGGTTCCGCAGGCAGCGAGCAGCAGCCCGATGGCCACGATGGGTGCGGTGAATCGCGTCAGATGCGTGGTTCGCATGCTCGGTTGCCTCCTGATGCGCCGGAGCTCTAGATGCCAATCCCTGAAGCGTTGCTCAAGATCGGATCGTACTGCGCCGATACAGGTCGGTCAAGATTCTGAAGCATGCCTTCAGATGGAGTGTCATCCACCCATCCGATAGCCGAGCAGCCGCGGGAGACGGGCGATCAACCGAACAAGGACGTTCGGCCGCCGATCCACCTGCTCCGCATCGTCCTTGCGAACGAGTGCCTCGCGAACGAGTCGCGCACCGACATATCGGAACGGCTCGGGTGGGAAGGGCCGCGTGCGGGCACCGACGATCGGAAGCCGCGCCAATGGGTCCTGTCCGCCGTCGGTCAGCGCGGCCAGAATTCGTCCCGCCAGACGCGACGGCCCCACGCCGTTGCCGGAGTAGCCGTGGGCATAGTGGACCCGGCCGCCATACATTGAGCCGAGCGACGGTAGGCGATCCGCGGAGATGTCGATCGGGCCTCCCCACGCATCGTCGATTCGGACGTCGGCGAGCATCGGAAAGAGGTGGCGAAACCCGGCCGCGGCCCGCGCCACGGCCGTCCGATCCGCCACGAACCCACGCCCGATGACACCGCCAAATCCGGCCCCACCGACCCCGGCGCCGAAGGCGATTCGCCCGTCCCGCGTGGTCCGGAAGTAGCTGACGGTGAAGCGAGCGTCGGTGATCGCCTCGCCTCCGGTCCACCCAAGCTCGGCGAGGCGTTCGGGGATCGGCTCCGTGAGCACGATGTAGCTGCCCCAGGTCATGAGCCGAGTGCGAAACCCTGGCCAGCCGGCGGCCCATGCGTTCAGCCCGAGCACCACCTGCGGTGCGCTGAGCGAGCCCTGGTCGGTTTCGAGGGTCAGCGACGAGCCGGCGCGCAGGCGCCGCACCCTGGTCTTCTCGTGGATCGTCACCCCGCGCTCAATCAGCACGCTCCGGAGGCCACGAGCCAGGATCGCCGGCTGCACCGTGGCACCTCCGGGCATGAGGACACCGGCACGGAACCGCGGCGAGGCGCAGCGCCGCTGGACGTCCTTGGCATCGACGGGAACGTAGCGGTCGGCAACCCCGAGCTCGCGGCACACGCGTACGGGTGCCGCCCACGAGTCGTCTTGGGCGCGCGACGCACTGACTTCAAGGTAGCCGCCCGGCGTGAACCAGGCGTCGACCCCATGCCGCTCGCAGAACTCCCCGATCTGGCCGACGGCGCGCTCCGACGCTCGAGCGAGCTCGACGGCGGCATCCGGGCCGTGGAGTTCGGTCAGCAGTGGAAGCTGATCCCACCATCCGTGGACGAAGCCGCCGTTCCGTCCGCTCGGACCGCCTCCGCAGATGTCCTGCTCGAGGATCACGATGCGTGCGTCCGGCATCCGCTCGAGGAGCTCGTAGGCGGTCCACATCCCGGTGTAGCCTCCGCCGACGATCGCCACGTCACATTCCGCCGGGCCGAGGAGGGCAGCTGCGGGCGGATGATCGCCTTCAGCACGCAACGCCTCGCGCAGCCACCAACTGCGTCGATCACCGGGTTCGGGGAGCACCGGATGGTCCACGGCGTACCTAAAGCGTTGCTACAGTTCCGCGATCCTATCGGGCCAGCGGACGGTCGGTCAAGATTGCATGCCTGAAGCGATCCTTTAGACTTGGCGCCATGGCCGAGCAAGACGACATGATCGGGGCAACCCTCCGCGCCGTTCGGCGACGGCAGGGCATGACACTGCGCCAGGTGGCTGAGGCGGCGGGCGTCACCGAGAGCTTCCTGTCGCAGGTCGAGCGAGACATCGCAAGCCCATCAATCGCCACGCTGCGGCGTGTCGCGGTTGCGCTCGGCACGTCCATCGGCGTACTCCTCGACGACGTCGGCCCCCAGGGCCAGCTGGTCCGCGCGGCGGACCGCCGGATTGTCACCTACCCGGGGCTGGATGCACGCGACGAGTTCCTTACCGATGGCAGCGGTGGGCGCCTGCAGGTGATCCTTTCGGTCGTGGAGCCCGGGGGCGGCACGGGTCCGGAGGCGTATAGCCACGAGTCGGACGAAGAGTGCCTCATCGTCCTCGAGGGCGCGCTCGACCTGTGGGTGGGTGCCGAACACCATCGGCTCGAGACCGGAGACGCCATCCGCTATCCGAGCCGCACACCGCATCGCAACGAGAACCCGGGGCCGGACACCGCACGCATCCTGTTCGTGATCACGCCGCCCAGCTATTGACCGCGTCGCCTTCCGTTGGCGGTGCGGTGGCGGCCGGGCCGCGGTAGCATCGGCTCAATGAATGAGTCCGCGTCGCGCACCCCGGTCATCGTCGATGGCATTCGAACACCCTTCGGCCGCTATGGCGGCGCGCTGAAGGACGTTCGGCCCGATGACATGGCCGCCCACGTCATCCGTACCCTGGTGGCGCGCAGCTCTCTCGATCCGACGGTCATCGATGACGTGATCCTCGGGGCGGCCAACCAGGCGGGCGAGGACAACCGAAACGTCGGACGCATGGGGGCGCTGCTCGCCGATCTCCCGGTCGAGGTCCCCGGACAGACGGTCAACCGGCTGTGCGGCTCGGGTCTGCAGGCGGTCATCACCGCCGCGCATGCCATCGCCTACGGCGACGGGTCGGTGTTCGTGGCCGGTGGCGTCGAGTCCATGACCCGCGCCCCGTTCGTGATGGCCAAGCCATCGGCTGCATTTCCGCGCGGTGAGCAGACCATGCACGACACCACGCTCGGCTGGCGCTTCACCAATCCGCGTCTCGCCGAGGCGTACTACCCGTACTCGATGGGAGAGACGGCGGAGAACGTGGTGGAGCGCACCGGCGTCAGCCGTGAGGAGCAGGATGCCTTCGCGGTCGGCTCGCAGCAGCGGTGGAAGGCGGCGCAGGATGCCGGTCGGTTCGCCGACGAGATCGTCCCGATCGAGGTCCCCGACGGCCGGACGACCCGGATGTTCGACACCGACGAGCATCCGCGCCCCGACGCGACCCTCGAGGACCTGGCAAAGCTGAAGCCGGCGTTCTCACGGGACGCGTCGGGATCGGTCACGGCCGGCAACTCATCGGGCATCAACGACGGGGCGGCCGCGCTCCTGGTCATGAGCGAGTCTCGGGCGCGCGAGCTGGGCCTGAAGCCGATGGCGCGCCTCGTGGCATCGGCGGTTGCCGGTGTCGATCCCGCGACGATGGGATTGGGGCCGATCCCGGCATCCCGCCTGGCACTCGAGCGAGCGGGCCTGACGGTTGCCGATCTCGACCTGGTGGAGCTCAATGAAGCCTTCGCCGCGCAGGCCGTTCCGGTGATGCGCGAGCTCGGACTGGACCCAGTGCGGACCAACGTGAACGGCGGGGCCATTGCGATCGGTCATCCGCTGGGGGCGTCCGGGGCGCGGCTCGCCGCGACCCTGGTGCACGAGATGCGGCGCCGCGGTGCACGGTACGGGCTTGCAACCATGTGCATCGGCGTTGGCCAGGGAATCGCCGCCGTCTTCGAATCCGTCGAATAGCGACCGGCCGCCGGTGTCGGACGTTCGGCTGATCTTCTCGATCCAGGCCGTTCGCGCGTTCCTCTACGGGTTCAGCAGCATCCTCATCGGCGCGTCGCTGGCGGCAACCGGCCTCGACGCGGCCGCGGTCGGCGCCGTGTTCACTGCGATGCTGGTGGGCATGGCCATCTCCGCCATGGCAGTCGGCCGATGGGGCGAGCGATTCGGTCGGCGCCGGACATACGCGGTGCTCCTCGCGATGATGGGGATCGCCGGCACCGTGTTCGCGCTGACCGGCCTGGTTCCGCTCCTCGTGCTGGCCGCGTTGACCGGCACGCTCTCCACCGACCCGAACGAGTCCGGGCCGATCACCAGCATGGAGCAGGCCATGCTCTCCACCGCGCCGGCGACGGAGAGGGCACGGGTCTATGGCCGCTACAACGCCGTCGCGTATCTCGCGGGTGCGGTTGGGGCGCTCGCCGCCGGCGGACCGACCGCTCTGCGCGCGATCCTGCCCGGGCTGCCCCCCGACCAGCGCTGGCTGCTGCTCATGCCGATCGGCGCCGTCGTGTGCGTGATGCTGGCGCTTCGGCTCTCCACGACGGTGGAGGTCGAGCGCACGCCCATGCCCGGTGCGCGGGGGCTGCAGCGCTCGCGCGGTACCGTGCAGCGGCTCTCGGCACTTTTCGCGCTCGATGCCTTTGCCGGCGGCTTCATCGTCCAGACCTTCATGGTGTTCTGGTTCGGACGCCAGTTCGGCGCGACGGCCGAGGTGATGGGCCTTGTCTTCTTTGCCGTCGGCCTGCTGCAGGCGGCGTCATCGGTCGCCGCCGGGTGGCTGGGCATGCGGATCGGCCTGCTGAACACCATGGTCTTCACGCACCTGCCGTCAAATGTGCTGCTCGCGCTGGTGCCGCTGGCTCCCACGTTCCTCGTCGCGGCGCTGCTCCTGATGGGCAGGTCCGCCCTGTCGCAGATGGACGTTCCGGCCCGGCAGGCGTACCTCGCGGCGCTCGTCGATCCGGCCGAGCGAACGGCGGCCGCCGCCTACACCAATGCGGCGCGCCACGTGGTGCGGCCGGCCGGTCCGGCGCTCGCATCGGCGTCGATGGGTATGGCGGCGGGGATCCCGTTCCTCGTGGCGGGCGGTCTGAAGATCGTCTACGACCTGGCGCTGTACGTCACGTTCCGGCGGGTCTCGCTGGCTGACGACGATCCGCCTCCCACTCCCCGCGGGTGATCGCGTACTCGACGTCCCCGTGCTCGTCGCCCGGGATCTTGTACGGCCAGTCCCCGTGGAAGAGACGAATGAAGCGCAGTCCGGACTTCTCCATCACGCGACGCGACGCGCCATGGATGGCAAGGGCGAACGCGTTCACGCGGCTCGCGCCGAGGTCGGTGAAGGCCAGGTCGACCAGCGCCCGTGAGCCCTCGGTCGCGTAGCCCTTGCCCCAGGCCGCACGCATGAATCGGTAGCCGAGCTCAGGCTCGTCGTCAGGCGCGTCCTCCTCGGGGCGCAGGTGGAACCAGCCGAGGAAGTTGCCGGTCGACTTCTCGATAGCGGCGAAGAACCCGTAGCCGGGCCAGCGGTCGTAGTGGGCAAGCCAACGTGCCAGCACGGCGGCACTCGCCTGGGGAATTCCTCCGGTGATGTGGAACGTCACGTCCGGGTCGCTGTCGAGCTCGACGATGAGGTCGAGGTCGTCGGAAGTGAAGCGGCGGATGAGCAGCCGATCGGTCTCGACCACGAGTTCCCCGCTCATCGGCTCAGGAGAGCTTGAGGTTCGGGAGCACCTTCTCCCCGAAGGTCGAGATGAAGGAGGCCTGGTCGCGCCCGACGTTGTGGATGTAGACCTCGTCGAAGCCCATGTCGACGAATTTCTGGATCTGGGCGGTGTGCTCCTCGAGATCGGCGCTGATGAGCATCCGATCCTTGAAGTTCTCGATCCTCACCAGCTTTGCGATGTTCGCGAAGTCCTCGGGGTTCTTGATGTCCTGCTTCGGGAATGGCATGCCGCCGTTCGGCCACTCCTTCAGGGCGTTCTCTTCGGCCTCGCCCTGCGTCGGTGCCCAGCTGATGTGGATCTGGAGCTGGGTTCGCATGGCCGATGCGTCCTTGCCCGCCTCCTTGGCGCCCTCGCGGAACTTGTCCCACAGCATCGCGATCTTCTCGTCGGCGGCGCCCACGGTGATGATCCCATCGGCGAACTTCCCGGTGCGCTTGGCATTCACCGGTCCGGCGGTGGCCACGTAGATCGGGACCGGCTGCTCTGGGATCGTGTACAGGCGCGCCGACTCCAGGGTGAAGTAGTCACCATCGTGCTTGACGACCTTGCCGCTGAACAGCTTGCTGATGATCTCGATGCTCTCGAACATCATCCGGCTGCGTACCCCGATCTCCGGCCACTCGCCGCCGATGACGTGCTCGTTCAGCGCCTCGCCCGCGCCGAGTCCCAGCCAGAAGCGCCCCGGGTACATGGCGCCAAGCGTCGCGGCCGCATGTGCGATGACCGCGGGGTGATAGCGGAAGCCGGGACAGGTGACGGCGGTGCCGAAGGGAAGCGTCGTCCGCTGGCCGAGTGCGCCCATGAAGCTCCAGGCGAACGCACTCTGGCCCTGTTGTGGGGTCCATGGGTGGAAATGCTCGCTGACCTGGAAGCCGGCATCGAAGCCTGCGGCCTCGGATTGTTCCGCCCAGTCCAGGAGGTCCGTCGGATGGAACTGCTCGAGCATTGCCGCGTAGCCGATCTTCGTCATGTGCCTAGCCTACCCGCTCCTCTCTTTCGGCGGTTGGGTGGGCGGCCCTCCACGGTATTGGTGGCCGCGCCTCGGTATATGGTGGGCTGGCCTCGACGGTTCCTGGAGGCGGCGCCTCGATCTATCACGGGATGTTCACGCGAGGCCACGGCTGCGCGTCGGATCTTCGAATTATCGAGCCCTCACGTGCGTGAGCGACGCGCGCGCGGACCCTTCACGCACCCTGCCACTCGATCCATCGCGGAAACGGCACCTGGCAAGGCTCCTCCGTGCGATTCCCTCGATCCATCGAGTGCGTGTCAACCGGCGCGGCACGAAAGCGGCGCGGCACGAAAACGGCGCCGGCCGCCCAAGGGGCACCCGGCGCCGTTGATCGCAGTCAGGACTCAGGCGCCGTCACCCTCTGCATCAGTGCTCGAGTCGTCCGCGCCACCGTCACCGTGGTGGCCCGGACCGAAGTGACCGCGTCCGCCGCCGAACCCGCCGAACCCGCCCAGGCCGCGACCGTCGAACTGTCCGCCAGCTTCGAGCCAGGTGTCCAGGTGCTCGATCGCCGCATCGGCGCGAGCCTGGTCCATGCCCTCGGCGACCGCGGCATCAAGGTCCGCCTGGACCGCCGCGCGCACCGAAGCCTTGACGTCGTCGTAGGCAACGCCCTGCGTCTCGGCCAGCGCCTCGAGGGATCCGGCCTCGCGCGCCTGCCCGATGAGGTCGGCGCTCTCGATGCCCAGTGCATCGGCTGCCGCCTCGAAGACATCGCCGCCGAGGAAGCCGCGGGCCATACCCCGTTCCTCTCCGGCATGGAGGCCGCGTCCGAAGGCTCGCCCGAACAGCTCGCAGCCTTCGCCGTCATAGGCGTCGACCCGTTCGCGAAGCTCGGTCGCTCGCTCCTCGGTGAGATCGCCGGCCGCAACGGCGGCGTCGATCGCGGCGTTGGCCGCCGACTGACCGGCGCTCACCAGGCCGGCGCGATCGGTCCCGAGCTCGGACGACAGCGTATCCAGGAACGTGTCGCAGTATTCGCCGGCCGCGCCGGTGGTCTGGCCATCGCTGGCGGCTGGTTCGTCGGTGGCCAGCGCGGAGCCGATGAGGGTTCCGCCCAGCAGGGCCGAAACCAGGAGGGCTCCGGCAAAGCCGAGTGTTTTCGTGATGCGCATTGGTACCTCACTGATGTGGGTGGATGAGGGCGGTGTCGTGTCGACGGCCAACGATGAGCGGAGGCGATGAAGATCGCACCAAGATCGACGGTGCCGGTCTTCACATCGTCTGAATCGGCTCCGACTACGATGCGGCCAATGGGAGCACGAATTCTGGTCGTGGAGGACGAGCCGCAGCTGCGCGCGCTCCTTCGGCTGTACCTGGAGCGCGAGGGCCACAAGGTCACCGATACCGGCGACGGTCCATCAGCCCTTGCCGCCTATGACGCCGATGGCGCCGACCTGGTGGTGCTCGACCTCATGCTTCCCGGGATGCAGGGCGAGACGGTCCTCGAGGCACTGCGCGACGCGGGAACGGTTCCGGTGCTCATCACCTCGGCCAAGCGCAGCGACGCCGAGCGCATCGCCGGGCTGCGGGCCGGTGCCGACGACTACCTGGCCAAGCCGTTCAATCCGCACGAGCTCACCGCTCGGGTCGCAGCGATCCTGCGTCGCAGCAGGCCGATGGGTGGGGACGACCCGCCGCCGATCCTGAGTTTCGATTCCGGCAGGTTGGTCCTCGATCCCGGATCGCGCCGCTACACGCGGGCCGACGGCGAGGCCGGGCGGCTGACGCCGGGCGAGAGCGCGCTGCTGGTGGCCCTCGCCGCGCGCCCGGGAGCGGTGCTTGCGCGTCAACAGCTGCTCGACGTCGTGGCGCGACGGCCCGACGAGGTCTACGAGCGCGTGGTCGACGTCCACGTGGCCAATCTTCGGCGCAAGCTCGGGGACGACCCCGGCGACCCGTGGCTCATCGAGACGGTGACCGCGACCGGCTACCGCCTTGTCGCCGCCCTGGATCCATCGCCGTGATGCGCGGCTGGCCACTTGCCGTGCGGCTGGCCGTGCTGCTGTCCCTGGTCGTCGTGGTCGTGCTGCTGGCGGTCGGGATCATGGTCAATCGCGCGGCATCCCGCTCCCTCGACGAGACGCTGGGGCCACGTGACCAGGAACGCCTCAACCTGGCCGCCGCGATCGTGGAGGGAGGCCTTGAGCGTGGAGCGGACCGACGCGCCATGCAACGCCTCCTGGAGCGCATCGCCATCGAAACGAGGGGGTCGGTTCGGATCGTCGACGCCGAGGGTGCCGTGCTGTTCGAGGCCGGCCGGATTCCGGCGGACACCGAGAGCGAGACCCTGACGTCCAGCCTCTCCGATGCGGCCGGAGGCGGTGCACTGGAGGTCGAGCTGCCGAGCGCCGCCGCGCCGATCGTGCGCGCCTTCAACGGCGCGCTGCTCGTGACCGGGGTGATCGGCATCGCGGCGCTGCTCATGGCTGCCACGATCGGCGCGAGCCGCATGACACGCCCGCTGCGAGACGTTGCCGCGGCGGCCCGCCAGCTCGGTGCCGGCGACCTGAGCGTGCGGGCGCGGGGTGGGGCGGATGCGGAATCGACCGAGCTGGCCACCGCATTCAACGGCATGGCCGAGCGCCTCGAGCGTTCGGAGACCCTTCGTCGCCGCGCGGCGAGCGATCTTGCCCACGATCTCGCTACCCCGGCGACCGTGCTCGAATCGCAGATCCAGGCGATGGTCGACGGCGTGGTGCCGGCCGACGCGACCCAGCTGGATCGTGCTCGGGCGGCGGCGGCCAGCCTGTCAGGCGTCATCGGCCACCTCGGCGACCTGACCCAGGCGGAGGCCGCGCCGCTCCAGCGCCGCGCCGAGCCGGTTCGACTGGGTGCGCTGTGCGATGAGGTGGTCGCGGCGCTTCACGGCCTGCTCCTCGAACGCGACGTTCGCGCCGAGGCGTCCGGATCGGACCCGGTGGCAAGCGTCGACCGGGTCCAGGTGGAACGTGCGATCCGCAA
Source organism: uncultured Chloroflexia bacterium (assembly GCA_963825525.1). Lineage (GTDB taxonomy): Bacteria > Chloroflexota > Limnocylindria > QHBO01 > QHBO01 > JACDBZ01. The sequence continues at coordinate 156,515 of CAWGTN010000003.1, forward strand.
TGTGATCACGAACGCGGTCCAGCACTCGCCGAAGGGCGGGACCATCCGGATCGCGGTGTCGGAGGCGAACGGGCCCGAGGTGCGGATCACGGACGAGGGGAGTGGGATCGGAGCGGACGACCGACCATACGTGTTCGAGCGCTTCTACCGAGCCGACAGGTCCCGGGGGCGAATGCCCGGCAGCGGCATCGGTCTGACCGTGGCGCGCGAAATGGTCGTGGCCAACGGCGGCTCGATCGAGGTCGAGTCGACCGGGACACATGGGACCACCTTCCTGATCCGATTCCCCGGCGCGCCATCGGCCTGAGCCGCACAATGGCGCCGATGCCCAGGATCCTCGTGTTGCTCGCACTCGTGCTTGCTGCCTGCGCCGCGCCGACCGGCGATGCCGTGGCGGCGTGCGACGAATCGTGGGATGCCGTGGAGCCCTTGATCGTCACACCGACCGACGAGGCTGCGATCAGCGTGCCCATCGACTGCATGGTGCGAGATCGACGAGTCGCGCATCCGGATCGGCTTTCTGATGCCCCCGGGGCCCAGCTGTCATCGGCTCAGCGGCCTCACCATCACGGAGAGTGCCGATGCCGTCGAGATCAGCATCGCCGTGTCCGTCGTCAACGACCCGCTGGCCGGCGCCTGCGCGGAGGAATCGACGCGGGCCGTGACCGAGGTGGACCTCCAGGCACCCGTGGCCGACCGCGATCTGCTCGACGGAGGGGCTCAGCCGGTACCATCGGGGTCATGACAACCGTTCCCACCAAGCTGCTGATTGCCGGTGAGCTGCGAGACGCGCAGGCCGGCGCCACCTTCGACACCTTCGATCCGGCACGCGGAGCCGAGCTCGCCAGCGTTGCCCAGGGTGGCACCGATGATGTCGACGCCGCCGTCAGTGCGGCCCGCGGTGCCTTCGACGGGGCATGGGCCAAGACCGCGCCCGCCAAGCGCGCACGGATGCTGAACCGGCTGGCGCAGCTCATCGACGAGCACACCGACGAGCTTGCCGAGCTCGAGAGCCGTAACTGCGGCAAGGCAAAGTGGCAGTGCGTGGCCGAGATCAAGGTCGCGGTGTCGACGCTCGAGTTCTTCGCCGGTGCCGCGCACCATCTCTACGGCCGATCGCACGTCGTGAATCCGGCGGTCGTCACCTACACCCTGCGCGAGCCGGTCGGGGTGGTCGGGGCGATCATCCCGTGGAACTACCCATTCATGATGGCTGCCTGGAAGGTGGCTCCGGCCCTGGCCACCGGCAACACCATGGTGCTCAAGCCCGCGTCGGCCACCCCGCTGACGGCCATCCGTCTCGGCGAGCTGGCGCTCGAGGCCGGCATTCCGGCCGGCGTTCTCAACGTCGTCCCGGGCCCTGGGGCCGAGGTGGGGGAGGCGATGGCCGCGCACCCGGGCATCGACAAGATCGCATTCACCGGCGAGACCGCCACCGGCCGGCGTATCGCCGAGACTGCGGCGAAGACCCTGAAGCGGGTCTCGCTCGAGCTCGGAGGCAAGAGCCCGAATATCGTGTTCGCCGATGCGGACCTCGACGCCGCCGTCATCGGCTCTCTGTGGGCGATCTACTACTCGGCCGGACAGTCGTGCGAGGCGCGCTCACGGATCCTGGTCGAGGACGAGGTGTATGACGCGTTTGCATCGGCATTTGCGGAGAAGGCGAAGGCGCTCAAGGTCGGCGACCCATTGGCCGATGACACGAAGGTCGGCTCGCTGATCAGCCGTTCCCACGCCGACAAGGTGCGCGGGTTCGTGGAGATGGGCGTCGAGGACGGCGGCGAGCTGCTGGCCGGTGGCGCCGTCAGCCTGGATGGCGGGCTGGATGCCGATGCCTACGTGGCTCCGACGGTCATCGGCGGCGTGACGAACGACTCGCGGATCGCCCAGGAAGAGGTGTTCGGGCCGGTCGTGACGCTGACCCGATTCGGCGATGAGGCGGAAGCCGTGAAATTCGCCAATGACGTGCGCTACGGGTTGGCCGCCACGGTCTGGACCGGCGACGCGGCGCGCGGCCATCGGGTGGCGCAGCGCATTCGGTCGGGCGCCATCGGCATCAACACGCCATTCGTCGCGTTCCCCGGCGTGCCGTTCGGCGGCTTCAAGGAGTCCGGATACGGTCGCGAGCAGTCGATCGAGGCGCTCGACCTCTATACCGAGACCAAGGCCGTCCTGCAGGGGACGTCGCCGAAGACCGTCAACCCGTTCGGGATCTGATGCCGATCCTCCACACCCGCAGCTGGGTTCCGGCGCCGATCGACGAGGTGTTCACGTTCTTCGATGACCCGGCAAACCTCGGCCGTCTCATGCCGCCGCCGGTGCGGATTCGGCTCGTGCGGATCGAGCCCTCGCCGCCTCAGCCGGGGTCGATCTTCGAGTTCCGCTACGGGCTCGGTCCGTTCCAGCGAACGTGGATCGTGCGGCTGCTGGATCGGGTGCCGGGCGAGCGATTCGTGGACGAGACCGTCAGCGGCCCCATGGCCCGCTTCAACCACAGCCACGGCTTCCGCGCGGGTGAGCGCGGCACGTTCATCGAGGATCGGATCGATTTCCATGTCGGTCCGGACGGGGCTGTCGGGGCGGTGGTCGACGCACTCGCCGGCATCGTGATGCGCATGACCTTCGTCTGGCGCGCGGCTCGCCAGCGCCAGATCCTCCGAGGATCCTAGGCCGGCTCCATCGACCGGACCTCGCGTCGGACCAGTGCCGTGGCGAAGAGCACGAGTGCCAGGCCTCCATACACCCCGACCAGGTGATAGGCGGTCGCCGTCAGCCCAAGGTAGGTGTCCTCTGGCAGCGGCGGGGGCCCAATGCAGGCGCACGCCGCCTGGTACCCGATGAGCAGGACCCCGATCCACACTGCGGCCACCGTCCAGGCGCCCGCAATGGTGTGGGCCACGAACCGATGCGGTCGGCCGGTCGGGTCGGCGACTGCCCACGCGTGAATCCCACCGGCGAGGGTCAGGGCCACGAAGAATGGAACGATGTCTCCGTCGCCGTCCTGGCTGGCCGCCACGGCGGCGACGCCAGCGAGCATCGCGGCCGCAATACTCGGGATGCCGCGCATCGGTCACTCCTCCCCTGCGATGTCCGGATTGTATCGGCCCTCAGCAATGGGTCGGTTGCGTCGGGTGGGGACGCCGCGTACCGTGGGATGACGATGTCCGGTGCCCTCGCTGCATGGTTCGATCGGTTCCCCGAAGGCTGGTGGGGGTATCACTGGGCGCCACCGCAGCCGATGAGCGCGGTCGAGCTGATCGGGACCCCGACCATCGACTCCCGCCTGATGGCGACCCTGTGGGCGGTGATGAGTCGACGCCGGAGCGTGATGCTGAGCTCGGAGGCGCCGCAGGCCGGCAAGACCACCGCGCTCTCCGCGCTCGTTGACTTCCTTCCCGACGACACGACCGGCATCTTTGTGCGTGGGTGGGCGGAGGGGTACGACTGGCTCGACGAGATCCCGGAGGGGACGGGCTACCTCCTTATCAACGAAATGAGCGACCACCTCCCGATCTACGTCTGGGGCCGGGCCGCTCGTGGGGCGCTCATGCTCGCCGGCAAGGGCTGGGGGATGGGTGCCACGATGCACGCCGATTCGCTGCCCGAGGCCCTCGACGCGCTCCGCGGCCAGCTGGGCGTCACGGATCGCGACCTGGCGGGAATCACGATCTACCTCCAGTACTCGGCGTATATGACCCCCGTCGGGATGTATCGGCGCATCGAAGAGGCCTGGCACCTCCGGCTCGACGATGCCGGGGCGCTGGCACCGGTGCGCCTTGGGGCGATCGCCGGTGAACGGTCACCCAGCCTGACCGGGGCCCAGCGCCTGCCCTCGCCGCCGATGCTCCCGAGCGATGGCGGTCGAGCCGGCCGACCCTTCGAGCATGATCCGGCAGCCTATGCGGTGCTCGCCCGGAGCCTTGGCATCGGGCCGGAGGAGTTCGAGTCCGAGCTCGGGCAGCGGTCGTCCTTTCTCGATGATCTCGCCGAACGAAACGTGTGCGATCCGCCCTCGGTGGCCATCGCGATTCGGTCGTACGTACCGGAATCCTGACCGGCATCGCCGGGTCGCCGTGGCGCGTTGGCCTGCCTCATGCATAGGACGGTGACCTAGCCGCCCGATGTCACTTCAGGAGCCTCGCCCACATGCCACGCATCCTTCCCCTGTTCGTCGTCATGCTGCTGACCCTGGTCGCGTGTGAATCCGACACGGCGACATCCCCCGACGCAACCGTTGCGGGAAGCCAGCCACCGTCGGAACCCGCCGCTTCTCAGTCAGCCGAAGAGTCCGCGGATCCCGCGGCGAGCGGACCGACCATGTCCGACGAGACGCTCGGTGTCGAGGTTGCGTCCTCCGGTTTCGAGCAGCCGACCGGCATGGCGTTCATCGGCGAGGAAGAGTACTTCGTGATCGAGAAGGGCACCGGCGAGGTGCACCGAGTGTCGGATGGCGAGCCCGGGGAGCCCGTTCTCGACCTGGCAGTGAATTTCTTCGATGAGCGCGGCCTGCTCGGGATCGCGGTGCATCCCGACTTCGGCGACAACGGGTACGTGTACCTGTTCTGGACCTGGACCGGTGAGGGAGAAGGAGAGCAGTCGCTGCTGGGCGCGGATAGCGAGGATGAGTTCGCCGTCCCTGAGCTCGGCAACCGCGTCGATCGATTCGTCTGGGATGGCGAAGGGCTGACGTGGGATCTCAACATCGTCGAGATGCGAAGCAACACGCTCGAGACCGATACCCTGGACCGCATCCGCGGGAATCACGATGGCGGGCAGATGGTCTTCGGCTTGGATAACACCCTCTACTTCGTCATCGGCGACCAGAACCTGCGGGGGGAGCTCCAGAACATCGAAGGCCAGGGCGGGCTGGACCCGGCCAACTGGACCGGGGTGGTCGTTCGAGTCAACGACGACGGTTCGATTCCGGACGACAACCCCTTCGTTGGTGCCGCCAGTGCCATGGATGGCCCTGCGGCCGAGAATCTGGCCCGAACGTGGGCGTACGGCGTCCGAAACAGCTTCGGCCTTGCCATCCACCCGGAGACCGGCGCGCTCTGGCAGACGGAGAACGGCGACGACAGCTGGGACGAGATCAATATCTTCCCCGGCGGGTCCAACTCGGGCTGGTGGCAGGTGATGGGACCGTCCGTCCGCTTTGACGAGTATCGCCAGCTCGAAGTCGACTCCGAGGATGGGACCGACGTCGCGGAATACCCGCCGGATCAACTGGCCGAATCGGCCGAAGAGGCGTTGTCACGCTTGGTGGAATACGAAGGAAGCCAGTTCGTGGAGCCGGTCTTCGCCTGGAAGTATCCGCCGGCTGTGACCTCGATCGCGCTCGTCGCGGACACCTCGCTCGGTGAGTCATCGGCGAACACCGCATGGGTCGGCACCGTGTTGACGGACTCCCTCTTCCGCTATCCCCTGGCCGCGGACGGATCTGGGTTCGACCTCGGCGCTGACGAGGGCCTCGCCGATGGCGTCGACGACAACGCGCAGAAGGGCGATCTCGGCGAGAGCGAACCCTATGCCGTGGGAACGGGCTTCGGCATCGTGACGCACATTGTCCCGGCGCCCGACGGCATGCTCTATGTGACCAGCCTCGACTCGGGCAACGTGTATCGGATCGGGCCGGCTGACCAGGTCGGCGCCGGTCCCACCTCGTCGGCGGCACCCAGCGCCGGTGCGGCCGAGGGCGACGTGGTCGAGATCACCGTCGGAACCGACGATGGCAACGAGCTGCTCTTCGTCCCGGACGAGATCAGCGTGCCGGCGGGGACGACGGTCCGCCTGACCTTCGTGAACGAGTCGACCGTTCCGCACAACCTCACCTTCGGCGCGCCGATCAACGCCGCCACGGCCACGATCGTGGACCCGGGGGCCGAAGAAACGATCGAGTTCACTGCCCCGGAGGCGGGCGAGTACACCTTTACCTGCACGCTCCACCCCGGCATGGATGGGACACTGACGGTCGAGGAGGGGTAGCCTCCACGGCGGGGCGCGCCACGGGTGGTAGCCTCTTGGCATGAACCTCGTGGCGCCCCGTCCTGACGACACGACCCTCGGACAGCTGCGAGTGGCGGGCTACCGCGCTCGGAGCGTCAAGGAGGAGATGCGCGCCAACCTGTTGGCCCGCCTGCGGGAGGGGAAGTCGTTCCTGCCCGGCATCCTGGGCTACGACGACACCGTGCTACCGCAGCTCGAGAACGCGATCCTGGCGGGACAGGACGTCATCCTGCTCGGTGAGCGCGGCCAGGCCAAGAGCCGGATCGCTCGTTCGCTGGTTGGGCTGCTGGATCCGTGGGTTCCCTACGTCGCCGGCACCGAGATCCATGACGATCCTCTGCAACCGATCTCGCCCCTTGCCCGCAGCATCGTGGCCGAGCAGGGCGACGCCACGCCCATCGGCTGGTGGGCAGCAGAGGATCGCTACAGCGAGAAGCTCTCGACGCCGGACATCAGCATCGCCGACCTCATCGGCGAGGTGGACCCGGTCAAGGTTGCCGAGGGTCGATACCTGTCGGACGAACTCACGATCCACTACGGGCTGCTGCCGCGGACCCATCGCGGCATCTTCAGCCTCAACGAGCTGCCGGACCTCGCCGAGCGGATCCAGGTCGGCCTCCTCAACGTGATGGAAGAGCGTGACGTCCAGGTGCGTGGGTATCGGGTTCGACTGGACCTCGACCTGTTCGTGATCGCCAGCGCGAATCCCGAGGACTACACGAGCCGCGGCCGGATCATCACCCCCCTCAAGGACCGATTCGGTGCCCAGATCCGGACCCACTACCCGGAGGAGACCTCGGTCGAGATCGCGATCATGGAGGGCGAAGCGGCCTCCTTTGACGAGACCGATGGCGGGGCGGTGCCGGTCCAGGTGCCGGGCTTCATGAAAGAGATCGTGGCCGAGCTGTCCCAGCTGGCCCGACGATCATCCGAGGTGAGCCAGCGCTCCGGCGTTTCGGTGCGCGTCACGATCGCCAATCACGAGACCCTGGGGGCAGCCGCCCTGAAACGGGCAGTACGGCTGGGCGAGCCGTCGGCCGCGCCGCGCATCAGCGACCTTCCCGCGGTCGTGGCCTCGACCGCCGGCAAGATCGAGCTCGAGACGCTCGGCGACGAGACCCGCGAGGATCGCGTGGTCGAGAAGCTGGTGGCCCGGGCGGTGGTCAACGTCTTCAACCGACACTTCGCGATCTCCGAGCTGGTACCACTGCTCGAGCGCTTCGAGGAGGACGGGGTTGCCGCCGAGGTCGGGGATCTCGTCGGCTCGCAGTCACACGGTGAGCTGGCCGGTTCACTGCCCGAGCTCAGCGAGGCGGTTGGGCGCCTGGACGCCGGTGAGTCTGCGGCCGGGATCGCCTCCGCGGTGGAGTTCGTGCTCGAGGGCCTGCATCTCAATCGGCGGCTCAACAAGGAGCGTCGGGCGGGCGGGGTCCGCTACGCCCGCTGACCCTCGCGGGTCACGAGTGCGACGGGGAGCGCGCGTTCGTGCGTGCGCTCGCGTGCGCTCGCGTGCGCTCGATCTATCGCGGGATCTTCACCGGACAGCACGTTCACGCTGCATTTCCCCGATACATCGAGGGACTCCGCGCACGAAGGACCCCGTCGGCGGACGGTTCCTGCTCCCGGGCGCTCGATCTATCGCGGGATAAGCACGCCCGGGCGCCCTTACGCGAGAAAACCCTCGATCAATCGAGCGGGCAACAACCAGAAGTTCACCGCCCCGCAAGATCGTTGACCAGTGGCGCGAACGCCTCCATGGCACGCGCAGGGATTCCGTACGAGCTCACCCCGGTTCGCTCTCGGCGTCTGAGCATGCTCTCGCGCAGCGCTCCGATCGTGCCGTACAGCAGGTACGGCGAGCCGCCGATCACCGCCGGTCCGGCTGACCGGATCCACGCGTGAGCCGAGGCACCCAGGGGCTGGGGACCGCCGACGATCCCCGCGTCGCCGACGAAGACGTTGAGCTCGAGATCGTCAAACCGCTCGCCGGCGGCGGAGCGCACCATGGACGCGCGCCGCTCGAGGGCGGCCTCGGTGGCGTGGCGGACCATCGGCCGGCCAGCGGCCGAGAACTGCGGAACCAGGCTCACGATCTGTGCCTCGCGCGCGGCAATGCGCACCATCCGCGGGCCGCCCGCCCCGAGCATGATCGGCGGATGGGGCTTCTGGACCGGCTCCGGCTGAACCCGTGCCCGATCGAGGTCGTAGAAGCGGCCGTGGTGCGTGACCTCCTCCCCGGACAGCAGCCGTCGGATGACGTCGAGGGCCTCGAGCATGCGGTCGATCCGCACGCTCGCCACGTCGTACGGCACGCCGAGCTGCCGATAGTCACGCCGATTCCACCCGGCACCCATGCCGAACTCCAGGCGCCCGCCGCTCAGCCGATCAAGCGTCGCCGCCTCCCGCGCCACGATCAACGGATGGCGAAAGTCGTTGGCCAGCACATACGGCCCGATGCGCAACGTTCGCGTCACCGCCGCCGCGGCGGCGAGGGCGACCGGGGGCGCGAGCTGGTGCGACAGGTGGTCGGTGACGTACAGCGCCGCGTAGCCGAGCTCCTCGACCCGCTGCGCGAAGGCTGACCAGTCGTCGGCGCGGTCGGAGTTGTTGGTGTAGACGGCGAATCGAAACGGCCGCATCGGCGGTCAGGCGATCGGGCGAGTGCGAGCGTAGACCGCCGTCTGCCAGATCACGCCGCGGTGGTGAAAGCGGCGCTCGAAGCCAGCGGCTCGAATCCTCAGGTCGACGGTGCGCTCGGGGTGCACATGGAACTGGAAGCGCTTGCGAAACAACCGCAGGCCCAGGTTGCCGGCGCCGACCACCGCGCGGACCCACCACCTCTCCACGGGGAAGACGAGGCCGTACGTGCGCCTGGCGCGCTCGACGGACCGATCGACGAGCGCCGTCCAGTCGCCGTAGCAGCAGATCACGCGGTCGAGCGTCACGATGTCGGCCGGCGCGATCTCGGACGCCACCTCTACGAAGTCCCCGTACAGGAACGTGGCTCGCTCCCCAAAGCCGCGGCGTTCGACCTCGAGGCGGGCGGCGGCGAGGTAGGGATGCGAGGCGTCCACGTCGGTCAGGCGCGCAGCGCCGGCCAGCAGCAGCTCGGTCCCGACGACTCCCACGCCGCCGCCGATGTCCAGGACCTCGGCCCCCTCGGCGCCGAGCGCCCTGACCGCATCGATCAAGCGGGCGGTCGTCCCGGCCGCACCATTGCGACGGTAGTCAGCGAGCTCACGCCGCGCGGTCCGGTCGTCGAAGATCGTGTCGTAATCGGCTCGGCAGCAGGATTCGGGCATGCCGCCATGATGCGCCCCGCGCTATCGGTCTGCCATCTCCGCGAACTGGCACAGGGCGTTGGCGAGCCTCATCTGCTCGGGCGTGCGGGCGCGGACGCGCAGCAACGATGGCTCGGCCACCACCACGGTGACGCATCGGGCTCGGGAGGTCGCGACGTTCAGCCGATTCCTCGAGTACAGGAAGCTCATCCCGCGAGGGGCGTCCTCGGGCGAGCTGGAGGTCATGGAGTAGATGCTGACCGGTGCCTCCTGGCCCTGGAACTTGTCGACGGTGCCGACGCGGCCCTCGGGCAGCTCGCGCAGGATGGCGCCGACCTGGGCGTTGTACGGCGCCACGACGAGGACGTCCTGGTATGTCAGCGGGCACTCCTCGCCCTCCTGGTTCACCCAGGTGGCGCCGCCCTCGACCAGGGTCCGCACCAGGGTTGCCACGGCGCGGGCCTCTTCGACCGACTCGTTGTCGTTTCCGCTGTGCTCGATCGGGAGCAGCCGGACGCCGACGCCGCCGAGCGGTTCGGTCGCGTGAAGCGTCTGCTGCCCCAGGTGCTCCTTTGACTCGAGGCGACCCTCGTAGAACGCCGGAGAGGTGAAGTCGGTGATCCTCGGATGGAGCCGCCAGGTGTGCTCGAGGAACAGGCCGCGATCGGGAGGCATGGTGTCGTCGTCGCCGAGCAGGTGCGCGAGCGCTGAGCGGTCCGCTCCGGGCGGATGCGAGCCCTTGATCGGCTGGTCGAGCTGCTGTGGGTCGCCCAGCAGCACGAGGCTGCTCGTCGAGCCGGCCATGGCAAGCACGTTGGCCAGCGAGATCTGGCCCGCCTCGTCGACGAACAGGACGTCGACCAGGCCGTCGCTCTTCTCCGGCGCCCAGAACCACGAGGTTCCTGCCGCTAGGTTGAACTCGCCGCTCGCCAGCCCTTCGCGAACCTCCGGGTTCGACTCGGTCACGTGGATCCGTGGGTCGTCGATACCGGGGATGCCCTCACTCACCTTCTGCGCCGCCCGAATGTCGACTTCGACCCCGTTGGCCGCCTTGAGCACCTCCGAGAGAAAGTTGCCGATGACCTTGTGGCTCGTGGCGCTGATGCCCACCTTCTTGCCGGCCTGCAGCAGCCGCACGATCATCCGGGCGCCGGTGTACGTCTTGCCGGAGCCGGGCGGACCCTGCAGCGCGAGTGTCCCCGCGTCGAGGCAGCTGACGAGGCGGATCGCTGCCTCGAGGTCGGACTCGCCATGGTGGCGCAAGGCCCCACCATCGGCCTGGCCACAACGAGGCGCCCGTGCCAGCAGAAGGTCCCGCCCGGCGCGCCACTCGCCCGGAGCGTCCACGCCGTTGGCGGCGACCCAGCGCCCGAGACGCAGCAGCGAGGCCCGGTGATCCGCGTCGCCAATGGTGTCGAGCGGAATCAGGGCCTCCGGGTGGCGGATGTCGGCGTCGTTCATCCAGACGAGATCGACGGTGGCTCGCGCGTTGTCGATGGCGTCGATCGATGCGCGAACCTTCCACGCCTTCCACGACGCGTCGGGCTGCTCCTGCTGCAGGCGCGGGTCGTAGAGCTCCGACCGGGAGCCGATGTCGTACTCCTGGGCGGGGATTTCGTAGCGCCAGATCTGCCGCTCCTTCGCCTTCGGCTTCGGCTTGAATGGCGGCCCGATCGGACCGACGACGGTCAGGCGGCCGAGCGCCGTGCGGTCCTCGACCAGCTCGTCGGGTCCCATCCCCATCCGGTTGAAGAACTCCCAGTAGGCGACCTTTGCCTCGCGCCTGTGCCAGGACAGCAATTGCGCCAGCAGCCAGGCCGCGTGCTGCTCATCGGTACGGTCGATCCGGTCCGCGGGGACCCCTTCGCTCAGCAGGTCCGCCACTTCCTGTACCTCGGCGGCGGACTCGGAGAGGCTGGCCGGGGCTTCCGGCGAGACTGCCGCCGGACGCGGGACCACCGCCCCGGCCAGCGCCGCCAGCTCGTGCCGCCGCTCCTCGAGCCAATCCCGGAGGCGGAGTGTGCTGAGGACGTCATCGCGGTTATAGGCCGCGATCGAGGCAAGGATCGTGGATGCGGGCCGATCGCCCTCGCCAAGCTCCAGCCAGCGCTCGAACTCGACGATGCTCGATCCGGCGTCGCGCAGACCCTCGGTTCGCGTGAAGTCGTACATCGGCTCGAGGCGCTTGATCGAGTAGCTCTCGACCGATGCGCGCAGCCCCTGGCGCACGGCCCGATACAGGTCGATGAGCACGTTGCCGCGCAGCAGGCGGTCGACCTGCTCCTCTCGCGTTCCGTGCCTGCCCATGAGGCGCTTGAGCGCCGTGGGCTCGTACGGGGCGTAGTGATAGACGTGCATGTTGGGATACTCGTCGAGCCGCGCAGTGAGCAGATCCATGAGCGTTTCGAACGCGGCCTTCTCCCCGGCCAGGGTGATCTCGTCCGGCGCATCGGGGTCGTGCGACCAGATCGGCGTGAACGCGCCGGCGGTGTCGAGGACGCCGAAGAGATAGTCGATCCCGTCGTCGTAGGCGAACGGATCCCCCTCGAGGTCCAGGAAGAGGTCACCCTCGTCGGGCTCGGGCAGGGTGGCGAGCCCGCGCTCGGCCTCGATCGGCTCGCCCGGAGCAGGCTGGAGGAGTTCGTAGATCGGCTTTTCGAGGCCTCTGCCATCGACCTGGATGCGAGCCTGCTCGCGCACTCGCTCCATCGAGGCCGCCCCGGCGCCGTCGAGCGGGGGATCGAACGGAATCGGGGCGGCGGCCAGGCGCTGGACCGTGTCGATCTCGCGTGCGACCAGGGACTTCCGCTGGCGCGTGCTGATTCCCGCCACGAGCGAGAGGTGGTCGTCCTCTCGGCGACGTTTGACGCACAGCTCGGCCCAGCGGCAGACGGTGCAGTGCTCGACCGGCTCGGGGTAGGTGTCTTGCGGCGGGTACGTAGGGGCCGCGGCGGCGTCGAGCACCGTGTCTTCGAAGCGGCGCTTCGCGGCACGGTAGTACGACAGGTAATCGGTGACCCGCAGCGCGGCGACCTCGCGAGCGCTTCCCCCGAGCACAACACGCATCTCTTCGGGTTGGACGCCCTGGAGAGCCGTGAGCTGCTCCACGTAGCTGCACATCTGGAGCACGGCGCCGGCCTTGACGTGACGGGCGAGCTTGGTATCGGCGACCTCGTAGTGATACGGACCCCAGACCGATGGGCGCTCCAGCGACTCGACCCGCAGCAGGAAGTCCGCGTATCCGAGCCACCGACCGTCGAAGAATGTGGCCTGGAAGATGACGTCGGCACCGGACGCCATGGCATCGATCGTCTCCTGGGCCTGTCGTCGGATGCGGTCGCCGCGATCCTCGTCATCGTTGCGCGCGATCTCGACCACGGCCCGGCCGTCGGCGGCGAGGTCATCCAGGTAGTGCTGCTCGTGGCGGAAGCCGCGCTCGCGGATGACGTCAAGCTCCGGGTCGTCCCGCATCGGGCGCTTGACGAGTCCCGCGAGCGCGCCTCGTTCGAGCGCGGTCAGGTGCTCGCAGGCCAGGTACCCGACGAGGTCGGTGGCCGAGAACACGGCCTGGCCGTCAATCAGCTGCAGTGGATGGTCCTCCCCATGCAGCAAAGCCTAGCCGTTCGACGTGACAGCTCGTGCGTCGCTTGCGGGCCGTTGCACAATCAGGCATGCGCGCGCGATGGCCTGTCCTCGTCATCCTGGGTCTTTCGGCGTGCGCATCCGCGCCCGCCCCGGTGCCGGACCTCGCGGGCTGTGATCGCACCGACGACTTCACGTTCGTCGGTGAGACCACGCTCGCCGCGCTTGGCGTGGCAGAGTTCGCCGGCGGGCAGGATGCCATCCGACGGGGCATGGTCTGGGTGACGGCAGGCCCGGTCTCGATGAATCCCAGGCGTCCGCTCGACGCCGGTGGGCCGGTCGACGGACCGATGTCGCGCGTGGTGTGTGTCCAGTGGCCTGATGGGAGCGGCATCACCACCTCGATCGATGACGACTGGCAGCCACCCGTCGATCTCCAGGCGGCGCCCAATCTGGCAGCCGACGAGGTTCCGCTGTCCCTCGGCCTTGTGCTCGTCCTTGCAGTGCTGGTCGGTGCGTCGTTCCTTGCCTTCCGCCGGGACGCCGTGGCCTGATCAGACGGCTTCGCCGGGCGGCATTGGCGGCTCATCGGGCCGCAGGGTCGGCTCGGCGGCGTCGGAGGAGATCGGGTCGGACGACGCTCACTCGCGTCGGGCGAGCAGGGTAGCGGCTTGTTGTGACAGCTCGCGCGTCATCGCCGATGAGGTGGAGAATGGGCCCATGCACCCTCTTGGTCCTGGGACACTCGCACTCCTGGCCCTCGCCCTCGCCGGCTGTCTGGGCCCGACGGCCGAGCCCCCGTCATTGCCCGGCTGCGACCAGACCACGGATTTCGCATTCGTCGGCGAGACCACGCTGGCCGCGCTCGGCCTCCCGGACTTCGCCGGCGGGCAGGATGCCGTTCGGACCGGCAAGATCTGGGTCACCGCCCGCCCCGTCTCGGTCGATCGCGGACCCGTCCAGCCCAACGACGAGCCGGGAATGGAGCTGCTGTCGCGCATGGTCTGCGTCGAGTGGCCCGACGGGAGCGGCATGGCGGGTTCCATCGACGAGGGCTGGCAGCCTCCCCCCGGACTGCTCGCCACGCCCTCCGGATCCGGCAGCGCCGTTCCGATCCTGGCGCTCGTCGTCGTCACCACGGTCGTGATCGGCGTGTCGTTCATCGCCTTTCGGCGCGACAGCCGCAGAGAGCCCGGCGAGGGCTAGACCTCCATCGGTGGCGGCACGTCTCTCGGGGTGATATCGCCCGAATCAGGTTCGATCGGGTCGGACGCCGCTCCCTCGCGTCGGGCGAGCAGGACGAACGGGATGGCGAGGGCCTGGATCGCGCCGGCGACCACGTAGGAGGCGGCATATCCGTTGAGATCCGCCACGCGACCCAGGGCAGGTTGGATGACCACGCCGCCCGCCGAGCCGAGCAGCGAGTCGAACGAGAGCACGGTAGCTCGCTGCTGTGACGGGATGAGCCCGTTGAGGAAGGCGCGCCGGATCGGGTCCTCGAGGGCCGAGACCAGAGCCCACGTGATGAGCAGCGCGAGCGCCACCACGAACACCGGCATGACTCCGAGCGCGACCAGGGCGACAACGCTCAGGAGCGTGCTGATGAGGATTGCGTCCGTCCGTCGGCGGAAGAGGCGTCGCACGTACACCACGCTGAGGCCGCCGAGCATCTGGGCCGCGGCGAGGATGGCGGCGGCGAGTCCCGCGATCCCGTACGCGGTCGGGTCACCGTAGAGCTCAAGCAGGTACGGCTGCAGCGCGTAGAACGCATAGAATCCGACCCCCGTCGTGAACGGGGCGGCCAGCATCAGCCAGCGCACGGGACGGTTCCGCAGGCCGCCCTCGACCGCGCCGGAGAGCACGGTGCGGACCGCCGCGCCCGGCGACGCGGTCCGGTCGGGCGTGAAGCCGATGTCGCGCATGAACCGCCAGGCGATGACGACCGTGAGGCCCAACAGGGCGGCCCGCACGATGTATGGCACGCCGAGGCTCGTGAACTGGGCAATGACGCCACCAAGGACGGAGCCGACGAGCATCGCTCCGCCGCCCACGACCTGGGCGCGTCCGAAGACGCTCTCGAGGTCGCCGACGAATCCCGTCTCGGTCAGCGCGTCGACGAGCCACGCCTCGGTCGCGCCAGAGAAGAATGTGAACCCCAGGCCGAGCAGGGCGGAGGCAGCAGCCCAGCCGATGAACGGCGCCTCGATCTGCCACATGAGCAGGTAGAGCAGGGTGGAGGCGAGAAGTGTCGCCGCGCCCAGGATGAACGAGAAGCGGCGACCGCGGGTATCGGCCACGACGCCGGTCGGAACCTCGAAGATGACCTGCCCGACGGCGAAGAACGCGTTGGCGGCGAAGGCCTCGGTGTTGCTCAGCCCGGCATCGAGCAGGAAGAGGGTGTTCACGCCCCAGATGAACGACGCGGCGAGCGTCGTCAGCAGGGTCAGCGCGAGATATGTCCGCTGAACCGTTCGCGCGGCGGCCGGCATCGAGCTACGCGGGGCCACGTCGCTGCCATCGGGGGAGTGGTCCCCGCTCAGGCACCGTCATCTACGGGTACCGCGAACTGGTCGTGGGCCCGCACGAAGGCGGCGCGCTCCTCGTCGCTGGACCGAGACATCGACGCCAGACCCTCGAAGTACGCCTCGCGGGGCGCGCCCGGCGAGAAGTGGATGAGCATCGTCGCCGCCGCGCCGGACCGATTCCGGAAGGCATGGATGCCACCCTCCGGAACGTGGAAGAAGTCTCCAGGCAGCGCGTCGGTCCACTCACGGCCGTCGTACACCGCCACGGTCCCCGACAGGATGTAGAACGACTCCGAGAACGACCGATGAAAGTGCGGATCGGGGCCACTCTCCTGTGGCCCCATCTCCCAGCGGTACAGGCCGAATTGGCCGTCGGTGGTCGCCCCGGTGGCGAGGTAGTGGACGAGGTTGCCATTGGAATAGCGCAGGTCGGGCAGCGCGTCGGACGTACGCAGCGAGGCAGTCGGCTCGCCGCCCTCGCCGGTGTAGCGCGGCTCCGGATAGGTCATGGTCGGGCGACGTCAGGATCGAGATGCGACGGCAGGCCGAAGAGCGGGAACCAGCGTGCCGTGTCGAGGAAGAACGTGATGCCGCCGATCCGATCGCCATCGAGCTCCAGGACCTGGAGCGACCACGGCTCGAACCCGCCTCCCGCGGCGGGCTTGTACTGCGCGAAGGCGGGTGAGCCATTGGCCATGACCGGGATGAGTCGAGAGCCCTGGCAGCCGATGCCGGGGCCGAGGCACCACTTCACCACGTCCTCGTGGGTCTGCAGCCACAGGTCGTACGGCGGCATATTCCACTCGGCGTCCTCGCGCAGGAGCGCGGTCAGCGCATCCATGTCGTAGCGCTCGAATGCATCGACGTAGCGGCCCAGCAGCGACTCCGCGGCCGCATCGATCGGAGCCGCGGGAGCATCGGCATCCACGCCGTGCTCGTCGAGCGTGGCTCGAGCGCGCTGGAGCGCGCTGTTGACCGATGCGACCGATGTGTCGAGCAGCTCGGCGACCTCGCTCGCGCGCCAGCGCAGCACCTCGCGCAGGATGAGGACGGCTCGCTGCTTCGGCGGAAGGTGCTGCAGCGCGGCCATGAATGCGAGCTTGATCGACTCGCGGGCCACGGCCGTCTCGGCGGGATCGACGGCCGACGGCATGACCCGCGCATCGGGGATCGGCTCGATCCAGACGCTCTCCACCAGTGGCGGCGGCAGGGGAGTGTCCGCGGACTGCGCCGGCCCCATGTCCATCGGCCGCGCGCGACGCTGCCGGCTGCCCAGCATGTCGAGGCAGACGTTGGTGGCGATCCGGTACAGCCACGAGCGAAGCTGCGCGCGGCCTTCGAATCGGTCGAGCGCTCGCCACGCCTTGAGCAGGGTCTCCTGGACCGCGTCCTCGGCCTCGAACGAGCTGCCGAGCATCCGATAGCAGTAGCCGATGAGCTCCTTGCGGTGGCTCTCGAGCTGCGGCTCGAGCTCTTCGTGGGTCGGCCGTGTCGTGGCCGCTGCAAACGTGTGTCCCGTCGATTCGCTCATGGGATCGATGCTACTCCGTGGGCTGCATATCTGGGCATCGCCGCACCGCCAGAAGGCGCACTTCGACGTCACCCGCGTTGCGCAGGATACGCAGGGGGAGCCAGCCGAGGGCCAGCTGATCGCCGGCGACGAACGTCTGCGACCCCCCGGCGGCGCAGTCGACCTGGAGCACGCCTTCCTCGATGAGGACGAACGCTCCCGCCCATTCCTCGGCACTGGTCGCGTGCACGTCCCCCGGGGCGAGGACAAGGCGCCGACGCTCGAACGCCGGCCCAAGCTCCCGATCCAGGTCCACCGGCCAGCCCCTCCCGCCAGCCATCGTCATGCCCGGGGCGGCACGTTCACGTTCCGATGGAACAGGTTCGCCGGGTCGTAGCGCGCCTTGATCTCGCGCAGCCGATCCCACGTTGAGGCCGGATACGCCGCGCGGAGGCTCTTCTCCGATGCGTCCTCGATGAAATTGACGTACGCACCGGGAACGCCCTGGTCAATAGCCGCAGCCAACCCGACGGCCCATTCCTCGCGACGCGGGCGGTCGTCCGGGCCGTCGACGAAGCTCACGACGATCCCCATGATCGGCGCGCTGCGGTGGGCAAACGCGGTGGCGTCGGCCGGGACGCGGGCCATGGCACCCCCGAGCGCACGCAGCTGGACGGCCTTCATGGACGAGTCCGATGCCTCCAGGTACTCGAGCATGGTGGTCGCCGTGGCCACGTCGACATGGTCGAGGAACATCGTCCGCCCGACGACGATCGGGCGGAAATCCCCCTCCTCGGGCGGGAACATCTCCGGATAGGGGATCGGCCGCACCAGGTCGGCAATCGGCTCGGCCAGGGCTCGGAAGGGCGCGATGACGGCGTTCGCGTCATCGGCGTCTCCGGCGTAGCAGACCAGGGCCATGAGGACGATGCTGCCGTGATGCTCCTCGGGCACGAACGGCATCGGCGGACAGCCCATGACGTTCGCGATCGTGCTCAGCTCCTCGGGCGCCGCGGCCGCGGCGGCCATGAAGCCGGCAACCACCTCGGGCGTCGCGGGCAGGACGAGGATGCCACCGACCACCCCATCGAGGGGATGGAGCGCGAACGTGAAGCGGGTGACGACGCCGAAGTTGCCGCCGCCACCGCGAACCGCCCAGAACAGGTCAGGGTGCGAGTCGGCGTCGACGTCGAGTCGCTCACCGGCGGCCGTGACCATCTCCACCCCCAGCAGCGAGTCGATGGTCATGCCGTGCTTGCGCACGAGATAGCCGATCCCGCCGCCGAGGGTGATCCCGCCGACGCCCACCGACCCGGTGTCACCGAAGCCCACGGCCAGCCCGTGCTCGGCTGCCGCCGCCGTGATCTCGGCCGCCGTGAGTCCTGCCTCGGCTCGCGCGATGCGCGCCTCCGGGTCGATCTCGATGCCCTTCATCTCTCGGAGGTCGATCACGACGCCACCGTGGGTGGATCCGAATCCGAGGCCCGAGTGGCCGCCACAGCGGACCGCCACCTCGAGATCCGCTTCGCGCGCGAAGCCGATGACGGTCGCCACGTCGCCGGCGTCACGCGGACGGGCGATCACCGATGGCAGATCCTCGAAGCCTCCCGCCCCCACGAGGCGGAGCGCGTCATAGGTGGGATCGTCGGGTGTGATGACCGGCCCGCCGATGTGCTCGCGCAGCTCGGCGACCGATGTCGGGGGTGAAGAGATCACGGTGGTCCTCTCATGTTCGGTCGGGTGAGTATCAGTCCATAGGACGGTGCAGGCGGTCGAGAATCATCGGGACGGAACGGACAGACCCGCCTCCGGCAGCCCGGAAAGGCGGCCGATTCCGGCGTCGATCCGTCCCTCGTCGATCGACCCGTAGCCGAAGACGATGCCCGCTTCGCTATCGGGTCCACGACAGGTGTTCGCCAGGCCGTAGAGGCCGATTCCGCCGGCCGCCGCTGCGGCCACCAGCGTCGCCTCATCGACCCCCGGAGGCAGCCAGGCCATCACGTGCAGGCCGGCCGAGGCACCGGTCGGCCGCCAGTCCGGGAGGTGGCGCGCCAGGGCGTCGAGCAGGGTGTCCCGGCGGCGCCGATAGATCGACCGCATGCGGCGCAGATGCCGATCGAGCTCGCCCCCCTCGACGAAGTCCGCCAGGGCCAGCTGATCCAGTGCGCTCGACCCCTGGTCGGCGGCGAGCTTCGCGGTCGTGAGGGCGTCCCGGAGCCGCGGCGGCACGGCCAGCCATCCGAGACGCAGCCCCGGGGCCAGGGTCTTGCTTGCCGTGCCGGCATAGATCACGCGATCGGCACAGAGGCCCTGCATGGCACCGATCGGGTCTCGGTCGTACCGGAATTCGGCGTCGTAGTCGTCCTCGATGACGACCGCATCGCGGCGATCGGCCCAGGCAACGAGCTGACCTCGCCGGTCGGCGGAAAGGACCGCGCCGGTCGGGTACTGGTGCGCCGGCGTGACGACCATGGCGTCCGCGTCCGATGCCTCCAGCAGGTCCACCCGTACGCCCTGGTCGTCGACGGGGATGGCGACGACCGGTAGACCGGCATCCTCGAGCATCTGCCGGTACTCCGGATGCCACGGATCCTCGACGCCGATGCGTCGCGCGCCGGACGCGCGAAGGACCTGGGCCACGAGATGCAGCCCCTGGGCGACGCCGCCGGTGACGATCACGTTATTCGCGGCGATGCACGTCCCGCGCGAACGGTTCAGATAGCCGGCCAGGGCGTTCCGCAGCTCCGGCATGCCCCCGCCACCCAGGTACCCGAGTCGGTCCGCGGGCGCCGATGCCAGGACGCGGCGAAGCGACCGCAGCCACGCCGTGCGCGGGAACTCCCGGACGTCGGGTCGTCCGGGGCGGAAGTCGATCTCGAAGTCCGGTCGCACGCTGATCGGGGCGGACTCGACCGAGCCCGGGACCCGTCCGACGCGCGTGGCTCCACCGGGGCGGCTGACCAGGTAGCCCTCGGCGGTGAGCTGCTCGTACGCCGAGACGACCACACCGCGCGCCACCCCAAGCTGCGCCGCGAGGGCACGGGTCGATGGGAGGGACGCGTCCGCGTTCAGTCGTCCTCCGCGAACCGCGTCCCGCAGCGCCTGCTCGAGCTGCCGATACAGAGGGAGCTCGTTGTCGCGGTGGAGCGGAAGGTAGAGCTCCAACTCTGAACTGGTCCGGAATCGTCGCATCGGACTGGACCTTAGCAAAGGACCGGTCGGATGTCATCATCGAGGTATGCAGGATCGCGCGAACCAACTCAACTGGCTGATCTTCATCGCCCTGGGCGTGATGTGGGGCAGCAGCTACCTCTTCATCAAGATCGGGGTCGAGACGCTGACCCCGTTCACCCTGGTGGCACTGCGCCTCGCCATCGGCGCCGCCCTCCTGATCGCGGTGGTCTCCATCGCTCGCGAGCCGATGCCGCGCCGGATCGGCACCTACGGGCACCTCGTCGTGATGTCGATCTTCAACATCGTGCTGCCGTTCAGCCTCATCACCTGGGCCGAGCTGAGCGTGGCGTCCTCGCTGGCCGCCATCCTGACCGCTGCCGTCCCGCTGTTCGTCATCGTCATCGCGGCCATCGCGCTCAGGGATGAGCCGATCACCATCGGCCGCGCCGCCGGACTCGTCGTCGGCTTCATAGGGGTCGTGATCCTCACCGGCGGGGGACCGGTCGGGTCATCCAGCTTCCTCGCGGAGCTGGCGCTCGTTGGCGCGGCGATCTCCTACGCCATTGGCGCGGTCTACGCTCGGCGCAACATCCGCGGGCTGCGGCCCATGGTGCCCGCTGTCCTCCAGGTTGGATTCGCCTTCGTCATCAGCGCCAGCCTGGCCCTCGTCTTCGAGCGGCCATTCGAGCTGTCGTACCCGCCCCAGGCCTGGTTTGCCCTGGCCTGGATCGGGCTGCTGGGGTCGGGGCTGGCCTATCTCGCGTTCTTCCGCCTGCTGGCGACCTGGGGTGCGACCCGTACCTCGATGGTCGCCTACGTCCTGCCGATCGTGGGCATCGTGCTGGGTGTCGTGTTCGCCTCCGAGGCCGTCGATCTGCGGATGATCGGTGGCACGGTGCTCGTCATCGGCGGCATTGCGCTGGTCAACGCCCGATTCGGACGATTCCCACTCGGTCGTCGCGCGGATCCCAAGGTCAAGACGGCCGCATGAGCTGGGCGAAGTTCGAGGACGAGGCGGCAGAGGCCGCCGCTCGGGGCCGCCAGCTCATCCACCGAAACGAGATCGGGCAGGGCCTGCTGGTGACGATCCGGGGCAGTGGAACGCCTCGGATTCATCCGGTGTATGCGGCCGTGCGTGACGGGCGACTTCTCACCTTCGCCGATGGCGTGAAGGCCGTCGACCTGGAGCAGGATGGACGCTACGCGTTCCATACGCACGTGCACCCGGACGAGCCAAGCGAGTTCATGGTGCGCGGCCACGCGCGTCGCATCGAAGGCGATCTCCGTCAGCGGGTGGCGTCGACCTGGGACTTCGACCCGGGTGACACGTATCGCCTGTTCGAGCTGCTGGTCGAATCGGCGCTCCTTGGTGAGCGCGCCGATGCCGACGCGTGGCCTCCCATCTACACCGCCTGGAAGGCTTAGGCCCTCTACGCCAATTCGCCGATGAGTTTCGGCGCGCGACCCGGTCAGATGGACATCAACCCAGAGAGACGTTACCCATGACTTCGACTGCCCCCCAAAAAGCAACTCGGCGCGAGTGGATCGGCCTCGCCGTGCTGGCCCTCGCCACATTGATGTACGTGATGGACCTCACCGTCCTTCATCTTGCCGTTCCCGCGTTGAGCGCCGACCTCGAGCCGAGCAGCGCGCAGCTGCTGTGGATCATCGACATCTACGGATTCATGGTTGCCGGCGCGCTGATCACGATGGGCACTCTTGGCGACCGGATCGGCCGGCGACGGCTACTCCTCATCGGCGCGGCGGTCTTCGGCGTCTTCTCGGTGCTGGCCGCCTTCTCCGTGAGCGCCGAGATGCTCATTGCCAGCCGCGCACTGCTTGGCCTGGCGGGCGCCACGCTCGCGCCGTCCACGCTGTCGCTCATCTTCCACATGTTCAACGATCCGAAGGAGCGCTCGATCGCGATCGGCGTCTGGATCGGCGGCTTCAGCGCGGGCAGTGCGATCGGCCCCGTGCTCGGCGGCGTCATGCTCGAGTTCTTCTGGTGGGGATCGGTCTTCCTGTTGGCGCTGCCGGTGATGGCGCTGCTGCTCGTCCTCGGCCCGCGCGTCCTGCCCGAATATCGAGATCCCGACGCCGGCCGGCTCGATGTCACGAGCGCCGCGATGTCGGTGGCGGCCCTGCTGGCGTTGATCTTCGGCCTGAAGCAGATTGCGCAGGACGGGTTCGGCATGGCGCCGCTGCTCGCCATCGGAATCGGCATTGCGGTCGGCGTGCTGTGGGTTCGCCGCCAGCAGCGCCTGCCCGATCCGATGATCGACGTTGCCCTGTTCCGGATCCGTGCCTTCAACGGCGCGCTGGCCGTGAACTTCCTGGCGATCTTCGTGATGGTCGGCTACTTCCTGTTCGTGGCGCAGTACCTCCAGCTCGTGGTCGGGCTGTCGCCACTCGAGGCGGGGCTGTGGTCGCTGCCGTCGGCCATCGGTTTCATCGTCGGCTCGCAGCTCGCACCGCGGGTCGTGCAGCGCGTGCGCCCGGCGTATCTCATCGGCGGCGGCCTGGCGGTGGCGGCCATCGGGCTCTTCATGCTCAGTCGCGTTGGATCGATCGACGGGCTGGGATTGCTCGTCGCCAGCTCGGTTGTCATCTCGATCGGCATGGCGCCGGTGTTCGGGCTGACCACTGAGCTGATCGTCGGATCGGCACCTCCGGAGCGGGCTGGCGCGGCGTCAGGCATCAGCGAGACCGGTGCCGAGCTGGGCGGTGCACTCGGCATCGCGATCCTCGGAAGCATCGGCGTTGCGATCTATCGCGGCGAGCTGTCCGAACGCCTGCCGTCGGCCGTGCCGGACGCGGCTGCCGACGTCGCCCGTGACACGCTGGGCGGGGCGGTGGCGGTAGCCGGTCAGCTGCCCGACGCGCTGGGCGCAACGGTCCTGGGAGCGGCTCGCGATGCGTTCGTTCACGGCATGCAGCTCACGAGCGTCATGGCCTCCGTGGTGGCCGTGGGTCTGGCCGTGACGGCCGTCGTGGTCTTCCGGACCCCCGGTTCACCGCCGGCCGAGTCCGCCACCGGACCCGATGAGCGCCACGAGCCGCAGCATCCGGCGCCGATGCCGGTCCCCGCCGCTCGCCTCGAGGGCGCCGAGGGCTAGCCGCCCCCATCGACGCGGGTGCGATCATGAGCGCATGAGTCCACGCTGGCTGCTGGCACTCGCCTGGCTCGCCGGGTTCACGCTCATCGACTCGAGCATCGTGAGCCTGGCGCTTCCCGACATCGCTCGCGACTTCGACCAGAGCATCGGCCAGCTGGCGTGGGTCTCCACTGGATTCCTGTTGGCCCTGGCCGCCACGCTGCTCGCCGCAGGACGTTTGAGCGATCGATATGGGCAGCGCCTTGTGCTGGCCATCGGCGCGCTGGGATTCCTGGTCTTCACCCTGGCATGCGGCCTGGCGCCGAGCTACGAGCTCCTCGTGGGCGCCCGGGTCGCACAGGGGGTGTTCGGCGGGATCCTGTACACCGTCTCGCTGGCAATCACCGTCACCGCGTTCCCACCGGAGCGTCGTTCGACGGCCATTGGCATCTACTTCACCTCCGGCGCACTCGGGGCGGTCATCGGGCCGGTGGTCGGCGGCTTCCTCACCGATCTCGGGGGATGGCGTCTCGTGTTCCTGGCCCAGCTGCCGCTGCCGCTGGTCGTGGCGATCGGAGCGGTGGTCCTGCTTCCGCGCGCGACCGGGCGGTCAGGGTCCTTCGACGTGGCCGGCATCACGGCCGCGTCCCTCGCCATCGTGGCGATCACGTTCGGCATGCTCGAGCTCTCCGAGCCGGGAGGGATCGGGCTGGCCATCGGTGCGGGTGTCGTGGCCATCCTGGCGCTGGGTGCCTTCGTCGCGGTCGAGCGCCGCGTGCCCGACCCCGCGGTCCGGCTCGACATCTTCGGCAACTCGCGATTCGTGGTGGCAACCCTGGCCGGCGCGGGAGCCTGGTTCGCGATCATGTCGTCGACGATCTACACCGCCCTCTACCTCCAACTCGGCCGCGGCTTCGGTGCGGCTGATTCCGGGTTGGTGCTCCTGGCATCACCGCTCGTCGCCCTGGTCGGCTTTCCGTTCGGCGGCCGCATGGTGCGATCCGTCGGTGTGGATCGGTCGCTCATGGCGGGCGTGTCACTGATGCTCATCGGCTCGTCGCTCATGCTCACCTGGGGAGCCGATACGCCGGTGTGGTGGATCGTGACAACCGGGCTCGTCACCGGCGCCGGTATCGCGCTCTCGCTGGTCGCCAGCGCCACCGATGCGCTCGCGCAGTTTCGACCGGAGGATGCCGGGACCGGATCGGCTCTGTTCAACAGCCTCCGTCAGCTCGGTGCGGCAATGGGCGTTGCCGTCCCGGCCGTGGCGTTCGAGCTGCTTGCCATGGGCAGTCGAACGCCTGACTCCTCGCTGGCCGGGAGCAGCGCCGCATTCGTGATCCGCACCGCCGTGCTTGTCGTCCCGCTCGTGCTCGTGCTCGTCGATCGACGCGAGGCGCTGCGGTCGGGTGGCGCCCCCTCGCTCAACGAGGCGGGCTGACGCGCGGAACCCCGACCGCAGCAGGCGCGACCGAGCCCAGCCAGGTCAGGCCCGGTGCGCCGCGTGGAGTCGCACCGTGCCGGCAATGCCCTTCAGCTCGACCGGACCGATCTCGGTGAATCCGAGGCCGCTCCCATCGGCTGCCTCGACCACCTCCTGGCTGACAAGCACTTCCCCGGGACGCGCGTAGTCGCTGACGCGGGAGGCGACATTCACCGTGCGACCGAAGTAGTCGCCTTCCTGGAAGAGGACCGGTCCCGCGTGCAGGCCCACGTGTGCAGGAGGCAGGCCCGCGGCCCGCGCGCCGTCGACCATGTCGAGCGCGGCCAGCACGCCGGGGCCGGGATTGCGGAAGTAGAACATGACTCCGTCGCCCATCCACTTGATGGGCTTGCCGTCGTGCTGGGCAGAGGCCCGTCGCACAAGCGTGCGGAGCCGGTCGGCGAGGTCGGCTGCCGCCTCGTCGCCGTGCTCTTCAGTGAGGCGCGTATAGCCGGTCAGGTCCAGGAAACAGATGGCGGGCGGCTGAGCGAGCCGGCTGAACACACCGGCCTGGCTGAGCGCCTGCTCGACCCCGTAGATGATGCTCTCGTTCCACGTATGTTCCTGGTGCCCGTGGTAGAGGCCCAGCAGCACGTCATCGAGAAGGGGAGCGAGCTTGGCGGCAACCTGGTTGTCCGCCATTTCCATCATCTCGCTGGGGGAGAACCCCTGCTCGAGCAGGGGAAGCTCGACTTCCGTACGCCACCAATCCGTCTCGGTCTCGGCGATGCGCCGGATCGATTCGCCGTAGAGGCGGAGCCAGCGGTCGATGACGGCCGGGCGGAAGCCGTGCGCCACCTGGGCTTCGACGAGGGGGATGATTCTCAACTCATTGTCGCGAATGAGATCGTTCGGCGACGGTTCCGCGAACCCGGTGGCCTCGCGCATGACAAGGAGGAGATGCACGGGGATGCCGGTCCGCTCGCTGACCTGCGCGAACGTGGTGTCCGTGTACGTGCTGAACCGGTCGTAGCCGCTCGCGTCCATGAAGTCGAGCGACAGGACGCCGTCACGAACGGCCTGCGCGATGCCCTCAAGGGGAAGGCCCGCCTTTTCGAGTGTCTGGACGAGCGTGCTGCGTCGGATGTCTCCGAGCGTCAGGCTGCCGTCCGGCTGAGGCTCGAAGACGCGCAGCGCCAACAGCCGGTCGAGGTAGTCGACCGGAACGCCGGCGCGCTGTGCAGCCTCGGCCTTCGAGTATCCCACCGCCCTAGGGTACCGGGTCGCCGACCGGTCGACCGGTCAGCTCCCAGGGGGGCTGTAGGCAGGTGAGAGTCGGGACGCGGCGTCGAGGTCCTCGGCACTCAGCGTCACGATGGTGCGCAGCGTGATCGACCCGCTGGATCCGATCTTCAGGCTGGCTGCCGCGGCTGCCGCGTGATCCGGGAAGTTCGCGAGCACGTAGAAGTCGTCGGACCCGAAGGCCCAGAAGATGTCCTCGAGCGTCCCGCCTGTTGATGCAACGACCTCGGTCGCCGCCTGACGGCGCTTGGTGCCGCCATCCTTGAGTACGCCCTTGGCGCCGTCGGCCGTGTAGCCGCCGATGAACAGATACCTGGGCATGGGTGCGGTCCTCCATGATTATCGAAGGAGATCACGGTACACCCGCCCACCACGACTACTCCGCGGACATGGCTCGGAACTTGCGATCTTGCCGTGCCAATCACCCGCACTCGAGAGATTCGTGACCGACACCGCCGCATCCTCACGCAGCGACCTGGCTGCCGTCGCCGAGATCCTGGCCCAGCTCGACATTTGCATGCTCACGACTCGCGCCGCCGATGGCGCTCTCCACGGGCGCCCCATGTCGAACAACGGTGAAGTGGAGTACGACGGCGACAGCTGGTTCTTCGCTGGCGATGGGAGCAGAAAGGTCGTCGAGATCGACGCCGAGCCGCGGGTCGAGCTCGCCTTCATCGACACGCCGAATGGGACCTGGATCAACGTCGAAGGAGAGGCCTCCGTCGTGCGTGACGCGCCGGAGCGCAAGCGTGCGCTCTGGCAGAAGGACCTCGAGCGCTGGTTCGAGAATGGTCCCGACGACCCGAGCGTGGTACTCATCCGGGTCGAGGCTCGCCACATCGACGCCTGGGCCCGCGGCGAAGATCGCTCCTTCGACATCCCCGCCTGACCGGGGCGAGGTCTGGTCAAGAAGCCGCCAGCGGGCTCATCCCGAGCGAACGGTCAGTAGGTGACGACCTGGTCCGCCTGGGTGATGAGCTCGACAAGGCGCTCCGGCGGGACGAGCTCGACGGGCTTGTCGCCGAGCGCCGCCGCATCGAGCCCCCGTGCCTTGCTGGACATTCCGGATGCGAAGACGGGAACGCCGGCCGCGGCGATGGCCGTGTAGTGCTCGCGGATGCTGCCGGTGCCGATTCCGACTGCGGCGTCCATGGTGGCGTCGCGCAGATAGCCGACCGCGTCGCCCGCCAGGAACATCGTGACGTCGTGGCCGGCTGCCGCCGCCGATTTCGCAACGAGGAACGCGAGCGCACCGCGGGTGGGACTCTCGGGGCCGCTCACGAGATGGACGAGAAGCTTGCTCAAAGTGACCTCCGTCTATTGCCTGTGGATCGGCACGGTAGCAGGGACACGCACGATACTTGGTGAGTGGTCGACGACGACGGAATCCTGGTTGCCGTGTACGGCACGCTTCGCCGCGGCGAGCGCAACCATGAGCTGCTGCGCGGCTCGACGTATCTCGGTGCCGCCGAGGTCATAGGGACGCTTCGCGATGTCCCGAAGACGCCATACCGCGAGTACGCCTACCCCGCGCTGGTGCGTGAGCCCCGAGGCCGCGTGCAGGTCGAGGTCTATCGGCTGACCGGGCCGAGCGTGCTGGCCGAGCTGGACGAGCTCGAGCGCTACGATCCCGCTGACGAGGATGCGTCGCAGTACCTGCGTCGGGCCGTCGACATCCTCGACGGACCGGTCGACCGAGCCGAGGCCTACATCCACCACGGTCCAACCGATGAGCTGGGTTCGGTGATTGCCTCGGGGGACTGGCTGGAGCGTGGGCCGGATGCCCCGGCACCCGAGCTCAACCTGCCGGGTGACGCTCCGGTGTGACGCGCTCCGCCGACGGATCCTGAACGGCAGTCACGGTGCAATGGGGGTTGAGCGAGGGCATCCTCGAGCTGGTCGAGATACGGGCGCGCGCCGAGGCGCTCCATGATGGCCCGGGTCTCATCGGCCACTCGCTGGCGCTCGGACGCATCGAGAACGCCGGAAACGATGGCGTCGAGACCGGTGAGCGCGACGAGCCAGGAGAGTTCGAGCTCCTGCCAGCGTCGCATCGACATCGATGTACTGCGCGCGGGCCTCCGACCGGCGACCTTCCACGGCCGCCAGCGACGCGGACATCCATGTCCGCTCGGCGTCCGTGCGACGCCCCTCTCGCCCGCCGGCGAACGCGTCGAGCATCTCGCGCAGGACGGCGGCGTCGCGCAGCCGCAGCGCGGCCCGCGCGCCGACCGGCGGCGCCGCTTCGGTGGCACCCTGGCTCGCGTGGCCGAGGGCGGTCCGGCACAGCGCGACGACCTCCGGATACCGGCCGGTCGCCATCATCTCAGCCCACTGGGCGAGGATGGCAATCCCCCGGTACTGTGCGTCGTCATAGCCGGCGGCCAGCGCGAGCGACCGCCGCGATCACATCCGCCGTCGGCTCGCCACGATTTGCGAGGATCTGGGCGTGGAGCGACCCGAACCAGAGTCGTTCGGCCGGTTCCTGCTCCTGTTCGAGCTCGTCTCGGAGCTGCTCGAGCGCCCAATCCCAGTGGCCGATGGCGATGGCCCCGTCGCAGGCATTGCCGACGAGGTAGCGGACGGCCCATCGTTGTCCCCAGCGACGGGCCTTCTCGACCCCTTCTCGGGAAATGCGGTGGACCGCCGCGGGATCCTCCGGCTCCAGGGAATAGCCCAGGTTCACGGTCGCGCGCAGGACCGAGTTCGGCAGGTTGAAGCGCTCGGCCATCGCCATGGCCCCGGTGAGCGTCGCCATCGACTCGATGGGACGGCCGATGTTGACGAGTGCCACGCCGCGCGTGATGAGCAGCTCAACGGTGAGCTCGTTCAGCCCGCGCGCTTCGGCGGCGGGGAGTGCCCGCTCGGCGAGCGCAACGGCCTCCGCCGGTCGGTTCATGCGCATTGCCAACGTGGCCTGGGCCGTGGCCAGGTGGACGTACCCCTCCGCGTCTGGCGTGAGACCCGGCTCGGCAAGCGCTTCGGTAAGGAGCCGATGTCCTCGTTCCTGGTGGCCCTCGACCAGGATCTGACCGAGGAAGCCGGTCGCGCGGCGCCGTGCTCCGTCCTGCTTGAGCGCGGTCGCCAGCTCGACGGCACGCTCGAGGAGCGCGATCGCATCGTCCAGCTTTCCGGCGTCGCTGGCGGCATCGGCCGCTTCCATGCGGAGCTCGAGCTCGTCAGCGGCGTCGACCGTGACCTCGAGCGCCGTCCGGAAGTAGGTGACTGCCCGGGCGTGCGAGCCGAGGGCTCGAGCGCGCGCAGCCGCGCCGCGAAGTGCGACGCGCGCCTGCGCCGCCACCGCCGCCCCTTCGTCTCCATCGGGCTGGGCTCGGTAGGCCTCGATGTAGTGCTGGGCCAGCACCCCTGCCAGCTCATCGTCGCCAAGGGTCTCGAAGTGACGGGCCGCCGCGAGGTGCCGCGAGCGGCGGTCGCGGCGAGCCAGTGTCCCGTAGGCGACCTCCTTGATCAGGCCCTGCACAAAGCGGTACTGGCCGCGCTCCGGCGACCGCGGGTCATCGTCCAGGACCACGAGCTCACGCTGGGCGAGATGTCGCAGCCGATCCTCGACCTCGGCCGCATCGGCGCTCGACATGGCGGCCAGTGCGTGGGCGTCGAACGATAGGCCGAGCACTGAGGCGTCCTGGAGCAGGCTGCGATCGGTGGCATCCAGGCCGTCAAGCCGCGCCGCGATGAGGGCATGCAGCGTCTCCGGCACCGCGAGCTCCGAGAGGTCACCAACCGGCTGGTACGCACCATCCGTCTGCTGCAGGCGACCGTCATTGAGCAGCATGCGGACGGTCTCGACCGCGTAGAGCGGAATTCCCTCAGCGCGCGAGACGATGGTGCCGACGGCCGACTCGGGCAGGCCGGGGACCAGCCCGGCCAGCAGGTCGGTCATCTCGGCGTCGCTGAGCGGCTCGATGCCGATCGAGGTGAAGGAACGTTGCCCGGCACCCCAGGTCGGACGCCGGTCGAGCAGCTCAGGGCGGGACAGGGTGATGACGTAGATCGGCCGGCCGCGGGACCAGGTCAGGAGGTCCTCGATGAAGTCGATGAGGCCCTCATCGGCCCATTGCAGGTCCTCGAACACGAGAACCACCGGTCCGCTCTCGGCGATGCGCTCGAAGAACGTCCGCCAGGCCGTGAACAGCTCGCCACGCTCCGTGTTCGAGCCCTCCTCGATGCCGAGCAGCTGGAGGAGGGGTCCCTGGAGCGATCGGCGCTCCTCGGCGTTGGGGACGAACTCGTCGAGCACGGCTGTCAGGCGCTCCCGGGTCGTGGCGTCGTCCGCGCCGTCGCCGATGCCGAGCCGCATGCGCACCATCTCGCTCAGCGCCCGGAACGTGATCCCCTCGCCGTAGGAGGGGGAGCGGCCCTGGTGCCAGTAGACCGTCTCGGTGACGCCGTCGATGTACTTGAGGAACTCCCACGCCAACCGGCTCTTGCCGATACCGGCCTGGCCGATGACGCTCACCAACCGCACGCCGCGCTCGCGCGCCGTGCCGTGGTAGAAGTCCTTGATGAGCTGGAGCTCGGCCGTTCGACCCACGAACGGGGCCTCGAGCTGCTCGCTGCGCCCGACACCGCCGCGCTGCGCCACGACGCGCACCGCCCGCCACGCAGCGACCGGCACTTCCTTGCCCTTGAGCAGGTGCTCACCGCCAGGCTCGTAGGCGATCGCCTCGCTGGAGGCCCGCCGGGTCGAGTCGCCCACGAGCACGGTCCCCGGCGCCGCCACCGACTGCAGCCTCGATGCGGTGTTCACGAGGTCGCCGGCCACCATCCCCATGTTGCTGGCGCCGATCGTGACGGCGGCCTCGCCGGTCAGCACGCCGGCGCGGAGCGCGAGCCCGGGCGCTTCGGCTCCCTCGCCGATGCGGCGAACCGCCTCCACCAGGTCCAGCGCCGCCCTGACGGCGCGCTCGGCGTCATCCTCCTGGGCGACCGGCGTGCCCCACACCGCCATGACCGCGTCGCCGATGAACTTCTCGATGGTGCCGCCATACCGTCCGATGATCTCGCGGCACGTCCCGAAGTAGCCGTCGAGGAGCTCGCGAACGTCCTCCGCGTCTCGCGACTCGGAGATGGTGGTGAATCCGACGAGGTCGGCGAACAGGACGCTGACCAATCGGCGCTCGGCGATTGCCGGGGTCGGCCCGCTTGCCGGGGTGGCCTCTGGACCGTTCGCGGCGGTGGCGGACAGGGTCGTGCCGCACTCGCCACAGAACTTTCCGCCCGGGGGGTTGGCAGTGCCGCAGGTCGCGCAGGCAACGACCAAGCGAGTTCCGCACTCGACGCAGAACTTCTGACCCGTCTCGTTGTTCGTCCCGCAGGTCGCGCAGTTCACGTTGGCGTTGTCTCCAATCAGGGCGCAAAGTATCACCGGCCGGTTGCGCGCGGGTCAACGCGACGCGGATCCGCGATTCGGACAAGAATGCGCGCAGGCCGATGATTCCCGCGGGCGGAGTCGGTCATACCGACCGAGATACCCGTTGACTGAGGACATCGTGACCGCTGAACCCCGCGCGTACGACCGCGCGCCCATCGAGCTTCCCCACCGCGTCCGCCTCGAGATCCTTGGCGCCGTGCTGCTCGGCATCTTCCTGGCCGCGCTCGACCAGACGATCGTCGGCACCGCCCTGCCGCGCATCGTCACCGACCTGGCGGGCAACGACCTCTACGTGTGGGCGTTCACGGCGTACCTGCTGACCGCCACCGTCTCCGGCCCGATCTACGGCAAGCTGTCCGACCTCTTCGGTCGGCGGCCGATCTTCCTCATCGGCGTCACGGTCTTCCTGACGGGTTCCGTGCTGTGCGGCATCAGCCAGGAGATGTGGCAGTTCCTCGCTGCACGCGGGATCCAGGGCCTCGGCGCAGGCGCGCTGTTCCCGATCGCGCTGGCGATCATCGGCGACATCTTCGCTCCCTCGGAGCGCGGCAAGTACCAGGGCTTCTTCGGGGCGGTGTTCGGCGTCAGCTCGCTCATCGGCCCGGCCATCGGCGGCCTGATCACCGACAACTTCGGCTGGCACTGGATCTTCTTCGTCAACCTGCCGATCGGCCTTGTCGTGCTCTACGTCATCTTCCGAACGCTGCCGACGCGCCGCGAGGACGATGCCGATCGCCACATCGACTACCTGGGCGCCGCCCTCCTGGTCGGCGCACTGGTGCCGATCCTCATCGGCTTCACGAACAAGCAGTCCGGCGAATGGACCGATGCCGGGGTCGGCGGCCTCATCGCCCTTGGTCTCGTCCTGGCGGTGGCCTTCGTGTGGGCCGAGTCGCGGGCGCATGAGCCGATCGTCCCGCTCAGCCTGTTCCGGATGCGCACCTTCACGGCCAGCGTCATGGCCATGTTCCTGGCGGCCATGGGCTTCTTCGCCGCCATCGTCTTCCTGCCGCGCTGGTTCCAGGTGGTGGCCGGCGCCTCCGCCACCGAGTCCGGCTACCAGATCCTTCCGCTGCTGGGCGGGTCTGATCGTCTCCGCGGTGACCGCCGGCCAGCTCGTGGCGCGAACCGGGCGATACAAGACGCTCATCGTCAGCGCGCTCATCCTGCTGGCCGTCGGCCTGTTCCTCCTCACGAACATCCGGCCCGATACCGATCGCCCGCTCATCTGGCTGTGGATGGCACTGGCGGGGTTGGGGATCGGCCCGTCATTCGCGGTCTTCACGCTGGCGGTGCAGAACGCCGTGCCGATTCGGCAGCTGGGCACCGCGACCTCCAGCCTGACGCTCTTCCAGCAGGTCGGCGGGACCGTGGGGCTGGCGATCACCGGCACCCTGTTCGGCTCCACCCTGCTCGATGAGATCCCGAAGCAGCTCACCGCGGCCGGCGTGCCGCCGCAGTTCGCGGACCAGTTCGCGTCGGGCGACGCGGGGAGCTTCAACGACCTGACGAGCGTCGGCGACCTCGGGGCATCGATCCTGGCCGGCGTGCCCGAGGCATTCCGTGCCCAGGTGGAGCCGATGATCCCGGCGATCGTCAGTGGCATCCACACCGCGTTCTCGATCGCCACCGGCGCGACGTTCCTGGTCGGAATCGTGACGGCGCTGCTGGCGGCGCTCGTGGTGCTGGTCGTCATGCCGGCCGGCAAGATGGGGGAGCACGTCGAGGACGAGGCAACCTACGCGGAGATTGATGCCGTGGCGGCCGGCCCCGCCGACTGAACGGTGGACGGCCGATCTATCGGCGCGATGCACAATGCGACCGTGACCATCTCCGAAGAACGCCGCCTCGTCACGGTGCTGTTCGTCGACCTCGTCGGCTTCACGACCCGGGCCGAACAGACCGATCCCGAGGAGGTCCGCGAGGTCCAGCGTTCCTACTTCAGCGCCGTGGCCGCCGAGGTCGAGCGATACGGTGGCACCGTCGAGAAGTACATCGGGGATGCCGTGATGGCCATCTACGGTGCACCCAAGGCCCACGATGACGACGCGGCACGCGCGCTCCACGCCGCCCTGGCCATCCGTGCCGCGGTGGCCGAGACGGGCCACGACCTCGAGATCCGGATCGGCGTCAACACCGGCGAGGTGGTGGGTGGTGCCGGATCCGGCCCGCAGGAGCACGAGTACACCGTGACCGGCGACGCGGTGAATGTTGCCGCCCGACTCCAGCAGGCCGCCGAGCCGGGGGAGATCTATGTCGGCTCCACCACCCGCCGGCTGGCGGCCGAAGCCTTCGAGTTCGCCACCTTGCCGCTCATGGAGCTCAAGGGCAAGGCCGAGCCGTTCGAGGTCTGGCGCCTGGTCGGTGGGGCGGCCGAACCCACCCTGGCGCGTGGCGGTGAGGCCCCGCTCGTCGGCAGAACCCGCGAGCTTCGCCTGCTGCTGGGCGCGCTCGAGGAGGCGGCCGAGGGCCACGGCCTTCTCGTCGGCCTGTCCGGCGAGGCCGGGATCGGGAAGTCGCGCCTGGCGCTCGAGGTTCGGGCCCGTGCCGAGGCCGATGGCTTCACGACCGCGTGGGCCGCTGCCCCGTCGTACTCGACATCCTTCCCGTACCACCTGCTCGGGCAGCTGGCGATCAGCATCGGCGTCGCGGAGGTCTCCGACGGCCCCGACCCCGGCCCCGATGCACGATCCGCTGTGGGCGGCCGCCCTGGCCGACCTGGCCGGCGCCGCCACCGACGCCCAGCGCCTGCTTCTCCGCGACGTGACCCCCGCACGGCGGCAACGGCTGCTGGTCCAGGCCATCGGCGCACGCATCACCGCCCGCGCGGAGGAGCGACCACAGCTCCTCATCCTGGACGACCTGCATTGGGCCGATGCCTCGAGCCTCGCGGTGCTCGACGAGCTCGTGGCCCTGGTCCCGGACCACCCGATCGCCGTGCTGGCGCTCTATCGGCCCGGATGGGAGAACCCGTGGGCGGGGCGTGGCTACTACCAGCAGGTGAACCTCGCCGCGTTGCGCGACACGGACGCGGAGGAGATGGTTCGCGCCCTCTCGCCCACCTCCCCGCTGAGCGATTCCCAGACGGCAGCCCTGCTGACGCGGTCCGGCGGCAACCCCTTCTTCCTGGAGGAGCTGCTGCGCAGCGGCGCCGCCGGCAACGGTGCGGCCGCCGGCCTTCCGGAGACGGTGCACGAGCTGCTCCTGGCACGCATCGATGCCCTGGGGCCCGAGGTGCGGGCCGTGCTGCAGACGGCGGCCGTCGCCGGCATCAGCTTCAGCGAGCGACTGCTCCACGCGGTCGAGCCCGGCGCCGATCTCGAGGCGGCTCTCGGCGCCCTTCAGCGCGCCGATCTCGTGGTGGCCGCCGGCGGCAGCGGCGAGGATCGTTCGTTCGCGATGCGGCATCCGCTCGTCCACGAGGTCGCCTATCGGAGCCTGCTCATCGCCCGGCGTCGCGAGCTGCATCGGCGGATCGGTGCGTGGCTGGAAGAGCACGTCGGAGACGACGCGCTGGCCGAGATCGCCGCGCACTACCGTGACGGCGACGAGCTGGATCGGGCGCGCGAGCTTCTCCCGCGGGCGGCGGAGCGGGCTGCCAGGCTGAACGCTCAGCTGGAGGCGGTGGACGCATATGTCCAGGCCGCCGATCTCCTGACCGATGACCCCGCGCGCCGCGCCCTGATGCTGGAGCGCGCATCGGCGCACAGCTTCCTTGCGGCTCGATTGCCGCGGGCGCTGGAGTTGGCGACCGAAGCCCACGACCTCTACGAGCGGGCGGGGGATCGACTCCACGCGCTCAACTGCCGTCGGTTGCTCGGCCGCTACTCGTGGCTCGACGGTCGGGGAGAGGATGCGGCGCGCGAGATCGACGCCGCGGTCGAGGGTCTCGAGGCGCTGGACCCGAGCCCGGAGCTGGCGCTCGCCTACTCGTACCGATCCCAGCTGGCGTTCCTCGCGCCCGACTACGAGCTCGGGCAGCAGATCGCGCGCAAGGCCATCGGCGTGGCCGAGGCGGTGGGGAGCGTCGAGGCCCTGGCGCACGCACTGAACAACCTCGGGATGTGCCGCGCCGGGCTGGGCGACCCCGGCGGCATCGACGACGTTCGGCGCAGTCTCGCCATCTCGCTGGAGCACAACCTGGTGGATGACGCCAGCCGGGCGTACACCAACCTCAGCGGCCAGGGTGCGGCCATTGGCTTCTTCCCATATGGCGAAGCCGAGGCGCTCTACGCGGAAATGCTCGACTTCGATCTGCGTGCGGCACCCGGCGGCTCGTACGAGCAGTGGCATCGCGCCGGACAGGCGGAGCTGTGGATCAGCATGGGTCGCTGGGATGACGCTGAGCGCCAGCTGCGCGAGATGACGACCCTGCTCCGGAGCGCGAACCGATACATCCGGCTTGACGTCGCGACGTTCCTCGGCCTGCTCCTTGCGTACCGCGGACGCCACGAGGAGGCGGCGACCCTGGTCCGGCCGTACGCCGAGGTGGCGGTCCAGATCGGCGACCTGCAGGCCTATGGGCCGGTGTTCGTGGCCCTGGCCCACGCGTCGCGTGGCTCCGGCGAGGCGGCGGCGGCGACCGCCGAGATCGAGCGCGGGATCCAGGTCCGTGGCGCGACCTCGGAACAGAACGTGAGCTCGTGGTGTCTCTTCGAATGGACCGATGTCGCCGGCTGGCTGACCCGAACCCCGGACGGGGCGGTGTCAGCGGCCGCGGTGGCCGCGGTGGCTGCCCTGCGGCGCATGTCCGAAGGCCTCGAGGCCGATGTAGCCCGGGGCGGAACCGAGTCCGAGCTCCTCGTCCGACGGGCGCTCTACCGCTCCGCGTCGCACCAGCTGCGCCTGCTTGCCGGTGACTCGGTTGACGGTGAATGGGCCGACGCGCTTCGGTCCGCGGCGGGTGACCTCCGCCGAGCGCACCGCATCTTCGACGCGGCACGCGTGGAGCTGTGGCTGGCCGAAGCCTCTGGCGACGACCACGGCGCCCGCAGCACCGCGCTGGCCACGTTCGAGCAGCTCCGCGCGGGGCCGTACGTGGAGCGCGCCCGCCAGGTTGCTCCGGCAAGGTAGACCGCGCAGAATTCGTCGCATGGATATGAAGCTCGAACTCGTCTTCGTGCCGGTGACCGACGTCGACCGGGCCAAGTCGTTCTATGTCGACCAGGTTGGCTTCAACGCCGATCACGACCAGCGCGTGAGCCCCGAGCTGCGCTTCGTGCAGCTCACACCGCCTGGATCGTCCTGCTCCATCGCGTTCGGTGAGGGGATCACCCCGATGGAGCCCGGTTCGCAGAAGGGCATCCAACTCGTGGTGGAGGACGTCCGCGCGTTCCGGGATCTGCTCGTTGCCAACGGCGTCGAGGCGACCGAGGTGGAGGATCTGGCCTGGGGCTCGTTCACGTTCTTCCAGGACCCCGATGGCAACGCCTGGGCCGTCCAGCAGCTTCCCGATCGGTCAGCCTAGCCAGGCAAGGGTCACCAGCTCGGCATAGAGCGCCTCCACGTCCACCGCCACGCCCTGCCGGCCGAACCACTCGCCGACGTTGGCGACGTCGCGGTGCAGGAGCTCGAACGCATCGGTGTTGGTGGTGAACTCCACTGCCTGCGGCAGGTCGATCACCACCAGCCGCGCCTTCCACCACAGCAGGTTGTAGGCGGACAGATCGGCGTGGACGAGCCCGGCCGACGTGAGCGCACGCAGCGCCTGACCCATCTGCTCCCAGGCCGATGCCAGCTCATCGGCCGACAATCGCGCCTGCGCCAGCCTTGGCGCGGCCCCTTCCTCCTCGTCGCCGATGAACTCCATCATCAGCCCGTCCTCGGACCGCTCGACCGGGTAGGGGACCGGCGATGCCGGCCTCCCACGCTCGACGCAGCATCTCCCACTCCTGCATCGGCCACAGCTGGGCGGCCAATTCGTGGCCGTATCGGCTGCGGTTGCCGGCCTCGATCGCGCGCCGATCGCGCGTGCGGAGGTTCCAGCCTGCCTTGTAGATCGCGTCTCCGCGGTAGAGGGTCGAGTTCGAGAATCCCTTCTCGCGCAGCTCGTCCTTGCCGGGGTAGCGGGGTCGATATCGCTTGTGGGCAATGAGGCGAGGGCCGCTCGTCGCGAATCGGCGCTCGAGCAGGAAGATCTCGGCCTCTTTGCCTGATTTCAAGGTGCCGCGCGGGTGGTCCTCGTAGGGCTCACCATCGGGCCAGACCATGGACGGCCCGCGCAGCGGTTTCGTGAAGGACACGAAAAAGCGCTCCCAGAATCATGGGTTGGAACGGAAATGTCGTCCCGACCGGTCTGGAGCGCTGCGATGTGCCTAGGTGCGCTCCGCGCCGTCGGGAGGAACGGCAATCGTGGTCTGCACAGCGTCCTCCTCGAGTGGTTGGCCTGATCGGGGGCGATCATGCGCCGATGCGACCAGTGGCGCAAGCCCTACAGGCGAGCCGCGGCACTCATACTCCATGTCATACTGACGCAGACCAAAAGAGCGAGCGAACTCCACCATGACCTTTTCGCGGGATCGGCTGACTCGGGCGACCATCACGCTGCCGGACGACCTCGTCAGGGAGGTCGACAAGATCGCCGGGCGGCGCGGACGGAGCCGATATATCGCCGAAGCCGTCGTCCAACGCATTCGGCGCGACCAGATCGCGGCCGCCCTCGCCGAGACCGAGGGTGCCATGAAAGATCGGCCGGGCGCGATGACCCCCGAGGAGACACTGCACTGGATCGGGGAGCTGCGGTCGGAGGTCACGAGCTGACGATGCGCTACCTGCTCGACACCAGCGTGATCCTCGACCACGTCCATGGTCACGGACCGGCAACCTGGCTCCTCGGCCGCCTTCTCGACACCCAGGGTGAGCTCCTGACGTGCGACGTCGTCATCGGCGAGGCGCTCGTCAACGGTCCTGACGAACAACGAGAAGCCATATCGGTCGTGCTCAACTCCCTCGAGTACCTTCCCACCAGCCGGCGCGCCGCAACCGACGCCGCGGCCTTCCGCACGGATCGGCGACGGGGTGGGGAATCGCTGGGACTCGCCGACGCGCTGCTCGCGGCCGTCGCGAAGGGCGCCCGCGCCACGCTCGTCACCCGGGGCCGACCCGTCCTGGGATCCATCCCCGGACTACGAATCCTCACGTACTGAGCGCGATCGCCGCGATACACTCGCGCCGTGACCTTCAATGTCGCCGCCGATGCCTACGACCGATTCATGGGCCGATATTCCACGCTCCTCGCGCCGCAGATGGCCGATCTCGCCGGCGTCGCAGCGGGACAGCGCGTGGTCGACGTCGGGATGCGGGCCGGGCGCGCTCATCGGCGAGCTCGTCAGCCGAGTGGGGGAGGCGTCGGTGAGCGCTGCTGACCCGTCACCGCCCTTCGTTGAGGCGGCTCGCCAGCGCTTCCCGGGCGTGACCGTGGAAGAGGCGCCGGCCGAGGCGCTCCCCTTCGCGGACGCTGCCTTCGACGCGGCTCTCGCCCAGCTCGTCGTCCATTTCATGAAGGATCCGGTCGCGGGACTGCGCGAGATGAGGCGGGTCACGCGGGCCGGCGGCGTGGTCGTCGCCTGCGTGTGGGACCTGGCCGGGGGCCGGGCGCCGCTCAGCCTGTTCTGGGATGTGGCGCGTGAGCGGGATCCCGGGGTCATCGACGAATCAAACTTCGCCGGCGCGCGCCAGGGCCATCTCCGCGAGCTGTTCGAGGCGGCC
Organism: uncultured Chloroflexia bacterium; assembly: GCA_963825525.1. Lineage (GTDB taxonomy): Bacteria > Chloroflexota > Limnocylindria > QHBO01 > QHBO01 > JACDBZ01. The sequence continues at coordinate 195,512 of CAWGTN010000003.1, forward strand.
GGTCTGCGCGATGTGACCGATACGGACCTATCGATCGATCGCCAGCACGCGAGCTTCGATGAGTGGTGGGAGCCGTACACCGGCGGCGTCGGCCCGGCGGGCGCGTACCTCGCAGGTCTCGATCCGGATCGCCAGGCGGAGATGCGGGAACGGTGCCGGGCCCGGCTACCGGAAGGCCCTTTCACGATGACCGCCAGCGCCTGGGCCGCCCGCGGAGTCGTCTGACCATTCGGTCAGCGGATCGGTGTGGTAGCCCTCGCCGTTCGCTCACCGCCTGCTGTCGTTTCCTCGGCGGTGGCCACGTCCGGCGCGAGCGCTGCGAGCCGCGCACGCAGCCACAGCAGCGCCACGTCCTTCGCCTTCGCCTCCAGCATCACGTCGAGCGGCCCTCGGGCCGACCGGATCAGCTGGAGGAAGTCCCACGGCGAGACGAGATCGGCATGAGGACCGAGCGCCGGCGGGACGACCACGTCCCGGCGGCGGCGAGTGCCGGCGATCGGGCGCTTGACCACGTCCACTGAGACACGCGGGCTCGACAGGTGGACCTTTGGTCGCACCCCCTCCGGCCAGGTCGCCATGGCCGCGGCCAGCGCATCGGCATCGGCGAGGCCCGGCGCCGGGAGAATCCGCGCATGATGCCAGTCGTACACGACCCGGACTCCGGTGCGCCGATGGAGCTCCAGCACGTCACCGGCATGGAACAGGCGCTCGTCGTTCTCGAGGCCGAGCCGACCGCGGGCCGAATCGGAGAGGCGCTCCCATGCCGCCGCCCAGCGGTCCAGGGCAGAGGCGCGGTCGCCGTATAGCCCGCCGACATGCACCACGACCGTCGACTCAGGGCCCATGCCCATGGCATCGAACAGCGCGCTATGCGACTCGATCTCTGCCAGGGAGCGGTCGCGGAGTCCCGGTTCGTCGCCGTTGATGACCGTGTACTGGCCGGGATGCGTCGAGAGCCGCAGGCCCTGCGCGCGCGCTCGTGCACCAAGCCCGGCCAGCTCATCGGCGCAGTCCTCGATCTGCCCTCGGTAGTCGAACTGGACCAGATCTGGGTGGGTGCCGTACGGGATGACATTGCTGGACATCCGGTACATCCGAACGCCGATCCACTCGAGGTGATCCCACACGCCGTGGAGCACCTCGATCGAGTGCCGAAGATGCGGTCCGCTCTGCCAGCGCCGCAAGTCGGCCTCCTTGATCGGCTCGAACCCGCCGAGCACCTTGACGGCAAATCCAAGCCGATACGGGACAGCCGGTGGAGGTTCGGGCAGGAGAGGCATTGGCTCCTTCTCTGCAGGCTGCGTTCCTGACCAGTCAGGGTCCTCGAGCGCCGGAACGTCCGAGGCCGCGAAGCATCACGCACTGACCTCGCCGATACTTCGCCGATGCGCCGCAACGCCAAGCTCCAGGTCAAGCTCACCACCACCGGTGCCCGCAGCGGGGAGCCGCGCCTGGTGACGCTCTATGCATGGACGGATCACGAGCGACCGCACGAGGACGACGGCAGCCTCATCCTCGTCGGTTCGAGCAGCGGCGCGCCAAAGCATCCGGCGTGGGTGCACAACCTCCGCGCGCATCCCGTCGTCAGCGTGAAGCGCGGCGTGGAAACCCGGGAGATGGAGGCCCGCGAGGTCCTTGAACCCGGGGAGTACGCGGAGCTGTGGGCGTTCTGCGCGGATCGCTTCCCGCAGTACGAGACCTACCGTCGCCGCACGAGCCGGCGCATCCCGATCTTCGTCCTCACGCTCCGCCCGTGACGACACGCCTCGTGCTCATCGGCGACACGCATCTCCCCAGATTTGGCCGCACGCTGCCACCCCGCCTGGTCGACGAGCTCCGCGGCGCCGATCGGATTCTCCACGTGGGCGATATCGCCGACGCGTTCGTGCTCGACCTGCTTGACGAGCTCGCCCCCACGACCGCCGTTGCCGGCAACAACGACCCGCCCGAGCTGCATGGGCGGCTCGGCCTGCGGCGGATCGTCGAGGTGGGGGAGGTCCGCATCGGCATGACGCATGGTCATGACGGACCCGGCCGGACGACACCGGACCGGGCGTACGGCGCATTCGCCGATGCTGACCCGCCAGTCCACGCCATCGCGTTCGGCCACTCCCACCAGCCGATGGTCGAGCGTCGCGACGGCACCTGGATGCTCAACCCCGGCTCGCCAACGGACAGGCGCCGCCAGCCGACCTTCAGCTGCCTGCGCATCGAGCTCGACGGGCCGGAGCTGCGTCCCGAGCTCATCACGTGGCGTTGACGACTACGTCAAACGTCGCGTAGCCGCCGTCTTGGGCCGGGTCCTACGATCCGCGGCGAGCGTCCGCTCAACCAGCGAGGCGATCGGAGAACCATGACGAGCCGCGTCTCCACCAGCGCCGCCGCCCTGCCCGCCAAGCGGGACAGCGCCGTTGCCTCGGCCGCCATCCGCGCCACCCTGCCGTTGGTCGGTGCCGGGCTCCGCATTGCGAGCCTCAACTACGGCGCAATGCGATGGACGCTCGAGACCGTACCGCCGGCTGTGACCGACCGGCTCTCGCGCGAGCGAGCGATCGTGACCGCCCGCCATGCCGCGGCGCATGTCCCTGCCTATCGGGCGCACCTGCTCGAACACGAGGCAGATCCGGATCGGCTCGCGCTGACGGATCTCCCCGAGACCGACAAGGCGAGCTATGTCGACCGCTGGTCGCTCGCCGAGCGCTGCCTGGACGGCCGCATTCCCCTGCTCGGCACGACCATCGACGAGTCATCGGGCAGCACCGGGACGCCATACAACTGGGTCCGGTCCGCCGAGGAGCGGCGGCACGTGCGCCGCATGATCGGCTTTTTCGCGCGCTACACGTTCGGCAGCGCGCCGCTCGTGATCCTCAACGCGTTCTCGATGGGTGCCTGGGCCACCGGCATGACCACCGCCATCGCGCTGGAGGCCAACGGCCTGGTGAAGGCGACCGGTCCTCACGTGGACAAGATCCTGGGCACCATGCGCGAGCTCGGCACCGGATATCGCTATCTCATCGTGGGCTATCCGCCGTTCGTGAAGCTCCTCCTCGACGAGGCAGAGGCCGCCGGCTTCCCGTGGCACGAGTACGAAATGCACGCGTTGCTGGGTGGCGAGGGCAACTCGGAGGCGCTGCGCGACTACCTGCTCCGTCGCTTCCGTTCGGTCTTCTCCGGCTACGGCGCAACCGATATCGAGATTGGGCTGGCGGCAGAGACGCCGGCGTCCATTGCCATCCGACGGTTGGCGGCAGCTCGTCCGGAGATTGCGCAGGAGCTCTTCGGCGAGACCGGACGCAGCCCGATGGTCTTCCAGTACAACCCACTCCTCCACCACGTCGAAACAAACGACGATGGTGAGCTGTTGTTCACCGTGACCCGCCACGCGACCCTCTCCCCCAAGGTCCGCTACAACGTGCATGACGAGGGCGGGATCATCCGCGACGACCATCTGCGCGAGCGGCTCGGCGGCTTCGGCGTCACGCTCGAGTCGCTCGTCCCCGGCGTCCGGCGCCTGGTCCGCATGCCGTACCTCTACGTCTTCGGGCGCAAGGACTCGACCGTCTCGGTCATGGGCGCCAACATCTATCCCGCCGATGTCGAGGCCGGCATCTACGCCGATCCCGCGCTGGCCGAACAGGTCCTCTCCTACCGACTTGCGGTCCGGGAGGCGCGGCCCGGTGAGACTCGACCACTGATCTCGATCCAGCTGGCCCGCGGCGAGCCGTCGACCGCCCTCGCCGATGCGCTGGCCTCCGCCATCGAGGGCCAGCTGGCTGCCCAGAATGCCGATTACCAGGAGGCGATGCGCGAGTACCCCGACCTCCTGGTGCCAATCGTCGAGCTCCACGCGCTCGGGACCGGCCCCTTTGCGGGCGACGGGGACCGCATCAAGCATCGCTACATCGGCGAATCGAGTTAAACGGCCGCCGCGCGCCGATATATCGGTCAAACCTGCGCCCGACGCCCATCCTGGCCACGGCTCACCGATATATCGGCACCCTCGGAGCGTGAGGGGCGCCCAGCCCCGCGTGCCAGGACACCCCCTGACCGATATTTCGGCCGGAGCATGCACGCGCGCCGGCACGCCCGCCGGCACCCAACCGGCCGACCGCTTGGTCCTCACCCCATAATCAATGAGGATGAGCGCGAACTTCCCGACCCCCGCCAGCTCCGACGCAGAGCGCGAGGCGTTCTGGCGCGACTACCTGACGCATCCGGACACGATGCAACGCGTCGGGCGCCGACTCTTCAGCCGCATTCCGACCAACCCCCGCTGCCAGATGTGCGCCGCCCCGTTCGCGGGCACCGGCGGGCAGCTCATGAAGCTCATCGGCAAGGCGCCCTCCAGGGTAAACCCGACCATGTGCAACACCTGCGAGCGCGTGTTGCTCAAGCATCGGGGTGGGGCGGAGATCGAATGCTCGGTCCTGTTCGCCGATATCCGCGGGTCCACCGCCCTGGGTGAGCGGATGACGCCCGGGGAATTCCACGCCACCCTGACGCGCTTCTACACGGCAGCATCGGACGCGGTGTACGCGCACAGCGGCATCATCGACAAGTTCGTGGGCGATGAGGTGGTCGCCACGTTCCCGCCGTTCCTCGGGGAGGATCACGCCGCTCGCGCAGTCGAGACGGCCCGGCACCTCCTTCGTGCGACCGGCCACGCCGATCCGGGCGGTCCGTGGGCGCCGGTCGGCGTAGGCGTCCATACCGGACGGATGTGGTTCGGCGCCATCGGCGAGGGGAGCCACGTCGAGATCACGGTGGTCGGCGATGTCGTCAACACCACCGCGCGCCTGGCCGGGGCGGCAGAAGCAGGCGAGATCCTGGTCGCGGTGGATGCCGCCGCGGCCGCCGGCCTTGAGCCGGGACTCGAGCGACGCAGCCTGGCCCTGAAGGGCAAGGATCTGATGACCGAGGTGGTCAGCCTCCGCCTCTGACCCGTCCGCCGGTGAGCTACATCCCGCCGAAGAACTTGTTGATACGGTCCGTGTCGTCCGAGAAGGCCCAGCGCTCGGTGACCTTGCCGTCCCACGTGGTAGATCTGGCGGTCCGGTAGACAAGGACTGGTCGCCGCTCCCGTGGCGGTGGCCGTGACGAGCTGGATGACGTGGTCGCTCGCCGCCGTTGCGCTGGCGTATCGGCGCTGATCGCTGGCACCAGCGGGCATGCCGTCCGCCGAGGTCCGCGTTGCCCGATGGGCTCTCGGCACCGATTTGTGCCCGATCATCGGCGAGCGGGACAGCATCCGTCTTCTTCGCTCCTCGGCCTGCTTCTCAGGTGGTCGCACCATCCGCAGCCGGCCGGGTGGTTACGCCAGCGTACTCCCGGGCACCAAAGGTCGCGACCTTCCAACTCATGCACGGAATGCGCGGCTCGGTCCGTCTCGACGGATACTTACGCCGATGCCGGGCTACCCCAAGCTCCAGATCAAGCTCACCACCGTCGGCGCCCGGAGCGGCAGCCGGCGCACGGTGACCCTCTACGCGTGTGCCGATGGCCCCGGCCCTCACCCGGGGAGGCAGGTCTCGTTGCCGGCCGCGTCCACGGCGCAGATCTCCAGGAATGATGCGCCGTCCGGCAGCGTTGCTCGGAACAGGTTCTCGCCATACCAGGCCAGCGGCGTCTCCCCGCCGTCCCACTTCGCGGTGATCGACTGCCAGCGCTGCGGCATGTTCGGGGTTCGGTTGTCATGGACGCGAGCCAGAACGGTCCGATCGGGCCGCACGTCCGCGCGGATGATCGGCGGCGCCGTATCGGGCTCGAGGACATCCGTGGCCAGGTAGACCCGATCGTCCTCCGCCACCTCGCCCTGCGCCTCGACCACGTCCGGCCGGCCGTCGCCGTTGAGATCGGCGATCGCCATGCCGAGCGTCCCTGAACTCGGCGCACCGCTGAACGCGTCCAGCACCACGGAGAGCCGGCCGGTACCGTCGTTGATGAGCAGCCGATCCGGACCGTCGAGCGAGCCGATGATGAAATCCGCGTCCCCGTCCGACTCGATATCGAGCGCCACGACGACGTTGTCGTCCCAGCCGATGTTCGCCTCCGCTGGCCACCACTCCGCGGTGGCATCCACGAAACCGCCCTCCCCGTCATTGCGCAGGACATGCTCGGTGAGGCCGCTCCCGGTGTCCGGGCCGTCGTTGATCGTCACGAGGTCCAGGAAGCCGTCGCCATCGAGGTCGATCGGCGCGAACTCGTAGTTGTTCGTGAAGGCCGGCATGCGGCCGTCGGTGACATCGGCGAACGTGCCGGAGCCGTCGTTCTCGAAAAGCAGGGAGGTTGGGCAAATCTTGCAGGACAGGGCGAGGTCCAGGTCCCAGTCGTTGTCGATGTCCAGCAGCTCGATGTCCCAGCTGAAGCGGAGCAGCGTCTCAGGCATCTGGATGGCGGTCGCATCGCTGAAGACGCCGGACCCATCGTTGAGCCACAGCGCCGCTCGCCCCCCGGAGCCCAGGGGCGAGTTGTCGCCCCAGTCGGCAAGGACGACATCCAGGTCGCCATCGGCATCCACGTCGCCGATCTCGAGGTCACCCACGCTCAGCTCGGCCGCGGGAAGGTTGGTGGCGGTGGCATCGGTCCAGGCGCCGGCCGCCGTGCTGAGCAGCAGGCGGCTCTGAGTGTCGTAGGTCGTGCCCATCAGGATGTCGGGGAACGTGTCGCCGTTGAGGTCGCCGGTCTTGATGACGCGGGTGAGGAGGGCGTGGTCGCCGAGGACCTCGGCCGTGGCGTCCACGAACGTGCCGTCGCCGTTGTTCAGCCAGGCGCGGCTGGCGACCGGCTCACCCGGCGTGTCGTAGTCGCCGCCATTCGCGAACAGGATGTCGACGTCGCCATCGAGGTCCAGGTCCGCCAGCTCCACCTTGTTCGTCCAGCCGCCCGCGGCCGACATCTCGGGTGCGGTGGCGTTCTGCCAGGCACCCGCGAACGCCGACGGAGCTTCCTCTTCGTGAGTGGGGCTCGGCGCCGGTCCCGTCGAGGTGGCAGCCGGTGAGGTGGGCGCGGGGGAATCGACGGTGGCCGATGGTGTGGGATCCACACCGCCGCAACCGCTCAGCACCAACGCGACGACGACGATCGTCACCCGGCCCGCTCGAGCCATCAACCTGCCCCTCCGTGCCCTTGTGGCCGCCACGACCTGCGCAATTATGGGTGTGGCGTCAATGAGGGGCGGTCAGCTGGCCACACCCTCTCGCCATCGCCGATGCATGGCGATACGATCCACGCGCTCGGGGGTGATGCTCGACCACGAACCTCGCCGCTACGTCGCCCCGCACTGGATCACGGGGGAGTGAATCTTCCCGTCCCGCCCGGTGAACGGTCGAATCTCCCCTCACGGCGCCGAGCCGATGTCGAGCGTCGCGACCATGCGGTCGAGCACCTCGGCCCACTCCGTCGCCTCCGCTTCATCGGGTGACGAGGCGGACAGGACCAGGTACGGGCGGTCGTTGCCCTCGGCCGGCAGCGCCCCTGCGACCGCGATCACCCAGGCGACGGTGTACTCCCGGATGAAGCCGCCATCTTCGGGGCTGATCTCGCGCCGGATGGCAGCCACGCCATCGACGGTGTACTCCTCGGTCGAGACGACGGTGCCACCGGCCCCGTAATCGCCGCCGGGCGGGAGGTTGGCCTCGATGGCCACCTGCTCGGGCACCATGCCGTCGTCCCGGAGCTCGAACGGCTGTGGCGCGAAGAGGGTGCAGGCCGAGCGGCTCGCGCCTTCCTCGTTCGTGTACCAGCCGGCCGGGTAGGCGATCGTGTAGCCGACCTCGGACGTTTCGCCGTTCGTCGTGATGACGCCAGCGACCTCGCAGGTCTGCGGGTCAGGGAAGGCCTCATCGGGTGCCATCGAGTGGATCGGCCCGAACTCGCCGTCCTGAATGGTCGGCGCGGCGCTCGGGGACGACGACACCGGCGGCGAAGCCGATGCGGACGGTGACGCCGTCTCCGACCTGGATGGCGATGCGCTCGCCGATGCCGATGGCGAAGGCCCCACGCCCACATCGGTCTTGCCGTCGAGAAGCCCCAGGCCGATGACGACCACGGCCGCGGCAGCGGCGACGGTGACGAGGCCGGTGGCGATCGGCCATGCGAGGCCACGCCGGCGCTGCGGGCTGCGATGGATCTCAGTCATGACATTCCCCGTGAATTCCGGTGGTGCATCGGCTCCCATGCGGCCGCGCACGTGGTCGCGGATCTGCCGGTCGCGTGCGTCGTTCTGGTTCATCGGTCAGCCTCCAGGACCGCGCGCAGGCGGCCGAGTGCGGTGTGCAGGCGTGATTTCGCGGTCCCGACGGCCACGCCCATGGCCTCGGCGGTATCGCGGATCGAGAGGTCGATGCCGTAATGCAGGACGACCGCCGCGCGGTGATCCGCACTCAGCTGGTTGAAGGCGGCCTCCAGGGCGTCGCGCGCGTGGACCGCGTCGCGGAAGTCCGCGCGCGGAGTGGCGGGCTCGCGATCGGGCATGTTCTCCAGTGGCTCGGTGGGCCGGCGTCGCCTCGCGCGGAGGGCGTTGCGCGATCGGTTCACGACGATCTTCCGCAGCCAGGGCTCGAAGCGTTCGGGCTGTCTCAGCCTCGGGAGGTCGCGCCAGGCGGCAACGAATGCCTCCTGGGCGACGTCGGACGCATCATCCGGCCCGACGATCGCCCGAGCCAGGCGATACATGTCCGACCCGTAGCGGTGCACGAGCGCCTCGAACGCCTCAGCTCGGCCCTCGCTCGCTTCGCGGACCATCTCGTCCATCCCGGCTCCCCACGTTGCTGCAGCATCCATCGCCGAATTGACACCGGCGCCCACGCGAAGTGTTCATTTGGCGCTCGGGCCGCTGCATCGGGACGGCCCTAGCCCAGCGTGGCCATGATCTCGAGCCGGCGCAGGAGGAAGGCCCGCTCGTCCAGCCGATGCCGACGCATCCAGCGCGTGACCTCCTGGTTGCACTTGCTCGCGTTGCAGGATCGGCAGGCCGGCGCGACGTTGCCGATGGTGTAGCGGCCGCCGTTCGAGATCGGCAGCACGCAGTCACGCTGGAGTGGCACGTCGGTCGCTCCGCAGTAGGCGCATCCGCCCCATGCCTCCTTGAGCGCCAGCCACTGCTCGTCGCTCAGGTCGTGCGTCACCCGCAGCATCCGGCGCTTGCGCCGGCGTGCGTAGCGCGCCGTCCGGGTCCGACTCGTGACCATCGCGTGCATCCTAGCCCGCGACCTGCGTCAGTTGTCCTCCCGGATGCGCTATGCCGCCGGCGGGAGTATCGGCCAGGAAGTGGCCGTTTTCCCCAGCGGAGAACCGCTATCGGCCAACATGCGCGCCTCCGCATGGCTGCTGGTCCCACCGGCGAGCCAAATCGGCAACTGGTTGGCCGCTAGTCCCAGCAGAGGAACAACCGGCAGCCGAAGCACCGACCGATGCCGGTCAGAGCCGAGCGCCGAGCCGATCCAGGATTCCCTCGACCAGCTCCCGACCACGAAGCGCTTGGAGCCATTCAGCGGGGATCCCGCCCGCACCCTCGTCGAGGCCCCAGCGGATGCCGGCCAGGCCACCAGCGATGGCGGCGGTCGTATCGGTGTCGTGGCCCAGGCGGATGCAGCGCTCGATCGTCTCGCGATAGGAGGCCGATGCGGCGAAGGCCTCCCACGCCGACCAGAAGCTGTCGAGCACCCAGCCGCCGCCCGGCTTCTTGAGCCGCGACCGATGCACGAGCAGCATCTCGAGCTCCATGGCGTGGTCGGGATGGTGGCCGTAGGCAGCACGCACTCGGTCGACGGCGGCGGCGAGGAGGGACTCGGGCGCGGCGCCCGGTGCCCCGAGCAACTCGCGAACGATCAGAACGTAGAGCGCGCAGGCCACCTGGCAGGGGAGCGCGCCGTGGGTGACGCGGCTGGCGAGATGGGCGCGCTCGACCAGCTCGGCGTCGTCCTCGGGCGGGTCGATGAGCGCGATCGGCAGGATGCGCATGAGGCTGCCATTGCCCTGCTCGGCCGAATCGGGCGGACCGCCGGCGCCCGTGGCCGGATCGCCGCGCTTCAGTCGCCGAATGGCCGATGCCGTGGCGTTGCCGATGTCGAACAGCCCGTCGCCATCGGGCGTGTAGGCGCCGTCGTCATGCCAGGCGAGGATGCGGCGAGCCTGGTCATCGGGATCCCAGCCGGTGGTCGCCAGGGAGTCGAGCAGGGCGAGCATGAGCGCGCCGTCGTCGCTCCACGTGCCCGGCGGCTGGTGGTGCGAGCCCGAACCTCGCAGCTCGACGGTGAGGGCGGGGTCGGGCGCGGTGAACTCGTACGGAACGCCGATCGCATCGGCGACGAGGTGGCCATACACGGCAGCGGTGATCTGGTCAGTCGTCGGCGTCTTCACCGGGTCATCCTCGCACGGCGGATTCGACAGCTTTGGTGTCGCGCCGGCCGGCGATCGCGCTAGGGTTCGAGGCCATGCCGATCAAGCGCGACAACAACGACAGCGACGAGCCGGATCTCGTGGAGACGTGCGCGATCTGTGGGCGCAAGCTGTGGTCGGATGGTTTGCCGCCGGCGATCGACGGCGGCGCGTGGATCTGCGGCGACTGCGACCAGGCGCGCAACTTCGAGGCGCTGTAGCCGACCCTACGTCCCCGGCAGGAACGCTCCGATGCCGACGAAGCTGAAGTCCATGGCCTCCATCGATGGCCCGCTCATGGAGATCGGACCGGAGCCGACACTCGTTGATCCGGGCTCCACCCGATAGCCGAAGTCGGTCGTGCCGGTCGGCCCCGAGCGCACGTAGAACCCGGATTTTGAACCGGCCGAGAAGGGGCCGGCCTCGGCGCTGGCGGACGGACCGGCGAAGATGGTGATCGCCCCACCCTTGGAGCTGACGGACGCGAAGGCGCCGAGCGCACCCGGTGTCGCCGCCTCGATGCTCCAGTCCGAGCATTCCATCTGGAGCGAAACGAACGCGATCTTCAACGTCCAGGCGCCGGTGTTCATACGGCACGGCTGGCCGGCACCGGGTGCGGTCGGCTCGTAGGTGTCGGGGAGGGGTGCGAAGCCGTCAACGCACAGCTCGCGACTGTTGCTCTCGAAGATCGCCACCTCCTCGACTCGGCTCACGACCATCAGGGCCGCCTGGTCCAGCTGCGCCTCGATCGCCATCACCGCGACCTCGTGCTGGGTCGGGTTGCCGATGTGGCCCGCGACGGCCGCCGCGGCGGGGTAGTAGAGATCGGCCCATTCGCGAACGGCGTTGTCCAGCGCGATCACCTCGCTTGACCACGGTCCATGGAAGGCCGTGGTGGCCGGGATGCAGACGGTCCGCATGCAGCCGTTGAAGTCGCCCGTGCCGCTGCAACCGTCGGACATCGACTCCACCTCGCCCGCCGGACCCCAGAACGCGTCCCAGGAGTCGAAGGCATTGGTGCTGGCTTCGGAGACATCGGTCCAGGCCTCGGCGGCCGGGCCCTCAACGGAGCTGAGTGCGGCGATCGCGCCCATGATGTCGCCGTTGCGCTGGACCGTCATCGGGTGCAGTCCCGCCGAGTTGAGCGCGACCTGCAACTCCATCTGGCGCCCGGAGCGCTCGATCGATCGGTCAACGAGCTCCTGCTTGATCTCCTGGATTCGATCGCGGATGCGACACGCCCTCTCCCGGCGATGACGGGATCGGGATCGAGGGCAGCAGCGGGCCTGCGTCCACGCCCAGGCTCATCTCGAAGACGTCCTCGGGCTTCGGCGTGTCGAGGCCGTCCCGCTCCGTCGTGCGCGGCTTCTCCCGATGCCGGCTGGAGCGGGCGACGGCCATTGCCTGGTCGTCCGCGCCCTGGCAGAGCAGCGCCAGCGACAGGTTCTCGGCGGCCTCCAGCAGGGCACCGTCGGTTTCATATGCCTGCTGCAGCGCCGATGCGGCATCCGCCCACTGCCCCAGGCTCAACAGCGCATGCCCACGAACCGCCAGCGCCACTGCACCCTGGTCGAGCCCGTACGGCGTGCTGTCGGGCGGCTCCATGGTCTCGGCTGCGTCGAGCAGAGCCAGCGCTTCGCTGCCGAGTCCGAACGCCGGCATCAGGGCCGCGGCATTCACGAGGTGGCGCGGATCGTCCGGATCGTGGCCGATGGTCGACAGCATCGCGGCCAGCGCGCCGGCATCGTTGCCGGTGATCGCGGCCCCGACCGCCGCGGTCTTCGCCTTCCCCGCGGAGCTTGCCTCGTCGCTGGCCTCGAAGGCGCGCATCGCGTCCTCGCCAACGGCATCGGCCAGGAAGGCCCGGGCGCGGTTGAGCGCGTCGTCGCGGCTCATGGTCTCCACGCTGGTGGGCGTTGCCACGCAGCCCTGGGATTTCAGGATCGGCGCGAGCATCGACCATGTCGAGGCGCTGAACGGGCGCGAGTCGCTGAAGGCGGCCATGTTCGGGTCGCCGCCGCCGTCACCGCCCGCACCGCCGATGATCACGCCCGGCGTCGGGCTGGCGCCGTCGGTGGCGATCGGGTCATCCGGAGGGTCGCTCGACTCTGGCGTGATACCAGACTCGGACGGCGATGCCGCACCCCCGCACGCGGAGATCACCATCACGACGGCCAGGGCCAAGGTTGCTGCTGCAACTCGCCCCGAGTGCCGCCGGCGGTACGCGTCGCCTGCGGCGTCCCCCTGCTCGGTCATGGTCGATATGTAACCAGAACCGTCGCCGGTGAGGCGCCGGTTCCTGCACGCGATCTGCCCGCGCCGGCGTCTCCGCGTTGACGCAGAACACCACGGCACAAACCGCGCGACATGATACCTGTCGCAATCCACGCTGACGCTGGCCTCCTGAC
>CAWGTN010000004.1:0-64359 GCA_963825525.1 uncultured Chloroflexia bacterium
GCCGATCCGGATGGCAATTCTGGTCGACCTGTTCGCTGCCCTCGGCGACGCCTCGTAAGCGAACTGCCGGATCAGCCCCCGGACGGCACCTCGGGCCGAGGACGGGCGCTCGGACCGCCCGTCGAGCCACCAGCCGAATCCGACACCGGCGACGATCGTCACCCATCCCGCCGCGTGCACCGCCGCCGGCAGCGGCAGCAATCCGACCAGTGACGTGTCGAGATCCTGCATGGGCACCATCGCCGTGACCCAGCTTCCAACGGCGGCGGCCATCAGGGCCAGCAGCGCGCCCGCGGCGATGACGACCTCCGCCAGGTGCTCGCGGAAGGGCCGATGGCGCAACGCCGCGAACGCCACGAAGGCCATCGCCAGTCTCGCCAACCCCGTGACGAAGGACCACGCCACAGCAGCAACGAGGGCGTATCCATTGTCGAGCGACAGCGCACTGGCGACGGCGTAGGCGACCGCACCGCCCGCGGCCACCAGCCCGAGTCCCCCGATCGTGGCGACCTCCCAGCCTCTGACGTCAGCCCCTCCAGCAGGCCGTGCGACCCACAGGCCGATCCCGACCATGGCCAGCCCGGCGGCCGTTGCCGCCGCGGCGCTGATGGCGCGCACGCCAAGGATGACATTGATCCAGTCACGAGATCGGGAGACGCGTTGGCGAAGAACCACGCGAAGTAGACCTCAAAGGCGACCTCCAGGACGCCTGCCACGACGAATGCCAGCGCGGCGCGCAGCAGCCAAGAGCGGCCCGCGTGCCAACGGTCGGATGCAATCACCAGCGCGGCGGCAAGCCCGAACAGCGCAGCGGTATCGAGGATCTGCGAGATGGGCGGAACATACCCGTTCGATGCCAAGGGTTCTCGCGCCACCAAGGAACCGATCACGTACGCGACGGTGAGACCGACGAGGGCCCACCCGATCGGTGGGATCGTGGCCGGCTCATGAGCCCGCTGATGGGTTGTCATGACTCCCTCCATTGAGCGCGGATTGCGCAGGGGATCATCGTCATCCGCGCGGATCGGGACGTCAATGAAAATCGGAGGGTGGCACGCCGCGCGAGAGAACCGCACGCGTCCGGCCCGGCTCGTGCACAGTGAGGTGGCCGTGGAGCACGAACAGACGCCCGAGCCCGAGGCGACCCCGCTTGACCGACTGGCCACCGCCCTGCGCCAGCGGGTTGCCACCGCGCCCGGCGAGGACCGCGAGCAGCGCGCCGACGCACTGCGCCGCCACGTGGAGCTTTATCTGCTGCCGCGTGCCGCGAACCTCGATGCGCCACTGCTCGTCGTCATCATGGGATCCACCGGCAGCGGCAAGTCGAGCCTCCTGAACGCCCTGGCCGGGGCGGCGCTCAGCCCGGCAGGGGTGCTGCGGCCGACGACCCGGCAGCCGATCGCGATCGCGCATCCCCGTGAGCTGGACGGCGTCCTCGGCGTCATTGCGCGCAAGTCCGGCTGGGCCGTGCGGATCCACGAGCAGGCTAGGCGTGGCATGGTCATCGTCGACGCCCCGGACTTCGACAGCGTGGAAACCGAGAACCGGGAGCGGGCGCTCGGGCTGCTCGAGATCGCCGATCTCGTCATCTTCCTCACCACCGCCACGCGCTATGCCGACCAGGTGCCGTGGGAGGTCCTGGGTCGTGCGCGAGCCCGCGGTGTCCCGATGATGGCGGTGCTCAACCGCATGCCGCCCGAGCCCGAGGACGCCGATGCCGTCCTTCGCAACTACCTCGAGCTCCTGGAGCGTGGCCGCACCGGCAACGAGAGCCTCGAGATCGTCGCCATTCCCGAAGGGGCCCTGGATCCGGAACGCGACGCGCTCGATCCGCAGGCTGTCGCCCCGGTACGCAATGCCCTCGATCGGCTGGTGGCCTCGCAGGAGGAGCGACGAGCGCTGGCGCGGCGCGGGCTGGCCGCCGCGCTCAACGGCATGCCGGCCGCCGTGGAGGCCATTGCCGGCCAGATCGACGAGGAGCAGCAGGCCGTCGCCGATCTGCGCGGCACGGCGGAGCGCGCCTACGCACTGGCTCGCGGCACGCTGACCGACGAGCTGCGCGGTGGAACGTTCCTGCGCGCGGAGGTCCTGCGCCAGTGGCAGGGCTTCATCGGCGCCGGTCGCGTGGCTCGATTCCTGACCGAGGGCCTCGGCAAGGCAGCCGCCACCGTTCGGAGCCTGGTCCAGCCCGGGCCACCGGCGCCCGCGGCCGAGGTGCGCGACGCCGCCTTCGCGGACCTCACGGCACTGGCGGTCCAGCACGCGGACTCCGCCGCCCATCGCACGGCGGCCGCCTGGTCCGCGACCCGCTACGGGGCGCTGGCCCTCGCCGGTGACGAGGCGCTGTGGCGGTCCTCGCCCGGCTTTGCCGTCGGGCTCACCCACGATCTGGACGTGTGGGCGCGGGGCATCGGTCACCGCATTCGCAAGCTCGGCGCGCGCCGCAAGGGCTGGGCGCTGGTCGCGTCCATCGGCGTCAACGCGGTGGGCACCAGCGCCGTGCTCGCCGTCTTCGTGCATACCGGTGGGCTGACCGGGACCGAGGTCGGCATCACGGCGGCGACCGCGGTCGTGAACCAGAAGCTGCTGGAGGCCATCTTCGGCGAGGCGAACGTGGCCGCCTTCGTGAGCCGCGCGCGGGGCGACCTTGGACTCCTGCTCGACGAGGCGTTCACCGCCGAGCTCGCCCGCTACGCCACGGCGCTCGGGACGACCGGCAACCCGGCGCTGGCCAGTGAGCTGCGCGAGGCGGCCCGCCAGGTCGCGGAGATGGTGGCGGAATGACCGAGGGCGGGCCGCTCGACGACCGATTGGCGAGGCTGCGCGACGCCGCCGATGCGGGCCGATCGCTGGGCCTCGAGGAAGAGGCGGCCGCAGCCCGGCACGTGGCTCGACGCGTCGGCCGGCGGGCGGGGTTCGGCGGCGAGGTCTACGTCATGGCGCTGGCCGGCGGCACCGGGGTCGGGAAGTCTTCGATCCTCAATGCCCTGGCCTCCGAGGCGGTGAGCGAGGTGCGTGCCATCCGTCCGACCACCGACCGTCCGCTCGCCTGGGTCGCGGAGGATCGGCGGTCAGAGATCTCGGGACTGCTGGAGTGGCTGAAGGTCGACCAGGTGGTGACCCACGCCAGTCCGGCCCTCTCCGACATCGCGATCCTGGATCTGCCGGACGTCGACTCCGTGCGTCCGGAACATCGGGCCCTGGTGGACACCCTCCTGCCGCGGATCGATGCCGTCACCTGGATCGTGGATCCGGAGAAGTACGACGACGAGCGGGTTCACGCCTACTGGCGCTCGCTGGTGCTGCATGCCGATCGGCTGCGCTTCGTCCTCAACAAGTCCGATCGCCTGACCGATGACGAGGCCCGGGCCGTCGCCGATGACCTCCGCGGACGCCTCGTGGCCGACGGCATCCCGCGCCCGGTGCTCCACGTCGTGTCGGCGAAGAGCGGTGACGGCATCGAGCGCCTGCGGGAGGAGCTGGCGGAGGCGGCGCATGCCAAGGTCATCGTCGCCGCCAAGCTCGAGGCGGATCGCGCCGAGGCTGCCGAGAAGCTGGCGCGCACGGTCGGCATCGACCCCGAAGTCGGCTATCGCCCGCTCCTGGCGCCGGCTCGACGCGAGCTGCTCGTCGGCCAGGCCGTCGATGGCGCACTGTCGCTGGTGGATCCCACCGGCGTCGGTCGCGAGGTGCGTGACGCCGTGCTGCACCGCGCTCAGCTGGGCGGGGGATCGGTCCTGCGCCGCGCCATCGCGCTGGCCGGCTCGTGGAGCGGTGGCCGCCGCGCGCGTGGGGGCGACCCGGCTGCGTACCTTGCCGCATGGCGGACGCGTGGCGCGCTCGGGCGGGTGCTCAACCCGGTGCGCGCCGCGCTGGTCGAGGCGGTGGGATCGGTGCCGGCCGAGAGCCGCGGACGGCTCCTCGAGGTCATGGGATCGCCATCGGCCGACGCCGATCTCGACGAGGTCCTCGAACGCGTCACACGGGCCGAGGCAGCATCGGTCGAAACCCCGCGCTCCGCCCTGTGGCCGGTCATCGGCGGCGCGCAGATGGTGGTCGGCGCGGTCATCGTGTTTGCGGTCGCATGGCTGGTGACGCTGTTCGTCACCGCCGGTGCGGTCCCGGTTGGCAGCGTGGACATCCCGATCCTGGGTCCCATCCCGATGCCGCTCGCGCTGCTCGTCGCCGCCGTCCTCGTCGGGGCGCTGCTGGGTTGGTTGCTCTCGCTCCATGCGTCGTACGTCGGGCGGAGAGTCAGGGGCGGCGGTGCGCGCGGAGACTGAGTCGGCCGTCCGGGCCGCGATCAACGGCACGGCGGTTGCGGGCCTGGATCGGGTCGAGGAAGCCAGGCGGGTCATCGCGGCCGCCGCCGAGTGAGGCCGCAGGCGCGCGGGGGTCGCTGACCGGACCGGTCAGGAATCGAGAAGCGACCGTCGGTGGACCGCGGCTACAGTGACCCCACGACATACGCGCCGCCCCCAGGAGGACCCTGAAATGACAGCCACCAAGAAGCCCGCCAAGAGCTCCGCCGGGCGGGATACGCCGGCCAAGGGATGGACGGACGAGGAACGATCCGCCATGAAGGAGCACGCCGCTGAGCTCAAGAAGGCGAGCGGTGGAAAGGCCGATGGCGAGGCCGATATCCTCGCCAAGATCGCCGAGATGCCCGAGCCCGACCGGTCCATGGCCGAACGGATCCACGCCATCGTCAAGAAGAGCGCGCCGGACCTGACGTCGCGAACCTGGTACGGCATGCCCGCCTATGCCAGGGACGGCAAGGTCGTGTGCTTCTTCCAGGCCGCGGCCAAGTTCAAGGCGCGCTACGCCACGCTCGGCTTCAACGACGCGGCGACGCTCGACGACGGCGCCATGTGGCCGACCAGCTTTGCGCTGACGAAGCTGACCGCTGCCGACGAGAAGCGGATCGGCGAGCTGGTCAAGAAGGCCGTGAGCTGAGAGGCATATGCACGTAGCCGACAGCCACGACCTCATCCGCGTTCACGGGGCACGCGAGAACAACCTGAAGAACATCAGCATCGAGATTCCGAAGCGGCGGCTGACGGTGTTCACCGGCGTCTCGGGCTCCGGGAAGAGCTCGCTCGTCTTCAGCACGATTGCCGCCGAGTCGCAGCGGATGATCAACGAGACCTACAGCTCGTTCGTCCAGGGCTTCATGCCCACGCTGGCGCGACCGGACGTCGACGTGCTGGACGGGCTGACCACCGCGATCATCGTTGACCAGGAGCGGATGGGGGCCAACGCGCGGTCCACGGTCGGAACGGCCACCGATGCCAACGCCATGCTGCGGATCCTGTTCAGCCGGCTCGGACAGCCGCACGTCGGCTCATCGCAGGCGTTCTCGTTCAACATCGCGTCCGTCCACGGGACCGGGGCGGCCACGGTCGAACGCGGCGCGGGCAAGTCGGTGAGCCAGACGTTCACCATCACCGGCGGCATGTGTCCCCGCTGCGAGGGCATGGGGTCGATCACCGATTTCGACCTGGCCGAGCTGTATGACGAGGACAAGTCGCTCAGTGAGGGCGCCCTCAAGATCCCCGGATACAGCATGGACGGCTGGTACGGCCGCATCTTCGCCGGCAGCGGTTTCGACATGGACAAGCCAATCGGGAAGTACACCCCCGCCGAGCTGAACGACCTGCTCCACAAGGAGCCGACAAAGATCAAGGTCGAGGGAATCAACCTCACGTTCGAGGGACTGATCCCCCGGATGCAGAAGTCGTTCCTCTCCAAGGACGTGGACGCGCTGCAGCCGCACATCCGCGCCTTCGTCTCGCGGGCGGTGATCTTCAGCGTCTGCCCGGACTGTGACGGCACGCGGCTGAACGAGGCCGCACGGTCGTCGAAGATCAACGGGATCAGCATTGCCGATGCCTGCGCGATGCAGATCAACGATCTGGCGTCCTGGGTCCGCGACCTGGACGAGCCGTCGGTCGCGCCGCTGCTCGCCACGCTGGGGCACAGCCTGGATTCGTTCGTGGAGATCGGCCTCGGCTACCTCAGCCTGGACCGGCCGTCGGGAACGCTCTCCGGCGGCGAGGCGCAGCGCACGAAGATGATCCGCCACCTCGGGTCGTCGCTCACCGACGTCACGTACGTCTTCGACGAGCCGACCATCGGCCTGCATCCGCATGACATCCAGCGCATGAACGAGCTGCTGCTGCAGCTGCGTGACAAGGGCAACACCGTCCTGGTGGTGGAGCACAAGCCCGAGGCGATTGCGATCGCCGATCACGTCGTGGATCTGGGTCCGGGCGCCGGGACCGCGGGCGGCGAGGTCGTGTACGAGGGCACCATCGACGGACTCCGCGCTGCCGGCACGTTGACCGGACGGCACCTGGACGACCGGGCGAGCCTGAAGACGTCGCTGCGCACGCCCAGCGGCGCACTCGAGGTCCGCGGCGCCGTCACCCATAACCTGCAGGATGTCGACGTGGACATCCCGCTCGGCGTGCTGGTGGTGGTGACCGGCGTGGCGGGATCCGGGAAGAGCTCGCTGATCCACGGTTCGGTCTCGCGCCGCGACGGTGTGGTTTCGATCGACCAGGGAGCGATTCGCGGTTCGCGACGCAGCAACCCGGCGACCTACACCGGGCTGCTCGAGCCGATTCGCAAGGCATTCGCCAAGGCCAACGGCGTGAAGCCGGCGCTGTTCAGCGCCAACTCCGAGGGCGCGTGCCCGACGTGCAACGGTGCGGGCGTCATCTACACCGACCTGGCGATGATGGCCGGGGTGGCCACGACCTGCGAGGTGTGCGAGGGAAAGCGGTTCCAGGCGTCGGTACTGGACTATCACTTCGGCGGCAAGGACATCAGCCAGGTGCTCGCGATGCCCGTCACCGAGGCCGAGGCCTTCTTCGGCGCGGGCGAGGCGCGGACACCGGCCGCGCACGCCGTCCTCGAGCGGCTCGCCGATGTCGGGCTCGGCTATCTCACCCTGGGTCAGCCGCTCACCACCCTGTCCGGCGGCGAGCGCCAGCGACTCAAGCTCGCCACCCAGATGGCCGAGAAGGGGAGCGTCTACATCCTCGACGAGCCGACGAGTGGCCTCCACCTCGCGGACGTGGAGCAGCTGCTCGGGCTGCTGGATCGGCTGGTCGACTCCGGCAGGTCGGTCATCGTGATCGAGCACCACCAGGCGGTCATGGCGCACGCCGACTGGATCATCGACCTCGGACCCGGGGCCGGCCACGACGGCGGCCGCATCGTCTTCGAGGGCACGCCCGCCGACCTCGTGGAAACCCGCTCCACCCTGACCGGAGAGCACCTGGCGGCCTACGTCACCGGCTGAGATGCGGCCCGGGGCGCTCCGGGGTTGCGATCAGACGGTGACGCGCGGTGCCTGGCGGCGCGCCCGCCACGTCCCGTACACGCCGAGGGCCAGCGCACCCAGTCCGAAGAGCACGACCAGGAGCTTGGCGACGCCACCGACCACCGGCAGCGACGTGACGATCACGACGACCGCCGCGCCGATGGCGAACAGTGTCAGCTCGCGCCAGCGGTTGCCCATCCCGCCACGACCGGTGAGTCGTGCGACTGCCAGCGCGACGACGATATCGGCGCCGAATCCGACGGCCACGGCCAGCAGGAACGAGACGACGAGGATGCCGAGTACGCCGCTGGTCACCGCGAGCCCCACCAGGGATTCGAGGCTGAGCACTCCGAAGACGATCGAGGTCAGGACGATCAGCAGGATGGCCACGATAATGAACACGAAGTAGCCGACGAGGGCCGCCACCCCGCCGCCCAGTGACAGGAGCGGCCGCTCACGCAGCTTCGCCTCGGCGCCGTTGACCGTCCTCGGGACCAGCCAGATGGCGAGGGCGCCCAGGACGAGGAGCGCCACGAAGTGCGAGATGGCGTCGCCGATCGGCTCGACCGCGGTTTCGGTCTCGTCATCCGGATCGCCAACCAAGACCCGCTCCGTGCCGCCGACGCTTCCGGTGCGGTCATAGGCACCGGCGCTGGCTTCAATGCTGCCGTCCACTGCGCCGTCGACGCTGATGTCGCCCCCGGCCACGATGAGATCGCCGCCGATCTGGCCGGTGCTGGCAACGGTCACCTGACCGCCGGCCGCGAGCACGTCCTCGCCCACGTCGCCGCCGAGCGTGGTCTGGCCACCGGCCTGGCGCAGGTCGCCCTCGATCGTGCCGCCGATCGAGATCATGCCTCCGGCGGCGAGTACGTCACCGGTGACCGTCCCGTTCACCGTGACCTGGCCGCCGACGACGGTCAGGTCACCATCAACGTTGCCGTCCATCGTCACCGTCCCGCCGACCAGGTACAGGTCGCCGTCGACGCTCTCGTTGGCCGGCACCACGACGGTATCGCCCGTGCGCAGCTTTCCGTCGAGGACGCTCTCCTGCGCGAGCACGATCGAGGTGGCCGATACCAGGAGGAGCAGGACGATGGCGGCGGCGCCAAGGCGCGCGCGACGGTTGGTATGCATACGCCAAGCCTAGCGCACGGTTTCAGCCCCCTCGCTGTGCCCGTCGTCAGGCATCACGTTGGAGTCATGGGACGCGGTGTCGCCGTGCGGCAGCGGAGCCGTGCTGGTTCGCTCGCCGGCGCCGTAATCGGGACCGGCGGGGCGGTTCTCGACGTCGGTGGTCGCATCGGTTGATCCGAGGTCGATCGGCGTCTCGGAATCGTGCTGGTGATGGTCGTCGCCGTCATGGTCGTCCGAGCCCATTCCCAGGGCATTCTTGACCTTGTCGATGATGCCTTCGTTCTCGTGGTGCGTCATGTGTTCAGGCTCCCGTGCGGATGTCGTTTCGCAGCGGTGTAATGCATTTCATGGGCCGCGCCACCGCCGAGTGGCGATACGGGCGGGTCTAGCCGTCGGCCGCCTGCACCACCCGGAGGATGTCGTCGCCGTACACGTCAACCTTGCGTGGCCCGATTCCGGGCACGCCCAGGAGTCCCGCTCCGCTGGTTGGCCGCTGGGCCGCGATCCCGGCCAGCGTCTTGTTGTCGGCGACGATGTAGGCGGGCACGCCGTCGGCGCGCGCCCGCTCACGGCGCCACTCGATGAGCCGCTCGAGCAGCGGCTCATCGGCCGCACTCAGCGCGTGGGTCGGGACCGGCGCGTCGCGCGCCGCACGAGGCCGCGCCACCGCGCCGGGCCGGAGCTCCGCCACGAACCGCGAGGCGCGTGCGCGAACCGCTGTGCCTCGTGATCCGATTCGCGTCGCGGCCCACGACAGCATGAGGTGGCGACGGGCGCGGGTGATGCCGACGTAGAGCAGCCGCCGCTCTTCAGCCAGGCCACCGGCATCGGATGCTGCCTGCCGAATCGGCAACGAGCCCTCCTCGAGCATCGGCAGGAAGACGGCTTCCCACTCCAGGCCCTTGGCGCGGTGGAGTGTCGACAGCGTGACTCCCGATCCGCCGGTGGCGGCCTCCGCGGCATCGCGCCGATCGAGATCGGCGAGGAAGTCGGACACACTGGCCTCCGGCTGTTCCCGCTCCAGTTCGCGGGCCATGCTCAGCAACGTGCTGAGTGCCGCGTGCCGGTCGCGCGCCTCGGCCCCCGGACCGGCGGGCTCGCGCTCGTCGAACCCCAGCTCGGTGCGCCATGCGGTGCTGACGATCCGGCCGAGGCGGCCGGTTGCCGACCCCCGAAGCGCCGATCGCGCGGCGCGGACGTCGGGTCGCGCGAAGAACCTGAGGCCGCGCACCGTGAACGGGATGGCTGCCGCGGTCAGCGCCGACTCCCAGGTCACGAGCTGCGCGTTCGTCCGCACCAGGATGGCGACCTCCGACTCGGGAAGCCCGCCGGCCACGACGGCGCGAATGCGTTGCACCACGGCGTTCTCTTCCGCGGTCGCATCGGCATGGGGGACGAGCTCCGGCCGCGGCCCTTCATCCGCACCGTCCGCCGACAGCTCGCGCCCTGGAATCAGGCGATTGGCAAGCTCGATGACCTGCGGCGTGCTGCGATAGTTGCGCTTCAGGCGCACGACGCGCGCATCGGCATGGCGGTCGGCGAAGGTCGTCAGGTACTCGCTGCTGGCACCGGTGAAGCTGTAGATCGTCTGGTCGGGGTCGCCAACCACGCACAGGTCGCGCCGATCGCCGAGCCAGAGGTGCAGCAGGTCCTCCTGCAGCCGATTGGTGTCCTGGTACTCGTCCACGCTGAACCACGCGTAGCGGCGGTGGACCAGGGCCAGGGCATCGGCGTCCGATTCGTAGAGTTCCACGGCCAGGGTCAGCATGTCTTCGAAGTCGATCCGGTTCCGTCGCTCCTTGGTGTGCTCGTAGCGACGCCACAGCTCGGTGAAGACATCCGGCGGAACGGGCGGCTCGCGCTCGGGCGCGTACGTGTCCGGGCGCATGCGGCGGACCTTGGCCCACTCGATCTCGTCTGCCAGGTCCCGCGCCGGGGTGAAGCGATAGCCGCCCGGAAGCTGGCGCGCCAGCGGACCGACAATGCTCAGCTTCGACTCGAGAACATCGGGCAGCTCGCGGCCGTGCACGATCGGCCAGTGGTAGGCCAGCTGGCGCCGCGCCGCCGCGTGGAACGTCGACGCCTGGACCTGCGGCAGGCCCAGCGCGGCCAGCCGGCCACGCATCTCGGTGGCCGCCTTCTCGGTGAAGGTGACGACCAGGGCGCGTTTCGGATCGACCGCCCCGGTCGCCGCCGCATAGGCCGCGCGGTGGCTGATGACCCGCGTCTTGCCGGTTCCCGCCCCGGCCAGGATCACAAGAGGCCCGGCAGTTGCCTGGACGGCCGCCCGTTGCTCGTCATTGAGGGTGGCCAGGATGGCCTCGGGTTCCACGCCGCCGATGGTAGATGGTGTCCGGTTACCGAGCCATTCGCGTCACTTCGGCTTGACCGGGATCAGCCGCCTTCGAGAACCTCGTAGTCGGTCCACACGAACGTGGCACGGCAGTCGAGCACGACGCGCGCCGGCTGGGGAAGAATCACGTCGCCTTCCGCGTCGGGCGATGCCGAAGCCCGACAGGCGGTCGCCGCGGGGTCCTCGAAGTGGCCGCGAACCCGCAGCTGATCGCCCTCCTCGGGGCGTTCGAGTGATGCGTCGGGCAGGGGATGGAAGCCGATGCCACCCTCGAGCAACGTCGACGGTCGTGGATCCGCCAGCCAGGACGGGCTGAAGCTGATCGGCCCCTCATCGCCGCCCTCGCGGTAGGCGACGACCCCGGTGATCGCGAGCTCGCTGCGGCCGTAGCAGTGCAGAGCCTCGAGTGGAGGCACCGCGGCCAGCTCCTCGGCACTCAGGGGCGAGGGCCGGCACGCGACGTCGATCTCCTCGATGGCCGGATCATCCTCCGTCACCGGCGTGGATACCCAGCCGATCTGGCCGCACGATTCGTCGCAGCCGGTATCGTCGAGCGTCCCGACGCGGTACCAGCGCACGTCGTCCGCCTCCTCCGGCTCACCGATGATGAACAGGCGCTGTCCGGCCCGGAGCTCCGCCAGCACCGCCGCCGTTGCGTTGGGGTTTGCGCGCAGAACCGCCGTATCGGTCAGGATCTGAGCGATCGCCCGGTTGACGATGGGCGCCGCCGTTGGCGATGGGCTGGGCGTGGGTGATGCCGATGCGGACGGCTCCGAGGACGCGCTCGGGAACGATGACGCCGATGCCGTCGAGCTCGGGCTGGGTTGGGTGGCCACCGGGTCGCCACTTCCGTTCAACGCCACGGCCAGCAGCGCTCCGCCGAGCATCGAGGCAATGCCGCCGCCGATGAGGGCCGGGATGAGCCAGGCTGGACGGGGTCGTCGACGGCGGGTTCGAACAGCAACTGCCGGATCCGTCTGCACAAGGCCGCATTCGGGGCAGTACGGAGACCCGTGCGAAACATCCGCACCGCATCGGCGGCAGGTGCGGAGTCGATCGGGCGGTGGCGACTGGGTCATCGGGTCCCCTCGGGCGTGGTCGGCTCGCCCCATCCTGCCGTGGTCGGCGCGCGCTGTCACCCCCGGAACGCACGCCGGGGCGTCGGTTGATCCGGCCGTCGGCGGTGCCGGTCGCTGTGTTGCGGCCGGTCAGTGCCAGTTGCGGCGGTCGCGGTCGCCGGCAAAGCGGGCCTCGCGCACGCTTGGACGCAACCACCTCGGGATGTCGGCCTCACCGGGCGCCGGGTCGCTCGGAACCGCGTCGCCCTCCAGGAGCCGGGGGTCGACCGGCGGGATGAGCTCACGCATGTCGGGCAGCGGCGTCACGTGGAAGTCGTCCGCTCCGGGCTCGGACACCGCAGCGACGCCCGCCGGGACGCCGGGTGCCGCGGCATGCTCACCCTGGTGCCGACGACGACGAGCCGCGACGAGGAACCAGGCTCCCGCCCCGCCCAGGATGGCCACGAGGACGGCGCTCGACCCGTCCGGTGGGTCGAATCCCGCGATGGAGAGGCCGCCGGCGACCGGGACCGCGGCGTCGGATGGCGATGGGGCCGGGGCTGTGGAGGCCCGCCCGGTGGCGGACGGTGTCGGCGGCGCGGAGGGTGCCACGGACGCGAGTGGGGTGCTCGCCGGCGACGCGGGAGGTGGCACAACCGGTGCGACTGGAGCCGGCGGCACGGCGCTGGGGACGCCGTCGCGACTGGAGCAGCGGCGGTTGCTCGTGGAGTCGCCGGCACCGGTGAGGGTCGGGCGAGTCGGTGGAGGCGGCGGTGGCGGGGGAGGCGGCGGCGGCGGGGGCGGCGAGGCGGTCGGGGCCGGCTTGGGAGTGGGTGGAGGGGGCGGCGCGTGGATGACGACCGATGCCGGCGAGACCGAGCTGAGCGTGGACGATCGCGCGCCACGGCCGGACCCGCTGGTCGCCGAGAAGGAGTAGGAGTGCGTGCCGGGCGGAAGGTTCAAGGCGCGCGAGAACACGACACCGTCGGCATACGCCGTCTGGTTCGAGCTCATGACGATGGTCCCGACGCCGGGAATGACGAGCGTCATGCTCGTCGGCGCGCACCCCGCATTGTCCGTGTAGACAACCGAGAAGGTCACGACCGTCGAGGTGGTGCCGGAGCCGGGGCTGGCTGCCCCGTCTGACAACGCCATGGCATGGGATGCGCCGTTGCAGCTGGCGGCGATGGCCGCCGGCGCGGTCGCGAGCAGCGCGATCAGCATCCCCACGAGGCCGATGGAAAGGCGCTTCATGATCACCATGGATACGAGATCTCGGGTCTCGTGACGACCGTAGCACCGCATCGGGCCGGCTTCGGATGGCCCGAAGGTCCCATCCCTGTCCGGGACGCTTGGTCGCCTGCCGACAAAGCATCTCCGTTGGCCCCGTGCTTGCACTTGGTCCGCGCATGGACGACTCGGCGATTCAGCTGCGGGTCCGGGTGATCGTGGTGTCCACCCGTGCCGCGCTCCGCAGCCTCACAAACGGGGACGCCCAGGCATCGGACGTCGTGTCGCGAGGGCTCGCGCTGCTCGCGGACCTCGAGGCCGCCCATGAACCTCCAGGTGAGGAGTCGCGCAGGGCACTGTCGGACGCGCGCGCCGAACTGACCGAGCTACAGCCGAACGAGCGTCATGCCGACGGCGGGCGGAGCATCAGCCACCCGTGAACATCCGTTCGCGGTAGGGTCAATTCCTCGACCACTTCGAACCCCAACCGCTCGTAGAGCAACACGTTGCGGGCGCCGGCAGTCTCCAGATAGGCGGGAATGCTGTCGCGGTCACATCGGTCGAGGACGGGCCTCGTCAGGGCCGTGCCGATGCCCTCGCCCTGTCGATCGGTGTCGACGCCCAGGGCCGAGAGGTAGAAGTGGTCACCCGGCGCGTGGTGACGATGGCGTTCCTCGAGCGCGGCCATCACCGAGCCGACCAGCCGAAGCCGACGCCATCCGGCCAGGCGCGCCATGGACGGAAGCTGCCGGATGCTCTCAAGCACGGAGAGCCCGCCACGGCCAGGAGGGATCCAGATGGCGACGCCGGCATGATCATCTGTGGTGAACGTCTCGGACATGTCCGCCGACCCGTGGCGCAGGATCGCGCGCCAGCCCTCGCGCATCCGCTGAGTGCGCTCGGACGCGTCACCGGCCAGGAACGAGTAGAACGGATCGTGGACGAAGGCGCGGGCGAGAACGTCCGACAGTGCCGAGATCTCGTCGCGTCGCGCGCGTCGAACCGCAATCCGGGGCTCGCTAGTCACTCAGGTCGATCCGCCGATCCGCCGGTTCATCCCCGGGGGCGACCTCGACCAGCGCCCAGCCCGGAAGGGGACTGCCGTCTGGTCCACCTTCCGCGCTGAGGATCTCAACGACGCGCCGGATGATCCCGTCCGCGGCCGCACGCGCGTCGGACGAGCTTCCAGCGACCAGCGCGGCGAGCCGTTCCTCCAGTCGTCGCGTGGCGATGGCGGGCAGGAGTCCGTCCCGATCCCGGCGCACGAGCGCCTCGGCATCGGTGATGCCTTCTGCCTGCAGAGCGGCGATCTGGCGCCGGACCGTCGAGCCCTCGGCGCGGGGCAATTCGTCGATCCAGCTGGGAGGGGGCGGAGCGGGCTTTGCCTCCTTCGTCGCCCGGGCGCTGCGCTTCGGCGTGCGCGCGGGCGTTCGGCCTTGTCCGCATCGCTGCGATGCCCCGGCAGCGCGTCTCGTGCCGCCTTCAGGGTGCGATACGGACCGTGGATGCGCTCCTGGCCGAACTCGTTGGTGAGCTGCGTGTCGACCACGAACCACCCGGCATCGGCCTCGCGAACCTCGAACCGGTCATCGGCCGTGCGATAGGTGCCGGCATGGTCGCGCACGAGGCGATCCGGATCGGCGTTCGCATCAGTCGCGGAAGAGGCCTTGGCCCTCGGCATGGCCTAAGCGTACCGGGTCTTGAAGCCGCGAGGGCGCGGTGGCACCATACGCTGTCCACTTGGCAACGACAGAGGGCTGACATGATCCGAGTCGCGCGCTACGCCTACCTCGTGGCTGCCTGGGCCTTCCTGGCGGGCGTCGTGGTGCAGGTCTTCTTCATCGGCCTTGGCCTGTTCGCCGGCTCCCAGAACCTGGAGCTCCACGTCACGCTGGGCTGGATCCTGCACCTGATCCCGATCCTGATGCTCGGCCTCGCGGCGTTGGCACGTGCCGGTCGCACGCGCATCCTCCAGGCGGCAGCCTTGGCCGTCACGGTCTTCGTGGTGCCGATCCTCGTGATCCTGCGGGACGATCTGCCCGGTCGCGGCGGCCCTGCACCCGGTCGGGGCGCTGCTGGCGTTCTGGCTATCGATCATCGTGGCCCGCGGGGCGACGAGCCTGACGAGGGACGCCGACGACGGCGCCGCGGCGGAGATCCTGCCGACGGGAGCATGAGGCGCCAGTGACGCCGCGCTCGGAGTCCGATTGCTGCGAGCCCGGTCCTGATCCACGCGTCGCTCGCCGGTTCGACAGCCAGTGGTCCGATTTCGAGGACGGTGAGGAGTTTCCCCAGATGGTGGACGTCTCCGCCAGCCTGCTGGATCGTCTGCGGGATGCTCCGATCGTGCGGCCCACCGTGCTCGAGATCGGCTCGGGGACCGGCGGCATGAGCGTGGCGCTGCTTGAGATGGGTGCGCGGACGGTGCGAGGTGTCGACCTCTCGCAGGCAAGCGTGGAGGTCGCCCGGCGACGCGCCAGGGCAGGGCGATTCGGCGAACAGGCGGACTTCACGGTGGGCGAAGGCGTATCGGCAGGAGGCGGTCCCTACGACTGGGTGATCCTTGATCGAGTCCTGTGCTGCGACGGGCGGGGATACTCGCTGCTCGAGGCGGCCATCCGCCTGGCGCGTCAGCGGATCGCCATCTCCGTTCCCGAATCCCGGGGCTGGCGTGGGTTGCTCAACCGGCCGATGTGGGCGGCCGAGACGGTGTGGGACCTCGCGCGGGGTGGCTGCCGCGGGTACGTCCACGACCTGCGCAGAATGGAGCGCTCGCTGGCTGATGCCGGCTTCCTGCCAACCGGGGTCGGTCATGTCGGCCTGTGGCACGTGGGCGTCTACGGGCGAGGCTGAGCGCTCGCGCGCGACGCTCGCACACTGGCCGTATCCTTGTCGGATGTCGCTGTATCGGCTCGACGCGGACCCGCAGCTCGAGGCTCCCATCCTGGTTGCCGCGCTCGAGGGCTGGGTGGACGCCGGGGGCGCGGGCACGACCGCCGCACAGCAGCTGGCGGCCGATGGCACCACGGTCGCCACCTTTGACGCCGATGCCATCTATGACTTTCGATCGCGTCGCCCGGTGCTCGACATCCTCGACGGGCGACCGGTGAGCCTGGCCTGGGCCGAGCTGCGCCTGGTGGCGGCGAAGGTGGAGCAGCGCGACGTCCTGGTGCTGACCGGGCCGGAGCCCGACTACCGATGGCGCGAGCTGGCCACGGACGTGGTCGAGCTCGCCAAGCGATTGGGTGTGACGAGCTGGGTCAGCCTGGGCGCCATCCCAGCCGCGGTCCCGCATACCCGGCCCGTCCCGATCCTGGCGACCGCATCGGCCCCCGGCCTGCTGCCCGGGGGGATTCGGCAGGGCCCGGATGGCCTTCTCCGCGTTCCCGCAGCGCTCCTCTCGGTGCTCGAGCTGGCCGCCAGCACGTCGGGCATCCCGGCCGTCGGGTTCTTCGCGCAGGTGCCGCACTACGTGAACGCGTCGTACCCCACGGCCTCCATCGCGCTGCTGACCGCGCTCGGCCGCTACCTGGCGACGGAGGTGCCGATCGGTCCTCTGGCGAGCCGGGCACTCGAGCGCCGCAACATGCTGGATGCGGCAGCCGCGTCCGATGAGGACACCAAGGCCCATGTCGAGCGTCTCGAGCTGCTGGCCGATGAATCACGGCTGCCCGAGGGTGATGAGCTCATCGCCGATATCGAGCGCTTCCTCCGCGAGGGGAGCTCGGACGACGGGGACGATGGCGGCGATGAGACGGGCGGGGGACCACGCCTCCACTGAGCCATCGGAGATGGGCTGGCCGCTAGCCCTTCTTCTTCTTGCCCCCGGACGCGACAGGTGCCGGCCGATCCAGGATCTCGTCGATCGCGCGACGGGCCTGGAACGCGGAGCGGAAGGAATTCTGCGAGCGGGGAGCATCGGCATCGGCGCGGATGTACCAGCTGCGTTCGCCTGCCACGTACGAGATCTCGTAGCCGCGGTGCTCTTCGGCTGGTCGGGGCGCGTCGTTCGCGAGCATGATCGTGGCTTCGCGAGCGGTCTTCGGGTTACAGGTCGCGCATCGGGACTCGAGCAGTCCGTGTGCGCATCGGCGGCAGGAAGCGCAGATCTGCTTGTCGAATCCGTGGATACATTGTTCGGTCATGGCCGCCTTTCATGTGGGAGTCTCTAGCGTACACCGATCCGATGTGCTACATTTGGCACACGTGTTCGATTGGCGCACCGGTCTGCGCCGCGGCTTCATCCCCGTCCCGACCTCGATTACCCACCATTCGCCCTGACCGGGCCCCGCGCGAGTATCGCTGCGGGAGGGCCTCGTCAGGAGCAACATTCCCTTGTCCTTTTCTGCCCTCGGGCTTCAGCCCGACCTGCTCCGCGCCGTTGCGCGCCAGGGATACACCGAACCCACTCCCGTTCAGCGTGAGGCGATCCCGCTCGTTCTCGCCGGTCGCGACCTGCTCGCTGGCGCCCAGACGGGCACCGGCAAGACCGCCGCCTTCGTCCTGCCGATGCTCCAGCGCCTCGCTGCCAGCCCGTCCCGGGATCGCCGTATTCGAGCCCTCATCCTGACCCCGACCCGCGAGCTCGCGATCCAGGTCGAGGAGTCCGTCCGCACCTACTCCGGCGGCAGCGTCCGCTCCACCGCCATCTTCGGCGGCGTGGGCTTTGGCGGCCAGGTCGGTGCGCTGCGTCGCGGCGCCGAGATCGTGGTCGCCACGCCAGGCCGCCTGCTCGATCACTCCCGCCAGGGCACGATCGACCTCCGCGCGGTCGAGATCCTCGTCCTCGACGAAGCCGATCGCATGCTCGACATGGGCTTCATCCGCGACATCCGCCAGGTGCTTGCCCTCCTGCCGGATCGCCGCCAGAACCTGCTCTTCAGCGCCACCTTCTCTCGCGACATCCGATCACTGGCCGAAGGCCTTCTCGACCGACCCGCATCCGTGCAGGTGACGCCTGAGAACACCGCCGTCGAGCTGGTCGACCAGGTCGTCCACCCCGTCGATCGCGAGCGAAAGCGCGAGCTGCTCACGCACCTCGTCCGCACCCGCGTGATCGACCAGGCCCTGGTGTTCACGCGAACCAAGCATGGGGCGAACCGGCTCGCCGAGCAGCTGAACCGTGACGGCATCGCCTCAGCGGCGATTCACGGCAACAAGTCGCAGCCGCAGCGAGTTCGCGCCCTGTCCGACTTCAAGGCCGGGCGCATCCTGCTGCTGGTGGCCACCGAGGTGGCCGCTCGCGGCCTGGACATCGAAGCGCTCCCGCACGTCGTCAACTTCGAGCTTCCCATGGTTCCCTCCGACTACGTCCACCGCATCGGGCGCACGGGTCGTGCCGGCATCACCGGTACGGCCGTGTCGCTCGTGTGCGTCGACGAGGCGCCGCTGATGCGGGACATCGAGCGCATGCTCGGGGCGCCGATTCAGTCGACGGTCATCGCCGGATTCGAGCCCAATCGAGCGATCCGCGCTGAGCCGATTCGACTGCGCTCCGGTCAGCACGCCGGACGTGGCCAGGGTGGCGCCGGCCATCACGGCGCACCCGGGTCTCGCCCCGCTGGCCGAGGCCGCCCCGATCGTCGCCCGGGCCGTGGTCCCCGCCGCCACGAGCGACCCGCCGCAGCCGGATGGGCACGCTCCGGGGAGCGTCGCGGCTCGGCATGATCAGTACTCGCCGCGCGTTCCGCCTGGCGCGCCGTCGCGTCGATTCGCCCACGCTGCGGGGTGGCGCCTTCCGCTCCGGGATTCTCACCGCCAGGGCCCATCGGGCCGTTGCGCGGCAATCGAATCGCGCGTACGCTGCCACCACTGTGACGAACCCACGCCGACGCAAGCCCGACCCCTGCACGCAGGCCTGCATCTGTCGCTAGGCGGGAGGAGCATCGCTCCCGTCTCCTCGTCGGCGCATCGCATCGATTCGTCACCCCGCTGAGGCTCTCCTTCCGCCCACTGCCGTCGTCCTCCGTACCGGCCGTGCGCCGATGCACCCTGGAGTTGCTTCATGATCCCGAACCCACGTACCGCCCATCCCTACCGCGACACGGACGTCATCGACGCCCGTGCGCCCCGCTTCAACCAGGCGACGGTCGGGTCGCTGTCCCTGGTTGCCGTCCTTGCCGGCTGGTGGCCATTGCTGACCCTGCTGGCCATCCAGCTCGGGCTTGGCCTGCGCTACGGCCGGCGCTGGTGCCTCCCCTGCGTGACGTACTTCGAGCTGGTGCAGCCGCGCTTCGGCGAGGGACCCATCGAGGACTCGCGCCCGCCGCGATTCGCCAACCAGATCGGGTTCTGGTGTCCTCGGCGTCGGCGACGGTCGCTCACCTGGTCGGCCTGGGGGTCGTCGGGAACGCGCTCGGGCTGCTGGTCGCAGCGCTGGCGCTGCTGGCGGCGGCCACCGGCGTGTGCGCGGGCTGCGAGATGTACCGCGATTCGCGCCCGGCTGCGGGGCATCAGACGCCGAGCGATCGACCGCGTTGAGCTTGCCGAGCTCGGTGAGCCACGGGGCGGCGGACCGCTCGACGACCTGCTCATCGCGTTCAGCCATCCGCTGTGCACCGACTGCCATGCCGTGGCCAACGAGCTGGCCGCCGGGTCCGACCGCTGGGTGAGCGTCGATGTGCGTGAGCGACCGGACCTGGCGCGCAAGTACGGCGTCGCGCTGGTCCCGACGATCGTGCGCGTCGCCGCCGACGGACGGGTGGTCCACCAGGTGGCCGGCTGACCTGAACAGAAGGGTCGCCGATGTCGAGGGCGAGGAGCGGGCGGTGTGTCGCATCATGGGCGCATGACTGAGAGGGTACGGTCCGAGCTGGTGCGGCCCGGCGACCCCGATCGCGATGCCGAGGCGGTGGCCGCAATCTACCGTCCGGCGGTGGAGGGATCGGTAGCCACCTTCGAGGAGATCCCGCCCGGCGCCGACGAGATGGCCAGACGCATGCGAGCCATCATGCTCCGCACGCCGTGGCTCGTGGCGGAGGACGGACCCGGCGGGAAGGTCATCGGTTATGCCTACGCCGGCCGACACCGCGAGCGAGCAGGGTATCGCTGGTCGGTGGACATCTCGGCCTACATCCATCCCGACCATCGAGGACGCGGCATCGGCCGCGCTGCTCTACGACGCGCTGCTGCCGCTGCTGAGGCGGCAGGGGTTCGTCAACGTGTATGCCGGCATCGCCATCCCGAACGTGCCCAGCGTGTCACTCCACGAGCACGTCGGCATGCGCTGGATCGGCGTCTACGAGCACGTCGGCTTCAAATTCGGCGCCTGGCATGACGTCGCCTGGTATGGGCTGCGGCTCGTTGATCTCCCAGATTCACCGGTCGAACCCGTCGCGTATCCGGAACTTCCGGAACTTCCCGAACTTCCCGCACAAGACGGGGCTTGACTCTCGACCTACCCGAGGGCCCATGCTCTCCGACATGGACGAGCTTCTGCCGATTGGTCGCTTCGGTCGCCTCAGCGGGCTGACGATCGGCGCGCTGCGTCACTACCACGAGCTGGGATTGCTCTTCCCGCCCATGTCGACCCCGATACCTCCTATCGGTCGTATCGGATCGAGCCAGGTGGACGATGCGCGGCTCATCGCCAGGCTGCGCGAGCTCGATCTGGGGCTCGCCGAGATCGGCGCGGTGATCGCGGCGGAGCCCGGCCGAGCGCAACCGGCTGCTGGCGGCCCATCGGGCCGGTCTCAGCGCGCTGCTGTCGAAGACTCAGCGCCAGATCCACTGGCTGAACCAGACCATCGATCACGAGGAGCCGATCATGCCTGCCGCAACCCCTGCCACCATCGACGCCGTCACCCATCGGCAGCTGGCCGTCGACCTGTTCAACAGCGTCTGGACGTTGCTCGAGCGCACGGATCGCTCGACGGCCGAGGACGACGATATGCTCCATGCGGCGCATGCGTCCCGCCATCACTGGGGCGAGGTGGGTGAGCCCGTGAACCTGGCACGCGGCGAGTGGCAATGCTCGCGTGTGTATGCCGTGCTCGGCCGAGCCGAGCCGGCGCTGTGGCACGCCCGGCGCTGCCTGGCCCTGTGCGAGGAGCTGGGATCGGCGACTTGGACATCGCGTTCGCGCAGGAGGCGGTGGCGCGCGCCCTCAGGTGGGCGGTGACGCGGCTGGCGGCCGAGGCCGCGCTGGCGCGGGCGCGAGAGGCCGCCGCGGCAGGTTGCCGAGGATGACGACCGGGAGCTGGTCATGGGCGATCTCGCCACGATCTGACCTCGCCGCGGGCTGTGGATGGACGGCGTGTCGTGATCGGCCTAGGCTGCAGGGACCGTGAGCACCATCCGCTACTCCCGATGGGATGGCAGCCAGCAGCTGCCAGCATTCGACGCGGACGATGTGCTCGATGCGCTCTCCGACGACATCCTGGCCGAGGGCGATATGCGCCGCGCACTCCAGCGGCTCATGCAGCGTGGCCTGCGTGGCACCCGGGGCGGCGACGTGCCGGGACTGCGACGAATCATGGAGCAGCTGCGTGCCCGACGCCAGGCCGAGCTCGAGCGAGCCAACCTGGACGGCGTGCTGGACGACGTGAACCGTCGCCTCGAGGAGATCCTCGAGACCGAGCGTGAGGGAATCGGGGAGCGGGTGCGCGACGCGGAGCGCCGTGCACTCGACGCGGCCCCCGGCGAGGCGCAGGAGCAGGCCCGCCTGGCGGAGCAGGTCATGCGTCGAACTGCACGCCAGCGTGAGAACCGGCTCGACGCGCTGCCACCGAACCTGGCGGGGCGTCTCAACGGACTGCGCGACTACGAGTTCATGGACGACACGGCACGAGCCGCCTTCGCCGACCTGACTGACGAGCTGCGGCAGCAGGTGCTCGGGACGTACTTCCAGGGCCTGAAGGAGGGCGTCCAGAGCGTCACCCCCGAGGACCTGGCCGGGATCCGGGACATGGTGCGGGATCTGAACCAGCTCCTCGAGAAGCACGCCACCGGCGCCGATGTCAACGACGATTTCGCGTCGTTCATGGCACAGCACGGTCGCTACTTCCCGCCGGGCATCGGGAGCGTTGACGAGCTGATCGAGCACCTGCATCGCCAGGCGTCGCAGATGGCGTCGCTGCTCAACGGGCTCTCGCCCGAGATGCGCGATGAGCTTCGCTCGATGATGGACGAGCTCCTGCGCGACGATCGCCTCCAGATCGACATGGCGCGCCTGGCCGGGAACCTTCAGGCAGCCCGGCCGGACCTCCCGTTCGGCGAGCCGTACCCGTTCGACGGCGATGCGCCGATGGGGCTGGCCGATGCGCTGGCGGCGATCGACCGGCAGCAGCAGTACGACGCCATGGAGGAGGCTCTTGGCGCGGCCCGCGATCCCGATGGGCTGGCGAAGGTCGACACCGACGCCCTGCGCGACCTGGCCGGGGACGATGCCATCGAGGACCTCGACCAGCTGCGCGAGCTGACGCGCGCGCTCGAGGAGGCGGGCTACCTGGATCGCGAGGGCGGCCGGCTCGAGCTCACGCCGCGCGCAGCCCGCAAGCTTGGAATGCGCGCCCTGACCGACATCTTCAGCCGATTGCGCCGCGAGGGATTCGGTGGCCATCCACTCCCACGCGCAGGTCGAGGGGGCGAGCCGACCGACGAGACGAAGCCGTACGAGTTCGGTGACGCATTCGCGGTCGACATCAACCGCACGCTGTTCAACGCCATGGCCCGGCAGGGGGCCGGGACTCCGGTGAGCATCGATCCCCGCGACTTCGAGGTCTCGACGGACCGAGGAGACCACCGTGAGCAGCACGGTCCTGTTGCTCGACATGAGCCGGTCGATGCTGCTGCGCGGTTGCTCATCGGCGGCCAAGAAGGTGGCGATGGCGCTCCACACCCTCATCCACACCAAGTACCCACGGGACCGGCTGTTCGTGGTCGGCTTCGCGTACTACGCCCGGCAGCTGAAGCCGGAGTCGATTCCGACCCTGTCGCCGTACGAGTTCGAGTACGGCACGAACCTCCAGCACGCCCTCATCATTGCGCGGCAGCTGCTCGGCAGGTCGACTGGCGGGAATAAGGAGATCGTGGTCATCACCGATGGCGAGCCGACCGCGCACATCGAGCATGGCCAGGTCGAGTTCGCCTACCCGCCGACCCTGCGGACCGTGCAATCGACGCTCCGCGAGGTTGGCCGATGCACCCGCGAGGGGATCGTCATCAACACCTTCATGCTCGAGCGGTCGCGCTATCTCTCTGAATTCGTGGACCTCATGGCGCGGATCAACCGCGGTCGTGCCTTCTATGTCGAGCCGGAGCATCTCGGGGAGTACGTCTTGGTCGATTACGTCTCCAAGAAGTCCCGTCGCGTCGCCTGATCGACGTCCGCCTCCGCGCCGCGCTCAACGCCTTCTCAACGTTCATTCCCGCGTTTGAAATTGCCCGTCAGTCGGGCCATGAGCTGTTGCGCCGCGGCATCGTCCGATGTTGCGAGGCGCACCTCGAACTGCGCGGCCCGTCGACCGCGGAGAAGGGTCACCGGGGCGCCGCGATACAAGATCACGACGGTGGCATCGGCGCGGCGGTGAAAGCTGAACGGCTGATCCGCGAGCGGATCCGGCTTCGGCATGTCTGCGCGAACCTTAACGTTCTCTTGGCCAGTCCCCGGGGCAGCGCCGCACGACGAGTGTGCAAGAGACTTGCACACTCGCAGTCTGCCCTTGACCGGTGAGCGCGCGCTTACCAGCGCCTTATCACCCAGCCGCCCACCCTGCCAGAATGGGCTGATGAAGATCGGGGTCCAGCTTCCGGAGGTCGAGCGGGTCGCCCCGTGGACTGAGCTGCGGGAGATGGCGGAAACGGCGGAGGCCATCGGGCTCGATTCGATCTGGGTCGGCGACCACCTCCTGTACCGGGGCGAGGGGAAGCCGGCCCGAGGCCCGTGGGAGGCCTGGTCAACGCTGGCGGCGCTTGCGGCGGTGACCGAACGGGTCGAGATCGGGCCATTGGTTGCGGCAACCAGCTTTCACAATCCCGCGATGCTCGCCAAGAAGGCCGCCACCATCGATGAGATCAGCGGCGGCAGGCTCGTCCTTGGCCTTGGCGCGGGCTGGAACGAGGTCGAGTACCGAGCCTTCGGGTTCCCGTTCGACCATCGCGTGAGCCGCTTCGAAGAGGCGTTCACGATCATCCGCGAGCTCCTCGCGACGGGTCGCAGCACACTTCACGGAACCTACTACCAGGCTGACGACGCCGAGATCCTGCCGCCAGGGCCACGGACCGGCGGTCCGCCGTTGATGATCGGCTCGATCGGGGAGCGGATGCTCCGTGCAACGCTTCCCCACGTCGCAGCCTGGAACGCCTGGCACGCCTGGTTCGGCAACAGCCTGGAGGGCTACCTCCCGCTCCGCGATCGCATCGACGCCGCATGCCGGGCGGTCGGTCGCGATCCGGCGACGCTCGAGCGAACCCTGGCCCTCTTCGTTGCCCTGCCCGGAGCCGTGGGTCGCGCGACCTCGATGATCGACGACCCGGTCGAAAGGATTGACGGCGAGCCGGAATCCCTCGCCACAACCCTCCGCGGCTTTGCCGATGCGGGTGTCGGGCACGTCCAGCTCGTCCTCGACCCGATCACTGTCGAAAGTATCGCCGCCCTCGAGCCGGCGCTGGAGCGGTTCCGCGGCTGATACCATCGGATCCATGAACGAGGGCGCCGATGCCGAGCCGATGACCATGGCCATCGGCCGGGCCGGACGGCTCGAGGCGGCCGCCCTCGAAGCGGGAGGAGACCACGCGCTCCTCGTCCGCGAGTCCGGCCCCGAGGGGCGTCATCGGGCCCTGATCACAACCGACAAGCTGGCCACCGGCGAAAGGCTGGTCGTCATGCCCCTGGACGAGGAGGTCGACGTGCGCGTCGACGGGGATGCGCTGGCCATCTGGCTCGGGAGCGGGGTCGTCGGCGAGGTGCCGCCCCAGCATCGGGCGGTCACAGAGGCACGCGTGCCACCATGGGCGAGTCTCGTGGGTGGAACCCTGCTCATCCTGGTGCTCATCTTCGCCGTCGTCGGATCGGCCGTCGTCTTCACCTGGCTCACCCGGCTCGTGTCGTGACCGGCCCACGCATCGAGGCGCCGGCAACGGGTCTGGCCGCCATGCGTATCGGCGTCGAATTCGGTGATGCCGCCGACTTCGCAGATTCGTTCGATGCCGCGTTGGCGCGCAGCGGATCACTGGGAGCCACGCTGGTGGCGGTGCTGGATCGCGGGGACCTCGGGATCCATCTGCCGCGCGAGGACGGCCCGTGCTGGAATTCCGTGCCGCTGTTTCACATCCACCGCGGCGAGCGTCCCACCGACGAGGACTGGGCCACGACGACCGCCATTCTCGAGAAGCTCGAGAGGTACCGCTAGGCCGTGCGCATCTACATCTCCGTGGACATGGAGGGCCTCGCCGGCGTGGCGCACCCTCACCAGGTTGCCTTCGGCCCGGGCAACGATCGCACCGATTACGACCGCACCCGCGGGCTCATGGCCGGCGAGACGAACGCGGCCATCGACGGTGCACTCGACGCAGGGGCAGCCGATGTGGTGGTCAACGACAGCCACTGGCAGATGCGCAACCTCCGGGCAGAGGACCTGCGAGACGGAGCGCGGCTGATCATCGGTGACAAGCCGTACTCCATGACCCAGGGCATCGGTGGTCCGGGCGACGGGGCGTTCGACGCGGCGGCCTTCATCGGCTACCACGCCGGTGCCGGACACCCGAGCGGGGTCATCGCCCATACCTATTCTTCGGCGACGGTGCTCGACATCAGGGCCAACGGCGTGCCGCACAACGAGACCGGCCTCAACGCCATTCGGCTTGGTCAGCATGGCGTGCCGGTGGCGCTGGTGGCGGGGGACGATGCCCTTGCCGGCGAGGTGGAGACCCTGCTGCCGTGGGCTGAGCGGGTCATCGTCAAGCGTGGCCTCGGCACGAACGTCACCGAGTCCATGTCACCTGCCGACGCGCAGCGCGAGATCCGGGCCGGGATGGGCCGAGCCCTGGCGCGAATGGGGGAGATGCGCACGTACGAACTCACGCTCCCCATTGCCGGGGAGATCGACTTCCGGCTGCCGATCATGGCCGACTACGCCTGTGTCCTGCCCGGCACGCAGCGCTCCGGGCCGCGGACGGTCGCATTTCAGTCGGTCGATGGCGAGTCGTTCTACCGCACCTGCCTCGTGCTGACGCGCCTCGCCGCGGTCCCGGCCGGCTAGGCAAGCGGGATGCTCGACGAGGAACGACAGCGGCTCCGGACACTGATGGGCCATTTCGCCACGGGCGTGACCGTGGTGGCCGCACGGCACGGACCGCTTCTGGCCGGCATGACGGCCAACGGCATCGCCTCGATCAGCATCGACCCGCCGCTCATGATGGCCAGCATCGCCCGCAAGGCCGAGACGCACGGCGCGATCATCGGCTCTCACGCGTTCGCCATCAGCATCCTTGCCACTGACCAACAGGCAGTCGCCGAGTGCTTCGCTCGACCGACCACAGCCCAGAAGCTCAAAGACTTCTGCGGCGCGTCGTGGGAGGAGGCCGAGACGGGCTCGCCCGTCCTCGAGGGAGCGCTGGCATTCTTCGACTGCCGTCTGATGGCCCGCCACGACGGTGGGGATCACACGATCTTCATCGGCGAGATCGTGGCGGCCGGCTACCGCGAGGATGCCGAGCCGCTGCTGTGGTACGCCTCCGGCTACCGCCGCTTCGACGTGACGCGCTGACGAACCGAGGATCGCCTCAGCCGGCGCCGGCGCGGTGCCGATCGCCGAGGATCTGGCCGGCGGCAAGGCGACCGGGAGCTCCCATCACGCAGCCACCCGGGTGGGTTCCCGAGCCGCACTGGTAGTAGCCGGCGATCGGGGTCCGGTACTGGGACCAGCCCGGCGCCGGACGGAAGAAGAACATCTGCGGCGCCAGGAACTCTCCGGCGAAGATGTTCCCCTCTGACAGGCCGACCGTGCGCTCGATGTCGAGCGGCGTGACCACCTCGCGCTGGAGAACGAGATCACCGAACCCCGGGAAGTGGCCCTCGAGCGTCGCCTGCACCCGGTCCGCCATCGGCTCGCGCTCGGTATCCCAGTCGCTCTCGCGCAGCTCGTACGGGGTGTACTGCACGAAGCACGACAGCACGTGCTTGCCCGGCGGCGCCATGTCCGGGTCGATCGTCGACTGAATGGCGCAGTCGATGTAGGGATGCTCGCTGTACCACCCGTATTTGGCGTCGTCGAACGCGCGCTCCAGGTAGTCCATCGACGGGCCGATGTTCATGAATCCCCGATACAGGTCCGGCCGGGAGCCGAGGACCGGGTGCGAGGGCAGCCCATCGAGCGCGAAGTTCACCTTCGAGCTGACGCCCCGGAACTTCAGGCGCCGGATGTCCTCGACCAGGTCGTCGGGCAGCTCGCGCGGTTCGAGGAGCTCCAGGAAGGTGCGTCGCGGATCGAGCGCGCTGACCACGACATCGGCGGCGATCTCGGTGCCATCGGACAGGGCGACGCCGGTCGCCTCGCCGTCGCGCGTCAGCACGCGCTCGACCGATGCCCCGAGCCTGATCTCGGCGCCGAACGCCTCGGCCGCGCGGGCCAGCACCTGGGTGAAGCCCCCGTTGCCGCCCTTGTGGAAGGCCCAGGACCCGAACTCGCCGTCGTGCTCGCCCAGGGAATGGAAGAGCAGCACGAGGCCGCTTCCCTGTGAGCGCGGCCCGACCTTCGAGCCGATGATCGACGAGGAGGCCAGGTAGCCCTTGAGCAGCGGTGACTCGAAGTAATCGTCGAGGAAATCGGCGGCGCTGCCGGTGAGCAGGCGCACCGCGTTGTGCAGCGTCCGCTTGTCGAGCCCGCGCAGCCGTGAGCCGAGCGCGGCCATCGCCACCAGCTCCTCGGGGTCGTCGCTGAACGGGTTCGGCGGCACAGTATCGAGCAGCGGCTTGATGGCCTGGCAGACGCGGTCGAGATCGTGGCTGTACTGCTCGTAGGCATCGGCGTCATGAGGGGAGAGCCGGGCGATCTCGCGCAGCGTCTCGTCGTGGTCGCGGTTGAAGAGCAGGTACTCGCCGTTCTCGCCAGGCGCGAAACGAGTCGACATGAGCAGGGGCAGGAAGCCGTGCTTCGTGAGCTCCAGCTCATGAATGATCTGCGGCCGCAGCAGCGAGAGGGCATAGCTGAACGTCGTGAACTGGAAGCCAGGCTTCAGCTCTTCGGTGATCGCAGCGCCACCCACCATCGGCCGGCGCTCAAGGATGAGCGTCCGCAGCCCGCCCTTTGCCAGGTAGGCGCCATTGACCAGGCCATTGTGGCCGCCACCCACCACGATCGCATCGTATCGGTCCACGCTCATCGGTCCACCATGCTCATCTTGCGTTCAGGGTTGTAGAGGGGCATCCGGGCGACGTGCGCGGCCACCTGCTCGTAGTGGTGATCCACCGTGAACTCGAGGAAGACACGGCTGCCGGGCTTGGCGAGGTCGGGTCGCACTCGCGCCATCGCGATGTGCCGTTGGAGCACGGGCGAGTACATGATGCTGGTCGCATAGCCGACGCGCACGCGATCCGCGTCGTACACCATCCAATCCTCGTGCATCGGCCGATGATCCTTGGGTGGAATCAATCCGGCGGCGCTGTAGACCCGATCGTAGTCTTCCCAGTCGACCACGAGCCCCACCATCCGCCAGCGCGACGACTTCTCGGCCCGCTCGCGCTCCAGCGCTCGGCGGCCGACGAACGGACGGTCATCGTCGTCCAGGCCCTTGAACATCCACGCCCAGCCCAGCTCGAGTGGGGTGGACCGATGGGCATCGTTGAAGGCAAACCGGCTGGAGTCGAAATCGGCACCGAGCAGCAGCAGTCCGGCCTCGATGCGCAGCATGTAGAGCGCGGCCATCCCGTACGGCAGCACGCCGTGGCCGTCGGCTGCGTCCCAGACGCCATCCCAGACGGTCATGGCATCGGGGCTATCGACCCAGACCTCGTAGCCCAGGTCGCCGGTGTAGCCGGTGCGCGTCACCGTCACCGGCCGTCCGCCGATCGTGCCGGTCGTGATGCCGAAGAACGGCAGGTCGCGCACGGACGGGACGAGGCGGGCCAGCAGGTCACGCGAGCGCGGGCCCTGCACCGCCAGCGCGCCGATGTCGAGGCTCACCTCCTCGACCGTCACATCCAGCCGGCCAACGCGGTCGGCGAACCACGCGAAATTTGGCTCTGCCGAGGTCAGCAGGAACTCGTCGGGCCCGCGATGCTGGACCACTCCGTCCTCGATGACGTAGCCGCGCTCGTCCAGCCATGTCGTGTACTGCGCCGTGCCCGCCGGGCAGGTGCGGATGTCACGCGCCAGCATGCCGCTCAGAAACCGCTCGCTGTCGCGTCCGGCGATGCGGTATTTGTAGAGCGGCGAGGTGTCGAAGATCCCGGCGCTGTTGCGGACGGCGAAGTACTCGAACTTGTCCGATGCCTGGTAGCGCGTCGCAACGAGATGGCCTGACCAGTGCTGCCAGAGGCCGGTCTCGTTGAGTGCGCTGGTCCCTTCGTGGAACGGCGTGGTGCGGATCATCGGCCAGAGCATACCGGCCCCGTCCCGGGTCAGAGCCCAGTCGACCTACGAGGCTTCGTCCCCGAGCCGTTCCCGAACCGCGGCCACGAAGTCGTTGAAGTCGAAGGGCTTGCGCACGACGGGAGCCAGTGCCGAGAGGCGATCGGCCTCCTCGTCATCGATGGCCGTCACGAACAGGACCGGGATGTCGCGGTACTGAGGTCGTTCGCGCAGGGAGTGGAGAATCGTGGACCCGTACTCGTCCGGGAGGCGCTGGTCGAGCACGAGCAGGTCGGGGGTGGTGCCGTCCTCGACCAGCGCGTGGTACAGCTCCTCGGCGTTGCCGAAACCGCGCGTTTCGTAGGCCAGCTCCCCGAGCACTGCCAGGACCGCCGTCCGGATCAGGGGCTCGTCATCGACGACCCAGACCGTCTGTGCCATGTCGCTCTCCTTCCTCAGGCGCCGATAGCGTCGAGCGACTCGCCGATCACTCGGACTGCCATCTCCACCTCGTCATCGGTGGTCACGAGCGGTGGGATGATGCGCACGGCCTGCCCGTACGTGCCGCAGCTCAGGAGCAGCAGGTTCCTTGCCATCGACTCCGCGAGCAGTGCCTTCGCAAGGTCCGGCCTTGGAGTGAGATCCGCGCCGTCCGCGAACTCGATGGCCAACATCAGGCCGCGGCCGCGCACCTCGGCCACATGCGGATGACCCGCAGCGAGCCCGCGAATGGCGTCCAGGAGCTGGTCTCCGATGCGCTCCGCCCGTTCGGCCAGCCGCTCGTCGTCGATGACGTCGAGCGTCGCCAGGGCGGCCGCGCAGGCCACCGCGTTGCCGCCATACGTCCCGCCGTGCGATCCGGGCGGTAGCCGGTCCAGGAGATCGCGTGATGCCAGGATCCCGGACAACGGCAAGCCGGAGGCAATGCCCTTGGCCATGATCACGATGTCCGGCCGCGCATCGGTCCATTCGGTGGCGAAGAAGCGGCCCGTTCGACCGTACCCGGTCTGCACCTCGTCGACGGCCAGCAGGATGCCATGACGGTCCGCCACTTCGCGCAGCGCGGCCAGGAAGCCATCCGGCGGCACCACGTAGCCGCCCTCCCCGAGGACCGGCTCCACGATGAAGCACGCGACGTCGTCGGGGGAGACGGTGGTCGCGAAGAGCTCGTCGATCGCGCGCATCGTCGTGGCCAGCGCCAGATCCGCGCCGCCCATGCGGAGCGGATATGGATACGGAGCCACGTGGACGCCGGTGAGCAGTGGGTCGAAGTGCGCTCGGTACTTGACGCTCGAGGTCGTGAGTGACATGGCGCCGTGGGTGCGCCCATGGAAGCCGCCCCGGAACACGACGAAGGCAGGGCGGCCCGTCGCGACCTTGGCCAGCTTCATGGTCGCCTCGACCGCCTCCGCGCCCGAGTTCGACAGGAAGAGACCGTACTCGGTGTCCGGAGCCGGATTCGGGAAGCGGCGGGGGAGCCTGCGGTGCAGTTCCAGGCCCGGCTGGTGGTAGACGATGTTCTGCTGGAGGTGGATGCCCCGAGCTGCCTGGGCGCTGATGGCGGCCACGACCCGTGGGTGGGCGTGGCCGGTGTTGGTGACCCCGATGCCGCAGGTGTAGTCCAGGTAGCGCTCGCCGGCGGGCGTCTCGAGCCACGACCCCGAGGCACGCTCCACCACCAGGTCGGTGTACCGCGCCCAGACCGGCGGAATGCCGGCGCGCATGGCGTCCCAGTCGGTCAGAACGTCGGCGGCGTGTTGATCCATAGCAGTCGTGACTCTCCTGCGGCGTCATTGCGCCACCGATGTGGCAAGGTGGATGGGAAGCTCAGCGCATCCCCCTCGTGGTCGAGCTGGTAGGTCTCCGCGTCGCCGACCCAGACGGTGACGGCTCCGGCGAGCAGGTAGAGGAACTCTTCTCCCTCGTGGGCATAGGAGCCGTCCGATGTGGCGCCGGCGGACAGCACGAACAGCTGTGGCTCGAGCTGTCGCGCGTCGCGCGCCAGCTGCTCGATCCGCACGGCCCCGCCGGCCAGCTCGATGACCTCACGCGCGTCGGCCCGAACGACTCGCCCGATGGACGCCGGTCGTTCATCCGCGAAGAGGTCATGCAGCGTTGTCCCGTACGCGGCAGTGAGCCGCTGGAGGGTCGCGACGCTCGCCCCGGTCAACCCGCGCTCGAGCGCGGAGATGAAGCTGATCGACAGCCCGCTGCGGTGGGCTGCTTCGCGCAG
Organism: uncultured Chloroflexia bacterium; assembly: GCA_963825525.1. GTDB lineage: Bacteria > Chloroflexota > Limnocylindria > QHBO01 > QHBO01 > JACDBZ01. Next base: position 31,850 of record CAWGTN010000004.1, read on the forward strand.
CGCGAGCCCGCGTCGGGTTCGCAGGCGCCGCAGCAGGCGGCCGTCGACGTGCCGGTCGTCGTGAGGGCTCCCGCGGTGCTGGCCGAGCATCCGACGGATACCGGGCGCGTTGACGCGCTCGACCTGGCGCATGCGTCGGACGTCGTGCAGGAGCGCGACGTCCTCGTCGGAGTACAGCCGGTAGCGTCCGCCTGAGCGTGACGGGCGGATGAGGCCCTGTCGCTCCCACAGCCGCAGGGCCGAAGGGCTGACGCCCACGCGGCGGGCGGTCTCGCCGATGCGGTACATCAGTGCTCCAGTGTGGTCGGCCGCGGGTTCGTGTCGCGGCGCTGGAGGTAGACCCACAGGACGATGCCGACGATCGCGATGAGGAAGATGATCGTCCCCATCACGTTGACCTGGGGCGGTACCCCGATGCGCGACGCTCCGTAGACCCACAGCGGGAAGGTGAGGGTCTGAGCGCCCGCGGTGAACTGGGTGATGACGAAGTCGTCGATCGAGAGCGCGAAGGCCAGGAGTGCGGCGGCAAGGATGCCCGGGAAGATGAGCGGCAGGGTGATCTTGCGGAAGGTCGTCCACTCGTCGGCGCCGAGGTCCATGGCGGCCTCTTCGAGATGCCGGTCGAACCCCGCGATGCGAGCCCGCACCGTGACCACCACGAAGCTGACGTTGAACATGATGTGCGCGACGATGATCGTGGCCAGGCCGCAGTGGGGCCGCAACGGAGACGAAGAGCGCCAACAGCGAGGCGCCAAGCACGATCTCCGGGGTCGCGATGGGCAGGAAGATCAGAAGATTCAGCGGGCCGCGGCCGCGGAACTCGTAGCGCGTCAGGGCAAGGCCGATGAGGGTGCCGAGGATCGTCGCAACCACTGTTGCCACGACCGCAACCGTCAGGCTGTTGATGAGGGCCTGGTTCAGGGCCGGGTAGCGCGTGAACACGTTGCCCCAGTGCTCCAGGGTGAACCCCTGCCACGCGAAGTTGAATCGGCCCTGGATGTCGTTGAAGCCGAACATGATCATGACCAGGATCGGCAGCGACAGGTAGGCGACCACCATGCCGGTGTAGACCGGGAGGACGGCGCGGCGGACTCGCTGGCCGGTCGTTCGGGTGCGGTCCGGCGGTGGAGCGGCGTGCGCCATCAGACGGTCAGCTCCTGGCCGCGCAGCAGGCGGATGTAGAAGAAGATGCTGACGAGGATGCCCGCCATGAGGATGAGGCTGAGCGCCGCCGCCTGCGGGTAGTCGCGGTTGACGAGGAACAAGCGCTGGATCACGTTGCCGATCATCGTTTCGTTCCGGCCACCCAGCAGCTCGGCGTTCAGGTAGTCACCGACGGCCGGGATGAAGCTCAGCAGTGACGCGGCGAAGACGCCGGAGATCGAGAGCGGCAGGGTGACGCGCAGGAAGGCCTGCAGGCGGCTCGCGTACAGGTCCGTGGCCGCCTCGATGAGGCGTGGATCGATGCGCTCGAGAGCCACGTACAGCGGCAGCACGACGAACGGCAGGAAGTTGTACGTGATGCCGCTGATCACCGCGATCGGGGTGGCGAGCAGCCGGAATCCCTGGTCGAGGATCCCGACCTCCTTGAGCGTCCCCAGGAGGAATCCCTGGTCGGCCAGGATGAACTTCCAGCTGATGGTGCGGATGATGAAGCTCGTGAAGAACGGCAGGATCACGAGCAGCAGGAGGATGTTCTTGTACCGCCCGCCGCGGAAGGCGATCGTGTAGGCCATCGGGTAGCCGATGAGCATCGCCAGCACTGTGACGATCAACCCGTACTGCAGGGACCGCAGGAGCTGGGTATCCCAGCGCGCAACCGCCTCGGGAAAGATCCCGAAGTTGAAGGTCAGCCGATAGCCGGTTGCGAGGGACCCCTCCTGCAGCGCGACCGACGCCGTCGTCAGCAGTGGGATGACGAAGAAGACGATCAGCCATAGACCGCCGGGCAGCAGGAAGAGATAGGGGACGACTCCCTTGTGATGGCGCAGCCAGCCGGGCATGCGGTCCTTCCTCTCTTCCTGCTGCGGCAGATGCGGTCAGCCCTGGGTGACCTCCTGGAAGAGCTCGGCCCACTGCCGCTCCTCGTCCTCGTCCAGGACCTTGTAGCTGTAGAGGCGCGACAGCATCTCGTCGGTCGGGAAGACGAGCGGCGACTCAGCCACGGCGCGCAGGTACTCCGCCGTCTCGGTGTCCCCATCGGCCTCCGCCTCGTCGGCGTGCTGGGTCACGATCTCCTGCGCTCCGGGCACCGGGGTGATGTAGTTCACCCACTCGGCGACCTGTGCGGCGACCTCCGGCCGGTACGCGTAGTCCATCATCGCGAGGGCGTCGTCGGGATGCTCGGCGCCCTTCGGAATGGCCATGTTGTCGGTCCACAGGATGGCGCCCTCGTCGGGCACCACGAACTGCAGGTCCGGGTTGTCGAGCTGCAGCTGGAACACGTCGCCCGACCACGCCATGGTGATGGCAAGGCTGCCGTTGGCGAAGTCATCGGCGTACTCGTTGCCGTAGTAGCCGCGAACGCACTCCGCCTGCTCGAGCAGGATCTCCTGCGCCGCTTCGACGTCCTCGATCGTGGCCTCCTCGGGGATCACGCCGTTGTAGAGCAGCGCCAGGCTGATCACGTCCCGCATCTCGCTGAACATGCCGATCTGGCCGCAATACTTCTGGATGAACTCCGGGTCGAACAGCTGTGCCAGCGAGGTGATCTCCTCATCGACCAGCGCGGGGTTGTAGCCGATGCCGGTGATGCCCGACTGCCAGGGCACGCTGTACAGGTTGCCCGGGTCGTACGAGCGATCCTTGTACTTGTCGGCGGCATTCGCCCCAAAGTTCGGGATGTCGCGCTCGACGTCGATCTGCTCGAGATAGCCGAGCTCGATCATGTTGCCGATCATCCAGTCGGTGACGACGATGATGTCGTGCCCCGGATCCTGACCGGCCTGGAGCTGCGGCTGGATCGTCCCGAAGAAGGAGCTGTTGTCCTGGATCGCCTCGCTGTACGTGACGTCGATCCCGGTCTCTTCCTCGAAGTCCACGATGGTCGGTGAGTTGCCGTCGTCGTCCTGGTCGATGTAGAGCGGCCAGTTCGTGAAGTTCAGGACCCCGACCGGCTCGCCCCCGCCAACCGGCTCGCCGCCGCCGCTCGTGGCTGGGGCCGAGCCTCCGCCCGAGCTCCCGGGCTCGATGCCACACGCGCCCAGGGCGAGGGCGAATGTGACGCCCACCGCTGCAAACGTGCGGACCCGTCGCGCGCGTCCGTGAACCTTCATGATCATCCGGTCTTCTCCTCCTCCAGGGTTGCCGTCGTGGCTGGTCGGTCGGGATTGTCGATGACGAAGGTGTGCTGGGGATTCCAGGTCACGCGGACGTCCTGGCCGTCGGAGAGGACCTCCGATGCACCGCTCGTCGTGAGGTTCTGTGCGTACACGGTGAGGATGTGTCCATCCCTCGTCTTCACCAGGTACTGCGTGCTGACGCCGATGTAGCTCGCGTCGAGGACCGTTCCCTCGAGCATGTTCGTCTCGGCCGCCGCGCTGGTCTCCAGGCTGTCCCTGGGGACGACGCGGAGCTTCTCGGGCCGGATGCCGACGCGGACGGTGGAGGTGCCGTTCGTCGCCGCCGACGGGGCTCGGATCACCTTCCCGTCGGTGAGGCGGACCTCCGCCAGGTCGCCCGATTGGCCCACGACCTCACCGTCGAGCAGGTTGCTGACCCCGAGGAATCCAGCGACGAACTCGGTAGCCGGCCGCTCGTAGAGCTCTTCGGGAACCCCGAGCTGCTCGATGCGTCCGGCGCGCATGACGGCGATGCGATCCGACATCGTCATCGCCTCCTCCTGGTCGTGCGTGACGAAGATGAAGGTGATGCCGATCTCGCTCTGGATCCGTTTCAGCTCCACCTGCATCTGCTTGCGCAGCTTGAGGTCGAGTGCGCCGAGCGGCTCGTCGAGCAGCAGGACGCGGGGGTTGTTCACGAGGGCACGGGCGAGCGCGACTCGCTGCTGCTGGCCGCCGGACAGCTGGTTCGGCTTGCGCTCCTCGTAGCCGGGCAGCTCGACCAGCTTGAGCATGAAGGCGACCTGGTGCCTGATCTCGCCGATCGGTGTCTTGCGGCGTCGCAGGCCGAACGCGATGTTCTCGAACACGCTGAGATGAGGGAAGAGCGCGTAGTTCTGGAAGACCGTGTTCGTTGCGCGCTTGAAGGGCGGAAGGTTGGTGACGTCCTTGTCGCCGACCGAGATCGTGCCGGCGGTGACCTCCTCGAAGCCACCGATCATGCGCAGTGTGGTCGTCTTCCCACATCCGGATGGTCCGAGGAGCGAGAAGAATTCGCCTTCCTTGACCTCCAGTGAGAGGTCATCGACGGCGGTGAAGCTGCCGAACCGCTTCGTGACGCGGTCCAGTCGAACATCGGCTTCAGGCACGCTTGGTCACTCGCAAACCTTATCGCAGTGCTGTAAGGAGCGGAGTATAGGTTCGGGCCTCGTTGGCGTGTCAAGGAATTGCCGTCCGCCGGCGCAACTTTGCTGCGGAACGGCGCGTCTTCATGTCGACAGACGATTCATTCGGAGGGGGCCCTGACGATGGCAAAGCTGAACCACCAGAAGAGACACCGACCGCGACCGGTGGCGACGCGCCGCAGGCGCGTCAATCTCCAGCGGGCGGAGGACCAGCGCAGCCGGCGCGAAGTCGAGCGCTGGCGCCGCAGCACCTGATCTCGCGCCTGCGCGCTGAAGCCACGTCACATCACGACCCGACCGGATCCGCCGGCCGGGTCGTCGACTTGTACACTCGGCACCCACCGAATCCGCAATGGAGCACCCGCCTCGATGGACTTCGCCCTGTCACCGCAGCACGAGGAAATCCGGCGCACGGTGCGCGACTTCGCCGAGAAGCGCATCGCACCGATAGCCGATGAGCTCGAGCGCAAGGGCGAGTTTCCCATGGAGATCATCCGCGAGGCCGCGGCCCTGGGCCTCCTTGGGGTCCCCTACCCCGAGGAGATCGGCGGCACCGGGCTCGATTCGCTGGCCTACGCGATCACGGTCGAGGAGCTGTCGCGCGTCAGCGGATCGGTCGGGATCATCGTCAGTGCGCACACCAGCCTGGGATGCAATCCCGTGTGGCTGGCCGGGACGGATGCCCAGAAGGAGAAGTTCCTGCGGCCCATGGCGTCGGGCGCGGTGATCGGCGCGTATGGCCTGACGGAGCCGGGGGCCGGGTCGGACTCGCGCGGCACGCGCACGCGCGCGCATCGGGATGGAAGCGGCTGGGTCATCAATGGTGGCAAGCGATTCATCACCAATGCCGGTGTCGCCGGCACGTACATCATCACGGCCGTGACCGACAAGGAAGAGGCGACGGGCAAGATCAGCGCCTTCATCGTCGAGGCCGATGCGCCCGGATTCAGCATCGGTCGCATGGAGGAGAAGATGGGACTCCATGCCAGCAACACCGGCGAGCTGATCTTCGAGGACTGCCGCGTTCCGGAGGAGAACATGCTGGGCGCAGAGGGTGAGGGTGATCGGCTGTTCCTCAAGACGCTCGACGGCGGACGGATCGGCATCGCATCCATGGCCCTCGGGCTGGCCCAGGCCGCCTACGAGGCGGCGTCGGCCTACGTCAAGGAGCGCAAGCAGTTCGGGCGGGCCATCGGGTCGTTCCAGGGCGTCGCCTTCAAGATCGCTGACATGGCGACCGGCATCGATGCGGCGCGGCTCATGACCTATCGGGCCGCATGGCTCAAGGACAGCGGCAAGCCGTACAGCACGGAAGCGGCGATGGCCAAGCTGTATGCCTCCGAGGTGGCGCGGGACGTGACGAATGACGCGATCCAGGTGCACGGAGGCTACGGGTACATCACCGAGTACAAGGTCGAACGCTATCTGCGCGACGCCAAGCTGACCGAGATCGGGGAGGGGACCAGCGAGATCCAGCGCATGGTCATCGCCCGAAACCTGCTCGGCCTGCGCGCGATGTAGGGAGACGCAGGGTGGGAGTCGGTCGGTCCCGAATCGCTGTCGCCCTGGCGGCCGGCATGATCGCGGCGGGAATCCCGGCTCCGTTGGTGGCCGAGGAGTCCGGCGCGCAGCGACTGCCGGGATCCACGGTCTCGGCCCTGACCATCGACCTCGACGGGAACGGTTCGGCGGAGGTCGTGCGGCTGCTCGACTCACCGGGTTCCGGCTTCACGGTGGAGGCATGGGACGTCGATGACGATGGGCGGTGGACGGTGCAGGCGGCCGTCTCGCTGCCGATCGATGCCGATGCCGGCAACTCGCATCCGCGAGACGAGATCGCGTCGCTGAGTTCGTTGACGGTCGGCGGGCGCGAGGAGCTGCTCGCGGTCACTGGGCGGGCTGATCCTGGCACGCAGCTCAGCGGCAGGTGCTGCCTGCGGATCCGGCACATCAGCCGTGACGATCAGGGCTTGGCAATGACCACGATGCCGATTGAAGGGCTGGAGGTGGAGCAGCTCTTCACGCCCGACCTCGACGGTGATGGGACCGATGAGCTGGTCCTCGCCGTACCGCCGGATGAGGCCGGCCTCCAGCGCCTGGCGATCTATTCCTGGAGCGGCGCTGACTGGGTGCCTGTTGACGAGTTCGAGATGGCGGGATTCGGGGGATGGAGCATGACCGCGGGGGTGGAGGGAGGTCGCGACGCCGTGATTCTCGGTCCTGACCCGCTGGGCGACGTTTCACGCATCTCGCTTGTCGGTGGCGCCTTGCTCGTCGAGGCGGAGCGCATCGATCTCGGCGAGAGCTTCGACGGATGGCTTGCCGCCACCGCCGGCGACCGGCTGGTCCTCGTGTCGTCCGACGGCATCCGTATGGTGCAGTGGCCGTCGAACGCCCCACCCACGGTCGTCGCCCGGTACGCGACCTCGAGCTATCCGGCCGTCCAGGTGCTCGGTACCGGTCCCGAGATGCTCCTGCTCGTGATAGATCAGGGCCTACGTCCCTCGGCCGGTCCGCCCGAAGTGATGATTCTGGATGCCGGGCTCGACACGCTTGGGCAGGTCGAGCCGAACGCGTCGACCACCGCCGTGTGGGAAGTCCTGCGTCCCGATCTCAACTTCGGCGACTTCCAGCGCTACATCTTTCCGCACTTCGGACCCCTTCCCGGGCTCATCGATGGAAGGCACGCGGCCGTGGCGAGCGGTGTCCTGGTTCAACCCATTGGCGCGGCCAAATTCGAGCAGCGCGACGTGAGCTCGTTCGTCGGCATGCAGCCGGTGGGCCGCGCCGGCCCTGACGACAGCTGGCTCGCGATGGGAGACGGGTTCTTCGGGACCGGGGACACGGTCTATCTCTTCCCCTTCGGCGCGATGCAGGCCGACGCGGGCCGGCTGGTCATCGCGCCGATCGACGACCTCCTGGATCCGGCCCCGACTCCCTTGACCGTCCGGCTGGTCGGCGGCGTTGAAGTCGCGCGGCGTGATGATGTGCTCGAGGTGCTGGCGCCGTCGGATGGTATGTCCATCGAGATCGCGGCGCCCGTGGGTTCGCTGGTCATCTCGACGCAGGACAATCGCCTGCGCGGAGACGAGATCACCGGGTCGGAGGCCGTGATCGTCGACATTTCACCCCCTCCCGCGCGCGACGACGCGGCCGACATGCCCTTCGAGCGATGGCTTGCTGTCATTGCCCCGGATGGTCGGAGCAGGTCGCTCCACGTGAAGGGGACATTCGTCCTGACCAGTCCGACCATTCGCGCGGCGGCGGCGACGGCGACCTTCAGCCTGCGTTCCACCATCCGAGGCCGCGTATCGTCCTGGGTCGACGTGGAGATCGATGGCGTTCCGGCGCCGGTCGCCGACGACGGCCGCTTCGCCGGCGAGGTCGACGCGCCGATCTGGCCACGCGACGTGACCATCGTGGCTCGCGATCGGCTGGGGAACGAGACGGTGACCCGACTCCAGATCGTCGGCTTCCTGGACTACCGCGGACTGCCCTGGGCCGCGATCGTCGGGGCGGCAATCGTTGCCTCCGGGGCGTTCCTGTTCGTGCGCACGCCGCGGCCGCGGCAACCTCAAACCATCGCCGCCGAGGATGGAACGCTCGAGGAGGTCGACGGCGATTGAGCGGGATGCGATACGCTGTACGCACGGCTCGTTCGTTCGACGGCCGAGCAGACAACCTCACGAGGTGCCCTATTCATGAGCAGCCGCATCGAAGAGCTGGACGCGATCGTCCGCCAGTTCGATCTCAACGAGCATCCCTTCTACACCGAATGGCGGGCGGGCACGCTCCCCGTCGAGCGCCTCTCCGAGTACGCCGATGAGTGGGCTCCCTTCATCGCAATCGTCGACAAGGGCTGGGATCGACTCGGGTACGCCGAGTACGCGGCCGAGGAGCGTGAGCACGACGCCCTGTGGTCCCGCTTCCGCGCCGCCCTGGGCGCATCCGGCAGCATGGACCGTCCCCAGTCGAAGACCCTGCTGGCCGTGGGCCAGAACGCCTTCGCCGCGGCGCCCGAGTCGCTCGGCGCGCTGTACAGCTTCGAGGTTCAGCAGCCGAAGACGGCGTCGAGCAAGCTGGCCGGACTCCGCGAGCACTACGCCGGCACCGTTGACGCCGATGCGCAGCAGTACTTCGTCGAGCATGCGGTCGAGACCGACGAGCCCGCCATGCTTGCCGAGATGATCGACAAGCTGTCCGACGGCGACTTCGCCCGCGCCAAGACGGCCTGCGCGCTGTTCAGTGCGGCCGCATGGGGCGCCCTGGACGGGGTCTACTTCACCGACTGAGCGGTCAGCGCTCCCGGGCCATCTCGACGAACGCATCGAGCGACGAAGGATCGGCCAGGGAGCCGCGCGAGGCGGCGACGTCGGGATCAGTGCCGGTGAGAATGCGCTTCACCGGCACTTCCAGCTTCTTGCCCGACAGCGTGCGAGGGATGGCCGGCACGGCGTGGATGTCATCGGGTGCGTGGCGCGGTGACAGCGTCGTTCTGAGTTCCCCGATGATGCGGTCGCGCACGTCCGCATCCAGCCGCGCGCCGGGTTGGAGTGCCACGAACAGCACCAGCCGGTCCTCCGCGTCCAGGTGGACGACGAGAGAGTCGGCCACTTCCTCGATGGACTCCACGACCGCGTAGAACTCGGCGGTGCCGATCCTTACCCCGCCCCGATTGAGCGTGGCATCCGACCGTCCGCTGATCACGCACGACCCGCGCTCGCTGAACGTGATCCAGTCGCCGTGGCGCCACACGCCGGGGAACTCGTCGAAGTAGGCGGCCCGATACCGCTCTCGGTCGGGATCATTCCAGAAGGCCACCGGCATGGAGGGCATCGGCGCGGTGATCACGAGCTCGCCCTGCTGCCCGATCAGCGGTTCGCCGACCTCGGAGTACGCCTCGACCGCGCAGCCGAGGTGCCGGCACGACAGCTCGCCCTCCCATACCGGAACCAGCGGTGACGCGCCGACGAAGGCCGTGCACACATCGGTGCCGCCCGAGACGGATTGGAGCTGCGCCGTGGGGGAGATGGCGTCGTACACATAGCGGAACCCCTCGACGGGCAACGGCGCGCCGGTCGACCCGATGCCGCGCAGCCGCGACAGATCCGACGTGTCGCCGGGCTTGAGCCCCGCCTTGCGACAGGCCATGAGATACGGCGCGCTGGTGCCGAAGTAGGTGACGCGCTCCTCCTCGGCAAGGCGCCACAGGGCGCCGAGGTCGGGATGTGCCGGCGACCCGTCGTAGAGCACGATCGTGGCGCCGACTGCCAGCCCCGAGACCAGGTAGTTCCACATCATCCAACCGGTGGTACTGAACCAGAAGAACCGGTCCTGGCGGCCAAGATCGTGGTGGAGGGCGTGGATCTTGAGGTGCTCGAGCAGGATGCCGCCGTGACCGTGAACGATCGGCTTCGGGAGACCGGTGGTTCCCGAGCTGTAGAGCACGAACAGCGGATGGTCGAACGGGACGGGATCGAATTCCAGCAGCCCCGGCTCGGCCGTCAGCTCGGACCAGCTGGTCGCATCCGGGATGCCCGGCGCGTCGGGCCGAAGATAGGGCAGCACGACGGTGGCGGTGAGGCTCGGCAGTGCCGCTCGAATCGCCGCCACCTCCGGTCCGCGGTCCACCGCCCGATCGCCGTAGCGGTAGCCGTCGATCGTGATCAGCACCTTCGGCTCGATCTGGCTGAGCCGATCGACGACGCTGCGGGTGCCGAACTCGGGAGCGCAGCTCGACCACAGGGCGCCGAGGGAGGCCGTGGCCAGCAACGCGATGGCGGCCTCCGGCACGTTGGGGAGGTAGCCGGCCACCCGGTCGCCGCGGCCGATGCCCAGTCGTTGCAGGCCGGCGCGCGCGCGTGCGACGCCATCGCGCAGCTCGTCCACGGTCAGGGTCGTCCGGTCGCGGGTCTGTGAGCGACCGATAACCACCACGTCGTCGCCGGCGCGGTCCTCGAGACGCAGGCAGTGCTCGGCCCAGTTCAGCCGCGCCCCCGGAAACCACGTCGCGCCGGGCATGCTCGCGTCGGCGAGGGCCGGTCCACGCTCGGCAGAGGAGCGGACGCCGAAGTGATCCCAGACCGATGTCCAGAAGGCGCCGGGCTCATCCAGCGACCAGCGCAGCAGGGCGTCGTAGGAGTCGAAGCGCAGCTCGTGCGCATCCTCGAGCCAGCGCAGGTACGCGCCAACGCGGGTTCGCTCGCGCACGTCCGCGGGTGGGCTCCAGAGTACGCGTGGCTGAGTCATGTGTCCGATCATGCCAGAGCGGACGCTATCCTCACGTGACCCATGCTCGCGTTCGCCACCGTCCTGGTGCTCCTGCTCGGCTCGCCGCTGTCCGGCGCCAGCGGACCCAATGCGGTCGCGGTCCTTCCCGAGGAGCCGGAGGCGGTCGTCCTCCCGGATGCGCCGATCCTGCAGACGATCGCCGCCGATGTCGACGGCGATGGCCAGCGCGAGGTCGTCCGCCTCGTGCGCGGGGCCGACGACGCGGTCTTCGTCGAGGTCTGGGCGCAGACCGGCGAAGCCTGGGCCCAGCGAGGCGATCCCGTGCTGGCGGTTCCGCCGTCACGTATCGGCGCTCGGATCGACCCGGTGTACCTCGCGACCCCCGTCCAGCTGCTCATCCGCCGCGTCGACGGCGCCGAACGGGTGACCGTGGCCAGCCAGCCTCACTTCGAGGAGATCGACGTGGGGCCGCCGTGTTGCCTGCAGCTCCACGACCTCGAGCTGCGCGATGGTGTGGTGACGCGACGCGAGGTGGCCGAGTCGAGCAATTTCAGCGACGCGCTGCTCGTCATCGACTTCGACGGCGACGGGACGGACGAGATCCTGTCGACCCACTCACTGACACCTCTCGGCGATCTCGAGTTTCCGATCGACGCCCGCGTCCACCGCTGGCAGGGCGATCGGTTCGGACGCCCGACCGTCACGAACCTGCCGATCGGTTCCGGCCACGCCCCCGTGTGGCTGGGCGACACCGATGGGCTGCCCGGAGACGAAGCCGCGCTTCTCCCCTCACCACCAGGCCCGCTTGGCATCTACCGTCTGCGCCTCGTCGAGGGCGACATCGTCGTCGCCGATGCGGGCGGGGTCGCAGCCGCACAGGCCGTGGCCGTGCCGCTGCACGATGGTCGCGGGATCGCGACGGTGAGCCCGGTGGCGGGGTTCGCCGTGGCAGCGTGGCCCGCGGGCCAGCCGATCGGCGAGCCCGAGGTACAATTGGGCGACGATGACCTGGAGATCGTGGGCGTCGTGTCGCTGGCGGGGGACCGCGTCGTGCTCCACGACCCCCGTACAGAAGCCGTTCGCCTGGTGGACCTGCCGGGCATCGGGAGCCCGCTGACAACGGCGGTGACGCGCAGCCCGGCGGCCGCGACGCTGGCCGAGACCGCCCTGGCTCCCTTCAGCGGCCTGATCCCCGGCGGATCGGTCGGCGGCGAGCCCGCGGTCATCCACCAGGGTCGGCTGGTGCCGTCGCCATTCGGCTCGCCCTTCGATCCCACGTCGGTGGTTGCCAGCCTGGCGGGTGCAGAGCCGGTTGGCCTCGTGGGCCGTGGCCGGGAGACGCTGGTTCTCGATCACGCATCGCCCGGCGTCACGTCCATCAGCAACGGCCGGGGTGGCGTGCTGCTCGCGCCGTCGGTTCGCCCGTCGGGCTGGACGAGCCTGGTGCCCCTCGAGACGGTCGGGCAGCGCGAGCTGGACGACGGCGCGTTCGAGCCATCCTTGCGCGGTGCCCAGGCCATCGATGCGCGTGGCACCATCGCCGTCGGACCTGGCGGCTTCGTGGCCCAGGTCCAGGCGCCCGTCGGATCCCGCGTCTTCGTGGGCAATCCCGACCCATCGGTCATCGGGGTGCCGATCGTGGTTCCGGCCAGCGGCCGAGTGGATGCGCCGTTCGCTCCGCCCACGGTGGCGACCGCCAACCCGCGGTACCGGGCGACCCTGATCGTCCAGACGCCTGCAGGCCGAGGCTACCTCGCCACCTGGAACGTCCGTGTCCACGACCAGCCGCCGGAGCTCGAGGCGTCCAGCTTCACCGATCTCGGATCCGATCGAGTTGAAGTCCGCGGACGCGTCGCAACCGGCAGCTCGGTGCGGGTGGACGGCGAGGACGTGGCGGTCGATGACACCGGCCGGTTCAGCGCACGCGTCACGTTGCCGCCGTGGCCGACCGAGGTGGAGGTGATCGCGGACGACGGGTTCGGCAACATGGCCCGACGCACGGTCGTCGGCGTCGGCGTGTTCGACTATCGCGGACTTCCATGGGTGCCGATCACCGCGTTGCTGGTGGCGGCGGTCGGTGTGGTGCTCTTCCTGCGCGTGCCGCGGGCAATGCCGCTACCGCGACAGCCCGATGACGACGCGCGATACGAGGAGATCGATCCCGAGCAGGGTGAGGAGCCCTAGCCGCCGCGCCGGCGGCGCGCAAGCCGCTCGGCGAGTGTTTCGCCGGCCGCAGGTTCCTCCCTAGGGGGCTCGGGGCGCGGTGCCTCGGCGGGCGGTGCCTCGGCGGGCGGGGGAGGCTGGGCCGCTTGAGGCGGTCTCGGGGCAGGTCGCGCGGGTGGTCGCGGCGCATCGGGAACGGCAGCCGTCTCCGCGGGTGGCGGAGCCACCGGGCGCTCGGAGCGACGGGCGCTCCGCTCACGTGCCGCACGCAGCTCGGACAGCCCGGCGACCGCCTCCGGCTCGGCTCGTCCGAGCCCCACGCGCTGCGCCGCCCACGATCGCGCGCGGCGCAGGTCGGACCGGGCCAGCGCCACGCGACGCACGCCGACGTCGAGTGGCACCAGCACGATGGCCAGCAGGAGCAGCCACGGCCAGATCGGAGTCGGGAAGGCATCCGCGACGATGTCGTGCGTCCACACCGCTGCCGGCGCGTCCTCGCCGTCCAGGGCGCGCTCCACGCCACGTCCGGCCTGGGCGAATGCGGTGAGCGCGGCGGTGTCGACGCCCAGCCGCCGATACTCCTCCGCTGCCGGCGACACGACGCCCAGCGTGCGGCTGGCGGCGTCAGTCCCGCTCTCGTCCTCGATGGTCTGGGCCACGCGCACCAGGTACGCTCCCTGGCCCTCCGCCCGCACGGTCCCGGCGTAGCGTCCCGGGCCGATCTGCTCCAGCACGGCCTGGGTCGGCTCGAGGTCGGGCGATACCAGTCGCAGGACGGTCCGATAGAAGTTCCTGGGGCCGGCATCGGCGTCGAACGAGGTCACCTCGACGTTCAGCTCGCCGCGTTCGCCGGGGCTGAACCGGACATCGATGCCCTCGGCGTCCTGGGGTGGCAGGGTCCACGCCACCAGCTGCGCGGTCAGGGTCCCGAATTCCGGCGTGCCGATCCACGGCGCGGCCCACAGCGGCCGGGTGTCCGAGGTCCACGCGACCGCTCGGCCCAACCCGTACTGCCACTGCGCGAGCAGCGGATCCTCGCGCCCGGTCAACAGCGCCACGGTGGCGCTCCCCTTGGCTGTGGTCGCGTTGTAGCCGAGCAGCTGCGGCAGCCGGCCGGCGTCCAGCCCGTCGAGGATCTCCGACGAGGACGAGGGAATGGGCTGGAACGTCTCCTCCACGATCTGCTCGCCGGCGGTCCGGATCGTCTCGCGCAGGAAGATGTCGGGGATGGTTGTGGCGTCCGCGGCGTCGTAATACCGTCCGCCCGACTCTTCCGCCAGCCGGCGAAGGATCTGGGCCGAGCCGCCGCCGGTGCCGATGGTCGACAGCGTGATCCCGGCCGCCCGCATGTCGGCGATGAGCTCGTCGTACGCCCCGTGCGTCGACCAGCCATCGGTGATGAGGATGATGTGGCGCAGGGTGGCGGGGTTGTTGACGAGGTCGTCGTAGGCGGCCTTGAGCCCGGCATAGATGTTCGTATTGCCGTCGGCAGGGAAGCCGATGCCCGCGTCGAGCGCGCCGAAGTCGATCGGCGCGGTGCGTACCGCCCAGTGCGCGTTCTGATCGAACGCCACCACCCCGAGCTGGTCGGTGGGGGCCATTGCCTCGGCGGCGCGCAGGATCGCCTCCCGTGCGATGTCGACCTTCTCGAACCCGCGCTGGCCCGATGGATTCGCGTTGTCGCGCGAGTCGCCGGTGCAGTGGCAGTCGGCCATGCTGCCGGACTTGTCGACGACGGCCACCATCGCAACGTCGGGCGATCGCTCGCGGTCGCGCACCGTCATGTACACGGGGAGGGTCTCCTCGAGCGCCGTGCCAAGGTAGCCACCGGCCCCGAAGCTGTCGCGCCCGCCGAGCATGACCAGGCCTTTGCCGAGGTCGCGGACGTACACCTGCAGGGTGGCCATCGTCGCCTCGCCCAGGTCGGAGGCCTCGACGTTGTCGAGCACCACGGTGTCGTAGCCGGCAAGGGTGGCCAGGCTGGATGGAACCCCGCCGGCCGGCACCACGGTGACCTCGAGGCTGCCGTCGCCCAGCGAGGCGATGAGGTCCGCGGCCCGCTGTGGATCATCGGTGGCCACCAGGATCTGCGGCTCACCCGTGACCAGCACGTACGCGTCCGCCGCATTGTTCTGTGCGAATCGATCGATGTCCGACTCGATGACGGCCCGGAAGACGTGGAATCCCGGCTCGGTGGCGGTCACCGAGAACGGGATGGTGGTGATGCCGGGCTCGAGTTGGAGCTCTCGGGTCGCGACGGTCGCCCCGTCCGCCAGGAGGCGCAGGGTGGCGTCGGTGGTGACCGTCGAGCGCAGCCGAGCCACCAGGTCGATCGTCTCACCGACGCGCGCCCCGGGTGGCGCGTCGAGTGCATCCATCAGGACCTCGGCCGCCGACTCGTCCGCGGGCACCACCACGTCGAAGCGAATCCCGCGCGCCGCGGCGGCGGCGATGGCGTCGTCGGCCTCGCCCGAGGTGTCGTTGCCGTCCGACAGCAGGACCATGCGCTGCTGCGAGCCGGTCGGGAAGATCGCCGCCGCCAACCGGACCGCTGCCGCAACATCGGTCGCGCCGACAACCGGCTGGGAGGCGGGGTCGGACAGCTGGTCGAGCTCGGAGGGGAGCCGATCAACCAGGGCGTTGGCGCCGAACACCACGACCCCGGCCGTGTCGCCCTCGGGCTTCTGGCGGACGCTGGCCCGTGCCCACTCGACGAGCTCGTCGCTCGTGGCATCGAGCATGGAGGCGGAAGCGTCCAGGAGGTACACCACGCTGAGCCGATCCGACGGCAGCGCCAGGCGGGTGCCTGCCAGCGCCAGCACGAGGGCCGAGACGAGCGTCAGTCGAATGACGAGCGAGGCAATACGCCGGCCCCTGGGCAGGGTCCGCGATGCCCCGAGCCAGCCGACCGCCACGAGCAGAACGGCCGGCACGATCAGCCACAGCCAGATCGGATCGGAGAACGCCAGCGGGAGGCTCATCGGGATCGGCCCCCGAGCGGCTGCGGGCGTCCCCGGAAGGCGCGAGCCAGGCTGCGTCGGGTCGGGCGATGGAAGAGGAGCCACTCCACCGCCAGCAGGGCGAGCGCGGCGAGCGCCAGGGGCCACCACCACTCGGCGCGCGTCGGCTGAGCGTCGGGCGCGTCGGTGGAGCTGACCCGGCCCATCTCCATGATGCGCTGCGCGTCTCCGGGCAGGACGTCCGACTCATCGGTGCTGAACAGGTTGATGGCCGTCTGGCCCAGCGACGTTCCCTGGAGCTCCGGCTCCTCGCTCACCGCGCGGACCTCGCGCAGTCCCACGACCTGCGCTCCCGGGATCGTGGCCCGTCCCCCGATCACCGGGACCTCGAGCTCCTGGGTGCCCGCTCCCGGCAGCCCGCTGGCACCCACGGTCGATACCGAGACGCGGTCGATCCGTGGGTCGATGGTCACGCTCACCGACTCGCCGAGGCGCATCGACGAAGGAAGGATCCCCTCGGCCACCGGCAGCAGGTACTCGGTGATGTTGCTCATCAGCAGCGGGAAGGCGATCTGGAGGGGAAGGTCCGACTCCCCGAGCGCAAAGCCGATGACGCCGATCCGCGATCCCGTCGACGTTGCCCACCGCGACCATCGGGGTGCCGCCACTCGTCGAGACCACCGCGCGCATGCCATCGGCAAGTGCCAGATCCCTCGTGCGGCCGACGTGCACGGTCGAGAGGTCGACGAAGCGCAGGAGCGGATCCTCGGGGTCGACCCGGTCGATGACCGGGTTGTCGATGCGCCCGTCCACGGTTCCGAATACGCCGTCGGAGTCCGGATCGATGATCAGCGTCGGCAGAGAAGGCGCCTCGGCCGGCACGCTGCCGTCGAACACCACCAGTCCGTAGGGCGTTCCGGCCTCTTCGGCATCGGCGATGGCGTCCTCGTAGCCATCCTCGTCGACCGCGTACAGCTCGAGGCGGGGGAGCAGTGCCAGGGCGTTCTCGAGGAAGGTGTTGCCTCCACCGACCAGGAGGGCCCGGATCGTTCCGTCGGCAGGCACCATGGCCAGTGCTCGATCGTCGGTGACCAGGGCATCGGAGCCCGCCAGCCGGGCCTCGATGATGCGGGCCGATCCCGGCACGGTGGCGACGAGCGCCTCCGAGCGCTGGCCGGCCGGAATCGTGAGATCGCGGGCGTCGACCAGGGAGCCGTCGGCGTACACCTCCAGCCTGCGGGTGGCCTCCGCCGCCGAGGGATTCGCGACGGCGACGAACAGGTCAAGCTGCGCACCGCCCGAGCGTCGGAGGGCGGAGAGCGCGGCAATCGCCTGGTTCGCGCCGGTCTCACCAACGCGCTCGACCAGCACTGGCGCGCCGACTCCGAGCTCGGGAAGGCGCTCGCTGGCCGCATCGGTCACCACGACCACCGTCGAGTCGGCATCGCGCTGGGCCAGCGCCGATGCCAGGGCGAACGCATCGGTCAGATCGCCGGGCAGCTGGGTGGCCGTGATGGCATCGATGGCCTCCAGTGCGGCGTTCGTGTCATCGGTCTCGCTGACCAGGACGTCCGCCGTGTCCGAGGCCGAGACCACGGTGACTCGGCCGCCGACCGGCAGGCGCTCCACGACCGACCGTGCCCGTTCGCGCGCCAGCGCCATGCGATCCTCGTCGTCAGTCCGGGTGGCCATGGAGGCGCTGGTGTCGACGATGAGCACGACGTTGGCCGCCAGGTCCGACTCGACCGCGCTGAACGGGCGGGCCGCGGCGAGCACCACGATGGCGGCGATCAGCAGCTGGACCAGCAGCAGCCAGCTGAATCGCAGCCGCTGCCACGGCGCGTTGGCCTCCACGTCCCTGATGAGCTGCTGCCACAGGAAGGTGGATCCGACCGGGAGGTCACGGCGTCGGAGGCGCAGCATGTAGAACGCCACGATGATCGGCAGGCTGACGAGGCCCAGCAGCGCGAGGGGGACGATCATCACTCCACCACGCGTCGCCGACGCAGGACGTCGAACAGGAGATCCGCGAGATCGAGGTCGGAGGGCACCGTCACGTAGGCGCCACCGCGGCGGCTGACGAACGACGAGATCTCGGCCTGCCACTCCGCCAGCCGCGTCCGATAGCGATCGACGAGGTCATCGTCGCCCGATACCTCGACCGACTGCGCCGTCTCGAGGTCCACCAGCCGGGCGTCCGGCGGCACGTTGGGCTCGAGCTCGTCAGGTGCCAGGAGATGGAGGACCGAGACCTGGCAGCGCGTTCCCGACAGGTCGCGAAGGGCCTCGAGGTATCCCGGGTCCATGAGGTCGCTGATGAGAATGAGCGGACCGGTGCCCCGCATGCGCGAGGCATAGGCACGGGCGGCCGACGCCAGCCCGGTGAGGCGCTCGGGCCGTGGCTCGGACAGGAAGCGGAAGAGCTCGAGCGCTCGGCGCTTGCCGCGCATGGGGCGCATGCCGGTTGAGCCGCCGTCGCCCAGGAAGGCGACGCTCACCCGATCCATGCTGGCCAGGCCCAGGTAGGCCAGGGCCGCCGCGGCACGACGCGCGGCATCGAGCTTGTTGGGTTCGCCGTAGTCCATCGAGCGCGACGCGTCCACCAGGACGTGGACCGTCACGTCCTCCTCCTCGACGAAGAGCTTGACGAACAGCTTCTCGAGCCGGGCATAGGCATTCCAGTCGAGCTGGCGAAGGTCGTCGCCGGGGGCGTAGTTACGGTAGTCGGCGAACTCGACGCTCTGGCCACGGCGGACGCTGCGACGCTCACCTTTCATGCGCCCCGCCGTCATGCGGCGCGACGCCAGCTCGAGCTGTTCGAGCCGTCGAAGGAATGTCTCGTCGAAGAACGGCGCGCGCGGCGAGGCGGTCACCGGGCCGGGCCCGTCGGCGGGAATGTGAGGCGGCTCATCGGCCGCTTACTCGGCTGGTTCGGTGGGCGTCTCGGCGATGATCGCGCGCACGATGGAATCGGTGGTGATCCCCTCGGCCTCGCCCTCGAAGTTCAGGATCACCCGATGCCGAAGGGCCGGCGGGGCGACCGACTGGACGTCGCTGTACGAGACGTTGAAGCGACCGTCGAGCAGGGCGTTGATCTTCGCGCCGAGCACGATGGCCTGCGCACCGCGCGGTGAGCCGCCGTAGCGGACATACGACGTGACGATCTCCGGGACCCGCTCGGTTTCCGGATGCGTGGCGCGCAGTAGCCGAATCGCGTACGCCATGACGTGGGAGGCGATCGGTACATCTCGCGCCAGGCGCTGCATGGCGACGATATCGGCCCCGCTGGCGGCCTTGCCGACTTTCGGCTGGTCGACGCCGGTCGTGCGTTCCATGATCGCGATGAGGTCGTCCTCCGACGGGAAGGGCACGTCGATCTTGAAGAAGAAGCGGTCGAGCTGCGCTTCGGGCAGCGGATACGTCCCTTCCATCTCGAGCGGGTTCTGCGTCGCCAGCACGAAGAACGGCTCGGTCAGCGTGTATTGCTGCTTCGCGACGGTGACCCGATGCTCCTGCATCGCCTCGAGCAGCGCCGACTGCGTCTTCGGCGTCGCGCGGTTGATCTCGTCTGCCAGCACGAGATTGCTGAAGATCGGTCCCTGCTGGAAGCGGAACCGGCGTTCCCCGCCCTCCTCCACGATGATGTTCGTGCCCACGATGTCGGCCGGCATGAGGTCCGGGGTGAACTGGATGCGGCTGAACCCGAGGTCGAGAGCGTCGGCCATCGTCCGCACCAGCATCGTCTTGCCCAGCCCCGGCACGCCTTCGAGCAGCGCGTGCGAACCGGCCAGCAGGCTGATGAGCGTCTGACGCACGAGCTGATGCTGCCCGACGATGAACCCGCCGACTTCGGCCTCGATACGGGTCGCCATCTCGGCGAACTGCTCGGGCGCCAGCTCGGGGGTTGCCGCTGGGGCGGCGGGAGAGATCGGCTCGGTCATGGGGTCCTCTGCTCAGTCCGTGGGTTCGAGGCGGGAGAAGTAGTCGCGCACGAAGTCCTTGAGGGTGATCGGCACCTGCTGCCGATCCAGCGCGGACTGCGCGTAGTTGTCGAACAGGTCGAAGACCGATCGATACGGCACCACGCTGTCGTTGTTGAAGCCGACGCCTGAACCACTGCCGCTCTGATCGGTGCCGCCGTTGCCTCCGCTGCCGGCGATGAAGTCGGGGTCGCCGGGTCGCCCGAAGCGATCGAAGTCTGAGAGCACGCTGCCCTCACCGTCCGTCTCCGAGCCCTGGTTTCCGCTCGTGGGTCCGTTGAATCCGCCGGTTCGCAGGCCGCCTCCGGGAATGCGCCGCACGTTGGTACCGCCGCCCCCGCCCAGCTGGCCGCCGTTTCCCGGCTGGTTGCCGGGCTGACTGCCCGGCTGACTTCCGGGCTGGCCACCGGGCTGCCCACCCGGCTGGCCACCGGGTTGCCCACCGGGCTGGCCACCTGGTTGCCCACCGGGCTGACCGGAGCTGCCGGGTTGCCCCGAGCTGCCGGGTTGACCGGAGCCAGCTGGCTGACCTGAACCACCCGGCTGTCCCGAACCGCCGGGTTGACCCGAGGAGCCCGGCTGACCGGACGAGCCGGGCTGGCCGGTGCTCGCGCCCGTTGGCTGTCCGGCGCGCGCCACCTGGCGTGCCCCATCCTGGAGTGCCGATTGGGCTCGCGCCAGGTCGCGCTGGACCTGACGATCCCGCTGGGATTCACGGAGCGCGTCTGCGGCTCGCTCGAGGGCATCGGTTGCGGCCTGGCGATCCTCCTCGCTCTGGCTTCGCGCGGCCGTCTCGAGCGCATCCGCGGCCTCGGCAAGCGCGCTGGCGGCCGCCGGCTGGGATGCGGCCCCCGCCTGCGCGGCGCGGCGCATGGCATCGGCCCGCTCGGCGGCCTCCTCTGCCGAGAGCTCGTCCTGGCGCTCGGCGAGCTCTTCGAGGTCGCGAGCTGCCTCCTCCGGGTCACCCTCGGGGTTCGCGTCCGGGTCGTCGGTGGCTGCCTGGGAGACCGCCCTGGCCAGTTGGGTCAGCGCCGCATCCTGTTCGGCGGCCTGCGGGTCGGTCTGGCGCGCAAGCTCCTCCTGGACGGAGCCGATGCGGGCCAGGGTTGCCTCGCGATCGTCGCCGGATTCGCGGAGCTGCCGCGCAAGCTCCCGGAGCTCCCGTTCCAGCTGTTCCCGGCGCGGGTCGGGATTCTCGACGTTCTCCTCGCCAACCTCGTCGGCAATCTCCTCGACGCGCTCGGCCACGCGTTCCGCAGCTTCGCGTGCGATTCGCCGCTGTGCCAGCAGGTCATCCTGCGGATTCGGCCAGGCCACCAGGAGCAGCGTCATCACGAGCCCCACGCCGGCAACGCTCAGTGGGGTTCGGGCGAACCGCGGTCGGAAGGCGCGGCGCAGGTCGATCTCGTTGAGGCGAGCGCGCGCATCGGCGAGCTGGCGGGCCTCGAGCGCGTCGCCCGTGTCCCGTTGAGCAAGCTCGAGCGCCGTCCCGAGTCGCTGGCGCATGCCCAGCTCCTCGTCCGCCCGTCGGGCCGCGTCCACGATCGAGGGACGTCGGCGCCACGAGTCGACAAGCCAGGCGAGGACCGCAAGGCCGACCACGCCTGCCTGGATCGGCCGGGTGGCCTCGATCGGAAACACGCGCGAGATGAGCTGGACCAGCGCGATCGCCAGGACGGCGATGGCCGCCGCCACGAGGCCGGATCGAACGGATCGGCGCCACCACAACCGGCGCCGCAGGCGCCGCAGGCGGGCGAGCGCGTCGGGCCCGATGCGCTCGGCTACCGCTCGGTCGACGATTCGGTCATGCATCGGTCGGGTCCTCGGGTTTCGTCGCGAGCGGAGCCGGCGTCATCGGCGGCAGGTCCGCTGGGTGCGGCGATCATTCGTCGCCGGCGGAAGGCCCATCGCATGCCGGGTGGAACCACGAAGCGCGTGGCCCCCACGGTCAGGATGGCGGAGATCACGATGAAGGTGATCGTGATCCGCGGCCACCAGTAGCCGTTGGTTGGCGCCCCGGCGTTCCCGATCGGGTTGCCGAACTGATCGACCGGGCGGCAGTCGTTGCCGATGCAGTCCACGTTTCCCTCGAAGTTCGGCGCGCTGCCCCGCAGCTCGGCCAGCACGCTCGTGATGCCACCGAAGCCTCCCGGCTCGGTGTTGGCGACCACGTCGAGCATGGCGACGCCCGGGTTGATGTACATCAGCTGCTCCGGAGCTCGTTTCGCCTGCCCGAAGGCGACGCCGTTGTCCGTCTGGTTCGCGACGACCGTCCAGAAGATGAACAGCATCGTCGTGCCGAGGGTCAGCGCCAGCATGGTGATGAAGGTGAGGACCGTGGCCGCTTGCGTGCGCTTGAGGAGGGCCGAGAAGAACAGGCCCACGGCTCCCAGCAGCAGCGCCGTCGCCAGCAGCACGATCTGCTGACGCACGATGTCATCGACCGATGCGCCGCCGTACATGAGCACGATGGCGGTGATCGGCACCGCGGCCACGATCATGAGCACCACGAAGGCGAGGGCGGCCGCGAGCTTGCCGAGCACGATGGCCCCCGGACGCATCGGCGTGCTGATGAGGAGGTCCAGGGTCTGCTTCTCGCGCTCCAGGCTGATCTGGCCGGCAGTGAACGCCGGAGCGATGAATGAGACGAGGATGAGCTGGAAGATCGAGAGGAGGGTGAAGATCGTCTGGCCGATGAGGGCGGAGGCGTTGGCCTGTCCTCCGAAGCCACCGAACCCGCCAGCGAAGCCGCGGGCGTTCGGCGCGATCACGACATAGACGCCATATGTGATGAGCGCCAGGATTGCCAGGTAGACGGTGAGCACGATGAACGCTCGGCGACCACGCATCCGCGAGCGGAGCTCCTTCACCATGATCGTGCCGACGGCGGATGCGAACTCGCGAGCGGCGCTGGCGCGCGGTGGCCGACTGAATGCCGTTCCCGCTGCCGTCATGCCGCCGTCTCCTCGTCCATCTGACCGGTCACCTTCAGGAAGATCTCCTCGAGGTCGCTCGTCGCCTGGCTGAACCCGACCACCCGATGACCGTCCGCGATCATGGCTCGCAGCAAGTCCGCCTGGCCGTCCATCGGCCCATCGAACGATGCTTCGATTCTGGTGGCCCCGTCGGCGTCGACCGTCCCACCGAGGACGTCCGCAATACGGGAATCGGTTCCCAGCCACTCGCGAGCGGCCGTGATGGCGGCCTCGTCGCCAAGGACGTCGATCCGCAGGAGCGCGCTCGCCCGCAGGGAGCGCTCGATCTCGCCGATGGTTCCGGATCGGAGAAGGCGGCCGCGGTCGATGATCGCGACGCCGGTGCACATCTCGCCGAGCTCGGGAAGGATGTGGCTGCTGACGAGGATCGTCTTGCCCATCGAGCGCAGCTCGCGAAGGATCTCGCGCATCTCGACCCGCGCCCTCGGGTCGAGTCCGGACGCGGGCTCGTCGAGGATGAGGAGGGCCGGATCGTGGACCAGCGTGTGGGCCAGGCACAGGCGCTGGCGCATGCCCCGGGACATGCTCTCGACGTATCCGTCACGCTTCTCGGTGAGCCCCACGATCTCGAGCAGCTCGTTGATCATCAGTGGGCGGCGATTCGCCGGCACGCCGTAGCAGCGCGCAAAGAAGTCGAGGTACTCCCAGACGCGCAGGTCGTCGTAGACGCCGTAGAAATCGGGCATGTAGCCGATGCGACGACGCACTTCGAGCGGATTGGCATTCACCGGGATGCCGGTGACGAACGCCTCTCCCGCCGTCGGTGCCAGCAGGGTGGCGAGGATCTTCATGGTCGTGGTCTTGCCGGCTCCGTTCGGGCCGACCAGCCCATAGATCTCGCCGGGGCCCACCACGAGATCGACGCCCGCCACCGCGAGCTGATCCCCGTAGCGCTTGACGAGGCCGCGCGTCTCCACGACCGGGGTCGCCGTCATCATTCGCTGATCACCCCTGTGGCCGTCGCGCTGACGAAGACTCCCGGCTGGCCGAAATTCGGATCGGCGGCGACGCCCGTGATCCGGACCTCGACGCGACCGGAGCCGCTCATGGCCGAGGCGGGATCGTCGATCTCGAATCGGGTCTGCTGGCTGATGTCGCCGAGCATGGTCCAGGCGCCCGTCTCCGGGTCGCGGACCTCGATCGTGAATCCCTGCGGCCAGAATCCGCCGAACCCGCCGTCCTGGCCGGTGAGGACGATTGACGGGTCCGGCCCGACGAGGATTTCGAGGCTTGATACGGCCATGTTGGTTGCCTCGAGCGGCAGAGCAATGCTGTACGTCACCGACCCATCGCCCAGCATCATCATCCCACCACCACCGTCATTCGCCTCTCCCTCGGTGCCGATGACGGAGATCGCCATCTGGCTCGGCCTCACCTCGACTTCACCGGGGCCAAGGCTGGGGCGGATGCTGATGACCTCCACCGACTGGGCGTACTCCTGGGCAATCAGATCGTCAACGACCACCGACAGCGGGCCGGGATCATCCGTCCAGCCGATGACGTACGGTCCGCGGCCGCTGGCGGTGCCGAGATCGATGCCCGGGGCGAAGCCGCCGAACCCGACGAGGGCGTCGATCACCTGCCGGCGAACCAGGATCTGGCGCTGCTGCTCGCTCGTGGCGTCGAACCCGCCGAATCCGTAGACCTGGTCGGACGCCGATGAGCCGTTGAAATTGTTCGCGCCCAGCGTAAAGTCGACGCTGGCGCCCGGCGCCAGCTCGCGCTCGATCATGTCCCCGCCGCCGCTGCTGATGTATGCGACGTCGCGCACCACCTCGCCGCTGACGTTGGTCGCCGTCCCGATGGCGTCGCCGTCCTCGCTGCGCCAGGTGACGCTGAGGACGGGCTCGTGATCCACGATCGCGTCCGCCCGCACCGCCTCGAAGCCGAACACGCCGATGGCGAGGTCGCGGACACGAGCCGGATTCCCCAGCTCGATGACGACGTCGGACGCCGCCGGCCGGCCGTTGAAGTCCAGGCGGCCGAGCCGCGCCATGAGCGCATCGGCTTCGGCTGTGACGTTGTAGGTCGCTCGATCGGGCGAGAAAATGCCGGCGTAGGTCTCCGCCGTGGCGGTCCCGTCCACGCCGCTCGATCGGATGATCGAGATCTTGTTGACGATCACGTTCGTGCCCTTCATGGCATTGCCGATGCCGAACGATCCGGCCGTGAAGACGATGACCAGAGCCGGTGCCGTGATCCATGCCAGCTCGCGGCGGTCCATGCGTCGCAGGACGATGTAGCTCACCGGCCCGATGAGCAGGATGTAGGCGACGATGACGCCGAGCAGGAGCTCGGCGGGCGGAACCTCGAGCGAGGGCAGGTTGCCAAGGGCGTTGCCCATGGCGTTCTGCATCTCCTCGCGGGCGGGGAAGCCGCCGAAGAACTGCTCCAGGGCAGCGTTCGAGGGAAGCAGTCTGGCCCACAGTGACGTGGCGCCTTCCCAGCCGCGATAGTCGGCGGTCGCAAGGTCCGCACCCAGCAGGATCACCCGGCCACCACCGACGCCGCGCATGGAGCCGATGACCGTCCCGTCCTCGGCGCTGAACAACGTTCGCGATCCATCTCTCAGCGTGCCCGTCGAGACCGTCGCCGTTTCAGCAGCCACTTCCTGGGCGCCGGCCCACTCGGCCAGCGATGCCATCGCTACGTCGTCCACGGCGACGAGGTCATCGAGGGGCAGGATGTCCGCCAAGCCGTCGGTTCGCGCCTGCCAGTCGGGACCGCCGACCACCACGAGCTGACCGCCGTTGGCGACCCAGCGTTCGATGCTGCGACGCTGACCCTCGGTGAGCGCCGAGCTGTCATCGGCCCACACGATGGCGCTCAGTCCGGCCAATGGCTCCGGGCGCTCCGGGATGTCGGCGAGGGTCAACACCAGCGGTGCCGGCACGCCGAGGGTGTCGGGCAGGGAGAGCTGCGGTCGAAGGTTGCCGGCCCCGTCGCCGACCACCCCGATCTGCGATGACGACTGCTCGAGCACGCGGGTCTCGACGATGGCCTCGACCGTCCCGTTGGGCTCGCGGTACTCGACGGTGATGCGGCGCTGGAATGCCTCGGGCTGGACGTACAACATGACGACCTTGCGAGCGCCTGCCGGCATCTCGACGTAGCGCTCGACGGTTCCGGCCTCGGTCGTGGCGGTCACCACACCCTCGGTCGGCTCGCCCTCATTGACGAGCGTTGCCGAGATGGCCATCCAGCCACCGACGGCATAGCGCCCGCCGACAAGCGCGCTGGCTTCGAGCTTGACGGAGCTGGCGGCATGGACCGGTAGGGCCGGAACAAGGAGTGCCAGCGCCAGGAACAGGCCGGCCACGAGCGACATCGCGACACGGCGATCTCGCGAGATGGCGGTCTGGTTGATCATCGTCCCCTCTGTGCGGTCGGGTCGCCAGGGTGAGCAGGTCACCAGTAGACGCCGGGACGGGCATTTGAGTTGCACGTTGGCGGCTGCTCTCGACGCGGCGGAGTGTACGGGACGCGGACCGCCCGATGCTAGAGTGCGAATCAGCCCATGGATGTTTCGATCTCCGACGGTCGTCACGAGCTCGAGCGCCATCTCGAGGATCAGATGCGCACCCAGGAGCGCCAATTGGCGTGGGTGCGCCTCGGCCTGGTGCTCATCGCCGGTCTCGTCGTGCTGGTCTACACCCCGCTGCTGACCCTGCGTCCGGCTCTGCTCGGCGTCCTCGGCTTGATCGGCCTTTCGACACTGGCGGTTCCGGCGCTCCTCTCACGCTTCCCGGCGCGCGAGGTCGGCATCGTGACCACCGCGTTGGACATGGCGGCGGTGACCGTGGTCGTGTACCTGGCCGGGAACGCGATCGACGCGTACCTGTTCTACGGCCTCGTCATCCTGGGGGCTGCCCTGCGCTTCGGCCTGGGGGCATCGATCTGGTCGTCGATCGTGATGAGCGGCCTGTACGCCGCGGTGGTGTTCACCATGCAGCCGGACGAGGCGTCCCTCCAGGTGCTGCAGGTTCGGATCGCGTACCTCGTGGGCGTCGGCGTGGTGGCGGGTCTGTTCAGCCGCGTGGTGATCGAGCGGGCCGTCGAGAATGCCGAGCTCCAGCAGCAGCTGGTCGAGGATCAGCGGGACTCCGAGCTGGCGCGTGAACGCGAGCTCCTGAGCCGGCTCGGACGCGACTTCGCTTCCTCGCTGGATCGGGGGACCACGGCCGAGGCGATCACGGAGGGCGCGGCGCCGCTGCTCGGCGATGCCACCGTGCTGCTTGCCGCCGAGGGGGACGAGCGTCGGCTGTTGCCGATCGCGGCTCGTGGCCGGGATGTCGAGCTGGCGGACCGCTGGCGGGACCAGCTCGCGTCGAGGCCGCCGCGCATCGGCGAGGGGATCATCGGGTCGGCGGCTGCCACCGCCGCCAGCGTCGAGGCCAGGCGGCCGGACTCGGCGGCGGGCGATCCCGACGGCATGGCGGCGCTCGAGCTGGCTTGGGTGCTGGCGGTGCCGATCCTGGCCGGCGGCCGACTGCAGGGCGTGCTCGCCACGGCCGGGCAGGGCGACGCCGGAGCGGGTGCCGGCCTCCATCGGTGGGCCGAGGCGCTCGCCGAGCGGGCGGGACCGGCCCTCCAGAACGCCCAGCTGTGGTCGGACCTCCAGGAGCGAATGGCACGAGAACGCGCGGCACAGCGCATCAAGGATGATTTCCTGTCGATCGTCAGCCACGAGCTGCGCACGCCGCTCACCAGCATCCAGGGCTACTCGCAGCTGCTCGAGAGTCGCCTCCGCACCGATCGCAACGGCGAGAGCAAGGAGATGGCGCACCTGCGCGTCATCCGCTCCCAGGTCGGGCGCATGCGACGCCTGGTGGATGACCTGCTGGACGTGAGCCGCATCGATCGACGCGGCGTGGTGAGCATCGAGACCATGGACTTCGACCTTGCCGAGCAGATCCGGGATGCCGTCAACCGGGTCGAGCGCGAGCACTCGGACCGCGAGATCACGCTGCATGCTCCCGACTCGCTTGTGGTCCACGCGGATCGCGATCGGGTCGACCAGGTCCTGAGCAACCTGCTCGAGAACGCGGTGAAGTATTCGCCGGAAGGCGGGCCGATCACCGTCAACGTTGACGGTCGCGGTCGCGACGTCGAGGTGACCGTCGGCGACACCGGTGTCGGGATCCCCGACGAGCATCGGGCGAACGTCTTCGAGCGCTTCTACCAGGCCGATGACGATGCCGGTCGCCGTCGATTCGGCGGCCTTGGACTGGGGCTATACATCAGCCGAGCCATCATCGACGCGCACGGCGGTCGGATCTGGGTGGCGCCCAATCTCGAGGCCGGCCGGGGCTCGGTGTTCGGATTCCGCATTCCGCGGGTGACGATGCCGCTGCCGCTGCCCGGCGTCGAGCCCACCGGCGAGCCACCGCCGTTCGTCATGCGGAACCGCCCCGGGTGAAACGGGATCGGCTGGCCGAGCTCGCCGCCGCGCACGGGCTCGAGCTGGTCGGTGTGACGAGCGCCGAACCGCTGCCCGAGGATCGGCGACGGATGGACGAGAGCGTCGCCGCCGGAAGGATGGGCCGCATGGGCTGGATGGGCGGCGAACGTCCCGCGCTGGCCACGGACCCGCGGGCTCTCGAGCCATCGGCTCGATCGGTGGTGGTCGTGGCGGCGCCGTACGCCGGCCGAGACCGGGAGGCGTGGGATCCGGCGCCTGACGCGCTGCGCATCGCGCTGGCACCCGTGCTGGCCGGTCAACCGGCAGGCCCACGTGGCCGTATCGCGCGGTACGCGATGGGAACCGACTATCACGCGGCCCTTCGGCTCCGACTCGAAGCCCTGGCGGCGGACCTGCGTGAGGCGGGCGTCGCCGGCGGGGAGGTGGCGTACGTGGACGATCGGCCGCTGGCGGAGCGCGGGCTGGCGGCCCGGGCGGGGATCGGATGGATCGGCAAGAACACGAACCTGCTCACGCACCAGCGCGCGGGGTCATGGGTCTTCCTCGGAGCATTGCTCACGAGCGCGGAGCTGCCGGCGGATGCGCCGATCCGGACGAACTGTGGAGGATGCACGCGCTGCCTGACCGGCTGCCCAACCGGCGCGCTGGTTGCCCCGCAGACGATCGACGCGCGGCGCTGCATCAGCTACCTGACGATCGAGCATCCTGGTGTTCTGGAGGCCTGGGAGGCCGCCGCGCTCGGTGACTGGATCTTCGGCTGCGATGTGTGCCAGGAGGTCTGCCCGGTCAACGCCGATGCCGACGACTCCGGCCCGCTCGAGGTGCCGCTGCTGCCGCTGATCGAATGGCTGCTGCCGATGGGCTCGCGTGCCTTTGGTCGGGCGCTCGGGGCAACCGCGCTCACGCGCGCCGGGCGGCATCGGCTGCTGCGGAACGCGGTTGCGGCGCTCGGGAACGTGGGGAAGGCGGGGGATGCAGCGGAGATGCCGGCCGGAGGGGTTGAGCTGCTGGAGCGCGCCTCGAGGGATCGCCGAGCCGAGGTCAGGGGCCAAGCCGCGCAGGTCCTCCGGGGGTTGTGAGGGCGGTGCGCCGAAATATCGGCACTGCGTGAGTGCCGCTATCCTTGCCACCCATGCCCCGAATCTCGCCGTTCCGCGGCCTTCACTACTCCCTGGCGCGGTTCGGTGAAGGTCAGCCGCCGGCCCGTGTGGCCCTGGCCGATGACGCCGACGCCGCCCCCACGCGCGTCGCCGACCTGACGGATCTCGCCTGCCCGCCATACGACGTCATCAGCGACGCTCGGCGTACCGAGCTCCTCGCCCGTCACCCGCGGAACGCCGTCAGGCTCGAGTACAGCGCGGAGGCCGATCCGCACGCGGCGGCATCGGCGGCGCTGGCCGCTTGGATCGAGGATGGGACGCTCGAGCGGCGCGACGGAGCCCGCCGCGTATTACTACCGCCACGGGACGGCATCGGCTCCGGACGAGACGATCGTGGAAGGAATCGTGGTCCGGGTGCTGCTCGAGCCGTGGGGCGACGGGATCCGTCCGCACGAGCACACGATGCCCGGCCCGAAGGCGGATCGGCTGGCCCTGCTCGAGGCGACGCACACCCAGCTGAGCCCCATCCTGTCGGTCTATTTCGATCGATCGGAGCGGCATCGGCACATCATGAGCCGCGCCTGGACCGATGAGTGGCGCGCCCGCGATGACGACGGGCTCATCCACCAGCTGGTCGCCATCGAAGCCGATGATCGGCTGCTCAGCCACCTCGGGCGGCAGACGCTGTTCATCGCCGATGGCCACCACCGCTATGAGACCGCCCTCGCGTACCAGGCGTTGGTGCGCCGCGATCCGCGGTTCAGCGGTGCAGCGCCCGGGGCTCTCGGCGCCGACTGGATCATGATGATGCTGGTCAACGCCGAGGCAACCGAGCTCGAGATCCGGCCCACCCATCGGGTCCTCCGCCATGCCGATGCCGATGCGCTGCGCACGCTGGTCGATGGCAACGACGTGCTCTTCTCGAGCATCCCGGTCGCGCCGGACGCGCTGGCCGACATGCTCGACGAGCGGCGCCATGCCGAGGAGCCGACCTTCGGCCTGATCCTGCCCGATGGCGAGGGCTACCTGCTGGTCGGGGACCCGGATGGGATCGCCGACCGCCTGCGGCGCGAGCGCATGAGCAGCGCGGTTCGGGCGCTGGACCTTGCGGCGCTGCACGTGGCGCTGCTGGACGATCGGCTGGGCATCACCGCGGTCGATGTCGCCGAGGGCACGAGCCTCACCTACACTAGGGACGAGGCCGACGCGCGGGAGCGCGTGGCGAGCGGCGACGCGGCTGCCGCGATCCTCGTTCGCCCGACGCGGATGGACCAGCTGGCCGATGTCGCCGCGGCGGGGGACGTGATGCCCCAGAAGTCGACGTATTTCTATCCCAAGCTGCTGACCGGCATGGTCTTCAACCCCCTGGAGGACTGACAAGCCACCCATGGTGCAGGCGATCAAGCGCGACGAGGTCTTCATCGAGCCCGAGGGCATCCACGTCGAGACTCACCAGCCCGAACGGCGCAGCCGCAAGCCCCCGCTGCTCCTCGTACACGGCGCGCTCACCGGCTCGTGGCTGTGGACCGAGATCGCGGCGTTCCTGGCCGAGCGAGGCTGGGAGGCGCACGCCGTCAACCTGCGCGGGCACTTCACCTCCGATACCGCGGAGCTCGACGACACCACGATGCGCGACTATGCCGATGACATCGGCGTGGCGCTGCGGCAGATCGGGCGCCCGACGGTGGTCATCGGCTGGGGGATCGGCGCGCTGGCGGCGATGATGTACGCCGAACGACACCCGGTGCTCGGACTCGTCTTGCTGGCCCCGTCGCCGCCGGCCGCGGCGCTGCCGCGACGCCCGGAGGAGCACGAGCTGCGCGCCGTCCCGGCCATCTACGACGCCGCCTGGTGGGGCTGGACCGGGTCGCGCGACGAGCTGCGCGAGCGGATGCCCGACATGGAGGACGACGAGATCGAGAAGATGAGCGAGCTGCTCATCGGCGCCAAGGAGTCCGGCCGCGCGCGGCGCGAGCGGATGAACGGCGTGCCGATCGACGCCTCACGCTTCGCCGATATCCCGAGCCTGGTCATCGGCGCAGGCTTGGACGAGGTGATTCATCCGAACGAGGCACGCCACACGGCGGATCTCATCGGCGCGAGCTACGAATACTTTCCTTCGGCCAGTCACTTCGGCCTCGCGATGGGTGCGCGTACGTGGCCCGAGGTCGCGCAGAGCGTGCTCGGCTGGCTCGAGGAGCATCGGCACGCCATGGCCGGCGCGGCCGGTGCGGGATCGCCGGTGGGTGCGCGTCGCTAGGCCCGTCCGAGGTCAGCCCGCCTCGGTCATCCACTGCACGAGCTGGATGACGACGCCGTTGGGATCGGTGACCTGGAAGTAGCGCTCGCCCCACGGCTCGGTCTCGAGCGGCGTGGTGAACGCCACCCCTGCGCTGGCCAGCCGATCCGCCTCGGCGTCCACGTCGTCGACCACGAACACGAGCAGCAGTCCATCGGCATGATGACCGGCCATGCTGGCCGGCTTGAAGGTGGCGAGGCCCGTGCGAAGGTAGATGATGTTGAATCCGGCGTCCGGGCGGCTGAGCGAGACGAAGCCATCGGCGCTCATCTCCTCGGCGTATCCGAAGTGGTCGCGCAGAAATGCGGCCGACGCCTGTTCGTCGGCGACGTTGAGGCTCACGGCCGAGGAGGTGATCTTCATCGGCGGATGCTAGCGTCCCCGGTCGGTCGTTTGCATCGGCTCGAAGGCTCTTGGTAGACTCGGGTTACGACCTCGACCGACCATGCCGCATTCGTCTAGAGGCCCAGGACACCGCCCTCTCAAGGCGGAGATCACCGGTTCGAATCCGGTATGCGGTACCAAGTCTCATCAAGCCCCGATTCTGAGCACGAATCGGGGCTTCTTGTTGCCGCCGTACCCCCATTCGTACCCTCAAGCCAAGGTGAAGGTGCACGCGGCTCCGAGGCTCGGCAGCCTGGTCGTCCGCTCCTAGACATCTCGTTTGCCGGGACGAAACAAGCCGGTCGGATCCCCGGCGACGACCGACTTGGAACCATAGCCGCCGACGTACTGAGCCCGGGGGCGCGGAGGGGGAAGATGACCCGCCCGAGCTTCACCGGGATCCATCGGGCCTCGATACTCCGTGAGCCGTCAAGAAGGTATTGACTCTTTAACCGACGCCACCGATACTCGCGCTGCCGTTTGATGGGCTCGGCGTTAGGGAGGAGGTCC